>CP065007.1:0-2920000 GCA_016699715.1 Candidatus Competibacteraceae bacterium | reverse complement strand
GGAACGCCAGTTTCGGTGGAGCCAACCTTGAAATACCACCCTGGAATGCTCGAGATTCTAACCGTGGCCCGTGATCCGGGTCCGGGACCGTGCATGGTGGGTAGTTTGACTGGGGCGGTCTCCTCCCAAAGAGTAACGGAGGAGTGCGATGGTGCCCTCAGCGCGGTCGGAAATCGCGCGTGGCGTGCAAAGGCGAAAGGGCGCTTGACTGCGAGACGGACAGGTCGAGCAGGTGCGAAAGCAGGTCTTAGTGATCCGGTGGTTCTGTATGGAAAGGCCATCGCTCAACGGATAAAAGGTACTCCGGGGATAACAGGCTGATACCGCCCAAGAGTCCATATCGACGGCGGTGTTTGGCACCTCGATGTCGGCTCATCACATCCTGGGGCTGTAGTCGGTCCCAAGGGTATGGCTGTTCGCCATTTAAAGTGGTACGCGAGCTGGGTTTAGAACGTCGTGAGACAGTTCGGTCCCTATCTGCCGCGGGCGTTGGAGATTTGCGGGGCGCTGTTCCTAGTACGAGAGGACCGGAATGGACAGACCTCTGGTGCACCGGTTGTCACGCCAGTGGCATGGCCGGGTAGCTACGTCCGGACGGGATAACCGCTGAAAGCATCTAAGCGGGAAGCCTCCCCCAAGATTAGATCTCCCGAGTCCTTGAGACTCCTAAAGGTCCGTTGAAGACCACGACGTGGATAGGCGGGCGGTGGACGCGCGGCAACGCGTGCAGCCTACCCGTACTAATTGACCGTGCGGCTTGACCCTGCAACACCCAAAGTATGTGGAACCCCCCACCTTCGCAGGCATCGTGCCTTCCCCCTTTTCGCCTGGCGACCTTAGCGCGTGGGAACCACTCGACCCCATCCCGAACTCGATCGTGAAACCGCGCCGCGCCTATGATCGTGTGAGATCTACTCACGCTAAAGTCGGTCATCGCCAGGCAATCTATTTGCTGCATCCCCCTGGTTTCAGGGGGATGCTTTTGGGTTTTTTAGTCTTCGGATATTGATTGCTTTTCTGATCCATCGGTGTGGCGGTCATTTGTCCCTTTAACCTGTGGTTCATTAAGACTTAAAAGCCAATAAGCTTTCGAAAGCCCGGTTTTGCCGGTTGTGGAGATAGGCTCAATGTCAAGAGTTTGCCAAGTGACGGGGAAAGGCCCCGCTACCGGAAATAATGTATCGCACGCTAATAACAAGACCCGTCGTCGCTTTCTACCGAACTTGCATATTCATCGCTTTTGGGTTGAAAGTGAGCGGCGTTTTGTGCGTCTACGGGTATCTTCGCATGGTATGCGGATCATCGATAAAAAAGGTATTGACGCCGTTTTGGCCGGGTTACGTGCCCACGGTGAGAAAGTTTAATTGAAAGGAGTAGCTACTCATGCGTGATAAGATCAAGCTGGTGTCCACCGCTGGTACGGGTCATTTCTATACAACGACTAAGAACAAGCGCACAATGCCTGAAAAGCTGGAAATGAAAAAATACGATCCGGTGGTCCGTAAGCATGTTCCCTACAAGGAAGCGAAGATCAAATAGTTATTTGATAACTTGTTGAGCTGTCACAGAAAGCCCGCCTTCAAGGCGGGCTTTCTGTGACCTTCAGTCAGATTGAGCGCACTGAGTAGCCACGCAATGATTGCGCGAATTCCTGTAGGGCTTGAATACCACTGGCCTCGGCCTGTGTACACCAATCTTGCAGCGATGCCAGCAGTTTTTCATGGCTGACAGTTGTGCGATTCCACAGACTTTGCAAGCTCATCCGAAATTCATAGACGGTGCATAGAGCTTGACTCATGTCGAGCACACTGCGTAGTCGGGCGCGATCACGGTCGTCCAGTCGCGCCTCTTCCCGCAGCAATAATCCCTTGGTCCGCCTGAGTATGCGGCGCCGGGAATCATCGGCTTTTCGTAACTCCTCCCGCAGCACTGGTACCACTACATTACGGCCGAAATCGGCCATCACATACAATCGACCAAGCACAACGGCTCGTAGTGTATCCAGATCAATAGCCTGTTTATCCGGTAGTTGTTGTGGTACTGGCGCGATTTTCTTGACGTGTGCCAATCGCAGGATTGTCAAAATCCGGATGTACAACCAGCCAATGTCAAATTCCCACCAGTGGTTCGACAGCTTGGCCGAACTAGGGAAGGCGTGATGGTTGTTATGCAGTTCTTCCCCGCCGATTATCAATCCGATCGGTAGAAGGTTGGCGGAGGCATCGCGAGGTTCATAATTTCGATAACCCCAATAGTGCCCTAAGCCATTGACGACTCCGGCGGCCCAGAATGGAATCCATAGCAATTGTATAGCCCAAACGGTGAGTCCCGAGACACCAAATAAGGCCAGATCAACAAACAGCATCAGCGTAATACCCAGTTGGTCATAGCGAGCATAGAGATGGGTTTCCAGCCAATCATCGGGTGTGCCATGACCGTAGCGCTTCATGGTCTCCGAGTTAAGTGCTTCAGAGCGATACAATTCCGCACCTTCCCAAAGCACCTTGCGGATACCCAAAACCTGCGGGCTATGAGGATCGTCCGGTGTTTCGCACTTGGCGTGATGCTTGCGATGTATGGCGACCCACTGTTTGGTGGCCATGCCGGTCGTTAGCCATAGCCAGAATCGGAAGAAATGACTGATGACCGGGTGCAAATCCAGTGCACGATGTGCTTGGGCGCGGTGCAGGAAAATCGTGACGGCGGCTATCGTGACATGCGTCATCAACAGCGTTGCCAACACCAGTTCCCAGAAAGAGAGATCCAGAAAACCATGAACGATGAAATTCAACTCTACACCTTTTGTAAGCGTGGTTAGAAAAAGCGGCCGGTACGGCCGGAAAGCCGTTCGTCATCAAGCCAACAGCTCTAGGTATTTTGATTTATAAAGATATTTCCGTACAATACTGCTACCATGATGCTGGGCTGATTGCCGTGCTTATTGGAGTTTCTTGGCCACCAGCCAGTAGCCAATACTTAGAGAAAAAATGACCGCCGCCGTTGCCCAGATGTATTCGGGCTCCACGGTTTTGTAGTCCATCACGATCACCTTTCGGGCGATCGCCATCAGCGCCGTGGCGAGCACCAGTTTGACATGCAACACGTCGTCGCGCAGGTACAGCACGATGTTCAGAAAAATTTCGATGGCGATCAGAGCCGCCATGAAGGCGCCGAACGAAGCTAAAATATCATTGACGCTCAGCAACCCCACAATCGGCGCCGCCGCACGCTGATAAATCACCCAAGCCACATCGGCGACGCTCCAGATGATCACCAGGGTCATCAGTATCGCCAGTATCCGCACGCAAAACCGGATAATGACGAGCAGCCAGTGGATCAGAGGTTCCTCGCTCTGGTCGATATGCAGACCATCGGAGAGGTCGTGATCGGGTGGCGGGATGTGGTTGGGAGGTTTTTCCATGGGGTGCTCGGCAACGGATCGGCACGGCTGTTCGGGTCAACTTCGTAATGTATGATACCGCCCCGCGCGGGTCAGCGCTTGTTGAAAATGGCATGAAAGGCGAGATACTGGCGCGGGTGGAGCGATTGACCCGCAGCTACGGCGATATGCGGGTGGTCGATGAAATCACTTTCACTCTCCACAGGGGCCAGGTTCTTGGATTTCTTGGCCTCAACGGGGCGGGCAAATCGACTACGATGCGGATGCTGGCGGGTGTGTTGGCGCCGGACGCCGGGCGGATCGTCATCAACGGCGCCGATTTGCTGGATCAACCGCGTCAGGCCAAGCAATCGATCGGCTATCTGCCCGAGCAACCTCCGCTTTATCGCGAACTGACGGTGGACGAACAGTTGTGCTACAGCGCCCGCCTGCACGGGCTCGATCGCGTGGCCTGCCGCCAAGCCCTGCTTCAGATCAAGGAGCGCTGCGGGCTGGCGGATGTCGGCCGACGCCTGATCGGCAATTTGTCCAAGGGATATCGGCAGCGGGTCGGTCTGGCCCAGGCCATCCTGCACGACCCCCCGGTGCTGGTGCTGGACGAGCCGACCGTCGGCCTGGACCCTTTCCAACTGCGCGAGATTCGCGAGTTGATCCGCACGCTGGGGCGGGATCGCGGGGTGATTCTGTCCACCCATCTGTTACCCGAGGTGCAGGCGACCTGCACCCATGTGCAGATCATCCGGGCCGGACGGCTGGTGTACGCCGGCGCGCTGGCCGATTTGGAACAGCAACGGCGCTCCACCCACCTGCGGGTCGGGCTGAACGCAGCGCCGCCGACCGCGAGCCTGGCGCGACTGCCGGGAGTCGTCCGGGTCGAGGAACTCGGTATCGGCCGGTTTAGACTCCATCATGCCCCCGGCGCCGCGCCCCACCAGGCCGTGCTCGAACGGGCTTGCGCCGATGGCTGGGATCTGTGGGAAATGACCCCGGAACACACCGGCCTGGAACAAATCTTTGTCGATCTGACGCTGGGGGAGGCGCCGGTATGATCCTCACCATCGCGGCCCGCGAGCTGCGCGGCCTATTCCTGTCGCCGCTGGCCTGGACGCTGCTGGCGGTGGTGCAAGGGTTGCTGGCGTGGATCTTCCTGATCCTGGTGGATGATTTCCGAAATTTGCAGGGCCGACTGGCCCTGTTGGACAACGCACCCGGCGTGACCGATCTGGTCGCCGCGCCGCTGTTTCGGGTCGCCGCCTGGGTGCTGCTTTTACTAACACCACTACTCACCATGCGGCTGTTGAGCGAAGAGCGTCGCGCCGGCACACTCGACCTGCTGCTCTCGGCGCCGGTAGGATCGACGGCCATCGTGCTCGGCAAGTATTTAGGCGTGGTCGTCTTCCTGTCGGGCATGATCGTGCTGGTCGCGTTGATGCCGTTGGCGCTGACGGTTGGCGCGCCGCTGGATTTCGGCAAGCTGCTGGCCGGTGTGCTCGGTTTGATTCTGCTCGCTGGCAGTTTTACCGCCGCTGGCCTGTATCTGTCGGCGCTCACCATCCAACCGGTGCTGGCGGCGATGGCGACCTTCGGGCTGCTGCTGCTGTTGTGGGTGGTCGATGTGGCCGGGACCGGCCAAAAAACGGCGGACAGCCTGTTCGCGTACCTGTCGCTGCCGCGCCACTACGACGCATTGTTGCTGGGATTGTTTAACAGCGTCGATGTCGCCTATTACCTGTTGTTCATCGCGGCTTTCCTGGGTCTGACGATCCGCCGGCTGGACGATGCGCGCCTGCGGGGTTGATCATGCGGCTCGATCTCTCTACCCGGCGGCGACTGCGAATCCAGAACGGACTGTTCCTCCTGTTGTTCGGTCTGGTGATCGGCCTGCTGGCCTGGCTAAGCGTCCGTTACCCGGTTCAGGCCGACTGGACCGCCGGTGGCCGCAACACGCTGTCCGAGGCCAGTCGGATGCTGTTGGACCGACTGGACGGACCGGTCAGCATCACCGCCTATGCCCGCGACAATTCCTCCCTGCGCGACGGCATCGTCCGGCTGGTGGGCCGTTACCAGCGCTATAAACCCGACCTGACGCTGGCTTTCGTTAACCCCGATCTGTTGCCGGATCGAGTGCGGGAACTCGGAATTACCGCCGACGGCGAGTTGTATCTGGAATATCGCGCTCATGGGGAAAGGCTCCAGCAACTCAGTGAACAGGCGCTGACCCAATCCTTGCATCGTCTCGGTCGCCAGCAAGCGCGGGTCGTGCTGTTTCTAGCCGGCCACGGCGAGCGCAACCCACGGGGCGTAGCCAACCACGACCTGGGCGCATTTGGCCGGGAGCTGGAAAAGCTCGGCATTCAGCCGGAAGCGCTCGATTTGACGACAGGAACCCAGATCCCCGACACGGCCGCCGCGCTGGTGATCGCCGGGCCACAAACACCGTTGCCGACAGCGGAGATTCAGGCCATTGTGGAATACGTCAATCGGGGCGGCAACCTGTTGTGGTTGCTGGAGCCGAAGGACCCGTCCGGCCTGCAAGCGTTGGCAACCCTGTTGGGGATCACCGTATTGCCCGGCGTCGTGGTGGACGCGGATACGCCCTTGCTGGGCATCAAGAATCCTGCCTTCATTCCCATCGCCGATTATGGTCCGCATCCCATCACCGAACCCTTGCGTTCGCCCGCCCTGCTGCCGCAAGCCGTCGCTTTGGAGCCGCAAACCGCCGCTGGTTGGAAAGCTGATTTGCTGCTGGAAAGCCAGTTGCGGACCTGGACGGAAACAGGTTCGCTGGACGAACGGATGCAGTTCGATCCCGATACCGCCGAGCGTCCCGGTCCCCTGACCATTGGCGTGGCGCTGGTTCGGCCCCGACCCGGCTCACCCGCCGCCGGAGCCGTTGATGCGCAAGCTACCGCATCCCGGCAGCGCATTGTCGTCATCGGCGATGGCGATTTTCTCTCGAATACCTATCTGGGCAACGGCGGCAATCTGCAACTGGGACTGAATATCATGAACTGGCTGACCTTGGACGACACGCTGATCGTGTTGCGCCCCAAGGCCGCCCCCGATATCCATCTGGATTTGTCGGATGGCGCGCTGGCGCTGATCGCCGCCTTTTTCTTGCTGGTATTGCCGGCGACGCTGTTGGCCAGCGGCTGGCTGATCTGGTTCCGGCGGCGGCGGCGTTGACCGTGAGTGCGCTCACGCGGCGGCGCTGGCTCAATTTGGGACTGCTGGGGCTGGTCGGTGGCTTGGCGGCGCTGGCGTGGTTGGAATCCAGGCAGGAACGGCTGGCGGGCGTTCCCACTCTGTTGGAGTTGACTCCGGCGCAAACCGAACGGATCGCGGTCGAGCGTCCGGGTCAAGCCAATCTGGCCTTTAAACGCAGCAGTGGTCGTTGGTGGATGACCGCGCCGGAAAGCGGCCTGGCCAACCCGGTCTTGCTCAATCCGATCGTGAATCTTGCCGGAACCCACTGCTCGCTACGGTATCCCGTCGCCGAACTGAACCTGAAATCCTTGCAACTCGATCCGCCCCGGTTGCGGTTATGGCTGAACGATCGGGAAATTCGCTTTGGCGCGACGGCTCCGACCGACGGCCGGCGTTACCTGCAAATCGGTGCAACCGTCTCGCTCTGTCCCGACGGTTTGTACCCGTTGCTGACCAGCGCGGCGGCGAGCTTCCGGGCACCGCCTATCGAATCTTCGGCACTAGGCCGAGCACGGGACGAATAATGCCCGAACTGCCGGAAGTCGAAACCGTCCGTCGCGGCATCGCGCCGCGCGTGACCGGTCAGCAGGTCGGTCGGGTGGTGGTCCGGGAGCGCCGGTTGCGCTGGCCGGTGCCGGAGGAACTGGAAGCGTTGTTGCCAGGGCAAATCATCCAGCGGGTCGAGCGACGCGCCAAATATTTGCTGTTACGGACCGATGGTGGAACCGCGATTTTCCACCTTGGCATGACCGGCCGCTTGCGTGTCCTGCCCGTCGCCACACCGCTGGAGAAGCACGATCATGTCGATCTGGTTCTGGTCGGCGGGGAATGTCTGCGTTTTAACGACAGCCGTCGCTTTGGTTCGTTGCTGTGGACCGTGGAGCCACCGGCGCAACATCCCCTGCTGCGGACGCTTGGCCCCGAACCGTTTGACGCCGCATTCTCCGGTACCTATCTGCACCAACGGGCACGGGAGCGGACGCTGGCGATCAAGACCTTCATCATGGACCACCATGTGGTGGTGGGGGTTGGCAATATCTACGCCAACGAATCGCTGCATGCGGCCGGAATCGATCCGCGGCGCTCGGCCGGGCGAGTCACGCTGGCCGAATACCAGCGGTTGGTGGTCGCCGTTCGGGCGATCCTGGACGAGGCGATCCGGCAGGGCGGCACCACGTTGCGGGATTTCGTCGGTGGAGAAGGCGAGCCGGGCTACTTTCAACAAAGCCTGCGCGTCTATAACCGCTTCCTGGCGCCCTGCACCGTTTGCGGCGAATCCATCCAGCGCTGTCGGCTCGGGCAGCGGGCGACCTATTACTGTCCGCGCTGTCAGCGCTAACGGGTGTCCGCCGGCGCGGGTTCGCCGCTGGCCGGCGCGGGTACGGGCGGCTGTGCGGCTGGGACCGGTTCGGGTTGCTTGATGCTCGGAGTGTAAACCACCGCGACGGCGATACTGTCTTCTCCCGCGAATTGTTTGACCACCGCTTCTGGCGGTAAGCGACCCTCGCGCAGCGCCTGAAGACCGGCGGCGTCCTTGATCCTGGACATCGCCAGCTCACGGATTTGCGCGAAACGGCGCACGCTGGGTTCGCTGGCATCGTAACCGCTGGCGGCGCCACGGATTTCGGCTTGGCTGATTTCGTCCAGGCCGGCGATCCATGCCGCGTCATCCCCGGTCGCCAACCCCATCAGCGCCTCGGTCGCGCGGGCCGTGGCGATTTTCGCTGCGTCGGCGCGCAGTTTTTCCTGAGCGGCCGGCTCCGGGTGCGTGCCGATCAGATTGACGGCATAGCCGACCAACGCCAGTTCGCCCGTTGCGTTGACGACGATCAATCGGTTGCCGGCCGGTGGAATCAGGCGACCCTCGATTTCGGCCAGCAGTTGCCGCAAGCCTTCCTTGAGCGTGACGGTTTCGATGGCGGCGGCGGCGGGACGGGTCAGTCGGAGGGCGGTCTTGGGCGTGGCGACCAGATTGACATGGATTGCGCGGTCGGCCGCATCCTCCTCACTCGAATAGGTGACGAAGCCGCGCGTCAGAATCTTGAGGGCTTGTTGCCGCCGCTCCTGCTCATTGGTGGCAAGGTTGATCAGCGCCAGCCGTATGGCGTCATCGGTTTTCAGATACTCCGCGATGCGTTTCCGGGCTTCCGGCGCCAGGTCTCGCAGACAGCCGGCCAGCCGCGCGCGGGCATCCAGGAACGCACTGAGCCGCGCTTCCTGCCGGGTCCGGCGGGTCGCGACCGGATTTTCGGCCGCCGGATAGCGAGCCTTCCCTGTCGCCACCCAACCGAAACCTCTCTTGAAACGGATCATCCGACAGCCGGCGGCGCGTTGTCCGATCGCGGCGGCGATGGCACCTTGCGCCGTTCTGGCTCGCAGCGCCGGTTCCCCTGTCATGTCGTCCTTGATGGTTCGCGCCCGTTCCGATCTACGCGGCTTGGCGCGCGCGGGCGCGGGCGTGCCTTGCAATGGTACGGCGAATTCTTCCGAGGCCGAGTTGGCCGCTGGCGCGGGTGGTAGCCACAGCAGGGTGCCTAACAAAAAACAAAGGCAAGATAGAGCACGCATGATATTCCTCCCCAGCGATCGTGCGTCGGGCCGCCGGTTATTCTTTGGCCGGTCGCCCCAACCACAAACGATTTTTCGTGGTGTGTCGCAACGGCTCAATTGCTGGTTCCAACCCATCGTGTGCCGTTTCTGGCCTTCCGGCCAGTGATGTTGCGCGGTTCGGTCGGCTGGCGACGGGCGATCTCCAGATTCTTGAGCGTCGGCAGTTGTGGGGTTCCTAGTGAGAGGCTTTGCCAGATCGTCGACCCTGACGGTGGTTAGTGGGTCTGTTCCGGGATCTGGCTGGGATCCACCACATCGATCTGTTCCGGTTGCAGGTATTGCCGGGCGTAGTTCAGCCAGACGCCTTCGCGAACGAAGACCTCGAACAAGTCGGAGTCGATCTGACGGTCCCGCACCATTTGGCCAAGGATGTGCAGCACCTCGCTGAGCGGTTTACCGGATTTGTAGGGCCGGTCGCGCGCGGTCAGCGCCTCAAACACATCGGCCAGACAGATGATGCGGGCCTGGATGGACAAATCCTGCTCACCCAAGCCTCGGTGATAACCGCCACCGTCGAGTTTTTCATGATGGCTACCGGCGTATTCAGGGACGTTATGCAGCGATTTCGGCCAGGGCAGAGCGTTCAACATGCGTAGGGTCAGGGCCACATGCTCTTCGATGATGGCACGCTCCGCGGGGTTCAAGGTCCCCTTGGCGATACAGAGATTGTCGATTTCCTCCCCGGACAGGAAATCGCGTTCCTGTCCATCCGGTCCGACCCAACGGCGGGCGGCGATTTGCCTGACCCGCGCCTGATCCTCGGGCCGCATGAACTCGCTGCCGGAGTTGCAGCGGCGCAGGTGTTCCCGGTCTGCCTCCAACTCGGCCAGCCGAGTGCTGAACTGCTGTTCCAACCGCGGAATCGCCGCGAGGTCGCCACGCTCCACGGCGGCCAGCTTGGCTTTCAGCAGTTCGATTTCCATATCGCGCTTGAGGACCTCGCCGCGAGTATCCACCAACTCGATGCGGTCGAACAGGGTTTGCAGTTTGGTCGCTTTGTCCACGACATGCACCGGCGTGGTGATCTTGCCGCAGTCGTGCAACAGTCCCGCAATCTTCAGTTCGTACAGCTCTTCGGCCGTGGGGCGGAACGCCTTGAGTCGTCCTCGTTCGCAGCGGCGGGCCGCCTCGGCGATCATCATGGTCAGGATCGGCACCCGCTGACAGTGAGCGCCGGTGTAGGGAGATTTGTGGTCGATGGCGGTATTGATCAGTTCGATCAGTGACTCGAATAGCTGCTGGAGCTGGCGGATCAGTTGGTGGTTGGTCAGGGCGATGGCGGCCTGCGAGGCCAGCGATTCAGCCATCTGGCGGTCGGCCGGCGAAAATGTCCGTACCTGCCCGGTTTCCGGGTCGAGCGCGTTAATTAGTTGAAAGACCCCGATGATTTCTTCTTCGTGGTCCTTCATCGGCACCGTCAGGAAGGAGCGTGAGCGGTAGCCGGTACGCTGGTCGAAACGGTGAGTCCCGGAAAAATCGAAGTGCTGGTCCGCGTAGGCATCGTCGACCATGACCGTCGTGTCGTGCAGCACGGCATAGGTGACCACCATGCCGGTGTTGGGCTGACCCGCCGGATCGTACAGGGGAATGGGATCGAACGGGATGGCCGCGCCGGTGGTGCCGCCCAGATAGATCTGGAGCGAATCGTTGCGCAGTACTTCGAAACGGAGTCGCTGCTCGTCCTTGTCCAGCAGATACAGCGTGCCGGCATCGGCGTTCAGCAAACGCTTGGCCGCGATCAGAATCGTTTCCAGCAATTTTGGCGTATCCCGCTCCCTGGACAGCGCGATGCCGATCCGGTTGAGCTGTTCGAGGCACTGCCATAAATCCCTGGAATAGGACGGATACATGGGCGATCCTTTTTCTTCCCGAGTCGGGTCAGGATAAAATGGGATTTTCCGTATTATAGCGGTGCACCGTGAGGAGGCACGGGGATTCGATGACACGCGATCGGTCGCGCCATCGGCGGGATTGGGGATTTCATGGGCGCATTCATGAGCGAATCATGCCTGGAGCGACCCCGATCGTGAGTCTGTCGGGTTTCCCGCCGCCGCACGAGGAGAAGACTTGAGCGCACGCCATGCGCAAGGTCCGAGCTTGGAGTAAAATCGTTTTTAGGCAATTTCGCCCCAGCCTTGGCGTTTCCAGGCTCATGAATATCTTACCCCGTCGTTTTCTGATCGCCGCTGGCACCGCCCTGCTGCTGGTGGGCTGCGCATCGACTAGCGAGCTGTCGCGCGACGAACAGGATTCCCTCGAAAGCTACAATCGTGCCATGTTCGCCTTCAACGACGCAGTGGACAAAGCGGTGTTCAAACCGGTCGCCAAGACCTATCGGAGAGTGCTGCCCGAACCGATCACCATCAGCATCGGCAACTTCTTCAGCAACCTCAACGATGTGGTGGTGCTGCTCAACGATGTGCTGCAATTCAAGTTGCGCTTGGCGGCGATGGACAGTAGCCGGATCGTGTTCAACACGACCTTCGGCGTGGCCGGCCTGTTCGATGTCGCCAGTCGCATGGAACTGCCCAAGCACAATGAGGATTTCGGCCAGACGCTGGGCTATTGGGGTTTCGGTAATGGCCCCTATTTAGTACTGCCGTTCTTGGGGCCGAGCACGGTGCGCGACGCCATCGGGCTGGTCGGCAATTTCTTCACCAATCCGATCACTTGGGCGACGGATTCCGAGGCGGTGGCCTGGGGCCTGTGGGGTTTGGATCTGATCAATCGGCGGTCTGATCTATTGCGGATCGAGCGGGTTCTGGCCGAAGACCAGATCGATCCCTATTCGTTTCAGCGCAGCGCCTATCTGCAGTATCGACACAACCTGGTATACGACGGCAGTCCACCCGCGCCGGATTTCGATTTTGACCCCGACCCGGATAACCCCCTGCAATGAACGCACCTTGGACCAGCCTGACCGTGTTCGATGCTCTGGCGCCGGCCGAGATCGCCCGTGGCCGGTTGCTGGTCGAAGATATTCCCTGCGTGCTGGTGGATCGGTCGCTGCTGCGACTTGGCATCGTCGCCGACGGGATCGAACTCCAGGTTCCGGAACCGGAGCTGGAGCGCGCGCGCAGTGTGTTGGCGTGGGACTATTCCGGGGAACTTGAGCTGGAGTCATGATCCGGCGGGCGGCAATCATCGGGCTGCTGCGCCTGACTAGCCTGTTGCCGTTGCCTCTGACACACCTCATCGGCGTGTGGGTCGGCAGCTTATTGCGGTGGATTCCCAACGATCTGCGGCGGATCGCCAGCCGCAATCTGGCCCTGGTATTTCCCGAAATGGCGGATGTAGACCGCGATCGCCTGCTCCGCGATAACCTGATGGAAACCGGCAAGCTGCTGCTGGAATTGGGACCGCTCTGGCTGTGGCCCGGCGCGCGGGTGCTGGCGCTGGTGCGGGGTTCGGTAACCGGCGAGGAAGCGCTGGCCGCCGCCGCGCGGCAACAGCGAGGGGCGATTCTGCTCACGCCGCATCTGGGCGCCTGGGAAATGGCCGGCTTGTACTACTCCAGCCGTCATCCGCTAACTATCCTCTATCGTCCCAGCCGCTTGGGACTTGATGATCTCAGCGTTCGGGGGCGCGGCCGGGTCGGCGGCAAGGTGGTCGCCACCGACACCCGTGGGGTACGCACCCTGTTAACCTCGCTGCGCAATGGCGAAATTCTCGGCATTCTCCCCGATCAGGACCCCGGTGATGAGGGCGGTGTATTCGCGTCGTTCTTCGGCATCGCCGCCAGCACCATGACCCTGGTCTCGCGGCTGGCATTGAAAACCGGTGTTCCGGTGTTCCTGACCTGGGCCGAGCGCTTGCCGCGCGGCGAGGGTTATGCGCTGCATCTGCGGGCGTTGCCGGAGGTGAGCGTCGCCGCGTCGCTGGAAGAATCGGCGGCGGCCCTGAACCGGGGCGTGGAAGCGGCGGTTCGTTCGCTCCCCGCGCAATATCTGTGGGCCTACAAGCGCTTCAAGACACGGCCGCCGGGTGAATCTAAACTGTATTGAGTATCCAGCGACGGTCGCCGGTGACCGTGACCGTCATCGGCAACCTCGGGCTTTATCTCAAGGAGAACTCAGCATGAACTTGAAATCCGGACTGTTGCACGCCCTCCTCCTCGCCGCCGGCCTGTACGCGGGCTTGGCCCAAGCCGCCGACCCACCGATCGTCGTGAGCACCGGCAAGAGTGGCGGCGGCTACAACACCATCGGCGAGCGCCTGAAAACCGTAATGGCCGAACAGGATCAGCCCGTTCAGGTGCTAACCAGCGCCGGCTCGCTGGAAAATCTCGGCCGACTCGACGATCCCAATAGTCCGGTCAGCGTGGGGCTGACCCAGGCTGACGCCTTGAAGTACTACCTCAAGGATCATCCCGAATTCGCCGACAAGTTCATCAGTCTGGGCGAGATCGGCAAGGAATGCGTATTCATCGTCACCGGCAAGGACAGTGATATCCGCGACGACGGCGACTTGCAGAAAGCCGGCAAAAAACTGATCGCGGTGCAGTCGCCCAACAGCGGCGTGGCGGTGACCTGGGAATACATGACCCTTTTGGAACCGAAATTCAAGAACACGGCGCCGGCCTACATGGACGGGGCCGAGGCGCTGTTGCAGATCAAGAGCGGCGGCAAGGCCAGCCCGATTCAGGCGGCGATGGTGGTGCAGCGGCCGATGGCCAAATCCACCGAGATGCAGGTGGTGTTGGAAAACCCCAAGGATTTCCGGCTGGTGCCGGTCAAGGATTGGGATTTGAATGACAAACTGCCCGACGGTAGCGCCGTATATACCTTCGAGGATGTGACCGTGGCCGAAAAGAAGTGGGGTTTCGATACCATGGTGGACACGATTTGCACCCGGGGGCTGATGCTGGCCAACAAGAGCAAGTTGACCGCCGATCAGCGCACCCGGCTGTCCAAGGTGATGCTGCTGGCCGCCAGCCGGGTGCTGGGCGACGGTGCCAAGTAAATCCTCCCGGGATGGAAGGGTTCGGACGCCGTTTAACCTTTCATTCCGCCCAGCATGATGCCGGCGATGTAGTGCTTTTGCAGGGCCACAAACAGCAACAGCACTGGCAGTACGGTCAGCACCGAGCCGGCCATCATCAATTCCGTGTCCTGTACATGCTCGCCCAGCAGGTTGGCCAACGCCACCGGCAGGGTGTACATGGCGCTGTCGGTCAGCACGATCAGCGGCCACATGAAATCGTTCCAGGTGCCCATGAAGGTGAAGATTGCCAGCGTTACCAGGATCGGCCGGCACAGTGGTAGCACCAGCGCCCAATAGATGCGGAACTCACCGGCGCCGTCCATGCGCGCGGCATCCAGCAGGCTGTCGGGAATGGCCAGCAGATACTGGCGGATCAGGAAAATGCCGAAGATGCTGGCCATCCCAGGGATAATGACGCCCCAATAAGTGTTGATCAGACCGAACTGCTTGAGCAGCAGGAACAATGGCAGCATCGCCACCTGGGCCGGGATCACCATGGCCGCCAGCAGGGTTCGAAACAGCCGGTCCCGATAGCGGAAGCGGAACTTGGCGAAGGCATAGCCCGCCATCGAGTTGACGAACAGCGAGATCACGGTCACGGCGCTGGCCAGCAGGGTGCTGTTGAGCAGGTAGCGGCCCAGGTCGAGGCGGCTGAACAGCGCCACGTAGTGTTCGAACGTCACCGTGCTGGGCCACAATCGCGGCGGATAGCCGGTGGCCTCGCCGGGTGGCATCAGCGAGGCCACCAGCATCCACAGCAGCGGCGCCAGCGCCAGCGCCGTGCCAAGCATCAGCAGGCCGTATACCAGCAGGGTGGGAAGGATGCGATGGAGGAGGCGGTTCATTCCGGGTCTCTCCGCCGCAACTTCAATTGCAGCAGGGTTCCGGCCAGGATCAGCACGAACAGCATGAACGCCGCCGCCGAGGCGTAGCCCATGTTCCACCAGCGGAAACCTTCCTCGTACATCAGCAGCACCACGCTGAGCGTGCGGTTGGCCGGGCCGCCCTGGGTCATCACATAGGGCTCCGCGAAGACCTGGAAATAACCGATCATGGTCATCAGGGCCACGAACAGGAAGGTCGGCCCCAGCAGCGGCAGGGTGATGTAGCGGAACTGCCGCCAGCCACTGGCCCCGTCGATCCGCGCCGCCTCGTAGAGTTGAGTCGGAATGTTCTGCAAGCCGGCGATGAAGATGATCATGTTGAAGCCGAAGTTTTTCCACACCGCCATGAGGATGATCGCCGGCATCGCCCAGGCCGGGTCGCCCAGCCAGTCGATGGGGTCGATGCCGAGCAGGCCGAGGCCGTAATTCAGCAAGCCGTAGCGGGGATGGTAGAGATAACGCCACACCACCGCCACCGCCACCAGGGTCGTGACCACCGGCAGGAAGAAGGCGGCGCGGAAGAAACCGGGAAAGCGGGTCAGTGGCGCGTTCACCAGCAGCGCCGCGCCCAGCGAGACCGCCACCGACAGCGGCCCTCCCACCACCACGAAATAAAAGGTGTTGCCGAGCGCTGTCCAGAACAGCGGACTTTGCAGCAAATCCAGATAGTTGCGCAAGCCGACGAAACGGAGCCGATTCAGATCGCCCAGCGCGTAGATGTCGAAATCGGTGAAGCTCAGCAGTAGCGCCGCCAGCACCGGCAGGAAGAAAAACACCGCGATCAGCAGCAGCGCCGGCGCCAGAAAGGCCCTGGCGCTGCGGGCGGCGTGACGTTCCTGGCCGGTCATGGCACCAACCCCCGGCTCAGCAGCCAGCGCCGTTTCTCCAGAATCCGATCCACGTCCCGATCCAACGCCGCCAGTGCCTCGTCCGCGCTCAATTCCTGACGAATCGCCAGTTCGGCGTAGTAGGCGATGCGGCTGGCGATGCGTTCCCATTCGGGGATCGGCGGCGTCGCCCGCAGGTGTTGCAACTGCTCCCGGAATGCCTGGGCATGACGATTGCCGGCCAGCGCCGGATCATTCCAGGCCGACTGCCGCGCCGGCAGATCGCCGGTCAGTTGGTAGAATCGTGCCTGCTGTTCCGGCTCGGCCAGGAACTCCAGCAACCGCCAGGCCGCTTCCCGCCGGGGCGAGTTGCGGCTGAGCGCCAGACTGGCGCCACCGGCCAGCGACACGCCCACCGCCTTCACCCCCTCCTCTCCCGGTGGGAGGGGGGAGGCATGGGTAAATTCTGGTAGCGGCGCGGTGTTCCAGTGCGGTTGCAGCGCCGCCGGCAGCCGCCGGCCGAACTCGCCGATGTTCCACGGGCCGCTGACATAGATGGCGAAAGCGCCGCTGGCGAATTCCTGATAAAGGTTGGCCATCTGGGTATTGCCCACCGGCGGGGCCAGCCCCCGCGCGAACAGGTTCAGATAGAAGGTAAAGGCGTCGCGAAAGCGCGGGTCCCGAAAATTACCGTATTGATCCCGGTCGCGCAGCAGGGTAGCGCCGCGTTGCAGGGCGAGAATGACCGGCAACTGCCATTCGTTGATGGGTAGCAGGATCGCGTAACGCGCCCCGCCACCTGGAGCCTTGAGCGCGCTCATCGCTTGCAGCCAGCCGTCCCAGGTGACCGGCGGTTCGGGAAACCCGGCGGCGGCCAGCAGATCGCCACGGTAGAAAAACAGCCGGGTGTCCACATACCAGGGCAGGGCGTAGGTCCGTCCGGCCAGGCGGTTGGTGGCGAGAATGCCGGGGAAATAGTCGGCCAGCGCCGCTTCCGGCCAGTCGCGCAGCCGTTCGTCCAGTGGTTCGATGGCGCGCAGGGCCACGAATTCGGGAATCCAGGTGTTGCCGAGCTGGAACGCATCCGGCATGGCGTCGCCGGCATGGGCGGTCAGCAGTTTTTCGTGCGCCGCGCTCCAGGGAATCTGCTGCACCCGCACTCGAATGCCGGGATGACGGCGCTCGAACGCCGGCAGCAGCGCCTTGACCTGCTCGCCCTCCTGGCCCATGGCCCAGAATTCCACCGTGACCGCGCGGCCGGCATCGGAATCGCAGCCGGCCAGCCACAACACGAACCAGGCAATGAAAAGTAGACGCAGCGAAGACAACATGAGCATAGTGTAGCGGGATCGGCCTTGTTCTGGACGAACACCTTGAAATCGTTCAAAGTGATCCCCATAAAGTCAGTACCGAGCTCTTCACCCTATTGTCAGTCCACGAGGTGTACCATGCCGATTTACGAGTACCGTTGCCAGTCCTGCGATCACGAACTGGAAGTGATGCAAAAGCTCAGCGACCCCGAGTTGAGCGACTGTCCAGCCTGCGGTCAGCCCGAACTGAAGAAGCTGATCTCGGTGGTCGGGTTCCGACTTAAGGGCGGCGGCTGGTACGAGACCGATTTCAAGGGCGGAGACAAGAAGAAGAATGTGGCGAAGGACGACAGCGCCCCCGCTAGCGAAAGTAAATCGGCGCCCGCCTGCGACGGTGCCGGTGGCTGCGGAACCTGTTCCACGCCGGCGGCGGTTTGAAAAGCAGACTTCAACGACTCCGCTTGGTTGACCCCTTGAACGGCGCGATGAGCGCCGTTTGCTTTTTTGCCACAGTTGCGGCTATCGGCCTGAATCCGTACCATTTCCGCCCTTGCCAGCAGCCACTCCGCCACGCCGGCCCCTCGACTTTCCCTGCCTCAGCTTTGCACGACGGAAATCAGACACCATGCGCAGCCACTATTGCGGCCAAGTTACCGAAACCCTGCTCGACCAGGATGTCATCCTCTGCGGCTGGGCGCACCGCCGCCGCGATCACGGCGGCGTGATCTTCATCGACCTGCGCGACCGTGAAGGTCTGGTGCAGGTGGTGATCGACCCCGATGTGCCGGACGCCTTCGCCAGCGCCGAGCGGGTTCGTAACGAATTCGTGCTGCGGGTGGTCGGGCGGGTGCGTCGTCGCCCCGAGGGCACCGAAAATCCCAATCTGACCACCGGCGCGATCGAGGTGTTGGCCCGCGAACTGGAAATCGTCAACCGTGCCGAGCCGTTGCCGTTCCAGTTGGACGACGACGATACTTCCGAGGAAGTGCGGCTGCGCTATCGTTACCTCGACCTGCGCCGGCCGGTGATGCAGGAGCGATTGCGGCTACGCGCCCGGGTGATCGGCGCCCTGCGCCGATTCCTGGAAGAGCGGGGCTTCCTGGACATCGAAACCCCGATGCTGACCAAGGCCACCCCGGAAGGTGCCCGCGACTACCTGGTGCCCAGCCGCACCCATCCCGGCAGCTTTTTCGCGCTGCCCCAGTCGCCGCAGTTATTCAAGCAGTTGCTGATGATGGCCGGCTTCGACCGCTACTATCAGGTGGTGCGCTGTTTCCGCGACGAGGACCTGCGCGCCGACCGCCAGCCGGAATTCACCCAGCTCGACATCGAAACCTCGTTCCTGGACGAACAGGGGATCACTGACCTGATGGAAGAGGTGATCCGCCGGATGTTCGCGGAAGTGCTGGCGGTGGAACTGCCCGACCCCTTCCCGCGCATGCCCTACGAAACGGCGATACAGCGCTACGGCTCCGACAAGCCGGATTTGCGCATCCCGCTGGAACTGACCGAACTGTCGGACCTGATGGCGAAGGTGGAATTCAAGGTCTTTGCCAACCCCGCCAATGATCCGAATGGCCGGGTGGCGGCGCTGCGGGTCCCGGAGGGTGGCAAGCTGACCCGGCGCGAGATCGACATCTACACCGAATTCGTCGGTCGCTACGGCGCGAAGGGGCTGGCCTACATCAAGGTCAACGACGTGGCCGCCGGCCGCGAGGGGCTGCAAGCGCCGATTGTGAAATTCCTGGCCGACGAGGTGCTGGCCAAGATTCTCACCCGCACCGGCGCGGAGAACGGCGATTTGCTCTTCTTCGGCGCGGATTCGGCCAAGGTGGTCAACGACGCATTGGGTGCCCTGCGGATCAAGATCGGCCACGATCTGGGTCTGGTGAAGGGCGAATGGGCGCCGTTGTGGGTGGTCAATTTCCCGATGTTCGAATGGGACGAACACGACCAGCGCTGGAATGCCCTGCATCATCCCTTCACCGCGCCGCGCACCGACGATCCCGCCGAAGTCCAGGCCAATCCCGGACGCTGCCTGTCCCGGGCCTATGACATGGTGCTGAATGGTAGCGAAATCGGCGGCGGTTCGGTGCGTATTCACCGCCAGGAGATGCAGAACACGGTGTTCGAACTGCTCGGCATCGACGCCGAGGAAGCGCGTGCCAAGTTCGGCTTCCTGCTGGATGCGCTGAAGTTCGGTTGCCCGCCGCACGGTGGTCTGGCCTTCGGCCTGGATCGGTTGGTAATGCTGATGGCCGGGGTCGCTTCCATCCGCGACGTGATGGCTTTTCCCAAGACTCAGAGTGCCGCCTGTCTGCTGACCCAGGCGCCGGCGCCGGTCACCGAGACGCAACTGCGCGATCTCAACATCCGCCTGCGCCGCACACCTTGAAAAAACCACCCTCACCCCCGGCCTCTCTCCCGCCGGGAGAGAGGCGATTAAAGCGCCCGGAGTCGGTGCTGGTGGTGATCTACACCATGGCGGACGAGGTGCTGGTGCTGCGCCGGGTTCATCCGGCGGATTTTTGGCAGTCGGTGACCGGCAGCCTGCGCTGGGAGGAAAGCGATCCGCTGGACGCGGCGCGACGGGAGCTGCGCGAGGAAACCGGGCTGGGCGACGGGGTGGACGTCGTGGCCTGCGACGCGGTCAACCGCTTTCCGATTCTGCCGCCCTGGCGACATCGCTACGCCCCGGATGCGGTCGAGAACGTCGAGCACGTTTTCCGGGTCCGTTTGCCCGAACGCCTGCCCGTCACCCTGAACCCCACCGAACACAGTGAATACGACTGGCTGCCCCGCGCGGCGGCGGCGGCCAAAGTTACGTCCTACACCAACCGGGACGCTATCCTGCGACTGCCATGAAAACACTGCCCGCCCGCCTTGCGGGTCCGCTCATCGGGCTGGCGCTGTTCGCCAGCGCGCTGTGGGTATTGCATCAGGCGCTGGCGGAGTACCGCTATCAGGATGTCACCGCCTATTTTCGGCGACTGCCGTACCCGCAATTGCTCGCCGCCCTGCTGGGCACGGCGCTGAGCTATCTGGTCACCACCGGCTACGACTGGCTGGCGCTGCGCTACATCCGCCGGCCGCTGCCCTGGCCCAAGGTCGGCTTCGCCGCCCTGCTCAGCTATGCCTTCAGCAACTCGGTTGGACTGTCGGTGCTCACCTCCAGCTCGCTGCGCTTCCGCCTGTATTCGAGTTGGGGCCTGACCACGGTGGATATCGCCCGGATCGTCGTGTTCACTACCCTGACCCTGTGGCTGGGCATTCTGACGGTTGGCGGCGGCGTGCTGGCGCTGGTCCCGCTGGATCTTGGCGCGCTTCCCTGGCTGAACATGGACAGCCGGTTGCTGGGCTTCCTGCTGTTGATCCCGCCGGCGGCTTACCTGTTGCTGGGCATGCTGCGTCGCCTGCCGCTACGGCTGGGGCATTGGGAACTGCCGATGGTGCGGCCCCGGCTGGCTTTGCCGCAACTGGCGGTCGGCGCGCTGGACTGGGTCATGGCCAGTCTGGTGCTGTACATCTTGTTGCCGGCCTCCGGGACCGTGAGTTTCGGCCATATTCTCGGCGTGTTCCTGGTGGCGCAGATTGCCGGCCTGCTCAGCCACATCCCCGGCGGGCTGGGGGTATTCGAATCGCTGGTGCTGCTCATGCTCCAGCGCGAGCTGCCGGCCGCCGACCTCCTCGGCGCGCTGCTGGCCTACCGCCTGGTTTACTACCTGCTGCCGCTGGCGCTGGCCGCCATCGTGCTGGGTCTGTACGAGCTGCGGCACTACCGGGAGCGGGTGTTGTGGCTGCCGCGCGTGGTGGGACCGTGGGCGCCGGTGCTGCTGCCGCATGTGTTCGCCCTGCTGGCGCTGATCAGCGGCGCGGTACTGCTGTTCTCGGCCGCGACCCCGGCGGTGGAGGCGAGGTTGGTGTGGTTACACCATAGAATCCCGCTGTCTGTTCTGGAAATTTCCCATTTTATCAGTAGCCTGGTCGGCATGAGCCTGCTGTTGCTGGCGCGGGGCCTGCAACGCCGGCTGGATGCCGCCTGGTTACTGGCCGTGGTTTTCCTGATCGCCGGCATCACCGCCTCGCTGCTGAAAGGCGCCGACTATGAGGAAGCGATCATCCTGTCGGTGTTGCTGGCCGGGTTGCTGCCATCCCGACGGCAGTTCTACCGCCGCGCTTCGCTGTTCGGCGAACGCTTTACGCCGGGCTGGCTCGCCGCCATCGCCGTGGTGCTGCTCTGCTCGGTCTGGCTGGGCTTTTTCTCCTACAAGCATATCGAGTATTCAAACGAGCTGTGGTGGGATTTCAGCTTCAGCCATCAGGGCGGAGCACCGCGTTTCCTGCGCGCGATGGTGGGTGCCATGGGTGTGGCGCTGTTCTTCGGGGTCGCCAAACTGCTGCGCCCGGCGCCGTTCGAGCCGACCCTGCCGGGGCCGGAGGAAAAACGCCAGGCCCACGCCATCGCCGCCGCGTTTCCGCGCAGCTACGCCCACCTGGCCCTGCTGGGCGACAAGGCCTTGCTGTTTAACGCCGATCACAGCGCGTTCCTGATGTACGGTGTCGAAGGACGCGCCTGGGTAGCGATGGGCGACCCGGTCGCCGCCACCGAACGGGAGCGGCGGGAACTGGCCTGGCAATTCCGCGAACTGTGCGAGCGCCACGGTGGCTGGCCGGTGTTCTATCAGGTCCACCCGGACAATCTGGGTCTGTATGTGGAACTGGGGCTGACCCTGCTCAAGTTCGGCGAGGAGGCGCGGGTGCCGCTGGCGACCTTTTCGCTGGACGGCAAATCGCGCAAGACCCTGCGCAACGGCATCAACCGGCTGGAGCGGGACGGCTATCGGTTCGAGCTGGTGGATATCGCCGCCGTGCCGGCATTGCTGCCCCAACTGCGAGTGGTTTCCAATGCCTGGCTCGGTGGCAAGAGCGGTGGGGAGAAGGGGTTTTCGCTCGGATTCTTCGACGAGGATTATCTGCGAGCCGGCCCGATCGCGGTGGTGCGGCGCGATGCCGAGGTGGTGGCCTTCGCCAATCTGTGGCGGGGCGGTGGCGAGGAACTGTCGGTGGATTTGATGCGCTACCACCCGGACAGCGTCCAGGGCGTGATGGATTATCTGTTCATCCGCATCATGTTGTGGGGCCGCGAACAGGGGTTTGCCTGGTTCAATCTCGGCATGGCGCCGCTGTCCGGCTTGCAGAACCGCAGCCTGGCGCCGTTGTGGAACCGGTTCGGCGCCTTGGTCTTCGGTCGAGGTGAGGCGTTTTACAATTTCCGGGGCCTGCACCAGTACAAGGACAAGTTCGACCCTCGATGGGAAGCGCGCTATCTGGCGGCACCGGGTGGCATGATGGTGCTGCCGAGGGTGCTGGCGGACCTGACCGCGCTGATCGCCCGCGGCTACAAAGAAGCCATCGGACAATAACAACAACGACGACGACGACGACCCAGGATCAATCATGCCTGTCCTATCGCGAATACTGTATCTGATCGCTGTTCTACTGACGTCCGCCGTGCGGGCGGATGTCATCGAGGAAACGCTGGACGACCCCACCTTCGGCAAACTCGCCCTTTATCATGCCATCGACGAACCCAAGGGCGTGGTGCTGTTCGTCTCCGGCGCGGGTGGCTGGAACGCCGAACTGGTCGCGGCGGCGCGGGAAATCGCCAATATGGATTACATGGTCGCGGGTATCGATTCGAATGAGTATCTGGCGCGGCTCGATCGCTCGACGGCCGCCTGCGCCGATCCATCGACGGATCTTGAGCAGTTAAACCGCTCGATGGAACAGCGCTACCCGCCGGCGATCCACCTGCCGCCGGTTCTGCTGGGGCAGGGTATCGGCGCGACGCTGGGCTACGCGGCGCTGGCCCAGGCGCCAACCGAGCGCTTTCATGCCGGGATCGCGGTGGATTTCTGCCCGGAACTGCCCTTGCGCAAGCCCTTGTGTAAGGGAGTGGGCAATCTGGAGGGTACCGCGTCGCCGGATCACAAGAGCGTGTCATTGAAGGCCATCAGCCGGCTGCCGACAACCTGGTTCGTGTTTCAGAACCGGCCCGGCTGCAATGCCGGGATCGCCGCGCAATTCGTCAAATCGATCCAACTCGCCCGGCTGACCGACATGGCCGGCGGCGAGGGCATCAAGAGCTGGCTGCCGCAGGTCTCCGCCCTGTTGCAATGGCTGGACCCGAGCATCGTCCGGCAGGTGCGACCCGATGCCAGCGCCAGCGGCGTGCCACTCACCGAAGTACCGGCAACCGCCGGCCCCGACCGGCCACAATTCGCGATCATGTTCTCCGGCGATGGCGGTTGGGCGCTGCTCGACCGCGCCGTGACGGCGGAGCTGGCCAAAAACGGCCTGCCCTCGGTGGGCTGGGATTCGCTGAGCTATTTCTGGAAACCGCGCCAGCCGGATGAGGTGGCGCTGGATCTGGAGCGGGTGCTGCGCAACTACATGGCCAGTTGGAAGAAGGCACGGATCGTGCTGATCGGCTATTCCTTCGGGGCGGACGTGCTGCCGGCAACGATCAACCGCTTGCCGCGGGACTTGCGCGACCGGATCGATCTGGTGGCCTTGCTGGGGCTGTCGGACAACGCCGCCTTCGAATTTCATCTGAGCAACTGGATCAGCGACGAACCTGACGAAGGCAGCCAAGCGGTGCGGCCGGAACTGGCCAAGTTGGCCGGCCTCAAGCGTTTGTGCATTTATGGCGAAGAAGAGGAGGATGCCGCCTGCCCGACACTGGCCGATCTGGGGGTGATCATCGAAAAGATGCTGGGAGACCACCATTTCGACGAGGATTACCCCGGAATCGCCCGCCGCATCCTCGCACAGCTGCCGCCGCCGCCGCCACCGCCCGCGACGACGGCGCCGCCACCACCGACCAGGAACTGAAGCATGGCTGTTTACGCCATCGGCGACATTCAGGGCTGTTACGACCCGCTGCGGCGCTTGCTCGACCTGCTGCGCTTCGATCCCGCCGTTGACATGCTGTGGCTGGTCGGCGATCTGATCAATCGCGGGCCGCACTCGGTCGAGGTGCTACGACTGGTGCACGGTCTGGGCGAGCGGGTGGTGGCGGTGTTGGGCAACCACGATCTGACTCTGCTGGCGGTTGCCGCCGGCCTGGTGAAACCCAAACGCAAGGACACTTTCCATTCCATCCTGGACGCACCCGATCGCGATGAACTGCTGGACTGGCTGCGCCGGTGTCCGCTGTTGCATCACGATGCCGAACTGGGTTTTACCATGACTCATGCCGGGTTACCGCCGCAGTGGGATTTGGCCTTGGCGCAACGCGGCGCGGCGGAACTGGCGGCGACCCTGCGCGGGCCGGATTACCAGCAGTTTCTGGCGCACATGTTCGGCGGTGAGCCACGGCGCTGGCGGAACGACCTGAGCGGTTACGATCGGCTGCGCTTCACCGTCAACGCCCTGACCCGGATGCGGTTTTGCACGGCGGACGGCTCGCTGTCCTTCGGGGAAAAAGGGGCGCCCGGCAGTCAGGGACCAGGCTTGCTGCCCTGGTTCGCCGTGCCGGGGCGGCGCAACGCCGATCTCAATCTGGTGTTTGGCCACTGGGCCTCGTTGGGCTACTACCGCGCACCGGGTATTTACGCGCTGGACAGCGGCTGCGTCTGGGGCAATCGATTGACCGCTATCCGGTTGGACGAACCCGGCGTTCCCGCCTGGAGCGTGCCGGCCCACAACCTGCCGCCGGTGCCGACATGAGCGCGCCATTGACGCTGATCGCCGCGTTGGCCCGCAACCGGGTCATCGGCCGGGACAACCGCCTGCCCTGGCATCTGCCGGCGGATTTGCGCTTTTTCAAGCAGACGACGATGGGTAAGCCGCTATTGATGGGCCGGCGCACCTGGGAATCCATCGGCCGACCGCTGCCGGGTCGCCGGATGATCGTGCTGAGCCGCGATCTCGCCTATCACGCGCCCGGATGCGAGATGGCGCGATCGCTGAACGAAGCCTTGGAGAGGGCCGGCCCGGCCACCGAGCCGATGGTGATCGGTGGGGCGATGTTGTACCGACAGACCTTGCCGCGGGCCGAGCGGCTGTATTTGACTCTGGTCGAAGCCGACGTGCCCGGCGATGCCTGGTTTCCGGAATGGGACGCGCGAGACTGGCGGCTGGTCTGGGAAGAGGCACATTCGGTCGATGCCCAGCATATCTGGCCCTATCGCTTTCAGCGCTGGGAGCGGGTGTGTCGCTTGACTTGAATCGAGGTTAGCAACGGAATCCCGCTTGCGCGGGCTTTCGGCCGAGTTGCTGTTTTCCCTGGTTAGAAACGCCAAGCGGAGGCCCTGGAGCCTCCGCTGGTTTTGGCGCGTGTGCCGGGATTAGCCGATCTGCACCGTCAATTGCTCGTAGTGATCGACCTTGGTCTGGGTGCGCTGGTACTTCTTATGCAGCTTGTCTACCTTGTACTTGATGAAGCCGATCTTCTTGAAGCCGCCGTTCTGTTTCCACGAGCTAACGAAGCTCCAGGAGCCGTTATAGGTGCTCGACCCGGTGTAGGTGTAGCCGCCGCTCAGTTGGGCCATGGCCTGGCGATCCAGGGTCTTGCTCAGGTCCAGGTCTTGAATGGTGATGGTGGTCATGGTCGTGTCCTCTTTAAATAGGGTTGGGAAACTTAGGAAACTTTGTGTTGCTGTACGACCAAGATAAAGCAGAAGGCATGCCAACTATAAATATATCAAGAAAATTTTATTTATTTACTTGATTTTTATTTATTTTTTAAAATTATGTCGAGATTTTTCACTCCTTGGCAGATCTACGGCTTCATTGAAATAGCTTTAAATTAACCAACAAAAAAACATATATGTTTTTCATATAAAAACTATTTGTTCGGCCCAATGTTGAACCATGGCCGCTTCTCCATGGAACAGGCAAAGAGATCAGGCTCGCAAACTGCAAGATTTTATGGTCTACCATCAATATTGAGATTCATCATTGAATGATTCTCAATATTGAATCCGACTTAATGAACCTGGTACTGCCATGCAGCAACCGACAAGCGATTCACTTTTTATCTCCACCGAGGCCAGCGTCCCGGGCAGGGGTGTCGCCGGCGTTCACCGCAAGCTGACGGGGCTGCTGCTCGGTGTCTGCCTGGTCACGGTGGCGGGTTGCGCTAATACGGACGATCCCGGCTATCAGCGCCCGTCGCTACCCGAAAAGGCAGGTTGGACCTTAACGGGTGACGGCCCGGTGTCGGCCACCGATGCCATTCGACCGGATTGGTGGACCCAGTTTGGCGATGCTTACCTGGATAATCTCGTGCGCCAAGCCATCGCCGGCAGCCAGGACGTGAAAATTCTGGCCGCGCGTATCGATGCCGCCGGCATCGGCCTGGAAGAGGAACGGGCCAGTACCCTGCCAAAGCTGAGTTTGGGCACCACCACCGATCTGACCGCGACACCGAATAACCAGGCGCGCGCCTTCGGGGTGAATGTGTCCGGTCTCAATTGGGAAATTGATCTGTGGGGCAAGGCCCGCAAGGGGATTCGCGCCCAACAAGCCGAATACAAGGCGTCCGAGGCTGATTATCGAGCCGGCTATCTGTCGTTGATCTCGGAAGTGGCCAGCACCTATTTCCAAATCCGCCAGTTCGACGAGCAGATCGCTCGCCAACAAGCCGGTTTGGCCAAGAACCGGCGTATTCTCGGCATCCTGGAACGCCAGCGGCAAGAGGGGCTGGTAGCCAACACCCGGGTACTGCAACAGCAGGCGGAAAATCGTGGTCTGCAACGGGATTTACTCGATCTGCAACGGCAACGGACACTGACGGAAAATCGTCTGGCGACCCTGCTGGGTATTCCAGCCGGCAATCTGCGCGTGCCCGAGGCGTCCCTCAGCCGTACCGTGCGCCCCTTGGCCGTACCGGCTGGATTGCCCGCCGACCTGCTGGCGCGGCGGCCCGACATTCTGGCGGCCGAATATCGGGTACTGCGGGCTTACGAGCTGATCGGCAAGGCGCGACTGGCAAAGTTACCCTCGATCAGCCTGACCGGCCAGGGTGGGCTGGCCAGCGCCGCCCTGGGGGCTCTGTTGGGTAACTGGACGCTCGGCATCGGTTTGGCGATCAACCTGCCCATATTCGACCCGAGTCTCGATCTGGAGATCAAGCGTACTCAGGTGGACCAGCAAATCGCCGAGGAAGAATATCGCAAGACCGTGATCCAAGCCTTCGAGGAGGTGGAAAACGCCTTGGTGAATCTGGCCAACCGCAAGCAACAGATTGATGAGATGGAGCGACAACTCAACGATCTACGCATCATCGGCAACCAGGTTGATGCCCAGTTACAGGCCGGCCTGGTCTCGCAGCTTGAGGTCTTCGAAGCGGAACGAAGCCTGCTTTCGACCGAGCAGACGCTGTTGGAGGTCAAACATCAGCGCTTACAAGATACGGTCACCCTGTACAAAGCCATGGGCGGCGGCTGGCCCCGGGAAACCGTCGAACTGGCCATGGACCCATAAGTCGTGACCATGCGTATCGTCCTACGGTCCCTTTCCCACCCCAAACTCGATGTCCTGAGCATCGCCGACGAGCTTTGCCTGATCGGCCGCGACACCCCCCCCTTTGCTTCCGTCAGGGGCGCGGCAAGTGCCGGACTGGCAGTTCAGCATGCCTGCATCTTTCGGAAAGAAAACGAGTTTTATCTGATCGATTTCGGCACGGGTAGCGCTACTCTGCTGAATGGCCGGGCGCTGCCACCGAAATATCCCACCAAACTGGCCAACGATGACGAACTCGGGTTTGCCGGCATTTTCAAATTTCGGGTGGAGCGCGACAGCCGGGGCGAGCGCGGGGCCGTGCCTTCCCCAATGGCGCCGGTACAACTGGCCCTGCTGCCGGCACCCGACAGCGTCGGCGGCGAAGCCATCGCCATCCATGGTGTTCCCCCGCTCCTGATCGGCCGCGACATGCTGCTGTCGGCGCCGGCCGAAGACGCCAATGCCGTTCCCGCCGCCATCAAGCCTCTCTCCCGCTGTCACGCGTTATTGTTTCTCAGGGGCGACAGCCTGCATGTGATGGATCTGGGCAGCACCAATGGCACCTGGCGCGGAACGGAGCGGATTCCGCCCTACACCGCATTACCGGTAGGTGAGGGCGACACCTTGGCCTTTGGTACGCTTCGGCTGAGCTATACGGTACAGATTCGGCGAACTGACGATGACCGTGCGGTGAACCAGGAACCCGACCTCGAAGAAACGGCCAATTCATCGGGGATCTATGCCGTTGGCAGAACTGTTTATATCAAGAAGGGAGCCAATTCGTTCCTGAAAATGCTGGCTGATCACCTTGACGAGACTCCCGCCGAGCCGGCCAGGGAAAAAGCCAACCTTGCGCCGCCCGCCAGCCAAAAACCCATGGGCAAGGCGCGGGCGTTTATCCGGGAGCTACGGGCAGCCCTGGGCAACGAACGGCCACGCCACCGGGCCTGGTTGGCGGGGGGTAGCGTCGCCGTCGTATTGGCCGTGATGGCGCTGTACTTCCATAACGCGCCGCAGCGGGAGATCAAGGCGCTGATTGAACAAGGGGACTATCGCGCCGGCCTGCTCCAGGCCAGCGAGTACCTGAACCAGCATCCCGGCGACGCCGAAATGTCGAGCATGGCCTTGAAAGCGCTGGTCAAGGAAACCGTGCCCGGCTGGCAGACGGAAATCGAAACCGGTCATTTCGCCGCCGCCGCCGATCGACTCCGAAAAACCCCGGTTCAGGCCATACCGGAAAGCGGGGCCTTGCTGGGGCTGTTGGAATGGATCGGCGACCTGCAAAGTTTCCTGAGCGAACGCGGTGGCCGCGATGCGCCGCTCAAGCTGTTTCAGGACGAGCAAGCCATCTCCGCGTTATTGGCGCGTTGGAACGCCGTTGCCCGGGACTATGAATTACTATCGCTCAAAATCGCCGACTGGGTGCCCGATTTCCAGAACCTGCGCCGGCGGGTGCTGAGCCAACAACGCCTGCTGCGCAACGAGCAAGCGGTCTACCTGAAGGCCATCACCACCCTCGAACAGTCCTTGCGCCAGCTTCTGGCGCGGGGCAACGCCGATGAAGCCTTGGCGTCTCTGGAACGTTTCGCGCTGCAATATCCGAGAATTGTCGGTCTGGCGCCGTTGCGCGCGGATATCGTCCAGTTCGAGACACTGCAACGTGCCGCCAGGGATCAGGATCTGGGCAACCTGGTGGACTGGCGCGAGGTTGCTTTCACCACGCCCTGGGTGCGCGAGACGGCGACTCAATGGTTGGAGGAACAACTCCCTCCCGCCGAGGTGCTGGAACACTACCAAACGGCGCTGGCCGCCTGGAAGGTCGGCAATATTCAGCAGGCCATTGCCCTGTTGAAACCGCTGCTTCAGGAGCGAGGTGGCCTGATCGTCGCGGCCAAGTTGGAGCACTTCCAGCAGGTGGCGGACGCTTTCGAACAGTTATCGGCCGCTCGGGGGCAGCCGGATTACGGCGAACGCCTGCTGGGGCTGAGCCATACCCTGCATCCCAGCGAGGATCGTTTTTTCCTGGACGCCCTCGCCGATGATTTGCGTCTCCAGCGCCAAACGCTGTCCACCCGGGCCAAGGCCCTGTTCCAACAAGCCGACAGTCACTGGAAGGAGTATCGGCGTCGTGGCGGCATCAGTGGCTTGATGCGCCTGGAACAAAGCGTTTCCCGATCCTTCAAGCAACAGACCCGGCGTCTGACGCAAGCCTACGAAGCCGCAAGCGCCGGCGCGCGGCTCCACGATCTGCTGCGCCAAGCCGATCCTGAAACGACGCGCAAGCTGTACGAAGACATCCTGGCCGAAACCCGACGCCAGCGGCAATCCCTCGCCGATCTTCGGCTGGTGATGAAATCCACGCTGCTGGACGCCAAACTGCAACTGTTGCCGGACCCACGGACCTTGTCGCCATGATCGCTACTCACGACGCCCAATCCCACCCGAACGCCATACTCGGCGAACAAAGCCTCGAAGGTATCGAAATTCTTGCCGCCGAACCCTCGCGCCTGATTCGCGTCATGATCGCTTTGCTGGCCGCCTTGCTGCTGGCGGCCCTGGCCTGGTCGTTTTTCGGCAAAGTGGGCGTCATCGTCAAAGCCCAGGGCCAACTGGGGCCGGAAGCCGACGAGCGACTGCTGTTCGCGCCCATCGAAGGACAACTGAACGATCTCTATATCGTCGAAGGCGCGCCGGTCGCCGCCGGCGACGTGGTGGCGCGGGTCAACGCGCTGGGAGCCATGCAGCTGGCGGCCGGCGCGCTGATGGCGCAGCTCAAGCTGCAATCGACCGAAGCCGCTTTCCGAACCTTTCCCGTGCAGAAAAAGGCCATGGAAAAGGGCATCGAACTGATCCAGTTTCAGATCGAGAGCGCCGAGGAGGTCGACGATCGGCGCATTTCCCAAGGCATGACCCAACTGGCCGCCGACCAGCGGCTCAAGCTCGAACGGGCCCGACTGAAGCTGGACGGTGCCCAGGATGCCTTGACTTTTACCCGCAACGATTACGAGAAGCATCGCCGCCTGTTCGAATCCCCGGGCGGCGGCGGTATCGCCCGCTCCAAGGTCGAGGAAAAATTCAAGGAATACCAAAGCAAAATCGCTGAGTTTGAGATCGCCAAGAACGAGCTGGCCGAATTCGAAGTCAAGCTGAACGAGGAATACGCCAAGCGCCAGGAGGAGCTGAAGGCGCGCTCGGAGCGCTTGCTGCAATACTATGCCCAGTTGGAGGAACGCAAGGCCCAACTCGCCAGCGCCGAACGGGAAAATCAGGTTGCGCTCAAGCTGGCTCAGGCGGAGGCCACCGCCGCCGCCCAGATCAGTTTCGACGATATCGACGAGAACAACCTGTTGCTCGTCAAGGCGCCGGTGGCCGGGGTCGTCACCCGGATCGGCGTCACTCAGCCCGGCGCCAAGATCGATCCCAAGGCTCCTCTCGCCGGCATTGCCCCGGCCGACGCCCGGACGGTGCTGCACGTTGAAATCCTGGAGCAGGATCGTGCCTTTCTCCGGGAGGGCATGCCGGTCAAGATCAAGTTCAACGCCTTCCCCTTTCAGCGCTTCGGCTTCATCGACGGCGTCCTGGAATTTATCGCGCCGACCGTTTCTCCCTCCGGCGACAGCCCTCAGAACCGGGTGCAGGTCTACCGGGGGCGCGTCAGTCTGGAGCGGGATTATTTCACTTCGCCCGAAACCGGCGTCCGGATACCGCTGCGCTTCGGCATGATCGCCATCGCCGAAATCATGGTGCAGCAACGGCGGTTGATTGATCTGGCCCTGGACCCCTTGCGCGGGGCCTCCGGCTGAACGCCGGTCCGACGGGGCGGAACGAACGACCACGGTTTCATGACTTTTAGGCCAGCAACGGAGGACAACCATGCAAATTGCCCGTATCGACGATGAGATCCTCAATGCCGACGATTTCGTTAAAACCCTCAAGCTCGACAATCGCTTCAATACGCTGATCGAGCAGATTCTGATCGACAAACTGACGGTGCGAGCGGCGAAGAAGAGCGGCATTACCGTTACCCCGGCCGAAATTCAGGAGCGGGTCGATCAATTCCGCCGGGTGGAAGGACTGCACCGGGCACAGGATACCCATGCGTTCCTGGAAGCGCTGGGGGTGACCCTGGACGAATTCGAAAGCCACATGACCGAGATCCTCTATCGGGAAAAGATGCAAGCGCAAATGACCCGCCAGGAACAGATCGAGGACTACTTCCGCCTGCATTCTCCGAAGTTCGACAGCGTCGAGATCAACCACATCACCGTGGACTCCGAAGGCAAGGCCCGTGAACTGCTGGCCCTGTTAGAGGATGAACCGACGCTGTTTGCCGAGTTGGCGCGCGAACATTCCATGGACCTGGACAGCAAATTCAAGGGGGGTTACATAGGCAAGGTGCTGCGGGGCGCGTTGCCCAACGAAGTGGAAGCCAAGATCTTCAACGCCGCGGAGGGGGAACTGCTGGGTCCCTTCGTCTCTGACGACGAACTGATCTTCGAGATCTTTCAGATCAGGGCCAAACATTCCGCCCAACTCGACGAAGCCACCACCCGCGACGTCGCCAAGATGATCCGTAACGACTGGCTCGCGGCGCGGGCTCAGGAACATCGCCTGGAAGTTATCTAATCGTCCATCCTCGCGGCCATGGAGATCGTCCGGTGAGTTCCGAAATTCTGCTCGAAACCCTGGCTGGCATCGAATTGCTGGCTCCCATCGGCCGCGGCGACCTGGAACATCTGGCCGCGCGCGCTGAAATCCAGACCTACGACCTTGGCGATACGATGTTCACGGCCGGGGAACCGGGATTGGGTCTGTATCTCGTCAAATCCGGCACGGTTCGCCTGCTGACCACGGAAGGCGGCAAGGATGTCAGCATCGGGATCCGTCGTGCCGGCGAATTGTTGGCCGAAACCGCCGCGCTGCGCGACTACCGCTTCGAATTCACCGCGCGCGCTTCCGGCAAGACCGAATTGGTGTTCGTCCCCCGCGATGCCATGGCCTCGATGCTGGCCCGTTATCCGGTGGTCGGCGGTCTGTTGGCCCGTCAGGCCAGCATCAATGCCGCCGGCGGTTTCATCAGCCAGTTGTTCCAGTTGCGCGGCAAGGTTGATAAGGACGAGCTCGTCCAACTGGTCGATAGCATCGGCATTAAGAAGGTGGCGGCCGGGGATGTCATCCTGGAGCAGGATAGCCTTGAGGACCGCCGGCTCTACGTGGTGCGCCGAGGCACGGTGCGCGGCATTCGGATGGAGGGCGGCGTCGAACTGCCCATGGCCATTCTGGGCCATGGGGAGATGTTCGGCGAAAACACCTGCCTGCTGGACGTGGCGCAACCCGTGACCATGCAGGCCGCCAGCGACGCGGTGCTGCTGGTGATCCCGCAACAAACCGTGCGCACCATCCTGGAACGCAATCCCCAACTGAAGGAAACGCTGCGGACCCGCATCCAGTTCGCCGAACACGAACTGGAACGCCAAAAGCAACTGCTCGAACGGCGCAACCGACCGCTGAGCCTGGATCTGCGCTCCAAACCCGGCATCGGCGAGCGGGTGCTCAAACGGTTCCCACTGGTCGAGCAAGCCGAGGAGATGGACTGCGGCGCGGCTTGCCTGGCCATGATCTGCAAGCACTACCGGATCGGCGCGACCCTGGGCAAGCTGCGGGAGATGGCCAACGTCACCACTGAAGGCGCCACTCTGGACAGCTTGGCGCAGGTAGGCGAGTCGCTGGGGTTCACCACCCATGGCGTGCAGTGTACCTACCAGACCGTGCTGGGCTTCGAGCTGCCGTTTATCGCCCACTGGGAAGGGTATCACTACATCGTGGTCTACGGCGTTTCCAAGAACCAGGTCTGGGTGGCGGACCCAGGACTCGGTTTTCGCAAGCTGAGCATCGCCGAATTCGAGAAGGGCTGGACCGGCACCTGTTTGTTGTTCACCCCCCGCGCCGATCTGGCGCAAATCGAGGCCACCCGTTCCCCCTGGATGCGGTTCGTGCGCCTGTTGCGCCCCCACAAGCCGGTGCTCGGCTATTTGATCCTGGCGACGCTGGTGATCCAGGTGCTCGGTATCGTTCCCCCGATCATTCTCCAAAACATCCTGGATCGCGTCGTCGTTCACCAAAGCCACGAACTGCTGAATCTACTGATCGTCGGTTTTATCCTGGTGCAGGTCTTCATGCAGTTGACCGCGTTGATGCGCACCTATCTGACCAACTTCATGGTGCGCAACCTCGATTTCTCGATGATGTCGCAGTTCTTTCAGCACACGCTGTCCCTGCCGATCGCCTTTTTCGCCAAGCGCCGCACCGGCGACATCTTCGCGCGGTTTCAGGAAAATCAGACCATTCGCCAGTTCCTGACCCAATCCACGATCAGCACGCTGCTGAACCTGTTGATGGTGTTTTTCTACTTTCTGGTGCTGTTCATGTACAGCGTTCAGATGACCCTGGTCCTGCTGGCCCTGATCGTGCCGATGGTGGTGTTGACCGTGGCCATCACCCCGCGCATCAAGCAATACGCGCGGCGCGACTTCGAGGCCTCGACCGACGCCGAAGCCGTGTTGATGGAAACCCTGAACGGCGCCGAGACCATCAAGGCCATGGGTATCGAGCGCGCCATCCGGCTGAAATGGGAACAAAAATATGCCAAGGCATTGAATGTTCAATATAAGGCCCAGGGTTTCGAAGCGCTGGTCGGTCTTGCCAGTCAGTTGTTGCACGCCGTGACCGTGACCTCGGTACTGTGGATCGGCGCCAATCTGGTGCTCGGCCAGCAGCTCACCATCGGTCAGTTGATTGCCTTCAACATGTTGATGGGCAGCGTGATGGCGCCGCTCATGGGCTTGATCGGCATGTGGGACGAGTTGCACGAAGCCGGGGTGGCGATGGAGCGGCTCGGCGATGTGCTGGACATGGAGCCGGAACAGAAACCCGAGGATCAGTCCTCGCGCATCCTGCTGCCCAGCCTGCGCGGCGATATCCGCCTGGAAGACGTGTACTTTCGCTACGGTGGCAAAGAGACCCCCTATGTTCTGGAAAACATCAGTTTCGAACTGAAAGCCGGGGAAACCGTCGCCCTCGTTGGCCATAGCGGCTCCGGCAAGACCACGCTGGCCAAGCTGCTGGTCGGTTTCCATCCGCCCAGCGAAGGCAAGATCTCCATCGATGGCTACAACCTGAACCTGATCGACAAAGACTACTATCGCGCGCAGATCGGCTATGTGATGCAAAGCAATCTGCTGTTTTCCGGCACCGTCGCCGAGAACATCGCCCTGGGCGAGGTCAATCCCGACCGGCGCCGCATCGTCGAGGTGGCCCGCTTGGCCGACGCCCACGGTTTCATCAGCAAGCTGCCGCAAGGTTACGAACAGACCGTGGGCGAGCGGGGCGTCGGCCTGTCGGGCGGCCAAATCCAGCGGCTCTGCATCGCCCGTTCCTTGTATCGGGACCCCCGGTTGTTGATCTTCGACGAGGCCACCTCGGCCCTCGATACACAATCCGAGACCAACATTCTCCGTAATCTGTCGGGTGTCCTGGAAGGTCGCACCGCCCTGGTCATCGCCCACCGACTCAGCACCATCATGAACGCCGACAAGATCCTGGTCCTGTATCAGGGTCGCATCGTCGAGGAAGGGACTCACCAAACGCTGTTCGACCGTCAGGGCATGTACTATCAATTGATACACAAGCAGATCGCGGCGGCGGCATGAAACCAGCGCAACCCTGGCGATCCTGATTCCGGTTATCGGTAATGAGACCCTTCACCCTCGGCCAATCGACCGCGCCCGGTTACGGCGACCTGCTGGAAAAAATCGAAATCCTGCGCTCTACACTGCGTTGGGCCACACGGCTGGAACGCGAGGAGATCCAGCGCTTGCTGGGACAGTGCAACGCACTCCGCGAGGACGTGATGAGCCTGTCGCGCCGGGAGCGCTTCGTCCAGTCCTCCGCCGCCCTGGAGGATTTGCGGCCGCCGCGGCCCGAGCCAGCACTCACGGCGGAGCAACGGCGCGCGGCCTTGCTGGAACGGGAATTTACCTTCGACGGGGTCTTTGGAGACAATCCCAAGCTATTGGAAACCCTGGAAATCGCCGAAAAGGCGGCGCCCACCGATCTGCCGGTGCTGGTTCGCGGCGAGAGCGGCACCGGCAAGGAACTGCTGGCCAAGGTGGTGCATACCAACGGTCGGCGCGGCCAAGAGCCGTTCATTTCCGTCAACTGCGGCGCCATTCCGGAAAACCTGGTGGAATCAGAGCTGTTCGGCCATAAAAAAGGGGCGTTTACCGGGGCGGCCAGCGACCGCAAGGGCAAATTCGAAAGCGCCAATCTCGGTACGATTTTTCTGGACGAGATCGGCGAATTGCCCTTGTCGGGCCAGGTCAAGCTGCTGCGGGTGCTGCAATCGCAGGAAATCCAGCGGGTCGGTTCCGACAGTCCGATCCGGATCGACGCGCGTATCGTCGCCGCCACCAATCGCGATCTGTTGGCCATGGTGCGAACCGGGCAGTTCCGGGAGGATTTGTACTACCGATTGAGCGTGATCGAAGTCACCATGCCCCCGTTGCGGGAACGCCGGGACGAGATCCCGCTGCTGATCGATTTTTTCTGCGACGCGGCGGCGGAAAGACTGGGCCGAAGTCCGCTCAAGCTGAGTCCACGGCTGCGGCAGTTTTTGCTCGACTATGATTTTCCGGGCAATATCCGCGAACTGCACAATTTGATTTTTCGCATGTCCTGTCTGGCCGGCGATACCGCCGATCTCCCTCACCTGCCGGATGCCCTGCGGACCAACCCGCCAAGCGTTCGCCCGTCGGCGGATGCCCCGCTCGAACCCGGAGCGCCCGCGTCGCTAAGCGATGCCAAAAAAGCGGCCGGTGACGCGGCGGAAAAACGTTTTCTCGAACAGGGGTTGCGGGAAGTGAATGGGCGGGCGGTGGAACTGGCCCGCCGTCAGGGGATGAACCGCTCCCATCTGCAGACCTTGATGAAGAAACACGGTTTGAGCGCCAAGGCGTTTCGCCCCAAAAAGGCATAAAAAACCAAGCGGCGACCCCTGGGGGAGTCGCCGCTGGCGTTCACGAGTGCGCTGGCCTTAGCCGATCTGCACCGTCAACTGCTCGCGTTTTGATTTAAGCAATTTTTTTCTTGCGGGTTGAATCGATCGCTCGAATTTGATCGCAACAATCGGATAGCGAGCGATATGGCGGGGTGGCTAGGATCGGTCTCGTCGATCAAGCGACGAGATCAGGAGAAGATGATGAAACAGGTAATCGAACCCGTCTTCGAAACCAACGAGCAACGCTGGAACGCCCTGGTCCGGCGCAATCGGCAGGCCGATGGCACGTTCTTCTACGCCGTGAAAACCACCGGCGTGTATTGCCGTCCGCATTGCTCCTCCCGTCTGCCAAACCGGCACAACGTCGAGTTCTTTCGCACTGGCGCCGATGCCGAACATGCCGGCTATCGAGCGTGCCGGCGCTGCCATCCGCAACAACTATCGCATCCCTCGCCGATACCCGAAACGGTGGCGCGGGCATGCCGGATCATCGAGGAAGCCGAGGAATCGCTTCCTTTGGCGGCATTGGCCGCAACGGTGGGTTTCAGCCCGTTCCACTTCCAGCGACTCTTCAAGAAAACTGTCGGCGTTACCCCTAAAACTTACGCCATGGCGCACAGGGCACGACGATTTCAAGAAAGCCTGCGCGAAGATCGGAGCGTTACCGAAGCCATCTACGAAGCGGGCTTCGGGTCCAGCAGCCGATGCTACGAAAACGCCGCCGGTCATCTCGGCATGACCCCCGCCGAGTACGGCAAGGGTGGCGCGGGGCAGCGTATTCGCCATGCGATCATGCGATGCGATCTCGGTTGGATGTTGGTGGCGGCCACGGAACGGGGCATCTGCGCCATCGAATTCGACGACAGTCCCGATCGGTTGCGAGAGCGACTTGCCACGCGCTTTTCCGCCGCCGAACTCCGGGGCAATGATTCCGAACTGACCGAGTGGATAGAAAGGGTACTGGCCACTCTCGACGAGCCGGCTCGCGCGCTCGATCTGCCGCTCGACATTCGAGGCACGGCGTTCCAGTGGCGCGTGTGGCAGGCACTGCAAGCGATTCCGGCCGGCTCGACCGCCAGCTATGCCGAAATCGCCCGGACGATCGGCAAGCCTGCGGCGACGCGCGCCGTGGCCCGAGCCTGTGCGTCGAACCCGGTTGCCGTCCTTATCCCCTGCCATCGCGTCGTGCGAGGCGATGGCGGATTGGGCGGCTACCGCTGGGATCTCCGGCGCAAACAGGCGTTGCTGGATCGTGAGGCCGCGCGACGGGACACACCGGTGGATTCCCGACCGAAGACGGCTTCCTGATCTTCACCTTCATCCAGGAGAATGAGGCATGAACGATGTCGTTCTGGTGACGATGCACGACACCATCGCCCAACTGACCCTGAACCGGCCGAAGTCCTATAACGCCTTGAATATCGAGACCGCGCGGGCGCTGACCCGAGCCTTGCTGGATCTCGGAGCCGACCCGGCGATTCACGGCGTCATCATCACCGGTGGCGGCGCGGCCTTTTCAGCGGGTGGCGACATCAAGTTCGTGCTGGCCCATCCGCACGGGCCGGCGGCGGCATTCCACGAACTGGCCACTCATGTCCATGTCTGCGTGACTGAAATTCGCCGCCTGCGCAAGCCGGTGATCGCCGCCCTCAACGGGGTGGCGGCTGGTGGCGGCTTTTCCCTGGCACTGGCTTGCGATTTCCGAGTCATGGCGGAATCGGCGCGGCTCAAACAGGGCTTCACCAGTAACGCGCTCTGCATCGATGCCGGTGGCACCTTTACCCTGCCGCGGCTGGTCGGGCTGGCCCGCGCCTTGGAAATCGCCGCCTTCGACGAACCGATTGCCGCCGAACAGGCGCTGGCCTGGGGATTGGTCACCCGAGTGGTTCCAGACCCGCAACTGCTGGATGTCGCGCTGGACATGGCGCGAACCCTTGCCCGGAAATCCCTGCACACCTTCGGCCACGTCAAGACCCTGTTGACCGATGCTTTCGATACCTCCTGGGAAGCACAATTGGAACGCGAGCGGCGCGGATTGGCCGCCTGCGCTGGCCATGCCGACGGGCTGGAAGGATTGCACGCCTTCGTGGAGAAACGCCCGCCGCACTACAATTGCTGACGGGCCTGGATGGGTCGAGTGCGGTGTGATCCGTCCAAGTCTTCCCGCGCCTGCTTCGCTATACCATTTTCCCAGTGAGTAGTATAGGGCTCTAAAATTCTTGAAGATATTTGCCGTCGCGGTTGCTCGTGATTCCGACAGTGATGCAAATTAAGGGAAACCATGGACACATTAAAGAATCCTCCTTGCGATCAGACCGCGCCAAAAACACACCGGCGCGAGACTGACATTCCCCTGACACCTCCCCCCTCAAAAGGCCGCCGCTCGCAGGACCTGTGGCTGGAACGATGGGCCGCGACTGTTGACGATTTGGCTCGTTTGAAGGCTTCTCACCCGATGCTGGACGCCGTGATCGACGAACAGCGTGGTCGACAGATCCGAATCGGAGAACGCTGGTTGACGGATTGGGCCTCGTGCAACTACCTGGGATTCGACCTTGATCAAGAGATCATCGCCGCGATCCCTGATTACCTCGCGCGGTGGGGGACGCACCCTTCGTGGTCACGGCTGCTGGGCAATCCCAAACTTTACATTGAGATCGAAGAGGAAATGACGGCGTTACTGGGCTGCGAGGATGTGCTCCTGCTACCCACCATCACGCATATCCACATGTCCGTGATCCCCGTGCTGGCCGGCGACGGGACGATCTTTCTCGATGGTCGCGCGCACAAGACAATCTACGACGGAGCGATGGTTGCCGCCGGTTTCGGTGCGACCGTGGTTCGGTTCCGGCACAACAACCCCGAGCACCTCGAAGAGCTGATCCGCGCCTCGGATCCGGCAAAGTCGCGACTCATCGCCCTGGATGGAGTGAACTCAATGACTGGCAATGCCCCCGATCTCACGGCGTTCGGACGCATTGCGCAAGAGTACGATGCCCTGCTCTATGTGGACGATGCCCACGGGTTCGGGGTCATCGGCGAGCGTTCGCCCGATGAACTCTGCCCGTATGGGGTGAAGGGCAACGGCCTGTTTCGGCACCAGGATGTTCCTTATACCATTTATGATTAGATTTTGTTATCATACTCATTTAACCTACTTTTATTGATCCAGTCATGAGCCGCTCATTACAAGTCGAAATCCACGAATCCTCCGAAGAACTAAAGCGCATAATGAATGAACAAACTCACGCCAAGTTTCGAGAGCGATTACAAATTCTATATTGGATTAAAAGTGAGATTTTTCATTCTTTACAAGAGTTAGCCGATCATTTAGGGCGATCGAAATCCGTCATTGTCAAGTGGCTCAAAGTATATCGTACCCAAGGCTTAATCGGGCTGTTGCAGTGGAATTATCATGGCGGCCGTCGTTCGAGAATTACCGAAGCTATGAGAGAGGCACTCCAGCGCCGTCTGGACGATCCGACTCATGGATTTCATAGTTACGGACAAATCCAGCAGTGGCTTCTCCAGGAATACGAGGTCGATATTCCTTATTCAACAGTGCATCAAGTCGTTCGTTATCAACTCAAAGCAAAACTTAAAGTGGCGCGGCCAACGAGCGTTCATCGCCATGAAGAGGCGGTGGTTTCTTTTAAAAAAAACTTCCACGACAACTCATTGTACAGGACAAAATCATCTAACCAAATGAATTTACGTTAAAATTCTGCCGGGTGGCGTATTGGTTAGAGGTAGAAAACAGCGATTTTGAGGGCTCGATCCCAACCGTTTAAAGAGCGACTCCAGTGCCTGATGAAAAGCGTATTGCCGGGCGGATTCTTGGTGATGAAATAAACAACTTCTCAAATAATCTAATCCATAGCGAAAAAGACTTTGGGTGGGACGGCCATGTTTTTTGATCTTGATCGGTTTAATTTCATGGCGCCATTCACCAATGATATGCGCCCAACTAAATGCAATAGCGAGAAAAGCCATCCATTTTTCAAGTCGCTGGGGGTCAGTTATATGGGTGGATTCCAGATCGAATCCCCGAGTTTTTAAGCAAATGAAAAGCGTTTCGATCGGCCAGCGTTCCTTATAATTTTCCAACGCGGTTTCCGGTTGTTCTTGCGTTGCGAGAATAACGAATTCACCGTTGGCCATTTTCAGACCAATCACATAAAGAGAGTGCCCCCACACGGTTCGTTGGCCCGATAAAACCAGAGCGCTGCCACGGGGTAGGCCTCGAAAAAGATTTTCGGCGGAGACGGGGACCCCTCGGGAGTTAGAGATTTGCGTATTCTTTTTGATGCGTATTACGAATTTAATTTGATTTTCAATAAGATAACCAAACCATTGAATCCCAATAAACTCGCGATCCGCAAACAAGCAGGCGATCATTTGCGGGCCGAAAATCGTAAGGAATCGATTCATTAATGCTATTCTTTCTTGGGTATTTGAGTTGCCTTTTTTATCTAAAGCAACCCATAGTATAGGAAAAGCAGATCCGCGATAGACGACTCCTAAAACAAGGTAATTGATATTGACATCACCATATTTCCAATTGGTTCTATCGAGTGTCAATTTGAACTGAAGCACAGGAATGAGACTGGCAATGAACCGGGCGACTTGATTCAGGTCTAGAGAAAATTGACAAAAAAGTCGTTGAAGGCGTTTGTAATGAGAGGCCGGTTGCGCACGCCCAGGAAAGGTGACAGCAATCTTTGCGAGATTGACCGTTCCCATCTGGATGATTCCGATAATTAAATAGACAATGCAAGAGATACGCGCTCGGTTCCAGTGAAAATGATGATGAAGCATTTCTGCAAAGTGCCGGGTATTAAAAAAGGGGAATTCACGGAATTAACCTCGCCTGTTTTAGAATTAATGTTATCAATCAATTAGTTATGATAACAGCAACCTCGCGATCCTACTACCCTCAAAATAGCTGTTATTTTTTATCTTAATTTTCAGCAAGTTATTTTTGTCCTGTACAATGACGACAACTTGAATTAATTGATATTCTTCAGCAAGTTGAAAATGAAGCGGTCCGGCCTTTACGGTATTGGTGCCAAGATGAAAGTCGCTTTGGATTAAAAACGATCACCCGGCGGGTCATCACCGCATTGGGGATTAAGCCAGTTGGTCCAGTTCAATGGACCTTTCAATCATTTTGGCTCTATGGTGCCATTGAGCCACTGAGTGGCGAAAACTTCTTTTTAGAATTTTCCCATTTAGATGCTGATTGCTTTCAGTGGTTTTTGAATGAATTTTCTAAAACTTATCCGCACAGCCTCAACGTAATTCAATTGGATAACGGTCGCTTTCATTCTGCCAAAAAACTCGTAATCCCCGATAATGTCGTCTTATTATTCCAACCGCCTTACAGTCCCGATGTGAACCCCATTGAGCGTGTTTGGCAATCAATGAAAGATCAATTGTGTTGGATCAATTTAAAAACCCTAGATGAACTACGTAAAAAAGTGGATGAACTCATTCAATCGCTTCTCCCAAGCGAAGTGGTTTCTTTGACCAGTTTTGATTTTATTTTATCTGCACTAAAGTAGTAAAATCTATTAGTAATCGGTATTACGACAACGCCGTGCTGGTGGCCGGCCTGTCGAAGGCCTACTCGTCCTTGCTGGCATTTTTGACCCTGCCGACCCGTTTGAAGGAAGCGCTCAAAGTCCTTGCACCGCCATACCTCTATTCGGGTCCCTCCCCGGTTGCGTCGCTCGCATCAACCTTGGCGGGGCTAAAAGTGAACCGCGAGCGTGGTGACCGGTGCCGCGCCGACCTATGGCGGAAGACGGCACGCATCTTGGGCACGCTCCGCGACCTCGAAATCAAAACCCCCAATGAATCGGGACTTCCCATCATCGAGATTCCTCTAAGCGACCACGAGGAGATCGATCCAGCCGGCCGGTTTCTGTTCGAGCACGGAATATATGCAACGATGGCGGCGTTTCCGCTGGTGCCGAAGAACGAAGTCGGATTCCGCATCCAGGTGACCGCGTCGAACACGGACGAAGAGATCGATCATCTGATCGAGGTGCTCACCAATCTGCGCGAACGATTCGCGCTACAGCAGCTAACCGCGCCGACCTAAGAGCCCCGTCAATCGAGAGTGAGGGAAAAACATGGAGGAAGAGTTCGCGAAGAGCGTGCCACGTCTGGCCCTCGGAGGTGGCGGACGTGCGAGGAAACCCGCTTGGCGCCAGCGCCGATGAAGATTCTCGCACCGCTTCGGCTTCCCGGTTTCCGTGTGCTATGGACCGGCATGACGGTCTCGCTGATCGGCGATGGCATCACGCTCGTCGCGATCGCGTGGCAGGTCTACGCGCTGTCCAACGTGCCGACCGCGCTCGGGATCACCATGATGGCGATGTCGATCCCGCACGTTGTCCTCCTGCTATTCGGAGGGGCGATCAGTGACCGCTTCGATCGGCGCTGGGTCATGCTCGGGGCCGATGTCGTTCGCGGGGTGGCGCTGACCGTCATGGGCGTGCTGTCCCTAACCGGTGTGCTGGAAATCTGGCACATGACGGTGATCGCTGCTTTCTATGGCGCGGGTTCCGCATTCTTTGGACCCGCCTTCGATGCGGTCGTGCCCGAACTCGTGCCCGTGGAGCTGTTACCCCAGGCGAATTCCCTCGACCAGTTCGTGCGCCCCACGGCCGCGCGGCTCGTCGGTCCGGCCCTGGGGGGGTGGATCATCGCCGGCGTCGGCGTCGGTTGGGCCTTCATCGCCGACGCGGCGACCTTCGCGATATCCGTTGCCTGCCTCATCCGACTCGGCAAGATCGAGCGGCGGGCACCGGTGGACGAAAGCGCCGCACACGAATCGTTGTGGGCCGAGATCCGCGAAGGTCTGGCCTTCGTGTGGTCCCGGACTTGGCTGTGGGGAACGTTCCTGGCCGCCACGCTGGCGTATCTGGTCTTTCTGGGTCCCTCGGAGGTGCTGCTGCCCTATCTCGTGAAAAACGAACTCGGCGGCAATGCCGGCGATCTGGGGATGGTTCTCGCGGCGGGAGGGGTCGGCGCCGTCACCGCGTCCATCATCATGGCGCAGCGCGGGCTACCCGCGCGCAACATGACCTTCATCTACGTTTCGTGGAGCTTCGCGACCTTGATGGTGGCCGGCTATGGGATCGCGCGGATGCCGTGGGAGGCGATGATCGCCTGCTTCGTTTTTAACCTGTTCGAAAGCGCCGGCCTGATCGTGTGGATCACCACCAAGCAGTTGCTGGTGCCCCCGCGGCTGCTCGGACGGGTTTCGAGCGTCGACTGGTTTGTTTCGATCGGCTTGATGCCCGTATCCTATGCGCTGGCCGGTCCGATCGCCGAGTTCGTGGGTGTCCGGCTGACGCTGATCGGCGCCGGGATCCTGGGGGCGGCGATCACGCTGGCCTTTCTGCTCCTGCCCGGGGTTCGGTCGGCGGAGCGGGCCATGCCCGGCGCGGCGACAAGGCAAGCGATGCACTACCCACCCCCCGCCCGATGACTGGGTGGCGAGACGCGGCGATGATGAAACGCGATGACGGTTACGGAGAGGATAAAGCGGCGCCATGAGAAGCCGGCTCTGGTACATCTATGGGGGATGGGTGGCGCTGGCCACAACCCTGTATTACACGATAGCGCATCACAGCTACCTCTTTAACGCGATCGGCGCGACGGCCCCGCTGTTGATCGTGGCCGCGGTCGAACTTCAACGGCCGCGACACCGGGCTCCGTGGCATCTCCTCGCGCTGGGGTTGGCGCTGTTCATCGCGGGCGACGTCGTTGCCTACAACTACGACAGCTTCTTTGGAATCGCGCTCCCCTACCCGTCGATTGCCGATGCGCTGTATCTGGCGGTCTATCCCTGCCTGGCGCTCGCCCTCCTGCTGATGGTGCATTACCGCACGCCTGGCCGGGACTGGGCGAGCGTTCTCGACTCATTGATGGTCGCGGTCAGCTTCAGTACCGTATCGTGGGTATTCCTGATCGAACCGAATTGGCGGGCAAGCCAGTCGGAGTTGCTGACGAAGCTGACATCGGTCAGTTATCCAATCGTGGATTTGCTCGTCATCACGGTCGCGGCCCGTCTGACGCTTGGAGCCGGGCGGCGCTCGCCGTCGCTCTTCCTGATGCTCGGCGCGGCGTGCGCGCTGTTTGTGACCGACTCGCTCTACGGCTGGTCGCTGCTGCACGAGCCCTACATACCCGGCAGTGGCTATCTCGAACTCGGCTGGATCGCCTTTTACGCAGGATTTGGGATGGCCGCGCTGCACCCCTCGATGGGGTCGCTGACCGAGCGCGCCATCGAACAGGACGATCGCATCGGTCGGAGACGCCTCGCGCTGCTCGGCATGATCGCCCTGCTGCCCACGTTCCTGCGGATTGCCCAGCACATGCTCGCGCACGAGATCAACGACGACGTGGTGCTGATCGGCGCCACGTTCGCGCTGTTCGTGCTGGTCATGTTGCGCATGGCCGGGCTGATCCACCTCCGGGAGCAGGACGCGGTCCGCGAGCGCACGCTGCGAGAGGCCGGCGCCACGCTCGTCACCGCGACGAGCCGCGACAGCATCCGCGCCGCGGCGATCACGGCGGTGCAATCGCTGGCTGGCGGCGATGCGACGGTGCGGGTGTGCGAATGCGACCCTAACGACCCCATTCGGTACAAGGTTATTATGGGGGGCGGTGTGGGGGGCTCGTTCTCGCCCCGCACCCTGGGGGGGTGCGAGCGCCTGCTGAAAGGCGAGCCGTGCCACATTCCACTCGCCAACACGCGGCTGCGCGAGGTTCTCGGACTGAGCGCGCATCAGAGCGTCCTATTCATCACCGCACTCTCGCTCGGCGAGAAACCGCGGGAGCTGATGCTGGTGGCGACCGGGTTCGATGTGCCGCACGGTTTGGGTGACGCGCTCGTCGCGCTGTCCTCCCAAGTCGCCCTCGCGCTCGAAAGCGCGCAACTCACCGAGAAACTGCTCGAACAACGCGGCGAGGCCCGATTCGCCTCGCTCGTCAAGAACTCGTCGGATATCGTCTGCGTGCTCGAGGCCGACACTTCGATTCGGTACGCCACGCCCTCGATGGAGAAGATCCTGGGTTACAGCAGCGCCGAACTCGAGAGCAAGCGCCTCGTCGATCTAGTCGCGCTGGCGGACCAGCCGCGCGTGCTGGACGTCCTGTGCTCGGCACTGGATCGCGAACAGCTCACCCTGGTCGAGTTTCGCGTCCTGCACCGCGACGGGAGCCAGCGCTTTGTCGAAGCGCTGCGCACGAACCTGATGGAGGACCCGAATGTTCGAGGCATCGTTCTAAACATGCGTGACATCAGCGAACGCAAGGCATTCGAAAGCCAGCTCTCATACCAGGCTTTCTACGACTCGGTGACCGGATTGCCGAACCGTGCCCTGTTCCGTAACCACCTCCAACACGCCCTCGATCGCGGGAAGCGCGACGGTCAGCCGATCGCCGTGCTGTTCATAGACCTCGACGACTTCAAGACGATCAACGATTCCCTGGGGCACGCGGCTGGCGACCAGGTGCTGCGCGAAGTCGGGCAGCGCTTGCGCGACTCGCTTCGAGCCGCGGATACGGCCGCGCGCTTTGGGGGCGACGAGTTCGCGGTGCTGATCGAGGGCGGCGACCGGGGCGTGCAGCCGGGTAATGTGGCGGAGCGGCTGTTGCGGGTACTGAAGGAACCGCTCCCAGTGCAAGGGAAGGACATATTGGTGTATGCGAGCATCGGCATCGTGGTCTTGGACGTGGAGAGCGACGTCGATGTCGATGTCGATGTCGATACTCTCCTGCGCAACGCCGATGTCGCCATGTACGTCGCGAAGGATCGGGGCAAGGGCCGGTACCAAATCTATGAACCGGCGATGCACGATATCTTGATCATGCGGCTCGAACTCAAGGCCGACCTCCAGGTCGCGCTCGAGCACGGTGAGTTCGCCCTCGTGTACCAGCCGGTGGTGGACCTGCGGACGGGCGCGATCATGGGCGTCGAGGCCCTGCTGCGCTGGCGACACCCCGCGCGCGGGATGGTCTCGCCGCTCGAATTCGTGCCGCTGGCCGAGGAGACCGGGCAAATCATCCAGATCGGGCAGTGGGTGTTGCGGGAAGCGTGCCGGTACGCCGTGGAACTCCGCCATGGCACCACGCGGTCGTTGCACATGGCGGTGAATCTATCGGCACGGCAACTGCAAGATCCCACACTGCTCGAAACCATGCGGGGGGTACTGGACGAGACGGGTTTCGAACCGTCGGCGCTCATCCTCGAGATCACCGAGACCGTGATGATGCGAGACATGGACGCATCGATCGCGCGCTTGCACGAATTGAAGGCGCTGGGCGTGCAGCTTGCGATCGACGACTTCGGCACCGGCTATTCGTCCCTCAACTACATTCGCCGCTTCCCGGTGGATATCCTGAAAATCGATAAGTCGTTCGTCGACGGCATCAACGATGAAGGCCAGGGCCTGGCTCTCACCTCGACCCTGATCGACTTGGCGGCTATCCTGAAATTGCGCGCCGTCGCCGAGGGAATCGAGCACGTCGAGCAATTGAACCGGCTGCGGGAGATGGGCTGCGAGCTGGGGCAAGGCTACTTGTTTTCGAAGCCGATCGAGCCGCGGGAACTCGAGCGTCTCATCGCGCAGGGTGTGACATGGTGACTTCAATAGTCGATGAGCGGTGGAGGTGATACTGTTTCTCGATTGGGATAGGCTGAAAAGAGTAGAGCAACATCCCGCTCATCGACTCATGGAATTGAAGATATGGCACTCCTGCCTGGCTTGTGGAATGGCCGCTTCGAACCACCCCGGCGCTACGCGCTACCCCTCCTTAGCCAAGGAGGGGAGATTCCACAACCGGGCTGGAATTGCTATAGAGGCGAACCATGTAGTGCTTGCCTCAATGGGTGTACACGAAGGAATTTCGCGAAAAGCGGTTATGGACGAAGGGCTTGCGGTGCTGGAAGGGGCCAACGGCTGTTTCCGTCGCCCAAAACGCGGGATGCCCAGTGCTTGATTCCGTTGCTGTCCGTCATTGCCGACGGACCTTGCGTTTGAACTGGCCGCCGTTCACCGACACTCGCCCACCGAACCCGGCCGACAGCGCCGCCGGTCCACCCAGATCGTGCTGTCCAGCTTGGCGTCGGTGAAGCGGGCGCCGTCGATGCGGGCATCGGCCAGCGTTGCCGTGCCCAGATCGGCGCCGGTAAAGTCAGCATCCAGCAGGTTCGCCCCATCCAGCTTGGCGCCTTGGAGCTTGGCGCCGGACAGCACTGTATTCTCCAGCACCGCCCGGCTCAGCACCGCATCCACCAGCACTGCATTCGTCAGCTGGGCATCGCTCAAATCCGCCTGTGTCAACGTGGCCTTGCTCAAGTTGGCCTCCGTCAGATTAGCCCCGCTCAGGTCGGCCTGATACAGCCCCGCTTCGCTCAGGTCGGCCTGGCTCAGATTGGCTCCGGTCAGTACCGCCCGATCCAGCCGCGCGCCGCTCATGTTGGCGCCGACGAGCACGGCCTGGTCCAGTTGCGCCGACACCAGTCGCGCGCCTCGCAGCGCCGCCCCGCTAAAATCCGCGTTGCTGAGTATCGCCCGGCCCAGATCCGCCCCGCTGAGCCGCGCACCGGACAGCTTGGCGTTGGCCAGATTGCTCCGGGTCAACACCGCCCCGCGCAGGTCCGCGCCCGTTAGGTCCGCGCCCTGTTTGTCGCAATACAGCCAGTTGACCCGCCGACCGGGCGGGTCGTCGCAGGCGGCCCAAACGGGCGAGTGCGGCAGCGCCAGCAGGCACAGCAGCGGCAGCAGGACACGGGAACGGTCGCGAATCGTCACGATAAACCTCTCAGGTTGCGGGCCGCGGCGCGAACACCAAATCCACCACCTGCCGCAAGCGCTCCACGAAGTGCAGGGTCAATCCTTCCTGGATGTGGTCCGGCAATTCCTCGGCGTCGCCACGGTTGCCTTCCGGCAGGATAATCTCGAACAGGCCCACCCGGCGAGCGGCGATGACTTTCTCGCGGATACCGCCCACCGGCAACACCAACCCGGTCAGGGTCAGTTCGCCGGTCATTGCCAGCGGCCGGATGGGCTGCTGGCCGCGCGCCAGCGACAGCAGGGCGGTGGCCATGGTGATGCCGGCGCTGGGACCGTCCTTGGGCGTGGCGCCTTCCGGTACGTGCAGGTGCACGAAGGCCTCGTCGAAAAAGCGGGGATCGGCCTGATAGTCCTCCAGATGGGCACTGACGTAACTGTAGGCGATATTGGCCGATTCCTGCATCACTTCGCCCAGCCGGCCGGTCAGCTTGAAACCCCGGTTTTTGGTATGGACCAGGCTGGCCTCGACGCTGAGGGTCGCGCCGCCCAGCGCGGTCCAGGCCAGTCCGGTGACCACGCCCACGCCGGTCATCCGCGTTTCCTGCCGGAACGGCGGCTTGCCCAGATAGCGATCCAGATCGGATTCGTCCACCTCGATCGGTCCTTCGGCCTCTCCCTCGACGATCTTCACCGCGCTCTTGCGCACGATTCGACCCAGCTGCTTTTCCAGATTGCGCACCCCGGCCTCGCGGGCGTAACCCTCGATGATCTGGGTCAGCGCGTCGTCCTCGACCTGGATGCGATCCCGTTCCAGGCCGCTGCGCTCCAGCAGCTTCGGCCACAGGTGGTTGCGGGCGATTTGCAGCTTTTCGGCGGTGATGTAGCCGGACAGGCGGATGGTCTCCATGCGGTCGAGCAGCGGCGCCGGAATGGTGTCGAGTTGGTTGGCCGTGCAGATGAACAACACCTTGGAGAGATCGAAACGCACGTCCAGGTAATGATCCAGAAACTCGGTGTTCTGCTCGGGATCGAGCGCTTCCAGCAGCGCCGAAGCCGGATCGCCGTGGTACGAGGCGCCGATCTTGTCGATCTCGTCCAGCATGATCACCGGGTTGGCGGTCTTGGCGTCGCGGATGGCCTGGATGAACTTGCCCGGCAAGGCGCCGATGTAGGTACGGCGGTGGCCCTTGATCTCGGCCTCGTCGCGCATCCCGCCCAGGCTGAGCCGGTAGAACTGGCGATCCAGCGCGGCGGCCACCGAGCGGCCGATCGAGGTTTTGCCGACCCCCGGCGGACCGACCAGCAGGATGATCGAACCGCCGACCTGACCCTTTAGCGCGCCCACCGCCAGGAACTCGACGATGCGGTCCTTGACGTCGGCCAGTCCGTCGTGATCGCGGTCCAGCACCTCGCGGGCGTGCTTGAGGTCGAGATTGTCGGTGGAATGCACGCCCCACGGCAGGTCGGTGATGACGTCCAGATAATTGCGGGTGACGGCATACTCGGGCGAGCCGGTTTCCAGGATCGACAGTTTGTCCAGTTCTTCCTCGATCCGCTTCAGCGCCGCTTCCGGCACCTGCCGGGTTTCCAGCCGCTCGCGGAAGCGGTCCACGTCGGCGGTGCGGTCGTCCTTGGCGATGCCGAGTTCCTGCTGGATGGCCTTGAGCTGCTCGCGCAGGAAAAACTTGCGCTGATGCTCGCTCATCTTCTCCTCGACCTGCTTGCGGATGCGGGTCTGGAGCTTGGCGACTTCCAGTTCCTTCCTGATCAGCACGATGACTTTCTTCAGCCGCTCCAGCACCGGCGCGGTGGCCAGGATGTCCTGCAACTCGTCCTTGCTCGCCGTGGTCAGGCTGGCGGCGAAATCGGCCAGCGGCGACGGATCGTGGGTGTTGAAGCGGTTGAGGAAGAATTTCAGTTCCTCGGAATACAGCGGGTTGAGCGGGATCAGCTCCTTGAGGGTGTTGATCACCGCCAACGAATAGGCCCGCAATTCCTCGACGCCGGCGCCGTCTTCCTCGTTCAGGTACTCGACATGCACATGATAGGGCGGTTCGCTGGATAGCCATTTGTCGATGCGGAACCGTTTCAATCCCTGGGCGATGAACTGCAAACGGCCCTCGTTGCGGGTCAGTTGGTGCATGCGGGCGACCGTGCCGACCGGGTGGAAATCCTCCGGGCCATGCGCTTTTTCCGCGCTGTCGGGCTTGACCAGGATCAGACCGATGACGCGCTGCTCGCGGTTGGCGGCGGCCTCGACGGTGGCCAGCCAGGGATCTTCGTTGAGCAGCAACGGCAATGCCTGGGCCGGGAAAAACGGCCGTTCCGACAGCGGCAGCAGGTACAGCGTGGAAGGAAGAATATCGGCGGCGGCGACGATGGTGCCGTTGGCGCTGTTCTCGCCCGGATCGTCATTCTCGCGCACGACTTCGGCTTCGATGGTTTCGTGGTCGGTCATGATCTTTGTACACGCGGCTAAAGGGGATTGAGCCTTTAGATGCGGGCGCGGAAGGGATTATCAAGGCGGGTGCCGGCGTAGGAGGGGGTCCTTGCCTCAGAATCCCGTCTTGCGCAGCACGATCCGTCGGAACCAGCCGTTGGCCAGCGTCGGCTGATCGGACAGCACTTCCAGGTCTGGCGTTTGCGCCAGCACCGTCTCGAACACCACGTTGGTGCGGGTGGCCAGCAGGCCCAGCAACGGGCTGATCAGCCGCCGCATCGGCGCTTTTTGTCCCAGCCGCAGGAACTTGTCGAGGATCAGCACCCGGCCGCCGTGCCGCAAGACTCGCGCCGCTTCGGTCAACACCCGTTCCGGATGCGGCGTCACCGCCAGAATCAGATGCAGTACCACCACATCGAACATGGCATCGCCATACGGCAAGCAGCGGGCATCGCCCACGTCGAGTTGAATCTCCAGCTTCAGGGCGGTGGCTTTGCGTTGGGCGCGCGCCAACATCGCTGGAGTCAGATCCAGACCGGTGTAGCGCGGCCCGCGCGGCAGCAGCGGCAGATCCAGCCCGCTGCCGACGCCGACCAGCAGCACCTCGGCATGGGGTCCATCGGGCAACAGCGCCAGCCCATGTCGCCGCGCCGCCGCGGTGAACGGCGCCACGAAGGTGTCGTAAATCGGGGCGATCAGGGTATAGCTGTAGCGCAGCGCCACCGACGGGTCCCCTCAGTGCAAGGTGCGCGGGATGGACAGTACGAAGGCCGGAATGCCGGCGTCGAAGGTCATGCCGTCGTCGGCCAGCATCTGATAGCTGCCCTGCATGCTGCCGACCGAGGTCTCCAGGATGGCGCCGCTGGTGTATTGGAAGCCCTCGCCGGGGCGGAGGTAGGGCTGCTCGCCAACCACGCCCTCGCCGCGCACCTCTTCGATCTTGCCGTTGGCGTCGGTGATGATCCAGTGCCGGCTGAGCAGGCGGGCGGGGACGTTGCCCTGATTTTGGATCACGATGGTGTAGGCGAAGACATAGCGATCCTGCTCGGGGTTGGACTGCTCTTCCAGATAAAACGCCTGAGCGGCCACCTGGATGGCGTAATCGGATTTTTTCTCCATGGCGGGCGTTGCTCCGAGGGTAGGAAAGAAAGGTTCAGGCCAGCAGGGGGCTGGTCTTGACCGTGATGGCCGCCAGCAGCGTCTCGAAGGAGCGGATGAAGGCGTTGACTCCCTCGATTTCCAACTGGTCGGTGACAGCGCTCAAATCGATCCCCAGTTCCGGCAATTGCGCCAGTTGCGCCAAGGCGGTTTCCACGTCCTGGTCCAGGGTTCGGGCAACGGTGCCGTGGTCGCGGAAGGCGTCATAGGTCGCGGGGGGCAGGGTATTGACGGTGTCCGGGCCAATCAGCTTATCCACATAGAGCAGATCGGGATAGCTGGAGTTCTTGGTGCTGGTACTGGCCCACAATAGGCGTTGGGGTCGAGCCCCAACCACGCGCAGGGCGGCGAAGTGCGCGCCGCCGAAGATTTCCAGATATGCCTGATAGGCCAGCTTGGCGTTGGCGTTGGCGATCCGGCCCTGCAATTCCGGTCGCCGTTGCGCCAGCATCGGGTCGAGCGCGGTATCGAGCCGGCTGACGAAAAAGCTGGCCACCGAGGCGATCCGGTCCAGCGGCAAGCCACGGGCGCGGCGGCGCTCCAGACCGCGCAAGTAGGCTTCGGCCACCGAGACGTAGCGCTCCACCGAAAACAGCAGGGTGACATTGACGTTGATCCCTTCGGCGATCAGCCGTTCGATGGCGTGCAGGCCGGGCACGGTCCCCGGCACCTTGATCATGATGTTCGGCAGATCCAGCCGGGCGAACAGTTCGCGCGCTTCCCGCACCGTGCCGTCCACGTCGTGGGCCAGATCCGGCGATACCTCCAGGCTGACCATGCCGTCCACGCCGTCGGTGGCGTCGTAGGTCGGGCGCAGCGCGGCGGCGGCGGCGCGGATGTCGTCGATGGCCAGGGTGAAGAACAACTCGCGACTGGATTGTTGCGGATCGCGTTGCAGTTCCCGGCGCAGCGCGGCGTCGTAGTCGCCGCTGCCGGCGATGGCTTTCTCGAAAATGCTCGGGTTGGAGGTGAGACCGCGCAGGTCGTCCTCGGCAATCAGTCGCGCCAGCGTGCCGGATCTCAGCATGGAGCGCTGGATGTGGTCGTACCACACGCTCTGGCCAGAGGCGTTGAGCCGGCGCAAGGGGTTGGCATCGGGCATGGCGACTGTCCTCGGGCGGCGGGAAAAGTGGTTTGGAAGAGTTAATAATTGTAGCAACTCCCCGGCACGATTCCGCTGTCATGGAATCTCCACGGCAGCGGATGCCATAACCATATCGCTCGTCCATGAACGGTGTTCCGCGCACAGGGACGGAAGTTTTGGCGTTACCGGTAAATGACGCGGCGAGGTGTCACTTTTGGAAGCGGTCAAACGGGGAGGCGTGTTTCTTTACTCCTGGTGTCCGGGCTGTTTTTATTATGGATGTTTCGCACCTGATGCAATCGCTGACGACATCCGCGACGGCAATTCGCGCGATTCAGTGAGCAACCAGCTTTGCCAACATAAACACCGCCACCGCCACGATCATGCCGGCGAACAGCTTTTGCAGGGTGGGGCCGGCGATGCGTTTGCCCACCGCGATACCCAGCGCCATGCCGGCCAGGCCGCCGCCGACGGACATCTCGGGCGCTTTACTGACGATGTTTCGGTACGCCAAAGACCCACATTTTTGTGATAATGTGACAAGTTCCACACGGCTTTCAACGTCCCAACCACCATGATCGTTCCGATTTGTCCACCCTTGGAAGGCGCCGCCGCCGACCGTTTCCTGGCCTTGGCTCGATCCTTGAGCAACGCCCGCCAGCGCAACAGCGAAAGCGATTTGCGCGTACTTCTGGATGAGGAACTGCGGTGGGCATCTGCTCGTTGCGCTGACGAGGGACAAATTTCCGCTTATGAAGCGGCGGCGCGTGTGTTGCTCGATCTGGTTCGGCTCGGCTGGCGGATACGGGAGGAGGGGTACGGTATCGAGCTGGTGGCCGAACGTCCGCGTCTCGGCCGGTTGACCCCGGAGCAAATCCTGGCGGAAAAACGCCAGACTCGGGAGCTGTTTCGGCCTATTGTGGAGGCGCAGTTAAGTGAACCGGCGGTCAATGAGTTGGCGCGACGCCTGGAAAATCCACTATCCCGATCCGGGAAGAAACCGATAGCGTGTCTGGTGGCCGACGGCGGTGAACTTCATGCTCGTCTGCTTGCCGCCCGACAAAACCCTGACGGTGGCGACGATCCGCTCGCGACCGCTGTCCGTCCCTATCTGCAGTGGGTCACTCCGGACGGTATCGACGAATTCACCGGGCATTCGCTTCGGGAAATCTGGCGTTATTTCCGTTTTTCCTGGTCCATTCCCCAATTTGCCACGCCCGGCAGGCAACTGCTTTATCTGGTGCGGGATGCCGCCCATCCCTGTCATGCGGTCATGGGCATCATCGGGTTGAATAATGGCGCCCTGCAAATGGGTGAGGATCGGGAATATCACTTGGGTTGGAGCTTGCGCGCCTTGAGTGAGCGGTTGTGCGCCGCCGATTCGCCCAAATGCCTTGCTGCCGAATATGAATGGATGGAAACACAAATTGCGGCGGCTGTTGACGATGTCGATCCTACCGCGCTGGCGACGCCGGAAGAGTTGGCTAATCCGGACCGCGAGATGATTGCGAGGTTGCGTCGGCAAGCACAGGAATTCGACACGCTGCGGGATGAGACGTTGCGGGAATTGGTAAGGGCGCGCTCCGGCGGAGATGTACCCATACTTGTGGCCGAAATGGAGGATGTCAGTGACGATCATCCACCGGTGGACGAGGAGATGTTGCGGTTGGAACTCAAACCCTCGGCTAATCCCACCATGCAGAAAGCGCGTCGTCATCTGGTAGCCCGCAAGCGGGCGGGTTTGCTGGCGGAACTGCTGCATGCCCGCCTGACCCTGCGCGAACAACGAGCGGCGCTGCTCGACCCGAGCCAGATCGATGCGGTACTGGCGCGCGAGGATGTGGGCATCGCGCTTCAAACCGTTTTGGCGGCGCTGAAGAGCCGATATGCTGGAATCAATATGCTGGAAATCAGTACCTGCGGCGCGATTCCGCCCTACCAGCATGTGCTCGGCGGTAAGCTGGCGGCGCTGTTGCTGTTCTCGCCGCAAATCGCCGACGACTATCGCAACTTGTATTCCGGCCCCTCAATCATCTCTTCGCAACTAAAAAATGCCCCGGTTTGCCGGGACGGCATACTGGTCTACCTGGGCACGACCAGCTTGTATGCTCAGGGGAGTAGTCAATACGAGCGGGTCAGTCTTCCTGCTGGCGTCATCAGCGTGCAGCAAGCAGAATTGCGCTATCGGCGAATTGGCTTTACTTCCGGCTACGGTACGCTTCAATTTCTCACGGAGACTCGCAAGGCGGTTGAAGGTTATCTCAGCCAGAGGCGTGAATTCCGGGATGTCAACAGTATTTTTGGCGAGGGCCCAAGCCCAAAACTACGTAGGCTTGTGGCTGGGTTGCGCCAATTAGGTTTTCCGCCGGACACGTTGACGCGCCACAATCGACCGCGCCTGATTTATGCTGCGGAGTTGGCGAAACAAGCAAGAGATTTTCTCAATGCGCGTAGTGTTGCATTGCCTGATTATCTGCTACGACCACAGGATTTTCGGGATGCAACCGAACGGATTGCTGCTTTTTGGAGAAAACGTTGGCTGGCGTCGCGCTTGAGCCATGTGCCGAGTATGAACGCCCTGCTCGTGGGGTCACTATGGCAGTTGAGTAACCATATTCCTTTCACTGCATCTGCGAGTAAGTCAGTTCGAGAGTACGATACTCCACCACAATTGGAGTTGACCGAAATGAAAAACGGCGCTTTGGAACCTGACGCATTTAAGTTTTGGCGGGAATTGGCTGCATCCGGGCCTAAAACAACTTCTGATTCGATGACTAGCGCCGAACTGGCGCGTATCCATGTTGATCTGGCCTTGGAAGGTTTTTTGGCTGAATCAATCAAAAATGGAATTAGTATTTTTTTAACTGGAAATGCCGGAGATGGTAAAACTCATCTTTTACGCAAACTGGCACCGATTCTGCAAGAGTATGGAGCGGTAGTAGTTGAAGATGCCACTGCCCTTATGCGCCGCGATCAAGTTGCCCCGATAATTGATCGTTGGCGGAAAGCGGTAACTATGCAAGTGCCATTTTGTATAGCCATCAATGAATATCCGCTTTATCTTCTACGTATCGCCGCAAATTCTACATTACCTATTCATGCTACCGAACTTGATCGCCAATGTCGGAGCCGGCTTGTCTATGGTGCTGAATCTTCAAATGAGTTAATGCGGGAGAAAATGCTGGTTATTGATCTGAGCCTTCGAAACTCACTCAATCGTGAGATTGTTGGACAAATGTTGACAAAGATCGTTGGCGACAAGGAATTGCAAACTGTTCCAGTCGAATCCGCGCCTGAACTGGCGCGAAATCTTGCTCGTCTCCGTGATAGCCGAGTTCAAGATCGCCTTATAGTCATATTTGAGCGTCTATCCGATATGGGGTTTCGTGCCACCATACGTGAAATGTGGATCATTCTTGCGCGTATGGTTCTCGGCTATCGATCCGACTCAAAAACACCTCTTGCTGATGGTTCCGCACATTGGTATTCCGAAATTATTTTCACGGATGACTCGCGTTTTTCTTTATGTCGCCATCTCCAACTTGCTGATCCTGTTCGCTATAGTCACCCTGTATGGGATTCTTTGCTTGAGGATAGTGATGCTATCGTTACGTCAGGTTGGCAATTCGATCTTCCGCGCCCCCAACTGACTCCACGATTAGATCGTATTTCATTCAAAATATTAAAACGTGCATTCTATTTTGAAAACGAAAATGGTAAGGCATGTTTTGATCTTGAAGACACTGACGCCACTGAATTTCGTAGTCTACTGCGCAAACATCGTGACGATGACCTGCTGGCAGTACGCCAGATTATTGAGGCAATTAACCGAGCATATTGCCCTGTCTCTTTTCCAGGCTGTGGCGACAATCTCTATTTATGGAATGGACATCGGTTCCATGAACAACCTAGTCGTTCCTTCTTGGCTAACCGTAATATTCCTGCCAGCGAGTTAAAGTTACTTCGTCCGCGTATACCAATCCGAATCTGCTCAGCTTTGCCAGAATTTCAGCCGGATCATTTGTTGTTGCGTTATGTTGGTCAAAATAGTGGTGTAGTTAGCCTTCGTGTGGATTTTTCACTCTATCAAACTTTACAGCGTCTCCGCCGTGGATTGCCACGCAAACTTATACCAGAGCGTGATATATTTCGCCTTGAAGCATTTCTTGAGGCTCTTCATCCGTCTACTGTAACAGACCGCCGTGTTCTCTCCGCTCATCTCGAACGGCGCGAACTCCTAGAAATTCAACTTAGCCCTGATGGAAAGCGCTATGAGCGCATCACGAAATACTGATAAAAAAGCGAATAAAGAAAAACGGCTAATAATCAATTCGTTATACCAAGAATCTCTTGGTTATGTGCCGTTGCGAATGAAACCAGTTCATTTTGCCACCAGCTTTCTATTATGTTTGCATCGGCGCTATTCTCTCCTCGAATTTCTTAACAAGGCCGCCAATCCAAAGGTAGATGAAAAGCGTGAAGGTGATGACTATATCGCAGAAAATCTTTACCAGCGATTAATTAAAACTAATCAGTCGATCCTTGACCCATTAGTCAATATTGAGGCTTTCAAGTTGCTGCGAAACCACTTGAATGCTGCGTACAATAATGATGGTGCGGCGCTAGGACCAGCATTCAAGCCATATTCTACTTTTGGTTGCGATTATAGTACCCCGTCCCTAGATTATTTGACTAATCAATCGAAAAATCATGGGCACTCTGGTGCATTAGTCTGGCTTGTTCTCAACTCAACTATGGTTGGACAACAGTTTTTAGCGCTTGCAAAGGATATTGCAACGAAAGCAGAAGGACCTGCAACAGCTTTGGGTTTACCGCTTCTCATTGAACAAGAAGAAGAATTCGAGGAAGAGATTGCACGACTTTGTGGTGATCCTTCACTTGCATGGCTTACTGCCATAAGTGAATTGATGAAACCACAAACTGAAGCGTTGCTTCGTCTGGCGAAAAATCTTCAATATCATCCGTCATCCTATGCCTTACGCAAATTGATTATAGGGGTTGGTTCTTGGTTAGTAGTGTATCAAGTCCGGCAAGTTCCCGGTGCGGCAGAAACCATATTTTTCTGCGATTTTTCAGGAGATTTACGACCTCAATTGCGCACCCAAGCCATGGCTTGTTATGCAAGACAACTTAGGTTATTTGGGAGAAGTGTGCGCTTATGGTTGAATTTAGATCCAAAGAGGATCACTGAAGAAAAAAGGCGGACTATTGAGAAATTTGAGGTCAATATTAGCAAAGAGCTTGAAGATCATTTTCGCGATTTTTCTGAACGAATTGGATGGGTACAACCTAGAAGTGGAACACAGCAAAAATACTTTCGTGCTGTTCCAGACACTCTAAGTGTGCTTTTGCTAAGCATCCTCGACCAAAACGAAGTTTGTACTATGGATGAAGTGGCGATGCGATTGCGAGAGCATTGGCGTCTTGTCGTAGGATTGTTGCCAGAAGACCATGCGATTTTACGACAACATGGCTATACACCTTTGGATGAGGATGCCGATTTACGAGTGAATCGTGATTCATTCAAACGCCTGTCAATTCAATTAGGTTTTGCGTGGGAACCATCCGATGGTCTAGCGCTGTTTTCCTTGACTCCTAATCAGTTTTCTTAATTGGCTCTCAAATGAATTCATCTGAATATGCATCAATTGCTCTTGCTCGCTGGATTACCCTAAAAACCCCACAAGAAAATGACTTCGCGCGCGAGGGCTTACCGGCTATTGACATAGAAAAATTCTTTCTCGAACTGGCTGATCAATCTTTTCCTGCGGAAGAATTTTCCATCGCGATTTCTGGGATGGATATTAGAGCAACGAGTCTTGAGGAAGTAGCACGGCGGGTAGGATTAGTTGGTATTCGAGAATTCGCCGATGACCTGCATGTGGCGGCGGAATGGCGTAATAATCGAGTACGACATCCCCGCACCATTGCACTCGCTAGCGGTTATAACGCGGGTGTGCATACCCTGAGTCATTATGCCCGCCCCTTGAGCGCCGACCTTGCGCGAACTCTACTCGAAGACGCGCGGGAAAAATTACCCGTTCGGGCTCCGGGTTCACCGGAAGTTCATCGCCAGCTTTTATACGAGATTTTGGTTGCGCCAGAACTGGAATCCCTGCTCTCGCTTGAAGCCTGTGCGGAGTATCTGGCCCGTTGGGATGCGCTGCGACCGGAACAAGGCAATCGCGCTCCATGGCTGGCCTTGCCTGCTCTCGGACTCTTGGTGGATGAAAATTTGTTCGGCCCGGATCACGTCAGCAAACGGCTTGCCCTGAACCTGGCCACCGTCCGGCAAGTGAAAACCCTCCGGGCATCCGACCTTCGCGTCCGGGCGCGGCGGCACTACCAAAATCCCGCGCGGCAAGCGGAAATGACCGAAGCGGTAGTCGCCGTGGAGTCGTATATGGACGCGATCCAGCGCGGTGTCGAAGATACGCTAAGTCTTGCCAAGGCGCTGGTCGTGGCCCGTCCGCCGAAGGATGAGCCCGAAGAGGACAAGAATCTCCCCACGCCTGACCCCACCCCTGATCCCAACCCAAGCGATCCGCCTTCCTTGGCTGATGAATCTTCCGACGCGCTCCTTGATGGACGCGACGAGGATTTGGCCGCCATTGCCGATGCCATTGATGAAGCCTGGACAGCCTTCGATGAGGCTCCCAGCGAGGATATCGAAATTCCAGTCACGCTGCCGTCCAGTCAGCGTGAGGTGACCGGAACGACAACGGTCGACCGCAAAGTGCTGGATTGGGTACAAGCTTTTTGTAGCCAGGAAAATTGGGGCGGATTTCTGGACACCTCGGAAACGTTTCTGCCAGTCGCACTGGCCGGTGCGGCGGATCGTTCTCCGGTTTTTGTGCACCCGGATCGGGTCGTGACCATCGAGGGTGAGGCGCTTTCGCTGGAGGCACTATTGGCGGCCTGGGATGAGGATCTGCCGGGATTGATCGGGCGCCACACCCAACTGGCCGCGACTTGGCGAGCATTTCAGACGCTGCGTACTGGTCTGTTGCCGCATCTCGGCAAGCTGATCTATCACGCCCGCTCCTGGTTGGATGGACGGCCCGAGATACTAACGCAAGTTCGCCGCTATCTCGAACTGGCCGCCACCCTGTACCGCGAAACCCAGGAAAACTATCGCGTCATGGCGTCGAGCAGCCCCGATTGGGCACGGTCGGCGCTGGAAGCGCTCCTGGCGTTGGACATCGTGCAGCTGCGGGTCCATTTGCCCAACGGCAAACTGGCCGCCAAGGCGGTGCTGTTGCCGACTCATCCCCTTTACCTGTGGCGCAACGAACGGCTCTCGACCCTATTGCGCGGTCTCACCAAAAGTACTTCCCTGGACGCTGGCGACCGCGAGGTAGTGCGCAGAGAACTGGAGCGTCCGGAACAATTCCTGTCCGTGGTACGGCTGGGCAGCCTGCCGGCGGGGTACGGTTTGAACCAGTTACTCCCGCTCGCCAGCCAGGTCGAAGGTTTGCCGGTATTCGAGAACCTGATCAATGCCTGCTCGGGGGCCGATGGCGCCCGCGCCCTGCATCAGGCACTGGATCAGTACATCATTCTGCACCCAAACCATCCCTATCCGCTGCGCGTGGCCCTGATCAATCCACCGCAGCCCGAAAATCTGATGATGGAGTTGGTGCGACTGCTCAACGACCCTCGCTATCGAGGCGGGCAGAAGCTAGCGGCGGTCGATGCGGCGATCTATGCCACTGGCCAACACGCGGATCGCCTGCGCGCCGCATTGAGTTTCAGCAATACCCGCAAGGAGGACGAGGTACAGGAAAAAATTGCCGCCGACCGCCTTCATCTGCATTTGGACGAAACCTGTCTGAGCGATGAACCGCCGCACCTGGGCGACATCGTGAACCGGATCAAGGCGCGGCCCTGCCATGTCGCGGCGATTTTCGATGAATCCACCATTCGCCTGCGCCAGCGGGGCGCGGGGCAGAATCTGCCGATGAGTCCGTTCTGCATCCGCTACGACGTGCAACTGGATCGCCGTTCCGGGCGCATCGAACTGCGCCCGCAGCCGGGTGAATCGCCGTTCAGCGAATTCCTGCTGTTGATGAACGAATTGGAGGGCAATCAGCGGGACGTGACTCCCCATGCCTACGCCGACGCCGAAGCGCTGGCCCAGACCGCCGACGAAATTCTGCAAGGTGATCATCCCGCCGCCCGTTGGCTGTTCCTCGCCGACCGGGCGCTGCCGTCCGAAGCCGGGATGCAGTCGGTGCGGATCTGGGAACGGCGCGAAGGGATGCGCGACACGTTTCTGGCAGCGCGGGATTTTGGCGCGCTGGCCCGCCTGATTCGGCCTGTATTCGCCCACCCGCTCAACCTGACGGTGACCCCGGAACACATGAGCCGTTTACTGCATCAGGGCGCACGGCTGTTGGGCAGCGGGGTGCTGGACATCATCAGAAAGCAGGACGGGCAACCCGATCAGAAGAAGGTTATCGGCTTCGCCGGTCTGCTGTTCGCCGCCCGCGACTTGCAGCGCCGTTATCCGGGTGCGCTGGTACTTTCCGTCGATCACCCGCTGGCGCGGCTCTGGCTGCGGACGGGGAAGCGGGCGCTGGAGAATCGTTGTGATTTGCTGGTCTTGTGGAAAGACGAAACGGCGGCGGCGTTCCATCTAATCGCGGTGGAGGTCAAGGCGTCGAACAACGATCAAATCGAGATCGCCCGCTTGGCTCATGCCGTGGAACAGATCGGCAACACCTTGGAGGCGGTGGAAGACGGGCTCGCCGCCGCGTCGCTCCAGCCGCGCTCCCCGCTCTCCATCCCCCGTTGCGAAATGTTGAAACAAACACTGGCCCGTGCCGCGCAGGCGCGTTCCAGCGACGGAGCGATGGATCGCGCCAACCGGCTGCGCTGGGGCGGCTGGCTGATGGAACTGTTCGCCGTGGAAGCAGGAAAGATGCCGCATGTCCAAGTTAGCGGCGATGTGATCAGCGTGCTCTTACGCCGGGAAGCGGTGGGAGTTGCGGAATCCCTGAAACCAGCGCTGCAATGGCCGGTCATTCATCGAATACTCGGTCTGCCGGAAGTCGACAACCTGTTGAACTGGGAACCAGCCGCGCCCACTGCCATTACGCCCGCTCGCCCTGTCTCCGCAATCGAGACGACCGCTGCCTCGGAATCATCCCCGGCATCGGCGGTCCCCGATCCCGTTTCACTACCCGAGGAATTCAGCGCACAGCCGCTGACGTCTCCATCTGCCCCGGTCCCGGATCGCGTACAGATGGCGGCAGCGCCTATCGCTCCATCCAATCCGGCAACCGGGCAAATCTGGCCACCCCCGGTCAATGCCTTGGGCATGATCGGCCAATATCAGGCGGTTGATCTGCTGGTCAAACAGGCCCAGCTCTCCAAAGCGCTCGGCGAACGCTTTCCCGACAAGCTGCTGGTGGGTCCCGCCGGCGTGGGTAAAAGCACCCTGGCACGGAGCATTGGCGCACTGCTGCTGAATCGGGAACCCTTGTTCTTCAGCGGTTCCGATTTGCGCCGTCCGAGCGATTTGCTGGAACGGCTAACGCAGGAAGAGTTGGTGCCGGCCGCATCTGGAGTTGGAACGATACGTATCGAGCCATGCCTGATTTTCATCGATGAAGTACATGGCATTTCGGCATCTGTGGCTACCGCGCTTCTGAGCGCCATGGATGATCGCCGAATTACGTCCATCGAGGGTGGTCTTTACGATTTCAACCGGGTGGTGTTCCTGCTGGCGACCACGGATCAGGGCAAGTTGTCGGAGGCTTTCCAAAGCCGGCCCAATAAAACCTGGTTGCGTTCCTACACACTGCACGAATTGGCCGGCATCATCTGGCTGCATGGCAAGGATTGCCTGGACAATGCGGAGCTGTCGCGGGAAGCCTGTTACGAAATTGCTGCCCGAGCGCGCTGCAACCCGCGCCGCAGCGTCCGCGACCTGAGCGAAGCGTTGCGCCCGCATTTCTTTCATTGTGCGGGGCAGCAAATGGACGGAACTCCGTCGCTACGGCAAGCCGCCGAATTGATGATTCCGGAGAACATTGCGGCTTTCTACGAATCGCAGGGTATCGACTATAACGGCCTCGACGACGTGGCCCGTCGCTTCCTGCATTATCTCAAACAGCACGGTGCGGTTTCGGAAGCCACCTTGAGTCAGGCGCTGGGTTTGACGCACCGGCAGGATTTCGTGGAAACGGCGGAATATCTGGTGCGCCTGGGTTTGATCGAAACTTCGTCGGCGGGACGGAGTTTAACGCGGGAGGGAAAGCGATATTTGAACTCCAGCCCGCCGCCCGATTTGCGTAGTCGGATTTCGCGAGCGATGTAGCTTGAGAGGAGAATGACGTTATGACCGTCAACGATACCCTGGTTGCCTTCACGCTGTTGGTGACGATGCTCGCTGTGGTAGTTGGGGCGATGGCGTATTGGGAGTTTAGCCAAATCAGAACCTTGCGCCAAAATCTCCAACAGTTCCAAATCGAGCTGCGTCAACAACTGTTCCGTGCCCAGAAAGCGCAGCAACGCATCATTGCCAGTTACGGCATGGCCGATCCCGTGCAGCGGATCGCCCTGCTGAAATCCGCCATAGACGCCGATCCCGATAGCTTCAATGGCTACAATGCCCTGGGTTACGCCTGTCTGGATCAAGGTGACCTGCACGCCGCCATTGCCGCTTTCAAGGAAGCCTCGGTTCGCCATCCTGACGCCAAGGAAGGCTATTTCGACCTGGCCGAAGCCTATCGACGGCTCGGTCGAATCGATCTGTGCAAAGCCGCGCTGGAACAGGCGGTCAAACACGATCCGACCGCGAAAGACGATTTGGCCAACGACAGCCGGTTCCAGAACCTCTAAGCCAGCGCCGCTCCATCCGACGGTCCATGTGGTCGAATTTGTCGGGTGATGTGGCTTGAGCAGGTATTTCAACGAAGAACCAGCTTTGCCAACATAAACACCGCCACCGCCACGATCATGCCGGCGAACAGCTTTTGCAGGGTGGGGCCGGCGATGCGTTTGCCCACCGCGATACCCACCGCCATGCCGGCCAGGCCGCCCAGCACGAAGCCGACCGTGATCCCGATATCCAGTCGGTGACCGGCGATGATATGGGACAGCAAGCCGATGGCGCTGATGATGGCGATCACCCACAGCGAGGTGGCGACCGCCCGCCGCATCGGTAGAGAAGCGATCAACACCAACGCCGGCACGATCAGGAAACCGCCCCCCACGCCGAACAGCCCGGACAGCAAACCGGTCGCGGAACCGGCCGCCGCCAGCCGCACCGCGCAGCGTGAGGTGAATTGCAACTGACCACCGGGGGCATAGCGGCAGGCGGGTCCGGCCGTGTCGTCGTTCGGATCGGGACCCACGCGAACGATGCGGGTTTCCTCCGGCCGGCGGCTGGCCTGCCGCCACATGCGGAACGCCACCGCCAGCATCAGCAGGGCAAAACCGGTCAGCAGCGCCGCCGCGGGAAACCGTGGGCTCAACCAGGCGCCCAGCGGCGCGCCGACGATGCCGGACAGACCGAAGATCAGCGCGGTGCGTGGTTCGGCCTCGCCGTCGCGCAGCCGCGCCAGCCCACCGCCCAGCGCGGTAGCGCCGACCGCCGCCAGCGAAATGACCACCGCCGCGTGCGCCGGCACATTCATGCCGTACACCAGCAACGGCACGGCGAACACGGAACCGCCACCGCCGGTCAGGCCCAGGGAAAACCCGACGATCAGGCCAAAGAGCAGGCTAAGAGTCATGCGTGCGATAAAGGGACAGCAAGGTAGAGAGCAGACATCATGCCGTTCTCCAATAGCCAAACGAAAACGGCGCTCGCGCCCGACCCGTGGATCGTAGCGCGAGCGCCGTCGTTGGTTCCGGCGTGTCAGCCGGCCGCGATCAGACTTCGCCCCAGCCGAACACTTCCACGGTGCGGAACAGATCGCTGTCGGTCACCATGCCGACCGGCTTGCCGTCCATCTCGACCACGACGCGGCGCACGTTGGCCTCGGCCATGCGCTGCGAGGCATCGGACAGCGACATTTCGCGCTTGACCGTCACCAGCGGCCGGGTGGCGATTTCGCCGACCTGGGTACGCGCCGGCGAGCGATTGGCGCTGATGACCTTCTTGAGCACGTCGCGGTCGGTCATGATGCCCCATTGGCCGCTGGCGTCGGGCTCGATCATGACCGCGTTCACACCCTTTTCGATCATCTGGTGCATGGCGACGTTGACCAGTTCGTCGTTCCTGACTTTGATCACTGGCGACATGATGCCGCCCACCGTGGTCGGCATGCGGCCGGAAGCCAGCATCGCCTGCAAGGGATCGGCCACGCGTTGTGCTTCCAGAACGCGGCGCTCGGCTTCGAGTTCCCGACGGCGCTGTTCGGCCTCGGCGCGCAGGGTGGCGCCGTGCGCCTTGATCTTGGCGATGATCAGGTCACCGAACTGGCTGGTCGGTACCTCGGTGGCGCCCTCCATCTGCCGGGCAAAATCGTAAGTAACGGTCTTGTCGGCGATCACCTGGGTCAGCGCGATTTCGATCAGGTCGGCGGCTTCCTTCCAACCCATGTACTGCAACATCATCACGCCGGACAGCATCAGGGAGCCGGGATTGACCTTGTCCAGATTGGCGTACTTGGGCGCGGTGCCGTGGGTGGCCTCGAACACGGCGATATGGTCGGCCATGTTGGCGCCCGGCGCGATGCCGATGCCGCCCACTTCCGCCGCCACCGCGTCGGAGAGGTAGTCACCGTTCAGGTTCATGGTGGCCAGCACCGAGAATTCTTCCGGCCGCAATTGCAGCAACTGGAAGATGATGTCGGCGATACGGTCCTTGATCACCACCTTGCCGGGGGGTTGCTTGCCGCCGTAGACGCTGTACAGGTCGTTCTCGGTGATGGTTTGATCCGGGAACTCGTCGCGCGCCAGTTCGTAGCCCCAGTTCCGGAAGGCGCCTTCCGTGAACTTCATGATGTTGCCCTTGTGGACCAGGGTCACGCTGTCGCGGCCATGGTCGATCGCGTACTGGATGGCCTTGCGCACCAGCCGCTTGGAGGCGAATGGCGAAATCGGCTTGATGCCCAGCCCGGCGGCATCGAAGAAGTTGGCGCCCATCTCCTCGCGCAGGAACTTGGCCAGTTTGACGTTCTCGGGGGAACCGGACTGGTACTCGATGCCGGCGTAGACGTCCTCGGTGTTCTCGCGGAAGATGATGACGTCCACTTTCTCGGGAAAGCGCACCGGCGAGGGTACGCCGGGGTAGTAACGCACCGGTCGGACGCAGGCGTACAGGTCCAGATCCTGGCGCAAGGCCACGTTCAGCGAGCGGAAGCCACCACCGACCGGCGTGGTCAGGGGACCCTTGATGGCCACGACCAGCTCTTTGATCGCTTCCAGGGTTTCATCGGGGAAGTAATTGCCGTCGTAAATCTCGGCGGCTTTCTCGCCCAGGAAGATTTCGCACCAGTTAATCTTGCGCTGGCCACTGTAGGCTTCCTCGACCGCCGCGTCCCAGACTCGCAGGGAGGCCTTGGTGATATCCGGACCGATGCCGTCGCCTTCCACATAGCCGACGATCGGCTGATCGGGTACGTGTAGCTTGCCATCCTTGACGGTAATCTTTTCACCGCTCGTGGGAATGCGGATATGCTGGTAGGCCATGGACCCTCCTTACTCGTTTTGGTTTCCACCGAGGTGTTGAACGCTGGGTTGCGCGGCGGCCCGTTACAGGGCGCGAAAAACGCGCATAAGCTACACGTAATCACGATTTATGTCCATGACGGCCATGGGTTGCGCCCATCCGGCCGCCGGCTGCCGCGAGTGTTGTCGCCATGACCCTGAACGAACTGCGCTACATCGTCGCGGTTGCCCGCGAACGGCATTTCGGCCACGCCGCCGAATCCTGTCACATCAGCCAGCCCACGCTGAGCGTGGCGGTGCGCAAGCTGGAGGACGAGTTGGGCGTGACCCTGTTCGAACGCGGTCCCGGCGAAATGACGGTGACGCCCATCGGTCGGCGCATCGTCGAACAGGCCCAGCGGGTGCTGGAGGAAGCCGCCGTCGTCAGGCAGCTCGCCAGCCAGGGCCAGGACGATCTGGTCGGGATGCTGCGGCTGGGGGTCATCTATACCATCGGCCCCTACCTGCTGCCGCATTTGATCCCTCGGCTGCATCGTCGCGCGCCCAAGATGCCGCTGCAAATCGAGGAGAACTACACGGCGGCGCTGGGCGAACGGCTCCGAACCGGCGATCTGGACGTGCTGATTCTGTCGCTGCCGTTCGACGAGCCGGGAGTGGCGACGCAAGCGGTGTACGAGGAGCCGTTCGTGGTACTGATGCCGCTCGGTCATCCGCTGGAGGCGGTGACGCAAGTCGATGCCCCCACCCTGGCCCGGCAGGAACTGCTGCTGCTGGGGGTCCGGTCACTGTTTCCGCGACCAGGTGTTGCGGTTCTGCCCGGAGTGCAACCGGCTGAGCGTAACCTCGGACAACATGCAGAGAACCCTGGAGGGCAGCTCGCTGGAAACCATCCGCTTGATGGTAACCACCGGAGTCGGCATCACGGTGCTGCCCTATACCTCGGTCAGCGGTTACGCCTACCCCAGCGATCTGCTCAGCGTCCGGCCGTTCGAGGACCCGGCGCCAACCCGGGTGGTGGCGCTAGCCTGGCGCAAGAGCTTTCCGCGCCAGCGTGTGATGGCCTTGCTGGCCGAGGCCATCCGTGCCTGCCCGCTGGGCGAGGCGGTGCGCTTGCTGGAATGAGGGGACCGGGAGACGAGCCGGATGCTGGCTTGGCTCCAGGAACCCATCAGCCTCGGCCGAATTCGCCGGCTTCGAGACCGACCAGCGGCAGCAACTGGTCGAGGCCGGTTTGCAGCGCGTCGGGATGCTCCGCCCGCAGGGTCAGATGCCCGACCTTGCGGCCTGGAAGCGGCGCTTTGCCGTAGGCGTGATAATGCGCGCCGGGCACGGCCAGCACCGCCGCTCGCTCGGGCATCGCGCCGATGCAGTTCAGCATGACGGAATGGCCGACGGCGGCGGTCGAACCCAGCGGCAGACCGAGAATCGCCCGTAGATGGTTTTCGAACTGGCTGGTTACCGCGCCCTCGATGGTCCAGTGCCCGGAGTTGTGGACGCGCGGGGCCATTTCGTTGGCGATCAGCCGGTCGTCCCGCACGAAGAACTCGATCGCCAGCAGCCCGACGTAATTCAGCCGCTCCAGCAGTCGGCGGGCGTGATTCCAGCCTTCACGTTCCAGCTCCGGCGCGGCCAACGGCGCCCGCGACAGTCGCAGGATACCGTTACGATGGTGGTTTTCCACCAACGGGTAAAACACGGTCGCGCCGTCGCGGCCGCGTGCCGCCAGCACCGACACTTCCCGCTGAAAAGGCACGAAGCCCTCCAGCAGCAGCGGCACGTCGCCCAACGCCCGCCAGGCGGGTTCGATGTCTTCGGGTGCGCGCAGCACCCGTTGGCCCTTGCCGTCGTAACCCAGCCGACGGGTTTTCAGCACCGCCGGCAGATGGACCCGCACCGCGGCGGCGCGCAGTTCTTCCAGGCTATCGACCGTGGCGAAAGGTGGCGTCGGGATGTCCAGTTCCCAGAACAGGCCCTTCTCATACAGTCGGTCCTGCGCCGCCGCCAGCGCCCCGGCCGGCGGATGGAAACTCGCGGTTTGCCGTTCCAGCGCGCGGGCCGCCGCCGCCGGCACGTTCTCGAAGTCGAAGGTCACCACCTCGGCCCATTCAGCCAGTTGCCGGAGCCGGGCCTCGTTATCGTAATCGCCCTGGATCAGCGGCGCGATCTGTCCGGCACAGGCATCGGCGGCCGGATCGAGCACCTGGAACCGCAGACCCAGCGGATAGCCGGCCAGCGCCAGCATTCGTGCCAATTGGCCGCCGCCGACGATGCCGACGTTCATGGTTGCGGATTCCGTGGATCGGGTTCGGCCAGTACGGCGGCGGTCTGCCGCGCGCGGAACGCGCGCGCGGCTTCGCGGATGGCGGGATATTTATTGCCGAGCAGGGCGGCGGCCAGCAGGGCGGCGTTGATCGCGCCGGCCTTGCCGATCGCCAGGGTGCCGACCGGGATGCCGCCCGGCATCTGCACGATCGACAGCAGCGAATCCATGCCGTTGAGCGCCTGCGACTGCACCGGTACGCCCAGCACCGGCAACATCGTTTTGGCGGCGACCATGCCCGGCAGGTGGGCGGCGCCGCCGGCCCCGGCGATGATGACCTCCAAACCGCGGGTCTCGGCGCCGGCGGCGTACTCGAACAGCAGATCGGGCGTGCGGTGGGCCGATACCACTCGTACTTCATGCGGCACGCCGAGCGCGTCCAGCGTGTTCGCCGCGTGTTCCAGGGTACTCCAGTCGGATTTGGAGCCCATGATCAAACCCACCAGTGGATTCATGCTGGTTGTGTCCTGCCAAGTTGACGGTTATCTGGCGAAAACATCCGCCGAAGCGAGCCGGAAGCTTGGGTGTCCCCAGGGCAAGAACCCCGCTTCGGGTGGAAGACGGTGAAGATTATACAATCTGGCGGTTAAATGCTTCTTAACCGTGTTCAAATGAGCAATAGAGCGTATTTCGGGAGAGGCCGTCAAGTTCCGGCCCGCCCACGCAACTCGCGTGGGCATCGCCGGTCACAACGAGCAGAATCCACCGTGGGAGCGCCGCGTCATGCTGATCAAGAAACCCGCCGATATCCGTCCGTCCGAAATCACCCCGCCCGAATGGTACGTCCGCCGCCGCGAGTTTCTGAAAGGCGCCGCCGTATTGGGCGCCGCCGCGCTGCTGCCGCCAGTGCTGCGCGGCGACCTTGCCCAGGCGGCGGATGACGATCTCACGCCGACGCCCTACGAGAAAGTGACTTCCTACAACAATTTTTACGAATTCGGACCCAGCAAAACCGACCCGGCCGAGAACGCCGGCAGCCTGAAAACCAGTCCCTGGTCGGTGACGGTCGAGGGTCACTGCGAAAAGCCGGGCCGGTACGCGCTGGAGGATTTTCTGGCCCCGCACCCGGCCGAGGAACGCATCTACCGGCTGCGCTGCGTGGAAGCCTGGTCGATGGTGGTGCCGTGGCTGGGCGTTCCTCTTGGCCAGATTTTGCCGCGATTCCAGCCGACCGCCAGCGCGAAATATGTCGAATTCACCACCCTGCTCGATCCGGCGCGGATGCCGGGACAACGGACCCGGTTGCTGGACTGGCCCTATGTGGAAGGCTTGCGGATGGATGAGGCGATGCATCCGCTGACCCTGCTGGCGACCGGGCTGTACGGCAAGGCACTGCCTAATCAGAATGGCGCGCCGCTGCGGCTGGTGACGCCGTGGAAGTACGGTTTCAAGAGCATCAAGTCCATCGTCAAGATTCGCTTTACCGAGCAGCGGCCGCGCACCACCTGGGCCAGCGAAGGTCCCAGCGAATACGGATTCTACGCCAACGTCAATCCAGCGGTCGATCACCCGCGCTGGAGCCAGAAAAGAGAGCGGCGGGTCGGCGATTTCTTTCGCCGCGATACCTTGCCGTTCAATGGTTACGCCGAGCAGGTCGCGGGCCTGTATGCGGGCATGGATTTGCGCAAGGATTTCTGAAGCCGCGCGGCGCGGAAAAACGCCGGCTAAAGTTGAAAGGCTTTTTTCGTCACGGGCCGCTTTTGTTTCACCTGTTCCAGACCGCCCGTCACGGAACCCCCCTAACAATGCGAGAATTTTCCGACGAGTGTTCGTGCCCATCATGTCGCCAGTCCGCGCCCTGCCTGCTCTGATTTTCATGACGATCCTGACCGTGCTGCCCGCCTCCATCCTGGCGGTTTCGCCCACGCCATCCGGCGGTGCGAACGAGCGCAAAACCGTGCCGCTTGACGATTTCGAAAATCTGGACGGCTGGAGCGTCGCCACGTCGCCCGGCACGCGGCTGGAGATCGCGCGGGATGCCGGCCGTACCGGTCGCGGCATGCGGCTGGATTTCGAGTTTCAGGACGGCGCCGGCTGGGCGATCGCCCGCAAGGAATTTCGCCTGCGCCTGCCCGACAATTTCGCGTTTCACTTCCAGCTGCGCGGCGAGGCGCCGGTCGGCGATTTCGAGTTCAAGCTGATCGATCCGAAGCAGAACGTCTGGTGGTTCAAGCAGCGCGACTACGCCTTTCCCCGCGAATGGCGGCCCATCGCCGTCAAGAAGCGCCATCTTAGTCGGGCCTGGGGTCCGGGCGGCCCGCTGGAAGAAGTGGCGGTGGTCGAATTCGCCATCCTGCCGGGGGCGCAAGGCCACGGTAAGGGCTCGATCTGGATCGACGAGTTAACCTTCGAACAACGCGAGCCGACCCATGCCTACACGCTGCAACCGGTGGCCAGCGCCTCGACCGCGATTGCGGACCGTCCACCGGCGGCGGTGTTCGACGCCGACCCGGCCACGAGTTGGCACAGTGGCGCGCTGGCCGAAGACCAGTGGTTATTACTGGATTTTCTGGTTCCGCGCGAATACGGCGGCCTGGTGATCGACTGGGACCCGGACGATTACGCCAGCGATTATCAGGTACAGGTTTCCGACGACGGTAGCGACTGGCGGACGGTTTACACCGTGCGCGATGGCAATGGCCGGCGCGATTACCTGTACCTGCCCGACGCCGAATCGCGCTACCTGCGCCTGAACCTGCAACGCAGCAGCCGGCACCGCGGCTACGGCATTGGCCGCGTCCAGATGCAGTCCTACGAGTTTTCCAGCTCCCCCAACCACTTTTTCGAGGCCATCGCCCGCGACAACCCGCGCGGTTACTACCCGCGCTATTTCCAGGGCGAGCAGTGCTATTGGACCGTGGTGGGGGTGAGCGGCGATGGCAAGGAGGCGCTGTTCGACGAAGACGGCACGCTGGAAGTGAATAAAGGCGGCTTCACCCTCGCGCCGTTTCTGTTCGCCGACGGCCGCTTGCTCACCTGGGCCGACGTGGAGCCGGTCCAGGATCTGGCCAACGGCTATCTGCCCATCCCCAGCGTGCGCTGGGAGCACGAGCATTTCTGGCTGGCGATCACCGTCTTCGCCGCCGGCCAGCCGGGTAAATCGACCCTGTACGCCCGCTACCGGCTGGAAAACCTGAGCGCCGAAACCCGCCATGTCACCCTGTTCCTGGCGGTGCGGCCGTTTCAGGTCAACCCGCCCTGGCAATCGCTGAACACGCAAGGCGGCGTTTCCCCCATCCACGAGCTGAGCTATGCCGACCGTGCGATCCGGGTGAACCGGACCGACCAGGCGATCGCCGTGCTGACCGAGCCTGACCGCTTCCGCGCCGCCACCTTCGACCAGGGGCCGATCATCGATTATCTGGCGGCCGGCAAGCTGCCCGACCGCGTTGCGGTGGACGACGCTTTTGGCTACGCCTCCGGCGCGCTGGAGTACGGCTGGGACCTGCGGCCCGGCGAGGGGCGCGAGGTCTACCTGCGCATCCCCTTCCGCGCGGCCGAGGCCGGCCCGCTGGCGCCGACCGATGCCGAGGCTTCCGTCCGCGCCAATCAGGTGCTGGAGCAAACCCGGCGGGAGTGGGAAACGCGACTGGACCGGGTCGAACTGGATCTGCCGCCGGTCGCCCGGCGGATCGCCGACAGCATCAAGAGCAATCTGGCCTATATCCTGATCAACCGCGACGGTCCCGCCATCCAGCCGGGCTCGCGCGCCTACGCCCGCTCCTGGATCCGCGACGGCGCGCTCACCTCGGCGGCGCTGCTGGGGATGGGTTATACCGAGGAGGTGCGGGAATTTCTGCAATGGTACGCGCCCTATCAAGCCGCCGATGGCCGAATTCCCTGCTGTGTGGACCAGCGCGGCGCCGATCCGGTCCCCGAAAACGACAGCCACGGCGAATTCATCTTCGCGGTGATGGAGTACTACCGCTACACCCGCGATGTCGGTTTCCTGCGCGAAATGTGGCCGTATGTGATCAAGACAGTCGGCTACATCGACTCGCTGCGTCAGCAGCGCCTGACCGAGAAGTACCGGGCCGATCCCGACTATGTGCCCTATCGGGGGTTGGTGCCGGAATCGATCAGTCACGAGGGCTACGCCAGCCAGCCGCGCCATTCCTATTGGGACAATTTCTTCGTGCTGCGCGGCCTCAAGGATGCGGCCGCCATGGCGGCGGTGCTGGGCGAGGACGCCGAGGCGGAACGGTTCGCGGCGATGCATCGGGCGTTCCGCGAGGATCTGTACGCTTCCATTTCCGAAGCCATGAAGTTGCATTGGATCGACTTCATTCCCGGCGCGGTCGAACTGGGCGACTTCGACCCCACCGCGACCACCATCGCCGTCGATCCGGGCGGCGAGTTGGGTTGGCTGCCGCAACCGGCGCTGGACCGCACCTTCGAGCGCTACGACGAATTTTTTCGCCAGCGTCTTGCGGACGCCACTTGGGAAGCGTACACGCCCTATGAACTGCGGGTGGTCGGCACCATGATCCGGCTGGGCCAGCGCGACCAGGCGCTGCGGCAACTGGCGTTCTTTTTCGAAGGCCAGCGGCCGGCGGCCTGGAACCACTGGGCGGAAGTGGTGTGGCGCGCACCCCGCGCACCCCGCTTCATCGGCGACATGCCGCACACCTGGATCGGTTCCGACTTCATCCGCGCGGCGCGTGCCCTGTTCGCCTACGAACGCGAGGCCGATCAGGCACTGGTGATCGGCGCCGGTATTCCACCCGCCTGGGCGACCAGTCCGGAAGGAGTGACGGTCAAGCGCCTGCCGACCTGGCACGGTACCCTGAATTACCGGATGGCGATGAGCGGTCCGGACACGCTGCGAGTGCGCTTAAGCGGCGATGTGGTCGTGCCGCCGGGGGGCATCGTGCTGCACTCGCCGCTCGATCGGCCGCTACGGACGGTGACGGTCAATGGCCAGCCGGTCCCGGCCCTGACCGCCGAAACCGTGCGGATCGACCGGTTTCCGGCTGAAGTGGACTTGCATTACCCCGGCATCCCCGCTCGATAAAGCTACACTTTCCTCCATCGCTTCAGGTTTGCCGGGAGAATTTTCATGCGCGCCGCCTTATCCAAATCCGCCCAGCTGTTCGGCGGGCAGGTATTGACCAACGGCCGCTACGCTACCTTGCTCACCGCCAGCGGTACCGGCTGCGCCCTGCTGGGCGAGCTGGCACTGACCCGCTGGAGCGCCGATCCCCTCGAAGACGGCGACGGTTTCTTCCTGTACCTGCGCGATCTCGACAGCGGCGCGTTCTGGTCACTGGGCCAGCAGCCGGCGGCGGGAACGGCGGAACGCCGGTCCGGCCGCTTCGGTCCCGCCCTGACCGAACTGCTGTGCCGGCATGAAGAAATCGACGCTTGCCTCGAAGCCTGCGTACCGGCCGACATCGATGGGGAACTGCGGCGGCTAACCCTGCGCAATCTCGGCGACCGGCCCCGGCGGATCGAGCTGAGCAGTTACGCCGAAGTGGTGTTGAACGACTGGGCCGCCGACGCCGCGCATCCGGCTTTTTCCAAACTGTTCGTCCAAACCGAGTGGGTAGCGGAACAGCGGGCGCTGCTGGCCCGGCGCCGACCGCGCGCGCCACACGAGCCGGAATGCTGGCTGGTCCACGCGCTGGTCGGCGAAGCGGATCATGCCGAATCGCCACAATACGAAACCGACCGCGCCCGCTTCATCGGCCGGGGCTACACGCTGGCCGCGCCGCGGGCTTTGGTGGAATCCGAACCCTTGTCCGGCACGGTCGGCAAGGTGCTGGACCCGATCGTCAGCCTGCGCCGGACGGTGGAGCTGGAGCCCGGCGGGGAGGCGTGTTTGACGTTCCTGCTCGGCGCGGCGGCCACGCGGGAACAGGCGCTGGCGCTGGCGGCGGGCCATGCCTCGGTGGCGGCGATCGAAGGTGCATTTCGGGCGGCGTCGGGCGGCCCGACCGAACCGGTGTCAACCCGCCGGATTGCGGCGGAAACCGTGGCCCCGCCGCCGGCATTTCCCCTCGCGCCCGCGGTCGAACTCCCGCTCGACGAGGAGCCACTCCAGTTCTGGAATGGCCATGGCGGCTTCAGCGCCGACGGTACGGAATACGTCATTCGGCTCCAACCGGAGGCCGGCGGTCGATTGGGCCTGCCGCCGCAACCCTGGACCAACGTGATCGCCAACCCGGGATTTGGCTTTATCGCCAGCGAGACCGGCGCCGGTTGCACCTGGAGCCAGAACAGCCGTGAGAACCGGCTGACCCCCTGGTACAACGACCCAGTGCTGGACCCGCACGGCGAGGCTTGGTATCTGCGCGACGAGGACAGCGGCGCGTTCTGGTCGCTGGCGCCCGGCCCGACCCCGCAACCGGTGTTCCACGAAATCCGTCACGGTTTCGGCTACAGTCGCTACCGCCATCACCACCAGGGATTGGAGCAGGAATTGTGTTTGTTCGCGCCGCGCGAGGACCCGGTCAAAATCGCCTGGGTCCGGCTGCGCAATACCAGCGACCGGCCGCGCCGCTTGTCCCTGTTCGCCTATGCCCGGCTGGTGCTGGGCGTGTTACCGGGCGAGAGCACGGCGCGGACCCGGATCGAGCGGGATGCGGCGGCCGGCATCCTGCTGGCCGAAAACCACAATCGGGAATTCTCCGGCCGGATCGCCTTCGCCGCCGTCGCGCCATTCGACAGTGTTCCACTGTACTTTAGCGGTGACCGCGCCGAATTTATCGGTCGTCACGGCCACCCCGCCCGTCCGGCGGCGCTGGCGCGTGGCCAGATGCTGAGCGGGCGGCTGGGCTCGGATCTCGATCCCTGCTTCGTGCTGCAAACCATGATCCGACTGGAGCCGGGGGCGATGCTGGAGCAGGCTTTTTTGCTGGGCGAAGCCGACGGCCGGGACGAGGTGCGCCGACTGACGGCCCGCTACCGCGAAGATGGCGCGATCGCGGCGGCCCTGGCCGAGGTTCGGGAGTTCTGGCGGGACTGGTTGTCCGCGGTGCGGGTTAAAACGCCGGTGCCGGCGCTCGATCTGCTGGTCAACGGCTGGGCCGCTTACCAGACGCTGAGTTGCCGGCTTTGGGGCCGTTCGGCCTTCTATCAGTCGGGCGGGGCTTTCGGGTTTCGCGACCAGTTGCAGGATGCCGCCGCGCTGATCCATCACGATCCCGAACTGACCCGTCGGCAGTTGTTGTTGCACGCCGCTCATCAGTTCGTCGAGGGCGATGTGTTGCACTGGTGGCATCCACCGTTGAGTCAGGGCGTCCGCACCCGGTTCAGCGACGATCTGCTGTGGCTGCCCTGCCTGGCGGCTTTTTACGCCCGCGCCACCGGCGACTGGAGCCTGTTCGGCGAACCGGTGTCTTTTCTCAAGGCGCGGCTACTCGGATCGGGCGAAGACGAGGCATTCCTGGAACCGGACGAAGCGGACGAAACGGCCAGTCTGTACGAACACTGCTGCCGGGCGCTGGACCGCTCATTGACTCAGGGCGCGCACGGCTTGCCGCTGATGGGCGGCGGCGACTGGAACGACGGCATGAACCGGGTCGGCCGGGAAGGGCGCGGCGAAAGCGTTTGGCTGGGCTTTTTTCTCTACCACATCCTTGGCGAGTTCGTGGGCGTGTGCGGCCAGCACGGTGATTACAACCGGGCGCGGCGCTACGCGGCGTTTCGTCGCCATCTGGCCGAGGCGCTCAATCGGGATGGTTGGGATGGGGAATGGTATCGCCGCGCCTGGTACGACGATGGCGCGGTGCTGGGCTCTTCCGCCAGCGATGAATGTCAAATCGACGCGCTGGCGCAGGCTTGGGCGGTGATCTCCCAAGCCGCGCCGCCGGCCCGCGCCGAAGCGGCGCTGGATGCGGTCGAGCGCCATCTGGTGGCGGAAGAAGACGGTTTGATCCGTTTGCTGGCGCCGCCGTTCGAACATACCCCGCACGATCCCGGTTATATCAAGGGCTACGTCGCCGGGGTGCGGGAGAACGGCGGACAGTACACCCACGCGGCGTTGTGGGTGGTACGGGCGCTGGCGGAGTTGGGCCGGCGCGACCGGGCCGTCCAACTGCTGGAGATGCTGAGCCCGATCAGCCACGCCTCGACCCCCGAAGCGGTGGCGCGCTACCGGCTGGAACCGTTCGTGGTGGCCGCCGACGTGTACGGCGCGCCCCCGCATGTCGGCCGTGGCGGCTGGAGCTGGTACACCGGCTCGGCCGGCTGGCTGCTGCGGGTGATGCTGGAATCCATTCTCGGCCTGGAACTGGACGAGGGGCATAGCCTGCGCTTGCGGCCCCGCATCCCGGACGGTTGGCCGGGCTTCAGCCTGCGCTACCGCTTGCCGGACGGCGAGGCGGTCTATGAAATCGAGGTGTGCAACCCCAATGGCCGGGCGGAACGGGTCGCGGCGGTGGAAATCGACGATGTGCCCGGCCTGATCGACGACGGTGCGGCGTGCGTACCGCTGTTTCGGGACGGCAATATCCATCAGGTCGTAGTGAAGCTGGATAGCAACCCACCGTTCGAAACCCCAGGAGAACCCTCATGAGCGCTAAGCGAATCTTGATGTTGGTCGGCGATTACGTCGAGGATTACGAAGTCATGGTGCCGTTTCAGGCCCTGCAAATGGTCGGGCACACGGTCGAGGCGGTCTGCCCGGACAAAAAGGCCGGCGACCAGGTCCGCACCGCGGTTCACGATTTCGACGGCGCGCAGACCTACAGCGAAAAACCGGGCCACAACTTTACCCTCAACGCCACTTTCGCCGAGGTCAGGGCCGAGGATTACGACGCGCTGGTGATCCCCGGCGGGCGGGCGCCGGAATACATCCGGCTGAATCCCACGGTGATCGAGATCGTCCGTCACTTCGCCGCCGCCAACAAGCCGATTGCGGCGATCTGCCATGGCGCACAGGTGCTAACGGCGGCCGGCGTGCTGGAAGGCCGCTCCTGCTCGGCCTATCCGGCCTGTGGCCCCGATGTGGAACGGGCCGGCGGCCGTTATGCCGATATCGGCTTGGATGCGGCGCACACGGAGGGCAACCTGGTCACCGCGCCGGCCTGGCCCGCTCATCCCGCCTGGCTGAGCGCGTTTCTGAAGTTACTGGGCACCCGGATCGAGCTGTAATCGCAGCACAGGGAGCCGGCGCTCCGAGTGCGCGTCGGTCCCTCTGCTTCCCAATGGCGACGGCGCCATGCTCCAGGGCGCCGGCCACTTTGCCAATAACCGGATGGCGGATTAAGCGCCCTCGCGCAGCCAGGCCCAGGCTGCGTTGATTTGACTGGCGTCGAAGTAGTTCACGCTGGCCTTGGTGAACGGCTTGCAAAGCTTTGCCATCCACTCTTCCCATTTGCGGTCCCCGACGATGGCGATTCGTTCGAGATCGGAATAGTGTTTGACGCCGAACTGGAAATCGTCCCACATGGCATGAAGATCCCAGCCGTGGAAATCCTCGAACTGAGCCAGCATCCGGATCTTGCCGTGCGCGGCAATCGCGGCTTCGAGCGTGGGAACGAAGCTTTGATAGTCCTGATCGTGAAGTTTGCCCTGGAGCTTGAAGCCCAGGATCGCCGGTGACGCGGATGGCAGTTGTTCGATCATGGTCAATCCTCGCGCGAGTGTGTTTTCCCGGTGACGGCGGCGTGGACGAATCCAGCCAGCCGTCTTTCCCCAGGCAGGGTCTCTGCCTGAATCGTCTCTGTCATTATCTTTCAAGGAGTCAGACTCCATGACAAGGGAAATATCTCCCCCACGGGCGTTGAGGCCGACCGGGGAACGGTCCGGCTCCGTCCTGGAATGGCCCGCCTATCGGGCATGATTGGATAATGACGAGCTGGACCGGCCTTGGCGATGGCCAAGATAGGCGTATCCCCAGGCGATTTCGGCAAATGCCAATCTCTGTAGGGTGTCGGATTTTCCTTTCTTCATTGGAGTTAAACGAGTTTCAAAGGAGGCGGCCATGTCTGGAAAGATCGATTATGCAACCGGCATTGTGGCCTGGTCTCGCGAGCAGGCACGGTGCTTGAAAGCCGGTCAATTCGAGCAATTGGACTTGGAACATCTGGCGGAAGAGATTGAAGACGTGGGTAAAAGCGAACAACGGGAATTGGCCAGCCGTATGGCGGTGTTGTTGGCTCATCTGCTCAAGTGGGAGCGTCAGCCAGACCGTCGGGGTGCATCGTGGGAAGTCGCGATTCGCAATCAACGGAAAGGCATCATCCGTCGTCTGCATAAAACGCCGAGTCTGAAAACTGATTTGCAGAATGGGGATTGGTGGGAAGGGGTTTGGGAAGATGCGACCGCGCAGGCGGCTGAGGAAACGGGATTGTCCAGTTTTCCTGAACATTAGACCTGGTCTGCCGAGCAGGTGTTGGGATTGGACTGACTGCCGGCTTGGAAATAGCGGATGGTGTTCCGCTGCATGTGATCCGGTGGAGCAATAAGCAGCAAGCCATCGGTATCTGACAGACCCCGTTTTCCATTTAAAGACAGGTAATTACCGATGTTTAAGTCAGCCACTTTGCATGATCGGGACTTTCACGCCTGGACGCTCCAGCAATCGGCCTTGCTACGGGAGGGGCGCTTATCCGAAGCGGATGTTGCACATATTGCCGAGGAGTTGGAGAGCATGGGCGCGAGCGAACGACGGGAATTGATCAACCGGTTGGCGGTGCTCATGGCCCATCTATTGAAATGGCAATTCCAATCGGAACTACGCAGCAACAGTTGGCGGAATACCATTGACGTGCAGCGATTCGATGTCAAGGAATTGCTCGAAGAAAATCCCAGTCTTGTTGCTAGTCTGAATGAACGGATGGAAAAAGCTTATTTGAAAAGCTTATTATTAGCGGTCAGGGAAACAGGCCTAAACAAACAGACGTTTCCTCCGCTCTGTCCTTTTAGCGCCGAGCAATTATTGAGCGAGGAATATTGGCCGGAATAGTGTCGTCAATGGAATAAATCGTGACGACCTGCCCCTTATTTTCTCCCACCGTCCGAGCCGAACAGATGCAATCGCTCGCAATCCAGCCGCAGTTTCATCGCATCGCCCTTGTGAAAAGGGCGAATGCCCGGCAGGCGTGCGACCAGGATCGGATTCGGGTCGGTCATGCCGGCGAGGCGCAGATAAAGCAGGGTTTCGTGACCCAGATATTCGGCGTCGTGCACCGTCGCCCGCCATCCCGCTTCCTCTTCGGCGGCGAGCGACAAATGTTCGGGGCGAAGACCGGCGGTCAGCGGCTGATCCAGCCGATCCCGCCAACATTCGGTCGTGGCGGCGGGTAATGCCAGCGACGCTACTTGTCCCACCCGTAGCCGCAACCCCTCCACGTCGGCAACCAGCCGCGCCGGGAACAAGTTCATCGGTGGATTGCCGATAAAGCCGGCCACGAAGGTGTTGGCGGGTCGCTCGTACAACTCCTGGGGCGGCGCCACCTGTTGCAGGTGGCCATGATCCAGCACTGCCACCCGGTCGCCCAGCGTCATCGCCTCGGCCTGGTCGTGGGTGACGTAAATCGTGGTCGCGCTCAACCGCTCCAGCAGATCGCTCAATTCGGCGCGGATTTGCACCCGCAGTCGCGCGTCCAGATTGGACAGCGGTTCGTCCATCAGAAACACGGTCGGTTGCCGCACCAGCGCCCGACCCATCGCCACCCGCTGGCGCTGGCCGCCGGACAGTTGCCGGGGCAAACGGTCGAGCAGCTCGCCAAGACCCAGCAGTTCCGCCGCCCATTGCATCTGTCGTTCGATGTCGGCGCGGGGCAGGTCGCGCATTTTCAGCGGAAATTCCAGGTTGCGCCGCACCGTCATGTGCGGATAAAGGGCGTAGTCCTGGAACACCATCGCCACATTGCGCCGTTGCGGCGGCTGGTCGTTGACCGCTTGCCCGCCGATGCGCAGGGTGCCGCGAGTCGCGGTTTCCAGACCGGCCAACAGCCGCAACAGGGTGGATTTACCGCAGCCGGAGGGACCGACCAGCGCCAACGCTTCCCCATCGGCAACGGTCAGATTGAAATCGAAAACCGCCTGGGTTCCGCCCGGATAAATTTTGTCGATGTGTTCGAAATCAACGCTGGCCATGAAGGTTCCGTCAGTCGAAAAACCGTTCCGCGCCGAGCAGCGGTAGCACCCGCTGAATGATCGGGTCGGCGGCGAAATAGCGCTGGATGACGCCGTCCCGCAAATGGTTGGCCAGCGCGATCAGGATCATGCTCTGGTTCAAGGCTAGATAGTTGTAAGCCACCCGGCCGTCGCGCGGGTCCACGGCGTCGTAAAACCCAAAATCGCCGTAAAGAGGATAGCGTTCCGCCAATTGCCGCAGGTTGGCGACGGCCGCCACCGGGTCCGCCAGCAGGGCCAGCGCCGCCGCGTGCGGGGTCACCGCGCCGGCCGCATAGCCACGCGCACCCAGCAGGCGAACCCCGTATTCGCCGTAACCGCGCCCGTCCGGCTTCGAACTGGGCGACAACCCCCACACCGGATAGCCCAAATGCTCCAGGGCGAACCGGCGCTGGATCTGGGTATGAACCCGCGCGTTGCGGCCCAGACTGGCGGGCGCCAGGCGTGGTTCGTCCAACACCAGCAGCGGCATCAGTGCCTCGAACAGACTGCCGCCCCAGGATGGCACGTAACGCAATCCTTTCCAGACGTAGTAGCCACCGGAGAAAGTGTGACCGTTCACGGTCTTGACGACACGGCCCTTGGGCGATTGCGACTGCCAGTCGAAGTCGCGTGGGAAGGTGCGGGCCATGCGGTACCAATGTTCCGCTGGCGCCTCGCCCTTGCCGATGGCGATCAGGCTGCCCAGCCGCGATTCGCTGTACAACAAGCCGTAACTGTATTCGGAGCGGTAAGGCAGGTTGACGTAATAGCCGTGCATCATCAACTGCTCGACCGGATCGTAGAAAAAGCCGTAATCCTCGCGGTCGATCAGCCGGGCGCAGCGCGCCGCCAGTTCGGGCACGCTGTTGCGAACCACCATCAGCCCGGCGCTCAGCCAAGCCGAATCCACGAAGGAAATGAAATGGCTGGTGCGTTCCAGAGTGGTGGTGTCGTAATAGTTGAAGAAAAACCCCCGCCAGGTTTCCAACCGCTCCAGCGTGTCCAAGGTTTGGCTCAGCCGCGCCCGCGCCGCGTCAGGGTCGATCAGGCCCAGTTCCCGCGCGGCGACGACGTCGATCAAATACAGGCCGATGTTGGTGACGTTGGTGTAGTCGCCCACCCAAGCCCGTTCGGGGACAACGGAGCCGTTGAGGCGTACCGTGTCGAGCGGCAGGCCGTGTTCGCGGTCGCTCAAGGCCGCCAGCCCGCGCCAGGTATCGCGCGCCAGCCGTTCCAGAAACGCGCGGTTGTCGGCCGGCAACTCCGCCGGACTCACCAACAGGCGTTCCGGCCAACCGGCCAGCCGGGCGCGGATGTGAGGCTGAGCCGCTTCCTTGCCGCCGAGGCGGTTTTCCCAGGCGGTCTTGTGCGGCGGGATCACCGGATCGTGGATGCTGGGGCCGGGTTGGCCGGTTTTGATCAGGGCAATGTCGTCCAGCCAGAAAGCGCCAGCGGCCGGCGAGCGGCGCGGTTGCAGCACCAGGGCCAGTTGGCGCAGATGCCGCCAGTCGGCGATGCCGTTCATCCGCCGCAAGGGCACCTGGAAACGCTGCCAGTAATCGGTGATGCCGTCGATCACGGCGCTGCCCCGGCGCAGCAGGCCGGGCGGCGCTCCCGTCAGCGGCTGCTTGAATTCGAGCTGCAAGGCATCGGCGTAACCGGCGCGGGCGTCGCCGCGAATCCATAGCTCCAGATGATCGTAAGCCGAGGCGTCCAGGTCGGGCAGGGTCAGTTGCCAGCCGATGTCATCCATGGCATCCGGGCTGAAACGGTAGCGGAGATACAACGCCCGGCGGCTGTCCGAAGAATCCGGCCGTTGCGCGGGCTCCAGCCGGTCATCGATCCGGCCGGCGCGGCGATCCGGCGCGGTGGTCCAGCCGCTCATGGTCACGCCCGCCGTGGGGCTGGCGGGTCGCTCGAAATCATGCAACAGCAGAGGCGGGACGGCGGGTTCGGCGGCCAGCCCGCCGGGGACCAGGAGGAGGAGGCAACCGAGCAGAGCGTAGCGGTGCAGCGGGGACATGGTATTGATGGCTATTTCGCGCGGATGAATTGATCGCCATTGTAGATCAAGGGTAAATACCCAGATACTGTCACCGGAGGAGGTACCAATCACGCACCTCATGGAACAAGCCGTGATCCATTTACGCTCATCTGGTCAAGCCATTTTTTGCGACAGACACCTGAGCGGTTACTCTTCGGCCTTATCAGACGATTCATGGCTATTCCTCCATTTCCAGCCCCTCATCCCGATTGAAATTGACGGTGGCGACAATGGGCAAATGATCGGAGGCCAGCCGGGCCAGGCGGCTCTGATGGGCATGAATGGCCAACAAGCGCCCGCGTGGCCGCAGCCAAATCCGGTCCAGCCTCAGCAGGGGAAAGCTTGCCGGGTAGGTCGCCGGCGCCGGCGCGCGTTCGAACCAGGCGTTCAACCCGCGCAGAGGCCGACCCCACGGCAACCATTCATTGAAATCGCCCAGCAGTGCGGTCATTTCACCCCTGTCCCACTGGTTGAGACGGCGGAGTACTTGGCGAGCCTGACGGCGACGCTCCGCGGGGCGCAGCCCAAAATGGGTGGCCAGCACGCGGAACGGCTGGCCATCTACATCCAGCATCGCGTTCAACGCGCCGCGCGGCTCCCAGTCGGGCACACTGAGATCGAGATGCTCCACTTGGCGAACCGGCAGACGGGTCAGCAAAGCGTTGCCATAATCCTGGCCCTGACGCAACAGCGTCGGACCAGCGATGGCGTCGAAACCAGCGCGGCTTGCGAGAAAATCCAGGAGGTCCAGACCCTGCACCTCCTGCAAGGCGATGATGTCCGCATCCAGTTCCCGGATGACGCTCAGGGTGCGGTCGGGATCGAAGCGGCCATCGCGACCGACGGCGGCATGGATGTTGTAACTGCACAGGACCAACGCTGCGCTCTGAACCAGGGCGTTGTTCATAAGCCGGCGCTATCCGTATTTTTATTGAATCAAGGAGAAGTCTTGTCGCGGCGTTCGACCCAGCGGCGCAACGCCCATAGCCCCGCGACGAGACCGCCGACCACCGCCGCCAGCGCCGCGAATGTCGGTAAATCCGGCTTGTGAATCGTGGCGGCCACCTGGTCGGTGAACAATGATATGGCCAGAGTCCCTGGAAACAATCCAAGCAGACTGCCAATGGCGAAGTCCCGAAGCCGAATATGGGAAGCGCCGGCCACCAAGTTGACCACGGTGAAAGGCGCCACCGGTACAATGCGCAGGGTCGTCATGGCTAAAATGCCACGATGAGCTAGGCGACGGCTCAGTTGATTGATGCGCTTGCCCGCGAAACGCCGTACCCAGGGACGTCCCAGCCTGTGTCCGACCCAAAAAAGGGCCAATGCACTCAGTTCGGCGCCAGCCAGCGCCAGGCCAAACCCCAGCCAGGGGCCGAACGCCAGTACGGTGACGATGATCAGCAGGGTCACGGGTACGGCGATGAAACCACCGACCAGGTAAGCCGCGATCATCAGGAAAGGCGCGCTGGCATGGCTACCCAGTTCTTCGAGGGCGGCAACCAGCGCCGAGGTACTCAGCAGATCGCTCAGAGAAGTCCAGCGCCAGGCGGCGGCGAGTCCGAGTACGGCGACCAGTAGGGCAAGAACGGGGGCCATCTGGCGTTTCGTCGAACGACGTTCTTCTTCCGGAATCAGTCGATCCGCCAGTTGCTCCACGGTGATTGGTTTTTCCGGATCGATGATCGCATGATCAGGCAGCAATTCGTTGGCATAATCCGGAACAGCACCCGCTAGTAGTTCCAGCGAACGCTGACCACCGCGTAAACCCTCCACGCCAGAGATCAGCGAATCTGTGTCAGCGATGCGCTCGGCAACGGTTTCAGGTGCCGCGCCGAGATGTTCACCCAGTAATCGGTCGCGCAATCCCACCACGAATCGACGCGACCGGTCGTCGGTCGTCTCCACGGCCAGGACGCACTCGCTGTCGAAACCCATGGAACGGTTGTTGAGATTGGCCGAGCCGATCAGCAGCAACGAGTCGTCCACCACCATCAGCTTGCTATGCACGTAGATGGATTCTTTCCCCAGTCCTTCCTGGTGAGGGTAGTAGATGCGCAAGCGGTTATGTCGATCGGCTTCCCGCAAGCGGCGCAGCAGGCGGGAGCGCAACACATCCATCGTGTGCTGCTCCAGCCAGTCGCCGGTTTTCAGCGGCAGGACGATGACGATCTCCGGGCCTTCCGCTTCCCGCAACCGTTGGGTCAGCGCCTCGTCAATGCGCCAGGCCGTCAAATATTGGTTCTCGATATAGAGAAACCGCCGGGCCGACCTGATCGCCTCCAAATAAAGGCATTCGATTTCGCGCACCGTCTCGCGACCGTTGTGGGAAGCCTCGGTGCGGGCGATGGCGATCGCTTGATTCTCCAAATCCGGCGTGACGCTCTGGGGCCAGGGAATATCATCCCGTTCCAGGGGTACGCGTAGATTTTCGCCAGTCGCTCGGTGCCAGCGCTCCCGAGCCAAGTCGCCGAGGCTGGCGGCGGCCTCGCCGGCGACCACGAGTTGCACATCATGAAACGGTGGATAAGCTTCGTTGTCCGTGTTGACGCGCCGCGCGTCGTTCGGCGTATGATCGGGCGTGTCCCAACGATTCTTGCACAGGTCCAGGCCACCGACAAAAGCGACCCGGTCGTCGATCACGACCACTTTCTGGTGTTGCGAGGCGCCAAAAGGGTATTGATCATCCAGGTGAAAACGCAGGCGTGGATGGCGGCGCCATTCCATCTTGTAGAGGGGTAGCCACTGTCGCTCCAGCGCATAGAGTAAGGCCCAATCCCAGCCCAGCACATGAATGCGCAGATCCCGGCGTAACCGTGCCAGCGCGTAGAGAAAGTCGCCTAACTGCTCGGGAAAGGCGTCAGGTTCACCATCCCGAACCAGGCGCAGGCGGGTATCGATGTCCCAACCGAGGATTAGCACGGAGTGTTGCGCTTGGCATACCGCTTCCCGGAAGGCGCGAAAATAGGCCGCGCCGTCGATAAGAAATGCCAGACGCTCGGCGCGTGCCAGACGCCAGCAGTTGTTAGGGGGTTGTAAAAGCCGGGGTTCAAGCGGTTCCATAAAGGCGTAATGAGTTCTAAATAAGGATGGGATCCGACCCCCGGAGCGGAACCGGCCAAGGTTCCCGGTATCGCCCCTGCTGCTCCAGGAGCCTCCATGACGAGTTTAGACCACCTATTCCACGATATGGATGAGTTCTGCCGGCCGTTCCTCTTGGCCTGGCATCATCAACTCTCGACCAGCGACGAGCGAAAACGCCAACGAACCAGGCGGTTGACCCTCGGCGAGATCATGATAATTATGATCTATAGAGATATTCCCCTGGCTCGGTACTGGGCGCCGATCGATCCGCACAGCCACGAATCCACCCAGATACCCGGCATTCACGTCATCGGCGATTCGCAGGGAACCGGCCAGCCCAAGTCCGGACATATAATCTGTTCGCCGATCCCCGCGCCTGATTCGCTGCTGTTTTACGACCGGCCGCGCGACCATATCGGTTGGCACTACGATTACAATTTTTACAACGGTCGGCATTTCACCGTGCTGTTGCCGTTGGTCAACCGCCATCTCCACGAAGACCGGCTGTCGTCGGCGCAATTGATCATCCGCCAGGACGACCGGGAAACGAGGGTGCCCACGCCGCCCAATACCTTGATCGCGTTCGAAGGGGCGAAGGTATTCCATAAAGTCACTCGCTTGGAGGAGGATGAGCTGCGGGTGATACTCAGCATGACCTTCTGTACCCGACCGCAAGCGTCGCTGCTCAAGGGCGCGATCCGCCGCTTCAAGGACATTGCCTATTTCGGCGTGCGAGCCTTGTGGAGCTGAGCGTTTCCCAGCCCTCGCGCATCAACGATGCCAGTGTCTCCACAGGGTGAGTCTTTGCTTTGCCAACCACGGCCCACATCGGAGTCAGGCAAGTGGAGAAACGCGGGCAGGACGGCTATCTGTTTGGGATACTGGACCCAACGGGAGCGAGCGATGGTCAGCAGCTATCTGATTTGCGATTTGTGCGGACGATTCGGGCCGCCGGCCGGTTTTCTGAGCCAAGACGGTTTGCGGCTCTGTTACCAGTGCTGGTATCAGGAGCGATTGGGTGGCGACCCGTTGAAGGATGGCGAACCGGAATCACCGCCGCCGGAGGAGCCCGGAACTTCGCGGGAACCCGACGCCGCCGCCGGTAAGGACGACTAACGGCGTTCGTCGGCCACCAGCGTTGCGGAGGGCATCGCTGGCTCGGTCGGCGTGGGCGCGGTCTTGCCCAGCCCCAGTTGCGACAGCAACATGCCGATGAGCATCAGGCCGCAGCCCAGCAGCCCGCGGCCGGGTAAGGCTTCGTCCAGCAGCAACCAGCCACCCAGCACCGCGAACACGGTTTCCAGGCTGAGAATGATCGCGGCGTGGGACGGCGGGGTGTCGCGTTGGGCCACCACTTGCAGGGTGTAGGCGACGCCGACCGAGAGCAGGCCACCGTACAGGATCGGCAGCGTCGCGTCTTGGAGGTCACGCAGGGAGATCGGCTCGATGGCCAGCGCCACGCCCAGGCTCAGCACGCCGCACACGGTGATTTGCAGGCAGGCCAGCAGTACCGGTTCGATCCGCCCGGATAGCCAGCCGATCACCAGCACATGCCCGGCCCAGAAAAACGCCCCGGCCAGCACCAAGCCATCACCCTCGGCCAAAGTCAGGCCGTCGGTCATGGTCAGCAGATATAAACCAACCATGGCCAGCCCCGCGCCGACCCAAGTGCTCGGCGGGGTGGAGTGCCAGAACAAACCCAGTAACGGCACGATGACCACGTACAGACCGGTGATGAAACCGGCCTTGCCGGCGGTGGTATGGACCAGGCCAAGCTGTTGCAGCGTGGCGCCCGCGAACAGAAACAGCCCAGCCAGCAGGCTGCCGGCGAGGATCGTCCGCCAGTTTCGCGGCGGGGCCGGGCGGGCGGTGCGCGAGCCGATCAGCAGCAGGGGCAGGAGCGACAACGCGCCCAGCAGAAAACGCACTCCGGTGTAGGTGAAGGGGCCGACGTGGTCCATGCCGACCCGCTGGGCGACGAAGGCGAATCCCCAGATCAGCGCCGTCAGCAGCAGCAGGAACTCCGCCTTCAGACTCTTGAGATTCAACATGTCGCCTTCCGGGTCTTGGAAAGGGTGGAATCATACCCGACCGGCATGGTTTCGACATGAGTCGCTGGGTCGCGACTTGCCCGGCGCTGGAAAACCCTTATAATCGTCCTTCCCTCCCTGCCGGGGTGGCGGAATGGTAGACGCAGCGGACTCAAAATCCGCCGGTAGTGATACCGTGAGAGTTCGAGTCTCTCTCCCGGCACCATAAGCAACGATTCCTTGCTATTTCCCTCGCGCTTGCCGTGGTATTGCGGGCGTGGGTCGCGATACGAAAATCCTCGATGCTCGCCATTGCTCAGGTGGCGCCGCGGCCTTCCTGTGTGTACACCATCACCGTGGCATCATGGCGAACGCACGAATGCCGCGCCGTCACGAGAACGGGATGGAACTTTCGCTGACGGACAGCGGTTTCCCGATCAAACCGAACACTGCATACGGTGGTCAAGCGAATGCCCCGTACCAGTGGTTTTCGACCCTTCGCGTCTACGTGAAGCGCATTCCGCGAAAGTACGGTTCCACCGGACAGGCCGGCGAAGGCCATACAAACGGTGCGGAACAAGCGAAAGTGCCGTCCGGGGCGGGGGCGGTCGCTGGAGACGGCGCCAACCGGTCGTTCCCGTCTCCGGCGCAATGTTTTTGCGGCGATCCGTGGCTATGTGCAATTACAGCGATTGCGCGCCAACGATGTGATTCGTGATGGCTATCGCTTAAAGCATGAGTTGTTTAATGGGATCGTTGCCGCATTCATCCAAGCGTTCACTCCTAACCTGGCGCACCTGAATCCACGCTTTTAACCGCCCGCCAATGCGTGAATCCCATTAGAGATGCTTGACCCGTTCGCGCAGGATGAACTTTTGCATCTTGCCGGTGGAGGTCTTGGGCAGCGGCCCGAACACCACGGCCCTGGGCACCTTGAAGCGCGCCAACTGGTTGCGGCAAAACTCGATGATCTCCTCTTCGGTTACATGCTCCATGCCCGGCTTGACGGTCACGAACGCACAGGGCGTTTCGCCCCACTTCTCGTCGGGCCGCGCCACCACCGCCACTTCCATCACCGCTGGATGTCGGTACAGCACATCCTCGACTTCGATGGTGGAGATGTTCTCGCCGCCGGAGATGATGATGTCCTTGGAGCGGTCCTTGATATCGATATAGCCGTCCTCGTGCCAGACCGCCAGATCGCCGCTGTGGAACCAGCCGCCCTGGAACGCTTCCTCGCTGGCGGCGGGGTTCTTCAGATAACCCTTCATCACCACATTGCCGCGCATGAAGATTTCGCCGATGGTTTCGCCATCCCGCGGCACCGGTTCCAGCGTCTGAGGGTCGGCCACCATCAATCCTTCCAACATCGGGTAGCGCACTCCCTGACGGGATTTCAGCGCCGCCCGCTCGGGCAGGCTCAACTCGTCCCACTCGCCATGCCAGGCACACACCACCGACGGCCCGTAGGTCTCGGTCAGGCCGTAGGTATGGGTGACATCGAAGTTCATCCGTTGCATGCCTTCGATCACGGCGGCGGGCGGCGCGGCGCCGGCGGTCATCACCTTGACCGGGTGATCGATGCCCGTCTTCATCTCGTCCGGGGCGTTCTTGAGCAGGTTCAGCACGATCGGCGCACCGCAGAAATGATTGACCTTTTCCCGCTTGATCAGATCGAACACCAGGTCGGCGCGCACCTGACGCAGGCAGACGTTGGTGCCGACCGTGGCGGCGAGGGTCCACGGGAAACACCAGCCGTTGCAGTGAAACATCGGCAGAGTCCACAAATAGACCGGATGCAGACCCATGTCCCACACCAGGGCGTTGCTCACCGCGTTCAAATACGCGCCGCGATGGTGATAAACCACCCCCTTGGGATTACCGGTGGTGCCGGAGGTGTAGTTCAGGGTGATGGCCTGCCACTCATTGGCCGGCAGTGGCCAGATAAACTCCGGATCGCCCTCGGCCAGCAACCCCTCATAGTCCAGCGTTCCCCGCTTCTCACCACCGACAAATTGCGGGTCATCCACATCGATGACCAGCGGCCGCTTGGCCGCTGGCACCAGCCGCAGCGCCCTGCCGATGGTCTCGGAAAACTCGCGGTCGGTGAACAGGATTTTCGCCTCGCCATGTTCGAGCATAAAAGCGATCGTTTCGGCGTCCAGCCGGATATTCAGGGTGTTCAGCGTCGCGCCGGACATCGGGACGCCAAAATGCGCCTCGAACATTTCCGGGATGTTGGGCAGCATCGCCGCGACGGTATCGCCAAGGCCGATGCCGCGTTGTTGCAGCGCCGAGGCCAGCCGCCGGCACCGGGCGTAGGTTTCCGCCCAGTCGCGCCGGACGGGACCATGCACCACGGCGGTGTAGTGGGGATAGACCGAAGCGGCCCGTTCGATAAAGGTCAATGGGGTCAGCGGCACATGGTTGGCCGGATTCTGATCCAGGCTCATTTCATAAATATTGTTGTGGGCGCTGGGACTCATGATGGGTTCCTCCGGGGTGGTTTGGTTATCGTTATGGTTTTATTCGTGGAATGCGCGGGAGGCATGGAACAACAGGCGGTATTTAAGTAAAGGGGGTGTCCATCTGAGTGCGGTAATCCCTACCTGTTGTGGTCTCGCCACGGGCGAACTGACGAGGTGACAGCAAGCGACGCCGGGCTCAGATGATGCGCTGACAGCGGGCACGGGGGGATGAGCTTCGGCGATGGGTTTGCCACCAGCGAGCGGTAGGTCATGGGACCTGTTTGCACGGCTTGTTCGAGGAGCCGCCGGAACAACAGTCCACGAAATGCAGAATGACGCCGATTGAATCGAAACGCAAACTCGTCAAGGTAGCCTTGCAGATGATCGGACTCGACGGCGCCTTGGTGGGTGCCGAGAAGCCATCGTTTGAGCAAGGCAGCCACCCTGTGGACACCGGGCATGGAGACGTGAGCAGGATCACCGCTATCGGAGACGATAGTCCGTCGATGAATCAATCCGTGAGTGGCGAGATCGTGGTAGCCACTCCAGCCATCGGTCAACACGGTGGCCCCGCGCGCCACGGCATCGCAGACGAATGGCACCAAACTTGCGCCCGACGCATCAGGAACACAAAGCATCCGTACCCGTCCGAAGCCCTTGGGAGATCGCAGCTCGATGGCGACCGCAACCAGCGACTTGCGTCCCGCACCACGGCCACGCTTGCCGCCATGTTCTTCACCGCCAACCAGGGTTTCATCAACTGCCACCTCACCGCTCAGGCGATCGCGATCTGGACGAACCATCGCCGTGCGAAAGCGGTGCAGCATCGTCCACGCCGTCTGGTAGGAGCCGAAGCCCAACAGGCGCTGAAGCGTCTTGGCCGAAACCCCATTCTTCGCCGAGGTCATGTACCAGGCAACAGCGAACCAAACCGTCAGCGGTGTACGAGTGCGGTGGAAGATCGTCCCCGTGGTCACCGACACACGACGCCTGCAGCGTTCACACCAAAACCGCCCGTCACTCATCCGCCAACTCTTGGTGGTTCCGCAGCGCGAGCAAACGAAACCGTCTGGCCAGCGCAGCCAATCAAGATAGTCGAGACAGGCGTCATCATCGGGAAACCACGCGCACAACTCGGCATAGTCACGCGGGTAATCGTGACCGCCCTGGAGAGCAGAGGCAGGAAGCTGCTTCGTCATCCCTACATTTTGTGCTTACCGCACTCAGATGGACACCCCCTTTTAAGTATTAACGGGGTCTTAACAGCCTTTCCATGCCGGTTTGCGCTTGGCGATGAAAGCGTCGATACCTTCGCGGGCGTCCTCGCTGTTCATGTTGCAGGCCATGGCCTCGCTGGCGCAGGCGTAGGCTTCTTCCAGGGGCAATCCCAATTGCCGATAGAACAATGCCTTGCCCATGCGAATCGCCAGCGGCGACTTGCCGCAAATGGCGTCGGCCAGCCGCCCGATCTCCGCGTCCAGTTGATCCAGCGGCGCCACCCGGTTGATCAAACCCTGACGCTGGGCGGTCGGCGCATCGATGAACTCGCCGGTCAACAGCATTTCCAGCGCCTGCTTGCGACCCAGGTTGCGGCTCAGCGCCACGCCGGGGGTCGAGCAGAACAGGCCGACGTTGATGCCGGAGACCGCAAATCGGGCATTATCGGAGGCGACCGCCAGATCGCAGGCCGCGACCAGTTGGCAGCCGGCGGCGGTGGCGATGCCGTGTACCCGCGCAATTACCGGCTGTGGCAAGCGGTTGATGGTCAGCATCACCTGTCCGCATTGCGCGAACAGTGCCTGGTGGAACGCCCGGTCGGTGTTGGCGCGCATTTCCTTGAGATCGTGGCCGGCGCAGAACGCCGCGCCGCTTCCGGCGATCACCGCGACCTGAATGCTTTCATCGGCCGCGACGGCGTCCAGCGCCGCTTGCAGCGCGCCCAGCATGGCTTGCGATAGCGCGTTGTACTGTTTGGGGCGATTGAGTGTCAGCGTGGCGACACCGGCTTCGTCCTGACGCAGCACGAGAATGTCTTCGGAATGATGGGACGCGCTCATGGCGGGGGTCTCCTCAAGTCGGGGTTATTGTGAATGTCAATAATTGTAACGCGCCGCCTCGACGAACGTGCGTCGGCTTTTTATACTCGGAATAGCTGCCAAGCAATTTTATCCATCCCGTTGGTAAAAATTTGTATTATTATTTTTCAAACAGTTATTGGATATTATTATTATCTGAATGACGAAAAAGCGCAGCTTATGATACTCAACACATCCTGTATGTGACTTAAAGCATCCTCCTAATGGCCGCCCCCGTTCGAACTGGCTAACAGCTTGCCGGATCCGGTGGCGATAAACGGGCGTGACCCCAATCGCTTGCTGATGAATCCGCCGACAACCTCGATGATCTATATTGTGGACGACGATCCCGCCTTACGGGACTCGCTGCAATGCCTGCTGGAATCGGTGGGCTTGCAGGCGCGCGCTTTCACCGATATCGACGCCTTTCTGATGGTCTACCAGCCTGATCGGCCTGCGTGCTTGCTGCTGGATATCCGGGTTTCCGGACGCGGCGATTCAGGGGCTCAACAGCAGTTGCACGAGCGGGGTATCGATGTGCCGGTTATCATCATCACCAGCGACGGCGATGTGGCGACGGCAGTGGCCGCCATGAAGCAGGGTGCGCTGGATTTCATCGAAAAACCGTTCAACGACCAGTTGTTGCTGGATTGCGTGCACAACGCGCTGGCCGAGGATGTGGTACGCCGCCGTGCTCGGGCGCGGCGGCAGGATCTGATACGCCGGTTCGACACGCTGACCCCGCGCGAACAAGACGTGCTGCGGCGGGTTGTGGAAGGCTTATCCAACCGGGAGATTGCTGAACTCTTGAATCTGAGTCGCAAGACCGTGGAAGTGCATCGAGCCAAGGTGATGCAGAAGACGCGCGCCGACACGCTATCGCAGTTGATCCGGATGGCGATGGTGATCGGTGTTCTCAAGATCTATGATGCGGGAGACTGAACGCCGGCCCAGCGCGTTCGCCTAAAACCGCCATGTGCCTGATTCTCGTTGCTTACCACTGTCATCCTGGCCACGAACTGCTGGTCGCGGCCAACCGCGACGAATTTCATGACCGTCCCACCGCGCCCCTGGCTTTCTGGGAAGATGCGCCCCAAGTGCTGGCCGGGCGCGATCTCAAGGAAGGCGGCACCTGGATGGGCGTCACCCGAACCGGTCGTTTTGCCGCCATCACCAACTACCGCGAACCTGGCCGCGTGCTGACGAACGCGCCGTCGCGAGGCCATCTGGTCAGCGCCTACCTGCAAGATTCGATACCGGCGAACGCTTATCTCGAACGCTTGCTGCCGCAAGCCAGCCGTTACAATGGCTTCAACCTGCTGTTGGGCGATACGGCGGGTTTGTATTACTACTCCAATCGTGCCGGCGCGCCCCAACGCCTGCCGCCGGGATGGTACGGCCTCAGCAACCATCTGCTGAACACGCCCTGGCCCAAGCTAAAACGGGGGGTGTCGCTGCTACGCGACGCGCTGGACGCTGACTCCGATCCGGCGCCGGATAATCTGCTTAGCCTGCTCATGGACCGGACGCCGGCGCCCGACCCCGAACTGCCGCCCACCGGCGTCCCGCTGGAATGGGAGCGCTGGCTGTCGCCGATCTTCATCGACGCGCCAGGTTACGGCACCCGCTCCTCGACCTTGCTGCTGGCGGGTAACCGCGGGCAAGCACGAATGCTGGAAGCGACCTGGCTCGACGGCGGTCGACGCGAATATCGATTGGACTGGCCGGTGCCGGCGAGTTTGGCATGAACGAATCCTGGCCGCCGCCGGCGGCCGCGACCGGGTTGAGCGTCGAGCCATTGGCTTTCCCGGACGGGGAAGGCGTATTGTTCCGGCGGGCGTTCGCGCCGGGGGAAAGTACCCGCCTGTTCGCGACCCTGCATCAAGAAACGGACTGGCGGCAACAGGTGATCGTCTTGTACGGCCGCTCGATCAGTTCGCCCCGCTTGAGTGCTTGGCACGGTGATTCCGACGCCGTGTACCGCTATTCCGGCCTGCGGCTGGAACCGGCCCCATGGACTCCGATACTGCTGGACGTGCGGGAACGGGTGGAAGCGCTGGCGGCGGCTCGCTTCAACAGTGTGCTGCTCAATCTGTATCGCGATGGCCAGGACAGCATGGGTTGGCACAGCGACGACGAACCGGAACTCGGCCGCAATCCGTTGATCGCCTCGATCAGCTTGGGCGCCGCCCGCCGCTTTCTGTTACAGCATAAGAAACGACGGCTGCGGCTGGAGTGGTTGCTGGAGGACGGCGACGTGCTGGTGCTGGGCGGAACGACCCAGCACTGCTGGCGGCATCATGTGCCCAAGATCCGCCAACCGATGGGACCGCGAATCAATCTGACGTTTCGCTGGATTCACGGCCCTCGGGACCTGTCCTCTTGTTCGGACGAGCCTCCATCAGCTATTCTTGAACCATCACGCCAATAAACCCGGCTACGGGTCGCTTGCTTCTGAACCCCCTTCCGACTTGGCCCCGATAGCTCAGATGGATAGAGCGCACCCCTCCTAAGGGTGAGGCCACAGGTTCGAATCCTGTTCGGGGCACCATGTTTTCAGGCAGTTATGATGCCCGTCCGATTCTCTCTAACCTCGCTGTCGTGCAGTCGTCGTGCAAGTCTCGATCTTTCACGCGGGAGAATTCCGATTCACAAGGCACAAACCGAACGGATCGTGCCTGCTGACAGCGGCAAGCCATCGCCGCCGGCCAAGCCATCTTCTTGAAACAACCGTTTGCCGATGCCCGCGAAAGACCCGCCACGTTGCCGCAGTTCGCGGATGCGGGTTTTCCAGGCGGCGCGGTCAGTTTCGGGTAGCCGGGCATAAACCACTAGCGGGCGGCTAGTGGCTTCACTAGCGCCGGACTGGTCGGATTCCTCCATGCGTCGCAGTGCCTTGGCTACCGTTGCGGAGTAGGACAAGTTTAGGGCCGCGCTCAGTCGTTTAAGGCGGTCGTGGTCTTCCGTGCGCAGGCTGAACGCTACCTGCTTGGCGTTGCTCATAAGTCACCTTGCGCCACAGGGGAATAAAAAAGTGTCGCATTCTAACCCGAATTATTCATAAAGAAGGGCGAACCTCGTTCAACTTATTGATATAATGAGTGTTATGCCAATAACGCTTCGGAGAAGCCAAACGAGGTCGCCCATGTCCCATTCTACCCCGGAGCCATTGCGTTTTCCCCCGGTCGCCGGCCTGACCGTGCGCGCCGAGTTCGACGGCGGGGCGATGTCGTCGGACATTGGCCCGCTGATTCTGCGCGGCATCGATCCGCAGATCGGGCTGATTGACCGTCTCACCTCAGCGGTCGATGACCAACGCCATCCGTCGTACATCACGCACCCCTTGCGCGACCTGTTGGCCCCACGGATTTTTCAGATCGCCTGTGGCTACGCCGACGGCAATGACGCCAATACGCTACGGACCGACCCGCTGTTTAAGCTCGGCGTGGACCGCCATCCCTCGGCGCACGCCCTGGATTTGGCCAGCGGCCCCACCTTCTCCCGGCTGGAGAACGCCGTCTCGACCCGGGATCTCTATCGCCTGGCACGGGCCTTCGTCGAGCCGTTCATCGCCAGCGACCCCACGCCCCCGGCGGTGATCGTGTTGGATCTGGATCATTCCGAGGATCCGACGCACGGGCAGCAGGAATTCAGCTTCTACAACCCCTATTACCGTCATCACTGTTATCTGCCGCTGTTTCTCTTCGAGGGGCTCTCGGGCCAATTCATCACGGCCGCGCTGCGCCCCGGTAAGCGCCCAACCGGCGCCGAAAACGCCATGATGGTGAGGCGGGTCATCAAGCGGCTGCGCGCGGCCTGGCCCCAGACCCGCATCGTACTGCGGGGCGATGCCCACTTCGCCAATCCCGAACTGATGCAACTGGTGGTGGCGGATCCGCAACTCGACTTCATCTTTGGGCTAGCCGGCAACCGGACCCTGTCGCCCTTGGCCGAGCCGTTCCTGGCCGCTCACCGCCGCCGCCTTGAGCACGCCCGCCGGGTCGGGTTGCTCCCGCCGACCCCGACCCGAACCTACCATGAAATCGCCTACGGGGCCGACACCTGGCCGCAGGCGTTTCGGGTCATCCTCAAGGCCGAGGTGATGACGCTGGGCGATAACCCGCGCTTCGTCGTCACCTCGCTGAACCTGCCCACCCCGGAATGCCTGTACCGCGATCTCTACAGCGCGCGCGGCCAGGACGAAAATTTCATCAAAATGGTCAAGAACGACTGGGCCAGCGATCGCACCTCGGACCACCGTTTCCTCGCCAACCCCCTGCGCCTGTTCTTCTCCTGCGCCGCTTATGTCCTGCATCAGGCCCTGCGGACCGAGGTGCGGGTCCATACCGAACTGGCGAAGGCCCAACCGGCCACCGTCATCCTCAAGCTGTTCAAGTTGGCGGTGCGAGTGGTGGCCTATAAGGACCGGATCAAACTGCACTGACCCACGAGTTGCCCGGTCAAGACCCTGCTGCGCCGGGTCACCAACCTCCTGTTCTTGACCCGACCGCCACCACCGCTCCCCGCTTGACTCCGCGCGGTCAACCTCCACGCCGGTAGATACTCAGGCTCGTCGGGGTCGGTGGCGTGCCGCCCGTCTGGCGGCCACTGCCCCAGTAGGCGTACCTCGATACCCCATCAACCGGCGTAACCTCGATTCCGTCACCGATTTCCCTATGGATAACCGGTCCATCCGCCCAGTCACGCCCTGAATCTGATTACGCGGGGTAACCTCTGGCGCCAATCACAGTTTTATGAAACATTCGGGCTAGATGGGGGCGGCGGCCCTGCCGTTCAAGATGTGTGTAATGGACAGCCTCAAGGATGGTGGTCAGGAACCGGTGATGGTGGTGATTCCCGGTGGACGTTTCCTGATGGGTTCGCCGCCAAACGAGCCGGGGCGAGGAGACGATGAACGCCAGCATGAGGTCGAAGTCGCGCCGTTTGCAATAGGCAAATATGAAGTAACCTTCGAAGAGTACGACCGTTTTGCTAAAGCAACGGGACGCGACAAGCCGGCTGACATAGGTTGGGGCCGGGGGCGGCACCCGGTCATCAACGTGACTTGGTCCGACGCAGTGGCCTATACAGAGTAACTGTCGCGGCAGACGGGCCAGACTTATCGCCTGCCGACCGAAGCCGAATGGGAGTACGCGGCGCGAGCGGGGACGACGACCCCGTTCTATTTCGGGACCACGATCAGTACCGAACAAGCCAACTACGATGGCAATTACACCTATGGCGGGGGGCAAAAAGGCGTGTATCGGCAAAAGACCGTCGAGGTTGGTCATACCGATTACTAATAGATTTTACTACTTTAGTGCAGATAAAATAAAATCAAAACTGGTCAAAGAAACCACTTCGCTTGGGAGAAGCGATTGAATGAGTTCATCCACTTTTTTACGTAGTTCATCTAGGGTTTTTAAATTGATCCAACACAATTGATCTTTCATTGATTGCCAAACACGCTCAATGGGGTTCACATCGGGACTGTAAGGCGGTTGGAATAATAAGACGACATTATCGGGGATTACAAGTTTTTTGGCATAATGAAAGCGACCGTTATCCAATTGAATTACGTTGAGGCTGTGCGGATAAGTTTTAGAAAATTCATTCAAAAACCACTGAAAGCAATCAGCATCCAAATGGGAAAATTCTAAAAAGAAGTTTTCGCCACTCAGTGGCTCAATGGCACCATAGAGCCAAAATGATTGAAAGGTCCATTGAACTGGACCAACTGGCTTAATCCCCAATGCGGTGATGACCCGCCGGGTGATCGTTTTTAATCCAAAGCGACTTTCATCTTGGCACCAATACCGTAAAGGCCGGACCGCTTCATTTTCAACTTGCTGAAAAATATCAATTAATTCAAGTTGTCGTGGAAGTTTTTTTTAAAAGAAACCACCGCCTCTTCATGGCGATGAACGCTCGTTGGCCGCGCCACTTTAAGTTTTGCTTTGAGTTGATAACGAACGACTTGATGCACTGTTGAATAAGGAATATCGACCTCGTATTCCTGGAGAAGCCACTGCTGGATTTGTCCGTAACTATGAAATCCATGAGTCGGATCGTCCAGACGGCGCTGGAGTGCCTCTCTCATAGCTTCGGTAATTCTCGAACGACGGCCGCCATGATAATTCCACTGCAACAGCCCGATTAAGCCTTGGGTACGATCATTGTACAGGACAAAATCATCTAACCAAATGAATTTACGTTAAAATTCTGCCGGGTGGCGTATTGGTTAGAGGTAGAAAACAGCGATTTTGAGGGCTCGATCCCAACCGTTTAAAGAGCGACTCCAGTGCCTGATGAAAAGCGTATTGCCGGGCGGATTCTTGGTGATGAAATAAACAACTTCTCAAATAATCTAATCCATAGCGAAAAAGACTTTGGGTGGGACGGCCATGTTTTTTGATCTTGATCGGTTTAATTTCATGGCGCCATTCACCAATAATATGCGCCCAACTAAATGCAATAGCGAGAAAAGCCATCCATTTTTCAAGTCGCTGGGGGTCAGTTATATGGGTGGATTCCAGATCGAATCCCCGAGTTTTTAAGCAAATGAAAAGCGTTTCGATCGGCCAGCGTTCCTTATAATTTTCCAACGCGGTTTCCGGTTGTTCTTGCGTTGCGAGAATAACGAATTCACCGTTGGCCATTTTCAGACCAATCACATAAAGAGAGTGCCCCCACACGGTTCGTTGGCCCGATAAAACCAGAGCGCTGCCACGGGGTAGGCCTCGAAAAAGATTTTCGGCGGAGACGGGGACCCCTCGGGAGTTAGAGATTTGCGTATTCTTTTTGATGCGTATTACGAATTTAATTTGATTTTCAATAAGATAACCAAACCATTGAATCCCAATAAACTCGCGATCCGCAAACAAGCAGGCGATCATTTGCGGGCCGAAAATCGTAAGGAATCGATTCATTAATGCTATTCTTTCTTGGGTATTTGAGTTGCCTTTTTTATCTAAAGCAACCCATAGTATAGGAAAAGCAGATCCGCGATAGACGACTCCTAAAACAAGGTAATTGATATTGACATCACCATATTTCCAATTGGTTCTATCGAGTGTCAATTTGAACTGAAGCACAGGAATGAGACTGGCAATGAACCGGGCGACTTGATTCAGATCTAGAGAAAATTGACAAAAAAGTCGTTGAAGGCGTTTGTAATGAGAGGCCGGTTGCGCACGCCCAGGAAAGGTGACAGCAATCTTTGCGAGATTGACCGTTCCCATCTGGATGATTCCGATAATTAAATAGACGATGCAAGAGATACGCGCTCGGTTCCAGTGAAAATGATGATGAAGCATTTCTGCAAAGTGCCGGGTATTAAAAAAGGGGAATTCACGGAATTAACCTCGCCTGTTTTAGAATTAATGTTATCAATCAATTAGTTATGATAACAGCAACCTCGCGATCCTACTACCCTCAAAATAGCTGTTATTTTTTATCTTAATTTTCAGCAAGTTATTTTTGTCCTGTACAATGGGGTACGATATACTTTGAGCCACTTGACAATGACGGATTTCGATCGCCCTAAATGATCGGCTAACTCTTGTAAAGAATGAAAAATTTCACTTTTAATCCAATATAGAATTTGTAATCGCTCTCGAAACTTGGCGTGAGTTTGTTCATTCATTATGCGCTTTAGTTCTTCGGAGGATTCGTGGATTTCGACTTGTAATGAGCGGCTCATGACTGGATCAATAAAAGTAGGTTAAATGAGTATGATAACAAAATCTAATCGTAAATGGTATAAATTCATTTGGTTAGATGATTTTGTCCTGTACAATGAGTTGTCGTGGAAGTTTTTTTAAAAGAAACCACCGCCTCTTCATGGCGATGAACGCTCGTTGGCCGCGCCACTTTAAGTTTTGCTTTGAGTTGATAACGAACGACTTGATGCACTGTTGAATAAGGAATATCGACCTCGTATTCCTGGAGAAGCCACTGCTGGATTTGTCCGTAACTATGAAATCCATGAGTCGGATCGTCCAGACGGCGCTGGAGTGCCTCTCTCATAGCTTCGGTAATTCTCGAACGACGGCCGCCATGATAATTCCACTGCAACAGCCCGATTAAGCCTTGGGTACGATATACTTTGAGCCACTTGACAATGACGGATTTCGATCGCCCTAAATGATCGGCTAACTCTTGTAAAGAATGAAAAATCTCACTTTTAATCCAATATAGAATTTGTAATCGCTCTCGAAACTTGGCGTGAGTTTGTTCATTCATTATGCGCTTTAGTTCTTCGGAGGATTCGTGGATTTCGACTTGTAATGAGCGGCTCATGACTGGATCAATAAAAGTAGGTTAAATGAGTATGATAACAAAATCTAATCGTAAATGGTATCAGTTTCCGGCCAACGCTTGGGGACTGCACGACATGCACCGCAATGTCTGGGAATGGACCGGTTCGGAATATAACGAGGACTATGGTGGCGCTGAATTGCGTGGTGTCAGCGACCCCAGTTCCAGCGCCCGGCGCGTGCTTCGGGGCGGTGGCTGGTACGTCAACCCGGAGGACGTCCGGTCGGCCAACCGCATCTGGGTCGCCCCCGGTGAAGCGGACAACTTCCTGGGCTTTCGTCTCGCCAGGGCCCTCTGACCCTTTGCGCTTTGGGCTTTTGCCCTTTGCCGGGATCCAGGGGGCGAAGCCCCCTAACCGTTTTTTTTGGGCGGGTGGAAACCGGATTCAGGACGCTTCCGGCGCGGGGCGGAGCAGGGCGTCGAGTTCGTCGACCTGTTCGGCCCAGTCCGAGTCTTCCGCGATCGCCTGCGCCAGGAACTCGGCCTGGACCGGGTGCCACCAGGGTGCTTGATGCAGCGGGACCTTGGGGTCGAGTGGCCGGTGCCAGTGGATGAAGGTCTTGATGGCGTTCGCGTCGGCGGGTAGACCCAGTTGCTCGAACAGCGTGCTCAGATTATGTGCCGTGGTGTCCATGCGCTCCTCCCGAGAGTTGGGTTTGGACAGCTTCGCCTGTACAAGAAGTATAGGCGCATGGGTCAGCGCGGGAGTTCCAGTATCGCTTCCAGCCCACCTTGCGGATGATTGCGCAGCTTCAGGTCGCCGCCGTGGGCACGGGCGATGTTGCGGGCGATGCTCAGACCCAGACCGGCGCCGCCGGTGTCCCGACTGCGCGAGCTTTCCAGCCGGTAGAACGGTTCGAAAACCCGTTCCAGCTCCGTGCCGGGGATACCCGATCCATGATCGCGGATCGTCAGCGTCAAGCGTTGTGGCGTGTCCCGTACCGTGATATCGGCGCGCTGACCGTATTTCAGGGCGTTGTCCAGCAGATTGGTCAGGCAGCGCTTTAGGGCCAGCGGTCGGCAACGCAACGGCTGGCGGGCCGTGCCGGTGATGCCTACCTCGTTGCCGGCATCCTCCGCATCCTCCTGCAACGATTCCAGCAAGGCGTTGAGATCCATCGACGCGATGGGTTCGCCGTTCTCGCCGCCGCGCAGGAAATCCAGCGACGCCTGCGCCATGTGCTGCATGTCGTCCAGATCGGCCTGGAATTTCTCCCGCAGCGGCGAATCGTCCAGCAGTTCGGCGCGCAGCCGCAAGCGGGTGATCGGGGTTTTGAGGTCGTGGGACATCGCGGCGAGGATGCGGTCGCGATCCTCGATGTAGCGGATCAGCCGATCCTGCATGGTATTGAAGGCGGCGGCGGCGCGGCGGACTTCCAGCGGCCCGGATTCGGCCAGCGGCGGGCGGCGAATGTCGCGGCCCAGTTCGGCGGCGGCGTTGGCCAGCACGGTCAGCGGCCGGGTCAGGGCGCGCACCGCCAACGCCGCCAGCACCGCGACCGACACCAGCAACACCAGCAGGATCAGCAGCAGGCGCGTCGGCCAGGCGATGACTTCTTCCGGCAGCACTTGCTGGAAGGTGACCACAGTCTTATCGTTCAAGCGCACCTGCACCACGAAATTGCGCAAGCCCAACATCATCGCGCGCCGCCAGCGGCGCGGTGGGCGATCGGCCTCCCCGGATGGCGGCGGCGGCCGGTTGCTCCAGTCGCGTGGCGGCCGGTGCGGGGCACGCCAGGTCGGCCGGTCGGTGATGGGCGGGGGCCAGTCGTCGGCGATTTCGACCTGAAACAGCCGGTCCGGGCCGAGCTGGCGGCGCAACAGGGCGCGGAACAGCGTGGTGTGGTAGCGCTCGTCCATCGTCGCTTGCTCGGACCAGGGCAGGTCGAGGCTGAGGCGGGTGGGTGGCAGGTCCAGCGCCGTCACCAGGCGGCGGCGTTCAGCCTCGTCCAGCGTGTCCAGCAGGCCGACGATGGCGGCGATGCGCTGGGCGATGTGGCCGCCGATGGCGTGGGAGAGTGCCTGTTCGCGGTCTTGCAGCAGAATCCCGGCGCTCAACAGTTGAGCGAGCACCAGACCGCCAGTCAGGAATAGCAGCAGCCGACCGAACAGGGATTGCGGCAATAGACGCATCAGAACTCCCGGCTGACGTGGGCCGCCAGCAGATAACCTTCGCTGCGAACGGTCTTGATGATGACCGCTTCGCGCGGGTCGTCGCGCAGCCGTCGGCGCAATCGGCTGACCTGTACGTCGATACTGCGGTCGAACGGCACGGCCTCGCGGCCCTGGGTCAGGTCCAGCAACTGATCACGGTTCAGCACTCGCTGTGGATGCTCCAGAAACACTTGCAGCAGCCGGTATTCGCTGGCGCCCAGCGGCACCCGCACCTCATCGGGCGCGATCAGTTGCCGGCTGGCCACATCCAGGCTCCAGCCGGCGAAATGGAAGCGCTTGGGTTCACCCGGTTCGCCGGGGGTGTTACGGCTGCGTCGCAGGACCCCCTTGATTCGGGCCAGCAGCTCGCGGGGGTTGAACGGTTTGGACAGATAATCGTCGGCGCCCATTTCCAGCCCAACGATGCGGTCGGTGTCGTCGCCGCGCGCGGTCAGCATGATGATCGGGATCTGCGAGCGGGCGCGCAGGTTGCGGCACAGCACCAGTCCGTCGTCGCCGGGCAGCATCAGGTCGAGGACGATCAGATCGACCGGCGCCTGCTCCAGCGCCGCCCACAGCCCCCGGCCATCGGCCGCGCCGCTCACTCGGAAGCCATTGCGGCTCAGATAATCGGCCAGCAGTTCGCGCAAGCCGGGATCGTCGTCCACGATGAGAAGGTGATCGTTCATGGCATCGGTTGTGATGGTGAGGAATAGCGGGATTGGAGGCGGTTTGCCAAACTGAAGTTTCATCGAGCCCGTGACTTGCCGGTCCGACAGTGCAAACACCGTTCGTGCCGCGCACAACGGGTTCACGAGGAAGGAATATGCCGAATACCGTGAAAAAACTCACGCTATACGATGATCTGTTGGCCCTGCCGGGCCACATGGTGGGCGAGATCATCGACGGACTGCTCCGCATCCAGCCCCGGCCGGCCGGGAAGCACACCTTGGCGCATTCGGAACTGATCGTTGAGTTGGGTGGCCCTTTCGACCGTGGCCGCGCCGCCATTCGCCACCATTCGCCACCGTTCCGTTCGTGTTGGCCTTGCCGCTGGGCTGGTCCGCCGAATTGACATAAGTTCCAGGAAAGGTGGTGGCGATCTTTTCGAGATTGACCGTTCCCATCTAGGTGATTCCGATAATTAAATAGACGGTGCAATAGCTATAAGCTCGATTCCAGTGAAAATGATGATTAATCATTTCCGCGAAGCGCCGGATATTAAAAAAGGGGAGGCGCTTACTGCCATCGAAACACCCGTTATTTTATATTTTCAGTAAGTTATTTTTATTCTGTGCAATGCAGTATAATTACTGCATATGATCTCGGCAATCAGTTTAATGATGGGTAAAACCGTGGAACTCCATGTGATTGAGCTAGAAACGCACCGTATTCTCGAGCAGGCGACAAGAGAGCTGGCGGAGGTTGAATCCGAACGCAACATTATCCGACAGGCATGGGTTTTGCATAAAAATGCGCTTAATAACTATAAAAAAATGCATGATGTTGCAAAAAATCATCTTCCAGAATTGCTGGCTCATCTCTGGATCACTAAAGTGATGGGAGACACAAAAAAAGAAGAGCTGGCCCAAGCGGAAGTTGATACGGCTCAGAAAATGATCGACCGATACTTGGCGACAGAGCAACTTGCGGCCGATACCCGCCTCGGTTTGGAGGCGCGTATAAATGAATTGGACAAGCGGCTGCGAAATGCGAAGGATGAGTCGCCGGTGGCCAGGCGTAACAACGCGCAGAATGTGCTGGCTAAGATCGAGCTTTATCGCCGTGAAGGGCCAAGACATGCTGAGTCATTGGCTTTTCTGGTAGCCATGCTCGGCTTACGTTTTGATGTTCCAGCAAGCGCAAAATAGATACATGGCAATGCTGAAGTTCCGGATAAAATAACAGCAGTTCCCGGCCTCTTTTTAAAGTAAACTGATTTTTAATGATAATTCTCTCAGTGTAACTATAATTACACATAAAAAAATTCATTTTAAATCAATTGCAAATCAAGATAGCGGGAATTTCTGATAAAATAAAAAGTCTAGGTGTATCATGTTGTCACCTGTCAGTTCCTCATGATCGTGCAGACATGGTGGAAGAATGCTAAGAAGCTGTATCATTGTACAGGACAAAATCATCTAACCCAATGAATTTACGTTAAAATTCTGCTGGGTGGCGTATTATTGGTTAGAGGTAGAAAACAGCGATTTTGAGGGCTCGATCCCAACCGTTTAAAGAGCGACTCCAGTGCCTGATGAAAAGCGTATTGCCGGGCGGATTCTTGGTGATGAAATAAACAACTTCTCAAATAATCTAATCCATAGCGAAAAAGACTTTGGGTGGGACGGCCATTTTTTTTGATCTTGATCGGTTTAATTTCATGGCGCCATTCACCAATAATATGCGTCCAACTCAATGCAATAGCGAGAAAAGCCATCCACTTTTCAAGTCGCTGGGGGTCAGTTATATGGGTGGATTCCAGATCGAATCCCCGGGTTTTTAAGCAAATGAAAAGCGTTTCGATCGGCCAGCGTTCCTGATAATTTTCTTTTGCGTATTCTTTTTGATGCGTATTACGAATTTAATTTGATTTTCAATAAGATAACCAAACCATTGAATCCCAATAAACTCGCGATCCGCAAACAAGCAGGCGATCATTCGCGGGCCGAAAATCGTGAGGAATCGATTCATTAATGCTATTCTTTCTTGGGTATTTGAGTTGCCTTTTTTATCTAATACCGATTACTAATAGATTTTACTACTTTAGTGCAGATAAAATAAAATCAAAACTGGTCAAAGAAACCACTTCGCTTGGGAGAAGCGATTGAATGAGTTCATCCACTTTTTTACGTAGTTCATCTAGGGTTTTTAAATTGATCCAACACAATTGATCTTTCATTGATTGCCAAACACGCTCAATGGGGTTCACATCGGGACTGTAAGGCGGTTGGAATAATAAGACGACATTATCGGGGATTACAAGTTTTTTGGCATAATGAAAGCGACCGTTATCCAATTGAATTACGTTGAGGGCTGTGCGGATAAGTTTTAGAAAATTCATTCAAAAACCACTGAAAGCAATCAGCATCTAAATGGGAAAATTCTAAAAAGAAGTTTTCGCCACTCAGTGGCTCAATGGCACCATAGAGCCAAAATGATTGAAAGGTCCATTGAACTGGACCAACTGGCTTAATCCCCAATGCGGTGATGACCCGCCGGGTGATCGTTTTTAATCCAAAGCGACTTTCATCTTGGCACCAATACCGTAAAGGCCGGACCGCTTCATTTTCAACTTGCTGAAGAATATCAATTAATTCAAGTTGTCGTCATTGTACAGGACAAAAATAACTTGCTGAAAATTAAGATAAAAAATAACAGCTATTTTGAGGGTAGTAGGATCGCGAGGTTGCTGTTATCATAACTAATTGATTGATAACATTAATTCTAAAACAGGCGAGGTTAATTCCGTGAATTCCCCTTTTTTAATACCCGGCACTTTGCAGAAATGCTTCATCATCATTTTCACTGGAACCGAGCGCGTATCTCTTGCATTGTCTATTTAATTATCGGAATCATCCAGATGGGAACGGTCAATCTCGCAAAGATTGCTGTCACCTTTCCTGGGCGTGCGCAACCGGCCTCTCATTACAAACGCCTTCAACGACTTTTTTGTCAATTTTCTCTAGACCTGAATCAAGTCGCCCGGTTCATTGCCAGTCTCATTCCTGTGCTTCAGTTCAAATTGACACTCGATAGAACCAATTGGAAATATGGTGATGTCAATATCAATTACCTTGTTTTAGGAGTCGTCTATCGCGGATCTGCTTTTCCTATACTATGGGTTGCTTTAGATAAAAAAGGCAACTCAAATACCCAAGAAAGAATAGCATTAATGAATCGATTCCTTACGATTTTCGGCCCGCAAATGATCGCCTGCTTGTTTGCGGATCGCGAGTTTATTGGGATTCAATGGTTTGGTTATCTTATTGAAAATCAAATTAAATTCGTAATACGCATCAAAAAGAATACGCAAATCTCTAACTCCCGAGGGGTCCCCGTCTCCGCCGAAAATCTTTTTCGAGGCCTACCCCGTGGCAGCGCTCTGGTTTTATCGGGCCAACGAACCGTGTGGGGGCACTCTCTTTATGTGATTGGTCTGAAAATGGCCAACGGTGAATTCGTTATTCTCGCAACGCAAGAACAACCGGAAACCGCGTTGGAAAATTATAAGGAACGCTGGCCGATCGAAACGCTTTTCATTTGCTTAAAAACTCGGGGATTCGATCTGGAATCCACCCATATAACTGACCCCCAGCGACTTGAAAAATGGATGGCTTTTCTCGCTATTGCATTTAGTTGGGCGCATATTATTGGTGAATGGCGCCATGAAATTAAACCGATCAAGATCAAAAAACATGGCCGTCCCACCCAAAGTCTTTTTCGCTATGGATTAGATTAAGGGGGTGTCCATCTGAGTGCGGTAAGCACAAAATGTAGGGATGACGAAGCAGCTTCCTGCCTCTGCTCTCCAGGGCGGTCACGATTACCCGCGTGACTATGCCGAGTTGTGCGCGTGGTTTCCCGATGATGACGCCTGTCTCGACTATCTTGATTGGCTGCGCTGGCCAGACGGTTTCGTTTGCCCGCGCTGCGGAACCACCAAGAGTTGGCGGATGAGTGACGGGCGGTTTTGGTGTGAACGCTGCAGGCGTCGTGTGTCGGTGACCACGGGGACGATCTTCCACCGCACTCGTACACCGCTGACGGTTTGGTTCGCTGTTGCCTGGTACATGACCTCGGCGAAGAATGGGGTTTCGGCCAAGACGCTTCAGCGCCTGTTGGGCTTCGGCTCCTACCAGACGGCGTGGACGATGCTGCACCGCTTTCGCACGGCGATGGTTCGTCCAGATCGCGATCGCCTGAGCGGTGAGGTGGCAGTTGATGAAACCCTGGTTGGCGGTGAAGAACATGGCGGCAAGCGTGGCCGTGGTGCGGGACGCAAGTCGCTGGTTGCGGTCGCCATCGAGCTGCGATCTCCCAAGGGCTTCGGACGGGTACGGATGCTTTGTGTTCCTGATGCGTCGGGCGCAAGTTTGGTGCCATTCGTCTGCGATGCCGTGGCGCGCGGGGCCACCGTGTTGACCGATGGCTGGAGTGGCTACCACGATCTCGCCACTCACGGATTGATTCATCGACGGACTATCGTCTCCGATAGCGGTGATCCTGCTCACGTCTCCATGCCCGGTGTCCACAGGGTGGCTGCCTTGCTCAAACGATGGCTTCTCGGCACCCACCAAGGCGCCGTCGAGTCCGATCATCTGCAAGGCTACCTTGACGAGTTTGCGTTTCGATTCAATCGGCGTCATTCTGCATTTCGTGGACTGTTGTTCCGGCGGCTCCTCGAACAAGCCGTGCAAACAGGTCCCATGACCTACCGCTCGCTGGTGGCAAACCCATCGCCGAAGCTCATCCCCCCGTGCCCGCTGTCAGCGCATCATCTGAGCCCGGCGTCGCTTGCTGTCACCTCGTCAGTTCGCCCGTGGCGAGACCACAACAGGTAGGGATTACCGCACTCAGATGGACACCCCCTTTAGATTATTTGAGAAGTTGTTTATTTCATCACCAAGAATCCGCCCGGCAATACGCTTTTCATCAGGCACTGGAGTCGCTCTTTAAACGGTTGGGATCGAGCCCTCAAAATCGCTGTTTTCTACCTCTAACCAATACGCCACCCGGCAGAATTTTAACGTAAATTCATTTGGTTAGATGATTTTGTCCTGTACAATGAGTTGTCGTGGAAGTTTTTTTTAAAAGAAACCACCGCCTCTTCATGGCGATGAACGCTCGTTGGCCGCGCCACTTTAAGTTTTGCTTTGAGTTGATAACGAACGACTTGATGCACTGTTGAATAAGGAATATCGACCTCGTATTCCTGGAGAAGCCACTGCTGGATTTGTCCGTAACTATGAAATCCATGAGTCGGATCGTCCAGACGGCGCTGGAGTGCCTCTCTCATAGCTTCGGTAATTCTCGAACGACGGCCGCCATGATAATTCCACTGCAACAGCCCGATTAAGCCTTGGGTACGATATACTTTGAGCCACTTGACAATGACGGATTTCGATCGCCCTAAATGATCGGCTAACTCTTGTAAAGAATGAAAAATCTCACTTTTAATCCAATATAGAATTTGTAATCGCTCTCGAAACTTGGCGTGAGTTTGTTCATTCATTATGCGCTTTAGTTCTTCGGAGGATTCGTGGATTTCGACTTGTAATGAGCGGCTCATGACTGGATCAATAAAAGTAGGTTAAATAAGTATGATAACAAAATCTAATCATAAATGGTATAAAGCAACCCATAGTATAGGAAAAGCAGATCCGCGATAGACGATTCCTAAAACAAGGTCATTGATATTAACATTACCCTATTTCCAATTGGTTCTATCGAGCATCAATTTGAACTGAAGCACAGGAATAAGACTGGCAATGAACCGGGCGACTTGATTCAGGTCTAGAGAAAATTGACAAAAAAGTCGTTGAAGGCGTTTGTAATGAGAGGCCGGTTGCGCACGCCCAGGAAAGGTGACAGCAATCTTTGCGAGATTGACCGTTCCCATCTGGATGATTCCGATAATTAAATAGACGATGCAAGAGATACGCGCTCGGTTCCAGTGAAAATGATGATGAAGCATTTCTGCAAAGTGCCGGGTATTAAAAAAGGGGAATTCACGGAATTAACCTCGCCTGTTTTAGAATTAATGTTATCAATCAATTAGTTATGATAACAGCAACCTCGCGATCCTACTACCCTCAAAATAGCTGTTATTTTTTATCTTAATTTTTAGCAAGTTATTTTTGTCCTGTACAATAGCTTTGCGAACAAGAACACCTCGTTCGAAACGGACGGCGCAATGAATCTCGATGCGAGAGTGCTGTTCTACTACAACGCCGGTGGCGTGACGCCTGCGATGGCTGTGACTCGCGCGGGAGCAGGTTCTGACTACGCATTGGGTATGCTGGATAGCAACGACAAACCGTTCGACGGTTCGAAGACCTACAAGCTGCACTTGCCGCCGAACGTACCTGTGAACAATTTCTGGGCGGTCACGCTTTACGACACCCAGACCCGCACGCAACTGCAAACCAGCCAGTTATTCCCAACCGTGGGCAGCCAAACCAAAGGGATGAAGAAGAACGCCGACGGTTCCTACGACATCTATTTCGCGCCGGAAGCGCCTAAAGGCGAAGAGGGTAACTGGCTGCAGACGGTTCCGGGCAAGAGCTGGTTCACCATCCTGCGTCTCTACAGCCCGCTGCCGGCCTTCTTCGACAAGTCCTGGCGGCCGAGCGAGATCGAACTGGTTAAGTGAGACGAGAAAGACGTTCCTTAAGACAGCAGCGATAAAAACGTTTTTTGGAGAAAATGATGCAAACGAAAACACCATCCAGGGCCAGTGTGGCCTGGTTTGCCGCCATGCTGTTCACGGCAGCGCCCGCGCACGCCGAATTGAGCGCCGAGGAACTGGCGAAGCTCGCCCAGAACCCGGTGGGCAACCTGATCAGCGTGCCGTTCCAGAACAACACCAATCTCAATTTCGGGCCGGAGAAAGGGACGCAGAACGTCCTTAACATCCAGCCGGTGATCCCGGTCTCGGTGAACGAGGACTGGAACATCATCACCCGCACGATTATTCCGGTGATCTCGATGCCGTCGCTCTATCCGGGCGACGACCGCACCAACGGTATCGGCGATATCCAGTTCACGGCGTTCCTGTCTCCGGCCAACCCCGGTGAGTGGATCTGGGGCGTCGGGGCCATCGCCCAGTTGCCCACCAACAGCAACGCGGAGTTGGGCAACGACAATTGGGGCCTGGGACCCTCGTTCGTGATGCTGCACCTCGATAAGGGCAGTCCGTGGGTGTATGGCGCACTGATCAACAACATCTGGTCGCTCACCAGCGACCAGCAAGGCGGCTCGTACAACAACGGCCTGATCCAGCCCTTTCTCAACTACAACTTCAAGAGCGGCTTCTATCTCACCAGCGCGCCCATCCTGACCGTCAACTGGAAGGCCGACAGCGGTCAGCAGTGGACCGTGCCCCTGGGTGGTGGTATTGGCAAGATTTTTCACTTCGGCAAGCTGCCGGTGAACACGCAGTTGTCGGCCTACTACAACGTGGCCGCGCCGGATGATGCTGCCAACTGGCAGATCCGCGCGCAAGTGCAGTTCATGTTTCCCAAATAGCGGCTGATCGCAATTTGTAGATTCGTGGGTTGGGTTGGCGCGCGGCACGCCAACCCAACCTGCATCCCCAACTTCACAACCTGTTGGGAGCGTTATATTTGAGCAAGGAGCACTTAAGGCTGAATTACTGTGCTCAAGCGCCCCGAGGTGGTGCTACACGCCAACGGCAGCGAAACCGGCATTCGTGACTTCGTGAAGAAGCGCAAGATCAGCGGCGGAACCCGCAGCGACCTGGGGCGGCGATGTCGGGACACCTTCGCCAGTCTGAAAAAGACGTGCCGCAAACTCGGCATCTCGTTCTGGGACTATTGGCAGGATCGACTCTCGCAAACTCACCGCATCCCACCCTTTCCCGATATTGTGCGCCAGCGGGCGCTGGCAGCTCCAAGCTTGCCCTGAGTTATTGAGAAGCTACACAATCGGACTAAACCAGCACCAGACGATTGCATCAGTGGACAACTCCAAGGGCGAGCTGATCGTCATAGCGATGTAATCCAGGAAATGTTATACCAATTCCCGGTAGATTTTGACTTTTTAACTGGTGGGCCAGGATGAAGCGTAGCGCAATCCCAGCAGGCGCGTGGGAAGGTAAAACCTATCGAGAAACGGTATTACAGCCCTACCGAACCCTCGAGACCGCAGCGAAGGCGCATGAAGACAACGATGATGGCAACACGACTCAAGGTTCTGGCATTCGTGCTTGGCTTGCTCGCACTGCCGCAAGGAATGGCGGAAACCGTGATCTCGGCGGAGAATCTCAGCGGCAGCAGTGGCGTGGCGCCCGATCTGGTGGTGTCCCTGACTGAGCTGGACAACCGCATCGTTGCCACCAGGACCCTAAGCAGCGCCAGCAACTGGAACTCCAGCGCCATTGGCAGCTTCAGCAGCTGGCTTGGCGCATGGTCGCCGGCGAAACAGCAGGCCTGGCGCCGGCGGTCGCGCCCGAGAGACTGCTCAGCCTGCGCGACCAGGTGGAGCAGGCGCGGCGCAGCGGTGATCTCACCAGGGAGATGACGGCGGTGCTGACGCTGAACACCGCCATACTGGACGCCGCCTTCGGCCGTTTGCTCGACGCCGTGCCGGAGCAATGGTCATCGTTCGCCCCGGCGTCTACCTTCGAGCGGTCGTTCGCGGCATTTCGCAAGCGCACCCGCTTCAACCCGATCCCCTTCCAGCAGGCTGTCGCCCGTATCCATGCCCTGCCGGCAGCGCAGCGTAGCCCGGACGAGGTCGCGCTGGTCGACGCATACGATGCGTACCAGCAACACACGGGCGCCTATGACACCATCCTCGCATCCCTCCAGGATCTCTTCACCAAGGCCATCAGCGGCGACCCGTTGCTGCGCTGGCTCAACATCGGCGCCCTCATCGAAAGGGTGAACGCCTTGCCGGGCATTGCCGACGTCAATGCAGCGCTGTCCCCATCCCAGCGGCTGACGCTGGGCCAAGTGGTCGCTGCTGTCGTCGTGTTCCTGGCGCTCACCGGCATCGGGTTCCTGTTGCTGCCGCTGCTGGTCAGGCGCATCAGCCGCCCGCTTTCCCGCTCGCGGACGAGTCCCACGGAGGCCCAGCGATTCACTCGGCTGCTGCGACTCTCCTTCGGCAGGCCGCTGCAGGTGCTGCTGTTGTTGTTCGCGCTGGGTTTGGCGGGTCGCATCCTGCTGCTGCGCGAGCCGGATGCCGGCCTGGTGACGGTGTACGACGTCCTGGTCGTGCTCCTCGTCGTCTGGGCCTTGCTTCGGCTCATCGACAGCGTCGTCATCGTGTATTCGGAGCCGCTACACCAGCGCTACCCGAAACTCCGGGGCGAGCTGGTCAACTTCCTGTCCAACCTGACACGCTTCACCATCATCATCGTCACGGCGCTCTACCTGCTACACGACCTGGGCTATGACATCAGCACGCTGCTGGCGTCCCTCGGTATCGGCGGGCTGGCCGTCGCGTTTGCGGCCAAGGAGACCATCGCCAACATGTTCGGCTGCATCTCCATCATCGCCGACGACATGTTCAGTGAGGGGGACTGGATCGTGACCCCCGACGCCAATGGCACGGTCATCGACGTGGGCCTGCGCAGCACCAAGATCCGCACCTTCGACAACGCGATCATCTTCATACCCAATGCCTATCTGGCCGGGGTGGCCGTGCGCAACTGGAGCCGGCGCAAGCTCGGGCGGCGCATCCTGTTCAGCGTCGGACTGGAATACGGCAGCGACATGGCGATGGTGCGCAAGACTGTCGATGACATTCGCGCGATGCTCATCGAGCATCCGGAGACCTCCGACAGCACCACCGACACCTCCCAGTACACCCAGCAGTATCAGACCAGGATCGCCAATGCCCTGGATAGTCAGGGCGTGATGAAGACGTTGCTGGTCTACCTGGACAATCTCGGGGAGAGTTCGATCAACATTATGGTCTATTGCTTCTCCAAGAGCGTCGACTGGGAAGAGTGGCTGAAGGTCAAGCAGGACGTCATTTACCGCTGCTGCGACATCGTCCAGCGCAACGGCCTCAGCATGGCATTCCCGAGCCAGACGCTTTATCTCCGAGGGGACGCGCCCGCACCGGACGCCGCTGGGAAGACGACGGCGAGCCAATGAGGGTAACCGTAAGGATTCGTGCAAAAAAGGGTAACAAGCCTGACTACGGCACTGGTTCAGTATGATTTCGTGTTTGATATCGCGAAGCGCCATCGCGCGGTGAGCGCCATCGCCTCGTAACGACGCAATGATGGGCGATTTCGAAGGCCGAAACGCATGGCCTGGGTTGCGGGTTGCGGTGATGCTGATCGCTTGCGTCGGATGTGATCGAACGACCCGGTCTCTGGCGCGAGATCATGGGCGGGGTCGCGAGACCGCGTCCTTCTTCAACCTTGTCGATCGCGTTCGTTACGACGGGTCTGTGACGGACTTCCCAAACAAGGGTTCCGGATCGGTCCGAACCGGGATGTTCAATGTGGCAAACGTCGCATCGATGGCTGAAATAGCCCTATTTGTCCTCAGCACCGACGATCCTTCTGGTTGCAGGCGCGGCGGCTGACGCCTCAGAGTGCGTAAATTTCCGTTTCGTGTCTTCCCCTCCCTTGGGCGCCGGAGGCACCGACCAAGACCCATCCGAGAGAGCCTTTCGGTGTTTGTAGTTGTAAGCACCCCTCTGCGGATAGTCGAGCATATCTTCCATTTCCCGGCGGAGGCGCGGATCGAACTCGGGGAACGGCAAACGATCGTGTTCCCGCCAGTCCTCCACCTTCGCTTCGGTGTCGCGACCGCGCTCGGCGTCGATGCCGTCGTCGCGCCTGTGATAGTGGGTCTGCGACGGGAAAGCGAAGCCGGTACCGCCATCCTTCACGATGTCGGCGATACGAAGAAAGATGTCCTCCTGGATGGCGAGAAAGGTGTCCTGGTCCTGGCAGCGCAGGTAGGCGAAGATCTCGAGGTCCAGGGAATAGGCGCCATAGCCGACGAACCGCACCCGGGCAGGCGCTGGCGTGACCATGGGGTGACCGAGCAGCATCTTGCGCAGTTCCGCCAGAACGTAGCGGAGTTGTTCCGGGGTGGTTTCGTAGCGGAGTCCCAAAACGGTCTTGAGCAGGCGCTGGTCGCGTGCGGCGAAGTTGTCCAGCTTCATCTGCGAGAATTCGGCGTTGGGGACGGTCACGATGGTCCGCTCCAGCGAGCGAATCCGTGTCGACCGCAAACCGATCTGCTCGACGGTGCCGATCTCATCGCCGTAACGGCAGAAGTCGCCGACCCGCACCGGCCGATCCGCGAACAGGGTCAGACCGCCGATGATGTTCTCCAGGGTCGGCCGGATGGCGAGGGCGATGGCGAGACCGCCGACGCCGAGACCAGCCACCAGCGGGGCGATCGGGATGCCGACGGCTTCCGCCGCGTAGATGCCCAGGTAGGCGAGAACGACCACACTCACCAAGCGAAAAACGACCCTCAGCAAGGCGGCGTCGACTCGACGTTTTTGCATAGGACCCTCTTGACTGAACGCGACGCCGTCGGCGAGCCGACCCGCAACGACGATAACGAACATAGCAAGGCTACCGACTTTCACGACGAGTGCGATGTAAGAAACGACCGCATAGGGGGTTTCGAAGAGACCAATCCCACTGAAAGACGCCAGCCCGAAAAGATGTGCAATGACAAAAGACCCAAGCAGGGCAAGTGGCACGCCAAATCTTAGGGACGGGCGTGAAATTCTGTGTTTTTCATCCCACCGGGTGCCTTGCCGATACGCAAACCGGATCAATATTGCTGAAATGATGAGAAGTAAAAAAACAGAAATCCATTGCCACACCCCTTGTCCAAGAACGATTATTTTCGCCCAATGAGGCAGATGGTCTAGAAAATCTCTTGGCAGCCAGTTGCCAGGACTGTAAAGCATTTCATCGTATAGTCCGACGGACGCTCCCTTTTTGTAGGGAAGATCCCGCGCCAGCTCGTAATAACTACTCAGATTTTCGACCGTTTTTTTCGTAAAGAGAAATTCGCCAGCGTGGGGTCCCTCCGCAATTTTGGCGATCTCGATCTTCGTATTGGGAATAATCCAGCGCACGATTTTCTGTTGCGCAACCTCTTCATCGTCCGGAATGTCTTCAAACGGCGGCAGCTCGACCCGGTCGAGAATTTCCTTGAGCAAAATCATTTTGATCGTCATGGCTGCGCGACGATCGATGGCACGCAACTCGCCGAAGTCAATCGTATCAGCGGCTCGTAAGAGCGGCCTGGCGATATCGGCGTTGGGCTTGCCGCTCCGCCAGGCGTCCAAGGCTGTGTCGATATCGCGCAGGTAGGTTCGCAAGGTGTCGCGCGGGCTCGACGTATCCGCCGAGCGCAATGGATAGGGATCTTCGATCGCGCCAAGGATGGCGCCAAGATCGCTGATTTGCGCGGGCGTTTGAGGCGCGAGAAGCACGAGGATGAAGACCCATACCCAGCGAGACCGCCCGAGGATAATCCTGATCATGTTTTAGTCCGTTCCTCTGAGGCCGACTTCGGAAAAGTACTTCAATGCGCCTTCGTGGAAGGGCACGTCCAGATCCGTCTCGGCCATCTGGTCTTTGGTCAAGGACAAGAACAACGGCGACAGTGCCTGAAGAAGATCCAGGTTTTCGAAGTAGGCCTGGGTGACCTGATAGATCACGTTCGGGTCAACCTTGGCTGACGTCGCCAGCATCGATATCACGCCCAGCGTCGGAGTGTCCTGAGGATTGCCCCGGTAAGTGTTTCCCTTGATCACCGAACTGACGTAGAACGGGTTCTGTCGGGCGAGTTTCTTGATGATTGAACTCGAAACGTCCACCAGTTTTATGTCGCACAGGGTCGCGGCCTCCCTGACCGTCGGGTTGGGATGCCCGATTGTGTAGACGAACGCGTCGAACTCGCCGTCGCAGAGGGCCTCGGCCAAGTTGGCGCCCTTGAACGTGGAGACATCAGTCACTTCCTCGCCCGTCCAACCGTGGGCCTCCATCAACACATCCATGGCATTGCGTCGGCTCGAACCCTCCTCGCCCACATAGACCCGCTTGCCCTTCAGGTCTTCGAACGTATCGATGTCCCGTCTGCCACGGGCGACGACCGTGAAGTACTCGATGTAGAGTCCGAACACCAAGCGCAGATTCTTGAATGATTCCTCTCCCCTAAACGGCCCGTTCCCGTAAAAGGCATTATGCAATGCGTCGGACTGGGCCAGAGCAAGATCGACGTCCCCATCTCGCAGGTCCTTGATGTTCGGGATGGATCCACCGGTGATTTCGACGGTGCAGCTGATGCCGTGAGCGACACGGTTTTCGTTGACGAGCTTGCAAATAGCTCCGCCGACGGGGTGGTAGAGGCCGCCCACCCGGCCGGTCGCGATCGTCACGGTAACCGGATCGTCCGCTGCGCCGACTTCACCGACAAGAGTTATTATGGCGATAAGGACAGCCGCCATGGTCACTCTCACTGCGTGCTTACAACGTGTCATCATCGCTTCGCTTTCTCCGAGGGTCCGAGCTTCTTCGTTTCCCAATAATATCGAATATGGTCCGGTCGGACGAAGGGTTAAACCGAAAGCTCTTTCTGCGGAAGTCCATACGCCAGCTCAACAGTTCAGTGATCCGCATACCGCGTAGACACCAGTAACATCTGCGTCTGGGTCGCGCGCTCAATCATCCTGTCGTTTTACTTGCGTAAAAAAAACTATTCGAGCAAGGAGCACCTGTCCCAAGGTCTCCATCAGGAATTTTGCCCGGCGCCGAACAACCAATAACGGTTGTGGCCCGCCTGTTTGGCCAGATACATGGCCTGGTCGGCGTGGCGCAACAGGGTGTCCGCGTCGTTGTCGTCCAGCGAGTGGAGGACAACGCCGATGCTGGCGGTTACGGTAAGCACATGGTCGCCGAACACATGGGGCGTAGCCAAGGCGTTCAGCAGCCGAGTGACGGCGCCTTGGCATTCTTCCACGCTGTTTAATCCCCCGAACAGCACGACGAATTCATCGCCGCCCAGCCGCGACACCGTGTCGCTGCCACGCACGCAGGTCCGCAGGCGCTCGGCGACGGCGACCAGCAGCTGGTCGCCGACGGCGTGGCCAAGGGTGTCGTTGACTGACTTGAACCCGTCCAGGTCGAGGTAGCAGACCGCCAGAAAAGTCTTTTGGCGTTTGGCCTGAGCGATGGCCAGTTGCAGCCGGTCGGCGAGCAGGGCGCGGTTGGGCAGTTGGGTGAGCGGATCGTGATAGGCCAGCTTTTCCAGGCGGTGCTGGCTGTTCTTGAGTTCGGTGATGTCGGCGAAGATGTTGACGTAGTGGGTGACGCGGCCGGCTTCGTCATGCACCGCCGAGATGCTGGCCATCTCCGCGTACAGCTCGCCGTTCTTCTTGCGGTTCCACAGCTCGCCGGTCCAGAGTCCTTTATCGATCAAGTCTTGCCACAGGATGGCGTAAAATTCGGGATCGTGGCGGCCAGACTGGAGAAAACGCGGGTTTTGGCCGAGCGCTTCATCACGGCTGTAGCCGGTCAGCATGCTGAAAGCGTCGTTGACTTCGATAATGGTGCCGCTGGCATCAGTGACGATGATGCCCTCGTGAGCGTGCTTGAAGACACTGGCGGCCAGCCGCAGCCGTTGTTCGTCCTGACGGCGGGCGCTAATGTCTTCCTTGACCGCGAGATAATGCGCGATGAGCCCGTTCAGATCGCGCACCGGCGCAATGATGGCCCGCTCCCAGTACAGCGAACCATCCTTGCGCCGGTTATGAAGCTCGCCGGTCCAGATGCGGCCCTCGGTGAGGGTTTGCCACAGCCGCCGATAATGGCTCGGCGGCGTCTGGCCCGATTTAAGCAGGCGCGGATTTTGGCCGAGCACCTCCTCGCGACTGTAGCCGGTGACTTGAGTGAAATAGGTATTGACGTATTCAATTCGGGCTTTCAGGTCGGTCAGCACGATGGAGATCGGGATTTGTTCGATCGCCTGATAGAGGCGATGGACGGCTTCCTGCGCCTCGTGGCGCACGGTGATGTTGTGAGCGATGCCGAGTACGCCGAGCCACTGGCCGTCGTTGCCGCGTATCGGCGTTTTGGTGGTTTCCACCAGGGCGCGGTGACCGTCGGGATAGACCAGCCATTCTTCGTTGGTGCGTGACTCGCCGGCCATCAGCGCGGCGCGATCTTTTTCGTGGTAGAAGGCGGTGGTTTCGGCATCCACGAAATCGCCATCGGTCTTGCCGATGATGACCGCCTCGGGAGCGCCATAATAGGTGGCAAAGGCCTGGTTACAGAGAAGAAAACGGCCTTCTGGGTCCTTGATCCAAAGCAGGTCGGGCAGAGCTTCGTAGATCGTGCGCAGCAGGATGCGCTCTTCCGCCACCTGGCGCTGGCTGGCGAGCAATTCGGAGATGTCGCGGCTGACGCTAAGCAGCGCCGGGCGGTCGTTCCACTGGCCGCGCAAGATCCGGGTCTCGACCGGAATCGTCTCGCCGGATCGAGTTTGCAGAGGCACTTGGTACACTCCGCGGCGGCTGGTCGGCATCCTGTTGAGGGCACGCTTGACTTCGGCATGCCGCTCCGATGGGTGAACCGCAAGCAGGTTGCGGCCCTGCAATTCGACCGAGTCGTACCCGAGCAGTCGTTCCACGCTCGGGTTCTGATAGATGATATTGCCGGTTTCGTCGAGCACGAAAACGAAATCGTCGAGCGCTTCGAAGAGGGCCAGCAGATTTTGCCGTTGGATTTTGGCGGCGACCGCGCCGCGCATCCTGAGCAACACCTCGCCCAATTGCAGGGCCAGGGTTTCCAGCGTCCGACAGCTCAGGTCGGGCAGCGTGTCGGCCCGATGGCTGGCGAGGTTGAAACAGGCGACCGTTTGCCCGTCGTGCCGGATCGGCAGGATGGCGACGGCGCGTAGACCTTCCTGTCGGGTGGCCGGCGACAGTTCCATCAGGGCGAGATCACGGAAGCTGTAGCGTGGCTGGCCGGCGTGGGCGATGGCGCCGGGGCGGGAGTCGCGCGGGACCGTGCGTGTCGCCGCCGCGTATTCATCGGAGAGGCCGGCGTGAACGGCCAGCGTCAGATGACCGTCCCGGGGGTCCACAGTGTAGATGCCGCCGCAGTCGATGCCCGGCAGTGTCAGCGCGGCATCGAGAATCGTCCGCATCGCTGCTTCAGGGTCGGCGGTGATCCGTTGCAGCGCCAACAGCAGATCGCGGTGGGTGACCAGCATCTGTTCGGCGTTCCTGCGCTTGCTGACGTCCCACCACAGACCTACCATCAGCCGGGCCGTGCCGGTTTCATGGTGTTGGACGCTGAGGCGGTCGTGAATCCAGATATCGTGGCCGTCGCGGTGGCGGAAGCGGTATTCATGCTCGACCCGATCTTCATGCCGGAGCCGCCGCCGGATCGCCAGCGCGCCCGCCAGGTCGTCGGGGTGAACGTGCGCGGCCCAGAAATCGGTTTGCCACCAGGCTTCCGGCGAGTAGCCCGTGATCCGTTCGAAATCCGGGCTGACGTAGAGCGTTTGCGGGGCGCCGGCGGTTTCGGGAGCAAGTTGCTGCACGTAGGTGGCGGCGGGGATCAGATCGAACAGGGCCGCGAGCTGCTGGATGACGTCGTCCAGGGCGTTACCCAATTGAATCAGTTTTGGGCTGAGGGGGTTGCTGGGCGGGGTCACGAGCAGGCTCCAACGGGTTGCGGCCTTAGCGGCTGTGCAAGAAAACCAACCTATGGATTTGATTGTAGGAGATGGCCGATCCGCTATATATAGCCCACCACGGCCACCCGCAAGTGGTTATATAGTCTATTGATTGGTAAAATTAAAGTTGTTTTTACGCGGCTTTTTAGGGCAGGTGCGGTCGTTCCAGATACTCGTGTGATTGCATTTCCCGCAGGCGGCTGACCGTGCGCTGGAACTCGAACTTCAATTTCTCGCCTTGATACAGATCGAATGGCGAAACGGCGGCGGACAGAATCAGCTTGACGCCGCGATCATAAAACTCGTCCACCAGGTTGATGAAGCGCCGCGCCGGGTTTTCCATCTGCCAATCCATCGCCGGTACGTTGGAAATCAGTACGGTGTGGTAGCAGCGGGCCACTTCAATATAATCGGCGGTGCCGCGCGGCCCATCGCAAATCGCTCGGAAGTTGAACCAGACGATGCCGTCCGCTTCGCGCAGCGTGGGGATGTAGCGGCCCTCGATTTCCACGTCGCCGCCCCGGTGGCCGGGTTCGGGCGCGATGTTGTCGAACACTTCGTTCAGGATCTGTTCGGCCCGTTCGTCCAGCGGCGAGTGATAGATCTCGGCCTTTTCCAGGTAGCGCAGCCGGTAGTCCACCCCACCGTCCACGTTCAGAATATCCAGATGCTGCTTGAGCAACTCGATCGCCGGCAGGAAACGGGCGCGTTGCAGGCCATCCTTGTACAGATCGTCCGGCGGGATGTTGGAGGTGGTGATCAGGGTGACGCCCTGGTTGAACAGCTCCCGCAGCAGGCCGTACAACAGCATGGCATCGGTGATATCGGCGACGAAGAACTCGTCCAGGCAGATCACCCGCGCCTGTTCGGCGAAGCGGCGAGCGACGACGCGCAGCGGGTCCTGCTGGTTTTTCAGCGCCTTCAGTTCGGCGTGGACCGCCCGCATGAAGCTGTGAAAGTGAATACGTTGCTTGCGTTCCAGCGGCAGGGCATCGACGAAGGTGTCCACCAGATAGGTTTTGCCGCGTCCGACCCCGCCCCACAGATACAAGCCGCGCACGGCGGGCGGCGCGGCGGCGGTTTTGTCGCGTCCGGCCAGGCGGGCGAGCAAGCCCGGTTTTTTGCTGACGGCGACCGGTTCCGGCTGGGCCATCAATCGATCGTAGATTTCTTGCAGAAACCGTACCGCTCGTTCCTGAGCGGGATCGTGCTGGAAACCTTCCCGTTGCAGATCCTGGCGATAACGTTCGTAAGGCATGGCGAAACTCGAAAGCGGGTTGTGCTAGTGGCCGGGCAGGGAAAGCGGCTGTCCGGCCGGGTGGCGCTGGGGGAGATATTGGGACCAGTCGCGGCTGGCGTCGCCGAAGGCGAAGAAATCCGGATTGATCAGCACCGGCCGGGCGTTGTAGCGCAGCGGTCGCAACTGCATGTCGGTCAGGTGACCGCCAGCTTCCTCGACGATCGCCTGCGCGGCGGCGGTGTCCCACTCGCCGGTCGGTCCGAAGCGAGGGTACAGGTCGGCCGCGCCTTCGGCGACGAGGCAGGATTTCAGGGCGCTGCCCACGAACAGGTGGCGGTAATCACCGAGCCGTTGCAGGTACTCCTGCAAACGCCGGCTGCGGTAGGATGCCTGGCTGGTGGTGACTCGGATCGATGGCTGGCAAATCCGCGTCGCCTGAATGCGGCGGACCGGCTGGTTTCTCGGTCGCTTGTAGGCGCCGCCGCCGCGCCAGGCGTGATAGCAGACGCCGTCGACCGGCGACAGGATCAGTCCAAACACCGCTTCGTGGTTGTGGATCAGGGCAATATTGATCGTAAACTGGTCGCTGCGCCGGATAAATTCGCGGGTGCCGTCGAGCGGGTCCACCAGCCACAGCCATTCCCAGTGGCTGCGTTCGGCGAAACCGATGTCGGAGGCTTCCTCGGACAGAATCGGGATGTGGGGCGTCAGTTCCTTCAGGCCGCGCAGGATGCAGCGGTGGGCGGCGAAGTCGGCTTCGGTGACCGGACTTTGATCGGGCTTGGCGGTGACGCTGAAGGACCCGGCGTACACGTCCAGAATCCGGCGCCCCGCCTCGCGGGCGATGTCCTGAACCGGTGCCGCCAGAGCGGGCAGGTCGATATCGGGGGCGTCGGTCATGCCGCGGAGAACCTCGGAAGCGTCTGGATTGTATTTTACGTTCATTCTACACAATTTGCGGCCTGAGCCGTTGCCCCATTGGAGTCACTTATGACCATGCGTTTAACCTGGTCACGAATTCAAACGGTCCTGCTCGACATGGATGGCACGCTCTTGGACCTGCGTTTCGACAATCATTTCTGGCGGGAATTGGTGCCGGCGCGCTACGCCGAGCGTCACGGCCTGCCGTTGGCGCGCGCGTGCGCCGAGGTGGCGGACCGAACCCGGCTGGTGGAGGGGACGCTGGCCTGGTATTGCCTGGACTACTGGAGCCGGGAACTGGCGCTGGATATTGTCACCCTTAAGCGCGAGATCGAGCATCTGATCGCCGTACACCCCCATGTCGTGGAATTTCTGGCCGCGCTGCGCGTTGCTGGCAAACGAGTGGTGCTGGTGACCAACGCCCACCCGCGCAGTCTGGCGCTGAAGATGGAAAAAACCCGGTTGGCCGGATACTTCGATGCCATCGTCTGCGCGCACGATCTGGGCCTGGTCAAGGAGCAGCCGGAGTTCTGGCCACATCTGCGCGAACGGGAGCCGTTCGAACCGGTGGCGACGCTGCTGGTGGACGATAACCTGGCGATCCTGCGCACGGCGCGGGCGCAGGGGATCGCCTATCTGGTGTCGGTGCTGCGGCCGGATTCCGCCGAGCCGCCCAAACCGCCGGGCGAGTTTCCGGCGATCCATGATTTTTCCGAGCTGCGGCCGGTCAGTGGCCGAACCGGCGACGGAGCGGATGATAAGATGGGCGTGAGAGGCCCCGGCAGGGCGAAATCCTCCAACCTGCGCTGGTGAAAAACCGCTTGATCCGACAGAAGTGCGGTTTTTTCCATGACTAAGCGGTTTTTTATTGGATTTTCACGAAATTCAATGATGAGCGATCCCCATTCTCCAACTTTTCCACCGCCGGTGACGGATGCTCTGGTCGCTTGCCATGATTGCGATCTGCTCTATCGCAAGCGGCCCCTGCGCGAGGGGGAAAAGGCCCGCTGCGTCCGCTGCGGCGCGCTGCTGTACACCCGCAAGCCGAACAGCATCGAACGCTCGCTGACGCTGGCGCTGGCCGCGCTGATCCTGTTCGTGCTGGCCAACGTCTACCCCCTGCTGGATTTTCAGTTTCAGGGCCGCGCGCAACAGAGTTCGGTGCTTAGCGGCGTTCGGGAACTGTATGCACAGGGCATGTGGGCACTGGCGGTGGTGGTGTTCGTCGCCAGCATCCTGGCGCCGCTGCTGAAGATCCTGGCTCTGCTCTACGTGTTGCTGCCACTGCACTTTGGCCGTCGGCCCTGGTGGATGGCTCAGGTGTTCCGCTGGATCGAAACCCTGCATCCCTGGGCGATGACCGAGGTGTATCTGTTGGGCGTGCTGGTGGCGTTCGTCAAGCTGTCCGATATCGCCACCATCGTGCCGGGGGTGGCGCTGTATTCCTTCGCGGCGCTGATCGTGGCGATGGCCGCCACCGATGCCGCGCTGGAGCCGGAAGCGATCTGGGAACGCCTGGAGACGCGACGATGAATCCCGCTTTGCCCGTCACCGCCGCGCGCGCCGCGCTGGCCCGTTGTCACGCCTGCCACCTGCTGAGCCGGATGAAACCCCTGGCGCCGGGTAGCCACGCCCATTGCCCGCGCTGTGGGGCCGCGCTGCACCTGCGCAAGCCCGACAGTCTGGCGCGCGCCTGGGCGCTGACCCTGGCCGCCTACATCCTCTATATTCCCGCCAACACCCTGCCGATCATGACGGTGGTGTCGATGGGGCATGGCGAGCCGGACACTATCCTCAGCGGGGTGCGGGTGCTGATCGCCGGTGGCCTGTGGCCGCTGGCTCTGCTGGTATTTTTCGCCAGCGTGGTCGTACCGGTGCTGAAGCTGTTGGCGTTGACCTGCCTGCTGATTTCGGTGCAACGCAAATCGCGCTGGCGCCCCAGGGACCGTACCGTTCTGTATCGCATCACCGAGGTGGTCGGGCGCTGGTCGATGATCGACGTATTCATGATTTCCATCCTGGTGGCGCTGGTCAAGCTCGGTGCCATCGCCACGATTGAGCCGGGCGCGGGGGCGCTGGCCTTTGCCGCGGTCGTGGTCGTTACCATGTTCGCCGCCATGAGCTTCGATCCCCGCCTGATCTGGGATGCACTGGAGAACCCCGATGAGCGATAACGACATCCGACACCCAGGCCCGGCTGGGAACGATTACTTGCCCGACGCGGTGGTGGTGGAAAAACGCCGCGGCTTTTCGATCGTCTGGCTGATTCCCCTGGTCGCGGCGCTGATCGGCGCCTGGCTGGCCTACAAGACCCTGAGCGAGCAGGGGCCGATCATTACCCTCACCTTCCGGGAAGGCACGGGTTTGGAAGCGGGTAAGACCAAAATCAAATACAAGGCCCTGGATGTTGGCGTGGTCAAAACCGTCCGCTTCAGTCCGGATCTGTCCCAAGTCATCGTGACGGCGGAGATGAACAAGGAGGTGGCGCGGCACTTGGGCGAAAACAGCCGCTTCTGGGTGGTGCGGCCACGGGTGGGGCTCAGCGGCGTTTCGGGGCTGGAAACCGTGGTGTCCGGAACCTATATCGAAGTGGAGTTCGACGACGGCAACCCGGCCAGGGCATTCACCGGACTCGAACAGCCGCCAGCGATCAGGGCCGACACTCCCGGCCACCGCTATCTACTGCTGACCGACCAGTTGGGCTCGATCCAGCGGGGTTCACCGATCTATTTCCGCGACATTCAGGTGGGTGAGGTGCTGACGACCCAGTTGGCCGAAGACAACCGGAACGTGCTCGTGCATGTGTTCGTGAACGCGCCTTACGATCGCCTGGTGCGCGACCAGAGCCGATTTTGGAAAACCAGCGGTTTCGAGGTCTCGCTCGGCGCGCAGGGTATCGACGTGCGAATGGAATCGCTGCTGTCCGTGCTGCTGGGCGGCATCGCCTTCGACGCGCCGGAGCACGACGAGGCGGGTTCGGCGAGCCGGGACGGTGCTCAGTTCCGGCTGTACGATAGTTTTAGCGATATCGCCGAATCGTCCTATACCCGCCGCGATTCCTACATGATGAATTTCGAGGGTTCCGTGCGGGGCTTGAGCGTGGGCGCGCCCGTGGAGGTTCGCGGCCTCAAGATCGGCAAGGTGACCGAGGTAAAGCTCGATATCGACCTGAAGACCGGCAACATTCGCGTGCCGGTGGCCGTGGAGCTGGAACTGGAGCGGATTTTGCCCCCGGACCTGATGAAGCAATTTGATGAAACCTACGGCACGCTCCGCGCGGAAGGCCGCCGGCCCGGCATGGAGCATATGGTCAAGCGCGGGCTGCGAGCGCAGTTGAGAACGGGCAGTCTGCTGACCGGCCAACTGTTCGTCGAGTTGGATTTCTATCCCGACAGCCCGCCGCTGGAACTGGTGTACGGTGGGCCGTATCCCGAGATTCCAACGGTACCGGGTGCGCTGGAAGCCTTCCAGAAGACCGCCCTGGATATCCTGGATAAACTGCGCAAGCTGCCCCTGGAGCAGATTGCCAACGAACTGCTGGGGACGATGCAGGGCGCCAACCGGCTGGTCAACGCCCCGGAATGGCGGGCGGCGATCCGCTCTTTGGACGCGACCCTGAAGGATGTACGGACGCTGGCGCAAACCGCCGACCGGCAGGTGGCCGCGCTGGCTTCCGATGTGGGGAAAACCCTGGGGACGGTCCGAAACACCCTGGAAAGCGTCGATCCCGAGGCGCCGCTGATGGTCGATCTTGGCAACATGCTGGAGGAACTGGCGGCGGCGGCTCGCTCCATCCGCACCTTGAGCGACCATTTAGACCGCCATCCCGAATCCCTGCTATACGGCAAGGGCGGACCCGGAGCGAAAAAATGAACGATTGGCTAGTGAGGGTGGCGCGCACGGCGCTGATGGGCGGACTGTTGGTGCTGGCGGGGTGCGCCGGCAGCGAACCGGTGCGCTACTATGTATTGAGCGCGGCGTCAGAGGCCGCGCCGGCGGGACCGGGCGGCGCGGCAACTCGGGACATTGCGGTTGGGGTCGGTCCCGTGGAATTGCCGGAATATCTCGACCGGCCTCAGATCGTGACCCGAACCAGCCGGAACGCGCTGAATATGGCCGATTTCGACCTCTGGGCCGAGTCCCTGAAGGACAACACGGTCCGGGTGCTGGCCGAAAATCTGGCGGCGCTGCTGCCGAGCCAGCGGGTGTCCATATACCCCTGGAAGCGGGCGACGCCGATCGACTATCAGGTCGCCGTCCAAGTCACCCGGTTCGACCGCCTGGAAAATGGGGAGAGCGTGCTTGCCGCGCGCTGGCGCGTGCTCGATGGCGGTGGCAGGGAGCTGCTGTCGCGGACATCGAGCTACCGGGAGACTTCGGCCGGGCCGGACTACGCGGCGACGGTGGCCGCCATGAACCAGAATCTGGAAGCGTTTAGCCGCGATGTTGCGTTGAGGATTGGCGAGTTGTCGAACGGCTCCGGCCGCTGACGGTGGCCCGCCGGGCGGCTCGCGCTTGTTCCAAGCGGTTCCGCCGGCCGTTTGAACGGTCGGCGACGGCGGGAGGAATGCGGTCATGCACGAACTTCAGCCCGGACAAAATCGCCCGATCGGCAACGGTCGAGTCGCCGTCGGCGTCGCCGGCGAGCCACGCGAGGAGTTTGCCGCCAGAACCCAGGCGGGCGCGCTGCTGCTGGCCGCCGACGGCCGGATTCTCGACCCCAACGACCTGGTAAGCGCCGAGCAGCCGCGTTCCCGCGATGGATCGGTGACGTTCGCCGAGCCGCCGGGCGAATTCCGGATGGACCTGGACGCCGTGCCGGCGGCGGCGGCCCGAATCGCCATCGTGCTGGCGGTCCGGCCCGGATTGGGGCCAGGGACGACTTTCGGGGTGTTTGCCGCGATTCGAAGCTGGCTGGCGGACGCGGCGGGTCAACCGCTGCTGGTTTTTCCGCTGCCGCTGGCCAGCCGCGGTGAAACCGCCATGATCCTGGCGGAACTGTACCGTCACCAGGGGCAATGGAAATTCCGGGCGGTGGGGCAGGGGTTCGCGGCGGGTCTACCGGCGCTGGCGGCGCATTTTGGCCTGCGCCTGCCGGAACCCGCGCCGGATGAACGTCCCGCCGGCGGACCTGGGTCGCGGCGCGAGCCGGCGCGGCCGGGTGCTCCCGCTTCGTTCAGCGGTACCGGATTCTGCGTGCATCCGGAAGGCTACGTGCTAACCAACCATCATGTCATCGAGGGCGCAAGCGAAATCCTGGCTCGTTCGCCACGCCAGCGTTGTCGGCTGGAGCCGGTGTTCACCGACCCGACCAACGATCTGGCACTCCTGCGATCCGATACTCCTCTGCCCGGCGTGGCGGTATTCCGCGCAGGGGCACCGGCCCGCCTGGGTGAGACGGTGATCGTGGTCGGCTATCCGCTGGGTGGCCTGCTCGGGTCGGGGCCACAGGTGACCACCGGCAACGTCAGCTCTTTGATCGGCCCCGGCGACGATACCCGCGCCCTGCAATTCACCGCGCCCACTCAGGCCGGCAACAGCGGCGGACCGCTGCTGGACGGCGACGGCGCGGTGGTGGGCGTGGTCAGTTCGAAGCTGAACGTGGTTCGAGTGCATGAGATGACCGGCGACATCCCGCAGAACGTCAATTTCGCCATTAAATCGGCCTTGGCACGCGGGTTTCTGGAAGCGGTCGGGGTGGATTATCAGAGCCGCGCGCCGCGTTCCTCCCGTCTCACCGCCGACATTGCCGCCGAAGCCCGCGATTTCGTGCTCAAGATCGAGTGCCGGGAATAGATTCAGACCCGCGGGTCTGAATCCTGTGTAGATCGGCTGGAACGCCATCGGATTTATTGGCGTTGTGACAACAGAATGAGCATTTCCTGTGCTTGGGGAATCAATCTTTTGGAAACCAGGAATAATCTTATTTTTTTATTTAATAAGTATTTCGAAATTATTTCAGCGGATACACAGGAGCACCTACAGAAATGCTGGCGGCTGCGATACCAGGTCTATTGCCTGGAAGCGAAGATTCCTGGATTTCATCCTGAGCATTACTCGGAAGGTCTGGAACGTGATCGCTATGACGAACATTCCGTACATAGTTTGATTGTCCACAGGCCCAGCGGCTCTATCGCGGGTACAGTAAGAGTAATACTGCCGATGCCAAGGAATTTGGACGCACGATTCCCAGTCGAGGAATATGCGGGTAATGCATTTTACCCGGACAATTTATCCCTGAAAAATCTTAACCGTTCGCGGCTCGGTGAGATCTCACGGCTGATTATAGCTCCAGAATTCCGGATGCGAAAAGGAGAAACCTTGAGCAAGCTTGGTATAGCGGAGAGCGCTGAATATCCTGCTGGTAAAGGTCAGGATTCCGGTGAGAAAATGCAGCGCAGACATTTTCCTCATACGATTCTTGGTTTATTTATAGCTATCGTGCGCATGAGTGCCAAGCATAATTTGACTTATTGGTATGCGGGGATGGAGCCGGTTTGCGCGAGATTGCTTCAAACTTTCGGTATTCGTTTTGCACCGATTAGCCCTGTCATTGATTATTATGGTTCTTGTCGAAGTTATCTGGGAAATATTTCAGATGTCTTAAAAGAAGTTTATCGGACCAACCCAGAAATATGGGTTTTATTAACTAATGATGGCGCGCTTTTCCCGCATTCTGGGTGTCTTTAATTATATCTGTGCTAGTTTATAAGATAAATCAATTTTCATGAGCCTGATTCCTTGCGGTTCTTGCTGTATTTAATATTGATGGGCTAATATTAATAATCTTTAGGGGGAATTATCAATCGCGCTTTACGGTTATTATTAGGGATTCTCGCTATTTTCCTTGCTAGTGAGGCAGTATCTATAGAGGAGTCACCAGTTGTTGTCGTTAATTCGGCAGCTCACTCCAAGACTTTTTTTTCGAAAAGTGCACTCAGGGCTATTTTTGGAATGCGCCTGAGAAAATGGGAGGATGGCTCGCCGATCAGGGTTTTTGTAATGCCTGATGAACATCCTTTACATATTGCATTCTCAAAGCATATTCTTAATGTTTTTCCCTATCAATTACGTGCCGCATGGAATCGGTTAGTATTTTCAGGTATGGGGGAAGAACCAATTATAGTAAAATCTGAAAAAAAAATGCGCGCGATTGTAAGCTCAACGCCTGGCGCCATAGGTTATTTGAGTAGGTCGATGATCGATGGATCTGTTAAACCTATCCTTGGTAATTAGTTGGGAGATCAACAAAAAATTTCCTTATATTACGCACGGGGAGGCTTTTTTGTCAATACGGCACGAAAGATGAATAAAATAATATTAATCGATCGATTGTACCGCAGCTTTAGTGTGATAGTCTTTGCTATGATTCCTATAATATCCAGTTGGGCCATGGTTGGATTGTTTTATATTAGCATTTTTCTAATAGTATCTGAACGAGTATTAGCTATCGAGTTGAGCGAGGATATTCAAGTACATGGATTCTTAACCCAAGGGTACTTTCTAACGTCGGATAATAATTTTTTTGGAACGAGCAGCTTAGGAGGGAGTTTCAACTTTACTGAAGCTGGATTAAATGCTTCTTGGACACTTAATGCCGATCTGCGACTGGCGGGACAGGTGTTGTTTCGACATGCTGGAGTCGGGCACCAGCATGATGTGGAATTAGATTTTGGTGTGGTCGATTATACTGCTTTTTCAACGGATGATTATCGTGTTGGAGTAAGTTTTGGGCGCTTTAAAATCCCATTTGGTTTGTATAACGATACTCGTGATGTAATTTTTACTCGACCGACAATATTATTGCCCCAATCTATCTACCAAGAACGTACTCGAGACTTGGCTATCTCTGCGGATGGTGGGATTTTTTATGGCGAATATCGAAGTAATTGGGGGGATTTGTTCTTAGAACTCGGAGCAGGGATACCTAGAGGTGCTAGCTTGGATTCCGAATTAGCTATTTTTGGATTTGATTATCCGGGAAACACTACTTCAAAGATGTCGTACATTGGTCGTCTAAGGTATGACATTGATGGTGGAAAATATCGTATGGCTATCAGTTCCGCGCGCGTAGATACTCGCTACAATCCAAAATTTCTTCCACCTGATGACTTTATGGCGCTAAAAGATATATTTACCCCAGTAATTTTTTCGGTACAATATAATAGAGAAAAATTGAGTCTTACAGCAGAATATGCGATTCGCGGTATTCAAGAGACTGTTAATGATGGTTCATTGGATTTAGATATTTCTGGTGAAAGTTATTACTTGCAGGCACTATACAGGTTTGATCGAAATTGGCAGGCTATTTTTCGTTATGATGTCCTTTATAATAATCGTGATGATAAAAATGGGTGGCAGTACCAGTATTTAACTGGCAAGCCAAATTACACACAATTTGCTAAGGATTGGACATTTGGGCTTCGCTATTATTTAAATTCATCTTTTTTGATCGCCGCTGAATACCATTATGTCAATGGTACTGCCTGGTTACCGCTTCAGGATAATCCTGATTCTAGTATTTTGAAGCAACGATGGCATATGTTTTCCTTGGCAGTCGGTTATCAATTTTAAATATCGATTCTGAGAACTCACGGTTCGCTTAAGCGAAGATCGACTTTTGAGAATTGAAAGTGTCAGGTAATATGGACATCTGGTAGGCGTTCCGCAGCCCCTCACCGATGACGGGGAGCGCGGTGCAGACCGGAACTAACCCATTAAATCGCTTGGGCTCCTCACCTAACGGTCATGTCGTTGGGGAACGTCGCCCCGGACGATGAAAGTCGGTACTTTCATGGCAACCCGCCGCCAGCGGGCCATAACGATCACCGGTCCCCCGAATGCTGGACGAGATCATCCGCCTGATTAAAGTCGAACGCGTCGACGACCTCCCGGTCGTGTTGGCCCAAGTCTACCAGATGCAACTTCCAGCCCTGCTCGATCGATTCTATCCGACCCATGGCCACTGGAAGGGCGACTTGAGTTTGGGCGACGTGGTGGCGGTGTGGCTGACCTTCATCGTCTCGGAGGGCGATCACTGCCTGTCTCATGTCCAGCCTTGGGTGGAGGCGCACCTCGATACCTTGACGGTGTGTTTGGGCAAGCCGGTACGCCCGCTGGATCTGAGCGATGATCGGTTGGCCAACATCTTGGATCGGTTAGCTGACGCCGCGACCTGGGCCGAGTTGGAAACCGCGCTGAACGGGACGGTGCTGCGGGTTTATGAGGTGGGCGGCGACCGGGTACGGCTCGACAGCACCTCGGCCAAAACCTATGCCGGGGTCAGTGAGGGGGGCTGTTTCAGTTCGGGCATAGTCAAGATCATCGGCCGGACTTGCCGCAAGTCAAGATCAGCCTGTCGGTGCTCGACGCTCTGGGCTTGCCGTTGACGACCACCGTGGTGAGTGGGAACGGCGCGGATGACCCCTTGTACGTGCCCGAGCTTCAGCGGGTCCAGGCCACCTTGGGGGCTGGCGGCAAGACCTACATCGGCGACGGCAAAATGGGGGCCTTGGCGACCCGGGCCTGGATCGCCCGGAGTGGCGACTATTATTTGTGCCCCCCTGGGGGGTAAGCAAATGCCGGAGGACACCCTGGACGCCCTGCTGGCGCCGGTGTTCGGCGGCGCCCAGCCCCTGGAGCCGGTCTACGAGCCGGACCCGGACCCGGACCCCACCACCCCACCCCGGCTGATCGCCGAGGGTTATACGGTGGTGGTTGACTTGGCGGCTACGGTGGAGGGCCGGCCGGTGACGTGGCGGGAACGGCGGCTGGTGGTGCGGTCGGTGGCCCAGGCGACCCGGCAGACCCAGGCGCTTGACGCCCGCCTGCAGCGGGCGGTAGCAGACATTCACCGCCTCAACGAGCGCAAACAAGGCAAGAAAATTCTGGAAGCTCCCGCGCTGAGCGCCACCGCCGAGCAGATTCTGGCCGAGCAGCGGGTGGTGGGCCTGATCCATCTCGACCTCGAGACCACCACGCAAGTGATTCCCCAGCGCCGCTATGGCGCGCGTCCGGCCACCTGCCGGGTGCAGCACCAGAGCACGATTCGGGCGCGGATCGACCCGCTGGCCGTCGCGGCGGCCCGGCAGCGGCTGGGCTGGCGGGTCTACGCCACCAACCACGCGACCCTGACGGTCGAGACCGCCGTCCACGCCTATCGGGGGCAGTATCTGATCGAACGGAGTTTTGGCCGTCTCAAAGGCCGGGCGCTGGCGATCACGCCCTTGTTCCTGCAAACCGATGCGCGGGTGGAGGGCTTGATCCGCCTGTTGAGCTTGGCCTTGCGCGTGTTGGTTCTGGTCGAATTCGTGGCGCGCCGGTGCCTGGCCACCACCCCGGAGCCGATCGCCGGCCTCTATCCGGGGCAGCCCGACCGGGCTACGGCGTCGCCCACCGCCGAATCGCTGTTGCGCGCCTTTCGGGGCATCAGCTTGAGCGTCGTGGCGATCGCCGGCCAGGTCCGCGCGCTGCTGTCGCCGCTCAGCGCTCTGCAGCACCGCATACTCACACTGCTCGGCTGGTCGGCAGAAATCTACGAGCGACTGATGGCGCATTTTCTAAAACCAGCCCTCGTTTTGAGCGAACCGTGAGTGAGAAGCTGTACAAAAACTCAATTACCTAAGCTGCCTCTAAAGCCTGTCCATTACACACATCTTGAACGGCAGGGCCGCCGCCCCCATCTAGTGAGGTAGACACAGATGAGGGGTATAAGGTGATGGCGGAGACGGTAGCGGCGGCGGTCAGTTGGGCGGCGGCGGAGTTGGGCGGGGCGAACTTGGGGATGCACGACTGAACCGGCGGCTGGTGCGGGTGGCGGAACGCCTGGGGGCGCAACCCGGCGCCAGCATTCCGGTGGCCTGCGGCGGCTGGGCGGAGACGCAGGCGGCGTATCGGTTGCTGGCCCATGAGGCGGTCACGTGGGAGCAGGTGCTCGCGCCGCACGGGGACGGTAGTGTCGAGCGGATGCGTCGCCAGCCGGTGGTCTTGTGCGTGCAGGACAGCACGGAGTTGGACTCTACCGCCCCGCCGGGCATCGCCGGACTGGGGCCGCTGAGCGACCTGCGGCAGCATGGGCTGTACGTCCATCCCACTCTGGCGGTCACCCCGGACGGCGTGCCGCTGGGGGTGCTGGACGCCTGGCTGTGGACCCGCGACCGGGAAACCTTCGGCGAAGACAAGCGCCATTGGCCGATCGAAGCCAAGGAGAGCATGCGCTGGCTGGAAGGCTTCGAACGCTGCGCCGAACTGGCCACGCGCCTGCCCGACACCCGCTTGGTCTACGTCGCCGACCGGGAATGCGACATTCACGAGTTCATGGTCCGGGCGCAACGGGCGCCGGGAATCGACTGGCTGATCCGGGCCACCCACAACCGCTGCCTGGCCGAGGGCGACAAGCTGTGGGACCGGCTGGCGCAGGCCCCGGTGTTGGGCGAGGTCACGTTCACCCTCCCGGCCCGGCCGAACCGGCCGAGCCGGCCGGTGGTGCTGACGGTGCGGGCCGAACGGGTCACCCTGCACCCGAAAGGGGGCAAACCGGTGACGGTCACCGCGCTGCGGGCACGGGAAGAGTCCCCGCCGGCCGGGGTCGAACCGCTCGACTGGCGGTTGCTGACCAACCGCGCGGCCGACACCCTGGCCCAGGCGGCCGAATGGATCCAGTGGTACGGAGCTCGTTGGAGTATCGAGGTTTTTTCCGAATCTTGAAAACCGGCTGCCGGGTGGAAGCCTTGCAACTCAGCACCCGGGAGCGGCTGGAACCGGCCCTGGCCGTGTACCTGATCATCGCTTGGCGGATTCAGTACCTGACCGTGCTGGGGCGGACCACCCCCGAGCTGCCCTGTGACGCCGTGCTGGACCCGGCCGAATGGCAGGCCGTTGACGTCGCCATCCACCGCCGGCCCCCGCCGGCGATCCCGCCGCCGCTGCCCGCCATGCTCGGCTGGATCGCCCGCCTGGGCGGCTATTTGGGGCGCAAGTGCGACGGTCCCCCCGGCCCCCAGGCCCTGTGGATCGGCTTGCAGCGGGCACGCGACCTCGCTTGGGGGATGCACTTGGCTTCTGATCTCCATGCCCACTCAATCAGTTAGACGATGTGTGTAATGGACAGCATCCTTGAGGGTGTCCTGGAATTCCACCGGCATCTTGAACGCTTGGGCGGTTTGGCGTTGCAGGGGCTGAACCTGTGGTGCCTTGTCCGTCGCCGCCTTTTCCGCTACCTTTTTTTCCATTGGTGGGGTTGGGATAGGCGCCACATCGAACCACTCATATGCCCAATACAGGCCAGCGGTGCCCAGAGCCCCTAACACGAACATGACCAGGAGTTTTCTCCAAATTACTCGGTGGGGGGACGAGACTTCTACCTTGTGGGTGGCTTCTGCCTTACGAGCTTCCTCGGCTTTGCGGGCTTCTTCGGCCTGACGCACTGCTTCCGCCTGGCGTCGGGCTTTTTCGGCGTGTACTTTCAAAATCTCGGCCACTACGGTCCGAACTTTCAGACTTCAATGGTTCGGACAGTTTTGAAACCGACAATCAAACAGTTAGCTCCAGCAGGGCGGATTAAATTAAACTCAGGCCAATCCCTGAGTTTAATAAAATAACCTGTTGATTTTGCTTGGCTCGTGACTGCTGTTCGAAGCTCTGAATTTTCAGAGGGTTCCATCAATCGATGCGGCCAAGACGAAAACAGAAACTGTCCGAACTATTGTTATAATTCGGTTGGATTATTTCATAATCCAACCAGCGGTTGAGAAATAAACCATCCGCCGCCTTACAATGAATGGACAACCGGTGGACAACGGGCAAAAGAAAAGTGGTTAGGCTTTTGCCTAACCACTTGTTTTTATTGGTGGGCCGTGTGCGGCTCGAACGCACGACCAACAGATTAAAAGTCTGCTGCTCTACCAACTGAGCTAACGGCCCTGAAAGGGGCTGACAATCTTACAAAATTCCACCAAATTCGCAAGTCTCGATTGCCTGATAAGCCGAGCCGAAATGAATTCGATGGTTACATGGTAGGCCAAGCCTCGTGCCCGCGCGGGTGCGCAAGCACGGTCCTGGCCGGTGCGTTCGAACCCGGCGCTAGCGCAAGGATTGCAGACGCCGTTCGGCAAGACGGGCCGCCTGGGTGTTGGGATAAGCCTGCACCAGTTTCTGCAACACCTCCCGTGCCCGATTGGTGTCGCCCGTCTCTCCATAGATGTAGCCCAGCTTGAGCAGTGCATCCGGCAGTCGCGCGCTTTCAGGATAACGCACCCCCAGATTGATAAACGCCTCCTTGGCCGCGCCGTAATCCCGGCTGAGATAGTACGACTCGCCCAGCCAATACTGCGCGTCGCCCGCCCGATCACTGTCCGAATATGTGTTCAGGAACCCCTGGAATCCAGCGATGGCCCGCGCGTGGCGGCCCTCGCGCAATTCCCCCAGCGCCGCATCGAAATCAGCTTGCGCGCCTCCCGCCGCCGTCGAGGGCATCGTTCGAGTGACCGACGGCGCGGTCGTGGCGGTTGGCGGCGTGGTTGGAGCAGGCTGACCGTGGGCCGGGGGCGGCGGCTCCGCTTGCGGCGGGATGGCCGCCCCCGGCGGAGAGGTGGGCGGCGCATAACTCCGCGCATTTTCCTGCTGGAGTTGATCGAATTGATGGCGGTAGACCTCCAATTCCCCACGGATTTGTCGGACCTCCGCCTCCAACTGTTCGATACGCCGCAGCAACTCCAAGGTCAGCGTGCTATCCGGCATATTCTGAGTGCGGCCAGCGCCGGGCAGCGTCAAGCCACCCAACACCAGCAAGGCCAGCCACGAAAAACGGGGTCTAGGCATGAACGCGCACCTCATCAGTAGATGATTTCCACACGCCGGTTCAACGCATAGCTGCGCTCACTTTGTCCGGGGGCGGCCGGCCGTTCCTCGCCAAAGCTGACGACCCGGATCTGCTGGGGCGAGACTCCCATGGCGATCATGGTCTGACGCACCGCATTGGCACGGCGCTCGCCCAGGGCAATATTGTATTCGCGACTGCCGCGATCGTCGGTATGCCCTTCCAACTGAGTGATAATTTGTGGGTTTTTAATGAGGGAACGTGCGTTATTTTCGATAATCGTCCGGCTCTCGGGCACTACATCCACGCTGTCGTAGCTGAAATAGACGATGCGGTCGGCCGAAGCTACGCCGCCGCTTATATCCGCGACCGCCTGAGCGGGTTGCCCGCCGGCCTGAGCGGCGGCGGTGGTGGTGGCACCGCTGGTATCGAAAGTGTCGTAGGTATCGAGGCTCGGCGCCTGGCCGTAGGGATAGCTGTACACTTCCTGCCCCGGTTGGGCTGTGACTCCCGGCTGGGTAGCCGCATCCGGCTGAGCCGCCGCCGTCTGCTCCTGGTCGGTGTTCTCACCGGTTGCGGCGCAACTGGCCAACAGGGCGAGCGCGGTGGCGGCAATCAACATACGAACTAAGTTTTGCATCACGGATTCCTCCCTCAACTTTGGTCAACAACATCGAAATCATCGGCCATAAGGCGCCCAAGCGGCGTCGCGCGCATTGCCCCGCAAGACGATCTCTTGTGAGGCGCCGCCATCCACCGAGACCGTCGCCACACCATGGCCATTGGCATAAATAATGGTCTTGCCGTTCGGTGCAAAGCTGGGCGACTCGTCCGAACCACCGGGAGTCAAGACCCGGAACTGGCGCGTCTGCGAATCCAGCACGGCAATGTAAAAGCGACTGCCGCGCTGGTGCACCATCGCAATATAGCGACCGTCGGGCGAAACCGTCGGCCGTGCGTTGTAATTACCCTGGAAGGTTAGCCGCTGCGGCGAACCACCACCGGGGCCGATCCGGTAAAGCTGCGGTGAGCCACCCCGGTCCGAGGTAAAAACGATGCTGCCGTCGGGTAACCAAACCGCCTCGGTATCGATGGAACTGCTACTGGTGAGACGGACCGGGTACTGGCTGGCCAGGTCGAGAGCATAGATTTCCGGGTTGCCGTCCTGGGACAGCGTGAATACCAGCCGCCGGCCGTCTGGCGACCAGGACGGCGCGCCGTTGATGCCGGGAGCGGCGGACACCGAGCGGCGAGCGCCGCTATAGACATCCTGGACGATAATCTGCGCCCGTCGCCCTTCGAATGACACATAAGCCAGCCTGGAGCCGTCCGGCGACCAAGCCGGCGACATAATGGGCTGACTGGACCGCAGAATGACTTGTGGGTTATGCCCGTCGGCGTCGGAGACCACCAAATAATAGGCGCCGCGACCGAAAGCCACATAGGCGATGCGAGTTCCGGCCAGCCCCTTTTCGTTGGTGAGTTTTTCGTAAATGAGATCGCTGATGCGGTGAGCCACCGCCCGCAATTGATTCGCCGGCACGTCGAAGGACAGGTTCAACAACTGAGCGCCCTGGGCGCCGGTCAGTTGAAACTGCACGATGTAACCCCGCGAACCGCCCGGCGCAGCCTGTCCGACGACGGCGTAGTCGGCTTGATCCGTCAAGGATTGCGGCGCGAACTTGCCCGTTCGTTTCAGGTCGGTGGCAACAATGCTGGCGATGTTCTCGGGTGCCCGCCCTCCGAAGGGCATGATGGCAATGGGGATGCTACTGCCTCCCACTCCCTTGGTGATATCCAGGTTTATTTGGGCGTGGGCGGTGGCAAGGCTGAACATGCTGGCCAATACGATTGCCAACCAAGTTATTTTTTCAATTAATTTCAATTGGTTGTCTCCTAATCCAAAGTCTATGAAGCAGTACACAGTTAGGCTTTTCTTGTGCTAATCGGCATCCGAGGCTCGGAACGTTATATTGAGGGATTGACTGGCGATATAAGTTGCTTGGTAGGAATCATTAGGCATCGGTAACGGTGAAGCCCTGAACGCAGCTGCCTTGGCCGAATTATCGACAATCGCATTGCCACTAGATTTCAAAACCCTGACATTGGTTACTTCGCCAGATGCTTTGACGAATACACGCAAGATACAGACCGCGCCTCTCGGTGTGCTCGGTGGAGGATTCCACCGTCGTTTCACATAGGGCTGAATGATCGATTTGGCAAAGTTGCCAGCAGCAGCCTCCTTGGCAGCCAATTCAAGGGCCAGTTTGCGCGCTTCTTCCGCTTTGCGTCTGGCGTCCTCTTCCGCTTTTCTTCTCGCTTCTTCGGCCTGCCGCTTGGCTTCCAGGGCCGCCCGCCGCTGGGCTTCCAGGGCTGCTTGGCGTTTGGCCTCGGCCGCCGCTTCGCGCTGGGCTTCCAGGGCTGCTTGGCGTTTGGCCTCGGCCGCCGCCTGCCGCTGGGCTTCCCGCTTAGCCTCGGCCGCCGCTTCGCGCTGGGCTTCCAGGGCTGCTTGGCGTTTGGCCTCGGCCGCCGCCTGCCGCTGGGCTTCCCGCTTAGCCTCGGCCGCCGCTTTGCGCTGGGCTTCCAGGGCTGCTTGGCGTTTGGCCTCGGCCGCCGCTTCGCGCTTGGCTTCCAGGGCCGCCCGCCGCTGGGCCTCCCGCTTAGCCTCGGTTGCCGCCCGCCGCTGGGCCTCCCGCTTAGCCTCGGTTGCCGCCCGCCGCTGGGCTTCCAGGGCTGCTCGACGCTTGGCTGCCGCCGCCGCCTGCCGCTGGGCTTCCCGATCTGCTTGCCGTTGCTTCTCTGCTTGCCGTTTAGCGGCCTCGACCGCCTGGCGTTTGGCCTCGGTCGCCGCTTGGCGTTGCTCTTCGGCTTTGTGTTTGGCTTCTTCTGCCTGACGCCGTTCCTCAGCCTCGCGTCTCTCTTCCTCGCGCTGGCGGCGAAGTTCCGCCTGTCGCCGCTCTTCCGCTTCCCGCGCCGCTCGCGCCAGTTCGGCCTGGTGCTCGGCTTCCGCGCGTTGCTGTCGCCGCTCTTCCCGCGCCAGGCGCTCCAATTCTTCGTGGATCGCGACCTCGTCCACCACCTCGGCCGGAATCGCCTCGATTTCAGTCGGCTCGGGATGCAGCGCATCCGTGATATTCAGATTCAACAATAAAAATAGGCCGACAAAAGCATGGACGGCAATGGTGACCGCCGTCGCCACGAGGTCTTGGTGCTTTTCCCCACGCCCGAGTTGCATCAACCGCGGTTACCGTTGGCTCGCCGATCCGTCCGGAGGCGCCGTGGACAAGCCGACCTTGACCGCGCCGGCGTTGCGCAGCGCGGTCATGCCCTTGATGACCTGATCGTATTTGACTTCCCGGTCGGCGCGCACCAGGACCGGCGGTTGCGGTTTATGCGCCATCAGTTCCGCGACGCCTTGCAGTCGCGGCTCCAAGGTGTCGCAATTCACCGGTTGCGCTTTCTCCGTGCCAATCCCCAGATAACAGGCGCCATCCTTCTGTACCGATAGCACCACCACTTCGGACGCTCGATCCCGGTCGTTCAACGATTCCGCCGGCGCCTTGGGCAAATCCACCTCCACCCCCTGATTGAGCAGCGGCGCGGTGACCATGAAAATGACCAGCAACACCAGCATCACGTCGATGTAAGGCACAATGTTAATTTCCGCCTTCAGGCGGCCATGCGAACTGCGTCGCGCCATGACGGGTCAACCTTGGGCGACCGGGGCGCGGGCGGCCTCGGCGTAGCTTTTGCGCAGGTGGTAGGACTGCCGTTGCAGGATATTGGAAAACTCCTCCATAAAGGTTTCGTAGCGATTGGCCAGCCGATCGACTTCATGCGCGTAGCGGTTGTAGAAAATGACCGCCGGGATGGCCGCGAACAGCCCCATCGCGGTCGCGACCAACGCTTCGGCGATACCCGGCGCCACCTGCGCCAGCGTGGCCTGCTGCGCCACCCCCAATGCCCGGAACGCATTCATGATGCCCCAGACCGTGCCGAACAGGCCGATGTACGGGCTGGTGGAACCCGTCGTCGCCAGCAGCGACAAATAGACTTCCAGATCGTCCAATTCGCGCGAACCGGCCGCTCGCATCGCCCGTTGCGCGCCGCTGACCACCGATTCCGGGTCCACGGTCGGTTGGGAACGCAAGCGCAGGAACTCCTGAAAGCCCGCCAGGAAAATCGCCTCCATCCCCGAAACCATTTCCTTTTGGCGGTTGATACGCGCGTACAACGAGGCCAGATCGATTCCTGACCAGAAATCATCCTCGAACTGGTTCGCCGCCCGCCGCGCGGAAGTCAGCACCATGCCCTTCTTGGCGATCACCCACCACGAGCTCAGCGAAATCAGCGCCAGTCCCAACAGGACCAGTTGCACGATCAGGCTGGCGTTGGCGATCAGACTCCAGAACGACAAATCATGGGTCACCTACAATCTCCCTCATCAATTGCCGGGGCAACCGGCGTGCCCGGAAACTCGTCGCATCGATACACGCCACCTTGACTCGCGCGCCGCACAATACTTCGGTGGAGCCGGCCCGGTGGATGTTTTGGGCAAAGGTGAGACTGGCGCCGCCTGCTTCCGCGATCCGACTGCTCACCTCCAGCAGATCGTTGAACCGGGCCGGCCGACGATAGTCCACGCTCAGCGTCCGCACCGCGAACAATACCTGCCGGTCGCGCAGCAGGACGTCCTGCTCGAAACCGTGGGCGCGCAACCACTCGGTGCGGGCGCGCTCCATGAACTTCAGATAGTTGGCGTAATACACCACCCCACCGCTATCGGTGTCCTCATAGTAAACCCGCACCGGCCAGACAAACATTTCCCGTTTCCACTAAAATCGATTTTGCCTATCCCAACAATGCCGCCGCTCCATCCGGAGTCGCGCGAGTCCGTGGAGATCCCTCATCATGCGCGCCCTTATTGTACTGGTCTTGCTGCTGGTTGCCCTGCCTGTTTTCGCGGCGACTCCGTTGACCTTCGAAGAGGTCGACACCGATGGCGACGGCTTGATCAGCGCCGATGAAGCCGCCAGCGTCGATGGGCTGGATTTTGACGAGGCCGACACCGACGCCGACGGTACCCTCAGCGTGGACGAATACGACATCGCGGTGGAAAAGCTGCCACCGGCCACCGAGCCGGCCATCCCGGAGGATGGCGAGGCGGTGGTACCCGCAACGCCTCCAACCTTGACCGCACCCATCGTCCCCGAAGGCGCGCAACCCCAGGCGCCGTCCACTCCGGCCAGGCCTTGACGCTAGGGGGCGGCGCCAAACAGATCGCCGCCCCCCGCCGGACCGGTGGTGGCCAAGCCGAAATGACGGTACGCGTGCGCGGTCGCCAGCCGGCCGCGCGGGGTACGCATCAGGAAACCCTGCTGGATCAAATACGGTTCCAAGACCTCTTCGATGGTGCCGCGCTCCTCGCCCAGCGCCGCCGCCAGCGTGTCCAGCCCCACCGGCCCGCCGCCGAATTTGTCGATCATCAGCCACAACAACCGCCGGTCCAACTCGTCGAAACCGTGTTCGTCCACTTTCAGCAGATCGAGCGCCCGCCGCGCCACCTCGACGGTGATCCGCCCGTCCGCCTTCACCTGGGCGAAATCACGCACCCGCCGCAACAGCCGGTTGGCGATGCGGGGCGTGCCGCGCGAACGCCGGCCGATCTCTATCGCGCCTTCGGGATCATCGGTCTCGATCCCGAGAATGCGCGCCGAGCGGGCCACGATCTCGGTCAGTTCCTCCGGCGTGTAAAACTCCAGCCGGTGGACGATGCCGAAGCGGTCCCGCAACGGCGAGGTCAGCAGGCCAGCGCGGGTGGTGGCGCCGACCAGGGTGAACGGCGGCAGGTCCAACTTGATCGAGCGCGCCGCCGGTCCCTCGCCGATCATGATGTCGATCTGATAATCCTCCATCGCCGGATACAGCACTTCCTCCACCACCGGGCTCAAGCGGTGAATTTCGTCGATGAACAGCACGTCGCGCGGTTCCAGGTTGGTCAGCAGCGCGGCGATGTCGCCGGGCCGCTCCAGCACCGGCCCGGAAGTCTGGCGCAGGTTGACGCCCATCTCGACGGCGACGATATGCGCCAGGGTGGTTTTGCCCAAACCGGGCGGGCCAAACAGCAGCACATGGTCCAGCGCCTCGGCGCGGGCGCGGGCGGCCTGGACGAAAATCTCCAACTGCTCGCGCATGGTCTGCTGGCCGATGTACTCGTCCAGCCGCCGGGGGCGGACGGCCCGGTCCTGAGTGGCGTCATCGCCGCTGGTGGCCGGGGAAATCAGACGATCGGAAGGGTTCATGAGCGGTGAGGTCGGTGAGGTGGCGAAGCTGGCGCTATCGGGAGTTTAGCAGCGGAAGTTTAAGGCCAAACGCGAACAAACGCGCTGGTTCGCCAACGACTGCAGCGGCATCAGCGGCGGACGCTGGATTGTAGCGCCAACCGGATGATCGCTTCGCTGGCGAGATCTTCGATGTCGAGGCTCTGCACCATGCGCGAGGCTTCGGGCAGCTTGTAGCCCAGCGCCACCAAGGCGCTGATGGCATCGTCCCGCGGCGTGGCGTCCGCCGTCACGGGGCGATCGCCTGGCAGGGTGACGGTCGCCGGATACGGGCCTAGTTCGCCGATCCGATCACGCATTTCGATGATCAAGCGCTCGGCGGTTTTCTTGCCGATGCCCGGCAATCGGGTCAGCGCGGTGGCGTCACTTTCGCGCACGCAGCGGCCGAACGCCTCCACGCTCATGCCGGACAGAATCAGCAGCGCCAGCCGCGGCCCTACCCCGCTGACCCGAATCAGGTTGCGGAACAGGCCGCGCTCGGCGGTGCTGGCGAAACCGTACAGGGCATGGGCGTCCTCGCGCACCGCCAGATGGGTGAACAAGGCAACCTCCACACCCAGTTCCGGCAGGCTCTGAAAAGTGTTCATCGACGCCTCCAGCTCGTAACCGACGCCGTGGGCGTCGATCATCAGGCCCGGCGGCTGCTTCCAGATCAGCAGCCCGCGCAGGCGGCCGATCACCGTCGCCTCCCGGCCAGCACGGCGGCGGAACCGAACCGCTGCAAGGTCTGCCGGGTGTGGCCATGGCAGATCGCCACCGCCAAGGCGTCGGCGGCATCGGCTTGCGGCGATTCCGGCAAGCTCAGCAGCAAGGCGACCATATGTTGCACCTGCGATTTATCGGCCGCGCCGCTGCCCACCACCGCCTGCTTGATGGCGCGCGGCGCGTATTCGCTGACCGGCAATCCGGCCAGCACCACGGCGCACAGCGCCGCGCCCCGAGCCTGCCCAAGCTTGAGCGCCGAATCGGGATTGCGGTGCATGAATACCTGCTCGACCGCGACTTCCGCCGGTTGCCAGGACTGAATCACGGTGCTCAACCCTTCGAAAATGGTTTTCAGGCGTTCCGGTAGCGGCCGGTCGCTGCCGGTCTGGATGCAGCCGCTGGCGATATGGCGGCTGCGCGGCCCGTCCATGTCGACAATGCCGTAGCCGGTGATCCGCGAACCGGGATCGATGCCCATCAGCCGCACTGTCGTCACGCTCAGAGTTTGGCCAGGATGTCGTCGGAAATGTCGGCGTTGGAGTAGACGTTCTGCGTGTCGTCCAGATCTTCCAGCATCTCCAGCAGCTTGACCATTTTCTGGGCGTCCTCGAAACCGAGGGTGGTGCTGGAGCCGGCGCGCTGGGTCACTTCCGCTGCCTCCGGTTCCAGGCCGGCGGCGATCATGGCCTGCTTGACCTCCTGAAAGGCCGCCGGACTGACGAGCACGTCCACCGAGCCGTCCTCGTAACTCAGCACATCGTCGGCGCCGGCCTCGATGGCGACTTCCATGAGGTGGTCCTCGTCGCTACCGGCTGGATAGCTCAGCACCCCCTGCTCGGTGAACTGAAACGCCACCGAACCGCTGGTGCCGAGATTGCCGCCGCATTTGCTGAAGGCGTGACGGACTTCCGCCACCGTGCGATTGCGATTGTCGGTCACGGCATCCACCATCACCGCCACTCCGCCCGGCCCATAGCCCTCGTAGCGGATTTCCTCGTACTCCACGCCCTCCAGCCCGCCGGTACCGCGCTTGATGGCCCGGTCAACGGTGTCCTTGGGCATGTTGGCGGCCAGCGCCTTGTCCACCGCCAGCCGCAATCGCGGGTTGGCGTTGGGGTCGCCGCCGCCCATGCGGGCCGCCACGGTGGTTTCGCGGATCAGCCGGGTGAACAACTTGCCGCGTTTGGCGTCCTGGGTGTTTTTCCGATGTTGGATGTTCGCCCACTTGCTATGTCCAGCCATGCGAAGCCTCTTGCGTCAATTAGGCGTCAGTGCCTGAAAACTCATGTCAGTCTACCATTCCCTCTTCCAGTCGCGCAGAGCGGACATGGCGGAACCGGCTGGTGGCAAAAAACGCGCACGCCTGAGTGATCGTCGTTGGATCCACCAGCATCTGCATGTGCGAAACCGGCAGGCAAATATGATCGGCCATGCCGGGAAACTGAGTTTCGACCACCGCGATCATGCCGTCGGACGGCGCTGGCATGCCGGGAAACAACAGGCCCAGGCCGATGTTTAGAGTGCCGGCGATCGAACCGAGTGGGTTGGGCGCGACCCAGGCCGGCGCATCGCCCATCAGCCCACCCTCTAAGCCGCCTTGGCCCACGAACAGGCCCAACCCGCTGTCGTGCATGATGCGAGCGGCGTAGCTGCCCTGATGGGGCGTGCCCAGGGTCACGATGCGACCGGGCCGCTGTTTGGGGTAATGATGGAATAAATGGCGCACCACCAAGCCGCCCATGCTGTGGCCCAGGAAATGAACGACCGGCGTATCCAGCGACTTCAACAAAGTGTGCAAATCCTCGGCGTTTTCCGCCGGTGAGCGCGTGATGCTCGGGTAGGAGTAGTTCACCGTGTGGTAACCGGCCTCTTCCAGCCAGTACTCAAGCAGTCGCATCCACAAGCCGTGCACGTACAAACCATGCACCAGCACCACCGTTTCCCGCTGGACCCCCATGATCGATTCTCCCGCATTGTATTTTGGTAGGGGTGCATTCTAGCGAAATCCGTCAGCGTCCGTTTTCATCGATCCGCAAAACCGCCGTCATCCACTTGTAATAGTGTTTAAATGACACTAATATAAAGGTGTAGTTTGTACACCAACACGAAAAGACCAATGAACTCGCCGACCGCCAGCCTGCCGACCCTGACCACCGACATTGTGCCGTTCGCCATTCGCGGCGAACGGCTGGAGGTGCTGCTGGCGCGACAGACGACCGGTTGGGGACTGCCTGGCGGTCCGGTCGGCGTGGATGAAGATCTGGACGCCGCCGCCCGCCGCCAGTTGGCTGAACAGACGGGTCTGTCCGAGGTGTATCTGGAGCAGTTGTACACCTTCGGCCGACCGGATCGTAACCCGGCGCGGCGGATGGTGGCGGTGGCCTACTTCGCGCTGATTCCCATCGCCAGTGGGTCGATCGGCGCTCCGGTCGTGGGCGATACCGTGCGCTGGGCGGCGGTGGCCGAACCGCCACCGCTGGTCCTGGACCACGGCGAGATCGTCGCGGTGGCCCGTCGCCGGTTGGCGGCCAAACTGCTGTATTCCACCATCGCCCTGCAACTCATGCCGGAGCGCTTCACCTTGAGCGAATTGCAGGCGGTCCACGAAATCATCCTGGGCGAACCGTTGGACAAGCGCAATTTCCGCAAGCGCGTACTGGCGCTGGATCACATCGAAGCCACCGGCGAGCTGGCGCGGCACGGCGGCCGACGGCCAGCCCGGTTGTATCGAGCCCTGCACCCTGGCCAGGTTGAGCTGATCAAGTAATGCGATCGATACGGTCGCCGGAGAAACACGCATGAGCGCAGTCACTGCCGAGATTTTCACCAAGGACCACCGCCTGTTGCCGGTGCAGGTGCCGCCCACCGTGCTCGAGACGCTGGACGCCGCCGAAAAAGCGGCGTTGGTGGCGAAGATCGAACGCTTGCTGGTGGAACGGGACGCCGCTCTGGTCGCTCATTACTACACTTCGCCCGAACTGCAGGAGCTGGCCGAGGCCACTGGTGGCTATGTATCGGATTCGCTGGACATGGCCCGCTTCGGTACCGAGTGCAAAGCCAGCACGCTGGTAGTGGCGGGGGTACGTTTCATGGGCGAGACCGCCAAGATCCTCAATCCGGAAAAACGGGTGTTGATGCCGGACCTGCGGGCCGAGTGCTCGCTGGATCTGGGTTGTCCTCCCGAGGAATTCGCCGCCTTCTGCGACCAGCACCCCGAGCGGGCGGTGGTGGTCTACGCCAACACCAGCGCGGCGGTGAAGGCCCGTTCCGACTGGGTGGTCACCTCGGGCATCGCCCTGGACCTGGTGCGCCATTTGGCCGAGCGCGGCGAAAAACTGATTTGGGCACCCGACCGGCACCTGGGCGCCTACGTACAGCGGGAGACCGGCGTCGATATGTTGCTGTGGAGCGGCTCCTGCGTGGTGCACGAAGCCTTCAAGGCCGATGGACTGCGCAAGCTGCGCGCCCGGCATCCCGACGCCAGGGTGCTGGTCCACCCCGAATCACCGCTGGATATTATTGCCCAGGCCGACATGGTCGGATCGACCACGGCGCTGGTCGAGGCGGCGCGCAAGCTGCCGGCGAAAAAGTTTATCGTCGCCACCGACAACGGTCTGTTTCACAAGATGCGACAGGCGGCGCCGGACAAGGTTTTTCTGGAAGCGCCCACCGCCGGCAAGGGCGCCTCCTGCGTCAGCTGCGCCCACTGCCCATGGATGGCGATGAACGGTTTGCGCAACCTGGCGCGGGTGCTGGAAACCGGTCGGAATGAGATCTTCATCGACGAAGCGGTGCGCGAACGGGCGGTTCGGCCCATTCGCCGCTTGTTGGAATTCGCCAGGCAGCGCAAGCAGGCCGTGCTGGGGAATAACGATGCCTGAATCGTCACCGGCATCGCTTTGTGCCGTGGCAACCAGCGCCGATCCCGCGCCGCTGGCCACCGGGTGGATCGTTCAGCGCTTGGGATCTTTCTGGATCTGCAAATGACCCTCGCCAGCGGCTCGCGGCGGTGGCCACCGGCTTTCCAGCTTGATCCGCAGTCGCAGGTTGTTGGCGGAATCGGCGTGGCGGATAGCGGTCTCGTAACTGATCTGGCTGGATTCGTATAGGTTGAACAACGCATCATCGAAAGTCACGATGCCTTGTTCGCTGGAGCGGGCCATCACGCTCTTGATCTCCTTGACCCGACCCTGGAAGATCAGCTCGGCCATCAGTGGGGTGTTGAGCAGGATCTCCACTGCCGGAACCAGCCCCGGCTGGTCCTCGCGCGGCAGCAGGCGCTGCGAAATGAACGCCTTTACATTGAAGGACAGATCCATCAGCACCTGCGCCCGTTTCTCTTCGGAAAAAAAATTAATGATGCGATCGAAGGCCTGATCGGTATTGTTGGCATGCAGCGTGGTCAGGCATAGATGACCGGTTTCGGCGAAATTGATCGCGGCCTGCATGGTTTCCCGATCCCGCGCCTCGCCGATCAAAATCACGTTGGGCGCTTGACGCAGCGTGTTCTTCAGGGCTACCTCGTAGGACTCGGTATCCGTACCGACTTCACGCTGGTCCACCAAACATTGCTTGTGTTGATGGAAAAACTCGATGGGATCCTCGACGGTAATAATGTGCTCTTGGCACTGACTGTTGCGATAATCCACCATGGCCGCCATGGACGTGGTCTTGCCGCAACCGGTACCGCCGAGGAAAATCACCAGACCGCGCTGGGCCATGGCGATGTCCTGGAGAATCGGCGGCAGGTGGAGTTCCTCGATGGTCGGGATCCGCTGCTGGATCAAACGCAGCACCATGCCGGCGCTACCACGCTGGGTAAAGGCACTGACCCGAAAGCGCGCGACATCGGGAAAATTCAAGGAAAAATTGACTTCGCGATGCTGGTCGAACTCCCGCACCTGCCGGTCGTTCATGATCGAACGTATCAGCAACATGGTCTGCTGCGGCCTCAGTTTCTGGTTGCCGATTCGATGCAGCAGCTGGTTGACCTTAAGCGCCGGCGGGCTACCGGCGGTGATGAAAATGTCCGATCCCTCCAACTCCAGTAATTTAAGCGCCAACTCGTAAAGGTACTGAGTCGCCTTCTCATGATCGTCCACCATCTGCTCCGAACCCTGTCCCATCTTCCATCTCCCGTCGCTGATTCAAGCGCATCACGGCAAGCCGTATCCAGCGGCGATGTTCGCTTCGGTCGCCCGGTCCACGGAGCCATCCGCCCGCATCGCCCCACGCCACGAGTATCGCCAACTATTCCATACCGCGCAAACCACGCCGAAATCCGGCTTGACCGCCCCTGCGCGCCACACTCCTCCCTCGGCACGCCGCCGCATTCCATCGACTCCAGGAGATGATCGCCACCATGAGCCACTCTCGCCACCTGTTCTCATTCGTGCTGCTTGCGCTGTCCCTGTGCTGGGCGACTGTCGCGCCGGCCCGCACCGCCGCCGAGGCCTCTCCGCCGGACTTTCGCAAGCTGGTCAAACAGAACGAGCCGACCGTCGTCAACATCAGCACCACCCAGACCCCCAGCCGAAAGAGCACCACCCGCATCCCCGGCCTACCGGGACAACCGGGTGGCGATAATCCCTATCTGGAGTTTTTCAAGCGCTTCTTTCAGGATCGCCCGGAATTGCCCAGCGAGCACCAGGCCAACTCGCTGGGCTCGGGGTTCATCCTCTCGTCCGACGGCTATATCCTGACCAATGCCCACGTTGCCCAGGACGCCGACAAGATCATCGTCCGGCTCAGCGATCAGCGAGAGCGACCGGCCAAGCTGATCGGCGTGGACGAAATGACCGACGTCGCCCTGCTGAAAATCGATGGCGAGGAGCTGCCGGCCGTGAAAATCGGCGATTCCGACGCGCTGGAAGTCGGTGAATGGGTGCTGGCCATCGGCTCGCCCTTCGGCCTGGAGCACACCGCCACCCAGGGCATCGTCAGCGCGATCGGTCGCAACCTGCCCAGCGGCACCTACGTACCGTTCATCCAAAGCGACGTCGCGGTCAACCCCGGCAGCTCCGGCGGCCCGCTGTTCAACTTGCGCGGCGAGGTGATTGGGATCAACTCACAGATCTACAGTAGCTCCGGCGGTTACATGGGCCTGTCGTTCGCCATCCCCATCAAGCTGGCGATGCAGGTGGTCGAACAGATTAAATCCACCGGCGAGGTGACCCGCGGCTGGTTGGGCGTACTGCTACAAGCGGTCAACAACGATCTGGCCGACGCGTTCAAGCTGGATCGGCCGCGCGGGGCGCTGGTCGCGCAGATCCTGCCGGACAGTCCAGCCGCCAGCGCCGGCTTCAAGCAGGGCGACGTCATTCTGCGCTACGGCGGCGAACCGGTGGAGGAGTCCTCGCAACTGCCGCGAATGATCGGCGTGACTCCAGTTGGCAAAACCGTGGCCATGTCGATTCTGCGCAACGGCGAGCCGCTGGAAATCAAGGCCACCATCGCCCGCTTGGAAGCGGTGACCGAGGAAACCGTTTCCACCATGGATGAATACAGCGATCCGCTGCTGAAAATCACCGTTGCCGATCTGAGCAACGAACAGCGCCGTGGCCTGGGCGCGGATGAGGGGGGTGTGCTGGTCACCACGCTCGACGAAGGCCCGGCCGCGAACGCCGGCCTGTATCCGGACGACATCGTCCTGGAAGTCGATTACACGCCGGTCAAAAGCGCCAGCCAGTTCGTGGAACTGGTCAAGGAACTGCCCAAGGGCAAGGCGGTGCCGGTACTGGTGCGGCGGGACAACGAATCGCTGTATCTGGCCATACGCATGCCCGAGCAGGGCTGATCCTCGAAAGGACATCGATGAACCCGAACAATTGTCTGGACTTCGAACGACCCATCGCCGAGCTGGAGGCGATGCTCAAGGAGCTGCGGCATCTCAGCGCCGAGCAGGATCTCAATATTCACGACGAGATCGCCCGGCTGGAGGCCAAGAGCAAGGCGCTCACCGACTCCATCTTCGCCAGCCTGACGCCATGGCAGATCTCGCAAATCGCCCGCCATCCGCTGCGGCCCTACACCCTGGACTATGTGGAACGGCTGTTCACCGACTTTCAGGAGCTACACGGTGATCGCGCCTTCGCCGATGATCGTGCCCTCGTCGGTGGACTGGCGCGGCTGGATGGTCGGCCGGTGCTGGTGATCGGCCATCAGAAGGGCCGCGATACCAAGGAGAAAATTTACCGCAACTTCGGCATGCCGCGCCCGGAAGGCTATCGCAAGGCGCTGCGGCTGATGAAGCTGGCCGAGCGCTTCCGGTTGCCGGTATTGACCTTCATCGACACGCCGGGCGCCTATCCCGGCATCGGCGCCGAGGAGCGCGGGCAGAGCGAGGCCATCGCCCGCAACCTGTTCGAGATGAGCCGGCTGCGAACGCCGGTGATCTGCGTGGTGATCGGCGAAGGCGGCTCCGGCGGGGCGCTGGCGGTCGGGGTCGGCGACCGGGTGCTGATGCTGCAATACAGCACCTACTCGGTGATCTCACCGGAAGGCTGCGCGGCGATTCTGTGGAAAAGCGCCGACAAGGCTCCCGACGCCGCCGAGGCCATGGGCCTGACCGCCGACAAGCTGCATAAACTCAAGCTGATCGACGCCATCATTCCCGAGCCGCCCGGCGGCGCGCACCGCGATATGGCGCAGATGGCGGAGTATGTACGGGCCGCGCTGCGGGCGAATCTGTTGGAACTGGACGCACTATCCATGGATGACTTGCTGGAACAGCGTTACCAGCGGTTGATGGCCTACGGGGTGTTTAAGGAAGCCGCGCCGGCCCTCTCGCTGCAATCGACCTGGCAAAGCAGCGTGGCCGCCCTGCTGGGGAAGGACAAGGCCGGGGAGGGATAATCCCGGATCTCCATCCACTCACTGCTCCCACCGAACTCCGACCGGCGGTTCCGTCCGATGAACGGCGCCTGTCCCGGCTTTGCCGGTCTACTGGATAGTGTTACCGCGCTGCGCGACGCCTACCCATGCACCCGCCATCTGATCGTCGCTTACAGCGGCGGCCTGGATTCCCATGCGCTGTTGCACCTGCTGGCAACCCATCGTCATTGCTGGCCGGAACGGACGCTGGCGGCGGTGTACGTCGATCACGGCTTGCAAGCCGCATCCGCCGCCTGGGGCGAACATTGCGCCCATATCTGCCGCGAACTGGACATCCCGTTCCGGGTACTGAGGATCGACGCCCGGCCCGCGCCGGGAGAAAGCCCCGAAGCCGCCGCTCGCCGCGCCCGCTACACCGCCCTGGCCGCCGAACTGAGAGCGGATGCCGCCCTGCTGACCGCCCACCATCGCGACGATCAGGCCGAAACCCTGTTGCTGCAACTGCTGCGTGGCGCTGGTCCGCACGGCCTGGCGGCGATGCCGGTCGCCAGCCGGCTCGGGCAGGGTTGGCTGCTGCGCCCCTGGCTGGACGTGGATCGCGCCAATCTGCGGGCCTACGCTCTCGAACACGGTTTGCGCTGGATCGAGGACGATAGCAACCAGGATGCCCGTTTCGACCGCAACTACCTGCGCCAGCGGATTCTGCCGCTGTTGCGGGAACGCTGGCCGGCGGTCAGCCGCAATCTGGCCCGTTCCGCCCAGTGGTGCGCCGAAACCGCCGACTGGCTGGACGCCGACGCCGACGCCGACCTCGCCCGCGCCGCTACCCCGCGTCCCGACGCGCTGCATATTCCGGCCTTGCGCGAACTGAGTGAACCGCGTCAACGCAACACGCTGCGACGCTGGTTGCGACAACTCGGCCTGCCGGTTCCCGATGCGCGGCAACTGCGGCACATTCTCCACGATGCCTTAACCGCCGCCCGCGACCGGCAACCGTGCATCCAGTGGCCCGGCGGCGAAGTGCGGCGCTACCGGGATACGCTGTATGCCCTGCCGCCGCGAATCGCGCACGACGCGCGACAAATCTTCGTCTGGCGGCACGGAACCCACAATTATCCGCCACTGGATCTACCGGGATTGGGAACGCTGCGGCTGCGGATGACCTTCGGCGAGGGACTGCGTTCCGAGACACTGGCCGGGATCGCGCTCACTATCCGATTCCGGCAAGGCGGCGAACGGTTCCGGCCGGCCGGACGTCACCACAGCCAGGAATTAAAGAAACTCCTGCAAGACGCCGGCATTCCCCCGTGGGAGCGGGCTCGCTTGCCGCTGATCTATCTCCCCTCCACGCCCACATTGCCCCGCGAAGGAGGAGGGAACCAGAGCCTGTTGGCGGTCGTCGGGCTGGGTATTGCCGCCGAAGCCGCCGCCGGACCCGGTGAGCCTGGCCTCCTGCCCGTTTTGCAGTCGCCATCGGCGACAGGCTTTGGTATCTTGTAGCGTCTCTCACCACCCCCTATTTCCGCATGACCCGATTCATTTTCATCACCGGCGGCGTGGTGTCCTCCCTGGGTAAAGGCATCGCCGCCGCCTCGCTGGCGGCGGTGCTGGAAGCCCGGGGACTCAAGGTCACCCTGATCAAGCTCGACCCCTACATCAATGTCGATCCCGGCACCATGAGCCCGTTCCAGCACGGCGAGGTGTTCGTGACCAGCGACGGCGCCGAAACCGATCTCGATCTGGGTCATTACGAGCGCTTTGCCTGCATGACCGCCACCCGGCGCAATAACTTCACCACCGGGCGCATCTACGAGAACGTGATCCGCAAGGAACGGCGCGGCGATTATCTCGGCGGCACGGTGCAGGTGATCCCGCACATCACCGACGAGATCAAGCGCTGCATTCGTCTGGGCGCCGGCGAGGCCGACATCGCCCTGATCGAAATCGGCGGCACGGTGGGCGACATCGAATCGCTCCCCTTTCTGGAAGCCATCCGCCAGATGGGCGTGGAACTGGGCCGCGAGCGTTCGCTGTTCATCCACCTGACCCTGGTGCCCTACATCAAATCTTCCGGCGAACTCAAGACCAAGCCGACCCAGCACTCGGTTAAGGAACTGCGCTCCATCGGCATTCAGCCCGACATCCTACTGTGTCGTTCGGATCGGGAAGTGCCGGCCGGAGAACGCCGCAAGATCGCGCTGTTCACCAACGTCGAACCCAAGGCGGTCATCAACGTCCCCGACGCCGACACCATCTACCGGATTCCGCTGCTGCTGCACGCCCAGGGGTTAGACGATATCGTCGCCCGCAAGCTGCATCTGACCGACCTGCCCCCCGCCCAACTGGCCGACTGGGAACGAGTGGTGCACGCGATCGAGAACCCGGCCGCCACGGTGAACGTCGCCATGGTCGGCAAATACGTGGATCTGACCGACGCCTACAAATCGCTGAACGAAGCCCTGTTGCATGCGGGCATCCAGACCCGCACCCAGGTCAACATTCATTACATCGACTCCGAACAGATCGAGCGGGACGGTTTGGCCTGCCTGGCCGGAATGGATGCCATCCTGGTGCCGGGCGGTTTCGGCGAGCGCGGTATCGAAGGCAAGATCGCCGCGGTGCGCCACGCCCGCGAGCGGCGGATTCCCTACCTGGGCATCTGCCTCGGTATGCAAGTAGCGGTGATCGAGTTCGCCCGCCACGCCGCCGGACTGGAGGGCGCGCACAGTACCGAATTCCGCAAGGACACCCCGCATCCGGTCATCGCCCTGATCACCGAATGGATCGACGAAGACGGTACCGTCCAGCAGCGCCGGGAAAACGACGATCTTGGCGGCAGCATGCGCCTGGGCGCGCAGCCCTGCCGGTTGGCGCCCAACTCGCTGGCCCGCATCCTGTACGGCAAGGACGTGATCACCGAGCGCCACCGCCACCGCTACGAATTCAACAACCACTACCGCGAATCGCTGCATGCCGCCGGCCTGGCCTTCTGTGGTCATTCACTGGACGAGCGGCTGGTGGAAATGATCGAACTGCCCGACCATCCCTGGTTTCTCGGCTGCCAGTTCCATCCGGAATTCACCTCCACCCCGCGCACCGGCCACCCGCTGTTCCAGGGGTTTATCGAGGCCGCGCTCCGGCAATGCCGGCACCGCCAGGAGGCAAATCGCTCGTGATGAAACTCTGCGGTTTCGAGGTCGGCCTGGATCGACCGCTGTTCCTGATCGCCGGCCCCTGCGTGATCGAATCCGAGCAACTGGCCCTGGATACCGCCGGCCGGCTGAAGGAGATCGCCGATCGACTGGGCATTCCATTCATCTATAAATCTTCGTTCGACAAAGCCAACCGCTCCTCGCACCAGAGCCATCGCGGCCCCGGTCTGGCGGAGGGACTGAAGATCCTGGATACGGTCAAGCGTCAAATCGGCGTGCCGGTGCTGACCGATGTGCACGAATACACCCCGCTGGCGGAAGTCGCGGCCGTGGTGGACGTGTTGCAAACGCCGGCTTTCTTGTGCCGGCAGACCGATTTCATCCAGAACGTCGCCCGCCAGGGCAAGCCGGTCAACATCAAAAAGGGCCAGTTTCTCGCCCCCTGGGACATGCGCAACGTGGTCGCCAAGGCACGCATCGCCGGCAACGACCACATCATGGTCTGCGAACGTGGCGCTTCCTTTGGCTACAATAACCTGGTGTCCGACATGCGCGCCCTGACGGTGATGCGCGCCACCGGCTGCCCGGTGGTGTTCGATGCCACCCATTCGGTGCAATTGCCGGGCGGTCAGGGCACCGTTTCCGGCGGCCAGCGCGAATTCGTGCCGGTGCTGGCGCGGGCGGCGGTGGCGGTCGGCATCGCTGGATTATTCATGGAAACCCATCCCGACCCGGATCGGGCGCTGAGCGACGGTCCCAACGCCTGGCCGCTGGACCGGATGGAACCTTTACTGATCGCGCTGCAAGCCCTGGATGCGTTGGTCAAGCGGCAGGGTTTCCTGGAAACCGAGCTGAGCTTTTAACCCTTCAATCTTCAACGCACACCCAACCAGAGGAGTTTTACCGATGTCGAAAATCAAATCGGTTCATGGGCGCGAGATTCTCGATTCGCGCGGCAATCCGACCGTGGCCGTCGATGTGGTGCTGGAATCCGGCGCCAAAGGCACGGCTGGCGTCCCCTCCGGCGCCTCCACCGGTAGCCGCGAGGCGCTGGAACTACGCGATGGCGACAAGAGCCGCTATCTGGGCAAAGGCGTGCTCAAGGCGGTCGCCAACGTCAACGGCGAACTGAGCGCGGCCCTGGTCGGCATGGAAGCGGCCGATAACCAGGCCGCCGTCGATCAGAAGATGATCGACCTGGACGGCACGCCCACCAAGAGCCGCCTGGGCGCCAATGCCCTGCTGGGCGTGTCGATGGCCACCGCCCACGCCGTCGCCGCCGAGAAAGGCATTCCGCTGTATAAATATCTGAATCCCACCGGCCCCTACCAGCTGCCGGTGCCGATGATGAACATCCTCAACGGCGGCGCCCATGCCGACAACAGCGTGGACATGCAGGAATTCATGATCATGCCGGTCGGCGCGCCCAGCTTCCGCGAAGCCCTGCGCTGGGGCGCGGAAGTGTTCCATGCGCTGAAAGCCGTGCTGAAGAAGCAGGGCATGAACACGGCGGTCGGCGACGAGGGCGGTTTCGCGCCCAACCTGCCGTCCAACGAAGCCGCGCTGGACGTGGTGATGGAAGCCATTCGCCAGGCCGGCTACACCCCAGGCAAGGATCTGTACATCGCCCTGGACTGCGCCAGCTCCGAGTTCTACAAGGACGGCAAGTACGTGCTGGAAGCGGAAGGCAAATCCTTCACCGCCAACGAGTTCTCCGACAAACTGGCGGATTGGGTCAATCGTTATCCCATCGTCTCCATCGAGGACGGTCTGGACGAGTCCGATTGGGCCGGCTGGGCCTATCTGACTCAGGTGCTGGGTAAGAAGGTGCAACTGGTTGGCGACGACCTGTTCGTGACCAACACCTCGATCCTCAAGCGTGGCATCGACGAGAACATCGCCAACTCGATCCTGATCAAGGTCAACCAGATCGGCACCCTGACCGAGACCCTGGCGGCGATCAACATGGCCGCCGCCGCCGGTTACACTTCGATCGCCTCGCACCGCTCCGGCGAAACCGAGGACAGCACCATCGCCGATCTGGCCGTGGCCACCGCCGCCAGCCAGATCAAGACCGGCTCGCTCAGCCGCTCCGATCGAGTCGCCAAGTACAACCGGCTGCTGGTGATCGAGGAAGAACTGGGTTCGGCCGCCACCTATCCGGGCAAGGCCGCGTTCAACGTGTTCCGCGACTGAGCGGAACCTGAACGGCTGCTCCGGCTCCTTATCCTTCGAGCCTGGAGCGGCTTCCGCGCTTCCTCGCCCCAACGGGGTCCGAGGGCGCGCGGAAGCACCGATCCGCCCCAGCGGCGCCGCAAGATCCCACTTCCCTTTTCACGATTCCCGAATCATGCAGATCCTGGTGGCGGCGCTCATCGCCGTGCTGGTCTTTCTACAATACCTGTTATGGATCGCCGAAGACGGCGTCCGACAAACCCACGCCCTGCAAATCGCCGTCCAGGTACAACAGGAGGACAACGCGGCGCTGGCCGAGCGCAACAGCGCGCTGGCGGCCGAGGTTGAAGACCTGAAGCGCGGTTTGATGGCCATCGAGGAGCGGGCGCGCTCCGACATGGGTATGATCCGCAAGGACGAGACCTTCTATCGCTTGCTTGAGCAGCCGCCGGACGCGACCCCGAATCCATCCAGCCCGCCCGCCGATAAACCCTCTTCCGGGCGACAGCATTGAGCCAACATCCCAAATCCCGACCCTCCTCGGCCGCTCCCCGGTATTGGGTGCTGATACCCGCCGCCGGCGCCGGCAAACGCATGGGTTCGGCCATCCCCAAACAATATCTGCCGCTGGCCGGCCGCTCGGTCATCGCCCACACCCTGAATATTTTCCTGCGGCACCCGCGCATTGCCGGCCTGGTGGTGGCGGTCGGGGCCGAGGATGAATGGTGGCCGGCGATGGCCGCGGATCTCGCGCCCGCCAAACCGTTGTGGGTGACCGAGGGCGGCGCGGAACGCTGCCATTCGGTGTTGAACGGATTGGAGGCACTGCGCGGGCACGCGCATCCCAGCGACTGGGTCCTGGTACACGACGCCGCCCGCCCCTGCCTGAGCGACCAGGATCTGGACCGGCTGTTGGACGAGCTGGCGAATGATCCGGTCGGCGGCTTGCTGGCCGCGCCGGTGCGCGACACCCTGAAACAGGCGGACGAGGCCGGGCGAGTGGCGACCACCGTGGATCGGTCACGGCTTTGGCATGCGCTGACCCCGCAAATGTTCCGGCTGGAGCTGCTGCACACATCCCTGCGCGCGGCATTGGCTCGCGACCTGCTGGTAACGGACGAGGCAGCGGCGCTGGAGGCGGCCGGTTTCTCCCCCCGGCTGATCGAGGGTCGGGCGGACAACCTGAAAATCACCCGACCGGAGGATCTGGCTTTGGCCGAGTTTTATCTCGCTAAAAAACAGAGCGCGGAGGACAGAGGACAGGACGCGGAACAATCCCCTGCTCCCTATACCCCTCCCGCCTCCCAGCCCTCAAACCCTGGACACCCGCGCATCGGTCACGGTTTCGACGTACACGCCTTCGGGCCAGGCGAGTTCATTACCCTGGGCGGGGTCCGCATCCCACACGCTCGTGGACTGGTCGCTCATTCCGATGGCGACGTGCTGCTGCATGCCCTGTGCGATGCATTGCTGGGCGCGGCCGGCTTGGGCGACATCGGCCGCCACTTTCCCGATAGCAACGCGGAGTTCAAGAACATCGATAGCCGGATTCTGCTGCGGCGGGTGGCGGCGCTGCTGCGCGAACAACATCTGACGGCCGGTAATGTGGACGCCACCCTCGTTGCCCAAGCCCCCCAAATGGCTCCGCACATTCCCGCCATGCGAGAGCACATCGCCGCCGACCTGCGCATCGAACCGGGCCGGGTCAACCTCAAGGCCACCACCACCGAGCGGTTGGGCTATGTCGGCCGCGGCGAGGGCATCGCCGTTCACGCGGTGGTGATGGTGTTTTAAGCGACGCTCAGCCCGCTCCAATCCGCTCCAATCCGCGCCCGCAACGGAAGGACGCCATGCGCGCCAGCAGATTGCCCGAATGGGCTCAAGCCTCTATTCGTTCCTTCCCACGACCACCACCTCGCCGCAACCGCCATGTTTGATGATTCCGGTCCCGCCACTCTTCCCCACGCTTATGGCCAACCCCACGCGCGAGGGCGGCTGCGCGCCACGCCCGAGGATTTTCAGGTGCGCGAGGAACTGGATTTCGCCCCGGACGGCGCCGGCGAGCATATCTGGCTGTGGGTGCGCAAGCGTGGCGCCAACACCGACTGGGTGGCCCGGCAACTGGCGCGACGAGCCGGCGTGCCGCCGGGCGCGGTAAGCTACGCCGGATTGAAGGACCGCCACGCCGTCACCGAGCAATGGTTCTCGGTGCATCTGCCCGGCAAGGCCGACCCGGACTGGAGCACCGACCCCGACCCCGACTTTACGGTACTCGAAGCGGCACGCCATTCCCGCAAGCTGCGGCACGGCGCTCTACGCGGCAACGCCTTTCGCATCGTGGTGCGCGAGTTGGACGGCGATCCGGCCGAACTGGCGGCGCGTTTCGAACGCATCGCCGCGACCGGCGTCCCCAACTATTTCGGCGAGCAACGCTTCGGCAGGGAGGGCGGCAATCTGGAACGGGCCGCAGCGATGTTCGAGAAACGAGAGAAGGTGCGTGACCGCCAACAACGGGGGCTGTATCTGTCCGCCGCCCGCTCGGCGCTGTTCAACGCCGTGCTGGCCCGGCGAGTGATCGAGGGCACCTGGAATCAGGCGATGCCCGGTGAAGTGTTGATGCTGGCCGGCAGCCACAGCATCTTCGCGATTGAGGAGGCGGACGACGCGATCCGCCAGCGGGTCGCCGCTTTCGACCTGCATCCGACCGGCCCGCTGTGGGGCATCGGGGAATTATTCAGCACCGGCGCGGAGCGGGATCTGGAAACGGCGGTGGCCGCCCTGCTGCCCCTTTTTCGCGACGGATTGGCGGCGGCGGGGCTGAAGCAGGAGCGACGGGCCTTGCGGCTGATGGTGCGGGACGCGACGCTGGAATGGTCCGCCCCCGGCGTCGCCGTACTCGGCTTCCGTCTGCCGGCCGGCGCCTACGCGACCACCGTGCTGCGGGAATGGATCGAACCGGACGTCGACCAGGCGCGTTGACACCTCATCGTATTCAATCCACCCACGCCTCGGGCGGGCGCCAGCCGGCCACCCAGTCCGGGATCTGCTCCGGCGGCATCGGCCGGGCGATGCCGTAGCCCTGGGCGAGGTTGCAGCCCAGATCGAGCAACTGGCGGCCGTGTGCGATGGTTTCCACGCCTTCGGCGATCACTTCGCGCCGGAAAGCGGCGGAGAGACCGATCACGCCCTCGACAATAGCCTGCGCCTCAGTGTCCGCCAGCAGGTCGCGCACGAAGGATTGATCGATCTTGAGCAACTGCACCGGCAAATGCCGCAGGTAAGTCAGAGAGGAGTAGCCGGTGCCGAAATCGTCCAGCGCGAAACGCACACCCAGCGCCTGGCAGTCCCTGATACGCGTGGAAACAACGCTCAGGTCTTCCAGGGCGGCCGTCTCCAGGATTTCCAGTTCGAGCCAGTCCGGGGGCACCTCCGGGTATTCCGCCAGCAGTTTTTGCAGCCGGGCGGTAAAATCCGGTTGCTGCAAGTCGCGACCGGACAGGTTGATGCTCACCGGCAGCGTCAGGCCCCGCGCCGCCCAGGCAGCCATCTGCCGCAGCGCCTCCCGCATCACCCACTGGCCGACGGCAATCGCCAGAGGGCTGGTTTCGACGGCGGGCATAAACCGCACGGGCGGCAGCAGACCCTCGTCCGGGTGCTGCCAGCGGATCAGCGCTTCGGCGCCGATCACCGCGCCCCGGCGCATGTCCACTTTGGGTTGGTAATACAGGCGGAATTCCCCGGCCGTCAGCCCGGCCTCGACCCAGTGCAGGATCGTGCGGTAATCGCGGGCGCGGCGATCGTGCTCGGCGTCGAACCACTGATAGCGGTTGCCGCCGACCTGCTTGGCGGCATACATGACCTGATCGACGTGGCGGAGCAGCGTGTCGGGGTCGGAACTGTCGTCCGGATACAGGGTGACCCCCACACTAGCGGTGAGCAAGGTCGGCTGGCCGGCTACGCTAAAGGGAACCTGCAACGCCATCATCACCCGGTCGATGGCGTGCTCGCATTCCTCCACGTCGCGCAGATCGCTCAGCAACAGCACGAACTCGTCGCCACCCAAACGCGCCACCGTGTCGCCGCCGCGCACGCACTGCTTCAGGCGCTGGGCCACCTCGATCAGCACCCGATCCCCCACGGCGTGCCCCCACCGGTCGTTGATGGGCTTGAAGTCGTCCAGGTCCAGGTAGCACACCGCCAGCCGTTGCCGGTCGCGCCGGGCCTGGGCCATGGCCTGCTGCAAGCGGTCGGCCAGCAGCACCCGATTGGGCAATTGGGTGAGGGCGTCGTGATAGGCCAGATGCGTGATCCGCTCTTCGGCCCGCTTGCGCTCGACTACATCCATCATCAGATCGGTCAACTGCCGCATCACCTCCACGTCGGCATCGGTGTAGTCCTCCGGTTTGTTGCCGACACCGACCAGGGCCACCACCTGCCCGCCGCTGATGACCGGTACGGTCAGTTCCCGGATCAGCGGGACATGCCCCTCGGGCAGACCGTGCCGATTGGGCAAATCGGCATAGTGATTGTGAATGACCGGCTGACGCTGGCGCAGGCAGTCAGCCCAGACTCCGGCCTGGCTAACCGGATAGTGCAGCCCCTGGCCAGTGGCGGTGCATATTTTCAGGGTGTGACTGGACCAGGTTTGCAGGGTCAGGGTGTCCTGATCGGGATCGACGAAATGGAAGAAGCTGATCTGGCTGCCAGTGAAGTGTTCCGCCTTGTCCAGCGCCGTGCGCAGCAGATCGTCCAGGCTGGCCGTCGCGACCATTTCGGACAGTTCCAGGCGGGCTTTGAGCAGCATTTCGGACTGCTGCCGGCGGTAGAGGTCGCGGATGAAGACGAAAAATCGCTCTCCTTCGGCAAACCAGGCGACATTGATCTCGGCCCGCCAGATTCGGCCACTTTTGGCCCGGTGCAGGGTCTGAAACAGGCCGCTGCCTTCCCGCATGGCCTTTTTGACATGGGCGGCGACCTCCTCGGGGTTCTCGCTCACATCCAGATCGGCAATGTGCATCGCGCGAAGTTCGTCGCGACTGTAGCCCGACTGGCGCGCGTACGCCTCGTTCACTTCCAGCAGGCGGCCCTGGCGATCGGCGATCCAGAAACCATCCCGAGAAGTTTCGATGATCTCCCGGTATTGCGCCTCGCTGCGCCGCAATTCTTCCGCCACCCGCTTGCGCTCGGTGATATCGGAGTGCGTCACCACCACCCGCGCCGGCTCGACCCCGGCGAACGGGGTGACGCGCAGCAAAAACCAGTGCTGGTGGTCGGGGGTGTGGCAGGGGTATTCCAGGGTAAACAGGGCTGACGTCCCGGCCAGCACGGCGCGAATGCCGACCGCCACCGTGCCGGCTTCCACGTCCGAGGATGCCGCGGCGTCGCAAACGGCCAGATAGTTCCGCCCCAGGCCGTAATCGGAATTGTTCAGATCGTTGGCATCGGCAAACCGCTTCCAGGCGGCGTTGACGTCCAGGATGACGCCCTGCTCGTCCAGGATGGCGATATGGAACGGCAGCGAATCCAGGGTCGCCTGCCAGAAGCGGCGCGAGGCACTCGTTTCCTCTTCGCTCCGGTGGCGTTCGGTGATGTCCAGCGCCGAGACGCGGCACAGCCCATCCGTGCAGGGTTTGCTACAGACACAGCGCAGATGCAGGTAGCGCGGTGGTGCTCCAGTGGCGGCGAGAGCAACTTCGCAGGATTCTCCCCCCGTTCCCGCCATGATCTGCCCGAGAAAGGCCTTAAAGCACGGCCGGCTGCCTTCGGCCACGAACACCCCCAGCCGTCGGCCGATCAGGCGAGCGCGTTCCTGGCCCAGCAGGGTGGCGGCGGTCAGGTTGAGCTCGCGAATAGTCCCGTCGTCGGTCAGGGTGAAGTAGCCGACCGGCGCGAAGTCGTAGAGATCGACGTAGCGTTCCAGACTGCGTTCGAGCTGGTCGCGCGTCCGCGCCAGTTCCTCGTTCTGTATTTCCAATTCGATCTGGTGGACTTGCAGTTCGTGCAGCAGCCGCAGGGCCGCTTGCCGGGTCAGGGGGCCAGCGTCAGGCAAGGTCTGCCGCAGCCGCGCTTCCGCGCGACGGCGCAGTTCGGCAGCTTCGGGCAATGAATCTTTGTGCTGCTTCATGGTCAGTGCTCCCGGCGCGACCAGGTGGATCTACCGTTGGGTGAACCTCCGATGGGTTCGGTGGGCCACATGAAGTCCAGGCATCTGGCTTACTTTACTTCGATCTTTCTTTAAGCCAGAACCGCCCATGGCTCTTTTAGACTCGAAATCCACATGAAAATACCACGGGTTCCGCTAGATTCCAGACAAACCCAATGGTTTTGTGGTGGCACCGCGGAGCCCCACTTTTTGAATGGCGAGGGTAATGGGAAGGCATCGAGTAGTCGAGCCGGACTCCGGCTCAAATCACCCTGGAAAACCGTTGTTGCCGTTGCGCGCGCAAATACCGGTCGAACACCATGCAGATATTGCGGATCAGCAACCGGCCCGGCGGCAGTACCCGGATGCCGGTTTCCGACAGCTCCAGTAGCCCGTCCGCTTGCAGCTCGCTCAGATCCGCCAACTCCACCGCGAAATACTCCCGGAACGCGACGCCGAACCGTTGCTCGACGGCGGCAAAATCCAGGCTGAAGTGGCAGATCAAGCCGCTGATCACCGCTCGCCGCAAGCGGTCGTCGGCCTCCAGTCCCACCCCCCGGAACACCGCCAGCCGCCCCTCGTCGATCCGGGCGTAATACGCCTCCAGTGTCTTGTGGTTCTGGCTGTAGCTGTCGCCGACCATGCCGATGGAGGTCACGCCCAGGCCGATCAGATCGCAATCGGCATGGGTGCTGTAACCCTGGAAATTGCGGTACAGCGTACCCGCCTGCTGCGCCCGCGCCAGCTCGTCGTCCGGCTTGGCGAAATGGTCCATCCCGATGTAAACGTAGCCCGCCGCGGTGAGTCGCTCGATGGTGGTCTTGAGGATCTCCAGTTTCTCCGCCGGCGGCGGCAAGGCATTGACGTCGATCTGGCGCTGAGTTTTGAACAGCTCCGGCAGATGCGCGTAATTGAACACCGAAATCCGGTCGGGGTCCCGAGCGATCAGGATGTCCACGGTGTGACCGAAACGGGCGGCGCTTTGGTGCGGCAGGCCGTAGATCAGATCCACGCTGATCGACTTGAAGCCCTCGCGCCGAGCGGCGTCCATCGTCGCGAAGGTGATCTCTTGGGGTTGAAGCCGGTTGACCGCCCGTTGCACTTGCGGATCGAAATCCTGCACCCCCAGGCTCAGCCGGTTGAATCCCAGCTCACGCAACAGGGCAATGGTGCGGTCATCGGTCTCGCGCGGGTCCACTTCGATGGAATATTCACCGCGGTCGTTGTCCAGCAGGTGGAAGTGCTCGCCCGTCACCCGCATCAATTCCCGCATCTCGGCGGCGCTGACGAAGGTGGGCGTACCGCCGCCCCAATGCAGTTGCGTCACCGGCCGGGACTGGTCGAACAGCGCGCCCTGCAGGGCGATTTCCCGGTGCAGATGATCCAGATAGGGCGCGGTGTGGCGGCGGTTCTTGGTGACGATCTTGTTGCAGGCGCAGTAAAAGCAGACGGTATCGCAGAACGGAATGTGAAGGTACAGCGACAGCGGCCGGCCACTAGCGTTGCTGGCAATGGCCTGCTCGCGATACTCCGCTTCGCCGAAGCCCTCGTGAAACTGCACGGCGGTCGGGTAGGACGTGTAGCGCGGTCCGGCCTTGTCGTATTTGCGGATCAAGGCGAGGTCGAAAACGAGGTTGGTGTTCATGGACGCCCCTTACAGCCGGCGCAGTTGCGCGGCGTTCAACAGAAACACCCCTTGCCCGCCATGTTCGAATTCCAACCAGGTAAACGGTACATCGGGGAGCGCCGCGCACAGCGCGTACTGGGCGTTACCGACCTCGACGATCAGCAGGCCGTCGCGGCTCAGGTAGTCAGCGGCCTGGCGCAGGATTTCCACCACCACGTCCAAGCCTTCCGCGCCGGCCACCAGGCCCAGTCGCGGTTCGTGCTGGTATTCGGCCGGCAGGCTGTCCAGTTCTTCCAGGCCGACATAGGGCGGGTTGCTGATGATCAGGTCGTAATGGCGGCCCTTCAGCGCCGAAAACAGATCGGACTGAATCACCTCGACCTGATCTTCCAGCCCGTGTTCGTCCACGTTGCGCCGTGCTACTTCCAGCGCCTCGGCCGAGATATCGGCCAAATCCACCCGCGCGTCTGGAAAAGCATAGGCGCAGGCGAGGCCGATGCAGCCACTGCCCGTGCCCAGATCCAGGATGCCGCCGACCGCGCGGCTGTCCGGCAGCCACGGCGCGAAATGCCGCTCGATCAGCTCCGCCAGCGGCGAGCGCGGCACCAGCACCCGCTCATCCACGTAGAACGGCAGACCCATGAACCAGGCGCGCTGGGTCAGATAAGCGGCGGGCTTGCGCTCGGTGATACGCCGTTGCAGCAGATGAAGCACCGCCTGTTTTTCGGTCGGTGTCAGGCGCGACTGAAAATACTCGGCGTGTAAATCCGGCGGCAGATGCAGGGCATGCAGCACCAGCGCCGCCGCTTCGTCGATGGCATTGTCGGTGCCGTGGCCGAAGTGCAGGTCAGCCTCGTTCATGCGGCTGGCGCCCCAGCGGATCAGGTCGCGGATCGTGTACAAGTGGGTTGGAACGTCGTCGTGGTCGCTCATCGGCAATCGAGTTTGGAGTTGAAGGTCCTCTCTCCCGGCGGGAGAGCGGGGCGAACGTATTCAGCCACCCATGATGTTGTAGCCGCCGTCCGGGCAGGGAACCCCCCACGCCTTCCCACCCGTCGGGGGTCGAGCCAGGTTGTCGATGGCTTGCGGAACAGGATCTTCCGGATCGATTGGAGCCGTCATCGGAAGTTTCCTCAATGTAGGCAGGGCGGGATTGATAGAATTCTACCGTTACAACCGACCATCGAGGTGAAAAATCATGACCCGTCGCGGAAAATTGCTCGGAGTGGCGCTGGTGGGCAGTCTGGCGCTGACGCTGGGCTGGGTGTTGGGCGAGCGGTTGTTACGCTCTCCCAGTCCGCCGCCGGACATCGCCGGGATTTATCTGCCGGACGCTCAAGCGCTCCCCGCATTTCACTTGATCCATCACAGCGGCCGGCCGTTCACCGGCGACGATCTGCTCGGTCACTGGACGTTTCTTTATTTCGGCTACAGCTATTGCCCGGATGTCTGTCCACTCGCGTTGACCGATCTGAACCGTTTGCAGCGACGACTGGCGGCGGCGGGCGCCGATGGCGATGTGGCCTATCTGTTCGTGTCGGTGGACTCTCAGCGGGATACGCCGGAGCGGCTGCGGGAATACGTCAGCTATTTCAACCCGAAATTTCAGGGAGCGACCGGTTCGGCCGAAGCGCTAAGCCCGTTGCTCAAGGCGCTGCACGCTTTTTACCAGCGGGTGGAAAATCCGGAGGACCCCGAGCACTACACCATGGACCATACCTCGACCATCAGCCTGATCGACCCACAAGGCCGACTGCGCGCCATTTTCACGCCGCCGCAGGACCCCGAACGGATGGCAACGGATTTCCTCGCGATCCGCGCCGCCGCGTCCTGAAATTCCGCGTCGGTTCCGTTGGACCCACCTTCTCCTCCGAAATCATTGCCATGTCCGATCCAGACACCGCCGCGCCCGCGACCTTGGGCGACCATCTTCGCAACTTGCCACAGTACCTGTTGCCGCAGCGCTGGCTGACCCGCCTAACCTATCGGGTCACGCGGGTCCGCGTGCCCTGGTTCAAGAATGCGCTGATCCGCGGCTTCGCCCGCCGCTTCGGCGTCAATCTGGACGAGGCGCTGGACCCGGACCCGCAGGCCTATCCCGATTTCAACGCTTTTTTCACCCGGGCGCTCAAGCCGGAGGTCCGGCCGCTGACGCCGGGCGATCGGGCGGTGTGCTGTCCGGTGGACGGGGCGGTCAGCCAGATCGGTATCGCGCAAACCGACCACCTGCTTCAGGCCAAGGGACGAAGCTTTTCGCTGGCGGCGCTGTTGGGCGGCGACGCGGAGCGGGCACGGCCATTTCAGGAGGGTGCCTTCGCCACCTTGTATCTGTCGCCGCGCGACTATCACCGCATCCACATGCCGCTGGCCGGCCGGTTGCGGGAAATGGTGCATGTACCGGGCGCGCTGTTCAGCGTGTCGCCGCTGACCGCGCGGATGGTGCCCAATCTGTTCGCCCGCAACGAACGGGTGGTGGCGCTGTTCGACACCTCGGCGGGGCCGATGGCGATGGTGCTGGTGGGGGCGATCAACGTAGCCTCGATCGAAACGGTCTGGGCCGGAGCGATCACGCCGCCGCTGGGTGCGAGCATCCGCCGCTGGAGCTATCCGCCGCACGGCGCGGGCGCGGTGCGGCTCGACCAGGGCGCGGAGATGGGGCGCTTCAACATGGGCTCGACCGTGATCCTGCTGTTCGGCGCGGGCGCGGTGCGCTGGGAATCCGCCATCCAGCCCGGTACGCCGGTGCGGATGGGGCAATCGCTGGGCATGGGGTCCGCGTCGGACGCTTGAGGCTATCTTCAAGCCCGCTCGAACGGAAACGCCAGCACCTCCGCCAGCGATTGCTTGCCCGCCGCCAGCATTGCCAGCCGGTCGAAACCGAGCGCCACGCCGGCGCAATCCGGCAAACCGGCGGCGAGTGCCGCCAGCAGATGTTCATCGACCGGCATTTCCGGTTGTCCCCCGGCCCGCCGCGCCGCGTTTTCGGCCTCGAAGCGGCGGCGCTGCTCGCCGGCATCGCCCAGTTCGTGAAAACCGTTGGCCAGCTCGATACCGTTCAAATACAACTCGAAGCGTTCGCCGACCGGTGAATCGCCCGGCCGCAGCCGCGCCAGCGCCGCCTGTGAGGCGGGATAGTCGTAGAGAAAAGTGAGTCGTCCCGCACCCAGACGCGGTTCGATGCGGTGGGTCAACAGCAAGTCCAGCCAGGGATCGGTTTCATCCGTCGGCATCCCCGGCGGGATGGGTACTCCGAACCGCTCCGCGCCCGCCGCCAGTTCCGTCACCGTGGCCCGGTGCGGGTCCAGATCCAAAGACTGCTGGAAGGCCGCGCGATAGCTCAGGCGCTCCGGTTCCGCCAGCGGCACGCGCCCGGCCAGCAATTCGGTCGCCAGCTCGGCGACTTCATCCATCAGCCGGTGGTGATCGAAAGCAACCCGATACCATTCCAGCAGGGTGAACTCCGGGTTGTGCAGGCGGCCCACCTCGCCGTCGCGGAACACCCGGGCGATCTGGTAGATGCAGCCGCTACCCGCCGCCAGCAGCCGCTTCATCGGGAATTCCGGCGAGGTGTGCAGGTACAGGGTCCGGCCGTGGCGCGGCCCCGGTCCGGTGTAGCGAGCGGCGAAGCTGTGTAAATGCGGATCGCTGATCGCCGCCGCCGACAGCGCCGGCGTTTCCACCTCCAGCACCCCGCGCGCCGCGAAGAAGGCCCGGATGCGCGCCAGCAATTCGGCCCGCAGACGCAGTGTGGCCAGATCGGCGCCAGGCCGCCAACGGGACGGTGCCACGTCAGACCGCGCCGCCGTTTATTCCTTAATCCGTGACACGTACTCGCCGGTACGGGTATCCACCTTGATCACTTCGTCGCTTTGCACGAACAGCGGCACCCGGACCACCGCGCCGGTTTCCAGGGTCGCCGGCTTGCCGCCACCGCCCGAGGTGTCGCCGCGCACGCCGGGGTCGGTTTCGACGATGGTCATAATCACGAAATTGGGCGCCGCCACGCTCAGCGGCACACCGTTCCACAGCGTCACCTGACAGATCGCTTCCTCTTTCAGCCACTTGGCGGCGTCGCCCACGGCGGTGGCATCGGCGGTCAACTGTTCGTAGCTTTGCGGGTCCATGAAGTGCCAGTATTCACCGTCGTTGTACAGATATTGCAGATCCACATCGACCACGTCGGCGCCTTCAACGCTGTCGCCCGATTTGAAGGTGCGTTCGATCACCCGATTGGTCTTCAGGTTGCGAATCTTGACCCGGTTGAACGCCTGGCCCTTGCCGGGTTTGACGAACTCGTTCTCGACGATGGCGCAGGGATCGCCGTCCATCATGATCTTCAGCCCGCTCTTGAATTCATTGGTACTATAGGTCGCCATGCAAAACCTGCCTTCAGCTAGAGTGATTGAGCTACAAAAACGAAATATGATAACGGCAAAGCCGGTCCCGCGTCAGGCATCGCGCTGGCAGCGCGAGTTGGCCCAGGCGATCGGTGATCCGGCCGAGCTGCTGCGAGAGCTGGATCTCGATCCCGCCCTGCTACCCGCGGCGCGGGCGGCGTCGGCATGTTTCCCGCTGCGGGTGCCACGCGGTTTCGTGGCGCGGATGCGCAAGGGCGACCCCGCCGATCCGCTGCTGCGGCAGGTGTTGCCACTGGGCGCGGAACTGGCCGAGGCGCCGGGCTTTGGCGCCGACCCGATCGGCGACCAGGCGGCGCAGGCGGCGCCGGGCGTGCTGCACAAATACCATGGTCGGGCGCTGCTGCTGGTCACCGGTGCTTGCGCGGTGCATTGCCGTTACTGCTTTCGCCGCGAATTTCCCTACACCGAATCCGGGGCCGGCGCGACCCGGTGGCAACCGGCGCTGGCCTATCTGCGCAGCGATCCCAGCCTGCGCGAGGCGATTCTCAGCGGCGGCGATCCGCTGTCGCTGTCCGACCGGCGGCTGGGCGCGCTGCTGGCGGAACTGGACCGCATCCCTCATCTGGAACGCTTGCGCATCCACAGCCGGCAACCCATCGTATTGCCCGAACGGGTCGATGACGGGTTACTGGCGGTGTTGGCCCAAACCCGCCTGCAACGGGTATTGGTCGTTCACGCCAATCACCCGCGCGAAATCGACGGAACGGTGCGTGCGGCGCTGCGCCGGCTGGCGGCGGCCGGCGTGACCCTGCTGAATCAGGCGGTGCTGCTGCGCGGGATCAACGATTCGGCGGCGGTGTTGGCCGGTTTGAGCGAGGCGCTGTTCGCCGCCGGCGTACTGCCTTACTACCTGCACCTGCTCGACCGCGTGCGCGGCGCGGCCCATTTCGAGGTGAAGGAACTCGAGGCATCGGCTATCATGGAATCACTACGCCAGCGATTGCCGGGCTATCTGGTGCCCCGGTTGGTACGGGAACTGCCGGGGCAACCGGCCAAGACCCCGATATGACGGCATCGCTGGCGCCATCCTGTTTCCAGTGTGCATCCTGGCCACCAGCAGAGGTTGGAACGCGTGTCTGAGCCTTCCGTCATCAACCTGCTCGTCGCGGATTCGGTTCAAGACGATATCGAGCATATCGTCAAGACCTTGCGCGGCGAAGGCTACCAACTCGAATTGATCCACGCCGACCAGACCGAAGAGATCCGCGGCGCGATCGATTACCAGCCGCTGGACCTGATTCTGCTGCGCTTGGCCGAAAACCTGCCCAGCATCGCCGAACTGCGCCTGATGGTGGCCGAAGCCAAGCAGGATATTCCGATCATCGTGGTGATGGACGACGAAAGCCGCCAACAGCACAAGCCCGCCAGCTTGCTGGAGGAAGGCGCCGACGATTTCTTCAACCTGGACGATGCCGATCATCTGGTGGCGGTGGTGCGCAAGGAATTGCGCCATCTACAGGACCGCAAACGCGAGCAATCCTTCGAAACCCGCTTCAAAGAGAGCGAAAACCGCAGCCAGGCGCTGCTGGAGAACATCCAGGAGGCCATCGCCTACATTCATGAAGGCGTCCACAGCTACGCCAATCCGGCCTATCTGAACCTGTTCGGCTACTCCAGCAAGGAAGACCTGCTCCAGATCCAGCTGGTCCATATGGTGCCACCGACCTACCGGGACGCGCTGAAGAGCGTTTTGCGGCGCAGCATCCGCTCGGGTAAGGCGATCGAGGCGGTGGAGCTGGTTGGGGTGCGCAGCAACGGCCAGACCTTCCCCATGCTGCTGGAATGCGCGCCGACCCGGATGAACGACGAGCCCTGCACCCAGATCATCGTGCGGGACGCGACTCCGGAGAAGAGCGTCTACAACCAGCAATTGGAGAATCTGCTCAAGTACGACGACACCACGGGTCTATACAGCCGGCGGTTTTTCCTCGAAACACTGGAGATCGACCATAGCGGTACCGTGCTATACATCTTGTTCACCGATTATGCCGCCATCCGCTATGCCATGGGGTTCGAGGCCATCGAACAGTTCGTGCTGGAAACCGCCGGCTTGTTCAAGGAAATGCTCGCGCTTGAGGACATCGCCGCCAATTTCGCTAGCGGCGTGTTCACGATTTACGTGCCGGCGCGGTCGTCCACCGACCCCTCGGTGCTGGCCGAGAAGATCTGCGTGGTGATCGCCGAACACAGCTTTCAAATCCATAGCAAGCTGTTCACGACCACCTGCTGTATCGGCATCTGCCAGGCGCAGGACAGCTCCGAGAGCGCCGTCCAGATCTTGGCGCATGCCGACCGTGCCTGTGAAACGGCCCGCCAGAAAGGCGGCAATCGGATCGAAGTCTACAAACCGCCCAAGGAAGAGCGGCAGGGCGGCGGCATCAGCGAGCAGGACGAAGCCGACATCCGCCTGATTCGGAATGCTCTGACCAAAGGGCGTCTGAGCCTGCTCTACCAGCCGATCGTCAGCTTCGAAAACACGCATGAGGCGCGCTACAAGGTTTATCTGCAAATCCTGGACGAAGCCGAAAAACCGCAGTCCCTGGACAAGTTGGGCGTGGTGGCGGTGCGTTACGGCCTGATGGGTGCCTTGGACAAATGGACACTCATCCGCGCGCTGTCGGCGCTCATCGAGATGAACAAGAAGGGAGTCAAGCCGCCGATGCTGTTCATCCGTTTGTCCCGCAACTCGCTGACCGACCCGGAATTTTTCGATTGGCTCAGCAAGCGCTGCAAGGACAGCCGGCTGCCGGGCAATCATCTGGTTCTGGAAATCAAGGAAAGCAACGCCGACGACTGCTTCGACGAAGCCCGGCAACTGCGCGCCCGCCTGCGGGAGTTGGGCTGCGGCTTGGCGCTATCCCATTTCGGCGGTAAGCCGCATTCCGACCGTCTGCTGCGGGAGCTGGTGCCCGATTACATCAAGCTGGATGGCAGTCTGATCGAGCGCTTGGCCAAGTCCAAGGACGAAACCAGCCGCCAGTCGATGGCGGGACTCGCCGAGCAGGCCCATGGACTGAAAGTCCGGGTGGTGGCCGCCGGCGTGTCCACCGCGCCGCAGATGGCCAGCATCTGGCAGTTCGGCGTCACGCTGGTGCAGGGCAACATGGTCGCGGAAACCAGCCCGCAGCTGGATTTCGATTTCCGCCAATACTCCGGCTGAAAAGCAATCCGCGCGATGGCCCCACCCCCACCGTCGCGCGAATTGTGGCTCGGCTCAGGCTTGCCGGCGCAACGCCTCGATGCGTTCTTCCAGCGGCGGATGGGTCATGAACAGCTTGCGCAGACCGTCGCCCAGGCCGCCGTTGATGCCGAACGCCGCCATCTGCGAAGGTAGCCGCGACGGCTCGGACAGTTGCCGCAGCCGCTCCAGTGCCGCGATCATCTTGCCGCGACCGGCCAGACGGGCGCCGCCGGCGTCGGCGTGAAATTCGCGTTGGCGGCTGAACCACATCACCACCAGCGAAGCCAGCAGGCCGAACACCATCTCCATGACCATGCTGGTGATCCAGTAGCCGATACCGGGACCGCGATACGCTTGGTCGCGAGAAGACAGCGCCTGATCCACCAGGTAGCCGACCACCCGCGACAGCGCGATCACGAAGGTGTTGAGCACACCCTGAATCAGGGCCAACGTCACCATGTCGCCGTTGGCGACATGGCTGACCTCGTGGCCCAGCACCGCTTCCGCCTCCTCGGCGCTCATCTGTTCCAGCAGGCCCGTGCTGATGGCGACCAGCGCCGCGTTGCGGTTGGCGCCGGTGGCGAAGGCGTTGGGTTCCGGCGAATCGTAAATGGCCACTTCCGGCATGCCGATGCCGGCCTGTTGCGCCTGACGGCGCACGGTTTCCACCAGCCACTGCTCGGTCTGGGTGCGGGGTTGCTCGATGACCTGGGCGCCGACCGACCTCTTGGCGATCCATTTCGACATCAACAGCGAGATCAGGGAGCCGCCCATGCCGAAGATGGCGGCGAAGATCAGCAGGCTGGTGAGGTTGAGCCCGGACTGATAGAAAAACCGATCCACGCCCAGCAGCCGGGCGATCGCGCCCAGCAGCAGCACGACGCCCAGGTTGGTGGCGACGAACAGCAGGATACGCTTCATGGGTTGTTGTCTCCTGAGAAAAGGGCCAGAAATCTATAGGTTTCGCGGAGGAAATTTCAAGTACCGCGCCGGCGCGTCAGGAACATGGCGTCGCCGTAGCTGAAGAAGCGGTAGCCCCGTTCGACCGCGTGGCGGTAGGCACGCAAAATTTCGGCGTGGCCGGCAAAGGCCGCCACCAGCATCAGCAGGGTGGACTCCGGCAGATGAAAATTGGTGATCAACGCATCCACGCAGCGAAAGCGATAGCCCGGATAGATGAAAATCCGGGTGTCGCCGTGCCAGGGCCGAGGTAGATCGTGATCGCCGGCGGCGGTTTCCAGCGCCCGCACCACCGTGGTGCCGACCGCGATCACCCGCCCGCCGCGCGCGCGCGTTGCCTGAATCCGCTCGCAGGTTGCCATGCCGACTTCGATCCGTTCGGCGTGCATCGCGTGTTCGGCAAGTCGCTCGACCCGCGGCGGCTGAAAGGTGCCGGCACCGACGTGCAGGGTCACAAAAGCCTGTTCCACGCCCTGTTCGGCCAGTCGATCGAGCAGGTTCTGTTCGAAGTGCAGACCGGCGGTGGGCGCGGCCACCGCGCCGGATCGACGGGCGTAGATGGTCTGATAGCGCTCGCGATCTTCCGAGGTCGGCTCATGAGTGATATAAGGCGGCAGTGGCACCCGGCCGTGCCGTTCCAGCAACTCCGGTAGTGCTTCATCGGCCTCAATGCCGATTTCGAACAGCTCGCCGCGACGGTCGAGCACGGTAGCGGCAAAGCCGGCGTCGAACAGCAAGCGGCTACCGGGTTTGGGTGGCCGGCTGGCGCGCAGGTGGACCAGCGCCCGTCGCGCATCCAGCACTCGCTCCACCAACAGTTCACAGCGGCCGCCGCTGGCCTTGTGCCCGAACAAGCGCGCCGGGATGACGCGGGTGTCGTTGAGTACCAGCAGATCGCCGGGATGCAGCAAATCCGGCAGCTCGCGAAACATTCGGTCGGCGAGCACGCCGGTCGCGCCGTCCAGCGCCAGCAACCGGCTGTCGCCGCGCCGCGCCGGTGGATGCTGGGCGATCAGTTCCGGCGGTAGATCGAAACGAAAATCCCGCCGCCGCAGCGTGTCGGGTGGCGCCGACGCTGGCCGGGCTTGCGCTGCCGGGTCGGGTCGGTCATCGTGGAACCCTTGCCGGCCGGAAAACTCTGAATCATTCATTCCGTTACCATTACCGTGGATATTGACATGCGTAAAACCCTGCTGATCGTCGCCGCCCTGTATGCCACTGGCGCGCTGGCCGCCGACCCCGCGCCACCCAATGCCTCCGAGCCCGCCAAACGGCCGGACCTTAGCCATCTCCAGACGGCTCTCGGCGGGGCAGCGCCCGATAGCGTCAACCCGACCGTCGTTCCGGGACTGTACGAGGTGCTGATCGGTGGCCAAGTGCTGTATCTGAGCGAAGACGGTCGATTCGCGCTGCAAGGCGACCTGCTCGATTTGAGCACCCACGACAACTTGACCGAGAACCGCCGCGGCGAACTGCGTGGCAAGGCCGTGGAGGCGGTCGGCGAGAATAACATGGTGGTGTTTGCCCCGGAGGGGCCGGTCAAGCACACGGTCACCGTGTTCACCGATATCGATTGTGGCTACTGCCGCAAGATGCACAGTCAGATCGCCGCCTATAACAAGGAAGGCATCAAGGTGCGCTATCTCTGGTTCCCGCGCGAGGGCATCGGTTCCGACTCGTTCGATAAGGCGGTTTCGGTCTGGTGCGCCGACGACCGGCGGGAGGCCATGACCCAGGCCAAGCGCGGCGAGAACATCGAACGCAAGACCTGCGACAACCCCGTTCAGGCGCAATACGAACTGGGTCAAAAGCTGGGCGTGCGCGGTACACCCAGCCTGATCCTGGAGGATGGCACGATGATTCCCGGCTATGTGCCGCCCACCCAACTGGCCGAGCTACTGGCGCGCGACAAGGACGCCAAACCGGCCCTGAACTGAACTATGCCGCATAGCAGAGTGTTTTAGTAAGCTGTGCCAGTAAAACCGTGGGGATTTTTACGACATGGGTTGTTTGGAGTGACCTGGAAAAACTTCGGTGCCGCCACAGCCGCGAGCGGACCAGGGCCAGCGCATCGTTGAACGTCGGCCGGTGTTTGGCGTACCAGGCGTGGGTTCGCGTCGGTGCCCCCTGGAGCGTCCGAAGCCGATGAGCGATGAGCGTCACAATGGAGAACAATCCCATCAGCATCGGCGTGGTTCGAGCGATGGCGGAGTCGGACCCCTGTCGTTGGGTCTCGACGCCGAGATGAGCGCGGACTTCCTCAAAGGTGATTTCCACCAAGGCGTTGAAGGTGGTTTAGCACTTTCAAGGAGTTGGGGCTTCCTTGGCCGGCTGGCGTTGCGCCAGCCGGTGGAGGCGCTGGATAGTCGGGCTTGCCGGAACCTATGGCAACCCTCTTTGGGTTGTGGAAGCGTGGACTGCCGAGCTAAATCTCCCCTGCCGCTGACGCGGTGCTCCCCTTTGAAAAAGGGGGATTGGGGGGATTTCCGCTTTTGAGTCGGCCACCACTCATTGAGGAAAGCTATAACAACGGGATCGAACGATTTCGAAGTTCAGCGGCTGTGCGTTGGCGGAGTCCGCTGGAACGCCCAATCAGGCATGGATTCAGCAAACTTTGTCGACCCTATACTGGGTCCAGGTCAATTTCATACGCTTCGATCAGATCGCCAACTACGGAAACAAGCGAATATAGGGGGGGTTGGCATCGTCCAAGACGATATCGAGCAGATTATTCAGCAAAACCGTAGCCTGTTCATAATCGCTTTCGGATTCAATATGCGACACGGGCGCCATTGATCTAAGTGCTTGCCAAGCAGGAATAAATCTCTCAACATCAAGTGTTGCGTTCGTTAAACGCACCGTGGCCATAGTTGCCCTCACCTGCAACGTATTGTTCGGCGTCAATCGTACCGCGCACGAAGATACTCCAGATATTGTTTTGGAATTCCCGAACGATTTTGCAGTTTCCCAATGAGTTCTTGGTAGGAAAATGCTTGGAACCCCAGTTCGGCATTCATGCGGCCGGTGAATTCCTTGATCTCCTTCCGATGAGTATCACCTTTTCGACCAGCCCCATCGAAATAGACGTAAATTAACCGAAACTTTGAACCACAATGAGTCGCAAGGCCCAATGCGTGCTTCATCAGTTGGGGGGCATCCAGATGACGGAAAACGAGAGCCTTGGACTGTACTTCTTCAGCGAGGCGCTGTGTTTCCGGCAACCCCACATGGCTCCAAACACCGGCGCCCGCGGGAAAGTATTTCTCCTTAAACGCGGGTTTACTCGTGGGCTTTGGTGTAAGCCATTCTGTGAATTTACTTTCGATGCCGACGATCAAGCCGCTTTGAAGTTCGAAGACCACATCCAGGTTGGGAGGATTTCCAGGCAAGCCCGTTGGATACTGCCCTTCAAACCGGATATCTACCGGTTCGGTCTCCAAACCAAAGATTTCCATGAGTGGCTTGCTATCGGAACCGACCCACGCATCGAAAAAATTCACAGCCAGGGCCGATGACGAATGAAGTGCTCGCATCTTGGCCGGACCAGTGGGCTTATCTCGAAGTTCTGACCCGCCACCCTGATCAAAGGCGAGTTTGGACTGTGGATTCAACGGCTGGAATAGATTGCGCTCGTAACTACTCAAATAACCGCGTCGATCCGGGTTCAAGCCAGCCGCCGTAGCCCACTCCAATTGCTTGCTAAGGATTTGGGACTTCACCGACATACTTGATCTTTCTATTGGCAGCTTTGACGACCATGACGATGAGTTCGTTTTCGCGGATTTCATAGACAATTCGGTAGACTCCCTGTCGAACCCGGTACCGTTCTTGAGCGGAAAGCTTTACGCACCCCTCTCCGCGAGGATCATCGCGCAAAGCCTCGATCCGCTTTAGGATGCGCAAAACATCCTTTTTGGGGATGCTCCGGAAATCTTTCGCGACGGATTTCTTGAATACGAGATCATAACTTGCCATGCGATTTCAAATTTTTCAGCAGGGCCTCGTAGCTCAGCGTTGGCTCTTTGGCACGCTCTTCGAACACGCTCAAATCTTCGGCATCTTCACGCAGGGCCATCCGAACCGCCTCGTTCACCACCTCAGAGACGGATTGGTGCGTATTTGCGGCCTTAACCCGCAAGGCGTGATGGATTTCTGGTTCGAAGTAAACCGTGGATCTTTTGGACATTTCGCTCATAGCAATGCACCTCCGACCCTCAGAGTAGCGTTAAGACGCTAAAACGTCAATCAGGGTTTTCTGCAGCTAACGGGGCGGCGGATAAGCCGCGAGGACGGAAAAGCCGAAGGTGTTGACGGCCGATGTCGGCTTGATCCGCGTGCTGGTGCGGCGCGAAGCGCCAAGCAACCAGCGGATTGGAATCCGCCGCCCCGTTGTTGCGGGCGCTAACCGGCCGCTTGAGGAGCGCAGCGACAAAAGCGGTCCGAGTTAAGCGCCTTGTTCGGCATTTTTCATTGAATCCAGGTACAGCGTATCAGGGCAGATATCTTGCTCATGAGGCCACATGACCGTTCCGTCCCATGCCTTTGCCTGCTTGAAATAATTTACGTCTCTCAGTTCCTTGAAGACACCGAAATCTAGCAGATGACCACAATCGTAGATACCCTCTTCACCATTATTGAACTTGATTCGTAATTTGTAACCGGGGATGGCAGCAACGCTCTTGACCCTTGGGTTCATATTCATTACCTCAACGGATCAATTTTGTATGGTTGTTCGCCAGAAACGGCAAGCTCCCAGTTTGCGACAAGTTCTTCCTTATGCAGCTCTATCCACGCTTGGAGCAATTTCATTTTTGAATTTGGGATGCTCCCTTCGAGCACATTCCCTTCAGGGATTTGCACGATGACTTCATCATCTTGGTACTTGACATGGATGTGGGGCAGTTTGTGCTGCTTGTTGTCCATGAAGTACATGTCATTGTACAGGACAAAATCATCTAACCAAATGAATTTACGTTAAAATTCTGCCGGGTGGCGTATTGGTTAGAGGTAGAAAACAGCGATTTTGAGGGCTCGATCCCAACCGTTTAAAGAGCGACTCCAGTGCCTGATGAAAAGCGTATTGCCGGGCGGATTCTTGGTGATGAAATAAACAACTTCTCAAATAATCTAATCCATAGCGAAAAAGACTTTGGGTGGGACGGCCATGTTTTTTGATCTTGATCGGTTTAATTTCATGGCGCCATTCACCAATAATATGCGCCCAACTAAATGCAATAGCGAGAAAAGCCATCCATTTTTCAAGTCGCTGGGGGTCAGTTATATGGGTGGATTCCAGATCGAATCCCCGAGTTTTTAAGCAAATGAAAAGCGTTTCGATCGGCCAGCGTTCCTTATAATTTTCCAACGCGGTTTCCGGTTGTTCTTGCGTTGCGAGAATAACGAATTCACCGTTGGCCATTTTCAGACCAATCACATAAAGAGAGTGCCCCCACACGGTTCGTTGGCCCGATAAAACCAGAGCGCTGCCACGGGGTAGGCCTCGAAAAAGATTTTCGGCGGAGACGGGGACCCCTCGGGAGTTAGAGATTTGCGTATTCTTTTTGATGCGTATTACGAATTTAATTTGATTTTCAATAAGATAACCAAACCATTGAATCCCAATAAACTCGCGATCCGCAAACAAGCAGGCGATCATTTGCGGGCCGAAAATCGTAAGGAATCGATTCATTAATGCTATTCTTTCTTGGGTATTTGAGTTGCCTTTTTTATCTAAAGCAACCCATAGTATAGGAAAAGCAGATCCGCGATAGACGACTCCTAAAACAAGGTAATTGATATTGACATCACCATATTTCCAATTGGTTCTATCGAGTGTCAATTTGAACTGAAGCACAGGAATGAGACTGGCAATGAACCGGGCGACTTGATTCAGGTCTAGAGAAAATTGACAAAAAAGTCGTTGAAGGCGTTTGTAATGAGAGGCCGGTTGCGCACGCCCAGGAAAGGTGACAGCAATCTTTGCGAGATTGACCGTTCCCATCTGGATGATTCCGATAATTAAATAGACAATGCAAGAGATACGCGCTCGGTTCCAGTGAAAATGATGATGAAGCATTTCTGCAAAGTGCCGGGTATTAAAAAAGGGAATTCACGGAATTAACCTCGCCTGTTTTAGAATTAATGTTATCAATCAATTAGTTATGATAACAGCAACCTCGCGATCCTACTACCCTCAAAATAGCTGTTATTTTTTATCTTAATTTTCAGCAAGTTATTTTTGTCCTGTACAATAACCTTTAATAAAACGCCATAGCTCGACGGCGCAGTATGCGCTCGGGTTTAGCCTTTTGTTAGCCGGTTTTTTCGCTTCGATTGCCGCCGTTACTGGCAAATAACGAGACCTAATCTTAAAGACCGCTTGAGTCGCTTCGTGAGTTGAACTATTTTTCCTTGTCTTCTTCAGCATTGTTGCTTCCGAAAACTAACCAGTTTGCGAATTTATAACCAAGCCATATGGATAGGCCGCCCATAACGAGACCGCCAAAAAAGCCTGATACGGTACTAACGTCAATGGTGCCAAAGACGGATAATAAAAGCGATGCTGTGCCAAAAATTCCTACTAAAAGCCCAATCAACCAAGCACCTCCTCGCGCAAGTTCATCCGCCCCATCTCCGCTAGCGCCCCGCAATGGCTTCACAGCTCCCGTCAAGCGCAGAACTATCCAGACAACACCAGGACCCCATATAATAACTGCTACAAAATATTCCACTCTTCCTCTCCGGGTTCTCGTTACGGTGGCAGGCTAGATGTATTTGTTTTCCAGCAATTTCGCTATTATTTCCAAAAAGCTAGTTTTACACGCGCTTATTCTCCGTAGTAATGGGATATCAAAGAAGAGTCAAGCTTCTTGATTGTGCTCCGACAAACCGAAAATGATTCTTTCGCAAACTCTGAGCCTAGAGCTATAATTTTCCCATCACGGTGCAAATTAGAATGCGAATCAACAAATGAAAGAAGGTCAGTTCGATCTTGCTCTTTGTTTAACTCACAAATACTTCCATTTCCGTGAACAATCGCATTCCGCAGAAGATATACGCCCCGCAGGTATTCCCAATTCGCCTGTAAAATTCCGATGCCGATATCTGCGTAAAGAAATTGTAGCTGTTCAGTTAAATTTCCTTTATTCCGGTACTTATGTTTGTTAAATTCTTTGCCGGGATTATTCTTGTCGTGCGCCCAGCACAAAAACTCCAAGTATTGCTTTTCAAAAACAGACCACACTATCGGCAAAAAAGAACACCATGCTTTGTCGGAAATATGGCGTTCTTCAATTTTCTTTTGCGAGTCATATTCATAGCGCAATACGGCTAAATCCTCCCGAGGGTCTAAGCCTTGCTCGCGACTTATTCGAATAATATCATCGCATTCTTTTTTATACTCTTGTTCTGCTTTATCTCGGAATAATCGTTCCGCTTCGTGTAGCTGTTTTGTTAAGAAATCAAGATATGCTTCAAGAGAAAGCCATTCAAGGCCGTTTCCCCATCCGGGATAACTTGTTTCTATCCGCAGAAACATCTCTATGGATTTTGGCATGATTGGTTCTCAGCGGTGCGTTCAGAATCTCAACGCCCAAAAAACCTTCTGTTAAAGTTTCTTGCGGTACTTGGCTAACGGGGCGGCGGATAAGCCGCGAGGACGGAAAAGCCGAAGGCTTTGACGGCCGATGTCGGCTTGATCCGCGTGGTTGTGCGGCGCGAAGCGCCAAGCAAGCAGCGGATTGCAATCCGCCGCCCCGTTTCGCGGGCGCGAAGCGTCCGCGAAACAAGTGATTATATAGTTTCTTTATATCTACCCGAATTCATGATGGCTAACAGCAACTATTTGATATAGCTGGTCTTTGTTAGCAGTATAACATTCATTGCGGCCTCGCCACCCTGGAAATCCCACCAATCTCGCCGTTCCCCCGGAACTCACCTGTCGCTACGAGGCACGGCGCGGTTAGCACGCGGTTTACTGGCTGGACAGCATCCACCTCATCACCTATGGCCGCACTATTAGCTAGACTTCTGTCACAAGTATAACTTTACTCCGACGGTTCGCTAGAGGTAGCGCGGCTGTTCACCCCATCATCACACCCAAGTTGCCTATGCCATTAAATCTTCCGCCAGCCGGCGGATGCCTGGATAGTCGAACTTGCCAGAACCTAGTAAGGGGATTTCCGGTACCGCCAACACTTGGCGGGGGATATACAACTCGCCCAGGCCCATGCGCCGCGCGGCCTCGATCAATTCCTGGCGATCGGCATCCTGGCGAGTGCTGAGCAGCACGATGCGTTCACCCTTGACCGGGTCCGGTTGGCTGAGGGCGGCGTGCTGATGCTCGGGCCAGCAGCCGGCGGCCAGTTGCTCGACCGTGGCCAGCGAGATCATCTCGCCGCCCAATTTGGCAAAGCGCTTGACCCGGCCGAGGAGGGTCACGAAACCATCGGCGTCGATCCGTGCAATATCGCCGGTGTCGTACCAACCCGGCCCGCGTCCGGTGCGCGGCGGGAGCAACCGGCCCGGCTGTTCGGGCGATATATAGCCCAGCATGACGTTTGCCCCCCGCACGCACAGCAGTCCCCCGTCGTCGATGCCCTCCACCGTTTCCACATAATGCTCAACACCCGGCAACAGTTTGCCGACCGTGCCGCTTCGATGGTGGCGGCGGCTGTTGACGGCCAGCACCGGGCTGGTCTCGGTCAAACCGTAACCTTCACTGATGCGGAGGCCGAATTTCTCGGCCCACAGCCGCTGGGTTTCCTCACGCAAGGCTTCCGCACCCATCACCACCAGCCGCACGTTGAAGAAATCGTAAGGGTCGGCGTGGCGGCCGTAGCCCATCAGGAAGGTGTTGGTGCCGAACAGCACCGTCACATGGCACTCGTAGGCCAGTTCCGGAATGACGTGGTAGTGCAGCGGAGAGGGGTAGAGGATCACTCGGGCGCCCAGCAGCAGTGGGGTCAGGGTGGCGGCGGTCAGGCCGAAGGCGTGGAACAGCGGCAAGGTGTTCAGAACCACGTCGCGCGGGGTGATGTCGAACACGGCGCGGACCTGGGCGACGTTGGCCAGCAGGTTGCGATGGCTCAGTGTCACCCCCTTGGGTTCCCGCTCGGAACCGGAGGTGAACAGAATCACCGCCGGATCGTCGGCCCGCACCGTCCCCGCCAGGCGCCGGAAACTCCAGGCCGGCAGCCGCGCCCGCAGCAGACCGCGCAGCCGCGTCGGCAGAGTCGCTCGTGGCTGTAAATCCTCCAGAAACAGCACGGTAAGCTGTGCCGCCAGCGCGGCGATTTGCGCGTCCAGATTGGCGGCGGCGACAAAGGCCCGCGAGGTGCAGACCGTCCGCACCTGGGCGGTACGGCAGGCGGCGAGCAGATCATGACTCCCGGCGGTGAAATTGAGGATCGCCGGCACCTGACCCCGCAGGTGCAGGGCCAGGAGGGCGACAACCGCGGTGGCGGCGTTCGGCAACAGCAGACCGACGTTGCGCTGCCCCGCGCAATCCGACTCCAGCAGTTCGGCCAGGATGAAGGCACGGGTCAGCAAGGCACGAAAATCGAGACATTGCCGCTGGGCGTCTTCCAGCACGATGCGACCGTCGCCGTGCCGCTCGCGGGCTTCCAACAGCGCCAGGAACAGCGGCTGATCGATGTTCATCCCGGCATAGGCCAGTTCGACCATCAACTCGTCCAGTTGCCGGCCGAGCTGCCGGCGGCGGACGCGGCTGCTACCGGGAGGGGCGCTCAGTCGGCGCGGCGGCAGCATGGTCAGGCGGATGCGCGGCAACAGACGGCGACGGGCGATCTCACCCAATCGCGACAGCAGGCTGTATTGCGCGCCGTCGATATACACCGGCAACAGAGCAGCGTCGGCCTTGTCGGCGGCCAGCGCCGGTCCTTCGTAAATTTTCATCAGCGCGCCGGTGAGGCTGAGTCGCCCCTCGGGGAACACCGCCACCCGCTCACCGGCCCGGATGTGCTGGATCAGCGTTTTCAAGTAGTGCGGGTTGGTGGTATCGACGCTAATGTGGCGAGTGATGGCGATGAACGGCTTGACCCACCAGTGCCGGGCAACGTGAGTGTTGATCACGAAAACCGGCAGATCCGGCAGGAACGCCGCCAGCAGCATGCCGTCCAGATAGGACACATGGTTGGCGACGATCAGCAGGCGGGGTTCGTGGTGGGGATAGTGCTCCCAGCCACGCAGTTCGACCCGGAACAGCCATTGGCAGAGACGCCGGGCCAGGCGTTGCAGGACATGACGCATCGTTCAATGTCGCCCATGTTCGCGGGTGGCGGCGAAACGCACCTCTGGCCAGCGCTCCTGCGTCAGTTGCAGGTTGACCCGGCTGGGGGCGATGTAGACCAGCTCGCCGTGATGGTCCAGCGCCAGATTGTCGTGGAGCTTGGTTTTGAATTCCTCGAAGCGCTTGTCGTCGGCGCAGCTCACCCAGCGGGCGGTGATGACGTTGACGTTCTCGAAGCCGCACTCGACCCCGTATTCGCTGCGCAAGCGGAAGGCGGCCACGTCGAATTGCAGGATGCCGACCGCGCCCAGAATCAGATCGTTGCTGTTGAGCGGCCGAAAAAGCTGGGTCGCGCCCTCCTCGCAGAGTTGTTCGAGGCCCTTTTGCAGCGCCTTCATCTTCAAGGGATCGCGCAACCGGGCGCGGCGGAACAGTTCCGGCGCAAAGTCGGGAATGCCGGTGAAGGTGAGGTCCTCGCCCTGAGTGAAGGTGTCGCCGATGCGGATGGTGCCGTGGTTGTGCAGGCCGAGAATATCGCCTGGATAGGCGGCCTCGGCGTGCTCACGTTCGGCGGCCATGAAGGTGAGGGCATCGGCGATCTTGACCTCGCGGCCCAGCCGGACATGGCGAAGCTTCATACCGGGCTGGTAGGCGCCGGAGCAGACCCGCAGGAAGGCGATGCGGTCGCGATGTTGCGGGTCCATGTTCGCCTGAATCTTGAACACGAAACCGGTGAATGCCTCTTCTTCGGGCGCGATTTCGCGGGTGGCGGCAACAGAAGGGCGTGGCGATGGGGCGTTTTCAACGAAGCCGTCCAGCATTTCCTGGACGCCGAAATTGGTCAGCGCCGAGCCGAAGAACACCGGAGTCAATCGACCGGCGCGGTAGTCGTCAAACTCGAAGGCGTGACTGGCGCCGCGCACCAGTTCGATTTCCTCGCGCAGGGCATTGGCCCGGTCCGCGCCCAATTCCTGATCCACCGCCGGGGTGTCGAGACCCTGGATGATGTGGCCGGTGTTGATGCGGCCGTCGCGCGAGGGGTCGTAGAAGTGGATGAAATCCTGCTCAAGGTGATAGACGCCCTTGAGTTCCCGGCCCATGCCGATGGGCCAGGTGATCGGCGCACAGCGGATCTTGAGGATATCCTCGACTTCGTCCAGCAGTTCGATGGGTTCGCGGCCGTCCCGATCCAGCTTGTTGATGAAGGTGAAGATTGGGGTATCGCGCAGGCGGCAGACTTCCATCAGCTTGATGGTGCGCTCCTCGACGCCCCGGGCGCAGTCGATCACCATCAGCGCCGAGTCCACGGCGGTCAGGGTGCGGTAGGTGTCTTCGGAGAAATCTTCGTGGCCGGGGGTGTCGAGCAGGTTGACGATGCGGTCGCGGTAGGGGAACTGCATCACCGAGGAAGTCACCGAGATGCCGCGTTGTTGCTCCAGCGCCATCCAGTCGCTGGTGGCGTGACGGGTGGCTTTGCGGCCCTTGATCGTACCGGCCATCTGGATGGCGCCACCGAACAGCAGCAATTTTTCGGTGAGTGTGGTCTTGCCGGCGTCGGGGTGGGAGATGATGGCGAAGGTACGCCGGCGCTTGAGTTGGTCGAGAAAGGTGGTCATCGGGGGCGAATGGCTGATCCAGGTTGAGGTGTGGCGCGATTTTACCCTAAGGCAGGTGCGTTGCCGTCTTCTCGGCGCGCTTGATCGCCGCATCGATCTGAACAGCATCGCAATACGGCGCTTTGACCGCGTGAGCTCGTCCGTGCCGTGGCGGCTGTGGTTTTTTTTGATGAAACGGCCGGATTGTCTTATTTTTGCGGCGAAAATCGCATTATTTTGTCATTTTTCAAGAGTGCTGGCTGAAATCGCATTCTTTTTTTGCTTCTCAGGATACCCGAGCGGCCGATTTGGTGCCGAGTAGCGATCCTGGGTTAACCGCGACGAAGGTTGGAGCATTCTCTAGCGTGTGGTGTCCCATCCAGGTAAAACCACTGCCCCTCTTCCCGCACGAACCGGCTGGTCTCGTGCAGCCGATGCGCCTTGCCGCCGACCTTGTAACGCGCCACGAACTCGACCACGCCCCGCGTGTCGTCGGAACCGCCGGCTTCCACGCGGACGATCTTCAAACCCAGCCAATTGACGGTCCCCGCCTTGCCGCTCAGGTCGAGCGTTTCGGGTCGGGTGGATTCGTGCCAGCTACGACGCAGATAACCTTCCCGCGCGAGGACGTAGCCCGAATAACGGGAGCGCATCAGCGTCTCGGCCGTGGCCGGTCGTTGTCCGTGATCGAGGTACGGGCCGCAGCAGGCAACGTAGGTTTTGCCCGAACCGCAGGGACAGGCGCTATCGGCGTTCATCCCGGCAATTTCCTGAGCACCGCCCGCGCGGGTGCGCCTTCGGCGCCGGCCAGCTTGAGCGGCAGGCAAATCAACTCATGGTTTCCCGGCGCGACCTGCGCCAGGTTCAAACCTTCGACGATCACGACCCCGGCTTGCAGCAGGGCGATGTGGGTTTTCGGATCGCCGCCGAAAATCTGTACCGACAGGTAATCGACCCCGATCAAGCGGATACCTCGCGCCACCACCCACTGGGCGGCATCGACGGTCAGGGCTACGAAGTCGGTGCGAAACTCACGGTCTCCCCGTTGCCAGATCGCGGAATTGCGGGTGCGCAGCAGCAGGCGTCGAGTATCGGCGGGCAGCTTCAGGGCTTCCAGGTCGCGAGCGGCGATAACCTCCACGTCGGGCAGTTCGGCCACGACCGCCGGACCGATCAGCGCCTCCAGCGACAGATGGGTGACATCCGCGCCGTCGGCCAGAAAATGCAGGGGCGCATCGACATGGGTGCCGGTATGAACGCCACAGACCAGGGTACTGTCGTTGACCGGATCGCCCCGATCCATGTCGCGGCGGCGGCTCAATTCAATCGCCGGGCTGCCGGGCCAATGCGGCAAGTCCGGGGAAATCGTTAGCGAAATATCGAGGTAGTCGGTCACGGTGACTCCCTTGGGGATTCGACAATAATCGTTCGGGGGCGAGCGAGGTGGAAGCAGCCGCTTGGAATCGCTGGCTTGGCGAGGCTTATCCCGTGCCGATCTCTTCCAACAACCGCTCCACCGTCGTTGCTCGCGCCTCCGCGTCGGGCAAGTCCTTAATGAAGCGTAGCCTGTCCTTGCCATCCAGCTTGTAAACCTGGGACTGCGATTGAATCAGCCGCACCAGTTTGGCCGAGTCCACCTTCGGCTCCGGCCCAAACACGATCCGCCCGCCTTTCGGTCCCGCCTCGATTTTCTTCACCCCCACCGGGGTGGCCCGCAGCTTCAGCCCGGTCACCCGAAACAGGGTTTTGACCGGTGCCGGCAGCAGCCCGAAGCGGTCGATCATCTCGACCTGCAACTCGCGCAATTCCTCCCCGTCGCGGGCGCTGGCGATGCGCTTGTACAGAATCAGGCGGCTGTGGACATCGGGCAGATAGTCGTCCGGGATCAGCGCCGGGCTTTGCAGATCGATCTCGGGACCGTGATCCAGCGGCCGATCCAGATCCGGCGCCCGTCCGGCCTTGAGCGCCTGTATCGCCCGCTCCAGCAGGTCCATGTACAGGGTGAAACCGACCTCGTGAATCTGGCCGCTTTGCGCCTCGCCCAGCAGTTCGCCGGCGCCGCGAATTTCCAGGTCGTGACTGGCCAGCAGAAAGCCCGCGCCCAGATCCTCCAGCGACTCGATCGCTTCGATCCGTTTGACCGCGTCCGTGGTCATCGCCTTCCGGGGCGGAACGATGAGGTAAGCGTAGGCGCGATGGTGCGAACGCCCCACCCGCCCGCGCAACTGGTGCAACTGCGCCAAACCCAGCTTGTCGGCGCGATTGATGACGATGGTGTTGGCGCTGGGCACGTCGATGCCCGATTCGATGATGGTGGTGCAGATCAGCAGGTTGCAGCGGCGATGATAGAAATCCAGCATCACCTGTTCCAGTTCCCGTTCGCGCATCTGACCGTGGGCGACCGCGATGCGGGCGGTCGGCGCCAGTTCCGCCACCTGCGCGGCCATGCGCTGGATGGTCTCCACCTCGTTGTGCAGGAAATAAATCTGCCCGCCGCGCTTCAGTTCGCGCTGGCAGGCTTCCTGGATGGTCGCCTTGTTCCACTCGCCGACGAAGGTCTTGACCGCCAGCCGCCCGGCCGGCGGGGTGGCGATGATCGACAATTCGCGCAAGCCGGCCATCGCCATGTTCAGAGTGCGGGGAATCGGCGTGGCGGTCAGGGTCAGCACGTCCACCTCGGCCCGCAGCGCCTTCAGCCGCTCCTTCTGCCGCACTCCGAAGCGGTGCTCCTCGTCGATGACGACCAGCCCCAACTGTTTGAATTTTACGCTGCCCTGCAACAGCTTGTGAGTGCCGATCAGAATGTCCGCTCCGCCGTCGGCCAGCGCCTTCAGCGTCTCGGTCTGTTGCTGGGTCGAGCGGAAGCGGGACAGCAGTTCGACCCGCACCGGCCAGTCGGCGAAGCGGTCGAGAAAATTCTGATAGTGCTGTTGGGCCAGCAGGGTGGTCGGGGCCAGCACCGCCACCTGTCGGCCGTCCTGCACCGCCACGAAGGCGGCGCGCATCGCCACCTCGGTCTTGCCGAAACCGACATCGCCGCACACCACTCGATCCATGGGCCGGCCCGAGCGCAGATCGGCGATCACCGCCTCGATGGCGAGCTGCTGGTCGGGGGTTTCCTCGAACGGGAAGGTAGCGGCGAAGACGGCGTAATCGGCCTCGGGCAGGGCGAAGGCATGGCCGGGCCGGGCCTCGCGGCGGGCGTACAGGTCCAGCAGTTCCGCCGCCGCGTCGTTGACCTGTTCGGTGGCCTTGCGCCGGACTTTTTCCCACTGGCCGCTGCCCAGCCGGTGCAGTGGCGCGCTTTCCGGGGCGGCCCCGGTGTAGCGGCTGAGCAGGTGCAGGGACGCCACCGGCACGTACAGGCGGTCATCACCGGCGTACTCCACCACCACGAACTCGCCGTCGATACCGGCCACCTCCAGCCGCTCCAGTCCGGCGTAGCGGCCGATGCCGTGCTCCTCGTGGACGACGGGCGCGCCGAGATTGAGGTCGGTGAGATTGCGAATGATGGTGTCGGGGTCGCGGCTTGGACCGCGCCGACGCTGCTGGCGCACCCGCTCGCCGTACAACTGCGGTTCGGCGATGACCGCCAGCGGCGGCTCGGTCAGCAGCAGCCCCTGCTCCAGCGGCGCCACCGCCAGCGCCAGCCGCAGATCCTCCCGCGCCAGGAATTCCGTCCATCCCTCGCACAGCGCCGGTTGCAGGCCATGGCCACGCAGCGTATCCAGCAGCGCCTCGCGCCGGCCAGCGGATTCGGCGGCCACCAGCACCCGCCCCGGAAATGCCGTCAGGAAGGCGTGCAGCGCGGCGCCGGGTTGCGGGGCGCGTGGCTCGAACGGCAGGGCCGGCGGCGGTTCGGTGGGGTAGTTGATCTCGGCGTCTTCCGCCTCCCGCAACTCGATCCGCAAGCGGCGCGCCAGCGCGCTTTCCACCTGGGCCGCGTCCAGGAACAGCAACGGTGGCGGCAACAGCGGTCGTTCCGCATCGTGGCGACGCTGTTCGTAGCGCTCCATGAGCTGCTCCTGGAACGCCGCCAGCGCCTGGTCCGCTCCCTCCAGCCGGATCGCCAGGGTATTTTCCGGCAGATAATCGAACAGCGTGGCGGTCTGCTCGAAAAACAGCGGCAGGTAATACTCGATCCCGCCGGGCGCGTGGCCGTCGCTCACCTCGCGATAGATCACGCCGCGTTGCGGGTCGCCTTCGAACTGACGGCGATAGGCCTGACGGAAGCGGGTCATGCTCTCCTTGTCCAAGGGAAACTCCCGCGCCGGCAGCAGCTCGATGTACTCGGCCTTGGCCACCGACAGTTGGGTGTCCGGGTCGAAATCGCGAATGCTTTCCACCTCGTCGTCGAACAGTTCGATTCGGTAGGGCCGCTCGCCGCCCATCGGAAACAGATCGAGAATCGAACCACGCACCGCGAACTCGCCGTGCTCGACCACCTGCGACACGCAGAGGTAGCCGGCCGCCTCCAGCCGCTGGCGGAACGGCTCCAGATCCAGGCGCTCGCCGACCTTGAGCAACAGGGCATAGCCGTCCAGATAGCCACGCGGGGCCAAGCGCTGCATCAGCGTCGCCACCGGCACCACCAGCACGCCACGCCGCCGTTGCGGCAGCCGGTACAGCGTTGCCAGTCGCTGCGACACGATGTCCTGATGCGGCGAAAACAGGTCGTAGGGCAGCGTTTCCCAATCGGGAAACGCCAGGATGTCCAGATCCGCGCCGCCGAATACCCGCAGCTCCGTTTCCAGCCGCAGCGCGCTTTGGCTGTCCGGAGCGATGGCTAGCACCAGCCCGCGATAGCGGGCAGCGGTGGCGGCGATCAGCAGGGCGGGGCTGGCGCCGTGCAACCGCCCCCAACCCAGAGGCCGGCGGTTGTCGGGCGGCAACACGGGCTGCAACGGTGAAGAGGTTTTGGGCGCTTGCACGGTGGCCGACATGGATTCAGGCAACGGGGATGATGGGTGGGGAACGGATTTTAGCACCCACGCCCGCGCCAGGCGGATGGCGGCGAAATGAAAATTCGGCACAATGTATCGACATACCAGCGACCAGGCCGGCGCCGTGAGGCGCGGCACGGGCAGCGATCATCGCTGTCGTCAACGAATATGCCGCGATGCAACACCAGCACATCCATGAAGAAACCCACATTCTGTTTCCCAGCGCCAGGCAGATCCCGCCGCCGGAAATCCAGGATACACTGGTCACGGCGTTCGAGCGCATCGAACGGCAAGACATCGATCCCGATCTCAAACCGAAATGCCTGGCGTTGGTGGAAACGCTGGAGCACGAAGTCGGGTTGCGGTAATTTTTTGGATATTCAGTCAGGATTCAGGGCACTGCTGTCTTGATAGTGACAGGGATTCACCTTCAGGAGCGCCGGACCGCCATGATCATCGCATTGGAATACCTTCGATTCGCCAACATGTCCCGGCGGGCCGCTGCCTACCCGCGTTCCTTCATCCCAGGCCTGCTGTTGCTGCTGGCGCTTTGCATGGACGCCGCCGCCGCTGGCACCTTCGCGGCGCTGGCGCGGGAGGCCTTCGAGCGTTCCCAACTGCCCTGGGACCCGCAAATCCCGGTGCCCCTGGTGGAATTCGATCCCCCCGAGGGCGGCGATCCGCTCGGGCTCGATTTCGTCGAATACGGCGAGCTGACGGGGAAGCCCTTTTACGATGACGGCGTCTGGTGGCTGCGGGCCAGCCCGCGCGGCAACTTCGAGAAAGACCTGCTGGACTTGTGGCTGCGCCAGTCCGAAGCGATGGGCTGGGCGCCGGTCGCCTACCGCCTGGCGGACTTCAACTATCGCCATCCCGATATTCAACCGGCGCTACCGGAACTTGTCCCCGCCGCCGCCCGCTATCTGAGCGCCGTCGATATCGGTGTTCGCCAGCATGGTGCGCAGCGCTGGCCGCAGGTGTTCCATTTGGGCGGCAACGGTTACGGCCGGCTGACCGGCTTCTCGCCGCTGGAGTTCGGCACCTCGTTTCGGCTCGGGGTGCGCAACGTGGGCGAGCCGGTCGAGGATTTCGTCAAACTCCGCAAGCTGTATTTGATGAAAATCAACGACCATGCATTCCGGCTGCTGGGCTTGGCGGAATGCGAAGCCTTCACGACGGCGTTCGTGGCCACGCTGCAACCGGGCGCTGCCAGCAGCCTGCGGGTCACCATGAGGATTTTTCCGCGCCTGCCGCTGCGGGTGGCCAGCGAGCCGAGCCTGGGGCCACTGGGCTTGAGTTCGATGTTCTGGAAGGACGAGAACGCCACGCCGGAAGACCCGGCCGATGAAGCCCACGACGCCGATCTGTTCGTCGCCTGGTATGCGGACGGAACGCAACGGCGGCGGGCGCTCGCCATTCCAGTCAGCCCGGCCGAGCCGCCGCTGGCGGCCGATTTCGGCGCGGCGACCGATTTCGCCCTGCTCCAGTCGGACCGGAACGCCGGCCACTATCGCCGCTACGAGTCGGTCGATTACGCCAATCGGACATCGCTGCTGGTCTCGGATATCCAAAGCAGCCTACCCTACACCGTGGGACTGTGGCAGTCGTACACCGCTTACGAAGGCGCCGACAACATCGCGGCGTTCGTGCGCTTCAACCAGGACGTGGACCCGCCGGCCTCGGTTGAGGAAGGGATCGCGTTTTCCTACACTCTCACCGCTCATCGCTGAGCATGGGCCCCGTCCGGGGTCCGCGTCGGCTACGTTCCATGCCTGCCGCAAGCCAAACTGCTTGCGGTGGCCCCTTCAATAACAACCCGAGCGAAATCCATGCGCCATTTTCCCCTGTTTTCCGTCGTCGTGCTGTGTGGCGCCCTGAGCGCCGGTTGCGCCAGTACCCCCGCCAGCGACAACGAGTCCACACCCACCGGCTTTCTCAGCGATTATTCCAAACTGGAGCCCGACACCGAGGATCCAGGCGCCCGGATTTACCTCAAGGCTGATGTGGATTGGAAGAAATACGACAAGATCATGCTGGATCGCATCCAGATTTGGCTCAAGGACGATGCCGACTACAAGGGCATCGACCCCACCCAGTTGAAAGCGCTGACCGATTACTTCCAGCAGGCCATCGTCAAGGCGCTGGAGCCGACTTATCCGGTCGTGACTCAACCCGGCCCCGACGTGCTGCGGGTGCGAATAGCCATCACCGACCTGATTCCCACCAAGCCGGAAATGAGCGTGGTGGCTCTGGTGGTACCCTACGCCACGGTGGCGGATCTGGCGTCGGGCGGTGGTACGGGCAGCACGCCCTATCTTGGTCAAACCGCTATTGAGGCTGAATTCCTCGACAGCCGGAGCAATCAGGCGCTGGCGGCCTATGTGGACCGGGAAATCGGCAAGAAATACGATGTTGACCTGAGTCAGGGCGTGGGTTCGGCGGTGGAAAAAGGCGTCTCGTCCTACACCAAGGCCTACAGCACCTGGGCTTACGCCGAGGCCGCGTTCGATGCCTGGGCCGGCCGGTTGCGCCAGCGGCTCGACCAGGCACACGGGCGGACGGCGCCGGCCCACTGAAAGCAGACAAGCTCGCCGCCGATACCGCCGTGGCCCTCAGCCGGCGGTTGCGTGGCGAGAGGCCACTCGCGCCGGCTCGGGACCGGCAATCGAGGCGTTGGGCAGTGCGAAAATGCTTGTGGTTCTCCTCAATGAGTGGTGGTCGACTCAAGAGCGGAAATCCTCCCAACCTCCCTTTTTTAAAGGGGGCGCCGCGCCAGCGGCAGGGGGGTTGATCTCGGCGGTCCATGCTTCCAGCACTCAAAGAGGGTTGCCATGGCGTTCCTGTCTGACTTGTGGAGTCACCGCTTCGAAGCACCCCGGCGCTGCGCGCCACCCCTCCTTAGCCAAGGGGAAACGCACTACCACGTTCTGGAAAACTCTACCCCACTTCAAACATACAGGGGGAGATTCCACGACCGGTCTGGGAGCGCTATATACATGATACATGGGCTCCGCGTGGCCTAACCCTCATCAAGAGCCCATCACCCGCGTTCAGTTGTCGCCACTGGTGATGATGAACACACATCCACCTCGGTGATGCGGAAGACTTACGGCTTGCGGGCGGCCGGCAGCTCACCTTCGCTCAGATGAGCGCCCTGCGGCAGGTACGCGCGCACGGTCGGATCGTTCAGCGCGACCTTGTCATCCTCCAACCATTCCCGGATCTTGGGATCTTGCGGCTGGAAGATGTGCACCTCCCGATGGCCGCGCGCCAGCATCGCGCAGACCGGCGGATGATCGACCTGCATGTACTGAGTGTAACCCCTCCCTTCATACTGCCGTACTGTCTCGGTGACGCTGGAAGGGGTTTTGCCTGGGCCCTCGTAGGCGGGACCGCGCTCGAAGCGGTTGCCCTTTTCCAATAGATAGGCGCGCAGCGATTTGATCGCGGCCGAGAGATCGGTGGTTTGCTTGGCTTGATCACTCATGGAAAATCCGCCTGAAAAACGGCGCCATTTGACTGGGTTGGAAAAAATTCAACAAATACCGCTACCGGACGGCGCGTCGGCGGGGACTTTGGTGTTGCTGTGGTCCAGGGTGAACGAGACCGGCTCCAGCTTCAGGTATGTTTCCGGCTCGCTCAGGGTAGCGGCGACTAGTTCCGCCGGCAGGGGGACGGGCGCGTGTTTGAGAGAGTTGCGGGTGGCGTCGCTGAAACTCAGGATCTCCCGCAAACTTTCGGGCGATCGGTGCCGTCCACTACCCGTTCGATGCCTCTCGGCATCAAGTCCTTGTCGAATTTTCCGGGCTGGCCGCCGCCGGAAAAAATGGACTACAGAAGACGAAACGCCACGGTCGTTTTCCTTCGAGAGCGGCTCGACGCGCGGTCAGCGCAATACTTTCATCGTACCGTGGTCGCTCGTGGCGAACATCATGCCGCCTTCGGTCATCAGCGGCGGTGCCAAACAGGGGTCGCCGCTCCATGCTGGCGGCGAGGCAACCTCTGTCCGGCGGTGGACTGCCTATTCCATCGTGACCTTGATGCCGCTGGCCGATCCCACGTTCAACTGCAAACCCTGGGTTCGCGACTCCAGCCGCATGATCACCCCGTTCTCGTTCTTGAGTCGCAAGCCGCCCACGCCACCGCCCAGCGCGATGCTGGCGTCCAGCTTGGTGTAAGTCCCCGGGAATTTGGAGATATCCGTCAAATCGTAAACTTCGCCGGCGGCGCTCATCTTCGACACACCCACATTGGCGCCCACCGTCAGGCCACCGACCTTAAACGGATATTTCTGGTCTTCGAACATCAACTGACCGCCACCGACACTGCCGCCCAGAATGAAGGCGAACTGGGTCTCGTCGATCGCGACCGTTCCGGACGGCTTCTTGGCATCCGCCGCCAATGCCAGACTACCCATCAACAGCGTGGTGGCCAGCAGGACGGGGCCGGTTATTTTGCGAATATTCATCATCAGATTTTTCCTTTCTGGATTTCCAGAGTAATCCCAGTCGGATCGAAGCACTACGTGCTCGCCCGACTGGGCGGTTGCGACATCAAAACTCGCGGTTGGCAAATGATTACTTGTTCCAACCACCCAATCCGCCCATGGTGTCCCACGATTCAGCGGGGGTGCTATCGGGCATGGCTTCCATTTCCGCCTTTTTGGCGATCAGCGTCACCGACGAGGGACCTTCGATGGTCTTGCCAAAACCCTCGATGGTGACGCCTTCGCGCACTTTCACCGAGACGATCGCGTAATCCTGTACCTTTTCCTCGGGCATGCCGACAAACTGTTTCTCGTTGACAAAACTGGATTGAAATGCAGGGTCCTGCATGTGCTCCTTGACGTAAGCCGACTCCAGGATTGTAACGTTGGCGCCGGGCACCATGATGATTTGACCTGCCTTGAACACCTCGCCTTGCTTGTTGGTGATGGTGATGCCTTCCGGCACGAGTATGTGGTACTGCAATTCCGGTTTGCCGGCGCCCGGCGTAAAACTTTCATTCTGAAATCCTTGGGCGTAAGCGATGACGGTGCCCAGCAACAACACCAACGCCGTACTGCAAATACGAAAGAGCTTCATTTTCATTCTCTCCTCGGTTGTAAGTCTAGAGTCATCTTTCGAATCGGTGGCAGAGTTCCGTTGCCGCCGTCAAGAGCAAGAGGATTCCATTGACCGTGGCGACTGCTCCCACTCCTCCGGCGAGTGTCGTTCCGGTACACCCAGTAGACAATCATAGGTGCCGTGGTCCCACAGCGGGGATTTCACAGCCAAAATTTTGGCTCACAAACGATTTTCCGATCCCAATCCGCGGCGGGTTAGCGCGGCGAATCCGCCGCGACCCGCGTCCGGGCATGCCGGGCGATCATCAGTTCTTCTTATGAAATTTATTTCATTAAATTCAATAAGTAAAATTTTATATGCTTTGCGCACAAGAAGTACCCGCGTACCCAGACCAAGGTCGATCACTACGAGCGGTTGACGGTGCAGATCGGCTAAGGCCAGCATCCTCGCCACAACCAGCGGAGGTCCGATGGCCTCCGCTGTTCGTCCCGCAAGCGCTCGATGACTGCCTTGAGCGACCAGTACTGATCGACCGTCCAGCACAGCTCCTGACGCCGTGCGAACCGTCGGATAAAGAAAGCGTCTTCTGGATTCGCCATTCGCCGCCGAGGTCCCGATCGCGGTTCTGGGGCCGGCGCTTTCGCCGGCGGTGGTGACACGGTCAATGCCAAAGGGTGAAAACCACGATCGGCTGACGCATGGGTCCAAGGGATCGTCGAATGCGGTGGCTCGGAGTCAGGTCCGCGCCTGCCAAGCCAAATGGTTCAGATATGCCAGGCGGTCAGCCTCGTCCGGCAACACCTCACGCAGCGCGTCCATGAATGGTGGGTCGGCTTCCTGATCATGCAGGAGCAATCGGGCTTGTGCCGCTCGCGGGACTCGGGTCATGCCATTCCTCAAATCGCGAGGCTCTTTGGGACGATGTTCAATAGAAGTGGGAGTACTCATGGCGCGGAACTCCGGTTTTCGAGTGGGCGGGTCTGGAAAGCATAATAAGTGACCTTGGTTCGCTTCACTACAGGAACAGTTTTGCGACTCTCGGCATGGTCGATCATCCCACTGGCATATCATCGCACCGTAGGGAGCGGAGCATTGCCAGAATGGTCTGGACCAAATGAACGACGAACTTCCGAGAGTCTTGCGTAACCCTCGGCGTCAGATTTCTCCTCAATCGCTTGATCTGACCCGACCTACCGCGCCGTGAAGACAATATCCCCGTACCAGGCCGTGGCGCTTTGACCGCTGTTATCGGTGTCGGTCATCAGCGCCACGGCATCGATGGCGTCGATCTCCTCGCCGAACAGTTGCTGGAAATCGGCGCGGATATCGCGCTTCTCGCTAACCCAGCGGCCGGCGTCCCGCATGCCCGAACGCAAGGCCATCACCCGGGCGTTGCTGGTATAGGCATTGTTCCAGGTCGCGCCCATTGGCTGGCCGCTGGCCCAGACATACACCAGCGAGCGAGTCTTCCAGAACGCCAAGCCGCCGGATACCACCACATACACTCGCGCCGGATAATCGTCGCCGGCCTTGCCACGCTCGTCCACCCCTTCCAGTACCCGATCCACTCGCCACGACCAATTTAAAAAGGGCGTGCGTTTCAAGTCCACCCGGATTTCCCGGTACAACCCCGAAGCCCCGCCCCGGCTGTCGGCGAACAGCGCGCGCTGGCCGCTCTTCCCGTCAAAGGTGTAGCGGGTTTCGCCCTGGAAGGATTTGGTTTGCCAACCGCTTAGGTCATCGGTGGAAAAACGGCCGACCACCCGCGCCTCATCCGCCGCGCCCGCCCCGATGACCACCGCCAGCAGCGCCGCGCCCAGCACGATCTTAAATCTCACTCTTCCTCCTCCGCCGGCTCGAACAACCGGTCCAGTCCATCCGCAGCGCCGAAAGGGCATCAGCCGGCGCCAGCACCAGCCATCCGGCCAGACCGGATTTGCTTGTCCACACTTCAATCCACTCTCGCTGATACCTGTTATCCACACAGACTGCCCGCTCGATCGCTCGTTCACCGGCCTCTCCGGCCTTCGCCCCAACCCATCGGAAGCGCGAGCCGCCGGACATCGCCACCGGCTACACTGGTAAAACAGACTGCAACGAACGGGAGAAAGCGTGCGCGTCCATTTGCTCTCGACGGCGGTCGCGCCGCTGGGTTCCGGCTTGGGTGGCGGCGTGGAACACATGATCGTCACCGCCGCCCGCCAACTGAATGACCTTGGTCACGATGCGTGGGTGATCGCGCCGGCCGGTTCCGTGGCCGACGTGCCGAAGCTGCGTACCCTGCCCGGCCGGTTGGCGCCGACCGCCGTGGGGCGAGACTACGACGACCCACCAATCATCGACGCCGATGGATTTCTGGCCGCCGCGCTGCGCGAACTGGGGGCACGACTTCGCCCGGACGATGTCATCCTGAACTTTTCCTACGACTGGTTGCCCCTGTTCGTGAGCGGCCTGTTGCCCTGCCCGCTAGGCACATTGGTCAGCATGGGCTCCTTGAACCGCTCGCTGAACCGGGAAATCCACCGCATCGTCCGCCGGTGGCCGGAACGGCTCGCCTGGCTGAGCGCGGCGCAAGTCGCCAGTTTCGGCCTGGGGGATTCGGGCCGGCTGATCCCACCAGGCCTGGATCTGGCCCGCTACCGCTACAACGCCCGCCCCAGCCGCGCACTGTGCTGGCTGGGACGCATCGCGCCGGAAAAGGGGCTGGACGATGTATTCGCCTTCGCCGTTCGCGCCGGCCAAGCGGTCACGGTGTTCGGCGTCATGCAAGAACCGGCATACTGGGAAGACTTGAATCGCCGTTACCCCGGCGCTCCCGTCCACTACGGCGGATTCCTGAACATGCCGGCCCTGGCCGAGACGGTGTGCGATTTCCGGGCGCTGCTGATGACGCCGAAATGGCTGGAAGCGTTCGGCATCGTCGGCATCGAAGCGCTGGCCTGCGGCACGCCGGTCATCGCGTACCGGCGCGGCGGCATTCAGGAATACGTCCGCGATGGGGAAACCGGCTGGCTGGCGCCACCGGACGATCTGGATGGGCTGTGCGCGGCGGTGGAGCGGGTCGAGCGCCTGGACCGGGCCGCGTGCCGGGCGCTGGTGGAAAGCCATTATACCCTGGCGCATTACGGCGCGGCACTGGCGGACTGGTTGCGCGCCCTGACGGCGGCCCCGATCGACCCAACCGGAGCAACAGCATGATCGGACAGGATGGACAGCGGAGCTGGACGATCCATATCCGCAAGGACAACCTCAAATTTTCCGCGGCGCACATGACCGTGTTCCCGGACGGCCGCAAGGAAGGTCTGCACGGTCACAATTATCAGGTGGAACTGACGGTTGAACTGAAAGATCCCCCGGTGCTGGCGCGGATGCTCAGCTACGAAGTCTTCAAAAAAGCACTGCGAACCGTTTGCGACCAGTGGGACGAAAAGGTGCTGATCGCCGGCGACAATCCCTGGCTGGAGCCCTTGCCCGCCGCCGAAGGCGAGTATGCCTGCCGGCTGTGCGGCAAGCGCTACGTGCTGCCCGCCGACGAGGTGGCGGTGCTGGATATGGACAACGTGACCGCCGAGAACCTGGCCCGGGCGCTGTTCGAGTGCTTCTGGGTCGAGCTGACCCGCGACCGTTCGGTGCCCTGGCGGGAACGGGTCGTCGCCGCTGGCCTGCGGATCGACGAATCGCGCGGCCAGGGGGCCACTTACGCGATCCGGTTCGGTTGCTGAAGCGGGAGACTGTCATGAGCATTGCAACTACTTCATTGTCCCTGCGCAACCAGGTGGCCTTCATCACCGGCGGCGGGCGCGGGATCGGCGCGGCGACGGCGCAAGCGCTGGCGAGCCGGGGGGCTCACGTCATCGTCGCCAGCCGCACCGAGCCGGAACTGAACGCCACGGTGGCCGAGATTCAAACCACCGGTCTGAGCGCTTCCGCCATCAAGCTGGATGTCGCCGACGAGGCCGAGGTGGATGCCGCGTTCGCCGGCATCGCCGCCGCGTTCGGCCGGCTGGACATTCTGGTCAATAACGCCGCCGTCCTGCTGAGTGGTCCCTTCGCCGAGATGGCGATGGCGGACTGGGATCAGGTGATGGCGGTCAACCTGCGCGGCGCGGCACTGTGCGCGCGGCAGGCGTTTCGGCTGATGAGCGAGCAGGGCGGCGCCATCGTCAATGTGTCTTCGCTGGGTGGAGTATCGGGTACCGAGAAGTTTCCCGGCTACGCCGCCTACACCGTCAGCAAGTTCGCCCTGACCGGTCTGACCGAAGCGCTGGCGGCGGAAGGCCGGGCGCGCAATATCCGGGTCAACGGCGTGGCGCCGGGCGCGGTGGATACCACCATGCTGCGCCGGGCCGCGCCGCATCTGCGTACCCACACCGGTCCCGCCGATGTGGCCAAGGTGATCGCTTTCCTGTGCGATCCGAGTGAATCCGGTTGTATGACCGGCGCGATGCTGGTGATCAACAGCAACCTGTAATGCCTACTTTAGCAGCGGCCGGATGCTGGAAAATCCCTCATCCATCGCCCACGCCTGACCGGTGATCCAGCCGGCCCGGTCGGACAACAGCCCATCCATCAGCCGCGCCAGATCGGCCGGGTTGCCGATGCCGGGCAATGGCTACCGCCGGGCCGCCTCGGCGCGGCTGGCGTCGCCGCCGATGATCCACGCCACCGCCGGCGTATCCATGATGCCCGGCGCCACGGCGTTGACCCGGATGCGCGCGGACGCATAAGTCGCCGCCGCCGAACGCAGCAGCCCTTCCACCCCCGCCTTGGCGGCGGCGATGGCCTCATGATTGGCCACTCCGATCCGCGTCACCACCGACGACACCGGCACCGCTGCCCCCGAAGAGTTTGAATAGGGCTTGTACAAATATTAGCAATAATGTACAAATATTGTCTAAATAATTTAGACAAGCTTTTCGTGCCTCGGAGGCCCGTCCCGTGTCGAGACCGCTGGATCACTTCAAGACCTTATTCAAGCAGTTGAATAAGGACCGTCTGCACCTGCTGGAGCAGATCTACACCCCGGACGTGCAATTCCGCGACCCGGTGCACGTACTGGAGGGATTGCCGGCGCTGCGGGATTACTACGGCCGGTTGTACGAGGGGGTGCTGTCCTGTCAGTTCGAATTCGATGCCGAAGTGATCGAGGGCCAACAGGGCATGCTGGTATGGCTGATGCGATTCCAGCACGCCCGCTTCCGCTCCGGCGAGATGCTGGAACTGCGCGGGGTGAGCCATCTGCGGTTTCTCGACGACGGCCGGGTCAGTTACCACCGCGACTACTTCGATATGGGCGAATTCATCTACGAACGGGTGCCGGTGTTGGGCGGTATCGTCCGCGCCATCAAAAACCGTCTGTAAGAGGGAGAAGCATCATGAAAACCGCCATCATCGGCACCGGCATCAGCGGTCTGACCGCCGCCTGGCAACTGCACCGCGAACACCCGCTCACGATCTTCGAAGCCAACGACTATATCGGCGGTCACACCCACACCGTGGAGGTTCAGGCCCGAGACCGGCATTACGCGGTCGATACCGGCTTCATCGTCTTCAACGACTGGACCTATCCCCACTTCATCGACCTGCTGAATCAATTGGACGTGGCCTCGCGGCCGGCGCCGATGAGCTTCAGCATGCGCTGCGAGCGCACCGGGCTGGAGTACAACGGCGAGAACCTGAACACCCTGTTCGCCCAGCGCCGCAACCTGTTTCGGCCCTCGTTTCACCGGATGATCCGCGACATCCTGCGCTTCAACCGGGAAGCCCCGGCCCTGCTGGAGGCTGGCCATGACCTCAGCCTGGACGCCTGCCTGCGGCAGGGCAACTACAGCCGGGAATTTCGCGAGCACTACATCCTGCCGATGGCGGCGGCGATCTGGTCGGCGGAAGCGGGCGTCATGGGCGCGATGCCGGCGCGGTTCTTCGTGCAATTCTTCAAGAATCACGGGCTGTTGAGCGTCAGCGACCGGCCCCAGTGGCGGGTGATCCAGGGCGGCTCGCGCCGCTACGTCGAGCGCCTGACCGCGCCGTTCCGGGACCGCATCCGGCTGAAGTGCCCGGTGGAGTGGGTGCGCCGCCACCCGACGCACGTACAGGTCAAGCCGCGAGGCGGCCCGGTGGAGCGCTTCGATCAGGTGATCATCGCCGCGCACAGCGATCAGGCGCTGCGGCTGCTGGCCGATCCGACGCGCCTGGAACGGGAGATCCTGAGCGCGATTCCCTATCAGGAAAACGAGGCGGTGCTGCACACCGACCCCCGCCTGTTGCCGCGCCGACGGCGGGCCTGGGCGGCCTGGAACTATCACTTGCCGGCGCAACCCCAAGATCGGGTGGCGGTTACCTACAACATGAATCTTCTACAAAGCCTGGACGCTCCAGAGACTTTCTGCGTCACGCTCAACCACGGCGAGGCCATCGACCCGGCGCGCGTGCTCTACCGCGCCACCTACCACCACCCGGTGTTCACCGAGGCCGGGGTCAAGGCCCAGGCCCGTCGCGACGAGATCAGCGGTGTCAACCGCACCTGGTATTGCGGCGCCTACTGGAGCCACGGCTTCCACGAGGACGGAGTGAACAGCGGGCTGGCGGTGGCGCGTGGCCTGCTGGAACGGCGGCTGGCGGCATGAACAGTTGCCTCTACGTCGGTCATGTCCGCCACCGGCGCTTTTTCCCGCGCCCGCACCAGTTCCGCTACAAGCTGTATATGGTTTATCTCGATCTGGCGGAAATGAATGCGGCGTTTCGGGGCCGCTGGCTGTGGTCAACCCGCCGGCCGGCGCTGGCCTGGTTCCGCCGCCGGGATCATTTCGGCGACCCCGCCGTCCCGCTGGAGACCTGCGTGCGCGATCTGGCGGAACGGCAAACCGGCCGCCGGCCGCAAGGTCCGATCCGGCTGCTGACCCACCTGCGCTATTTCGGCTACTGCATCAACCCGATCAGCATCTACTACTGCTTCGCGCCCGATGGCGAGGCATTGGACATGCTGGTCGCCGAGGTGACCAATACACCCTGGGGCGAGCGCACCGCTTACGTGCTCGACGTGGCCGGGCAGAGCGGCGGCAACCAGCGGGCCGAATTCCATAAGGCGATGCACGTCTCGCCGTTCCTGCCCATGGATCTGCGCTACGGCTGGCACTCCACCCCGCCGGGGCCGCACCTGGCGGTCCATCTCGATGTGCTCAAGGGCCAGTCCCGCCAGCTCGACGCTACCCTCAGCCTGCGCCGCCGCCCGCTCGACGGCCGCCACATGGCCGGCGTGCTGGCCCGTTTCCCGCTGATGACCCTGAAAGTGGCCGCCGCCATCCACTGGGAAGCGCTGCGGCTGCTGTGGAAACGCATTCCGATCTTTCCCCACCCACCGACATCCGGCAAACCCATGGAGAGCGAGTCATGCACCACGAATCGGTGATGTCGTCCCCTCTGGAACTGTCTCCGCCACAGGTCCGGCCGCGTTCGAGCGAGCGCTGGCTGCGCGGCGCGGTGTTCCAGCGACTGGAAAAACTGACGCACGGCTGCGTCACGATCGTGGACGCCGACGGCGCCCGCGAATTCGGCCGCGCCAGCGACGATGGCCCGCTGCGGGCCATCGTCGCCATCCACGATCCCAACGCCTACCGGCGGCTGGCCCTGCGCGGCAGCGTCGGCGTCGGCGAGGGCTACATGCACGGCGAATGGTCCTGCGACGACCTGCCGGCGCTGGTGCGGATTTTCGTCCTGAACCAGGACGCCCTGTTGGGGCTGGAACAGGGCCTGACCCGACTGATGATGCCGCTGTTCCGGCTGCTCCAGGCCCGCCGCGACAACACCCGCCACGGCAGCCGCGCCAACATCGCCGCCCACTACGACCTCGGCAACGAGTTTTACCGGCTGTTTCTCGACGATACGCTGATGTACTCGGCCGCGATCTTCCCGACGCCCGAAACCGGCTTGCGGGAAGCATCCATCGCCAAGAACGACCGCATCTGCCGCAAGCTGGAACTCGCGCCGGACGACCACCTGCTGGAGATCGGCGCCGGTTGGGGCGGCTTCGCCCTGCACGCCGCCCGGCATTACGGTTGCCGGGTCACGACCACCACCATCTCCCGGGAACAGTATCAATTGACCCGCGAGCGGGTGCGGGAAGCGGGGCTGGAGGAGCGGGTGACGGTGCTGTGCCAGGATTACCGCGACCTGCGCGGCGAGTACGACAAGCTGGTCTCGATCGAAATGATCGAGGCGGTCGGCGAGCGTCACCTGGATACCTATTTCCAGGCGTGCGCCCGACTGCTCAAGCCGCGCGGCATGATGCTGTTGCAGGCCATCACCATCGCCGATCAGAAATATCGGCAGTACCGCAACGAGGTGGATTTCATCCGCCACTACATCTTTCCCGGCGGTTTTTTACCGTCGCTGACCGCCATCGCCGAGATTCTGACCCGGGCCACCGACCTGCGCGTCTTCCATCTGGAAGATATCGGCCTCCACTACGCCACCACCCTGCGTCACTGGCGGGAACGGTTCCTGGCCAACCGCGACCGGGCGCTGGCGCTGGGTTTTCCGGAGACGTTTGTCCGCATGTGGGAGTACTACCTGTGCTACTGCGAGGGCGGTTTCCGCGAACGCGCCATCGGCACCCTGCAACTGCTGCTGACCAAGCCGCTGTGTCGGCGCGAACCGCTGACGCCGGCGCTGGTTTGATCCGCCACTCTCACCCCCGATCGCTCTCCCAAAAGGAGAAGGGAGAACGCCGCTCTCATGAAAAATAAGCAACAGGAAACCGGCGCCATGCTGCTGAACGTCATCGCCTTTCAAAGCGGCTGGTTCGCCTGCGTGCTGGGCGGGGCTTACGGCTGGCCCTGGCTGGGCGTGCTGGCGACCGCCGCCATCGTCGCCCTGCATTTGGGGCGGGCGGCGCGGCCGGCGGTGGAAGCGGTGCCGATCGTGTTGAGCGGCGTGCTGGGCTTCGTTGCCGACTCGCTGCTGACCGGGCTCGGTTTGCTGACTTTCCCCTCCGGGCAGATCCATTCGCATCTGGCGCCCTACTGGATCGTGGCGATGTGGATGCTGTTCGCCACCACTCTCAACGTCTCGTTGCGCTGGCTGAAACCGCGGCTGGGACTGGCTTCGCTGCTGGGCGCGGTCGCCGGGCCGCTGGCCTACCAAGGGGGGGCAAAACTGGGCGGCGTTTCCTTCGCCAATCCGCTGGCCAGCCTGGTCGCGGTCGCGGGGGTGTGGACTCTGGCCATGCCGCTATTGCTGGTTATCGCCAATCGCTGGAACGGGATGGTAGAAACAGATCGCGCAACTGCCGCGCCCGGCAGGTCCGCGAGAGCAGATAAACCAGCGTGACCACGTTGCCGAGCAGCAACAGCGCGACGATCCAGGCCGCCGCCCGCCACGGACTGGGTTCCATCAGCGCCAGCCAGACCGCGACGAACAGCAACCCGACCCCCAGATCCAGCAGCGTCACTACCCCCCACGGATCGGCGATGACGTGGCGCAGGCCCGCCAGTACGTTGCCGTGGCCGCTGGCGATCAGAATGGCGGCCACCAACAGGCCAAGCAGAATTCCGCAGACGACGACGGTGATACGCAGCATGATGGCTCCAGGGACATTGCGACGGGCGATTGTTCAACAAGACCACACCGGCGGCGGGAAGTGCGTTTGTTCGCCGCCCGACGGGAGCCGCGCGCCATGAACGGTCTTGCCTTTTTCCTGGCCGGCTGGGCGCTGGCGGCGCTGCTGATGCTGCTGGCTTGGGCGGTGCAGTGGTGGACTCGGGACGCCGGGGTGGTGGATGTCGCCTGGGCCGCCGGTCTCGGCGTGCTGGCGGTCGGTTACGCCCTGCTGGCCGACGGCGACCCGTTATGTCGGCTGCTGGCGGCAGTCATGGCCGGTGGCTGGTCGTTCCGGCTGGCCGGCCATATCCTGCTCAACCGGGTAATCGGCAAGCCGGAAGACGGCCGCTACCAGCGTCTGCGGGCCCATTGGCGCGAGCGCACCCAACTCAAATTCTTCGCCTTCTTCCAGGCTCAGGCGCTGCTGACCGCCGTATTCGCCGTGCCGTTTCTGGTGGTGGCGCTGGCGCCCGAACCGCCGCCCGTGCCCGCGATCGTCGCCGCCGTGGCGATTTGGCTGCTGGCGGTGGGCGGCGAAACCTTGGCCGACCGGCAACTGGCGGCTTGGCGCGCCGACCCCACCCATCGGGGTCGAACCTGCCGGGCCGGGCTGTGGCGCTACTCCCGCCACCCCAACTACTTCTTCGAGTGGCTGCACTGGTGGAGCTATCCGCTGCTGGTCTGGGGCGCGCCGGAGTGGTGGCTGACCCTGTTGGGGCCGGCACTGATGCTGTACACCCTGCTCAAGGTCACCGGCATCCCCTACACCGAACAACAGGCGCTGGCCAGTCGTGGCGACGATTACCGCGCCTACCAGCGCGACACCAGCGCCTTCATTCCCTGGTTTCCCAAGCAGGAGAAGCTTGATGCTCGACATCGCGATTGATCTGATGGAACGGGGCTATGTCCCCGACTGGCTGACCCGGACCGGCATCCGCCGACTGCTGGCCGAACGGCTGCGCACCGGAGACGGCCCCGACCCGCGAGCCCGCGCCGTAAAACTGGCGCGGCTGATCCTGGAACTGCGCGACAGTCCCATCGCCCTGCACGCGGCGGCGGCCAACCAGCAGCATTACGAACTGCCGGCCGGCTTTTTCCAACGGGTGCTGGGGCCACGGCTGAAATACAGTGCCTGCTGGTGGCCGGAGGAGGTGCGGGATCTGGAAACCGCCGAGGCGGCGATGCTGGCTTTAAGCGGCGAGCGCGCCGAATTGGGTTTCGACCAGGACATTCTGGAGCTGGGCTGTGGCTGGGGTTCGCTGACGCTGTGGATGGCGGAGTTCTATCCCGACTCGCGGATCGTGGCGGTGTCCAACTCCCACTCGCAGCGGGAGTTCATCGAGGCCCGCTGCCGGGAACGCGGTTTCGACAACGTTCAGGTCGTGACCACCGACATGAACGACTTCTACACCGACCGTCGTTTCGACCGGGTGGTGTCGGTGGAGATGTTCGAGCACATGCGCAATTACCAGGAGCTGATGGCGCGGATTCACGCTTGGCTGAAACCGGGCGGCAAGCTGTTCGTGCATGTTTTCAGCCACCGGCACCTGGCCTATCCGTTCGAATCCGAGGGCGCCGACCATTGGATGGGGCGCTATTTCTTCACCGGCGGCCTGATGCCCTCGCGCGATCTGTTACCGTCCTTTCAGGACGATCTGAAACTGGAAGAACAATGGCATTTCAACGGCCGCCATTACCAGCGCACCCTGGAAGCCTGGCTGCTTAATCAGGACCGGCGGCGGGACGAGATCATGCGCCTGTTCCGGGAGACCTACGGCGCCGACCAGGCGGAGCGCTGGTTCCAGCGCTGGCGGGTGTTTTTCATGGCCTGCGCCGAGTTGTTCGGCTATCGCCGCGGCGAGGAATGGGGCGTATCGCACTACCGCTTCGGCAAACCGGCCTGAGGCGCGTCCTGATAGTGCAACCCCTACTTCAGCTTGTAAGCCTGAATCTGTGCGCCGCCGCGATTGCCGAGCATATAGTCAACCCTTGGCAGATGCCGCAGCGTATCGGGGATCGTGCCGCCCGACCAGACGATCGTTGCTCCCTCGGAATCGGCGTCGAGAGTGATTTCCCCCTTCTTGCCTTCGCGCACCGGCGGTTGCTTGGTATTCGGCGGTGGCGAGTCGAAGGACTGCGCGCTGCCCCGTTCGGGCAGCCAGACCAACTGCTGGGTCGCATTGATCTCGAAACACCACCAGCCGATCATCCATTGGGGGATCTTCGTCGCGAGCTTCATCAGGATTTCGATGTCAACCCAACCCTGAAGAGACGCAGGGTCCCACGGCTGCTGTTTTCTTCTGACGATATCGAAGCCTTTCGTAAAGTCCTGTCCCGGTCCGCCCTGCCCGGATTCCACCGTGTTCCACAGGTCACCGCTGAAATCGAGCGAAACGCCCATGTGGAACCGGACGGGTCTGAACACATCGCCATAGCCGGGCCGCTTGCCACTCTTGGCCGGAATCCACGCCTCCCCAAGGCCGGCTTTTTTTAGCTTCTGCTCGATGTCGAACTGCCCGAGGAAGATCGGCGAGCCGATCGCGACACCGAGTTGACCGACAAATGCGTTGCACGTCGTGGTGGTGGGCAGTCCGGCCATATTATTGTTGCCCGCGTCGCGGCGTTTTTTCTTCGCGACATCCTCAATTTTCCAAGTAGCCTGAAGCGTTTCATGCGACGAGCCCGTAAGCTTGGTGAACAGTGCCGCCGTGCTGCCGTTTGAGGTCACATCGCTCTTTGGAACCTGCTTGAGAAAGTTTTCGGCTTTCTTGCGAACATCAGCCATGGTTTCATCCCCCATCGTCTTCAAAATGAGGCGTTGAGATTAAAGTGCCTCATACCGATGCCGGCCTTTTTCAAGATCGGTCGCGGATAGAGGCGAGTTCACTGCGGCGATGCCCCTTTGGCCATGCACTCTGACGACCCTCGCAACCGCGCCACCACCTGCTCCATCCGCTCCTGCCCGACGTGGGTGTCAATCGGGATGGTATTGATCGTTGAGTACCCCGGCAGCGTTTGGATATCCAGCAATTTCGCGTCGGCGTTGAGGAGATGGGTGGCGTAAGTATGGCGCAATTTGTTCGGTGAAATCTTCTTATCGATGCCGGCTTTCCCCCGGTATTCTGGCGAACACAAACGCGCCCATGGGCTGCTCCTTCAGCCGGAAGCCGAACGAACATCTTGCCGAAATTTGCCGGGTTTGTGGCGGCGGCGGGTCGCGGTCATCCACCCGGACAAGGACTCACTCAGCCAGCGCCCGTTCCAGGAAACGCAACAGATCCGGATGGCTGGAGGACGCCAAGTTGAAACGTAGCCACGACGACGGTAGTTGACCGGGCGAGAACAGGCTGCCCGGTGCCAGCAACCACCGTTGCTCGTAGGCGCGGGCGGCCAGGGCGTGACTGTCGCGGCCCGTATCCAGCCAGACGAACATAGCCACCCCGCGAATCGGTGAAGACCTGCAAACCCAACTGCTCCAACTGGCTCAGCACCGGCTCGCGCCGCGTCGCCAACCGTCTGCGCAAGCGTTCGACATGCTTGCGGTAATGTCCCTCCGCCAACACCTGATGCATGACCCGCTCGCCCAGTTCCGGGGTGGTCAGCGCCGCCAGCAGCTTGCGGTCGGTCAGCGCCCGCGCCAGTTCCCGTTCGCCGGCGATGAACCCGACCCGCGGATTGGCGGCCATGTCCGGCGACCAGACGACGGCGACACTGGCGGTAGCCCTTGTGCTTCATGCTGATCGGAGGTCGATGCATTGCCTGCTGGGCGATCCTCGGCGCGGCGTTGCAATGCTGGCTGCGGCAGGGTTCGCGGTTGCGCCGGTTTAATATCGCCATGGGCCTCCTGCTTGTGGCCACCGCGCTGGGCATGGCGTGGGTCCAGTGCTTTCAACCGACCTCGAATGATGTCGAGATGGGTAGGGGGGGATGAGGCGCCATTCGCCGCATCCCCCCAACAGCAGAACGACAAACTGGATGCGTTACGCTTATCCACCCTACAATTCGTCAATCCCAGCCCGATTGAAGCCCTCGCTCAACCGGATCGATCCAGAACAACCACGGCAAGGCGGCATCCCGTGGAGGAGGCTGTGATGAAAGAAAGCGAGTCCGCGCAACTCAAGCAGCGCATCGAAACGCTCGAACGGGAAATGGCCGCGTTGAAAAATCGCGGTTTTCCCTACCGGGGCATCCGCAAGCGATCCAGCCGGATGGTCTGGGGCCTGCCCTTGTACGATATTGCCATGGGACCCGATCCAGTCAGAGGCGAACTGCGCGGCCACGCCCGCGGGATCGTCGCCATCGGCGATTTCGCCACCGGGGTGCTGGCGCTGGGCGGTATTGCTCGCGGCATCGTCGCCGTCGGTGGCCTGGCGTTTGGCCTGCTGTTTGGTGTCGGTGGACTTTGCATCGGCACGCTGGCCTTGGGCGGTTTGGCGATCGGTGGAATCGCCATCGGCGGCGGCGCCATCGGTGGGATCGCCATCGGTGGCGGTGCTTTCGGCTACTACGCCATCGGCGGCGGCGCGCTGGGGGAGCATGTCATCAGCAACATGCGGCAGGACCCCGAGGCCGTTCGCTTCTTTAGCGACTGGCTGCCGTTTTCTCGAGAGTATCTGTGCCGGAACCAGTGCGGTTGAGCTTGAATCCCGCTAGATCCGTCGCCGCAGCAGCACGTAAACCGCCCCGGTCCCGCCGTCCACCGGCCGCGCCGAGCAGAACGCCAACACCTCGTCGCGCTGGCGCAGCCAGTAATTGAGCTTCTGTTTCAGCACCGGCCCGCGATGGCGGGAGCCCTTGCCCTTGCCGTGGACGATCCGCACGCCGCTCAGGCTTTCCCGCCGGGCGGCGTGCAGAAATTCGACCAGCGCCACCCTGGCCACGGCGACCGTCATTCCGTGCAGGTCCAGCGCCGCCCCGACCCGGAATTGCCCGCGTCGCAATTTACGTAGCACCGCCTGCTGTACGCCTTCGGCGCGGTAGTACAATTCCTCGCCAGTATCCAATTCCGCCGGCTCGAAATAATCCGAGATCATGTCGTCCAGCACCTGCCGTTCGTCGGCCTGGGTGAAACGGGGAATCGGGGCGGGACGAGACGGCATGGGGTCGATCCGGTCGCAGCGCAGCGACTTGACCGGACCGACACTCTGTCGGAACAATTCCCGATCCCGCGGATCGAGCGCGAACGGTTTGGTCATGGGCGCCTCGCTGGATGTCGTTAGGGCGTCCGGCCGGGATGGCGGGCGGCTTGTTATTTTAACGTCAGCATCGCCGGGTACGATACGCATCCACCCGGCCCACGAGAATAGATCCCGACATGCATATATTGGTCAGTAACGACGATGGCTATCAGGCGCCGGGCCTGCTCTGCCTGGCCGCCGCCCTCAGTGAACTGGCGGAGATCACCGTGGTCGCGCCCGACCGCGACCGCAGCGGAGCCAGCAACTCGCTCAGCCTCAAGAACCCGCTGTACGTCACCCGCCACGACAACGGCTTCCACAGCGTCGAGGGCACGCCGACCGACTGTGTCCATCTCGCCATCACCGGCCTGTTGGAGCGCGAGCCGGACATGGTGGTTTCGGGCATCAACAGCGGACCGAACATGGGCGACGACGTGATCTACTCCGGCACGGTGGCGGCGGCGATGGAAGGTCGCTTTCTCGGCCTGCCGGCGGTTGCGGTCTCGCAGGCATCGCCCTGCCCCCAGCACTTCGATACCGCCGCGCGGGTGGCGGTCTGGCTGGTGCGCCGCTTGCGGGAGCGGCCATTGCCCCCCGATTCCATTCTCAACGTCAACGTCCCCGACCTGCCTTGGGAGCAACTGGCCGGATTTCGGGTCGTCCGGCTTGGCCATCGCCATAAATCGGAACCGGTCGTCAAAAGCACTGATCCGCGCGGCCGACCGATCTATTGGGTGGGGCCGGCCGGCCTCGAACAGGACGCGGGTCCGGGCACCGATTTCCACGCCGTGCGTGCTGGGTATGTCGCCATCACTCCCTTGCAGGTCGATCTAACTCGTCATGGCGCGCTGGCCACCCTGACGCAGTGGTTGCTGGATTGACGGTTTATGGATCAATGGTTCGGACAGTTTTTGAGGAGGGTAATACCGTTTCTCGATAGGTTTTACCTTCCCACGCGCCTGCTGGAATTGCGCTACGCTTCATCCTGGCCCACCAGTTAAAAAGTCAAAATCTACCGGGAATTGGTATAAGGTCGGAGGGTAGCCGCACCGGGTCGATGGTGGGTAGGGTGGAGTTGCGAACAACCACCGACCCGATGGAGGACCCGATGCGGCTACTGGACAGTGTACTGGCGACTTTGAAGGTGAGCCAACCCCTTCAGCGGGTTCTGCGTGAAGTGCTGATGCTCCTGCTGATCGTGCCGGGGCGGGCGACGTTCCGCAACCTGAGCCGCTACAGTGGCTATGACGAAAAGACCTTCAGCCGGTGGTTTCGACGGGAGCTGGACTGGGCCGGGTTGAACGTGGCGGCGATCCGGGCGGTGGTGCCGGGCGATCACGCCTCGGTGTGGGCGTTCGATCCCAGTTTCATCCCTAAAAGTGGGAAAGGGACTGCGGGTCTGGGGCGGTTCTGGAATGGCGCCGCCGGGCGGGCCAAGCCGGGCTTGGAAATAAAGACCTTGGCGTGGGTGGATGTGACCGCCAACACCGCCTATGCCTTCAGCACGGAGCTGACCCCACCCGAACCGGCGGCCACGCACGCCACGACCGCTGACGCCGGGGCCACGGCCGAGTCACCCGCCCAGCCCAAGGGCAAGGGCAAGGGCAAGGGCAAGGGCAAGGGCAAGGGCAAGGGCAAGGGCAAGGGCAAGGGCAAGGGCAAGGGCAAGGGCAAGGGCAAGGGCAAGGGGCAAGGGCAAGGGCAAGGGCAAGGGCAAGGGCAAGGGCAAGGGCAAGGGCAAGGGCAAGGGCAAGGGCAAGGGCAAGGGCGTGTCCTCCTCGGCCGAGGGGGTGAGGCGAGCCGGGTCGATGCCTACTTGGCGCATTGGCAACGGGTGATTCCCCACCACGACCTGGTGACACGGCGGTATCTGACCGCCGACGGCTATTTCGGCAAGGTCAAATTTGTCGACGGGGTCAAGGCCCTGAACCTGGAGTTGATCAGCAAATGACGGCGGGATGCCGATTTGCGCTATCTCTATACCGGCCCCTATGCCGGTCGGGGTCGACCCCGGCTCTACGACGGCAAGGTCGACCTCAACCGGCGCGAGCGCTTGACCCCGGTGGCTTTCCCCGACCCGGAGCTGATCCTGGAAACGGTGGTGGTCCACGCGCCGCGCCGGCGCCGCCGTCTCCGGATCGTGGTCGTGACCCACCGCCACCACAGGGGTTTAGCCGTTCTGTTCAGCACCGACCTTGACTTGGATCCGGTCACGCTGTACCGCTATGACGTCGCCCGCTTCCAGATCGAATTGCTGTTCCGCGACAGCACGCAGTTCGCCGGCCTGACTCACGGCCAAGCGCGTGATGTCGCCGCTCTGACCTTCCCTGTCAACGCCAGTCTGAGCGCGGTCTCCCTGAGCAAACGGCAAGCGGTGCATACCCTCGGTCACCTGCCAGTGCCCTTTTCCATGGCCAGCGTGGTACGTCGCTGTTTTAACGAATATTTCCTCAAGAAAATTTTAGCGTGTTTAGCCGACGGTCGGCGCTTGGTCGAAAATAGCCCCGCCTATGAAATCCTTTGTAATCACGGCATCATTCATCCCGTTGCCGCCTGAAAACTGTCCGAACTATTGACTTATATAGTTCAATCATATTGATAAACAAGGCCGAGCGCCCCAATCGAATGGATTGGTCACTGGATAATAACGTAGAAGTATTGAGAACCAACCAATTTATTTTTATTTTTTTAGCCAGCGGAAATGAACCTAACTCAAGATTCTTGCACTCGGCCGATTCACCATCAATACACATTGCCGGAAACCAATTCTCATCGGATTTTCGTGTCCAGCTTTATGCTGAAATCGATTCAATTCATTGCGGCGGGCATCCGATCTCGTCGAGATTCAGGACACCCCGTCCCAACAGGACGGGGATAAATCATTACCGCCGCCGCCCGCCTCTATCCGCGCCGAGCGGTTTTGCGGAAAGCATCGTATCGGCGGCGCTGGGTTTGTTGAGCAAAATACATCGGCATAATGCTCTCGACCGAACGAGGAACGATGCCGATCGCTTCCATCCCGTTACAGGAGCAGACGCTGTCCACCTGTAGGGAAAGGAAATTGTCGGTGGTGAAGATTTTCACCGGCAGCAGGCCGAGAATCTTGCCCTGCAACCGGGCCAGCGAGTCCGGCAGACCGACGACCAACCGTTTCAGCTCCAGCATCCGGGCGATATCCTCGACCAGTTCCTTGAAGGTGTAGACGCGCGGCCCACACAGTTCGTAGCTCTGGCCGATGGTCGCGTCGTTTTCCAATGCCGTTTCGAAAGCCTGCGCCACGTCGCCGACATAAACCGGGGCGAAACGGGAATTCGGGCAGGCCAGCGGCAGTACGCGGGCAAGCTTGAGCATATTGGCGAACTGGTTGAAGAAATTGTCGTCCGGCCCGAAGATGATCGAGGGCTTGAACACGGTCACGGCCAGGTCCTTGGCTTGCATGACTTGTTGTTCGCCCTCGCCCTTGCTGGACAGATACTGGCTCGGCCCCTTGGCGGCGTCGGCGTGCAGGGCACTCATGTGCAGCAGACGTTTGACCCCGGCCGCGTGGCAGGCTTCCGCCACTTTGCCGGGCAGCTCGACGTGAACGGCGCGGAAAGTTTGCTTGGAGAATTCGTGCAAGACGCCGACCAGATTGATGACGACGTTACAGTCGGAGAAGTGTTGCTGGAGCACCGTGGGATCGTGCACGTCCGCCTCGACCAGTTCCGCGCCGGGCAAAACCTCGATTTCCCGATGCCGGTGCGGATAGCGCGTCAAGACTTTGACCGGATACCCTCGATTGGCCAGCCGCGCGACCAGATGCCGGCCGACGAAGCCCGTGCCACCCAATACGCAGATTTTTTGAACTTTCATGTCTGTGCCTGCTCCTCGCTGTTCTTATGCCGCCCGCGGCGAACGGGCGCCACGGAATGATCGTTGTCGGGCGGGGACATGCCCGATGATTCGCCCTTACAATAGCGCCGCGTGTTAAGTGGGTTCGGCGGCCGATTCGAGGCAAAATTTACCATAGATCGGCGGGACGCTCCTCTTCAGCAATGTTGATGCAACAAGGATAACCCGATCTTGGAAGCAATTTTATCGACCCTGTTGTTCTACCTGACGCTGGGCCTGTTCGCCGGCGTCATGGCCGGCCTGCTCGGCGTGGGCGGCGGGCTGATCATCGTGCCGGCCCTGGCCTGGATTTTCCATCACCAGCAAGTCAGTGACGCCATCACCATGCATCTGGCCATTGGCACCTCGCTGGCGACCATCGTCGTCACCTCGATCTCCTCGGTGCGTGCCCACCACCGGCGGGGCGCGGTGCTGTGGCCGATCTTCTGGCGGCTGACGCCGGGCATCGTCGTGGGGGCTTGGCTGGGGGCGGCCATCGCCGACGCCCTGCCCAGCGCGGTGTTGAGCAAGGTCTTCGCCGTGTTCGTCCTGACGGTGGCGGCGCAGATGGGGTTCGGCGCCAAACCGGCACCGCACCGCGATCTGCCCGGCACGGCCGGCATGCTGAGCGCCGGCGGCGTGATCGGCGCGGTTTCGGCCATCGTCGGCATTGGCGGCGGTTCGCTGACCGTGCCATTCCTGACCTGGTGCAACACGGCGATTCGCCAGGCGGTGGCCACTTCTTCCGCCTGTGGTCTGCCCATCGCATTGGCCGGTACCCTGGGCTTCATCGTCACCGGGCTGAATGCCGCCGGCCGGCCTGATTGGAGCCTGGGCTATATCTACGGCCCGGCGCTGGTCGGAATCACGCTGACCAGCATGCTGTCGGCGCCGCTGGGCGCGAAGTTGGCCCATACCCTGCCCACCGATGTGCTGAAGAAGGTATTTGCCGTGTTTTTGACGCTGGTGGGCGTCAAGATGCTGCTGGGCTGAATGCGATGACCGAAAAATCGCCAACAGGCCGGGAGAAAAGAGGGTGATTGGCACCCTGGTGAACACCGGCGCGGTGGTGGCGGGCAGCGCCATCGGCCTGGCGGCCGGAACGCGGCTGCCGGAGCGCATCAAGCTCGTGCTGATGCAGGCGCTGGGGCTGGCCGTGGTCGCCATCGGCCTGCGCATGGCACTGGAGGCTCAACATGCCCTGCTGGCGATCGGCTGTCTGCTGCTGGGCGGCATCACCGGCGAATTGCTGCGCATCGAACAGCGGCTGGACAATCTGGCCGAAACTCTGAGCCGGACCTTGCGCTCCACCTCCAGCCGCTTCGTCGAAGGCTTCGTCACCGCCACCCTACTGTATTTGACCGGCGCCATGACCATCGTCGGTTCGATTCAGGACGGCACCCTCGGCGACCCCAGCGTGCTGCTGGTCAAGGCGTTGCTGGATGGCGTCGCCTCGGTGGCCCTGGCCTCGTCGCTGGGGGTCGGGGTGATGGTTTCCGCCGTACCGGTGCTGCTGGTGCAGGGCGGCATTACTCTATTGGCGGCGCAATTGACGTTCCTGTCGCAACCGGCGGTGCTGGACGCCATCAATGCCACTGGCGGACTGCTGATTCTCGGTATTGGAATCAATCTGCTGGAAATCGGCCGGATTCATGTGGGCAATCTGCTGCCGGCCTTGCTGTACGCCATCATTGGCGCGTTGCTGTTTCCCTAGATTTCGCGCTGCGTCAATGCCCGCAAGCGCCCGAGGCGAACAAACCATCATGCACAATAGGCTGAAACAGGCGGTGCTAGGCGTCGCTTTCATTGTTTTTCCAATGACTCCTCTTGCGGTCTTGGCCCAGGCGAAGACCATGCCGCCGCTGCCGGTCAAGGCCGCGCCGGTGACCCGTGCGACGCTTGATGTCGAAGTCACGGCGGTCGGCACCTTGCGAGCCGATGAAACCGTGGTAGTCCGCCCGGAAATCGCGGGCCGGGTGGCGACCATCCATTTCAAGGAAGGCCAGACGGTGCGCCAGGGCGAACCGTTGGTGACGCTGGATCAGGATGAATACAAGGCGCAACTGACCGGTAGCACCGCGCAAGTGGTGTTGGAGGAGCTCAGTTACCAACGGCTTTTGGACCTGCAACGTCAGAAGCTGGCCAGTCAGCAGAATCTGGACGAGGCCAGAGCCAAGCTGGATGCGGCCCACGCCCAGCAAGCGCTCGATCGGATCCGGCTGGAGAAAACCGCGATCCGCGCGCCGTTCGCCGGAACCGTGGGCTTGCGCCAGGTCAGCCCCGGTGCCTATGTCAAGCCAGGCGATGACATCGTCGCGCTGGAAAGCCTCGGCGCGATGAAGCTGGATTTTCGGGTGCCCGAAACCTATCTGGCGCGGCTGGCGGTGGGTCAGCGGCTGGCGGCACGGGTGGACGCCTATCCCGAGCAAAGCTTTGAAGGCGCCATTTACGCTATCGAACCGGCCCTGGACGCGGAAACCCGTACCGTGCTGTTGCGGGCGCGGCTGCCCAATCCGGGTAACAAGTTGCGACCGGGCCTGTTCGCCCGGGTCGGTCTGGTGCTGGAGCAGCGGAAAAACGCCCTGGTCGTGCCGGAACAAGCCATCGTGCCGGTGGGCCAGGCCACTTTCGTCTACCGGGTGGTGGACGGCAAAGCGGCGATGACGCCGGTCAAGCTGGGGCTGCGCCGACCCGGCCTGGTGGAAATCCTGGAAGGCGTGAACGCCGACGATCTGGTGGTGACCGACGGGCAGTTGAAGATCCGCGACGGCGCCCCGGTGGCGGTGTTGCCGCCGGCGGGCGATCAGCCACCGGCCGCGCCCAAGGGATAGGTCGCCATGTTCCTCCCCGAACTCTGCATCAAGCGCCCCGTACTGGCGACGGTGATGAGCCTCGCCATCATCCTGATCGGCGTGATTAGCTTCCTGCGGCTGCCGGTGCGCGAGTATCCCAACATCGACGCGCCGGTGGTGTCGGTGCGCACCGTTTATCCGGGCGCCAGCGCCGAGATCATGGAAAGCCAGGTCACCCAGCCGCTGGAGGATTCGCTGGCCGGCATCGAGGGCGTCCGCACCATCAAGTCGGTCAGCCGCGAGGAAGTCAGTCAAGTCACGGTCGAATTCCTGCTGGAGCGGGATGTGGACGCCGCCGCCAACGACGTGCGCGACCGGGTGGCCAGGGTGCGTGGCCAGTTGCCGGACGAAACCAAGGACCCGGTGGTGGCCAAGATCGAGGCCGATGCTCAGGCCGTCATGTGGCTGGCCTTTTCCAGCGACCGGCACGGTGCCCTGGAGATTACCGACTACGCCGACCGCATCGTCGTGGATCGCTTGCAGGCGCTGCCGGGCGTGGCCAGCGTCATTATCGCCGGCGAGCGGCGCTATGCCATGCGGCTGTGGCTGGACCGCGACCGGATGGCGGCCTACGGTCTCACCCCGAAGGATGTGGAAGACGCCCTGAAGCAGCAGAACGTCGAACTGCCCTCCGGGCGCATCGAATCGCGTCAGCGCGAATTTTCGGTGCTGACCGAATCGGATCTGCGCACCCCGGCGCAATTCAACGACCTGATCCTCAAGGAAGCCAAGGGTTATCCCATTCGCTTGCGCGACATCGGTTATGCCGAAATCGGCGCCGCCGACGAACGCAACGCGGTGCGGGTCAACGGCAATCCCTCGGTTGGGATGGGCGTGGTCAAACAGTCCACCGCCAACACGCTCAGCGTGGCGCAGGGGGTGCGAGCGCTGCTGCCCGGCATCACCGCCAGTCTGCCGGAAGGGATGAAGATTCAGATCGCTTACGATGGTTCGGTCTTCATCGAAAAGTCCATCGAAGCGGTTTACCACACGATGGTCGAGGCCCTGGCGCTGGTGGTGGCGGTCATCTTCCTGTTCCTGCGCAACTGGCGGGCAACGCTGATCCCGTTCATGACCATCCCGGTGTCGCTGATCGGCGCGTTCATCTTTCTCTACGCCCTCGGCTTTACCATCAATACCTTGACCCTGCTGGGCCTGGTGCTCGCCATCGGACTGGTGGTGGACGATGCCATCGTGGTGTTGGAAAACATTCATCGCCACATCGAGGGCGGCATGAGGCCGTTCAAAGCGGCGCTGCAAGGCTCCCGGGAAATCGCCTTCGCGGTGGTGGCGATGACCCTGACGCTGGCGGCGGTCTTCACTCCCCTGGCGTTCATGACCGGCAACACCGGCCGGCTATTCACCGAATTTGCCTTCACCGTGGCGGCGGCGGTGCTTGTTTCCGGCTTCACGGCGCTGACCCTGACGCCGATGATGTGCTCCAAATTGCTGCGTCACGAAAAGCGGCACCATTGGCTGTTCAACGCCAGCGAACGCTTTTTTCTGGCGATGAACGCCGGTTATCGTCGCGCGCTGATCCAGGCGCTCAAGTTGCGCTGGTTGATCGTGCTGATCTTTTTCGCCACCGGGGCCGGGGCCGGTTGGTTGTTCCTGCATCTCAAGTCGGAGCTGTCCCCGCTGGAGGATCGCGGGGTATTCATCGGCGTGATCGTCGCGCCGGAGGGAGCGACCCTGGCCTACACCGATGGTTACGCCCGGCAATTGGAACAGTTTTATAAAAACATTCCCGAGGTGATTTCCTACTTCTCCTTCGTGGCTCCGGGTCTGGAAAAGCCCAACCCGGTGAACAGCGCGCTGTCCTTCGTGCGGCTGAAGCCCTGGGAGCAACGCCAGCGCAAGCAGCAGGACATTACCAGGGCACTGGCGCCGAAGATGTTCGGCGGGTTGCCCGGCGTGCTGGCGTTCCCGATCAATCCCCCGTCGCTGGGCCAGAGCTTTCGCAATCCGGCGGTGCAGTTCGTGATCCAGGCGACCAGTTACGCCGAATTGCAAACGCTGGTGGATCGGATGCTGGCCAAGGGCCGGCAATATCCCGGCATGGTCAATCTGGACACCGATCTGCGGTTGAACAAACCGCAACTGTCCGTCGTCCTCAAGCGCGACAAGATCGCCGCCGTGGGCGCGGATGTCGAGGAAATCGGCCGGACCTTGGAAACCTTGCTGGGCGGGCGACAAGTCACCCGCTTCAAGCGGGAGGGCCAGCAGTACGACGTGATGGTGCAACTCAAGGATCGGGACCGCGAACAGCCCACCGATCTGACCGCAATCTTCGTGCGTGGCCGCGACGGGCAACTGGCGCAGCTGGCCAATCTGGTCGAGGTACGGGAAACCGTCGCCCCCAAGGAATTGAATCACTTCAACCGGCAGCGCTCGGCCGTGCTGTCCGCCAACATCGCGCCCGGTTACACCCTGGGCGAGGCACTGGATTTCATGGATCAAACAGCCAAAGAGGTGTTGGGGGAGGACGCGCGAACCGAACTGGACGGCCAATCTCGCGAGTTCCGCGAATCCGGCGCGACGCTATACGTGACCTTCGTGCTGGCGCTGGTCTTCATCTATCTGGTGCTGGCGGCGCAGTTCGAAAGTTTCGTCTCGCCGTTCGTGATCATGCTGACCGTGCCGCTGGCGGTGACCGGGGCGTTGCTGGCGCTGTTCCTGACCGGCGGCACCCTGAACGTCTACAGCCAGATCGGCCTGGTGATGCTGGTTGGCCTGATTACCAAGAACGGCATCCTGATCGTCGAATTCGCCAATCAGTTGCGGTTGACCGGACTGGATCGGCGCGAGGCGGTGCTGGAAGCGGCGACCCTGCGGCTGCGGCCGATCCTGATGACCACGCTGGCCACCGTTCTCGGCGCGATCCCGCTGGCGCTGGCGGTGGGCGCGGGCGCGGAAAGCCGCCAGCAGATCGGTTGGGTGATCGTCGGTGGGCTGCTGCTGGGCACGCTGCTGACCCTGTCGGTGGTGCCGGTGGCCTATACCCTGCTAGCGCGCAAGGTCCACCACAGCGCCGAGGAAGCGGCGGAACTGGCGGAGCGGAAGGCGATGACGACTGAACCGGTGGAGATATAGCGCTCCCAGCCCGGCCGTGGAATCTCCCCCCTTGGATAAGGAGGGGTGGCGCACAGCGCCGGGGTGGTTCGAACCGGTGATTCCACCTGTCAGACAGGAGCGCTATATCCAGGGCCAACGCCTGAGTAGCGGTCGAATGGCTTCATCTTGAAGGCTGAGCCGACCGTTATACCTTCAGCGTGCGGGGCCCACGGTGCAAGTGCCCCCTCATCATGCAGGAGCTTATCTCGTGGCTCCCAGGTTTTCCCCGGCGAACAGCGCCGCACCGATCATGCCGGCCAGATTGAGAAACTGGGCGGGCACGACAGAAGCCTGCACGGTAATCCTCGGGGCAAACTTATGCAGCTTTTTGCTGGCGCCGCCACCGAGCACGATCAGGTCCGGCCAGAACAGTTTTTCCATGGTCATCAAGTAACGATTGAGTCGATCGCCCCAGTCTTTCCATTTGAGCTGCTGGGCGTCACGCACGGCTTCCGAAGCGTAGCGTTCGGCCACCAAACCGTTATCGAGCATGATATGGCCCAGCTCGGTATTCGGCAGTAGTTGGCCGTCGCTGAACAGGGCCGTTCCAAGACCGGTGCCAATCGTGACAATCAGCACCACCCCGGCCACATCCTTGGCGGCGCCGAACCGCATCTCGGCCAACCCGGCAACGTCGGCATCGTTCGCGACTTGGACCGGGCAGCCGGTTTGCTTCGAAAAGTAATCAGCCACCGGCAATCCGATAAAAGCAGGGTCAATGTTCGCCGCGGTACGGGCAACACCATGCTGGATGGCGGCTGGAAATCCAATGCCGATGGGGCCGGACCAATGATGTTGATCGATAAGATCTTGGATTGTGATGCCGACAGCCTCGGGGGTCGCCGGACGAGGCGATTCGATACGAATACGCTCGCTCAGCAACTCACCGGTCGTGGTCTCGATCACGGCGCCCTTGATCCCCGTCCCGCCCACGTCGATACCTAGGATCTTCATGATATTTTGCCATCCCCTTTCAATCTTTATGCAACGATGCCGCCTGTTGGGTCCACTTGATCCACCGATTGGCGGCGCGACCGCCCCTCCACCCACTTTTCCGAGGAGAACGCGAAAATACGGGTAAAATAGAGGAAACCGATCCCGATGGAAAACGCAGCGCGAAGGTGGGAACCATGCTGGCGAAGCTCAAGAATTACAGCCCGCTGATCAATCTGATACCCAACACCGCCATCCAATTTCTGGATTTCGGTTGCAATCTCCACGAAACACGGGTGTCGCGGGCGTTTCTGACGGAATCCGGCGCGGACGGACGGCCGCTGTTGACCGCGCTGTATGCCGACGATGCCAGTGGCCAGTTCATCACCCAGGACGGCCGGACCGCCCAGCCGGAACAGGTGTTTTCCTTCAACGCCGCCAAGGCCGCCGCGTTGTTCGACGGCGTCTGGCTGCCGCTGCCGTTCCCACGCATCCGCGAGCCGCACCCGGACGGTCACCACCTGTTCGACAAGGGACCGGTCAACTGGGCGCGGGCGCGGTTGGTGGAATTGCCGGCGCCCGACGCCGACGGCCACACCCATCGCGTCACTTTGGCGTTCGACACGCAACTGCTACCGACCCGCGAGGGCCGGCCCTATCTCGCTCCCAGTCCGCTGGACATGCAGTCCGGCGAGGAATTCGCCCTGAGTGACGCCGAAGCCGACACCGGCTGGTTTCTGGAGCAGGAATGGGTGCGCGAGTGGCTGCACCAGCGGTTTTACGCCTACGAACGGCGTCGCCGCGCCCCGCGCCGGGTGGACGAAACCGAACTGCGCGCCAGCCCGGACGCGCCAGCCGCCTGGCTCACCGTGCTGACGCTGTTGCAACGAGCGGTACGACCCCCGCGGCTGCGCTTCACCTTCGTGGACAGCGGGCCAGCCGCCCGGCTCAACCGGCCGGTGGACGTGGATCTGGTGCTGGACATCGGCAATTCCCGCACCTGCGGCATGCTGATGGAAAGCAGCGGCGACGATCCGGTGGACATGAACGACAGCTACCGCCTGGAATTGCGTGATCTGAGCCAGCCGGAACGGGTCTATGACGAACCGTTCCCCAGTCGGGTCGAGTTCGTGCGCGGTGGGTTCGGCGACGAAAAACTGTCGCGGCGCAGCGGTCGCAGCGCCTTCTTGTGGCCGACGGTGACCCGGATCGGTTTCGAAGCGCAGGCCCTGTCCTATTTCAGCCACGGCACCGAGGGCAACACCGGCCTGTCCAGCCCCAAGCGCTATCTGTGGGACACCGACCCCCGCCATCACGCCTGGCGTTTCAACCCCGGACCGGACGGCGCCGGCGGCGACAGCGGCCCGGTCACCACCGGCCCATTCGTCGGCCAACTGCGCGAGGACGGCGAGGAATTGACGCCCGGTGAGCCGCCGGCGGTGACGGCCCTGTTCTCGCGCGGCGCCCTGATGAGCTTTTTCGTGGCCGAGGTGCTGCTGCAAGCCTTCGTGCAGATCAACTCGCCCGGCCGCCGTTACGAACGAGCCTATTCCGATGCGCCGCGCCGTCTGCGACGGGCGATTCTGACCCTGCCCACCGCCATGCCGCTGGCCGAGCGCAAGCTGTTCACCCGCCGGGTCAACACCGCGATCCGGCTGACTTGGCGGGCGCTGGGGCTGGAAGAGGATCAGGCGCCGGAATCGTTCCTGCAATGGGACGAGGCGACCGGCACCCAGATCGTGTTCCTCTACAACGAGATCAAGCACAATTTCCAGGGCGACGCCGCGCTGTTCTTCGAGGTGTTCGGGCGGGTACGGGAAAGCCATGGCGAGGCGCCCTGCCTGCGGCTGGCCAGCATCGACATCGGCGGCGGCACCACCGACCTCATCATCACCACCTACCAGTTGGAAGGCGGCACGGCGGTCAAACCCACCCAGGAGTTTCGCGAGGGCTTCAACATCGCCGGCGACGATGTGTTGTGCGGGCTGATCGAACGCAACGTGCTACCGGCCCTGCTGGAGGCGATCCGCCACAGCGGCGCGGCCAACCCCGAGGAACTGCTGGCGCGGCTGTTGGGCGCCAATCGCGGCGATCAGGCCGAGCGCGACCGCACCCTGCGCCGGCAATTCGCCAATCAGGTGGCGCTGCCGCTGGCGCTGGCGCTGCTGCATCGCTACGAAAATACCGATCTCAGCACGACCAACGAAGCGGTGACCCTGAAACTGGCCGATGTCTACCCGCCGGGCGCCGGACCGCATGAACAGGTGGTGGCGTTTCTGGAGGACGCGGTGCGCGCCGCCGGCGGTCAGGGCTTCCAATTGGCCGAGGTGGCGATCGCCACCACCATGCTGGCGCTGGACACCACGGTGCGCCGCATTCTCGGTCAGGTGCTCAGCGATCTATGCGAGGTGGTCCACCTGTACGATTGCGACTACCTGCTGATTTCCGGACGACCCTGCCGACTGCCGGCGGTGCGGGCGGCGATTCTGGCCAAGCTGCCGGCGCCGCCGGATCGCATCGTCAGCCTGCACGCCTACCGGGTCGGCGACTGGTATCCGTTCCGTTCGGTCGGCGGCCGGCTGAGCGACCCCAAGACCACGGCGGCGGTTGGGGCCATGGTGTGCGCGCTGTCGGAAGGACAGTTGTATAAGTTCAATCTGCGTAGCCGCGATCTGGGCATGAAATCCACCGCTCGCTTTATCGGCGTGCTGGAGCAGACCGGCCGGCTCAAGCAGGAGAGCGTACTGTTCGCCAATCTGGAGTTGGAGGATCGCAAGACCCGACTGCCGGAAGCGACCTTCGATTTCTACGCGCCGGTATTCCTGGGGTTTCGGCAACTGAACGTCGAGCGCTGGCCGGCTTCGCCCCTGTATCGGATCACCTTCGCTCACCCGCAGGATGCCCGCTCCAAGGCGCTGCCGCTCAAGGTGACGCTGGAACGCTCCACCGACGAGAACGTCGATCTGGATTTCAAGGTGCTCGACGTGAGCGACGCCGCCGGCAACCAGCAACCGAGCGGCGTGGTGCTGTTGAAGCTGCAAACCCTCAAGGACGAATACGGCTACTGGCTGGACACCGGCATCTTCTCGATTTCCGCGCGGACCGGCGATGCGCCGCGCCATTGATCGCCCGTACCATTACCTCCCGGAGTCACGACCCTTGTGAGTGCAATCCCTCTGCATCCCAGCTTGCAAAAACTGGCCGCCGTGCATCGCCGTCGCCTGCGCCTGCTGGGGCTGCTGTTCTTCATGGGCATGGCCGGCGTTCTGGTATTCATGATGAGCTTCGCCCTGACCTACCGCGACATGGTCAACCTGTTGGTTTTTGCGGTTGCGGGTTTGGTGATGTTGCCGGGAATGGCGCTGGCGGGCGCTTTGCTGTGGCGCCTGGAACGCCGGCAGACACGGCGTTTGGGCACGGCCAATCAAATACTGCGGGAAAGCGCGCCGATGCGTGCCCGACTGGCGCCGACCGGCTTGAGCAATCGCGTCGGGACCCTGGTGGCGGTGCAGCCTGAAACGCGAGCCCGGCCGTCGTTGAGCGGACCGTTTTTTGCGCTGCTCGACCCAGCGCGGCGCTGGGACCGCGCGCCACGACACGAGCTGACGGTCCAGTTGTATTGCGCCAAGTTGGAGCCTGGTCAGGAACTGGTCGCGCTTCAGGACAACGGCGGCGCCTTGCTGGGCAAGCTGGTTGCTCTGGACAGCCACCGTCGCCAGACGATATGGATGACGGTGGCCGCGCTGGGCCTGATTGTACTGGGAACAGGGGTACTGGCGGTGCTGGCAACCGGCGACTATCGGGAATACCAGCGGCTCGGCCAGGCCCAGCGACTCGCTGTCGCCAGCGAAAACTGGCCTCCAACGGCGGGTACGGTGCGCGACGCTTCGGTGATCACCCTGCGAATTCCCCGGGGGAAAACTTCGCTGACCGGCTATCGGGCGCGGATCGAATTCGAGTACGTGGTGGCGGGAACCGCTTATCGCGGCGACCGCCTGAGCTTCTGTCAGCCACCCAGCCTGGAAAAGCAAGCGGTGGAAACACGGCTGACCCAATACCCAAGCGGGGCGCCGGTCGAGGTCCGTTACGATCCGGCCGATCCGGCCCGCGGCGTGCTGGAATCCGGCCGCGCCGAGGCGTGCGAGCCGCTGTTGGCAACGGCATGGCGGGACCTGCTGCTGTCACTCGGGTTGCTGGCGTTGCTGGCGTTGCTCGGCGTGGCGGTGGTTTGGGAGTTTCTCAAGCAGCAACGAGCGTTTCGTATCTGGGCAAAGCCCCGCTGAATAACCGACCGTCAAACCTGGAAATGAGATCGAAGTGAGCTAAAATACACTACATCTATTCCTAGGTTGAGAGCGAATTTGTATGCTCCACAGGACACAACCAAGCCTTCTCGACCGGGGTCGCGCGCACGATGGTTTATTGCGCGAACACCATGTTCGCCTGCAAACGGCACTGGACGCCGCCCGGATGCGGTTCTTCGCGTGGTCGGTCACGGTGGAGGAACCGGTTGCCGCCGATCTGCTGGCGCTGACCTGCCGAGAGGATAGTGAGCGGGTGGCGGGGATTATCAGGCAGGCGTGCGCGGCGCGCGGGCGGTTCCTGGCCGAGTTTCGCGGCCCCGACTCGGACGATGGCACGGCGTGGTTCATGGCGCGCGGGCAAGCGTTTCAGCAAGATGCCGGGACCGACGTCATCGCCATCGTCTGGGATATCACCGAATTCAAGTCGGCGGAACTGGCGCTCTACGAGAACGAGGAACGATTCGAAGCCATCGTCGATTCGCTCAACGACGCCGTATTGCTTCAGGACGGCCAAACCGGAGAGATTCTGTATACCAACGGTCGGGCGAGCGAAATGTTCGGCTATGGCCGGAGCGCTTTCCGGTGTCTGAGCTTTGGCGCCCTTTGCACGGAGGACGAACCCACTCAGCGTGAGGCGCTCGACCGGCTGGCGCGGGTCTTCGAACACAACGAGCCGCAGTGCTTCGAATGCCGCGCCCAGGACGCCGGCGGTTGCCAGTTCTGGATCGAGGCCAGCGTCCGTGCCGCCCAGATTGGCAATGCGCGGCGCTTGGTGGTGGTGGCACGCGATATCGACGACCGCAAGACAGCCGAACAGTCCCTACTGGAAAGTGAACAGCGCTATCGCATGCTGCTGGATTTATCGCCGGACGCCATTTTCGTGCATCGCGACGGTGTCATGACGATGGCCAACCGCTCCGCGCTGCGCCTGCTAGGCGCCGAACGCGAAGAACAGTTGCTGGGCTTGCCATGGACGGAGCGGATTCACCCCGATGATCACGAGGCGGTGGCGCAACGCCTGCGGGCGTTGCGGGACTCCGAACAGACGATCATGTTGCCCACCATGGAACAGCGCCATCTCCGGGTGGATGATTCTCCGATCGAGGTCGAGGTGATGTCGAGCAGCATCATGCTGGCCGAAGGGCGGGCGGTGCTGTCGGTCGTCCGCGATATTACCCAGCGCAAGCAGGATGAAGCGCGCCTCAAGTCCCTGCTGGCACAACAGGAAGCCATTCTCGACAACGCCTTGGTCGGCATCGTGCTGCTCAGGCAGCGCGTGATCACCCTGTGCAATCGCCGTTTCGAGGAACTCTTCGGCTACGCGGAAAGCGAAATGCTCGGCCACAAAACTCTCATCCTGTATCCGACCGAGGAGGATTTTCGGGCGACCGGCGAACGTGCCTACAGTGCCCTGGGGCGCGGCGAGACCTATGTGGAGGAACGGTGGCTGAAGCGCAAGGACGGCAACCTGTTCTGGGGTGGCCTGAGCGGCCGGGCGCTGGATGCGAGCCGACCCCAGGAAGGGAGTGTCTGGATCTACAGCGATCTGACCGCGCAACAGCAGGGGCGCGAGCGGCTACAACTGGTGACGAGCGTGTTCGAAAGCGCCGCCGAGGGGATCGTGATCACCGATCCCGATCAGGTCATTCTGGCGATCAACCCGGCGTTTAGCGAGATCACCGGTTATTCCGCCGAGGAAGCGATCGGCCGGAAACCCAATCTCATCCAATCCGGCCGACACGATGCGGCGTTTTTCCAACAGATATGGCGGGTGCTCGAACAGGACGGCAAATGGCGCGGCGAGATCTGGAACCGCCGCAAGAACGGCGAGGTTTATCCTGAATTACTCTCCATCAGCACGGTGAAGGACCAGGCCGGTTGCATCACCCACTATGTCGGCGTTTTCACCGACATCGCGGCGATCAAGGACTTCGAGCGGCAACTCATCTTCCTCGCCCATCACGATCCGTTGACCGAGCTACCGAACCGGGTTCTGTTCAATGACCGCCTGACCCAGGGCATTCTGCACGCGGCTCGCGACAACACCCGCCTGGCCGTGCTGTTTATCGATCTGGACCACTTCAAGAATGTCAACGACACCCTGGGCCATCAGCTTGGCGATCAGCTGCTGCAAATGGTGACCGAGGAACTGCGTAAGACGATTCGCGCCTGCGACACGCTGGCGCGGCTGGGCGGCGATGAGTTCATCTTGCTGATCGAGGATATCGGCGGCTATCGGGATGCCACGATGGTGGCTTGCAAGCTGCTGGCCGTCTTCGAAAAAACGTTTTTACTCGTGGAACACGAAATCCATATCTCCGCCAGCATCGGCATCAGCTATTACCCGGACGACGGCCGGGATTGCGACGAGCTGGTGAAAAACGCCGATGCCGCCATGTATCAGGCCAAGGCCAAGGGTCGCAATAACTACCACCGGTACGCTAAGGAAATGACCGCTCATGCCCTCGACCGCTTGCATCTGGAAGCGATGCTGCGGCATTCGGTGAAGAACGACGAGTTGCTCGTCCATTTTCAACCGCAGGTGGACATGGCCAGCGGCATGCTGATCGGCGCCGAGGCGCTGGCCCGCTGGAACCATCCCGAACTGGGTCTGATCCCGCCTGGAAAGTTCATTCCCCTCGCCGAGGAGACCGGCTTCATCGTTACGCTGGGAGAGTGGGTGCTGCGGGAATCCTGCGCGAAACTGCAAGCGTGGCGCGCGGCGGGCTATCGCATCGACAGAATTTCCGTCAACTTCTCGATCCGGCAATTCGAATGCGGCAATATGACCGGCTTGATCGAGGCTGTCCTCGCCGACAACAGATTGCCGCCCGAATGTCTGGAAATGGAAATCACCGAGTCGTTCATTATCAAGGCCGAGGATGCGTTCCGTTTTCTCGAGGATCTCCGCGCGCTCGGCGTCCATCTGGCGGTGGACGACTTCGGTACCGGCTATTCCTCGCTGATGTACCTGAAGCGATTGCCTATTCAACGGCTTAAGATCGACCGATCCTTCGTGGCGGACATCGGCTGCGACGCCAATAACGAAGCTATCATCCGCGCCATCATCATACTGGCCAAAAACCTGGGGCTGTCGGTGATCGCCGAGGGCGTCGAGACCAAAATGCAGGCGGATTTCCTGCTGCGCGAGGGCTGCGCCCACGGTCAGGGCTATTATTTCGGCCGACCGTTGCCGGAAGACGAGTTCGTCGCGCGCTGGTTGTCCACTTGAACTCCCATCCTTGGCGGCATTCTGGCCGATTTCGGGGACAGGGGTACGGTGGTGGCACTGGGCTTGGACATTCTTGATCGGCTTAACAGGGCATTTGAAGGCTAATCAGCGGATTACAGTCGCGCAACATAACCGTGCAACGTCGGCACCATCACAAACGACCGCATTACCACCTGGACTTCTGTCACAAGCATAACTTCTCGCCGACGGCTCACCCGAATTTGCCCACCTCACACACCGCAACCCTGGCAGGCCGCCCGCCCCAGAAAGTAGGCCGCTTCCGCCTTCAACCATACTTCCCCCTCAGCGCCCAGGCATTCGAGAGATCCCTCCAAGGCGATTTCGCCTTGCAGTGTGTCCCCTTGGAGATCGCAGCCGAGCTTGAGCACGACCGGTTCGTTCGCGCTGCCCTCCCGGCCCAAAGGATACAGCGCCACTCGAACATCCAGCGCCGCCGTGGCCACTTCCAAGCGTTCCACCACCCCATCGGCCCGTTCGTAACCCGCCGCCCGGCATCGCTCCAACAGAGCGAACAGCAGTTCGCGCGCCACAAATGCTCGGAGAGACTCCAAAATCTCGCTCAGGCCCGCCTCGGCTTGGCGCAAGCGTTGGGAACAAGGGCGCTCCTGTTCGTTTTCCTGCCCGATCACCTGTCTAAGCTCGGCAAACGCCCGAGGCAGCGCGCCCGAGTGAAAGCCCGGTCGCAGCAAGGTATACAACGTCTCCCGATGCGGCCCGAAATGCGCCACTTGCACGCGGTCAGGATGATTGGCGCGATACAGCTTCCAGTTCTCCTTCAACTCCCAACCCAGAAATCCGAACAGGCCGGGCGACAACAACACGGTCACGGTGGCCAGCGGCAAGCTGAGAAACCGCGGCAGGATCGGGTCCAGCAGTGCCAGCAGCGTAGCCGTCAACACGGGAAAAAATGGCAGCATCAGCTTGTCGGCCACCATGACCACCGGAAAGTGCTTGATCGGATTGATCTGGGGTTCGATCAACACCGCCGCGTAGAAATGGATGAGATAGCTGAGCGCGCGCCACGGCGGGCCGACGATGGCCTTGACCATCATCATGTTGCGTCCCTCGTCGCGGTGATGACTAACCACTTCGTCCACCCGATGCAAACCCTGTTCAATGCCCTGCATCAACCAGCCGAACAGGTCGAGCACCCAATGAACCAGACTGATCAGCAGGTGACGATGCACTCGGCGCCAGAAGGCGACGAAGCGGGTAATGACGGCATCCAATAGCCGTCGCCCCGCCTGGCTGTTGCGCAGGATGCTGCCCAAGGTGAAACCGAGCAGCAAGAAAGCGGGAAACCCTTCCACGCCGAGACCGAACCCGCCCGCGACACCGATCATCGGCAACGCCAAGACCAGGCCGATCAGCAGCGGTTCCAGCAAATAACGCGAACCTTTCCGAACCAGGGGATAGCGAAACCAGCGGGCCGTTCGACCCCAGCGCAGCCATCGCGTCAAACCCTGATACAAGACCTTGGCGAACAGCCCGCGAAACCCCTTGCCGAGACTGCTCACCACCGCCCGTCCCCGCTCGGTATAAAGGACGACGATCAAGCCCACGCCGACCCCCAGGACCCACTCCGGACCATCCAAGTGGACCGGACCTCGCGCCATCGGCAGCAAACTCAGTAGATACCCCAGCGCTTCCAGTCCGATGAAGGCAACGCCGAATGGCAACAGCAGAAATCGGGTGATCCAGCGCCCGGCGGATGTGCCAAACAGCGGCGCGCTCAACTGCTGCAAACCCTTCAGGTAAAACTCGCCGGGCTGGTAAACCCCCGGCAGCGCGGCGCCGGCCTGGCGGTTGAAACGCGCCAGGCGATCCCCCAGCAACAGCTCGCGCCAATTCGGGTCCGGCAACCGCAATTCGTTGCGGGCCACGCTGTCCCGCAGATCGGTGAAGCGTAGATGCCAGCGCCGCAGCACGATGTCGAACAGCTCTTCCTGAAGCACGTTCCGCGCAACCTGCTGGCGAAGATCGCCAGGGAGAAAGTCGGCGGTATCGAGCAGACCGTGAAGACGCGGCAGCACCTGCTGGCGGAGCCGTTGGCCGATCCGATCGCCCAGAGTCCGCAAGGGCGCGCTGAAATAGCTCACCTCGGCCCCGGACCACGGCGACTGGTCGAGATAGGTTTTCGCGGCGTTCAGGACCCGCAGGGCCTTGAGCGGACCCTGAAACGGCAGTCCCAGCCGCCACGGTTGCCGGCCGCCGCTCCACAACCAGACGACCGGTTGCAAGCGGTAATAGCCGGTCCGTCCCTCCAGAAAAATCCGCTCCAGACCGTGCAACAGGCGAGAACATGGGCTGGAGAGCCGCGTGGTGGCGGGTTCGTCCAGCAAGCGTTGCATCAAGTGCTCCAGCACTCGGGTGGACTGCGCATCCAGCCTCCAGGTCGCGGCGAGGCCGTGGGCCAGCGCCTCGATGATCTCCTCCTGTCGTTCCTCCAGAATTCGCGCGACCGAAGCGGATTCCCCCTTTCCTTGCGGGACGGAGCTGTGAGGAAGCGGAAAAATACCGACGAGTTCCCGATACTGGTGAACCGCCACGCACAGATACCGCAGCGCCGTGCCATAACGACCGGCCATCTCGGCCCTGAAGGCCACCTGGACACCGCGATGAAACAGGCGCAAGCGCGCGTCGAGAACCCATTCCAGTGGCGCGCCATCGCCCCGCGCGACCGACCGGCGATTCAAGCGCATCGCCAACCATTCCATGGCCGGCGTCATGCGGCCGGTCAGATCGCGCCAGCTCGAAACGATCCAGCTCGGTTTCCGCGTCAGGGTGGACGCCTGCCGCAACGCTTCCCGGCAACGCGCCTCGACCTGCAAGGCGATCCGGTCGCATGACGCCGCCGCCCGGTTTGGACCAGTCCCGCCGCGGGCATTTCCGGGCAAGCTTGGCGCGGGTTTCGCCAACAGGGGCAGAATGGTATTGGCGCCATCGGCCAAATCGGGATCGTTCCGGCCGAATGGTAGCCACAGCGGCAATTCCGGCTCGTAATCCGGGGCGCCGTGAAAACCGGATGGACGACTTCGGGTCAAAAGGTGCGGCCAGCGGCTGCCGTGCCGGGGCGGTGGCAGGTCCAAACCGCTATTTTTCAGCCAGCGATCCAACCCGCCCCAGTCCTGGATGGCCGGAAAAAAGTAAGCCCGCGCGCCGGGAATGAAATAGCGCAAATAGGTCAAAAACCCAACCAGATGACGGCACAGCGTTTCGTTGTCCAAACCCAGCACAACTCGTTGGTCCTGTTCGAGCAGGCTCCGCGCCTCGCGAAACGCCTTCTCGCCGATCTGCTGGACCCAACCGCGCGCGCCAAACGAATCCTGGTCCTGATTGTCGTGGCGAGCCATCTGCCAGGCGCGCGCCACCTCGGCCGCGAAGCGACGGCCCCAGTAAGCACGCAACCAGTGCTCGGGAGTCTCGGCGGTCAACTCCTGGGCCGATGGCATCGGCAAAAGAATCACCCAATCCGGTAGGTTGAGCCCCTCGATGACCGACAGCGCATCGGGATTCTCGTCCTCCAGACCGATCAGCAGGATCTCTCGCGGTATCAGGTAATAGCGGAGCAGCGGGATGGCCGGGCTCGATGAGTCGTCGCCCAGATGGCGGCGGATCAAGCGCCGTAACATGCGGGGATGAAAGAGAAATACACCCTCCGCCGGCCGGAGCACGCGCCGTCGAAAGGCTCGTGCCGTCAACTGGGCAGACATGACGATGACCGACTCCTCATAGTCTTAAGCTATCTTTTGCTTCGTTATATTTGATTTTTCATAAACCCTGTTTTTTGCGACAGTGGATTCCACAAGCAATGTCGCCCGCATCACTCACAAGAATGCCATGATGCGCGAGACACGGATTCTCGCCGCCACCGCCGGCCCTGCCACTACCTGTAACATACCGATCCACCATCGAAAAGGAGAGCACCATGAGTGACCCAAAGAAACTGACCACCAATGCCGGATGTCCAGTCGCCCACAATCAGAACGTGATGACGGCGGGGCCGCGTGGCCCGCAACTCTTGCAGGACGTCTGGTTTCTGGAAAAACTTGCGCACTTCGACCGCGAAGTCATCCCCGAACGGCGCATGCACGCCAAAGGTTCGGGTGCCTATGGCACTTTTACCGTCACCCATGACATCACCCAGTACACCCGAGCCAAGATCTTCTCCGAAGTCGGCAAGAAAACCGAGTTGTTCGCCCGTTTCACCACCGTGGCCGGCGAGCGCGGCGCGGCCGACGCCGAGCGCGACATTCGCGGTTTCGCGCTGAAGTTCTACACCGAGGAAGGCAACTGGGATCTGGTCGGTAACAACACGCCGGTCTTCTTTCTGCGCGATCCGCTGAAATTCCCCGACCTGAACCATGCCGTGAAACGCGACCCGCGCACCAATCTGCGCAGCGCCAGGAATAACTGGGATTTCTGGACCTCGCTGCCCGAAGCGCTGCACCAGGTCACCATCGTCATGAGCGACCGTGGCATTCCCGCCACCTATCGCCACATGCATGGCTTCGGCAGCCACACCTTCAGCTTCATCAATGCCAGGAACGAGCGCTACTGGGTCAAGTTCCACTTCAAGTCGCAACAGGGCATTCGCAACCTGAGCGATGCGGAAGCCGAAGCGCTCATCGGCAAGGACCGCGAGAGTCATCAGCGTGACCTCTACGACAGCATCGAAGCGGGCGACTTCCCGAAGTGGACGCTCAAGGTGCAGATCATGCCCGAAGCCGACGCCGCGAAGGTACCCTATCATCCCTTCGATCTCACCAAGATCTGGCCGCACCAGGATTATCCGCTGATCGATGTAGGTGTGATGGAACTGAACCACAACCCGGAAAACTTTTTCGCGGAAGTGGAACAGTCAGCCTTCAATCCCGCGAACGTGGTGCCGGGCATCGGTTTCTCGCCCGACAAGATGTTGCAGGGACGGCTGTTCTCCTACGGCGACGCCCAGCGCTACCGGCTGGGCGTAAATCACCATCTCATTCCGGTCAACGCGGCGCGCTGCCCGGTCCACAGCTACCATCGCGATGGCACCATGCGCGTCGATGGCAACCACGGCGGCACCCTGGGCTACGAGCCGAACAGCTACGGTGAGTGGGCGGAGCAACCGGATTTTACCGAGCCGCCGCTGAGTCTGGAGGGCGCGGCCGATCACTGGAACCACCGCGAAGACACTGATTATTACTCGCAACCCGGCGCGCTGTTTCGCTTGATGTCGCCGGCGCAACAACAAGTCTTGTTCGAGAATACCGCGTGTTCCATTGCTGAAGCACCGCGCGAGATTCAGATCCGCCATATCGGCAACTGCCTGAAGGCCGATCCTGCTTACGGCGCGGGCGTCGCCAAGGCCTTGGGCATTGCGTTAAGCGATGTTCCCGTATAGGAAAACACAGCTCACAATGGGGGATTGATGCGGACCTTGGCGCAGGACGACCCCACGCTACAGCCACTACATCCGCCGGCGGCGGGTGTAGTGTTCGTGGCGGGACCACCACCCCGGCGCGCGCCGAACCGGAGTATCCCGGCCGGCACGAAAATCCGTAGCACGACCAGCGCGGCGATGACCACAATCAACAACGCCAAACCATCCTGCCACATCATCTCAGCCTCCTCCCAACGCCAGCGCCACCCGGTAGGTGACGAACGCGGCGAGATAGGCCAGCACCATCAGATAGACGAACATGAAGGTCGGCCAGCGCCAGGAATTGGTCTCGCGCCGGGCGGCGGCCAGCGTCGCCAGACACTGCGGGGCGAACACGTACCAGGCCAGCAACGCCAGCGCCGTGGCCAGCGTCCAATCCTGAGCCAGCGTCGTGCTTAGCGCCTCCGTGACCGCGCCCTCATCGCCGCTCAGGGCGTACACGGTGCCGAGCGCCGCCACCGCCACCTCGCGCGCCGCCAGGCCCGGCACCAGGGCAATGGCGATCTGCCAGTTGAAGCCGATGGGGGCCAACAGCGGCTCCAGCGTGCGCCCGATCAGGCCAGCGAAGCTGTAATAAATCGCCGGCTCCGTCGCACCCGCCGGCGGGCCAGGAAAGCTGGACAGAAACCACAGCACCACCATCACGCTCAGAATAATCGTGCCGATCCGTCGCATAAAAATCCGGGCGCGTTCCAGCAAGCCCAGTAACACGTTGGCGGGATTTGGCCATTTATAGCTGGGCAACTCCATCAGCAAGGGCTGCCGGCCACCGCGCAACAGAGTCAACCGCAATACGCCCGCCGCCACCAGTGCGCCGACGATGCCCGTCGCGTACAAACCGAACATGACCAGCCCCTGCAAACCGATGCCGCCCCAGACCGTGGTGTTCGGTATAAAGGCGGCGATCAGCAGGACATATACCGGTAACCGCGCCGAACAGGTCATCAGCGGCGCGATCAGGATGGTGGTCAACCGGTCCAGGGGATGCGCGATGGTGCGCGCCGCCATGATGCCGGGAATGGCGCAGGCGAAGCTGGACAGCAGGGGGATGAAAGCGCGTCCGTTCAGACCGACCGCGCTCATGAGGCGATCCATCAGAAACGCGGCACGAGTCATGTAGCCGGAATCCTCCAGCAACAGGATGAACAGGAACAAAATCAGGATTTGTGGCAGGAAGATCACCACACCACCCACCCCGGCGATGATCCCGTCGACCAGCAGGCTTTTGAGCAGGCTTTCCTCCATGTGCGCGGAAAGCCACTGTTGCAGGCCGGCCATGCCGCCGTCGATCCAGTCCATCGGCGCCACCGCCCAACTGAAGACGGCCTGGAACATCAGGAACAGGAGGCTGAGCAGAATCAGCGGCCCGACCACCGGGTGCAGCAGAACCCGGTCCAATTGCCGGGTGAGACGCTCCGGCGCGCCCTCCTGGACGACGGCTTCCCGCAGCAGCTGCTCCACCTCCCGGTGGTAAGCCCGAATCGCTTCCGGCGTGGGTTCCACCCAATCCATGGTCGTTTCGCTCGCGACCAGCGGCTGGTTCAACAGGGTATCGATTTGGCTCAGCAGGTCTTGCACCCCGTTCTTGCGCATCGCCACGGTGGTCACCACCGGAATGCCCAATTGCCGGGACAGCGACTCAAGGCTGATCTGGCAACCACGCTTCTGCGCGACGTCCATCATATTGAGCGCCAGAATCAGCGGCCGACCCAATTGTCGCAATTCCAATAGCAACCGCAGATGCTGGCTCAGATTGGTGGCGTCGGTCACGCAGACCACGGCGTCCGGCAACGCCTCTCGCGCTTGCCGACCCAACACGACATCGCGGGTGATGGCTTCGTCGGGACTGCGCGCGCGCAGACTATAGCTGCCGGGCAGATCGAGGAGCTCGACCGTACGACCGACCGGCGTCCGCAACCGGCCGCTTTTCCGCTCGACGGTCACGCCGGGATAATTACCGGTCTTTTGTCGGCCGCCGGTCAGGGTGTTGAACAAGGTGGTCTTGCCACTGTTGGGCGGACCCACCAACGCGATTCGGGCCAGCCGGACCTCCTCGTTGGCCAGGGTGACGACGGTCATGACGACGCATACTCCAGAGTCAGCCCCGGTTTGGCCTCCACCGTCGTATCGTGCAACGGCCCGACCAGCACGGCATTGGCTTCGCAACGGCGCAAGGCAATCGTCATGCTCTGGTTGATGCGCACCGCCAACGGATCTTGCCCCAGGAAACCGTGGTGCAGCACCTCGACCCGCGCGCCTTCCACAAATCCCATTTCCAGCAGACCGCGTTCGATATCGGGGCCGCCCATCTCACTGCTCACCGCCAGGACGCGACCAACACTCCCTCGCCGCATCTGTCCGAGTGGCTGAGTGAAGCCCAAACCCAGGGCTTGGCCCAACGCAAAGGCCTGGCGTTCCCGTTCGCTGTAGCTATTCATTCAGGTACCCTCCGTAGCCGTCTGGGTCTGACCCGGTGCCCGCAGCATCTTGTCCACTTCATCCAGGTGGGTTTGCTCCTCGGCGATCTGGGTGCGGGCGTACTCTTCCAGGCGCACGTCCCGATCCCGCGCGCAATCCAGCAATTCGTAATACGCCTTGAGCGCCTCGCCTTCATGAGCCAGCGATTCCCGCAGGATAGTGCCGATATCGTGCTGGTAGGTTTCCAGCAAGGGGCCGATGCCCAGCGAGGGGTGACCACCCAGACTGGTAATCAATTCCCCCGCTTGGCGAGCGTGCAGCAGACTTTCATCGGCTTGCGCGTTGAGCCAGCCGACGATGGGGATGCGGTTGTAGCCGTACACCATCAGCGCGTAGTGCGTGTAGCGCACCACCCCGGCCAACTCCAATTCGAGAATCCGATTCAACACGCTGATGGCGGCGTTTCTGTCAAGTGTCTGGGTCATGTTCATGCTGCCTTTTCGTCGTGGGAAGATGGTTGATCGCATCTCGTCCGGCGCGAGAATAGCCCTGCCGGCGTGGCTCATCGCGGTCGGACCCGTCGTGCCTTGAAAGAATCATAATATAAATGAGAATCATTCTCAAACAAAACGTAAGCGATGATTATCCATGTGAGTAAATGACAGCTATCCATGCGGGCGAAGGTCGAGGGTAGTATCATTGGCCATCTTGACTCGAAGACAGACGGAGACCTGAAGCAGGATGAAGGCAGCCGGTTTAGTGCATGACGGGATGACCACCGACGAACGCCAGACGGCATTCTGGCTGGCCAGCGTGTTTTCGCTGCGCATGCTGGGCTTATTCATGATCCTGCCGGTGTTCGCGCTATACGCCGAACACCTGCGCGGCAATACGCCGGCGCTGGCGGGTTTGGCCATCGGCGTCTACGGGTTCAGCCAGGCGCTGTTCCAGATTCCCTTCGGCTTCCTGTCCGACCGCTACGGCCGCAAGCGAATGATCTATCTGGGTCTGCTGATTTTCGCCTTGGGCAGCGTGGTGGCGGCGCTGGCCGATTCCATCTGGGGGGTGATCCTCGGCCGGGCCTTGCAGGGCGGCGGCGCGGTATCGGCGGCGGTGATGGCGCTGGCGGCCGATCTGACCCGCGAGGAACACCGCATCAAGGTGATGGCCTTCATCGGCGTCACCATCGGCCTGTCCTTCGCCGTCTCGATGATTCTGGGCCCGGTGCTGAACGGCTGGATCGGGGTACCCGGCATCTTCTGGCTGACCGGGCTGTTCGCCCTGCTCGGCATGGCCGTGGTGCGCTTCCGGGTGCCCGATCCCGCGGTGAGCCGGGTCCACCGCGACGCCGAACCGGTCGCCTCCCAGTTCGGCCGGGTACTGCTCGATCCTCAGTTGCTGCGGCTCAACTTCGGCATCTTCACCCTGCACCTGCTGCTGACCGCCACCTTCGTCGCCGTGCCGCTGGCGCTGCGCGACGCCGGTCTGGCGAGCGGGAAGCACTGGGAAGTCTATCTGCCGGCACTGCTGTTCTCGATGGCGGCGATGGTGCCGTTCATCATCGTCGCCGAGAAGCAGCGTCAGCTTAAGCCGGTGTTTCTGGGGGCGATCCTGTTGCTGGTGCTGACCGAGTTCGGCCTGTTGGCCCTGCACGATAGCGTGCTGGAGATCAGCCTGCTGATGCTGGCGTTCTTCACCGGCTTCAACCTGCTGGAAGCCACCCTGCCTTCGCTGATCGCCAAGATGGCGCCGCCCGACGCCAAGGGCACGGCGATGGGCGTCTATTCCAGCAGCCAGTTCCTGGGCGCGTTTGCCGGCGGGGCGCTGGGCGGTCTGTTGCATGGGCGGTACGGCCTCCAGAGCGTATTCGCCTTCGCGACGCTCGGCGCGCTGGCCTGGCTGCTGGTGGCCTGGACCATGCGCAACCCGAGCCCTCTGAGCAGCTACCTGCTGAACGTGGGCGCGCTGGACGAGGTGGAAGCCTGGGATCTGGCGGCGCGGCTGACGCAGGTGCCGGGCGTGGCGGAGGCGGTGGTCATCGCCGCCGACGGGGTAGCCTATCTCAAGGTGGACCGGCGCGCGCTGGACGAAGCGGCGTTGCGGGCCTATGCGGCGGTGGAACGCTAAGCGGCAAACCTCAACCCGTCTACGTATCCCGCAATCTATGGCATGATGCCGGCATTAACCACCCATCAAAATTTAAGCGGAATTTAAGGAGGCAAGCGCCATGGCCAGCGTCAACAAAGCGATTCTGATCGGCAATCTGGGCAAGGATCCGGAAGTGCGCTACATGCCCAGCGGTGACGCGATCACCCACATCAACATCGCCACCACCGAAACCTTCAAGGACCGCGAGGGCGTGAAGCAGGAGCGCACCGAATGGCATCGTATAGTCTTCTTCGGTGCTCTGGCGAAAATCGCCGGCGAGTACCTGAAAAAAGGCCGCTCGGTGTACATCGAAGGCCGCATTCAGACCCGCAAGTGGCAGGGGCAGGACGGCCAGGATCGCTACACCACCGAAATCGTCGCCAACGAAATGAAAATGCTGGGCGGGCGCGGCGACTCCGGCGGCGATACCTCGTTCGACCAGCGGGCGTCGGAGGAAGGCGCCGCGCCGGCATCGAGAGCACCACAGAGCCCAGCGCGGGCGTCGTCGCCGTCGAAACCGGACGTGGATAACAGCTTCGACGACGATATTCCGTTCTGAGCCGGTCGGAGAGTCGCAACGCTCCGCGCCGGCTGTATTTTCCACGCAACCCGGCGCGGAACGCTCAGAACCGCCCCAGCGCCTCGCCGGTCTGCGCCAGCAGCCGCGCCAGCCAGGGCTTCTTGCCGGTGTAGATCACTTCGTACAGATCGGCCCCGGCGCTGGCATCCAGCAGATAATCGTCGCTGGTGCGCAACTCGTCCACCAATTGGCCCTCCAGCGCCCGGGTGCCGTACCAGTGTTCGCCGGTCGCCACCCGCGCCAGATCCACCTGTGGACGGTGGGCCTTGACGAAATCCTTGAACAGGGTGTGCGCGTCCTCGATTTCCTCCTGAAACTTATGCCGACCCTGATCGGTGTTCTCGCCGAAAATCGTCACCGTGCGCTTGAATTCGCCAGCCGTGAACTGTTCATAATCGACATCGTGTTTCTTGAGCAGACGGTTGAAATTCGGTAACTGGGCAACGACCCCGATCGAGCCGAGCACGGCGAACGGCGCGGCGATGACGCGGTCGGCCACGCAGGCCATCATGTAGCCGCCGCTGGCCGCCACCTTATCCACCGCCACGGTCAGTTTCACCCGCCGGTCGCGGATGCGCAGCAGTTGGGCCGCCGCCAATCCGTAGGCATGCACCAGCCCGCCGGCGCTCTCCAGCCGCAGCATGATTTCATCCTCCGCCTGGGCGACGGTCAGCACCGCCGTCACCTCTTCGCGCAGGGACGCCACCGCCGTGCCGCGAATGTCGCCGTGGAAGTTCAGCACGAACACCCGCCGACGCTCGGTTTTCTCGCGCTGCTTGTCGTGCGCCTTGCGTTCCTTTTGGGCCTGCTTGAACTGCTTTTTCGACAGAATGGCGGACTTGAGCGCCAGCGCCATGCTGTCATAATTTTCGTTGAGATGGCGGATGTCCAACCGCCCGTGACTCTCTCCCCGCTGACCACCGCGCGCCACCAGCGCCACGATGCCGCCCACCACGACCAGCATCGCCGCCACGATGGTGACGGCCTTGGCCAGAAACATCCCGTATTCGTTCAAAAATTCCATCACGCTCCGATCTCCAAAAGACTGTTGATTTTTTTGCCGTTGCCGGGATCAACCCGCTTCGGGTGTCTCCGCCAGTTCCCGAAGGACTTCGGGATAACGTTCGGCGATTTTGAGCAGGGTTAACTGGCTCCCACGCTCCAGTATGGAAGCAGGTCCAAGTCACGTTAACTGGCTCCCACGCTCCAGTATGGAAGCAGGTCCAAGTCACGTTAACTGGCTCCCACGCTCCAGTATGGAAGCAGGTCCAAGTCACGATAACTGGCTCCCACGCTCCAGCGTGGGAGCAGATCCAGACGCTCCAGCGTCTCTCATCCCAACCATCGCGTCTCAACCGCAATCAACCCCGCTTGGCCGGCGTAGTTGCGGGCGCTCGAATACCGCCAATGCACTGGATCATCCACATAGCCCCTGGCAACCGGATTATTGTGCATATACGCCAGTTTCTGCCGCATCATCGCCTCCCCCTGGATGTGCTCCGGGTGCGAACCTTCCTGCCAGACCTGATGATCTCGATCGACTTTGTGTCGGGCCTTGTGGAAGGCGAGGAGTTCCAAAACGGGCGATTGGCGCTCGGTCAGGCGCCGGATGATCTGGCCGGCGGTAAAGGACTTAAAGCTGGCGATGGTGTGACCCAGGTCCGGGGCGGCGGCGAGCAGGTGACAGTGATTTTCCAGGATCACGTAGCCATATAGCGTCAAACGCCCTTGATTTTGCAAGTAGGTCAACGAGTCGAGCAATATCTTCGCGTTGGCGGGTTGGGCGAACAGCGGCAGCCATTTCAGTACGGTGCAGGTGAGGAAATACGGGGCGGTTTGCTCATGAATACGGTAGCGGTCTCGGCCCATGGCTCAGGTTCTTGCGGGTGGTCTTCGGATTCGCGACGCTGGAGCGTCTGGCCCTGCTCCCACGCTGGAGCGTGGGAGCCAGATGACGCGCATGGTGATCGCCTCGCGGAACATGGAGGGTTTTCTCGTTCCCACGCTCCGGCGTGGGAATGCCGTCGAGCCGCTCCAGCGGCCCGAGTCAGCTGAGCGAAACCGCGACGCTGGAGCGTCTGGACCTGCTCCCACGCCGGAGCGTGGGAGCCAGATGACACGCATTTCATCGGCCATTGTGGATCACTTTTTCAAAAAATCGCCCCGCGCTTCGCGCGGGGATAAAGGGTAAAATAATAAAGATCAAAGGGTTATAATGATCTGGCGAGACGGAAGCCCGTGTCACCGTAGCGGTTCGCCGGCGCGAACCTGTTGCGGTAGGCGGAACGCACCCACGCGGGAGCGCTGTATCAGGAGCCGCCGCGCAACGACCGGAGGCCGCCTGTACCATTATCAGTGCATTTGGTCTCCGCGCCGCCATAGCTCTCATCGTATAACGAGCAGGTCCATTCCCAGATGTTCCCACTCAGGTCATAAAGCCCGTAGCCGTTGGCGGCTTTCCGACCCACCGGATGGGTCTGGCGGCCGCTGTTGGCGTCATACCAGGCCAGCCGGTCGGGGTCGTCACCACCGCAGTAGCGTTGTCCGGTAGCGCCACCCCGACAGGCGTATTCCCATTCCGCTTCGGTGGGAAGACGGTACTTCCGGCCCGTTCGGGCGTTGAGCTTTTCCAGGTACGCCTGAATGTCGTTCCAGGAGACGCTTTCCACGGGGTAGTCGTCGCCGCGTTTGAAATAGGGCGGGTTGTCGCCCATCACCGCTTGCCATTGCCCTTGGGTGACTTCGTATTTACCGATCTCAAAGGCATCGACACAGACCCGGTGTTGCCGTTCGGCGCCATCCCGATCCGCTTCCGATGCCGGACTGCCCATCTGGAAACAGCCACCGGGGATGCGTGCCATGTCTGGTTCAAGAAGAGGTGCGGCGGGTTTCGACGAACCTCTCAACCCAATCGACCACCCGCCCCACGCTATCAACCCGATCATGGCGATGACCACCGCCGCGACCCGCCAGTTCGGCTGGCCGGACCGTTCCGGGGCCGCTTTGGGCGGGGGCGGTGCTGCCGGGCGCGGCTTTGCCGGTGGTGCCGGGGCCGCTTTGGGCGGGATCGGCGGTTTTGGCGCGACTTGGGGCTGGGTCGGCGGCTCGGGCGGTGGCGGCGGCGGCGGACGCGGCGGCGGACGCGGTTCGTCCTCTTCCGCCAGCACGGTTTCCAGGTGCTGCCTGAATGCTGTAATCGATTGCAGCCGCTGTTCCGGTTCCACCGCCAGCGCCCGAAGCAAGGCGGCGTCCAGCGCCAGCGGGAGGTCGGGGATCACCTGGCGGGCCGGTTTGAGTAAATCCGATTGTTGCAGCAGTTCGGCCTGCTTGCGATCCAGCGCCGACGGCACCCGGCGCGCGGTCAGCATGAAGTACAGGGTGGCCGCGACGGCGTAGACGTCGGTCCACGGTCCCTGCCGGTTCAAATGACCTTGCAGGTATTGTTCGTAGGGGGCAAAGCCTTCGGAAAAGATCAGCAGGCTGCGGGTGTGGGTGCCGCTCACCTGCCGGGCCGAGCCGAAGTCCAGCAGAATCAGTTCGTCGTCCCGAGTCAGATACAGGTTGCCCGGTTTGATGTCCCGGTGCATGAAGCCGGCTTGATGCACTTTCTGCAAGCCGTCCAGCACCGGTAGCAGCAACTTGATCGCCCGTCGCCACGGCAAGCGGACTCCCGGTTGTCCTCTCCCGGTTTCAGATGCCGCGCCAAGTCTTCGCCTTCGTAGTAGTCCATGACCAGGTAGGCGGTGTCGTTCAGTTCGAAGAAGTTTATGACCCGCACCAGATGCGGATGGCGTAACTGCGCGATCGTTTGCGCTTCCTGTAGGAAGGTTTTTAGTCCGTAGTGGAACAGGTCTTCATGCTCGTGGGCGTTGAGCACCACCATCTTGCGATTGGTCGAGCGCCCGACAAATTCGCTGGGGTAGTATTCCTTGACCGCGACCTTCATCTTCAGGGTCACGTCGAAACCGCGATAGGTGATCCCGAATCCGCCCTGACCCAGCTTTTCCCCGACCACGTAGCCCTTGAGTTGCGTCCCGACCGGCAGCAGCGCGGCGGATCGCCCCTCCAGACCGGCGCGGTAATGGCAGATCGGGCATACCCCGGCCGCGTCCCACTCGCGCGGGTGGAAACACCCCGGACAGGTCACCTCGACCGGGCGACCCTGGGTTTCATCCGGTGGTACGGTCATGTGGCAAACTCCCATATAGAGTCCCATCGGACGCCGACAAACTCCTTGCCTAGCGCCCCCCCAACGGCGATGCTATAGTTCCTCGCCGATGTTATTGTTCAAAAATTACTGATGACGCGCAAACTTTACATCAAGACCCACGGCTGCCAGATGAACGAATACGACTCCGCCAAAATGGCGGATGTCCTGCGCGTGGCCCACGGTCTGGAGCGTACCGACGACCCCGACCAGGCGGACGTCCTGCTGCTCAATACCTGCTCCATCCGCGAAAAGGCCCAGGAAAAGGTGTTTTCGCAACTGGGCCAGTGGAAAGCCCATAAATCCCGCCGCCCCGGCGCGGTGATCGGCGTCGGCGGCTGCGTCGCCAGCCAAGAGGGCGAGGCGCTGCGCGAGCGGGCGCCGCAGGTCGATCTGGTGTTCGGCCCGCAAACCCTGCACCGGTTGCCGGACATGCTCTCGGCCGTGTGGGCCGACCGCCATCCCGTCGTCGATGTTTCCTTCCCGGAGATCGAAAAATTCGACCGGCTGCCGGAACCGCGCGCCGAAGGGCCGACCGCCTTTGTCTCAATCATGGAAGGATGCAGCAAATACTGCACCTTCTGCGTGGTGCCCTACACCCGCGGCGAGGAAGTCAGCCGGCCGTTCGCCGCCGTTTTGGCCGAAGTGGCGGCGCTGGCCGCGCAGGGTGTGCGCGAAATCACCCTGCTCGGCCAAAATGTCAACGCCTACGCCGGGCCGACCGACGACGGCGAGAGCGCCGATCTAGCCCTGCTGATCGAATATGTCGCCGCCATTGACGGCATCGACCGCGTCCGCTACACCACCTCCCACCCGGTGGAATTTTCCGACCGGCTGATCGAGGCTTACGCCCGCGTCCCGCAACTGGTCAGCCACCTGCACCTGCCGGTGCAAAGCGGTTCCGACCGCATCCTGGCGTTGATGAAACGCGGCCACACCGCGCTGGAATACAAGGCCAAAATTCGCAAGCTGCGCGCCACGCGCCCGGACATCAGCCTGTCCTCGGATTTCATCGTCGGCTTCCCCGGCGAAACCGAGCGGGATTTCGAGGCAACCATGGCGTTGATCGACGAGATCGGCTTCGATCACAGCTTCAGCTTCATCTACAGCCCCCGGCCCGGTACCCCCGCCGCCAGCCTGGCCGACCCCACGCCGCTGACCGTCAAGAAAGAACGACTCGCGCATCTGCAAGCACGGATCGAGGACGGCGCGCGCGCCATGAGCCAAAGGATGGTCGGCACCGTCCAGCGGGTGCTGGTGGACCGGCTCTCGCGCAAGGACGACCGGCAACTGTCGGGGCGCACCGAGAACAATCGCGTGGTCAACTTCGACGGCCCACCCGGACTGATCGGCCGCTTCGCCGATCTCGCCATCACCGAGGCGCTGCCCAATTCCCTGCGCGGTCGCCTGCTGGCCTGTCCGGAGTTGCCGGTGGCCGCGCTCAAGCCAGCCAGCTAGCAGATCTCCCATCCGAACCGCCCACGCCTTGAACCTAAACACGTCTCCCCAGTTTCAAGATCTATTGCTGGAACCCGCCGACAACGCACGGCTGGCCAATCTGTGTGGGCATCTGGACGAACATCTGCGCCAGATCGAACGCCGGTTGGGCGTGGAAATCAACAATCGCGGCCATCAGTGTCGGGTGATCGGCGAGCCGGCGGCGATCGCGATTGCGGTCGCGGTGCTGGAAGCGCTGTACCGAAGCACCCGCGACGAGGCGCTAACCCCGGCCAGCGTGCATCTCACCCTGCAGGAAGCCGGCGCCGACGCCCTGGTCGAGGAACTGGAGCCGGACGCCGACGAAGTGCTGATCCGCACCCGGCGCGGCCTGATCCGTGGCCGTGGTCCCAACCAACAGCGCTACCTGTGGAGCATCAAGCATCACGATCTGAATTTCGGGGTCGGTCCGGCCGGCACCGGCAAAACCTATCTGGCGGTGGCCTGCGCCGTGGATGCCCTGGAATCCAGCACGGTGCGGCGGCTGGTCCTGGTGCGGCCGGCGGTGGAAGCCGGCGAGCGGCTGGGCTTCCTGCCCGGCGACATGGCGCAGAAAATCGATCCCTACCTGCGGCCGCTCTACGATGCCCTGTACGAAATGCTGGGTTTCGAGCGGGTCACCAAACTGATCGAGCGCAGCATCATCGAAGTCGCGCCGCTGGCCTTCATGCGCGGCAGAACACTGAATGACTCCTTCATCATCCTCGACGAGGCGCAGAACACTACCGTGGAGCAGATGAAAATGTTCCTGACCCGGATCGGCTTTGGTTCCACGGCGGTGGTCACCGGTGACGTGACTCAGGTCGATCTGCCGCGCAACGTCCAGTCCGGCCTGCGGCAGGTACTGCAAGTGCTCAAGGATGTCGAGGGGATCAGCATGACCTTCTTCAATGCCCGCGATGTGGTGCGGCACCCACTGGTGCAACGGATCGTCGGGGCCTATGCCCGTTACGAACAGGACAACCCCTCATGACGCTGGAACAGGACAACTCCTCATGGACGCTGGAACTGGATTTGCAGATCGCCTTGGACATGCCGGGATTGCCGGATGAGCGCGAGTTCCGCCACTGGGCCGAAGCGGCGCTCGCCGGCGCGGGCTATCGCTGCGATGCCGAACTGACCGTCCGCGTGGTCAACGAAGCCGAAAGCACGGCGCTCAATGAAACCTACCGCCACAAGCAGGGACCGACCAACGTGTTGTCCTTTCCGTTCGAGGCGCCGCCTGGGGTCGAAAGCACCCTGCTGGGCGACATCGTGATCTGCGCCCCGGTGGTGCTGCGCGAGGCATTCAGTCAGGAAAAACCGGCCTGGGCACACTGGGCACACCTGGTCGCGCATGGCGTTTTACACCTGCTGGGCTATGATCATCAGCATGAGCCACATGCCGAAGCCATGGAAACCTTGGAAATCCGTATCCTGGCGGGTCTCGGCTACCCTGATCCTTATGGAGACCCACAAGACCGATCATGAACGACGAGCGAGCCGAATCAAGCCATAAATCGTGGCTGGAACGTTTAAGCTCCGCCCTGATGGGCGAACCCAAGGACCGGGACGAACTCATAAAGTTGTTGCGCGACGCCCAGCAACGGGAACTGCTGGACGCCGACTCCTTCAAGATGATGGAAGGCGTCATGAAGGTGTCGGAAACCCAGGTGCGCGACGTCATGATTCCCCGCGCGCAGATGGTGGTGCTCGAACACGACTGGAGCCTGGAGCGCCTGATCGCCGAAATCGTCGAGTCCGGCCATTCCCGCCTTCCGGTCATCGACGAGACCAAGGACAACGTCATCGGTATCCTGATCGTCAAGGATTTGCTGAGCCACGCCTTCGACCGCCGTGAAGCCTTCGATCTCCGCGCTCTGCTGCGCCCAGCCAAGTACATCCCCGAAAGCAAGCGTCTCAATATTCTGCTCAAGGAATTCCGTGGCAATCGCCTGCACATGGCCATCGTGGTCGATGAATACGGCGGCGTGGCTGGATTGATCACCATTGAGGACGTGCTGGAAGAGATCGTCGGTGAAATCGACGACGAACACGATACCGACGACGACAGCGCCTTCATCCGCTCCCAGGGCGACTCCTTCATCGTCAAGGCACTGACTCCGGTCGAGGATTTCAACGAGTACTTCCAGGCCACCCTCAACGACGAACGAGCCGATACCGTCGGCGGGCTGGTCATGATGGAGCTGGGGCGACTGCCCAAGGGCGGCGAGACCGTGGACCTGGATCGGTTCCACTTCCGGGTGCTGCGCGCCGACAACCGGCGGATTCATCTGCTGGAAACGACCTTGCACGACGGTCAGCAAGCCGTGCTGTCCACCACCGAGAACAGCTGATTCCGGCGCCACGCGAACCCTCTTCCGCCCGGAGAGGGTTTTTTCTTATGCCGCCGCGCCCTTGCAAGCCACGCTAACCCTCTCTCTTTCGCCAACCGGGTGGGCCGAACCCATCGACACCTGTCCGCCGATCATGATGCCCGATCTTTCGCAACGCCGCCCTCTCGCCATCGACCTGTTGGCCTTTAGCGCCGGGGCGCTGCTGCCGCTTGCCTTCGCGCCGTTCGGGATCTGGCCGCTGGCGATTCTACTGCCCGCCATCCTGCTGTGGAGCTGGGACAATGCCGCGCCGCGGCGGGCGGCGGCGCGCGGCGGGTTGTTCGGCCTGGGCGCGTTTGGTTTTGGCATTTACTGGATCTTCATCAGCCTGCATGACTTCGGCAATGCCCCGGCAGCGTTCGCGGCGCTCGCCACCTTCGTAGTGGTGGCGGTAATGGCGCTGTACCCCGCCGTCGCTGGCTGGCTCCTCGTCCGCTGGGGGCCACCGCCCGGCCCGGTTCGCTGGCTATTGGTCTTCCCGACGTTGTGGACGCTGCTGGACTGGGTTAGAAGTTGGCTGTTCACCGGATTTCCCTGGCTAGCGGTGGGTTACAGTCAGACCGATTCGCCGCTGGGCGATCTCGCGCCCTATCTCGGCGTGTTCGGCGTCGGCTGGGCGGTGTTGGCCAGCGCCGGCTTGTTGCGGGCGCTGCTGAACAGCGGTCGCGGGCAAGAACGCTTGCTCTGGCTGGGCATGCTGGCGGCTTTGTGGCTCGGCGCCTGGGGCCTGGGTCGCATTGCCTGGGTCGAGCCGGCGGGACCGCCGCTGCGCATCGCCCTGGTGCAGGGCAACATCACTCAGGATCGGAAATGGCAGCCCGCCGTGCTGGAAGAAACCCTGCGGCGCTACGTCCAGCTCAGCCTGAACGAGCATGGCCATGCTGATGTCATCGTCTGGCCGGAGACGGCGATCCCGGTTTTCCAGGATGAAGCCCGCCCCTTCCTGGTCGCGCTGACCGAAAGCGCCCAACACGCGAACATCGACTACGTGACCGGGATTCCGACTGGTTCCTGGGAAACCAACGTCTTCCACAATAGCGTGATCAGCATCGGCCGCTCGCCCGGTTCCTACCAGAAACGCCGCTTGCTGCCGTTTGGCGAATATCTACCGCTGCGCTCGTTCTTCCTGTTCTTTCGGGACTGGGTGAACATCCCGATGGCCGACTTCACCCCCGGCGAGCGCGATCAGCCGCTACTGCACGCCGGTGGACAGCCGGTCGGAGTCTCCATCTGCTTCGAGGCCGTGTTCGGCGACGAAATCCGTCAGGCACTGCCCGAGGCGACCTGGTTGATCAACGTCAGTAACGACGCCTGGTTCAAGGATTCCACCGCCCCGCACCAGCACCTGCAAATCGTGCGGATGCGCGCCCTGGAAATGGCTCGCTACCTGGCCCGCGCCACCAATACCGGCCTCTCCGCCATTCTCGACGACCGTGGCCGAATCGTCAGCCAAGGTCCACAGTTCAAGGCCAAAGTCATCCGTGGCGAGGTGCGCCCACTGCGCGGACTGACGCCTTACGCCCGTTTTGGGGATTTGCCGGTGGTACTGACGATGCTCTGTTTACTGGGTACCGGCTTGTTTCTGGGCCGGCACGGCGCGATCAGGCCATGAGCGGATGGCGCGCTGCATTCCCACCCACCTGGCGTGCCCGGATTACTGGAGTGGCGCGCCGGTGGGCCGCGTTACCGTTGCGGGAACGGATGGTCTGGGGCGGGAGCTTCACCGTGCTCGGCAGCCTGCTGCTGTTGGCTTCTTGCGCCACCGCGCCCCCGCGCGATATCGACGATGCCTGCGCCATCTTCGACCAACACGGAGCTTGGTTCGCCGACGCCACCGCCGCCAGCCAGCGTTGGGACGTGCCTCTGCCAATACTGCTGGCAATCATCCACCAGGAATCCGCCTTCCAGGCCGACGCCCGACCGCCCCGCACCTGGTATCTCGGCTTCATTCCCGGCCCTCGTCCTTCCTCCGCCCACGGCTACAGCCAGGCACTCGATGGGACCTGGGGCGACTACATCGCCGCGACCGGCAACCACGGCGCCGACCGTGACCAGTTCGATGACGCCGTGGACTTCATCGGCTGGTATGTCAGTGAAACCGCGCGCCGCAACGGTGTCGCCAAACACGATGTCTACCATCAGTACCTGGCTTATCACGAAGGTCAGGGCGGTTTTGCCAGAGGCAGCTATTGGAACAAACCGTGGTTGATGAAGCGAGCCCGCCAAGTCAGCCGGCAAGCTGCCCGCTATCGTGCCCAACTGGGCCGTTGCGAACCGCCACTAGCGGCACCGAGACCAATCTGATTGCTCTTCGAGCCGGCAATTTTCATCAGCGGCGGCCATAAAAAAACCGCCAGCAGATCCGGCCGGCGGTCAAAGTACAGGATATTGAGCTTAAAACACGCTTCGCTGTAGAAACCGGCTTAAGCGGTGCTTAGTTAAAAACAATCCGGCCAAGCGGTAAATCGGGACGATTGACAGATCAATCAGGGTTTATACCTACTTCGCGATAGTCACGATTCTTCGGTCACGCGCACGAAGTCCGTGCCCCCACAAGCCGGACAAGGCGCGATCGTCGCGCTGGCGAGAAAGATCATCGATTTCCCACATTTTTCGCAGTACAGAGTACCGGGTCCGGTAATCTCGCCGCTGTGATACCGCTCGGTCTCCACCTCCTCCGCCGACGCTTCGAACGCCAATAGATCCAGCCGCGATTGATCCACGCCGCGCTGAAAAAAATCCAGCAGGCGGTCTTCAAGCAACTCCAGATCGAACCGTAGCCAAGCACGTAAATCTTGACCGGTGGTCGTCAGATACTGGCCGGCATCTTCCAGATCGCGTTTCAGATAGCCGCCGATCAAGCGGGCTTCCTCGCGGGTCAATTCGCCCAGCTCCACGGCCTTTTCCGCTGCGTGCTCGATACTGGCGCGCAGTTGCGGAAGTGCCTCCTGCTCGGCTTGTTCCAGTTCTTCCAGACGGACTTTCACCCGCTCCATCATGCGGTCATACGCCTGAACCAGGCGACTGGTTTGCGTAGGTTCGGTCATAATCGTATCTCCTCCATCCGGTTCTCCCGGAACGGGGCTGTCGCTCGCTTGACTTCCTCATTCTAGTCGTATTTCCAGCTTGCTGTTTGATGGGATTCAGTTAAGTTATGCTTATTAAATACAGTGCTCGAACCCCAACGAGCACGCGCAGCCTCCAAGAGGAACGGGCGGCGCTGACATGGCACCGTTACCTGTGAAACCCCACGACATTCCCAATCTCATCACCGGCCTGCGGATCCTGCTCGTGGCGCCTTTTCTGTGGCTGCTGCTGGAGGAACGCCACAGCGCGGCGCTAGTGCTGTTCGTGATCGCCGGCGTCTCCGACGCGCTGGACGGATTCCTGGCCAAATACTATGGCTGGACCAGCGAGCTGGGCGGTGTCCTCGACCCCATCGCCGACAAACTGTTGCTGTTGGGCGCGATCCTGGCGCTGGGCTGGCTGCATGAACTGCCGGGCTGGCTGGTCATGCTGGTACTGGTACGGGATGCCCTCATCGTCAGCGGCGCGATCGGCTATCATTTTCTGATTGCGCGCTTTCGGGCCGCGCCGCTGATGGTCAGCAAACTGAACACCTTGCTGCAATTGACGCTGGTGCTTGCGGTCGTCGCCAACCACGGGATCATGCCGCTGCCAGCATGGCTGCTGGAAACCCTGATCGGCCTGACCGCGCTGACCACCGTCTGGAGCGGCATGGCCTATGTCGGATACTGGGGCCGCAGTGCTTGGCGTCAGCGCCATCATCCCCCCAACCGACCGCCGCCATCACCATGACTCTCGAAAAGCAGCCCGCCCCCCAACAGCCCAAACTTCCCGATCCGTCTCGGGCACGCTTCTGGCTGATCGTCATCGCGGTTTCCACCGTTCTGCTGTACCTGCTGGCACCGGTGTTGGCGCCATTTCTGCTCGCCGCTCTGCTGGCCTACCTGGGCGACCCGCTGATCGACCGGCTGGAAGCGCGCAAGCTGTCGCGATCCTGGGCGGTCAGCCTGGTATTCGGCGCGCTCGTGCTCGGCCTGTTGCTACTACTGCTGTTGGTAATCCCGGTGCTCACCCATCAGTTCAAGGGACTGTTGCACCGGCTGCCGGACTATATCGACGGGTTCAACGCCAGCATTCTGCCGTGGTTGCGCGATACGCTGGGTGTCGACCCAGACTTGTTAAACTTCAGCCAGTTGCGCGTGGAACTGCTCAAATACGCCGATGATATCGGCGATCTGGCCGCTGGGCTGTTGCATTCATTTCGAGAATCGTCCGATGCGATTTTCACCTGGCTGGCCAACCTGGTGCTGGTGCCGGTGGTCACCTTTTACCTGCTGCGCGACTGGGACTTGCTGGTCGCCCGGGTTCACGACCTGCTGCCGCGGCGCATCGAACCGATCATCAGCACACTGGCGCGAGAATCCGATCAGGTGATCGGTGCGTTCCTGCGCGGTCAGTTCGTGGTCATGGGAGCGCTGACGGCGATCTATTCGACGGGGCTGGCGGTCATCGGGCTGCAATTCTCACTGCTGATCGGCATGTTGGCCGGGCTGGTGAGCTTCGTGCCCTATCTGGGCCTGATCACCGGCGCCAGCGTCGCCAGCATCGCCGCGATTCTCCAATACCACAGCCTGCTGAGCGTGGTTCCGGTGCTGATCGTTTTCGGCGTCGGCCAGTTGATCAGCGATCTCGTGCTGACCCCGAAGCTGGTCGGCGATCGCATCGGCCTGCACCCCGTGGCGGTACTGTTCGCGGTGCTGGCCGGTGGTCATCTGTTCGGCTTCTTCGGCGTCCTGTTGGGACTACCGGTGGCGGCGGTGATCGCGGTGGTGCTGCGCCACGCCCATGAGGAGTATCTCAGGAGCATCTTCTACAGTGACTGAGCCGCCCCATCTTCCCGTCCTCTCCCCGTTCAGAACGCCGGTCGCAGGTCCAGCACCCGTCGGGCCTTGCCCTCGGATACTGGCAGACTACCCGGTGCGTGCAGTTCGACCGACGGCTTGACCAGGATGGCGGCACGGATCCGTTCGGCGATGCGCTCGCGCAAGTCGCCCAGCACGCGCGCATCGCCAGCGAACAATGTGGCGTGGATTTCGGTCTTGACCGCCAGCCGGTCCAGCGCCCCGCGCTTCTCGACCTGAATCAAATAATTGGTGCCGACTTCCGGCACCTTCATCAGCGCTTCCTCGATCTGCGACGGGAAGACGTTGACCCCGTTGACGATCAGCATGTCGTCGCTGCGACCCTTGATCCGCGCCAACCGGCGGTGACCACGCCCGCAGGGGCAGTGACCACCGACCAGATGGGAAAGATCGCGGGTACGGTAGCGCAGCAACGGCGTGGCCTGCCGCTGTAGCGTGGTCAGCACGATCTCGCCAGTTTCCCCCTCGGCGCAGGGCCACAAGCCGCAAGGATCGATCACTTCCAGCAGGTAGGCGTCTTCCCACAGATGCAGGCCGGTCTTGTACAGGCATTCGAACGCCACGCCGGGACCGTTCATCTCGCTCAAACCGTAAGAGTTGTAGGCATCGATTGCAAATAGCGTTTCGATCTTTCGGCGGGTTTCTTCCGAATGTGGTTCGGCGCCGATGAAGGCCTTGCGCAAGCTCGGCGGATTGGTATCGATGTCCTCACCCGCCAGCGCCGAGTGCAGATGCAGCAGATAGCTGGGCGTGGCATGCACCACGCTGGTCTGGAAATTCCGCATCAACTGAACCTGGCGGCTGGTGTTACCGGAACTGGCCGGGATCACCAGCATCCCCACCCGCTCGGCGCCGTAATGCAGGCCCAATCCGCCGGTAAATAACCCGTAATGGGTCATATTCTGGAACACGTCACGGCGGCTGGCGCCGGTGGCGACGATGCAGCGGGCCACCAGTTCGGTCCAAGCATCGAGATCGGCCTGAGTGTGGTAGATCACGGTCGGCATACCGGTGGTGCCGCTGGAGGTATGCAACCGCACCACCTGCTCCAGTTCGACCGCCAGCAGGCCACGCGGGTAGGATTCGCGCAGATCTTCCTTCGTGGTATAGGGGATGCCGCGCAGGTCGCGCAGGCTGGCGATGTCCTCGGGACGGTGCAAGCCAACCTCGGCCAGCCGCCGTCGGTAAAAGGGGGTTTTCAGCGCCCAAGCCACGGTTTTGCGTAGATTGGCGAGTTGCAAACGCTCAAGCGCCTCCCGATCCAGAAACTCAACCGCCGGATTCCAGACCGGTACCTTCATGCTGTTGGCCCTTGCCTCGCCTTTATTGAATACGGTACTGAAATGGTAGCATGAGCGCCCTGACCGTCGCCCCACCGCCGCGCTGGAGTTCACATGTTCCGCTCGTTCCCGGTTCTCGTACTGATTTTCATCTTGCAAAGCGCTTGCGCCCAGGAATTCCAGGCAACGCCCATCACGCTCGCCGATCGGTCCGGTCCCGGCGACACCCATGCAGGCATTCGCTGGCTCGGTGCGCTGCGATTAACCCGCGCCGAGTTCAATGGCCTGAAATTGTGCGGCCTGTCCGACCTGGCCTGGGACGAGGATGCGGGGCTGTTGTACGCCATCTCCGACATCGGCGGACTGTTCCATTTGCGGCCGGAATTCGACCCGCGCGGGATACTGACCGGAGTGCAAGTGGTGGCCGCCTATCCGCTGCTGGACGTATCCGACCAACCAGTCCGGCCGCCTTTCGACGATGCCGAGGGCCTGGCGATCCGCAACGGTGATAACCGAACGCCAGGCGATACTGAACTGCTGGTGTCGTTCGAAATCAGACCGCGCGTGGTGCGTTACAGCCCCACCGGCCAATGGCGGGGCGAGGAACCCTTACCCGCTCTCCTGCGCGACCTGCGCAACTACCGCGATATCAACCAAGCGCTGGAAGCGGTGACCATCGATCCGCGCTGGGGCGTGCTGACCGGAACCGAGGCACCATTGCGCGACGACCCGGCTGGCCGGATACGCCTCTTCGCCGGCGATGGCCGATTCTGGAGTTATCCGCTCGGGTCCGCGCCCGGCAGCGCGCTGGTTGCCATGGAAGCACTGCCTGACGGCGGTCTGCTGACGCTGGAACGCGCTTTCGTCGCCCCCCTGCGGCCTCTGATCATCAGTCTGCGCCGCACCGAATTGCCGCCGGTGGGAGGAGAAACACCGTTAACGGTGACCGATGTGGTGGTCCTCGACAGCAGCCAAGGTTGGCTGCTGGACAATTTCGAAGGCTTGACCCGCTATCGGGACCGACGGTTCTTCATGATTAGCGACGACAACTGTAGTTCGTGGCAGACAACCCTACTGGTGCATTTCGAACTGCCGCCCGCCACCCCACGATCCAGCTCGCCTTGAACCGCTTGAGGCCGATGCCAATGCCGCACAACCACGCGATGCTGCAATGCCAGAATCGGTTGACAAGAATTATGGCAAGCGCCAATATGTTGCGCTCAAATCAGTCGAGAGTAAGGTTCCCGCCATTGTCGCCAGTCGCAAATTGCATCGTTACCGCGTTGAACGTTCCTCTCACTAACTTCTTTATTTTTTGCATCCGTATGATGCTGCTGGTGCGCGGCGCAAGTCGCCTCTCGCCAACGCATGGCGATTTTCAACACAAATAGGGCTATCCGGAGGTCAACTCGATGGAAGATGTGGTCATCGTTGCCGCCGCCAGGACCGCAATCGGCAACTTCATGGGTTCACTATCGACGATCCCAGCCAACATTCTGGGCGCCAAAATCATCCAGGATCTGCTCGGGAAAGCCGGGATCAAGCCAGAACAAATCGACGAAGTGATCCTTGGCCAAGTGCTGACCGCCGGCACCGGCCAAAACCCGGCCCGCACCGCGGCGCTGAACGCCGGACTACCCATCGAAGTGCCCTGCCTGAATATCAACAAGGTCTGCGGCAGTGGTCTGAAAGCCGTGCATCTGGCCTATCAGTCCATCCGTGACGGCGACAATCGGATCGTGATCGCCGGCGGTCAGGAAAGCATGAGTCTGTCCCCGCACCTCCTGCTCGGCTCGCGCCGCGGCACCACCATGGGCGACGCCAAGCTGATGGATTCGATGCTGAACGAGGGACTGCACTGCGCCATCAACCACTACCACATGGGGATCACGGCCGAGAACGTCGCCGCCCAGTGGGGTATCTCCCGCGAGGAGCAGGACGCTTTTTCCGCCGCTTCCCAAGACAAAGCCGCCGCCGCGATTCGCGACGGCAAATTCAAGGACGAAATCGTGCCGATCGAGATCCCGCAGCGCAAGGGTGCGCCGATCGTGTTCGATACCGATGAGTTCCCACGAGCGGGAACCACCGCCGCCAGCTTGGCCAAGCTGCGGCCAGCCTTCAAACAGGACGGAAGCGTCACCGCCGGCAACGCTTCCGGTATCAACGATGGCGCGGCCGCCGTCGTGGTCATGACCGCCAGCGCCGCCCACGACCTCGGTCTTAAGCCACTGGCGCGCATCGCTGCTTACGCCAAGGCCGGCGTCGATCCAAAAATCATGGGCACAGGTCCGATCCCGGCCTCTCGCGCCTGCCTGCGCAAGGCTGGCTGGACGGTGGACCAACTTGACCTGGTCGAATCCAACGAAGCATTCGCCGCTCAGGCGATCTCCGTTAACCGCGAAATGGGCTGGGACACCAGCAAAGTGAATGTCAACGGCGGCGCCATCGCGCTGGGCCATCCAATCGGCGCTTCCGGCTGCCGCATTCTGGTGAGCCTGCTGCACGAAATGGTCCGTCGTGACGCCAAGAAGGGTCTTGCGACCCTGTGCATCGGCGGCGGTCAGGGCGTTGCTCTGGCCGTCGAACGCGATTGATTCCAACCAAAAATCCGAGGAGAAGTCTCTAATGTCTCGAGTCGCAGTCGTTACTGGTGGTATCGGTGGTCTGGGCACGGCCATGTGTAAGGCGCTGGTTGAACAGGGCCGCCGCGCCGTCGCGGTCGACTACAACGGCCTCAGCCAGGAAGCCGTGGACAAATGGAAGGCCGACCGCAAGGCCGAGGGCCTCGACATTCCGGTCTATCTGGCCGATGTCACCGATTTCGAGTCCTGCGCCGAAGCGTGCAAGAAGATCGAGGCGGAAGTCGGTCCGATCGAAATTCTGGTCAATAACGCTGGCATCACCCGCGACTCCATGTTCCACAAGATGACACCGGAGCAGTGGAACGCCGTCATCAACACCAACCTGAACAGCATGTTCAACATGACCAAGCAGGTCTACGGAAAGATGGTGGAACGGGGTTGGGGCCGCATCGTCAACATCTCGTCGGTGAATGGCATTAAGGGCCAGGCCGGCCAGACCAACTATTCAGCGACCAAGGCGGCGGTCTATGGCTTCACCAAATCGCTGGCTCAGGAATGCGCCAAGAAGGGCGTCACCGTCAACTCGATCTCGCCCGGCTACATCGGCACTGAAATGGTGCGGGCTATCCGGGAAGACGTGCTGGCGTCCATCGTCAAGACCATTCCAGTCGGCCGTCTGGGCGAGCCTTCCGAAATCGGCCGCACCGTCGCCTTCATGACTGCCGAGGACGGTGGTTTCCTGACCGGCGAAGATGTCACCGTTAACGGCGGTCTCTACTTCCGCTAGCCCTGAACCGCGCGGCGCTCGCTTTCCGGCCAGCGCCGCGCCGCTTTTATATGCCCGCCATGAGCGAACTGCGCACCATCAAAAAGTACCCGAATCGTCGGCTCTACGATACGGCCATCAGCAGCTACATCACCCTTGAGGATGTCAAGCAACTGGTGCTGGAACGCGCCGAGTTCCATGTCATCGACGCTCGCACCAATACCGATATCACCCGCGGGATTCTGTTGCAGATCATCAGCGAACAGGAAGAGCAGGGCAATCCGATTTTTACCGCGGAAGTACTGGCGCACATCATCCGCTTCTACGGCGACACCCTGCAAGGCATGATGGGCAACTATCTGGAGAAAAGCTTGCAGGCGTTCGTGGACCAACAGCACCTATTTCGGGAGCAGATGCGCACACTGATCGGCAAGAATCCGCTGGCGATGATCACCGAACTGGTGGAGCACAACCTCTCGTTGTGGAAAAGCGTCAACGAACGATTCCAGACACCCTACACCCCACCGGAGACGGTCAGCGAATTAGCCACCCTCTCCCAGCAAGTCGCCCGAGCCGACGGTTCAATGGCAAGCAGCGAACCGGAAAAGCCCAGGAAGGCGCGGAAAGACAGCAAAAATTGATGGATACCCTTTCTGGATTCCATGCCGTGCGTGGCCGACAGCGCTTTTTCTAACGCGCCAGCAACCAAGTCGCGACGGCCGGCGGCACTTCGCGTTGGGCGCGGCTGCTAACGTAAATGCCAATGTGCCCCCCCTGGAAGGAAAACTCCGAGTAATCCCGACTGCCACAGCATCCCGCCAAAGCCTTGGAAGCGGCGGGCGGCACCAGATGGTCCTGAGCGGCATATACATTCAGCACCGGCATGACGATGTTCCCCAGATTCACCCGCCGGTCACCGATGCTCACTTCGCCCTTGATCAGCTTGTTCTGCTGAAAAAAATCCTTGGCAAACTGGCGGAACGCCTCGCCGGCTTGGTCCGGGCTATCGAAAATCCATTTTTCCATCCGCAGAAAATTCCGCAGCGCCTGGGCATCATCGAGGATATCGGTCAAGTCCACATACTTCTGCCCGGCCAGCCGAAACGGGCTGAGCGACAAAAAGGTGAAATTCAGCAACTGGCCCGGCAGGTTGCCGAGGGTATCCACCAATAAATCCACGTTCACATGCCGGATCAGGTGGGTCAACAGGTTGTCCGGCGTGTGGAAATCCACCGGGGTCACCATGGTGACGAGGTTGCGAATCTTCTCCGGATAGAGCGACGAAAAGCACAGACTAAGGGTGCCGCCCTGACAGACTCCCAGCAGGTTGATCGCATCCTGCCCGCAATGCTCGCGCAGGGCGTCCACGCAATGATCGATATAGCGATGGATATAGTCCGTCAGGCTCAATTCGTGGTCGGCGGCATCCGGGTAGCCCCAATCGATCAGGTAGACATCCAGACCGGCATCCAACAAACCGCGGATCATGGAACGGTCTTCCTGCAAATCCATCATATAGGGGCGGTTGACCAGGGCGTAGACGATGAGCAGCGGCACCGAGTGCGGCTTTTCCACCCGGGGCCGATAGCGATACAGCGTCAGCTTATCTTCCTGATAGACCGCCTCCCGAGGGGATACGCCGGTCTCGATCTCGCCTAAATCGTGCAAGGCCCGACCACCCTGGGCCAGCTTGGCGCTGAAGGATTGGAGTTCCTCGGCAATCCGTTCGGATGTCAGACCGATCATGAAGTAGCTTCTCCGCGCGTGCAACAGCCTAGCAATGCGTTCAGCAAACGGCCGCTGAGTTCACTGTACTCGGCGCTACGCAGCATTCGGCCGTAGGTTTCTTCGTTACAATCCACCCATAAATTGAACAATTCGCGCAGGCTGTCGGCAACCTCGCCGGAGGCCGCGCGTTCGCGCAGCCGTTGTTCCATAAGATCCAGCGCGACCATGGCCGACTGCCGCAGCACTTCGAAATACTCGCCCTGGACCTGCTGGTAGGTCTGCCAAGTATCGGCGCTCTGGCCAGCGCGAGGGGCGATGGCGGAAACGCCCAAGGACGCAGCGGACTGCTGCCAGCTTTCCAGGGTCAACGTCCACAGACGGGTCAGATCGGGATCGATGTTCGAATCCTCGGTCGATTGGGCAACCGCCGCCTTGAATCGGTCGAAATGCTGGCGCAGCGTAGTGTCCCAGTCGGTCGGCTGAGAGCTGGCGTTCGGGGACTGTTCGGCGAACTGGCGGATTTGCTCGCCGAACGCCAGATAGGCGCGCGCCTGTTTGAGCAACAATTCGACATCGAACATGCCCGGCTCGGCAGTGGAATTTCGATCAGTCATGGGCAGGAAGAAATTCTTTGGATGGTAGTGTTGATATGACCTAAGTATAGTGGGTCAATCAGATCGGTGCAGGGCGTCACATGGGCCCGGCTGACTTCCACGATTCAGGGCGAAGCCCGCTTGGGAACCGGTAGATCCAGGGCAATGGCTTCCGCCCTGAACTGCTTGAGCCGGGCGCGCAACTGGGCTTCCCGATTCGGTGACAGGCCAGGATTCCGGAGACCGAGTTCCAATTGCTCGATGGCGGGCAGCAGTTCGCCGTTCAGATAGTGGTATTCAGCCATGGTGGCATGGGTTGCCGCCATGTCGCCCGTCCGCTGCGCCGCCTGGGCATAGCTTGCATACAGCAGGGGATCGTTGGGATGGCGGCGCAGATGAGGTTGCAGCAAGCGCATCGCCAACTTCGGATCGCCCTGAGTGGCCAGAGCGCGGCCGTAGTGCATGGCCAAGGTAAAATCATCCGGATAGAGCTTGCGGGCCTCCTCGAACAACCGCCAGGACTGTTGCCGGTCGCCTTGGGCCAGCGCGATTTCCGCCGCCTCGACTCGAAAGGCCAACCGGTCGGGGTCGCCGCCGACCAGGCGCGCCACCTGTTGTCGGGCCTCATCATAACGGCCAGCCTGACGCAGTGCCAGCGCGTAAGCATAGCGCGTGGCGGTTTGGTCGGATGTACCGCCCTTGGCCAACAGGGTTTCCAATTCCCTGATCAGGGTATGGGTATCCTCGGTCGCCAGCACCTGTGCCCGGGCCTTGGCGAGATCGTAGGCTTTGCGGTCGCGGGGGGTGGTGCGCCGCAGCGGCGGGATCTCGATTCGATCCTGAGTATCGGCGACGCGACTCTCCGGGCGTGGGTGAGTCAGCAGCATTTCGGGAACTTGGTTACGAGCCTCGCCACTGGACATACGCTCCAGTTTGCTAAAGAAATCGCTCATGCCCCGAGGATCGAAACCGGTCTTGGCCAGCAGTTGCATGCCGATGCGGTCCGCCTCCTGTTCGTTGGCGCGGGTAAAACTGATTTGATGCTGGGCGCTGGCGGCCATGGCACCCACCATGGCCGCTTGACCGGCCTGGCTGCTGGCCGCCGCCAGCGCCGCCGAGGCCACCATCGCCGCCGCCAGTGGCAGTGTTAGCCGCTTCATGTCGGCAATGGCGCGAACGATGTGCTTCTGCGAGACATGGGCGATTTCGTGGGCGATGACCCCCGCCAGTTCGTCCTCCCGTTGCGTGGACAACAACAGGCCGGTATTGATGCCGATGAAGTTATGCGGCAGGGCAAACGCATTGATGCTGGGGTTACGGACCAGGAAAAAAGTGAATGGCACGCCGTTCTGATCGGCGTAGGTCACGATGCTCTGACCCACGGAATCGAGGTACTCGTTCAACTGTACATCGTCCAGTACCACCCCGCGCGCACGGAGCTGCCGCATGATTTGCAGACCCATTTGCTGCTCGTCGTCGGCGCCGAAATACACCCGCGATGGATCACCCATATCCGGCAACAGGATGGATTGCGCGCCCACCGGTGCGAATGAAGCGCCCAGCGACAGACTCAAGATCAGGGGAAGTAAACGATGGGACATGGAGTTTTTGACTGGCGGCGAATTTACAATAAGACTTGGGAATGCGCGGCTCGTTCCACAAAATCGTGCCTAATACACCGTTCGCCGGAGAGGCCCACCCAAATGCCACGCCGGATTTCGTTGGTCGCGGTCTACTGCATGGTTTTGGCCGGTTGCGCCACCATGCAAGGCGCATCGACCAGCCCGGAAGCCGCCACGTTGCGTTCGTCAGACGATCGGGCGGTGCCGGCCACGCCGGTGCCCGCGTCGTCGCCAAATGCGGATTTCATCGAGGAACGCGCGCTGCAAGCCTACGCGACCGGGCGCTGGGACGTGGCGGAAGGGTGTTATCTGCAACTGACCCGTTTGCAGCCACGAGAAGCCGGTCCCTGGTTCCAGTTGGGCAATCTCTACGCCGAACAGGGACGGCTGGATGTGGCGGAGCGCGCCTATCGGGAGGCGCTGCGTCGCCGCGACGATGCGCGAACCCTGCACAATCTCGGCCTGGTGCAGGTACGGCTTGGGGTGGGCGCCCTGCGCGAGGCGCGCGAGCGGTTGCCGCCGGACGACCCGTCCCGCCAGCAAACTCGCGAGTTTCTGCGGGCGCTGTTGGAGGCGATGGCGCAATGAATCCGGATTCCGCCACCATCGAACCGGCATGGTAGCCGGTTCAAGTCCATTGGGTGAAATAACTCGGGAGGAAGTGAGATGGCTTACCAACACATTTTATTCGCCGCCGACTTTGCCGACGAAGCCTTGCGGGTCGGCGCGCGCGCCAAGGACATCGCCCACCAATATGGTGCTCGATTGAGCCTGATCCATGTAATCGAGGATGTAAATATCAGCTTGGGCGGCGGTTATGAGTTGCTGCCGGTATTGCCGGATTTACCCGACGAGGCGCTGTTGGGAGAAGCACGGAAGGCGCTTGGCGAAATGGCACGCCGCCTGAAAACGGAAGGCGCCGCACAATGGGTGGTCAGCGCCCCTTCCACCAAGGAGGGCATTCTCGACGCCGCTCGGGAGCACGACGTTGACCTGATCGTGGTGGGTAGCCACGGACGCCACGGTTTGGCGCTGCTGTTGGGATCGACCGCCAACGCCGTGCTGCATGGTGCTCCATGCGACGTGCTGGCGGTGCGGATTTGATGGAATTCACCTATCCCTGCTCGCCTTTCAAGGCCGATTCCGTGTGTGGTTCCACATCCACCGATACTTCCAGCGAGTGCGAGCCGCCGCCGGTCATCACCCCGGTGAGCGGCGCGACATCGCCGTAATCCCGGCCCCAGGCCAAGGTGACGTGCCGCTCTCCCGGTATGCAGTCGTTGGTCGGGTCGAACTCCGCCCAGCCGGTGCCGGGAACATAAACCGCCAACCAGGCGTGCGATGCATCGGCGCCGACCAGCCGCGGCTGACCTGGTGGCGGTATGGTTTCCAAATAGCCGCTGACGTAGCGCGCCGCCAGACCCAACGCCCGCAGGCAGGCAATCCCCAGATGAGCGAAATCCTGGCAGACTCCGCGTCGCTCGCTCAGGACTTCGCCCAACGGAGTCGCCGTTGTCGTGAAGTGCGGATCGTAAGTAAATTCCTGATTGATGCGCCGGTTCAGATCCGCCATGGCCTCCAGCAGCGGCCGCCCCGGCGGGAAGCTGGGTTCAGCGTACTCGCGGAAGGTCGAATGCAGGCTCACGAACGGCGAATCCAGCACGAACAGCCGGGCCTCGATGATTTCGGGGTCCGGATCTTCCCTTAGCATCTTGCACGCCTGTTCCCAGGCCATGGATGGGCTGGACGGACCGAACGGCCGGGCATCCAGTACCTGGACCTCGGTGACAAGGGTGACTTCAAGACGCTGATGAATGTCCTGGATCGCAAAATACAGCACTCGATTGCCAAAAAAATCCTGCCGCTCGGCGGATAACGCCGGCCGTGGTTGAATGGTGATGCGGCTGGGCCGGCAACACTGCCAGCTCGCTTCCCGCGGCAGCAACCACGCCTGGTTGTGGCACAGAGCGACACCGCTGCTGTAATGGTAGAGCGTACGATGGGTGATGGTGTACTTCACGGCTGCATGGTGATCAGTTGCCGGGGCACTTCGGCGTGGCTGAAATGGCTGTGGGTCAGGGCGTCGGACAGGCTCGACAATGGGGTGTGCAGCGCGTCCAGCAAGCGGCTCAGTTCGGTGCTGGAGCGGGTGCTGTCGTGGGAGAGCGTCGCCAAGGCTTCGATATCGGCCAGGCGCAGGGTGGTGAAGGCTTCCAGAATCAAGCGTTCCTCGGCGTTGCGATACGTGGAACTCACCGACCGGCGCAGCCGACCGATGTTGTGTTGCAGCCGCTGCAACTGATAGCCGACCGACCGGGGGTTGCCTTCATCGAACAGCAACAGATCGATGATCGCGGTCGGATGCAGCGCGGAGCGATAGCGGCGACGGTAGGCAGTCAGATTGTCGGTGAGGGTGAGCACCACCTCCCACAGTGGCAACCCTGGATTGCGGGCGGTAATGAAAGCCAGCTTAAACAGATCCAAGGTGTGCAGCACTCGTTCCAGATGGCGGCCGATGTCGAAGAACAGCCAACCATGATGATGAGGCATGGTTTCATTGCTGAGCCCGGAAAACGCCGCCATCAGCATCAGATCTTCTTCCAGCAGCTCCCGTGCCTGGCGGGCACCCAATCCTTTGGGTGGCTCCTGGATGCTTTGCTGCAAACGATTCAGCAAGCGCCAGCTATCGTCGCCCAGATGATTGCGCACCGCGCGGCCGGTTCGCAGCAAGCCATCGAACAGCGCCTGCATGCTGCTGGGGTGCTCCGAATCGGCAATCAGGTCGAGCAGTTCCTGGCGCAGCGTGAAGAACCGAGCGCGCGGCGATTCCGCCACCGGCGGCACTGGGATTTCCAGGGCATCGAGCAGGTCGTCCAAACAGCGCTCGTCGGTGTTGTCCTGCTCCCATTCCAGCAACCGCCCGAACGCTTCGCGCAACAACCGCGCGGTGCTGTCGAGCCGTTCAAGGTAGCGACCCATCCAATACAGGTCATCGGCAACCCGGCTGGGCAGATCACTGCCATCGCGAGTCACCACGATCGGGCCGTAGGATTGTCGCAACAAGCTGACATGGCGTTGAGGGGTTGGTGCCAGCACCCACCAGTCCTTGCTGATGCCGCCGTTTTGCAGCGAAGCTTGCAGCGTGTCCAGGCCAGACGAGACCCGGGCCAATCCGCCGGGCATGACTCGATAACCGTCGCCGTCGGCGACCACGAAGCCGCGCAGGATCACCGGTCGCGGCATCAGCCGGCCTTCTTCCAGCACCGGCGCGGTGGACAGCGGCAGCGGCTCCTGACCGACAAAGCGATATGGATTGGCGTGAATCCGCTCGACCAGCCGCGCGCGGGCCGCCGCGTCGAGCTGGCTGCCGTCCCAGCACGGCCCGTCCGCCAGGATCGAGCGCACCACCAGTCGATCCAGATTCGCCAACACGTAACTGCGTTCGGCCGGGTCGCCGCACCACCAAGTGGCCAGCGACGGCAGTTTGAGATCCTCGCCCAGCAGATGCCGGCACAGCAGCGGCAGGAAAGCGGCCAGTCCAGGATTTTCGATGAGGCCGCTACCCAGGGCATTGGCCAGCGCGACATGACCGCCGCGCACTGCTTGCAGCAGTCCGGGAATGCCCAACAGGGAATCGCCGCGTAGTTCCAGCGGGTCGCAGAACGCGTCCGATACCCGCCGCAGGATCACGTCCACCGGTCGCAACCCGCCGAGGGTTTTCAGCCAGACTCGGCCGTCGCGCACCACCAGATCCTCGCCCTCGACCAAGCTGAGCGACAGATAGTTGGCCAAGTAGGCATGTTCGAAATAGACCGGGCTATTGGGACCGGGCGTCAGCAGTACGACATGCGGGCTGTCTGGGTTATGGCGCGCCATGCCAGCCAGCGTGGCCCGTTCGGTTTCCAGAAAACTGGCCAGCCGACGCAAGGGCGCGTCGCGGTACAGCATCGGCAAGGCTCGTGCCAGAATGACCCGGTTTTCCAGTGTGTAACCGGCGCCGGACGGCGATTGGGCACGGTCTCCGTGGATCCGGAATGCGCCGTCCGGCCCGCGGGCCAGGTCCACGCCGTGAAAGGTCAGCCAGCGGCAGCCAGCCGGCAGCGACTGATGGCAGGACGGTAGAAAACCGGGGTGGGCATAGATCAGCTCCGGCGGCAACCAGCCCTGACGAATCGCCAACCGTCGGTCGTAAAGATCGGCCAGCAGGGCGTTCAGCAGCCGCGAGCGCTGCTCCAGCCCGGCTGCCAGCACGTTCCATTCCTCGCCGGTCATCAGTAACGGAATGGGGTCGACCAGCCAGTGCCGCAGCGAGCCACGCGGATCGTTGTAGGTATTGTAGGTCACTCCATCCGATTGCAGCAGACGTTGGATTTCGGAATGCTGGCGCTCCAGTTCCACGCCACCGATTCCCTCCAACGCCCGCGCCATATCGCCCCAATGGGGGCGCAACAGACCGGGCGCCGCGAACATTTCGTCGTAGCCGGACTCGGCGACCGGGTAGTCGCCCAGCAGCGGGCTGTTGCCGGCCAGATTCGAATCATCTTGATAGGCGACAGAGGCTTCAGGCATGCAAGTTTCCATGGAGGAGGCTACTGCGATACCGCTTACCGGTCGTACGGCCATGACCGAAGCGGCTTCGGCGCGCGGCTGGCCGGAAAGCTGGGGGTATCGTGCGGCGTCATGCGAAAAAGCGGTTTCAAGCGCGAGGACAACCCGGTCCGAACCGAGCGGCCGGGCCAGCGGCTGGCCGCGCGATCAGTCGCGGAGTTGGTTGGTGGTATGGCGCAACCGTTCGGCCATGACCCGCATGACCTGGATGGCAAAGGAAGGCGTCAGCCGGACCAGAGCCAGAAAGTGCGTCCGGCTGACGGGCGCCAACACGCAGCCGGTGCGGGCGATGGCCGTGGCGCTGCGGGGTTTGTCATCGACCAGCGCGAGTTCTCCGAGAATGCCGCCAGGACCCACGGTTTCCAGAACATGGCCGCCATTCATCAGGATGTCGACCTCGCCTTCCACCACGATATAGAGGTTATCGCCCGGCTCGCCTTCCCGGAAAATGGTCTGGCCGGCCGTGAAAGAACGGTTTTCTTCAAGCTGGTTAAAAAGATCCTGGTTGCGCATGGATCGGTGTCTCATCGTGCGGAGGGTCGATGGGGATATCCGCGCCTTGGCTTGCCAAACGGTTGGTGCGATAATTTCGCGGCAGTTTAACCGACTTTGCGGAGGTGTGATAGGGCACGCTCCAGACATCGCCCCGGCTTTCCCAAAATCCATTCGGAGTGCGCTCATGCCCGGTTGTGTCGAAAAACGGCAATTTGCCCGCACCGAAATCAACGCCGCGATCCAGTACAGGATTGCCGGCACCGAGATATTGAACGAGGGCGTGATGGGCAATATCGGCGGGGGGGGAGTCTTGTTGTGGACCGAGCAGGAACTACCGGTCGGGACGACGCTGTACCTCTTCATCCACTCGGACGAATTGGCGGAGATCGAACTGGAGGCAATGGCCACGATCGTGCGCGTCGACCCCACCAAGAAGGACGGGTGGTTCGGTTACGGTTGTCGGTTCGAAGCACTCTACAACAACCCCCATGTTGGCTGAGCCTCCCGTCCGGTCGCCGGATGCCCGCCAAACAGACCGCCATCGCGGCGCTGGAGTGGCGTCGGCATGAAAACCGTGGTGGTGATCGACGCGACCTGCGATTTGCCGGATGCTTACGTGCGGCAACATCGCTTAAGGGTGTTGCCCAACAAACTGATCCTGGGCGATCAAGTATTTTCCGATACGCGGGATATCAATCTGAGTCTGGCTTTTTTTCACCGTTACGCCGCGTCGCCGAATCTGAAGGCGACCAACGAACCTTGTCCGGCCGACGCTATCGCCGCACTGTTTCTGGACCGATGGGTGGTCGAGCACGACCGGGCGATCCTGATCACTCTCTCGCAAACCCTCAGCACCTTGTTTCAGAACGCGACCGAGGCCTATTTCGCCATCCTGCGCGGCTACCGTGAAAAGCGCCGGCTGGCCGGACTGCTGACGCCGTTCCATCTGAACGTGCTCGACAGTAGAACCGTTTTCGCCGGTGAGGCGGTGCTGGCCGATGCGGTGATTCGGCTGCTTCGGGATCAGGATTTGGCCTTCAACGAATTGCGCCGACGGATCGAGGAGTTCCGGCGGTACGTGCGCTGCTACATTCTGCCCGGAGACTTGGCCTATGCGCGCAACTGGGCAAAGGATAATGAGGAAATGCGCATGACGTTTCCAGAGTCTCACCTGGATGGGTTGCTCGGCAACAAACCGGTGGCCCGCTGTTTCGATGGCGAAATCGAACCGGCGTTCAAGGGGCGCGGTTTCGACAAGGCCTTGTCGAAGCTGCTCGATCATGCTCGGAAAACGGTCGAACTGGGCCTGAAAACCCCATTGGTGGCGATCAGTTACGCCGGTGACCCGCAAGCGCTCAGACAGAAGCCCTGCTTTGTCGAATTCGAACGGTACACTCGCCAGTGGGGCATTGAAGTCATGGTATCCATCATGAGCGCGACCGGTGGCGCCAGCATCGGCCCTGGCGCGCTATCGCTGGCTTACGCCGCCGACTGAATCCCGTTCACACCGTCAAATATTGCCGCACCAGATCGTCATTCAAATCGGCAATCGCTCCGGTGGCCACCGCCCGGCCCTTGTCGACAATACAGAACTGCTGGGCGACCCAACGGGCGAACGGCAGCTTCTGCTCGACCAACAGCACGGTCATACCCAACTCCCGATTCAAGCGCTGCACCGCCACACCGATCTCCTGAACGATGGTGGCCTGCTCGCGGCTTCGGTCGATCTGCTCCTGATTCAGCCGACGGATCACCCGACCGATTTCCCGGACCACGTTGGGCTGGATACCCTCGGTGGGCTCGTCCAGGATCAACAGGCGCGGTTCCAGCACCAGGGCGCGGCCGATGGCCAGTTGCTGCTGCTGGCCGCCGGATAGATCGCCACCGCGCCGCTTGAGCATGGTCTGGAGCACCGGGAACATTTCGAAAATCAATTCCGGGATGCGCCGCAAGCGGCGGGGATTGGCCGCCAGGCCGATTTTCAGGTTTTCCTCCACGGTCAGTAGCGGAAAGATCTGGCGGCCCTGCGGCACGTAGCCGATGCCGAGCGGCGCCCGCCGTTCCGCCGGCAAACGACTCAGATCTTCGCCGGCGAAAGTGATTTGGCCTGAGCGGATCGGCAGCAAGCCCATCAGGCACTTCAGCAGCGTGGTCTTGCCCACGCCGTTGCGGCCCATCAGGCTGATCACCGCGCCTTCCGGCACCTCCAGCCCCAGATCCCACAGGGTATGGGATTCGCCGTAATACTGGTTCAGACCGTTAATGGTAAGCATCGCCGGCTCCCAAATAGACTTCGATGACCATGGGATCGACCTGCAACTCCTCCAGCCGTCCCTCCGCCAGCACCCGTCCCTGATGCAACACGGTCACCTGATCGGCGATGGAGCGGACGAAGCCCATGTCGTGTTCGACCACCACCACCGAGTGCGCGCCGGCCAGCGAGCGCAGCAGCTCGGCGGTACGCTCCATCTCCGCCGGGGTCATGCCGGCCACCGGCTCGTCCACCAGCAACAGACGCGGCTCCTGCATCAACAGCATGCCTATTTCCAGCCATTGCTTCTGGCCGTGCGCCAGAATGCCAGCCCGGCGCCCGCCGTGTTCGGACAGACCGACCTGTTCCAACACCGCACCGATGCGGTCGCGTTCTTCGCCGCTCAATCGGGTGGACAGCAACCCGCGCAACCGCTTGGCGCCCGACATCGCCAGTTCCAGATTCTCCAGCACGGTCAGCGGTTCGATCACGGTCGGTTTCTGGAACTTGCGGCCGATGCCGATCCGGGCAATCGCCGGTTCGTCCAGCTTGAGCAGATCGATGGTCTGGCCGAAAAACACCCGCCCGCTGTCCGGCTTGGTTTTACCGGTGATGATATCCATCATGGTGGTCTTGCCGGCGCCGTTGGGACCGATGATGCAGCGCAGTTCGCCATCGCCGATATACAGCGACAGCTTATCGATGGCCTTGAAGCCGTCGAAACTGACGCTGACCTCTTCCAGATACAGCAGGATGCCGTGGGTCGCATCGACCGGGCCAACCGGCGTATGCAGACCCGCCGCATCCAGGTCCGAGACGAATTCGCTCATGCCGTCTTCTCCTTGCGCCGCAGCAAGCCGATTAAACCGTAGGGCAATAACACCGTGACCGCCACGAACAATCCGCCCAGGGCGAACAGCCAGACTTCCGGCAAGGCCCCGGTCAACCAGGTTTTGGCGTAGTTGACCAGCACCGCGCCGATCACCGCGCCAACCAGCGTGCCGCGCCCGCCGACCGCGACCCAGATCACCGCCTCGATGGAGTTCAGCGGCGCGAATTCGCCGGGATTGATGATGCCAACCTGCGGCACGTACAGCGCCCCGGCCACCGCGGCCAGCATCGCCGACAGGGTGAACACCAGCGCCTTGACCCGTTCCACCCGGTAGCCGAGAAAGCGGGCGCGGTCCTCGCTGTCGCGGATCGCCACCAGCACCCGGCCCATGCGGGTCGAGACCAGCCAGCGGCACAAAAGATAACCGCCGGCCAAGGCCAGGGCGGACAGCACGAACAACACGATGCGGGTTCCGTCGTCATGCAGTGGGACGCCCAGCACATCCTTGAAATCGGTCAAGCCGTTGTTGCCGCCAAAGCCCATCTCGTTGCGGAAGAAGGCCAGCATCAGTGCGTAGGTCAGCGCCTGGGTGATGATCGACAGGTAGACGCCCGACACCCGCGAGCGGAAGGCGAACCAGCCGAACACGAAAGCCAGCAGGCCGGGCACGACCAGTACCATCAGCGCCGCGAACCCGAAGCTGTCGAAGCCATGCCAGTACCAGGGCAGCTCCGACCAGTTCAGAAACACCATGAAATCGGGCAACAGCGGATCGCCATAGACTCCGCGCGTCCCGATCTGGCGCATCAGGTACATACCGAAACAGTAGCCACCCAGGGCGAAGAAAGCGGCGTGGCCCAAACTCAGGATACCCATGTAGCCCCACACCAGATCGATGGACACCGCCAGCAGGGCGTAGCAGAGATATTTGCCGAGCAGGGTGACGGTATAAGCGGTCAGATGCAGTGGGTGATCGGGTGGCACCAACAGATTGAGAACCGGAACAGCGATGCCAAGGATGAGCAGCACGGTCAGCAACACCAGTCCGGCGCGATCGGAGACGAGCCAAGAGGGGAGATGCATGGGTTCAGATCTCCGCCGCCCGCCCACGCTGCGGGAACAATCCGCGCGGGCGTTTCTGGATGAACAGAATCAGGAACACCAGCACCAGGATCTTGGCCAGCACCGCGCCGGACCAGGGCTCCAGCAGTTTGTTGGCGACGCCCAGCGACAGCCCGGCGACCATCGTGCCCCACAGGTTGCCGACCCCGCCGAATACCACCACCATGAACGAATCCACAATGTAGTTCTGCCCCAGATTGGGGCCGACATTGGTCAGTTGCGACAGCGCGACCCCGGCCACGCCGGCGATACCGCTGCCCAAGCCGAAGGTCAGCGCATCCACCCGCGCCGAACGAACGCCCATCGCCCGCGCCATCGCCCGGTTCTGCGCCACCGCCCGTACCTCCAAGCCCAGCCGGGTACGTTGCAGGGCCAGCCACAGCAGGGCAAACACCGCGATGCAAAAACCGATGATCACCAAGCGATTGAGCGTGACCTCCAGGGGGCCGAGCAGGATCGTGCCACTCATCCAGTCCGGGGTCGCCACCGAGCGGTTGAGGGGGGAAAAAATCGAACGTACCGCCTGTTGCAGGATCAGGCTGATCCCGAAGGTGGCCAGCAACGTTTCCAGCGGCCGACCGTAAAGAAAACGGATTACGCTGCGCTCGATGGCGATACCCACCAGCGCGGCCACCAGAAAGGCCAGCGGTACCGCCACCGGCAGCGACCAATTGACCGGCAGATATTGCTGGGTCAGCCATGTGGTATAAGCGCCCAGCATCATCAACTCGCCGTGGGCCATATTGATGACGCCCATCACCCCGAAAGTGACGGCCAGTCCGATGGCCGCCAGAATCAACACCGAACCCAGCGACAAGCCGAAGAACAGGGTTTCCGCCCAGCCGAGCAATTGCAACCGGAATTCGGTCTTGGCCAGCGCGGCCTTGGCGGCCTCGCGCACCGTGGCGTCGCTGTCTTCGGCGGCCACCCGCAGCAACGGGCCGCGCATCTCTGCTTGCGTCCATCCGCCCAGCGCCTTGGCGGCTTGCGCGCGCGCGGCGGCGTCGGAACTCGCCAGATCGACCAACGCCAAGGCCGCCGTCAATAATTCCTGGATTTTCTTGTCGGACTCCACCGCCAACCGCGCCTTCAGCCGCGCCGCGCCTTCCGGTTTGGGATTGCGCAGGAAGGCTTCGACCGCCGCCCGCCGCTGTTGTGGATCGGCGCTGGACAAGCCCAGGCTGGCCAAACGGTCTTCGATCAGGCTGCGCAGGCGATTGTTGACCCGGATGCGATCCAGATCACGCTTGACGGCTTGCCCCAATGCCTCAGCGGTAATGGCATCCTCAATGGCAATCTCGGTACCGTCGCCCAGACCGATCACCATCCGGTCGCCTTCTTCCTGGTAGTACAGGCGACTTTCGGGTAACGCACTGAGGATTGCGGCGACTCGGGGATGATCCATACCCACCAGAGTTTCAATCAAGGCCGCCTTTTCGGTGAAATCGGCTTCGCGGAGTTGCGTCAAGATAGTCCGCAGTGCGTCGTCATCGGCGGCGCGGACGGAGGATGCCGCGAAGAGCGTCAGCAACAGCAGGGCAAGACCGGTCAGCCCGGCGCGAAACGACGTGCGGAATACCATAAGGAGCGCTTCTCATCGGAGGAGTGAGTGAGAAATCCCCCCTCTTTGCTGAACTTGCGGAAATGGATCGGGTGGCTTTTAGCTTCCTTGGCCAAGGCGGGGCGCGCATGGCGCCGGGGTGATTGAAGCCGGCGCCACCCGATCATTTTTTGAAGATCAACCCAGAGGGGACCGGAGAGATTACTGGTAATTCTGGCCCGAACACTTCTTGGTGACGGTGTTGTAATTGCCGCACTTGATCTTGGGATCGGCCCAGTCGGCGGTAATATCCTTGCTACCCGGCAGGTAGTCGGACCAGGCGTCGCCCGGCACCAGACCCTTGGTCTTCCACACCACATCGAACTGCCCGTCGGCCTGGATCTCGCCGATGAACACCGGCTTGGTCAAGTGATGGTTGGGCAGCATCTTGGCCACGCCGCCGGTCAGATTGGGATACTCGATGCCGACCATGGTGTCGATCACCTTGTCGGGATCGGTGCTCTTGGCCTTTTCCACCGCCTTCACCCACATATTGAAACCGATGTAGGTGGCTTCCATCGGGTCGTTGGTGACGCGTTTCTTGTCCTTGATGAAGGTGTGCCACTGCTTGATGAAGGCATCGTTGGCCTTGTTCTTGATGCTCATGAAGTAGTTCCAGGCGGCGAGATGACCCACCAGCGGCTTGGTATCGATGCCGGACAGTTCTTCCTCGCCGACCGAGAAGGCGACGACCGGAATGTCGGTGGCGGAAATGCCCTGGTTACCCAGTTCCTTGTAGAACGGCACATTGGCGTCACCGTTGATGGTGGAGACCACGGCGGTCTTTTTGCCGGCGGAACCGAACTTCTTGATGTCGGAAACAATAGACTGCCAGTCGGAATGACCGAACGGCGTGTAGTTGATCATGATGTCCTCTTCCTTGACGCCCTTGGCCTTGAGGTAGGCTTCCAGAATCTTGTTGGTGGTACGCGGGTAGACGTAGTCGGTACCGGCCAACACCCAGCGCTCCACGCCCAGGTCGTTCATTAGGTAATCCACCGCCGGGATGGCCTGCTGGTTGGGGGCGGCGCCGGTGTAGAACACATTGCGCGACGACTCTTCGCCTTCATATTGCACCGGGTAGAACAGGATACCGTTCAGTTCCTCGAACACCGGCAACACCGACTTGCGCGACACCGAAGTCCAGCAGCCGAACACCACCGCCACCTTATCCTTTTGCAACAATTCGCGCGCCTTCTCGGCGAACAGCGGCCAGTTCGAGGCCGGATCGACCACCACCGCTTCCAGTTTCTTGCCGAGCAGGCCGCCCTTCTTGTTCTGCTCATCGATCAGCATCAGGACGGTGTCCTTGAGCGTGGTTTCGCTGATCGCCATCGTCCCCGACAGCGAGTGCAGCACCCCAACCTTAATGGTATCGGCGGCATGGGCCAGTGTGGTGCCCAGCGCCAGCGCGCCGGCCAGCAGCCAATGGGATAACTTCGGCATTGTCTTTGTCATGCGCAGCCCTCAATGTGGTGATTGACCGGCCCGCCCGGATGCGGACCCAGAGGGCGCTTCATCAAACGCCGTGCCAAACCACAATATCAATGATATTCAATCGATTGATTTGGACTGTACGTTGCGGGCAAAACAGTCGCGCCTTGTCATGGTGCAAGGCGCGGCCTTATTGCGGCAAAGCGGGGCGAAGGCGGTCGTAAGGATCGGGGCTGAGTTTCAAACAGGTGCATTCGGAGAACGGAATGGGTGCGGGCATCCGCTTGGAACACGATCGGCGAATTAATCCGCCGGGCCGCGTTCCGCGCCGAGCATCCCCCGCTCAACGATGAAATCGATCACCTGCTCCAGCCCCTGCCGGGTTTTGAGATTGGTAAAGACGAACGGCTTATCAGCGCGCATTTTTCCCGCATCGCGCTCCATGACCTCCAGTGATGCACCAACATGGGGCGCAAGATCGATCTTATTGATCACCAGCAGATCAGAGCGGGTGATGCCGGGTCCGCCCTTGCGCGGGATTTTGTCGCCGGCCGCCACATCGATCACGTAGATCGTGAGATCCGACAATTCCGGGCTGAAGGTGGCACTCAAATTGTCGCCGCCGGATTCGACCATCACCAGATCCAGATCGGGAAAACGCTCGCACAACTGCGCCACCGCCGCCAGATTCATCGAGGCGTCCTCGCGAATCGCGGTGTGTGGGCAACCCCCGGTTTCCACTCCGACGATCCGTTCCGGCTCCAGCGCCTGGGCACGGGTGAGAAACTGGGCATCTTCGTAGGTGTAAATATCGTTGGTGACCACCGCGATTCGATAGCGGTCGCGCAGCGCCTTGCACAGCGCTTCGACCAGGGCCGTCTTGCCGGAACCGACCGGGCCGCCGACGCCGACCCGCAGAGGTTGTGGATTCATGAATGGATGACCTGTTGAGGAGAAGGGGGTGAAAGATCCGTGGGCAATGAATATGCCAGCCAGTCTGGCCAAATTTTCGAAGATCGCTTATCAATCGCCAGCGACATTTGATTCCATTTTGACTCATAAAGGGGCATGCGTGGATCTGGGCTGTGTACCAATACTACTTGATCCCTCTTAACCGGTTCAAACCCTATTCAATCCTTTCAATTAACACTACTATTTTGTAACTTCTCAATAAGTCATGGCGGCCTTGGCTGACGATATTCAGTTAGAGTACCCCATCGAGTCTCCCATCCTCACCCTGGAATCACCCCCCGGCATGCCGACTCCCCCGATCCAACTCCCCGACCTCCCCGACGCGGAACGGACCCCGCTGGTCGAGCAGTTGTTGGCATTGATCGAAGCGATGGCCGAGACCATCCATCGTCAAGCAGAGACGATTCAGCAGTTGCGCGATGAGATTGCGGTGCTCAAGGGCGAGAAGCCGAAGCCGACGTTCAAGCCGAGCGGGATGGAGAAGCAAACCGATCCCAACGTGACGGACGGCCGTGACGGTGACGGTGACGGTGACGGGGAATCGAAGGGCAAACGGCCGGGTTCGGCGAAGCGGCACAAGACCCAGGACTTGATCATCCACGAGGAGTGTCCGATTCCGCCCCGCGACGTGCCGGCGGGCGCCCGCTTTAAAGGGTATCGGGATTTTGTGGTGCAGGATCTGAAGATCGAGCCGCACAATACCCGCTATCGGCTGGAAGTTTGGCGGACCCCCGACGGCGAGTATCTATACGGCGAGCTGCCGCCGGCGCTGCAAGACGGGCATTTTGGTCCGGGGTTACGTGCCTACGTGCTCTATCAGCACCATCAGTGTCATGTCACCCAGCCGCTGTTGCGCGAACAACTGCTGGAATGGGGCATCGACCTCTCCGCGGGGCAGATCGATGCCCTGCTGAGCGGGCACAACGAGCCGTTCTTTGCCGAAAAGGATCGGCTGCTTGCGGTGGGTCTAGCGGTGAGTTCCTTTATCTCGGTCGATGATTCGGGGGCTCGCCATCAAGGCCGCAACGGCTACGTCACGCAGATTGGCAATGATTTCTTTGCCTGGTTCTCCAGCACCGAGAGCAAGAGCCGGATCAATTTTCTGCAACTTCTACAAGCGGGCACACCGGTCTATCGGCTCAATGACGAGGCGTTGGCGTATTGGCGCGAGCAGGGGTTACCCCAGGCGCTCTGCCAAAACCTGATGGCGCATCCCACGGTGGAGGGGGTCACCACCGCGGCCTGGGAGCAACAGCTCGACGACTGGGGCCTGGTCACCGAACGGCATCGCCGCATCGCCACCGAAGGGGCCCTGGTGGGCGGGCTGTTCGCGAAAGGACTCTCGCACGACTTGGTGATCGTGAGCGACGGTGCCGGGCAGTTCGCCATTCTGCTGCATGCCTTGTGTTGGGTGCATGCTGAACGCCTGATTCACAAACTCATCCCGCTCGATGAGAACCATCGCCAGGACCAGGAACGGGTGCGCGACGAACTCTGGACGCTCTACGCCGACCTCAAGGCGTACCAGCGCGACCCCGATCCAGCGGCGATGGACGCCCTGCGCGCGCGCTTCGAGGCCCTCTTCACTCAGAAGACCTCCTTTGCGACCCTCAATAACACGCTCAAGCGTCTGTATACCCATCAGTCCGAGTTGCTCCTGGTGCTCTTGCGCCCCGACGTCCCGCTGCATACCAATGGCAGCGAGAACGACATCCGGGGGTTTGTGAAATGGCGCAAGGTCAGCGGCGGAACGCGCAGTGACTTGGGGCGACGCTGCCGCGACACCTTTGCCAGCTTGAAAAAGACCTGCCGGAAACTCGGGATCTCGTTCTGGGACTACCTGAACGACCGGATCGGGCAGGTTGGTGCGATCCCCCCTTTGCCAGAGATCGTTCGAGAACGGGCGGCGGCGGCAGAGGCCGTGCCGTGAGTTATTGAGAAGTTACACTATTTTTACTACACACTCGCCACTCCTGGAATCCGTCATGCAAGACCGTTGGTTATCCGTCGATGAGATCGCCGAATATCTGGGTGTCAGCAAGGACACGGTGTATGCCTGGGTAAGCGGCAAGGGAATGCCCGGCTATAAGGTCGGGCGGTTCTGGAAGTTCAAGAAGGAAGATGTGGACGCCTGGGTGCGAGCCGGCGGCGCCGCCAGCATCTCCGACGACGACCTCGAAGAAGTACCCAGAGATGCCTGAGGGCGAGCGTGATCGCGAGAACGGCAAGGATGCGGTGAACGAAGGCGCTCGGACCAGTTACTGGGCCGAGCGAACCGTGCCTGTCGCTCCTTCCCAACGGACGGATACGCTGACACCCGCCGCTCGCAGCGAACGGATGAGCCGGATTCATGGAAAGGACACCCAACCGGAAATGAAGGTCCGCCGCCTCGTGCATGGCTTGGGTTACCGTTATCGCCTTCATCGCGGAAATCTCCCCGGCAAGCCCGATCTGGTTTTCTCCAAGCGACGCAAGATCATTTTCGTGCATGGCTGCTTTTGGCATCGCCATCCAGATCCAAATTGCAAGTTGGCGAGGCTGCCAAAATCCCGCTTGGAGTTTTGGTGTACCAAGTTGGAGAGCAACCGATTGCGCGATCTTGAAAATCACAAGAAACTTACCGCGGATGGATGGCGAGTGTTGGTATTATGGGAATGCGAGCTGCGCGATATCGCAAAGCTTGTGGAAAAAATCAGGAGCTTTCTGGAAGATGAACAAAGCCAAGGTCATTGAACTTTTCGCGGGTGCGGGTGGCCTGGGCATGGGCGTAAGTCACGCTGGTTTTGAGACCACCGCCGTGATTGAATGGAATCGTTATTGTTGTGACACCATTCGTGAAAATCAGAGTCGTGGCACGGAGCCAGTATGCAAATGGCCCCTGGTCGAAGAAGACGTTAGGAAGGTTGATTTTCGGCCTTTTGAAGGCGGCATCGATCTGGTTTCCGGCGGACCGCCTTGCCAGCCATTCTCGCTGGGAGGAAAGCATCGTGGTCATGGCGATCACAGGGATATGTTTCCCGAAGCGGTACGCGCTGTCCGTGAAATTCGACCACGCGCTTTTCTTTTCGAAAATGTCAAGGGATTGACGCGGGCCGGATTCGCCAGCTATTTCGAGTACATTCGTCTGCAACTGACTTATCCAGAGATCATAAAGCGTTCGGGCGAAGAGTGGTCAGCTCATCTCACCCGTCTGGAACGCCATCATACCCATGGCAGTTCCCTAGACCTGCAATATCGATTGGTGACAAGAGTTTTAAATGCCGCCGATTATGGTGTTCCACAGCGTCGCGAACGGGTATTCCTTGTGGGATTTCGGTCAGATTTAGACATTGAATGGGCTTTTCCCGAGCCAACACACTCTCAAGAAGCGTTATTTTGGGAACAGAGTCATTCCAATGCCTATTGGGAACGGCATGGAACACCAAACCCCAAGATAAAAATGATGAAATCGATCCCTCGGTGGGCTGAAAAATTAAAGGAAAAGCCCATTTTGATGCCATGGCGCACTATCAGGGATGCCCTATCCGACCTGCCTGATCCAGAATTTAATCCTCTCACCGCGGCAAAATATTTGAATCATCGTTTTCAAGGAGGAGCGCGCAGTTATCCCGGCCATACGGGTAGCCCAATTGACGAACCGGCAAAGACTCTCAAGGCTGGTGTGCATGGAGTTCCCGGCGGGGAAAACATGCTACTCAAACCGGATGGAACCGTGCGCTATCTAAGCGTTCGGGAAAGCGCGCGACTCCAGATGTTTCCCGATACCTTTGCCTTTCATGGCTCCTGGACGGAAACCATGCGACAACTTGGAAACGCCGTGCCGGTTGGCTTGGCCGAATTGCTGGCCAGCCATGTCAGGAAACATCTTGAGCACTCAACATGACCGTAAAGACATCGCCGTACAATCCGCTGGACAAGATGAATCTTGGCAAGAGTGTCGCCCAAGCATGGCTGGCGCAAGCGGTGGTCGCCCTGACCGAGACCACCGAACTTCAAGGAGCCGGAGTGTATGCGATCTACTACATCGGCCCATTTCCGGCTTACGAACCCATCGTGAAGCCCCATCGAAACGACGCGTTTTGGCAGCCGATCTATGTGGGCAAAGCCATCCCGAAGGGGGGACAAAAAGGCGGCATCACCGCCGATGCGAGCAAGGGAACAGCCCTGCGAGACCGCCTCCGACAACACGCCGCATCCATCGAACAAGCCCATAATCTGGACCTGCAAGATTTTTACTATCGCTGCCTGGTGGTTGACGATATCTGGATTCCCTTGGGCGAAAACATGCTGATCGAAACCTTCAAGCCCATCTGGAACATCATGATCGACGGTTTCGGCAACAAAGACCCAGGCAATCGCCGGGCAACCCAGTACCGCTCATCCTGGGATGTCCTACATCCCGGCAGGGCCTTTGCGGAAAAGCTGGCCAGCGGCGAAACCACGCCGGCGGAAATCTCTCGCAAACTCGAATGCTACTTTGCCGGACTACCCATGCCTCCGGTTTCCACCCAGAACGACGAAGACGAAAACGAAGACGACGCTTGAAATTTTCTCGTGGCCACCTCGCGCGAAGCCGATCAAAACCAATCTCATCGACCCAACCCCTCTGAAATCCTGAAAACAGACGGCGTCTGACCCCGGCCGGTCCGAGCGACCCATTCACGGCACCTTAACCCCAAAAACCGGTTGCGAGCGTTTATGGTTATACCGAATCCCGCTCAACCCATGGAGGTCACGACCGATGAACCGAACCCCGTTGCTGTATCCGCTCGGTATTCTGCTGCTGCTCGGCGCGGCGCCGCCGGACGCGCTGGCCCGCATCAAGCTCACCACGCTGCCAGTGCGCGAGCGGGTGGAAATCCAGCTCGATCACGCGCAAATCGCCCTGGTCGAGGAAGAACGCATCGTGCCCCTGGTCAAGGGCGTCAATCAGGTGGATTTTTCCTGGGCCAACACCCGCATCGATCCCGATACCCTGGTGCTGCGCATTCTCGCCCCGGCGGGTGAGACGGTGCTGGACGCCAAGGTGCTGTCGGTCAGTTATCCCCCGAACGAAACCGCCCTGGTCTGGTCGGTGGCCGCCAGCGCCTCCGGCGCGGCCCGCATGCGGATCAGCTATGTGCTGGGCGGACTGGGCAAGGAATTTCACTACCGCGCCGTGGCCGACCGCGATGAGAAGACCCTCAATCTGGCGCAATATCTGCGGGTGAACAACAACGCCAACGAAGCCTACGACGCCGCCCAGTTCTGGGCCGGCGTCGGCGAGCGTTTCGAGAAACCGCTGGGGCTGAACGAGACCAAGGAAGTGCTGTTGGAGCGCTTCGCCGCCGTGCCGGTGCGCAAAACCTACACCTGCGACCCGGTGCAATTCGGCTATCTGGACCGCGCCCAGGACAAACTCAACGTGCCGATGCACTACGTGGTTAAGAACGCCGGCGGCCCGCTGGGCCGGGAACCGTTGCCGGACGGCAAGGCACGCATCTTCCAGGACGACGGCCAGGGTGGCAGCGCCTTCCTCGGCGAGGATCGCGGCGCGTTCACCCCACCCGACGACGAATGGGAACTCTATCTGGGCCTGGCCCGCGACATCGGCGTGCGGCGCACCGTGGATCGCAACGAGCGCCAGCGCATCGCCGGCAATCTGTATCGCCACGAGGTGACGCTGAAATACGAGATCGAGAACTTCAAGGACACGCCCGTGACCCTGGATATCGCCGAGAGCGTGCGCCAGATCCGCAACGACATTCGCGGCGACAACGGCCGCGACCCGGACTGGCAACTGGGCGACGGCACCCTGCGCCAACCCGATCCCGAAAAGAGCGACGCCGACAAGTTGCTGTTTCATGTGAATTTGCCCGCCCGCGCCGCCAACGGCCAGGCGCAAAAACAGATTCACACCCTGCGGCTGACCCTGAACAACGAGTGGTGAGCGCCATGATCGTGAACCGGATTACCCGTTTGCTCTGCCTGTTCGGATTGCTGCTGCCGCTGGCGCTGCCGGCCCGCAACGTCGATCTGGCCACCGTGCCCGAGCGGCGCACGGTGCAATTGACCATCTACAACTCCGAAGATCTGACCCTGGTGCGGGAAACGCGGGTGGTGACCTTCAAGCAGGGCGTCAACCCCTTACAGTTCTCCTGGGCCAACACCCTGATCGATCCAACCTCGGTGGATTTGCGCTTCCGCCAGCCCCGGACCGGGCTGGACGTGCTCGACACCACCTTCCCGCACGACAAACCCCAGATGCTGTACTGGAACGTGCAAAGCGATGCCAATCGCGAGGCGACCATCGAAATCAGCTATTTCACCTCCGGCATCACCTGGGCGGCGGACTATCTGGCGGTCGCCGATCCCGATGAAAAATCTCTGCGGCTGGAAAGCTTCGTGCGGGTCCGCAATCAATCCGGCGAAGATTACGAAAACGCCCAGGTGCGGTTGGTGGTGGGCACCATCAATCTGGTGGAGAAAATCGCCGAATTGGCGAAAGTACCGGTCGGTCGAGTCAACGAACTCAAGCGCGAGGACTATCGCGATCTACGCCAGAAAGCCGCCCGCAAGATGATGGCGCCACCCGCGCCGGTGATGGAAATGGCCGCCGGTGCCATGGCGTATGACTCGGCCACGCTGGAAGCGCCCAAGGAGATTATCAAGGAAGGGCTGAGCGAGTATTTCATCTATACCATCGAAGGCACGGAGACCGTGCCGAACGGCTGGGCCAAGCGCCTGCGCAGCTTCGAGGCGGACGCCGTGCCGATGACGGTCGAGTATCGCTACCGCCCCCGCGAATACGGCGACCCACTGACGCGGCTGTACCTGCTGAAAAACGACGCGGCCTCGAAACTGGGCGGCACGCCGCTGCCGGATGGCCTGATCCGGGTGTTTCGCGCCAACGGTGGCGAGGGCTTGAGTTATCTGAGCACCCAGAACCTCAAGTACGTGCCCATCGGCGACAAGATCGAACTGAATCTGGGCGTCGATCCGGCGGTGGTGTTCGAACTGGTCAAGCAGAAAGTCTATCGCGACAACTTCTGGTTGCAGGTCAAGGGCGGCAACCTCTACCGCAAGCTGGGCGAAGACGGGCTCAAGCTGGAACTGGACAGCCAGGTGGCGGGCTGGGACGAACACACGGTTTACCGGCAACGCATCCGCAACTACAGCCGCAAGCCGATCGCGGTCCAGATCCGTCGCGACTATCCGGGCGATACGGTGTTCCGTAGCCGGCTTGATCCCACCCTGCACGACTTCCAGACCGTACAATTCGAAACCACGGTTCCCGCCGGCGAAAAAGCCGAACTGGATTACGAAATCATCCTCCGGCAGGGCTACAACCAAAAACAGAACCGGGTGGAACTGCAAACCAGGGAGCCAGGACGCTGAGATAGATGGATAATCGGTGGTTACGGCTCACCGCGCCCTCACCCCGCGCTGCCACGCCCACCCAAACTCTAGCAAACTCCAAACATACAAGGGTTTGAATCATCCGGGCCTCCACAACCCGAATAGAATGGCTATATCACCGGTGACCGGAATGGGGTTTCGATCATCACGCCATGTACCATGATTGGACGAGCACACCCGCGACGACGATGAGGATGGTTTCCATAAGTTCCATGTCAACACCGCCGAGGGCTTCGGGTCGGATCTCACTGCACGCTTTTGGTCGAGCGATGCTCAAGCCACCCACGGTGGGACCCAACGCCTGGTCCTGCCTCGTGGGACTCATGGTCGCGGGCTGGCTCCTGTTCTCCCTGACCGCCTTGGCTGGGGAGGACAGGCGCGTTCTCGTGCTGTATTCCAATCATCGCCTGCTGCCGGCAAATCTCGAATTCGAAGCCGGCCTGCGTGAGACGCTCGCCAGTTCGACCGAGCTGAGCGCCGAGTTTCTCGACTATCCCCGTTTCGACGGCGAATCCTACATTCGCGCCCTGACCACGTTCCTGCGCGAGAAGTATGCTCTGCGACCGCCGACCGTGCTGGTCGCCGGGGGCGGAGAGGCGCTCGATTTCCTGCTCCGCCATCGCGCCGAGCTGTTTCCAGGCAGCCCGGTGGTCCACGCGGCCGTTACCCGGTCGTTCCTGTCATCGCTCCCATCGCTGCCGGCCGACGTGGTCGGCGTCCCGATCCAATACGATTTCCTGGGCACCATCAAGCTGGCGCTGCGCTGGCATCCGCACGCCCGACGGCTGGTGGTGGTGACGGGCGCCTCCACGCGGGATCGCGCCTGGGAGGCTGAGTTGCGCGGCGAAGTCTTGCAATTCCAGGACCGGGTAACCGTCGAGTTTCTCGCCAGCCTGCCGACCGATGCGGTGTTGCAACGACTGAGCGAGTTGGATAGCGATACCGTGGTATTTACGCCGGGCTATTTCGAGGACGGCGTCGGTCACCAGTTCTCCCCTCGCGAAGCCGCCCGGCTCATGGCCGACACCGCCGCCGCGCCGGTGTACGGCCCATTCAACACCTTCATGGGTACGGGCATCGTCGGTGGCCTCATGCCGAATTTCGCGGCCATGGGGCGACAGGCGGGACACATCGTGAACGATCTGCTCAATGGCGCCGCGCTCCGCCTGCCCACGATCATGCCAAACACCTTGAATGTCGACTGGCGACAGATCCACCGCTGGGGCATCGACGCCAACGCGATTCCGGGCGATTCCATCGTGTGGTTCAAGACGCCGACGTTCCTGGAGGCGCACCGAACCGCAGCGATTCTTGCCGCCGCCGTGTTCGTGCTCCAGGCCGGACTGATTATCGGGTTGCTGATCGAGCGTCGCCGCCGCCGCCGGGCCGAGTTGGTCACGCAACGGCAACGCTTCGAACTCGCCCATGCGGCGCGGTTGGCAGTCGCCGGGGAATTGACCGGCGCCATCGCCCACGAGATCAACCAGCCGCTCGGCGCCATCCTGAGCAACGCCGACACCGCCGACCTCCTGCTCGAATCCGGTACGGATCGACGCGACGAGATACGCGAGATTCTCGCCGACATCCGCCGCGACGATCTGCGCGCCAGCGAAGTGATCGGCCGGCTGCGGGCACTGCTCGCCAAGCAGGTGCTCGAACGGCAACCCTTTGATCTGAACGAAGCCGTGACCGATATCGAGTTCATATTGCGGGCCGAAGCGCGGCGGCGACGAGTGATTCTCGACCTTCGGCCGGCGACCACCGCCGCCCCGCTGATCGGCGACCGGATCCAGATCCAGCAGGTGCTCCTCAATCTGGTGCTCAACGCCATGGACGCGGTGGCTGATGAGTCCGCGGACCGGCGCATGGTCGTCGTGTCCGTCGCGCACGGGGTCGGCGGTATCGTCCTCACGGTGCGTGATCGCGGTCACGGCATCGCCTCCGAGCACCTGCCGCTGATCTTCGATTCCTTTTTCAGCACGAAGCGCCAGGGCATGGGGCTGGGGTTATCGATTGTCCGCACTCTCGTCGAGGCTCACGAGGGCCGCGTCTGGGCCGAGTCCGGTCCCGGCGACGGGGCAGTGTTCCAGGTCGAATGGCCAACGGCGGGCGCGACGCTTCTTCCATCGCCGAGGCCGGCATGAGCACCACCCCGCTGATCCATGTCGTCGATGACGACGAGTCGCTGCGCACCGCGCTGCTGCGGCTGCTCGGCGCGGCCGGCTTCGAAGTGCGTGGCTATGCATCGACGGGCGATTTTCTCCTGCACCCGCTGCCTGACCGTCCCGGTTGTCTGCTGCTCGATCTGCGCCTACCCGGCCCATCCGGCCTCGAACTGCAAGCGGCTCTGCCACGGCACGGGGTTAGGCTGCCGGTCATCTTTCTCACCGGCCATGCAGATGTGGCCGCCAGCGTGCGGGCAATGAAAGCCGGCGCGGTGGACTTTCTGACGAAGCCAGTCGAGCGCGATGCTCTGTTTGAGGCGCTCCAATGCGCGCTCACACGCGACACGGCCCAGCGCGCGGCCCGTGCGGAAGCGAAGCGACTGCGCGCGACCTTTGCCGCGCTGACCCCCCGCGAGCGCCAGGTCTTCGATGGCCTCGTCGCCGGCTGGCTCAACAAGCAGATCGCCGACGATCTGGGGATCTCGGAACGCACCGTCAAGGCCCAGCGCGCGCAACTCATGGCGAAACTGGGCGTCGGCTCGGCGGCTGAACTCGGCCAACTGGCTGAGCGGTTGCGATACCTGTCTGACTGATCCCGGCTGCGTTCACACCTGCGTTTGCCCCTTCGGGCAACCCCTTTGTTCTTTCGGGTAAGCCTTTTGCCCCTTTGTCCAATTGTCTCGTTGCCGTGCAGGCTGGATGATAAGCAATCTGACTATTCCGGTCGGTAATTCAGTTAACGTGCCAATCGAGAGAAACATGATGGTGATTACCGATCATCATGTACTGATGACGACTTTCAACCAGGAGAAACGACTCCATCCAAGGCGCTTGACAGTCTTGTGTCTTCAACCGGCGGGCCGCCTGTTCCCGGCGGGTTTTGTGGAGATCCGCAATAGTGGTTGCCGACCAGAAAATACTGGTAGTCGAGGATGACGACAGCCTGCAACCGGCGATCGAACGCCTGCTGAACGCCGCCGGCTGGCGGACCGTAGCCTACGCCTCGGCGGAGGCGCTGCTGGCGAACCCCACCCCTGAGGATGTGGCGTGCGTAATCTGCGACCTGAAATTGCCGGCGATGTCCGGCTTCGACCTGCTGGCCGAATGGCGTGCACCCGGCGGGAGGCCGCCCCTGATCCTGATCACGGCGCATGACGCGCCGGGCATGGATAAGGAGGCAATGCGGCGCGGCGCGGCGGCCTATCTGGCTAAACCGTTTCGCGGCACCGCGCTGCTGGAGGTCATCAACGCGGTGACCGAAGGTCGCCGGCCCCCGTCGGTGCTCGCGGCGGAGCGGAGACCGGGACCGTGATCACCAATGGCGAGTTCTGGATAACCAGCTTCAATCCCCCAGCCATCCAACCCACCCTGAGAAGAGGTATCACCATGCCAATCAAGAAAGCATCGTGCTCCAAATCGTCTTTCATCGCGGGGCTAAAAATCACCTGCTCCGTCATCGCCTTGACGACCTGTCTGGCCGCCGCCGGCGCCCAGGCCGCCGACACGGGCGCACGCAACCACGCCAAAGGTCAATACGATACCGTTACCGCCACCTATATGGTGATCGAGGGCGACGAGCTGCTCGCGATCAGCGAGCGTTTCGAGATCCCTGTCGAAGCACTGAAGGCACAGAACAAGCTGACCTCGGACGATATTAAGGTGGGTCAGAAGCTGGCCGTGGCCACCAGCACGGACAGCCCCGCCAGCACGAGCGGTGGGAAACCCAACATCCTGTTTATCGTATCGGACGACACCGGCTACGGCGATCTTGGACCCTACGGCGGCGGTGAAGGACGCGGCATGCCCACGCCCAACATCGACAAGATGGCCGATGAGGGGATGACGTTCTTCTCGTTCTATGCGCAGCCGAGCTGCACACCCGGACGGGCCGCCATGCAGACCGGGCGCATCCCCAACCGCAGCGGTATGACGACAGTGGCCTTCCAGGGCCAGGGTGGCGGACTGCCCGCGGCCGAGTGGACACTCGGCTCCGTGCTCAAGAAAGCGGGTTACCAGACCTACTTCACCGGCAAGTGGCACCTGGGCGAGGCGGACTATGCGCTGCCCAACGCGCAGGGCTACGACGAAATGAAATACGTCGGGCTATATCACCTCAATGCCTATACCTACGGCGACCCGACCTGGTTCCCGGACATGGATCCCAAGTTGCGGGCGATGTTCCAGAAGGTGACGATCGGCTCGCTGTCGGGTAAGGCCGGCGAGAAGGCCAAGGAAGACTTCAAGATCAACGGCCAGTACGTCAACGAGCCTGGTAAGTCGGTCACGCTGCACGGCGTGACCTATCCTGACGGCGTGGTCGGCATCCCGTACTTCGACAGCTACGTCGAGAAGGCCGCGATCGAGTTTCTCGAAGAGGCGGCCAAGGACAAGAGCAAGCCGTTCTTCATCAATGTCAACTTCATGAAGGTGCACCAGCCGAACCTGCCGGCGCCCGAGTTTGAACACAAGTCGCTGTCGAAGTCCAAGTACGCCGACTCGGTCGTCGAACTCGACACCCGCATCGGCCACATCATGGCCAAGCTAAAGGAACTCGGCCTGGACGATAGCACGCTGGTCTTCTACACCACCGACAACGGCGCCTGGCAGGACGTCTACCCCGACGCCGGCTACACCCCATTTCGCGGCACCAAGGGCACGGTGCGCGAGGGCGGCAACCGCGTTCCGGCGATCGCCATCTGGCCGGGCAAGATCAAGCCGGGGGTGCGCAACCACGACATCGTCGGCGGTCTCGACCTAATGGCGACCTTCGCTTCGGTCGGTGGCGTGAAGCTGCCGGAGAAGGATCGCGAGGGACAGCCCATCTACTTCGACAGCTTCGACATCTCGCCGGTGCTGTTCGGCACGGGCAAGGATCCGCGCACCTCGTGGTTCTACTTCACCGAGAACGAGCTGACCCCGGGCGCGGCGCGCGTGGGTAACTACAAGGCCGTGTTCAACCTGCGCGGCGACGACGGGCAGGCCACCGGCGCTCTCGCGGTGGACAGCAACCTCGGCTGGAAGGGCGCGGAGAAGTACGTGGCCGCGGTGCCGCAGGTCTTCGATCTGTGGGCCGACCCGCAGGAACGCTACGACCTGTTCATGAACAACTTCACCGAGCGCACCTGGACGCTGGTCACGATCAGCGCGGCGATCAAGGATCTGATGAAGACCTACGTGCAGTACCCACCGCGCAAGCCCCAGAGCGAGGCCTACACCGGGCCGATCACCCTCTCGGGCTACGAGAGGTTCAAGTACGTGCGGGACTCGCTTGAAAAGGACGGCATCAGCATTCCGCTGCCAACCGGTAACTGAGTTAATCGTTGCGGGGCGCCGCCTTGCGACGGCGCCCCGTCGGATTCACCTTCGAGCAGATGGGACATGACACCCTACACAGGAAGCACACCACTCATGAAACTGATCCGCACCCTCATCGCCATGTTGGCTGTGGTCATCACCGGCGTTGCCACCGCCGCCAGCGACCAGACTCCGCTTCCCTCGTGGAATGACGGCCAAGCCAAGCAGTCAATTATTACTTTCGTCGAAAGTGTGACCAAAGAAGGTTCGCCAAGCTTCGTTCCCGTGTCCGAACGCATCGCCACCTTCGACAACGACGGCACGCTGTGGGTCGAGCACCCGATGTACACCCAGCTCGCCTTTGCCCTGGACCGGATCAAAGAGCTGGCGCCCCAGCACCCGGAGTGGAAGCACAAACAGCCCTTCAAGGCCGTGCTCGACAATAACCTCAAGGCATTGGGCGCCGCGGGCGAGAAAGAGTTGCTGGAACTGATCATGGTGAGCCATGCCGGCATCAGCACCGCCGAGTTCGAAACCATCGTGAAGGACTGGTTCGCCAAGGCGCGCCATCCTCGCTTCAAGCGACCCTACACCGAATTGACCTACCTGCCGATGGTGGAACTGCTCGAATACCTGCGCGCCAATGGCTTCAAGACCTACATCGTCTCCGGTGGTGGCATCGAGTTCATGCGGCCGATGACCGAAGCGGTGTACGGGATTCCGCCCGAGCAGGTGATCGGCTCAAGCATCAAAACCCAATACGAGGTCAAAGACGGCAAGCCCGTGCTGATGCGACTACCGAAGATTGATTTTATCGATGACAAGACCGGCAAGCCCGTCGGCATTAATACGTTCATCGGCCGGCGGCCCGTTGTAGCGTTCGGCAATTCCGCCGGTGACCGCGAGATGCTCGAATGGACCGGTGCCGGTAGCGGTGCGCGGCTGATGGGGTTGGTACACCATGACGACGCTAAGCGCGAGTATGCCTATGGCCCGGCCAACGGGTTGCCGGACACCCATTTCGGCACGTTCCCCGAGTCACTAATGAAAGAAGCCAAGGAGAAGGGGTGGCTCGTCATCAGCATGAAGGATGATTGGAAGCGCCTATTCACGTTCGAGCCGTAGGCCCGGACACACTTGCTTAGCGCAGCATCAGCACCAGCTCCTCCTGGCCGCGCAGCAGATTGAGCAACAACCCATCGCGATCGATCATGAGTTGCCTCAATTCGGCGGTGTTGGAGATGGGGCGGCGATTGACGCCGATGATAATATCGTTTCTGCGCAGACCGGCGCGGGCGGCGGGACTACCGGAATCGACGCCCGCGATCAGCACGCCCTGTACCTTCCCGGCCAGCGGCGAATTCGGCCCGATATCCTCGAAGGTAGCTCCGGCCAACCGTGGATGGAGCACCTCGCCTTCCGCCTTGGCCGGCACGTACTCACCTACCTTGGCATTGAGGGTGAGCGGCTTGCCATCTCGCAGGATTTCCAGCCGCGCCGCCTCGCCCACTTCCAGCAGGCCGATGGCGTTGCGCAGACCGCCGCCGTCGCGAATCGATCGCTCGTTGACCCGCAGCACCACGTCACCCTCTTTCAGCCCGGCCTTGGCGGCGGCGGAACGGGGGCTAACCTGGGCGATGATCGCGCCCTGACTGGCGGACAAATTGAACGCCCGCGCCAAGTCCGGCGTGAGATCCTGCACCGACACCCCCAACTGACCGCGCCGCACCGAACCATGCTCGACGATTTGCTCCATGAGCCGCGCCACCATGTTGGCCGGAATGGCGAAACCGATGCCGACATTGCCGCCGCCGGGCGCGATGATGGCGGTGTTGACGCCGACCAGTTCGCCGCGCAGATTGACCAGCGCGCCCCCCGAGTTGCCGGGGTTGATGGAGGCGTCGGTCTGGATGAAGTCCTCATAACCCTGAATGCCCAGACCGGTGCGGCCCAGAGCGCTGACGATGCCCGAAGTCACGGTCTGGCCCAGCCCGAACGGATTGCCGATGGCCACCACGAAGTCGCCGACCCGCAGCCGGTCGGAATCGGCCAGCGGCAGCGCGGTGAGATTGCGGGCGGGAACCTGAATCACCGCCACGTCGCTTTCCGAATCGGAGCCGATCACCTTGGCTTCGAGCTGGCGGCCGTCGCGCAGGGTGACGGTGATGGTATCGGCCCCATCGACCACATGGTGGTTGGTGATGACGTAACCACGACGGGCATCCACCACCACACCGGAACCGACGCTCTGCGCCCGGCGCGCGCGCGGCTGGTCGGGGATATTGAAGAATCGGCGGAAAAATGGATCGTCCAGCAACGGATTGCGGTGCAGTTGCACCCGGCTTTCGGTGGCGATGTTGACCACCGCCGGAGTGGCCCGTTCCAGCATCGGCGCCAGGGTCGGCAGCGGCTGGCCCTCCACCAGGGCGGGCAGGGCCGCTTGAACCGGCGGCGGAACGGCGACGGCGAGACCCAGCACCAGCAGGACCACTGGCAAGAAATGGCATTGGCTGTTCATGCGACAAAAACTCTCTATCTTGAACGGCATCGGGCAATTTAAAGCCAGGGAGCGACCGTCGGCGGGTGGCCGGTACCCACCTTACAAGGTCACCGTCCCCAATGAGCGCGCGGGTCGAACGGAAGTTCCCGCTCCATGCGCCGGAAGCATTCGCGCGCTTCCTCGGTATCGGCCGGCGGGTTGACGATACGCAGCACCGCCAGTTGATCGCCGGGCGGCTGACCGGGCAGACCGCGGCCGCGCAGCCGCAACTTCTGGCCGTTGTGGGCGTTGGCCGCAATGTTCAACGTTACCGGACCACCCAGCGTCGGCACTTCGACCTTGCAGCCCAGCGCCGCTTCCCAGGGCGCCAGCGGCAGTTCCAGCGTAATGTCGCGCCCCTTGACCTGGTATAGCGGATGCGGCCTGATTGTCACTTTCAGATAGAGATCGCCACCGGGTCCACCACCGCCCTGGCCCGCCAGCCGGATCTTCTGGCCGGTGCTCACTCCGGCGGGAATCTTGACGTTCAAGGTGCGAGTTTGGGTGCTGACCCGACCGCTGGCGTCCATCTCCGGCGTCTGCAACTGCAAGGCGCGCTGGCCACCGTGATAAGCCTCTTCCAGACTGATGTCCAGCGCCACGGTTCGATCTTGGCCACCGGACTGGAAACCGCGTCCGCCACCGTGAGACCCGCGCGCGCCACCGAAGCCGCCGAGCCCCCCCAAGTTGCCGAACATCGACTCGAAAAAGTCGCTGAAATCGCCGCCGAAGCCACCGCCGGTGGATGTCCGTCCACCCTGCCAGCCGGGCGGCGGCCGGAACTCCTGACCGGCCCGCCAGTTGTTGCCGAGCTGGTCGTAGGCGGCGCGCTTTTGGGCGTCGCGCAGCACTTCGTAGGCCTCGGCGACCTCCTTGAAACGGTCCTCGGCGTTGGTTTCCTTGCTGACGTCCGGATGATACTTGCGCGCCAGCCGGCGGTAGGCTTTTCGGATATCCTCTTCCGAGGCATTGCGGGTCACGCCGAGGATTTGGTAGTAATCCTTATATTTCATGCCGGCTCCGGGCGGTTTGGGCACAAGCGACCGGCGGGAGCGACCCCGCCGGGCATCGGGTTCAGCCTTCGACCTTCACGGTCCGCGACACGGTATGGGTCAGCTTGGGAATACCGATTTCCAGCACGCCGTGCGTGCTGCGGGCGGCGATCCGGGCCAAATCGGCGGTGTCGGGCAGGCTGAAACGGCGGTAGAAACTGCCGCAGGGCCGTTCGACCCGGCTGTAGCCGGCGCGGGTTTCGCGGGTTTCGCCCGGACGGTTGCCACGGAGAGTCAGAATGCCGTTTTCGGCGATAATCTCGATATCCTTCGGGTCCACGCCGGGGATATCGGCGCGCACCACATAGCGCTCCTTTTCTTCCTTGATGTCCACCGCCGGAATCCAGTCGCAGGTGGCGATACTGGATTGGTCGTTGCCGGCGTTGTAGGGTTCGAACAGCCGGTCCAGTTCATTGCGCAGGTGGTGCATATGCCGCCAGGGTTCGAAACGGGTCGGGTTCATGGCAGGAAGCCTCGCATGAGTCAGTGGTCGATGTTTGTAAGGTGAGGCCGGTCCGCCGGATTTCAAGCGGTTCCGACCGGATTTTCTTCGAAGCCGAAAAGGGTATCCGTCATGAACGAACGTGAGTTTCTGCCGCTGGCGATTGCGGTGCTGACCGTGTCCGATAGCCGCACCTTGGCGGACGACGCGTCCGGTCAAACCCTGGCGGAGCGGCTGAGCGCCGCCGGTCACCGGCTGGCCGACCGGACGCTCGTGCCCGACGATATCTACCGTATCCGGGCGGTGGTGTCGGGCTGGATCGCCGATCCGGCGGTGCAAGTGGTGCTGATCACCGGCGGCACCGGCATGACCGGTCGCGACAGCACGCCCGAAGCGATTCGGCCGCTGCTGGACAAGGAGATCGACGGTTTCGGCGAATTGTTCCGCATGCTGTCCTGGGAAGAGATTGGAACTTCCACCCTGCAATCGCGGGCGCTGGGCGGGCTGGCCAACGCCACTTTCATGTTCTGCCTGCCCGGTTCGACCGGGGCCTGCCGCACCGGTTGGGACCGCATCCTGCAAGCACAGTTGGACGCCCGCACCCGGCCCTGCAATCTGGTCGAGCTGTTGCCGCGCCTGCGGGAAGGACAGGAGGGCGGCGGTCGTGCGGCCGCGTAAACTCCGGCTCGGCATCGCCCTGGGCAGCGGCTCGGCTCGCGGCTGGGCACACATCGGCGTCCTGCGGGCGCTGGAACAGGCCGGCATCGTCCCGGACGTGGTGGCGGGCACCTCGATCGGCGCGCTGGTCGGCGCGGCCTACGCCAGCGACCGGCTGGACCGGCTGGAAGAGTGGGTCGCGCGGATCGACTGGTGGGAAATCATCCGCTACATGGACATGCGCCTCGGTGGAGTGGAAGGCGAACGATTGATGCGCGCCTTCGGCGAGCGGATTGGAGACGCGCGAATCGAGAGCCTGTCCAAACCGTTCGGCACGGTGGCCACCGATCTGCAAACCGGCCGCGAAGTGTGGTTTCAAAGGGGTTCGCTGCTGGAGGCGGTGCGCGCCTCCATCGCCCTGCCGGGACTGTTCAGCCCGGTGCGGTTTCAGGACCGCTGGCTGGTGGACGGCGGGCTGGTGGACCCGCTACCGGTGTCGTTGTGCCGGGCACTGGGCGCGGAACAGGTGATCGCGGTGAATTTGAACGGCGACATCATCGGCCGGCATTTGGGCGGACGATCATCGCGCCTGTTCAGATCCAGCCCCCTGCTGGGGCGGCTGAGCACCGGCTGGCAGACCGTGTTGGGGAATCTGCACGACCGGCTGTCGCCGCCGCAGGAGTCGCCGAGGCCGGAAGAGGATGAGCCGCCGAGCCTGTTCGACGTGATGGCCGGCTCGATCAACATCATGCAGGATCGCATCACCCGGGCGCGGATGGCCGGCGACCCGCCGGACGTGGTGCTGGCGCCGCGCCTGGCGCATCTGGGGCTGATGGATTTCGACCGCGCCAGCGAGGGCATCGCCGCCGGCATGGACTGCGTGCGGCTGCACCTGCCGCTGCTGCGCGATGCCTTGAACCTGATGGAAAAGTCGGAGTGACGGGCTGCGGTTTCGCCTACAATCCGCCCTCTTTCGCGCAACCCTGTTGAAATCTCCATGCCGATCCTTCGCTATATCCTGACCATCGCCTGCCCCGACCGGGTGGGGATCGTGGCCGCCGTGTCCGGCGTGCTGGCGGCCCATCGCGGCAACATCGTGGAATCCAGCCAGTTCAGCGACACCGAATCCGGCCGGTTTTTCATGCGACTGGTGTTTGATCTGGACGAAGCGACCGAACCGGCGCTGCTGGCGCATTTCACCCCGCTGGCCCGGCAGTTCGAAATGGACTGGCGCCTGTATGACCGGCGCCGGCCGCCACGGGTAATGGTGCTGGTATCCAGGGCCGAGCATTGCCTGAATGATCTCTTGTACCGGCACCGCACCGGGGCGTTGCCGATGGAGATCACCGCCATCGTTTCCAATCATCGCGAACTGGCGCATCTGGCCGACTGGCACGCGATTCCCTATCACCATCTGCCGGTGACGGCGGCGACCAAGCCGGAGCAGGAGCAACAGATTCTGGATCTGGTCGAGCAGACCCGAACCGAACTGGTGGTGCTCGCTCGCTACATGCAAATCCTGTCGCCGGAACTGTGCCAGGCGCTGGCCGGGCGGGCGATCAACATCCACCATTCCTTTCTGCCCGGCTTCAAGGGCGCCAAACCCTACCATCAAGCCTACAATCGCGGGGTGAAGCTGATCGGGGCCACCGCCCACTACGTCACCGCCAACCTGGACGAAGGGCCGATCATCGAGCAGGAAGTGGAGCGCGTGGACCACGCGCACAGTCCGGAACACCTGGCGGCGGTCGGCCGCGACATCGAGAACATCGTGCTGGCCCGGGCGCTTCATTATTACCTGGAACGGCGGGTGTTCCTGAACGGCGGCAAGACCGTGGTGCTGCGCTAGGGGCGGCGGGATGGCCATCGATCCTCCCTACCTGGCCGCGTTCCTGATCGGTCTGAGCGGCGGCGCGCACTGCTTCGGCATGTGCGGCGGCATCGTCGGGGCGCTGACCCTGGGCCTGCCACCGGCGCCGGGGCATCCGCTGCGCGCCCGTCTGCCGTATCTGCTGGCCTACAACGGCGGGCGCATCATCAGTTACATGGTTGCCGGCGCGCTGGCCGGCGGCGTGGGTGCCTGGGCCACGCATCTGCTACCGGTCCATCGTGCCCAGCTGGGGCTGCAACTGCTGGCCGGGCTGTTCATGATTTTGCTGGGCTTGTATCTGGCCGGTTGGCAAACGGTGCTGGGGCGGCTGGAACGGGCCGGCGGCATACTGTGGCGGCGGATCGAGCCGCTGGGCCGACGCTGGCTGCCGGTACGCACGCCGGCGCAAGCGTTGGGCATCGGCCTGGTATGGGGTTGGCTGCCCTGTGGCCTGGTCTACAGCGTCTTGGTGTGGGCAATCGGCGCGGGTGGAGCGCTGGAAGGCGCACTGCTGTTGCTGAGCTTCGGCCTGGGCACCCTGCCGGCGCTGCTGGCGATGGGCACGGCCGCGGCGGCGCTGGCGGAATTCGTGCGGCGACCGGCGGTGCGCCGTTTGACGGGAACGCTGGTCATGCTGTTTGGGGTTTATGAAATCGTGCTGGCGGCACGGATGCTGTCGGGCTGACACCGGTTGGGCGATACCCCCGACATTTTTTGTCCAGGTCATCCCGCGCCACGTCGTGATTCGCCACGCGGCAAGAGCGAACATCGCTCTACAAACCCGGCTGAATTCTGATAGTCTTCCACCTTTAAAGCCGCGCCCGCCCTGCCCAGCACCCGTTCCATGACTCCGACTCCTCGCACCCGCGTCAAGATCTGCGGCATCACCCGTCCCGGGGACGGCATGACGGCGGCCGCGTTGGGCGCGGACGCCATCGGCCTGGTCTTCCATCCGCCCAGCCCCCGCTACGTGAGCGCGGACGCGGCACGGCGGATCGTCGCGGCCCTGCCGCCCTTCGTCACCACGGTCGGCCTGTTCATGAACGCCGAACCGGCGGCGGTGCGCGCCGTCCTATCCAACGTTCCCTTGCACCTGCTGCAATTCCACGGTGACGAGGAAGCGACCTACTGCGCGGCGTTTGGCCTGCCCTATCTCAAGGCCGTGCCGATGAGCGCCGACGCCGATATACGGGACTACGAGCAGCGTTTCGCCGACGCGGCCGGATTGTTGCTGGACAGCCACGGCGGCGACAAAATGGGCGGCTCCGGCCAAGGCTTCGACTGGGCGAGAATTCCCACCGAACGCCGCAAGCCCCTGATTCTGGCCGGCGGCCTGCATCCCGGCAACGTCGCCGCCGCGATCCGCCAGGTCCGACCCCAGGCGGTGGACGTCAGCAGCGGCGTGGAAACCGCCAAGGGCATCAAGGGCGCCGGACTAATGCATGCATTTTTTCGAGGTGTGAACGATTGTGAAAGCCGCACTGCATAACCCGGTCGATTTCAGCCAGTTTCCCGACGCCAGCGGTCATTTCGGTCGCTACGGTGGCCGGTTCGTGGCCGAAACGCTGATGGAAGCCCTGCACGAACTGAACGATGCCTGGCGGGACTGCCGCGGCGACCCTGAATTCCTGGCGGAACTGGACGCCGATCTGGCCCATTACGTCGGTCGCCCCAGCCCGCTCTACCACGCCGAACGCTGGAGCCGACAACTGGGTGGCGCGCAAATCTACCTCAAGCGCGAGGATCTCAATCACACCGGCGCGCACAAGATCAACAACACCGTTGGCCAGGCGCTGCTGGCCAAGCGCATGGGCAAGACCCGGCTGATCGCCGAAACCGGCGCCGGCCAGCACGGCGTGGCTTCCGCCACCGTGGCCGCCCGGCTGGGGATGGAATGCGTGGTCTACATGGGCGCGGAAGACATCCAGCGCCAGGCGCTGAACGTCTACCGCATGCGGCTGCTGGGCGCCACCGTGCATCCGGTGACCTCCGGCTCGCGCACCCTGAAAGATGCGCTCAACGAGGCCCTGCGCGACTGGGTCGCCAATGTGGACGACACGTTTTACATGATCGGCACGGTGGCCGGGCCGCACCCCTACCCGCTGATGGTGCGCGAGTTCCAGGCGGTGATCGGCCGCGAAGCGCGTGAGCAGATGCTGACCGAACACAACGCGCTGCCGGATGTCCTGGTGGCCTGCGTGGGCGGCGGCTCCAACGCCATCGGCCTGTTCCATCCGTTTCTGAACGACAGCGAGGTGGCAATCTACGGGGTCGAGGCCGCCGGCTCCGGCATTGACACCGGTCGCCACGCCGCCACGCTATGCGCCGGTCAGTCCGGTGTGCTGCACGGCAACCGCACCTATCTGCTGAGCGACGAGTACGGCCAGATCACCGAAACCCACTCGGTTTCCGCCGGGCTGGACTACCCCGGTGTCGGCCCGGAGCACGCCTGGCTCAAGGATATCGGCCGGGTTCAGTACGTCGCCGTCACCGACGGCGAGGCGCTACAGGGCTTCCACGATCTGACCCGCACCGAGGGCATCATCCCGGCGCTGGAAAGCAGCCACGCCCTGGCCTACGTCACGACACTGGCCCCGACCATGCGCCCCGACCAAAGTATCGTGGTCAACCTGTCCGGCCGCGGCGACAAGGACATCCATACCGTCGCCACGCTGGAAGGCATCCAACTGTAAGAGTCTTAAATCTTATGAACCGGATTACCCACCGTTTCCAGGAATTGCGCCGCGCCGGGCGCAAGGCCCTGATTCCGTACATCACCGCCGGCGACCCGCGCCCGGAACTGACCGTACCGATGCTGCACGCCCTGGTCGCGGCCGGTGCCGACATCATCGAGCTGGGCGTGCCGTTTTCCGACCCGATGGCCGACGGCCCGGTTATTCAGAAAGCCTGCGAGCGGGCGCTGGCCCAGGGCATGACCCTGCGGCGGGTGCTGGAACTGGTGCGCGAATTCCGCCAGACCGACGCGCAAACCCCGCTGGTCCTGATGGGCTATCTCAATCCCATCGAGCGCATGGGCCACGGAGAATTCGTCGCCGCCGCCCGCGACGCCGGAGTGGACGGCGTGCTGACCGTGGATCTGCCGCCGGAAGAAGCGGTTGAACCGATCGAACTAATGAACGCCGCCGGCATTGCTCCGATCTTCCTGGTGGCCCCGACCAGTTCCGTCGAGCGCATCCGCCACACCGCCCAACTGGCGCGGGGCTATCTCTACTACGTCTCGCTCAAGGGCGTGACCGGCTCGGCCGCGCTCAATGTCGCCGAAGTGGCCGACAAGCTGGCGGCAATCCGCGCCTGCACCGATCTGCCGTTGGGCGTCGGCTTTGGCATCAAGGACCCAGCGACCGCCGCCGCCGTCGCCCAGGTCGCCGACGCCGTGGTGGTGGGCAGCGCGCTGGTCGCCAGAATGCATGAACTGGCTGACGACCCCGAACGGATGCGCCGGGAAGTCGCCGCGCAGATCGCCGCCATGCGCCAGGCCATGGATCAGGCCTGCCTGTCCGCCGCCCTCGCCGACTGAGCGCCCCACCGCGCCCCCGTTCACCTCCACCGCGGCCCGCCCGGCATCTTGGCCACCGGCCGCCGGAGGGTCCTCCCAAACCCGGAACCCGTGGCATGAGCTGGTACGAAAAACTCGTTCCCTCCCGCATCCGCACCGACGGCCGCAACAAACACCAGATTCCCGAAGGCTTGTGGAGCAAGTGCGAGGAATGCGGAGCGGTGCTGTATCGCGTCGAACTGGAGCGCAACCTGCAAGTTTGTCCCAAGTGCGGCCATCACATGTACCTCGGCGCCCGTAACCGCCTGCACGGCTTTCTGGATGAAACCGAACCGAGTGAAATCGGCGACGATATCGAACCGACCGATTTCCTCAAGTTCAAGGACAGCAAGAAATACAAGGACCGCTTGGCCCAGGCGCAGAAAACCTGCGAGGAGAAGGATGCTCTGATCGCCATGCGCGGCCTGCTCAAGGGCATGCCCGTGGTTGCCGCCGCTTTCGAATTCGAGTTCATGGCCGGCTCGATGGGTTCGGTGGTCGGTGAGCGTTTCGTCCGCGCCGCCCGGATCGCCCTGCGGGAACACATCCCCTTCATCTGCTTTTCCGCCAGCGGCGGCGCACGGATGCAGGAGGCCCTGGTCTCGCTGATGCAAATGGCCAAAACCAGCGCCGTGCTCGCCCGGCTGGCCGAGCACGGTGTCCCCTACATCTCCGTGCTGACACATCCGACCACTGGCGGCGTCTCCGCCAGCCTGGCGCTGCTGGGCGACATCAACATCGCCGAACCCAAGGCCCTGATCGGTTTCGCCGGCCCACGGGTGATCGAACAGACCGTGCGGGAAAAATTGCCGCCCGGCTTTCAGCGCAGCGAGTTCCTGCTGGAACACGGCGCCATCGATCTGATCCTCGACCGCCGCGAACTGCGCGACCGGCTGGCCACTCTGCTGGCGATGCTGACCGGCCGCAACATCCTGGCGGCTTAGGCGCGCGCATCGAGATCCTCTGATGCCCGACCCGCGGTTTGCGACCCTGGATGACTGGCTGCGCTGGCAGGAAACCCTGCACCCCCGAACCATCGAATTGGGTTTGGAACGGGTGCGGGCCGTGTTGCGCCGGCTGCAACCGGAACCGCCGCCCCACATCGTGATCACGGTCGGCGGCACCAACGGCAAGGGTTCCTGCGTCGCCCTGCTGGAGTCGGTCCTGCGGGCCGCCGGTTACCGGGTCGGCGCCTACACCTCGCCGCATCTATTGCGCTACAACGAGCGTATCCGCATCAACGGCGCGGAAGCGAGCGACGACGCGCTCTGCCGGATTTTTGCCCGCATCGACGCGGCTCGCGGCGACGTTTCCCTGACCTACTTCGAATTCGGCACCCTGGCGGCGCTGGAGCTGTTCCACGAAGCCGGCGTCGAGGTCGCGCTACTGGAAGTCGGCCTCGGTGGACGGCTGGACGCGGTCAACGTCATCGACGCCGACGCCGCGCTGGTGGTCAGCATCGGCCTCGATCATACCGACTGGCTGGGACCGGATCGCGACAGCATCGGCTACGAAAAAGCCGGCATCTACCGCGCCGGTCGGCCAGCCATCTGCGCCGATCCCGATCCGCCGCGCCGGCTGGTCGAGCACGCCCGCGACATCGGCGCAACTTTCCTGCAAGCTGGTCGCGACTACGGCTTGGCCCGCACCGGCCAGACCTGGCGCTGGTGGGCGGACGACCTGTGCTTCGACGAGCTGCCACCACCGGGGCTGGCCGGCTCGCACCAGACCGGCAACGCCGCCGCCGTGCTCATGACCCTGGCCAGCCTGCGCGATCGACTGCCGGTTTCCGCCGCCGCTATTCGTGGCGGATTGGCGCGAGCTGAACTGCCCGGCCGCTTGCAAAGCATCTCCGGCCCGGTTGAGTGGATTCTCGATGTTGCCCATAATCCACATGGCGCCGCCGTCCTGGCCGCCAACCTGTTGGAACGACCCTGCGCCGGGCAAACCCGGGCCATCATCGGCCTGCTGGCCGATAAGGACGCAAACGGCATCGTTCGGGCACTGAGCGGCCTGATCGACGGCTGGCATCCGGTCATGCTGACCGGGCCGCGAGGCGGCTCCGGCGACGAACTGGCGCGGGTACTGCGCGATGTCGACGCGCCAGCGCCCACCGACATCGCCAGCGCCTGCCGAGCCGCCCGGACCGCCGCTCGGCCCGGTGACCGCATCGTGGTGCTGGGTTCGTTCCAAACCGTTGCGCCCGTGCTGGCCGACCAGCCGTGGCTATCCGATTCTCCCCCGCCACAATCACGGGAGGCTTGATTTTGAACAACCGCTTAACCCAACGCCTGGTCGGTGCCGCCGTCATTACCGCGCTGGCCGTGATTTTCGTCCCGGAATTGCTGGAAAAATCGCAAACGCCATCCACCCCGGTTCGCTCGCCGGACACCCCATCGCCCAGTGCTCCAAAACCATCCACGCTAACTTTCTCCGTTCCGGCGCCGGCCGACACTGCCCCACCGGTCGCCCAGACGATGCCCGTGGCTCCAGAGGAGGAACCGGCCCCACCGGCCGAGACGCCGGCCGATCAGGAAGAAGCGGCACACGTCGCCAGGGACCAGGCCGAAGCCGAACGCATCGCGGCGACCAAGGCCCGCGCCGAGGCTACCCGCCGCCAAGAGCAGGCGGAAGCCGCTCTAGCGCGCGCGCGCGCCGAAGAAGCGCGCGGCGCCGCCGCCAACAGCCAAGCCGCCCGCCTGCAAGCCGCCCAGGAAGCCGCGCCGCCGCCACGCTCGTCCGCCACGGAAACCGCCGCTGCTCAAGCTGAAACCAGCCGTGCCGCCGCCGCCGCCCGCCGGGAGGCCGCCCGCGCCGAAGAAGCCCGCCGCCAGGCCCAGGCCGAGGCCGCCCGCCGCGCCGCTCAGGCCGCCGCCGCCCGCCGGGAAGCCGCGCGTGCCGAAGAAGCCCGCCGCCAGGCCCAGGCCGCCGCCGCCCGCCGGGAAGCCGCGCGTGCCGAAGAAGCCCGCCGCCAGGCCCAGGCCGCCGCCGCCCGCCGGGAGGCCGCCCGCGCCGAAGAAGCCCGCCGCCAGGCCCAGGCCAAGGCTCAGGCGGCCCGAGCCAGACCACCCGCCATGCCCCAAATCGAACTGGTCGCCAAATCCCGTCCCGCGGCGACTTCGAACCCACCAGCCCCCATGCCAGCCAGCGGCGGTGCCGTTGTAGCCAGTTTCGCGTTGCAGGACAATGCCTATGCCGTGCGCGACCGCTACCGGAGTCGCAATATCCGGGCGGCGGTCGAACAGACCACGGCCAACGGCCGGCCGCTGTACCTGGTGCGCATCTGGCGTTGAATCCTGTCGATAGCGCCGCGTTTCAGCCCACGCGCGTTTTTGCTAAGATGTAAGTTCCTGAGACCGCAAGCGACCCTCCCCTCATGATCCATGCGCACGAACGTTCCGGAGCGGGATACCGCAACCCATGAACTGGGCGGATTATCTGATCATCGCCATCATCGCCCTCTCCATGCTGGCCGGACTCTGGCGCGGCCTGCTGCGCGAAGTGATCTCGCTGGCTACCTGGATTGCCGCCTTCGCCATTGCTTTCCTGTTTGCCGAACAAACCGCCACGCATCTTACTCCCTACCTGGACGTGCCGTCGTTGCGTGCCGCGGTTGCCTTTGGTGGTCTGTTCCTCATCACGCTGCTGATCGGTGGGCTGATCGGCATCCTCACATCCTACCTGGTCCACTATACCGGCCTGACCGGTACCGACCGGGTCTTGGGCATGAGCTTCGGTCTGGCGCGAGGCGTGGCCGTCGTCGTTGTGCTGGTATTGGCGGCGGGGTTGACGCCGCTACCCAAGGATGCCTGGTGGCAACAGTCGTTGCTGTTACGGCATTTTCAGGAAACCGCCCTCTGGCTGCGGGATTTCCTGCCGCCAGAGTTGGCCCAGAATTTTCGCTTTCCTGAAATCGTTCCCAAATGACGGCGGTAGCCGTCCAGTACGCGCGGGTGGTGACAGATGTGCGGAATTATCGGTATCGCGGGGCGTGGCCCGGTCAACCAGAGCCTGTTCGACGGCCTCACCGTATTGCAGCATCGCGGCCAGGATGCGGCGGGCGTCGTCACCTGCGACCTCGGCCGCCTGTTCCTGCGCAAGGATAACGGCCTGATCCGCGATGTCGTCCGCACCCGCCACATGCGCAACCTGCACGGCAATATCGGGATCGGCCACGTCCGCTATCCGACCGCCGGCAGTTCCGATTCCGCCGAGGCGCAGCCGTTCTACGTCAACTCGCCGTTCGGCATCACCCTGGCCCATAACGGCAACCTGACCAACGCCATCCAGCTCAAGGACGAGTTGTTTCGTTCCGATCTACGCCACATCAACACCAATTCCGACTCGGAAATCCTGCTCAACGTATTCGCTCACGAATTGCAGCAGCGCAGCAAATTGTCGATCGATGCCGAGGATATCTTCGCGGCGGTGGCGGCGGTGCATCGGCGGGTGCGGGGCGCCTACGCCGCCGTGGCGCTGATTGTCGGCTTCGGCCTAGTGGCCTTCCGCGACCCATACGGCATCCGGCCGTTGGTGTTCGGCCGGCGCGAGACCGAGAGCGGCATGGAGTACATGGTTGCCTCCGAAAGCGTGGCGCTGGATGCGCTGGATTTTCAGCGCATCCGCGACGTGGCGCCGGGCGAAGCGGTGCTGTTCGACCTCGATGGGCGCATGCACGCCCGCCAGTGCGCCGATCATCCGAGCTACTCCCCCTGCATCTTCGAATTCGTTTACCTGGCCCGGCCCGACTCGATCATGGATCAGGTCTCGGTGCACAAGGCCCGGTTGCGGATGGGCGAATATCTGGCCGAAAAAATCCTGCGGGTCTGGCCGGATCAGGATATCGACGTGGTGATTCCGATCCCCGACACCAGCCGCACCGCCGCCCTGCAGATGGCTTCGATCCTGGGCATCAAGTATCGGGAAGGCTTCATCAAGAATCGTTACATCGCCCGCACCTTCATCATGCCCGGCCAGAAAATCCGCAAGAAATCGGTGCGACAGAAGCTGAATGCGATCGACCTGGAATTTCGCGGTAAGAACGTGCTGCTGGTGGACGATTCCATCGTTCGCGGCACCACCTCCGAACAAATTATTTGCATGGCTCGGGAGGCCGGCGCCCGCAAGGTGTATTTCGCTTCGGCCGCGCCGCCGGTGCGCTATCCCAATGTCTACGGCATCGATATGCCGGCCGCTTACGAGCTGATCGCCCATGGTCGCTCCGAGGAAGAAGTGGCTCGCGCCATCGGCGCCGATCATCTGATTTTTCAGGATTTGTCCGACCTGGAAGAAGCGGTGCGGCGCGGCAACCGTGCGCTCAAGGCTTTCGATGCTTCCTGTTTTACCGGTGAGTACGTGACCGGCGATATCGATCGGGCCTATCTGGACTGTCTGGCCCGCGAGCGTTCCGACAGCGTCAAGGCCACCTATGAAACCGCCGAAAACGCCGAAAACGCATTCATCGACCTGCATAACGATGCCTGAGCGCGGCGCTTGGTCTTTTTGACAGCACGGCGCTGACCTTCTAAGCTTGCCGTCCAGCGCCGATTTGAATGTTCAGCTTGCAGGCGCTTAACAAATTTCGCTAAAGCGGGTTGAACCTGCCTGGGTCGTCCCACCGAGCGGGTTTTTTCATGCCCGCGCGCCGCCGGCGCCATCATCAGGGCACTCCGCGGCGACTTTGCAACCCCCATTGACCGCGGAGATGCCCGGACATGCCCATCGACGACATTCCCGAACTCGGTTTCGCCAGCCTGGCGGTGCGCGCCGGCCAGCAGCGCACCTTTGAAGGCGAACACGCCGAACCGATTTTCGCCACCTCCAGCTTCGTGTTCGCCAATGCCGCCGAAGCCGCCGCCCGCTTCAGCGGCGCGGTCGCGGGCAACATTTACTCCCGCTTCACCAATCCAACCGTGCGCGTGTTCCAGGAGCGGCTGGCGGCGCTGGAAGGCGGCGAAACCTGCATCGCCACCTCGTCGGGGATGGCGGCGATCCTGGCAACCTGCATGGCGCTGCTCAAAAGCGGCGACCATGTCGTCTCGGCCAATGCGGTATTCGGAACCACCGTTTCGCTGTTTAATCAATATCTGGCCAAGTTCGGCATCGCCACCAGCTACGTTCCCTTGAGCGACATCGCCGCCTGGGAGGCCGCGATCCGCCCGGAAACCCGATTGTTTTTCCTCGAAACCCCGTCCAATCCGCTGATGGAACTGGCCGATATCCGGGCGCTGGCCGATCTCGCCCACGCCCACGGCTGCCTGCTGGTGGTGGATAACTGTTTCTGTACTCCCGCCTTGCAGCGGCCCTTCGAACTGGGCGCCGACTTGGTGATCCATTCCGCCACCAAGTACCTGGATGGTCAGGGTCGCTGCGTCGGCGGCGCCGTGGTGGGCGACCGACAGCGGGTCGGCGTCGATATTTACGGTTTTCTGCGCACCGCTGGCCCGACCCTGAGCCCGTTCAACGCCTGGGTGTTCCTCAAGGGGCTGGAAACCCTGTCCCTGCGGATGCGCGCCCACAGCGAGAGCGCACTGCACTTGGCTCGCTGGCTGGAGGCTCAGCCGGCGGTGGAGCGGGTCTATTACCCCGGCCTGCCCTCGCACCCGCGGCACGAGCTGGCGAAGCGGCAACAGAGCGGCTTTGGCGGCATCGTTTCGTTCGAGCTGCACGGCGGTCGGGAAGCCGCCTGGGCGCTGATCGACGCCACCCGGATGATCTCCATCACCGCCAATCTGGGCGACGCCAAAACCACGATCACCCATCCCGCCACCACCACTCACGGCCGGCTGACTCCGCAAGAGCGTGAAACCGCCGGTATTCGCGAGGGGCTGGTGCGCGTTTCGGTGGGCCTGGAGGCGATTGCGGACATCCAGCGCGATCTGGAACGCGGTTTCCAGCGCACCGCCCCTCACTCCGATCTCTCTTCCACCGGGGGAGAAGCGACTGATCGATGATCAAAGCCATCACTTTCGATCTGGACGACACGCTCTGGGATATCTGGCCGGTGGTCGAACGCGCCGAGCAGCTGCTGCACGAGTGGCTGGCGGCACGCTACCCGCGCATGGCCGAGCACTTCACCCCGCTGGAGCTGCGGGATTTATCGGTCGAGGTGGTCGCCGCTCGTCCGAACATGGCTCATGACCGCACCTGGTTGCGCAAGGCGGCGTTGAATCTGGCGGCGCGGCGGGCTGGTTATTGGGAGTTCGACGTGGAAAGCGCGTTTGAAGTATTTTTCGTCGCCCGTAATGCGGTGGAACCGTTTGCGGACGTGCGGCCAGTGCTGGAGCGGCTGGCCCGACGCTATACGCTGGCCTCCCTGTCCAACGGTAACGCCGATCTGTGCTTGATCGGCTTGCACGATGTTTTTGCCTTCTCGCTCAACGCCATCGACGTCGGCGCGGCCAAACCGGAACCGTTGATGTTTGAACTGGCTCGGCAACGACTGGCGGCGCGGCCTGAACAGATCGTCCATGTCGGCGATGACCCGGAACATGATGTCTTCGGCGCGGCTCAAGCCGGTTTCCGCACGGTCTGGGTCAATCGCACCGGCCGAGACTGGCCTGGTGGTCCGCGAGCAGACGCGGAAATCGGCCATCTGGCGGAACTGGAAAACGTGTTGGCGGCTTGGGAAAACGACGCACCCTGAGGCGAAGCGCCGCCAGCCAGCACCGGCTCACCAGGGAATCGGCTCTCCGTCGCGGAAGAAACCGCCGGTTGGCCCATCGTCCGGCAAGGTAGCGGCCCAGACGATGCCGGAAGCACCCTCCTCGACCGTCCGCTCGGCACTGGGGCCGCCCATTTCGGTGCGCACCCAGCCCGGACAGACCGAATTGACCAGGATGTTGGAACCTTGGGTCTCGGCCGCCAGGATTCGCGTCAGCGCGTTCAAGGCGGTTTTGGAAATCCGGTAAGCCGGTGATTTTCCTTCCATTTCGCTCAATTGACCCATACCGCTGGAAACATTGACGATGCGGCCATGCTGCTGCTGCTTCATCAGCGGCGCCAGTTCCTGCGCTAGCAGTAGCGGGCCATACAGGTTGGTCTTCAGCGTCGCGGTCAGCGTTTCCAGGCTGGCGTTGAACACGCTGGTGTTGCCCGCATCTTCCGCACCGTGGCTATCAAGGAAAACCCCGGCGTTGTTGACCAGCACATCCACTCGGCCACAACGGCTGTGAATGAACGCGCCCAATTCGGCGACGCTGCTTTCCGAGGTAACGTCCAACGGCTGGAACAACACGTCCAGGCCCTCGGCCAGTAATTTTTCCAGCGCCATTTCGCCCTTGCCCGCATTGCGGCTGGTGAGAAGCACGCGGAAACCGTGCTTGGCCAGTTGCCGGGCCGTTTCCAGACCCAGCCCGCGGTTGGCGCCCGTCACCACCGCCACGGGCGAAGTGTTTTTACCGGTTAGCATGATGATCTTCTCCAGTCCAGCCCTGTTTGTTGTCAAAATAACACTAATTGTTGTAAATATTAACAGTATCTCTCCTGTAAGAAAAACAAAACCCTATCGGATCGCCAAGCCCGCCGACCCGAAGGAATCGCCACGGCTTTCGACGAACCACGAAAAAGGGCGCGATGTACGCGCCCTTTGCCCCACTCCCGCAAAAAGTTCAGGTATTGATCTTGTGCAGGGCGCGGCCATGGACGGACAGTGCCGCCTCGTGCATCGCTTCGTACAGGGTCGGGTGACCATGGATGGTCCGGGCCAAATCCTCGCTGCTGGCGTTAAACTCCATCGCCAGCACCGCTTCCTGGATCAACTCGGAGGCGTAGGGACCCATGATATGGCAACCCAGCAGCGTATCGGTTTCCGCATGGGCCAGCATCTTGACCATGCCGACGGCGGCATCCATCGCCTTGGCGCGACCGTTGGCAGCGAACGGGAAGGTACCGATCTTGTAGGGGATGCCTTCGGTCTTGAGCGCCTGCTCGGTCTTGCCGACCCAGGCGATCTCCGGATCGGTGTAAATTACCCAGGGAATGGCGTCGTAGTTCAGGTGGCCGTGCTGGCCGGCGATAATCTCGGCCACCATGACGCCTTCTTCCGAGCCCTTGTGGGCCAGCATCGGCCCGCGCACCACGTCACCGATGGCGTACACGCCCGGCAGGTTGGTCTCGCAGTGTTCGCCGACGTGGATGAAACCCCGCTCGCCGAACAGCAGATCCGACTCGGGGGCGGCGACATCGTCGGTGTTTGGCCGCCGGCCCACCGACACCAGCAGTTTCTCGACCGTGATCTCGTGCTCGCCGTCCTTGTCCTTGAAGTGGACCTTGACACCGTCCCCGGTTTTCTCGGTGGCGATCACGCGGGTGCCGAGCCGGATGTCCAGGCCCTGCTTCTTGAACTGGCGCAGTGCGTCGCGGGCGATCTGCTGGTCAGCCAGGGCCAGAAAATCCTCGACCGCCTCCAGCATGACGACCTTGGCGCCCAGGCGATTCCACACGCTACCCAGTTCCAGACCGATCACGCCGGCACCGATCACGCCCAGGGTTTTGGGCACCTGGCGGAAATCCAGGGCACCGGTCGAATCCACGATGACGCTTTCAGCGTTGTCCACCGGAGCGGCGCCGATCTCGATCGGCACGGAACCGGTGGCAATAATCACATTGTCGGCGTTCACCACGTCGGTCGAACCGTCGCGGTGGGTGATTTCCACCTGCCGGTCGGCCAGCAGCTTGCCGTGACCCTGCAACCATTCGACACCGTTGGCCTTGAACAGGGCGCCAATGCCGTTGGTCAACTGCAGCACGATGTCTTCCTTGCGCGCCATCATTCGGTCGAGGTCCAGCCTGACGCCTTCGATGTGGATACCGTGGCTATCGATGCCTTCCTTAAGGTGATGGTACTGTTCGGAGGATTCGAGCAAGGTCTTGGACGGGATGCAGCCCACGTTCAGGCAGGTGCCACCCAGAGCGGGATCGCCCTTGAAATTAATCCACTTCTCCACACAGGCGGTCTCCAGACCGAGCTGCGCGCAGCGGATCGCCGCCACGTAGCCGGCGGGACCGCCTCCGATGACGACCACATCGTAAGTCTTTGCCATTGCTTGTACCTATCAGCGAACAGGGAATAGGGAATAGGGAATAGGGAATGAGGGACAGGAAACGGGGGGATACGCCCAAGGCCGCGCATTGACCCCGATACCTGTCCTTTTCCCATGTCAGACGTTCAGGACCAGACGGGCCGGGTCCTCGATGCACTCCTTGACGGTGACCAGAAAAGTCACGGCTTCGCGCCCGTCGATGATGCGGTGATCATAGGAGTGGGCCACGTACATCATCGGCCGGATCACGACTTGACCGTTCTCCGCCACCGGCCGGTCCTTGGTGGCGTGCATGCCGAGAATGCCGCTTTGCGGCGGGTTGAGGATCGGCGTGGACATCAGCGAGCCGAACACGCCGCCGTTGGTGATGGTAAAGGTGCCGCCAGTCATATCCTCGACGGTCAAGGTCCCCTCTTTCGCTTTCTGACCAAACTCGCCGATCGCTTTCTCGATATCGGCCAAGCTCATCTGGTCGGCGTCGCGCAGAATCGGCACCACCAGACCGCGCGGCGAAGACACCGCGATGCCGATATCGTAGTAGCCGTGGTAAATAACATCGTTGCCGTCGATCGAGCCGTTCACCGCCGGATAGCGCTTGAGTGCCTCGATCACCGCTTTGACGAAGAAACCCATGAAGCCCAAACGGACATTGTGAGTTTTTTCGAACTGATCCTTGTAGCGGCTGCGCAGATCCATCACCGGCTTCATGTTGATTTCGTTGAACGTCGTCAACATGGCGGTGCTGTTCTTGGCCATCAGCAGTCGTTCGGCGATCCGGGCACGCAACCGAGTCATCGGCACGCGCTGTTCCAGTCGACCGAGGGCGTCGGGTGGCAGCGGCGCGGCCGGCGCGGAAACCGGCGCGGAAACCGGCGCGGAAACCGGCGCGGAAACCGGCGCGGCGGCGATGGGGGCTGGCTGGCCTTGCTTTTGCGCCTCAATGTAGGCCAGCACATCGGCCTTGGTCACACGCCCGCCGCGCCCGCTGCCCGCAATCTTAGCGACATCCAATCCCTGCTCGGCGGCCAGGCGACGCACCGCCGGGCTCAAACCTTCCAGGTCCACTTCCATCGTTGCCGCGGGCGCCGAGGCGGCGGGGGCGGGGGCGGCGGCGGCCGGAGCGGGGGCGGCGGGCGCTTCGGCCGCGGGCTGGGCGGCACCTTCTTCCAGCGTGGCGATCACCTCGCCGGTGGTCACGATGTCGCCTTCCTGCCGCAGGATCTGGCCCAGTACGCCATCCGCTGGAGCGGGAATGTCCAGCACGACCTTATCGGTCTCCAAATCCACGAGGTTTTCACCCCGCCGCACCGGTTGTCCCGGCTGTTTCTTCCAGTTAACCAACGTGCCGTCGGAGACGGATTCAGGCAGAGTGGGGACTTTCACTTCTAGGGTCATTGTATTTGTTTCCCTTGGGTTCCGGGTTTTTTTAGGCTAAGCCATGGTGGTTATTGGCCCAGGGCCTGGTTGACGAGCGTTTGCTGCTGTTCGACGTGGACGCTGTAGTAACCCACCGCCGGCGATGCCGAAGGTTCGCGACCGGCGTAATGGAGCTTCTGGCCCGACCGCAGGCCCCGTTCCAGGTGATGCAGGCTTTGATACCAGGCGCCCTGGTTCTTGGGTTCTTCCTGACACCAGACGATGTCGGTAACGTTGGGATAACGCTCCAGTTGCTGGCTGTAGGGCGTCTGCGGGAACGGATAGAGCTGCTCGATGCGGATGATGGCGACATGCTCCAGCTTCCGCTCGCGGCGCGCTTCCAGCAAATCGTAATAGACCTTGCCGCTGCAGAACACCAGCCGGGTGACCTGCGACGGCTCGTGAGGATCGAACTCGCCGATGATCTCCTGGAAACAACCCTCGGTCAGATCCTCCAGGCTGTTCACCGCCAATCGGTGCCGCAGCAAGCTCTTTGGGCTCATCACGATCAACGGCTTGCGGAACGGGCGCAGCATTTGCCGGCGCAACATGTGGAAACACTGGGCCGGGGTTGACGGCACCACCACCTGCATGTTGTTCTCGGCGCACAATTGCAGGTAGCGTTCCAGCCGGGCCGAGGAGTGCTCGGGACCCTGGCCTTCGAAACCATGCGGCAGCAGCATCACCAGCCCGCACAACCGGCCCCACTTGGTCTGGCCGGAAGAAATGAACTGATCGATCACCACCTGCGCGCCATTGGCGAAATCGCCGAACTGGCCCTCCCAGATCACCAACCCGTTGGGTTCGGCGGTGGTGTAGCCGTATTCGAAACCCAGCACCGCTTCCTCGGACAGGATGGAATCGATCACGAAAAAGGTCGGCTGACCCGGATACAGGTTGGCCAGCGGCGTGTAGCTGCTGCCGTCCTTCTGGTTGTGCAGCACCGAATGGCGGTGAAAAAAGGTGCCGCGACCGCAGTCCTGGCCGGAAATGCGCACCTGATAGCCTTGCTTGAGCACAGCGGCGTAGGCCAGATTTTCGGCAAAGCCCCAATCCAGCGGCAGGGCACCGGCGGCCATCTTGCGGCGGTCGTCCATGATCTTGGCCACGCGCGGGTGCATTTCGAAGCCTTCGGGTACCTTCAGCAACTGCTCGGACAGTTCGCGGAGGGTCTCCAACGACACGGCGGTGTCGGCCGGAAGGCTCCAGTCCTCGTTCTTGAACGCCGACCAATCCACGGAATGCGGTCCCTTGACATGGGGCTGCGTCGGCCGCGACACCTGATGGCCGGCGTCGAGGTCGTCGCGGTACTTGGTCTGCATGTCGTGAAATTCGGCCTCGGCGATCACGCCTTCGGCAATCAACTGCTCGGCGTACAAGGTAGCCGTGGTTTTGCGTGCCCGGATCTTCTTGTACATCATCGGCTGGGTGGCGGCCGGTTCGTCGGCCTCGTTGTGACCGAGTCGGCGGTAGCAGATCATGTCGATGACCACATCCTTGTTGAAGGTCATCCGGTACTCGAGCGCCAACCGGGTCACGAACAGCACCGCCTCGGGATCGTCACCGTTCACATGAAAGATCGGCGCCTGCACCATCTTGGCCACATCGGTGCAGTACAGCGCCGAACGGGTATCCAGCGGGTTGCTGGTGGTAAAACCGATCTGGTTGTTGACGACGATGTGCACGGTACCGCCGGTGCGGTAGCCGCGTACCTGCGAGAACTGAAGGGTTTCCATGTTGACGCCCTGGCCGGCGAAAGCGGCGTCACCGTGGATCAACAGCGGCATCACGGCGTTCAGGGGTGGGAATTCCGCGCCGGGCGGGCGACGGCGCTCCATGCGGGCGCGCACCGAGCCCTCGACCACCGGATTGGCGATCTCCAGGTGCGAGGGGTTGAAGGCCAGGGCCAGATGTACCGGGCCGCCGGGCGTTTCGACATCCGAGGAGAACCCCATGTGGTACTTGACATCGCCGGTGCTGCTCTCGGCCACTCGCCGCTTGCCCTCGAACTCCTCGAACAGCTCGCTGGGGGCCTTGCCGATAATGTTGACCAGCACGTTGAGGCGACCGCGATGGGCCATGCCGATCACGATCTCCCGCACGCCCTGGGCGCCCGCCAACTGGACGATCTCGTCCATCATCGGGATCAGGCTATCGCCGCCTTCCAGCGAGAAGCGCTTCTGGCCGACGTAGCGGGTGTGCAGATAGCGCTCCAGCCCTTCGGCGGCCACCAGCCAGCGCAGCAACTCCCGACGCTGCCCGGCTTCGAGATCGAGCCGGGCGCGCCGCCCCTCCAGCCGCTTCTGAATCCAGCGCTTCTCGGCGGTGTCGTTGATGTGCATGTATTCGGAACCGATGGTGCCGACGTACACATCGCGGATCAGGTCGAGAATCTCGCGCAACGACCACTGCGAGGGTGCCATTAACGAACCGGTATTGAACAACGAGTCCATATCGGCCTCGCTGAGACCATGGTAGCCGGGCTCCAATTCCGGTACCGGTGGTCGGTCGCGCAGGCGCAGTGGGTCGAGATCGGCGGCTTTGTGGCCGCGAGTGCGATAGGCGTTGATGATGCGCAACACCGAAGCCTGCTTTTCGGCGGCGGCGGGGCTGAACGCCTGCATGCGCCCCACGCCGGCCCGCGGCTGCAACGCCAGGTGAGCGAAAGAATCGCGGATCGGGCCGTGCGCGACGTCGTGGGCACCCTGGGTCTGCGACTGCAGGTTACGAAAATACTGCCGCCAGTTCTCGCTGACCGATTCCGGGTCGCTCAGGAAACTTTCGTACAGTTCCTCGATGAACGCCGCGTTACCGCCGAACAGGGGTGAACTTTGGCGAAACTGCTCGATAAGTGTGCTCATTGATGGTTGTTAACTCCCGGGTATTGTAAGGACCCCAATAACATCCGATTTGGGGCGGTTTTTCCTGGAGCGCAGTGGATGGACGGGCGGGCCGCGCGGCGCGTCTCCGCCGAGCCGTGGCGGCGCCTTGGCCGTACCGGGAACAGGGAAGATGTCGGGCAGGACACCACCGCGCGCAGCCGCGTCGGTTGTTCCAATCATTCTCAATTTCGGCCTCAACCATTTTCCTGGCCGACCCGTCAATGATACAACCATACTCATGGTGGCGAATGACGGGATACGCCGGGCGGAAAGCATGGTGGATATCCAGAGGTGTGGGTAGTCTTAAGGACAAGGCGATTATAACGATGGCGCGGACGCGGATAAACCCGTGATTGGTTGTTCCAATTCATGCCTCCACAAGCACGATCAAACCTCGATGAGCCCATGCTCCGCGGCCGGCGACAGGCCTTTCTTCCATAACTTTTGTTCAGGCCTTTCTTCCATAACTTTTGCTATGGCAACAAGGCTGCTGTACATTTTCAATCGATGGCATCGCGAGTCGCCGGTGCCAGTATCGTGGCGGAGATCGATAACGGCTGTTTCCGCCGCGCCGGTCTGGTTCCATTCAGGAGGGAATCGCGATGGTCGCTACCAATCCGATCGCGCAGGGAGCGCCCGTGTCCTACCAGCCCGCCGAAGGCGAGGCTTATATGGGCGATGCTCAACGGACTTACTTTCGCCAAGTTCTCCAAGACTGGAAGCAAGGTCTGCTGGAGGAGGTGAGCCGCACGGTCAACCACATGCGGGACGAGTCTACCGCGTTTCCCGATCCCAACGACCGCGCTACTCAGGAAGAGGAATTCAGCCTGGAATTGCGCACCCGCGACCGGGAACGCAAGCTGCTCAAGAAAATCAACGAGGCCCTGGCTCAAATCGAAAGCGGCGATTACGGTTATTGCGAGGCTTGCGGCGTGGAGATCGGGCTGCCGCGCATGCAGGCTCGTCCGACCGCCACCTTGTGCATCGACTGCAAGATGCTGGAAGAAATCCGCGAAAAACAAGGCTAGCCGCGCACGGTATCGTTCGGCTGACCTCGCGCTTCACTCATGCGGCGGTTGCTTGACGCAAGCCCCCGGTCAATAGGGGATGGTCCAGCACGCGGCCGTTTCGCGCCATCCCCGACCGGACCGCTCCATTTTGGCTCCCTGGTCGCCGCGCTCGCCAGTTTCCTGGAGGCCCGGCGTTACGGTGGGGAGTGGTTGTTGCGCATCGAAGACGTGGATATGCCCCGCAGCGCGCCGGGCGCCACTGATGCCATCCTGCGCGCCCTGGACCGCCACGGCCTGCACTGGGACGGGCCGGTGTGGTATCAGAGCCAACGCCGGGATTGCTATCAGGTGGCGCTGGAGCGGTTGTCGCAAGCCGGGCTGGCCTATCCCTGCACCTGCACCCGGCGAGAATTGGCCGCCCACGCCAGCCACGCTCGCGACGGCAGTCCGATTTACCCCGGCCATTGCCGCGGCGGCATCCACCAACCGGGCCGCCCCGCCGCCATCCGCTTGCGCGTGACCGACACGCCGCTGGCGTTCCAAGACGGTCTACGGGGTCCTTACGAGCAAGACCTGGAGCGGGAGGTAGGCGATTTCGTCATCCGTCGCGCCGATGGTCTGTTCGCCTACCAACTGGCGGTCGTGGTGGACGACGCGGCTCAAGGCATTACCCAGATCGTGCGTGGCGGCGACTTGCTGGATTCCACCCCTCGACAGATCTATCTGCAAATCCTGCTGGGCCTGCCCACACCCGCCTATGCCCACCTGCCGGTCGCCGTTGACCGACACGGCCACAAGCTCGGCAAGCAAACCGGCGCGACGCCGCTCGATCTCGATAGACCGGGATTGGCCCTCATGGCCGCGCTGTGTTTTCTCGGCCAAAACCCGCCACTCGAGCTAAATGGAGAACCACCGGCGGCGATTCTGGCTTGGGCGCGCACTCATTGGCGACTGGAACGGGTGCCGGCGATACCGGCGCGCCGCTGGGACCTCCAGGGCGCGCGCGGACCCGCGCCGGATGGATTGACTCAGACAGCCGAGCTTCTAGACTTAGAGCGATAAAATCAAACGACCCCTGGCGTGGCGCTTGCCGCCCTCCGCCCGTCGCCGCTGATATCACAACCCCATCCCACCAAAGGAGCAACACGATAATGTCTGAAGCCAAGGTCTATCCAGTACCCGCCGAAGTCGCCGCGCACGCCTGGATCAACAACGATCAATACCTGGAAATGTACAAGCGCTCGATCGATGATCCGGAAGGGTTCTGGGCGGAACAAGCCCAACAGTTTCTGTCCTGGTACAAACCCTGGGATAAGGTGCTGGACTGGGATTTCACCAAGGGACATATTCGTTGGTTCGAGGGCGGCAAGATCAACGTCAGCCATAACTGCCTGGATCGCCACCTGGCGACCCGCGGTGACCAAATCGCCATTATCTGGGAGGGCGACAGCCCCAACGAAGACCAAAAAATCACCTACAAGCAACTGCACGAGGATGTTTGCAAGTTCGCCAATGCCCTGAAGGGCTTGGGCGTCAAGAAGGGTGACCGGGTCTGCATCTACATGCCGATGATCCCCGAAACCGCGGTCGCCATGCTGGCCTGCACCCGCATCGGCGCTGTCCATTCCATCGTGTTCGGCGGTTTCTCGCCGGATTCGCTGAAGGACCGCATCGTCGATGCCGAGTGCAACGTGGTCGTCACTTCCGACGAAGGTCTGCGCGGCGGGCGCCAAGTGCCGATGAAAGCCAACGCGGACAAGGCGTTGCAGAATACGCCCAGCGTCCAGAAGATGGTGGTGGTTAAGCGTACTGGCGGCAATATTGCCTGGGTCGAAGGCCGCGACGTGTGGTATCACGACGTGATGGCCACCGCGTCCACCGACTGCCCCCCAGAGCACATGGATGCCGAGGATCCGCTGTTCATCCTCTACACCTCCGGCTCCACCGGCAAGCCCAAGGGCGTGCTGCACACCACCGGCGGCTACCTGCTGCACACCGCGATCACCCACAAGTACATCTTCGACTATCACGACGGCGACATCTACTGGTGCACCGCCGATGTGGGCTGGGTGACTGGCCACTCCTACATCGTCTATGGCCCCCTGGCCAACGGCGCCACCACCGTCATGTTCGAAGGCATCCCGACCTTCCCGGACGCCGGCCGGTTCTGGCAGGTGGTCGACAAGCACCAGGTCAACATCTTCTACACCGCGCCGACCGCCATCCGCTCGCTGATGCGCGAGGGCGAAGCACCGGTCAAGGCCACCTCGCGCAAGTCGCTACGCCTGCTGGGCTCCGTGGGCGAGCCGATCAACCCCGAAGCCTGGGAGTGGTACTACCACAATGTCGGTGACGGCCGCTGCCCGATCGTCGATACCTGGTGGCAGACCGAAACCGGCGGCATCCTGATCACTCCGCTGCCGGGCGCCACCGCCCTGAAGCCCGGCTCCGCCACCCGGCCGTTCTTCGGTGTAACCCCCGCCCTGGTGGATGCCGAGGGCCAGTTCCTGGAAGGCGCCACCGACGGCAACCTGGTCATCACCCGGCCCTGGCCGGGAATGATGCGCACCGTGTACGGCGATCACCCGCGTTTCATCGAAACCTATTTTTCGATGTACAAGGGTTTGTACTTCACCGGTGACGGCGCGCGTCGCGACGAGGACGGGTACTACTGGATCACCGGCCGAGTGGACGATGTCATCAATGTTTCCGGTCACCGCATGGGCACCGCCGAGGTCGAATCGGCGCTGGTGCTGCATCCGGCGGTCGCCGAGGCAGCGGTGGTCGGCTTCCCGCACGACATCAAGGGTCAGGGTATCTATGCCTACGTCACCCTCAAGATGGGCATCGAACCGACCGAGGCGCTGCGCAAGGAACTGATCGCTCACGTCCGCAAGGAAATCGGTCCCATCGCCTCGCCGGATGCACTCCAGTGGGCACCCGGCCTGCCCAAGACCCGTTCCGGCAAGATCATGCGCCGCATTTTGCGCAAGATCGCCGCCAACGAAGTGGATGCGTTGGGTGACACCTCGACCCTGGCCGATCCGAACGTGGTCACCGACCTGGTCGATAACCGCGCGGTCAAATAACAATCTGTCGGGATAACAACAACGATCCCGTGGTAACCCTGAACCCGGCCGTCTCACCGAGATGGCCGGGTTTTTTTATGGCGCCGCGACGGCCTGACGCACTCCCGTTTCGCTGATCCAGACATCGATCAGTCGCGCCGGAGTGATGTCAAAATACACGTTGCGCACGCTGACACCAGACCATGCCGGCACTGCCAGTTCGGCGGACGCCATTTCCTCCAGTTCCGGCGGTGATTCATCCTCGGCGCGCTGTTTGAAACTCTCGCAGCAAACGTGGAAGGGCACGCCGCATTCGCGCGCCGCCAGCGCCAGCAACATAGTTCCAACCTTGTTGATGGCCGAACCGTCGGCCAATAGGCTGTCGGCGCCGACCAGCACGCCATCGGCGTGGGCAACGAACAGGCCCATCTGGGCGTCGGTGATGTAAATGGTCGGTACGTTCCAGGCCGAGAGCCGCTCCACCATCCGCCGTCCCTCGGCCAGTGGCCGCGATTCGGTGACGATCATTCGCAAGTCCTGGTTCCTGAGCAAACGACAGGTTTCGAGCACCGTCGAGCTGAGACTGTGAGTCATCAAGGTACGACCGGGACCGAACCAACGGGCCGCGTGGGCGGCGCAGTCGGTCACTGCTTGGCGCGACAGGGCGATCAGCGCCGCCGCGTGCTCGGTGGCCAGCCGGCGGAGCCGTTCCAAATCCCCGTTGGCCGTACCGATCCGCTCCCGCCAGCGCCGCAGCAGATTGCCGATCGGTGCCATGCTCGGTCGGATTGCCGCCAGTTCGGCGGCCAAGGCCAGCAAGCGTTGCCGGAATTCGTCACAGTCGGCGGCCGGCAGCGTCTTCGCCGCCTCCGCCAGGATCGCCAGGCAACGGCGAGCCAACTCGCTGGCGCCGTGAATGCGATCATTGCGAATTTCCGCGATTTCACGGTTGAATTGCGAGTGGTTCATCGTTAAGAATTAAAGAGATAATAAATGATCACTGGTCGCTACCAGGATATGACAACGCCGCCCCCACCGGCGGCCCGCCCACTTCCCGATTTCAGCAGGAGACCGGTTATGAGCGATGTTGATCCCATCATCGGCAATTGGTACCACAACGAGGATACCGGCAACGATTTCGAAGTCGTTGCTCTGGACGAAGACGCGCAGACGGTCGAAATCCAGTACTTCGACGGCGAATTGGAAGAGATGGATCTGGACATCTGGTACGAGCTGCCACTGGAGACCATCGAAGCGCCGGAAGACTGGTCCGGCCCCTACGATGAAATCGAGCCGGACGACCTGGGCTACGACAAGGACGAAGAGTTCAGCGACGAGAACGACCTGCTCGCCGACCGGGAAGACTGAGCGCCAGCCTCGCCGCGCCGGCGGTTCACCACCGGCGTCACTTGTCCCGTCGCGCGCGGGCAAACGCCTCGGCCAAGGCACCCGGACGATTTTCCGGCGGCGGCTCCTGACGGTCGCGACCGCTGGAGCGGTCCTTGCGCGGCCGATTCCGCTCGCGGGCGGCGGGCGGCGCGGCGGCGGGTACCTGGCGATCCTGCTCGCCGGCAAGCGGTTGACTCAGGCGCAGGGTCAGGGCGATGCGCCGTCGCTCCAGATCCACCTCCAACACCTTGACCTTCACCACCTGACCGACCTTGACCACCTCGCGCGGATCTTTTACAAAGCGGTCCGCCAGCGCCGACACATGTGCCAGCCCGTCCTGATGCACACCGATATCGATGAACGCGCCGAAGTTGGCAACATTGGTCACCACCCCTTCCAGCACCATCCCCGGCTGTAAATCGGCCAGCTTTTCCACACCCTCCTGGAACGTGGCGGTCTTGAACTCGGGCCGGGGATCGCGCCCCGGTTTTTCCAGTTCCGCCAGAATGTCGCGCACGGTCGGCAAGCCAAAGCGCTCATCGGTAAAGCGGGCCGGCTCCAGCGTCTTGAGAAAGGCGGCGTTGCCCAGCACCTCGTGCAAGCCACGCCCGCTGCCGGCGAGGATGCGTTCGACCAGCGGATAGGCTTCCGGGTGGACGGCGGAACGGTCCAGCGGATTGTCGCCATTGAGAATCCGCAGAAAACCGGCGGCCTGTTCGAAGGTTTTGTCGCCCAACCGGGAAATTTTCAGCAACTGTTCCCGCCGCCGGAACGGGCCGTTGGCGTCGCGATGCTCGACGATGTTGCGGGCCAGCGCCGCGTTCAGCCCGGCCACCCGCGCCAACAACGGCGCCGAGGCGGTATTCACGTCCACGCCGACCGCGTTGACGCAATCCTCGACCACCGCATCCAGGCTCCGTGCCAGCCGGGTTTGTCCGACGTCGTGTTGATACTGGCCCACGCCAATGGCTTTCGGTTCAATCTTGACCAGCTCCGCCAACGGGTCTTGCAGGCGGCGGGCGATGGACACCGCCCCGCGCAAGGACACGTCCACCTCGGGAAACTCCCGCGCCGCCAGCTCCGAGGCGGAATAGACCGAAGCCCCGGCTTCCGACACCATCAGTTTTTGCAGACGCAGTTCGGGATGGCGTTGCATCAACTCGGTCGCCAATCGGTCGGTTTCGCGCGAGGCGGTGCCGTTGCCGATGCTGAGCAACTCCACCTTGTGCCGGCGGCACAGTTCCGCCAGCGCGTGCAGGCTCTCGTCCCACTGCTTGCGCGGGGCATGGGGATAAATGGTCGCGGTATCCACCAACTTGCCGGTGACGTCCACCACCGCCACCTTGACCCCGGTGCGCAGTCCGGGGTCCAGCCCCAAGGTCGGCCGGGCACCGGCCGGCGCGGCCAGCAGCAGATCGCGCAAATTACTGGCGAATACTCGAATTGCCTCTTCCTCGGCGGCTTCGCGCACGCGTTGCTTCAATTCGGTCTCCAGATGCGACAGCAGCTTAACCTTCCAGGCCCAGCGAGTGGTTTCTCGCAGCCAGCCATCGGCGGGCCGGCCCTCGTCACGAATGCCAAAATGAGCGGCGACCCGCCGCTCGCCGGGGTCGGGTCCAGGGGCTTCGGGATCGCCGATTTCCAGCGTCATCTGCAATATCCCTTCATTGCGGCCCCGGAACAACGCCAGGGCGCGATGAGAGGGAACCTGCCGGAGCGCTTCCCGGTAGTCGAAGTAGTCGCGAAACTTGGCGCCTTCCTCAGTCTTGCCTTCAAGCAGTTGCGAATGCAGCACCGCGTTGTCCCATAGATACTCGCGCAACTCGGCCAGCAATTCGGCGCTCTCGGCGAACTCCTCCATCAGAATCTGCCGTGCCCCATCCAATGCCGCCTTGACATCGGCCACGCCACGCTCGACATCCACGAAGCCAGCGGCAACCTGCTCGGGCGTCTGTGTGGGGTCGGCCAGCAGGCCGTGAGCCAGCGGCGCCAGTCCGGCTTCGCGGGCGATTTGCGCCTTGGTGCGGCGCTTGGGCTTGTAAGGTAGATACAGGTCCTCCAGCCGGGTCTTGGTGTCGGCGGCGAGGAGGGCGGTTTCCAGTTCAGCGCTCAATTGCCCCTGTTCACGGATGCTGGTCAGGATGACGCCGCGCCGGTCCTCCAACTCCCGCAGGTAGCCGAGCCGTTCTTCCAGCAGGCGCAGTTGGGTATCGTCCAGCCCACCGGTGGCTTCCTTGCGGTAGCGGGCGACGAAGGGCACGGTGGCGCCGCCATCCAGCAGGGTGACGGCGGCTTCGATCTGGCTTTCCCGGACGGCGAGTTCGCGGGCGAGAGTGGCGACAAGGGTCATGGGGATGAATCGTTGGCTCTGTGTGGTGGGAGGCGAAGCACTTGTAAGACATCGCCGCTCTGCTTTCAAGAGTTCGCTTTGGCGCAGATCCTCTCGGCGGCCCTGCTGGCGTCGCGCGGGCGTGGGTCCATCCCCAGATCCATCCAGAATCGATGCGGCACAGAGGGGCAATCTCCGCCACCAACGGCGGATTTAAGAAACATTCGGGTCAAAATATACATTTTTCGTTCTATTCTGTGTTGGTGGGCGCATCCAAGTGGGGCAAAACGGTCAGCCTCGGAGCGCCGCAATGCGACAAAAACATGACAATAACCTCGTGAGGAAAAGCGAATGACGAATGACGAGCGAATGCATGATGCCTATAAAAAACAGTGTCGAACGACACTGATTGCTTTTGTGGTGGTCACCTTGATGACCCACATTTTCCCCATGTATTTCTTGTTCCCCGAACTGAACAAGATGACGATCTTTGGGTTTCCAGCCGACTACTGGCTGACCATTGTCATCGGCTGGCTGGTGCTGATCCCGGTTTTCTGGATCTACATCCAGATCAGCGAAAAAGTTGACCAGGAAATCAACGATTCCAGCAGCGGAGCAGCGGACAGCTCGCCAGGAGGCAACCCATGAGCCGGTTTCTAGCGCTGATAGCCCTGTTCCTGCCCGCGCTGGCTCTTGCGCAAGCTGAGGAACCCAAGTACTACGTCTTCGAACCGTCAGCAACGGTCTCGACGCTCGGCATCATCTACACCCTGCTGATGATCGGCTCCTTCCTCTATGTCGGTTGGCTGTCGAAGAAACGGGTTGCGTCCAGCGACGATTACTTTACCGCGGGCCGCAGTATTGGCCCGCTCGCGAACGGCTTGGCCATGAGTTCCAACTACATGAGTCTGGCCACCTTCCTGGGTTTTACCGCCCTGCTGTGGAAGATGCAGTATTACGTCGTGGCGCTGGTGATGAGCTTCACCGGCGGCTTCGTATTGATTTCGGTTGCGCTGGCGCCCGCATTGCGCCGTTGGGGCAAGTTTACCAGCATGCAGTTTATCGGCGAGCGCTTCGGGCGGACCGCCAAGGTGGTTGCCGTGATCTGCATGATCTTCCTGGCCCAGCTCTATTTGATTGGCCAGATGAAAGGTGTCGGCAACGTCTTCCAGGTGATGTTCCACTGGGATTACACGACCGGATTGATCGTCGGTGGCCTGGTCGTCACGGCTTACGTCACCATCGGCGGCATGTACGGCCTGTCCTACAACCAGACCTTGCAGGCCATCATCATGATCATTGCGCTGTACGTACCGGCGGTGATCATCCTGCTGAAGATCGGCGCCGGTCCGGCCAGCTTCTTCCCACCGTTCGGCTACGCTGACCTGGTGCCGCAGATGAATGAGGTCATGGCCTCCTATTTTAATCCGTTCCTCACCGTGAACGGCACCGTGCCGATGAGTTTCAAGTTCTATTGTGGCGTGTTCTTCTCTATTGCCTGCGGGACCATGGGCTTGCCGCATATCGCCATGCGCTATTTTACGGCGCCTTCGATTCGCGACGCCAAGATGTCAACCTTATGGGGCACCTTCTTCGTTGGCCTGGTGTTTTTCACCACCTTTGCCATCGGCTTCGCCGCCAAGCTCTACACCGTGAATGAGTTGAATGCCCAAGGTCTGCAAATCCAGGCGAAAGAGGCGGACCTGCTGATCGTCGTGATGAGTCAGGCGTTGACGCCGGGCTGGATCGCGGCGATGCCGGTGGCTGGTGCGCTGGCAGCGGGTTTTTCGACCATCGGTGGTCTGCTGATGGTGATTGGCTCTGGCCTCGGCAGCGACATCTACGAAACGATCAACCCAAAAGCCGAGGATAAGAGCAAGGTCAAGATGGGTTACATCTTCACCGCGCTGGGTGGCCTGGCCACCATCGGTCTGGCACTCAATCCCCCGGATTTTCTGCTAACCAGCGTGATCTGGGCCTTTATCGTAGCGGCCTCGACCTTCACCCCGGTGCTGGTTCTCGGCATCTGGTGGAAAGGCGCCAACAAAGCGGGCGCGATCGCCGGTCTGCTCGTCGGTGGTATCCTGTCCGGCGTCCTGTTTTTCAGCAAGGGCAAACTGGGCGATTTCACGCTGATTGACGCGGGACCCATCGTGCATTTGGTCACCGGTATCTTCACCATGTCGGCGGCCTGGTTCACGATTGTCGTCGTCAGCCTGCTAACCGGTGGCGAAAAGAACGAGAAGGTACTGCGTGAGATCGATCGTATTCACGGTTGGCAGAACTATGATTCCAAACGCTATAGCAGCAACACCTTCGCTTTGGTGACCGCTGCCCTTGCCTTGGCGCTCATGATCTGGTCAGCCATGCCTGATCCGACTTACGCCAAGCCAGTGGAAGCGCCGGCCGCTGCCGCGCCAGCCGCCCCGGCGCCGGTGGTAGATGCAGCAGCAAAAGCCGCAACTGATGCAACAGAAGCCGTAAAAGCAGCAGCAGGAACAGCAGCCGACGCAGCAAGCAATGCGGCAGACGCGGCAGCCGATGCAACAACCGATGCGGCGGACGCGGCAACCGACGCGGCAGCCGATGCGGCAGACGCGGCAGCCGATGCGGCAACCGATGCGGCAGACGCGGCAGCCGATGCGGCGGACGCGGCAGCCGATGCAACAACCGATGCGGCGGACGCGGCAGCCGATGCGGCAGACGCGGCAACCGACGCAGTAACCAATGCGGCCGAAGCCCCAGCGGCCGAAGCCCCAGCGGCCGAATCGGCTCCGGCTGCTCAACCGGCTTCTGGTCAACAGTAGCCGTTAACACTCTCCCTAAGATTCCCTCCCCCCTTGTGGGGGAGGGTTAGGGTGGGGGGTAGAAATTGCCTATTCTCGATATTTTTCTCCTACAGCCACAAGCTTGCATACACGCTTGTGAAAATCGGCGCGCTCCACTTTGGATCAGCGCCTTTATCATCCTGGTCGGGGTGATTTACGGCATTCTGGTCGCCCTGCTGCAACGCTCTATCGGCGGCGAGTTGAAAGGCATCCCGGTCACAAATATTCCGTTCTGGGTTCTGATGCTGGGTAACATTCTGCCCGGTGTTCTGATCACAATCATGATCCATATCGGCATCATGCTGGTGGCTTGGCTCATGGCCAAGGCATTAGGCGGTCGGGGTGAACTAGGTCTGCTCTACCGGGCGGGCGGCTATTTATTGCCGTTGACCCTGCCGGCATTGCCAGCAGTGGCGTTCACGGTCGCCGTGACGACCACGACTGCTCATTCTGCTGGACCGATACCACTGATCTATCAAACGCTGGCCGTTTTCGGCGCGGCCTTGTTTCTCGCAGGTCTCTACCAAGTGTTTCGCATCACCCAAAACTTCCCGTCCACCCGCGCCCTGTTTGCCGTTGCTCTATTCGCCGCCTTCTCGGTTTCGATCCTGAGTCTGGCTTGATACCCTAGCCGTCCATTCAGGCGCGTTTGGCGGCTGCGGAGGGAGCGGGGTGCGATCTCAAACGGCGATTTTCAGCAAACTGGTTCGCGACTTCATGCGCGACCGTCCGCCGACGGTGCTGTCGGGCACGAGCTGTGCCGAAGCCGTCCAGCAGATGTTCGGCGACCACCTGTCCAGCGTGGTCGTCACCGACGCCAGCGGGCGCCTGCTCGGTCTTCTCACCGAACAGGACGTGACCCGGCGAATCGCGTTCCAGGTTCCTCCCGAAACCCCCGTCGATCAAGTGATGACCCGCCGGGTGTTGACCATTCCCGCCGGCGAGTATCTCTACCACGCCATCGGCCGGATGCGGCGTTACAACCTGCGCCACTTGCCGGTGCTGGACGAAAACCACACCGTGGTCGGCATCCTCGATCTGTACGATGCCCTGTCGGCGGCGTCCGAACAGATGGTGCAGCAAATCGATTTGATCACGCACGAGGGCACGCTCGAAGGGCTCAAACAGGTCAAGACCGCCCAGGTCGAACTGGCCGCCGAACTGCTGGACGACGGTCTGCCGGCACCCGAAATTCAAGCCCTGCTGACCCATATCAACAATGACATCTACCGACGCGTGACCGATCTATGCATCGCCGGTCTTGATGCCGAGGGCTGGGGCAAGCCGCCGGTCGATTTCTCGGTCATCGTCATGGGTTCGGGCGGTCGGGGCGAGAATTTCATCGGCCCCGACCAGGACAATGGTTTCATCATCGAGGACTACCCCGACGAAGAGCACAACCGCATCGACGGCTATTTCATGGAGCTGGCGAGCCGACTGGTCGCCAGCCTCGACACGGTCGGCCTGCCGCTGTGCCGCGGTTATTGCATGGCGGTCAATCCGATGTGGCGCAAGACCCTGTCGCAGTGGTTCCGACAACTGGATGGCTGGGGACGCAAGCGCAATCGGATCGCCCTCCAGTTATCCGATATCTTTTTCGATTTCCAGCCGGTGTGGGGACATCGCCACGAACTGGCGGGTCGCCTGCGCGGCCATGTCACGACGATGCTGCGCGAAGATCGCGCGTTTTTACGGGCGATGTACGAGGAAACCAGCGACCACAATGTTGGTCTCGGGCTGTTCGGCGGCTTCGTCACCGAAAAGGAAGACCCCTATTATCGCGGCCAGATTAACCTCAAGCATCACGCCCTGCTGCCTTTGGTGGAGGGCGCGCGGCTGTTCAGTCTCCGTGAAGGCGTGGAGCAAACCGGGACGCTAGCGCGGATCGATGCCCTGCACAATCTCGGCATTCTTGACGCCACCGAACGCGAAGATCTCAAAGGCAGTTTCGTCCAAATCACCAATCTATTATTGAGTCAGCAGATCGCTGATTTCCGCACAGCCAGGAAAATCACCTACTTCGTCCATCCCGATAGTCTGTCCAAGCGAGCCAAGGAACATCTGGCGGACGCCATGAAGGCTATTGACCGGTTACGTGACCGAGTCCGTGCCGAGCTGGCCGGCCATCTGTCCTGATCGGCGCCAGTGCCGGCGTCCTGAACAACGAAACCCAACGAATCCATGAAACTGCGACTTGTTTTTGCGCTGGTATTCGCCGCCATCACTCTCACCGCGCTGGCGGCGGTCACGACCGCACTGTGGCTGGCATTCGCCGAGCTGGTCCGGAGCGGCAAGCTGGCGGCGAGCTTCGAACCCTGGAGCTATCTGATGCACTACGCGGCCGTCGCCGGCTTCTTTCTGATCGCCGCAATCGCCGCCGCCTGGTTTTTCTGCGATCAACTGGTGGCGGCGCCCCTGACCAGCCTGACCCGCGGCCTGCTCACCACCCTGCACGCCAATCCCGATCATGAAATCCAGTACGCCGGACCGAGCCAGTTGGGGCCGTTGTTTCAGGCCGTCAATGAACTGACCCGGCGTCTCGCCGCCCACCACCGCGAACTGCTTCAGGCCATGACCACCGCCACCGCGCGGGTCGAGGAGCAGAAAAGCCGGCTGGAAGCCATCCTGATGGACTTACAGGAAGGGGTGGTGGTGTGCAATCTCAACAATCAGGTGCTGCTGTACAATCAATTGGCTCTAAAAATCCTGCACGTCACCGGTGAACTCGGGCTCGGTCGCCCGTTGTTCACCGTGGTAACCCGCGAACCGGTTTCCAATGCCTTCCGCCGCCTGCGCCTGCGTGTGGCCGAAGGCCGCCACCACCAGCACCCGATGGGTATCACCACGCGCTTCGTCTGTGCCACCACCGACAGCCAGCATACCCTGCATGCCCAGATGACCCTGATTCTCGGCACTGAGGAATCGCCCACCGGCTATGTCATTACCTTCAACGACATCACCGAGGATCTGGCGGCGCTGGGCAAGCGCGACCGTCTGCTGCGCGAAGCCACCGAGGGTTTGCGGGCACCGATCGCCAACCTGCGCGCGGCGGCGGAGATGCAGGCCGCCAATCCGGACATGGATAGGGCCGCGCACCGCACCTTCGATGAAGTGGTATTCAAGGAGAGTACCGCGCTGAGCGAGACGGTGAACCGCCTGTGCCACGAGTATCGCGACGTGATCACCGGCTACTGGCCGATGAGCGATGATCTGTCCGCCACTCTGTTGGAGTTGGTGGCGCAGCGGCTGAAAGAAACCTCGGACATCGCGGTCACCGTGGTCCACCTGCCGCAGTGGCTGCACGGCGACAGCCATTCGGTCATTCTGCTGCATGAGTATCTGGTCCGCCGCATCAGCGCCCAGACCGGCGGCAAGGTCTTCGACATCGGCGCCGAGGCCGGGCCGCGCCAAATCTATATCGACACCGTCTGGCGCGGCGAACCAGTGCCGGCGGCCGTGCTCGACGGCTGGCTGGACGCTGTCCTGCCAGGTGCCCCTGGCGGCCTCACCGTGCGCGACGTGCTCGACCATCACCAGAGCGAGATCTGGAGCGACCGCCCCGGCGATGGATGGGCCCGGGTTCGGGTGCCGCTGCCGCCGGCTCGTGGCATGCACATGGCCAGTGAACTGCCGCCGCGGCCGGAGTTCTACGATTTCAGCCTGTTGCAGCAGACGGCGCCGGGCGGCGATCTGGCCGAACGGCCGCTCAAGTCGCTCGATTACGTGGTGTTCGATCTGGAAACCACCGGGCTCAAGCCCTCGGAGGGCGACGAGATCGTTTCCATCGCCGGGGTGCGCATCGTCAATGGCCGCATTCTTACCGGTGAGACTTTTGATCGTCTGGTCAATCCCGGCCGTCTCGTTCCCAAGGACTCCACCCGCTTCCACGGCATCACCGACGACATGGTCCAGGGCAAGCCACCCGCGCATCTGGTGTTGCCCCAGTTTCGCCAGTTCGCCGGCGATGCCGTGCTGGTCGCGCACAACGCCGCGTTCGACCTGAAGTTTCTCAAGTTGAAGGAAGCGGAAAGCGGTGTCGTCTTCGATAACCCGGTGCTCGATACCCTGCTGCTATCGGTGTTCCTCCACGACCACGCGCTGGAACATAGTCTGGATGCCATCGCCGAGCGCTTCGGGGTGCGGGTATCGGGCCGCCACACCGCGCTGGGCGATGCTCTGGTGACCGCCGGGGTCTTCGTGCGCATGTTGGAATTGCTGGAAGATATGGAAATCATGACCCTGGGGCAGGCTGTCGCCGCCGCCTCGACCATCGTCGAGGTGCGAGCGCGACAGCGGCAGTTCTGAGCCCAACCCGCCCACGGCAATTCCACGGCACCACCGGCCCCTAAAAAATAATGAAGGAGAGGACCGGCCGGCCCTCCCCTCCATCATCCTCAAACCAGGGAAATTTCAGAACAACGGTTCTTCCGCCACCAGCAAACCATCCTCGTCGGCGTAGACATAGTGGCCCGGCAGGAAAGTCACGCCGGCAAAGCGCACCGGAATATCCCGCTCGCCGATACCGCGTTTGACGCTCTTGAGCGGATGCACGCCCAGCGCCTTGACGCCGATGCCGATTTCGGCGATGGCGGCGGAATCGCGGATGCCGCCGTTCACCACCACACCGGCCCAGTCGTTTTCCTCGGCCATTTCGGCGAGCTGGTCGCCCAGCAGCGCGCAGCGTATCGAGCCGCCGCCGTCCACCACCAACACCCGGCCTTCGCCCGGCTCTTTCAGCGCGGCGCGAACCAGGGAATTATCCTCGAACACCTTCAGGGTCACGATGGGGCCACAGAACATCACCTCGCCGCCGTAATCGCCGAAGATCGGCTCGGCGATTTGCAGGCGATCGGAAAATTCATCGCACAGGTCGGTCGTCTTGAAGTCCATGGGGGCTACTCTCGCGGATTGGGAACAGGGGTTTTGAAGTTTACCCTACTTATTTTACGCCTTAACGGCTGGTGATCTTCAACTCAATGCGGCGGTTGCGGCGGTACGCCTCCGGGTTGTCCGCCGGATCGATCGGGTGATATTCCGCCATGCCGACCGCCGCCAGCCGCTGCGGCGGGATACCCTGCTGGATCAGATAGTTCACCACTTCCTGCGCCCTCGCGGTGGACAACTCCCAGTTGGAGGGAAAACGACCGCGGATCGGCACCCGGTCGGTATGACCCTGTACTTCGATGATCACTGGCAAATCCGGTGGCAAGCGGGCGGCCAACTGCTGGTAAACCATGGCGAATTTATCCAGGTCGCCGCGCCCTCCCGGCGACAGCGCGGCCTCGCCGGAGGGAAACAGCACCTCGGACTGAAACACGAAGCGATCGCCCACTACCTTGATGTCCGGATTGCCGGCAAAGACCTCGCGCAGCCGGCCGAAGAAGTCGCTGGCGTATTTCTCCAATTCCTCGACCCGCTCCAGCAAGCGCTTCTTGAGCGCGCTGTCCAGCGCCTCGATCCGGCCCTTCTGCTGGACGATGACGGCATCACGTTGCGCCAGTTCGTCCTGGTTGGCCGCCAGGGCTTGGTTGAGCCGCTCCAGTTCGTTGGCCAGCCGTTCGGCCCGGGCGCTGAGTAGCGCCGCCAGGTCCTGGGCACCAGCCGCCGCCTGTTCCGCCTTGCTTTTATCGACGCTCAGCGCCGACTGCGCCATTCGCAGCGCCGCCAATTCGTTGCGCAGTTGCGCCAACAGCGCGTCCCGCGCGCCGACCGTGCTTTCCAGACCCTGGACTCGTCCGCGCAGCTGCTTCGCTTCCTGTTCGGCGTCGCCGGCCAAGCCTTCCAGGTGCTCGACGATTCGTTGTAATTGGCCGATGGCGGTGTCCTTGCCCATCATCTCGCGACCGATCAGTACCTCGCTGACCACAAACACGGTGATCAGGAAGATCAGCACCATCACCAGTCCGCCCAGCGCATCGGTGAAAGCAGGCCAAATATTGATATCGCCAAGCGTGTCACGTCTGCGGGGCATGAGTATCCTCGTCCCGCTGAACGGTAGTCATCGGCTGCTGCGCCAGCAGACGGGCGATAGTGCGCAGTTCGTGCCGCAGATCGGCGGTGCGGTCGTTTTCGATATCCCGCAAGGTCGCCCGCAGGGACTCGATCCGCTCGCCCAGGCTGGCGATTTGCTCCGCGACCCGGGTGATGCCCTCGCCGCGGTTGGCCAGATACTCGGTGGTCGCCGCCACCCGCTCCAGCCGGTCGGTGGTGGCTTGCAGCAGGGCCGCCAGATGGCGCGGTGAAATGGTTTCGGTGCTGGCGGTGACCGTGACCACCGGCTGCCACAGCGGCACCAGATCGCTAACCACCAGCGCCTCCATCTGGGCATGGTGGTGGTTCTGGGCATGGAGCAGTTGCAATTCCAGAAAGCTCAGCGCCAGCGCCGCCAGCAGGCCGAACATCGAGGACGAAAACGAGGTACCCATGCCGCCCAGCGGCGCGGCCAGCCGATCCTTGAAGCTGGCGATCAAGGTCATGGTGTCGGCCGCCTTATCGGTGGACAGACCGCCGATCACGTCGCGTACTCCGGCGATGGTCAGCAGCAGGCCGTAGAAGGTGCCGATCAAACCCAGCAGCACCAGCGCCCCAACCAGATAGCGCACCAGCGCCCGCTGGTCGTCGCCCCGGGTGGCCAGCGAATCCAGCAGATACGGCAAGGTCGCGGCGGCGTCGCCGTGGCTGATGACCCGATGAATCTTGCGCAGAAAATCGCCCACTCCACGGCCGATATTCTCCAGCAGGGCCTGGTTGGCCTCGGTGTGGGACCATTCCCGGCGGCGGGCCTTCAGCGCCATGGCGGCGGCCCGTTCGGCGGCGCGGACCTCCCCCAGCGTGTCCGCCAGCGCCTTGAAGGTGTAGAACACTCCGAACAAAAACACCGCCGCGACGGTGCCGTTCAAATAGGGGTTGGTCATGAAGGCGGCAGCCAGCGGGCGCTGGAAAAACACCCCTAGCGCCGCCAGCGCGACCAGAAACAGTACGGAACGAAGCAGATATCGGCTAGCGCCCCGGGCGGAGCGCTGATCGGACAGGGTCTTGGGCATCGGCTATCCATCGTCTCCCGAACACGGGAGCGCACTCTACATGAATCGGATCAACGAGGGTACGACCGCCGGATGCGGTAAGGGTTTCTACGCCTGAAAGCCATGGCCCCAGCGACCGGCGAAGGCGATCCGGTCGAGTGGCTTGCGCGTTCTGGGCGCCAGTTCCCGCTCGCGCAACGGGTCCGGGAGGCTGTCGGCGGGCGCCGGATGGCCAACCGCGATCATCGCCATGCAGGCGTGATCGGCGGGGATGGCGAACGCAGCCTTGGCCTGGTCGGCATCGAAACCGCCCATCTGGTGCGCCACCAGACCCAGCGCCGCGGCTTGCAAGCAGAGATTTTCGCTGGCGGCGCCGGTGTCGTGCTGCCCCCAGCGGTTCGGTTTGTTGTTGTGGCCGAAGTTCGGCGCCGCCACCGACAACAGCAGTATCGGTGCATTTTTGACCCAGCTTCGGTTGCCCTCGGCCAGGCATTCGAACGCGCTTTGCCAGCCGGTGGCATCGTGAAACCGATCCCAAACCAAATAACGCCACGGTTCGTCGCCGAAGCAGGACGGCGCCCAACGCGCCGCTTCCAGCAACGCCAGTAGATTCTCGCGGCTGACCGGCTGATCGGCGGCGATGGCGCGGGGGCTCCAGCGGCGGGCGATGAGATCGGCAATGGGGTGCTGGGTGACGGCGGGTTTTTCGAGCATGAGGAGGCATCTCCCGGTTGTTGGTTATTGCAAGGCTCTATAAAGGACCACGCCGAACCGGAAAAAAGCGAAAATACCGGCGCATTTTCTTGCGAACCGTTCATTCCATTCGACCACGGGGGCCGTCATGTCCTACCTGCAGGAAATCAACGACTATCTCAACCACCACGTCCCGCTGTTTGGGGCCATGCAGGCCCGGCTGGAACGCTGCGACGATTCCGGGTTGGCGATGACCGCGCCACTGGCGCCGAACATCAACGACAAGGGCATCGCCTTCGGCGGCTCGATGGCGGCCATCGCCGCGCTCACCGGCTGGGCGCTGACCCGCTCTACCCTGGATCAGCACAGCGAGAACGCCGAGATCGTGATCACCGACAGCACCTTGAAGTTCCTGAAACCGCTGCGGGAAGACATCGTGACCGAATGCGCCCGGCCGGACCCGGCCACCACCGAAAAATTCCTGCAAAGCCTTCGCCAGCGCGGCAAGGCCCGCTGGGCGGTCGAGGTGATCATCCGCTCCGGTGGCGAAGCGGTGATGACCTTCAGCGGACAATACGGTGCCTATCGGCCTGAAAAATCGGCTTGAATCACCTCTGACGGCGGGAAACGGCATGATCGGCGATGCTTTCATCCAGGATGGCCCTCGCGGGCTGCGGTTCACCGCGCCGGCGCATGTGGTGGTCGCCATGCGGCCGGATGAAGTCATCCCGGCGCTGCAAGCCCTCGAAACCGCTGTCAACCAGCACGGCCTGACCGCCGCCGGCTTCATCACCTACGAAGCCGCCGCCGCCTATGGTCTGGCCGTCCACGCCCCGCTGCCGGACCTGCCGCTGCTGTGGTTTGGCCTGTATGAACGCATGGAAATCCTCGCTGCTTGGGCGACGGAATGGGCCGATCCACCGTCCTCCGCGTCCTACATGGTGGGTTCCTGGCAACCCGCCCTCGACCGCGCCGCCCATGCAACGATCATCCGCCGCATCAAGGATTACCTGGCCCGTGGCCATAGCTATCAGGTCAACCATACCTTTCCGCTCCAGGCCACGTTCGCGGGCGACCCGTGGCCGTTCTTCGTCGATCTGGCGACGGCGCAGCAGGGGGAGTACGCCGCTTTTATCGACACCGGCCGGTTTGCGGTCTGCTCGGCCTCGCCGGAACTGTTTTTTCAACTGGATGGCGAGCGCTTGACCACGCAACCGATGAAGGGTACGGCGACGCGCGGACGGACCTTGGCGGAAGACGAGGCGCGGATGGCCGATCTGCGGCAATCCGTCAAAAACCGGGCCGAAAACCTGATGATCGTGGACATGCTGCGTAACGATCTGGGCCGGGTGGCCGAAACCGGCAGCGTGGCCGTGCCCCGCTTGTTCGCGGTCGAGCGCTACCCCACCCTGCTGCAAATGACTTCCACCGTCACCGCCCGCACCCGGGCCTCGGTGGTGGAGATTCTGGCCAGCCTGTTTCCCTGCGCCTCGATCACCGGCGCGCCCAAGGTGCGCACCATGCAAATCATTCGGGAACTGGAACCGCAACCGCGTGGCGTGTACACCGGGGCCATCGGCTGGATCGGCCCGAAGCGGCGGGCGCGCTTCAATGTCGCCATTCGCACGGCGCTGATCGACCGCGAGCAGCGGCGGGCGCGCTACAGCGTGGGCGGTGGCGTGGTCTGGGATTCCGATGCCGGCGACGAGTACGCGGAATGCTTGCTCAAGGCCCGTGTGCTGACTGCGCGGCAACCCCAGTTTCAATTGCTGGAAGCGCTGCTGTGGGAACCGGGCGATGGCTATTTCCTGCTGGAAACGCATCTGGCGCGGTTGGCGGATACCGCGCTTTACTTCAAGGTCCCGCTCGACCGGCCCGCCGTCGAGGCCCGGCTAAGCGAATTGGCGACGACTTTAAATGCGGCGAGCAAAATCCGGCTGCTGGTCAATCGGAACGGCGCATTCACGCTGGAGGTGGTCACACTGACACAGGAGACATCTCCGCCACCGGTGCGAATCGGTCTGGCCCAGGCACCCGTCGATTCCAACGTGATCTGGCTGTATCACAAAACCACTCGGCGCGAGATATACGACGACGCCCGCGCGTCCCGACCGGATTGCGATGAGGTCATCCTGTGGAACGAACGCGGGGAGCTGACCGAGGCCAGCACGGCGAATCTGGTGCTGGACCTGGACGGCGAACGACTCACCCCGCCGGTGGCGAGCGGTCTATTGGCGGGTACGTTTCGCGATTGGCTGCTCGCTGCCGGCCACATTCGGGAGCACGTTCTGACCCCCACCGACCTGCGCACGGCCCGGCATATTTATCTGGTCAACTCGGTGCGCAAATGGCGGATGGCCGTGCTCGTTGGCTGAATTGTGCCGTTCACTTTGCCTTGTCGATCTCGTCCAGAAGAACAGAATCTTCCCAGCCATCGGGCAAGCGCGGCGCTAGAATAGCGGTCGCGGCACGCGCTTGCCGACCCGGAGATTTGCCATGGTTACCTTCGATCTACCCGGCTTTATCACCACGTTTCTGGCCGTGATGGCGGCTTTGTTCGTTTTCGCCATCGGCGTTGGCATCCTGCTGGTCGCCGTGCTTTACATCATCGACATCACCCAGACTCAACATGCCATTCGTCGCAATTTCCCGGTGATCGGGCGGTTGCGCTACCGGCTGGAGCATCTGGGCGTGTTTTTCCGCCAGTATTTCTCCGCCATGGATCGGGAGGAGATGCCGTTCAATCGGGCGCAACGCGCCTGGGTCTACCGGGCGGCGAAAAATCTGGACAACACCCAGCCGTTTGGCTCCACCCGCGATCTGCGCCCGCCGGGCGCCGTCCTGTTCGCCAACGCCGCCTTTCCCGCGCTCGATACCGAACCGGCGACAGCCGAGCCGCGGGTCATCGGCCCGGATTGCCCCCAGCCATATGCGGCGCCCAGCTTTTTCAACATCTCGGCCATGAGCTACGGCGCGATTTCTCAACCGGCGGTACGCGCGCTGTCGAGAGGAGCGCGACAAGCCGGTTGTTGGCTCAACACCGGTGAGGGCGGTTTGTCCCCCTACCATCTGGAAGGCAACGCCGACCTGGTGTTCCAGATCGGGACCGCGAGATACGGGGTGTGCGACCAGTGGGGTGCTCTGGACGAAAATAAACTGCGCGCGGTAGCCGCCCATTCTCAGGTCCGCCTGTTCGAGATCAAGCTGAGCCAAGGGGCAAAACCGGGCAAGGGTGGCATCCTGCCCGCAGTCAAGGTCACGCCGGAAATCGCCGCCATCCGCGGCATTCCGCTCGGCCAGGATTCGCGCAGTCCCAATCGTCATCCCGACATCGCCGACGCGGCGGCGCTACTGGATTTCGTCGCTCGGGTTCGCGTCATCACCGGCAAGCCCACCGGCTTTAAGCTGGTGATCGGCGATCCACGCTGGTTCGACGATCTGTGCCAGACGATCCTCCGTCGAGGACCGGCCAGTGCCCCCGATTTTATCACCGTGGACAGTGCCGACGGTGGCACCGGCGCGGCACCGATGAGTTTGCTCGATTATGTGGGTTTGCCGATTCAGGAAAGCTTGCCGCTGGTGGTGGACAAGTTGAGCGAATACGGCCTGCGCGAGCGGGTCCGGGTGATCGCTGCCGGCAAGCTGATCAATCCCGGCGAAGTGGCCTGGGCGCTGTGCGTGGGCGCCGATTTCGTGAACTCGGCGCGTGGTTTCCTGTTCGCGCTGGGCTGCATTCAGTCCATGCAGTGCGACAAGAACACTTGCCCGGCCGGGATCACCACTCACAACCCCCGGTTGCAACGCGGGTTGGACCCGACGGACAAGGCCGAACGGGTGCGACATTACGCGGAGAACTTGCGCCGCGAGGTGGCAATCATCGCCCATGCCTGCGGCGCGGCAAATCCCCGGCAACTACGACGCGAGCATTGCCGGATCGTGGTCGGCCCCGGTCGCTCGGCGCCGCTGGACGAACTGTATCGCCCGGCGCCAGTTCGGTGCTTGGACGCCACTTGAACCGCTCCTTGTCCAAATTAACCGCCTTCTTGTGACAAAGAAACATCGCTGCCGAAACGAGTATTTCCGATCTGGAGACCAATCTGACACATGTCGCCGATGGATTTCTTCTTCTCCATCCACTGATCCCATACCTGTTGATTAGGAGTAGGGAACGCGTCGCTCACACCGACTCCGTCAAGCGTTCCAGCGCCTCGCGATATTTGGCGACGGTGCGCTCGACAATCTCCGGCGGCAACTCCGGCCCCGGCGGCTGTTTATCCCAGTCCAGCGTTTCCAGGTAGTCGCGCACGAATTGCTTGTCGAAGCTGGGCGGGTTGACGCCCGGTCGATATTGATCCGCCGGCCAGAACCGTGAGGAATCGGGGGTTAACGCTTCGTCCATCAGTACCAGTTGCCCGCCCTCGTCCAGGCCGAATTCGAACTTGGTGTCGGCAATGATGATGCCGCGCGCCAAGGCATACTCCGCCGCTTCCCGGTACAGTCGCAGGCTGACCGCCCGCACCCGCTCCGCCAGCTCCGCGCCGATTTCCCCGACAACATGCTCAAAGCTCACGTTCTCGTCGTGCGCGCCCAGCGCCGCCTTGGTGGATGGGGCGAAAATCGGTTCCGGCAACCGTTCCGCCAATTGCAAGCCCGCCGGCAACGGGATGCCGCACACTCGACCATCGTACTGGTAATCCTTCCAACCGGAACCGATCAGATAGCCGCGCACGATAGCTTCGACCGGCAAGCCCTTCAATCGCCGCGCCACCACCGCCCGGCCCGCGACCGCCGCCCGTTCGGCCGGATCGGGCAGCGCCTGTTCCAGCGTCAGGCTGGCCAGTTGCAAGTGGTTGGGCACGAGGTGACGGGTGCGGTCAAACCAGAAATTGGATACCGCCGTCAGCACCGCGCCCTTGCCGGGAATCCGGGTGGGTAAAATCACGTCAAAGGCGGAAAGCCGGTCGCTGGCCACCATCAGCAGGTGCCGATCGTCAGCCGCGTACAGATCGCGGACCTTGCCGCGATAGATCAGCGGCAGACGGTGAAGCTCGGGCGAGGCGGCGACAGCGGACATAAGCATGCAACTCCTGCGGCTGGGGAAAGAATCGGCGCGGCGCATTGTAACCGTCCGGCCGGCGGCGGAAAATGCGATTGTCCACCCGCGCTCGCCCAACTGACGTTTCGCAAGGCCCCCGATCCACCGCCACGGTACCCTGCCGCCATGAACATCAACGACGATTTACTGCCCACCGACCTGCTGTTCTTCGCCAACTTCATTTGGCTGCTGGTCGGCGTGCAGGCTCTGCGGTCGGCGCCGTGGCGGCTGTTTCTGGCGAACAACCGGTTGCAACATGTATTCATGGGCGCTTCGGTGGCGTTGTTCCTGATGTGGATCTTCGAGGTGGGGGTGCGGCCGGCTCTCGGTTTTCACTTCCTGGGCGTAACCGTGTACACCCTGATGTTCGGCTGGTCGCTGGGCACGATCGGCGTCAGTCTGATCACGGTGGCGGTGACGACGATCAGCGGCGACTGGTCGGCGCTGGCCGCCAATGCCCTGCTGTTGGGCGTACTGCCGGTCTCGACCAGTTATGGGATCTATTATTTGGTTCACCGCTACCTTCCCCACCACCTCTTCGTTTATATTTTCCTGTGCGGCTTTTTCAACGCCATGCTGGCCGCCGGCGTGGTGGTACTGGCGCTGGTGTTGCTGCTGGTCACGGCCGAGGTTTATTCCTTCGCCCGCATCAGCCGCGATTATCTACCGTTCGTGCCGCTTTACCTGTTCCCGGAGGGCATGCTCAACGGCATGGTCATCACCGCGCTGATCGGGCTGCGGCCCGACTGGTTGAAAACCTACGACGACGAAACCTATCTCGCTCATTGATGCGGGAACGGGAACCTCGCTGTAACCCGGTTATCTCGACCCCGCACATTCGAAGAGGCATTTGAATCCAAGGTGTTTGGCAAATTGTTCGGCGGAACATTCGGCTTCATGGTGGGCGGGCCGGTGGGCGCGCTGCTGGGCGCGGCGGTCGGCCATAATTTCGATCAGGCTCAATCGCGGGGCAAGCGCGCAACCGTCCCCCCCGAGCGCGGCAACACCCAGGAACACATTCAAAACACTTTCCACTCGACCGCGTTCCAGCTCATGGGCCACATCGCCAAGGCGGACGGTCGGGTTTCGGATCGGGAAATCGCCACGGCCCGCGCCATCATGGATCGCCTGCGGCTCAACGCCGGCCAGCGCCAGGCCGCGATCGACGCCTTCACCACGGGCAAACAGCCGGATTTCCACCTGGATGCGGTACTGGAAGCGTTCCAGCGCGCCTGCCGTGGCCGTCCGGCGCTCCTGCAACAACTGCTGGAGCTGCTACTGAACGTTGCCTATGCCGACGAAAGCCTGCATCCGCACGCTCATACCCGGCTGCTGTACATCACCGACCGCCTGGGCATCCACCGCTTGCAATTCGAGGCGCTGCACGCCCTGTTTCGCGCCCAGCGCTGGGCACAGCGGCCAAACCAGGACGGTGGTGGCGAAACGCACGACCACCGGCAGGCGCACAATCGGCGTTCCACCACCGCCGTCGGCTCGCTGACCCAAGCCTATGCCGTGCTGGGGCTACAGCGCGAGGCCAGCCCCGACGCGATCAAACTGGCCTATCGCCGCCTGCTCAAACAGCATCATCCCGACAAACTGGCGGGCCGCAACGCCTCGCTGGCCGAACTGGCGCTCGCCACCGAAAAAACCCGCGAACTGACCGCCGCCTACGACCGCATCCGGGAAGCGCGCGGTTTCTAATCCGCCCGACGCGAACAGGATGACCGGCGCCATCCAGGCTACCGGTTGCTAGAGAACTCCCCGCTCGGCCAGCGAAACCACCTGTCCGTCGCCGATGACGATGTGATCGAGCAGGCGAACATCGACCAGGGCCAGCGCTTCCCTCAGGCGCACGGTAATCATTTCGTCGGCGCGGCTGGGTTCGGCGATCCCGGACGGATGGTTGTGTGCCACGATCGCCGCCGCCGCGTTATGGTGCAGCGCCCGTTTCACCACCTGCCGGGGATGTACGGCGGAACTGTCGATGGTGCCGAAGAACAACTCTTCGTATTGGATGACCCGGTTCTTGTTATCCAGAAACAGGCAGGCGAACACCTCGTGCGGGTGGTGGCGCATGCGGGCCAGCAGATACCGGCGGGTATCCGCCACACCCTGGATGGCATCGCCACGCTGCAGGGTCTCCTCCAAATAGCGCCGCGCCAGTTCCAGCACCGCCTGCAACTGCACGTACTTGGCCGGCCCCAGCCCCGGCGTTGCGCAAAACCCCGCCTGATCCAGCTCCAATAACTTACGCAAAGTTTCATGCTGCTTGAGCATGTCCCGCGCCAGATCCACCGCGCTGCGACCCGGTATGCCGATCCGTAGAAAAATCGCCAGTAGCTCGGCGTCGGACAAGGCGGCGGCTCCACGCCGCAGCAGCTTCTCCCGTGGACGCTCCTCATCGGGCCAATCGCGAATGGACATCGCCGCATACCCCTTTTTCGATTGATGACGCCAAGCATGGCCACTCGACTCGAACAGATCAAGACACTGTGACACTTCCCCGATGGCCGCCGGTCGCGCCGCGAAAACGGCGTATTGCCCTGAAATCGGGCACGCGTCCCACCAAAAGCACCGCCATGAAGCGAGTGTGCCCTTTCATGTCGGTCGAAAACCGCGTTTCTGGATTAGTGAATAATTTATTATTTTTTATAAACAATAAGATATAAAAGTTGGCAATCAGTTTGCTAGCACTATAGCCGTGGATTCGTGCTCGTCGGCCTCTTCAGGTTCGACCAGCGCGGGTTCCAGGCGGCTAACGGGGGCCGCCGTCGCGGACTATGGCGTCCAACCATGTATCGTCGCACGTTGCGTGGTTGGACGCCCTTTTTATCCCCCTTGCTTGAACCCTGCTCCCTCCTGCTTCTGTACCTGTTCAAGCTGCGCTAAGCTTGCCGCGATTTCCCCAATCGCGCGGAGTTTCGCCATGCTGCAACCTCTGGCCAAGAAACGTATTTTACTGGGCGTCACCGGCGGTATCGCCGCCTACAAGAGCGCCGACCTGACCCGCCGACTGCGCGAGGCGGGCGCCGAGGCGCAGGTCGCCATGACGCCCGCCGCCACCGCCTTCGTCGCCCCCCTGACCTTTCAGGCGGTATCCGGCCAACCAGTGCGGGTCGATTTGCTCGACACTCAGGCCGAAGCCGGCATGGGCCATATCGAATTGGCGCGCTGGGCCGATCTGATCCTCATCGCGCCGGCCACCGCCGACTTCATCGCCCGACTGGCCCACGGCATGGCCAACGACTTGCTCAGCACGCTGTGTCTGGCCACCGACCAGCCGATTGCGGTCGCGCCGGCGATGAATCGGCTGATGTGGCAAAACGTCGCGACCCAGGATAACTGCCGGCTATTGGCGCGGCGCGGCGTACACATCTGGGGGCCGGGAGTCGGCGAACAGGCTTGCGGCGAAATCGGCGCCGGACGAATGCTGGAGTCGGTGGAATTGTGCGCTCATGTCATCGAACTGCTCGGTGTCCGGGAAAGCATGGCCGAAATCCGCTCGGAGCCTCTCGTCGTGGAGCCGGCGACCGCGCCGCTCGCGCCCCATGACCTGCAAGGGCTAAGCGTGTTGATCACCGCCGGCCCGACCCGCGAGGCACTCGATCCGGTGCGCTTCATCAGCAACCGCAGCAGCGGGAAAATGGGCTTTGCCGTGGCCGAAGCAGCGGCGCTGGGGGGTGCTCGGGTGCTACTGGTCAGCGGCCCGGTGAATCTCGAAACTCCGCCCGGCGTCGAGCGGATCGACGTGGACAGCGCACTCGAAATGCACGAAGCGGTGATGCGGCATGTCCACGATGCGGACATCTTCATCGCCACCGCCGCCGTCGCCGATTATCGCGCCGCCAGTCCGGCCGAGCAGAAGATCAAGAAGACTCACGATACCCTGTGCCTGGAGCTGGTGCGCAACCCGGACATTCTGGCGGAGGTCGCCGCCTTGCGCTCGCACCGACCGTTCACGGTCGGCTTCGCCGCCGAAACCCACGACGTGCTGCGCTACGCCGAGGACAAGCGCCGCCGCAAGAATCTGGATTTGATCGCCGCCAATCAGGTCGGCATGGCCGGCAGCGGCTTCGAGAGCGCGCAAAACGAATTACATGTGCTGTGGGAAGGCGGGGAACGGCTGCTGCCACTGGCCGACAAGACCCTGCTTGGGCAACAACTGATCGCACTGATCGCGGAACGTTATCGCGGCTGGAAGGGAGAGCGCTGAACTGTTAGCCTGCCGACAACCTTGGAGTGTCTGATTGTGAGCCATCGCGCCATCGAACTGAAAATCCTCGATCCCCGTTTGGATCGGGACATTCCCCTGCCCGCTTACGCCACCACCGGCTCGGCGGGATTGGACCTGCGCGCTTGCCTGACGGAACCGCTGACGGTCCATCCGGGCGAAACCCATTTGATTCCCACCGGCCTGGCCATTCACATCGCCGACCCCGGCCTGGCGGCGATGGTGCTGCCACGTTCCGGTCTCGGCCACAAACACGGCATCGTGCTGGGCAACCTGGTCGGTCTGATCGACAGCGATTATCAGGGCGAACTGCTGGTCTCGTGCTGGAATCGGGGCCACGCCCCGTTCACCATCGACATCGGCGAGCGCATCGCCCAGTTAATCATCGTGCCGGTGGTGCGGGCCGAATTCGCCATCGTCCCCGAATTCACCCCCAGCACGCGCGGCACCGGTGGTTTCGGCCATTCCGGGCGGCATTGATCCTCGCGCATGATCCAAACCATCTTCCGGGAGTACGACATCCGTGGCGTGGTGGGCCGCGATCTGACTCCCGAGGGGGTGCGACTCATCGGCCAGGCGGTGGGCAGCCTCGCCGCCGAGCGAGGCGAAATCCAGGTGATCGTCGGCCGCGACGGGCGGCTGTCCAGCCCTGTCCTGTGCGAGGCCCTCAAGGCCGGTATCCGCGCCGCCGGGCTGGATGTACTGGATCTGGGTACGGTTTCGACTCCGCTGCTGTACTACGCCACCCACACCCTCGACATCAGCCATGCCGGGGTCATGGTCACCGGCAGCCACAATCCGGCGCCGTACAACGGGCTGAAGATCGTGATCGACAGGATCGCCCTGCACGGCGAGGTGATCCGCGACCTGCGCCGCCGCATCGAGGCCGGCGACCTGCGCCGCGGCCATGGCCGTGAAGGGTTCGCCGACATCCGCGCCGATTACATCCGGCGGATCAGCGACACGCTGCGCCTGTCCAAACCCTGCAAGGTGGTGGTGGACTGCGGCAACGCGGTCGCCGGCTATACCGCGCCGCCCCTGCTGCGCGCGCTGGGCTGCGAGGTGATGGAGCTGTACTGCGAGGTGGACGGGCGCTTTCCGCACCACCACCCCGACCCCAGCGTGCCGGAGAACCTGATCGACCTGCAAACGGCGGTGCGGGCGCACGGCGCCGATCTGGGGCTGGCCTTCGACGGCGACGCCGACCGGCTGGGCGTGATCACCAGCACCGGCGATATCGTCTGGCCGGATCATGTGCTGATGCCGCTGGCCGAGGACGTGCTGGCCCAGCATCCCGGCGCGGCCATCGTGTACGACATCAAGTCTTCCCAGTACCTGACCCGGCTGATCGAAGGTCTGGGCGGCCAAGCGATCCTGTGGAAAACCGGTCATTCGCTGATCAAGGCCAAGATGCGCGAAACCGGCGCGCTGCTGGGCGGCGAACTGGCCGGTCATTTCGTTCATGCCGATGCCTGGTTCGGCTTCGACGACGCGTTCTACGCCGCGGCCCGGTTACTGCGGTTGCTAGTCCGGCAGCCGCTATCCAGCGCCGAATTCTTCGCCACCTACCCGACCGGCCTCAATACGCCGGACCTGCGGCTGGACATGGCCGAGGGCGAGCCGTTCGCGTTCATGGCCCGGCTGGCGGCCCAGGCCGATTTTGGCCCGGACGCGCGAACCATTACCCTGGACGGGCTGCGGGTGGAATTCCCGCACGGCTGGGGGCTGGTGCGCGCCTCCAACACCACGCCCAGTCTGACGCTGCGTTTCGAGGCAGACGATCCGACCGCCATGACCGACATTCAGGATCGGTTCCGCCAGCAACTGCTGGCCTTGCAATCCGATTTAGCCCTACCCTTCTGATTTCTTCGTTTCCCATCGTTTTTAGAGGTTGATCCCCGCATGGCTTTAGACGCCCAGGCCGCCACCCAGGTGGCGCACGTTCTCACCGAATCGCTGCCCTACATCCGCCGTTTCGCCGGCAAGACCTTCGTGATCAAGTACGGCGGCCACGCCATGGAAAACGAGCATCTAAAAAACGGTTTCGCCCGCGACATCGTGCTGATGAAGCTGGTCGGCTTCAATCCGGTGGTGGTGCATGGCGGCGGCCCGCAGATCAGCGAACTGCTCAAGCGCATCGGCAAGGAAAGCCGCTTCGTGGACGGAATGCGCGTCACCGACAGCGAAACCATGGATGTGGTGGAGATGGTGTTGGGCGGGCTGGTCAATAAGGAGATCGTCAACAACATCAACCGCCACGGCGGTTGCGCGGTGGGCCTGACCGGCAAGGACGGCGATCTGATTCACGCCCGTAAACTGACCATCACCCGCAAGAGTCCCGATCTGGAAGCGCCGGAAATCGTCGACATCGGCCATGTTGGCGAAGTCGCCAGCATCGATAAATCCATCGTCGAGACGCTGACCCACGGTAACTTCATCCCGGTGATCGCGCCGATTGGGGTCGGTCCGGATGGACAGTCCTACAACATCAACGCCGATCTGGTCGCCGGCAAGATGGCCGAGGTGCTGCACGCGGAGAAACTGATTCTGCTCACCGACACCACCGGGGTACTGGACCAGGAGGGCCACCTACTGACCGGCCTGGATGCCCACCAGGTACAAACGCTGATCGACGACGGCACCATCCACGGCGGCATGTTGCCGAAGATCGGCTGCGCGCTGGAAGCGGTGCGCGCTGGGGTCAAGGCGGCGCACATCATCGACGGTCGGATCGAGCACGCGGTACTGGTGGAATTGTTTACCGACGCCGGCATCGGTACCTTGATTCGGGGGTAGGTGGACTACCACCCCAAGCGCTGGAAGGCCCAGGGCGCGGCCGCGATCCAGGGCGGCGGCAGGCTCCAGACGCGGCCAAGCCCCAGATGTCGATCCCGAACAGAATCACTCCCGTCAGGCTGGGCCTCTGGTGGGCGGCCTAAATTTGGTGGGCCCTGTAGGATTCGAACCTACAACCAAGGGATTATGAGTCCCAAAAAATTCATTGGGACACCTTGATTAATTTGATATTTTTACAAAAATCTCAATAAGTTGCATAAACTGCAACAAGTGGCGACTATCAGAAATAACGCCATTATTCGTGGTTAAGTGGACAACCGGTGGACAACAGCGCGTCTATCATGCCCAGGGGTGGCCCTGTCTATCCCCGCCAAGCGGACCCGGAAGCCATCCTATCTGCCCCGGAATTTCGATAGTTTTTATTTACCGTAGCAGTGTTCAATAGGGTGTGGATTTGTATAGATGGACTTTTAGTGGACAATATCCGGGGTTTGAATTTTTAACACCATACAAAATAACGATTTTTTTCATAAAATCATGGGATAGTAAATCCCCTGTTGTCATTTATCGCCGCTTAACGTAGGCTTTCGCCATGGGTTGAACCTTGGAGGAACGGCGGTGGCGACTTTCGACAAACACACTTCGAACAACGGCAAAATCACGCATCGGGTACGCATCCGCATGAAGGGTTGCCCGTTGCAAACCGCCAGCTTCGACCGGCTCACGGATGCCCGACGCTGGGCGCAACAAACCGAGTCGGCGATTCGGGAAGGGCGCTACTTCAAGACCCGCGAAGCGCAACGCCACACCCTGGCGGAACTGATTGGCCGCTACATTGCGGACGTGCTCCCCAGCCAGAAAGATAGCGTCCATCGACAACGACAATTGGCCTGGTGGCGCGAACAGTTGGGCGCCTACGCCTTGGCCGACCTAGCCCCGCCCCTGATTGCCGAGTATCGAGACAGGCTAGCGGCTGGATTCCCTGGCGATACGCCCCGATCCCCAGCAACGGTGGTTCGCTACCTGGCGGCGCTCTCACACTGCCTAACCATCGGGGTGAAGGAATACCGGTGGTTGGATGATTCGCCCATGCGGAAAGTCACGAAACCCCGCGAGCCACGCGGGCGCGTTCGCTTCCTGTCGGATGAGGAACGCGCGGCCCTGCTCTCCGCATGTGAAGCCAGCCCGAACCCCTACCTGTTCCCCGTGGTGGTGCTTGCCTTGTCTACCGGAATGCGGGCGGGCGAAATCATGGCGCTGGAATGGCGCGATGTTGACTTGCAACGCGGCTGGCTCACCTTGCGTGAGACGAAGAACGGCGAACGGCGCGGCGTTCCGCTGGCGGGCAAGGCCCTGGAACTCTTGAAGCAACATGGCAAGGTGCGGCGGCTGGATACCCCGCTGCTGTTCCCCGGCAACAACCCCGGCAAGCCGGTGGATTTGCGCGCGCCCTGGCTGGCGGCCCTGAAGCGGGCGGGCATCGAAGATTTCCGCTTTCACGACCTGCGACACTCAGCAGCCAGTTATCTCGCCATGAACGGCGCCAGCCTGAACGAGATTGCGGCGGTGTTGGGGCATAAAACCCTGTCCATGGTTCAACGCTATGCCCATCTATCGGAGTCGCACAAGTCGGGCGTGGTGGAACGGATGAACGCGGCGATATTTGGCGCGTAGGCGGCCGGCGGCGTGCGGGCAGGCAAGGTGAAGTGAAGTGAGTAAGGAGAAGGGTAGGTCGAAGGTGAAAACAGCGTAGAAACGAAGCGGGGCGGCCCTGTGGCGAAACAGGAACCGCCCCTTGTCATATCAGCCTTGGAGTGTGCTTGATGACTGGTGAACAGGATACCGGCAATCCAGAGGGGTTGCCACTAGCGGAACGGACGCGGCGCGGGTTGCTGGCAGGCGAATCGGAACTATGGTTATGGGAAATCATGGAACTGGAATTTCCGGCCGCAACAAGCTTTCAGGACAAGAAACATCCCGATTATATCGGTTGGGAAAAAGCCATTGAGGCGGCGATTCGATACGGGTCGTTAGGCGACGGCCCACACCTTGAACGGTTTAGCGAATCAGCAACGTACCGATCCCCCGCTACCAATTGGAAGCGACCGAAAACCTTTCACATTCCCGGCTATGACTGCTGGCGAATACCGCGCGAACCTTACCGGACCTGGCGCGCAACACAATCCAATGCCCCGACTGGTTCCCTCATTAATTTGTGGACATCTCTGCTCTCTCAAAGCGAACCGGAACCACTCCCCCAGGGCGAACCGGACAAGCCCGAACAGGGCGCGGCGGGAAATCAAAACCCGGCGCTGAACCGCCAGTGCGTTACCGACAAAGCCCATTTTCTGGACAATGCGGTATGGAATGGAACCCAACAAACCACGGTTAAAAACCATCCTGAAGTAGCTTATTTCAAAGGGCGATATGACACCCCAACCCTGTTGAAATGGGCAAGCGAGATTGACCCTCGCCCTAAAAACCAGCGCGGCGGCCGGCCCCGTAAATCCTAACTCTGAAAATCCCCTGTCTACGTAGAAACCCCTTTTCTACGTATACGCCTCTTTTTTTTCTCCCCAAGCCGGTTAATCCTTGTCGCTACTTTCAGCGACCATGAGGATTAACCGGCAATGCAACCTCTAACGATTCGCCAATTATCGGAACGCTTCCCGGCGTTCTCTGAACCGGCTCTACGCAACCTGGTTTTCTGCTCCAAGGAAAGGCAATCGTCGCAAGGCCCTATTCCCGGCAATGGACTAGACCGCGCGATACTCCGTGTGGGTCGTCGGGTATTGATTGACGCGGAACAGTTCCAGGAATGGATTCGGGAAAAGCAGGGCGGCGACCATGCGGCGGCTTGAGGGCGGTTCGCAACTCGCTTGGGTTCGGCTCCAGTTGCTGGCAGGAAAAGCATTGACGCACCCCGATTTAATTGGCGCCTGCAATGGGCGTGGTGGCTGGCGATTGGGCGCCGTGGTTCATCAACTGCGCCGTGATGGCTGGCCTATCGAATCCCGGCCCATGCCGAACCCCGGCCCAGATACCGAGTTGAATCCACCGGTTTGTTACGCGCTTCCGCCCGGCTGGCGGCCCGGTGGCGCGGTGCAATTGGGGCTGGAATTGTGACCACTGCGTTTTGCTCGCGATGTGGCGCCCCGTTTCACCGTGGCGTGGATGAAACGTGGAAACTCCTGTGCATCCGCTGCTTTAAGGAGAACAAACGAGCGGAAGCGGCGGAGACTCACGCGGCCGACCGGGAATCGTGGCGGGCGCGATACCTCGAGTCCAACGCTGAATGCCGCCGGTTGCGTGCGCAGGTGCACGCCCTCCTTTCACAATCGGCGGCGCTCGCCATTCCACCGTTGGACGAACTCCGGGAGCAACTTCCTCGGCTGTTACTCTGCTGCCACCCCGACAAGCACGACGGCAGCCAAGCGGCCACCAAAGCAACCCAGTACTTGCTTCAGATCCGCGCGAGGCTGAGCGCATGACGCCACTTGCCCATTGCCCGGCCCAGGACTATGCTTGTTCCCGGCGCCTGAGAAACGCCAAACGAAGCGGCCCCGCACTCCGTCAACGTGCTTTTTTAATGCCCGGATTCCGCCTGGAATTCGCGTGCAAGCCTGCCTCCTCTGTCGGGAGCGGGCGGGATGCGCTACCCGCAAGGGCGCGCGCTGCTCTTCGTTGCAGTTTCTCAGACCCGCCCGTTTCCCGGCGCCACCGCCGGGTTTCATCGTCCATTATCGGAGTTGAAACCATGCCCCGCATATCAGCGGAAACCATCAAATCAGCAATTGACCCCGAGAGTTTTTACCGCGCGGCTTTGACTTGGAGAGGCAAACCGAGCGCTAAAGGCTGGATTTTAGCGGTGTGCCCTTTTCACGCGGACACCGATCCGTCCCTTGCCGTCAATCTGCACAACGGCGGCTTCCGCTGTTTCGGGTGTGGCGAGAAAGGCGACCTCATTTCCTTTCACGCCAAGCTGAACCGGCTGTCATTTCGTGACGCAATCGATGATTTGGCGCGGCGGTATTTATTGACCCTGGAGAATTAATACCGATTACTAATAGATTTTACTACTTTAGTGCGGATAAAATAAAATCAAAACTGGTCAAAGAAACCACTTCGCTTGGGAGAAGCGATTGAATGAGTTCATCCACTTTTTTACGTAGTTCATCTAGGGTTTTTAAATTGATCCAACACAATTGATCTTTCATTGATTGCCAAACACGCTCAATGGGGTTCACATCGGGACTGTAAGGCGGTTGGAATAATAAGACGACATTATCGGGGATTACGAGTTTTTTGGCAGAATGAAAGCGACCGTTATCCAATTGAATTACGTTGAGGCTGTGCGGATAAGTTTTAGAAAATTCATTCAAAAACCACTGAAAGCAATCAGCATCTAAATGGGAAAATTCTAAAAAGAAGTTTTCGCCACTCAGTGGCTCAATGGCACCATAGAGCCAAAATGATTGAAAGGTCCATTGAACTGGACCAACTGGCTTAATCCCCAGTGCGGTGATGACCCGCCGGGTGATCGTTTTTAATCCAAAGCGACTTTCATCTTGGCACCAATACCGTAAAGGCCGGACCGCTTCATTTTCAACTTGCTGAAGAATATCAATTAATTCAAGTTGTCGTGGAAGTTTTTTTAAAAGAAACCACCGCCTCTTCATGGCGATGAACGCTCGTTGGCCGCGCCACTTTAAGTTTTGCTTTGAGTTGATAACGAACGACTTGATGCACTGTTGAATAAGGAATATCGACCTCGTATTCCTGGAGAAGCCACTGCTGGATTTGTCCGTAACTATGAAATCCATGAGTCGGATCGTCCAGACGGCGCTGGAGTGCCTCTCTCATAGCTTCGGTAATTCTCGAACGACGGCCGCCATGATAATTCCACTGCAACAGCCCGATTAAGCCTTGGGTACGATATACTTTGAGCCACTTGACAATGACGGATTTCGATCGCCCTAAATGATCGGCTAACTCTTGTAAAGAATGAAAAATTTCACTTTTAATCCAATATAGAATTTGTAATCGCTCTCGAAACTTGGCGTGAGTTTGTTCATTCATTATGCGCTTTAGTTCTTCGGAGGATTCGTGGATTTCGACTTGTAATGAGCGGCTCATGACTGGATCAATAAAAGTAGGTTAAATGAGTATGATAACAAAATCTAATCGTAAATGGTATAACCATGCTGGCGACTGCAATTCATGGCCGGCCCCGTGGCTTTATCAACTGGAAACCGCAAACGAAAACGCGGGTGCTGATTGAACAGGCGCAAGCCGTCTTGGAGGAATACCAAAAGCATTTGCCTTTGACCTTGAGGCAAGTGTTCTACCGGCTGGTGGGCGCGTATGGCTACTCCAAGACGGAGAGGGATTACGAACGGCTTTGTGAAACCCTGAACAAAGCCCGGCGGGCGCGGTTGATTCCGTTCGGCGTGATTCGGGATGACGGCTTTCACGGCGCCCGCTGGCAGGGCTGGCATACCCTGGAAGGGGCAAAGCGTTCTCTGATTGCTACGGCGGAAGGCTATCGAATCGACCGCCAGCGCGGGCAACCCGTCCAACTGGCGGCATGGTGTGAGGCGGCTGGCATGGCGCCCCAGCTTGAGCGGATTTGCGAACCGTACAGCATCCCCGTCTATTCCAGCGGCGGCTTCGACTCCGTGACCGTCAAGCACGACATGGCGCAGGCATTCGCCCGAATCGGCCGGGTGCTGGTTCTACACATCGGCGACCACGACCCCAGCGGCGTTCACATTTTCGGTTCGCTGGATGAAGACGTGCGGGCGTTCATCAACGAATTCGGCGGCGATGCCGAGTTTATCCGCCTTGCCGTAACTCCCGACCACATTACGCGCCATAGCTTGCCCACGGCCCCGCCCAAGGAAACCGACCGGCGCAACTTCACGGGTGAAACCGTGCAAGCGGAAGCGCTCCCCCCGGATGTACTCGCCAGCATCCTGCAAGACGCCATCAGCAGTTATCTGGACATGGCCGTTTATCGGCAAGCCATCGAAATCGAACAGGCCGAACGGCGGGTGCTGGTGGCGTGGCTCAAAGAAAAACCCGCACCCCATAGCGCGACTTGAACACCACCGGGAGCGGGTGAATTCCTACCAAACCGATAGGCATTTTACCCCGTTCCCCCTGCGGCGGAACCCTCTTATGAACAACCTAGAATTTTCCCCATCGCACCGGCCGGCCTTCATTCCCAAAGCCTGGAAAGACCGAACCGGCGCGTTCTATCCCTTCAAGGCGTGCTGGTGGTATCGCAACCCGGCGGGCGAACCCCTTGGAGTCGTGGCGCGCTTCGACTCCGACCGCAACGGTAAGCAAGTCATCCCCTACTTCCAGCCGAACGCTTCCGGCTTCAAGGCCGGCGGCCCAACGGCGCCCGTGCTGTTCGGCGCGGAACGATTGAACGGACACCAAGCCCCGGCGTTCGTGGTGGAAGGGGAAAAGGTAGCGGCGGCCCTGCACTCGCTGGGACTGGCGGCGGTATCCGCCCAAGGCGGCGCGAACAAGGCGGCCGGCGGCGATTGGGCGGCCCTGGCGGGTGTGCCGCAAGTCTACTTGCTCCCGGACAACGACCGGCCCGGCGAAGATTACGCACGGGCGGCGTGCAAGGCGCTGGCGACGCTTTCCCTCGCTCCCGAGATTCGAATTGTCCGCTTGCCGCAACTCCCCGAGAAAGGCGACGCGGCGGATTGGCTGGCGGAACGGTTGCCCAAGTGGAACGGCTTCGACCCGATACCAGAAGACCGGCGCGGCGAACTGGCGGCGGAATTGCTGGCCATCGCGGAACAGGGCGAACCGCCCCCGGCGGACTGGCTGGCGGATGAGGTCAAGCCCGAACGCCCCAAGGGCAAGCCGGCGGGCATGGGTGGTGGGCGCTATGTGGCGGCCTCGCGCGGAATGATGGTGGTCCGGTTCAACGCGGCGGGCGAACCCGAGGAACAGCCGTTGTGCAACTTCACGGCCCGCATCGTGGAAGAACTGGCCTGTGATAACGGGTTGGAAATCAATCTGTCGCTGGCCCTGGAAGGTGAGCAAGGCGGACGCCCCTTGCCCCGCGTGTCGGTAACCTTTGAAGAATTCATGGCCATGGGCTGGCCCGCGAAGAACTGGGGAACGCAGTGCATCGTTGAACCCGGCAACGGGAAGAAAGACACCCTTCGCGCGGCGATTCAAACCCTCTCCCATGCCAAAGGCGCGGTGGAGCGGCGCACCGTCTACACCCATACCGGATGGCGCCAAGTGGACGGCGCGTGGTTGTACCTGCACGGTGGCGGCGCGTTGGGCGCGGCCGGATCGGCGGCCGGTATCGAGGTAGACCTATCCGGCCTGAATCGCTACGAACTGCCGGCACTTTCGACCACGCCACAAGAGCGATTGGACGCGGCGGCGGCGTCCCTGGCTTGTCTGGACATCGCACCCCCGGCCGTGAGTGTGCCCCTGCTGGCCTGTGTCTACCTGGCGCCCCTGGCTCAAGCACTGAACGTCGATTTCATGTTGTGGCTTGAGGCACCCTCGCAAAGCCAGAAAAGCAGCATCGCGGCGCTGGCGTTGGCGCATTTCGGCGCGGCGATGGATCGGACCTGTTTAACGGCGAACTGGACGGATTCCGCGAACGCCATTGAGGGCAAGCTGTTTGCCCTGGCGGATGCGCTGGCGGTGATTGATGACTACGCCCCGCAACCCAACGCCAGCCAACAAGCGGCCCTGGACGCAACGGTAATACCAATTCTGCATAGATTTTACGCTATTGCCTGTAGGTCGTAGGTTGGGCAAAAGCGCAGCGTTGCCCAACAATGAGCCTGGATGCTGGGCTAACAGCTCAATTCTATTCAGAAACGGTATAAGCCGGGTTATTCGCAGTTGCGGCAACCGGCAAGGGCGCGGCCGGTTACGGGCGGATTTGTCGCAACGGCCGGACCGCTACCCGCGCGGGCTGACGGTGGGCACGGCGGAACAATGGCCGACCGGCGAAAGCATCAACGCGCGGCTGTTTGGAGTCACTCTGCAACGGGGTGATGTGGACTTGGCGGCGCTGACTCGGGCACAAGAGGCGGCGGAAGGTGGGTTGCTGGCACGCTGCATGGCGGATTACATCCAGGACTTGGCGGCGCGATTCGATGAGGCGGTGGCGGATGCCAAGCGGGCATGGACGGAGTATCGCGCGGCGGCCCTGCAACAAGGGCTATCCGGGCGGGCGCCTGAACAAGTGGCCTTCCTGCTGGTAGGCATGGGCTTGGCGTTTCGCCATTTCAAACAGGCCGGCCTAACTCTCCCCGATGTGAACCCGATTGACGTGCTGATGGAACTGGCGCGGCGCCATAGCCGGCACGTGTCCGACTCGCAACCCGCCGAACGCTTCCGGGCGGCCCTGGCGGAATTGCTGGCCAGCGGCGCGGCCCATGTGGAACCGCTGACGGATGATGGAAGCAGGAACTTTGCCCAAGAGCCGTTGCGCGGCCCCCGTATCGGCTGGCGCAACGAGAGCAAGCGGGAACTGTACTTGCTCTCTACTCCAACCCTGGAAGCGGTGAACGAAGCGCTCCGCAAGGGTGATACCGGCCTGAACATCCGGCCCCGTGCCCTGTGGCGCCAGTGCCAGCAACGCGGCTGGTTGCTGCCTGGCGACGCGATACCGGGCGGCGGCGAACGGACCACCCGCGTGGTGAAGATTGCCGGCAAGTTGGAACGGGTTTTAATGTTCGATGCAACCGCTCTCGAAAGTTAGGGCTCTCTACCCCCACAAAAGTGGTAAAAGTGGTAAAAGTGGTAACCGTACTTTTAGAATCAACAGGTTAAGGGTTACCACTTTGGTTTAAAAGTGGTAACCGAAAACTCAAAAGTGGTAACCGTGGTTGCGGCGGCATTCTGTCCGGTTACCACTTTTACCTTGGGCGGTTACCACTTTGGTTTAAAAGTGGTAACCCTTAACTCACTGAATATAAAGGCGTGGTTACCACTTTTACCACTTTTACCACTTTTACAGCCCTATAGGGAGGGAAACTATTTATGCGTGTTGATGATGATGACGTGGTGGCGGTGAAGCTGGCCCAAGGTTCCATGAAATGGCATGTGGTAGACCCTGCCGTGACCTGCTACGAAGGAAGCCGCGTGCCTGTTCCCGGACGAACGGCGGCGATGTACCACGTTCCGACCGGGCGCCTTGCCCGATCGGATGGAATCAAGCTGAACGATGGGGAAGTGTGTGGCAATTGCCGGCGTGCCCTCAAGGTGAGGATTCGCAACGACCGGGAGCGGGAACAGTTTCGGCAACGGCGGTGAACGCACTATTGGAAGTGATGCCCGGCGATGCCCTGAAATAGCGGTTTCTTTGTTGTGGACAATCGCCAGTGCTTTTCATGGAGTGGACAACCGGTGGACAGTAGGCAAAAGGAAAGGAGCTAGACTTTCGCCTAACTCCTTAATTTTACTGGTGGGCCCTGTAGGATTCGAACCTACAACCAAGGGATTATGAGTCCCCTGCTCTGACCGTTGAGCTAAGGGCCCGTGACCGTGAAATTTTACCCGGCCCGCGGAGTGCCCGCCAGCGATTCAATCCAGATCCAGGAAGCTGCGCAGTTGCTCCGAGCGATTCGGGTGCCGCAGCTTACGCAGGGCCTTGGCTTCAATCTGGCGGATGCGCTCGCGAGTCACGTCGAACTGTTTACCGACCTCCTCCAGGGTGTGATCGGTCGGCATATCGATGCCGAACCGCATTCGCAACACCTTGGCTTCACGCGGGGTCAGCGTCGACAACACTTCGCGAGTGGATTCGCGCAACCCTTCGACCGTGGCTGCTTCCACCGGCGACATCACCATGAGGTCCTCGATGAAGTCGCCCAAGTGCGAATCTTCGTCGTCGCCGATCGGCGTCTCCATCGAAATGGGTTCCTTGGCGATTTTCAGCACCTTGCGAACCTTGTCCTCCGGCATCTCCATGCGCTTGGCCAGTTCCTCCGGAGTCGGTTCACGACCCATCTCTTGCAGCATCTGCCGGGAAATCCGGTTCAGTTTGTTGATGGTCTCGATCATATGCACCGGAATGCGGATGGTGCGGGCCTGATCGGCGATCGAGCGGGTGATCGCCTGCCGGATCCACCAGGTGGCGTAAGTCGAAAACTTGTAGCCGCGCCGGTATTCGAACTTGTCCACCGCCTTCATCAGCCCGATGTTGCCTTCCTGGATCAAATCCAGGAACTGCAAACCGCGATTGGTGTACTTCTTGGCGATGGAAATCACCAGTCGCAGGTTGGCCTCGACCATCTCTTTCTTGGCCCGACGCGCCTTGGCTTCTCCGATCGACATGTGGCGGTTGATGTCCTTGATTTCGTGGATCGACAACCGGACTTCCGTTTCAATCGCCTGCAATCGTCGCTGCGCCGCCAGCACGTCGTCACGCTGCGCCGCCAGTAAGGATGAATATTTCTTGCCGGCCTGAATCTGTTCCTCCACCCAATCCAGCCGGGTCTCGTTCTGCGGGAACGAGGTGACAAACGTCTTGCGCGGCATCTGGGCCTTGCCGACGCAGATATGCATGACTTCCTTTTCGCGGGAACGGATGCGCTCGGCCATCTCATGCAGGTTGGCGATCAACTGGTCAAGCGCCTTCGGTACCAGCCGAAATTGCAGGAAACGCTCACCGAGTTGCTGGCGCAGCGCCTGAGTTTGGAGGTGCTGCAAACCGAGTTCGTCCGCGCTGGACTGGGTTTGGTGGTAGAGGGCGCGCAATTCCTCGAAACGGCGGGCGGTTTCCTCGGGGTCGGGGCCGCTTTCGACCACGCCTTGCTCCTCCTCTTCGCCCGCTTCCTCTTCGCCCGCTTCCCCTTCGTCCGCTTCCTCTTCGTCCGCTTCCTCTTCGTCCGCTTCCTCTTCGCTCGCTTCCTCTTCGCCCGCTTCCTCTTCGTCCTCGCCGACTACCGCATCCGGATCATCCGAAGTCAGCGGTATTTCTTCCTCCGATATCGGCGAAGAGGCATCTTCGTCCTCTTGGAAGCCGCTGATCACATCGCTCAGCCGGGTGCCGTTGTCGCTGATCGAATCGTAAATTCGCAACAGTTCGCTGGTTGTCAGCGGATAGTTGGCCAGCGCCGATAGCACCTGGCCCATCCCTTCCTCGATGCGCTTGGCGATCTGAATTTCGCCCTCGCGGGTCAGCAATTCGACCGTACCCATCTCGCGCATGTACATCCGCACCGGATCGGTGGTGCGGCCGAACTCGCTGTCCACGGCGGCCAGCGCGGCGGCGGCTTCCTCGGCGACCACATCGTCGTCGGCGCTGGCTGGGTTCTCATTGAGCAACAAGGTCTCGGTGTCGGGCACAAATTCGTGGACTTCAATGCCCATGTCATTGATCATCGCGATGATGTCTTCGATCTGTTCGGGATCGACGATATCATCGGGCAGATGGTCGTTCACCTCGGCATAGGTCAGAAAACCTTTTTCCTTGCCGCGGGCGATCAATTTCTTTAATTGCGACTGTTGCTGCTCGCTCATGACTTATTCACATACTGAGAGGAATAAAAAAGTTAAACGAATGAGCCTATCACAAAAACCAAACCAATAATCGCAAACAATTAAAAATTAGGTTTTTTGTGGCTTACCCAGGCTCCGCAATTCTTCCCGTTCCTCAAAACTGAGCGCGCGCGGCGTACCCCGCAGTGTTCCCAGCAAATGTTCTCGCGGGTCATTGCGCCGACGCAGGTAGCTAATGATGTCGGCAAACTCTTGTTCAAACTGAAAATCTTCTTCCAGTGCTTCCAAGCGCCACTGAGCCAACCGCTCCAGAATCGCACCCTCGCGGGTATCGCGATAGCGCTCCAGCAGCGCGGCAATGCTCAAATCGGGGTTGGCGCGCAAACCGCCGATCAATTCGGCCAACAACTTCACGCCCGGTTCGCCGCTCCGCAGGGCGGGATCGTCCGCCACCACCGCCCACGCCAGTTCGGGGCGATAGAGCAGCAAGGCAATCGCCTTGCGCAGCGGGGTGCGAGTCAGTTGCAGGTTGTGCCGGGCGAGGTCGACGGTTCCGCCCACCGGAAGCCGCAGACGGGTATGCATTAGTTGCGCTTCCTGGCGCAGACGTTCCACCATCAGATCCCGAAAATGCCCTTCGGGCAGCTTTTCCAACAGCGGTCGGGCCAGTTCGGCCAAGCGGGCGCGCCCAGCCAGCGTGTTGGGGTCGGCCTGGGCGCGCAGTTCGGCGAACAAATAATCAGCCAGTGACACGGCTTGTTCCAGCTGCCGTTCGAACCCCACCCGGCCTTCCCGCCGGATCAGCGTATCCGGGTCCTCGCCTTCGGGCAGCAGCAAAAAACCGACCTGCCGGCCGTCGCGCAGGAACGGCAGCGCGACCTCCAACGCCCGCGTCGCCGCCGCCCGCCCGGCGCGGTCGCCGTCAAAACAGAACACCAGGTCATTGACCGTGCGAAACAACCGCTCGACATGCTCGGGGGTGGTGGCCGTGCCCAGCGTGGCAACGGCGTAGGAAATATCATGCTGGGCCAGCGCCACCACATCCATGTAACCTTCAACCACCACCAACCGCCGCAAGTGCGGGGTATGGATGCGAGCCTCGTGCAGGCCGTATAGCTCCGCGCCCTTGTGAAATACCGGCGTCTCCGGGGAGTTGAGATACTTGGGCGTGGTGTCGCTATCCAGCGCCCGCCCGCCGAAAGCGATGACCCGGCCGCGGCGGTCGCGGATCGGGAACATGATGCGGTCGCGGAACCGGTCGCGCGGCCGACCCTGCTCGTCGCGGCTGGCCAGGCCGGCATCGACGAGGTCCTGAACCGTGGCACCGGCTTCGTGCAGTGCCTGGCTCAGATTGCTCCAACCGGGCGGTGCATAACCGATCCCGAACGTAGCGGCGATCTGGCCGGTCAGCCCGCGCTGGCGCAGGTAGTCGACCGCTCGTTGCCGGGCCGGATGTTCGCGCAACCGCTGGCGAAAGAACCGGTCGGCCTGAGCCAACCAGTCCAGCAATGACCGAAACGAACCGGAGCCGCTCGGGCCGCCGCCGGTCTTGGGTACTTCCAACCCGACCAGGCGAGCCAGATCTTCAACCGCGTCCGGAAATTCCAGTCGCTCGTAGGCCATCAGGAAGCCGATGGCGGTACCGTGAGCGCCACAGCCGAAGCAATGGTAGAACTGCTTGCGCGGGCTGACCGTAAACGACGGGGTTTTTTCGGCGTGAAACGGACAGCAGGCCATGAATTCATGGCCCATTCGACGCAGCGGCACTCGAGCGTTGACGATCTCGACGAGATCTGCCCGGCTAAGCAATTGATCGATGAATTCCTGAGGTATGCGGCCAGCCATATCCACAAAGCCTAGCGAACCGGCGGGCGGCCGTCAGCGGTCGAGCACAATGAAAAGCATGACGGATTGGAACGCGTGGGCGTGAAACCAGTTCCGGTCAGGCGTCGAGACGGGCCTTGACCCGGGTGCTGATCTTGGCCATGTCGGCCCGACCCTGCGCCTGATCCTTGATCAGGGCCATGACTTTGCCCATGTCGCGTACCGATTGGGCTCCGGTCACGGCAACGGCGTTGGCGACCAGTGTGTCGATGTCCGCTTCGCTCAGTGGCGCCGGCAAGTAGGATTGGATCACCTCGATTTCGAAGGACTCCCTGGCGGCCAGGTCCTCACGGCCGGCGCTTTGGTACTGCGCCAGCGATTCCCGGCGCTGCTTGATCATCTTTTCCAGCACGCCGAGCATCTGAGCATCGTTCAGCTCGATGCGCTCGTCTACCTCGCGCTGCTTGACGGCGGCCAGAATCAGGCGAATCGCGCCAAGGCGTTCCTTGTCCTTGGCGCGCATGGCGGTTTTCATGTCATCCTGAATACGGTCTTTGAGGGACATGACGGCGGACTCGCGAACGGAAGGGGCGACAGGAGGGCTGATTCAGATCAGAACAGACGAACACGGCGGGCAGCTTCCCGGGAAAGCTTCTTCAAGTGGCGCTTGACGGCGGCGGCTCGCTTGCGTTTGCGTTCCTGGGTGGGCTTTTCGTAAAACTCGCGGCGGCGTACTTCGGACAGCACGCCGGCTTTTTCGCAGGAACGCTTGAAGCGGCGCAGCGCGACATCAAACGGCTCGTTATCTTTGACTTTCACGGCAGGCATTAAACCATCACCTCATTCATGGTCTTGGGCGAAAAAAGCTGGAGTCGGACTATGCGGAAAATAGTAAATTGTACTCATGCCTGTTGCTAAATGCAAAGTGGCAACGCATTAAGGCGCGGACGGTCTTGAAACGAACGGCTCAAACGGTCGTGGATTCGTTCAATACATACCGCAGGTAAGCCTCGGGCAAACCGAGCTGTGCGGCCAACACCTCGGGCGTTGCCGCGTTCTCGCGCAGGGCCGCGCGCCAGCCCACCAGGCCAGTGGACAGCGAGCGGCCGCGCCGCTCGCCTTCCCTGGGTTCGCCGCTGGTAACGTCGTATTTATGGGCATAGCCGCGCGGCGTGACCATCAGGCCGTCGCGGACGAAGGTGTGGCTGTTGCCGATGAGCACGGTGGACGACATGCCGATCTCGCATTCCGCGAGATCGGCGAGCGTGGCCAGATCCACCCGCTGTTTGGCGCGGTAAGCGGACTTGACGATGGCGACCGGCGTTTGCGGATCGCGATGGGCGAGCAAGATCGTTTGGGCGTGAACGATCTGCTCGCCGCGCCGCCCGCTCTTCGGGTTGTAGAGCGCCACCACGAAATCGGCGACGGCGGCGGCCTGGAGCCGGCGCGCGATTACCGGCCACGGCGTCAACAAGTCGGATAGCGAAATGGCGCAGAAATCGTGCGTCAGCGGCGCACCGACCCGCGCGGCGCAACTATTGAGCGCCGAAGCACCGGGGATGACCTCGACCTCGATGTTCGAGTCCGGCGTCCAACCCGCTTCGAACAACACCTCGTAGGTCGGCCCGGCCATGCCGTACACGCCGGCATCACCGGAACACACCAGCGCCACTCGCCGACCCTGGCGGGCACGCTCCAGGGCCTCCAGGGCGCGGTCGATCTCTTCGGTCATCGCTTTCTTGATGACCTCCTTGCCATCGAGTAGGGGCTTGATCAGCTTGATGTAGGTGGCGTAGCCGATCACGGTGTCGGCTTCGATGATCGCCTGGCGCGCCGCCGGCGTCATGTGGTCCAGACTGCCCGGACCGATGCCGACCAGGGAAATTCTGCCGGTGGGACATGGGGTCGTCATCAGGGGATGATCCTTGCGATCGAGACAGTGGCGCTGCGCCCATCGGGGCCGCGCACCCGATGTTTTGCAACCAGCAACTGACTCGTGGCGGCGGGCTCGCGCGTTCCGGCGGCCAGCAGCGCGGCCGCCTCCGACACCGAAGGCGTACCGGTATGACGGCGCACGGTTTCCGAGGGATGGGGCACCGGCACGACCGCCAACCGCGCGGCTGGGTAAAAGCACAACGACCAGCCATGGGCACGAGCCAGTTCCAGCAGGCCCACCTCGTCCGCCTTGAGGTCGATACTGGCGGCGGCGACGATTTCCAGGGGCGCGCCCGCTTGCCGCGCCACCTCGGCCAGCGCTTCATCGACAGCGCGCGTCAAGGTGGCCATCGGCGTGCCACGGTCGCAGCCGAGACCGAGGGCGAGGCGAAGAGGGATCGCGTTCATTCCATGCCCTCCGGTGGGCGGTAAGTCACCAGTTTGGCGGCCAATGCCGCCGGCAGGTCCGGCACGACGCGTCGGCTGATCCACAACACGGCCGCGAAAGCCGCCGGGTCGATGTCCTCCAGCACGGTACAGATCCGAAGATTGGTCGGCAGCGGCGCCGTTCGCGTCCACCAATGCCGGGTACCGGCCTCCTGCACCAGGGCCACCGGCTCATCGTTGACCACGGCGGCGCTGGCGCGGGTGACGTTATCCTTGGGTGCGTCGATGCGCCAGCCGAACTCGCGGCCGAGCAGATCGACCGCCAGAGTGCCGCGACTGTCGGAAGCCGTGGTGAATACGGGCGTGGCGCCGATCCGCTCGGCCAGCAGCGCCGCCAGCGCGTTGGCGCCGCCGATATGACCGGACAGCACCGGAATGGCGAAACGGCCGCCCTCGTCGAGCACGACGATGCCGGGATCGTGGACCTTGTCGCGCAAATGCGGCGCGATCAGCCGCACCACGATCCCCAGCGCGACGATGGCGACGATGCCATCGAACCGCGCGAACAGCATCGGGATCTGGTCGGCGGTCTGGCCGGCGAAACAGCTCGCGAAACCGGGGGCGGCGGCTTCGGCCTCGGCGCGGAATTTTTCCGGGGCAAACAGCCGGGCACCGGGTAGGACCGCGATCACGCGGCCGGCCTGGACGACCCCGGAACGGGTGATGCTCACCACCGCCACCTGCTCCGGGCCGAACGGCAGGTGATGCCTCACGAGGCGACCTCGCGGACCCGCCGGGGGCGGCAACCCCGCGAAATCGGCGGCTTGACACGGCGGGGGTTGCGGACCAGCAACAGCGACAGATAAGGCACGGTTTCATCGCGCAGCGACAACACGTTCCGCACCACGCGCTCCTCGGGCGTGCCGACTTTTTCGACATACACCGCATGTTGGGCGATACCGCGTCGTTCGAGGAGGTCCAGCAGCTCATCGAGCATCGGCTTGATCTTCAGCAGGACCAGGCTGTCGAATTGGTCGAGCATGTGATCGACGACCTCGACACCATAGGACGCGGGTAACACCGCCAATGCTTCGTCGGCCTCGACCATCGGCTGAGCGATGCGGGCCGCGCTGGCGCAGTAGGAGCTGACGCCGGGGATCACTTCGACCGCGATCGCCGGCTGCAACTGGCGCACGGCGCGAGCCAGATGGCCGAACGTGGAATAGGTCGAGGCATCGCCTTCGACCAGGAAGAGCACATCCTGCCCGTCGGCCAGCCGTTCGACCGTCAACGTGGCCGCGTGCAGCCAGGCGCGGGCCAACAGCTCGGCCTGGGTGGTCATCGGAAACACCAGCGGCAAGGCATCGGCCGGCACCGCCAATCCGCCACGCTGGGCGATATCGAGTACAAAGGACGGCTCCCCTTCCTTCTTCACCGGATAAACCCATCGTGCCGGGCTGGACAGCGCCGTCCAAGCCCGCCGGGTGATCAGATCGGGATCACCGGGTCCCATGGAAACGCCGATCAGGCGACCAAACACTGCTTTCATGTGCACTCCTTCGTAACGACCACGATCCACACCGGGTTTTGCGCGGCCAAGCGGTGTAGTTGAAGAATGGGCTGGCTGCGCGCCGCCGACAGTTGCAGCACCTCCCACCGCAGGCCACTGCTCCGCGCGGCAGCCATGGCGGTGGCGAAATTCTCGAAGGTGACGACATCGATCGCCAGTCGGCCACCCGGCTTGAGGCGAGCAAGACTCCGTTCGATCAGCACCGACAGGGCACCGCTCGAGCCGCCGATGAACACCGCGTCGGGATCAGGCCAGGTTTCCAGTTGGGCGGGCGCCCGATCCGTGATCAGCGTGTAGTTGAGGATGCCGAAACGGCGGGCGTTGGCACGGGCGTTGGCGCTGTCGTCCGGATTTTTTTCGATGGCGTAGACATGGCCGTCCGGGCACAGCAAGGCCGCTTCGAGACCGACCGTGCCGGCGCCGGCGCCGATGTCCCAAACCAGGGCGGCGGGATCGAGTCGCAGCTTGGCGAGCGCGACGGCGCGCACTTCGAGCTTGGTGAGCAAACCCTGTTCCGGCTGGCGCTGGGCGTACTCTTCGTCCTCGATACCGAATCGCGGGCGCGGCGGGCGCGGCACGATGCGGCGCAGGATCAGCACATTGGGCGCGGGAAAAGTCCGCTCCGCCACCGCCGCCGGCGTGAGATCGGTAAATAGCGCTTCGTCGGGCGCGTTGAGGCATGCCGCCACGTCGAGGCGAAACGCCTCACCCAATCCGGCCGCCAGCAGCAGACGGGCGATGCGCGCCGGATCGTTGGCCGGCGAGGTCAGGCAAAGCAGCAGATCATGCTGGCCGAGCGCCCGCGCCAGTGGCGCCAGGCCGTGATCGTGGCGGGCGCCGGGCGCCCATTCGCCGGCGTCGGCGGCATGAACCGAAACCAGCTTGGCATCCTGCCAGGACAGGCCGAGACGGGCCGCGGCCAATTGCACGCTGGACAGCGTCGGTACGACGTGGACCCGCTCACGCCCCAACGCGGCGATCAAACCGGCGGCAATACCAAAGCAGAGTGGATCGCCGGTGGCGAGCACCACCACTCGCCGCCCGGCGCTCAGTGCCTCCTCGACCCAGGCGGCCACGGCGGCGACGCGACCGTTCGCATCACGCTGTTCGGCCTGCTCCGACAACACCGACGCGACGGCACGCAACTGATGGGGCGCGCCGATGACCAGATCCGCCGTGCGCAGGAGTTCCTGGGCGTGCGCCGTGAGGCCAGCCGCGCCGTCGTCATGCACGCCGACGATCTGACAGGGTGTCATGGCCGCCCGCCTCCAAACCGATCCAGGGCCTCGGTGTGCGACAAAACAAGCAGGGTCTGGCCTTCGGTATCGCAGACCAGCACATCGAGTTCGAAACAGCCCGGATAGCGCCGGTTGAGGCTGATCCAGGCGCGCCGGGCGAGCGCGCGATGAAAATCCACGGTCAAACCGAGTTCGGCGAGCTTTTCGGCGGCGAAGCGCCCGGTTTCGGCGGCGCGGATGGCCGTCACCAAGGAAGCCGGCGCACCCACTTCGGCGGCGGTTTCGGCCAGCAGATCGCGGTCGATGGCCTGCCGCCAGGCGTGGGTGACGGGCAGTCCCTGAGCGATCTTGGTCAGCTTGCCGACCATGCAGCCCAGAATGACACGCCGAAAACCGCAATCCCGCGCGGTGTCGAACGCCGCCTTGATGAAGTCGCCCATCTGCACGAAACAGGCTTCCGGCCATTCGGGATATTGCCGCATGGCGCGTTTTTCGGTGCGACCGCCGGTGGTGAACACCACGGCTGGCTGCCGCTGCGCGGCGGCGACTTGCACCGCCTGCACCACGCTGGCCCGGAACGCCGCCGTCGAATAGGGGTGAACGATGCCGCTGATGCCCAGAATGGAAATGCCGCCGAGAATGCCCAGCCGGGGATTGAGGGTCTTTCTGGCCATCGCTTCGCCGTCGGGCACCGAAATCGTCACTTCGAGACCGGCATGATCGAGCAGGTCGCCGGCGGCGGCCCGCACGTTGTCGGCGATGTTCCGGCGCGGCACCGGGTTGATGGCCGGGCCGCCCACCTCCAGCCCGAGTCCTTCCTTCGTCACCGTACCGACACCGGGACCGCCCTTGAGCATCAGGCAACCGGCTTGCCCGGCCAGCAGGCGCACATCGGCCGTGAGTCGCGCGCCATGCGTGGCGTCCGGGTCGTCGCCGGCATCCTTGACCACCACGGCATGGGCGGTATTCGCCGCGACGCAACCGTCCTCGACGGCGAAACGGACCCGCCGACCGTTCGGCAGGAGGCACTCGATCATGTCCGGCACGGTACCGGAGACCAGACCCAGAGTGGCTGCTCGCGCCGCCGCCGCCGAACAGGCGCCGGTGGTGAAACCGCTGCGGTTGCCGCGCGCGCGGCGCGGCGTCGCCTTGCGCGTCTTCTCGTCGGAACGGTCATGCCCGCGACGCTCAGGCGGCGGCATGCGCTTGGGTTTCGGCCAGCGCCAACAGGCCATGCAGCGCGGCGACCACCAGGGTCGATCCACCCTTGCGGCCCCGACACAAAATCCACGGAACTTCGCTCAGCGTGGCCAACTGCTCCTTCGACTCGGCCGCCGACACGAAACCCACCGGCATGCCGACGATGAGCGCCGGACGCACGCCCTCCTGGCGCACCAGGCGGATGACTTCGAGCAGGGCCGTCGGTGCGTTGCCGACGCCGATCAGCGCGCCGTCGAGCAGACCGCGCCGCCACGCCAGGCGCATGGCCTGCACGGCGCGGGTGCTACCCTCGGCGCGAGCGCGCTCGATCACCTCGGGATCGGCGATGAACTGGTGAGTCGTCAGGCCGAAGTGTTTGAGCCGGGGCGCCGAGAGACCAACGGTAATCATCTCGACATCGGCGACGATGGGCGTCATGCCCTTCAGTACCGCCGCCCGTCCGGCGGCCACGGCCCGAGGATGAAACGCGGTGAGACCGTTGAATTCGAAATCGGCCGTGGCATGGATCATGCGGCGAACGATCATCCATTGCTCGGCGCTGTAAGCGTGCTGTTCGACCTCGGCATCGATCACGGCGAAGGACTCGTGCTCGATGGCTTGACCGGCGACGGTCAGTTGCTCGGTGACGACATGGTTCATGGTCGACTCAGGCATGATGGAGGTGACCGCCACCGCTTCGCGTCGAGTCCGACGGTGGGGCGGCGTGGTGATGCGGATGGTCATGGGCGTGGCTATGCCCTGCGTCATGGCCATGGGGGCGGACACCTTCGGCGGCGGCTTGCCGGAAGGCGCAACCATCGCAATCGAGCAGCGCATCCTCGGTCGCCGCCGCCGTGGCGCGGGTATCGAGCAACGCGAACAAGCTCTCGTCGCAACCGAAGTAGGAACCGAGCGCGAAACTCACTTGAGGGTAGACCTGTTTCAAGCGCGTCATCTGTTCACCGATGCGCTCGATCAGCACGCCCGTGAACAAATAGACCGGTTGCACCAGAATTTGGCTCATGCCGAGCCGAACCTGGCGTTGCACCACCGATTCCAGGCGCGGGTGGGTAACGTCGGTAAAGGCGATGTCCGCCAGATCGTGCTCGCTGGCCTCGTACACCCAACGAGCGAGGCGCGCCATGTCGCCGTTGGCGCTGGCGTCGGACGAACCGCGACCCAACAGGATGACCCCGGTGGTGCGCGGGTCGGGCATGGCCATGTCCCGCATCAGGCCGTCGAGCCGGCGCATGACGATGGCGAAGATCTCGCGACCCAGACCCAAGTGTGGCGCACAGGCGAATTCGATCGTCGGATGGCGGATGCGCGCGGCGGCGATGGCGGTCGGGATGTCCATCTTGACGTGGCTGGCGGCGTTGAGGATCAGCGGCAGCACCACCACGCGCCGACCATGGGCGGCGGCGCGGTCGAGCCCTGTTTCGAGCAGCACCTCGGCCAGTTCGATGAAGCACAGCTCGATGCGCCAGTCCGGGTGATGTTGCCGCCAAAGCTGGGCGAAGGCCTCGATTTCGTCGTTGCTGCCGGGGCGGCGCGAGCCGTGGCCGACGAGTAATAAGGTGGTGTCATTCATGGCTGGAGTCTCCGGGAGGGCGGGCGGTCGCCCGGCGGAAGCGGTGAGCGAAGGTCGGATCATAGAGCTTGGAGCGGACCAGGTTGGGCCAGTCACGCGCGCCCAGCGCCGGGCTGGCGATGATCATGGCCTGGGCGCCGATTTTCTCGGCCTGGCATTTGCGCTTGATGTCGGCGAGGGTGCCGCGAATGATCTTTTCCGCGTCCGGCCAGGAGGCTTTTTGCACCACCAGCATCGGCGCGTCCTCGGCCCAGCCGGCGGCGCGCAAGGCGCGTTGCACGTCGTGAAGCAGGGTGATCGACAGGAAGATGCAGAGCGTGCTGTGGTGCGCGGCCAGCGCTTCCAGCTCCTCGCCCGCCGGCATCGGCGTGCGGCCGGCCACGCGGGTGAGAATGACGGTTTGCGTCACTTCCGGCAGGGTCAGGGTTTCGCCGGCGGCGGCGGCCGAGGCCAGGGCCGAGGACACGCCGGGCACCACGGCCCAGGCGATGCCCGCCGCGTCGAGCGGCCGCGTCATCTCGACCAGCGCGCCGTAGAGGCTGGGATCGCCGGTTTGCAAGCGGACCACGGTGTCATGACGGGCGGCGGCATCGAGCAGCCAGACCGTCATTTCCTCCAGCGTCATATCCTTCGAGTCGCGGATCTCGCAGCCGTCGGGCGCGTACAAGGTGGCCGCGACATCGACCAGCGAACCGGCGAACAGGATGGCGCCCGCCCGTTCGAGCAGGGCGCGGCCCTTGACGGTGATCAAGTCGGGGTCGCCGGGACCGGCACCGACGAACCAAATCTTAGCGGGCATGAGGACTTACACCGGGGAAGGAACGCGGTGGAGCCGCGTGGCGGCGGCAACGAAACCCGGTTCACTGTGCATGAGCATCCTCTGGGCTGAACACGATACTGGATCGAGCGCGGCCTCACGGGGAAGAAGCAGGAGCGGGAAAGTCGGATCATGATCGGCGCTGGGAAGCCCACGCGCCCGATGATCGGTCAAACCCACACCCCGGGGTCGCGCCAAACAAATCGATCAGGCCGGTCTTCTGGCTTAGCCGTCTTCCGCCTCCATCAACCTTCCCGCGCGGACGCGCAGTGGCCTAGCGATGGATTTGTCAGGCTTACAGCAGCGGGGGCTGCGCCGGACTGGCTGGCTTGGTCAAGACACCAGCGTCACCGGACTTCCCGTTTCACCCGGTCGCATGGCAATGCGGTCGGGAACCTGGATCGAATGAAAAAACAGCATACTCCTCCACGTAACGAAGTGACAAGATAGACCCATGAGACTCGGAAGGATTGTTTTGCAGGGTCTGCCGTCTAAATTTACCGGCTGTTTGGGTTGCAAGATGCGGTAATGCATACCCAATCAGCGCGTTGTGGTGGAAATGTTGACTCCATTGCACTGTTGTCGTGCGGCACGTCGACTGGCAGCAAAGAACCATGTGTTCGGGCGTATGGGTACTGATCACAAAGGCCAAGCCCTCCGCTATCTATTCCCGCACCAAAAGCAGCAACCGTCACCGATTACCGTAGTCCAGCTTGGTGACGGGTTCATCCATGATCACCGCTCCCTTTCGTTCCGGCGCGCTACCCCGCGCTCGACGGGTTACGTCCTTTCTATTATCTGAAACATCGCAATCTGGATAACGAACCGAAGTTAAGATCATCCACAGACATTAAACCGTTTGATTAAATTTCAGGTTGCAAGTAGAATTCTTATCACGTCAAGTTTTTGGAAACAAATGAAAAGGGAAGCCGGTGTAAATCCGGCGCTGCCTCCGCAACTGTAAGCGTCATTTTCAAAACCACCATTATTCACTGGAACTGATCTTCTGGGAAGAATAACGGTATCTAAGACGCAAGCCAGGAGACCTGCTTGATGCCAACTTCAATGATCTTCGGAAGGGAGATAGAAGTGATTCAGTGGATCAGAACTTGAATACACGCAAGAAAACACTCTGTCTTTTATTTATTGAGTGCCTGAAACAATCAGGCTTACGAGTTGTTTTTTAAATTTGTATTTACAATCGAAACACTGACTCATTGGCTTTTCTCCTTCTCTATTGATCATTTGAATTCTTCGCAAGCATTCAAAATTGTTCAGCCTGAGTGCCTTAATCACCGGTCGAGTCTGAACTAGGGGAAAGTCATGCACATAGAGCCAGGTGTCGTAGAAGGTGGGAAAATGGTGCTTAGCTATGGAACGGCTACCGTTGCGCTGGGAGTTGCGGCTAAATTAGCTGTTGATAACATCAAATTGGGCGGATTATTGCCATTGCTGATTAAAAGCTTGTTGGCAACCTGTCTAGTTTTCATGTTCTTTGAAGTCTTGCCACATTATCCCGTAGGTGTTTCAGAAGTCCATCTGATTCTAGGGACAACACTTTTCCTGATTTTTGGTATTGCTCCCGCCGCCATTGGCTTAGCAGCAGGCTTGTTGGTGCAGGGTGCATTTTTTGCACCCTTCGATTTGCCGCAGTATAGTATTAATGTCACTACGTTACTGGTGCCACTCTTTGTCATGGCCTTGTTGGCACAGCGGGTTATCCCTGAGCAGGTTGCCTATAAAGATATTACATACTCCCAAGCATTAAGATTATCCATTGCTTATCAAGCTGGTATTGTCACTTGGGTTGGATTTTGGGCCTTTTATGGTCGTGGGTTCGGCAGTGATAATTTAACGGCTGTCGCCTCATTTAGTGGCGCTTATATGAGCGTTATTATTCTGGAACCGCTCGTGGATTTAGCCGTTTTGGCTGGAGCAAAAGCGCTTCACATGCTCAAAGGCAGCGCCTTTGTTGAAAGCCGGTTATACAATCCTGCAACTCGATCCTAATCGCTTCGCCGCCCGATCCCACTCGACGGCGCGCCCGCGACGAGGAGTCCGAGCTTGGCCGTCTCGTTTCCACAACGCCGAGCGGATTGTTATAGTGCGGCTCTTCGCAACCCACCACGATCCTCATGAAGACCCCTTCCCTGATGGTGCAGGGCTGCACCTCCGATTCCGGCAAGAGCACGCTGGTGGCGGCCTTTTGCCGCATCCTGCATCGGCGCGGCGTGCGCGTGGCGCCCTTCAAGCCGCAGAACATGGCACTCAACGCGGCGGTGACCGTGGATGGCGGCGAGATCGGCCGCGCCCAGGCTTTGCAGGCCCTGGCCGCCGGGCTGGAACCGCATACCGATTTCAACCCGATCCTGCTCAAGCCCAGCACCGACCGGCAGGCGCAGATCATCATCCACGGCCGGGTGGCCACCCAGCTCGATGCCCAGGCCTACCACGCCTACAAACCACGGGCCATGCCGGCGGTGCTGGCCTCGTGGGAACGGTTGTGCGCACGCTATGAATGCGTGGTGATCGAAGGCGCCGGCAGTCCGGCCGAAATCAATCTGCGCAATCACGACATCGCCAACATGGGCTTCGCGGAAGCGATCGATTGCCCGGTGCTGCTGGTTGCGGACATCGACCGGGGTGGCGTGTTCGCGCACCTGGTCGGCACGCTCGAACTGCTCTCCGCCAGCGAGCGCGAGCGCGTCGTCGGCTTCGTCATCAATCGCTTTCGCGGCGATCTGGCCATCCTCGCGCCCGGCCTCGACTGGCTGGAGCGCCGCACGGGCAAACCGGTGTTCGGGGTGCTGCCCTACCTGCACGGGCTTTATCTCGACGCCGAGGACGCACGCTCCGGCAGCGTTTTCGAGCAGCGCGCCACCCGGCTCAAGGTGATCGCGCCGGCCTATCCCCGCCTCTCCAATCACAACGATCTCGATCCCTTGCGCCTGCATCCCGAGGTCGATTTTCAGTTCATCGCCCCCCCCGAAACACCGCCGCCGGCCGATCTGGTGGTGCTGCCCGGCTCCAAGGCGGTGCGCGCCGATCTGGCCTGGTTGCGCGCCCATGGCTGGGAAGATTATCTGAAGCGCCATTTGCGCTATGGCGGCAAGCTGATCGGTCTATGCGGCGGTATGCAGATGTTGGGCAAGGCGCTGCACGACCCGCTGGGGCTGGAGGGCGAAGCAGGCGGCGTAGCCGGACTCGGCTTGCTCGATTTGACCACAACCTTGGGCGAAACCAAGCAGTTGCGCCAAGTCAGCGGGCATCTGTGCCTGCCGGGCGCGCCAACGTTTATCGGCTACGAAATCCATCAGGGCTTGAGCCACGGCCCGGCGCTCGAACAACCCGCCGTGCGTCTGGTCGATGACGGGCGCGGCGATGGCGCGCAAAGTCCCGATGGCCAAATCCTCGCGACTTATTGCCATGGCCTGTTCGATCATCCCGATGCCCTGGCCGCGCTGCTGCGCTGGGCCGCGCCGGAGGCCGAGGACGCCGCGCCCTTCTTGCGCGTCGATCCGCTGGCCCGCCGCCAAGCCGACCTCGACCGACTGGCCGATGCCGTGGAGGCGGCCCTCGACATGGACAACATACTGGCGCTGCTGATCGGAACCGAGGCTTCCCCCCATCGACCGGAGCCGCTGCCCGGATGAGCGACGAACTCGACACCGCCGACCGCCGGCACGCCTGGCGCATGGCGCGCAAGAAAACCGTGATCGACGACAAGAAAGCCACGGCCACCCAAGCGCGCGGGGTGCTGGTCCTGCATACCGGTTGCGGCAAGGGTAAATCCACCGCCGCCTTTGGCGTGCTGGCGCGCGCGCTCGGCCACGGCCAGACCGCCGCCGTCGTGCAGTTCGTGAAAAGCCGCGCCGACACCGGCGAGACTCTGTTTTTCCGCGATCACCCGCGTGTGCATTGGCACGTCATGGGCGCGGGATTCACCTGGGAAACCCAGGACTCGATGTGTGACGCCGCCGCCGCGCGGGCGGCCTGGGACCAAGCCCTGCATTATCTGCACGATGCCACGCTCGATCTGCTGATCCTCGATGAGATCACCTACGCCTTCAAGTACGGCTGGCTGGACGTGCCGGAGGTGATCGCGGCCTTGCGCGCCCGGCCACCGATGCAACATGTCCTGCTCACCGGCCGCGCCGCGCCGCCCGCGCTGATCGCGGCCGCCGACACGGTGAGCGACATCGCCCTGGTCAAGCACGCCTTCCAGGCCGGCGTACCGGCCATGCCAGGGCTGGAATTCTGATGCCGCGCTGTCCCGCGCTGTTCGTGGCGGCGCCCGCCTCCGGTCAAGGCAAGACCACCGTCACCGCCGCGCTGGCCCGTCTGCACGCCCGACAGGGACGCACCGTGCGCCTATTCAAGTGCGGGCCGGACTTTCTCGATCCGCAGATCCACCAATTCGCCAGTGGCCAGCCTTGCCATAGCCTCGATCTCGGCATGTGTGGCGCGGCCGATGCCGCCTGGCGATTGGCGGCCGCCGCGGAAACGGCCGACCTGATCCTGATCGAAGGCGTGATGGGGCTATACGACGGCCAACCTTCGGGCGCCGATATCGCCCGAAGGTTCGGCGTGCCGGTGATGGCGGTGATCGACGCCCGCGCCATGGCGCAAACCTTTGGTGCCCTGGCCCACGGTTTGGCCACCTTTCAGCCGGGTCTGCCGTTTTCCGGAGTGCTGGCTAATGATGTCGGCGGTGCCGGTCACATCGAATTATTGCGCGCCAGCCTGCCGCCCGGCCTGCGCTTTTACGGCGCCATCCCCAGGGATGCCGAGGCGACGCTGCCCGAGCGCCATTTGGGCCTGTTGCAAGCCGGCGAAATCACCGATCTCGGGCAACGCCTGGACCGTATCGCCGATCATCTCGCCGCCACCGGCGCGGCGGAATTGCCCCCTCCGGTGGAATTCCCCGCCACGCCGGCGCCGGTCGTGCCACCGCTGCTGGCCGGTCGGACCCTCGCCATCGCCCACGATGCCGCCTACGGCTTCCTCTATCCGGCCAATCTCGACACCTTGCGCGCCCTGGGTGCCCGGCTCGAATTTTTCTCGCCGCTGGCCGGCGATGCCCTACCCGTCTGCGACGCGGTCTGGCTGCCCGGCGGTTATCCCGAACTGTACGCCGCTGAACTGGCGGCGCGGCGCGAGCTGTGGACGGCGCTGGCGGCGCATGTCGCCGTCGGCCATCCCCTGCTGGCCGAGTGCGGCGGCATGATGAGTCTGTTCGCCCGCTTGCGCGACAAGGATGGCCACACCCATATCCTGGGTGGTCTCTTGCCCGGCGAAGTCGCCATGCAACCCCGGCTGTCGGCACTCGGCACCCAGACCGTCACCCTGCCGGAAGGTGACTTCAGTGGCCACACCTTCCACTACTCGCAGACGACCACGCCATTGACGCCCATCGCCCACGCCACGCCACTCTCGACCCGTCGTCGAGGGCAAACCGGCGAAGCGATCTATCGCCAGCGACGGCTGACGGCGAGCTATCTGCACCTCTATTTTCCATCGAATCCGGTGGCCACCGCCCACCTGTTTCTGCCTTGAGCCTTCCGGTGTTAGGCTGCTTGCCCATGGAATCATGAGAAACCGATCAGGTGGCAAACGGCATGTTGATTCTCGGCATTGAAACGTCCTGCGATGAAACCGGCGTGGCGCTGTACGACAGCGAGCGGGGCCTGCTAGCGCACGCGCTGCACAGCCAGGTCGCGCTGCACGCCGAATATGGCGGGGTGGTGCCGGAACTGGCCTCTCGCGATCATGTGCGCAAGCTGTTGCCGTTGTTGCGGGAAATCCTCCGGCAGGCGGGTGCGACTCCGGACGCGGTCGAGGGTGTGGCGTACACCCGCGGGCCGGGACTGATCGGCGCGCTGCTGGTGGGCGCGGCCATCGGGCGCGGCTTGGCCTGGAGCTGGAACGTACCCGCCATCGGCGTGCATCACATGGAAGGGCATCTGCTGGCGCCGATGCTGGAACCGGAGCCGCCGGAATTTCCGTTCGTGGCGCTGCTGGTGTCCGGGGGCCATTCGCTGCTGGTGGAAGTGGAGGGTGTCGGCCAGTATCGCATTCTGGGCGAGTCGGTGGACGATGCCGCCGGCGAGGCGTTCGACAAGACCGCGAAACTGCTGGGGCTGCCGTATCCTGGCGGGCCAGCGCTGGCCGGGCTGGCGGAACAGGGCGACCCGCAACGCTTCCGGTTCCCGCGCCCGATGACCGATCGGCCCGGCTGCGATTTCAGCTTCAGCGGGCTGAAGACCGCCGCCATCAACACCTGGCGGGGATTGGAACCCACGCCGACGAACCGGGCCGACGTGGCGCGCGCCTTCGAGGACGCGGTGGTGGACACGCTGGCGATCAAATGCCGGCGGGCACTGCAAGCCACTCGGTTGCGACGGTTGGTGGTGGCCGGTGGCGTGGGCGCCAACCGGCGGTTGCGGGAGCGGTTGCGCGAGCTGCTGGCGGAACTGGGCGGACAGGTTTACTACCCCCGGCTGGAATTCTGCACCGACAACGGCGCGATGATCGCCTATGCCGGCTGGCGGCGGTTGACGGCGGGCCAACGCGAAGGCCTGGCGATCGAGGTGCTGCCGCGCTGGCCGCTGGACAGCTTGCCGGCGGTACATTGAGACTCTTCCGGCGAAACCCGTGCCGACGATACCGGCTCAGGGTCGTTTTTCGAACAGGTCGTTCGCCAAACGTCGGATCAGATCGCCATGGGCCAGACATTGACGCCATTCTCGTGGGATGCCGTCAACGCCATAATACGCGCCGGCCAACTGCCCGAAGATAGCGGCGGTGGTATCGGCGTCATAGCCCAGATTCACCGCCAGCAAGCTGCCTTCCCGAAAATTCGAAGACCGGTTGAACGCCCACAGCGCCGCCTCCAGCGACTCCACGACATAGCCGCTTCCGAAGACTTCCAGCGGCGTTTTCCGCTTGAAGGAGCCGGCGGCGACTTTATCGATCTCGGGACATAACGGCTCTTGCTCCCAAAGATGAGGAACGGGCGAGTATCGCGGTGACAGCAATGCTTCCTTGGCGACCCCTTGCAGCGCGCCGATCAGCAGCCCCGCGAAGTACCGGCACGCATCCAGGCAAGTCGTGGCGCCATGGGTCGTTCGCGAACTCTCCGCGCTGAGCTGGATGGCGGTTCTGGGCTTGGACGCAAAGAACAGGGGAACCGGCGCCAAGCGCATGAGGCTGCCGTTCCCGGCCGAGTAGGGATCGGTGGGACCGGAGAACGGTTCTCCGGTGTGGGCATAGCGCCGCAAGGCCCCGGAAACCGTGTTGCCGATATCGAAACAGCGGCCATTGCTGCTGAGATAACCGTCGCCCCACCATCGGGTATATCGCTCCATTTGATCGCGGGCGTCGAACGAGCGGCGGACGATCAGGCTTTCCGCGAGGCAAAGCGCCATTGAGGTATCATCCGTCCATTGGCCTTTCTCCAGTCCGAAGGGGCCGCCTCCGACGATGTCCGTTAAGGGAACAAAAGTGCCCGGCACCTTGAATTCGACCGTCGTCCCCAGGGCGTCGCCCGCGGCCAGGCCCAATAAACACCCTTCGTAGCGTAATCGCATTGCAAGCACCCACTCCAATTCGATATTTCAATCGACCGCCCCGTTGGGTGTCGTGAAGTTAAAAAACCATGAGTTGCAGGCACAACCCGCAAATCGGGTGAGGATGTCCCAATGTCGGGCCTGGCCGTATTGGGTTTAAACGCCGCATCAATGCCGCACCGATAACCGAAAGCGTCGGCCATCCTGACGCAGGATCGCGCCGTCGCGGACCACGCTTTCCAGCACCGGCCCCTCGCTCAGCCGCTCGCCTTCCCGATAGTGCCGGCCATTGATGACCACAAAGCGTTTATCGGGATCGGCGCTGTAGATGTGAATATCGAGATTGAGGGCGGGCAGGCCGCGCCGGTCGGCGGCGGGCAAGGTGTCCGGCGGCGGCGCCAATTCCGGTATGGGCGCGACGGTCACGGAACCGGGCGTCACGGTTGGCCGGGACGGCTTCTGGCGCTGCTCCCGACTGTCCGGAGCGACGGGTGGGCGCGATGGTGATTCGGACTCGACCGTTTGGCCCACCGGTTCCTTGCGGGACACGGCCGGCGCTCCCTCCTTCTCCGATGCCGCTGACGTGGATGGCAGGGAACGGGGCGCCGGCGTGGCGGCTGGAACGGCCACCGATGGGGCGGCGACGGACGAGGGCTGGGGCGCCGGCTGGGAGCGGCCGAGGAAGAAAGCCAGCAGCAGGGCATTGAGCCCAAGACCCAGAACCGTCAAGCCGTACCAGAACCGGCTCCGCCTGGATTCCGTCAGGGGTGGCGCGGCGGTCAGCGCCGGTGGCTGACCGAGATGGCGTTCCTGTTCCGCCTTGCGCAGCGCATCGAGGATATAAGACATCTCTACCGATCCTGAGCGGGTTGATCGAGCGCGGGCATATCGGGGGTGGGTGCCAGGTTGTTCAGCAAGACCAGCGTCCGTCCACCCGCCAAACCGTCGGGTTGCAAACCGTTATCCTGCTGAAAGACACGCAACTGCTTGCCAAGAGCGTTATCGAAGGTGGCGGACAGCGGTTCGATGCCGGGTTGGTCGGCCGCCAGTGCTAACCGCCGGCGAAGCCAGCGCACCGCCTCGCCGGTATTGCCTGGACCGATCAGTGGCAGGTCGATTTGCGGTCGCCACAACAACAGGTACTGACCGGTCCACAACGGCGCGAGTTGCGTGAGCGGCACAGTCATCGCTTGGCCGGCGATCTCCAGCGTTGCCTCATCCCCCTTCAGCGTCCGCAGCAGCGCCGTCGTTGGAATACCGCCGGGGTTGACGGTCAGCCGCAACACGGCGGGGCGGTTGAAGCGGCGCAGCATGTCCCAGTCGTCGCGGCCCGTCAGGCAGCGCAAATCCTGGGTTTTGACCCATTCGCAGAACGCCGCGCCGGCACCCGGCGTTCGAGTGACGCCCCAGACCGTCAGCAGTCGGTTGTTGGCATCGTCTCCCCGGGACTGGCGCAACAGACTGGCCAGATCAAGGGAGTCAGTAGCGGCCGAAGATGGGATCGAGCCGGCGGATATTGCCGTGGGTGGTTGCGGTGACGCCGGATCGGCTACCGGCGGTGGGGTGGGGTCGGCCGGTGGCGGCTTGGCGTGCGACAACCAGAATCCGAAGCCGATCATGCCCAAGCCCGCCAGCCCGGTGCCCAGTGCCAGCCAGGGTCGAACCCGTGGTTTGCGGGCGCCGCCGGTCGCGGATTCCGAAGCCATTGGACGGATCGGCGCCGCGTGCCGCGACCCTGACCGGAACGCGGCAATCCAGCCGCCTCCACCATCGCCCCGCAGCGCTTCTCGGGCCGCCCGACGGACCGTGCCGGCGGTTATGCGCCGCATGCCCTGACTGTAGGCACCGAGCAAAGCGCGGTCGCAGATCACGTTGATCAGGCGCGGGATGCCGCCGGAGTAGCGGTATACCACCCACCGCGCTCCGGCCGCGAACAGATCCGCCCGCCCGCCGGCCACCCGCAGGCGATGGTCGATGTAGGCGGCGGTTTCGCGGCTATCCAGCGGCGACAAGTGGTGACGGGCGGTGATGCGCTGGGCCAGTTGCCGCAAATCCGGCCGCGCCAGCAGCCGGCGCAGTTCCGGTTGGCCGACCAGGATGATCCGCAGCAGTTTGTGCTTGGCGGTTTCCAGATTGGTCAGCAGGCGGATCTGTTCCAGTACCTCGCGGCTCAGGTTCTGGGCCTCGTCGATGATCAGCACCGTGCGCCGGCCGGCGGCATGGGTGCGCAGCAGGTGCTGGTTAAGGGCGTCCAGCAGCGGTTTGAGGGTTTGGCGCTCGCGTGGGTAAGGCACACCCAACTCGTCGCAGACGACCGCTAGCAATTCCTCGACCGTCAGCCGGGGGTTGAGGCACAGCGCGATATCCACTTGTTCCAGCCGCTGCTCCAGCAGGGCGCGGACCAGCGTGGTTTTACCGGTACCGACCTCGCCGGTCAGTTGCACAAAACCGCCGTCCTCGCCAGTGCCATACAGCAGATGCGCCAGCGCCTCCTGATGATGGCGGCTCGGATAGACGTAGCCGGGATCGGGCGTGATGGCGAAGGGCGGCTCCCGCAACCCGAAATGCGCCGTGTACATCCTTACACCTCGCCGTAGCGCGCGCCGGCGCCGATCCAGCGCCGGATCAACGGTTCCACCCGTTCGGGGTGATCGCGCAGCAGCCGGTCGGCGGCGTAGCGGGCGGCGTTCAACAGATCCTGATCGCGCAGCAGGTCGGCCACCCGCAGGCTTTGCTCGCCGGTCTGGCGGGTGCCGAGCACTTCGCCGGGACCACGCAACTCCAGATCGCGGCGGGCGATTTCGAAGCCGTCGTGGCATTCCCGCAGCACCGCCAATCGGGCGTGCGCGGCTTGCGACAGCGGCGGCCGGTACAGCAGCACACAACTGCTGGCGGTCGCGCCGCGCCCGATCCGGCCGCGCAACTGGTGCAGTTGCGCCAAGCCCAGGCGTTCGGCGTTCTCGATGATCATCAGGCTGGCGTTGGGTACGTCCACGCCGACCTCGATCACCGTGGTGGCGACCAGCAAATCCAGTTCGCCGGCCTTGAACGCCGCCATCGCCGCTTCCTTGGCGGCTGCCGGCAGCCGGCCATGGGCCAAACCGATCCGCAGTTCCGGCAGTCGCTCCGCCAGTTGCCCGGCGGTGACCGTCGCCGCCTGACATTGCAACGCTTCGGATTCCTCGATCAGCGGGCAGACCCAGTAGGCTTGCCGGCCGGCGCGGCAGGCTCGGCGGATGCGCTCGATCAGCTCGTCGCGGCGGCTGTCGGGCGCGGCCACCGTGGTAACCGGCAGGCGGCCCGGCGGCAATTCGTCGATGGTCGAGGTATCGAGATCGGCGTAGGCGCTCATGGCAAGAGTACGCGGGATCGGCGTTGCGGTCATGATCAACTGATGCGGGCAACGCCCGCTGGCCCGGCCCTTCTCGCGCAGGGCCAGCCGCTGGTGGACGCCGAAGCGGTGCTGTTCGTCCACGATCGCCAGGGCCAGTTCGGCGAAGACGACCGCCTCCTGAAACAACGCGTGGGTGCCGACCGCGACCTGCACCGCGCCGCTGGCCAACCGCTCCAACGCCAACCGTCGGGCCTTGCCGGTCAGCCGCCCGGTCAGCCAGGCCACTTCGATCCCCAGCGGTTCCAGCCAGGTTCGCAGGTTGCGGTGATGTTGTTCCGCCAGCAGTTCGGTGGGCGCCATCAGCGCCGCCTGGGCGCCGCTTTCCACCGCCCGCAGCGCGGCGGCGGTGGCCACCACGGTTTTACCGGAGCCGACATCGCCCTGCAACAGCCGCAGCATGGGCCGGGGCTGGGCGAGGTCGGCGGCGATTTCTTCCAGTACCCGCTGCTGGGCGGCGGTGAGCGCGAAGGGCAGCCGCTCCACGAAACGCTGGCTCAATCCCCCGCTGCTCAGCGATGGCGAGGCCTGGCGGCGGGTGCGTTCGCGCAACCGGCGCAGACTGAGCTGGTGGGCCAGCAGCTCCTCGAAGGCCAGTCGTCGCCGGGCTGGATGGCGACCGCTCTCCAGCTCCGCCACCGATGTGTCGGCCGGCGGCTGGTGCAACAGCCGCACCGCCTCGGCGATGGGGGACAGTTGCAGTTGGGTCAGCAACACCGGTGGCAACCATTCCGGCAGCAGCGCCGCCGCATCCAACTGCTCCAGCGCCTGCTCGGCCAAGCCGCGCAGGGTGAACTGCTGTAGGCCGGCGGTGGCGGGATAGATGGGGGTCGGCCGGTTTTCCACCGGCGGCGTGTCCGCGTCGAGCCGGCGGCATTCGGGATGAATCATTTCCAGCCCGCCGCCGTAGCTTGAGCGGACCTCGCCGAAGCAACACAGTCGCGTGTCCGGCTGGCCGAGCCATTGTCGTTGCGCGGGACTGAAATGGAAAAAGCGCAGGGTCAAAACACCCGTGCCGTCGCTCAGATGACAGAGCAGGCAGCGCCGGCCGCGTGTCGTCACTGCGCTGCTGGTCACCACCGCCTCAACCTGCGCCTCCATGCCGGGCTGAAGCTGACCGACGGCGGTGACTCGGCCGCGATCCTGGTAGCGCAACGGCAGGTGCAGCAGTACGTCGGCGGCGGTGTGCAAACCCAAGCGCCGCAGCCGTTCCGCCAGCTTCGGCCCGACGCCCTTCAGGGCGGTGACCGGCAAGGGTTCGCGGGTCGGCGGCCACGCGGCATCCCGCACGGCTGATTCCTCGATCATGGCGCCGATGGCGGCGGTTCCCGATCCAGCGCCACCACCCGGTTGCGGCCCTGTTCCTTGGCCCGATACAGGGCGGCGTCGGCACGGCCCAGCAGAGCAGCGGCATCGGTTTCGTCCGACCTCGCCACCGCCAAGCCGACGGACACCGTGATAGCGGGCAATTCGCCACTGCCCCGGAACGACGGATGCAGTTGCATCACCGCCCGTCGCAGCTTTTCCAGTCGCGCCCGCGTGTCGGCCAGCGTCGCTCCCGACAGGATCAGCACCAGCTCCTCGCCGCCGTAGCGACAGGCGATGTCGCCGCCGCGCAGCGACTGGCGCAGCAAGCCGCCGACCGCCCGCAGCACGACATCGCCGGCTTCGTGGCCGTAGTTGTCGTTGAAGTGCTTGAAATGATCGAGGTCCAGCATGGCGACGGTCAACGGTTCGCCACCGCGCTGACAGCGGCTGAGTTCGCGGGGCAGGGTTTCATCCAGATAGCGGCGGTTGAACAGGCCGGTGAGCGGGTCGCGGATCGCCTGTTCGCGCAAGGTTGCTCGCAGCTTGAGGTTCGAGAGCGCCAGCTTGATGGATTCGCCAAGCTTAATGGCGAGATTGCGCAATTCCTGGAGCTGTTCCTTGGAGAGAGGATGTCCGGCGCCGATGTGCAGCAAGCCCAGGATGTCTCCCCGCACCATCAGAGGCAGACAAAAAGAGAGGTGCGCCGGCTGATTTAAAAAATGGAGGCAACAAACGTCTTGTCCGGAGTCGATGACTTCTTGCGGCTCTCCGCCTCGAAAGGCCCGGCACTGAACGAGCGGCAGCGCCGGCGGCAGCGCGCGATCGTTGCCCCAACGCGCCACCCACCGCAGGGCCGGGGCGTCGTCTTCGCGGACCGCCAGGCCGCCGGCATGATCGGCAAACAGGATTTCGGCGCCGTGGGCGATGATTTCATAGGCTTCCTGGGCGGTTTCGCAGGATAATAACGAGTTATCCATGCGGTTGGCGGCGGCGATCTGGACATTGTGGCGCCGCAGCTCGGCCAAGGTCTTGTGCAGGGTTTCTTCCATGCAGTGGCGGTCGTGGACATCGGTATGGGTACCGGCCATCCATAACGGTTGGCCGTTGGCATCGCGGCGCGTTAGCTTGCCGCGATCCAGGACCCAGCGCCATTCGCCGTTTTTGGCGCGTATTCGATATTCGCACTGGTATTGCGGCGTTTCTCCATTGAAATGGCGTTGCAAGTCCGTCTGGCAACGCGACCAGTCGTCGGGGTACACGAGAACCTGCCACGCTTCAATACGCGGTGCGATATCGGCCAGGTCGTAATCCAGCATTTCCGCCCAGCGGCGGTTGAACAGCACGTCGCCGGTGGCGATGTTCCAATCCCAGCAACCATCGTTGGCGCCATCCAGCACCCGCTGCAACCGCTCCTCGCTATCCCGCAACGCCTGTTCGGTGGTTTTGAAGTCGGTGATATCCCAGTTGACGCCCACAAAACGCAGCGGTTGATCGGAGGCGTCGCGCCGCGCCTTGGCAATGGCCTTGATGAAGCGGGTCTCCCCATCGGGCCGGACGATCCGAAAATTGGTATCGTATGGTGATCCGGCGATGGCGGCCCGCATTTCTCCGTGAAGTCGGGGCAAATCGTCGGGATGCACGCGGCTCAACCAGGTTTCGAGACTCGGAGCGAATTGCTCCGGGGAGATCCCATAGAGGGCAAACATGGCTTCGTTCCAGACCAACCGGTTCGCGCGTACATCGTAATCCCAGATGCCGACCCCGGCGTACTGGGTCGCCAGGGTCAGCCGTTCGCTCAGGGACGCCACTTGTTCGGCGGCGCGCTTGCGTTCGGTGATGCCCCGGCAAATACACAGGATCAATTTCCGCCCGGCCGACTCCGTGGCGCTGCTCACTACTTCCACATCGATCATCGAGCCATCCTTGCGACGATGACGCGTCTCGAACTGTTCCCCAGTCGCGCTGATCTGCGCGGCTTTGCTCAACAACACCTCGCGTGTCCATTGATCATCCCAGTCCCAGAGATGGAGTTGCTGGGTCTCCGCCAATGAATAGCCCAGCATGTCCGCGTAATGCTGGTTGGCCTCGTCCACTTTGCCGTTTCCGTCGACGATGACGATACCATCGCGCGACTGTTCGAAGAGGGCGCGCCGGCGCGTGACCTCGTCGGTGAGCGCCTGTTCCGTCTGCTTGCGCTCGGTGATGTCCACGATGACCGCCAGCAGCAGAACCTGGTTTTGGTGACGGATCGGGTCGGGGTAGATCGCCACATCGCGGAGTTCGCCGTTGGCGAGGCGGTGTTGGGATTCGATGCTGGTCGGCGAATCCTGGCTTTCCTTGAGCCGGGCCAACAGCGTCAGCGTGTCCTCCGGGGTTCGAGTGTCGAAATCCCAGACGGGTCTCTGTCGCAATGCGTCCCGCGGATAGCCGTAAAAATCGGCGGCGGCCTGGTTGGCGTCCACGATCCGCCCATTGTCGGGATTCACCAATATCCGGACGATTTTGCGGCTTTCGAAAATGGCGCGATGCAGGGCGGCGGCTTCCTCCAGCGATTGGTGGTCCCGATCCAGCCGACGGCAAAATTCCTCGATGGCACGCCCGATGGAGACACGGAATCGATTGAGCGGCTTCAAGATGTGGATCGTAAAGAACCTGATGGAATTCATAACCACGCTTGGATCACTGCCTGGGTTGGCTATCACAAACCTTGCCGCCGGTGTCCAGCGCCGGCCGACCAATGTGATTCGGTTCAGTATCCTCCAGCGCCAGCGATCATGGATCGGCCACGACAAGAAAGGTTCGATATAGAGGATCGCAGCATGGAATTCGCGCCCTCCGGCGGGGGATGGGCGGCTGGACCGGGAAAGCCTTCCTGGCGGACCGCCGCGATATGCGCGGTTTTTTGGCCCGGCGGGATGCGCCCGACAAGGCCGATGCCTTGAATGCCGGGGTGGTTTTCCGGCAAGCGCAAGGCTTCGACGTGGCCGTGGAGTTCCTGACGGGCGACGGTCTTGGAAGCCGCGAACAGGCTGGCGGCGCTGCGTGGAATCCGTGCCTGACTTTCGAGACGGTTCTCGATGTCGTGGGCGACCTGATCCACTCCCGCCCATGTTTCCTGGGCTCTAGTCCGGCAGCGCCAGTACCGCGTCCATTTCCACTGGCGCGCCGCGTGGTAGAGCCGCAACCCCGATCGCCGCCCGGGCCGGATAGGGTTCCTGGAAATACTCGGCCATGATCTGGTTGACCAGGGCAAAATGGCCAAGATCGGTCAAAAACACGTTGAGCTTGACCGTATCGGCCAGACCGCCGCCGCCGGCGCGGGCCACCGCCGCCAGATTGTCGAACACCCGGCGGATCTGCGCGTCCATGCCGCCATCGACCAGTTGCATGGTGGCGGGGTCCAGCGGAATCTGGCCGGACAGGTAAACGGTGCGGCCGACCTTGACCGCCTGGGAATAGGTGCCGATGGCGGCCGGGGCCTGATCGGTCTTGATGATTTCACGGGGCATGACTTGAAGGTTCCTTTGCTGCGTTCTCCGGCAGGGGTGGAGAACCGGTTCGAGCGAACGCCCTCCTCCATGTGGGACTGGAGTGGGGTTATTAGCCGCGCCGGGCCAGCTTTAGCGTTTCCGGCAAAGTGCGTAACTGGCGCATCACTCGGGCCAGTTGCGCCCGGTCGCGGACGTTGAGCAGCAGATGCACGGTGGTGGTGTTGCCGTCCCGTTCCGTGGTGTTGATGGTCTCGATATTGGTGTCGGTGGCGGAGATGGCGGCGGCGATGGTGGCCAGCACTCCGCGTTTGTTAGCCACCTCGAGCCGCAGTTCGGCGCTAAAGTCGGCACCGGATTGTTGCTCCCATTCCACCTCGATCCATTTCTCGGGGTTTTTCTTGTAGCTGGCGACGTTTTTACAATTGTCCCGGTGGATAACGATGCCACGCCCGGCGTTGAGGTAACCGATGATGGGATCGCCCGGCAGCGGCCGGCAGCACTTGCCGAAACCGACCACCGTACCCTCGGTACCCTTGATCAGCAATGGCTGGGCGTCGATGTCCTCCGGCGGACGGACTTCGTCCTCGCCATCTTCCGGCAACAGCCGCTTGGCGATCAGTGCCGCAAAGCGGTTGCCCAGGCCGATATCGGCCAGCAAGCCGTTGAAATCGCTTAGGTTGAACTCCAGCAGGAGTGTCTGGACCCGCTCCGCCGGCAGTTCGCCCAACCCGCCAACGCGTCCGGCCAACGCCTTTTCCAACAAGCGCTTACCGAGCAGGACCGCCTCCTCGCGCCGTAGGTGCTTGAGGTAATGGCGGATGCTGGAGCGTGCCTTGGCGGTGACCACGAAGTTGAGCCAAGCCGGATTGGGGCGGGCGGTGGGTGTAATGATCACCTCGACGGTCTGGCCGGTGGTCAGCGGCGTACGCAGCGGCACCAGTCGCCGGTCCACCTTGGCGCCCACGCAGGTATTGCCGACATCGGAGTGGATGGCGTAGGCGAAGTCCACCGCGGTGGCGCCGCGCGGCAGATCGACGATCTCGCCGCGCGGGGTGAACACGTAGACCTCGTCCGGGAACAGATCCACCTTGACGCTTTCCAGGAATTCCACCGGGTTACCGGCGCGGCGCTGCATATCCAACAGCTTTTGCAACCACTCGCGGGCGCGCTGCTGGGTGTGGCTACCCTGGCCGTCGCCGGATTTGTAGCGCCAGTGCGCGGCGACGCCGACCTCGGCCATGACATGCATTTCCTCGGTGCGGATCTGCACTTCGATCGGGACGCTGTTGGGGCCGAACAACACCGTGTGCAGCGACTGATAGCCGTTGGCCTTGGGGATGGCGATGTAGTCCTTGAACCGGTTCATGTACGGTTTGTACAGGTTATGCATCACCCCCAGCACCCGATAGCAGGTATCCACGGTGTCGACCACGACCCGCACCGCGTAGACGTCGTAGACATCCTTGAACGGCAGGTGCTTGCCATGCATCTTTCGGTAGATACCCCATAAATGCTTGCCGCGGCCCATGACCCGGGCCTGAATGCTTTCTTCTTCAAGGCGGGTTTGAATGCGGCTTTCGAGCTGGCCGACAATCTCCCGGCGGTTACCGCTCAGCTTGCGCACCGCATCCTGCAACACCCGAAAGCGCAGCGGGTGCAGGTGGCTAAAGCCGAGGTTTTCCAACTCCTGGCGCAGGTGGTTCATGCCCAAGCGGCCGGCGATGGGCGCGTAGATTTCCAGCGTTTCGCGGGCGATGCGGCGGCGCGATTCCGGGCGCATGGCGCCGAGAGTGCGCATGTTGTGCAAGCGGTCGGCCAGCTTGATCATGATCACCCGCAGATCCTTGGCCATGGCCAGGAACATCTTGCGGAAGTTTTCGGCCTGCGCTTCCAGTTTGGAGTTGAACTGGATCTGGGTCAGCTTGCTGACGCCGTCCACCAGATCGGCGACCTCCGGTCCGAAACGGGCGCTGAGCTGCTCCTTGCTGTAATGGGTGTCTTCGATGACATCGTGCAGCAAGGCCGCCTGCAGCGTGATGTAGTCGAAGCGGACGTTGGCGAGAATGCGGGCCACCGCCAACGGGTGAAAGATGTAAGGTTCGCCGCTCTTGCGGTAGATGCCGGCATGCGCCTCGGCGGCAAAACCGCAGGCATCGCGCAGGCGCTCGACCTGGTCGGGTTCGAGATATCCGCTGGCGATGGCACAGAGGTCGTCGATGCGGAGACGCAAATCGTCCAGCCATTCGTCGTCGACAGCCAGTTTCCGCAGCGGCTGGCTGTTGTCCCGGACTTCCCACAACGTCGCGCTCAGCAAGATCGGGTTCTCCTGAAGGATTGGAAACCGGTGCTGTCAGCCCGGCTCGGGCGGAGGCTCGCTGGGGGTGGCAAGCGGCGACTCGGCCTCGGGAGCGGCATGCATCTGGCGGTATTTTTCCTGGATCAGATGATCGATCTTGCCTTCGGCCAGTTCCCGCAACGCGACGACGGTGGGTTTGTCGTTTTCCCAGGGGACCAGTGCTTCCCGTCCCAGCGCCAGATCGCGGGCGCGGCGCGCGGCGATCAGCACCAGTTCGAAGCGGTTGTCCACCCGATCCAAACAGTCTTCAACGGTGATTCGAGCCATGTCAGCAATTGCTCCGGGTTCAATGTCGGAAGTGGGAACCGAGTATATTAGTTAAAACAAGTAATTAAGACAACAGCGACCGGAGCAGTTCCCGCTGCCGCTCCAGTTGCGCCACCCGACGCTGGCGTTGGGCGATCACAATGGCGCGCAGCGCGTCCAGCGCTACCGCGAATTGGTCGTTAACCACCAGATAATCGAACTCGGCGTAGTGCGACAATTCGTCCAGCGCCGCCGCCATGCGCTGTTCGATGACCTCGGGGCCATCCTGACCGCGCCCCGCGAGACGCTCGCGCAGGGCCTGCCGGGATGGCGGCAGAATGAAAATCGTCGTGCTGTCCGGCCACAGCGCCCGCACTTGGCGGGCGCCCTGCCAGTCGATTTCCAGGATCACATCCCGCCCGGCTTGCAACTGGGACATGACCGCGGCGCGACTGGTACCGTAGCGGTGGCTGAATACCTGAGCCTGCTCCAGGAACGCATCCTCGGCGATCATCCTCGCAAAGGTATCGGGGGACACGAAGTGGTAGTGGACGCCATCTCGCTCGCCGGGACGAAGCGGTCGAGTGGTGTGGGAAACCGAGACGGCGACTTCCGGCGTGGTTTCCACCAAACTTTTGACCAAGCTGGTTTTGCCCGCTCCGGAGGGGGCGGCGACGATGTACAGGGTTCCGGCGTTCATTTCAAACTCATCGACTTGGACCGTGAAAATTGGCGCATCGTTCGGAGCCGGCTTCAGGCGCGCGGCGGAGCAAACCCCTGCTCGCCAGTGTGTTTGGAAATGATGTCATGAATCCGGCCCGGATCAAAGCCCGCGCGCCGGTTGTCGCCAGCGCGCGGGCGGCGGCGGAGAGCACCGGGCATCATGAATGCTGTGTGCCGTGGCCGTCCACGTTAAACTAGCCGTACTGACTTTCCAACGGGACGGTGGACATGCGAGGTTTCGGGCCGCGGGCGCTGGCGCCGCGCGATGGTTGGGACTGGCTGATACAGGCCTGGCAGTTGATGCGGCGACGGCCATGGCTGTTCGTGGCCGTCGCCCTGTTCGCGCCGGCCGGCAGCGCCTTGTTGCTCGCGCTGCCGATCTGGCATTGGTGGCTGCCGCCGCTGGGCGCCTGGGTCACGCTGATCGCCACCGTATTCTGCTACGGTTTGCCGTTGAGCCTAACGGTGACTCTGGCCTGCGCCCTGGCCCGCGCCGCCAACCGCAAGCAGCCGCCGGCGCCTCGGCAACTGTTCAATCGAACCGCTCTCAAGGCGCTGGGCAAGACCAGCCTGTTTCTGTTCGTGCTGCTATTGCAGGCTTATCTGGTGATCTACTGGGTACAGGATCAACTGCTGCCGACGGATCTCGCCACCCTCGACGGCATGCCCGGAATGCCTCCAACGACCTTCGGCGTGGCCAACACCGTGTTGGGGACGCAACTCAGTGTGCTGGGTGGCGTGCTATTGGTTTTGCAGGTACTGCTCACCTGGTTTGCCATCCCACTGAAATTGTTCCGCGAACTCCCACTATCGGCCTGCTGGCGGCATAGCGCGCTGGCCATGCAGCTCAATCCGTGGCTGTTTCCGGTGCTGGGTCTGGCTGGCCTGGTGCTGGTGGTGCTGCCGTTTTTCGGTTTTTTTTCCATCCCCGCCCAAGTGCTGGCGCTGCCGCTACCGGTCTATCTGGGAGCGTTGCTGTACGTAGCCTGGAACGATGTGTTTCAGGACGGCATCGAGAACGAGGAGATCATCGAACTCACCCCCAAGTGGCAAGCCAGCGTCAGCGGCGGGTCAGTGTCGCGTCGATCCCGCGCAGCGCCAGATTGAGATCGTCGCCCAGCGGAATCGCTCCGGCGGCGCGTATGGCGACTGGATGACGTCCAGCAATCCGGCCGCCGATAAAAACCGGGATCGACACCGCGCGACACAGTTGCGGCAGGTCGTGCTCGATCGCCGTCGCGGCGGCTTCCACCGAGCCGGACAGGACAATGGCCTGGGTCGAGGCGCGTGCCGCCACCGGCGGCAATTCCTCCAGCGGCGTATTCGGACCCAGTAGCACCACCCGGTAGTTCCAGTCCAGCGCCGCCAAGGCGAACAGCAGCAGACCGACTTCGTGTCGCTCGCCCGGCAAGCAGGCCGCCAGTAGCTTTGGACCCTGCCGACCTCGACCCAGATGATGGAAACGCGCCCCCAGCTTGTTGCGCAGAAACATGCTGAAGAAATGCTCCTCGGCAATGCTACCCTCGCCTTGCGACCATCGTTCGCCCAATTCCCGCAGCAGCGGCACGATCAGCCGGCTGGTGACAATGTCCACGGGATACAGCGCGAGGATTTCGTTGTAGACCTCGTTCAACACGCCGTCATCGAACTCGATGATTGCCCGCAGCAGGCGGCGTTGGTTGGTTGGCCAAGGGTCGAGGTCCGGCGGGGCGACCGGCGGTGGGTCGAGGCACGCCTGCCCGGTTTCCAGCACTTGGCGTACCTGGCCGATGGACATGCCGTTGTCCAGCAGCGCGACCACCCGATTGATCATTTTCACGTCGGCCATGGTATACAGGCGATGGCCTTTGGGAGTGCGAATGGGTTTGATCAGGTCGTAGCGGCGCTCCCAAGCGCGCAGCGTCACCGAATTCACCCCGGTCAGGCTGGAAACCGTGCGAATGGGGACCAGTCCTTCGCCGGGTAAGCCGTGGTTGCCGTTGTTCGTCCGCATCGTCGGAGGACCTCTCGCATCGCGCAATGCGATTCAGGATAGCAGGTGACGAATTTTATACAAAAAATGCACAAATCGGTTTTTTCGTCGTATTCCTCGCCTATATCCATACAATATTTGTACGACAGTGCAGACTTTCGTCGAAGATATCGCTTCCATCGATCAAAAGGTGACCGTAATGCCGCATGTTCTGGTTCTATTGATCCTGGCACTCGCGCCGTTGCGAATGGCATTGACCGACGATTGCCCGGCCAACCTCGATTTTCGGATGCGCCCGCTCGCCAGCGACCGCGCCGAATCCCTGTGCGAGCGATATGCCGGCAAGGTGCTGCTGGTGGTCAATACCGCCAGCCAGTGCGGGTTTACGCCGCAGTACCAAGGATTGGATGCTCTGTACGACCGTTACCGCAAGCAAGGGCTGGTGGTACTGGGGTTTCCGTCCAATGATTTCGCCCAGGAGCCGGGCGGCGAAAAGGACATCCAGAATTTCTGCCGGCTGAACTACGGCGTGCGATTCCCGATGTATGAAAAGATCGGTGTATCCAGCGCGGCGGCTCACCCCTTCTACCACCAGTTGGCCGCGGGTGGCGACGGTTACCCGCAATGGAATTTCTACAAATATCTGCTGGATCGCAACGGCGTGGTGGTGGCGCTGTTTCCATCCCGAACTCGCCCGGACGACCCGCAATTGATCGCGGCCATCGAGCAACTGCTTTAATCCAACGGAGGTCTCGGCCATGAACTCGACCGTATCCGCGCACTCCAACACCGCCCAGACGACCGCTATTCCCGCTGCCGCATTATGGCTGGGCGGGACGGGGCTGATTCCCTTCATCGCGCCGGTCGCCGCGCTGTGGCTGGGGCCGGCGGAGTGGCGGGATTTGGCCTGGCTGGCGCTGCACACCTACGCCGCCGTCATCCTCGGCTTTACCGGCGCCGTCGGCTGGGGCGCGGCGTTGCGAGAGAGCGATGCCGGCCGGCTGTGGCGGGCGATGGCTTGGAGCGTGGTGCCGGCCCTGCTGGCCTGGGTGGCACTGTGGCTGCCGCATCATCAGGGCGTGGCGTTGCTGCTACTCGGCTTTGCCGCGCAGTATGCGATGGACCGCCGCGCCGTGGCGACCGGTTGCTTACCGGACTGGTACGGCCGATTGCGGCGGGTGCTGACGGCGGGCGTGACGGCCTGTCTGGCGCTGGCGCTGGCGCGAACGTTCTAAGCGGAACTAATCCGCCCACTCATGCACCGGCCTACCACTCCGCTGCCGCGCCAGATAGGCCAGGGTCAGCTCGTTCAGATCCGGTCCGTGGCGAGCGAGAAAGCGCCGCTGCCAGTCCGAGCCGGTGCGACCGCTATCCACCCGCGCCGCGACGATATCCAGATACGCTTCCACATCCGCCGCGTCGATCTCCAGCGCCCGCAGCCCGCGCCGGGCCAGCGGCAGCAGTTCCTCCAGCAGCAGTTGCCGCAACGATGCGCGCCGGCCGTTCAACCACACGATCTCGGCCCGCAACCCGTCCCGCGCCGCCGCGTAGAAATTCGCCCGGCTCAAGGCGAAAGGCAGCGCCGTCGATACCGGCGGCACCGCCCGCGCCAGTGCGTGAACCAGTCCGTAGTACAGCGCCGCGTTGGCGATCAGGTCGGGAATGCTGGGACCGGCCGGCATCACCCGGTGTTCGATGCGCAGGTGCGGCGCGCCGTCGGCCTCGAAGCCCAGCAGCGGTCGGTTCCAGCGCCAGATCGTACCGTTGTGCAGGCGCAGGTGTGGCAGTTGGCCGATTGGTTCCGCGCTGAGATCGACCGGCAGCAAGGGCGGGTAGTGCGTCAGGTTTTCCGCGAACAGTTCCAGCAGCGAGTTCCGGATGTAATCGTTCCCGAAGGTCACCCGGCGGTAGGCCGGATTGTCGGCGCTGGCTCCGCCCGGTAGATCCACGCCCTGTTCGAACAGCCGGATCCGGGTTTCTTCCCAAAGCACCTTGCCGAACAGCAGCGGCGAGTTGGCGGTGGCGGCCACCAGTGGCGCCGACAGCGCCAGCGCGGCATTGAAGAAGGCGGCGGCTTGCTCGGGTACGACTTGCAAGTGCGCCTGAAACGAGGTGGTGGCGGCTTCCAGCATCACGTCGGGATGGGAAAGACGCAGGGTTTCCGTGCCGTGGATAGCCAACTGCATTGGCTGGCCGTGCCGCCGCCGCAGGATCTGATCGTTGATGGCCCGGTAGCGCTCCTGGTTCGACATGTGTTCCACGCTCAGATCCGTGTCGCGCAGAGTCGGCAGGATGCCGATCAGCGCCACGGTGGCGTCCAGATCGGCGGCGACTCGCTGGCAGCGTTGCCACAGGCTTTCGAGGTTGCCGTGCATCCGTCGCAGCGCGCCGCCGTGCAGCGCCAGCGGTGGGGTATTGAGTTCGATGTTGAACACGCTCAGTTCCGGCACCACCAGCGGATCGGCCATCCGCTCCAGAAATGCCTGGTTGAGCGGTGCCGGCTGGCCGGCCCGATCCACCAGCCACGCCTCGACCTCGAAGCCCGCGACGCCGCTGACCGGGGCGAAACGCCGTTCCCGCAACCAGTCGTGCAGGATGGCCGTTTCCCGGCGCAGCCGTTCCCCAAACCGCTCGAAATCCCGGTGGGTGAATTGGGAGTAGGCGATTTCCTGACCCATGCGCGGCGCCTCCAGCCGTATGCCTAAGCAAACTATAGCCGCCCGCGCTCGTCCCGCATGGCGAAACCGCGCAACGGCAGGTCGAGGCCGCGCGTCAAGGCGATGGCCTGGAAGCGTTCGCCCATTTCGCCGGGCAGGGTCAACAGCTTGACCTGACGGGTCTGCTCCAGGTAACGGAGCGTGTCGGCGGGGTCCGCGTCGGCCAGCAGATCCATGAGGCCGCAGCCGAACAGAAAGTAGTTCTGGGCGGTGTAGCCGGCCACGTCCAGCCCGGCGACGAGCGCGGCGTCGGCCACGGCGCTGAAGTCCACGCTGGCGGTGATGTCCTGCAAGCCGGGCAGAATCAGCGGATCGTCGTGAACACGGTGACGGTAATGGCAGAGCAAGGTGCCGGTCACGCGTTCGGGGTGGTAGTAGTCCCGGCGCGGATAACCGTAATCGACGAACAGCAGCGCGCCCGCCGTCAGCGTTTCGGCGATGGCGCCCAGCCAGGCATCCAGATGGGGCACGTATTCGGAGGTGTAGCCTGGCGGCAGGCGCCAACCCAGTTCCTGTTCGATGCGGGCGACGGCGGCGGTTATTTCGGGATCTTCGTCGCCTTCCACCCAATCCAGCCCCGTTTCTTTCCAGGTCACCGCCAGTCGGCGTGGCCCCGCCTCGGTGATGTGGAAGCGTTCGACCGGCAGAGCGTCCAGCACCTCGTTGGCCAACACCACGCCGCGCAGGCCCGGGTCCGGCAACGCCTCCAGCCAGACCACGCGGTCCAGCAGATCGGGCACCCGTTCCGCCAGGGTCTGGCGTTGGCGCTGGTGCAACTCGCCGCTCAGTTCCAGGATGGCGTAACGCTCCGGCAGGGCCTCCAGTGCATGCAGTTCCCGCAGCAGGTCGGCGGCCATGATGCCGGTGCCGGCACCGAATTCGAGCAGGGCGCCACCCCCCAGCGCCTCCAGAATCGGCTGGCATTGACGCGCCAGACAGCGCGAGAACAGCGGCGACAATTCCGGAGCGGTGACGAAATCGCCGTCCGGGCCGAACTTGCGGGCGCCGGCCCGGTAATAGCCCAGACCAGGGGCATACAGCGCCAGATCCATGAACCGGGCAAAGGAGATGGCGCCACCAGCCGCGGTGATTTCGGTGCGAATCCGGTCGAGTAGCCGGGCGCTGTGCGCGGCGGCGGCGGGGTCGGGCGCGGGCAGGCGATCGAGCGGGTTGGAAGCTGGAAGCATGAGCGTTGCCAGTAAAATGGAGGTAGGTTTGGAGGAAGTGTCAAAATGTTTTTTACCACAGGCGCGCAAGCAGGCGCAGGCTTGCCGCCGGATTTTTTATTTGGGCATCATGGTGTTTACCTGGATATAAACCCGCGCTGCAAACAGGCTACAATCGCCCAAAATTATGCCAGCCTCCGATGAATTTCCCGACGTGCAATCTTCTCCGATGAAATCTCTCACGAGTCCGTTTTTTTGGGCCGCCCTTCTGATTATTGTTGCCCCCATGCCAGCCCTGGCTCAAACACAAGCGGCAGATCAGGCGCGATCCGCCACCTATGTCAGCGATTTGCTGGACGTCCCGCTGCGCGCGGGCGCTTCCAACCGCTACAAGATCATCGGCGCGGTGCGCAGCGGCACCGCCATCGACGTGCTGAAAGTGGATGCGGTCAAGGGCTATACCCAGATCCGCACGCCAACCGGGGTCAAGGGTTGGCTGCCTAGCGCCCAGGTCACCGACACCCCAAGCAGCCGGGAGCAACTCGCCGGTGTCCGTCAGAATCTGGAGCAATTGCAGAGTCGGAATGTGGATCTCAAACAACATCTGGAAGAGGTGGTCGGCAAGCCGGGAGAAGAGAATCTCAGCTATCCGCGGCTGTACGACGAAGCGCTGCGGTTGCGCCAGCAATTGGCGCAATACCGCAAGGTGTCGGCCGATACGGTGGCGATCGACGAGCGCAACAAGATGTTGCAGGAACAGGCTGTGGTCCTGGAACGGGAACTGCAACTGGTCCAGCAGGAAAATCGGGCGCTGCGCGACGACAACGACAACCTGCGGTTTCTGATGGGCGCGGTACTGCTGGGTGCCTGCCTGTTACTGGCTGTGATGATGCCGCGTATCCGGGAGCAGCGGCGCGAACAGTGGAGCCGGTTGTAAGGAGCAGGGCTCGGGGGCGAATCGGATACCGGGTTGAGCGGGACGCTGCATTTTGGAATAAGGCTTAGCGATCCAGCGCCAGCATCACCGGCGTGAGCGTTTCCCGCGACTGATCGTGGGCGGCCCATAGTTCGGCGAAGGTGGACCCCAACAGTGGATGGCGACGGTCGCCGGCCACCTCGGCCAACGGTCGCAGCACGAAGGCGTGGCGGACGATCTCGTCGCGAGGGATATGAGTTTCCGCCTCACGCCACACCAGATCGCCGTAGAGCAGCAAATCCAGATCCAGTGCCCGCGGCGCGAGTTTTGGACCACCACCGTGCCGCTGGTGGGTGACCTCGATCGCCCGCAGACCGGCAAGGACCTCATGTACCGTCCATTCGGTTTCGAAACCCGCCACCAGGTTGAGAAAGTCGTCGCCGACGAAACCGACCGCCGCGCTGGCGTAGATGGTGGACAGGGTCAAGGGGCCGAAACGCCGCCGCAGCGCGGCCAGCCCGGAGCGGATGTGTCGTTCCGGTTCGATGTTGCTGCCGACACCGACGTAAACCTGGACCATCGCGCTTCAGCCCCGACCGCCGCGTTCGATGACGACGCCAGCCTCGCGGGCATCGGACGGCACGCCGGGCTTGCGCAGGGTCAAGCGCAGCCAGGGCGCGGCGAATTCCCGCAGCAACAACTCCGCGATGCGCTCGGCCAAAGTTTCCAGCAACTGGAAGTCGCTGGCGGCCGCGAGCGCGGCAATCCGTTGTGCCATGGCCTGGTAGTCGAGCGTATCGGCGAGCCGGTCGCTTTCGGCCGCTGGGCGGATATCGGTGCCCAGTTCCAGATCCAGCAGCAGGTTCCGGCGGGCCTGGCGTTCCCAGGGATGAACGCCGATGAGCGTTTCTATGCGCAGTTCGCGGATAAAAATAATGTCCATGACGGGGCTCCCAGCGATGAATTATCTTTATAAGCAGTAAGGGTCGATCCGGTCGGGCGGAGGTCCTCGACCATCCCGCTTTGAGCCGGCGTTAACCGCCGCCCGACTCCGTCCCAGTCCCCGCTGGCTACCGTGCCGGCTTTCCGAAGTGCTTGACGACGGTATTCTATGCTCACAAACCTGTTGTTTGTCGTTCTCGGCTATCTGGCCGGTTCGATTTCCACCGCCATCCTGGTCTGCCGGGCGATGGGACTGCCCGACCCGCGCAGCGAAGGGTCGCGCAACCCCGGCGCCACCAACGTGCTGCGCTTCGGTGGCAAGAAGGCCGCCGCCATTACCCTGGCCGGCGACTTTGCCAAAGGACTGCTGCCGGTGCTGCTGGCACGGCTGGCGGATGTGGGGGAAATGGGATTGGCCCTGACCGCGCTGGCGGCGTTTCTGGGGCATCTCTATCCGGTATTCTTCGGCTTCGAGGGTGGCAAGGGCGTGGCGACCGCGTTCGGGGCGATACTCGGCCTCTCGTATCTGGTGGCGCTGGCGGCGTTCGCTACCTGGTTGTTCATGGCCTTCGTGGTCCGCGTTTCTTCGCTGTCGGCCTTGACCGCCGCCGCGCTGACCCCGCTGCTCGCCTGGGGATTCGGAGTGCCGGACACCTACCTTGCCGCCGTGCTGGTCATGGTGGCGCTGCTGGTCTGGCGGCACCGCTCCAACATTCGCCAACTGCTGGCTGGCACCGAAGATAAGATCGGCACCGACCGACCATGAGCGTGTCGGGCGGCGGCGATCGCTGCGTCGCCGCGCCCGCCGGCCACTCATTTTCCCCACCAGCCGGTAAAAATCCTATAAAATTTCGTATTTCCAGCTTTGCTCCATTTCGGTTTTCCCCAGTTGCGCTACTTTGAGTACCCACGGTTGTGAACAAAGAATCCAGCTACACTCGCGAGGAATTGCTCGCCTGCGCCCGCGGCGAATTGTTTGGCCCCGGCAACGCTCAATTACCGTTACCGAACATGCTGATGGTTGACCGTATCGTCCACATCGGCGCCGAGGGTGGTCAGTACGGCAAAGGCGAAATCGTCGCGGAATTGGACATTGATCCCGAGCTGTGGTTTTTCGGCTGCCATTTTATCGGCGATCCGGTGATGCCGGGTTGCCTGGGACTGGACGCCATGTGGCAACTGGTGGGATTTTTCCTGGGATGGATGGGCGGCCAGGGGCGGGGGCGGGCGCTCGGTTGCGGTGAGGTCAAATTCACCGGCCAAGTGCGTCCCGAAGCCAGGAAATTGACTTATCACATTCACATGCGGCGGGTCATTCTGCGTAAACTGGTCATGGGCATCGCCGACGCGACCCTGGACGTCGACGGCCGGACCATTTACTTCGGGAAAGACCTGCGGGTCGGACTTTTTACCTCGACCGACGGCTTTTGAGGATGAGGACCATGAGACGAGTGGTTGTCACGGGTATCGGTATCGTGTCCAGCATCGGCAACGATCGCTGGGAAGTGCTGGAATCGTTGCGGCAGGGCCGCAGTGGTCTGGAGTACGCACCGGATTACCAGGAAATGGGCCTGCGCTCGCATGTGCGCGGGCCGCTGCGAGTCGATCTGGCGGCCCAGATCGACCGCAAGGTGCTGCGGTTCATGGGTGATGCCGCCGCTTTCAACTTTCTGGCCCTGCGTGAGGCCATCGCCGACGCCAAATTAAGCGATGAGGTGGTCTCGAACCCGCGCACCGGCCTGATCACCGGCAGCGGCGGCGGCAGTCCGCAGAACATCGTCGAAGCCGCCGATCTGCTGCGCAACAAGGGATTGAAGCGGGTCGGGCCGTACATGGTGCCACGCACCATGAGCAGCACCACCACCGCCTGCCTGGCGACGCCGTTCAAGATCAAGGGCGTGAATTACAGTCTCGGTTCCGCCTGCGCCACCAGCTCGCACTGCATCGGTCACGGCGGCGAACTGATCCAGTGGGGCAAGCAGGATGTGGTGTTCGCCGGCGGCGGCGAAGAAGTGCACTGGAGTTTGACCCACCTGTTCGACGCCATGGGCGCCTTGTCCACCAAGTACAACGCCACGCCGCAAACCGCCTCCCGACCCTACGACGCCAGCCGCGACGGTTTCGTGATCTCCGGCGGTGGCGGCATCGTGGTGCTGGAGGAACTGGAGCACGCCCGGCGGCGTGGCGCGCGGATCTATGCCGAATTGATCGGCTATGGAGCGACCTCCGACGGTCACGACATGGTGCAGCCGTCCGGCGAGGGCGCGCTGCGCTGCATGCGACTGGCGCTGGAGGGGGTGAACGAGCCGGTGGATTACATCAATACCCACGGCACCAGTACGCCCGCCGGCGACATGCGCGAACTGGAGGCGATCCGTGAAATGTTCGGCGAGCACGTTCCGCCGATCAGCGCCACCAAGTCGCTAACCGGCCACGCGCTGGGCGCGGCGGGGGTGCATGAGGCGATTTACTCGCTGCTGATGATGGACAACCGCTTCATCGCCGCCTCGGCCAACATCGAAACCCTCGACCCGGCGGCGGAAGGGATGCCAATCGTCCGCGAGCGGGTGGACAACGCCGATCTCAAGGTGGTGATATCCAACAGCTTCGGCTTCGGTGGCACCAACGCCACGCTGGTATTGCGGCGGTTCGAGGCTTAACTTGCCGCTGATCGTCTGGAAAAAGGCCGCCCGCGGGGCGGCCTTGTCGCTTTCTGGAGAAAAAACGTGATGGCCAGTTTTCCGTTGCTTGCGATTATCGTCGCCGCCTACACCGCTCTGGCCCTGGTCGCGCCGGGCTGGCTGAACGGCGTGGTGTTCGTGCTACCCCTGCTATCCGAATCGATGCTGCCGTTTCAGGGCGGCGACCTGTTGCTGGTGGTGGGCCTGTTGCTGCTCTGCGTCGAGGTGTATCGCGCCACCAGCAGTTCGACCGCCGCCATTCTCAACCATGTGCTGTCGCTGGTGGTATTCATCATCGCCCTGATCGAGCTACTCGTGATGCCGCGCATGGCCAACATGACCTTCTTTCTGATCGTGCTGATGACCCTGAGCGATGTGATCGCCGGTTTTACCGTAACGATTTCGACCGCCCGGCGGGATATCCAGCGCCCGTCCTGATGCCCCGCTCGACGCCGGTCGAATCCGCCGGAGTCCGTTCCGCCCATGTCCATCTCCGAATTTTCCCTGATCGAGCGTTACTTCGCCGCGCACCGCTTCCAGCGTCCCGATGTGGCGCTGGGCATCGGCGACGACTGCGCGCTGCTACTGCCTCCGGCCGACCAGCAGTTGGCGACAACCGTGGACACGCTGGTGGCCGGGGTGCATTTCTTCGCCGACGCCGATCCGGAAGGCGTCGGCCACAAGGCACTGGCGGTCAATCTCAGCGATCTGGCGGCGATGGGCGCGACCCCGGCTTGGGCCACGCTGGCGCTGACCCTGCCCCAAGCCGACGAGGCATGGTTGGCGGCGTTTTGCCGGGGGCTGTTCACGCTGGCGGATCGATACGGGGTGCAACTGATTGGCGGCGATGTCACGCACGGTCCCGTCATCGTCATCACCATTCAAGCGCAGGGTTTCGTGCCACCGGGGCTGGCGCTGCGCCGCGACGGCGCGAAACCGGGTGATGGTCTCTATGTTACCGGCACCCCAGGCGATGCTGGCTTGGCGCTGGCGGCGGCGTTCGGCAAGGCCACTATCGCGGCCGGTCATGAGGGCTACATCCGGGCGCGACTGGAACGACCGGAGCCGCGAATCGCCGAGGGCTTGGCGCTGCGTGGAATCGCCAGCGCCGCCATCGATGTCTCCGACGGGCTGGCGCAGGATCTGAGCCATATCCTGGAACGCAGCCAGGTCGGGGCACGACTGGAGGTGGAGCGGCTGCCGCTGTCGCCGGCCTTGGTGGCCAGCCTGGACCGGGAAACCGCCACCGTCGTGACCGCCCTGACCGGTGGCGACGATTACGAACTCTGCTTCGCCGTGCCGCCGGAACGAATTTCGCAACTGGAAGGCAACGTGGCCGAGTGGAACTGCCGCCGCACCCGCATCGGCGTCGTCACGGCGGAACCGGGCTTGCGATTGGTGCACGCCGATGGTGCGACCTTTCACCTGGAGCGGCGAGGTTATGACCATTTCAGCTGAATGTTCGGCTCGGGCACCTGAAATGCGGAGAGACCCCCTTGAGCGCGGTCGTCATTTATATGGGTGACTACACCGGCGAACCGTTTGCGCGGGGCGTGGCCGACATCCTCGGCGCAACGGTCGAGGTGGCGAAGTGGAACACGCTCCATACCTTCAGGATTCTACCCAAGCGTTGGGTGGTGGCACGTTCCTTCGGTTGGCTCGAAACGTGCCGCCGTCTCTGGAAAAACCGGGAACGCAAGCTCCACGCCAGCCGCCAAATGGTCGTTCTCGCTTTCCTCGCGCTCTTACTCCGGAGATCCTAAACAGGCTCTTACATGAAGCCTGATGTATTGCCGCCTCTCCAAGAGGCTTGGAGTCACCAAGAATATGAATCGTACTTCACTCCTCTCCCCGCCTCCCCCCATCCAGGGGAAAATCGCTGAAAAGCCTTGTGCCCGCGTCTTCCGCGATCCCATCCATTTTCTCGCCCTCGGCTTCGGCTCCGGCTGCGCCCCCAAGGCGCCCGGCACCTTCGGTACGCTGGCGGCGATTCCGCTGTACCTGTTGGCGCAACCGCTGCCATTGTGGGCCTATCTTCTGTTAACCACTTTCGGTTTCGTGGTGGGCATCTGGATCTGTGATCGTGCCGCCCGCGATCTCGGTGTCCACGATCATCCCGCCATCGTCTGGGACGAGGTGGTCGGCTATTTCGTCACCATGATCGCCGCCCCAGCCGGTTGGTTATGGATCGTGATCGGCTTCATTCTGTTCCGGGTGTTCGACATTCTCAAACCGTGGCCGATCCGGCGGGCCGACCAACGCATCGGCGGCGGCTTCGGCATCATGTTCGACGACCTGCTGGCGGCCGGCTATGCCTGGCTCATACTGCAAGGCCTGGTCTACGGCATGACTCTACTGGACATTTCCTGATTTCCGCGTCCAGACTTTGTAGACCCACGACCACTGAAGGGAACCCAAACCAATGAAAATCGAGACCATCGCCATCCACGGCGGCTATACCCCGGAAGCCACCACCAAGGCCGTCGCCGTTCCCATCTACCAAACCACGTCCTACGCCTTCGACGACACCCAGCACGGCGCCGATCTGTTCGACCTGAAGGTGCCGGGCAACATCTACACCCGGATCATGAACCCCACCACCGCCGTTCTGGAACAGCGGGTGGCCGCCATGGAGGGCGGGGTCGGCGCACTGGGCGTGGCCTCGGGCATGGCGGCCATCACCTACGCCATCATGACCATCACCGAGGCCGGCGACAACATCGTCACCACCTCCAGTCTGTACGGCGGCACCTACAACCTGTTCGCTCACACCTTGCCGCGTTACGGTATTGAAGTGCGTTTTGCCGACTACCGCGACACCGAGGCGATGGGCCGGCTGATCGACGACCGGACCAAGGCGGTGTTCTGCGAATCGATTGGCAACCCGGCGGCCAACGTGGTGGATTTCGGCGCGCTGGCCGAGGTGGCGCACGCCCAGGGCGTGCCGCTGATCGTGGACAACACCGTGCCAACCCCGTACTTATGTCGGCCGTTCGAGCATGGCGCCGACATCGTGGTCCACGCCCTGACCAAGTACATGGGCGGCCACGGCACCAGTATCGGCGGCGTCATCGTCGATTCCGGCTGTTTTCCATGGGATCAGCACAAGACCCGCTTCGCCCGGCTGAACGAACCCGATCCGTCCTACCACGGCGTGGTCTATGTCGAAGCGCTGGGGCCGGCGGCGTTCATCGGCCGGGCACGGGTGGTACCGCTACGCAACACCGGCGCGGCGATCTCGCCGTTCAACAGCTTTCTGATTTTACAGGGCATCGAGACCTTGCCGGTGCGGATGGACCGCCATTGCGAAAACGCGGTCAAGGCGGCGGAATATCTGCGCGACCATCCGCAAGTGACCTGGATCAAATACCCGGCGCTGGCGGATAGCCCGGAGAAACCGCTGGTGGACAAATACATGGGCGGGCGTGGCTCCAGCATCCTCAGCTTCGGCATCAAGGGCGGCCGCACGGCCGGCGCCAAGTTCATCGACGCGCTGCAACTGGTGACCCGGCTGGTCAACATCGGCGACGCCAAATCGCTGGCCTGCCATCCGGCCACCACGACGCACCGCCAGTTGTCTCCGGCGGAGCTGGAGAAGGCGGGCGTGAGCGAGGATCTGGTGCGACTGTCGATCGGCATCGAGCACATCGACGATATCCTCGCCGATCTGGAACAAGCACTGGCGGCGGCAAAGTAAGCACGCCGTCACCCCGAACCCTCCTGGAGGAGACGACTCAGATGAAAGCACGCGCGGCCGTGGCCTGGGAGCCGAAGCAGCCCCTGGTCATCGAAGAAATCGACGTGGAAGGTCCCAAGGAAGGCGAGATTCTATTGAAAGTCGTGGCCAGCGGCGTTTGTCACACCGACGCCTTCACGCTGTCCGGCGACGACCCGGAAGGCGCGTTTCCCTGCGTCCTCGGTCACGAGGGCGGCTGTGAGGTGGTCGAATGCGGCCCCGGCGTCAAGGGCTTGAAACCCGGCGATCACGTCATCCCGCTCTATATCCCCGAATGTGGCGAGTGCGAGTACTGTCGCTCCACCAAAACCAATCTGTGCCAGTCCATCGCCGCCACGGTGTGGACCGGCTACATGCCCGACCATACCCGCCGCTTTTCCTGCAAGGGCACGCCGCTGTTTCACTACATGGGCTGTTCGACCTTTTCCGAGTACACCGTCGTCCCGGAAATCGCCTTGGCCAAAATTAACCCGGCGGCGCCGCTGGATAAGGTCTGCCTGCTGGGTTGCGGCGTCACCACCGGCATCGGCGCGGTGCTCAACACCGCCAAGGTCGAACCGGGTTCGACGGTCGCGGTGTTCGGGCTGGGCGGCATCGGCCTGTCGGTGATTCAGGGCGCGGTGATGGCACGGGCCGGGCGGATTATCGCCATCGACCTTAATCCCGACAAATTCGCCATGGCCACTGCGTTGGGCGCGACTGATACCCTCAACCCGGCCGAGATCGGCGGCGACGTGGTCGAAGCCATCAAAGAGATGAGCAACGGCGGCGTCGATTACTCCTTCGAGTGCATCGGCAACGTCAACGTCATGCGCCAGGCGCTGGAGTGCTGCCACATGGGCTGGGGCGTCTCCACCATCATCGGCGTGGCGGGAGCCGGTCAGGAAATCCGCACCCGGCCGTTCCAACTGGTCACTGGCCGCACCTGGAAAGGCACCGCCTTCGGTGGGGTCAAGGGCCGCAGTCAGTTACCCGGTTACGTGGACCACTATCTTCAGGGCAAGATCGAACTGGATCGCATGGTGACCCACACCTTGCCGCTGGCAGATATCAACACCGCTTTCGACCTGATGCACGAGGGCAAAAGCATCCGTTCCGTCATCATTTTCTAGGGGAATCCCGCCGGTGGAGCACATCGAATCGATCAAGGAATTCGGCGGCTGGCTGAACCGCTACCGCCACCGTTCGCAAGCCTGCGATTGCGACATGAGCTTTTCCGTCTATCTCCCCCCCCAGGCGGAGACGGAAAAAGTTCCGGCGGTCTACTGGCTGTCCGGCCTGACCTGCACCGACGACAACTTCCGGGTCAAGGCCGGAGCGCAGCGTTACGCGGCGGAACTGGGGCTGGCCCTGGTCATCCCCGACACCAGCCCGCGCGGCGCGGAGGTGCCGGACGTACCGGAGCGCTACGATCTCGGTCAGGGGGCGGGGTTCTACGTCAACGCCACTCAAGAGCCGTGGGCACGACACTATCGTATGTACGATTATGTGACCCGCGAACTGCCGGCGCTGGTCGAAGCGAATCTGCCGATTACCGAAGCGCGCTCCATTACCGGGCACTCGATGGGCGGCCACGGCGCGCTGATCTGCGCGTTGCGGGAACCGGAACGCTACCGTTCCGTCTCCGCGTTCGCGCCGATCTGTCACCCGATGGCCTGCGGTTGGGGGCAAGGCTGTTTCAAGGCTTATCTCGGCTCCAATCGCGAGGACTGGGTTGCTTACGATGTCGTCCGCCTGATCGAGGAAGGCGCGCCAGCCATTCCATTGTTGATCGATCAAGGCACCGCCGACGAATTCCTCGCCCAGCAGTTGCATCCGGCGTCGCTCGAACGGATCTGCGCCGCCCGCAATTTTCCGCTGACCCTGCGGTGGCAAGAAGACTACGATCACAGCTATCACTTCATCGCCACCTTCATCGGCGAACACCTCGCCTATCATGCCAAGGCGCTGCACGGTGCTTAGCGCCGTCACGCGCGCAATCCGGGATTTTTCGTGAAACAGGATCTACTGAAACTCTTGCAAAGCCTGCTGCGGGGCGAATTGAGTCGCGCCCGCCGCCGGCGCCGGAACCGTTCACCGTGGCTGATCGGGGGGCTGGTGATCGGCATCGCCGCGATCAGCTACTTTCTGCACGAACCCAAGGCGCCGCCTTCGGCGATACCGAAGGGCGCGGAATTAAGCTGCGCCGTCAAATCGGTCTACGACGGCGACACCCTGACCGCCAGTTGCCCGGAAGGCACGGTCAAAGTACGGATGTTCGGCATCGACACCCCGGAGATGGGCCAGAAGCCGTGGGGCACCAAGTCGCGTGATGCGTTGCGCGAGCTGCTGCTCCGTAACAACATCACGCTGCGGGTGCGGGATCAGGACCGCTACGGCCGGACGGTCGCCCAAGTGTTCGTCGGGCCAACCGATGTGGGTTTGGAGATGGTCCGGCGAGGGCAAGCGGCCGTTTACGAACAGTACAACGATTCGGCCGCTTACCGGCAGGCTCAGACCGAGGCGAAGCGGGACCGGCGCGGCATCTGGGAAAAACCCGGCAGTCAGCAGGACCCGGCCGCTTGGCGGCGATTGAACCCACGCTGAGGCATATAAACAACCATGACGTTTTCGAATGTAACTTTTTCATACATATCCATATGCTCTTTATCAACAATAATGTAATTATTTGCTATTGTTGATTTTTTCGTAGATTCGACTAAGTTTTTAGTGATCCATTCCGACCTTATCCAGTAAGTTTTTGAGACTGATCACCATCGGGGTGGAACTTCGGTCGTGGCGGTTCGAAACACACCCAGCCTAACCCCCTGTCTCCGTCAGGCCGCGTCGTCCTCAACAGCTCGCAATTCATAATTGCATTCATTCTTAGCTTGTTGCCGATGAGCTTAACGGATAGCCATAGAGGATATTCCAATGACTAATAATCGTCATTTCAGATTGTTAGTAAATTTTCTTGCCTTGTTCCTGGGATTGTGTCTCGCACTATTGAGTTCTTCCTCGCGAGCACAATCCCAGGCCGTGCTGGAATCCCCCGCGGCGGGAGCCTTCGTACAAAGCGGAGTGGGGCTGATCCGGGGCTGGGCCTGCGCGGCGCAACGGATCGAATTCAGCCTCGACGGCGGATCGTTGCAAGCCATCGCTTATGGCACCGACCGGCCGGACACCGCCGCCCTCTGCGGCGACAGCGACAACGGCTTCGGCTTCACCCAGAACTGGGGCGAAATCGGCGACGGCGTCCACAACCTGCGGGCCTTCGCCGACGGAGTGGAATTCGCCAACGTCAACTTCACGGTCACCACCCTGGGCCGGGCGTTTCTGACCGGCCTGCGGGCGCAATACACCCTGCGCGACTTCCCCGCCGCCGGCAATGAACCCCAGGTGCGCTGGTCCGAACCGCAGCAGAACTTCGTGTTCGCCCGCCAAGCGACGATCCCGGCCAACACCCCGCCGTCGACCCATCCCCGGGCGGCGCTGGAAGCGCCGGCCCAAGGCTCGTACCAAAGCGGGGTCGAGTTGATCCGGGGCTGGGCCTGCGAAGGGCAGCGGGTCGAGTTCAGCCTCGACGGCGGCGCGCGGCAAGCCATCGCCTACGGCACCGACCGACCCGACACCCAGAGTGTATGCGGCGACACCAACAACGGTTTCGGTTTTACCTATAACTGGAACCGGCTCGGCGAGGGCACCCACAACCTGCGCGCGTATCTCGACGGGGTGGAATTCGCCAACGTCAACTTCGCCGTCACCACCCTGGGAGCGGAATACCTGACCGGGCTCCGTCGCCAATACGTCTTCGACAATTTCCCCGAGACCGGCCAGACCACCACCGCCGAATGGTCCGAACCGCAGCAGAACTTCATCGTGGCCCGCAGCACCGCCACGCCCTCCCGGCTGGCGTTGATCGCCGCCATTACCGATGTGCTCAATCCGATGGCCGTGGCCGGCAACGGCACCGGCGCGGCGCTGGGGGAAAGCACCGGCGTGATCGCCACCAAGCGCGGCGACGGCGTGCCCACGCGGCTGGAGGGCATCACCTGGGCCAGCCGTCCCACCGGCCAGTCCGCCGATCTGTCATTGGCCGACGATGGTCTGCCCGACGCCTATATCGATTCCAGTGGCGTCGAGGCGCGATTCAGCGATTACCAGCTGACCGATGCCGCGTCCAGCGTGACGGTGAGTTTTTTCCGCAACGGCGCCGCCCAGGGCACCCCCGCGACCGTGCCGGTCGAGGGCGCCGGGTTGCGCGCGCTGCAAACCATGGCCGAGCGGGTGCGCTTGGCGCTGCAAAGCACACCGGCCAGCACCGGCCGGCAAGTGGCGCCCGCGGTGAGCACGGCAGCCGCCCGGCAGCCGCAAGACACCCCCCTGTCGCGCTTTACCCTGAGCGCGCTGCTGGTCAACAGCTACTGGTATGGCAGCGTCGCCGCCGGCGAGACCCTGTGCGCCGTGCGCGCCGCCGCCGATCAGGCCGGGGTGAGCGGCCTGGTCGCCCCGGCGGCTTGCCAGTCGCCGCTGATCACCGCCTTCCTGGCCCGGGCCGCCACCCGGCGCGGCACGGCGGCCGCACCGCCCGTGTCCGGCATCGATCCGCTGGTGCAGCAGGCCTTGCGGGCCGACGCCGATGTCGTCGAGGCACCCTGTGGTCCGGCCGGCGGCGGCGTGTCCTGCCTGGAACCGGTCGCCAGCCAGTTGCAAACCCGTCAGGACGAGGACGAACAAACCCCGGTCTTGCCTCGGGAGGAACCCACGGATGCCGTCCTGCCACCGCCGACCGGGGTCGACGCCAGCGATGGCACCTTCGCCGATCGAGTGCGGATTACCTGGAATGCCGTGGCCGGCGCGATCGCCTATGAGGTGTATCGCGATGGCTTCCTGCTCGGTTCGCCAACCGGCACCGCCTTCGAGGATACCGATGTGGCGCCCGGTGCTACCCATGCCTATACGATTAGAGCGTGCAACGCCAAGGGGTGTGGCGGTCTTAGCAACTCCGATGATGGCTATGCTCAAGCGCAACAAACCGTGACCTACCTGGTCACGGCCACCGCTGGTCCTGGCGGCACCATCAGTCCGCCCTCGCAAACGGTCAACGCTGGCGCGACCACCAGCTTCACCGTCACTCCCGACAGCGGCTACGTTATCAACTCGGTCACCGGCTGCGGCGGCAGCCTCGGTGGCACGACCTACACTACCGGTCCGATCACCGCTCCCTGCACCGTCACCGCTAGCTTCAGTGCGCTGCCGCCCGAGAGCTACTTGCTCACCCTGACCACGACCGGGACCGGATCGGGTACGGTCGGTGGCGGTGGCGGCTATCCGGCGGGTACCAGCGTGACCCTCACCGCCACTCCGGACGTCAGTAGCACCTTCGCCGGATGGAGCCCCAGCCCTTGCGCGGCCAGTTTCACCATGCCGGCCCAGAGTCTAGCCTGTACCGCGACCTTCACCCTTAAGAGCTACACGGTCACTGCTACAGCCAGCGGCGGCGGCACCATCAGTCCACCCTCGCAGACGGTCGACCACGGCGCTACCGCCAGCTTCACCGTCACCCCCGACAGCGATTACCAAATCGCCTCGGTCACCGGCTGCGGCGGTAGCCTTGGCGGCACGACCTACACTACCGGTCCGATCACCGCTCCCTGTACCGTCACCGCTAGCTTCAGTGCGCTGCCGCCCGAGAGCTACTTGCTCACCCTGACCACGACCGGGACCGGATCGGGTACGGTCGGTGGCGGTGGCGGCTATCCGGCGGGTACCAGCGTGACCCTCACCGCCACTCCGGACGTCAGTAGCACCTTCGCCGGATGGAGCCCCAGCCCTTGCGCGGCCAGTTTCACCATGCCGGCCCAGAGTCTAGCCTGTACCGCGACCTTCACCCTTAAGAGCTACACGGTCACTGCTACAGCCAGCGGCGGCGGCACCATCAGTCCGCCCTCGCAGACGGTCGACCACGGCGCTACCGCCAGCTTCACCGTCACCCCCGACAGCGATTACCAAATCGCCTCGGTCACCGGCTGCGGCGGTAGCCTTGGCGGCACGACCTACACTACCGGTCCGATCACCGCTCCCTGTACCATCACCGCTAGCTTCAGCCTCGCAACCTACCTGGTTACGGCCACCGCTGGTCCCGGCGGCACCATCAGTCCGCCCTCGCAGACGGTCGGCCCCAGTGCGACAGCCAGCTTCATTGTCACTCCCGACCCCGGCTACTATATCGATACGGTCACCGGCTGCGGCGGCAGCATCAACGGCGGCGAGTACCCCTCCAGCAGCAGGACCTACACCACCAGCCCGATCACCGCTGACTGTACCGTCACCGCCAGCTTCCGCCTCGCGACCTATGTGATCACGGCCACCGCCGGTTCCGGCGGCACCATCAGTCCGTCCTCGCAAACGGTCGACCACGGCGCGACCGCCAGCTTTACCGTTTTCGCCGATGATTATTACTATGTTTACTCGGTCGACGGTTGCGGGGGTAGCTACGTTGGTGATGACCTAGGCGGTACTTATACCACCGGCCCGATCACCGAGGAGTGTACCGTCACTGCCGGTTTCTGGAGTCCACAGTAGAGTAGCCCATCTCCTGTGTGCAGGAGCAACCTCGACCATAACGATTCACGTCTTGGTTAAGGTTGCTCCTATCGTCCGCGCTGGCTATAACCATCGGTCTATATCTACTTCCGAGAACGGTATGACTGGCGGTAAACCATGACTGTGTCCAATCTCCTTCCGACCGCCGAACCCGCCGCCGTCCGTCGCGACCAGGGCCACTACCGCTGCGAGGGTCGCTGGACCCTGGCGGGCATCGAGGCGCTCGACGCACAACTGCAAGGCATCCGCTGGTCAAGCGGCGCGCTGCAACTGGACGGCTCCGGCATTCGGGCCATCGACACCACCGGCGCGCTGCAACTGCTCAATCTGGTCGCCGTGCTGGAACGGGACGGTCGCCGGGTGCAACTGATTGGCTTGCACGAGGAACACCGGGAACTGCTGGATCTGGTGCGGGAGCGCCGCGCCGCCGCCGGAGAACCACCGCCGCTGGCCACGCCGCCGGGTCGGCTGGAACGGCTGGGCCGATGGGCTTGGCATTACCTGCGGCGTAGCATCGATTTTCTGGCTTTCGTCGGTGAAGCGGCGCTGGCGCTGGGCCAACTGCTCTTGCATCCCAGGCGGTTTCGCTGGCGGGCGCTGTTTGGCAACATCGAAACCGCCGGCGTCCATGCCCTGCCCATCGTCGCGCTGCTGGCCTTCATGATGGGCGTGGTCATCGCCTATCAGGGCGGTCGGCAACTGGAGCTTTACGGCGCCAACATCTTCATCGTCGAACTGGTTTCGCTGACCATGCTGCGCGAGCTGGCGCCGCTGATCACCGCCATCATCGTCGCCGGCCGCACCGGCTCGTCCTACACCGCCCAGATCGGCACCATGCAGATTACCGAGGAAGTGGACGCGCTGCGCACCATCGGTATCCCACCCATGAATCTGCTGGTGTTGCCCAAACTGCTGGCCCTGGTGGTGGCTCTACCGTTGCTGACGCTGTTCGCGGACGCGCTGAGCGTGTTCGGCGGCATGGTCATGGCGCGAACCATGCTGGATGTGAGCTATGGCGATTTCCTCGACCGCTTCCCGCGGGTGGTGACGCTGACCTCGTTCCTGATCGGGATCGGCAAGGCGCCGGTGTTCGCCGCCATCATCGCCCTGGTCGGCTGCTATCAGGGCTTCCAGGTACGTGGCGGTGCCGACGCCGTCGGCCGACAGACCACGGTCAGCGTGGTGCAGTCGATTTTTCTGGTGATCGCCGCCGATGCCCTGTTCTCGGTAGTCTTGGGTAGCGTCGGGTTATGGCGCTAAACATGGGTCTGGCGGAGAAGGTGATCGAAATCAGTGGCCTGCGCACGAGTTTCGGCGAGACGGTCGTTCACGACAACCTGGACCTCGCGATTCCACGGGGCGAGGTGGTAGCCCTGGTCGGCGGCAGCGGTTCCGGCAAGACCACCCTGGTCCGGGCGGTGATCATGCTGCTGAAACCAGCGGCGGGTTCCATCAAGCTGTTCGGAGAAGAGATTGTCGGGATCGGCGACGGCCCGGCATTCCGGCTGCGACGGCGTTTCGGCATGTTGTTCCAGCAGGGAGCGCTGTTCGGTTCGCTCACGGTGCGGGAGAATGTGGCGGTGCCGCTGAGCGAGCATACCCGGCTGTCGGCCCGGCGGATCGCGGAAATCGCCGATCTCAAAATCGCGCTGGCGGGTCTACCGGCCGACACCGGCAATAAACTGCCGCGCGAACTGAGCGGTGGCATGCTCAAGCGCGCGGCGCTGGCGCGGGCGCTGGCGCTGGACCCGGCGCTGCTGTTTCTGGACGAGCCGACCTCCGGCCTCGATCCGGTCAGCGCCGGCGCCTTCGACGAACTGGTGGTGCAGCTCAAGGAATCGCTGGGGCTGACGGTGGTGATGGTGACCCACGACCTGGATTCGCTGTGGCACGCCACCGACCGGGTGGCGTTTCTGGGCGAGCGGCGGGTGATCGGCTTCGCGCCGATGGCGGAGTTGGTGACGGCCGAACATCCGCTGATCCGGGCCTATTTTGAGGGGCCGCGCGGTCGCGCGGCGCGGGGACAAGCGTGTACAGCAAAGTGAATTATGCCCTGGTGGGCCTGTTCGTCATTCTCTTCGGCGCGGCGGCGGTGGGCGTGGCGTTCTGGCTGACGATCGGGGTCGAGAACAAGAGCTACAGCCGTTATCGCGTGTACTTTCACGAATCGGTGGCTGGTCTGAGCCTCAAGGCGGCGGTCCGCTATCGCGGCGTTCAGATCGGACAGGTGGAATCCATCCGCTTGGATCCCGCTAACCCCGATCAGGTGGATGTGGTGCTGAACATCGAACGCGGCACGCCGATCCGTCGCGATACCATCGCCACCCTGTCCAAGCAAGGGCTCACCGGAGTAGCGGCGGTGGAACTCAGCGGCGGTGGTGGCCAATCGCTTCCCCTGGAGAAACAACCGGGACAGGAGTTGCCGGTGATTCAGGCCGGGCCGTCGCTGGTGGCCCGCCTGGACGAGGCTTTCAACAACATCATCACCAACGTGGATAATCTGTCGCGGCGCGTCGAACGGTTGTTGGGCGATCAGAATCAAAGCGCCCTGACCCAGACCTTGCAACATCTCAGCACGATCACCGGCGCGGTGGCCGACCGCTCCGACCGCATCCGCCAGACCCTGGACCATGTGGAAGTCTTCACCGGCACGCTGGCGGGACGGGCGACGCAATTGGGCAAGGCGCTGGATCAACTGACGACGATGTTGCAGGGAAGCGGCGATTTGAGCGTGCAGCTTCGGGCCACTCTGAGCGATTTTCGCGCGGGCGCCCAAGCGGTGCGTCGAACGGCCGACACGTTCAATCGGACCAGCCGGGACTTGAGCGGCCTGGCTGAAGTCGGGCAACGGGAATTGCGACAGTTGGGGCAGAATACCGTACCGGAATTCAATAACCTGCTGACGGACGCCAACGAACTGGTGGTGGTCCTTCGACGGCTGGCCGAATTGCTGGAACAAAACCCGCGCGCCCTGCTGATGGGCAAGCCCAGCGGTCGGCCGGACCCTGGGGAGAAGTAAGCGTGTGGGAAGCCGCTTAACCGCGAATAAAAGTCAAAAAGGACGGAATGTGCGGAATCACAACGGGTTGTGCCTTGAACGCGAACGCGGGCGACGGTGGGTCCGGTTTGGGGGCGTGCTACTGACCGCCCTGGCGCTAAGCGCTTGTCTATTGCCACAGGACAAGTCACCGCCGCGACAGGATTATTTGCTGGAAGTCGCGGCCTTCGCGCCACCACCGATCCAACGCACTGGCAACAAGATCCTGCTGGTGGCGGTGCCCAGGGCAGCACCGGGATTCGATTCCAACCGCATCGCCTACAGCCGGGAGCCGCTGAAGCTGGACTACTACAACGACAGCGGCTGGAGCGACACACCGGCCAAGATGCTGCTACCCATCCTGGTGCGGGCGTTCGAAACCACTGGAGTGTTCAAGGCGGTGGTATCGCCGCCGGCACCAGGGTTGGCCGACTTGCGGGTGGATGTGGATCTAATCCGCTTGCAGCAGGAATTCATGACTCAACCCAGCACGGTGCGGTTGACCGCCCGTATCAAAGTGCTGGATATGAAAAGCAGACATGTGCTGGGAACCCAGGTGTTCGAGGCGGTGGAACCGGCTCCCAGCGAAAATGCCCACGGCGCGGTCCAGGCGACGAACGCCGCCGTTCGGAAAATTCTGGGAGAGATGGTGCCGTTTGCGCTGCAATATGTGGGGTGAGCGGCTCGACACCCCCTCTGTGGCTGCTCTCGCGCAAGACAAGGGAAGGGCCGCTCTCGTCCCTTTTCCTACAATCTCTCAATCCTTCAACGTCCACTGGAGACGCCCATGAACCCTGGCGGCATGACTAGCGAACAGACCTGTGATTTTCCACATCCATCGCTTGAGGCGGTGTGCAAGCGACTCATGGAGCGCGCGCCATGATGTACTTCTCTGGGACCATCGCCGACGTGATCGAAGACGGCGCCACCGCGACGCTGGTTTTGGATACGGGCCGAATCAAGCATCATCTACAAGCCGACTCGCGCCTGCTGGCCGAGGCGTTGACCGCGCTCTACGGGGATGACTGCATCGGCAAACCCGCCGCGGTCCAGTGCGATGGCTCGACGCTCACCAGTATCGAGATTCCCGGCGCGGCGCCGAACTACACCATTTGAACGGTGGGGCTTGCCGATATCGGAACCTTCATCGTCGAGAATGGGCTCGACGGACTGATCGATATCCGCTCGGCGGGCTTCGAATGCAGCTTGCTGAGCGGACACGGCGGCACGGTCGATCTCGACCTGACAGTCGGCTTCATGAAGCAGGCGCCGTGAAACACGACTTGAACACCGATTCGACCGGAATCCCCATAAAGGCCCACCCATGAGCGAATACCAATACTACGAATTCCTGGCCATCGACCGGCCACTGAGCGCCAAGGAGATCGCCGAGCTGCGTGCCCTGTCGACCCGCGCCCGGATCACCCCGACGAGCTTCGTCAACGAGTATCACTGGGGCGACTTCAAGGGCAGTCCCGATACCCTGATGCGGCGCTATTTCGACGCCCATGTCTATTTGGCCAACTGGGGGCAATGCCATTTTTCCCTGCGCCTGCCCCACGACGCGCTGGACGCCGAGACCGCCGCCGCTTATACGACAAAATACGCCTTTCTGATCAAGGAGACCGGCGAACACTGGGTGATCGACTGGAGCTTGAACGAATCGGAGGACTACGACCGCTTTGGAGAGGACGACGGGTGCGACTGGATGGCCCGTTTGACGCCTCTGCGCGACGAACTGCTATGCGGCGAGCAGCGGGCGCTCTACCTCGGCTGGCTGGCGGCGGTCGAGGCCGGCGAAGTGAAGGACGAACAATTGGAACCGCCGGTGCCGGCCGGCATGCAGCAGCCGACTTCGGCGCAGCGCGCCCTGGTCAAGTTCCTGGGCGTTGGCCTCGACCTGCTGACCGCCGCAACCATCGCCAGCACCGCCGCCGTGGAAGATGTTCCAGCGCCGGAAGAGAGGGAAACCTGGCTGGACACCGTGCCGGCGAATGAAACGCGCGAACTGCTCCATCTGTTGCTGGACGGTCGGGGACAGCAGGCCGAACGCACTCTGAAAGCCCGTTTCGCCGCCTGGCAACGCGAACGGCGTCCGTCCTCCGTGGCCGGAACGCCCCGCCGCACCGTGGCCGAACTCCGGCGCCTGGCCGAGGAAGTTGCTCAACTTCGCCTGCGGCGGGAAGCCGAGGCTCACGCCCGCGCCGATGCCGAGCGGCGGAAACAGCGCGAGGCGTATCTGAGCACTTTGGCGCGGGACTTCGACCGGGCTTGGGCGACGGCGGACCAGCAGGCCGAACGGGGTGTGGCATCGGCTTACGACGAGGTACGGCGCGCCGTGGTCGATCTGGCCGAAGCCTACCAGCGGCACGCGAGCCACGAACAGTTCGAGCAGGCCCTGCAACGTTTCATGGCGCCGCACCGGCGCCGCACCACGCTGGTGAAGCGACTGGCGGACGCCGGCCTTTGGAAAAAGCGGTAACTCCCTTGGCGGTAGCCACGCCTCACCCGCAATCCCGGTTCACGACGCTTCTGTATTAGCTTATAACGCGATGTTCGACTTTTTCGAGGAGAGATGAGGGCAGACCGATGCGGCATGACGGTGCGAGCTAAGCTGAGAGGAACCAACCACCTCAACCGCACGGAGAGACCGCCATGCCGCTTGAAGACTTTATCATCACGGTGTTTTGCTGGGTAGAAGAACACCTGGAAGCCCTGCTGGGGGATCATCGCTTGCGCCAGCGTGGTTTTGCCCCGAAGTTGGCGGACAGCGAAGTGATCACCATGGAGGTGGTGGGTGAGTTTCTGGGTTTGGATACCGATGTGGGCATCTGGAAGTATTTCCGTCGTCATTGGCCGTCGTGGTTTCCAAGACTCGGATCGCGAACCACGTTTGCCCAGCAAGCGGCCAATCTCTGGGTCGTCAAACAGCGGCTGCATCGGCATCTGCTGATCGACTTGGGGGCGGTGACGGACCCTATTCACCTCGTCGATGGCTGCCCCATGCCGGTGTGTATGCTGACCCGTGCCCCGCAATGCCGATGTTTTCCCGAGGCGGCCGGCTTCGGCTATTGCGCGGCAAAAAAGCAGTATTATTATGGACTTCATGGTCACTTGATGATCACATTCGATGGCGTGATCACGGCGTGGACGGTGACCCCCGCCGCCGGTGATGAACGCGAAGCGCTTTGGGATTTGACGGACGGCGTTCACGGCTTGGTCATTGGCGACAAGGGATACCTGAGCGCCTGTCTTCAGGCGGAACTGGCAACCACGGGGATCGATTTGCAAACCCCCTTGCGGGCGAACATGGCCGATTCCCGTGCGCCTTGGATCATCCAACAACTGACGAGAACCCGCCGCCTCGTGGAAACCGTCATCGGTCAACTGACCGAGCAGTTTCATTTTGAGAAAATCCGGGCGCGGGATGTTTGGCACTTGACGAGTCGGATCGCCCGAAAAATCTTGGCGCACACCTTGGGTATTTTCATGAACCGGCAAATCGGTCGGTCAGACCTGCAGTTTGAGAGCCTGATCGCCTGAAAAGTCGAACATCGCGTCTTATACTAATTTACTAAACATGCCGCATGCCGTCCGATGTCGATCATCGCGATCCAACGGTGTGGCCTGGCGCCGTAAAATCCCTTTCAAACCAGATCGCTCGCAGACCAGTTATGAACACCTCGACACCGACGCAATCCGCGCCTGCTCCCATACCCGAGCAGGCGATTTCACCCGCGCGCCTCGAACAATTCCCCATCGCCTTTTTCTCGATCGTCATGGGCATGGCCGGACTGGCGCTGGCCTGGCAGAAAGCCCACCTCGTGCTGGGCGTACCGCCGATGATCGGCACGGGTCTGCGCGGAGCGGTCAGCGCTTTGTTCGTCATCCTGTTGGTTTTTTATGCCCTGAAAGCCCTGCGTTATCCGCAGGCGGTCGCCATGGAAATGCGTCACCCCGTGAAGATCAACTTCTTCCCGACCGTCTCGATTTCCCTGCTGCTACTTGCCATCGCCTATTTGGAATCGGCGCCCGAGGCGGCATTCTGGCTGTGGGTCGTCGGCGCTATCCTGCATCTTGGCTTCACCCTGGCGATCTTTGGCAGTTGGCTGCACCACACTCACTACGATATCAAGCACGCCAATCCCGCCTGGTTCATCCCCGTGGTCGGCAACATAATCGTACCGGTGGCCGGAGTACGGTTGGCCTCGCCCGAGCTGTCCTGGTTCTTCTTCAGCATCGGCCTGGTGTTCTGGATCGTGTTGATGACCATCGTGCTGTACCGGCTGTTCTTCCACGAGGCACTGCCGGCGCGACTGGCGCCCACGCTGTTTATCCTGCTGGCGCCGCCGTCGGTGGGGTTCATCGCCTATACCCACCTGACCGGCGAGATCGACGCCTTCGCGCGTGTCCTGTATTACACCGCGCTGTTTCTGGCCCTGCTGCTGGCCAGCAACGCCGTGCGCTTCCTGCGACTGCCCTTTTTCCTTTCCGCCTGGGCCTACTCCTTCCCATTGGCCGCGCTGACGCTCGCCACCCTGATCATGGCCACGCACTTGGCCAGCCTCCCGTTTTTTACTGGGTTAGGTGTCGCGCTGCTGGCGTTGCTCTCGCTAGTGGTCGTGGTGCTGGTGCTTCGGACCCTGCTCGCGATTGGGCGGCGGGAAATCTGCGCGCCGGAATAATCACCCGTGGTCGGGCTGGGGGCCGCTTTCGGCTACACTCTTTTCCATCGAACCGGAGGAGGGCTCCCCAATGCGTTGGCGTGATCTGAGGCGCAGCAGTAACGTGGAAGACCGGCGGGACGAGTCACCATCCGTCCGGCGTGGCGGCGGCGGCATCAAGCTGGGCGGCGGCGGCGGCTTGCTGCTGGTGATGGTGGCGAGCCCGATATTCGGGGTCGATCCCATGGGGCTGAAACCCGGCGACGTCAAGGAATGCAATACCTTTGTCGCGCGGCGTCCCTGAGCGGGTTTCGCCGGTCATGGCCGCCCGCATCCTGCTGGTCGAGGACGAACCCACCATCGCCGAAATCGTCGAATTCGCCCTGAGCAGCGAGGGATTCCAGGTCGTCTGGCGTACCCTGGCCCGCGACGCCGAAACCGAGTTGGCCACCGGCCTCCACGATCTGCTGATCCTCGACATCGGTTTGCCCGATGGCTCCGGGCTGGAGCTGCTCAAGTCGATAAGACGCGACTCGGACCTCCCGGTGCTGATCCTCTCCGCCCGCAACGCCGAACTGGACCGGGTACTTGGGCTGGAACTCGGCGCGGACGATTACGTCAGCAAGCCGTTCAGCCCGCGCGAACTGGCCGCCCGGGTCAAGGCCATCCTCAAGCGCAGCGCCCGAACCCACGCCATCGCGGCGGAACCGGCCGCCGGCGAAACCACCGGGGCCGGCGGCTTCGAAATCGACGAGGCCCGCGCCACCATTCGGTTTCAGAACCGTCCCCTGGACCTGACCCGCTATGAATATCTCATCCTCAAGACCTTGTTGGCCCAGCCGGAACGGGTGTTTTCCCGTGCCCAACTGATGGATCGGGTTTGGCCCGATCCCGCCGCCAGCTTCGAGCGCAGCGTGGACACCCACATCAAGACGCTGCGAGCCAAGCTGCGCGAGATCGAACCGCAATTCGATCCGATCCGCACCCACCGCGGTTTGGGTTATTCGATCCGAGTCGTGGACCGATCCTGAAACCGCGCCGCCATGCGTCTGGGTCTCAAGCTGTTTCTCGGCTACTTCCTGATCGTCGGTCTGGGCGTCTATTTCTCCCTGAACATCTTCGGCAAGGAACTCAAACCGGCCTTTCGCCAGGCGACCGAGGACACGCTGATCGACACCGCCAACCTGCTGGCGGTGCTGGTGCGCGACGACTTGCTCGACGGGAGCATTGCCGATGGCCATTTCCAGGACCGGTTGGCGGAATACGCCCGTCGCGCACCCAACGCCCGAATTTGGGATATCGCCAAGCAGGCTTTCGACCATCGCATCTACATCACCGACCAGCGGGGCGTGGTGCTGTTCGACTCCAGCGGGCGCGCTGTCGGTCAGGACTATTCCGGCTGGAACGATGTCTACCTGACCCTGCGCGGCCAGTACGGCGCCCGCACCACCCGCGACAATCCGAAGGACGATCGGAGCTCGGTGATGTACGTGGCGGCGCCGGTTCGGGACGGCGAGCGCATCGTCGGCGTGCTGACCGTGGCCAAACCCGGCGCCAGCGTCCAGCCCTACGTGGACCGGGCCGAAGCCAAGCTGTATCGCGCCGCCGCCGTGCTGGTGGCGGTGTCGCTGACCGTGGGGCTGGCGTTCTCCTGGTCGCTGGCCCGTTCCATCGGCCGGTTGGCCGGTTACGCCCGCGCCGCCGCCGACGGCCGGCGGATGCGCGCCCCGAAAGGCGGCGGACCGGAACTGCGGGCGCTGGCGGATGCGCTGGAAACCATGCGGAGCAAGCTGGATGGCCGGGATTACGTGGAGCGCTACGTCCACACCCTCACCCACGAGATGAAAAGCCCGCTGGCGGCCATCGCCGGCGCCGCCGAACTGTTGCAGGGCGAACTGCCGGGGCCGCAACGCGAGCGCTTCGCCGGACTGGTCGCCGGGGAGGCCGAACGGCTCCAGCAGTTGGTCGAACGCCTGCTGGCGCTGGCGACCGTCGAGCAGCGGCGCGAACCGCAGGAGCGGCGGCCGGTTGCCTTGCGTCAGACCGTGGAGGAATGGCTGACCGCCCGCGCGCCCGCCGTCGCCCGCAAGAACTTGCGGATCGACAAGCGGATTTCCGAGGGCGCGGCCTTTCTGGGTGAACCGTTCCTGCTGGTGCAGGCCATTGGCAACCTGCTCGATAACGCACTGGACTTTACGCCCGCGGAAGGAAGCATCGTAATCGAGGCCGTTCCGGTCGGCGATGCCTGGCGGTTGACCGTGATCAATAGCGGCAGCGCCATTCCCGACTATGCCCGCGAGCGGCTGTTCGAGCGCTTCTATTCGCTGCCCCGCCCGGATACCGGCCGCAAAAGCACCGGGCTGGGGCTGGCTTTCGTCCGGGAAGTCGCGCAACTGCACGGTGGGACGATCACGGTGGATAATGTGCTGGACGCCGCTGGAACGGCTTCTGGAGTTGCTGCCCGGCTTACACTGTCGGCGGCCTGATTCGCCCTCGATCCCCGCGTTTGACTACTTCACCCAATCCTCACATTTCCCGCACCTCCCGCACATCGGGACCTCAATTCGCTTGGTTAGGCTGGCCTCGTTCATTCAACCGAGGAAGCCCCGATGAGAAATCCGCTGTTCGTCAAGGTGGTTTTAGTGTTTCTGGTTACGGTGGTGTTGGCCACCGGCCTGTCGCAAATCGATTATCTGGTGAGAGAGCGCACGCAGCGCCGCGATCAGGTCGTCGCCGGCATCGCCGCCGCCACCGCCCGCGACCAAACCCTGGTCGGACCGCTGCTGGTCATTCCCTATACCCGCATCGTCAAGACGCAGAAGCCCATCCAGTCGGAAGAAGGTAAAACGGTCGAGGTCGAAAGACGCTATGCGGACCGGCTTTATCTGCTGCCGGCCGAACTGGATGTCCAGGCCAACCTGAACACCGAACAAATTCGACGCAGTCTTTACCACGCCGTGGTGTTCGGCGGCGCCGTTTCGTTCAAGGGCCGCTTTGCCGCCGAGGGCGAATTGCGAAAGCCCGACCCGAACGAGCAGATCGAATTCGGCGAGCCGCGCCTGATCGTCGCGATCAGCGATCCGCGCGGCATCCTGCGAGTACCGGTGCTGACGTGGGGCGGACAACGCCTTGATTTCCTGCCGGGCACCGGCGAGGACAAGCTGCCGAATGGCATCCAGGCCCGTCTTACGGGTCTCGATCTCCAGCACGGGTGGTCGGCCGAGTTCGAATTCGCGCTCGACCTGCGCGGCACCCAGTCCTTCGATGTGGCGCCGGTGGGCGATACCACCCGCATCGACGTGCGCGGCAACTGGCCGCACCCCAGTTTTTATGGTCAGTTTCTGCCGGAGTCACGCCAGGTGAGCGATGCCGGTTTTTCCGCCGCCTGGTCCACCACCCGGCTGGCCACCAACATGCTCCATCAGTTGAACGCCCGCCTGCGCGGCGGCCAGTCGCTCGATACGCTGATCGGGGTGCGCTTCGTCGATCCGGCTGACAGTTACACGCAGACCGACCGGGCGATCAAATACGGACTGCTGTTTATCGGCCTGACCTTCGCCGCCTTCTTCCTGTTCGAGGTGCTCAAGCGGCTGGCGATTCATCCCTTTCAGTACGGCTTGGCCGGCACGGCGCTGGTGCTGTTCTATCTGCTGTTGCTGTCGCTGTCCGAACATGTGGGTTTCGGGATCGCCTATGTGATCGCCACCGCCGGCTGCGTGGCGCTGCTGGCCTATTATCTGAGCTTTGTGCTGGGTAGCCTGGGCTGGGGTTTGGGCTTCGGGGCGCTGATCGGCGCGGTGTTCGGGATTCTGTACGTGTTGATCAGCCTGGAGGATCTCGCCCTGTTGGCCGGTTCGGTGACGCTGTTTGGCGCCCTGGCGCTGGTGATGGCGCTGACCCGCAAGGTAGACTGGTATCAGTTGGGGGATGCGCTGGGCGCGCGGCGCGGCAAGGGATCGAACGGCGAGTGAGAGACCTCCCTACCCATATCCCCTCTCCCGCAAGGCGAGGGGATTACCGGTCGATCTCATGGGCGGACCTCCATGGCCATGCCGCTTGGATCGGCGCTCAAGTCGTGCCGCCGCCAGGCGTCCGGCGGCAGCGCGACCGCCGCCAACTCGCAGAGATGGCTGTGGTGGGTAAAAAACAGCACCTGCGCGCGGCGCGCCAATTCGGCCAATACCGCCAGCGTCGCCACGGCCCGGTCATCGTCGAACTGCACCAGCAAATCGTCGATGGCGATGGGAACGGCCTCGCGCTCCCGCAGGTGTTCCTCGATGGCCGCAATGCGCAAGGCCAGAAAAAGCTGGTCGCGGGTACCCTGACTCATCCCCGCCACCCTCAGCCGCGCGCCATCCGGCCGCTGGCCGAGCAGGATTTGTCGGTCATCCTGGTAATCCATCACCAAGCCGCTGAAGCTGCTCAGGGTGATTCGGGCGAAGATCTCGCTGGCACGGCTCAGCACCGGTCCCTGATGCTGCTCCCGGTACGCCTGCACGACCCGCGACACGACGGCTCCGGCCAGCCGGGCGCGGGCGTAGGCTCGGGACTGCCGGGCGATACGGGCGGCCGTCTCCTCGGCACCCTGTTGTGCCTGTGCCGCCACGTCACCACCGTCGATGGCCTCAAAAGCGCCGCGTGCGTCCAGGTAGATCGCATACGCGGTTTCCAGCTCGGCTTCACCCTCGCGGATCGTGGTTTCCAATTGGTCCAGGCGGGCGTTGGCGGCATCCAGATCCTCGCCCTCGATCTCGGCCAGCACTTCGGCCAGCGGGCGAGCGGCGCCGCGCACCAGTTGCTCCTCGATCTCGGTCACTCGCTCGGACAGCCGCCGCTTGTGCGTCGCTTGTTCCTCGACCACCGCCAGTTCGTCCGGCGATTCCACCCCGGCGCGACGCATCAATTCGGTCAGGTGGTCGCGCTGCTTGGCGGCGGCGGCCTCCGCCTGGTCGAGTCGTTGCCGCTCCCGGGCGATGGCGGCGTCGGCTTGCTTGCGCCGCCGGTCGGCGTCGCGCGCTTCGTTCAACCCGCCATACAACGCCATGGCGGTCCGGTCGGCCGTCTGATCGGCGGCGGGTTCGCCGACGACATGCGCCAATTCAGCCAGCGCGCTTTCAAAGTCGGAACGGGTCGTCCGTTCCCGCTGGACCTCGCCGGATAAGCCTTCCAGCTTGCGCAAGGTCTGGGCAAGCCGATCCCATTGATCGAGCCGGACTCGCGCCTCCGCCGGCAAGGACTGGGGCGACAACCGCAATTCGCTCATGGCGGCGTTCCATTGCACCCGCCAGATCGCCTGTTTCCCGGCCAGTCCGGCGCGCTTCGAGGCGACTTCACTCAGTTCGGCTTCGCATTGGCGGATGCCGCTATCGAGCTTGGCGCGTGCCATGGCGGTTTGGCGGCCCTGCTCAATGGCCACCTTGGCACGGCCGAGCGCGACCGACAGGGCTTCGTCATCGCTCAGCGCCGGCAACCCGCATTTCCGCAAGGCCCGATCCAGCGTTTGACGGGCCACCGCCAGTGCCGTGCCGATCTCCCGCCGTTCCCGTCGCAGCGTGTCCAGACGAGCGGCACGTTCGACCAGCAGCGCCTGTTTGCCCAGCCACTCCGCCGCCGCGCCAGGCGAAAGATCGGGTTGGCGCAAGGATTCGGCGATCGCCTTCCAGCGGGTGTCGAGCCGGTCGCGTTCGGCCGTCAGCGCGGCGAACTGGGCCACATGCTCCGAACGCGCCCGCTGCATGTCGGCGATGCGCTGGCGGAGGTTCTCGACGCTGGTGGCTCGCTTGGCATCGGCGTGCAGCAAATCGGCCAAGCGGTCGGCTTCCCGCAGGGCAAGCTCGAAGGTATCGGCCAGCGCGGGTTCCGCCGTGCGCTCGACATAACCCTGGCGAATCCGCCGCCAGCCTGCGTCGCGCGCTTGACGGGCCTGCCATACCTGATCGTGGGTCACGATTTCGCCGGCCGCCGCCAATCCGCGCAATTCGCGTTCCCGCTCGCCGATATCCCGTTGCAGGATTTCATCCTGTTTGTTGAGCGAACGTTCCGCCTCGGCCCACTGGCGATAGCCGTCAACCATCTCGGTCACCGTGGCCAAGGGCGGCACGCGCAGCGCGATCAACGCATCAAGCGTCCCTTCCCACAGCGACGCGGTTTCGTGAACGAGCGCGGTTTCCAGTGCGGCGATTTCTCGCTCCAACTGGACGCACTGGCCGGTGAGGTCGCCGGGCGCGGCCGCCTGCTCGCGCGCCTGTTCCAGCGCCTCGAAGGGCATGGGTACGGGCTGGGTTTCCAGCTCATCCCGCAGTCGCTGGCGCATGTCGGTCAGCTCGCGCTCCCGTTCTTCCAGTTGCTCGCTCTGGGCCGACCGCTTGTCGCATTCCTCCAGCAGCGCCTGTACCCGCGCCCGCGCCGTGGGTACGGGCGCCAGCGCACGGCTCCGCTCCGACAGTTCGGTGGGCGCAAGATCCGCCGCCAGCGCCGGATCGATCTCGGCAAGCTGGCCGGCGAGAGTCTGGCGCGCGGCATCGAGATCCGCTTCGATTCGGGGCAGGCGTTCCAGAGTGCCCCGGTAGTCGTTCGCGGCGTGATGCAGCCGCTCAATGGCACCCGCATGGCTCAGCAACGCTTCGCGGACCACCAGTTGGGAGCACTGTCGGCGCAACTCCTCCAGCGCCGCCCGGGCTTCCCGCTGGTTGTCGGCGGCGGCACGCAGGCGTTCCTCGGTTTCGATGCGTTGCTGTCCGGCCTCCGGTGGCAGAAGAGGAACCGTGGCCAGCGTGGCCAGTTCCTGAAGTTTCGCCGAGCGCTCGGCGGCCAGCGGCAGGTGGGCGATGATCCGGGACAAGCGGCGCTGTTCCTCACGCCAGCGATTCAATTCCACGCGCCGCTCCGAATGCTTCTTCTCGGCTTGACGCCTGGTCCGCTCGGCCTGCTCCCAGGCCGAGGAACGCACCGTGGCTTCCCGTGCCCGTTTGCGCTGCTCTTCCAACTCCTTGAGGGCGACCTGAATTTCACTACTGCCGGCTCGTGGGCGAAACAGTTTCGAGACCTCGGCCTCCAGCTTGTCCGACAACTGGCGCAGGTCGGCCAATCCCGCCGCCGCCGCGAACAGGCTTTGGCCGATCTCTCCTTTGCCTTCCAGCAGCGCTTCGCCGCCGCGCGTCAGTCCATCGTGGTCAAGCCCGAACAGGGCGCGGTACAGCGCTTCGTCCAGGCCGCCCAACAACCGGGTCAGCCTATCCTCGGCCAGTGGCTGATCGGTCCGTTCCTCACCACTGGCCTCGTTCAATGCAAACAGGGTTTGCTTGCGCCCCTTGCGCCGCATCACCGCCAGCCGCCCGGCGTCGGCGGTCGCCAGCGCGGCGCCGATCCGCAAGCGGGGGTTTGAATGGATAAAGTTGTCGGCGGTGCGCTCCTCGATCCCGAACAGCAGGCCGATGAGCGCGCGCAAGGTGGTGGACTTGCCCGCTTCGTTCGGACCGTAAATGACATGGAAATCCGGCCCGCCGCTAAAATCGAGCCGGCGTTCCGAGAACGCACCGAAGGCTTTGAGATAGAGATGCTCGATCTTCATCGGGCGCCTTCGTCCCCGGACAACCGCGCCAGCAGATCGGCCTCCACCTCGCCCAGCAGTTCGAGCAAGGCATCGGCGGTGTCCAGACACAAGGCGTCGCGGTCCTCGCGGAGTTCCATGGGCAATTTTTGTCGCAACTCGCCCAGCGCTTCGGTAGCCACGGCGCGCAGCGCGGCTTCGTCCGCCGCCAATCGGCGTAACTCACGCACCAACAAACCGATGGGATCGTCGCGTTCGGCGATGCGGTCGAGATCCAGCAGCGGACGGGTGCGGAATTCGATTTTCTCGATCCAGGCCCGCCCGTTGCTGGCTTCGATCGCGACGGCGCGCAGTTCCTGTTCCAGCTTTTCGCGATCCGCGGCCAGTCGTTGATGCAGGGGACCGCTACCCCGTACCTGAACCCGCACCGCCAGCGCGCGATCCTCGGCCCCGGCGAGCCGTCGTCGCAAATCCAGCCGGGCCGCATCCAGCAGCGCATCCAGATCGGGCAAGCCATCGATATCGAGCGACAGGGTGTCCCAGCGCATCACGTCGAGCGCGACGAATTGCCGCGAAATCGCCCCATCCTCGACCGTCACCAACGTGCAGCCCTTGGGGCCAACTTCGCGGATGTGGCGGCCCTGGGTATTGCCCGGATAGACCACCCACGGTTCGCGGCACACGATTTCCGCCGCGTGGACGTGGCCCAGTGCCCAGTAGTCGTAACCCTTGCCGCGCAGCACATCGAGCGTGGTTGGGGCGTAGGGGTCGTGACCGGGACGACCGTCGAGCGCGCTATGCAGCAGGCCCAGGTTGAAATAGCCGGCCAGCGGGCGGGGATAAGCGGCGGCCAGGTCGTCCACCACGGCGGCGGTGGCGAAGCTCTGCCCATGCACGGCGATACCAATGTCGGCGAAGATCTTGGTTTCCGGGCTGGCGTCCGCGAACAGATGCACGTTCGCCGGCAGACGCAGGGCCTTGGTGAGCCGGCTGGCCGCGTCGTGATTACCCCGGACGATGGCGACCGGGATGCCTTCCTCGGCCAATTGCGCCACGCCCTTGATGAAAAACAAGCCGGTGTTGTGATCCGGCCAGTCGCCGTCGTACAGATCGCCGGCGATGACGACCAGATCGACTCGTTCGCGCCGGGCGACGGCGATCAGGTTATCGAAGGCGCGACGGGTGGCGCCACGCACCTCATCCACTGGAGCGCCCTCATAACGGTCGAGGCCGCGCAAGGGGCTGTCGAGATGCAGGTCGGCGGCGTGCAGGAAGCGCATGGCACGGAATACAAGTTGGGTGGTGGGTTTCTTGAAGTGTAAGTGGTGTCGCCTTATTGATCAATAAGATACCACCCAACCAGGGACGTGGCGAAACGCCGCGCTCACCGCGCCGAAAAATCGATGCGCGGATCGACCAGGTGATAACTCAGATCGCTGACCAGATTCAGCAACAAACCGATCAGGCTGAACATGTAGAGCGAGCCGAACATCACCGGATAATCCCGGTTGACCACGGCCTCGAATCCCAGCAAGCCCAGCCCGTCCAGCGAAAAAATCACCTCGATCAGCAAGGAGCCGGTGAACAGCATGCCGACCAGCGTGGCGGGAAAGCCGGCGATCACCAGCAACATGGCATTGCGGAACACATGCCCGTACAACACGCGATGTTCACTCAGACCCTTGGCGCGGGCGGTCACCACGTATTGCTTGTTGATTTCGTCCAGGAAGGCATTTTTGGTCAGCATGGTGAGCGAGGCGAAGCCGCCGATCACCATCGCCGTGACCGGCAGGGTCAAGTGCCAAAAATAATCCACGATCCGCGCCGGCCAGCTCAAATCCACCCAGTTGTCCGACACCAACCCCCGCAGCGGAAACCAGTCCAGATAGCGTCCGCCGGCAAACAGGATGATCAACAGGATGGCGAACAGGAACGCGGGTATCGCATAGCCCACGATCACCGCCGCGCTGCTTAGCACGTCGAAGCGCGAGCCGTCGCGCACCGCCTTGGCGATGCCCAGGGGAATCGAAATCACATAAATCAGCAAAGTGCTCCACACCCCCAAGGAAATCGACACCGGCAATTTATCCACCACCAGTTCCCATACCTCCCGATCGCGGAAGTAGCTCTTACCGAGGTCGAAGGTGAGGTAATCGCGAACCATCAGGCCAAACCGCACATAAGCCGGCTTATCGAAACCGAATTGGCGGTTCAATTCCGCCACGAAAGCCGGGTCCAATCCCTGGGCGCCGCGATAGGCGCTACTCCCACCCGTCGCCGCGTTGCCGCGTCCCGCCTCCGCGCTTTCGCCACCGCCCACCCGAGCGGTGGCGGCCACGGCGGTATTTTTCAGTTGCGCCAGCAATTGCTCCACCGGCCCGCCGGGCGCGATCTGCACGATGGCGAAGTTGATGGCGATGATGCCAAGCAGGGTCAGGGGAATCAGCGCCAGGCGGCGAAGGATGTAGGCGAACATGATGCGGATTACGGCTTACCGGTGGTCTCGTTCCCGACCAGCGCCGCCGCCCTGGCGGGATCGATCCACCAGGTATCCAATTGCACGCCTTGCAACGGTGTCACCGACGGATAGCCGAACTTGTCCCAAAAGGCGATTCGGGCATAGGGAATGTGCCAGTGTGGAATGACCAGGAAATTCCATTGCAACGCCCGATCCAGCGCCCGTACCCGCGTCACCAGACTGGCGCGGTCCGGGGCGGCGACAACCTGATCCACCAACGCATCCACCGCCGGATTCTTCAGGCCGGCGATGTTGCGACTACCCGGCTGACCGGCGGCGGCGCTGCTCCAGAACTCGCGCTGCTCGTTGCCGGGCGATAGCGATTGACCCCAGACGTTGACGACCATGTCGAAATCGAAATCGCGCACCCGGTTTTCGTATTGCGCCGAATCCACCGTGCGCACGCTCATCTCGATACCCAAGCGTTCCAGGTTGCGGGCGAACGGCAGCCCGATCCGCTCCCAGGTCGGATCGTCGATCAGCAGTTCGAAGCGAAACGGCTCGCCGGTCTTGGCGTTGACCAGCTTGCGATCGCGAAAGGTCCAGCCCGCCTCTTGCAGCAGTTCCAGCGCCCGGCGCAGGTTGGCGCGCAACTGGCTATCATCGTTCGACACCGGCGGCTGATACTCGGTGGTGAACACCCGTGGTGGCAGATCCTGACGTAGCGGCTCCAACAGCGCCAGTTCCTCCGACGAGGGCAGGCCGCGCGCCGCCAGCTCGGAGTTATCGAAATAGCCGCGGGTTCGCTTGTACTGGTCGTGAAACAGGTTCCGATTGCTCCATTCGAAATCGAAGGCATAGGCCAACGCCTCGCGGACCTTGGGGTCCTGGAACAGTGGTCGGCGCAAATTGTAGACAAAGCCCTGCATTCCCGACGGCATTTGGTTGGAAAAGGTTTCCTTCTTCACCAAGCCCTTGGTCAGCGCCGGGAAGTCGTAACCGCTTGCCCACTGCTTGGCGACGTTCTCCACCCGCAAATCGTAGGAACCGGCCTTGAACGCCTCCAGCGCCACCGTGACATCGCGGTAGTAGTCGTAGCGCAACCGGTCGATGTTGTATCGCCCCCGGTTGACCGGCAGATCCTTGCCCCAATAGTTTTCATCGCGCTGGTAGACGATGAAGCGCCCCGGCTCGAAGCGTTCGATCCGGTACGGGCCACTGCCCACCGGTATCTCCAGAGTCGTCGCGCCGAAGTCGCGGTCCCGCCAATACTTTTTCGACAGCACCGGCATCTGACCCATGATCAGCGGCAGTTCGCGGTTCTCGCCGGGCGCGAAGGTAAATTTTACCCGCCGCTCGTCCAGCTTCTCGGCCTTGGCGACATTGGCGTAGTAGAAACGGAAAAACGGACTGCCCTTGCTTTTGAGCGCCTCGAAGGAAAACAGCACATCGTCGGCGGTGATCGGGCTGCCATCGTGAAATTTCGCCTGGGGCCGAAGCGCGAAGGTGACCGACCCGCGATCCTCGGACAGTTCCACGCTCTCGGCGATCAAACCGTACTCGCTGAACGGCTCGTCGGCGCTGCCGGTCAGCAGGCTCTCGAACAACTGGCCGATACCCGCGGCCGGCTGGCCTTTGATATTGAACGGGTTGAAGGTATCGAAGCTGCCGATGGCGGCGAAACGCGCCTCGCCACCCTTGGGCGCGTTCGGGTTGACGTAGTCGAAGTGCGTGAAATCGGCTCCGTACTTCGGTTGGCCGTGCAGGGCGATGCCGTGCGCGGGCGATCCAAACGCAACGGCCGGTGGCAGGCAGCTTCCTAAAATCAGCAAGCCGGCGGCCAGCCACGGAGTGAAATGGAATTTTGCGCGCGCCATGCATTATCCTTTACAGTTCGTTAATCTGACCACGATTTAAACGATACCAAAACACCACAGGAGTTCTCCATGGGCTTTCTCGCCGGCAAACGTGCCCTGATCATGGGTGTCGCCAGCAACCGTTCCATCGCCTGGGGCATCGCCCAAGCCATGCGCCGGGAAGGCGCCGAATTGGCTTTTAGCTATCAGAACGACAAGTTGCAGCCTCGGGTCGAGAAGATGGCCGCCGAGCTGGGCAGTACCCTCACCTTTCCCTGCGAGGTGGAACGCGATGCCGACATCGACGGCCTGTTCGAGGCGCTCCAGCAGCACTGGGACGGACTGGACATCATCGTGCATTCCTTGGCATACGCCCCGCGCGAGGCGCTGGAAGGCGACTTTCTGCAGGGAATCAGCCGCGAAAATTTCCGCATTGCCCATGACATCAGCGCCTACAGCTTCGCGGCGCTGGCCAAGGCCGCCCGGCCGTTGATGCAGGGACGGAATGGCGCGTTGATCGCCATGACCTATCTGGGCGGAGCGCGGGCGGTGCCCAACTACAACGTCATGGGCCTGGCCAAGGCCAGTCTGGACGCCAGCGTTCGCTATCTGGCCCAGACGCTGGGACCGGAAGGGATTCGGGTCAACGCCGTTTCCGCCGGACCGATCCGCACCCTGGCGGCGTCCGGCATCAAAAATTTCCGCAAGATGCTGGATACCTTCGAGCATGTTGCGCCCTTGCGCAAGTGCGTCACCATCGAGGAAGTCGGCAACGTGGCGGCCTTCCTCTGTTCCGATCTGGCCTCGGGCATCACCGGTGAGATCGTGTACGTGGACGGCGGCTTCAACACCGTCGCGCTGGGAGCCCTAGAATAAGCGAGCCACGGGCCACGCTGACCTCAACGGGTGACCGGGCACGCCTTCGAGCGCCGATGCGCTCACAACCGCTCGGAATAAACCACGACCTTGGTCTTGGCCCGTAGGCTATCCAGCAATTGCGTGAACTGCCCTGATCCGGTTTGCTGACCCAATTGTTGCCCCAGCGCCTTGCGCTCGTCTTCCGTCAGCGCATCCGGCTGGCCGGGCACTACCCGCGCGACTTCGAACACGGCCTGATCGCCGCTGGCCAGCACCGTCGAACCCAGCGCCACCTGGCCGGCTTGCGGTTGCGGCAGGCGGAACGCGGCGGCCAGTATCGTACTGTCCACCGACGCGGCATCGCGACCCACCAGCCCGACATTTTTGTACTCTCCGCCAAATTCCGCCGCTAGCGCTTGCAAGTGCTCGCCCTTGGCGGCGCGCGCCTTCAGCGCCTCGACACTCTTGGCGAGGGCTTCGCGGGCTTTCTGCTGGCGCAGTAGCTTGGCGATGTCCTCGCGCGATTCCTCCAGCGAACGTGGGGTGGCGTCCTTGTGCTCTTTCACCCGAAGCACCACCACATGCCCCGGCTCCAGTTCGAGCGGTTCGCTGTTCAGGCCACGCTTGAGCACATCATCGCCAAACGCACTGTCGACCACCTTGGGGTTGGCGGCGATCCCTTCCCCACCCTGGCGGCTGAACCAGTTGCTCTCTCGTACCGGCATACCCAATGCCTTGGCCGTCGGCTCCAAACTGTCGGGATGTTCGTAGCTCAGATTGGTCAGCGTTTGACTGATTTCGTAAAAACGGTTCTCGGCCTGTTGATGGCGCAACTCCTTGGCTACATCCTCGCGCACCTCCTCGAACGGCTTGACTTGCGCCGCGGTGATGCTGTCCAGGCGGATGATGTGGAACCCTGACGGCATTTGCACCGGATCGCTGATTTCGCCAGGCTTCTTCATGGCGTACAAGGCGTTCTCGAACGCGGGGCTGGCAAACATGCCTTGCGTGATCGCACCCAACTCACCACCCTCCAACTCGCCGGATTGATCGGCTTGCACCTCCTGCAAAACCTGATCAAAACTCTTGGCGCCGGAATGCATGTTGTCGGCAATCCGCCCCGCTCTGGCACGGGCCTTTTCCACCTCGGCCTCGGCGGCGTTCGGCGGCAACTTGACCAGAACATGCGAAGCCACGCGCTCCTCGGGCCGAGCATATTTGGCAATCTGCTCCTGGTAGCTCGTCCGCAACTCCTCCTCGCCGATCTCGATACCCTCGGCGATTTGCGCCAGTTTCAGTTCGATGAACTGCAATTGCAGCTGCTGGGGAGTGACGAAACGGTCCTTGTTCTTCTCGAAATAATCCTGGATGGCCGCATCGTCCACACTGGCCTCGGCAAGGTATTTTTCCAGCGACAGCACCGTGTATTGCAGGTCGCGCTGCTGTTTGAGCAAGGCGATCACTTGTGTCAATTCGGCTGGAGTGACCAAGGCCGACGCCACGACGCCGTCACGCAGTTGGGCGGTTGCCAGCGATTGCCGCATCCCTTCCTCGAACGCCGCCGGGGTATACCCCTGATTGCGCAACAACCGCTCGTACAGATCCTTGTTGAACCCACCGCTTTGCTCGAATACCGGCAACGCGACCAATGCATCATGCAACTGCTGGTCACCGATGCGAAGCCCCTGGTCGTGGGCCAACTGGTTCAACACCCGTTCGTCGATCAACTGCCCCAGCACCTGCTGTTTGATGCGCGGTCCTTCCAGCAGGGCCGGATCGGCGTTACCGCCCAACGCGGCCTGCATACGCTGGCGTTGCTGCTGGTAGGCCCGCTGAAATTCCTGCAGAGAGATTTTGCTGCCACTCACCACGGCGGCATCCGCGGGTCCACCGGATTCGAAATATTGATTGACGCCCCATAAGGCGAATGGAACGGTCAGCAACCCGATGATGGTGTAGGCGAACCAGCCCTGGGCATGGTCGCGGATTTTCTGTAGCAGCATGGCGGTTACCCGGTTTTAGATCGGATCGCTCGGAACGCAATGGAGGCGGCGCGCGGCGAGCGCCCATGAAAAAAGGGTGTCTGAACGACACCCCTGGACATTTGGCGGAGCGGACGGGGCTCGAACCCGCGACCCCCGGCGTGACAGGCCGGTATTCTAACCATCTGAACTACCGCTCCAAATGGGACCAATCGGACAAGATACAACGAGAATACAGTAAAATCTGGCGGAGCGGACGGGGCTCGAACCCGCGACCCCCGGCGTGACAGGCCGGTATTCTAACCATCTGAACTACCGCTCCGGCATCCAAAACTGGTGGGTGCTGAGGGACTTGAACCCCCGCCCCTCGCCTTGTAAGGGCGATGCTCTCCCAACTGAGCTAAGCACCCTCGGAAAAAGGCCTTTTATTTTATCGCGTCCCTGAGGGTTTTACCAGCCTTGAAAACTGGAGACTTACTGGCCTTGATTTCCATCGCCGCGCCGGTTTTTGGATTGTGCCCGGTTCGGGCCGGACGTTCCCGCACCGAGAATGTGCCGAAGCCCGTCAATACCACGGTGTCTCCACCTTGCAGGGATTTACCAATGGCCGCCAACATGGCGTCAACCGCCTTGCCAGCCGCCACTTTGGAGAGATCGGTCGCTTGGGTGATGGTTTCAATCAGTTCAGTCTTATTCATGGATCCCCCTTCCTGTGCAGTCTTGTGCGTTTTTGACCTGTACGGTATCGGAGCAGGGCTCACGCTAGCCGCATCAAGCGTATAATGGCAATTTTACTTTTATAACAGGGCGTTCGAAGCACTGTCAATTGGCCCGGCGATTTCAGTGGGCACGCACGTTTTCCAAGGCATTGCCAGCCTTGGCTGTCGCCGCCGTCGCCGTCTCCTCCTCTACTCCATCCTGGGATTGAGTGACGGGTAAAGACCGCAGAGCGATTTCCAGCACCTGCTCGATCCAGCGGACTGGCCGTATATCGAGCTTGGCCAAAATGTTTTCCGGGATCTCCACCAAATCCTTCCGGTTATCTTCTGGAATCAGCACCGTTGCGATACTGCCCCGGTGCGCCGCCAGCAGTTTTTCCTTGAGTCCACCGATCGGCAAAATCTCGCCACGCAGGGTGATCTCGCCGGTCATGGCCACGCTGGAACACACGGGAATCCGGGTCAACGCCGACACCAGCGCCGTGCACATGCCGATCCCAGCGCTGGGACCATCCTTGGGTGTCGCTCCCTCCGGTACATGAATATGCAGATCGTATTTCTGATGGAACTCCGGATCGACGCCCAGTTCCTCCGCACGGCTGCGGACCACGGTCACCGCCGCCTGAATGGACTCCCGCATCACCTCGCCCAATTGTCCGGTATGAATCAACTTGCCCTTACCCGGCACCAGAACCGCCTCGATACTGAGCAGTTCACCTCCAACCTCGGTCCAGGCCAATCCGGTCACCTGACCGACCTGATCCCGCTCCTCGGCCAAACCGTAGCGGAATCGGCGTACGCCCAAATACTTGTCCAGCATGTCGGGCATAACCACGATCTTGCCATCGGCCGGTTTCAGGGTAATTTCCTTGACCACCTTGCGACAGATTTTGGCGACCTCCCGCTCCAGATTGCGCACGCCGGCCTCACGAGTATAAAACCGAATGATATCGAGGAGAGCGGCCTCGGTGACTTCCAGTTCTTCCTTGCGCAAACCGTTGTTGGCAACCTGTTTGGCCACCAGATAGCGGGCCGCGATATTGAGCTTCTCGTCCTCGGTGTAGCCGGGGATCCGAATCACTTCCATGCGGTCTAGCAGCGGCGGCGGGATGTTGAGCGAGTTGGCGGTCGCCACGAACATCACGTCCGACAGATCGAAATCCACTTCCAGATAATGGTCGTTAAAGGTGTTGTTCTGCTCGGGGTCCAACACCTCCAGCAGCGCCGACGAGGGGTCGCCACGGAAGTCCATCGACATCTTATCGATCTCATCGAACAAAAATAATGGGTTGCGCACACCCACCTTAGCCAGATTCTGGACGATCTTGCCCGGCATCGAGCCGATGTAGGTGCGACGGTGGCCGCGGATTTCCGCCTCGTCGCGCACCCCGCCGAGCGACATCCGCACAAACTTGCGATTGGTGGCGCGGGCGATGGAGCGCCCCAGCGAAGTCTTGCCCACGCCCGGCGGCCCGACCAAACACAGAATCGGTCCCTTGAGCTTGCGCGCGCGTTGCTGCACGGCCAGATATTCCAGGATGCGTTCCTTGACCTTCTCCAAACCGTAGTGGTCAGCTTCCAGAATGCCCTCGGCCAAGTTCAGATTATGGTGAATCTTGGTGCGTTTTTTCCAAGGCACGCTGACCAGCCAGTCAATATAGTTGCGCACCACCGTGGCTTCGGCCGACATCGGCGACATCATTTTCAGCTTGTTCAGCTCCGCCTGCACCTTGGCCTTGGCGTCCTTGGGCATCCCGGCCTTTTCGATGCGTTGCACCAGTTCCTCAATTTCGTTGGGTGCGTCTTCCAGCTCGCCGAGCTCCTTCTGAATCGCTTTCATCTGCTCGTTCAGATAATACTCGCGCTGGCTTTTTTCCATCTGCTGCTTGACGCGGCCACGGATGCGCTTCTCGACCTGGAGGATGTCGATCTCGCCCTCCACCAGACCCAGTAGATGCTCAAGTCGTTCGCGCAGGTTCTGTATTTCCAGCACCTTCTGCTTTTCATCCAACTTGAGCGCCATGTGCGCGGCGATGGTGTCGGCCAAACGGCTGGGATCGTCGATGCCGGATACGGAAGTCAGCACCTCGCCAGGGATTTTTTTATTGAGTTTGACATACTGATCAAAGGTACTGAGCAGCGAGCGCGCCAGCGCCTGGATTTCCTGTGACTCGTTCTCGTCCAGCACGGACTCCAGCAACGATACCTCGGCGATGAAACAGGCCTGGGTTTCGGTAAAGCGGTGAATATCCACCCGCTGACTGCCTTCCACCAGGACCTTGACCGTACCATCCGGCAGTCGCAGCAGTTGCAAGACGTTCGATAGCGTCCCGATCGCGTAGATATCGTCGCTTTGCGGGTCGTCCATCTCGGCACTCTTTTGCGCCACCAGGACAATACGCTTGTTGCCCTGCATGGCCAGGTCGAGCGCATGGATGGATTTTTCCCGGCCCACAAACAACGGGATCACCATGTGGGGATAAACCACCACATCGCGCAGCGGCAATACCGGCATCGGCGCATGATCGGGCAAACTATCGAGCTTGGTTTCGTTCTGCTTCATGGCAGACCCTCCGCGGTTGAGCCGGGCAAATTGGCGGGGCGATCCAGCGGATCGGACGCAGCGAGGTTGTTGTCTAACAGCGGAATTGCACCCAACCGCGCCAAGTCGCGCACAGCTGGCCGAGTGGATCGGCCCGACGGCGAACGCCGGGCAAGAATGGAGCAGGGTGGATCAATCGTGCGCGGCCGCGCGCCGCTCGATGTTCTCGTAGATGAAATACGGTTTGGCGTGACCTTCGACCACGGAGTCGTCGATCACCACTTTGCTGACATTCTGCATGCTCGGCAAGTCATACATGGTGTCAAGCAAGATATGCTCCAGAATAGTGCGCAGGCCGCGAGCGCCAGTCTTGCGCTCCATGGCTTTACGGGCGACCGCTCGCAAGGCTTCCTCTCGGAATTCCAGCTCGCTGCCTTCCATCTCGAACAATTTGTTGAATTGTTTGGCGACGGCATTCCTAGGCTCGGTCAGAATCCGCACCAGCGCGTTTTCATCCAGTTCGGTCAATGTGGCGACCACCGGCAGCCGGCCGACGAACTCTGGAATCAGACCGTACTTGATCAAGTCTTCCGGTTCCACCTCCATCAGCACCTCGCCGACGTTCTTACCACCATCCTTGCTTTTGACGTCCGCCGAAAACCCGATTCCTCCCTTGTCGGAGCGGCTGCGAATGACCTTGTCCAGCCCGGCGAAGGCGCCGCCGCAGATAAACAGGATGTTGGTGGTATCCACCTGCAGAAATTCCTGCTGGGGATGCTTGCGCCCGCCCTGCGGCGGCACCGAAGCCATGGTACCCTCAATCAGCTTGAGCAAGGCTTGCTGCACGCCTTCGCCCGACACGTCACGGGTAATCGAGGGATTATCGGACTTACGCGAAATTTTGTCGATCTCGTCGATATAAACGATGCCAGTCTGGGCTTTCTCGACATCGTAGTCGCACTTTTGCAGCAGTTTTTGAATGATGTTTTCCACATCTTCGCCGACATAGCCCGCTTCGGTCAGAGTCGTCGCATCGGCAATGGTAAACGGCACGTTCAGAAACCGGGCCAGGGTTTCGGCCAGCAGCGTTTTACCCGAGCCGGTGGGTCCAATCAGCAAAATGTTGCTCTTGGTAACTTCTACTTCAGCATTTTTGGCGCGGACGGCGCGCTGTAGCTCCAGCCGTTTGTAATGGTTGTAGACGGCGACGGCAAGAACCCTTTTGGCGCGCTCCTGGCCGATGACGTACTCATCAAGGACTTGGTTGATGTCATGTGGCTTAGGCAATTTGCTGGAAGCAGCGGGCGCCGTCTCTTCCATCTCCTCACGGATAATGTCGTTGCACAACTCAACGCATTCGTCGCAGATGAACACATTCGGTCCCGCGATCAGTTTGCGCACCTCATGCTGACTTTTGCCACAAAAGGAACAATACAACAGCTTGTCGTCGTCGCTCCTGTCACTTCGATCTCTGCTCATAATGCCTTCCTCGTCATCGCGCGATCGTTGGATCCGTATAGGGTGCCGTGACTCACCGCACAATAGGGACCGCGGGTATCGCGGCTCGAAGTTAAGACGTCGGCTCGACGCCGGAAATCACGCGCGAATTGCGTCAGCTTAACGGGACACGCTGGTTCAGCACCGCGTCGATCAGACCATACTCCACCGCCTCGGCGCCGCCCATGAAGTTATCGCGATCGGTATCGACAGCGATCTTTTCAATGGGCTGACCAGTATGTTTGGCCAGAATCCGGTTGAGCCGGTCTCGAACCAGCAAAATTTCCCGGGCATGGATGTCAAAATCGCTGGCCTGCCCCTGAAAACCGCCCAGCGGCTGATGGATCATAACGCGTGAGTGCGGTAAGCAAAAACGCTTGCCTGGCGCACCGCCGGCCAACAGCAACGCGCCCATGCTGGCTGCCTGGCCCACGCACATGGTACTGACGCTCGGTTTGACGAACTGCATGGTATCGTAAATCGCCAAGCCGGCGCTGACCGAACCACCCGGCGAATTGATGTAGAGATGAATGTCCTTATCCGGATTATCGGCTTCGAGAAACAACAGTTGCGCGACCACCAGATTGGCGGCGTAATCCTCGACCGCCCCCACCAGGAACACCACCCGTTCCTTCAACAAACGGGAATAAATATCGTAGGCCCGTTCGCCGCGCGCGGTTTGCTCGACCACCATCGGTACGAGATTGAGGGCCTGAATGCCAGCGAAGGTGCCATTCTCACTCATTCGGAAGACTCCTGAACGACGGATCCGGCCGGTTTACCGGGCGCCATGATTTCGGCGAAAGTGCTGGATTTATCGGTCACCCGCACCCGTTCGAGCAACCAGTCCACGATCTGGTCTTCAAGCACCAGCGCACGTACGCCATCGAGCGCCTGAGGCGTCTGTCCGTACCAGCGCAGCACCTCGGCCGGCTCCTGATAGGTGGCGGCGAGGGATTGCAGATAATCTTGGACCCGCTGATCGTCGACCTGGATCCCTTGCTCAGCCGCCAAGCGGGAAACCAGCAGGCCCAAAGCGACTCGCCGGCGCGCCTCGGATCCCAGCAGTTGCTCCTTGAGTTCGCGAATCTTTTCATCATCGCCGCCAGCCGGAAAACGCAACTGGCGGGCCAGATTCTCGATCTCAAACTGAATCAGCGCCTGGGGTAGCGGAATGTCATTGGCTTCCAACAGCCCCTGCATCACTTCCCGTTTGATCCGAGCTTTGATGCCATCGCGCAACTCGCGTTCCATATTGTCGCGCAGCGATTGCCGGAGGCCGGCAATCCCTCCTTCCTTGACATCGAAGCTTTCGGCAAAAGCCTCATTCACCTCGGGCAGACTGGCCTCTTCCACCGCATGGAGCGTGACATGGAAACGAGCGGTCTTGCCGGCCACGTCCCCGAGGTGATAATCGTCTGGAAACACCAGGTCGAACTCGCTCTCCGCGCCCGCGCTCAGACCGATCAGTCGATCCTCGAAATCCTTGAGCATGGCCGCCTTGCCCAACACCAAGGCAGTGTTTTCACCCTTGCCACCCGGAAAATCCTGGCCGTCGATCCGACCCAAGAAATCGATCCGAACGCGATCGCCTTCGCGGGCCATGCGTTCCACCGCATTCCAGGCGACTCGCTGCTCGCGCAAGGTTTCGATCATGTTATCGACATCTTGTTCAGTCACCTCCGCCACTGGTCTCTCGATCGCAATACTCTCAAAGCCGGCCAGTTCAAACTCGGGCATGACTTCGAAGGTGACGCAATATTCGAGATCTTGTCCTTCTTCCAGCGGTTTCGGCTCGACTTTCGGACCGCCGAGGGGGCTTAGCTTTTCCTGAAGCAGCGCTTCGCGCAGGCTGTGCTCCATCACCTCGCTCACGGCTTCATACCGTACTTGATCCCCATACATCTGTTTGATCAACTTGAGCGGCACCTTGCCCGGACGGAAACCATCCACCTTGGCCCGCCGGGATAGGGACTGCAAGCGCTCCTGGATTTCCTTGGCGAGCCGTTCGGCGGGGACCTGCACGGTCACCCGGCGCTCCAGATCGCTCAGCCTCTCAACTGAAACCTGCATCGATGCACCTCAAATCTGTTGATCGTTTGTATTGGGAGAGCCACCCGCGCCCGCTGCCTGTTTTTCAAAAAACAGAACCCGGGCAACCATCCCGCGGGCGCGCGGCGATGAATGGTGCGAAAGGAGAGACTCGAACTCTCACGGGTTACCCCACTGGAACCTAAATCCAGCGCGTCTACCAGTTCCGCCACTTTCGCGAGAAGACAGCGTCGCCGTGGAACAACGGCGAGAAGAACCCCGCCCAAAGCCATGATTGCCGTCGTTAGCAGCGAGTATACAGGACAACACGCCGCCCAAGACAGGGAGCGGGTTTCCGTTTGGCAGGGATGGCGCGGGGACTGTGGCAACGCTGGATATCAAAGATGGTGGGCCGTGTAGGACTCGAACCTACAACCAATTGATTAAGAGTCAACTGCTCTACCAATTGAGCTAACGGCCCAGAAGAACCTTAGCGGGATTGCAAGCCATCCCGAAAAATCCAAAAGCGATTGGGGTGGACGATGGGACTCGAACCCACGACGACCGGATCCACAATCCGGGGCTCTACCAACTGAGCTACGCCCACCATTGCATCCGAATTAACCTCGCCGGGATTTGGCGCGCCCGGCAGGACTCGAACCTGCTACCCTCAGCTTAGAAGGCTGATGCTCTATCCACATGAGCTACGGGCGCGTTGTCGCGGGAAAACAGCCCAACAAGACACCCGGCCTGTATCCTGGTCGGGGTAGAGGGATTCGAACCCACGACCCCCTGCTCCCAAAGCAGGTGCGCTACCAGACTGCGCTATACCCCGTTCGCGATCAGCCAACATTGGCGACCCGCGTTTCCGTGCAGGATTCGAAATTGTATTTTTGGTTGGCGCTGACGTCAAGCCACTTCTTCAATTTCGCCGCCAGATCGTTCCTTTCGGGGTGTCCTCCAAGACAACTCCAGCCTCCTGCAACGCATTCCGAACCCGGTCCGCCTCCGTCCAATCACGGGCCTTGCGCGCGGCGGCGCGCGCGGCGATCAAGGCTTCGATCCGCTCGGCGGTCATGGCGGAGGCGGCATCCGTGTTCGCCTGTCCTCGCAGGAAGCTTTCGGGATCGGCTTGCAACAAACCGAGCAACCCACCCAACTGCCGCAGGCTGAGACTCAAACACGCCGCCGCCGTCTCATCCTCGGCGCGGAGGCGGTTGATTTCACGCGCCAGTTCGAACAGCGCCGCCAGCGCCTCGGGCGTATTGAAATCGTCGTCCATGGCCTGTTCGAACCGGGCGCGCCAACCCTCGTTGACCGGCGCATCCAGAATCGGCAGGCCGCGCAGCGCCGTGTACAAGCGGGTGAGCGAAGCCTTGGCGTGGTCCAGATTTTCATCGGAGTAGTTCAACGGGCCTCGGTAGTGACTGGCCAGTATGAACAGCCTCACTACTTCCGGCTGGTAGCGCCGCAGCACCTCGCGCACAGTGAAAAAATTACCCAATGACTTGGACATTTTCTCTTCATTCACCTGCACGAAACCATTGTGCATCCAGACATTGACGCAACGCTGGCCACTGGCCGCCTCGGATTGGGCGATCTCGTTCTCGTGATGAGGGAATTTCAGATCCATGCCGCCGCCGTGAATGTCGAAGTGTTCACCCAGGCAGTGGGTGGACATCGCCGAACATTCGATATGCCAGCCGGGCCGGCCCGTACCCCAAGGCGCACTCCAACTTGGTTCACCCGGCTTGGTGGCTTTCCACAACACGAAGTCCAGCGGATCGCTCTTGGCTTCTTCCACTTCGATTCGCGCTCCCGACCGCAAATCGTCCAGCTTCTTGTTGGCCAATTGCCCGTAGCGCTCGAACCGGCTCACATCGTAATACACGTCGCCGGTGGCGCCGACATAGGCGAACCCCTTGTCCAGCAGGGTTTGAATCATGGCGATCATGTCGGCCATCGCTCCAGTGGCGCGCGGCTCCTGGGTCGGCGACAGAATGCCCAGCGCATCCAAATCCTCATGCATGGCCTGGATGAAGCGGTCGGTCAGGGCATGAAAATCCTCGCCGTTCTCTTGGGCACGGCGAATGATCTTATCGTCGATATCGGTGATGTTGCGCACATAGTTCACGTCGTAACCCTTGACCCGCAGCCAGCGCAACACCACGTCGAACACCACCATGGCCCGCGCGTGACCGACATGACAGTAGTCGTAGACGGTCATGCCGCACACGTACATCCGCACCTTGCCCGGCTCGATGGGGTGAAACGGCTCTTTTTGACGGGTCAGGCTGTTAAAAATCTGCAACATAAATGGTTATCTCGACGATATTGAGGCTGGTCGGAACAGAACGAGGCTAGGGATCACGCCGAAAACATCCGCCAGAATCAACAACAGGCATCCAGGCGCCGCCGCGCGATATCAGGCGGCAGCAGGGCCAAAACCCGTGCCAATTCCGGACCATGGGTCTCGCCCGTCAGTGCCGCCCGCAGCGGCATGAACAGGTTTTTCCCTTTTGCGCCGGTGCGCCGCTTCAAGTCTTCGACCAAAGGTCGATAGGCCGCGCCATATTCGGCATACGCGGCCAATGCCTGAGCAAAAAACGCCGACCCCGCCGCCGCGATCACTGTCCGGCTATCGTCGCTCGGCGCCAAATCTTCACCGAACAGCCGGTTCGCCCAGAAAGCGGCATCGGCGGGAAAGCGGGTATTGGGCCGCACCGCGGCAACGAACTCCTCCCGTTGATCGGGTGGCACCCGTTCGTGAACCGCCGGCCCCATCCAGGTCCACAATCGTTCCGGCGCCGCACGCCCCACCGCCTCGGCCTGCCAATGCAGCAACTGGGCCTCATCGTAGTGGGCTGGCGCGCGCCCCAGATGCGCCACGGCAAACCCGGCCGCCAGTTCCGCTGGCTCCATCCACTCATCGTGCTCGTAGCGGTGGCCGAGTCGGGCCAGATAGTTCAACAAGGCCTCCGGCAAATAGCCGGCGGCGCGCAACTCGCGAACGCTGAAGTCGCCTTCGCGCTTGGACAGCGGTCCGCCGGCGGCCCCGACGATCAAGGCCATGTGGCCGTACTCCGGAGCCGGCAGTTCCAGCGCTTCCAGTAACAGCAACTGGCGCGGAGTATTGGTCAGATGGTCTTCGCCGCGTAGCACATGGGTAATTCCCATGAGCGCATCATCCACGGCGTTGACGAAGAAAAACTGGGCGCCGCCGTCGGCCCGGCGGATCACGAAGTCGCCAATGTGGTCGCTGGCGAAACGCTGCGGGCCGCGTACCAGATCGGTGAATTCCACCGTCCGCCCCGGCGGTACCCGAAAGCGCAGAGTCGGTTGCAAGCCTCGCTCCCGCCGTGCCTGCCGTTCGGCTTCGTTCAAACGGGCGCAGGTGCCCGCATAGCGCGGCGGCTGACCGGCCGACTGTTGCGCCTTGCGGCTCAGCGCCAACTCCGCCGGGGTGCAGAAACAAGGATAGACGTGCCCGGCCGCATCCAGTCGCTGGTAGTATTCGGCGTAAACCGTGGTCCGCTCCGACTGGGCGTAAGGCGCATGGGGACCACCCACCCCCGCGCCTTCCCGCCAGTCCAGCCCCAACCAGCGCAGATCGTCCAGCAGCGCCGCGATGTATTCCGGACGGCTGCGCTCCCGGTCGGTATCCTCGATCCGCAGCACAAACCGACCGCCCCAGCGTCGGGCCAGCAGCGCGTTGAACAGGGCCGTGCGGATGTTGCCCAAGTGCAGGTAACCGGTCGGGCTGGGCGCAAAGCGCGTTTTGATGGTCTGGGTGGTCATAGTGAAATCATGGTACCGGAAAGCGCCGACAGCCGCCAAATCTGGCGGCATGCCGGCTGGCCGATTATTATGATCCTGTCATTCTCACAACTTGGCGATTACGCATGCACAAACGACTTTTGTTAGTGGCCGCCGCCGTTCTCGGCATGGCCGCCGCCGCCCAAGCCGGCACCCAAGTCCGGCTGGACACCAGCATGGGTCCCATTACTCTGGAACTGGCGGACGAAAAAGCCCCGAAATCGGTGGAAAACTTTCTCACCTATGCCCGCGACGGTTTCTACAACGGCACACTCTTCCACCGGGTCATCGATGGCTTCATGATCCAGGGCGGCGGTTTCGCCCCCGACTTCCAGCAGAAGCCGACCCGTGCCCCGGTGCCGAACGAGGCCAATAATGGGCTCAAGAATCGGCGCGGCACGGTGGCCATGGCGCGTACCTCCGACCCGCAATCCGCCACCGCCCAGTTTTTCATCAACCTCAAGGACAACGACTTTCTCGACCATCGCGCGCCGACCCCGCAAGGTTGGGGCTATACGGTGTTCGGCCAGGTCGTCGATGGCATGGCCGTGGTGGACAAGATCGGCCAGGTATCCACGGGCGCCGGTGGTCCCGGCGGCCGATTCGGCGACGTGCCAGTGACCCCGGTGCTCATCGAATCCGTTACACTGCTGCCCGTTCCGGCGCCCGCACCGTCCTCAGTGGCGCCGAACCCAACCCCCGCGCCGTCCGTCGCGCCCGAACCCGCCAAACAGTAAGGTACCCGCCATGGTTAATTTGCACACCCGATTCGGCATCATCAGCGTCGAACTCGATCACGCCCACGCGCCGGCCACGACCGCCAACTTTCTGCAATACGCCCGCGACGGATTCTACGAAGGCACCTTGTTTCATCGAGTGATCCCCAACTTCATGATTCAGGGCGGCGGTCTTGAAGCGGACATGAGCCAAAAGCCGACTCGCGCCCCCATCCGCAATGAGGCCGAAAACGGCCTGAAAAACCAGGTGGGCACCGTCGCCATGGCGCGCACCAGCGACCCTCACTCCGCCACCGCCCAGTTCTTCATCAACGTCAAGGACAACGACTTTCTCGATCACCGCAGCCCGACCAGCCAGGGCTGGGGCTATTGCGTGTTCGGACGGGTTGTGGCCGGCACGGATGTGGTCGATGCGATCGTCGCCGCGCCGACCACCCACCGGCGCGGCCACCAGAATGTGCCGGTCGAGGACATCACGATCACCAAAGTCGAAGTCATCGACGAATAAGCCCGATGGCCACGCTATTCATCTCCGACCTGCACCTGGACCGGACCCGGCCCGCCATCGTCTCTCTGTTCCTGGATTTTCTGGAACGGCGAGCCCGGTGGGCCGATGCTCTGTATATCCTGGGTGACTTGTTCGAGGCCTGGATCGGCGATGACGACGACGCGGAACTGGGGTATACCGTCGCCGGTGCGCTGCGCGCACTGGTCGAATCCGGCGTACCGACCTATTTTCTGCACGGCAACCGGGATTTCCTGGTCGGCCAAGCTTTCGCGGCGGCGAGCCAAGCGCGGTTATTGCCGGAGAGCGTGGTGATCGAGCTGGCCGGCGAGCCCGTGCTGCTGCTGCACGGTGACACGCTTTGCACCGACGATGTCGAGTATCAGGCGTTTCGCGCCCAGGTCCGCGATCCGGCCTGGCAGGCGGCTCTGCTGGCGCAGCCGCTGGCGCGACGACGGATACTGGCCAGCCAGTTGCGCGAAACCAGTCGGCAGGCCACCCAGTTAAAAGGCACCGAGATTACCGACGTCAACCCCGTGGCGGTGGAACAAGCGCTGCGCACGCACGGCGTTAACCATCTGATCCACGGTCACACCCACCGACCCGCCATCCACCAATGGATGCTGGACGGGCGGCCCGCGCGGCGAGCGGTACTGGGCGACTGGTACGAACAGGGCAGCGTACTGTGTTGCGACAGGACCGGCTGGCGCCTGGAATCCCTGTCTCTGCCCGGTGCGTAGGCTCATGATTCTGCTTCACGCTCCCCAGACCGGATTGCTCGCGCACGACACGCCGGGCAGCTTTGCGGCACTGATGGATCTGTACGAGCGGAACTACATCAACCTGCGCCGGCTGTTGCCGATCATGCCGCCCGCGTCGACCGCCTGTGTCTCGCGGGTGGTCGGGGGCCTGGATCTGCATTTGCGAATCCTCGAGCGCAGCCGTTACACCAGCGGCCTGACTCTAACCTACCAATTTCACCAAGACGACGGCACGGTCACCGCCGAACCCAATCTGCGCATCCGCATCTATCACGATGCGCGCATGGCCGAGGTAATGGCCGCGCACTTACGGCACCGCGCCGCCTTCGCCGCCGAGTTCCATCCCGGTCACCAAGCGGACGACACGCACCTTCACGCCCGCTGGCGGACCAACCGTTTTCTTTTTAAATGGCTCGCCTACTGCCTGCGCCAAGGCCATCGATTTACCGGGCAATTCGCCCACCCCGTCTAAAACGCCCAAGGCATTATTTTTCCAAATTAGTTGACTGCGCCAATAGGTTAATATAGTTTCCTTACTCAATAGTCAGGAATTAACCTCACGGTACAGCCCAATTGCGGGGTAATACTCATGAAACTGTCGACCAAAGGCCGCTATGCAGTTACCGCCATGATGCATCTGGCCATTCACGACAAGTACGGCCCGGTCACGTTGGCCGAGATTTCCCAATGCCAGGGTATATCGCTGTCCTATCTGGAGCAGTTGTTCGCCAAGCTGCGCAAGCGCAGCCTGGTTGAGGGCGTGCGCGGTCCGGGCGGCGGCTACCGGCTGGCGAGTTCGCCCGATCAGGTCACGGTCGCCGACATCATCAGCGCGGTCGACGAACGGATGGATGCCACCCGCTGCTTCGGTCATGAGAATTGCCAGGAAGGCCGGCGCTGCCTGACGCACGAATTGTGGACCGACCTCAGCCGGCAGATTTTCACTTTCCTGGAAGGTATCACGCTGGCGCAGTTCGTCGAGCGTCCGGCGGTCTGCGAAGTGGTGCGCCGCCAGAACGGTTCGCGCCGGCGCGATCGCTCCAGCGAGCGAGTTCCAGCTTCGGCCGTGGCCTGATCGGCTTCCCCAGGCCGTAATGCGACTGCCGGTTTATCTGGATTACGCGGCAACCACCCCAGCGGATCCTCGGGTTGTCGTCATCCTGAGTCAGTATCTCGGCCAGGACGGCATCTTCGGCAACCCTTCTTCCAACACCCATGTTTTCGGTCGGGCGGCGGCCCGGGCGGTCGAAACCGCCCGGACGCAGGTCGCTGCCCTGCTCGACACCGAACCCGGCGCAATCATCTGGACTTCCGGCTCCACCGAGGCCAATAACCTCGCTTTGTTTGGCGTCATGCGCGCCGATGCCCGCAAGAGCCGGCATCTGGTCACCAGCAAGACCGAACATAAGGCCGTGCTCGACGTTTGCCGGCGGCTGGAACGCGAGGGTTGCGCAATCACCTACCTCGACCCGAACCCGGATGGGTCGATTCCGCTGGAGCGGCTCGCGGCGGCGTTGCGGCCAGACACCGTGCTGGTCTCGCTGATGCACGTCAATAACGAAACCGGCGTGGCGCAGGATCTGCCCGCCATCGGCGCGCTGCTTCGAAACCACGGCGCGCTGCTGCATGTGGACGCATCCCAGAGCGCCGGCAAGCTACCGCTCGATCCGCAAACCCTGCCAGTGGATTTATTAAGCCTCAGCGCGCACAAACTGTACGGTCCCAAGGGCGTCGGCGCACTGGTCGTGCGCCAGCGTCCGGTTCGAGTACGGCTGGAGCCGCTGCTGTATGGCGGTGGTCAGGAACGCGGATTACGGGCCGGCACCTTACCCGTCCACCAGATTGTCGCCATGGGGGAAGCCTGCCGGATCGCCCGCATCGAGATGGAGACCGAGCAGGTCCGTATCCGGCGGCTGCGCGACCGACTGTGGCAAGGATTGGCGACGCTGGGCGAAGTGGAGTTAAACGGCCACCCTGAGCGGAACGTGGCCGGTATCCTCAATATCAGCTTTGCCGGCATCGCCGCCGAGGCGCTACTGGACGCACTGCCGGAGATCGCCCTTGCCACCGGCTCCGCCTGCACCTCCGCCAGCCACGAACCCTCGCACGTACTGCGGGCGATGGGTTGCGATGCCATGCGGATGCGTGGCGCGGTCCGCTTCAGTCTGGGCCGTTTCACCATGGTCGAGGAGATCGACTACGCCATCGATGCGGTTGGCGCGGCGGTCACCCGGCTGCGGGAGCTATCTCCGGTATGGGAGACACGCCATGGAAGTCCGAAACACCGCGCGGTGGATTGGGCGGCACCATGAACGGGAGTGGCGACCAATGAACTTTCAAGAACAACGCCTCATGCTAACCCTGATCCGCGACCGACGCTGGGCGGTGCTCGCGACTCAGGGTCCAGATGGGCCGGATGCGTCCTGGGTCACCTATGTCCCGGAACCGGATTACAGCGGTTTCCTGCTGCACCTCAGCACGCTGTCCGCCCACACTCGCAATCTGCTGGCCCACCCACGCGCCGGGCTGGCCATCAGCGAACCGGAACGGGACGACGAAGATCCACAGACACTGGCTCGGGTGACGGTGCAAGGCGAGATCGCGATCATTCCCCGTGACCGCCCGGACTACCGGTCGGCGGCGCTGCGCTATCAGGAACGGTTGCCCGATGCGGTGCCCCGCTTCGAGTTCGGCGATTTCCTGCTGCTACGCCTGACTCCGGTCCGCATCCGCTTTATCGGCGGCTTCGCCCGCGCCTACACCCTGGATCACGACGGGCTGCGGGTGGCCGCTCAGTGCACCAGTTGATTGAGATCGAAGATCGGCAACAGAATCGCCAGTACGATCACCAGCACCACGCCGCCCATGAACAGAATCAGCATGGGTTCGAAAATCCCCAGCAGCGCGGCGATCAAGGTTTCGGTCTCCCGCTCCTGCTGCACCGCCGCCCGTTCCAGCATATTCTCCAAGCGGCCACTGGCCTCGCCGCTGGCAATGAGCTGCACGGTCATTGGCGGGAAATAGCCGCTGGCGCTGACCGCCTTGTACAAGCTGGCGCCTTCCTTGACCCGCACCGCCGCCTGTTCCACCGCTTCCCGCATCGGTAGGTTACCGAGCACCTGCGAGGAAATCCGCAAGGCCTCCAACACCGGCACGCCGCTCGCCATCAGGATGCTGAAGGTACGGGCAAAGCGGGCGGTATTGGTCCCCCGAATCAAGCGCGCCAGCAACGGCAAACGCAGCAGCACGCGATGCACCCGCCGCTGGAAACCGATCCGACGCAGCGCGTAGACCCAACCGACCGCGCCGGCCGCCAGCGCGAGTAGTACCAACCAACCGTACTGGCGCAGGAAATCGCTCAGGGCGATCAGACCGCGGGTCAGCGCCGGCAACTGCTGGTTGAGGCTGCTAAATACCTGCACCACTTGCGGCACCACATAGGTCAGCAGGCCGGCGACGATCAGGATGGCGACGCCGGTCAGCAGCAAGGGATAGAACAACGCCAGACCGACCTTTTGGCGCATCTGCTGGCGAGCCTCGGTGTAATCGGCCAGCCGCTCGAACACCACATCGAGATGGCCGGACTGCTCGCCGGCGGCGACGGTGGCCCGGTACAGTTCCGGGAATACCTGCGGAAAATCGCCGAGCGCGGTCGCCAGCGTGTGACCTTCCAGTACCCGGGTGCGCACCGCCAGCAGCAAACCGCTGAGCCGCGCCCGCTCGGCCTGCTGAGCCACCCCGCCCAGCGCTTCTTCCAGCGGCAGGCCGGAACCGACCAAAGTCGCCAGCTGCCGGGTAATCAAGGCCAGATCGGTGGCGCTGATCCGAACTCGCCCGCTCCACCAGTGATCGCCGCGCCGACGCTCGCGACTGGCCACCTCCTCGACTCCCAGCGGGTTCAGACCGCGCTCGCGCAGCGTCTGCCGGGCCAGCCGGGGCGTATCGGCTTCGATCAAGCCTTTGCGCTGACGGCCTTTGAGGTCGAGCGCACTGTACTGAAACGCCGGCACCTAGTCCTCCTTGGTTACCCGAATCAGTTCCGACAATGCGGTATCGCCCGCCAGCACACGCCGGCGGCCATCATCGCGGATACTGGGACTGGACAACCGGGCATGGCGCTCCATTTCCTGCTCGCCCTTGCCCTCGTGAATCAGGGTTTGCATCGCCTCGTCCAGCACCACCAGCTCGAAAATCCCGCCGCGGCCCCGGAATCCGGTCTGGTTGCACTGACCGCAACCGACCGGAACATAAAGCGTCGGCAACACGGTGGGATCGACGCACAACACCTCGCAATCGGCCGGGGTGGCGACATGCGGCTGTTTGCAGTGGGGGCACAGCTTGCGCACCAAACGCTGAGCCAGCACGCCAACCAACGATGAGGACAACAGAAACGGTTCCACGCCCATATCGCGCAGTCGAGTGATGGCACCGACCGCGCTATTGGTATGCAGGGTGGACAGGACCAGATGGCCGGTCAGCGACGCCTGCACCGCGATTTCGGCTGTTTCCAGATCGCGGATTTCGCCGACCATGACCACGTCGGGGTCCTGGCGCAGGATGGCGCGCAAGCCACGGGCGAAGGTCATTTCGACCTTGGTATTGACCTGGGTTTGGCTGATCCCGTCCAGGTAATACTCGATGGGGTCCTCGACGGTCATGATGTTGCGCTTGCGATCGTTGAGCTGGGTCAGCCCGGCGTAGAGGGTGGTGGTCTTGCCGGACCCGGTCGGGCCGGTGACCAGCAGAATGCCGTGTGGACGATGAATCACTTTCAGCAAGCGCAGCTCGTCGTGCGCTTGCATACCCAGATGGCGCAAATCCAGCCGACCTTCGCGCTTGTCCAGCAGGCGCAGCACCACTCGTTCGCCATGACCGGTCGGCAGGGTCGAGACCCGCACGTCCACCGGCCGTCCGGCCACCTTGAGCGAAATCCGCCCGTCCTGCGGCAAGCGCTTTTCGGCGATGTCGAGGTGGGCCATGACCTTGACCCGAGACACCAGCAGCGGTCCCAGCGCCCGCGGCGGCTGCAGGGCCTCCCGCAGCACACCGTCCACCCGGAACCGCACCAACAACCGGTTCTCGAACGATTCGATGTGGATATCCGAAGCGCCCTCCTTGATTGCCCCGGTCAGCAGCGCGTTGATCAAGCGGATGATCGGCGCGTCGTCGGCGCTTTCCAGCAAATCCTCCGGCTCGGGCAGGCTCTGCGCCACCTGATTGAGGTCCATCTCATCGCCGAGATCCTCCATCATGCGAGCCGCGCCGTCGCTGTCGCCTTCGTAGCTGTCCTGCAGCATCCGCTCGAAATGCTCGGCCGGCACCAGCACCGGCCGCAGCGGGGTATTCAGAAAACGGCGCAACTCCACCAGACTGCGCGTGCCGATGCCCTGCCGGCAAGCGACAGTCACCTTACCATCCTCCTCATCCACCACCAACACGCCATGGCGCTTGGCAAACGCATAAGGCAACAAGAGGTGCTCGCCCACGGTCTCGCCCACGGCCTCGCCCACGCTGGCCGGCAAGGACTCGACGCTGGCGGCTGGCTGGCTCATCGGTTATTGAACCCGAAACCCGCCGCCGGCTCCACAGCCGCGGGCGGCGGCGGCGCGGCGACCGGTGGTGGCGAGGTGTTGAGAATCGTGCCTTGCGCCTTTACCTCCTCTTGGGGCTTGAGCACCGGTGATTGCACGTTGGGCAACAGATAAACCCCCTTGTCCCGGGCCGCCAGTTGCTCTTGGCGGATGTAGCTGTACTTGCTGCTGGTGTACAGATTGCCCTGCGCCGGGTCCCGCAGGATCACCGGATGCAGGAACACCATCAGGTTGCGCTTGAGCTTGGTGGTATTGCGATAGCGAAACAGGTTGCCCAACAACGGAATATCGCCCAGCAGTGGCACCTTTTGCGCGGTCTCGGTCAACTGATCGTCGATCAGTCCACCCAGAACCAGGATCTGTCCATCCTCGACCATCACATTGGTCTTGATGGATCGTTTGTTGGTGGTCGGGCCTTGAGTCGCCGAATTGGCCGAGGGCACTACGTTGGAAACTTCCTGGGCGATTTCCAGTTTGACGGCGTTGCCCTCGTTGATCTGCGGTTTGACCTTGAGGGTGATGCCCACGTCCTGACGCTGGATGGTCTGGAATGGATTGCCTACCTGGGTGTCGGTCCCACCGGTCGAAGTGGTGTAGGTGCCGGTCACGAAGGGCACGTTCTGGCCGACAACAATTTCCGCCTCCTCGTTGTCCAGCGTCACCACGACCGGGGTGGACAGCACATTGGTGTCGGCGTCCTTGGCCAAGGCGCTGATCAGGGCACCGAAGCGGTTGGTGCCGGTGAAGTCGCCCACCGCAATCTGGCCGCCTTGCGGGATTCGCGCCGCCGAAATCGCCGTCAGATCGCCGCTGTCGGCTTGAGCCGCCAAACCGATGATGTTGGCCAGGCTGGCGGCACCGGCATCGAAATTGGTGAATCCGACCAGCCCGTTCGAACTGGCATCGATGACCCATTGCACTCCCAATTCAGCGGCTTTCTCGGCGGAGATCTCGGCGATGACCGCCTCCACCAGCACTTGGGCGCGGCGCACATCCAGTTGGGCGATCACCGAACGGATCGAGCGGATGACCTCCGGCGGCGCGGTGATGACCAGCGCGTTGGTCGCCTCGTCGGCCTGAATATCCACCAGGCTGCTTCCGCTGCTGCTGCTACCGCCCGGCGGCGCGGCTTGCCCGCCCGGCACCGGCGCGTTGCGCGCGGCCTCGCTGCTCAAATTCTTACTGACACCTTGCAGCACTGTCACCAAATCCTTGGCCTTGGCGTAGCGCAGGTAGATGACCTGAGTGTTGCCGCCGCTGTCCACCGGGGTATCCAGGTGGGTGATCAGGGTCCGCAGCCGCAACCGCGACAGCTTGTCCCCGCTCAACAGAATGCTATTGGTGCGCTCGTCCGCCACCATGCGCGGTGGTGTGCCGACGGTGGCGGCTGGATCGTTGCGGGCCTTGCCCTGCTCCAGGGCGGTGAGCACCCGCACTATTTCGGTGGCCGAGGCATGCCGCAAGGCCACGATCTCGACTTCCTCGTTGCTGGCCAGATCAATCCGGCTGATGATGCTGGCGATGCGTTCGACGTTGGCGGAACCATCGGAAACGATCAGGACGTTGGTCGGCGTGTAGGCCGCCAAATGCCCCTGCGGCGGGATCAGCGGGCGCAGGATCGGCACGATCTGGGCGGCGGAAACATTCTGGACCTGGATGACCCGGGTGACGACTTGATCCGGTTCGACACCCAGTTGCCGATCCACGGTGGGAATGCTCTCCTGCTTGGCCCCCGCCGCCGGCACGATCTTGATCACCTTACCGCTGGGTACGGCGGCGAAACCATGCACGCTCAGCACCGCCAGGAATACTTCGTAGAGCTCTTTCTCATCCATCGGCTTGGCGGAAATAATCGTCACTCGGCCCTTGACCCGCGGATCGACGATGAAATTCTTGCCGGTCAGCACCGACATGCTCTCGACCAGGGCATTGATGTCGGCGTCCTTGAGGTTCAAGGTCACTGGAGCGGCCCACACCGGCGCGACGAGCAGCAGGCCCAGCAGCAACGCACCCAGGATCTCGCGACGCGGGAGCCACCCACGGGAAATTGATGGTCTATCGGGCCGGTGAGTCATCGTCATCGTTATGGGGTCCGATCGTTGGGCACCAATTCCCGATAATCAGGGAACGGACCCGTTCAGGGAAAAAAGCAGAGGGATTTCGGTGCCACCGCGCAGCACCCGCACATTGATCCGATCGGCGCTCAACACTTCCCGCAAAATGGCGAAACCCTGCATGGGATTGTTGATGCGGGTACCGTTGACCTCGGTAATCACATCGCCGCTGTTCAGGCTAAGCCGCCGCATCAGCTGGCGGTCCCGCCCCGGGCGCAGTCGAAAGCCGATGAATTGGCCGTTTTGCACATAGGGGCTAACGAAAGCGATATTTTCCAGGACCCGCGGCCGAACCGCCGCCTCATCACGCAGCTGCCGTGCCACGACGGTCGCGTCGATCGCTTGAGGCGGGCCGGCGCCGGTGGGTTCGGGTTCGGGTTCGGGTTCGGGTTCGGGCATGGGATCGACGAGCGGCGAATCCTCCGGAACAGGGGATGGTGGGCGGGCAGTCGTGCCTAGCCTGGGGAGATTCAGCACTTCCCGCCGGCCCTGGCGGGACACGACCACATGGTCACGTTGGATCTGCTCCAATCGGGCGCCGCCGGGCAAGGCGTCACCGATGTGATAGCCGCGTTCCAAACCGCTGCCTTCGGCGATCAGCGCCAGCGCCCTGCTGTCGCCCTGCTCGATGAAAAACACCCCAGCCAGGTGCAAGTCGAGCGGAGTCACCGGAATGACGGGTGGAGGCGCTGCCACCGGCTGGCTCGCCTTCATCCGTCCAAACAGATGCCAAGCGGCGATGGTGGTGTAATCAACCTGTCCGACGGGACTTGCGGATTCAGCGGCGGATGCGCCTCTCGCCGGCATCGGCCGAACCGCCGGCGAGAACCAGCCGGACAGGAAAGCCAGCGTCAATTGCGCCAGGGAACCGGCCAGCAGAATGACCAGGACGACATTGACCCCTCGCACGGCGACCGGTAGCCAAACCTCCGGGCGCGGCAAGATGAGCCACATGCGTTTTTTTACCGCCAGCAGGGCGCGTTGTGCAAAATCGGTCAAGATGGGATTCTGGCTGCAAACGGGGTCCCGATCCACTTTGAGGATAACAAAAAATCCGCCGTCAACCCTGAGTTTTTCGCTTCAGACCCCGTCCCAGATCCGGCGCTCACAATGCGACCAGCAATACCAAAGTCGTACCCTTCGACCCGACAGCGACCCCAGAATCCCAGAACGCCGGCGCCAAAACGCCGGAGATGGAAGGCACAATCCCTCCGACCCCATTTCCCGCCGTCATGTTGCGGGATCGCTCCCAGAACCTGCTGGAACGCTCACAACCACGGTACAGCCAAGATCGCCCCCATCAAATGCTGTTCTCGGCGGGCCGAAGCGACCACCCGCTCAATCATCGTAATAGTGGCGGTGCTTATGGTGCCCCCGGTGCCGGCCAGGGCGGCGATAGCCAGGCGGCGGACCGTAGTCGCGATAACCGGGCCGGTCCACATAGATGACATCGGGTCGGCGGTAACGTCTGGTGGTAATCGCGGTTCCGGCCGCGCCGCCCAGGGCGCCGCCCAGGATTGCGCCTTCGCGTCCGCCCAATTCGGAACCCACACCCGCGCCCAGCGCGCCCCCCAGGGCACCTCCCAACATCGCATCGGCCGTCGGGCCGGCCCACAGCACCGCCGGCGCGCCCAGCATGACCGCGGCCAATAAAGAAGGTATCGCCCTATTCATGACATCACTCCCCTCAGATGGATGAATTCTGCTATTAACCATCGTAGTCGGGAAAAACTGAATGAGCGCTGACCGGTCAGCCGAGCGGGTGCCTAAAGTCAGTTATCGGGACAGCCAACGCAGTGTCGGCGTTCCGGGTTGGCTGGTCGGCGTCTTGGCCCGCACCCCCATCACTCGGCCCGATTGCGGCGGCTGCGGCAACTGGATATGAGCGGCCATCAATGCACTCAAGCGATCCAGCACCGGTAGCGGCATCGCCGTGCTGTGCCGTTCCGCCATATCGACGTGGATCACCATTAATTCGGTGGTGGCGGAGACGAACCCTTTATCGGCGTGATACAAACGATGAAAGTGGTGAATGCGCTTGTTGTCGAAGCCGAGCAGTTGGGTGGTCACCCGCATCGGGTCGCCGGCCATGAGTTCGCGTTGGTAGTTCACATGGGTTTCCACGACAAAGGCCGAGCAATGGCGGCTATCGCGGTAATTCTGCCCCATGCCCAGGTAGTCCATGAACGCGTCGGTGGCATGGTCGAATGCCAGAACGTAATAAGCGACGTTCATGTGGCCGTTGTAGTCGATCCACTCGGGCGGCACTACATCGGTATACAGGCACAGGGGGGATTCAATCCGCATGATGGGTTGTCGCATTGTCGTCGCTGCTCGTGGGGAAGCGCGGTACGCTACCTACTTTTGTCGCGTTGCGCAATTGCTGGCGCGCCGACGCGTTTCGAACCCCGGCCTTGACCCAGATAGAGATCTCCTCAATGAGTTGTGACCGGCTCAGGAGCGGAATCCCCCCAAGCCCTCTTTTGCAACGGGGGCGCCGCGTCAGCGGCAGGGGGATTTAGTTCGGCGATCCATGCCTCCACCACTCAATAGAGAGTTGCCATCACAGTGGCTCCCTCCGGTGGGAATGCCGTTCGACCACCGGAGTGGGCCGGCGGCATCATCCCTGCCGGAACGAAATGGATGTTGAGCGTTTTCCAGAACCAGGCGCTCCAACTGCCAATGGCAGCCATCCTGTCAAGCAATGCTCGGGTACCGACCATCCCCGAATACCGAAAGAGGAAAAACCGATGTTGAACTGGACTGTCTTGATAGCCTTACTGGTGGTTCTTTTCGTGGCTTGGCTGTCGATTCGTGTCTTTCTGCAGGGTCCGACGCTGCGCGATTACGATCAAGTGCCGCCGAATAGCCGGTGTGGATCGCGGGAGCGGGCGAGTTCCGCCCATCAGGAGGCCGTGAGGCGGCTGGAACAGGCCGCGGCCGAGATTCGCGCCGCTCCCGGGAAACAGCGGCGGGCCACCATCCGGCGGGTGATGGCGCGGGGCTTTGTCGAACCGCCGCTGCTGGCGAACGACACGGACTACCAGCTTCGGGAAGTCGATGTCGGCGGCGTGCCGGGCGAATGGGTGCTGGCGCCGGACTCCGACCCGCGTCGCCGCTTGTTGTATTTGCACGGCGGCAGCTTCATCAGCGGTTGTCCGCGCGGCCATCGCGTAATCACCACCAAGCTGGCGCAAGTCACGGGGGCCTCGGTCCTCGCGCTGGATTACCGACTGATGCCGGAGCATTCACGCCGGGACATCACCACCGACTGCCAGACTGGCTATCGCTGGATTCTGGATCATGGACCCACCGGTCCGGCCCCTGTCCGCGAATTGTTCGTGGCCGGAGACTCGGCCGGTGGCGGCTTGGCGCTGATGTTGGCCGCTTGGGCGCGCGATGTGGGCTTGTGTTCGGCGCAAGGCGTGATCGCGCTGTCGCCGGGAGTGGACCTGACGCTGTCCAGCCCCACGCTCAAAAGCAATCTCAAAACCGATTTGGTGCTGGGTCCCGGATTGAAAGGGTTTCTGCGCATCCCACGCCCGATCCAACTGCTGATAATCTGGGGCTTGAACCGGATGACCCCGCCCAACCCACTGGTTTCGCCGGTGTTCGGCGAGCTATCGGGGCTGCCGCCGGTGCTGGTTCAGGCCAGCGAAGCCGAAATGATGCTGGGCGATGCCGTGCGCTACGTCAACAAGGCCCGCGCCGCCGGTTCCCACGCGGAACTGGAAACCTGGCCGGACATGCTGCACGTCTGGCACTTGTTCGAGCCGATCCTGCCGGAAGCCGGAGAAGCATTCGAACGGATCGGGCAATTCGTGGAATGTTGTGTCAGGCCCCCAGAAAACCTTTAACATAGTTACGTGAGTTTGGCTTTTTTTAATAACGGACGATCGGTGGGTGTGGCATTTCGGTGTGAGCCAGGCTGAGAACCAACCCTCTCAACCCGCACGGGAATTGCCGCCATGCCGCCGCTGAAACACGTTAGTATCATTGTATCTGCCAGCTAGAAGCCAACCTCCGCACAGCCATCTGATAATTAATATTGACAGCACGATCACTGGTTGGACGGTCACCGCAGCCTCCGGCGAGGAACGGGAAGCGTTCCGGGCATTGGCCGATGGGACTCGCGGGTGGATCATCGGCGACAAAGACGACCCCTAATAAAGTTGAACATCGCGTACTTGATGGAAAACAAATGCCACCGAAGTATGTGTACAGATAAAGCAGGCCTCGACCTGTGGGCGATTGGATCAACGAGGTATTGCGATGAGTTCTGAGTTGGATATTCTGCGCCGCCGGATCTCCGAGTTGGAGGCGGCTTTGAACGCCATCCGCACTAACCAGATCGCCATGTCGGCGGAAAAATATACCGCCACTGAAGAGAGTGAGGGCCGACAACTTTCAGATCGGGACCGACGCAACCCCGGGGTGGGCGCGAACGAAATCACCGCGCGGGCCGGGCTGGATCATGGTCGCCTGTTCCGCTTGATCACCAACTCGACCGAGGACGTGATTTGGGTCAATACGTCCGAATTGGACAAAGTGCTCTATGTCAGCCCGGCATACGAGACCCTGTGGGAGCGATCACTCAGGGAGCTGTATGAATCACCCAGGGCCTTCCTGGCGGCCCTGCACCCTGAAGATCTGGCCGCGTACCTGAATACGATTGACGAAAAACATGCTCGTCGTCGTTCCTACCAGCATGACTATCGCATCGTCCGGCGTAACGGCGAGATTCGGTGGATCCGCGAACGGGGCTACCCCGCCGCCGAATCCGCGAGCGAAACGCCGTTGATGGTCCGTGCCTGTACCGATATCACCGAACAAAAGCAGACCGAGGAAGCACTGCGGGGCAGCGAGGCGCGTCTGCGCACCCTGATCGACACCATCCCGGACCTGGTCTGGTTGAAGGACTCCGAAGGCGTCTATCTCGCCTGCAATCCTGCCTTCGAGCGTTTCTTCGGCGCCCGCGAGAACGAAATCCTCGGCAAGACCGATTACGATTTCGTCGATACCGACCTCGCCGATTCTTTTCGCGCCAACGACCGGATGGCGATCGACGCCGACAAACCGCTGCGTAACGAGGAATGGATTAGTTTAGCGGTTAACGGCCGCCGGATTCTCCTGGACACCACCAAAACCCGCATTTCCCTAAATGGGGACAAGCACTTGGGGGTGCTGGGCATCGGTCACGACATCACCGAGCTGCGCCAGGCGCGGGAAAAGCTGGCCGAAAACGAGGCTTACACCCGACGGGCGCTGCAGGCAACAGATACCGGCGCTTGGAACTACGAGGTCGACAGCAGAACGGTGCATTGGTCCGCCAACATGGAAAAGCTTTGTGGCATGCAACCGGATACCTTCGACGGCAGCCTGGAATGTGTTCAGGCCGTGATCCACCCGGATGACCTGGAAGCCTGGAAAGAGAGCATGAGGGCCTGTATCGAGAATGGCATACCCCAAGAACTTGAATTGCGGGTTGTGCATTCGGATGGGTCCATCCATTGGTTGAGGGTGCTGGGGGATGTTGAGTGGGATGGAGATGGCCGGGTGGCGCATCTGAGCGGCCTGGTGCGTGATATCACCGAGCAGAAGCGGGTAAGCGACGCCTTGAACACGCGCGAGCGCACCCTGGCCAGCATCTTTCGCGCCGCGCCCATCGGCATCGGCCTGGCGGCGGGTCGGGTATTCCGCGAGGTGAATGACACCTTCTGCGCCATGACCGGCTATTCCCGGGAGGATCTGGTGGGCCAAAGCTCGCGGATTCTCTACTCTGATCAGGCGGAATTCGACCGTGTCGGCCGGGTAGTAGCCAAAGAGATCGACTTGATCGGCTACGGCAGCACCGAAACGCAGATCCGGCGCAAGGACGGACGCCCGGCCGACGTGCTGTTCTCCGGAGCGCGTTTGGACATGAACGATCAGGCGGCCGGGCTCGTCTTTACGGCTCTCAACATCACCCAGCGCAAGCAGTCCGAGAAGGCATTGCAAAACAGCGAGAAACGCTTTCGGGCGCTGTTTGAGCAGGCCGGCGGCTATTTCATGATCCTTGATCCGAATACCGCCGATGGCATACCAATCATCATTGACGCAAACGCGGCGGCCTGCGCGACCCATGGTTATACAAGGGAGGAATTTATCGGCCGGCCGGTCGACGATATCGACGACGCGGACGGTAAACGCCTGGTTAAAGCCAGGACCGCTGAAATCATGGCCGGACAGCCGTTCTACGTCGAAAACACCCATGTTCGAAAAGACGGCTCGACTTTCGCCGTGGCCGTGAACGCGCAACGCATTGATATCGAAGAATCGCCACCACTCATTTTCACGATGGAATATGACATCACCGAGCGACGCCGGGTCGAAGAGGAATTGCGTTATCGCGATTTCCTGCTCGCGGAGGTGGGGCGTATCGCGCATGTGGGCGGTTGGGAATTCGACCCGGTCACCGGCGCGGGAACCTGGACGGAAGAGGTCGCCCGGATTCACGGGCTCGACCCCACGGAAAAGACGGATCTGAGGAAAGGCTTGGGATTTTTCCTCGGGGAACACCGCGAGAAGATCGAGGAGGCGATTCAGAAAGCCGTTGATCTGGGCACACCTTACGATCTGGAATTGGAGATTCTAGCCGCTGACGGTCGTCGAAAGTGGGTTCGAACCATTGGCAGCCCGGTCATTGATCAGGGACGGGTCGTCAAGGTCAGGGGGTCGCTGCAGGATGTCACCGAGCGCAAACTGGCCGAAATCGCGCAGATAAAACTGATGCGCGCTTTTTTCACCCTAAGTGCCGGCAACGAGGCGCTGGTGCGTTCCACGACCGAGAAGGAGATACGGGACCGGGTCTGCCAGGTCATTGTCGAACAAGGCGCTTACCGAATGGCCTGCGTCGGCTACATCGAGGATAGCCCGAAGCAGGTTCTGCGATTGATGGCCAGCGCCGGCGCCAAGCTCGATGACGGTGCCGAGATCGTCGTCCCACTGGAGGGTCGTGACGCGAACTCCTCCGGGCTGATGCCGAGGGCGGTTTTCAGCGGCCAGCCGCAGGTCAGCGACCGGCTCGACGATTCGACCTGCCTGACGAAGCAACTGTCGGTTTCAGATCGCAACGAAATCCGTGCCGGCGCCGCATTTCCATTGCGTCTCATCGACAATCGCGTTTTCGGCATCTTGGGGATTTTCTCGACCGAGAAGGGCATTTTCGACGAAGCGCAGATGAACGTCCTGAACGAACTGGCCGAGGATCTCGGCTACGGCATCAGAGTGCAGCGCGCCGCCGTGTCTCACGCCAAAGCCGAGCATCGGCTACACAGGTCCATGGAACAGACGATCCAGGCCATCGCGGCAACGGTGGAGCAACGGGATCCCTACACCGCCGGCCATCAGCAACGCGTCGCAACCTTCGCCGTGGCCATTGCCCATGAGTTGGGGCTCGACGAGCAGCAAATACGGGGTCTTCGCCTCGGCGCGATCATTCACGACCTGGGCAAGATACACATTCCCGCTGAAATCCTCACTCGACCCGGCAAGCTGACCACGCACGAATTCGGAATGATCAAGGCCCATCCCGAAATCGGCTTTGAGATCGTCAAGGATATCGATTTCCAATGGCCTGTCGCGGACATGATCCTCCAGCATCATGAACGCCTGAATGGCTCGGGATATCCCCAGGGTCTGACCGATGGGCAGATCATCCTGGAGGCACGCATCCTGGCGGTGGCGGATGTCGTGGAAGCGATAAGTACCCACCGCCCTTACCGAGCGGCGCTGGGTCTCGGGGTGGCCATGGAAGAGATCATGAAAGGTCGGGGGAGCATCTACGATACTGAAGTCGTCGATGCGGCACTCAAGCTCCTGCAAGTGAAGGGTTTTTCCTTTGGAACCACCTAGGACGGAAATCCCTCCAACCCCCCCTTTTTCAAAGGGAGGCGCCGCGTCAGCGGCAGGGGGATTGAACTCGGCGCTCCACGCTTCCACCGCCAAGGAATCCGAAGGCAACATTCGTCTCGACCCGGTTTCGCTGAATCCGACCTGCGAGTACGCCGACGACGATGACCCTATCCATCAAGTACCATTCCATTACGCGGTGTTCGTAGCGGTGGATTATCTGGCGGCCGCGCGGGCGTTCGCCCTGGAACGTGGGGAAAGCAAATGGTTGCTTGCCGGGTTTTCTGGCAACGCTTCTTCTACCGTCAAAATCGCCTAAAAAGCGGGCCGCATCGACGTTCGACCAGAGGGTCTTCATCATGTTCTTCGGCCAGAAAATCCATCCGCTCAATTTTGACACCCCCGACCGACTGACAGTCGGGGCCGATGCAGCCGAACTGAGCGGGACCAGCGTCCGGCTGTGGGTCCGCTGCGCCGAGATCGCCGACGGCTGCCTGCGGCTGCGCTTCGAGAATGAGCGGGTAGCCGACGGGCGCCAGCACTCGGACGCGGTGCCGCCGGAACGCCGGGCCGGCCGGCCGGTCGCGCCACGACTGGACGGAGACACGGTGGTATTCGCGGCGGCGGCGGGCCAGGTCGAACTGGGCGCGACCCATCTGCGGCTGGAATGGGCCGGGTTTACGCTGGCGACCGTTGCCGGAGGGATCGGTGGCTGCGGCGAGGCGCTGTTGCTCAACTTCGATTTGAGCGCCGTGGACGGCTGTTACGGCTTCGGCGAGCGCACCAAGCGCCTCAACAAGCTGGGCGACAGCGCCGAGTGCCTGACCGTGGACGTGGTGGCGGTGTTCCGCCACACCTACGCCCGCGACGATTACGATCCGACCTATGTCGCCATCCCCCTGGCGATATTGAAAAGCGGCGAGCACTTTCTCGGGCTGTTCTTCGACAATCCCGGCCACGCGATCATGGACGCCGGCCAGTCCCGGCCGGGCGAGTTTTGGTATCAGTCGCTGGGCGGCAACACCGATCTTTATCTCCTCGCCGGCCCGACCCTGGCCGAGGTGGCGCGACGCCATGCGGCCCTGACCGGCCGGGCGCCGCTGCCGCCGCCGTGGGCGCTGGGCTATCACCAGTGCCGCTGGAGCTATCGCAACGCGGCGGAACTGCGGGAACTGGCCGCGCAATTCGCCGCCGCCGACCTGCCGGTCAGCGCGCTGTGGTACGACATCGACTACATGGAGAGTTTCCGGCTGTTCACCTGGAACCATACCGAGTTCCCCGACCCCGCCGCCCTGAACCGTGAGTTGAAGGCCGCCGGCATCCGCACCGTCGCCATCGTCGATCCCGGCGTCAAGCGCGAACCGGGCTACGCGGTGTACGACAGCGGCCAGGCGGGCGCGATGTTCTGCCAAACGGCGAGCGGGCGGGAGTACGTGGGCAAGGTCTGGCCGGGCGATACGGTATTCCCCGATTTCACCCTGGAAGCCACGCGCCGCTGGTGGGCCGATTGGCTGGCGGAATTTCTGCGCGACAGCGCGCTGGACGGGATCTGGCTGGACATGAACGACCCCGCCACCGGCTACAGCCGCACCGAGGAGATGCGCTTCGATCATGGCGCCATCCCTCACGACCGCTATCACAATCAATACGCGCATTTCATGGCGCTGGCCAGCCGGCGGGCCTGCGAGCAGGTCGATCCCGACGGCCGGCCTTTTTTACTAACCCGCAGCGCCTGCGCCGGCACCCAGCGCCACAGCGCGGTGTGGACCGGCGACAACGCCAGCAACTGGCAACACCTGCGCATGTCGCTGCCCTGCTCGCTGAATTTGGGCCTGTCGGGAGTGGCCTTCAACGGCCCGGATGTGGGCGGCTTCATGGACGATGTCAGCGCCGAGCTGCTGGTGCGCTGGCATCAGGCCGGCTGCCTGTTCCCGTTCTACCGCAATCATTCCGCCCACTTTAGCCGCCGCCAGGAACCCTGGCGGTTCGGGTCGGAGCCGCTGGCCGCCATTCGCGGCGCGATTCGCACCCGCTACCGGCTGTTGCCGTATCTGTATCAGTGCTTCTTCGCGCATTGGCGGGACGGCGACCCGATCATCCGCCCGCTGCTCTATCACTATCCCGAACCCGAATTCAGCGACCTGGACGATCAATATCTGGTGGGCGACGCCCTGCTGGTCGCCCCGATCTTGCACGGCGAGGGGCGGGGTCCGGAATCTCTCCGCCACGGAATCAAGGTGTGGGAACGGCTGGTGGTGTTGCCGCCGGGCTGGTGGTTCGACCTGAACCGGGGGGAATGGCTGGAGGGTGGCCAATCGCTGCCCTACGCGGCGGCGCTGGACGAACTGCCGCTGTTTGCCCGCGACGGAGCAGTGCTGCCGTATTACGCCGGTCCGCTAAAAAACAGCCTCATGGACCTGAGCGCCGTTGAATTGCATCTGTTTTGCCATGATCGGCCGGCCCTCGGCAATTATTGGCTGGACGACCGGGAGACCCGGCGCTATGAAAGCGGTGCCCATGGCGTGGCCCGTATCACGGCGGAAATCGAAGGCGAACGGTTGCGGGTCGCCATCACCGAATCGGGCGACTATCCCACCGGCACGGTGAGCTTTAGCCCGGTCATCCATGGCCGCCCGGAATTGCGGGAGCTGGAATTCACGGTCAACGGCCGCGCCGCAATCCGGCCGCTACGCGACGGTCAGCGCGAGTGGTTGTGCCGGACGCTCGATGTGCAGGCTTGAGCATCACCCACCCGACAGATTGAAATCCGAACGCTATCGGGACATAAAATCCATCCATCCCAAACCAACCACCGGAGACGTGCCATGCCCCAGAATACCTTTAAAGCCCTGGTCCTGACCCAGGAAGGCAAAAAAACCGTCGCCACTATCCAACAACTCACTCTCGACGATCTGCCCGAAGGCGATGTGCTGGTGGCGGTGGAATACTCCTCGCTCAACTACAAGGACGGTCTGGCGGTGACCGGCAAGGGCAAGATCGTGCGCCAGTTTCCGATGGTGCCGGGCGTCGATCTGGCCGGCACGGTGCTGGAATCCAGTTCCCCGGACTACCGGGCCGGCGACAAGGTGGTGTTGACCGGCTGGAGCGTGGGCGAACGCTACTGGGGCGGTTATGCCCAGAAAGCCCGGCTGCAATCCAAGTGGCTCGTGCCGCTGCCAGCCGGCATGGACACCAAAACGGCGATGGCCATCGGCACCGCCGGTTTCACCGCCATGCTGTGCGTCATGGCGCTGGAAGAGGCGGGCATGACCCCCGGCGGCGACAAGCCCATCCTGGTGACCGGCGCCAGCGGCGGGGTCGGCAGCGTGGCGGTGGCCCTGCTGGCCAAGCTCGGTTACACGGTGCATGCGGTCAGCGGCCGTCCGGAAACCGAGGGCTATCTGCGTGAACTGGGCGCCGCTGGTTTTGTCAGCCGGGAGGAAATGAGCCAGCCCCCCAAGCCACTGGAAGCGCAGCGCTGGGCCGGGGCGGTGGACACGGTCGGCAGCACGATGCTGGCGCGGGTCCTGGCCGAGATCGACTACGGCGGCGCGGTGGCGGCCTGCGGGCTGGCGGGTGGCGCCGATCTGCCAACCACCGTCATGCCGTTCATCCTGCGTGGCGTCAAACTGCTCGGCGTGGATTCGGTGATGTGTCCTTTTGCCCGACGCCAGCAAGCCTGGGAACGTTTGGTCCAGGATCTTCCCGGCAACGCCTTGCAAAGCATCGCCCATGTCGCCTCGCTGGAAGAGGTGCCTCAACTGGCTGATGACATCGTCGCCGGTCGGGTGCGCGGCCGGACTGTGGTGGACCCCAACGCGGCCTGAGCAATGTTGGCATGAGAGAACGTGACGATGGACTGCCTTGGCGCTCCATCGTCCGCGGTCGGGCATCTTTTCGGCTTGGAAAATCTCCCCGATCCCCTTTTTCCAAATGGGGAGTTCAGGTCCGGTCGATAACCTTTTTCTTCTCGGAAAATCGCCTAAACTATAGCTTTCCTCAATGAGTTATGGTCGACTCAATAGTACCCCACAACCCCCTTTTTCAAAGGGGAATACTGCGGCAAGGGGGATTGAGCGCGGTGGTCCACGCTTCCACCACTCAAAGAGGGTTGCTATATCGGACGCTCTTTCGCCCCTCCGCAAATGTTCCCGAGAACTGGATCCGAATCCTTGGCGGGGACGGAGGAAGCCGGGATAATTTCACATAAGTTTTTGTATCTTGCGCTATCCATTACTTCACTGTCCTTTGAAGCGTTTCGCCCGTCTTTCACTGCGTCAATCCTTGACCGTGCCGTATGTGGTGCTGGTGATCGGAGTTGCGTCGCTGATCGGTGCGCTTTCCTATCGCGCCGGCAGCCAGGCGGTGGATACCGTTGCCGACCACTTGCTGCGCGAAACCGTGGGGCGCATTGCCCAGGCGGTGGATCGTCACATCGTCGGTTCGGGCGCGGTGCTCGAAGCGGCCTTCCCCGAGGGCATGCCCGCGCCCACGGACATCGAAGGCCAATTCGCCGCCTTGCGTACCCGGTTCTGGATCGCCACTTCATTGCATCTGGATCCGAACAACTATGTCTATTACGGGACGCGTCAGGGTCAGTTCTTTGGTTTGTGGCGATACTCGCAACAAGACGGCGAGCTGCGCATCAAGCTCGATGCCGCGGCGCCTCGCTCTCTGTACCGCTTTAGCGGCATCAACGGCGTGCTGTCCGAACCGGAGCTGGAGACCAAGATATACGACCCGCGGGTGAGACCCTGGTACCAGGCGGGCGAGACCAGTCTGTCTCTCACCTGGACATCCGTCTACATCGATTTTCGCACCACCGAACTGGTGGCCACGCGGGCCCGGCGCGTGCTCGATGCCAAAGGCGGTCTGGAAGGCGTCGTCGCCACCGACGTTTCGCTGCGCCAGCTCAATGATTTTGTCCACAGACTGAAGATCAGCGAGCATGCGTTGGCTTTCATCATCGAGCCTGACGGCAATCTTATTGCTTCGTCGCGCAGTCCGAACACCAGAACGTTGGCCGACGGTAGCAACACCCGCATCAATGCCATCGATAGCGGCAATGCTCTTCAGGTGGCGACTTTCGATCAGGTGCGTCAAGTACTGATGAGCGTCCCATCCGCCGCCACGCCACCGCGCACGATGCGCTTTACCGGACCGAACGGTGAATCGATTCAGCTTGCCTACGAGCGATTGATGGACATGGCTGGGTTGGACTGGATTATCGTCGTAGCGGTGCCGCGCAGCGATTTCATGCAGGGCGTGACCGAAAATGTGATCCGAACGGCGGCCATTGGTGGCGTGGCGGCGCTTTTGACGGTGCTGATCGGTCTCGCCATCCTCTTCTGGGTCAGTCGCGACCTGCGGCGGTTGGCCGAGGCCGCGCGTCAAGTCGGCAAGGGTCGACTCGATGCGCCGCTGGAAATCAATCGGGGCGACGAAATCGGCGACCTCGCAACCAGCTTTCGGCAGATGCAACAGAAACTGCGGATCGATACGCTCACCGAACTGCTCAATCGCGACATGATCCTGCGCCGCATCACCGAGCGAATCCATCAGCATCGTCGGGTGACGGACAGCGAGCCGTTTGCGGTGTTCTTCGTCGATCTGAACAACTTCAAGCTCGTTAACGACCGGCTGGGTCACGATGCGGGTGACAGAGTGCTCGTCGAAATCGGCCAGCGCTTGCGCGTATCCACCCGTACCAAGGATCTAGTGGCGCGTTATGCGGGTGACGAGTTCGTATTGCTGATCGATGAGATTCGTGATGTCGACGCCGCGGAACAAATCCGCGGGCATATCGAACGGATACTGCACAAGCCGCTGACGAGCATCGACACCGAATTCTTGGCGGGCCAGACCTTGGGGGGCGCCGTGGGTCTGGCCCGCTACCCTGCCGACGCGGATACGGCCAACGGCCTGATCGTACATGCCGACGCCGATATGTACGCACGCAAGCGCGCCAGCAAGCCAACTCTCTGATGCCATACGATTCATGTCGAAGATTTTTTGCAAAATCGAGGGCGGGTTATACCAATTCTGAATAGGTTTTCGTCATTCCCGCGAATGCGGGAATCCAGGCCGCCGCTGAAAAACGGGATACCCGCTTTCGCGGGTATGACGAACAGGGTGGTTATTGGCCTCCGAAAAGAACAAAACCTATCGGGAAACGATATTAGCGTAGCGTAACTCGCCCTACAAGTTTCGCCACACCCCCCGGAACCACGGGAGATGAAACTCACGGTCAACGGTCGGGTGGCGAGCCGGCCACTGCATGGCGGTCAACGCGATGGGTTGTGCCGGGCGCTCGATGTACAGGCTTGAGCGTACTTTTCGCCCAGATCAACGATTTGCTCGTTCAACGCGGCACTGGACATGGCTGGCGATGGCCTGCTCGAATCGACCCGCGGCGATTTAGTGGATTTCCAGAAGCCTTGCGCGCACCCGCACCCGCCGACCAAGGACTTCGTCGCCGCGATCAAGAGCATCGAGCCGACGACGATCATTGGTGTCAGCACGATCGGCGGCGCCTTCACCCAACAGGTCGTCGAGACCATGGCACAGGTGAACGAGCGCCCCGTGATCCTGGCGCTGTCGAACCCGACCGAACATGCGGAGTGTTCGGCCGAGCAAGCCTACACGTGGTCGAAAGGTCGGGCGATTTTCGCGGCCAGGGTTCAGTTCCCGCCCGTCCATCTCGATGGCCAAACCTTTCTACCGGGACAGGCGAATAACTTCTACATCTTCCCGGCGGTGGGCATGATCATCTACGCCACGCAGGCCAAGCGGGTCAGTGACGAGATGTTCATCAAGGCCGCAAGAGCTGTTGCGGACCAGGTGCCGGATGCGCTGTTGAAACAGGGGCTGCTTTATCCGCTACAAGCGAACATTCTCGAAACGGAGATCAAGACGGCGGTGTGGGTTGCCAAATTGGTGTTCGATAGCGGGCTGGCGCGAGTCGATCGTCCGAACGACATGGAGGCGTTCATTCGCGGTCATGTCTACCAGCCGGAGCACCAGAAACTCGCTTGAGAGCGTCGGTCACGATGTCGACCGACCACCGGAGCGGCGAAGGTGCCGCGCGGTGGCGTGAGCAACCAGTACTCACCGGTTGCCGCTGAACAAGAACTTGATGAAGAGATCTGGGAAGTCGTCGTACTACTCTACCTGTTTGATCATGATCGCGTATTTTCCGTCGCCGGCCAGCGCGACGAAAAAGCCGGCAATGACCAAAACACAATGGCGAAGATTCCGTACCACCCATAAAAGAGCAACGTCGGCCTGCCTAATTGGACGGAATTGAACGTGGCCCCTGCCAACACCTGTCCATTACACACATCGTCTAACTGATTGAGTGGGCATGGAGATCAGAAGCCAAGTGCATCCCCCAAGCGAGGTCGCGGGCCCGCTGCAAGCCGATCCACAGGGCCTGGGGGCCAGGAGGGCCGTCGCACTTGCGGCCCAAGTGGCCGCCGAGGCGGGCGATCCAGCCGAGCATGGCGGGCAGCGGCGGCGGGATCACCGGCGGGGGCCGGCGGTGGATCGCGACCCAAACGGCCTGCCATTCGGTCGGGTCCAGCACGGCGTCACAGGGCAGCTCGGGGGTGGTCCGCCCCAGCACGGTCAGGTACTGAATCCGCCAAGCGATGATCAGGTACACGGCCAGGGCCGGTTCCAGCCGCTCCCGGGTGCTAAGTTGCAAGGCTTCCACCCGGCAGCCGGTTTTCAAGATTCGGAAAAAAACCTCGATACTCCAACGAGCTCCGTACCACTGGATCCATTCGGCCGCCTGGGCCAGGGTGTCGGCCGCGCGGTTGGTCAGCAACCGCCAGTCGAGCGGTTCGACCCCGGCCGGCGGGGACTCTTCCCGTGCCCGCAGCGCGGTGACCGTCACCGGTTTGCCCCCTTTCGGGTGCAGGGTGACCCGTTCGGCCCGCGCCGTCAGCACCACCGGCCGGCTCGGCCGGTTCGGCCGGGCCGGGAGGGCGAACGTGACCTCGCCCAACACCGGGGCCTGCGCCAGCCGGTCCCACAGCTTGTCGCCCTCGGCCAGGCAGCGGTTGTGGGTGGCCCGGATCAGCCAGTCGATTCCCGGCGCCCGTTGCGCCCGGACCATGAACTCGTGAATGTCGCATTCCCGGTCGGCGACGTAGACCAACCGGGTGTCGGGCAGGCTCGCGGCCAGTTCGGCGCAACGCTCGAAGCCTTCCAGCCAGCGCATGCTCTCCTTGGCCTCGATCGGCCAGTGCCGTCTGTCCTCGCCGAAGGTCGCCCGGTCACGGGTCCACAGCCAGGCGTCCAGCACCCCCAGCGGCACCCCGTCCGGCGTGACCGCCAGGGTGGGATGCACGTACAGTCCGTGCTGCCGCAAGTAGCTCAGCGGCCCCAACCCGGCGATGCCCGGCTGGGCGGTATAGTCCAACTCCGTGCTGTCCTGCACGCACAAGACCACCGGCTGGCGCCGCATCCGCTCGACACTACCGTCCCCGTGCGGCGCGAGCACCCGCTCCCACGTGACCGCCTCATGGGCCAGCAACCGATACGCCGCCTGCGTCTCCGCCCAGCCGCCGCAGGCGGCCGGAATGCTGGCGCCGGGTTGCGCCCCCAGGCGTTCCGCCACCCGCACCAGCCGCCGGTTCAGTCGTGCATCCCCCAAGTTCGCCCCGCCCAACTCCGCCGCCGCCCAACTGACCGCCGCCGCTACCGTCTCCGCCATCACCTTATACCCCTCATCTGTGTCTACCTCACTAGATGGGGGCGGCGGCCCTGCCGTTCAAGATGTGTGTAATGGACAGCTGCCAACACTGGTAGCAGCAACACCCAACCACAGGCAATGAGTAAAGCTTCTCTGTTAGGCGCGAGCCAACCAAGCAGTGTACCTGCAACAATTGTGGCAAATGGGATCAAGAAACCGGCATGGGGCAGTATGTGCTCGTACAGGCTGAAACGCTGCTGGACCTGCCATGGTGTGAAGTGCTCGGGCTGCCATAGCACGAGCGGCAATGTTACCAGTACAAAACCGAGCGCTGCATAAATAACGGGTTTGACCATTTCCCGCCAGCGTCGCTGAGCGATGAAATACGCCAATACCGGGAAAACCAGCAGCCAGAATACACCACGCCAAGACATGGCGATGCCGAGAAGCAGTGAGAGCCAAGGCGCGGCTTTTCGTCCCGGATCTTTCAGCAGCAAGACCAACGGTACGCAAACCCACAATAGATTCGCCAGATGATCTCCTCCGGTGAGCACCTCGGCCAGCATAATCGGAGCACCCACCAGCAGGCTGAATAGGTAGACCAAGGCCCTTTCGCCATCCCAAAAATAGGTCTTAAATCCCCAGTAAGCCATCCCAAGGCTGAGTAGAGACAGCCACCCGGCGCCACCAAACAGCAGAATCACGGGTGCCGACAGCAGAAACGCGCCTGGCATGGCGGCAATGGAATTGCCCTCCGATGGACACCCTATGTGCACCCCCGATTGGGCTCGACACAAATAAGGGTAATCACCATTTAGGAGAGCCCTGACGGAGATATCCAATCCTTCTTCGCGATCACTGGAAAAACCTAAACTACCGGAATCCGCAAGTGGGTAGAGCCAGAAAAACGCGATACCGAGTAAAACCCAGAGCACGAAAAACAGACTATCGACGTTCACGTGGTGCAATTGGCTCCACAAGATCTCCACGAGTCGGCGCAATATCAGTAAATAGCCGGCATAGACCAACATTAGCAAAAACACCATCCCTGCCTCTGGTATCCCTAATCTTGGCGCGATCACCTGGGAAAATCGCTCCACCAATGCAATTCCAGTGATGGCCAGCACGAATAAAAGTGGTAAAAAACGCCCGAATAGTGACATGCGATTATCGACCCATCGAGGTGCACACAAAATTGCACACTAATAAATATTCATGGATAAAAGAAACTCTTCCCTAGTATTTTATCAGGGTGTATTGGTGCCCTATGAGTTGGAATAGGGCGTAACCAGTCGAGCGCGCCCTTGGTTCAGGCGACGAGTCGAAGCCGGGTGGATGGGGGTTGGCTCGGGATGTTCGCATAGAGGCGCGCCGTTTCGGTTTGGATGTAATGGTTCATGAACGGCTCCCATTCGTCGTTGAGCGCCACGCAGCGCAGGTTCAACAGGGCCTGGGCGCCGGGCAGGGTCCAATGCATCCCGGCCCGTTCCATCCGGTCCTTGACCGCATGGCGGCAGGCCCCTTCGATCACCCCTGAGGCGATGGGATAGCCGGCGGCGAGATACCGATCGTAATGAATGCGGTCGCGGTGGCGGTCGAAATAACCGTGAATCTGTTCCAGCCGGGCGCGGGCGGCGGCGGACAGGTGGCCCTGCTCGGCCAGGTCCTGTAGCCAGCGAATCACCCCGGTCCCCACCCCGTCGAGCAGGGCATGCACCAGCACCTTCATCAGTTTAGTCGCCAGCGGGCTACCGGACGGCTGAAACAGGTGAACGGCGTCCCACAAATAGCCGGTCGCATGGAGCAGATCGAGGATCTCGACCCGCGCGGTGTCGCCCAAGGTGTCCGCCGCGGCGTCCCACAACGCCGGCTGACCGTCCATCAGCAGGACCCAGGTTTGCCGGTGGTCGGGGTCGCGCTGGCGAGCCTCAGCCCGCAACCAGGGGAACACCACCTCGACCGGGCGCGGTGCGGCGAGCGCCGCCGCCACGGCGGCGGCCACCGGCAACACCGCGCACAGCCGTTTCTGTCGAGGCGCCGGTCGGGGCGTCGCCGAGGGTTCCGTGGGGGCGGTCGGATCGCGAAACAAGGACTCGACCACGGCGGTGGCGGTACGCGGATGCGGCTCGATCTGATAGGCCGCACCGAGCACGGCCATCTTCTTACGATCCGGCTTCGGCCCTCGGGTGTGGTCGTGGGCGGCGATGGTCGGGGCGTCGGCCGGCTTGCGGATCGGGACCCCCTTGCCATCGGCGCTCAGCACCACGAGCTGCTGGCCCGTCGCCGGGGCCGGCGGCGGTCGGGCCGCTTCATGACCGGCCACCGCCCCGGCCAGGGTCCGGGTCATCGCCTCCAGGCTGGCCACCGACTGTTTCAGACCCAGGATGCGCGCCAGCACCGTGTTGACCTGACCGTAGGGATTCTCCACCGCCAGCGCTTGATCCCAGTCCTGCAAGAGATAGGAAAACGGGCCCTCGGGCAACCCCAGCCGGGCATCCAGCGGCGCCGCCTCGATCGCCTGGCCTTCCCGCGTGCCGTAGACCACCCGCACCAGAGTGAAGTCGCCAAAGATCGACCGATAGGGTCGGCCATGGGGTTTGGGCAAGCGCTTGACCACTCGCCCGTCGGCCAGCGTCAGGGTTTTGCCGCAATCCCCGTCGCCCACCAAGGCAAAATACTGCGCTTGCATCTCATGACCCAGTCGCAACAGGCGCGACCACAGGCCGTGCTCCAGTTCGTGCGCCGGCAAGCCGTCGCGGGCGGCGTCGTACACGAACCCGGTCAGCACCGCCAAGTGCGCCGACAGGTCCAACCCCTTGCCTTCGGTCGTCAACGGCCACATCATCGACATCGGTGGGTTCCTCGGGTGATTGCTTGTTGGGTGACATCAATCTACCCACCTCCGGGTCAACCGGGCAAGGGACCCACCGCCCCTTTCCACCCCGGCGCGCTACCCCGCGCTCGACTGGTTACGCCCGTTGGAATAAGAACCAGCGATTCCCGGTCTCTTTTGCTCATCTAACTGATTTATAAATATATTTTTTATTAAACACTGATAAATTTTCGAGAAAAAACCATTATTAATCAAAGACTAGGAAAGAGACCGGGAATCGCTGAATAAGAACCATCTTCTTTGGTAGCCGTTCTCCCCCCTCTACCGGGGCAAGGGGGCAAGAGGCAATCCGGCGCGGCGGTCGGCGATGGCGCGTTCGAGAGTGCGCCAAGGGGAGTGGCCACGCTGGCGACAGGTATCGATGACGCTGGCGAGCAGAGCGAAGACCCGCGAACCCACCGGGGTGCGGGTACCGTGACTGATCTTGCGCGCGATCACCCAATGGCGTAGTGCCCGCTCTGCTACATTGTTGGTCAGTGGCAGTTCGGGATGACTCAGCACCTGGAAGATGGCTTCCCAGTCGTTGAGCAACTCCACCGCCAAGGCGTGGGTTTTGGCGTGGGCGTGACCCTGGCGCCGTTCGCAGGCCGCGCGCAACGCGGCCAGTACCATCATGTGTTGGGTCGGCGGCGCGACCGGCGGCGGACCTTCGCGGGCCGCGTAGACCGCCGCCATCAGCGCCTCCAAGGTCTCCAGCACGAACCGGCCAAAGACACGGGCCTCGCGGTCGCCACTCTCGGCCAAGCCCCGCGCCTTGCGAATCAGGTGTGCCCAACAGCGTAACCGGCGCGGGTGGTTGCGGTAGGCCATCCAGCCATCGCTCATCAGCCAGCCGCTAAAGCCGTCCAGCACGTTCTCGACCCGCTCCTTGCCGCGCCCGGCCACGTAGTACAGGGTCGCGGTCGCCGCGACAAACACCCACAGCCACAGCGGCCGGCCGTGTTCGGGCCAGGAGGTTTCGTCGGCGTGCAGCAGATGGCTGTCCAGAACCGCCTGGACGAGTTCGTCTTCCGCCGGCGCCACGGCCGCGCCGGCTTCGTGGAGCGTCCGATGGATCGTGCCGGTACTGAGCTTCAGGCCCAGCCACTCGTCCAGGAATTCGCGAATCCGCGCCCGCGACAGCCGGAACCGGAAAGCCAGTGCCACGATCAGCGCCGCCAACCCCGGCCCCACCAGCCGCCATTCGCTGAGTTCAATCCCCGCCAGCAGTGGGTCCACCACGCCCTGGCCGGCCACCGCCCGGGTCCGATGGCCACAGGCGCAGGGGGCTTCGTCATAGCGATGGTCCACGACCCACAGCGTCAACCCCGGCCGCGCCGGATCGCCCCAGTGCAGGTCGACCGCCTGAAACCCGGTGTAGGCCACCGCACCCACTGGGTCCAGCGGCCGGCCACAACCGGCGCAGGTGTCGGGGTAATGGGCCTGTTCGGCATTCGCCTGGAACACCTGAGTCCGGCCGATCCCCGGCGCCCCCGGCTGCTTACCCGGTTTACGGGCGGGTTTCGCGTCCGCCGGTTTCGCCTCGGCCGACGGCGGTTCCGCCGGCACCGGCTTCGCGTCTGCCGGTGCCGACTCGGGTCCCTCGTCCGCCGCATCGGCGGCATCCGATTCCGGCCCGTCACCCGGTCGGTCCCACGGCGCCCGACTGCTCGGCGGCCGCGAACTGTTGTCCGGTCCCTGATTCAACCGGTCCAGCGCCTCCTTCAAATCGTCCAGCAGCTTGCCCGACAGCGCACGCACCTCGGCCTCCCCAGCGAATCCAGGTAGGCGTGGTCTCATTGGCGCAGGCTATGTGGGCTGAGGTGCATGGTGGTTGATCGTGGGGCTGGACTCTAGTTTTCCATACCTACTCCCCGAGGGGAAGTTAGCCATTACCGGGAGGGGTGTGAAGAGTTACCTTCTTTGTAAGCTGTTTAACCAGGCAACAAATCAAACCCATCTCCAGCTTGAACCGGGGAACCGCTACCGCTTCTCTTCAAGCTTGGCGCGTTCCCACAACCCATCCATCTCCGCCAGCGTCGATTCCGCCGGAGTCCGGCCCGTCTCCAGCAACCCGCTTTCGACTTGCCGAAATCGGCGCTCGAACTTGGCGTTGGTGCCACGCAAGGCCGCCTCGGGATCGAGATGAAGGTGGCGGGCCAGATTGGCGACCGCGAACAGCACGTCGCCCAGTTCGTCGGCCAGCCGTTCCGGCGCGGCGTCGCTGGCGATTTCGTGGCGGATTTCGCCGATCTCTTCCGCGATCTTGGCCAGCACCGGTTCCAATGCACCCCAGTCGAAGCCGACCTTGGCGGCCTTCTTTTGCAGCTTGACCGCCCGAGTCAGGGCCGGCAGCGCCAGCGGAACGCCATCCAGCGCGCCGGTCGGCGGCACGGCTTTTTCGGCGGCCTTGATCCGCTCCCAGGCGGCGGTTTGCTCGGCGGCGTCGGCATAGCGCTCGTCGCCGAAGACGTGCGGGTGACGGCGGGTCATCTTGTCGGCGATGCCACGCGCCACGTCGCGGAAATCGAAACGCCCTTCCTCGCGGGCGATCTGGGCGTAGAACACCACCTGAAACAGCAGGTCGCCCAGTTCGTCGCGCAGTTCCGCCCAGTCCTCGCGGGCGATGGCGTCGGCGACTTCGTAAGCTTCCTCGATGGTATGGGGGACGATGCTGGCATAGGTCTGCTCGCGGTCCCAGGGACAACCCTGTTCCGGATCGCGCAGCCGGACCATGATCTTGAGTAACTGTTCCAATTCGTGCATGGCTCGCTCTCGCCGCTGATTTGCGCTTACCCTACCCGCCGCCGTGGATCGGGGCAAGCAGCCCGATCTCAATCCCGCAAGCGGAAGGTAATCGGAATCCGCGCCACCATCCGTTCTTCTCGCGGTGGCTGGAACCGCCAGCGCGCCACCGTCCGTTGCGCCGCCTGATCCAACAATTCGTAACCGCTGCTGCGCGCGACGCTCACCGCATCGACCCGACCGGCGGCATTCACCGTCAACCGCAGCAATACTTGGCCTTCCTCGCCGCGGCGACGGGCCAGCGACGGATAGCGTGGCTGGGGGTTGCCCGGCAGCGGTCGCAGCTTGACCTCGGTCGAAGCCGGAACACCGCTTCCTTTCCTGGACGTGGTTGCGCCACCACCCACTGGCCTTTTTTCCGATCCGCCATCGCTAGCAATCGGCGAGGATGGTGTCGATGACGGATGGGTGGCGGCGAGGCGAACCGGTGGCTCCGTGCCTGGTTCGGTGGGTTTGAGCGGCTTCGAATCGACCGGCTTGGGTTTGGGCCTGACCGGCTTCGGCTTGACCGGTTTCGGCTTGACCGGCTTCGACTTGACCGGTTTCGGCTTGACCGGCTTCGGTCTGGCTACTGGACGGACGGGTTCGCGGGGTTTGGCGACCTTCGCCGTGACTACCGGACGGCGCGGCTCCGGTGGCTCCGGCCTGGATTCCGGTTTGACTGGCGCGGTTTCGGCGACTGGCGCGGTTTCGGCGACCGGGGCGACTTCTGGCATGGGCGTGACGGGACCGGACGCAAGGGGTCCCGGCACGGCGGCGGGTGGCGCGGCCGGTGGTGGCAGCAGGCTGATCTGGATCGGCGAGGCCAGCGGCGCGGTGGGCGCACGCCAGGCAATTGGAACCTGGGCCAGGGCCAGATGCAACAGCACCGCCAGTAGCGCGGCAATCGCCAGCCGCGCCGAATCCGCCCGGCCGGGCGACGAGCTATGCCTCACCGCTCTCCTCCGCCGCCAGCCGTCGCCACGGCAATACGTAGCGCTGGTCTTCGTGCTCGCCACGCAGCGCGGTCACCCGATACGCCTCGGCCAGATGCGCGGCCGACAACACCCCGTCCGCCGACCCGCGAGCCACCAGCGAGCCTTCGCGCAACAATAGCAGCTCGTCGCAGAACCGCGCCGCCAGGGTCAGATCGTGCAGCACCACGACCAGCGCCGCGCCGCTGTCGGCGTAGTCGCGCAGCAGCTCCATGACCCGCAATTGGTGATACGGGTCCAGGGACGCCACCGGTTCATCGGCCAGCACCAGCGGCGCTTCCACCGCCAGCACCCGCGCCAGCATCACCCGCGCCCGCTCCCCGCCGGACAGGGTGTCGAATGGTCGTTCGGCCAGATCGGCAATATCGGTGCGCTGCATCGCTTCCTCCACCGCCAAGCGGTCGGCGGCGGCGGGCGGGCGCCACGGTGCCAGATGCGGCAACCGCCCCAGTTCGACCAGCCGGCGCACGGTCAGCGGCCAGTGGGCAATGTGGCCCTGCGGCAGATAGGCGAGCGCGCGGGCCCGCTCGCGCCGGCCCAGCGTCGCCAACGGCCGCCCCTGCAATCGCACGCCGCCACGAAATCGCCGTAGCCCGGCCAGCGCCGCCAGCAGCGTGGTCTTGCCCGCGCCGTTGGGACCGATCAGCGCCAGCAGTTGACCGGCGGCGGCGCGCAGCGAAACCTGCTTCACCACCGTCCGCCCGCCCAGATCGACGCTGATCCGTTCCGCTTCCAGCAGCGTCATGACAGCGTCCGCCGGCCGCGCAGCAGCAGATGCAGAAAAAACGGCGCACCGATCAGAGCAGTGACCACGCCCAGCATCAACTCCTGCCGGGTCGGGACCAACCGCACCAGCAGGTCGGCCGCCGACAGCAGCGCCGCGCCGGCCAGCGCGCTGGGCAGCAACAGCCGACCGGGCTGGTGACCGAGCCAGGGGCGCAGCAGGTGCGGCGCGATCAGCCCCACGAAGCCGATGGCACCGGTCGCCGCCGTGGCCGCGCCCACCGCCAGCGCGGTGCCACCGATGACTTGAGCACGCAGCCCACCCAATCCGATGCCGAGGCTGCAAGCGGCTTCCTCGCCCAGGGTCAGCGCGTCCAGCCCGCGACCGGCGCTCAGCAGCAGCGCCCAGCCGACGACCATGAACGGCGCCGCCAGCGCCGCGTCATCCAGCCCACGATCGCGCAGCGAGCCGAGCAACCACAGTACCATCTCACTCAGCGCCAGCGGGTTGGGCGCCAGATTCAAGGCCAGCGAGGTCAGCGCCACCGCCAGACTCGACACCGCCAGACCGGCCAGGATCAGGCCCAGCGGGTTGGGATCGCGGATCGCCAGCAGCGCCAGACCCAGGGTGGCCAGCAGGGCGCCGACCAGCGCGCAGACCGGCAGCGCCCAGGCCGAAACCTGCGCCAGCCCGAAGTACAACGCCAGCACCGCGCCCAGGCCGGCGCTGGCCGTCACGCCGAGAATGCCGGGTTCGGCCAGCGGGTTGCGCAGCAGCCCCTGCAACGCCGCGCCGCTCAGACCCAGCGACGCACCGACCATCAGCCCCAGCAGCACTCGCGGCAGCCGAATCTCCAGCACGATCAGAGACAACCGCTCGTCGCCGCCGATCAGTCCGGTCAGCACCTGCCATGGCGACAGCGGCAGGGGACCCAGCAACAGCCCGGCCAGTGCCAGACCCGTCGCCAGCGCCGCCAGTACCGCGATCACCCGCCGACCGCGGCGGAGATCAACGTCCGGGGCGCGGCTCATGGCGCGGACTCCGCCGGCAAATGCTCGGCGATGTAGGCGGCGGCTTCGGCCAGGAACCAGCCGCTGCACATCCAGTAGCGATCCGGCACGGCGATGACCGGCCGCCCCGCCAGCAGTCGGCGGAATACCGGATGGTGGGCGAAAGCCATGCGCCGACTGTCGCCGCCCTGATCGAAGAAACCCAACACCACCAGATCCGGCTGGGTTTCCGTCAATTGCTCCAGGTTGAAGGAACCCCAGCCGTGTAAACCGACCGCCGTGGCCAGATTGCGCGTACCGGCGGCCTGTAGCACCGCATCGATGAAGGTGCCGGCGCCGGCGCTGCCGCCATCGGGCAGGAAGTAGGCCGCTAGTGGTGGCGCGGCGTGGCGGCGGGCCGTTTGCTGCTTCAATTGCTCCAGCCGTGCCTGCATTTCGGCGACGCGCGCCTCGCCCTGTTCGGGACGGCCAAGCGCGGCGGCGATGGCGCGGGTGGTGTCGGCGATCTCCTCCCAACTGTTCGGCAACGGGATCGAGATCACCCGGACTCCGAAGCGGTCCAGCCGGGCGGCGGTTTGCAGTGGCATCCAGCGGTCGGTCAGTACCACTTCGGCGCGCAGGGCGATCAGTTCCTCGCTGCTGCCGCGATGGACCGGATAGCGGGCGGCCTCGGCGGCGAACAGCGACTGGTCCGGATCGGCGGCGGCGGCGGAGACGGCGACGATCTGCTCCGGAGCGGCCAGCCCCAGCAGGTACTGGTCAGCGCACAAGGTCAGTGAGGCGGCGCGCGGCGGGGCCGCGAAAGCCGCCGAGCTCACCAGCGCCAGCGCCGCCAGGATCAAGCATCCGCGCACCGCCATTCCCTCAGAACTGATAGCGAGCGCCGACATAGACCCCACGCTCGATCCCGGCGTAACCGAACACCTCTTCGTATTGCTCGTTGAACAGGTTATCGACCCGTCCGAACACCTGCCAGCGGTCGTCCACCCGGTAGCGTGCCGCCAGATTGACCACGGTGAAGCTATCCAGCGTTACCGGAAAACTGACGAAGGTGTCCGGGTCGTAGGCCAGATCGGTGGCCGAACCACTGTAACGGATGGCCAGGTTGAAATCGGCGCGGTTGTCGAAAGCCCGGTAGTTCAGGTTGAGGCTGGCCAGATTGCGCGGACGGCGCGGCAATTCCTGACCTTGCGGATCTTCGGCGTCGGTGTAGGTGTAAGCCAGAGTAGCGCTGAGATCGGTGCTCAGATCGACGCTGGCGCTGAGTTCGATGCCGCGACTGCTGCTCTCGCCCGGCAGGTTGATCACCGACCGCCCGGCGCCGACGATGATGTCGTCGATGCGGTTGTCGAAGCCGGTCAGATCCAGCCGCAGCCGCCGGTCGAACAGCGCCTGTTCCCAACCCAAATCGTAGCCACGGCTCGTTTCCGGCCGCAAGTCGGGATTGCCCTGAAAATCGCCGGAGAAGCCGAACAATTCGGTCATGGTCGGGTTCTTGACCGCGCTGCCGTAGCTGGCGTGCAGTCGGCCGCCGATGTCCGGCCACAGATAGGCGGCGGTCAAGCGGTAGGTATTGGAATCATCGAAGCGATCATTGAAGTCGCGGCGAAAACCAGCGGTCAGGAAGAGTTGTTCGCTCAATCCCAGGCTGTAGTGCAGGCCGACTCCGGTGTTGCGGATTGAATTACTGGCGAAGTAGGTGTTGCTCGCCACGTCTTCCTTGTCCTTGACCAGGAAGGTCAGGGTATGTTCGGCATCGGACGTGGTGAAAAAATAATTGCTCTGGTAATCGAATTGATTGGAGTGAGACTGGTTATCGAAGGTCTCGATCCCGGCGCTGGTGGTCTTGCCGTCCAGATCGTAGCGACCGGCCCCGAGCAGGTGTTCCCAGGCGCCGCCGAGCAGACTGAACTTGCCTTGCAGGCGCAGCAGGTTCTGCCGGTTGTCGGCGCGCTCGTCGCTGTCCACCACTGGTCGAATGTCGCCACCGAAGAAGGCATCGAAGTCGCTGCGACTGTCGGTGTAGCGATCGATCAGGCTGAGTTCCACATCGTCGTGTGGCCGAACGCTGCCCTTGAACATCAGGGTGCCGATGCGCAGGCCGTCATCCTCGTTGTTGCCGCGCCAGGCACTGCCGGACGACCAACCGTCGGTGTTGAACCAGCTACCGCTGAGCAGGGCATCGTAGTTGTCGCCGCTGGCACCCAGACTGGCGCTGGCCTGCCCGGTTGAGAAGCTGCCGCCTTCGAGCCGGGCGCTGGCCTGGACAGGCTGCTCGGCGCGGCGGGTGACGATGTTGATGACGCCGCCGATGGCGGAGTTGCCCCACAGCACGCTTTGCGGGCCGCGCAGCACTTCGATGCGCTCCACCGCCACATCCAGCAGGCTGTTGAAGTCGAAGGCGCCGCCGTCGGGATTGTTGACTTCCACGCCGTCGATCAGCACCAGGGTTTGGTTGGATTCGGCGCCGCGCAGATAGACCTGAGTGATGCCGCCGGCGCCGCCACTGCGGCTGACCGTGACGCCGGGCACGTCGCGCAGGGCGTCGGCGACCACGCGGATCTGCCGTTGCTCCAGCTCTTCGCCGGTGATGACGGTGATGGCGCTGCCGGACTGCTCGGCGGGTATCGGTACCCGGGTGGCGGTGACCACCATCTCCGGTAGTTCTTGTTGGGCCGCCGCGCTGGTGGCGGCCAGCAGCGCGAGGGCCGCCGCCGGCGGAGTCAGACGGCGGGTCGGAATGTGGTGCTCGTTGTGGTGAAACATGGGGCGAACGCGTTTCCTGATGGTGGTTGTGCTCGAACCGGCTGTGCCGGCTCGCCGTCCCTTGGAAAACGCGCGCTCGCCGCCTGGCGAAACCAGGACGAAAGAAAGGGGGGTTGGCGTCCCCGCCGGGCGAGGGCGCCGGGCCTGCCGTCACGGCGAACGCTCGGTTTCCCGCATCGCCAAACGGTGGACCGTCCCGCCGAAAAAACCCGTTCGGCGGCCAGGCGATACTGAGACGGCAGGTCTCCTGGCTGGCGGGTCGTCGCCGGGCGTTCGGCCTTCCCAGTTGCCCAGTGGCCTTGCTTGAACGCTGGCTTGCCGCTCACAGTTGCGGGAACAGCCGCGGCTGCGCCCGGCTACGCCGGTGCGTCCGCGTTCCCTATTAATCCCCCGAGGGGGAACCGTCCTGTCCATAGCTTAACGTTGTGAGGGAATCGCGGCAAATTGACGTCCAGCCAGACGCGGCTAGTGCTTCAACCGACCGGTTCTCATTCTCACGCTCCAGCGTGGGAATGCTGAATCGCGACGATGGAGCGTCTGGACGTGCTCCCACGCTCCAGCGTGGGAGCCAGGCGTTCTACTACCCATCAGAATTTATGCGTCAATCCACTAGCGCGGGCCGCGCCGCTTGCCGGCGCCGCAGGGGCTGCCTTGGGTAAAGGCTCGCGCCGGCCGCCGATCCGGTGCGGGTTTGGACAATGGTTTCCCGTCTCCGCCTTTTTTCACGGGAGGGATGGCCTCGGCGCGCGGCGGCAGGCCGGTATGCTGGGTCAGAAGCCGCTGCGGCCCGTGCTTGCGGCCGGCGCGCGCTCCTTCGCCGCCGTTTGTGCCGGTGCCGGTGCCGGTGCCGGTGGGTTGCCAGGACGGAATCAGATGACGTTTGCCGTTGCCGATCAGCTCGGCGCGGCCCATGCGCTTGAGCGCCTCGCGCAGCAACGGCCAGTTCCCGGAGTCGTGGTAACGCAGAAAGGCTTTGTGCAACCGCCGTTGTCTCAGCCCCTTGGGAGAAACCACGGTCTCGCCCCGGTCGCGGTGGATGCCTTTCAGCGGGTTGCGCCCCGAGTGGTACATGGCGGTGGCCAGCGCCATCGGCGAGGGCAGGAACGCCTGCACCTGATCGGCGCGAAAGCCGCTACGCTTCAGCCACAGGGCGAGGTTGAGCATGTCTTCGTCGCTGGTACCCGGATGGGCGGCGATGAAGTAGGGAATGAGGTATTGCTCCTTGCCGGCTTCCTTCGAATATTTCTCGAACAGTTCCTTGAACTGGTCGTAGGCACCCATGCCCGGCTTCATCATTTTCGAGAGCGGCCCGGCTTCGGTATGTTCCGGGGCGATTTTGAGATAGCCGCCGACATGGTGGGTGACCAGCTCGCGCACGTAGGCCGGATCGCGCACCGCCAGATCGTAACGCACCCCGGAAGCGACCAGCACTTTCTTGACACCCGGCAGCGCCCGCGCCTTGCGGTACAGCGTGACCAGGGACGAATGATCGGTGTTGAGATTGGGGCAGATGTCCGGGTAGACGCAGGATAGCCGGCGACAATGCTTTTCGATCTCCACCGACTTGCAGGCCAGCCGGTACATGTTGGCGGTCGGTCCGCCCAGGTCGGAAACGACCCCGGTGAAACCCGGCGTCCGGTCGCGGATCTCTTCGATCTCGCGCAGGATCGAGCTTTCCGAACGCGACTGGATGATGCGGCCCTCGTGCTCGGTGATCGAGCAGAAGGTGCAGCCGCCGAAGCAGCCCCGCATGATGTTGACCGAGAAGCGGATCATCTCGTAGGCCGGGATGCGGGCGCCGCCGTAGCTCGGGTGCGGGACGCGGGCATAGGACAGGTCGAACACGGCGTCGAGTTCCGGGGTGGTCAGCGGCACCGGCGGCGGGTTGAGCCACACATCGCGGTCGCCGTGGCGCTGGATCAGGGCACGGGCGTTGCCGGGGTTGGTTTCCAGATGCAGCAGGCGCGAGGCGTGCGCGTATAGCACCGGATCGCTTTTGACCTGTTCATGGGCCGGCAGGCGGATGACGGTTTTGGCGCGGTCGTGGCGCGGCGGGCGGGGATGAACAGGCGGCGCTCCCCCCGGCGTTGCTCCCGCTGGGCGAAGGGCGTAGGGATCGGGATGCGGTTCCACCGGCCCCGGCCGATCCAGTTCGGTCGAGTCGATTTCCAGCCAGCCCTCCGGCAAGTCCTTGACGATGAAGGCCGTGCCGCGCAGGTCGCGCATGGCTTTGGGATGCTCGCCGGCGGCGGCGCGGTGGGCGATTTCGACGAGGGCGCGCTCGGCGTTGCCGTACAGCAGCAGGTCGGCTTTCGCATCCAGCAGCACCGAGCGGCGCACCGTGTCCGACCAGTAGTCGTAATGAGCGATACGGCGCAGGCTGGCCTCGATGCCGCCGATCACGACCGGCGCGTCGGGATAGGCTTCCCGGCAGCGCTGGCTGTAAACGATCACCGCCCGGTCCGGCCGCTTGCCGCCTTCGTCGCCGGGGGTGTAGGCGTCGTTGTGACGCAGCCGCCGGTCGGCGGTGTAGCGGTTGACCATCGAATCCATATTGCCGGCGGTGACCCCGAAAAACAGGTTCGGCCGACCCAGCGCCTTGAACGGTTCGGCCGAGATCCAGTCCGGCTGGGCGAGGATGCCGACTCGGAATCCTTGCGCCTCCAGCAGACGGCCGACGATGGCCATGCCGAAGCTGGGATGATCCACGTAGGCGTCGCCGGTGACCAGAATGATGTCGCAGGAATCCCAGCCGAGCGTGTCCATTTCGGCGTGCGACATCGGCAGGAAGGGCGCGATACCGAAGCGGGCGGCCCAGTAGCGGCGGTGGGAAAACAAATGGGGAGCAGTGAGCATCACAGTCCGGGCGGCGCGGGCCGCTGAATAGCCGAGAGAAGAAGTCGGGAATTATACGGGGATGGGCGGCGGATGTCGCGGCTGGCGGCAAGCACCGATAAGCCCCTTGCTATTACTGTTATGATGGTGGGGAATTTTAAGGGGATTCCCCGTCATGAAAAAACCGACCAAAACCGCCGCCTCTCTTCCAGCAGAGGCGTTCCCCATCGTCGGCATCGGCGCCTCGGCCGGCGGGCTGGAGGCGTTGGAGCTGTTTCTCGACCATGCGCCCAAGGACAGCGGCCTGGCCTTCGTAATCATCCAGCACCTCGACCCGACCCACAAGGGCATCCTGCCCGAACTGTTGCAGCGCCATACCGCCATGGTGGTTGAGCAGATCAAGGACCGGCAGCCGGTCCGGCCGAATCGCGTCTACGTCATTCCGCCCAACAAGGATCTGTCGCTGCTGTGCGGGGCGCTGCACCTGTTTGAGCCGGGCGCCACGCGCGGCCTGCGCCTGCCCATCGATTTCTTTTTCCGCTCGCTGGCGGAAGACCAGAAGGAGCGCAGCGTCGGCATCATCCTGTCGGGCATGGGCTCCGACGGCACCCTGGGTCTGCGGGCGATCAAGGAGATGGCCGGCGTTGCCCTGGTGCAGGAGCCGGCCACGGCCAAATTCGACGCCATGCCGCGCAGCGCCATCGATGCCGGGCTGGCCGATATCGTGGCACCGGTCGAGGCGCTGTGCGAACGCCTGCTCGCCTATCTGCAAGGTTCTCCGCTCACCGCGCCGCCCGCCGAACCGGTGCTGGAGGCGTGCGACCAGAGCGGCCTGGATAAGGTGGTGATCCTGCTGCGGACCCACAGCGGCCACGACTTCTCCCTGTACAAAAAGAACACCCTGTATCGCCGGATCGAGCGGCGCATGCGCCTGCATCAACTGGACAAAATCGTCCATTATGTCCGCTTCCTGCAGGACAACCCCCAGGAGCGGGAACTGCTGTTCAAGGAACTGTTGATCGGCGTGACCCGCTTCTTCCGCGATCCGCCGGCCTGGATGCAACTACGGGACCCGATCCTCCCCCGGCTGCTGGAGCAGCACCCCGAAGGCGGCGTGCTGCGGGCGTGGGTGGCCGGTTGCGCCACCGGCGAGGAAGCCTTTTCGCTGGGTATCGCCTTCAAGGAAACGCTGGCGCGGCTTTGCCCGCCCAGAGCCTATACCCTGCAAATCTTCGCCACCGACCTGGACGCGGAGGCCATCGCCAAGGCCCGTCAGGGTCTCTATCCGGAGAACGTCAGCGCCGATGTCACGCCGGAGCAATTGCGGCAGTTTTTCGTTCATGAGGAACACGGGGGCTACCGGATCGGCAAGGAGGTGCGGGAACTGGTGACCTTCGCGCCGCAAAACCTCATTCAGGACCCGCCCTTCACCAAGCTGGATCTGCTGCTGTGCCGCAACCTGCTGATCTATCTGAGCCCGGAGTTACAGAAAAAACTGCTGACCCTGTTTCACTACAGCCTGAATCCGGGCGGCGTGCTGTTTCTGGGGTCCGCCGAAACCGTCGGCAACCCATCCGATCTGTTTGTTCCACTGGAAGGCAAGTGGCGCTTCTACCAGCGCGAAGCGCACACCGCGCGGGCGCGGTCGGTGAATATGCCGATCTGGTTCACTCCGGTCGCGGCCGGCGAGAGCTTTTCGACGGAAAGCCGCCCGGCCCCGGCCCCGGCGCCGGCCAGCCTGCAAATGCAGGCCGATCAGGTGTTGCTGCAACGCTTTGCCCCGGCGGCGGTACTGATCGATAGTCAGGGCAATATCCTGTACATCAGCGGCCGCACCGGCAAGTACCTGGAACCGGCCGCCGGCCAGGTCAACTGGAATCTCTTCGCCATGGCCCGCGAGGGCTTGCGCGAGCGCCTGTTGCCCAGCTGCCAGCAAGCCCTGCGCCAGCAACCGGCCGGGGCCGTGACCCAGCGCGGTCTGCGGGTCAAGACCAACGGCGACTATCAAAGCGTGGATCTCACCGTCCAGGTGCTGGACGAACCGGCGGCGCTGCGCGGGCTGCTGATGGTGGTTTTCGCCGACGCGCCGCCGCCAACCGCTAAAAAGCGCGGCCAAACCGGCCAAGCCGCCGCCAGCATCTCCAAGGACCAACTGGAGGAAGAGCGTCAAAAATTACGCCAGGAATTGACGATCCTGCACGAGGAGATGCAAACCTCGCAGGAGGAACTCAAATCCGCCAACGAGGAGCTGCAATCCACCAACGAGGAGCTGCAATCCACCAATGAGGAACTCACCACCTCCAAGGAAGAAATGCAGTCGTTGAACGAAGAATTGCAGACGGTCAACGCCGAACTGCAAGCCAAGGTGAACGATCTGACCCGTACCAACGACGACATGAAAAACCTGCTGAACAGCACCGATATCGCCACGCTGTTTCTGGACAGCGCGCTGAACGTGCGGCGCTTCACCATTCAGGCGTCCAAGCTGATCAAGCTGATCCCCGGCGACGTGGGCCGACCGATCACCGACATCGCCTCCGACCTGCTTTATCCGGCGCTGGAGGCGGACGTGGCGGAGGTGCTGCGGACTCTGATCTTCGTGGAGAAGGCGGTGACCACCCAGGATGGGCGCTGGTTCAACCTGCGCATCATGCCCTACCGCACCGTGGACAATCGGATCGACGGGGTCGTGGTCACCTTGATGGACATTAGCTGGCCGAAAACGCTGGAGATGAAATTGCGTCAGGCGCGCGAGCAATTGGCGGCGCTGGGGACCGGTTCCAAACCCACCGAGCAAGATTGAGCGATGACCGAGAAAAAAGATCTTCCCTCAGCGGCGGCCGCCGAATTGCATCGTCGAGCGGAGGAACAGTGGCAGCGGCAAAGCGCCCGGTCCGGACCTCTCCCGACCGACGCGGAGAACCGGCGGCTGGTCCACGAACTGCAAGTCCACCAGATCGAACTGGAAATGCAGAACGAGGAACTGGCGCGGGCGCGTACTCAACTCGAACACAGCCTGGAACGCTACGTCGATCTCTATGATTTCGCGCCGGTCGGTTACTTCACGTTGAGCGGCGACGGGACCATCCGGGAACTCAATCTGACCGGCGCGGCGCTGCTCGGCGAGGAACGTGCCCGCCTGATCGGCCGGCGGTTCGGGCAGTTCGTCTCGACGGAAACCCGGCCCGCGTTTAACGCCTTTATGGACCGGACGCTGGCGGGAACGTCCAAGGAATCCGGCGAGGTGAGCCTGGACCTGGAAAGATTGCCGCCCCGTCACCTGTCCCTGGCGGGCGTGGGTCTAAAGATCGAGGGCGAGCGGCTGTGCCGCGTCGCGGCGACGGACATCACCGCGCACTACCAGTTGGAAACCGCCTTGCAAGCGAGCGAAACCCGGCTGCAAAGCATCCTGCGCGCCGCGCCGGTCGGCATCGGCATGGTCCGCAACCGCATCGTTCTGGAAGCCAACGACACCCTGTGCCGCCTCACGGGATATGCTCGCGAGGACTTGATCGGCCACAGCGCCCGCCTGCTCTACTTCAGCGACGCGGACTACCAGTGGGTCGGCCGGGAGAAATACCAGCAGATCGCCGAACAGGGCACCGGCGCCGTCGAGGTTCGCTGGCGCCGCCAGGACGGCACCATCATCGACATCATCCTCAGCTCCACCCCGCTGGATGCCACGGATCTGGCCCAGGGTGTCACCTTCACCGTGCTCGACATCACCGAGCGCAAACAGGCCGAGGAGCTGCTCAAGCTCAGCGAAGCGCGCTACCGGGCCATCGTCGAAGGACAAACCGATCTGGTGTACCGCTGCCTGCCGGACGGCACCCTCACCTTTGTCAATACCGCCTACTGCCGCTATTTTGGCCTTGCGCCGGAAGACTTGCTAGGCACCAACATTGCCCCCTTGATCCTCGACACCGACCGGGCCGACGCGCTGGCCCAGGTGCTCAGCTGCAACGCCGCGCATCCCAGCAATCGCCCGCAACATCAGGTGGTACGCGCTGACGGTGCGCACCGCTGGGTGCAGTGGCACAACCACGCCGTCCTCGATGACGACAACGCCCTGATCGAAATTCAAGGGATCGGCCGCGACGTCACCGAACAGCGGGCGATGGAAACCGAACTGCGCCGGCTGGCCACCACCGACCCGCTCACCGGCGCGTTCAACCGCCGCTACCTGCTCACGGAGCTGGAATCGGAGGTCGAACGCGCCCGCCGTCACAATCGGTCACTGGCGCTGATCATGTGCGATCTCGATCATTTCAAACGGATCAACGATACCTTCGGCCACGAGCAGGGCGACCGGGTGCTGCAAGCGGTAACGGCACAGGTGCGGGGGCGGCTGCGCCGCAGCGACGTGCTCGCCCGCTGGGGCGGCGAGGAGTTTCTGATCCTGGCCCCGGAGACAACGGGAACGGACGCCGTGGCGCTGGCCGAAACTCTGCGCGCCGCCCTGCATGAGTTGCCCAACCCCGGCGGCAGGCCGGTCACCGCCAGCTTTGGGGTGGCCGCTTATCGGCCGGAGGAGACACTGAATCAATGGTTGAAGCGAGTGGATGAGTGGATGTACCTCAGTAAACGCCAGGGCCGCGACCGGGTGAGTGGGGATGAGGTTAGCGTGCTTTAAATCACAAAGGCCGGCATTGCGCCGGCCTTTGTGAGCCTTGCAAGGTTCAGCGCCAGCATTCATCCGCTGTCGGTGGCGCTGCGACGCAAACACCTCTAACCCCGGTGTTGGTCAGGGTTAAGGTACCGCATCGGTCGTTGGCTTGGGCAGTGCCCGCGATCCGAACTGCGGAAAGGGTAAAGGTATTGGCGGTGACCGCAGCAGCACCGGCGCAGTCGGTCAGGCTGATATTGTAATACTTGGTCCCTCCCTCAATCGGGGCTTGCGTCAACCCTACAGGTAACGCCACTGCCGTGCCAGCCCGATTCTGATGGTAGCGGTTATTCTCCGTGTAAAACCGCTCCATCCACTGGGCCGCATTCAACAGCACACTCTTGGCGTCCGCTCGCCGCGATTTCCGCACGCTGTCTTGATAAGAGGGATAAGCGATGGCGGCCAGAATGCCAATCACCGCCACCACGATCATCAGTTCGAGCAGGGAGAAGCCACCTTCTCCTCGGACGCGCCGCCACATCGTCCCATAGCGATCCTGTTTGACGGGTGGAATACCCGTTTCGAACCACCCCGGCGCTGCGCGCCACCCCTCCTTATCCAAGGAGGGGAGATTCCATAACCGGTATGGGAGCGCCATAGTCCATCTTTCAGCCGCTTTCATTATTGAAACTCCAGTTGCCGCCAAGATTGCCGGCCAATCTCGGTGTCCACGATCGCGTAATTCTCCACCGTACCTCCCGAAGTACTGACATAGAGGATGGATTTCTGCTGATCCGGTGCTCTCATCACGTTCGGCGCCGACGCGATACCCACGATGCCCACGCTGCTCGGAGCAAAGCCGGTACTCGATTCGGTGACGGGCGTACTCGCATTGCTGCCCACGCCCAGGAAAGTTGTCGTAACCCGTTGCCCGCTTACTGCGTTCAATATATTCAGCCAGCTATTACCGCCGTACTGGCAGGGATCGGCATCCGGCAGAATGCTGGTGAATGCCACGCGGCTGCCGATAATCAGCGGATCGCCAACCACCCGCTCGCCCGCCAGCTTCAGGTCAAGATACCAGCCGCGCCGTTGGGCCTTTGCTGGATCGCCGCACAGTTTGGCATTGGAATCAGCGCTGTATTCCACGCATATGGCGCTGGTTACTCGAAAGTTTCTACCGCTGCTGTCGCTGAGAGTGCCCGCGGAAGTCACGGTGGTATTATTGGAATCCACCACCTGACAGGTCGGATCGACCGGATTCCCCGGACAATAAACCTGTGCTTGCAAGTCGGCGCGAGTAAAACAAGCCGTGGTGGAGCCCGCCGCACACGCACTGCCGTCCACATCGTCCCAAACGCCATAAAACGTCTGTTGGTCGGTATTGAGCACGTCGGTGGTGCCCAAGTAACGCCCCGTGCCGAACACCACCATCAAGGACGTTTTCAGATCCGTGGCTAAGGTGGGCTGCCGCGTCACTTGAGGAGCAGCCGTGATCGGCTGTGGGTTACCGTTGGCGTCCCTAGCGACAAATAGTTTGGTATAGGTCCAATTGCTGGGAGTGGGGTCGCGGATATCGAACCGCCACAGGTTACCTTCCAAGTCGCCCGCATAGATAAAGTCGGCCGTATCGTCGCCGTCGCTATCAACGACGCTGGGCGTGGATAGCCCTTTCCCCTCACCCACATCGATCTTCCTAATAATCGCCCCGGTTTGGACGTTCACCACATAGAGGACAGCGGTAGTGGTTGGCGTTTTGCCCGCGTTATTGCTGTTGTAGCCATTACCGAACACCGCGATCCAGGGATTGTTATCTGCATTATCGTCACCGTCACTTCGCCGCGCCAGCGAAGGTTGGCTGAAGGACAACCCCAAATCATCATCCGCGAATTCCCACAACACCACGCTGGCGGCATTAGTTTCGGTCAGCGAACCGGCATTCGTTACCGTACCACTGCTGTTGACGGTACCCGCCGCAGTGACGTCCAAGGCGAAATAGCTAACACCGCCGCTGCGCAACCCGCCGACCAGCACCGTATGCCAGTTCCCGTCGCTGAACTGCACGTCGATTACGGTCGGTGAAGCATCCACATAGAACTGGTGCAAGTTTTTATACGTCAGCTCCGTTAGGGCGCTCAGCTTGTTAAAGATCGCGCTGGGCACATAGGCAAATACTTCCTGCCCGGAGTTGGCGTCAAAGCCGTGCAGCATGCCGTCGTTGGCCCCGATGTACACCATGGGCCGGCGGTTCTGATACGTGTTGGAAAAGGTCTGGTAGTCCCCAAAAGAATAGCCGGCGGACGGGGCAGCCACGTAGAACGGGCTGGAGTTGACGATATCCCCCAGCACATTGCGAATGGTGCCATCAGCCCGCTTGCGATATTGCTTGCCCGCCGGATCTTCGTTAGTCGCATCGCCGCGCAGATAATCAAGGCGCGCTTGACCGTCGCCGTTGTTGCCGCTGCCTTTCAGCGCGGCGACTTGCGCTTGATCCAGCGCCGTCGAACCGGTCTGCGTGTTGGGATCGCTCGGGATGGAACTTGGCCACCGGAAGGGAATGCCAGCCTTTGTGGAAGGTTTGATGGTCAGGATTTGGCGGCCGGTGTTGAAGTTCTGCCCTCTCAATTGAGCTTGAGCCGTCCAGATCTCCAGTGGTGCTCCCGTCGTCGGATTGGCCTCCACCGCTCCAGTGTCCGGATTAACGGACAGCGCCCGCAATTCACCAGTCCAGTCGCCGCTATTAAAGCGAGCCTGGAAAAGCCGGCTACCGGCGATCAGCGAGCTGGAATTGGCCGCTACCGCCGCCGCAGAACTGGTGCGCCTGACGATTTCCTCAAAGGTTTCACTTAACTGCTGCTTGAGCTTGCCTGCGTTGGTCACTAGGAAGTAGTTATCGGGTTTACCGTCGCCATCCCGATCCCATTCGCCCTGTTTGTCTGGCAGGTTATTAGCGTCGTCGGTGTTTTCGATGAAACCGCCCCACTTGGCCGCATACCATAGTGGGTCGTGCTTGATGAAGGAAGCGGTGGATGTCTCCAGTGTGCTTGATGGTGAGAAAGTCCGACTCGACTGTGTTGGTAACGCAACTCCGTCATTCCAAGTGCCGCTTCCAGAGTCTGGAGCGGGCGGCGTACCCTGAAAGCCGGGAGGGGTATCCAGGAAATAATCCACATCGCTGCTGGGACTTCCTGTATTAGTAGTTAATCGATTCCAATCGCGGACTTCCAAGTACACGCCATCTGTGGTAGTACCCGAGATCACATAACCCATGTGATGGAGAATACCGCCTGCCTCATAATCGGAACTGAGGTCAATGATCAATTGATTGGAATCATCGACCGTGAATGTATAGGTCACAATAGCATCCATGTCATGATCGGAACCATATTCAGAATCTTCATAATTGATTCTGAACTTGATATAAGGTCGTCCTTCATTGATATCATCATCATGGTTGCCAGTTCCGGTATTGGCAATAGTTTCAATGAAGAAATCGACAATGGTATTGGTCGGCTGAAACTGTCCTTTCGTCGCATTGATGCCACTACCACCCACTGATTTTGCAAAAGGCACGACCGTGATTACTTTCCCATCGGCCATCGGAATATTGATGGTGGGTAACGGTGAAGACAAGGACACGCCGAAAACATCGGTCTTAACAATATGGGCGCTGGCTAAACCGGCAACGCTGATTTGCCGGATTCCAGTGGTTTTGCCGAAATAGCCCAAGGCAGCCGCGTAATAGCCACCTTGCCGGGTTGGTTCTTCCGGCGCCAATCCACGAATGTTGCCGAAACTGCTGACATCCTTGGGCGTTGGGGCGGTGTCATAAGTGCTACCAGACTGGCCGATGAAGATCTTCTTCGTACCGCCTTCCTCGTTGTCCCAAATAGTCTGACCGAGACTGGCAACATTCAGGGTTCCGATATCACTGCTGATGCCGCCGCCAAAGTTCGAGTCAACTCCAGGCAATTGATCGGTGTCAAAAGAAGGAAGATCCGCGATCACCACTTCGAACGGTCTGGAGCAGTATGGATAACCGCCATTGGCTTCGGAGCGATAAGGGTCGGACCAAGCTGGTTTGGGTAGATTGAGCTTATCCGCAGTGACAAAACTGCTGAACTCATTTGTAAAATCGTAAGCGGAGAGTGGTCCGGTCTTGCCCGCAAAGTAGCGCATGCTTTCGTACATCATCTCAGCGACGGGATTACCCCACATGGCACAGCGCCCCTCCTGCATGGACGCCACCATGGGTACCCCGCAACCCCCGTCGTTGTAGGCGTAGCTGCCTTGAAAACCAACGATCCGCATTTTGCTGATTGTATCCACGATGCTACCCGCGCTGGCCGGTACTATGAACTGCCCCGTATTGGCATTGATTTCATTCTTGAAGGATGAAACATTTTTGCGAAGCACACCACCTGACATATGCTTCTTAAAAGAACCTGTCAATAAACCGAAAGCCATGCGATCGGTTTCACCATAATCATGCAATAGGCCAGTTGGCTTATAGACTGTGGGAGCATTCTCCGGATAGCCTTTACACTCGGATTCCAGCAAACCGCTAACGCAGGCCTTCACTCGGACGGTGTAATCCGTCCTGGCTGAAGTGGGGACTGTACGTTGCCACCTTAAATAGTAATTATCGCCCCCACTATTTTCTTCATGCCGGAACCGCAGAGTATGCGCACCGGCAGATAAGGAAATTGAACCGGAGTGGTCATTGCAGTTGCAATTGCCATGACCACCATACCAGGAAGCTACAGTAGTGCCATCAATTTGCAGGTCAACGGCATCGTCTCCATCGACTGAAAACGTGTATGTTCCAGCAGTAGCAATATTAATTTGTCCGGTAAATACGTTAATGTAATTGTCATTATTGCAGCCATTAACACCGTCGAAGGGGTTGCCACTACCATTGATGGTGGAAACCGACCGGGAACCACATAAATTGGCGGTGATGGCGTTGGTAAGCACCAAACTATCAAATTGGCTGCTATTTGTTGGATAGGGATTTCCAGTACTGCTATTTCGGGTGGTAACTTTATGCACGGTCTGGGTTAGCGTGAGAATTGTATCCGGCACAAATTCCCATAATGTACCTCCAGCAGTCGCACAAATCGGCCCACTTCCACCATCAAGGCACTTATCCCCGGCCACGGGACGTTCGATCGCTACCCATTCCCAAATTCGATATTTGCTGTTTGTGAGTACTCGCAGCAACGGCAGTTGGTTGGTGTCATTCTGCAATGTGGTGTTGGCAAATAGATGACGGGTGTCCGCTGCCGGCAAGTCGAGCGGAGTATAGTCCCGAATATCGTATCCATCATGGGAAATGCTGACGTACTCCTTGCCCCAGCTATGGGCATCCTGAGGGATGCGCGAGCGTTCGAGAATGGTTTCCGTCGCGCTATCGGTCGATCGATACCCACCATAAAGCACCCGGCGCAGGGCATCCACCCTGGAAGTGGTCAAATAGTTTAGAAAATCACCACTCCAAGCCCCCGAGCACTTTTTGCTGCTCGTGACGACAGTCGGGGTAAACACTCCATTGTTATTGTTATAGCTATAGCACTTGTATGAGTCAAAATAACCGAAGTAATTGAGCGGTTGGTTATCTTGAGTTAGATCCGGTTTGTAACCGACATCAATCTGACCATCCTGGTTCAGGTCGGAAGCATCGTTATAGGCTTCATAATAAAGCTTGTGATCGCGCCCCATGACCAGCATGGCGAGAGGAACACCATTGCCACCCAGAAAGAGTGGTAGATTGGAAATATCCTCTTCAGCATGGGCTTGTGGCAGGAATGATGCGAGCATCAAACCGGCTAATAGGCTTCCAAACCAACGCCACGGACTGGCAATTCGTCTGTTACTCATGGGTTTCTCCTCAATTTAATTCGTGAATCTCTAAAGGATTCATTTTCCATAAACCGATTGCAGCATAACGCGGGCGATGGGTAATGGAGTTGCATCGTCGGTCGTTGCGATTCCATAACCCTGGGTTGTCGTTCGATAATAGTTGGTCAATGCCGTGGGATTTCTACCGATCACCAAAGAACCAAGGCCACCCAAGTACTCAACAATGTATCGGGGTTGCCTGGAAACGGATGGCAATGATTGAGGTGAAATACCTCCTATCTCAGTATCTTGACCATAAACCCGATAAGGTAATGCGCCATTGATGTTGTCGGCAGCTACCGCATTCCAATTAAATTCAATGTCATTAACATCATCAATGTATAGCCATTTTGGTTTATTCGGCGCTGTATTGGGTATACACAAACCATCGAACTCTCTACTCGTATTACCAATATTGCAGTCATTGGCAAAATCATTCTTCGCATAATCCGCAGGACGAAGTTTTTGTTTCGTAACAGGATCTTTATTGCTTACATCCTGCTCTCCATCAATCAATCCCACCTCTGCTGCCTGAAAAGCATTATTATAGTCACGAGTATTACCAGCCATCCGTTCTTCCATGATCGTGGTTCTCATTCCAGCCGTGCCAAGAATCAACATTAATAATAAGATTGTCAGGCCAATAATCAAGGCACTGCCCGTCTGGTATTTTTTAAGTACAAATTGCTTATTGATCATGTGAATATCCTGCAAATTCAGTTGCGCAGCGCAACGGTAGTCGTAAACACGCGACGCAAGCGCCGATCAGTCGGGGTGGTTGTCACGCCATTGATCGTGTAAGGTTGAGGAGCCTCAGCCAAATTATTTTCAGCAGTTCTTAACAAGAGGCTAATCCGCACACTAAAAACATCTTCCCATTTTTGTACATTCGTTGCTGGCACATAAGCAAGATTGCCACCTTTCCTTTCACCGTAAAGAATCTGCATATCTTCCACGTTTTCCAAGATCGGTTGGGTTTGCGCTGCTGCCCCTGCTGGTGTAACAACTTGACAGTAAAGATTAACGATACCTTGAGCATCAGTATTGATGCTCAAGGTATCAATAGAGATCGCTGGCGAAGTTATTGTTTGATTAAGACAATTTTTCACTACACCTTGACCGCTATTTTCACCCTCGAATCGGGCAATTACCTTATCACTGTTATTATACCCATCATTATTGGTGCCCCCAATCATATCAACATTAAACTTCTGCTTAAAAGATTCACCGTTCAATATGGTGGTTCTAGAACGATAACCCGTTTGTCGAACAACACGATTGATATACTCAATTCCAAATCGACCGTTTTCTTGAATACGAGATAAATTTTCCTGAATCCTTGACGATTGCCGGGTAGCGACGAACATCTGTAATAATCCCGCCAATAAGAACAGGCTGATTACAAGGGCAACCATGATTTCAATCAAGGTCATTCCATGTTGGCGATACTTTAGATTCAAGGTATTCATGGGCGGAAACTCGTGGCAAAAAGTTGCTGTGTGCCGGCCGCTTGATCATCAGTCCACCAAATCTTGATCGCGTAGGTTGCCGTTGCAGGATTTCCTCCTCCCACATTATCACAAGCCGGATCAGTGAGATCGCCATCCTCGGGAGTACTATCGACACAAACCACCCCTACGCCTCCTGGTAATACATCGACAATGGCCTGATTCCATCTGAACAGATCATGTGCCGCCATGGATGCCGTACTACAACCATTAACTGTTTCGCAATTGGTATCTTCAGTACCTGCCGATCCAGCTTGGGTAGGCTGGTTATAATCACCTACCCCATTCTTATTAGCCCTCATGCGATCAATTATGTCATAAGATTGAATTGTCGCTTGAGTACGTAAATAAGAGCTATGGCCTGTACGCAATCCAATCACCTGCAAGCCCGCTAAACTGAGCAGGCCCACCGACAACACCACCGTCGCGACCAAAACTTCGAGCAGAGTAAATCCACCGTCATGGTGGAATCGTTGAAAATTACTGAAGCCCTTATTCATGGACAAGTATCCCCCGCTTCTTTTTCCCTGACTCTGACCCGTCCGGTTATGCTAATAACAATAAAACGGGCCTGATCAACCCCTCGGCTGTCACAAAGGTTGAAAGTTCCCATTCCAGAGCTAACGCCATTAGGTAGATAGGCTATCGACTGTGTGAATGTTCCGCCGCTACGCATGGTAAAATTATTGGGGATGGTGCCATAGATCTTAATTTCCTCGCCCGCATCGAGTGCGCTATTGCCGTTTTGATCGACCCAAACGATCCAGCCATTCTCCCAAACACTCGTGGAATCGGCAGCACAGGTGGCATCATCCAGCCTGCGACAGATCGTGACTCTAATACCACGTTTGATCGCCTCGGAACGGGCAATATTGAGAACACCAACAAACTCGTTCAGTTGAGCGGTACGGGAATTGTTGAGAATCGCTGTCCGAAACGAAGGTATGCCGATCGTCATGATAATCGCCGCCAAGGCAACCGTGAAAATCAGTTCGAGGAGGGTAAACCCTGATTTTTTGTTCATGGTCTATGGGACTCTTTTGACGTTGTTTAACTATAGGTCTAGTTGAGGCCAACCGTATGGAGCACCGGGACGAGTGGTCCGATTTTCGCGACGAACGGAAGCCATCCCATGCAGTTGCAAGTCATTCAACTTTGAAATATGTTAAGCACTTAGCCAGACTAGACCAGGTGAGTTACATGCAAACCGTGAATATGCTTCAGGCGAAATCCAACTTATCCCGGGTAGTGTTCTAAATTTGGATATCACACTAAAATACCAAATTCGTACCGATTAACGAAGAGGCCGATGACGATATCATGCATTTTATCCAGTTTGGAAAAACAGATCGTTTTTCGAGCCAATCGCTTAATGCGGGTCCGTAAAGTTAAATGTTTCCGTTCGATCTTCTGGGTACCGCTTTTACCGATCACCCGTTGATCAGCGGGGAGGTGACGTTCGTAGGCACCCCAATCATCCGTGTAAAATTGCGTGATGCCAAACGGCTCCAGGAGGGCTTTTAAGGCCAAGAACGAGGGGTCTTTTCGGTCACCGAAGACATAGGCGAGCACTTCGCCGGTCGCATGGTCGATGGCATGCCATAACCAGCGCTGGTTTTCCTTGTTGCGAACATCACTCCACATTTCGTCCAGTTTGGCATCTTCAATGCGTTGAATATTAACAAGGATATGCTTTGGATTCAGCCGTTCCAGGACGGCGTGATTGACCGATTCGAGACTGGGTTCTTTTTTTTTAATTCGCTGATCACCGTGCTCGGACTGATGTGGAGGACCCGCGCTGTATCCCGAATGCCGCTACCGTTTAACGCCATCTCGACAATCTGTTTTTTAATAGTCGGTACCCGACCGAGATCGTCATAATCCAAAATAAAAGTTTGAGCGGAACAATCTGGATTCTGACATAGATAACGCTGTTTTTCGTTCGCGGTTTGGCCGCGTTTAACCACATGATCTCGACCACAATGTGGACAACAAACCGGTGCTAAAACCATAATTTTTTTCTCCCAATGCGCTGTGATTGCATCACATCAATGATCACTATTGATTCATAAAATTCAGTGATTGATGATACAATATCCAAATTTAGAACACTACCCTCTTTTAAATAACAGCAATCAGCCTTCATGCCCGCCACGCCGCGCGCCGACGTGAAATAGCTGAAGGAACCCTCATCGATACCTAATATCGTTTCCCGATAGGCTTTGTTCTTTTCGGAGGCCAATAACCACCCTGTTCGTCATACCCGCGAAAGCGGGTATCCCGTTTTTCAGCGGCGGCCTGGATTCCCGCATTCGCGGGAATGACGAAAACCTATTCAGAATTGGTATAACCGTTGCGGTTGGCCTCAGAGGGCGGTCCGGCACTAATACGATGACTTGAGAAACCGCAACTCAATCAACCGGTTGCTGGATCGAGGATGCCGCGTGCATAGTTGCGCCCGGACGGCATTCGGATCGACCGTCGGCGGGTATTCACGCTGAGGAATGAAGATGGGTATCGGAAGCGCTGTGGCGGTGCCCCAAAATCAGCCGGAGGCATCCGGGGAATCCGATCTTTCCGTATTGGAGGGAGGTGATTTTGCGAGACAAGCGCTCCACTCCCCTAAGAGTGGAGCGCTTGGGTCCAGGGAAAAACGCTAGGTTAGCGGTTTAATGCTGCCCGATCGCCCGGCGCACTTCTTCCAGCGAGTTCGGATCGTCCAGGGTGGACAGATCGCCAGGGTCGCGGCCCTCGGCCAGCGCCTGAATCGACCGCCGCAGCAATTTGCCGGAACGGGTCTTCGGCAACGAGCTGACGAAGTGGATGCTATGTGGCTTGGCCACCGCCCCCAACAGTTCCTGCACCTTGGCGATGATTTCCTTTTGCATCTTCTCGGTGGCGCCCGCCGCGTCAAGTTGCGTTGGGTCCTTCAGCCGGCAGAAGCCGACCGGCACCTGCCCCTTGACCTTATCAGCCACGCCGATCACCGCCACCTCGGCCACTGCCGCATGGGCCTGGATGGCTTCCTCGATTTCGCGGGTGCCCAAGCGATGGCCGGCAACGTTGATCACGTCGTCGGTGCGGCCCAGGATGAAGAAGTAGCCATCCTCATCGCGCACTGCCCAGTCGGAGGATGTGTACAGCGGCGTTTTGAAGCTGGAGAAGTAGCTCTGCACGAAGCGCTTGTCGTCGCCCCACACCGTGCTCAGGCAGCCCGGCGGTAAGGGCGGCTCCACGACCAGCACGCCTTTTTCGCCCCGCGGCACTTCGTCGCCGGTGCCTTCGTCGATCACCCGAATGTCGTAGCCGTACACCGGGAATCCGGGTGAGCCGAAGCGATTGGGCTTGAGATCCACGCCCGGCAGGTAGGACAGCATCGGCCAGCCGGTCTCGGTCTGCCAGTAATGATCGATGACCGGAATCTTCAGCGCGTCGCTGATCCAGCGCGAAGTCGGCTCGTCCAGCGGCTCGCCGGCCAGGAACAGGTAACGCAGGCAGGAGACGTCGTGCTCCGTCATGTACTTCTGATCCTGCGACTTCAGGACGCGCACCGCCGTCGGCGACGAGAACATGGTCCGCACCTGGTATTCGTTGACGATCTTCCACCAGATGCCCGGGTCCGGCCGAATCGGCAACCCCTCGTAGAAGATGGTCGGCGAACCGTTGATCAACGGACCGTAGACGATATAGGAGTGCCCCACCACCCAGCCGATGTCGGAGGTGGCGAACAGCGTCTCGCCTGGGTTGATGTGGTAGATGTGCTTCATGGTCGAGGCCAGCGCCACCGCGTAACCGCCGACATCGCGCTGCACGCCCTTGGGAATACCGGTGGTGCCGGAGGTGTAGAGAATGTAGCTCGGCTCGTTCGACTCCAGCCAGGTGATCGGCACCTCGGCGTCCATGTACTGGGCGCGCAGCGTCGCGTAATCCAGATCGCGGCCTTCGACCAGCGTCAGACCCTTGTCCAGACCCCGGTTGCAGATCACGACTTTTTCCGGCGGGAATTTGGCCAGACTGCAGGACTCATCGACCAGATGCTTGTAGGGCACGGCCTTGCCGCCGCGCATGCCGGCGTCGGAGGTGACCATGACCTTGGGCTTGGCGTCGTCGATACGCACCGCCAGGTTGTAGGCGGCGAAACCGCCGAACACCACCGAATGCACGGCCCCGATCCGGGCGCAGGCCAGGATGGAGAACAAGGCTTCGGCAATCATCGGCATGTAGATGATGACCCGGTCGCCCTTGCCGACACCCAGCGATTGCAGCACGGCGGCGAAGCGGTTCACTTCACGGTACAGCTCGGCGTAGCTGTAGATGACGGTCTCGTTGGTTTCCGTCGAGATGTAGATCAAGGCATTCTGATCGGCGCGATCGGCCAGATGCCGGTCCACCGCGTTGTAGCAGAGGTTGGTTTCGCCACCGACAAACCATTTGCAAAACGGTGGCTTGCTATAGTCCCGGATCTTCTGCGGTGGCTTGTGCCAATGGATCAACTGGGCCTGTTCGCCCCAGAAGCCTTCGGGGTCGTCGATGGACCAGCGGTGGAATTCTTCGTAATTCATAATGTTGGTATCCTCTGCTTTCAGTGGTTTGAAAATGCGGCTTTCATCGCCCTGCAAAGTGTAGTCGCTCGCTAGGAAATTTCCGGTGGCCGGCCTCGCATACCGCGAAACCGGCCCCAGGCGACTTTTATTTGGCCCTGAGCAGGTCTTCGATGCTGGAGCGTTCCTCGCGCAGCTCCTGCTCGGTGGCGGCCATCTTGCCGCGGCTGAACTCATCGATCGGCAAGCCCTGCACGATCTCGTAGTCCCCGTTCTTGCAGACGCAGGGATAGGAGTAAATCACGCCTTCGCCGATGCCGTAGGAGCCATCGGCGGGGACCGCCATGCTGACCCAGTCGCCCTCGGGAGTGCCCAGCGCCCAATCGCGCATGTGATCGATGGCCGAGGAGGCGGCGGAGGCGGCGGAAGAAGCGCCACGGGCCGTGATGATCGCCGCGCCGCGCTGCTGCACGGTGGGGATGAAGGTATCGCGGTACCAGCCCTGATCGACCAGCGAGGTTGCCGCCTGGCCCTTGACGGTGCATTGGCCGATGTCGGGATACTGAGTCGCGGAGTGGTTGCCCCAGATGGTCATCTTCTTGATGTCGTTGACATGGCTACCGGTCTTTTCGGCCAGTTGGCTCAGGGCGCGGTTATGATCCAGCCGGGTCATGGCATGGAACTGGCGCGGACTGAGATCAGGCGCGCTGCTGGCGGCGATCAGGGAGTTGGTATTGGCCGGATTGCCGACCACCAACACCCGCACGTCGCGCGCGGCATGGTCATTCAGCGCCTTGCCTTGCGGTCCGAAGATGGCGCCGTTGGCGGTGAGCAGGTCCTTGCGCTCCATGCCGGGGCCGCGCGGCCGGGCACCGACCAGCATGGCGAAATTGGCGTCGGTGAAAGCGGTCTTCAGGTCGTCGGTGGCAACCACGTTGGCCAGCAGTGGGAAGGCGCAGTCGTTCAGTTCCATCACCACGCCCTGCAAGGCTTGCAGCGCCGGGGTGATTTCCAGCAACTGCAGGATCACCGGCTGATCGGGACCCAGCATGCTGCCCGAAGCAATCCGGAAGGCCATGGCATAACCGATGTTGCCAGCAGCACCGGTGATGACGACGCGGACAGGTTGTTTCATGTTTGTACTCCTTCAGGGGTGGGTAATGACACGAGTGTCGCTTGAAAAGCCCCGAAACCGCGGCGCGGGTCGGGAGTGGAGGGTATCTTTGGTGACCAGGCTGGGATGCGCGCTCGAAGCGCCAGCGGCCGGCGAGAGGGAAACGGGCAAACGGAAATCGACGGGTGCCACCGCCGGGAGGGACGAAAACGCGGGCCTGAACGGCAACCGGCGACCGCCGGTGTTTTCTCGAGCGCTGTGAATTGCCATGCTCCGTGGGGGCGCAATGGCCGCGGGACAACCGGGACGAGTGACCGGATGTGCGAACTGACGGTCGGAACCGCGGCAACAAGTCTTATAATGCGACGCCGCGCGCCTGGGGTGGCGGCGTCTGATTGGAGAGAAATAGTAACGTAGATCGCCGCGCATTGAAACGAATGCCGGCACTTGCCATGAGGGTTTCCAGTACGATGAGTTCTTCCCCGATCAACGGCGCAAGCTACGTATTGACCGGCTTGCGCTGGTTGCCCAAGAGCGGTTTGCGTGGTTTCGTGGCGATTCCGCTGCTGATCAACACCCTTTTGTTCGGCGCCGGCCTCTGGTGGAGTACCGGCCAGCTCGAACGGCTCGACCGAACCGTGACCGGCTGGCTGCCGGACTGGTTGGGCTGGCTGCACTGGCTGTTGTGGCCGCTGTTCGTGCTGACCGCGCTGGTGGTGGTGTTCTATACCTTTTCCGTGGTGGCGAACGTGATCGCCGCGCCGTTCAACGGCCTGCTGGCCGAGCGGGTCGAAAAAATGGCCAACCCGGCGGGCGCCACGCCACCAACGGCCGGATTGACCTGGAAGGAACTGGTGCTGAGCCCGCTGGCGGAGCTGAGCAAGCTGCTGTACTTCATCGGCTGGGCGATTCCCCTGCTGGTGCTGTCGTTCGTGCCGGTGGTCAACGTGGCCGCGCCGGTGCTCTGGGCTTTGTTCAGCGCCTGGATGCTGGCCTTGGAGTATTCCGACTATCCGCTCGGTAACCGCGGTCTATCGTTCCGGGACCAGCGCCGGCTGCTGCGCAAACACTGGCCGCGAACCTTGAGCTTCGGTGGCATGACCCTGGTGCTGACCCTGATCCCGGTGCTGAATTTTCTGGCCATGCCGGCGGCGGTGATCGGCGCGACCCTGATGTGGGTCCGGGAGCCGCCTGAGTGAGGGAACGGGGAGCGGCGGCCAGGGATCACGGAGCGGAGACCGGGAGCGCTCAAGGCTCATGCGCCTGATCTATACCGGTTTGCTCTATCTGATTCTGCCGCTGGCGCTGCTGCGCTTGTACGGGCGCGGCCGCCGGGATGCCGGACATCGCCGGCGCTGGCGCGAGCGGCTGGGTTTCGTCCCGCCGTTGCCGCCCGGCGGCCTGTGGCTTCACGCCGTGTCGGTGGGCGAAACCCGCGCCGCCCTGCCGCTGATTCGCGCGCTGCTGGACCGTTATCCCGATCTGCCGCTGCTGGTGACCACCACCACGCTGACCGGTTCCCGTCAAGTCCGCGAAGCGCTGGGCGAACGCGTGCATCACGTTTACGCGCCCTACGATCTGCCCGGCGCGACCCGACGGTTTTTGCGGCGTGTCCGGCCCAGACTGGCGGTAATCATGGAAACCGAGCTGTGGCCGAACCTGCTGCGACAATGCGCGACGGCCGGCATCCCGGTGCTGCTGGCGAACGCCCGGCTGTCGGAGCGCTCGGCGCGCGGTTACGGCCGGATTCGTGGACTGACCGCCGCCATGCTACGGGACGTGACGCTGATCGCCGCCCAGGCCGATGCCGACGCCGCCCGCTTTCGCGCGCTGGGCGCGCCACGGGTCGAAGTGACCGGCAATCTCAAATACGACTTGGCGCCACCGACCGACCTGCCGGAGCGGGGGCGACAACTGCGACGGGATCTACTGGGGGACCAGCGGCCGGTCTGGATCGCCGCCAGTACCCATGCCGGCGAAGATGAAACGATCCTGGACGCGTTCGTCCGGCTTCGCGTCCGCTGGCCGACATTGCTGCTACTGTTGGTCCCGCGCCACCCGGAACGCTTCGACAGCGTGGCGGCATTGTGCCGGCAGCGGGGATTTTCCGTCGCCCGGCGTAGCGAGCGGAACGTCCACGCGGCGGACAGCGCCGTGTTTCTCGGCGACAGCATGGGAGAATTGTTACTGTTCTACGCCGCCGCCGATCTGGCCTTCGTCGGCGGCAGCCTGGTCGCCACCGGTGGCCACAACGTGCTGGAACCGGCGCTGCTGGGGTTGCCGGTGCTGTTCGGTCCGCACATGTTCAACTTCAGCGAAGCGGGCGAGCGGCTGCTGGCGGCTACAGCGGCTTGGCGGGTAGCGGATGCCGGCGAACTGGCGGCGGCGATTGACCGGTTGCTGGCCGATCCAGAATTCCGTCGGACCACCGGCCAGCGTGGCCGGGCGGTGGTGGAACGCCATCGCGGCGCGCTGGCGGCACTGCTGGGTTTGATCGAGATATTGCTGCTCGAAATGCCGCCGTCTTGCCATTCCTCCCTTGGGGGCGAGGCGGACTGACGGGGTTCGGCGGAACGTCGAGGGAGTTGGCGCGAAGTGCTGGTTTTACCCTGGATTTTGCGCGAAAGGCCCCGTTCTTCAGGGCGGGGATGCAGAACGCGGCGAACGAAGTTCGCCTTCTTTCTGGTCGGCATAATCGGCCAATACCTTTTGGACCAGATTGGAAAGTGTCCGCTGATCGTGCGCGGCCAGCTTGCGAAGACGCTCCTTCAGTTCCTCGTTAATTTTGATGTGCAAAATTGTGTTTGGCATGTTGCTCTTCCAGGCATGGAGAGTTATTGTTAGCAACATGATAAAGACTTTTCAGTACCGAATAAAGGATTCCGGTTGTACCGCCGAACTCACGGCCTTGGCGCGGTCGTGCAATCAGGTGTGGAACTTCTGCAACGAAACCCAAGAGCACGCCTTGCGCTGGGATCAACGCTGGCCGACATATCAAGATTTGTGCAAGCTGACCACGGGCAGCAGCAAGGAACTGGGCTTGCATTCGCAAACGGTGCAGGCCGTGTGCGAGCAGTATGCGACCCGCCGCCAGCAGTTCAAGAAGCGCAAGCTGCGCTGGCGCGGGAAACGGTCGCCGGGCTGGGTTCCGTTCAAGGCATCCGGGATCAAGGTCGTGGACGATACCGTGCGCTACGCGGGGCAAGCATTCCGGTTTTGGAACAGCCGGGGCCTACCCGGACCGATCAAGTGTGGGAGCTTTAGCCAAGACGCCCGTAAGCGGTGGTACGTCCATTTCGTTTGCGAAGTCCCGGACGAACAGCCGACCGTTGGAACCAAGCAAGTCGGCATCGACTCGGGATTGAAAATGCTGGCGACCTGCTCCGACGGTTCCAGGATCGAAGCGCCACGCTGGTATCGCAATCAGCAAAAGCGGTTGGCCGAATTTCAGCGCAAGCGAAAGCCGCGCAAGGTGCGGAACCTGCACGCCAGGATAGCCCACCGGCGCAAGGATTTTTTGCATCAGGAATCGACAAGGCTGATCAACGACTGCGAGTTGATCGTTGTCGGCGACGTGTCCAGTTTCAAGCTGACAAAAACGAACATGGCGAAATCGGTGAATGACGCCGGATGGGCCATGTTCCGCCACCTTCTTGAATACAAAGCGATGGCGCGGAAGGTGGTGTACTTAGAGGTGTCGGAACACCTCTCAACCCAGACCTGTTCCTGTTGTGGTTCGATAGGCGGCCCAAAAGGTCGAAAGGGTCTTGGGGTCAGAGAATGGGTGTGCGGCGAATGCCATGCGGTCCATGATCGCGATGTGAACGCCGCACTGAACATTCTCCGTATGGGGCATCATACGCTGGCTCTGAAGTGAGTCAGGAATCCCCGGCGTTTAGGCCGGGGAGGATGTCAAGGTTTCAGGTAGAACCGTCCGGCGCCGGGGAGAGCGGCGGTTCGATCCGCCGTCCGTGCAGGGCTTGCACGGCGCGTTGCCATTGGCCAGCCAGGATACGCGGCAGCTCGCGCAGCGCATCGAGGATGGCTTGTTCGATCAGGGTTTGCTCCGTGCGCGGAGGGTGGCGCAGCACATGATCAAGCACCTCGCGGCTGTCACCAGGATGGCCGATGCCCAGTCGCACCCGCGCAAAACCGTTGCTCCCCAGATGGGCGATCAAATCGCGCAGACCGTTGTGACCGCCATGTCCGCCGGCCTGTTTCAGCCGCACCATGCCCGCCGGCAGGTCCAGGTCATCGTGCGCGACCAGGATCGCCGCCGGTGGAATTCGATGGAAGCGCGCCAGCGCCGCGACCGCCTGCCCGCTGCGGTTCATGAAGGTCATCGGTTTCAGCAACCACAGCTCCTGTCCGGCCAGCGCAATCCGACAGGTCTCGCCGTGGTATTTCGCATTGAGGCGAAACTGGCCGCCGTACTGACGAGCCAGTTCGTCCGCCAGCCAGAAGCCGGCGTTATGGCGGGTGCCGGCGTACTGGGGGCCGGGGTTGCCCAGCCCCACCAGCAGTTGCGGTAGCGGTGCCGGTTCCGACATGGGCTCGTCCGTTTGGGAAAATCCGGCCTGGGCTTCAGTCGGCCGCCGGCTCGTCGCCAGCCGCTTCCTCTTCGTTACCGCCATGGGCATGGTGAATACTGACCAGGAGTACGTCCGACTCCGAGCCTGGTTCGATATGGCTGGTCAGTGTCACCCCGGCTGGCAGTTTGATTTCGGACAGACGAACGCTATCGCCCAGTTCCATGTCGGCCATGTCGATTTCAATGAATTCCGGCAGGTCGCTGGGCAGGCATTCGATTTCAATTTCGATCAGCGCGCGGCTGATCATGCCGCCCTGTATCTTGACGCCGCGCGCGGTGGTTTCGTTGGCGAAATGGATCGGTACGTGGGCCCGCAGCTTGTGGTCGGCGATCACCCGCAGAAAGTCCAGATGCAGGAAGGTCGGCTTGAAGGGGTGGCGCTGGATGTCGCGCAGTACGGCCTGCTCGGTGCGGTCGCCTATATTCAGGGTCAGCACATGCGAATAGATCGCGTCGTTCTTGAAATGATTCATCAGATCCAGTTGATCCAGCAACAGTGGCACCGGATCTTGCCCGCCGCCGTACAAAATGGCCGGCACCTTACCGGCACGGCGCAGGCGGCGGCTCGCACCTTTGCCCAATTTGCCGCGCGGATCGGCTTGCAGTTCGAACGTGGTACTCATTGGATTATGCTCCAGTGGTAAAAAAACACGGCGCGCCCGCGACCAGGCGCACCGCTTGGATTGACCGCCCGTTCGGCGGGCGGGGACGGCGTTTAAAACAGCGAGCTGACTGATTCCTCGAGATGGATGCGGCGCATGGTTTCGGCCAGCAGGCCGGCTACGCCGATCTGGCGGATGTTCGGGCAGGCGACCGCCGCGGGGCGCAGCGGGATGCTGTCGGTGACCACCAGTTCATCCAGCGCCGAACCACGGAGATTATCGACCGCGGGGCCGGACAGCACGGCGTGGGTGCAGTAGGCGCGCACCGAGGCGGCGCCCCATTCCTTCAGTGCCCGGGCGGCCTGGCACAGCGTGCCGGCGGTATCCACCATGTCGTCGACCACGATGCAGTGTTGTCCCTCCACATCGCCGATCACATGCATCACCTGGGTCTGATTGGGCGCCGGCCGGCGTTTGTCGATGATCGCCAGTTCCGAGTCGTCCAAGCGCTTGGCCAGGGCACGGGCGCGCACCACGCCGCCCACGTCCGGTGACACCACCATCAGATCATTGCCGAGGTTCTGCGCGCGGATGTCGTTCAATACGATCGACGTGGCGTAGACGTTATCAACCGGAATATCGAAAAAGCCCTGAATCTGGTCAGCGTGCAGATCCACGGTCAACACCCGGTCCACGCCGACGCTGGTGATCATGTTGGCGACCACCTTGGCGGAAATTGGCACTCGCGCCGAGCGCGGGCGGCGGTCCTGCCGCGAATAGCCGAAATAGGGGATGACCGCCGTAACCCGCACCGCCGAGGAACGCCGCAGGGCGTCGGCCATCACCAACAGCTCGATGATATTGTCGTTGGTGGGATAGCAGGTGGGCTGGACGACGAAGACATCCTTGCCGCGCACATTCTCCATCAGTTCGATCATGACCTCGCCATCGCTGAAGCGATCGACGATTGCTTGACCGAGGGGCAGTTGGAGATGACTGACGATATCGCGGGCCAGTTGCGGGTGGGCGTTGCCGGCGAATACCATCATTCGACCTTCGTACACGACGCAATCCCCCGTTGTCGATCTCTGTGGTAGATGGCTGGGCCGCCAGGATTCGAACCTGGGAATGCCGGATCCAAAATCCGGTGCCTTACCGCTTGGCGACGGCCCAAGAAATCGCAGGTGCTTCAGGCGGGTGCGACACATTCCCGCGTCAGGCGCTCATGCAGTGGCGAACGATTGCAACCGCGGGCGACGAACCCCTTCCAATCCGGCGGTAGCCGGTCCAGCACATACTGGGCGTGGTCGGTGCTCGGAAAGGCGGCGAACACGCATGCGCCGGTGCCAGTCAAGCGAGGCGACCCGTATCGCACCAGCCAGGCGGCGGCGGCGGCAACTTCCGGGTAGCGGCGGTAAACCACCGCCTCACAATCGTTGCCGTCAGCACCCATCATGAAGTCGGTTATTGTGATCAGCGATGAGTTTCTTGTCAATTCCGAATCGCCGAACACCGCACCCGTGGCCACATGACAGGTCGGAGCCAACACCACGAACCAGGGCTCGTCCAGTTCCAGCGGCGTCAGCCGTTCGCCGACGCCTTCCGCCCAGGCCGCTCGGCCATGCACGAATACCGGCACGTCGGCGCCCAGCCGCAGTCCGAGTTCGGCCAGTTCCACCAGCGTCAGCCCGGTCCGCCAGTAGTGGTTGAGCGCGACCAGCGTGGTAGCGGCGTCGGAGCTGCCGCCACCCAGACCGCCGCCCATGGGCAAGCGCTTGTCGATGCGGATGCGCACGCCCTGATCGACGCCGGTTGTCTGTTGCAACAGGCGGGCGGCGCGTACCGTCAGATCGGCCTCCGGCGGCACGCCGACGACTTCGCCATCGCGGGTAATCGTGTCATCGTCGCGCGGCTCGAACCACAGCCGGTCGCAGCGATCCAGGAACTGAAACACTGTTTGCAGCAGATGGTAGCCATCCGGTCGTCGGCCGACGACGCGCAGCATGAGGTTCAGCTTGGCGGGAGCCGGCCAGGCGGCGGAATCGAGCGTTATAGCGTCCATTGCTCGATCACCAGCTTGACGCCGAGATCCAGTCGCCGGGCGACGATGCGCTCGGGCAGGTCGAGGTTGAAAACGGAGCTTGGGGCATAGCTGGGATACTCAATCACCCAACCATTCTGTTCCAACCGAGTCAAGCGACCGGCGGCATCGGTTTGCAGGAGGGTGGTCGGACCTGGCGCCGGCAAGCCGCGTACCCAGTAACGCAGGCCGGTCACCGGCAGGCGCAGGCCGAGAGTTTGCTCCAGCAGGAGATCGGGATCGGGCGCGGTCGAGCGCTGGCCATCCTGAGTCTGGATGCTGACCTCGCGTTCGTCGCCCTGGATCGTGATTCGGCCCTGGCCAAGCGGACCGATGATGTCGATGCGGTAAGCGGGTTCCCGCTGCGTCCACTGGAAGCCGGCGTGCCAACCGTCCTGGCCGTTGACCACGCCGATGCGCCCGTCGGCTTGCCACTGCGTCAATCGGGTCAGGACGGACTGGCGGGCGGCCCAGGCATCCGGCGCGGTCGGCGGAGAGGAGGGGGCCACCGCGCAACCCGCCGACAGGACGAGCAGCAGCGCCATCAGGGCCATGCCCCAGTGCCGTGGCGCACGCCACCCGTGGGTCCCACACGGCATCCGCGGCACGTTCACCACCCCAACTGCTCTTGCAGCTTGCGCAGATGCGGGCTGTTCGGCGTTTTGGTCAATGCTTCCCGCCAGATTTTCTGGGCTTCCTCGCGTTGGCCGCTAGCCCACAGCACTTCGCTGAGGTGCGCGGCGATTTCCGCGTCCGGGTTCCGCTGGTAGGCTTGCCGCAGGTATTGCAAGGCCTTGGCGTTATCGCCCAATCGGTACTGTATCCAGCCCATGCTGTCGAGCACGGCGGGATCGTCGGGCAGCAAAGCCAGCGCCTGCTCGATATAGCCCAGCGCTTCCTGGTAGCGGTCGGTGCGATCCGCCAGAGTATAACCGAGCGCATTGAGCGCTTGGCCATTCTTGGGGTCGCTGGCGAGAATGGCGCGCAGGTCTCGTTCCAGCACGTCAACGCGATCGAGCCGCTCGGCCACCAGCGCCCGGGCGTACAACAGATCCTTGTCGTCGGCGTGCAGAGCCAGTCCCCGATCCAGCGTATCGAAGGCTTCTTGATAACGCTCCCCCTCGCGCAACGCTTCGGCTTCGGCCAGATACAAGTTGATGCTGTTTTTCGGGTCCTTGCGGCGCAGCGTGTCGAAATGCTGGCTGACGGCGGCGGTATCGCCGACCTTGGCCAGGACCACGCCCATCCGCATCTGGGCGGTGAGGTAGCGATCATCGCTGGTTACCCGCGCGTACCACTCGTTGGCCTTGCCGTAATCCTCGCGCTGCTCCTCGATCCGGCCCAGTTCGAAGTAGGCGTCGGCCAAGCGGGTGTTACGCTTGATCAGGTCGAGAAAATAGCTCTCGGCCAGGTCGAATTGGCGGGTTTCGGTCGCCAGCACGCCGAGGGCGTACAATGAGTCGGTGTCCTTGGGATTCTGGTTGAGCAGAATGGCGAACTCGCGGCGGGCCCTGTCCAACTGGCCGGCATCGACCAGCAGCCGGGCATAATCCATCCGCAGGTTGCGATCGCGCGGCATGGCGGCCACCGCTTTGGCGAGCCCGGCCAACGCCGCGTCTCTTTCACCCTGATCCAGCAGGATGCGGGTGCGCAGCAGGTGGGCGGAAACCAGCTTGGGGTCGCGGGCCAGCGCCTCCTTCAGGCTGAGCAGCGCCTGCTCCCGCTCGCCGGCCGCCACCGCCAGCATCGCGTGATAGTATTGGGCGAAGGCCTCGCGCGGGTAGCGGTCACGGATCTGCCGCATCACCCGCAGCGCCGCCTGCTTGTCGTCCATCTGGCTCAACAACGAGGCCACGGTGGCGAAACCCTGTTGTTTGTCCTTGGCGCGGGCGGCCTTGCGGATCGCGTCCAGAGGGGACATGGCCTCGTTCTCTTGTCCGTTGCGCAGCAGCGCCAGCGCCAGCGCCTGTTGGGCCTGTTCGCTGCTGGGGTCGAGCGCCAGCCAGCGCCGTGCCAGATCCAGGGCGGCGGCATGGTCTTTCATGATCAACGCCAGCATCGTCGCCCGTTCGGCTATCCGGGGGTCGTGACTGGCGACCGTGGCCTGACGGTAGTTGGTCAGCGCCACGTCGAGGCGGTCGCGTTTGCCCGCCAGTTCCGCCACCAGCACCTGGTACATCAGTTCAGCGCGGGGACTGGGTTGCAACGCCGGTCGGATCGAGTATTCCGGAACGGCGGGAGCCTGCGCGTCCACCACCGTCGCGCAGCCGCCCAACAGCAAGCTGCTTAAGCCCAACACCTTCAAAAGCAATCTATTCATCGCCGGGTATATCTATCATTCGGTTTCGGCGGTCGGAGAACCGCCCGAAAGGGGGTTGGCGCAAGACGGGAGCGCCGGCTTCCAGGCCGCGGCACGTCGGCGCGTGAAAAAGGAGGGGCAACCGTTCGCATGATAATCCATCAAAACACTATGACCTTGTCATTCGCCTATTGTATCCCGCAGAATTCCACCGTTTTTCAGCCCGATCAGATGCATCCATGCCACTGTTGGCCCTCGGTCTCAACCATCAAACCGCCCCCGTCGGCGTTCGCGAGCGGATCGCGTTTGCGCCCGAACGGCTACAATCCGCCTTGCGGGATCTGCTCGATTGCGGCGGCGCCCGCGAAGCGGCGATTCTATCGACCTGCAACCGTACCGAGGTTTACTGCGGCCTCCATGACGAAAACGGCCGCCAAGTGGTGGAATGGCTGGGCGATTATCATAAGTTGCGCACGGTCGATTTGCAGCCTTATCTGTACCGGTACACCAACCGGCGGGCGGTGCGCCACATCCTGCGGGTCGCCTCCGGACTGGATTCGCTGGTGCTGGGAGAGCCGCAGATCCTCGGCCAAATCAAGGCCGCCTATCAGGTTGCCAACAGCGCCGGCGCGCTCGGTGTCCGGCTGGAGCGGCTGTTCCAGCATACCTTCTCGGTCGCCAAACAGGTCCGCACCGATACCCGCATCGGTGCCAGCCCGGTGTCGGTGGCGTTCGCGGCGGTCGGCCTGGCCCGGCAGATTTTCGCCGACCTGCCCCGCTGCGCCGCCTTGCTGATCGGCGCCGGCGACACCATCGAGCTGGTCGCCCGCCACTTGCACGAGAGCGGGGTCGGGCGGCTGATCGTGGCCAACCGCACCTTGGAACGAGCCCATGCGCTGGCGGCCTCCTTCGCCGGTTACGCCGTTGCCCTGGACGAAATCCCGGCCCATCTGGGCGAGGCCGATATCGTCATTGCCTCCACCGCCAGCCCCGACCCGCTGTTGGGGGCGGCGCTGGTCCGCCAGTGTCTGAAACAGCGCCGCCATCGGCCGATGCTCATGGTGGATTTGGCCGTGCCGCGCGACATCGATCCGGCGGTCGCCGAACTGGACGATGTCTATCTATACACGGTGGACGACCTTAAAGATATCATTCAGGATAACCTGCGCTCGCGCCAGGCCGCCGCCCAGCAGGCCGAGGAAATCATCGACACTCAGGTCGAACACTTTATGGCCTGGTTGCGCGCCCAAGGCAGCGTCGCCAGTATCCGCGCCCTGCGCCGGCAGGCCGAAGCTACCCGCGACGAGGCGATGGACCGCGCCCGACGCCAGCTCGCCCAGGGCAAGGACCCGATCGCCGTGCTCGATATCCTGGCCCATACCCTGACCAACAAGTTCCTTCACGTACCTTGCGTCGGACTGCGCGAAGCCGCCGCCGAAGGCGATACCACCATGCTGAATCTGATCAAAAACCTGTATCGATTGGGTGACGGAGATCCGCGCCGATGAACGCCTCCATGCTCGCCAAGCTGGAGCAACTAACGGAACGCCATCAGGAAGTCGGCGCGCTGCTGGCCGATCCCGAAATCATCGGCGACAACGACCGTTTCCGCGCCCTGTCGATGGAATACGCCCAATTGGAGCCGGTGGCGAGCGGGTTCCTGGCCTACCGTCGCACTTTGGACGATCTGGACAGTGCCCGCGAGATGAGCCGGGACGGCGACCCCGAACTGCGCGCCCTGGCCCAGGAAGAACTATTGGAGGCGGAAGAACGCCGCGCCGGGCAGGAGCAGACGCTGCAACTGCTGTTGCTGCCGCGCGATCCGCATGACGTCGGCAATGTGTTCCTGGAAATCCGCGCCGGTACCGGCGGCGACGAAGCCGCGCTGTTCGCCGGCGATCTGCTGCGCATGTATGCGCGTTATGCCGAACTGCGCGGCTGGACCCTGGAAATTCTCAGCGAGAGCCTCGGCGAGCACGGTGGCTACAAGGAGGCGATCAGCCGCATTATCGGCCATGGTGCTTATTCGCGGCTGAAGTTCGAATCCGGCGCGCACCGGGTGCAGCGGGTGCCGGTCACCGAGGCGCAGGGCCGCATTCATACCTCCGCCGCCACCGTGGCGGTGCTGCCGGAACTGGCGGAGGTCGAGCAGATCGACATCAACCCCGGCGAGCTGCGCATCGACACCTACCGCGCTTCGGGAGCGGGCGGTCAGCACGTCAACAAGACCGATTCGGCCATCCGTATCACTCACCTGCCGAGCGGGATCGTGGTGGAATGTCAGGACGAGCGTTCCCAGCACAAGAACCGTTCGCGGGCGATGTCGCTGTTGCAGGCCAGGCTGCTGGCGGCCGAGCGGGAAAAACAGACCAGCGCCCAGGCCCAAACCCGCAAGCTGCTGGTCGGTAGCGGCGACCGCTCCGAACGCATCCGCACCTACAATTTTCCGCAAGGGCGGGTGACCGACCATCGCATCAATCTGACCCTCTATAAGCTCGGCGAGGTGCTGGCGGGCCATCTCGATGCGGTCATCGATCCACTGATCAACGAATACCAGGCCGATTTGCTGGCGGCGCTGGCCGAGTGAGCGCCGCCCCCCTCCGCGAATTGCTGGCCGCCGCCGTCCAGCGACTGGCCGAAACCAGCGAGACCCCGCGACTGGACGCCGAATTGCTGCTGGCGGCGGCGCTGGAGCGGCCCCGTAGCTACCTTCATGCCTGGCCGGAGCGGGTGCCGGAATCGGAGCGGGCGACTCGTTTCCTCGCCTGGCTGGACCGGCGTCAGGCGGGAGAACCGGTTGCGTACCTGCTCGGTCGGCGCGAGTTCTGGTCATTGGAGCTGGAAGTCACGCCGGATACCTTGATCCCTCGCCCGGAAACCGAATTGCTGGTCGAATTGGCATTGGAACGGCTGCCGACGGATCGAACATGCACGCTCGCCGATCTGGGTACCGGCAGCGGCGCCATCGCCCTCGCCCTGGCGGTGGAACGGCCACGGGCGCGCATCGTCGCCACCGAGAGCGGCCCGGCGACCCTGGCCGTCGCCCGGCGCAACGCCCGGCGGCTGAACATCGCCAACGTCGAATTCCGCGAAGGCGACTGGTGCGCGCCGCTGGCCGGCGAGCGCTTCGATCTGATGGCCTCCAATCCGCCCTATGTCGCCGCCGCCGACGCTCACTGGCGGCGGGGCGATTTGCGCTTCGAGCCGGCGGCGGCGCTGGTGGCGGGCGAGGACGGGTTGGAGGCCCTGCGGTCGATCATCGCGCAAGCGCCCGCTTGCCTGCTGGCGGGCGGCTGGCTGTTGCTGGAGCACGGTTACGATCAGGGTGAGGCGGTGCCGGCGCTGTTACGGCAACGCGGCTTTGTCGAAGTGAGCGATTACCGGGACGCCGCCGGGCTGAGCCGGACCAGTGTCGGGCGCTGGCTGGCTTGAAACGGCGCGCGCCAGCGGCTACGGTTGTTATATCGATAGGCCTCGCAGTGATCCGGCAGCCGTGGAGGAAAGCGTCATGCACGCCGACACCGAAGAGCTGTACAAGCACCGCACCATCCAGTTTTGTCGTCTTCATGCCGATCCCGATCAGGCGGGCTCGGCGGCGGGCTGGTTGCGAGAGGTGGCTGGCGTCCATGCCGTCCAGTACCTGTCGCCCCATGCCCTGATCGTGGTGTACGACCTGCGACGGGTGACCTTGCAAGGTATCGAACAGGCCCTGGGCGAGCTCGGTTACCACCTCGACAACAGTCTGTTGTGCAAGCTGAAGCGGGCGTTGTTCCACTACGCCGAGGAAACCCAGCGGGAAAACCTGGCCATCGCCCAGGAAGGCCAGACCCCCCGGCAGGAGGTTTTCATTAACCGCTATCAGCACCTCACCCACGGTTGCCGCGATCCGCAACCGGAGTACTGGCGGGAATATCAGTAAGCCCCAACCCGCCTTCTTTCAGCCGGCGAGCGCGACGCGCGGTTCGAGGTACTCGTAGCCGAGATCGTCGGCCACCGCCTTATAGGTGACCTTGCCCCCGCAGACGTTCAGTCCCTCCAGGAAATTGGCATTCTCCAGCAACGCCTTCCGGTAACCTTGGTCGGCCAGCATCAGGGCATAAGGCAAGGTGACGTTGTTGAGGGCATAGGTGGAGGTATTGGGCACCGCCCCCGGCATGTTGGCGACGCAGTAATGCACCACGCCATCCACCACATAGGTCGGCTCGGCGTGAGTGGTCGGATGCGAGGTCTCGAAGCAGCCACCCTGATCGATGGCGACATCCACCAGCACTGAACCCGTTTTCATCCGCCGGACCATGTCGCGGGTCACCAGTTTGGGCGCCCCGGCGCCGGCCACCAGCACCCCGCCCACCACCAGGTCCGCTTGCAGTACATAATCTTCGAGGGAAGCCTTGGTGGAGTAGACGGTCTTGAGCGCCGCGCCAAAGCGCTGCGCCAGGTGAGCCAGCACGTTCACGTTGCGATCCAGCACGGTCACGTCGGCGGCCATGCCCAGCGCCATGTAAATGGCGTTTTCGCCGACCACGCCGCCGCCGATCACCACCACCTTGGCCGGGGCCACGCCCGGCACGCCACCCAGCAAGATACCCCGCCCACCCTTGGCGCGTTCCAGCGCCGAAGCACCGGCCTGAATCGACAGCCGGCCGGCCACCTGCGACATCGGCGCCAGCAGCGGCAGCCCGCCATGGCCATCGGTCACGGTTTCGTAGGCGATGCAGATGGCGCCGCTCTTGACCAGATCCCGGGTTTGATCCGGGTCGGGAGCCAGGTGCAGATAGGTGAACAGAATCTGGTCCGGACGCAGCATCCGGCGCTCCACCGCCTGCGGTTCCTTGACCTTCACGATCATGTCGGCCTGGGCGAAGATGTCCGCGGGCATGGCCGCGATCTCGGCGCCGGCGGCGCGATAGTCGTCGTCCGAACTGCCAATGCCCGCGCCGGCCTGGGTTTCCATCAGCACCTGATGACCGTGGGCGGTGAATTCCCGCACGCTGTCAGGAGTCAGGCCGACCCGGTATTCATGAACCTTGATCTCTTTGGGGACACCGATACGCATTGCCAGATCCTCCTGAGGAGAGTGGGGTAACCGGCCGATCATCCAATAAATCTCACGGGATGTTAAGCCGCGTTAAATAGACTCGAAATCCGGCGGGATGTTTGTTCAGACGGACTGAACGGCGGGTTCTTGAGGGTTGGGCACGCCCGCAACCCTTCGGTTCGCCGAGGCTGAGTCCGGTGTCGAGTTGCGTTATTCTCCCGGGTACGATTAAGCAACGGAGAAACCCCGGATGAATCGCAAAATGAGAACCCCTTGGCTCGGTGGGCTGCTCGGTGGGGCGCTGGTCATGGCGCCGCTGGTCCACGCCGATGAAATCGGCAGCGTGGACACTGCCTTCCAGTGGTTGGGGCCGAACCACAAAATCGTGGTCGAAGCCTTCGACGATCCCAAGATCGACGGCGTGACCTGTTACGTCAGCCGCTCGCAGACGGGCGGCATCAAGGGCGGGCTGGGGTTGGCCGAGGACACCTCCGACGCCTCGCTGGCCTGCCGGCAGACCGGGCCGATCAACGTCAAGGAGAAGTTCAAGAACGGCGAGGAAGTATTCACCGAACGCCGTTCGCTGCTGTTCAAGAAGATGCGGGTGGTGCGCTTCCTCGACCAGACGCGCAATACCCTGGTGTATCTGGTCTACAGCGACAAGCTGGTGGAAGGTTCGCCCAAGAACTCGGTGTCGGCGGTGGCGATGATGCCCTGGGGCGACAAACTGCCCAAGACAGCGCCGTAGGCGCAAAACCCAGGCTCTCATCACCCGGAATAATCCCGAGGGAAAAGGCAGTCGTTATTCCCTGGTGGTCCGACTGATCCACACTTCGGCGCTGGCGGCCTGCCCGGCCTGATCCAGCACGGTGATCCGCGCCAGCCCCTCACCGTCCGGCGGCCAGAACGCATCCCGCCGCCATGGGTTCGCGGGCAACGGCCGACCGTTCACCAGCCAGCGCAGCGGCCGGACCCCACCGGTCGCGGCCAGTGGCAGCTCGGTCAAGCGATCGTCCCGCGCCGGCAATTCCACCGTGGTCCCCGCCACTGGGAAGCTGATGCCGAGCGGTGGCGCGCTGGCTGTTTCCCGCGCCGAGCGGGTGCGGAAATAGCGCAGGCGCTCCGGCAATTGTTCGCGGCCAACCACGCGCAGCACGTTGGCGGGCGGCGGCGTGGGCGGGGTCGTGGGTTCCGGTAGCAGATCGAACACCCGGAACAGCAGCGGCGCGGCGGTGTTGCGGCCGTAGTGACCGGGGCTGGGCGAGCCGTCCGGCCGGCCGACCCAGACCCCGACGGTGTAATCGGCGTCGAAACCCAGCGCCCAGGCATCGCGGAAGCCGTAGGAGGTGCCGGTCTTGTGGGCGATGAAGCGCGGCCGGGCGGCGCTGGCCGGCGGGGCCACGTTTTGCGGCACCGGCGAACCACGCAGGATATCGTTCAGATACCAGCAGGCGGTGGCCGTCAACAGATCGCGGCCCGGCTCGATGGGGTCGGCGGGGGAGAAGCGCAAGGGCGCGATCCGGCCGCCGCTGGCGATACCGGCGTACAGCGTCGCCAGTTCCTCCAGGGTCATGCCGACCCCGCCCAGCACCAGCGGCAAGCCGGGCCGGGGGTTGGCCGTGTTCCAGTGCAGCGGCAAGCCGACCTCGCGCAGCCGCGAAGCCACCCGCGCCGGCCCGACCTGTTCCAGCACCGCCACCGCCGGGATGTTTCGCGACTGTTGCAGCGCCTCGCGCACCGACAGTTGTCCGGCGTAGGTGTTGAGGAAATTGCCGGGGCTGTAGTCGCCAAAGTGGGTCGGTACATCCTCGATCAGGGTTTCGGGGTGGATCAGCAGATCGTCGAAACCCAGCCCGTACACCAGCGGTTTCAGCGTCGAGCCCGGCGAGCGCACCGCCCGCACCATGTCAACCTGGCCGGCGCGGCGCGGATCGAAGAAATCGCTGGCGCCGACATAGGCCAGCACCCGCCGGTCGCGGTTCGCCACCACCAGCAGCGCGATGCTGCTGGCCGGCTCCAGCACGCTCTGCCGCTGGCGAGCCAGCGTTTCCAGGGTCTGCTGCAAATTCCGGTCGATAAAGGTGTGCAGCAGCGGCGCATCCGGCCGGGCCGCGCGCAATCGCCCGGCCAGATGCGGGGCCAGAAACGGCAGGGAGCGCCGGCGCCGGGGAACGGGCTCCTCGCGGGCTTCCTCCACCTGGCGCGAGGTCAGCACGCCGACTTGGCCCATGCGCGCCAAGACCTTATCCCGCGCCGCCCGCGCCCGCTCGGGATAGCGGTCCGGCCGCAACCGGGACGGGGCTTGCGGCAGCACCACCAGCAGCGCTGCTTCCGCCGCCGTCAGCCGGATCGGTTCCTTGCCGAACCAGGCCAGCGCGGCGGCGCGTATTCCTTCCAGATTGCCGCCGTAGGGGGCCAGAGTCAGGTAGAAACCGAGAATTTCATCCTTGGAATAGCGGCGTTCCAGTTGCAGGGCGCGCAGCATTTCGCCCAGCTTGCCGGACAGGTCGCGCCGGTGCGGCTCCAGCAGGCGGGCGGTCTGCATGCTCAGGGTCGAAGCGCCCGACACCACTCGGCCATGCCGCAGCCATTGCCCCAGCGCCCGCGCCACCGCCAGCGGATCGACGCCGGAATGGGTGGCAAAACGCTGGTCTTCGTAGGCCGCGAGCATGGTGAGGTACAGCGGGTCCACGTCTTTCGGCCGCGCCGGTAGCCGCCACACGCCCGGCGGCGTGGTGAAGGCGCGCAGGATGCGCTGCTCGGAGTCCAGCGCCAGGGTTGAAGTGTTTCGGGCGCGCTCGACCGGCGGCGGCAGCCAGCGATCCAGCGCCAGGGACGCGCCGACGATGGCGACCAGCAGCGCCAGCCCGAAACCGACGCGCCGGCCGGTGAGGAGCCGGCTGTTTGTCACCCCTCGTCGTGGTCGGCGAACAGCGTGTCCAGCCGCTTGATTTCGTGCGGCTCCACATGGCGAGGATGGCCCGACAGGATGCCGGTGACGTTGCGGAAGGCCTGGCCGATGTGCATGCCGGTGGCGTCGATGGAAAACTCGCGGATTTCCTTGTCGTGGGCCGAGCCGCGCATCTTCAGCACGGTAATGCCGCGAGTGATCTCCCCGAACAGTTCCACATAGCGCAGCAGGATGATGGAGTCGGTGATGGTGGAAATATGGGCTTCGGTAATCGATTCGCCGCCGATCAGTCGCGGGGTGGTGGCGGTGAACAGGCCGGCGATTTCCCGGTGCTTGATGAACGAGGTTAGACCGATCACGAATTCGCGGTAACCCTTGACGGTGGAAACCCGCTCCAGGGCCGACAGGCTGTCCACCGCCACGCGATTGGGCTGAAACTCATCGATGGCTTCCTTGATGGCGATCAGGTGGTCTTCCAGCCCCATGGTTTCCGGGTAGGCCGCAATGACCTTGAGCAGACCCCGGGATTCCAGATCCTCGAAGTTCTTACCCCAGCCGGTGGCGTTGCGCGTCAACTGATCCCGGCTTTCCTCGAAGGCCAGAAACAGGCATCGTTCGTTACTGGTCGCGCCGCTGGCGGCAAATTCGGTGGAGATCAGCGTCTTGCCGCAGCCGGTGGCGCCGGACACCAGAATGATCGAGTCGCGGAAGAAGCCGCCACCGCACATGATGTCCAATTCGCGGCTGCCGGAGGCGATGCGGGTGTTTGACGAGCGCTGCTTGAGTTCGATGGCCGACAGCGGGATGACCACGACGCCCTGGCCGGGGAGCACCGTCAGTGGATATTCGCCCTTCTGGTGTTCGGTGCCGCGGAACTTGAGCAGTTCCAGGGTCCGCCGCCGCTTTTCTCCATCCAGCACGTTGCGCAGGATCATAACGTTATCGACCACGAACTCTTCCACACCGTAACGGCTGATGCTGCCATACTCCTGTGTACGCTCGGCGGTCATGATCGCGGTGATCTTCATCAGCTTCAATGCCGCCGAGATGCGGAACAGCTCATTGCGGATCAGCGCGTGATTTTCGAAATAACTGAACAGGGAACCCAGTGAATCCATCGCCAGCCGCCGCGCGCCGACCCGGTTGACCGCGGATTCGATACGGGCCAGCAATGCGCCGAGATCGTATGCGCCGGCAATGACCTCGGTTTCGCCGGGCAGCGGCGAGGCATCGACGAAAGCCCAGCGCCCCTCGGTTTCCCAAGTGGCGATGTCCCAGCCCAGCGAGACCATGCTGCGGCGGATATCGGCCGGCGCTTCCTCGAAAGTGACGAACACGCCATGCTGGTCGAACTGGCGGATGCCTTCGGCCAGAAACTGGGCGGCGAACACGGTCTTGGCGCTGCCGGCCGAACCGGCAAGCAGCGTGGTGCGGCCTTCGGGCAGCCCGCCTTTGGCGATCGCATCGAAGCCGGGGATGCCGGTGACCAGTTTGCTGATCGTACTGTTGTTTAAGGGCATGCTTGGGTACCTCGGCTGAAATCAGGAAAGCGGTGTGAGATCCAAGCCCAACAGGACGCGCTCGCTATCGGATAGATCGCCGATAATGCGCCGCAGAGGCGGCGGCAGGCTTTTGATCAGCGTCGGCGTGGCGATAATGCGGTCGTTCTCGGCGAGTTGCGGATGTTCCAGTACGTCGATCACCTGCATTTCGAACTGAGATTTCAGCTCGGCCTCGCAAATCCGGCGCAGGTTGCTGATGGCGCGCTCGCTTTGCGGGGTGTGTCCGGTGATATAGAGCTTGAGCACGAATTTATCCATGAAAAAATCCTCGTTTCGAGTCGATGCCCCGGCTATCGCAAACGTTACAACCAGCTTTTAGCCACTGGCAGGGTCGCTTTGGCGTCGAGCAAGTCATCCGGAGTTCCCGCTCTGCCCGGCGTGCCCGGTTTGCAGTGAATCCCGGTAGAAGCGCCGGTAATAATTCACCAGATATCCCATCAGTTCCAGCGCCATCAAGCGCCCTTCGTCGGTATAGAATTTGGCGGCGTACTTGGCGCTATCCCGCAACGCCATTTCCAGCGCGCGCGAATGCAGGTCGATGACATCCCGCGGCCCCGCCTTGAGGAAGCCCAGTCGTTCGGCCAGCGTGGCCAGGTCGCGACTGACGGTGTGCGCGACCTTGAACACCTGCCGCTCCACCGCCTGTTCCAGCAGTTTGCAATAACGGTCCACCAGTGTCTGAAACAGCACCGGATCGTAGTCCGCCAGCACGGTTTGGCTGTAAAGCAGCGCGGTGACCGGCGCGGAGTTGCGGCCCAGTTGTTCCAGCGCGAGCAGTTCCCGTTGCCGCTGTATCTGCTCGCGCTCCGCGTCGATGCGCTGTTGCAGTTGATGGCGCTCCACGGCGTACTTCAGGGTGCGGGACAGCAGGTATTCGGGTTCGAAGCGGCCCTTGACCAGATAATCCTGAGCGCCGGCCTCCACCGCCGCCACGCCCTGGGATTCGTCGGAATGGCCGGTCAGCACCACGATCGGCAGATCCGGCGCGGCCTGGTGCATTGCCTTCAAGGTAGCCAGTCCCTGACTGTCCGGCAGTCCGAGATCCAGCGCCGCCAGATCGAAGTCGCCTTCCTTCAGGCGCATCTGGGCTTCGGTCAGGGTGGCGGCGTGGGTGATGACGAAGCCGAACGGATCGGCGTCGTGCAGCCATTCCCGGGTGAGTCGGGCGTGGCCGGGATCGTCCTCCACCAGCAGCAGACGCAGCGGTTGGGCGGGTGTCGGCGAGATATTCATCATGTGCCTAACCTGTGTATTTGGGCAACCGCACGATGGAAAACCAGAACTCTTCGATGTTGGAGACCACCTTGATCAGTTGATCCAAATCCACTGGTTTGGTGACGTAGCAATTAGCTTGCAGTTGGTAGGCGCGCAGCACGTCCTCATCGGCCTGGGAGGTGGTGAGCACTACCACCGGCAGCAGTTTCAACCGCGGGTCGGCCTTGATCTCGGCCAGCACCTCTCGCCCGTCCATGCGCGGCATGTTCAGATCGAGCAGCATGATGTCGGGGAACGGCATGTCCTGATAGGGAGGCAAGCGGCGCAGGAAAGCCATGGCCTTGATGCCGTCGTCCACCACATGGATGCGGTTGGCCACCTTGCCGCCCGCCAGTGCCTCGCGGGTCAGGCGGGCGTCGGCGGGGTTGTCCTCGACCAGAAGAATGATGATCGGGCGGCTGGGGTCGTCGTTGAAATCAGCGTTCATGGCGGCTCAGGGTTTGGGACGCCGTGCGAGGCGTTGGAAGGGGGAGCAGCATCAAGCATAGGCGGATTGTCGGGTAGAAAAAAGTAAAAGCAGGTGCCCCGATCCGGCGTCGATTCCACCCAGATCCGCCCGCCGTGGCGTTCGACGATTTTCTTGCAGACCGCCAGACCGATGCCGGTGCCGGGATATTCCTCCCGGGTGTGCAGGCGCTGGAAAATCACGAAGATACGTTCGAAAAAGCGTGGGTCGATGCCGATACCATTATCCCGCACCGAGAATACCCAGCCGGAAAGCAGCCCGTCCAGCGGCGCGCGGTGCGCATTGTCCAGCCGCTCGGTGGCGATGTTGACTTGGGGTTGCTCGTCCGGCCGGTGAAAGCGGACGGCGTTGGAAACCAGGTTTTGCAGCAGCATGCGCATTTGGGCCGGATCGGCCCGCACCGTCGGCAAAGGCTGATGGCTGACGGTGGCGGCGTGTTCCTGGACGGTGGCTTCCAGGCTGCTCAGGACGTCGGCCAGCGCCTGTTCCATGTCGGCCGGCGCGTAGGGATGCCCGCGGGTGCTGACCCGGGAAAAGGTCAGCAGGTCGAGAATCAGTTGCTGCATGCGCTTGGCGCCGTCCACGGCGATGGCAATGAACTCGCGGGCTGAATCGTCCAGCTTGTCCCGGTAGCGGCGTTCCAGCAGTTGCAGGTAGCCGGTGACCATGCGCAGCGGTTCCTGCAAGTCGTGGGACGCGACGTAGGCAAATTGCTCCAGATCGGCGTTGCTGCGCCGCAGTTCCAGCTCGCGCCGCTTGAGCAGGGTGAGGTCGGCGTGCAGTTGCAGCTTGCGCCCGCCGGGCAGGGTGCGTTCCCGCATCAGCACCCAGCGACCGTCGCGCAGGCGGCGTTCCAGCAGGCGGGTGTCGGGGTCGCTCGCCAGCGCCATTTCCTCGCTGATGATGCCCTGTTGCACCAGATCGGTGTCGATGGTCGCCAGCGTTAGCCCCTCGGCCCACGGCGTGGCGGCGTCGGCTCCATACAGCTCGTTCAGCCGCGGGCTGGCCAGCAGCACCACGCCTTCGGCATCGATCAGCGTCAGGCCCTCGGTCATATGGGTCAGGGCGTAGTCGAGATGCCGGCGGGCGGTTTCGGAGCGGGCAAGCTCGCCGGCGTAGAGCCCGGCCAGCTTGCGCCGGGTCTGGTTGATGCTGGCGACGACGGTATCGAGTTCGTCCGCGCCGCCCGGCGGCGGCGCGCGGTCCAGGCGCAGATCGCCCGGATCGCGCCCGAACTCCAATGCCTCGACGTAGCGCGCGATGGCTTGCAGGTGGCGGGTCAGGTAGCGAGACAGGAACAAAATCACGAACAGCGTCAGCGCCACGATTTCCACCGCCGTGATGCTGAGCCGCTGCGCCAGGCGACGGATCAATTGGGTGCGGATGGTGTCCTCGCCGGCCACGATACGCAGGCGCGCGATTTCGGCTGGCGCTTCACCGCCGGGCGCGAACCGCAATGGCATCTCGAACTCGAGCGGATGCCTGACCGAGGACTGGCCGGCCCGTGCCCGGACCTGGCCGTGCTCCACCACCTCGGCGTAGTGCAGGTCGGGCATTTTGGTCAGGCCGTCGAGCAGGACCCGAATTTGTGCGTCGTTTTCGGTCCAGACCGCCAGGCTCAGGCTGGAGCCGGCGATCTGGCTGACTTGTTCGAGATTCGCGCGCAGACCGGCAAGCTCGATCCGGTAGTCACGGTAAAACTGAACGGCGGTCGCGCCGAGCATGACCAGCAGGCTCAGCAGGGCGATGCCGGCAATCAGGGTCCGGCTGATCCGGCTGCGTAGGGTGGTGCGCATGTTTACGGCGCGTCCTTACCGGCGCCGCGCAGGGGTTCGAGCAGTTCGTCGGCCAGGCGCTGGTAGCTGCCGTCCTGTTTCATGGCGCGCAGCGCGGCGGCGATGCGCGGCGCCAGGGCGGCATGGCGTTCATGGAGGTAGAGAAACATCTCGCGCACCGTCAGCGGCGGCCCCACCACATGGATATCCTCAATACCCAGTTGCTTGAGCAGATAGCGGCCCGACCACAGTTCGTACAGCGCCAGTTCGGCCCGGCCGGCGTGCAGCATACGAAAGAGTTGATCGGGTTCGGTGACGGTCACGGCGGTGCGGGGGTGATACGCCAATATGCCCTCTTCATAGAGTTTCCAGCCCCGAAGCAACACCACGTTGCGATCCCGGACGATCTCCCAACCGCCTTCATGCAAGGTCAGACCCGGCGGCGCAAAAGCGACAAAGACCATATCCATGATCTTTTCCGGTACCGGAATCAGATGTGGGAACAGCCTTTCGAGGCCAGCGATACGCACGAGATTGCCGTCGTATTCGCCCTCGTCCGCGGACTTGATGGCGCGCGCATTGGGGAGCAGTACGATTTCGGCTTCGATCCCCGCCCGGCGCGTTGCTTCGAGAATCACCCGGTCGAGAAAGCCATCGTGGGCCTGGTTGATCAGCGGTGGGAATTCGCTGCTTGTGAACCGCAGCACCGATGGAGGTTCGGCCGCCGGCACACCAGCCGTTGCCAGCGCCGTCAGCAGCAAGAGCAGCGTTAGTCTCGACGCTGGGCGGGACGTTGTCATATCGTTTCCCGATAGGTTTTGTTCTTTTCGGAGGCCAATAACCACCCTGTTCGTCATACCCGCGAAAGCGGGTATCCCGTTTTTCAGCGGCGGCCTGGATTCCCGCATTCGCGGGAATGACGAAAACCTATTCAGAATTTGTATCACCACACGGAGAGCAGCGAGGATGTTTTTTATGGAAGTCTCCTCAGTGGACGGAAAGTCTGTCGGTGTTTTCGCCGCCGTTCACGGATTCGGTGTGATGGCCGGGTAGTTTGGGTGGACCAACAGGTCGCGCAGGTACGCTGTCATTTCGGCGGCGGGAACCGCTTTGCCGTACAGCCAGCCTTGCGCGGAGTTGCAGCCGATGTACAGCAGGTGAGCAGCCTGTGCCTCGGTCTCGACCCCCTCGGCGATTACCCGCCTCTTCAGGCTGTGCGCCACATTGACGATGGCCCGGGTCAGCAACGCGCTTTCGGAGTCTTCCAGCAGATCGACGATGAAGCTGCGGTCCAGCTTGATGACGTCGAAGGGCAGTTGTTTGAGCAGGCCGAGCGAGGAGTAGCCGACACCGAAATCGTCCATGTGCAGCTCGGTACCCAGTTCGCGCACGGCGCGCAGAATTTGCACGGCGCGAAACTGATCCTGCATCACCGCGCTTTCGGTCAGCTCCAGTCTGAGCAGCCTGGACGGCAAGCCGCCATGCCGCGCGAGCAAGTCATGAATCATCTTGACGAATTTTTTGTCCGCCAGTTGCTTGGGGGAAATATTGACCGACACCGGCACCGGGTTGAGCCCAGCATTAGACCATTCCCGCATCTGCCGACAGGCTTCCGCCAGAATCCAGGCACCCACCGGCAGGATCAGGCCGGTTTCTTCCAGTAGCGGGATGAAATCATCGGGCGGGACCAAGCCCCGGTCCGGATGCTGCCAGCGCACCAGCGCCTCCATGCCTATCGTCCGCCGCTCACGCAGATCGACCTGGATTTGGTAGTACAACACGAACTCATTCCGCTCCAGGGCGCGGTGCAGGCTGTTTTCCGTGGCCAGCCGGTCGAGGTTGCGCGAGTCGATCGCTTTGGCATAGAAGCAGATGTCCAGCTCTTTATGGCGCTTGGCGTGGTACATGGCGCTGTCGGCCCGCCGGATCAGACCCTCGGCGGTGCTGTCATCGTCGGGGTAGATGCTGATGCCGATGCTGGGGGTCGCGAACAGCTCGCCGGCGTCGGTCGGGATGGGCTGCCCGAATAGACTACGGAGCTTTCTGGCCAGCGCGCCGGCTTGCTCCCGGTCGCTCAAGCCTTCCAGCAGGACCGTGAACTCATCGCCGCCCATGCGGGCCACGGTGTCGGATTGGCGTACCGTGTCGGCCAGGCGGGACGCCACCTGCTGGAGCAGTTGATCGCCGATCTTGTGGCCCAGGGTGTCGTTGACCTCCTTGAAGCGATCCAGATCCAGGAACAGGATCGCCGCCTTGTCGCCACCACGCTGGGCGCGAAGCAGCGCCTGGCTGATGCGATCGGCGAACAGTGTGCGGTTGGGCAGCCCGGTCAGGCTGTCGTGCTGGGCCAGGTACCGCGCCTGGGATTCGGCTTCCTTGCGCTCGGTGATGTCGTGCAGCATCAGCAGGTAGGCGTTCCGGTTCCGCCACTGGGTTTCGGTCGCGGTCAGTTCGGCCGTGCCCGGCCGGCCGCTGGGGCGCAGGATGGTCATTTCGGTGTTTTCGCCCGTGACCGGAATGCCGAATTCGCTGCCCAGCAGAGCGTTGCCGTTGCGGCCGAGCAGGATTTCCGCGGCGGGGTTGGCGAACAGGATCATGCCCGTCGCGTCCACCACCAGGATGCCACTGTTGTTTTTATGCACGACGTTATGAAAGTTCTCCTCGCTGTCGCGCAGCGCCCGCATCTGTTCGTTCACCCGAGCTTCCAGTTGCTCTTGGGTTTGCCGCAGTTCGTCCAGCAGCCGCAGGTTTTCAGCCCGCAGACGGGCATCCTGGATGGCGTTGCGCAACAGCGCGCGTAGTTCTTTCAGGCTCCAGGGCTTGGGCAGGTAGGCATGGATATGGCCTTCGTTGAGGGCCTGGATCACCGTCGCCAGATCCGGGTAGCCAGTCAGCAGGATGCGGGCAGCATCCGGCCTGCTCTGGTGGACTTCGCGCAGAAAGTCGGTACCGTTAATGCCCGGCATGCGCTGGTCGGCAATCACCACATCCACCGGATGCCGGTCGAGCAGGGCCATGGCTTGGGTAGCCGTGGTGGCGGTGAGTACGTGGAAGTCGGGCTGCAACTGGCCGTGCAGGGTTGCCAGAATTTCCGCCTCGTCGTCCAGCGCCAGCACGGTGCCGGTGGCTGGCGGGACGCCGGATTTTGGGTCGGTTGATTCGATCATGGAACATTCTCGTGGCGAGCTATCCGAACGGCCGGGGCGCATGGCGCGCCTCCGCAACGGTGATGAGGGCTGATTGCCCTTGTTAGCGGATAGGAATGGCTTGTGGCGCCAAATGCTTGGAAGGTGCTCGTTATTCAATCCGTTCCAACCGCTTCTGTCAGGGTTCCGACGCTCGTCTAAGCGATTATACCAATTCTGAATAGGTTTTCGTCATTCCCGCGAATGCGGGAATCCAGGCCGCCGCTGAAAAACGGGATACCCGCTTTCGCGGGTATGACGAACAGGGTGGTTATTGGCCTCCGAAAAGAAAAAAACCTATCGGGAAACGATATTATATGCTTTTCACAAGCTGATGGAGAGCGGTGTGCGCAACAGTTTTGCTTCATCTGGCGGCCGATGAGCGCAATTCCGATTCCAAGCCTCGATTCGGTCGTGAGATTTTTTCACCCAGGAGTGATACGTAACCGTTCCAGGAGATCAGTCAGCACCATCTCGCAGTTCCGCTCCAACTTCAGGGCGAGTTCGCCGTCGGCGCGGGTACGGCCAAGATTGAGCGCGGCGACGGGTTGGCCACGGGCGGCGGCCAGTTTGCAGAAGCGATAGCCGGAAAACACCATCAGCGAGGAGCCGACCACCAGCAAGGCATCGGCATCGGCCAGCCGCTGGCAGGCGCGCTCGACCCGAGGTTTGGGCACGGTTTCGCCGAAAAACACCACCGCCGGTTTCAATACCCCTCCGCACCGCGCGCAACCCGGGACCCGGAAACCGCCGAAATCCGCCTCTTCCAGATCGGCGTCGCCGTCAGGACCGGTCACCGCCGCCAACACGGCGAAGGTGGGGTTATCCCGCTCCAGCGCACTTTGCATTGCGGCGCGAGATCCCCGGGTCCCGCAAGCCAGGCAGACCACGGCATCGAGCCGGCCGTGCAGATCGATCACCCGCCGGCTGCCGGCCTGCTGGTGCAGACCATCGACGTTCTGGGTCACCAGTTGATGGACGAAGCCGGCGGCCTCCAATTGGGCCAATGCGGTGTGGGTGGCGTTGGGCCGGGCGCGAGCAAAGGTGGGCCAGCCGAGCAGGCTGCGTGCCCAGTAGCGCTGTCGGGTCCGTTCGCTGGCCACGAACTCCTGGTAACTCACCGGCTGGCGGCGTTTCCAGTCGCCGTTGTGGTCACGGTAATCGGGAATGCCGGAATCGGTGCTGCAACCGGCGCCGGTCAGCACGAATAGCCGAGGGTGGCGTTCGACGAAATCGGCCAGGGCGTCTGGCGAATTGGGACGAAGTGGGGATCTGTTGGGAGAAGGCATGGCCGTGATGGGTGCTGGACAGCGGAATCGGACTGGGTGGCAACGGATGCCGCAAGCTCAGAGTCGATGCAATTCGAACCGGTTCCGTGGCGAATTGCCAGCGTGCTACGAATACACTATGGCGGATACTGGATAATTCCGCACGACTCGTGGAGGTTGACCATGGCACTGATCCTGGAAGTTCGCCGTTTTCCTTGTACCGCGAACCTGGACAAGCCTTATGTGGCCATGTTGATGGAGGATGGCCAGTTAATCGAACAGTTCGCCTATTTCCCCGATGCCGAGGCCGCGATCGCCGCTGGGCTGGCCTGGGTGCGCGAACACCGCGCCGACACCGAGCCGACGGTCGCGGTGGTGGTGGTTCCCGATCCGTAACGTGGCGGTCACGGGCCGCTCAACCGGCGCAAGCAGCCCGTGCCAGCGCCTGCATTACCCACCGGCCCTTGAGGCCGCAGTTTGTGATAAGGCCCGGGGTGCGCGGATTTCCATCGAGGCCCGGGGTTCCTTCCCAGCAGAGGCCGGATACCTGTTCGCAACCTTCCTTCACTTCAAGCTGAACTCATCCCTTGACAGCGCGGGGCGGACCATACATGGGTAATCGGGTATCCTTCACGGGGTTGGTTTTCGTAGGCCGACGATTTTCTGAAGACGCGCTTTCCGAAGATTGATTCCGTGCGGTGCCGACTTGAAGAGTAGATCTGTCTCGTTGTCATCATGATCGCCGACAGTGACCACGCCGCTGCCAGATAGGAAGTGGACGAACTCGTGGGCCAGAGTGATCGGGCGCTTTCCGAGAGACAAAGACGCTTCCAGCAGTGTCGTATTATTCTTAGTGATGCCATTCGAATGGCCACCAGCGATCCTCCAGACAAAAACCACATGGTACTGAGCATTTTTATCCATGTTGCCGAACCGGAAAATGTTGAACGTGTCGCCGTTGACGCGTTCGCCCATGTCATCGGGAGTCGACAAATCAATCATCGTGCTGCCACCGTTGGGAAACAACATGCAGTCGCATTGGGTAGACACGATGCTATTTACTTTGTCGGTCAGATCTGTGAGCGTGGCTGGAGAAAAGTTGGGAGGTAGAGGCGCGAAGTCGATCGTGCTAACGGCCTTGCGTCCTTTCCCATCGATCAGGTTGTAATAGCGAATCTTGAAGGAGTTGAACTCTGCGACGGCTACCTCGATCAAGTCGACGGCCTTGCCTGCCGCATTCTGAAGTTCGAGTTTCGCGCCAGTGCCCGGGGATACGCCTTCGAGAACCAATAACCCGTTCCGTCCTGCTGGGCCTTTGAAGGTCATGTCTTGAGAAACGATCCGGCAGGTTGCAGCACCGGTGACCTTGAAAGTGAGGCCGACTGTGGGGCCACCCTGTGTGGAAAGAAGGCGTCGCCCTGCTACGCCGATCCGCTGGAACTTAGCCACCGGATCGAAACCCCAGCGGTGGATGAGAGCCACCTTCCCCATATCACTCGTCCGGGAATTGATAGCCGCGTAATCGAAATCGTTGAAGGAAGTGATCTGAACTGGCATGGATTATCTCCTGAGATGTGTTGGTGTGCTGCCAAAAACGGCTGCCTGCAGCAATACAGTGCTCCTATCTGACTTGTGGAATCACCGTTTCGAACCACTCCGGCGTTACTCGCCACCCCTAATTTATCCAAGGAGGAAAATTACACAACTGGTATAGATACAACTGGTATAGGAGCACTATAGGTACCATCAGTGCATTATTACCGCAGTGGAAAACGGCCTTACGGATCGGGGCCGCCATTCCGCAATTCCGAAGCGGTGGCGGTTTTGGGCGCGGTGGGCAACACCCGCCGTGCCCAAAACCATGGCGTCCTCCAACGATGCTGGTTCACGGCCTGGCCAGTTGCCCGCGCATTTCCGCCGCGTACTGATCGGCGTTGAGGCCGACCACCAGATGCAGGGTACGGTTGGCCAGTCGCATCACGCCCGTCGCGCCGGCGGACCGCAGCGCCGCCTCGTCCACTGAGCCCTCATTCCCAAGCACCAGCCGCAACCGGGTTTCGGCGCAAGCGTCCACCCGCTCGATATTGCCGAGGCCGCCGAGTGCCGCGATGAGATCCCGCGCCTTGCCGGCGGCCTCGGGATCGCGCAGCTTGGACACGATGCCGGTCGGCGCCGGCGCCGCCACCGGCGAAGGTGCCTCCACCTCGTCCGCTTCCGGACCGGCGCTCTTCAGATACTCCTCCATGTCGGTTTTCAGGTTTTCGGAGCGGGTGCCGAAAATCGCCTGCATGCCGCTGCCGACCACGATCACGCCGGCCGCGCCCAGCGCCTTGAGCTTGTCGGCGCTGGCCTTGCTCATGTCGTTCAGTTCCACCCGCAGCCGGGTGATGCAGGCATCCAGGCTCTTGATGTTGCCGCGTCCGCCGAAGGCCAGCACCAGTTGTTTGGCGAAGCCGTGGGCGATGTCGGTGGCCGCATCGCTCGACATGACGGCTTCCTCGATCTCGCGGCCGGGCGTTTTGAGGTCGAATTTCTGGATGACCGCGCGGAAAATAGCGTAGTACAGCAGCGCCCACACCGGGCCGAGCACCAGCAGCCACCAACCGTGGGTGGACTTCGCGTACAGCACGATGTAATCAATTGTCCCGTGCGAGAAAGTCATGCCGTGCTTGATGCCGAGTTCGATACAAAGGAAATAGGCTACCCCGGCCAGCAGGGCATGAATGAGATACAGCACCGGCGCGACGAACATGAAGGCAAATTCGATGGGTTCGGTGATGCCGGTCAGCCAGGCGGTCAGCGCCGCCGAGATCATGATGCCGCCGATCTTGGCGCGGTTCTCGGGCCGGGCGCAGTGCCAAATCGCGACCGCCGCCGCCGGCAGGCCCCACATCTTGAATAGATAGCCACCGGCCATGTTGCCGGCGGTCGGGTCGCCGGCGATGTAGCGCTGGATTTCCCCGGTGATGACCTTACCCGTGGTCGGGTCCATATAACTGCCGACCTCGAAGAAGAACGGCACGTTCCAGATGTGGTGTAAGCCAAAGGGAATCAACAGGCGTTCGATGATGCCGTAGACGGTGAACGCCAGAGCCGGATTGCTTTCCGCCGCCCAGTGGGAAAAACCCTTGATGCCCGCGCCGATGGGCGGCCACAGGAAGCTAAGTACCAGCCCCAGCCCGATGGCGGCGAAGGCGGTCGCAATCGGCACGAAGCGCTTGCCGGCGAAGAAGCCCAGATAGGGCGGCAGGTTGATCCGGTAGTAGCGGTTGAACAGCGCCGCCGCGATGCCGCCGATCAGAATGCCGCCGAACACGCCGGTATCGATGGAGACGATGCCCATCAACTCCTTGGTTTCCGAACCCAGCAGCTTGGCCATCACCCCCAGCGTCGCCAGCAGCACCACGTAGCCGACCACCGCCGCCAGCGCCGAGACGCCGTCGTTGTTGGTCAGGCCCAGCGCCACGCCGATGGCGAACAGGATAGCCAGGCTGCCGAAGATGGCCCCGCCGGACTGGGCCATGATGTTGGAAGCCAAATCCGGCATCCAGCCGAACTGGGCGCTGCCGATGCCGAGCAGGATGCCGGCGACCGGTAGCACCGATACCGGCAGCATCAGCGCCTTGCCGATCTTTTGCAGGAAAGCAAATGCGTGTTGCCACATGACGACGATCTCCAAAAGCTTATGTGTGCATGAATGGATGGGTTGCCAGGTGTCGTTCAGGCGGTTTCCGCCGGATCGGGGCAGAGCGCTCGCACTTCGGCGGCGGTTTCCAAAGTCAATGCCCGCCGCGCCAGTTCCTGACATTCGCTCAGGCTCAGGCCGCGGATTTGCGCCTTGATGCCGGGGATGGTCGGCAGGCTGGCGCTCAGCTCGTCCACGCCCATGCCGACCAGCAGCGGCACGGCTTGCGGATCGCTGGCGATGCCGCCGCAGACGCCGACCCACTTGCCGTGCTCGTGCGCGGCTTGCACCGTCCAGGCGATCAGGCGCAGCACGCTGGGATTGAGCCCGTCCACCTTGGGCGCCAGCTTGGGATGGCCGCGATCCATCGCCAGGGTGTACTGAGTCAGGTCGTTGGTGCCGACCGAGAAGAAATCGACTTCGCGGGCGAACTGCGCGGCCATGACCGCCGCCGCCGGGATTTCCACCATGATGCCGGTTTCGATGGGGGCGGCGTTCAGTCGCTGCCGCTCTTCCTCCAGCATGGCCTTGGCGTCGCGCAGTTCGGACAGCAGCCCGACCATGGGGAACATGACGCGCACCTTGCCGAAAGCGGCGGCGCGCAGGATCGCCCGCAACTGGGTGCGCAGGATTTCCGGACGGTCCAGCCCGACCCGCAGGCCGCGCTCGCCCAGGAAGGGGTTGTCCTCCTTGGGAATCGGCAGGTAGGACAGCGGCTTATCGCCGCCGACATCGAGGGTGCGGATGATCAGCGGCCGATCTTCGAGTGCTTCGGCAATCGCTTTATAGGATTCGAACTGCTCATCCTCATTGGGGGCGGTGCTGCGTTCCATGAACAGGAATTCCGAACGTAGCAGCCCAACACCCTCGCCGCCCAGTTTGGGCACCTGCTCGGCGTCGGCCAGCCCGCCGATATTGCCGACCACCTCCACCCGCTGACCGTCCAGGGTGATCGCCGGTTCGTGGGCCGTTGCCAGATCGGCCTGCCGGCGAACGGCCTGCCGCTCCTGGGTCTGGCGGATGTGGGTGATTTCCTCCGGATTGGGATTCAGTCGCAGCGTGCCTTTGCCACCATCGAGGATCACTGGCGTGCCGTTGTCCAGTTCCAGCGCTCTCGGTTCGATGCCGGCCACCGCCGGGATGTCCAGCGATCGGGCCAGGATGGCGACATGTGAGGTCGCGCCGCCCAGCGTGGTGCAGAAACCCCGTACCTTGGCGCGATCGACGTTGGCGGCATCGGACGGAGTGAGTTCCTCGGCCACCAGAATCGCGTTGTCCGGCGGTTCCGGGCGTTCCGGTTCCATGCCGGTCAGCAGAGTCAACGCCCGCCGGCCGACATCGCGCAGGTCGTTGGCGCGGGCCGCCAGCAATTCGTTGCGCAGGTTGGCCAGGCGGTCGGCGTGGGTGGTGAAGGCCCGCTGCCAGGCGAACTCGGCGCTCTTGCCCTTGGCCAGCGCGGAATAGGCGATGTCCAAAAGATCGGGATCGTCCAGCAGCTCCTGATGGGCGGCGAAGATGGCGGCCTTGTCGGCGGCCCGTTCGCCGTGCAACCGCGCCTGCAAGGCTTCCAACTGGATGCGCGCCTGGTCGATGGCCTGGTCGAGACGATCCCGTTCCTGCTGAGGATTACCCGCGGCGGTTTCGGTCACCGGAATATCCTGGTGACGAACCTGGAACACCACGCCGACCGCCAGCCCCGGCGAAGCCGCCACGCCAATCAGCAGGTTCGGGTCTTCCGAGCGTGGTCGGGGCGGCGGGGCGGAATTGACCGACACTTCGAAGCTGGCCGGGGCCGGGGCTGGCAGGCAGCCCTCGTCGCCCAGCCCTTCCCATAACAGCGGGGTCAGCGTGCCGATCGCCGGGTAGGCGTCATCGCCCTTGGCGATCAGGGTGACCTTGTCGCCTTGGCCGATTTCCAGGCCCATGATCGCCACCACGCTTTTGGCGTTGGCTTGCCGGTCGCCCTTTTGCAGGCGGAGATCGGCCTTGAATTTCTTGGCGAGATTGGCCAGCACCGCCGCCGGGCGGGCGTGCAGGCCGGTGGGATTGGGAATAACGATCGCTTCGGAGGTGATCGCTTTAACCGTTTCGGCCACCGCTTCGACCGACCCGTCGGCCAGGGTCAGTTCCAGAATCACGTCCCGGCCGGCGGTCACCTGGCCGGAACGCGGCGCAAAAGCCGCCACCCGTTCGCTGTTGGCGATCACGATCTGGGTCAGCAGGCTTTTGGCGTGGGTGGCGATGTAATCGGCGTCGAAGTCGATCAGGGCCTCGCCGGTTTTCACCGCATCGCCCAGTTGGACCCGCGCGGTGAAGCCGGCGCCCTTGAGCCCGACGGTATCGAGGCCGATATGCATCAGCACCTCGATGCCTTGCGAGGTGGTGACGGTGACGGCATGCCCGGCCGGATGCAATTGGGTGATCTCGCCGTCGCAGGGCGCGCGCAAACACTGATCGAGCGGATCGATGGAGATGCCGTCGCCGACCATTTTCTGGGCGAAGACCGGGTCGGGAACCCGTTCGATCGGCACGAGAGGGCCGGAGAGCGGGGCGGTCAGGATCATCTTGATGGAGCTTGGATCACGGTGGCTTGAGGTATTCATCATCGTTGTTCTCGAGCTTCGGGTTCGGACGGGAATGTCCGGGTCCGGTTTTTCGGATACGGGGCTGTCGAGGTTTTGCATAAGACCCTTATAACTATAGGTGACACATGGAATTAGTGGCACCGCCCGCGACCTCCAGGTCGTGGCGTGGCAGGGCAATGAAGGCTCGGCGCCGTCAAGCGGTTAGCAAGAATTCACCGGGTTGTTGCCAAATTTTCATATCGCCAAGGCAAATTCCGCTGACTACCGTCATTCATGACCGACGCAAGGCGGATTCATGCAGCCATACCGATACCGGGCCATTTGGCTCTCCGATGTCCATCTGGGGTTCAAGGACTGCAAGGCACGGTTCTTGTGGGATTTTCTGGAAGTCGTCGAGTGCGAACGGCTCTATCTGGTCGGTGATTTGCTCGACTTCTGGAGCCTGCGCAAGGGCGGGCGCTGGCTGGCGGGACACGGTCGCGTGCTGAAATCCCTACTGGCCAAGGCCAGACAGGGCATGCGGGTGATCTACATTCCCGGCAACCACGACGAGGTGGCGCGCGACTATCTGGGGCTACTGGTGGGCGGAGTCGAGATCGTGGCGGAATGCGAGCACCGCGCCGCCGATGGCCGGCGCTTTTTGGTGACCCACGGTGACGAACTCGACAGCGCGCTCAAGTGCGGCGGTTGGCTGACCGGCATGTTCGGCGACTGGAGGTACGACATGCTGCTGTTCGCCAACCGCTGGACCAATCGGCTGCGCCGTCGGCTGAATTATCCATACTGGTCGCTGGCGAATTTCCTCAAGCCGCGGATCGGGCAGGCCGCCGCCTACATCGACCGTTTCGAAGCCGCCGCCGCGCGCGAGGCCCGGCATCGGGGCTTCGACGGCGTGATCTGCGGGCACATCCACAAGGCGGAACCGCGGGATATCGGCGGAGTGTGCTACGCCAACGACGGCGATTGGGTGGAGAGTTGTACCGCTCTGGTCGAACACCAAGACGGCCGGCTGGAAGTCCTGCACTGGGCCGAGGAGGCGGCGCGCCGTCAGGTGTGGACGGCGACGGAGACGGAACTGGAGGCCGCATGAAAGGCTCGAAAACTCCCCTCTCCCTGCGTGAGAGGGCTTTGTTTTAGAGTCCGGGTTTTCGGTGTGCCGTTTGGCCTCGGCGTCGGGTAGGAGAAAGACTCAGCCCGGCACGCCGATGAAGTGGAAGTAGCGCCAGAGGCCGCCGTAAGCCCGCTGGACGGTGGTGTCCAGCGCTCGGAAGCGGGCACGCAATTCCGGTAGCAACTGGCCCGTCATCCGCACATGGTTGGCGTTCATCCAGCGCCGGAACGCCGGTTGCTCCGAATCGTGGAAATCCACCACCGCGATCAGGCCATCCGCGACCAGATCCTGACGGGCGTTGGCGATGACCGCCTCCCAACCTGGGTTGATCATGCTCAGACAGTAGGACAGGACGATCAGGTCGAAGCCAGGCCGATAATCCAGCGATCCGGCGTAGGGCTGGTGCAGCAGGGCGATCCGGTCACTGTATGGCGCCAGGCGGTGGCGGGCGGGCGCGAGCATGTCGGCCGAGAGATCCAGCCCGGTGAGCCGTGCTTCAGGAAAGCGCCGCGCCATCTGCTCCAGGTTGCGGCCGGTGCCGCAGCCGATTTCCAGGATGTGGGTCGGCATACGCCGGGCGGCGACCCGCTCGATCAGCTCGGCGCGGCCAAACAGGAAGCTCCAGCGGGTGGCATCGTAAATGCGGGCGTGGAACCGGTAATAGCGTTCGAGCGCACGGTCCGGCGCGGTGGTCGCGAACTGTTGTCCGGTCCTTGGTTCAGCCGGTCCCGCGCGTCCTTGAGATCCGCCAGTAACCGCACCGACAACCCGCGCAACGCCTCCACATCCAGGGACTGGACGTAGGTGTCATCGATCTGGCGCAGGCTGTGATCGCTCAGGTGCATGGCGGGGGTCTGCTCGGCTCGGTGGCTCGGTGGCTCGGTGGCTCGGTGACTCGGCGCTCAGTGTCCCATGCTTCCCTTTCGGAGAGAAGTCAACGACAGGGAGTGTGAACGACTACACCCGGCGGAGCAAAGCACCGGCGCTAAAAACCGTCCGGTATGGCTACCTGGATGTGCCGCCACCTGTTCCGGTGTACCCACCGCCATCACCTCGCCGCCGCCCCCACCGCCCTCCGGCCCCAGATCGACGACCCAATCGGCGGTCTTGATCACGTCCAGGTTGTGTTCGATCACCACGATCGTGTTGCCCCGGTCCCGCAACTCGTGCAGCACCTTCAGCAACTGCTCGATATCGTGGAAATGCAGGCCGGTGGTCGGTTCATCCAGAATGTACAGCGTCTGCCCGGTGTCGCGTTTGGACAGCTCGCGGGCCAGCTTCACCCGCTGCGCCTCGCCACCGGACAAAGTGGTGGCGTTCTGACCAAGCCGAAGATAGCTCAAGCCCACGTCGGTCAGCGTCTGAAGCTTGCGCGCCACCACCGGCACGGCTTGATAAAACGCCAGCGCATCCTCGACCGTCATCTCCAGCACTTCGTGAATATTGCGACCCTTGTAGCGGATGTCCAAGGTTTCCCGGTTGTAGCGCTGGCTCTTGCACACGTCGCAAGGCACATAGATATCCGGCAGAAAGTGCATCGCCACCTGGATCAACCCGTCGCCCTGACAGGCTTCGCAGCGCCCACCCTTGACGTTAAAGCTGAAACGGCCCGGTGCGTAGCCGCGCGCCCGCGATTCGGGCACGCCGGCAAACAGTTCGCGGATCGGAGTGAATAGCCCGGTATAGGTGGCCGGATTGGAGCGCGGCGTCCGACCGATGGGGCTCTGGTCGATGTTCACCACCTTATCCAACTGCTCCAACCCCAGCAGATCGCGGCACGGCGCCGGCGATTCGTTGGCGTTGTTCAGGTCGCGGGCGGCGTAGCGATACAAGGTGTCGTTGATCAGCGTGGACTTGCCGGAACCGGACACCCCGGTAATGCAGGTGAACAAACCCAGTGGGATCTCCACCGTCAGATCTTTCAGGTTGTTGCCGCTGGCCCCGACGATGCGTAACCGCTTCCCGGCATCGGGCCGAGTCCGCCGGGCCGGTAATTCAATCCGCCGCTGGCCGCTCAGATAAGCCCCGGTCAAGGAATCGGGATGCGCCATGATCTCGGCCGGCGCTCCCTGCGCCACCACCCGGCCGCCATGCACGCCCGCGCCCAGTCCCATGTCCACCACATGATCGGCGGTGCGGATGGCGTCCTCGTCGTGCTCGACCACGATCACCGTGTTGCCGAGATCGCGCAGGCGCAACAGGCTGGCCAGCAGCCGGGCGTTGTCGCGCTGGTGCAGGCCGATGGACGGCTCGTCCAGCACGTACATCACCCCGACCAGCCCCGCGCCGATCTGCGAGGCCAGCCGGATGCGTTGCGCCTCGCCGCCGGACAGGGTATCGGCGCTGCGCTCCAGGTTCAGATAATCCAGCCCGACGTTGACCAGGAAATTCAGCCGCTCGCCGATTTCCTTGACGATCTTGACCGCGATCTCGCCTCGCCGGCCGGGCAGCGCCAACTCGATGAAGAATTCACGGGCCACGCCGATGGGCAAGGCGACGATTTCCGGCAGGCTCCGGCCAGCGACGAACACATGACGGGCGGATCGAGTCAAGCGCGCGCCCTGGCAGGAGGGGCAGGGCTGACTGCCGAGGTACTTCGCCAGTTCGTCACGCACCAGGTTCGATTCGGTTTCCCGGTAGCGGCGCTCCATGTTGGGAATCACGCCCTCGAAGGGATGGCGGCGGTGATGGGTCTCGCCGCGACTGTTGCTATGCTCGAAGTCGATGGCTTCCCCGCCGCTGCCGTGCAAAACGAGCCGGCGGACCCGCTCGGGCAGATCCTGAAACGGGGTGTCCACCTCGAAGGCGTAATGTCGGGCCAGCGACTTGATGAGTTGAAAATAATGAACATTGTCACGATCCCAGCCGCGCACCGCTCCGCGCGCCAGACTCAGATGCGGGTGCGCCGCCACTCGCTCGGGGTCGAAAAACTGCTTGACGCCCAGACCGTCGCACGCCGGGCAGGCCCCGACCGGATTGTTGAAGGAGAACAGGCGCGGCTCCAGCTCGCTTAGGCTATAACCGCAAATCGGACAGGCGAAGCCGGCGGAAAACAGCAGCTCGGCCCGCGCCGGTTCGTCCAGAAACGCCACTCGCGCCATGCCGTCCGCCAGCCGCAGCGCGGTTTCGAACGACTCGGCCAGCCGCTGGCCGAGATCGCCCCGGACCTTGAAGCGGTCCACCACCACTTCAATCGTATGCTTGCGGCGCAGATCCAGGTTGGGTGGGCTATCCAGTTCCGCCACCTCGCCGTCGATGCGGGCACGCACGAACCCCTGGGCGCGCAGTTCCTGCAACAGCTTGACGTGCTCGCCCTTGCGCGCCTTCACCACCGGCGCCAGCAGCATCAGCCGCCCGCCCTCGGGCAGCGCCAGCACCTGATCCACCATCTGGCTGACGGTCTGGGCGTCCAGGTCGATGCCGTGGTCCGGGCAACGCGGAATCCCGGCTCGTGCGTACAGCAGCCGCAGATAATCGTAAATCTCGGTGATCGTCCCGACCGTGGAACGGGGATTGTGCGAGGTGGATTTCTGCTCGATGGAAATGGCCGGCGACAATCCTTCGATATGGTCCACATCCGGTTTTTCCATCAGCGACAGAAACTGCCGGGCATAGGCGGACAGCGATTCGACGTAGCGGCGCTGGCCCTCGGCGTAGAGCGTGTCGAAGGCCAACGAGGATTTGCCGGAACCGGACAGGCCGGTGATGACGATCAGCCGGTCGCGCGGCAGGTCGAGATCGACGTTTTGCAGATTATGCGTGCGCGCGCCACGTATCTTGAGGGTGTCCATGGATGGGAGGTCTGAGGTGATGGCGGTTTGAGGCGGTCATGATAGCGCCCGCGTATGACCCGGCAAGGTCGCCCGAAACGAGCGACGAACCGCCGCCCGCTCCAAGCCATGCCCCCACAGGGTGGGAGGCGTCCATGCCATTTGCCTTGGGGCGGTGCGGGGGTAACCCTCCGACGCTATGTCGATATTGTATCGTGGACTTATTCCAAGTCATCGCCATAAACACTAACCGTTTGAATGGCTTTGATTTCATAAGTGTGCGGAAATTTCAGGAAAAGCGGGTAAAATCATTCCCACGATAAGGTCATTGGAAAACCGGTTTCTCTTACGACGAATGAGCGATTGTCCGAGATGAAGAAATACCTCAAGGCCGAATTTCCCATCGCCGTTGCCCTGGTCGTGCTGGGGCTGGGTTTCGCCCTGGAGCACGCGGCGGTCGAGCACGGCGGCGGCTTGCTATGGAGCCTGCTGCTGGTGATTCTGGCGGCCATCATCGGGGTCGCCTTCCGCATCAGCCACCACGCCGAGGTGCTGGCGGCGCGGCTGGGGGAACCCTACGGCACCTTGATTCTGACCATCGCGGCGGTGTCGGTGGAAGTGGTGATTTTAGTCGTCCTGCTGCAAGGCGCGCCCAATCCGACCCTGGCGCGCGACACCGTGTTCGCGGCGGTCATGCTGGACATCAACGGCATTCTCGGATTGGCCGCGATCATCGGCGGCCTCAAGCACGGCACGCCGCGATATAATCTGGATTCCGCCAATTCTTTTATCGCCATGCTGCTGGTGGCCATCGGCATCGGCATGTTTATCCCGGACTTCGTGCCGGACAGCCACTGGCGGCTGTATTCCCTGTTCTCGGTGGGGATCATGGCGATCATGTATCTGGCTTTTCTGCGCTTGCAGACGGTCGAGCACCGCCAGTTCTTCGAGCATGCGGAGGGATTGGAGGAAGAAGCCCACGATGTGGCGCATAGTCCGAACGCGCAGCATATCGCCGTGATGATCGGCGCCATCGTGCTGGTGGGGCTGCTGTCGGAGGTGTTGTCGGTGCTGCTGGACGCCGGGCTGGTCGGCAGCAGCCTGCCCAAGACCTTGCCGGCGGTGCTGGTGGCGCTGATTTCCGCCAGCCCGGAGATCCTCACCGCGCTCAACGCCGCGCGGCACGATCAGATGCAGACCACGGTCAACATCGCCCTGGGGGCGTCGCTGGCGACCGTGCTGCTGACTCTGCCGGTGATCGAAGGCATCGCCCTGTTCACCGGCGAGCGCATCGTCATGGCGCTGACGCCGATGCAGGCGGGCTTGTTGCTGCTGACCCTGCTGACGGTGATGAACAACTCGCACGACGGCGAAACCAACGTCATCGAAGGCATCAGCCATTTCGCGCTGTTCGCGGCGTTCGCGGCGCTGGTGATGATGGGGTTGTTGTGAGGCGGGCGCCGGCGCGGCGCTACAGCCAGCCCCGATATTTGAAATACCAGTAGGGCGCGATGCCCGACAGGACCATCAGGCCGATCGCCAGCGGATAGCCCAGATCCCAGCCGAGTTCCGGCATGATCTGGAAATTCATGCCGTAGATGCTGGCGATCATGGTCGGCGGTAGAAACACCACGGCGGCGATGGAGAAAATCTTGATGATCTTGTTTTGTTCGATGCTGATGAAGCCCTGCGCGGCGTCCATCAGAAAGTTGACCTTCTCGAACAGGAAGCTGTTGTGCGGCAGCAGTGATTCGATGTCGCGCAGGATCTCCCGTACCTCGTCGGCTTGGGTCGATCCCAGCCGCGCCCGACGCAGCAGATAGGTTAAGGCCCGCTGGGTATCCATCAGACACAGGCGAACCTTGCCGTTGATATCTTCCTGGCGAGCCAGTTCGTCGATGGAGTCTTCCAGGCTGGCGTCGTTGCTTTCCAGCACTTGGACGCTTACGGCATTGAGCGCGGTCTGCACCTCTTCCAGAATGTCGGCGAGTTCTTCCACCTTGGTTTCGAACAAGGTGATCATCAGCGACAGAGCATCTTTCGCCAGCCCCTGCTCGCGGCGGGCGCGCAGCCGAAACATGCGGATGGCCGGCAACTCATGGTCGTGCAGGGTGAACAGCCGCTGGTCCTTGAGGGTGAAGGCAACCGTGGAGTTGCTGATCCGCTTGTCCTGGCGGTGGAGAAAATATGAATGCAGGTGCAGACCGTCGGCGTCCTCGAAGAAGCGGGCGCTGGCCTCGATTTCCTCCACATCTTCCGGTTCGGGCAGGTTTTGCCGGTACAGGGATTCGACCTGTTCCCGCTCCTCGTCGTCGGGCTTGAGCAGGTCGATCCAGATGGCCTGGTTCAGAGTGGTCGTATCCGCTTCGAGATTGAGTTGTTCGAGACGGTGATTGCGCAAGGTAAATCCGTAGATCATGGGCTCTGGTCTCGCGCGGGGCGGCGAAAAACAAAAAAAGCGGCACTAGGCCGCTTAAATCGAATTGGTGGAGCGGAAGGGGATCGAACCCTCGACCTTCGCATTGCGAACGCGACGCTCTCCCAGCTGAGCTACCGCCCCAAAACTAAAGTAGGTTGCGAATCATACAAACTTCAACCGTTATTGGCTAGACCTCGAATTCGAAAAATTATGTCCCACATCACCATCGTTTTGCCCGTTCTGAACGAGGAAGCCCAGATCGCCGTCTGCCTGCGTGCTTTGCAACCCTTGCGCGAACAAGGCTGCGAGCTGATCGTGGTGGATGGCGGCAGCCGGGACCGGACCCTGGCATTGGCCGAGCCGCTGGCGGATCGGCTGGTGAACGGTCCCCGAGGCCGGGCCGCGCAGATGAACGCCGGCGCGCGCCAGGCCAGCGGCGAGATTTTGTGGTTCCTGCACGCCGACAGCTTGCCGCCGCCGGACGCCGCGGGCCTGATCCGCGCCACCTTGGCCGACTCAGGTCGGCACTGGGGCCGCTTCGATGTGCGCCTGTCCGGCCATCAGCCGTTGTTGCGGGCGGTGGAGACGCTGATGAACCTCCGTTCCCGGCTCACCGGCATCGCCACCGGCGATCAGGGGGTTTTCGTGCGTCGCGCGCTGTTCGAACGAATCGGCGGTTTTCCGTCCATCGCGCTGATGGAGGATATCGCCCTCAGCCGCCTGCTGAAACGGTACGGTCGGCCAGTGTGCCTGCGGCAACGACTCCAAACCTCCAGCCGGCGCTGGGAACGCGACGGTATCTCGCGCACCATTTTGTTGATGTGGCGGTTGCGGCTGGCCTATTTTCTCGGCGCCAATCCGGCGCGGTTGGCCCGGATTTATGAGCGATGAACCCGATCTACGAATTTCCCGCCGCCCGCTTGCTGATTTTCGCCAAGGCACCGGTTCCCGGACGGGTCAAGACCCGGTTGGCCGGGCAGTTGGGAACCCGCGGCGCGGCAAATCTATATAAAAAGCTGCTGCGCCGGACCCTGGCCATTGCCCGCGCGGCTCGACTGTGCCCGGTCGAACTGTGGTGCGCGCCGGATGGGCGGCATGGGTTCTTCACCGCCTGTCGGCGGGAGTACGGCGTGCGTCTGCGCCGGCAGTGTGGCGGCGATCTGGGTCGGCGCATGAACCATGCGCTGAGCCGAACGCTGACCGCGCATCGATTCGCGGTGTTGATCGGCGGCGATTGCGTGTCGCTGGGCGCGGCGGAATTGCGGGCGGCCTGTGCCGAGCTGGCCGCCGGGCGGGATGCGGTGCTGGGACCGGCGCGGGACGGCGGCTATCTGCTGGTTGGCCTGCGCCAGCCTCGTCCGGCGCTGTTTCGCGGTATCGCCTGGGGTACGCCAGCCGTACTGGCGGCGACCCGCCGCCGGTTGCGCCGCTCGGGCACGGCCTGGGCCGAACTGTCGCCGGGCTGGGACGTGGATACGCCAGCCGACCTGCGCCGGCTACGGCGTGTTCAGATCGGGGAGTCGGTTGCGTCGGCGTCGCCGAAATATTCGGCGGTGTAACGCTCGGCGCTCAGTTCCGGCGACCAGAAATCCAGCGGCAAGCCGGCTTTCTGTTTGAGCTGGGCCAGGAATACGTAAGGGTCGGGTAGCTGCTCCCACACCGCTGGCAGGAAGGTGGCACGGTAGTGACGGAACTGGATGATCAGGCCGTCCACGCCCGGCCGTAGTTGCGCCAGCAACTCGTCCTCGGAGCCGAATTGCAAGGGTTCTGGCGGCGACAGCACCGAGATATGGATATCCAGCGTCGGAAACTCGTCCTCCCGCAGTTCCGGGAAGCGGGGGTCTTCAAAGGCGGCGGCGAAGGCGTGCGCGGCGATGTCTTGCACCAGCGGCTGACGGGCCACCAGCGCGCCGATGCAGCCGCGCAACTGACCGCCGGTTTCCAGGGTCACGAAGGTTGCCCGCGGCGGGCGCAGGGTTTCCGGGTAATCGGCCGGGTCCACCTCCAGCGCCTGGCCGTGCCGCAGGCCGTGCCGGATCGAGGCCCGCGCCACTTCGAGCAGGGCGGCGCGATCCGGCTTCGACAGCGTTTCAATGGAAGACATAGGCGCCGTACCCCACTACCTGGTCGCGTGAGCCGGCGGTGTCGCCGGAATTGCGTAGATCGATGGTTTCGCCGTGCAGACCCTTGCGCCGGGCCACCCACAACAGACCGTTGACCGGATTGCGCCCGCAGGCCTGTTCGTAGCCGATGTCCTCGAAGCGTAGCGCCTCGATGGCCTTGGACGTGGTGTCATCCAGCAGACGGGCGGTGGCGTAATCGTGATAGTGGCTGAGGTCGGAGCTGATGACGATCAGGGTTTCCGGTCCGCCCCACAGCGCTTCCAACACCACGCCGACTTCCGCCGGCCGGGCTTCGCCGACCACCAGCGGCACCAGCTTGAAGTTGTCCAGGACTTCCTGCAGGAAGGGCAGGTGCACCTCCAGGCTATGTTCCTGCGCGTGAGCCTGCTCCAGAACGCCGACATCGGACAGTTGCTCCAACTGTTCGAGCACCGCCCGGTCGATGGCGATTCGGCCGAGCGGCGTGGCGAACGCCTCCATGCCGCTGATCGCGATGCCCCGGAAACCGACTCGATGGCTGGGTCCCAGCAACACGACCCGGCGGATGATATCGCGCGCCGCCCGCAGACGGGCATAGGCCGAGGCCGCGATCGGGCCGGAATAGATGTAGCCGGCGTGCGGAACGATGATCGCCTTGGGCGGCGGTTCGGTCGGCGGTTTGACTTGATCCAGGAATCCCCGAACCTGGGTCTGTAACTCCGCGGCATCCGCCGGATAGAACAACCCCGCTACAGCGGGGGTACGCACGGTTTGCATGACGACGCCCTCCCGATGAGTTTGCCAACATCGACATATTTAGAGTATAGAACGCGGAGGTAGTCTCAAAATGGTAAAATTCAACCATGATTTTATGGCAATCAGCGACAGCGCTGACCCAATAACGACGAGAGCCTTTGCGAAGGAGGCCACCATGAGCATCACCACCACCAACGATTTTTTCCCTACCCAGTACTGGCACGCTCTGCCCGACGGCCGCGTGCAATGTGATGTCTGCCCGCGTTTCTGCAAGCTGCATGAAAGCCAGCAGGGATTGTGTTTCGTGCGCGGCTGCCACGATGGGCGGATCGTACTGACCAGTTACGGCCGCTCCAGCGGCTTCTGCATCGACCCGATCGAGAAGAAGCCGCTCAATCATTTCCTGCCGGGCACGCCGGTGCTGTCGTTCGGCACCGCCGGTTGCAACCTGGCCTGCAAGTTCTGCCAGAACTGGGACATGAGCAAGTCGCGCGAGATGGACACCCTGGCCGATCAGGCATCGCCGCTGAAACTGGCCCGGGTCGCCCACGAACTGGGTTGTCGCAGCGTGGCCTACACCTACAACGACCCGGTGATTTTCATGGAGTACGCCATCGACGTGGCGACCGCCTGCCGGGAATACGGGATCAAATCGGTGGCGGTCACCGCCGGCTATATCTGCGACGAACCGCGCCGGGAATTCTTCAAATACATGGACGCCGCCAACGTCGATCTCAAGGCGTTCACCGAAGAATTCTACTGGAAGATCTGCGGCGGCCACCTGCAACCGGTGCTGGATACCCTGGTGTACCTGAAGCGGGAAACCAACGTCTGGTTCGAGATCACCACCCTGCTGATCCCCGGCGAGAACGACTCGGACGCGGAACTGGAGGCGCTGACCCAGTGGGTGATGGAAAACCTGGGACCGGAGGTGCCGATCCATTTCACCGCGTTCCATCCGGACTGGAAGATGCTAAACCACTCGCCGACCCCGCCCTCGACCCTGAGCCGGGCGCGGCGGATCGCCATGAAGAACGGCATCCGGTATGCCTACACCGGCAACGTGCACGACGAGAAGGGCGACAGCACCTACTGCCATCAGTGTGGCCAAAAACTGATCGGCCGTGATTGGTACACACTCGGCGTCTGGAATCTGACCGCCGATGGTCACTGCAAGGCCTGCGGCACGCCCTGCGCCGGGGTGTTCGAAGCGCAACCGGGACTGTGGGGCGCGCGGCGGCGCCCGGTGCGCCTTCGACAGTATGCCGACTGATGGGCTGGTATCCGGGTTGCCGCACTGATTCACGATGCTGAGCTATCGGCATGGGTTTCACGCCGGCAACTTTGCCGACGTGTTCAAGCATGTTCTGCTGGCGCAACTCATCGGCGCGTTGCGGCGCAAGAACAAACCGTTTTGCTTGCTTGATACTCATGCCGGCGCCGGTCGCTACGATCTGGATTCGGCGGTGGCCCGCAAAAACCGGGAATACGTGGCCGGCATCGGCCGATTGTGGCATCGATCGGGGCTGGGTCCGGAACTGGCCGAGTATCTGGCTGGGGTCCAGGCGCTGAACCCGGACGGCGTATCGCGCTGGTACCCCGGCTCGCCGCGCATCGCCCGCGCCCTGCTGCGACCGGGCGACCGGCTGATTCTGAGCGAACTGCACCCCGCCGAGTATCCGCCGCTCAAGGCGGAATTTGCCGGCGACCGGCAAGTGGCGGTTCACCGCATGGACGGTTACGTTGGTCTCAAGGCGTTCCTGCCGCCCCCGGAGCGGCGCGGTCTGGTGTTGATCGATCCGGCGTTCGAACGGAAAGACGAATTTGAGCGGCTGGCCGAGGCGGTCCAGACAATTCACCGGCGTTGGGCCGGTGGCATGATCGCGATCTGGTACCCGATCCTCGACCGTGCTCCCAGCCTGCGGTTTCAGCAGAGACTGCAAGCCTTGGCGGTTCCCGCGATTCTATGCGTGGAACTGGGCCTGTATCCCTACGATACGCCGCTGGGGATGCACGGCTGCGGGATGATCGTCGTCAACCCGCCGTGGCGGCTCGATGAAACGCTGAACCGGTTGCTGCCGGAACTGTTGGAGGCGCTGCGCGTTGGCGAGCACGGTCAAACCCGGCTGGAATGGTTGGCGACGGCGCTTTAGAATTCGGCGATCGCATTAGCCTCCATCTCCCGATATCCGACATCCGGCGCTTCGAAAACCATGAACCATACCACTCTCATCGATGCCAGCACGCTGCACGCTCGCCTCAACGACCCGGACTGGGTCGTGATGGATTGCCGCTTCAGTCTGGCCGATCCCGAGGCTGGCCGTCGGGCCTACCGTGGCAGTCACCTTCCCGGCGCCCGTTATGCCCATCTGGACCAGGATCTGTCCGGTCCCATCACGCCGGCCACGGGGCGGCATCCGCTGCCCGATCCGGAGCATTTGGCGCAAAAGCTGGGCGCGTGGGGCATCGATCGCGACAAGCAAGTCGTGGCTTACGACGACATGGGCGGCATGCTGGCGGCGGCGCGCTTGTGGTGGCTGCTGCGCTGGTTGGGCCATACCGCCTGCGCGGTGCTGGATGGCGGCCTGCCGGCCTGGCGGCGGGCGGGCTTGCCGCTGAGCACCGAGGTGCCCACCGCGCGGCCGACCGCCTTCACGCCCCGGCCGGACGACCGCTTGTGGATGAGTACGGAGCAGGTGTTGACCCTGCCGGCGGCGGATGTGCTACTGGATGCCCGGGCGGCGGCGCGCTATCGGGGGGAAATGGAGCCGATCGATCCGGTCGCCGGCCACATTCCGGGCGCGTTGAACCTGCCGACAGACAGCCATCTGACGTCAGAGGGGCATTTTCTACCCATCGCCGCGCTGCGGCGGCGATTTGCGGCGATGCTGGGCAACCGGCCGCCGGCAAGCGTGATTCACGCCTGCGGCTCCGGGGTGACCGCCTGTCACAACCTGCTGGCGATGGAGGCCGCTGGTTTGGACGGCTCGCGGTTGTACGCCGGTTCCTGGAGCGAATGGATTCGCGACCCCCGGCGGGCGGTCGCCACCGGCGAGGAGTAAAGCCCGCATTTTCACGCTTTCAACCCAAAACCGGGAATAACCGAAGAATGCCGAAACCCCTCCTCGCGATCCTTGCAACGCTCTTCATCGCCTCGACCATCAGCGCCTGCGCCTTGCAACCGCTGAGCGGTTTGACGGAGACTCCGACCACCGAGCAGGCGGCGACAATTCCCGCGCCTTATGTGGACTACTGGCAAACCCGCGATCCGTCGGAATATCGGCGAGATCCGGCGCCCAATCGCCAGTCGGTCGCTCAGTCTCGGGACGTCGTCATCCAGGAGAAAGACCAGGGCACTGGGACGGCGACTGTCGATCGTCAACCCATCGCCGCCTCTCAGGATGTTGTGATCCAGGGAAAAGACCAGGGCGTCGGAACGGCCGAAAAGAGCGCCAAGTCCAGAGTTCGGGTGGTCGTGCCGGTACGGTCGGGGAAAGCCACCGATGCGGTGGCACGCAAATCCTCCGAAAAACCCGCGACGGCGGCCGTTAAAACCGCGCGGGTCGCAACCAGCTCGGCCAAGCGAAATCCGCGTCTGTCCAAGCATAAAAAGGGCAAGGGTTCGCCCAGGCTAGCCACGACCGCTGGGAAGGGTCTCTGGAAGCGGGTGCGCGGCGGGTTGCGGTTGGCCGACGTGCAACATCCCCGAGTTGCTGAACAAATCGAGGCGTTCAAGCGCAATCCGGCCTACCTGCATCTGTTCTCGCGGCGCGCCAAGCCCTTTCTCCATTACCTGGTGGAGCAAATCCACCGGCGCGGCCTCCCGATGGATCTGGTGTTCGTGCCCATGGTGGAGAGTGCTTTCGAGCCAACCGCCGTTTCCCCACAGGAAGCCGCCGGCCTCTGGCAAATCATGCCGGCCACCGGAGAGGAGCGAGGTTTGCTGATCGCCGACGGTTACGACGGTCGATTCGACATTCATACCTCAACTGATGCCGCGCTGGGCTATCTGCGCGACTTGAACAAGATGTTCGCTGGCGACTGGTTGCTGACGCTGGCGGCCTACAATGCTGGCCCTGGCACCGTCCAGGAGGCCATCAAAGCCAGTAAGGCGGCCCGGCCAGGCGCGGAAGCCCAGCCCGTCGCCGGAGATCCCGAAGCGGCCACCGTTTCCGAGCCGCGGCCGCAATCGCTCTACTGGGATTTGCAACTGCCCAAGGAAACTCAGGCGTATGTGCCGAAGATACTGGCACTGGCTCAGATGGTGGCCGATCCCCAAACTTATGGCGCGCGACTCCCGCCCATCGATAATCGAGCCTATCTGTTCAGAGTCAAGACAACGCCAGACCTCAAGGTTTTCGATGCCCTGGCCTTTACCACGATTTCCATCGATGAGTTTTTACGCTTCAATCCGGGGTTCAAGACGGAGGTCGAAGCACCGGCCCGCGCCTATACGCTCCTGTTGCCTTGGGATCAGGCCCGGAACCTGGTGGCGAACGTGCCGGGCGCACGCTTCGTGGGACCCAGTAAGTACACGGTTAAGAGGGGAGATACTCTGGAAAAGATCGCCAAGCGGCACGGTGTTCCTTTCCGGCAACTGGCGCAATGGAACGGCCTGAGCGCCGACGGTATCCTGAAAGCTGGCCAACAACTGACCGTATATCCCGCCTCGTAAGCTGGACGTCGCGGGTCAGCCGGGATTCAGCCGTTGCCGTGCCTGGTTTCCGGGACGATTTCGGGCATGGGGGGGACGGTGAAGGAATGGCTGGCCTTGAACGCCTTGACCCGCCGCTCGGCTTCCTCGATCTGGGCCGCGCTCATCTTTTCGGCGATGTCCCGCTTGGCTTGTGGCGCCTGACCGTCGCCTTGGGAATCGGCCAGCGCGTACCAGAAGTAGGCCTCCACCTTGTCCGCCGGCACGCCCTCGCCCTGCTCGTACATGATGCCGAGGTTGACCTGCGCCTGCGGCAACCCCTGTTCGGCTGCTTTTCGATACCAGGATATCGCTTGCGCGTCGTCTTGCGGCAGGCCCTGGCCGTTGTCGTACAACACGCCCAGATTGAACTGAGCGAAGGCGAAACCTTGTTCCGCCAGGGGGCGGATGAGCGCCACCTCGGCGGCGTAGTCGCCGCGTTCGTGAGCGGTTCTGGCCCGGTCCCAATCACCGTCGGCCCAGGCTGGGGCGACGCTCAGCAGGCTGCCCGCCAACAGTAGCAGTAACGGTTTGTTCATGGATGGATACTCAAGGTCATCGATCGATTTGGATAGGGGTAGAGCAAGTTTAGCATTCCACCGGTCGGACGCACCGCCTTGGTTCAGCCCGGATTGACCGGTAGCGCGATGGTGGAGGAACCGGCGGCCACAGGTACCCTCCACCGCCGATGCTCCCATTCGAGTCCACCGGGCGACCCGAGTGCTGAAGGATTGCCAAGTGTTGGGGGTGTTAGTCAGCTCCGGGGTATCCCGGCCAGGTTCGGGGGCCGGCGGCGCCGATACGGACATCGGCCGAAGCAGCGAAGCCTGGGCAGACGCCGCCGCGGGTGGAAGAAAGGCGCTTCAGGAAAGCCGCAGATCTTCGGCGTTATCCCAGCCGCGAGCCAGCGCCGCCCATCCCGCTATCCAGGCGTGATACAGATAGCTGTCCGGGACGTAGGGGTTCTGATCCTCGCCTTGACTGGCTGCTTCAAGTCCTTGTCGGAAAGCCCGTCGCACCATCGGCGCCAGCTTTTTTGAAGAATCGATATTGCCGTGCATCAGAGGAGTATCTCCGAGCCCAAACCGCTATCTTGGACCCGTATGGAACAGGAATGTTGCTTATTAGACAATAAAATTGTTTATTTTGCAACGTTGTTGTTGGCTAACTGTGAATCTGTATCTGATACAGACTGGCGTACAACCCCCCACGGGCCAGCAGCTCATCATGGGTGCCGCTCTCGACGATGTGGCCGCGGTCGAGCACCACGATGCGGTCAGCACTCTCGATGGTGGACAGGCGGTGGGCGATGATGAAGGCGGTACGACCCTGGCGCAGGGTATCCAACGCTTGTTGGACCTTACGTTCGGACTGGGTATCCAGCGCCGAAGTGGCTTCGTCCAGGATCAGGATCGGCGCGTTCTTGAGCAGGGCGCGGGCAATGGCCAAACGCTGGCGCTGGCCGCCCGACAGTCGCGCGCCGTTCTCGCCGATCAGGGTGTGCAAGCCTTGGGGCAACTCGCGGATGAACTCCATGGCGTGGGCGCTTTCGGCGGCCTTGACGATGTCGTCCTCACCGACCTGGAAGCCAGCGCCGTAAGCGATGTTGGCGGCGACGGTGTCGTTGAACAGCACGATATCCTGACTGACGTAGGCGATGTTGGCGCGCAGCTCGGCCAGCCGCAGCTCGCGAATCGGCACGCCATCCAGCAGGATGTCGCCGGACTCCGGTTCGTAAAAGCGCGGCAGCAGACTCATCAGGGTGGTTTTGCCGCCGCCGGAGGGTCCGACCAAAGCAATGGTTTCGCCGGGGCGCACATCCAGATCGAGCCGGTGGAGCACTTCGCCGCCGTCCTCCCGGTAGCGGTGGCTGACTTCATGGAAGCGGACTTCACCACGGGCGCGGCCGATGGCGCGGGTGCCCCGGTCCGGTTCCGGCGGCTCGTCCAGCAGGGTAAAAATGGTTTCCGCCGCCGCCAGCCCGCGCTGCAATTGTTCGTTGACCTTGGTCAGCCGTTTGATCGGCGTCAGCAGCATGGCCATGGCTCCGAACAGGGAGACGAAACCACCGACGGTGATCTGGTCGGCGGCCGATTGCAGCGAGGCAAAATAGATCACCGCGCCCAGGGCGATGATCGCCAGCAGTTGCACCAGCGGCCCGCTGGCTTCGGACGCGGCGGCCAGCTTCAGATTGAATTGACGGACCCGGTTATTGACCCGGTGGAAACGTTGTCGTTCATAGTCCTGGCCACCGAAGATCTTGATCACCTTATGACCTTGCAGCACCTCGTCGATGACATGGGTGAGACCGCCCATCAGCTCCTGCAGCTCGCGGCTGAGTCGCCGCAGCCGCGAGCTGACCAGGCGCATGATAATGGTGATGCCGGGGGTGATCAGCAGGACCAACAGCGACAGTTTCCAGTTCAGATACAACATCCAGCCCAACAGGCCGATCACCGATAACCCGTCCTTGACCAGAGTGACCAGTGCCTGGGTGGTGGCGGTCATTACTTGGCTGACATCGTAAGTCAGGCGCGACAGCAGGCTGCCGGCCGAATGATCGTCGAAATAGCGGGTCGGCAGCGCCAGCAGCCGGGCGAACAGGGCATCGCGCAAATCCGTCACTACTTGGTGCGCGATCCAGCTCATCGCCAAGGTGCCGATGAAACTGGTGATGCCACGGACGATGAAGACCGCCACCATCAACAGCGGCATCAGCCGGATGGAATGCGGGTCCTTGGCGACGAAGCTGCCGTCCAGCAGCGGCTGGATCAGCGCGGGAATGAGCGGCTCGGTGGCCGCCGCCGCCGTCGTGCCCAGGATCGAGAGCGCGAACATGCGGCGGTAGGGCCGGACATAGCGCAGCAGCCGCAGATAGAGATCCTTGCTGTTCATCGTTTGGAATGTGAGATGGGGTGGAGGCAAGCCGGGCGCGGGCGGGAACCATGCCAAGCTCCATATTTTGACCATGCTATCATGCCCCCACCACGCAACATTCCCCAATTAGCCCATGAAACCGCAAATTCCCCATTTCGAACAGGCCCGGGTGCTGATCGCCGGCGATGTGATGCTGGACCGTTACTGGTACGGTCCCTGCTCGCGAGTCTCGCCGGAAGCGCCCGTGCCGGTGGTCAAGGTCGAGGAGGTCGAGGAACGCCCCGGCGGCGCGGCCAACGTGGCGGTCAACATCGCCACCCTCGGCGGTCGGGTTCGGGTGCTGGGCGTGGCTGGCGCCGACGAAGCCGCGACGGTGCTGGAAACCAAGTTGCAACGGCTGGGCGCGGCGTGTGAGCTGATCCGGCAGCCCGGCCAGGCGACGATCACCAAACTGCGGGTGTTGAGCCGCAACCAGCAGTTGCTGCGGCTGGATTTCGAGGATGGCTTCCCCGGTTTCGAACCGGGCGCGTTGGAGGAGCGCTTCGCCGCCTGGTTGCCGGAAACCGATGTGGCGGTGCTGTCCGACTATCAAAAGGGCGCTCTGCGCGCGGTCGAGCGCTGTATCGAGCGGGCCCACGCCGCCGGCAAACCGGTGCTGGTCGATCCCAAGGGTCGGGAGTTCGACCGCTATCGGGGCGCGACTTTGCTGACGCCCAATCTTAGCGAGTTCGAAACGGTTGCCGGCCCCTGCCGCGACGAGGCGGAATTGGTTGACAAAGGCGCTGCGCTGCGCCGGGATCTGGAACTGGAAGCGCTGCTGATCACTCGCGGCGAGCAGGGCATGACCCTGTTGCGGGACGGCGCCGAACCGCTGCATCTGGCGGCGCGCGCCCGCGAGGTCTACGACGTCACCGGCGCCGGCGACACCGTGATCGCCACCCTCGCCGTCGGATTGGCGGCCGGGCTGGCGCTGCCGGCGGCGACGGTGCTGGCCAATCTGGCGGCGGGCATCGTGGTCGGCAAGCTGGGCGCGGCCAGCGTCACCGTCTCCGAACTGCGTCGGGCGTTGTACGAACACGACGAACCGCCGCGCGGGGTGCTGGACGAGGAGCAACTGCTGTCGGCGGTGGCCGACGCCAAGGCGCACGGCGAGACCATCGTCATGACCAACGGTTGCTTCGACATCCTGCACGCCGGACATGTGAGCTATCTGGAACAGGCCAAGCGACTGGGCAACCGGCTGATCGTGGCGGTGAACGACGATGTATCCGTGCGCCGTCTCAAGGGTGCCGAGCGGCCGGTCAACCCGCTGGAACAACGGATGCGGGTGCTGGCCGGCCTGGCGGCGGTGGACTGGGTGCTGCCGTTCCACGAGGATACGCCGGAGCGATTGATCTGCGCGGTCAAGCCCGACTATCTGATCAAGGGCGGCGACAACGACCCGGCGAAAATTCCCGGCAACCGCTGCGTCTGGGACAACGGCGGTCAGGTGGTGGTGATGGATTATATCGAGGGTTGCTCCACCACCAGCACCATCGCCCGCATTCTGAAGCGGCCGTGAACGCCATCCAACGCATCCTGAACGTGGATGCCGTCATCGTCGGCGGCGGCATTGCCGGGCTGTGGCTGTTGGCCCGGCTGCGCGAGCGGGGTTATGGCGCACTGCTGATCGAAAGCGAGCAGTTGGGCGCCGGTCAGACCATTTGCGCCCAGGGCATCGTTCACGGTGGCGCCAAGTACAGCCTGCACGGTCAGGTCAGCCGGTCCGCCGAAGCCGTCGCCGGAATGCCGGAACGGTGGCGGCGCTGCCTGAAGGGTGAAGACGCGATCGACCTGCGCGGCGCTCGGCTGCTGGCCGAACACCAGCATCTGTGGGCAACCGGCGCCCCCATTTCGCGATTGGCGGCGTTTTTCGCCAGCAAGCTGATGCGTAGCCGCATGGACAAAGTGGCGGATGCCGGGGGTGTCGACGCCGTGCCGGCGGCGCTGCGCCACCCGGCGTTCCGTGGCACGGTGTATCGCTTGGATGAGCCGGTTCTGGAGGTGGCTTCGGTCCTGACCGCGTTCGCCGAGCGTTACCGCGACGCCATCGCGCGCAGCCATGGACCGGTGACGCTGAAGGCGGACGGCACCATTACCTTGCACTATTCCGGGTATCCACAGCAGGTGCTGCGCCCGGCGGTCACCGTGTTCACCGCCGGCGCGGGTAACGTTGGGCTACCGTGGGTGGCACAGCAACTGCGCCCGCTGCACATGGTGCTGGCACGCGGCGTCAACCTCCCCGGACCGCTGTACGCACACTGTCTGGGTGCCAGCGACCTGCCACGGTTGACCGTGACCAGCCATTACGATGCCGGCGGTCGGCTGGTTTGGTACCTGGGCGGTGGACTGGCGGAAGAGGGGATCGAGCGCGACCGTCACGAACAGATCCGCGCGGCGCGGCGGGAATTGAACGCGCTGCTGCCGTGGGTGGACTGGAACCCGGTGGAATTCGCGACCTTTACTATCCAGCGTGCCGAAGCCCGGCAGCCCGGTGGCGGCCGTCCGGCCGGACCCAGCGTGTCCCGCGACGGGCGGGTGATCGCCGCCTGGCCGACCAAACTGGCCTTGGCGCCACTGCTGGCCGAACAGATTGAGGAGGTGCTGCGCTCGCTTGACGTGCGACCTCGGCCGACCGATCTGCGGGCGCTGACGGACTGGCCGCGACCGGAGATCGCCGCTTACCCCTGGGACCGGGACGATCTGGAATGGAGCTAAGGTCGCTGGGATCGACCGGGCTACGAGTTAGTCCGCTGGGTTTGGGGACGGTGAAATTCGGGCGCAACCGAGGGGTCAAGTATCCTCGACCGTTCGACCTGCCGTCGGATCGGGAAGCGCTGGCGCTATTGGAATTGGCCTGGGATCTGGGAATGCATCTGCTGGATACCGCTCCCGCTTATGGCGAAAGCGAGGAACGGCTGGGCCGCTTGCTGCGGCAGTGCCGACGGGACTGGGTGATCGTTACCAAGGTTGGCGAGGAATTCCAGGGCGAGGCATCGCGCTTCGACTTTTCCGCCGCCGCGACCCGCGCCAGCGTCGAGCGCAGCCTGCGGCGGTTGGGAGTGGAAGCACTGGATGCGGTGCTGATTCATTCCAGCGGCGACGATGTGCATATCCTGGAGCGGGAGGGCGTATTGCCGACCTTGCTGGACTTGAAACGAGCGGGATGGATACGAGCGGTCGGCATGTCGACCAAGACGGTGGCCGGTGGGCTGCGGGCGGTGGAATGCTGCGATGTGGTGATGGCCACCTGCAATCTGTCCGAGCGCGAGGATCTGCCGGTCATCCGCGCCGCCCACGCCGCCGGCAAGGGCGTGTTGGTCAAGAAAGGTCTGCGCAGTGGCCACTTGGATCGAACGGCGGGCATTGATCCGGTGCGGGCCTCCATGGATCTGATCTTCGCCGAGCCGGGTGTGAGCAGCGTGGTGGTCGGCACCCTGAATCCGGCGCATCTGCGCGCCAATGTGGCGGCGGCGGAAGAGGTGCTCCGCTCACTGGGTGACACTTCTGGCATGGATAGGGAATAGTGTCGCAAAAGACCAGACCGGACCCGGTGATTCCCATGTATCAGATGGAGCAGTCCGATGCGTCGGGTGCATGTTGGCTGCCCAAAACTCGATTGCGCCCGGCACTTTTGGCGGCGTACAACGCTCGATCGGCCTCTGTCAGAAGGGCTTCGATCCCAGCGGTCGATGTTGGGCTTGCGGCAACGCCAATGCTGACCGTCATCCTGAAACTGTAGCCATGTTGAACGATGGACGTGGACTCGATCGCGGCGCGGACCCGCTCGCCTACTTGCTCAGCCTTTGCCTGATCGGCCTCGACGGCCAGCACGGCGAATTCCTCTCCCCCCAAACGCCCAAAGATATCGACCTCCCGCAGTTCGCGTCGGACCGTGGTCGCCAACTGCCGTAGCGCGGCGTCACCGGCATCGTGGCCATAGCGATCGTTGATGTCCTTAAAGTGATCGGCATCGATCATTAATACACTGGTGGGGTGACCGAAGCGTTTCGATCGGGCCAATTCCTGTGCCGCCAGCTCCAGAAAATGCCCCCGATTACTGATCCCGGTCAGACTATCGGTGGTGGCCAGCTTTTCCATTTGCCGTAGATGCGCGACATTTTCAAATGCCTGACGGATGTATGGACTCATGACGTACAGAATGTCGCGATCAGCCAAATCCAAACCATTGACCGCATGATGGATCAGGACAATATGTACGGGAGCGTTCTCCGCATGGAAACCCAGATGGATAGCCGACCCAGGATGAAGCACCTGAAAAAATTGCGCGTTATCGCTCCAAATACGAGATTTATGGGCATCTCCGAGCAAAGTCGGTTTCTGTGTGGCATAGAGTACGCCGTGATCCTCGTCGCGCCAGGCGGCCCCAATAAGCGGCTTTGCCGAAGAGGCGGTGCACACCATGATTCCCTCGATCTGCCGCAGGACGGCGAAGCCATCGAAGTCGATGACTTCGGTCAGGGAATCGCCAACTGCCTTGTATACCTCGGCACGGCTGCGCGCTTGGGCCAGTTTGGCCAGGCCAATGCGCAATAGTGCGTTGATCCTATGTGCCTCATCAAGTTGAGCCTTGACGATCTGGTAGCCCAGCGCCAAATCATTCTGAAAAGCCGGAGGACTGAATTCCACCTTTTTGCTTGCGGAGGATGGAGCGTGGAAATCCTCGAACAAGAGCAATGACACCATCAGGTTGGCATGGGCGTTGCGATTGTGCCAAAACCGTCCTTGTTCGCCGAAGAAGAATCCGCCCATGAAGGGCGCTCCTCCCAAAGCGTCGCGGATCAATTCGACCATTTCGGTACTGCGCTCCGCCAAAGGTCCCGCGCAAGCAGCACAATAGGACATCAAGCCACCCATCGCTCGCGGTGCCGACACATCGAATAGCGCCCGCGTGCGTTCCACCAGTTCCGCGGTGCGGTGGACCAGGATATCTTGATCTCCAGTCATCAAGGTTACATGGCTGCCTTCGGGAATCACGGCATGAACCCGAAGCGCGCCGCTTTCAACCCGCACCGGATGCACCAATCCATGCAGCGGGGCAGTGCCCACATGACCGACCGTGACTCCAATGGGGGACATCGTGGTTTGTGTCACCACATCACCGTTATGGAGTACTTCCGCGGCGATCAAACCATCGCTCCACCGATCGTAGACCTGAGCGGCGGGTTGCCCGTCGATGGTCAGGAGGACACGCCCTTCGGCGGCGGTGACAATCCCGGTTTTCTCGGTGGCGCGGTAGCCCCCGAAAAAGCCGTGACAGACCCGCCCGGTTACAAACCCGACGCTCAACAACAAGCCATCATCGATAACGGCGTCACGGTTGAATACGACGCAGTGGCCAGCCCATTTGAAAGCTAAAGCTTGAGGGTCGTTACCCAGACCGTTCATTGTCGCCGCGCTGCCGCCAACGATCGGCACGCTGGTACCGACGACTTGCTCGATGCCGGTGATCACCGCTTCTTCGCAACCCGGCACGGCGCTGAGCCAGATGAAGTCGGGTACGGCGCCGCTCCTGCCGGCGGCGGCAATCGCCTGCTCCACGGCACGGCGCGCTGCGTCGGCGGGTGCCAGTTGTGCAAACGAAGCAAGACCGGTGCCGAAAGCCCCACCGGGATCGGCGATCGCTAACACGCTGATGCTGGGGTCTTCCATGATGCCATCGCCGCCGAACACCGCGGAGGAAGATGAACAGCCATGAATGGCGGTATTCGGAAAAGCCGTTTTGACTGCTTGTTGGGCAAATTCCGGGACGACGGAATCGGTGTGAAACACGATGACCCAGTCGGGATACAGAGCTATCGCGGCGCGCAGCTTGTCCGCCAAAGACATTGCTGTACGGGTTTTCTCGACAGCAATGGAAACCTGATTGATTTTCACGGTTTTATCATTGTTGGAGTCCCTGTATCCATGGGGCATGGGTCAGATCTTGTTTGTCTTAGACACCGTCAATTTGACTTGGGAATGGCCAGGATAGGACGAGGGCTGCAAAAGACAAGAGCTGATTGTACTTTTATGTGCACCCTTGTGACTCTTCGTGATGCTTACAGCACTCGCCTGAGCCGTTCCACCCCCTCGGCCAGTTGCGGGATGGCGTTGGTGTAGGCGAAGCGGACGTGCCGATGCGGTAGGTGGCTGCCGAAGTCGATGCCCGGCGTGATGGCAACGCCGGTTTCCTCCAGCAAGCGCAGGGCGAACCCATGGCTGTCGTCGGTGAAGCGGCCGCAGTCGGCGTAGAGATAGAACGCACCATCGGGTGTGACGGGGATGTGGAAACCCAACTCGCGCAGCGCCGGCAGCAGAAAATCGCGCCGGACTAGAAACTCCCGCCGGCGTGCCTCGAAAATCGCCGCCGCCGCCGGGGTGAAGGCCGCCAGTGCCGCGTGCTGCGCCGGGGTAGAGGCCGCCAGAAACAGGTTCTGCGCCAGTTTTTCCACCGCGCCCACATAATCCTCCGGTGCAACCAGCCAGCCCAGCCGCCAGCCGGTCATGCCGTAATACTTGCTGAAACTGTTGGCCACCAGCACCCGATCAGAGTATGCCAGCGCGGTCTGAATCGGCGCGCCGTAGATCAGGCCGTGATAGATCTCGTCCATGATCACCCGCCCGCCGCGCGCCTCGACCGTGGCGACGATGGTCGCCAATGCTTCGGGAGCGATCACGGTGCCGGTCGGGTTGGCCGGCGAGGCCAGCAGCACCGCCGTCGTCCGCTCGTCCCAGTGGCGCTCGACCAGATCGGCGGTCAGTTGGTAACCGGTTTCCGGTCCGACCGGAACACCGATGGCTTCGCCTTCCACCAGCCGCACGAAATGCCGGTTGCAGGGATAGCCGGGATCGGCCAGCAACACCCGGTCGCCGGGGTTGATCAGCACCGCCGTCGCCAGTTGCAGCGCGCCGGACGCGCCGGGAGTGATCAGGATGCGCCGGGCGGGAATCTCGACGCCATACCGCTCCCGATAATGGTCGCCGATGGCTTGGCGCAGTTCCGGCAGGCCGGCGGCGGCGGTGTAGCGGGTGCGACCTTCCGCCAGCGCCCGTTGAGCGGCGGCGATGATCGGTTCGGCGGTGGGAAAATCCGGCTCGCCGATCTCCATGTGGACGATGGAGCGGCCGGTGGCTTCCAGCTCTTTGGCGCGAGCCAGCAGCGCCATGACGTGAAACGGCGCGATGTCCGCCATGCGGCGGGCGGGCGGCGCGGCCGGCTCGGTTCTCAAAACGTTCGTCCCGGATTTTCTTCCTCATCGTGGATGGCCAGATCGGCCATGCTGGACGCCTTGCCGCCGCCGCCAGACCCCGTACCTTCGGACAGCCGGATTTGCAGGCCAACGTTATTCTTGGAATCGGCGTTCTTGATGGCTTCGTCCTTGGAAATCTTGCCTTCCTTGTACAGCTTGAACAGCGACTGATCGAAGGTCTGCGTACCCGACTCGGTGGATTGCTCCATGGCGTCCTTAACGTAATCGATCTTGCCTTTCTGAATCAGGTCGGCGATGTAGGGCGTGTTCAGCAGCACTTCCACCGCCGGCACCAGTCCGCCGGTCAGCGAGCGGATCAGCCGCTGCGAGACGATGGCGCGCAGGTTCAATGACAGATCCATCAGCAACTGCGGCCGGACATCCTCGGGGAAGAAATTGACGACGCGCTCCAAGGCACCGTTGGCGTTGTTGGCATGCAGGGTGGACAAGACCAGGTGGCCGGTTTCGGAGAAGGTGAGCACGTATTTCATTACCTCGCGTTCGCGCACCTCCCCGACCAGGATCACGTCCGGCGCCTCGCGCATGGCGCTACGCAGGGCGTGTTCGTAGCCATGGGTGTCGATACCGATTTCGCGCTGGGCGACCACCGATTTTTTGTGCTGGTGGGTAAATTCGATGGGGTCCTCGACGGTGATGATGTGCCCTGGCGCGCTGGAGTTGCGGTGGTCGATCATTGCCGCCAGGGTGGTGGATTTGCCGGAGCCGGTGGCACCCACCAGCAGGATCAGGCCGCGTTTTTCCATCACCAGTTGTCGCAGCAGGGTCGGCAGACCCAGCTCTTCCACCTGGGGGATGTCGCCCTTGATATAGCGGATCACCATGGACACTTCGCCGCGCTGCTTGAACACGTTGGAACGGAAGCGGCCCACCCCTTGCAGCGGGATGGCGAAATTCAACTCCCATTCGTGCTCGAATTCCTTGATCTGATCGTCCTTCATGACCGAGTAGGCGATTTCGCGCACTTGGCCCGGTGCGAGCACCTTGTTGCCGATCGGACGCACCACGCCGCCGATTTTGATGTTCACCGGGGCGCCAACATGAAAGAACAGGTCGGAGGCGTCCTTATCGACCATCAGTTTGAGATACGGCGTAATATCCATCGCTAATCCTCTCTCAGGCCAGCCGATTTAGACCGTTCAGCGCCGCCACCCGGTAAGCTTCAGCCATGGTCGGATAGTTAAATGTGGTGTTGACGAAGTATTGAATGTTATTGGCCGTGCCCTGTTGGGCCATGATCGCCTGCCCGATGTGGACGATCTCGGCGGCTTGGTCGCCGAAGCAGTGAATGCCGAGAATTTCCAGGGTATCCCGGTGGAACAGCAACTTGAGTATCCCCACGGTGCGGCCGGTGATCTGGGCGCGTGCCAGGCTCTTGAAATAGGCGTGGCCAACCTCGTAGGGCACCCGGGCATCAGTCAGTTCGCGCTCGGTGCGGCCGACCGAGCTGATCTCCGGGGAAGTGTAGATACCAGTGGGGATGTAATCAACCAAGTGATGGTCGCAACTGCCATGAATCAGATGGGTGGCGGCGAAGCGGCCTTGATCGTAAGCGGCGCTGGCCAGGCTGGGGTAGCCGATCACATCGCCCACCGCGTAGATGTGGGGCAGGGCGGTGCGGTAATTGTCGTCCACCTTGATCTGGCCGCGGTTGTTCGGGGTGATGCCCAGTTCCTCCAAGCCCATGTTCTGGGTGTTGCCGGTGCGGCCGTTGGCCCACAGCAGCACGTCGGCCTTGATTTTCTTACCGGACTTGAAATGCGTCAGCACGCCATCCGCCAGCCCTTCCACCACTTCGTATTCCTCGTTGTGGCGGATCATGACGCCCTGATCGCGCAAGTGGTAGCTGAGCGCGTGGGCGATTTCGTCGTCGAGAAAGGACAGCAGTTGGGAGCGGGTGTCCACCAGATCGACCTTGCAGCCCATGTTGCGGAAGATGCTGGCGTACTCGCAGCCGATCACGCCCGCGCCGTAGATCAGGATTGAACGCGGGGTGGTGGACATGCTGAGGATGGTGTCGCTGTCGAAGATGCGCGGGTGGTTGAAGTCGATGTCGCGCGGCCGGAATGGATGCGAGCCCGAGGCGATAATGAAGGCATCGGCGCCGAGGACGACCGGCTCGGCGGTACCGCCAGCCCGCACTTCCAGGGTGTGGGCGTCGAGAAACCGGGCCTGGCCGTGTCGCAGCCGGATGCGGTTGCGTTCGTAGAAATCCCGGCGCATGGCGGTCTGGCGGGCGATCACCGATTCGGCGGAGCGCAGCAGGTCGGGGTAGGACAGCTTAAGGGCGGAGCCAAGCGCGTTGCGGAACGCCGGGCTGGTGTTGAATTCCAGCATCCGATTGATGGAATGGCGCAGCGCCTTGGACGGGATGGTGCCCCAGTGCGTGCAGCCGCCGCCGACCAAGTGGTGTTTCTCGATCACCGCCACCGACTTGCCCTCTTTGGCGGCTTTCATCGAGGCTCCTTCTCCTCCCGGGCCGGTGCCGATCACGATAACATCATGGTTCTGGTCGTTCATTGGTCGCGCTCGTCGGTGGTGGTGGCGAAAAAGCGGGGGTCGCTTTCGTGGGTCTTTCCTTCTGAGCCGATAGTTTAGACCCTTTTAGGATGTGCGCAAAAAGGACCTTGGCTGGGTGTTCGGCGCGGTCGCGATGGCGGTGGGTGGGCTCCTTCCGCGCGGCCGGAATCGACTGCGCCGCTTTCTCGCCGATGATCATGGTGGGGGTGTCACTGAGAATGATGTGGTCGTATATGGCTTGCGCTTCTTGCCCGATCCGTGGTCGGGCATCTGTCCATGAGATGAGAGCGGTGAAGGATTTAAATGAGGTAGGGTTGTGTCGGGAACGGGGCTTGTCGAAAATGGCGACGATTCGTCGGAACTGGCTAGCCCCGAGCCGGAACACTACACTTCCGTGACGGATGGCAACTCCACTGGCGGGCGGGGACATTCGGCGCTGGGAACGGCCGACTTCCCGTGGCAAGCGGCGGTGTTATAAGGAATAAACCCGCGCCTTGTTCGTCATGACCACCGAGAAAGCAATCTATTGAGCAAGCTGTATATTTGGAAAAACCGCACTTTATTCATGGGGTATCTGCCGGATATCTCCGAGCACCGCTTGGGTTCGGCGGCGCTGTGCGTGGGCATCGACCAGCCGTTTCGCGTCTTGGAAAGTGCAAGCAACGGTTGGCGAGAAAGTCGCGGTGTATTGGTGCCGCCGGGTTGCCTGCACGAAATCCAGGTTGGCGGCGCTCTCATGGCGATCCTGTTCATCGAGCCGGAGAGTTCGGATTACCCGGCGATCCGGAACGTCATGCTCGACGGCGAATGGCAATGCCTGTACGACCTGGCCCGCGAAGACGAGGTGCTGGCGATCCTGAGCGAGGCTTGGGAACGCCAGCCGGACGCCACCGTCATTCATGATTTGCTGGAGCGCCTGATCCCGCCACCACGGCCCGAGGACCGCCCGCGACCGCTGGACGCTCGTATCCAGCGGGTGATCCGGCTGATGAAGGAAGATCTTGTCCGCGGTTACTCGATGAACGAACTGGCCGAGCATGTGAACCTGTCGCCGACCCGGCTGGTGCATTTATTCAAGGAGGAAGTCGGCGTGCCGATTCGCCGCTTTCGGCAGCGGCACCGGATGCGGGTCGTGGCGGCGCTGATTGCCGAGGACAGCTCGCTGACCGATGCGGCGCTGAGTGTGGGTTTCGCCGATTCCTCGCACTTCAGCCGGGCTTTTCGCAATATGTTCGGCATCGCTCCTTCCTCGGTGTTCGGCCGCGCCGCCAACGTACGGATCGTGATCGCCTGAACCATGCTCCCATGCCCATCCTGATCGACAGTCATAGCCATTTCGACGACGTCAGCTTCGATGACGACCGCGACGCCGCCTATCAGCGGGCGCGGGCCGCCGGAGTGGAGGCGCAAGTGCTGGCGGCGGTGAGTGCCCGGCTGTGGCCGAAGCTCCGGGCGGTCGCGGCGCGTTATCCGGGGCTGTATCCCAGCTATGGCCTGCACCCGGCCTATCTGACCGAACACCGGCCCGAGCATCTGGATGCGCTGGCGGACTGGGTGGTTCGGGAAAAGCCCGTCGCCATCGGCGAAATCGGGCTGGATTACTACCTGCCCGATCTCGATGCCGGCGCGCAAGCCGATTACTTCACCGGACAACTGCGACTGGCCCGCCGCCACGATCTGCCGGTGATCGTGCACGCCCGTCACGCGGTGGATCAGGTTATCAAGTACCTGCGGCGTTTTGCCGGCGTGCGCGGGGTGGTGCACAGCTTCTCCGGTAGCGAGGACCAGGCCCGGCGGTTGCTCGATCTGGATTTTCTGCTCAGCTTCGGCGGGCCGTTGAGCTATCCACGCGCCACCCGCCTGCGCGGCCTGATCCGGTATCTGCCGCTGGACGGCTTCATGTTGGAGACCGATTCGCCCGATCAGCCGACGAGCGCGCACCCGAGCCAGCGCAACGAACCGGCCTTCCTGCCGGAAGTGCTGGCCTGCGTCGCCGAGCTGCGCGGGGCCGATCCAGCCGAGATCGCCGCCGCCACCAGCGCCAACGCCCGCCAGCTGTTCGGAATCCCCGATGCCGTACCCTCAGGCGCGCGCTGAGATCCTGATCGGCGCCACTGGGCTGGCCCGGTTGCGGGCGGCGCATGTGCTGGTGGCGGGACTGGGCGGGGTCGGCGGTTACGCCGCCGAGGCGTTGGGTCGGGCCGGCATCGGCCGTTTGACCCTGCTGGATCACGACAGGGTGTCTCCCTCCAATCTCAACCGCCAGTTGCTGGCGCTGCATTCCACCCTCGGTCGGCCCAAGGTCGAGCTGATGGCCGAGCGGCTGCGCGATATCGATCCCACCCTCGAGCTGACCCTGCTGGGCGAGTTTCTCCAGTCGGAGGCGGCTGAAGCGCTGGTGACCGCCGCCCCTTATGACTATGTCGCCGACTGCATCGATAGCATCGCCTGCAAGGCGGCGCTGGTGGCGTCCTGCCAGCAGCGGGGCGTACCGGTGATTTCGGCGCTGGGGGCGGGTAATTGTCTGGACGTGACTCGGGTGCGGGTGGCGCAATTGAACCAGACCCAGATGTGTCCGCTGGCCCGCGAGCTGCGTCGCCGCTTGCGGGCGCTGGGCGCACCGCTGAACTATCCCGTCATCTACAGCGACGAGCCGCGCCGTCCGCCGTTGCCGCATCGGCCGGTCGGCGGCGATACGCCGGGTCGACCCCGCGCGGTGAACGGGACGATTTCCTACCTGCCGGCGCTGTTCGGGGTGATGCTGGCGGGGGTCATCGTTCGCCGGCTGCTGGGTGAAGGATGAGCGCGGCGCTTGAAGACGTTAAGATGACCCAAGCCCGATTGTCGCCGGGTTGCCCATTTACGCTAACCCCTCAGTGACGAGCTGCCATCCATGAACTGGTCCCACACCGCGCTCACCAAACGACTCGACATCCGCTATCCGATTATTCAGGCCCCTCTGGCCGGTGGTCCCGGCACCCCGCAACTCGCGGCGGCGATTAGCAACGCGGGCGGCTTGGGGTCGCTGGCGGGCGGCTACCCGCAACCCGAAACCTTGCGGCAAGCCATCGCCGAGATACGTACCCTCACCGACCGGCCGTTTGCCGTCAACTTGGCGCTGGGCGGCGCGGCCTCCGGTGACCCCGCCCGCCTCGCCCGCGCCCGCGAATTGCTGGCGCCCTACCGGGCCGAACTGGGGCTACCGCCGGAATCGCCCGCGCCGCCGGAACCGCCGGGATTCGAGCAGCTGCTGGAAGTGGTGATGGAAGAACGGGTGGCGGCGGTCAGCTTTATTTTCGGTGCGCCGGATACCGTGTATCTGGATCTGTTGCGGGATGCCGGAATCGTCACTTTCGGTACCGCCACCCACCTGCTGGAAGCGATCGTGCTGGAAGAAAGCGGGGTGGATTTCATCGTCGCCCAGGGCGCCGAGGCCGGTGGCCATCGCGGTACCTTCATCGGTCACCCGGAGCAGGGTTTGGTCGGTATCCTGACCTTGGTGCCGTTGCTGGCCAAGCACATCAGGGTGCCCATCGTCGCCGGCGGCGGCATCATGGACGGGCGCGGCATCGCCGCCGTCCGGATACTGGGCGCGGCGGGCATTCAGATGGGCACTGCCTTCCTGGCTTGCCCGGAAAGCGGCGCGTCTCCCGCCTACAAGGCGTTATTGAGCGAAGGCAGCGAAATCGCCACCACCCTGAGCCGCGTTTTCACCGGCCGCGTTGGCCGGGTATTGCGCAACCGCCTGGTCAACGAACTGCACCCACATGAAGCCGATCTACCCGGTTTCCCGCTGCAGTTGTTCTTGACCGAGGATCTGCGCCAGACTGCCACCGAGCGGGATCTGACCGATTTCATGGCCTTGTGGGCCGGTCAGGGTTGCCATTTGAGCGAGAGCCGGCCAGCGGCCGAACTGATCGCGGCTTGGGCGGACCAGGCGACGACCTTGCTGGGGGGCGAAGAAGCGCCGCGGGAGCCGGTGGCGGCGGAACCCGTCGACCGGGCGCCGCCGCCGGCGGCCGAGAGTCCTCCCGATCCGGCCTGCTTCATTTAGTGGCGCTGATCTCTCCCAGCAACCGGCGCAGCCTGATCCAGTCGAACGCCGCTCCCGGATCGGTCTTGCGGCCCGGCGCGATGTCGGCATGACCGGCCAGCCGTTCCGGCGTGATGGCGGGGTAGGCCGCGCGCAAGGCGATGATGAGGGTCGCCAGTATCGGATACTGGCGCTCGTCGTAGGGTAGGTGGTCGGTGCCTTCCAGTTCGATGCCGATGCTGAAGTCGTTGCAATGGCGGCGGTTGCGGTAAGCCGACTCGCCGGCGTGCCAGGCCCGGCGCTGCAACGGGACGTACTGCACGATCTCGCCATCCCGCCGAATCAGCAGGTGCGCCGAGACTCGCAGTCCGGCAATGGTTTGAAAATAGGGATGCGCGGTGGGGTCGAGCGTGTTGCTGAACAGCGCGTCGATCCACGGTCCACCGAACTCGCCGGGTGGTAGGCTGATCCCGTGAATCACGATCAGGTCAACCGACGATCCGGCGGGTCGGTCGTCGTGGTTGGGTGAGGGCGTCTGGCGCGCCGCGTCCAGCAACCCCGTACTCAAATCGACCCGCATCGCCGCTTACAGCACCGTTTGATCGAAGTCGTACTGCATGTCGGTGTGCGGCCGTTGCAGGAAATAACCCTGGACGAAATCGATGCCGCAAGACCACAGCGTGGGCAGATTGCTCGCGTCCTCGACGCCGGTGATGATGGTGGTTACACCTAACACAGCCAACTCGCGCGTCATTTGCCCGAGCTGTTGCTGGCGTTCCTTGTCGTTCAGCAGATCCTGGGCAAATTTGGGGGCCAGCTTGACGTAATCGGCATGCAGGAGTTGCACGAGTGCCTGGGCACGTTCGTGGCCGCTGAAGTGGTCGAGCGAGAGGCCGCAGCCCAGTTGCTTGAGTTTTCGCAAAAACGGCAGCAGCGCCTGCCGGTTGAGTTCGGCGGTGGTTTCGGCGATCTCGAACACCAGGTTGGCGGCCGGCACCCCGGTTTTTTGCAGGCCGCTGCTCAGCCAGTCCGGTAGTTCGTCGTCTTGCAGGATGGTGGGCGAAATATTGATGAACAGAATCGCCGAATGACCGCGCATTTGCCGCTCGCGCAGCATCCGGATGGAATGGGCGATGACCCAGCGGTCGAGCACCATGCCGATCCGGTGGCGCTTGACCAGACTGAACACGGTTTCCGGCAGCAGCTCCCAGCCCTCGTTATTGCGCATCCGCAGCAGCACTTCATAGCGCTCGGTGCTATCGCCGCGCAGGCTGACCACCGGCTGAAACAACAGGTTCATCCGCTGCTGTTGCACGGCTTCGCGGATCTCTTCCAGCAAACGGCGCTGCCGGGGGTGATCCGCTTCCTGTTCGGCGCTCTGACCGTGTTGGACGAGAATCCGCATGTCCTTGCTATCCCGAGCCATGCCGCAAGCCATGTCGGCCTGTTGGATCAGGATGGCGGCTTCGTGCAAGGCGGGAGTGGCCACGCTGATGCCGATGCTGGTGCGCAGTTGGAAACCTTCACTGTTGAAAGGGTAAACATCGCTTTCCAAAGCGTCCTGCACCGCGTGCGCCGTGGCGAGCAGGGCTTCCTGGCTGGTGAAGCTCAACAGGACCGTGAAAACGGCGTTGCCGAACCGGGCCGCGATCGGGTCGGCGCCCAGCGTGGTTTGCAGGCGCTTGGCGGCTTGTTCGACGATCTCATCGGCCGCGGCGACATCGTGGCTTTCGACGACGCGCAGGTTGTCCAGGGAGATCAGCATGATCGCCACCGGCTGAGCATTGACCTCGGCGGTGATCAGTGCCCGTTCCAGGTGGGCGAGGAAGTAGGGACGGTTGTACAAGCCGCTGACGGTATCCCGATGGCTGATCTGGCTCAGCTTGCGGTACAGGCAATGCCGCTGCCGTAAGCGCTTGGCGACGGCCGCGAACAGTAGTTCCGGGTTCAGGGCCTTGCCGAGCAGGGCCTCGCCGCTCAAGCTGGTGGCCGATAGTCGCTCGCTGCTGTCGGCGCGCTCCGACAGCAGGATCAGCGGGAGTTCGCGCAACAGCTCGTGTTGCTGGATGGCCTGGGCCAGCGTCAATCCGTCGATTTCTTTTAAATCTATGTTGAAAATCAATAGATTGGGGCGAAAGTTGGCGATGGCTTGCAGAATCTGTAGTGGTTGGGCGAGCACCTGCGTCACCATGCCGCGGCTGTCCAACCAGCGGGCGATTTCGCGGGCGGCAAGCAGCGCGTCGTCGACGATCAGGATGCGGTGGTCGGACGCTTTCAGCACGCGCTCGTCCAGGATTTCCAGTAACAGGACGATATCCACCGGCTTGATGAAGTAGCCGGACCCGCCGGTTTCCACCGCGTCGAGCCGGGCGGCGATGTCGCCGCGGTCGGCCAGGAAAAAGAGGGGAGCTGCCGGAGCCAGCAATTGCTTTAAGGTTTTGATCTGTTCCAGCGGGGGTTGATGGTCGGCGACGAAGTCCAAGTCGATGATTAGGGCGACCGGTTGTTCGGACTGCGTCAGCAGCGCGCGGACTTCAGCCAGAGTGGCGCAGCGTCGGACCTGAAAGCCGCCCCGTTGTTCGAGCTTGCGCGCCAGCCCGTTCGCCGAGTCGGGCGCCACCAGCCACAGTTTTGGGGCCAGGGCTTCGCCGGTCGTTGGCCGCGACCGTTCGTTCTTTTCCCACCTGGAAAACAGAGGCACGGTGCGGGGTTCGGCCGGTTTTTTCGTGACCGGATCGATTTGGCCCGGATCGCCGCCGGGGCGCGGCGTGGAGCGACACAGGGCGTCCACGATGGCGATCAGGCGCTCGCGCTCGGCTCCCTTGGGCAAATCGCCTTTATCCAGACATTCGCTGAGCTGTTGTTCGAGCCGTTCGGCCAGCACCACGATCTTGTGATACTCGGGCCGTGGGCGGGCCAGCGCCAGGGCATCCTGCGTCGCTCGCAACAGCAGCACGAAAAACTCCCGGCTCCATTTGATGTAGACGAGCTTCTCGGCGAGATCCTCAATACGCTTGAGTTTGCCGGCGAGCGGTTCTGGACGGGAAGGCGTCGGTTCCATGCAATTATCTCTGCAAGATCGAGAGGCGGAAAATCGTGGGTGGTTTACATTGGGATTGCCTGTTCATAATAGCTATAGATGATGGAGCGGGGTAGTGTAAGAGATCGGAGTGAAAACACCGGTTTCTCGGCTCGAATCCCGCCGCCATCGCGGCGAGGACCTTGCCTTGCGGCCCTCGCCCGTCCGATCGCGGAGAATGAGACGGGCGGGTAGGCGTGCGAGCTATTGTGCTTCGAGATGGTAGGAAATAATGCGCTCGACTTCGCTCTTGGATCCCATGATCACCGGGCAGCGTTGATGCAGGTTGGTCGGTTGCAATTCCATGATCCGCTGCGTACCGGTGCTCGCCAGTCCGCCGGCTTGTTCGACGATGAAGCTCATCGGATTAGCCTCGTACAGCAGGCGTAATTTGCCCTCCTGGTTTTTGGCGCGCAGCTTGCGGTCGGCTGGATAAAGGAACACGCCGCCGTTGATCAGTACCCGGTGGATGTCGGCGATCATCGCGCCGGCCCAGCGCATGTTGAATTCCTTGCGGCGCGGGCCTTCCCGGCCGGCCAGGCATTCGTCGATGTAGCGCCGCACCGGTGGGTCCCAAAACCGCATGTAGGCGGCATTGATGGAAAAATCCTGAGTTTCTTCCCGTAGTCGCATGCTGGGGTTGGTCAGGATGAACTCGCCGATGCGTTGGTCCAGGGTGAAGCCGTTGACGCCGTGGCCGGTGGTGAGCACCATCATGGTGGACGGCCCGAACAGCGCATAACCGGCGCAAACCTGTCGGGCGCCTGGTTGCAGGAAATCTTCTTCCGTCGGCTCGCCGGTTGCGCCATCGGGGCGGCGCATGATCGAGAAGATGGTGCCGACCGGGCCGTTGACGTCGGTGTTGGTGGAGCCATCCAGCGGATCGAACACCAGCAGATATTTGCCTCGCGGGTACTGAGTCGGTAGATGGTAGACTTCGGCCATTTCCTCGGAAGCCATGGCGGCGACGTGTCCGGCCCATTCGTTGCGATTGATGAACAGATTGTTGGAGATTACGTCCAGCTTTTTCTGCGTCTCGCCCTGGATGTTCTCGGTATCGGCGGCGCCGAGTACGCCGACCAGGCTGCCGTAGCGGACCGCGCTGGAAATGGCCTTGCAAGCGATGACGATGTCGTTGATCAGGGCGGTGAAGTCGCCCGAGACGCCCTTGATGCGCCGCTGTTCTTCGATGAAATATTCGGTGATGGTAGTGCCGATAGGCATGACGGTGTTCCTGGGTTGGTTAAATAAATACAGCGCGGTGATCCCTGATACCCGCGCTGGCCAAGCTCCGCGCCGATTATATCATTTAGCATAAAAACAGTATGGTTTTATGGGGCTCCTGGCGCTCCACGACCTCGGCTCCACACCGGTCACAATACGGATAGTGTTCTTACAAGGCCATGATTCCTGGACTTAAAACGCGGATCGCGCATACCCTCACCCAAGGCATGGAATTTATTGTCGCGACGCAACATTTTTTGTTATACTTTATCCCAGCGATTTCGAAAAACCGGATTGGGAGGATGTCATGAACGAGGGTTCTGTTAAGTTTACCGAGCTATTCAGACCTTGGGTTGCATCCTTGACCAGGGTCAATCAATCCATGGTCGGGCAGTTGGAAAAGTGGGCTGGGTTGCAGATGGATAGCCTGAGAGCCTATGCCGATCTGGGCGTTGCCCAAGCCAAGGTGGCGATGAAAGTGATCGATCCACACAGCCTGCACGAATTCACCGACAGCCAGTTTGCGGTGGCAAGTTTCGTTGGCCACCGCGTCGCGGACGATGGCCGCCTGCTGGCCGAATGGGGTACGGACTGCTGCAACCAGGCTCATCGTCTGGCCCGGCAGAACATGTTGAGCGTGCTGTTCAGGGATTAATGACGGTTACGGTGGGGTTCTTTGCCAAAGCGCCGCTTCAAAGCGGCGCTTTTTCGTTGCGGGAACCGCGGCCATCGCATCCGCGCGGCTTTGCGGATAGCACAAGCTTATTTTCAACAGTCCGATGCTGTGTCGGATGATCGATAAACCACATTCCAGCACTTTCGGTTGGAAGAGCTACAACAGCCACGGCAGAAAGCCCGACGGGGAGTGAGTTATGGCGACGCTGGCGATGTAGCCGAACGTTGCCAGCGCCATAATCCAGGCGGTGGCGCGGATCGGTTTGGTCTGGCCGCGTTTGAGAGCAATGCTGCCGAGGATGATGTAGGCCGTCAGCCCGAGCACCTTGGCGGTCAGCCAGCCGTGCACGAACGGGTATTGATGCAGGATCAGCACTAGCCCGACGGCACTGGCCAGCAGCGCGGTGTCGATGACGTGCGGCACGATCCGGACCCAGCGCCGCCGCGATTGCGGGGAATCGGCCAGCATCCAGAGCCCGCGCAGCACGAATAACGCCAGGCTCAAGACCACTGTGCTGACATGCAGATGTTTGAGGGCAAGATACAGGGCGTTGGTCCTCCACGACTGGTTGGCGGGTAGGCTATAGTTTAATGAACAGCTTGTGCTGGCTATTCCCGCGAGGTGTGTGTATGTCCATGCATGTTTGTAACGGCGCCACGTTGAAATGCACATTTGCTTTTCCGCCGGGGATCAGTACGCTCGTCGTGCTGCCGCAAAACAGAATGATGACCAGCAACATGCCGGCGGCGAATATTATGGACAACAAACCGATGGTCAACATCATGACGTTCGGCGCGTGCATGAGTCTGGCTAATCCAACGGTGGCCGCGGCCACGACGGCGGCGATGGGCGTGCTGACGCCGATGCCTTGCATTCCCATTACTCCGGCGCCGTGGGTAGTCGGGTCGCCGACCGTGCTGCTGGGCAACATGCCGGCGCTCAACAACACCTCCACCCTGATGTGTACTTGGGCGGGGGTGATCACGGTGCTCCAACCGGGGCAATTCACCGAGATGATTCCCTGAAGCGCGTCACTTTCCGGATGGCTGGACACGCCGGGTGGGAATTGCACTCCACGGGTCGTCCGGCCAGGGATGCTTGGGGTAGCGGCCTTTCAGTTCTTTCCTGACTTCGGCGTAGGTTCGTTCCCAGAAGCCGCGCAGGTCCTGGGTGACCTGAATCGGCCGCTGGGCTGGCGACAGCAGGTGCAGGGTGACCGGAATCCGCCCGCCGGCGATGCATGGGGTGTCGGCCAGCCCGAACAACTCCTGCAATTTGACCGCCAGCACCGGCGATTCGCCCGGTGGGTAGCGCAGGCGGATGCGCGAGCCGCTCGGGACCGGCAGATGCGTGGGAGCCAGTTCGTTCAGCCGTGCCCGCGACCGACCGTCCAGCAGATTGTGAAGCGCCTCCGCCAGATCCAGCCGCCGCAGGTGCTCACGCCGGCTAATGCCGTCCAGCCAGGGCGGCAGCCAGTTTTCGAGATGCGCCATCAGCCAGCCGTCGGACACGTCCGGCCAGCCTTCGTCGATCAACCAGTGCCGCAGCGACAGCACGCGCGCCTGCCACTCGCGCAGTTCGCGAGTCCACGGCAGGCTGTCGGGACCCAGTTGCCGGACACCGGCCAGCATCGCCTGACACCGTTGTTCGGGATCGGCGTCCGCCAGCGGTGTGCTGGCAAGTGCCAGTGTGCCCAGCCGCCGTTCCTGGCGCGCCACCACTGCCGCCTGTCGCTCGTCCCAGCCTACTTCCGCGACGGTGCGTAGCCGGCCGGCGAGATGCGCTTCCAGATCGGCGGGATCGACCGGCGCGGCCAGCCAAATCCGGCCCTCCCCGGCGCCGGCGTCCAGGTGTGCCGCCACCAGCCAGTCGCGGCCCGCCAGCGGATCGCCAGTGGCCAGCCGTGCCCCGCGCCCGTTGGCCAGCCGGTAGCGATCCGTTGCTCCCTCTCGGCACCGCGCCACCCGGTCGGGATAGGCAAAGGCCAACAGCAGCCCAACCGTCGCGCCGTCCGCTGGATCGAGGGTGAGGCGCATCTTCGTGTCCGTTCTTGCAGGACCATTCGCCCGCCGCAACAGCGCCCGCCAGCGCCGCGCCGCCTGCTCGATGTGGGCGCAGGCTGTTGGATCGGCCCGCCAGCGCCGCGCGCCGTCGCGGCCGGCCCGGCGAAAATCCCGCAGGGCATCCAGGCGGGCGGAGAGGTCGCCACCGAAGGGATGTTCGCCGCGCAGGGGATCGCGCTCCTCCAGCAGAGCGGCCAGATCGGCGGCCAAATCGACCAGGCCGAGCGCCGCGCCGCGCCGCAGCAGGTGCGCCAATCGCGGATGGGTCGGCAGTTCCGCCAGCGCCTGTCCACCCGAGGTGATGCGGTCGCGCTCGTCCAGTGCCTCCAACTCGCGCAGCAGTTCGCGCGCTTGGGCCAATGCACCCGGCGGCGGCGGATCGAGCCAGGCCAGCGCCGAAACCTCGGCCACCCCCCATTGCGCCAGTTCCAGGGCCAGCGGCGCCAGATCGGCCTCCAAAATCTCCGGGATGCGCCGCGGGCGGAGTCGGCTTTGGGCGGTCTCGCTCCACAGTCGGTGGCAGATGCCTGGTCCCAGTCGTCCGGCCCGGCCGGCGCGCTGTTCGGCGGCGTCGGCCGACACCCGCACCGTTTCCAGCCGGGTCAGGCCGCTACGCGGATCGAAACGCGGGATGCGGGTCCAACCGGCATCCACCACCACGCTGATGCCTTCGATGGTCAGGCTGGTTTCGGCAATGGGCGTGGCGAGTACGACTTTGCGTCGGCCGTCCGGGTCGGGCTGGATGGCGCGCTGCTGCGCCTCTCCCGGCAGGTCGCCGTACAGCGGCGTCAGCGCCAAATCCGTGCAGGCCGGTTCCGCTTGCAGCCGGTTCAGCATTTGCCGGATTTCGCCGCCGCCCGGCAGAAAAACCAGCAGGTCGCCACGTTCCCGGCTCAGCGTGTTCAGTACGGCGCGGACTACGATGTTTAGATCCAGACCGATGGGGTCACTTGGCAGGTAATGCCGGCTTACGGGATGGGCGCGGCCTTCGCTGGTGACAATGGGCGCATCGCCCAGCACCCGGGCCACCGCCGCGCCATCCAGGGTGGCCGACATGACCAGCAGCCGCAGGTCCGGGCGCAGCCCGCGCTGGCTGTCCAGACACAGCGCCAGCGCCAGATCGGCGTGCAGGCTGCGTTCGTGGAATTCGTCGAAGATCACCAGCCCCACGCCGTCCAGCGCCGGATCGCGTTGCAGGCGACGGGTCAGGATGCCCTCGGTCAGTACCTCAATGCGGGTTTGGCTCGAAACTTGGTGGTCGAAGCGGATGCGGTAGCCGACGGTGCGGCCGACCGGCTCGCCCCGTTGCGCGGCCATGCGCGCCGCCGCCGCCCGCGCCGCCAGTCGCCGCGGTTCCAGCAACAGGATGGCGCGGTCTTCCAGCCAGGGTTCATCGAGCAGCGCCAGCGGTACCCGGGTGGTCTTGCCGGCACCCGGCGGCGCTTGCAGCACCAGGGCGATGGAATCGCGCAACGCGGCACGGATCGCCGGCAGTGCCGGCTCGATGGGCAGCGCCGTGGGTTCGGAGTCAGATGAAAACATGGGCGCGAACCGGTTCAACGGAGGTGGCGGAGGCCGTCCCGGCACTATTTTCCGTGATCGCCTCAACGTGCATTTGTGCGCTGCCTTGACTATTGTTTTATCAGAATATTGTGGTTTGGGTCGGCTGCGCGTGCGAGCACGAGCACCACCCCTCACCTCATCATAACGCCAGCCACCACCCGAGGAAATTTACGGATGAGCATTGTGAGCGATCTGCTGGCCAGACCCGGTGTCGTCGCCGCCGGCGAATATGCCTACCGGGGTGACCGGTTTTCCTACCGCGGCGCCCTCACTGAAGAACATGCCCGCATGGCTTCCATCATGTGCCGCGCCACCACCATGGGCGTGAACATGGAGGGCAGAATGCTCGAAGCCTTCCAGCCACGCAGTGGACTGCAACCGCCGCGTGGCTGGGTAGTGCATGGTTCCGACTATACCGTGTGCGTCATGGCGAATGTATTTTGCATGCTTGATAACGCCCAGTGCTCAATCAACGACATCGTTGGATTCATGCGCCAGGCCATGGCCAAGGCGCCCTCCGGTCTGATCTGAACTCGCCTGGCCAGTCCACCGAAGAAATTAAGGAGAAGTGACCGATGGCAACACTCGACCAACTGATGCAATTGCCGGGGGCGATGGCGGCTTTCGAATTTCGGGGTAGCGGCGAGCTGCTGGACCAGCGCATCGCCTACCCCGAACGCATCAACGAAACCACGCTCGACCTGCTGGCCCACATGTGCGCGGCCAATCTGAGCATTGCCACCATGCAGGCGCGTGGCTGGGAGAAGGTGACCAGCATGAAGGGGTTTTATCCAATCCAGGAATTCACCCTGGTCGGCTTCGACTGGTCGGTCGTGATCAGTGGCCTCCATCGGGAGCAGTTCAAGGGCGAGGGCAAGGCCAGCTTGCCGCCGTTCATGGGGGTGGTGCTGGGCAACGAAAAGGCCGACTATGAAGCAGCGTTCGCGATCTTGGAAGAACAGGAGCCGGTTCCATGAGCATGATCCGGCGTATTCTGGCTTTGGATGGGGTCAACGTGGTCTGCCATTTCCGCGATGATGGCTATCTGCTCGAAGGCTACGGTTTGATGGGACGCGACGATATGGCGCGGCTGGCTCAGTTCGCGCACGATTACCGACGGATGATCCAGGGCAATGCCGACCAGCTCGCCATGTTCACCGGCATGCGCGGTTGGACCCCACCGCATGGCTGGATTGCTCGGGGCGCGGCACAGTCGATCTGCGGCGTCGGCAACCTGGTTTGCATCGTGGAAGGCACCGATGCGCCCTTGAACGAAATTCTGCTGGAATTACGGGAAATTTCGCACTGGTAAGCGTGGAATCATTGGGGGGTTCCACCCTCTAATGCTGAAGGAGTCGAACAGTCGATACCTGTTGTTTTATGTCGCCGAGGCGTGGCTACTTTAATACTTTGTTGGTATGATGATACGACACAGTATGCTACTTCAATGCATTGGGGCAGTCGTTTCCATGTCCAAGCGAATCATTTTTCCTATATGGCTTTGTATATTGCTGGGCGCGTGCGCGTTCAACACCTGGCCGGTGGTGGCGCAGGTGGCCGGTGGCCAAGGCCCCGAAATCCAGAGGGCTGGCGGCGGTGCGGTTGGGATGGGCGGGATGTCGTCGGTGGCCAGCCCGCAAGCCGACCAGAACTCCGAGAGCGCCGACGAGGCCGAGCCACCGCCGGCCGAAGCGCAAACCTTGCCAGCGGACCCGATGGCTGGGCCGCCACCGCTGCCGCCCTGTCCAACCGGCGACGGGTTGGCGGAACAGGTTGCCGCCGGCATCTGCCAGCAGGTGCGGATCGACCCGCCGCCGTCCAGCCTGCGGGTCGATAAGCTGACGCTGCACTCGCTGGAGTACCTGATTCCCTTCTATGCTGGGCGCAACTATCGAGCTGCCTGGCTCGACGCCGGTGGCAAGCCGTTGCCGGTGGCGGATAGCCTGTTGCGGACCCTGGGTCAGGCCGAGCATGAGGGGTTGCGATCCACCGACTATCCCCACGCCCACTTGCGCAAGCTGTATGAGGCGCTCCAGCGAGATACCGCCGCGCCGACCGCCGGCCAGTTGGCCGATTTCGATTTACTGTTCACCGACACGTTTCTGACCTACGGTTCCCATCTGCTGTCCGGTCGGCTGCCACCCCGCAAGATCGATCCCGAGTGGACGATCAAGCCGCGTTCCCGCGATTTGACCGAGGTGTTGGAGCGAGCGCTGGCCGACGACACCGTGGCCAAGTCGCTGCAAGCGCTGTCGCCGCGGAGCAAAGGCTACGTCGAATTGCGGGAGGTGTTGCGGCGCTATCGGACGGTCGAACAGGCGGGCGGCTGGCCCCTCGTCGGTTCCGCCAAAGGGGTGCGGGGCTCGCAAGTGGAGCGGTTGCGAGCCCGCTTGCAGGCTAGCGGCGACTTGCCGGCCGGACAGGAGCAGTCCGCTAAGAACGGCGCCTACGACAAATCGGTCGCCGAGGCGCTGCGCCGCTTCCAGAAACGACACGGGTTGAAGGAAACCGGAACCGTTAATACCGCCACGCTGGCTGCCTTGAACGTGCCGGTGTCGGAGCGGATGCGCCAGGTGGAGCTGAACATGGAGCGCTGGCGCTGGCTGCCGGACGATTTCGGGCCACGCTACATCCTGGTCAACATCCCCAGCTTTAAGATGGGCGTGTTCGAGAATGGCCGGCAGGTGATGGAAGCGAAAGTGGTGGTGGGTCGCCAGGAGCGGCAAACGCCAACCTTCACCGCCAACATGGCCTACCTGGTGTTGAGCCCGAAGTGGTACGTACCGCGCTCCATTGCGGTGAAAGACAAACTGCCACAGCTCAAGCGCAACCCTTACGCGCTCAAGAGGCAAAAGATTCGGATCTATAATAGTGCTGGCCAGGAAATCGACCCCGGTTCGATCGATTGGCGTGCGGTCAGTGCTAAAAGCTTCCGCTATCAGTTGCGCCAGGATGCCGGGCCTCGCAACGCGCTGGGCGGGATCAAGTTCATGTTCCCGAACCCCTACAGTATCTACTTGCACGACACCCCCTCACGGGAGTTGTTCAGCCGCAACCAGCGGACTTACAGCTCCGGTTGCATCCGCATTTCCAATCCGGTGGAATTGGCCAATTATCTGCTCAAACATGACCCGAAGTGGAACAAGGACACGATCAAGACCGCTGCCGCCAGCGGCAAGCAGCGGGTTGTCCGTTTACCGGAGGAAGTGCCGGTGTACCTGCTGTACTGGACGGCCTGGGTCGATGACGAGGGTTTTCTCAATTTTCGCGATGATATCTATCAGCGCGACAAGCCCATGGTCCGGGCTCTTTACCAGAAAGGAGTGATCCAGGGCGGCGATGCCTAAAGCATCCTTCCATAGGTAAGCGCCATCCCCCGGCCACCGCGGTCGGGGGATTTTCGTTGGATCGGGGAGAATTTTTGGACGATGCGCGTGGCGTTGGGTATCCAATACGACGGAGTCGGTTTTCGTGGCTGGCAAGCGCAGCCGCTGGGAGTGCGAACCGTGCAGGCCAGTCTGGAGCGAGCGCTGGCCAGGGTTGCCGATCACCCGGTCGGCCTGACTTGCGCGGGTCGCACCGATGCCGGCGTCCACGCCGTCGGCCAAGTTGCTCATTTCGACACCCGGGCGATCCGATCGACGCGGGCGTGGGTGCGAGGCGGCAACGCCCACTTACCGCCGGATCTCAGCCTGAGCTGGGCTTGCGAGGTACCGGACGATTTTCATGCTCGCTTCTCGGCCTCGGCCCGCCGCTATCGTTATCTGATCTATAACCATTCCCAGCGTTCGGCCTTGTGGCGGGGGCGGGCGGTTTGGCACTACCGGCCGCTGGATGTCGCACGGATGCGCGCGGCCGGTCAGATGCTGATTGGCGAGCACGATTTCAACGCGTTCCGCGCCGCGGAGTGTCAAGCTCGTCACCCGATCCGGGAAATTCTGGAACTGGCGGTATGGCGGCAGGGCGATGGTGTGTTGCTGGAAATCGAGGCCAACGCCTTTTTGCATCATATGGTGCGCAATATCGCTGGGGTGTTGCTGGCGATCGGGGTCGGCGACCAGCCGATTGAATGGGCCGCGGAGGTGTTGGAAAGCCGTGATCGCACGCAGGCCGGGGTGACCGCGCCGGCCGAAGGCTTGTACCTGCTGGCAGTGCGTTATCCGCAACGGTTCGGGTTGCCAGCGGCTCCGACCAGTAGCCCGGCTTTTGGCGGCTGAGCGCGACACGACGCCCAGGCCTGCGACCATCTCCAGGATCAAGGCGCCAGATGGAGCAATCGGACAACCAGCGGGACCAGCAACGCGGTCAATAGGGCATTCAGGCCGATGGCCAATCCAGCGAAGGCCCCCGCCAGACCGCTGATCTGCAAGGCCCGCGCCGTGCCGATCCCGTGTGCCGCCACGCCGATGGCCAGCCCCTTGACGGCATCGTCCCGAACCCGCAGCCAGTCCAACAGGGCCGGCGCGGCGACCGCCCCGATGACGCCGGTCAAAATCACCAGAACCGCGGTCAGCGAAGGCAGGCCGCCGATCTTTTCGGCGATCCCCATCGCCACCGGGGTGGTCACCGACTTGGGCGCCAGCGATAGCAGGGTGCGCGGCGAACCGCCCAGCAACTCGGCAATCCCCATTGCCGACAGGATTGCGGTCAGCGAGCCGACCAGCAATCCGGCGAGGATCGGCAAGGCCAGTTGCCGTATCCGCTTCCAGTGCAGATAGAGCGGCACCGCCAGCGCCACGGTCGCCGGGCCAAGCAGAAAGTGAATGAACCGCGCGCCGGTGAAGTAAGTGGAATAGGGGGTGCCGGTCAGCAGCAGGAGCAGCACCAGCAGGGTGATCGCCAGCGCCACCGGGTTGAATAGCGCTCGGCCGCCGCTGCGCCGAAACAGCCATTGCCCGGCCAGGTAAACGGCCAGGGTGAGGGTTAGCCACAGCAGCGGCGAGGCGGCCAGGTACACCCAGATATCAATGAAAATCCTATCCATCATGCGGCGCTCCACGTCGCCAGCGGATGACGGTTTGCATCACCAGCGCGGTAACGGCGACCGTGATCAACGTGCTCAGCACTAGAGCAACCGTTATCGCCAGCCATTCCTCCGCCAGCCGCGCCCCGTGCTGTACGATCCCAACCCCGGCCGGGATGAATAACAACGACAGATGCGACAGCAGGGTTTCCGCTGTGGCGCGCAGGGGATCGGGCAATGCCTTGCGCCAGCGCAGCGCCAGGAACAACAACAACATGCCAACCACGGGTCCCGGTACCGGAACACCGCTCCAGCGGATCGCGATCTCTCCGGTCAGCTGGAAGGCCAGCAACACCGCCAGCGCGCCGATCATCGTTGGGATTCCACGGCTGCTTGAAGCGCTGACCGCTGACCGCTTACCGCTGGCCGCTCGGTGCCGCCGTTGCCGCCCGTGCTTCGCCGCGGCGCCGTAGCAACAGGCGCGAGACGAAGATACCGACCTCGAACAACAGCCACATGGGCAGCGCCAGCAGGGTCTGCGAAATCACGTCCGGTGGGGTCAGCAACATACCGACGACAAAGGCGCCAACGATGACATAGGGCCGTTTGGCGGCCATGACTTCGGGGGTGACGATGCCGATGAGCACCAGAATGACCGTGGCGACCGGTACTTCAAACGCGACCCCGAAGGCGAAAAAGATCGTCATCACGAAGTCGAGATAGCGGTTGATGTCGGTCATCACCGCCACTCCTTCCGGCGCGGTGCTGGTGATGAAGGCGAAGAAGATCGGCATGATCACGAAGTAGGCGAAAGCCATGCCGCAGTAGAACAGCAAGGTGCTGGAGATCAGGACCGGCAGGGCCAGTCGTTTCTCCTTTTGATACAGACCCGGCGCGATGAAGGCCCAGATTTGGTAAAGAATCCACGGAATGGTGATGAAGACCGCCAGCACCAGAGTGAATTTGAGCGGAGTCAGAAACGGCGACAGCACGTCGATTGCGATCATGCTGCTTTGGGCCGGCATGTGTCGGGTCAAGGGGCCGGCCAGCATGGAATAGATCGGATTGGAGAATGGCGACAGCGCTACAAAGACCAATAGCACTCCGCTGACGATGCGCAGCAGCCGGGTACGCAGTTCGATGAGATGGCTGATGAAGGGTTGTTCGTGATCGGCGTCGGACACGGCGGGTCAGTTCGCGGCGGGGGAATTGGGTGGTGGTGCCGGTTCGGCGGGCGGATCGACCGGCTGAGGCGTCGGCTTTTGCAGATGAACCGGGGCTGGGGCCGGTTTTTCTAGATGAACGGGCATTGGCCCCGTAGCGCTGGTGGGTGGTTCCAGGTGGGAAGCCGGTGGGGTCCAGCCCGGCGGCGGTGGAGCTGGCGCGGCGCCAGGCCGCCAGCCTGGCGGCGGTCCCGGATCATCGTCTTCGAGTTCTTCCTGGATTTCCTGGCGCAATGACTGGACCCGGTTCGCCAGGTCTTTGATGCCGTTCAAATCGCCTTGCTGGCGCAGCGACTGTTTGAGTTCTTCCAGTTGCAGTTCCCGGTCCACTTCCGCCTTGACGTCGGCCAGCATGCGTCGGGCCTTGCCCAGCCACAGGCCGGCGGTACGCGCCAGCCCCGGCAGACGCTCGGGACCGACCACGATCATCGCGACGACGCTGATCAACGCCAGTTCCCAGAATCCGATTTCGAACATATCGTTGCGATCCGGCGCTTAAACCTTGTCGTGGTTCTTGGCCAGCGAATCGTGCAGGCCCGTCGTGGCACCGCCGCTGCTGTGTTCCTGAAGGATGGGCTGTTCGAGTTTCTTGGGATCTTCTTCCCCGGCCGTTTCCGGTTTACCCCCTTCCTTCATGGCGTCGCGGAAGCCGCGAATGGCCGAACCGAGGTCGGAGCCGAGGTTGCGCAGCCGGCTGCCGCCGAACAGCACCAGGACGATGACCAGAATGAGCAGGAGTTCCCAAATACTGAAATGCATGACGGTGTGCCTCTGATGAGGGGAGGATGGCGCTCGCCTAGCCGGTGGCGCGGGCGGCTTTTTCGGTCAGGCCGGAGGTGCCAAAGCGGCGCCGCAATTCGTTGAGCACCGCATCCGGGCCGAGTCCCTGATGGGCCAGCATCACCAAGGTATGAAACCACAGGTCGGCGGTTTCGCGCACCAGCGGCTCGGGCTCGCCATTCTTGGCGGCCAGCAAGGTTTCGGCCGCTTCTTCCCCGACCTTTTTGAGGATGGCGTCCAAGCCCTTGGCATACAGGCGGGCGACGTAGGAGCTGTCGGGATCGGCGTGCTTGCGTGCTTCCAGCGTGGCCGCCAACTCGCGCAGGATTTCGTCGCTCATGTGCCGTACATCTCGCGTGGGTCCTTCAATACCGGATCGACGGTGACCCATTCGCCGGCGCGCAATTCCGCGAAGAAACAGCTCTGTCGCCCGGTATGACAGGCAATGCCGCCGATTTGTTCGATGTCCAGCAACAAAACGTCGGCGTCGCAGTCCAGCCGGATGCGCCGCACCTTCTGGGCGTTGCCCGAGGTTTCACCCTTGTGCCAGAGCTGCTGGCGCGAGCGGGACCAGTACACCGCCTCGCCACATTTCACCGTGCGTTGCAGCGATTCCCGGTTCATCCAGGCCATCATCAGTACTCGGCCGCTGTCGGTGTCCTGGGCGATGGCGGGCACCAGCCCGTCCGCCGTCCATTTGATGCGTTCCAACCAGTTTTCGGTCATGAATTCACTCGTTTCAATCCTCTCCTGGTGGGAGAGGGGGTATCAAAGTCTGACTTCGATGCCGCGCGCCCGCAGGTGGCGCTTGGCCTGTTCGATCGTGTATTCGGCAAAATGAAAAATGCTGGCGGCCAGCACCGCGTCGGCCTTGCCGAGCAGGATGCCGTCGGCCAGATGGTCCAGCGTGCCGACTCCGCCGGAGGCGATCACCGGAATGCTGACCGCTTCGCTGATGGCGCGGGTCAGGTCCAGGTCGAAACCACGCTTGGTGCCGTCGCGGTCCATGCTGGTCAGCAGGATTTCCCCCGCGCCGTAGCCATTCATTCGCCGCGCCCACTCGACGGCATCGATGCCGGTGGGCCGCCGGCCCCCGTGGGTAAAGATTTCCCAGCGCGGCGGTTCGTCCGACTGGTGTACCGCCTTGGCGTCGATGGCCACCACGATGCACTGGTTACCGAAGCGTTCGGCGGCCTCGCGCACGAATTCGGGCCGGGCGATGGCGGCGGTATTGATGGACACCTTGTCGGCGCCGGCGTTCAGCATCCGCCGCACGTCGTCCAGCGCGCGGATGCCACCGCCCACGGTCAGGGGAATAAACACCTCGCTGGCCACCTGTTCGACCACATGCACCAGGGTTTCCCGGTCGTCGGAACTGGCGGTGATGTCGAGGAAGGTGATTTCGTCGGCCCCTTCCGCGTCGTAGCGGCGGGCGATCTCGACCGGATCGCCGGCGTCGCGGATCTCCACGAACCTGACGCCCTTGACCACCCGGCCGCGATCCACGTCCAGGCAGGGAATGATACGTTTCGCCAGCGCCATCAGCCGTTCTCCGCCGCGTCGGCCAGTTGCTGAGCGGCGGCCAGGTCGATGTCGCCCTCGTATAAGGCTCGGCCGATGATCGCGCCCATGATGCCTTCCTGCTTCACCGCGCACAGTGCCCGCACATCGTCCAGGGTGCTGACCCCGCCGGAGGCGATCACCGGGATGCCGATGGCCTGGGCCAGGCGGACGGTAGCCTCGACGTTGACGCCCTGCATCATGCCGTCACGGCTGATGTCGGTATAGACGATGGCCTCGACACCATAGCGCTCGAAGATCCGCGCCAGGTCGATGACGTTGTGTTTGGACAGCTTGGACCAGCCGTTGACCGCCACCCGTCCATCCTTGGCATCCAGGCCGACGATGATGTGGCCGGGATATTCCAGGCACAGGTTATTGATGAAGTGCGGCTCCTGCACGGCCTTGGTGCCGATGATGACGAACTGAACGCCGGCGTCCAGGTAGGCATCGATCGCCTGCTCATCGCGGATGCCGCCGCCGACCTGGATCGGCAGGTCGGGAAAGGTTTGAGCGATGCGGTGAATCACCTGGGCGTTGACCGGTTGGCCAGCGAAGGCGCCGTTCAGGTCCACTATATGCAGGCGGCGGGCGCCGGCCCGCACCCAGCGTTCGGCCATGGCCACCGGGTCGTCGGAGAAGACCGTCGAGTCTTCCATACGTCCCTGGCGCAGCCGCACGCATTTACCATCTTTCAAATCAATTGCGGGTATCAGCAACATGTCCGGGTTCTTCCAGCAGCAGACCTGTTCAGGTGGGGAAGTGCTTTACGGGTTCCAGTCGGCGAAATTGGCGAGCAGCCGCAGCCCGGCTTGAGCGCTCTTTTCCGGATGGAATTGCACGGCGAAGATATTGTCACGCGCGATCGCCGAGGCGAAGTCGAAACCGTACCAGGTTTGGCCCGTGGCCAGCGCGGTATCCGCGGGTTGCAGATAATAACTATGGACGAAATAGAAACGGCTGTCTTGAGAAATCCCCTGCCAGAGTGGGTGATCGCGCAGTTGATGGACCTGGTTCCAGCCCATGTGCGGCACCTTGAGCCGCTCGCCGCTGGCGGGGTCGCGCAGATCGCCGAACCAAACCACCCGGCCGGGCAAGACATCCAGGCCATCGATACCGCCGTTTTCCTCGCTAAAGGTCAGCAGCGCCTGCGGTCCCAGGCACAGCCCCAGGAATGGTTTGCTCAATGCCGCCTCGCGCACCACGTCCACCAGATCCCAGCGGGCCAGTTCGCGCATACAGTCGCGGATCGAACCCTGGCCGGGAAACACCACCCGGTCGGCGTGCAGGATATCCTGGCGGTTCTGAGTGACGAGCACCCGCGTCCGTGGGGCGACGTGTTCGAGCGCCTTGGCGACGGAGCGCAGGTTGCCCATGCCGTAATCGATGATCGCAATGCTGGTCATGCGGAGGACTCGGGAATAGAGATGTCGGACGGAGGAAAAGCGACTGAGTTTACAGGCTGCCCTTGGTGGAGGGGATGGCGGTCGTGCGCGGATCGAACTCGACCGCCATCCGCAGCGCGCGGCCAAAGGCTTTGAACACGGTTTCGGCGACATGGTGGGCGTTGCGGCCGCGCAGGTTGTCGATGTGCAGGCTGATCAGGGCGTGGTTGACGAAGCCCTGAAAGAATTCGCGAAATAGATCCACATCGAAATCTCCGATCCGGGCACGGGGAAATTCGACGAAATATTCCAGCCCTGGCCGGCCGGAGCAGTCGAGCACTACTCGTGAGAGCGCTTCGTCCAGCGGGACGTAGGCGTGGCCGTAGCGGCGGATACCGCGCTTGTCGCCCAGCGCCTGCTTGACTGCTTGCCCCAGGGTGATGCCGATGTCTTCGACCGTGTGATGGGCGTCGATGTGCAGGTCGCCTTGGGCTTCGATCTCCAGGTCGATCAAGCCGTGGCGGGCGATCTGGTCGAGCATGTGATCGAGGAAGGGCAGGCCGGTGGCGAGTTGAGCGTCGCCCGTACCGTCCAGATTGACGCGTGCCTGAATGCAGGTTTCCAGCGTGTCGCGCTTGACCGTCGCTATGCGTGCTGACATGTTTCAATCCGCGTCCACGGGCTTAGGGGCTGAAATGACATCGGAAAAGCTCTGTCGTGCCGGTACAGGAACTAAATGGCACACTGCGGATTATATCGATTATTGTGCGGAATAAGCGAGTCCGCTCAGGTTCCAACGGTTACGAAATTGTGTATCGGCCAGATGCTCAAGCGGTGAGCCAAGGGCCAGCGTGATCCAGTGCCTCTCAATTCTCAAATTCACCGGTAATCCTTGAGCGGAATTTGACTCGCCGAGACGCAAACAGCCCACGCGAGGCGGGCTGTCGGTTTTTTACTGGTGCCGGAACGTGGAATCGAAGCACGGACCTACTGATTGCGAATTAGGAAAATTATCACTTTATCCCGCTGCAACACGCTTCAATAAATAAAATATCATATTGATTTTAAAAAATAACACTTTATCATTTCATCATCGTGCTTCAAGCGACCGCAACGCTATCTAAGCAGTTTTGCTAGCCAGCCTGCTAGCCAGGAATTCCATGGCTAGCAGAACCCGAGAGGGTAGGGCGATGAAATTTACCGACCGCTATGTTTTGAGTCTCAAGCCGAAAGCGACTCGATACGATGTTTGGGACGGGTCCGGTCTTGGTGTTCGGGTCTCCGTCAAAGGCAGGAAGTCTTGGGTCATGATCTACCGCTTCCAAGGCAAGCCGCGTTATGCGACCTTGGGAACTTACCCGGAAATGTCGGTTGCCCAGGCGCATGAGGCTCACCGGAAAGCCTTGGCGGAACTGGCACAGGGTACCGATCCCGGCGCCAAGGTGGTTCAGGAACGGCAAGAGGACCGCCATGCTCCGACCGTGGCGGTCCTGGCGGCGGAATACCTGGAAAAGTGGGTCAAGAAGCGCAACCGCGCCGCGCCGGAAATCGAACGCATATTGAATAAGGAAGTGCTCCCGAAGTGGGGACATCGCAAGGCGCGCGAGATTACCCGGCGGGAGGTGATCGCGCTCCTGGATTCCATCACGGAACGCGGCCCGATCATGGCGAACCAAACGCTGGCGGTGATCCGCAAGATGTTCAATTTCGGCGTTGACCGCGCGATCCTGGAAAGTTCGCCTTGTGTGCGGGTCAAAGCACCTGGCCCGCTCAAACAGCGGGAGCGGGTGCTATCCGATGAAGAACTCAAGACCTTGTGGGATGGTTTGGACAGGGCGGCGATGGCGCCCGGCACCCGGCTGGCGCTCAAGCTGCAACTGGCGACCGCGCAACGCAAGGGAGAAGTAGCGCTCTTGCGGTGGGAACAGGTTGACTGGAACACGGCGACCTGGACGATTCCCGGCGAGACCGCCAAAAATGGCAAGGCGCATTGCGTACCGCTTTCGCCTTTGGCGCTGGACCTGCTCAGGCAAGCCAAGGAACTTGCGGCGGATTCCGTTTGGGCGTTCCCAAGCCCGCGCAACAATGGCGCCATGCCGATGGGAGCAACCGCCGCCGACCATGCCATGCGAAAAGCGCTCCCGGCGATGGAATTGACGGATGCGACCCCGCGCGATCTCCGACGAACCGCCGCCAGCCACATGACCGGCCTTGGGATTCCCCGGTTGGTGGTCGCCAAGATTCTGAACCATACCGACCGTAGCGTGACCGCCATTTACGACCGCCATTCCTATGGCCCGGAGAAGCGGGACGCCTTGGAAAAATGGGCGCGGAAGTTGCGAACCCTTTTGATGGCTGACGACGTGATTCGGCTTCGTGCGTGATGATCTACAAGTATCGGTAACGCACGATCAAGCGAATATTCGAGCGCGGTATCACGCAAGCGGACGTGCAAGCGGCCCTTTCGTCCGGCCGAGTCATTGAGGATTATCCAAATGATTACCCGTTTCCCAGTTGCTTATGGCTGGGATATGCCGGCAATCGTCCCTTGCATATCGTTTATGCCGACACACCGCAAGGTGAGCGCATCATCATTACGGTCTATAAGCCTGCTCCGGCTCAGTGGTCTAGCGATTTCACGACGAGGTTGAAGTCATGAAGTGTGTGATTTGCAAAACCGGCGAGACCCATCCAGGAACCGCCAGCATGGTCTTGGAACGAGACGGGACCACGATTTTGATTCGGGATGTTCCAGGTGAAATCTGCGATACCTGTGGCGAGGTTTATTACGATGCCGAGACGACTGAACACCTGCTGGATCAAGCGGAACAGACTTATCGTAATGGAGTAGATGTAGAGGTCAGGCGTTACAGGAAAGTGGCTTGAATGGAGTAACCATCACGGTTTAAGTTGGCCGCGCCTAATTCATGAAAGGGGGTGTCCATCTGAGTGCGGTAATCCCTACCTGTTGTGGTCTCGCCACGGGCGAACTGACGAGGTGACAGCAAGCGACGCCGGGCTCAGATGATGCGCTGACAGCGGGCACGGGGGGATGAGCTTCGGCGATGGGTTTGCCACCAGCGAGCGGTAGGTCATGGGACCTGTTTGCACGGCTTGTTCGAGGAGCCGCCGGAACAACAGTCCACGAAATGCAGAATGACGCCGATTGAATCGAAACGCAAACTCGTCAAGGTAGCCTTGCAGATGATCGGACTCGACGGCGCCTTGGTGGGTGCCGAGAAGCCATCGTTTGAGCAAGGCAGCCACCCTGTGGACACCGGGCATGGAGACGTGAGCAGGATCACCGCTATCGGAGACGATAGTCCGTCGATGAATCAATCCGTGAGTGGCGAGATCGTGGTAGCCACTCCAGCCATCGGTCAACACGGTGGCCCCGCGCGCCACGGCATCGCAGACGAATGGCACCAAACTTGCGCCCGACGCATCAGGAACACAAAGCATCCGTACCCGTCCGAAGCCCTTGGGAGATCGCAGCTCGATGGCGACCGCAACCAGCGACTTGCGTCCCGCACCACGGCCACGCTTGCCGCCATGTTCTTCACCGCCAACCAGGGTTTCATCAACTGCCACCTCACCGCTCAGGCGATCGCGATCTGGACGAACCATCGCCGTGCGAAAGCGGTGCAGCATCGTCCACGCCGTCTGGTAGGAGCCGAAGCCCAACAGGCGCTGAAGCGTCTTGGCCGAAACCCCATTCTTCGCCGAGGTCATGTACCAGGCAACAGCGAACCAAACCGTCAGCGGTGTACGAGTGCGGTGGAAGATCGTCCCCGTGGTCACCGACACACGACGCCTGCAGCGTTCACACCAAAACCGCCCGTCACTCATCCGCCAACTCTTGGTGGTTCCGCAGCGCGGGCAAACGAAACCGTCTGGCCAGCGCAGCCAATCAAGATAGTCGAGACAGGCGTCATCATCGGGAAACCACGCGCACAACTCGGCATAGTCACGCGGGTAATCGTGACCGCCCTGGAGAGCAGAGGCAGGAAGCTGCTTCGTCATCCCTACATTTTGTGCTTACCGCACTCAGATGGACACCCCCTTTCATGAAATTCAGTGATTAAACGCGATGTTCGACTTTTCAGGCGATCAGGCTCTCAAACTGCAGGTCTGACCGACCGATTTGCCGGTTCATGAAAATACCCAAGGTGTGCGCCAAGATTTTTCGGGCGATCCGACTCGTCAAGTGCCAAACATCCCGCGCCCGGATTTTCTCAAAATGAAACTGCTCGGTCAGTTGACCGATGACGGTTTCCACGAGGCGGCGGGTTCTCGTCAGTTGTTGGATGATCCAAGGCGCACGGGAATCGGCCATGTTCGCCCGCAAGGGGGTTTGCAAATCGATCCCCGTGGTTGCCAGTTCCGCCTGAAGACAGGCGCTCAGGTATCCCTTGTCGCCAATGACCAAGCCGTGAACGCCGTCCGTCAAATCCCAAAGCGCTTCGCGTTCATCACCGGCGGCGGGGGTCACCGTCCACGCCGTGATCACGCCATCGAATGTGATCATCAAGTGACCATGAAGTCCATAATAATACTGCTTTTTTGCCGCGCAATAGCCGAAGCCGGCCGCCTCGGGAAAACATCGGCATTGCGGGGCACGGGTCAGCATACACACCGGCATGGGGCAGCCATCGACGAGGTGAATAGGGTCCGTCACCGCCCCCAAGTCGATCAGCAGATGCCGATGCAGCCGCTGTTTGACGACCCAGAGATTGGCCGCTTGCTGGGCAAACGTGGTTCGCGATCCGAGTCTTGGAAACCACGACGGCCAATGACGACGGAAATACTTCCAGATGCCCACATCGGTATCCAAACCCAGAAACTCACCCACCACCTCCATGGTGATCACTTCGCTGTCCGCCAACTTCGGGGCAAAACCACGCTGGCGCAAGCGATGATCCCCCAGCAGGGCTTCCAGGTGTTCTTCTACCCAGCAAAACACCGTGATGATAAAGTCTTCAAGCGGCATGGCGGTCTCTCCGTGCGGTTGAGGTGGTTGGTTCCTCTCAGCTTAGCTCGCACCGTCATGCCGCATCGGTCTGCCCTCATCTCTCCTCGAAAAAGTCGAACATCGCGTTGATTAATGATAAAATATCCAAATTTAGAACACCACCGACTGACGACACGATTGCCCCGGACGGTCCTGTGCCGTCGCTGCCCAAGCTGGTGGCGTGATGGCGAGGGTGAAGACAAAGCCCGTCCCGCTGCCGCGGAAGCACTGGACGGTGAACGCGAGACGACGGCTGAAGAGGGCGCGCGCGGTGCGGCTCGATCCGTGGCGTCGCCTGAACTGGCCGCCGTTCGGGCGATTTCGGCCTGTGAGTCCCCGAACGTCAAGGAACAACTCGACTTGCCGAGCCTGCACAGCGGTGCTGTGCGAGCAAAACAAAATCATCGGCCAAGGCGATCCGCGCGTGACCGAAGCGATGCTGTTCGATCAGTCCATCGCCCTGCAAAATCTGCTCACCCGCCTGGTGGAACGCGGCATGAGCGCCGATCTGCTCAACCATTACGAGATCCACATGCGGCTGGCGATGCCAACGAAGCCGAAAACACTGCGCGGCGGTTGGCAACGCCCTAATATTGCCTCAAACAATCCAAGCGCCATAACCCATCAGAACCAGGCCCATGCCCCTCACCCTGCCTCAACTCGAACGCCACCTGTTCAAGGCCGCCGACATCCTGCGCGGCAAAATGGATGCTTCCGAATTCAAGGAATACATCTTCGGCATGTTGTTCCTGAAGCGGTGTTCCGACGTGTTCGACCAGCGCCGCGAGGAGATCGTCCGGCAGCAGGGCCAGGCCGGCAAATCGCCGACCGAGGCGGCGCAAATCGCCGAGATGAAAAACTGGTATGGGGCCAGCTTCTACGTGCCGCCGGAGTCGCGCTGGCGCTCTCTGCTCGACCATGCCCACCACAATGTGGGCGACTCCCTGAACAAGGCGCTGGCCGGTCTGGAAACCTACAACAGCAGCCTCGATGGGGTGCTGGAGCACATCGATTTCACCCGCAAGGTCGGCCAGAGCAAGCTGCCGGACAAGAAGCTGCGCGAACTGATTGTGCAGTTCGGTGAGTACCGCTTGCGCAACGAGGATTTCGAGTTTCCCGACCTGCTGGGCGCGGCTTGCGAATACCTGATCGGCGAGTTTGCCGATTCCGCCGGCAAGAAGGGCGGCGAGTTTTATACGCCGCGCTCGGTGGTGCGGATGATGGTGCGCTTGATCAAGCCGGAGCAGCATCACCGCATTTACGATCCCTGTTGCGGGTCCGGCGGTATGCTGATCCTGGCCAAGGAGTACATCGACGAGCAGGGCGGCGAAGGCCGCAAGGCCGACCTGTACGGGCAGGAAGCCAACGGCACCGTCTGGTCCATCGCCAAGATGAACATGCTGCTGCACGGCATTAGCCCGAATGTTTCATAAAACTGTGATTGGCGCCAGAGGTTACCCCGCGTAATCAGATTCAGGGCGTGACTGGGCGGATGGACCGGTTATCCATAGGGAAATCGGTGACGGAATCGAGGTTACGCCGGTTGATGGGGTATCGAGGTACGCCTACTGGGGCAGTGGCCGCCAGACGGGCGGCACGCCACCGACCCCGACGAGCCTGAGTATCTACCGGCGTGGAGGTTGACCGCGCGGAGTCAAGCGGGGAGCGGTGGTGGCGGTCGGGTCAAGAACAGGAGGTTGGTGACCCGGCGCAGCAGGGTCTTGACCGGGCAACTCGTGGGTCAGTGCAGTTTGATCCGGTCCTTATAGGCCACCACTCGCACCGCCAACTTGAACAGCTTGAGGATGACGGTGGCCGGTTGGGCCTTCGCCAGTTCGGTATGGACCCGCACCTCGGTCCGCAGGGCCTGATGCAGGACATAAGCGGCGCAGGAGAAGAACAGGCGCAGGGGGTTGGCGAGGAAACGGTGGTCCGAGGTGCGATCGCTGGCCCAGTCGTTCTTGACCATTTTGATGAAATTTTCGTCCTGGCCGCGCGCGCTGTAGAGATCGCGGTACAGGCATTCCGGGGTGGGCAGGTTCAGCGAGGTGACGACGAAGCGCGGGTTATCGCCCAGCGTCATCACCTCGGCCTTGAGGATGACCCGAAACGCCTGCGGCCAGGTGTCGGCCCCGTAGGCGATTTCATGGTAGGTTCGGGTCGGGGTCGGCGGGAGCAACCCGACCCGGCGGGCGTGCTCAAGGCGGCGGCGGTGAGCGGCCAGGAACGGCTCGGCCAAGGGCGACAGGGTCCGGTTGCCGGCTAGCCCAAAGATGAAGTCGAGTTGCGGATCCGCCACCACCAGTTGCATCAGTTCGGGATTGGCGAAGTGGGCATCGCCCCGCAGTACGATGCGGGTCTGGGGCCAGGCCGCGCGCAGCCGCTTGATGACCCGCCTCACCATCATGGCGTTTTCGGCGCCGGTTGGGCGCTTACCGGGGCGCAGCGCGGCCGTGATGAATTGGCCCGAGAGCCCCTCGAAGAGAAACAGCGGCAGATAACAGTGATGACGGTAATAGGGGTTGTAGAAGCTGAATTCCTGCTGCCCGTGCGTCGGATCCTCGGAATGATCCAGATCCAACACGATCACCGCCGGGGGCGTGGGGTCGCTGGCGATGAACGGCTCGACGAAGGCCCGTGCCAGGCGATAGAGATCCCGGGTCGAGACGGCGTTCTCCAGCCGGGAGAAGGTGGGGCCGCTGGCCAAATCCAGGGCGTGCGCCGAGGGATGGCGGTCCACGCCGAGCTTAAACAGCGGGTCGGTCCGTAGCGTATTGGCGTCATTGCCGTCGGCGTAGCCACAGGCGATCTGAAAAATCCGTGGGGCCAACAGGTCGCGCAAGGGGTGCGTGATGTACGACGGATGGCGTTGGTCATCGACCGCTGAGGTGAGACGGTCAATCAGCCCGATCTGCTGATCGATGCCGCGCAGAATCAGCGGGCCAATGTCCGACGACATCGCCCCGCCGTCGAACTCGGCGCGCACGGTCAGGCCGGCGACCGGGGGAAAACGCAATGGCTCCGGGGTAGAATGGGACATGGGCGACCTCGTTTGGCTTCTCCGAAGCGTTATTGGCATAACACTCATTATATCAATAAGTTGAACGAGGTTCGCCCTTCTTTATGAATAATTCGGACTAAGTAATACCATTTACGATTAGATTTTGTTATCATACTCATTTAACCTACTTTTATTGATCCAGTCATGAGCCGCTCATTACAAGTCGAAATCCACGAATCCTCCGAAGAACTAAAGCGCATAATGAATGAACAAACTCACGCCAAGTTTCGAGAGCGATTACAAATTCTATATTGGATTAAAAGTGAGATTTTTCATTCTTTACAAGAGTTAGTCGATCATTTAGGGCGATCGAAATCCGTCATTGTCAAGTGGCTCAAAGTATATCGTACCCAAGGCTTAATCGGGCTGTTGCAGTGGAATTATCATGGCGGCCGTCGTTCGAGAATTACCGAAGCTATGAGAGAGGCACTCCAGCGCCGTCTGGACGATCCGACTCATGGATTTTATAGTTACGGACAAATCCAGCAGTGGCTTCTCCAGGAATACGAGGTCGATATTCCTTATTCAACAGTGCATCAAGTCGTTCGTTATCAACTCAAAGCAAAACTTAAAGTGGCGCGGCCAACGAGCGTTCATCGCCATGAAGAGGCGGTGGTTTCTTTTAAAAAAAACTTCCACGACAACTTGAATTAATTGATATTCTTCAACAAGTTGAAAATGAAGCGGTCCGGCCTTTACGGTATTGGTGCCAAGATGAAAGTCGCTTTGGATTAAAAACGATCACCCGGCGGGTCATCACCGCACTGGGGATTAAGCCAGTTGGTCCAGTTCAATGGACCTTTCAATCATTTTGGCTCTATGGTGCCATTGAGCCACTGAGTGGCGAAAACTTCTTTTTAGAATTTTCCCATTTAGATGCTGATTGCTTTCAGTGGTTTTTGAATGAATTTTCTAAAACTTATCCGCACAGCCTCAACGTAATTCAATTGGATAACGGTCGCTTTCATTCTGCCAAAAAACTCGTAATCCCCGATAATGTCGTCTTATTATTCCAACCGCCTTACAGTCCCGATGTGAACCCCATTGAGCGTGTTTGGCAATCAATGAAAGATCAATTGTGTTGGATCAATTTAAAAACCCTAGATGAACTACGTAAAAAAGTGGATGAACTCATTCAATCGCTTCTCCCAAGCGAAGTGGTTTCTTTGACCAGTTTTGATTTTATTTTATCCGCACTAAAGTAGTAAAATCTATTAGTAATCGGTATAACATTACTTACCAGTTAAGGCCATTCGTGGCCTGTCAAGTCTTTCGACGACACGCCGGGTCGGCCGCCCGGATTCATCCAGCATCCGGTAGCAGCCCGGAGATTCATACAGGGCATTGAGGATCGAATGATCGAAACATGGATTCGACATGCTGAGCGCGCATTTCCCGCGCCGGGTGATTGAACAAAACCTGTTCTTGGCGCCAACCGCTTCCGGTGGACCTGTTCACCGTCAGCCATCTTCCCGCAACGCGCCTCCCAGCGGCGGCTCGAACAGCACCTTCTCTCCCGCGTCCTGTTTCCCCCACGCCACCGCCGGTGGCGAATGGAGCGCTTCGCTCCGATCCGCCGCCACGACTTCTGGCTCAGGCATCGTCTCCACCGGCCACACGCACACCTGATTCTTACCGGCCCGTTTAGCGGCGTACATGGCCATATCGGCGTACTGGACCAAGGTTTCGGCTTCGGTGGCGTGCTGGGGATAGCAGGCCATGCCGATGCTGGCTGAAATCCGTGCCAGGCCTTGCGGCAAATCGAAAGGCTCGACCAAGCTGGCCACCAGTTTGGCCGCCACGCTGGTCGCCGCCGCAGGATCGGCGATATCCGACAGGATCAGGGCAAATTCATCGCCGCCCACCCGCGCCACGGTGTCGCTGTCCCGCAAGCGCTGGTCCAACCGTTGCCCCACCGCTTGCAGCAAAGCATCGCCAGCGGCATGGCCCAGTCGGTCGTTCACGGCCTTGAAGCCATCCAGATCGACCCACAACACGGCCACGCTCCGAACCATGCGCTTGGCACGGAGCAGCTCCTGTTCGAGCCGATCCCAATACAATGCACGGTTAGGCAGACCCGTGAGCGTGTCGCAATGCGCCAGCAACCACAACCGCTCGTCCTTTTCCCGACGCTCGGTGGCGTTGGCCAATACCAAAATCGCGCCCTCCAGCGATCGATCGGCGCCACGACGATTGACCCAGTGGGCCGCGCACCACAGATCGGTGCCGTTGAGACGGAATTCCAGCCATTGCGTTTCCTCGCTATGGCGGTTGATCTGCCAGACAAACCCAAAGTAGTCGCGGTCGTTGGGATGCACGAACTCCAGCACATTCCGCCCCAGGGCTTGCTCCAGCGTACAACCGCACAGGTTGCAACCGATGGCACTGATGTAGCAACAGCGCTCGTTGGCGTCGAATTCCAGAATTCCGACCGGCGCCGCTCTCAGCAGCACTTGCAGGTGTTGCTCCGTGGTCACCAGCTCGCGTTGTAACGTGTCGTTGTAGCCGCGCAAGCGTCCGAGTGCCTGGTTGCGGGCTTCCATGGCCCCGCCCAGCAGCAGACCGGTCAGGGCGACGGCGATCATGCTCATCTGGTATTCCAGTACCCCGTTGAGGTCGCCGCGCAGCGCGACCCACAGCACCAGTCCGCCTTCCAGCACCGCCGTCCCCAACACCGCGCCGCGCAGACCACCACGCAGCGCCACGCCAGCGAGCGGCAACAGCAGAAACAACGGGGCGAACGGGAAATACTGCTCCAGATCGAAACCCCATGACATCCCCACCCATCCCAGCAGCGCGGCACCCAACAGCGCGGCACCCAACAGCAGGCTATCGATCAGACATGCGGAATACGACCGCGCCGATTCAACATGACCAGCGCGGCGCTCGCGCCAGTGGCCTTGGCGCAGATACTGATCGAGCCCAGGCAACACCCACACCAGCAACAGCGGCACAAGAGTAATGATCGCGATGAACTCGCCGATCAGCCTGGACAAAAAGGCGACCGGGACCTGGTCGAGCGAAGCCGGGGCAGCGCCAAGGGCTCCCAACGCACTGACGAGCAGGGCGGCGGAAAAAAACAGGGCAAAATGGCCAGGCATGGCGAAATTGCGGATCTCGGGAACCCAGCGCCGCAGTGGCAGAATGACGGCGGCACAGGCGAAAAGCGAAAACATCCGTTGCAAATCCCAGAACCGGAATGGCCCACCACCCGCATCCGACAACCACGGCAACATGTCATGTACCACGAGAGCAAGCCATTCCAACAGCACGCCGGCCCAGCCAAACGCCAGCAACAGAAAGAAACGCAACCCGGCCGGGGGAAAGCACGGACTGGCCACATCGGACCCGAAGAAATCAAGCATGGAGGCAGCGGCAAAAGTGGCCATCCACAAAGCAAGGTAGACGCTGCCAGCAAGCAACATGCGCCCGCGTCTATCCAGTAGTGGGAACAACGATTTCCTCGAACCCATTGATAGTGTTTTCATGATTCTTCAAGTGATCCTACTTGCACCAGCAATTGGCCAAATTGCATTCAATATCAACCCTCTTGTGAAAATACCCTTACCATGTATCCTGAGAATAACAGAAAAAACGTTGACGTTACACTCAACAGTTGATGGCTCAAAATACACGAAAATGGATCAACCAAGAGGCGACTGATCTCTAATACCAATTCCCGGTAGATTTTGACTTTTTAACTGGTAGGCCAGGATGAAGTGTAGCGCAATCCCAGCAGGCGTGTGGGAAGGTAAAACCTATCGAGAAACGGTATAAAGACCGGTTTTTACCGAGGGAAGCGAGCAAGGCAGGCACGAACACGACACGGCCCCCAGCGGAAACACGGTTCGATCCGGTAAGCTAAGCGCATCTTGAGCCACTGGATAATCACCATGACCCCGATCGATGCCGAACTCGACACGTCCGGACTGAGCTGCCCGCTGCCGATTCTCAAAGCCAAAAAGGCGCTGGCCGGCCTGCGCGGCGGCCAAGTGTTGCGAGTGACCGCCACCGATCCGGAATCGGTCCGGGATTTCGAGACCTTCAGCCGGCAGATGGGCCACGTCCTGCTGGAGGCCCGCGAAGACGCCGGGCGGTTCCATTTTCTGATGCGCAAGCGGGAGGACTGAATGCCCGTTAGCCAAGGGCGCGGGCGTAGAGTAATCCCGGAGGTTTCCCCTATTCCCCCGCCACCGTCATCCGTTCCAGCAGCAGCGAACCGCAGCGGATGCCGCCGCGCGCATCCACATCGCCGCCGACCGCCGCCACGCCCCGGAACATGTCATCAAGATTACCGGCGATGGTGATTTCGTGGACCGGATACTGAATCCGGCCCTTCTCCACCCAAAACCCGGACGCCCCGCGCGAGTAATCGCCGGTCACCAGATTCACCCCATGGCCGAGCAACTCGGTCACCCACAGGCCGGTATCCAGTTGCCGCAACAACTCCTCGTGACCCAGCGGGCCGGGCTCAACAATCAGATTATGAGTGCCGCCGGCGTTGCCGGTGGTTTGCATCCCCAAGCGCCGAGCCGAGTAGCTGTCCAGCACGTAACCCTGTAACACCCCGCCAGCGACCAGATCCCGGTCGGTGGTGGCCACGCCTTCGCTGTCGAACGGCGCGCTCCCCAACGCCTTGGGCAAATGCGGCCGTTCGCAAAGGGTCACAAAATCCGGAAAAACAGGTGTGCCGAGTCGATCCAGCAGAAACGAGGATTTGCGGTACAGCGCCCCACCCCGAATAGCGGCGACGAAATGGCCGATCAAGCCGCGCGCCAGTTCCGGCGCGAATAAAACCGGGACCTGCCGGGTTCCCAGTCGGCGGCTGCCCAACCGGCGCAATGCCCGCCGACCGGCCTTTTGTCCAACCGCGACCGGCGTCTCCAGCTCGGTGCGGTCGCGCGCCACGGTATGCCAGTGATTGCGCTGCATCCCTTCCGCGTCCTGAGCGATCACCGAACAGCTCAGCGAATGACGGGTGGTCGGATAGCCGCCGCAAAACCCCCGTGAGTTACCATACATGAGCAGTCCGGCTTGCGTGGCGACGCTGCCGCCTTCGGAGTTGCGGATACGCGGGTCCAGCGCCAGCGCCGCCGCCTCGCATTCGCGGGCCAGTTCGATGGCTTCCTCGGCGGCCAGCGACCAGGGATGGTACAGGTCGAGATCGGGGATCTCCCGCGCCAGCCGTTCGGGATCGGCCAGCCCGGCATACGGATCGGCGGCGGTATGGCGGGCAATGGCGCAGGCGCTGTGCACGGTGTCGCGAATCGCCTCCGGCCGCCAGTCGGCGGTACTGGCCGAGCCGCGACTCTGGCCAAAGTAGACCGTGACCGCCAGACCACGCTGGCGGTGGTGTTCCAGGGTTTCGACCTCGCCCAGCCGGACGGTGACGGTCAGAGCGCTGGCGAAGCTGACCGCCGCTTCGGTGGCGGTGGCGCCCTGGACCCGCGCTTCGGCCAGGATGTCGGCGACCAGGGTTTCCAGCTGTTCGCGCGTCGGCAGCGGCGCGGTGGTGCGAGCGATGGCTTCGGACATGGATCAGGATTCAGGTTTGAGGTTTGAGGATCAGGCTTGCGTGCCGCCCACGGTCAGCGCTTCGATTTTCAGGGTCGGCTGACCGACCCCCACCGGCACGCTCTGCCCGCCCTTGCCGCAGGTGCCGACGCCGGCATCGAGCTTCAGATCATTGCCGACCATCGAGACCTTGGTCAGCACGTCCGGGCCGTTGCCGATCAGGGTGGCGCCCTTGACCGGCCGGGTGATGCGGCCGTTTTCGATCAGATAGGCCTCGCTGGCCGAGAACACGAACTTGCCGGAGGTGATGTCCACCTGGCCGCCGCCGAAGTTGACGGCGTACAGCCCCCGCTCCACCGAGGCGATGATCTCCGCCGGGTCGTGCTCGCCGGGCAGCATGTAGGTATTGGTCATGCGCGGCAGCGGCAGGTGGGCGTAGGATTCGCGGCGGCCGTTGCCGGTCGGCGCGGTCTTCATCAGCCGGGCGTTGAGCTTATCCTGCAAATAGCCCTTGAGCACTCCGCGTTCGATCAGCGTGGTGCACTGGGTCGGAGTCCCTTCGTCGTCGATGTTCAGCGAACCGCGCCGGCTGGCCAGGGTGCCATCGTCCACCACCGTGCACAGTGGGGTGGCGACCCGCTCGCCGATCCGTCCGCTGAAGGCCGACGTGCCCTTGCGGTTGAAATCGCCCTCCAGCCCGTGGCCGATGGCCTCGTGCAGCAGAATGCCCGGCCAGCCCGGCCCCAGCACCACGGTCAGGGTTCCGGCCGGCGCGGGAACGGCGTCCAGGTTGAGCAGCGCCTGCCGCACCGCTTCCCGCGCATGGCCCAGCGCGCGATCCTCATCGAGGAACCAGCCGTAGCCGACCCGGCCGCCACCGCCGGAACCGCCCTGCTCGCGGCGGCCGTGGTGCTCGACGATCACGCTCACATTCAATCGCACCAACGGCCGCAGGTCGCCGGCCAGCGTGCCGTCGCTGCCGGCGATCAGGATCGTATCCCGCACGGCGGCCAGGCTGACCATGACCTGGGTCACGCGCGGGTCCTGGCGCCGCGCCTCGGCGTCCACCGCCTCCAGCAAGTGGACCTTGGCGTCGGCCGACAGTGTTTCCAGCGGATCGAGCGGTTCGTACAGCGCCGGCCGTTGAGTGGAATGCCAAACCGGCAGCCGGGCGTCGCCGCCGTGGCGGACGATGGCACGGGCGGCGGTGGCCGCTTCCAGCAGCGCCGGCAGCACGATCTCGTCGGAATAGGCGAAGCCGGTTTTCTCGCCACTTACCGCCCGGACGCCAACGCCCTGCTGGATGGCGTGGCTGGCGTTCTTGACCTGCCCGTCCTCCAGTCCCCAGGATTCGGCGCGGCGCTGCTGAAAATACAGATCGCCGCCGTCGATGGCGTGACCCAACAGACAGGACAAGGTTTGATGCAAGGCGTCCTCGCCGAGACCGGCGGGCGCGAGCAATTGTTGGCGGGCGAGGGCAAGCGTATCGGTCATCATGGTGTTCTCAGGTTTCGCAGCGCACACGATGTTCCAGGACCGGAAATTGGCGCCGGACATTTTCCAATCGTTCCCGGTCGAATTCGGCCAGCACCACCCCCGGCCCGTGTGGCAAGCGGTCGAGGATCGCGCCCCACGGATCGATGATCAGACTGTCGCCGTGGGTCTCGCGGCCATTGGCGTGCCGGCCGCCCTGGGCGGAAGCGATCACGTAGCATTGATTTTCGATGGCGCGTGCCCGCAGCAGTGTTTCCCAGTGCGCCAATCCGGTAGCAGCGGTGAACGCCGCCGGCAGGACCAGGATTTCCATGCCACGCTCCATCAGGGCACGAAACTGCTCGGGAAAGCGCAGGTCGTAGCACACCGCCAACCCCAAGCGGCCCAATGGCGTCTCGGCAAAAACGTAGCGCTCGCCCGGTTCGATGGTGGCCGACTCGGCGTAGCGCTCCTTGCTGCCCACCACCTGCACGTCGAACAGATGCACCTTGTCGTAGCGGGCCACCCGCTGGCCGCGATCATCGAACAGCAGGCAGGCCGCGCGCACCCGCCGCGCGTCGCCGGCGGTCCGCAGCGGGATCGTGCCTCCGACCAGCCACAGCCGGTGACGAGCGGCCTGTTCGGCCAGAAAGAACTGAATCGGCCCCTCGCCTTCCGTCTCCCGCACCGCCACTTTCTCCTCCTCGCGGCGGCCCATCAGGGCAAAATTCTCCGGCAGCACCGCCAGTCGAGCCCCCTGGTCGGCGGCTCGGGCCAGCAGTTCCGCGGCGGTGGTCAGATTTGCGGCGACATCGGGTCCGGAAACCATTTGGATGGCGGCCATCTTCGGCATGTCGGGTACCTCGTTCATTGGTCGCCCACGAGCTTCCTGGGCACGGTGGGGGGCGGTGGTTCCCGCAGCGGTTCCAGCACCGGATCGTCCCAGGAACCGGTCAGGGCATAACGGTAGCGGGTCGCTTGTTCGATGCTTTTTTGCAGCAAGCGTTCGGCGACCAGCACCGCCGCGCCGACCGCCGGGCCGCCGGCCAACGCACCCGCGACCGGCAAGGCACCCCCCAAATTCGGCGTCACCGTGATCTGCTGGTCGTAATCACGGTCCCGCAATCCGGTCCGGCCCCGGATGTCGATCCGCGCGGCCGGCGCTTCGACCGTGAGATCGTCGGTAAAGGCTTGCCCGTGCTTGAACACGAATTCGCCGGTAATCCGATCGAAGCTGGTCCCTGGCTGGAACAGATCGCTGAAATCGAGGGTTAGGCGCCGCACGATGTTCTGCACGCTAAATAGCCCGACCACCCGGCCCAGACCTGGATTGATGTTAAGCAACTGTCCGGAACCGATTTGAAATTTCAGGTTGCCATCCATGCGCTCCAGGGTGAAATCGGGCAACCCCCCCATCCATTCGGCGCGCAGTTCCGCCTCGGCTTCAGCGCCGGTGAGACCCATATTCTGGTAACCGAATACCGCCAGGGTTTCTCCCAGCGCCTGGCTCCATAAGGTCGCTCGCAACTGGGCCAGTTGACCATCGAGGGTCCAGCGCCACTCGCCGCTGGCTTCGATGCGCTGCTGCTCGGAACCCAGGCTGATTTCCGGCAGACGAACGCCCCCCTTCATTGGCATGGCGACGACCCGCAACCGACCCAGGGCCTTATCGTCCAGTCGCAATTCGGCGGCGGTCAGCACCAGCGGTGGCAAGCGGCGCGGATCGGGCGCGACGGGTGGAGCGGTGGCGGCGGCATCCTCCGACCCACGCCGCCAATGCAAGCGGCGCAGCGCCGCGTTGATCGGGCGCGCCGAAGTCGGTTGATCCGGCACGGTCAGGCGTCCGCTCAGATCCCCACTCTCCAGATCGACTTGCAGGCCGTCGTTCCGGTGAGTCGCCGCCAGCGTGAGCTGGGTAAACGACTGATCGGCGATCGTCAATTCGCCGATTCGAGCATCGATATCGCGCAACGCGCTCCACCATGCCGCGGTTTTTGGCTCGATATCGGCGTCGGTGGTGGCATCGCTCGAATCGGACAAGGTGGCGGGCAGGTCCAATCGCCAGCGCGGCAAATCGGCGACGATCGCCAGTCCTGGCGCGTCCGGTAGTCTGGCCGCGCCGGCGTTGACCCGCAACTCGCCGCGTTCGAACTGGAGATTTTGTGGATAACCACTCAGCTCCAGCGCCGCTCGCACGCCCGTCCCGTACTCCAGCGCCAATTCCAGGGTATCGTGTCCGATGGGGTGCAAGGTCATGGCGAAGGGGCGCACTTCGTTGGCGTCCTTGTCCAATGGGGCCGGCAACCGGACGGCCATGCCGTGCAAATCCGAATTCAAGGTCAGCGTGAACGGCGACGCCTCGTTTCGCCGGTCACGCCGGCCAATCGGAACCGCCAACACCGCCTGCCAAAGGCTCTTACCTTCGAGATATGCATCCAATGCCGCCGGCGCGCCGGTCAGGGTCCGCAGCCCTATTCGGCCCCGCAACTGGCCGCGCAGTTCGCGCTGGCCCTCGCCACCGGCCAGGTTCAGGTCGATCCGAACCGGCTCTCCGCGCAGCAGCGCCCGCACGTCTTCGGCTTTCAAGCCGGTTTCCGTAAACGTCACTTCGCCCTTCAGCCGACTGAATTCAAGCGTCCGGGATGGCAAGGCCACGCTGCTGTCCGACAAACCGACCCGCCCGCGCACGCGGCTGGGGCGCGACGAGTCGGCCGGAATGGAAAGTTCGAGGTCCACGCTATTGTGGCCGGCGATCCGTAAATCCGGCAGATCCTCACCCAGTTCCTGGCCGACCGGACTTTCCCTGAGCCCCCGCCACAGACTGGCGCCGGGTCCATCGATCCGCCCCTTGGCCTGGGCGATCACCCGCTCAAGATCGTCGATCCAGACCGCGAGATTTTCGACCTTGGCGTCGAGCAGGCGGCCGGCGCCGGGCTCCGCCTCGATCCGCATACCGCGATTGCGGAACGTCACGCTCCCCCGCAATCCTTCCAGCCGGGGCCAGCCGGGCGCGTAGTTCACCACCGCATCCTCGATCTGAAAACGGGTCTCGAATAAACCCTCGCCGTGGTCGAAGGGGAAACGGGCCGGCGAGCCGCGCAAAATCAGATCGCCGGCCACCACTCGACCGCCGACCAGCGCCTGATCCAGCCAGGCCACTCCGTCGGGTGGAATCACCGCCACCGGCAGGTAGCGCCGTGCCTGTTCGCGCCCGATCCGGACATCCCGATAATGCCCATGCAAATCCAGCACCGGCTCGCCCTGATTGGGAAGGGTGACGCCGCCCCAAAACCGGCCGTTGCAATCGGAGTTGGCCAGATCCAGACCGGCGCTATCCAGTTGCAATCCGTCAGGAGTGCGCTGCCAGGCTATCATCCCGTTCAAGCGGTCCAGGTCGAGCGGGACCCGCAGCAGGCCGTGGGTATCGATCCGGACTCGCTGGCTGTCCAATTCGAGCCGGCCGCGCTCCGGGGAAAAGGTCAACAAGCCGCTCAAGTTGTCGAAGCCCGGCAAGCCGTGGGTCGATCGTCCGGTCACTCCGCGCAACCGCGCGGTCGCCGCATAGGTATCGAAACCGGACTCGGTTTCCAACGCGATTTCCGGCAGGTCGCCGCGCGGGTCGAGCGCTGCCAGCCGGTTTCGGGTCGGCTCGTCCAGCCACGGGGTCACCCAGGCCAGCACGTCATGAACGCGCCAGTCGCGGCCCTCGCCTCGCCAGCGCTCACCGGCGCGGTTCAGTTCGAAACCGGGCCGCGCCTCGCTCTGATCGTGGCCACCGCCGAACCGGGCTTGACCCCGCAACCGCCAGCCGCTCTCCTCCGCCCACCACTCCACGTTCAGCTCGCTGTCCGGCGTCGCCGCCAGCCAGGACGCCAACAAGGCAACGCGCGGTTCCGGCCGTAGATCCGCTTGCCGTAGACGCAAACGAGCTTGTAGATGCGTGGGTTGCCAGTCCCGCCAGTCGCCGCTGACCGCCAATCCGACCTGGCCGGCGCGGAACGCTAGCGGCAACGGCCAACCCGCCAGGTTCAAAGGGCCGGCCTCGAACCGAAAAGTCCCCTCGCCGGTTTCGGGATTGGCGCCATCGACCCCTCGTCGTTCCACGCTCAGGCGCAACCAGTGCCCCAGTCTGGCCGGTAAATCGGCGGTCACGACCAATCGCTGACCTTCGGCGGTGTCCCGCACTTGAAAATACGGGAGCGAAATTTCGATGACCTCCCCACTCCGACGGCGCACGGTCAACCGCTCGCCGATGATATCCAGCCGACGCACGGCGAACAGCCAGCGGGCGGCTTTCCCCAGAGGCGACGCGGCATTTTCGGAATCGGCATTCGCCCGCAGCCGCAAGGCTCCATCCGGCCCCTGCTCCAGGGTCAGGTTAACGCCCTCCAACCGGATGTGGCCGAATATCGGACGCCATTCCCGCAGCGAACGCCACAGGTTCAGGCTCACCGTCGCCTGGGCGAAGCTGGCCCAGACAGCGCTGCTATCGGGATCGCGCAGGCTGACGCCCCGCAATCGCAGTCGAAGCCGCCAGCCGTCGCGGGCCGCGTTCACCGACTCGATCCGCACCGGCGTCCGCAGCGCTTCTCCCAACGCATCCGCCAGGGGGTCACGGTAGTCGTTCAAACGCGGCAGCAGCCACCATTGCCCGAACGCCGCCAGCAGCAGCAGTGGCAACAGCAGCGCCAGAATCAGCCGCCGCGCCCACCGCAAGGTCCGCCGCGCCCCGCCGGCCGCATGCCAAAACCCCTGGCTCATACCGTTTCTCGATAGGTTTTACCTTCCCACACGCCTGCTGGGATTGCGCTACACTTCATCCTGGCCTACCAGTTAAAAAGTCAAAATCTACCGGGAATTGGTATCACATCAATACCACGTCGTATTGCTCGCGGGTGTAGAGGGCTTCCGCCTGGAATTTGATGGGAATGCCGATGAAGGCTTCCAGTTGCGCCACGCTGGTGGATTCCTGATCCAGCATGGCGTCCACCACATCCGGCGCGGCCAGCACCATGAACTGACGCGGCGAATACTGGCGGGCTTCGCGCAGCAGTTCGCGGAAGATGTCGTAGCACACCGTCTCGGCGGTCTTGATCGAACCCCGACCGTGGCACAAGGGACACGGCTCGCACAACACCTGTTCCAGGCTCTCGCGAGTGCGCTTGCGGGTCATTTCCACCAGACCGAGCGGCGACACCTGCGAGATGTGGCTCTTGGCGCGATCCTTTTCCAGGTGCTTCTCCAACGCCTTGAACACCGCCTGGCGGTGTTCCTCGCTGACCATGTCGATGAAGTCGAGGATGATGATCCCGCCCAGATTGCGCAGCCGCAATTGCCGGGCAATAGCCGTGGCGGCTTCCAGATTGGTCTTGAAGATGGTTTCCTCAAGATTACGATGCCCCACGTAGGCGCCGGTATTGACGTCGATAGTGGTCATCGCCTCGGTCTGATCGACGACCAGGTAGCCACCGGACTTGAGCGGTACTTTCTTGCCCAGCGCCCGCTGGATTTCGTCCTCGATGCCGTACAGCTCGAAGATCGGCCGCTCGCCGGGATAGTGCTCCAGGCGCGGCACCATCTCCGGCACGAACTTGTCGGCGAACTCCAGCATCCGCTGACAGGTTTCGCGCGAATCGACGCGCATCCTCTCGACGCTGTCGCCGACGAAATCGCGCAGCACCCGCAGGATCAGGGGCAGATCCTCGTACAGGGTCGCAATGCCGCTGGTTTCCTTGATCCGCTCCCGGATCGACCCCCACAAGCGTTGTAGAAACTGCATGTCCGCCCGCAGCGCCCAGGGTTCCGCGCCTTCCGCGGCGGTGCGCACGATGTAGCCGCCGCCAAACTCGGCCCGGAAGACGTTGATCATTTCCTTGAGCCGCTGCCGTTCGCGCTCGCCGTCGATCTTGACCGACACGCCCGCCATGTCCGAATCGGCCAGGAAGACCAGGAAGCGGGACGGCAGGGTGATATGCGTGGTCAAGCGCGCGCCCTTGGTGCCGATCGGGTCCTTGATCACCTGCACCACCAATTCCTGATTCTCGCGCACCAGTTCGGTAATGACGGGCCAGCGCTCGCCAGCGGCCGTTCCTCCTTCCACCATGGTTTCCGGACGGATATCGGAAACGTGCAGGAACGCGGCTCGCTCCAGGCCGACGTCCACGAACGCCGCCTCCATGCCGGGCAATACCCGGCAGATTCGCCCTTTGTAGATGTTGCCGACCAAACCGCGCCGGCCGACCCGTTCCAGCAGGATTTCCTGCAGGACGCCGTTCTCGACCACGGCGACTCGGGTTTCGCGGGGCGTCACATTGATCAGAATTTCGTCGCCCGTGCCGCCTTCGGCGCGTGTGGCCATGAATGATCGTTCCCGTCAGGAGATGAAAAAAGCTCAGAGAGGGATGCCGAACTCTCGCAGTAGTTCGGCGGTTTCGAACAGCGGCAGCCCCATCACTCCGGAGTAGCTGCCGTGCAACTCCACGACGAAGGTCGCCGCCCGCCCCTGAATGCCGTAGCCGCCGGCCTTGTCCCAGGGTTCGCCGCTGTCCCAGTAGGCCCGGCATTCCGCCGGTGACAGATCCCGGAAGCGAACCCGGCTTGCCTGTACCTTGACCGCGCCGCGCTCCTCGGTGGCCAATGCCACCGCGCTTAAGACCCGATGCTCCCGCCCGGACAGGCGCGCCAGCATCGCCAGCCCCTCGTCCCGGCCGCCGGGTTTGCCGAGAATCGCGCCGTCCACCACCACCGCCGTGTCCGCGCCCAACACCGGCGCGGGTTGGCGTCGGCCCAGCGCGCGCGCGCCGGCTTCCGCCTTGGCCCGCGCCAGCCGAATCACGTAAGCGTGAGGCGTCTCGTCGGGTAGCGGCGTCTCGTCCACCACAACCGGCAACAGACGGTAGGCAATGCCGATCTGGCGCAGCAGTTCGCGGCGGCGAGGAGAGGCGGAAGCCAGATAGATTTGGAAGCTAGCCATGTCAGGCGCGGTGGTACGGATGGCGATGCAGCAGGCTCCAGGCCCGGTAAATCTGTTCGGCCAGCACCACCCGCACCAGCGGATGCGGCAAGGTCAGCCGCGACAGCGCCCACAATCGGCCGGCGCGGGCACGGCAGGCCGGGTCCAGTCCATCCGGACCACCGACCAGCAGACTGAGATCGTGGCCCTCCCGCAGCCAACCGGCCAGTCGTTCGGCCAGTTGCGCGGTGCTCCATTCCTGCCCGCGTTCGTCCAGGGCGATCACCTGAGACCCCGCCGGCACCGCCGCCAGCAAGCGTTCGCCCTCGGCGCGAACCAGACGAGTCAGGTCAGCGTTCGCGCCACGCTTGCCGGGTGGAATTTCGACCAGGTTCAGCGCGCACTCTCGTGGCAGCCGCCTGGCGTATTCCTCATAACCGGTCTTGACCCAGTCCGGCATGCGGGTCCCCACGGCAAGCAGATGGATCTTCACGGGCGTCGGACAAGGACCGGTCTCTCAATGCCCCAACGCCCTGGCGGAATCCACCGACCACAGCTTTTCCAGATTGTAGAAGTCGCGGGTCTGCGGCAACATGACGTGCAGCACGATGTCGTTCAAATCCACCAGCACCCATTCCGCCTCCCGCTGGCCTTCGACCCCCAAGGGTCGTACTCCGACCGCCGCGCATTTTTCGACCACCTTATCGGCCAGCGCCTTGACCTGGCGGCTGGATGAACCGCTGGCGATGACCATCAAGTCGGTGAAACTGGCGATCTCGCGCACGTCCAGAACCTGGATGTCCTGGGCCTTTACCTCTTCCAGAGCAGCCACAACGATTTCTCGTAAAGCCTCAAGTTGCATGAATTTCATTGATCCTCATAAAGTCACGGGGGTCGGGGCGGGCAACGACCGGTACAGCACCTGCTCGTGGATACGGGCCAGCACCGTCTCCGGCAACAGAAAGCGGGGCGACTGGCCACGCGCCAGCAAAGCGCGAATGTCAGTCGCGGAGATGTCCAACTGGGTCACTGGCTGGAACAGGATACCGCCGGCAAGCCGCTGGCGCAGGGCGGTGGGGTCCGTCATGCGTGGGGCGATCAATTCCTCCAGCACCGGCACGAACGGCTTCGACGGTCCGGGCCGCTGCATCACCACGATGTGGGCGAACCGGCTCAATTCCCGCCAGCGATGCCAGGTATGCAGTTCGCGGAAGGCATCGACGCCGACGATCAGACACAGGGGGATATCGCCGAAGTCCTCGCGCAGCGAGGCCAGGGTATCCACCATATAGGAAGGTCCCTCCCGGCGCAGTTCCCGATCATCGACCGCGAAGCCCGCTTGCCCGGCCGTGGCCAAACGCACCAGCGCCAGCCGCTGCTCGGCGGCGATTCGCGGCGAACCGCGATGCGCCGGAATCCGGCAGGGCACGAAGCGGATTTCCGCCAGATCCAGCGCCTCCAGCAACTCCAGCGCCGGTCGCAGATGACCGTAATGGATCGGATCGAAGGTGCCGCCCAACACCCCGATGGGGCGCGGATACGGTGGAAAGCGGGAGGCCGCCGACATTGAATTCACGATTTATATCGCTCTCGCGCCGGGGATCGCGCGCGCCGCGCTCGCAAAAAACCCGATGGGGATCGGGTCATGATGGCAGCATGGTCAGCCATGACCGCTCGCCCGGTGCCTTGCCGGTTTCAGCTCTCATTCCCGGATATGCCCATCGCCCAGCACCACGAATTTCAGAGTGGTCAATCCTTCCGCGCCGACCGGGCCACGGGCGTGCAGCTTATCGGTGCTGATACCGATTTCCGCGCCCAGGCCATACTCGCCACCGTCGGCGAAGCGGGTGGAAGCATTCACCATCACCGAACTGGAATCCACCTCGCGCAGGAAACGCCGCGCCCGACCGTAATCCTCCGTCACGATGGCGTCGGTGTGGGCGGAGCCGTAGAGAGCGATGTGGTCCATGGCCTGGTCGATATCGTTGACGACCCGAACCGCCAGCACCGGCGCCAGATATTCGGCGTACCAGTCTTCCTCGGTCGCCATCCCGATCTCCGGCAACAGGTCGTGGGTCCGCTGGCAGCCGCGCAATTCCACGCCGGCATCCTGGTAGCGCCGGCCCAATTCGGGCAGCACCCGATCGGCGATGCCCGCCGCCACCAGCAGGGTTTCCATGGTATTGCAGGTGCCGTAGCGCTGGGTCTTGGCGTTGTAAGCGATCGACATCGCCTGGTCGGGATCGGCGCGGTCGTCGATGTAGACGTGGCAGACGCCATCCAGATGCTTGATCACCGGCACCCGCGCCTCGCGACTGATTCGCTCGATCAGACTCTTGCCGCCGCGCGGCACGATCACGTCCACGTATTCGGCCATGCCGATCAGCGCGCCGACGGCGGCGCGGTCGGCGGTGTCGATCACCTGCACCGCGTCGGTCGGCAAGCCGGCGGCGGCCAACCCCCGCTGGATACAGGCGGCAATGGCGCGGTTGGAATGCAACGCCTCGGAACCGCCGCGCAGGATGGCGGCGTTACCGGCCTTCAAACAAAGCGCGGCGGCGTCGGCGGTCACGTTCGGCCGCGACTCGTAGATGATGCCGATCACCCCCAGCGGCACCCGCATCCGCCCGACCTGAAGGCCCGATGGACGATATTTGAGATCGATGATCTCGCCCACCGGATCGGGCTGGGCGGCGATTTCCCGCAAACCTTGCGCTATCCCGCGCACGCCCTTGGGCGTCAGCTCCAGGCGGTCCAGCAGGGCCGCGTCCAACTCGCCGGCGCGGCCGGCGTCCATGTCCAGGCGGTTGGCCGCCAGTAACCGTTCCTCGTCCGCCTCCAGGGCGGCGGCGATGGCGAGCAGGGCGCCGTTCTTGATCCGGGTTTCGGCGCGGCCGACGATGCGGGACGCGGCGCGCGCGCGCCGGCCCACATCCAGCATGTAGCGCTCGATGGTGTTGGCGGTTTCCGTATGGGTATCGTTCATCGGCAAAGCATCCTCATGACCGACGCGTCCTCATGCGCCGGGCTATGACATCACAGTTCGTCGGACAACAACGGCCGACCGGCCAGTCGCAAACCCACCATCAGCAACGCATCCCATGGCGAGCCGGGCTCGATGCCCTTGATCGCGCGGTCGGTCCGGGCACAGCCACCCAGTAACAGCCGGCAATCGGCCAGTGTCAGCCGTTGCAGGGCCTGGAGCAGGGGCGGCTTCCGTTTGTCCCAGACGATTTCCTTGCGGGCGGCGAACGCGGCGAACACGGTTTCCAGCGGCTGGCGCTGGTCACGGGCGAAAGCCAGCGCGTTCAGTACCCGAAGCTCCCGATGCAAGGCCCAGTTCGCCAACACCGGTTCCACGCCTTCGCCGCGCAAACCATTCAGAATCCGCGCAACGCGCTCCGGCTGGCCACGCAGGGCGGCATCCACGAAATCATAGATGCTGTATCGAGCGCTGTCGCCGACCGCCGCCAATACCCTGTCGACGGTCAGCGGCTGCTCGCCGGTCAGCAATGCCAGCTTCTCGATTTCCTGGGCGGCGGCCAACAGATTGCCCTCCACCCGCTCGCCCAGCAACAGCACCGCTTCCTGGGTGGGTTTCAGACCGCGTTCCCGCAGCCGGCGTTCGATCCAGACCGACAATTGCCCCGGCTCCACCGGCGCCGCCGGCACCACCACGCCCATCGCATCCAGGGCGGCGAACCAGCGGCTTTTCTGGGTATTCCAGTCGAGTTTGCCAGCGGTGACCAACAACACCGCGTCGGCGGCGGGACGGGCCGCATACTCGCTCAGCGCCTTGGCGCCGGCATCGCCCGGCTTGGCGTTGCCCAGGCGCAGCTCCAGCAACCGCCGGTTGGCGAACAGCGAGGGGCTGGCCGCCAGTTGGCGCAGCGTGTTCCAGTCGAAACCGGCATCGACCGTCAGGCATTCCCGTTCCGCATGGCCTCGTTCGCGGGCGGCGACGCGGAGCGCGTCGGCGGATTCCCGTGCCAGCAGGGTTTCCTCGCCGAAGATCAGATAGAGCGGCGCCAGGGTCTTGCGCAAATGCGCGGCGAGCTGTTCGGGACGCACTCGCAAGCGGCGTCCTCAGGAACCGATGGTTTGCAAGCGGCGGACGATTTGCCAAGCCAGATCATCGGCCATGTTGTCCACCAGGGCTTCCTGCGCGGCCTCGAAACCGAGCACTTCGTTTTCGTCATACAACAAGGTTCGGTTGGCACTGAGTCCTTCCAGCGGAATCAGGGCCTTGCCGTTGGCCAGCGTCACCTGGTAAGCGGTGTCGTAAGCCAGAAAATACTGCCGTTTGACATTGAGACGGTCGACGGCGACCACGCGGCGACCGCTGCCCTCGCGCAGAATGGTGATGACCACCTTTGCCTGGGCCGGATCGCGGGTAATCGTCACGCCATTGTCCGCCAGCAACAGCCGCAGCTTGCGGCTCACGGCGCCCGGCGGCGTTCCCATCGCCAGTTGGCTCTGGATATAAACCACCGACAGTTCCGGCGGTAGTTGGGCTTGTCCACGCGGCTGGAAACCACAACCGGCCAGCAGCAGCATCCAGCCACCCAGGACCCACCCCAGCATGATCCGAGGCATGTTCGACTCGCTCAGCACACCAGATTGACCAGTTTGCCGGGCACGATCACGATCTTGCGCAACGCTTTCCCTTCGACGAAGCGCTGGACATTCGGCTCGGCCCGCGCCGCCTGTTCGATGAGATCGCGGTCGGCGTTCACCGGCACCTCGATCTGTCCACGCAGCTTGCCGTTGACCTGCACCACCAGCGTCATCAGGTCACGAACCAGCGCCGCTGCGTCGGGCGTCGGCCAGGCGGCGTCCAGCACGTCGTCGCCATAGCCCAAATCCCGCCAAAGCGCGTGAGTCACATGCGGCGCCACCGGCGACAGCAGCCGCAGCAGGATGCCCAGCCCTTCGCGGCGCACGGCGGCGGCGGACACATCAGCGCCCATCTCGATCCGACCCAGCGCGTTCAGGATTTTCATGCCGCCGGAAACCACGGTGTTGAACTGGTGGCGACTAAAGTCGTACAGCGCCTGCCGGAGCGCCTCGTGCACCTCGCGGCGCAGCTCGCGCAGCGGCTCCGACAACACGGCGGCATCCGGCTCGCCGGCGGCGTGGATCGCCTCCTGATGCTCGGCGGCGTGGAGCCACAACCGGCGCAGAAAGCGGTAGGCGCCGGCCACGCCGGAATCGGACCATTCCAGCGCCTGATCGGGCGGCGCGGCGAACATCATGAACAGACGGGCGGTATCGGCGCCGTACTGATCGATCAGGGATTGAGGATCGACGCCGTTGTTCTTGGACTTGGCCATCTTCTCGATGCCACCGATCACCACCGGCTGACCATCAGCGTTCAGGGTCGCGGCCAGCGGCCGGCCCTTGTCGTCGGTTTGTACCTTCACGTCGGCCGGGTTGATCCACTGCTTGCGGCCGTCCGCGGTTTCCCGGTAAAAGGTGGGCGCCACCACCATGCCCTGGGTGAGCAACTGGGCGAACGGTTCCGACACCGTGGTCAGGCCCAGATCGCGCATGACCTTGGTCCAGAACCGCGAATACAGCAGATGCAGGATGGCATGTTCGATGCCGCCGACGTACTGATCCACCGGCATCCAGTAATCGGCGCGGGCATCGGTCATCGTCGCCGCGCCCGGCGTGCAATAGCGGAAGAAATACCAGGACGAATCGACGAAGGTATCCATGGTGTCGGTTTCGCGCCGGGCCGGCTTTCCGCAGCTCGGGCAGGCGCAGTCCAGGAATTCGGCGTACTTGGCGAGCGGGTTGCCGGAACCGTCCGGAATCAGGTCGCCCGGCAACACCACCGGCAAATCCTCGTCCGGCACCGGCACCGCGCCACAGGATTCGCAATGGACGATCGGGATCGGCGTACCCCAGTAGCGCTGTCGGGATACGCCCCAGTCGCGCAGTCGCCAGATCACCTTCTTCTCGCCCAAACCCTTGGCGCTCAGATCGGCGGCGATGGCATCCACCGCCTGCTCGAAGTCCAATCCGTCGTACTGGCCGGAATTGATGCAGACCCCGTAATCGGCGTAGGCGTCTTGCCACGGCGCGGGCGTGGCGTCGCCGGCGCGGGTGCGGATCACCGGCCTGATCGCTAGACCGAACTTGCACGAGAACTCGAAATCGCGTTCGTCGTGGGCGGGCACCGCCATCACCGCGCCCTCGCCGTAACCCATCAGCACGTAGTTGGCGACCCACAGCGGCAGCGGTTCGCCGCTCAGGGGATGGGTGACGGTCAACCCGGTCGGCATGCCCTTTTTTTCCTGGGTCGCCAACTCGGCCTCGGTGACGCCACCATGCCGACATTGGTCGATGAACGCGGCCAGTTCGGGATCGGTTTGCGCGGCGTGCAGCGCCAGGGGATGCTCGGCGGCCACGGCCACGTAGGTAGCGCCCATGAGCGTGTCGGCGCGGGTGGTAAACACCCAAAGAGTGCCGCCCTCGCCCACCGTGTGCGGAAAGCCGATCCGTACCCCGTGGCTCTTGCCGATCCAGTTCTTCTGCATCAGCTTGACCTGTTCCGGCCAACCGGGCAGGTGCGCCAACTCCGCCAGCAGTTCCTCGGCGTACTTCGTGATCGCCAGGTAATACATCGGGATTTCGCGCTTCTCGACCAGCGCGCCGGTGCGCCAGCCGCGCCCGTCGATCACCTGCTCGTTGGCGAGCACGGTCTGATCCATCGGGTCCCAGTTGACCACGCCGGTTTTCAGGTAGGCGATGCCCTTTTCCAGCATCCGCAGGAACAGCCACTGGTTCCAGCGGTAGTACTCCGGCTGGCAGGTGGCCACCTCACGCTCCCAGTCCACCGCGAAGCCCAGCAGACGAAGCTGCTTTTTCATGTAGGCGATGTTATCGAAGGTCCACTGCGCCGGCGCGACCCCGGAAGCCATGGCCGCGTTCTCCGCCGGCAGGCCGAAGGCGTCCCAGCCCATCGGCTGCAACACGCTCTTGCCCAACATGCGCTGGTAGCGGGCGATCACGTCGCCGATGGTGTAGTTGCGCACATGGCCCATGTGCAACCGCCCGCTGGGATAGGGAAACATCGACAGGCAGTAGAACTTTTCGCGACCCGGCTCCTCGCGCGCGGCGAAGGTTCGCTGCTCATCCCAGTGGCGTTGCGCTTCCGCTTCAATGGCTTGCGGGTTGTACGACTCGGCGATCACGGCTGTTACCTGGCTTTAAAACGAAGTGCGGTAAGATAGCACAACTTTTCAGCCGCCCGCATGGTCTGGACCGGACCGCGCTATCGAGGTCAATCATCCGTGAACGATTCCATTCCGCACTCTCCCGCCCTCAGCTACCGCGACGCCGGCGTGGACATCGAAGCCGGCAACCGGCTGGTGGACCGCATCAAGCCGCACGCCAAGCGCACCCTCCGGCCCGGCGTGCTGAGCGGGCTGGGTGGTTTCGGCGCGCTGTTCGAACTGCCGCTGGACCGCTACCGCCAACCGGTACTGGTGTCCGGCACCGACGGGGTCGGCACCAAGCTCAAACTGGCGCTGGAGCTGCGCCGCCACGACACCATCGGCATCGATCTGGTGGCGATGTGCGTCAACGACGTGCTGGTGACCGGCGCCGAGCCGCTGTTCTTCCTCGACTATTACGCCACCGGCCAGTTGGATGTGGACGTAGCCGCCACCGTCATCAAGGGCATCGCCGATGGCTGCGAACAAGCCGGCGCGGCGCTGGTGGGCGGCGAAACCGCCGAGATGCCGGGGATGTACGGCGAAGGCGATTACGACCTGGCCGGTTTCTGCGTCGGTGTGGTCGAAAAAAGCCGGATCATCGACGGGTCGCGGATCGCGCCGGGCGACGTGTTGCTGGGTCTGGCGTCCTCCGGCCCGCATTCCAACGGCTATTCGCTGATCCGTAAAATCCTGGCGGTCGGCGGCGCAAAGCTGGATCAGCCGTTCGCCGGGGACCGCACGCTCGGTGAAGCACTGCTGGCGCCGACCCGCATTTACGTCAAGCCGGTGCTGCAACTGCTGGCGCAGGTCGAGGTCCGCGCCATCGCCCACATCACCGGCGGTGGCCTGACCGAAAACCTGCCGCGCGTTCTCCCGCCCCACACCCAGGCGGTCATCGATACCGCAAGCTGGCCACGACCAGCCATTTTCCAGTGGTTGCGGCAGCAGGGCGGCGTGACCGAGACGGAAATGCGGCGCACCTTCAACTGCGGCGTGGGCATGGTGGTCTGCGTCGCGGCGGAAGATGCGGAGAGGGCTCAGGCGATTTTACGGGACGCGGGCGAAACGGTTTGGACGCTGGGCCGGATCGCCGCCGGTGAGGACGAGCCGTTCGTGGAGTTTCTGCCGTGAGCGCCACTCGAAAAATCCGGCTGGTGGTGCTGATCTCGGGGCGCGGCAGCAATCTGCAAGCGATTCTGGATCAGGCCGCGAACGGAGAACTACCGGTCGAAGTGGCGGCCGTCATCAGTAACCGCCCCGGCGTGCATGGTCTGGAACGGGCGCGCCAGGCCGGCGTTCCCGCGCTGGAACTGGACCATAAGTACTTCACCGACCGGACGGAATTCGAAGCAACCCTGATCGAAATGATCGACCGTCAGCAACCGGACTTGGTGGCGCTGGCGGGCTTCATGCGGGTGCTGACCGCCAGCTTCACCGAACATTATCGAGGACGGCTACTCAACATCCATCCCTCGCTGCTCCCCAGGTTTCGCGGCCTGCACACCCATGAACGAGCCATCGCGGCCGGCGAAACCGCACACGGAGCCAGCATCCACTTCGTCACCGCCGAACTGGACGGCGGGCCGGTCATCGTGCAAGCGCGGGTTCCGGTACTGCCGGGCGACGACCCCGACACGCTGGCGGCGCGGGTCCTGGAGCAGGAGCACCGACTGTACCCGCTGGCGATTCGCTGGTTCGCGGCAGGGCGGGTACGGTTGGACGGGGAACGGGTGTGGTTCGATGGGAAACCGCTGGCCGCACCGTTGCGGCTGGAGGAAGCGCCACTCAGCCGATGAACAACTCATCCAGGCGGATTTCCGCCGCTGGCAACAGAACGGGCGCCAATCCGCCTTCCCGCACCTGCAAGCAGGTTTGATAAACACCGTGTTCCGGTTGCGGATCACGGTAGATCTCAACGTGACGGCGGCGCGGCCCCACCACCAGCCACACTTCGGGAATGCCGTGCCGGGCGTAGAGCGGTACCTTGGTCTTGCGGTCGAATTGCACCGTGCTGTCCGACACCTCAATCAGCAGCAATACATCCCCGGCGCGGGGATGCGCGCCCAAATAGTAATCCGCACGCGGGCGCAGCAGGACAATGTCGGGCTGTGGTTCGGAGTCGTCGCCCAACACAATCGGGTTTTGCACATAAACAACTTGCGTACCGGCAACCGACCGCATGAACAGGCGATTCAGAATACCCACGGTTCCCGCGTGAAAGCTGCCAATCGGCGCCATCTCGAACAGTTCTCCCTCAATCAATTCCAGCCGCGCTTCCGGGTCGAGAAAGCCGGTTTCCCCCATGCGCTGAAACTCATCCACCGTCCATAGATGCCGGATCGGACCGGTTTTCGCGGCGGGCTGAATCGCTGGCGATAACGACACGGATGCGGCCATGAATTTTCCCTCGGTCGATCACTCGTTCAATGACTCTGGTCGGGCGGCTCGTCGTCGCCGATCCGACTCGGGGTCGGACCAGTCTGCCGCTTGTATTTGGCGTCCCGCCGCTGGTGATAGGGGCGCATGGCGGGACCGGTCAGGGTCTCGAAGCTGATGGCGCAGATCGCCATGCCGGGCCGCAACGCCAATGGCAGCTTGCCGCTATTGAAGCACTCCAGCACGATGGCGCCGCTCCAGCCGGGATCGATACGATGGGCGGTGACATGCACCATCAATCCCAGCCGGGCCAGGCTGGAACGGCCATCCAGCCAGCCGACCAGATCGTCCGGCACGGTAATGGTCTCGACGGTGGCCGCCAGCGCCAGCTCACCGGGATGGATGAAAAACGCGCCATCCGCGCCGATTCGGATCTCCTTGCCCATGATCCGGTTGATGGCGTGATCGACTTCCTCCCGCGGCCCGCTGAGGTCGATATGCGACGCGGCGTGATCGTTGAACACCCGGAAGCGGCTGCCCAGATGCAGGTCCACGCTGACCCCGTTGATCCGGCCGACCGCCGGACGCGGTTCGATGCGGATTTTACCTTCGTCCAGACAGCGTTCGATGTCGCGATCGCACAGCCGCATATCGGCAAACCTCAGGTGTTTTGAATCACGATGCTGGGGAACTTGTGACTGTAGTTCCGGGCTTGCAGCGACAGTCGGGCGGCGGTACGACGGGCGATCTCCCGATACAGGCCGGCGATGCGGCTGTCCGGCTCCGCCACCACCGTGGGTCGGCCGCCATCGGTTTCCTCGCGGATACGAATATCCAGCGGCAGCGAGCCGAGAAAGGGCACGTCGTACTGCTCCGCCATGCGCTGACCGCCGCCCGCGCCGAAAATGTGTTCCTCGTGGCCGCATTGCGAGCAGATGTGGATGCTCATGTTCTCGACGATACCCAGCACCGGTATCTCCACTTTCTCGAACATCTTCAGCCCCTTGCGGGCGTCCAGCAAGGCGATGTCCTGTGGCGTGGTGACGATGACCGCACCGCTGACCGGCACTTTCTGCGAGAGGGTCAACTGCGTGTCGCCGGTGCCCGGCGGCAGGTCGATGATCAGATAATCGAGATCGTGCCAGCGGGTATCGCGCAGCAGTTGTTCGAGGGTTTGGGTCACCATCGGTCCGCGCCAGACCATCGGCGTATCTTCCTCGATCAGATAGCCGATCGACATGGACTGGATGTTGTAGCTGACGACCGGATTCAGCGTCTTGCCGTCCGGCGATTCCGGCTGTTGGCGCGCGCCCAGCATGCGCGGCTGACTGGGGCCATAGATATCGGCGTCCAGCAAGCCGACCCGCGCCCCTTCGACGCTGAGCGCCAGGGCCAGATTGACCGCCGTGGTGGATTTGCCGACCCCGCCCTTGCCGGACGCCACGGCGATGATGTTGCGCACGCCCGGCATCGGTTTCAGCCCCTTTTGCACCTCGTGGGCGATCACCTTGCACTCCACCCGCACCACCGCCTCGCCGGCGCCCAGCGCCGCCAACCGCTCGCCCAGGGCCGCGATCAAGGTATCCCGATAGCCCGCCGCCGGAAATCCCAGTTCCACATCAATCTCAATGCGATCGGCTCCGATCTGGATGTTCTTGATGCACTTGGCGGCGATCAAATCCTGTTCGAGATACGGGTCCACATAGCCCTTAAGGGCGGTTTCCACATCGGCACGCGATACAGCGGTCATAAGCGAGATTTCTCCTGCAAGATAAGTTCGATTCGATATCGGAAAACCGGGCGCCGGCACTTCCAGTGCGCCCGACGCGGCCGTTCAATAGCCGACCAGGCACTTCTGTCGGGCCACTTCCAATCTGAGGCGGGCATCCGCCTTCAGGGCCGCGAGCACGCATTGCCAGTACGAGGGCTGGTAATTATCCGCCATTCCCTGGCAATTGACCTGATTCAGCACATCTGGCGATTCGCCATGCTGTTCCGCCAGAGACACCGCCTGCTGGCAAAAATTCGCGCTCCAGATTTCCTCCGCCAGCGCCCCCTGGGCACGAACGGGACCCGTGGCCGCCAGCCCGGCCACCACCATCGCCAAGCCGAACACGCTTTGGACTTGCATGGGAAGCTCCTCATTAGTTAAGAACGACTCGACCCGATTTCGTGAAAACCCCACATGGCGGGCGTTCCGCTCGGCGGATGACAGCCATGCGGCAATGCTGCTAACGTAGCGACCTTTCCGACTGACCGCAACGATCCGGACCATGAGCGACCAAACCCGCCGCATCCTCGTCACCAGTGCCCTGCCCTACGCCAACGGCCCGATCCATATCGGCCACCTGGTCGAATACATCCAGACCGACATCTGGGTCCGCTTCCAGAAACTGCGCGGCCATGAATGCTACTACCTTTGCGCCGACGACGCCCACGGCACGCCGATCATGCTGCGCGCCGAACAGGACGGCGTAACCCCGGAACAACTGATCGAGCGGATCTGGCGGGAACATCACGCCGATTTCAGCGATTTCCTGATCGAGTTCGACAACTATTACTCCACGCATTCGCCGGAATGCCGGCAGTACGCCGAACTGATCTATCAGCGCCTGAACGAAGCCGGCCACATCAGCCGCCGGGTCATCACCCAAGCCTTCGACCCGGAAAAGCAGATGTTCCTGCCGGATCGCTTCATCAAGGGCGAATGCCCGCGCTGCGGCACGCCGGATCAGTACGGCGACAGTTGCGAAAACTGCGGCGCCACCTACTCCCCCACCGACCTGAAGAACCCGCGCTCGGTCCTGTCCGGCGCGACGCCGATTACCAGGGAATCGCTGCATTTCTTTTTCAAACTGGCCGATTTCGAGGCCATGCTGAAGGACTGGATCGCCAGCGGGCCGATCCAGTCGCAGATGATCAACAAGCTCAACGAATGGTTCACCGCCGGTTTGCAGGAATGGGACATCTCCCGCGACGCGCCGTACTGGGGCTTTGAAATCCCCGATGCGCCCGGCAAGTACTTTTACGTCTGGCTGGACGCGCCGATTGGCTACATGGCCAGCTTCCAGAACTTCTGCGACCGCACCGGTCTACGCTTCGACGATTTCTGGGGGCCGGACAGCGACGCCGAGGTCCACCACTTCATCGGCAAGGACATCGCCTATTTCCACATTCTGTTCTGGCCGGCGGAACTGACCGGAGCCGGCTTCCGCAAGCCGACCGCCGTGCATTGCCACGGTTTTCTGACCGTGGACGGCCAGAAAATGTCGAAATCGCGGGGCACCTTCATCAAGGCCCGCACCTATCTCAATCATCTACGGCCGGAATATCTGCGTTACTACTTCGCCACCAAGCTAAGCGACGGCATCGACGACCTCGACCTCAACTTCGAGGACTTCCTGCAGCGGGTCAACAGTGATTTGGTCGGCAAGCTGGTCAATATCGCCAGCCGCAGCGCCGGCTTCATCACCCGCCGCTTCGACGGCCGACTGGCCGACCATCTCGCCGAACCAGGCTTGTATGCGGAATTTGTCGCCGCCGCCGATTCCATCGCCCTGGCTTACGAAAGACGGGAATTCGGCCGGGCCATGCGCGAGATCATGGCGCTGGCCGACCGCGCCAATCAGTACATCGACGAGAAGAAACCCTGGACACTGGCCAAACAGCCCGGCGCCGAGGCCGAAGTGCAGGCCGTTTGCAGCCTGGGGCTCAACCTGTTCCGAGTGCTGGCGCTGTACCTCAAGCCGGTGCTGCCCGGTCTGACGGCGCAGGTCGAACAGTTCCTGCAAATCCCGCCGCTGCGCTGGAGCGATGCCGGCAACCCACTGCTCGGTCATGCCATCGCCGAGTTCAAGCCGCTGATGCAGCGGGTGGAAATGGCGCAAGTCGCGGCGATCATCGAGGAATCCAGGGAAGCCGCCCCAAGCGGCGAAGAGACGCCCGTACCGAGCGGGCCGCTGATCGACGATCCGATCGGCCCCACCATCGGCATCGAGGATTTCGCCAAGGTGGACTTGCGGGTGGCGCGGATCGTCAAGGCCGAAGCGGTGGCGGGCGCCGACAAACTGCTGCGGCTGGAACTGGATCTCGGTGGCGAAACCCGTCAGGTCTTCGCCGGCATCAAATCCGCTTACTCGCCGGAGGTGTTGCAAGGCCGGCTGACCGTGCTGGTCGCCAATCTCGCTCCGCGCAAGATGCGTTTCGGCGTTTCCGAGGGCATGGTGCTGGCGGCCGGCGGTGGGGGCGGTATCTACCTGCTCGGCCCGGACAGCGGCGCGGAGCCGGGGATGCGGGTCAAATGATCAATGCGCGCCCCGACCCCACAGGATGGTGTGAACGGTCTGTAGCAGGATCACGACGTCGAAAAAGAAGCTGTAATTCTTGATGTAATACAAATCGTATTGCAATTTCTCGCGCGCATCCTGCTCGGAAGCGCCATAGGGGTAGCAAATCTGCGCCCAGCCGGTGATGCCCGGCTTGACCATATGCCGCATGGAATAGCAAGGGATTTTCCGGCACAGATCGGCCACGAATTCCGGCCGCTCCGGCCTCGGGCCGACGAAGCTCATATCGCCGCGCAGCACATTGAACAACTGAGGTAACTCATCGACGCGGGTTTCGCGCAGTATCGCGCCGACCCGCGTGATCCGCGAGTCATTTTTCCCGGCCCAGACCGCCTTGCCATCCTTCTCGGCATCGACCACCATGCTGCGAAACTTAATCACCTCGAACAACCGATCCTTGAATCCAACTCGGGTCTGTCGGTATAAAATCGGCCCGCGGCCACCCGACTCCAGCCAAATGGCCAAGGTCGCCACCAACATGAACGGCCAGGTCAACGCCAGCAACAACAGACTCGCGGTAACATCGAGCACCCGCTTCACGGTGCTTCTGAGCCCCATTCCCTGAAAACCTTCGGCAAAGATGATGCTGCTCGGCCTTAACGCCTCCAATTGGATCTTGCCGGTCTGCCGTTCGAAGAAACCCAGAAAATGACTGATCGCAACCCCGTTGATTTTGCACTCCAGAATCTCGTCAACGGGAAACCCCTTGCGCCGGTCGTCCATGGCCACCACGATCTCGTCGATGTCCAGCTCATCCGCCAACTTGGCCAGGTTGCTGGTCACCCGCAACATGCGGCCAGCCGGCACTCTCGGTGTTTCCTGCTCATGAACCTGAATATAGCCGGGGACCAGGAAACTCAGGGTTCCCTGTTGCCGCAATGACTCGATCTCGGCCGCATGGTCGCCCACGCCCAACACCAGCACCCGCTGCTTGAGCTGATCTTGCTTGGAGATCCTGAAGAAGATGAAGCGCAACAGCAGGATGCTCAGAAAGGCAATCCCCATCGCGAGGCTGAACTCGCCACGGCCGAGCGCAAGGTCGGGCACCAGGTAGTACAGCAAGGTCATGGCGAATAGCCCGAACAGGAAGCTGACGCCGACCCGCAGCAGCATTTCGCCTTTGCCGCTCCAGAAATTGCGTTCGTACAAACCCAGCGCAATCATGATCGTCAACATGACGATCATGAAAACGGCCGCGCTCGGGACCATCTCGCTCATCCGAGGCCAGCCTTCGCTCTGGACCAGGGCGAAATACAGTGTCCGAGCGAGATAGATCGACCAAAACAGGCTGAGTGCTTCCGCCCCCAACAGCGTCAGCAGCGCCTGGGAAATATAGTGTCTGAGCAGGCGCATCATAATGGGGGGATGCCTATGATTGGATATGCCTTATTCTTCCATAATGTCTGTAAGTCCATATTGCTTGGAACGCACCCATCGTAGAGTTCACGGTGCGATAAAAGCCCGCCCATCGGCTCCGTCTCCTCTTCTATACTTGCCAGCATTTGCAACCTTCCCCGCAAACGGAGCACCAATGCATGTTTGATCTCGCCAATACTCGCATCGGCATCGTCGGCCTCGGCTACGTGGGCTTACCTTTGGCGGTCGAATTCGGCAAGCAGTTCCCGACGATCGGTCTGGATATCAACGCCGCCCGCATCCGCGAGCTACAGGCCGGCAGCGACAGCACACTGGAAGTCGCGCCCGAGGAATTGCGACAAGCCCGTCACCTGCTTTATACCGACCGCGCCGGGGACTTGGCAAACTGCAACGTCTACATCGTTACGGTACCGACTCCGGTGGATGACTACAAGCGTCCGGATTTCGGTCCATTGATCGGCGCCAGCACCACGGTGGGCCGGCTGTTGAAACCGGGCGATGTGGCGATTTACGAATCCACGGTCTACCCCGGCGCCACCGAGGAAGTCTGCGTGCCGATCCTGGAGCGGGAATCCGGCTTGCGTTTCAACACGGATTTTTTCGCCGGCTACAGCCCGGAACGCATCAATCCGGGCGACAAGGACCACCGGGTCACCACCATCCTCAAGATCACTTCCGGCTCCACCCCGGAGGCGGCGGAATTCGTGGACGCGCTGTACCGGAGCATTGTGACCGCCGGCACCCACCGTGCTTCCAGCATCCGGGTGGCGGAAGCCGCCAAGGTGATCGAGAATACCCAGCGCGACGTCAACATCGCCCTGGTCAACGAACTGGCCCTGCTGTTCAACCGCCTGGGCATCGACACCGAGGAAGTGTTGCGCGCCGCCGGCACCAAGTGGAATTTCCTGCCGTTCCGGCCGGGGCTGGTGGGCGGCCATTGCATCGGCGTCGATCCGTATTATCTGACCCACAAGGCCCAACAGATCGGCCACCACCCGGAAATGATCCTGGCCGGGCGGCGCATCAACGACGGCATGGGCGCCTACGTGGTGCAACGGGTGGTCAAGCTGATGAACCAGCGCCGGATCGCGGTGATGGACGCCAAGGTGCTGGTGCTGGGCCTGACCTTCAAGGAAAACTGCCCGGATTTGCGCAACACCCGGGTGGTGGACATCGTTCGGGAATTTCGCGACTACAACGCCTGCGTCGATGTGTACGATCCGTGGGTGGACCCCCGGGAGGCCCGGCATGAATACGACATCGACCCGGTCGCGGAGCTGAAGCCGGGACATTACGACGCCATCATCCTGGCGGTGGGCCACCGTCAGTTCCACGAGATGGGGGCGGAAGGCCTCCGCGCCACCGGCAAGCCCAACGCGGTGCTGTTCGATGTTAAATATTTGCTGCCCGCCGGCAGCGTGGACGGCCGCTTGTAAAGGCCGATGCGGAGTCCGCCATGAAAATTCTGGTCACGGGAAGCGCCGGTTTCATCGGTTCGACGCTGTCCCAGCGCTTGCTGGATCGCGGTGACGAGGTCATCGGTTTCGACAACCTGAACGATTACTACGATGTCAACCTGAAGCGGGCGCGGCTGGCCCGCCTGCAACGGCATCCTGGATTTAGCGAGGTGCGTGCCAACCTGGAGGATCGGTCGGCTCTTAGCGAGGCTTTTGCCCGGTATCGGCCGCAACGGGTGGTGAATCTGGCCGCTCAGGCCGGGGTGCGCTACTCGATGCAGAACCCGCACGCCTACGTCGATTCCAATCTGGTCGGCTTCGTCAATCTCCTGGAGGCCTGCCGCCATCATCAAATCGAGCATCTGGTCTACGCCTCGAGCAGTTCGGTGTACGGCGCCAACACCCGGATGCCGTTTTCGGTGCATGACAACGTCGATCACCCGCTCAGCCTGTACGCCGCCACCAAGAAAGCCAACGAGCTGATGGCGCACACCTACAGCCATTTGTACGGGCTGCCGGCCACCGGCTTGCGCTTCTTTACCGTTTACGGGCCGTGGGGCCGGCCGGACATGGCGCTGTTCCTGTTCACCCGCGCCATCCTGGCCGGCGAGCCGATCGACGTATTCAATCACGGTCATCACCGCCGCGACTTTACCTATATCGACGATATCGTCGAGGGGGTGGTGCGGACGCTGGACCGGGTGGCGACGCCGAACCCGGCCTGGTCGAGCGAGACGCCGGACCCGGCCACCAGCCGCGCGCCCTACCAGATCTACAACATCGGCAGCAACCGGCCGGTGGAACTGATGCGCTATATCGAGGTGTTGGAACAATGCCTGGGGCGGGTAGCGATCAAGAACATGCTACCAATGCAACCCGGCGATGTGCCGGATACCTATGCTGATGTCGAGGCGCTGGCCGAGGATGTCGGCTACCGGCCCGCTACCCCAGTCGAGGAGGGCGTGGCCCGCTTCGTGGCCTGGTATCGGGAGTACTATCGGGTCTAGCGTTCCGTCAGCGAGGAAAAGACGGATTGACTGCCGCTGTTATCTCTCTGGTGAAGATTAGGGTAGCCAGTAATTCACCGAACCGGAAAGCACGCATCAAAGGGCGCATTGGCCGGTGCCAGCAACCGCCGTGATTCCAAGCAGAATGGCAACACCCAGAGCCGCAGATCTGGAGCCTTTGGGAAATCGAAAACAGGCAATGGCTGGGCAAAACGGTCAGTTTTTGGGTATACCAGAATAACATCACCTTTTCCGTCCAGGTAACTCTGGCCGTAGGCCTGCAACTGGTAGAAGTCGTTTGGCGATAACCCGTATTTGTCTGTGCTATCGGACTTCAGATCATCCAGCAGTTTCCACTTGGTATCCAGCACGATCAAGTCCCGTGCGGCATCGCGGACCAGGAGATCGGGCTTGAGGCGGAACCAATTTTGCTCCTGGTGCCGAACCAAATGATGGCTGTGTGCCTGGGTTTTCAGGATCAGCGGCCGTGCCAGTTGCCTTGCCAGATGTTTGGCCACGAAAGCCTCAAATACGGCTTCCATTGGAAAAAGCAGGGATGGAGCACGGTTTTCGCCGACACCGGTCAAGGGCGATTCTGTTTCCAGGATCAGCCGTGCCCAGGCCAGCGCGTCGGCATAGTAGCCCATTCCCCGGTCGAGCCGAACCTGCTGAAAGTCAGGTACAACTTGGGTGGACTCCGGGATGTCGGCGAACACGAAACACAACTCGCGTGCCAACTTTTGATTCGCCTGCGATGCCGATATCGACAAGACGCGGCGCAAGGCCTTGTGTAGCAAGCGATTTTCTGGGCGGTTCGTCGAAAACTCATCGTACTCGGTAAAGAATCGATCCGCCCGGCAGAGGTTCTGGCGCAGGTGCTGTGCTACCCGCAACTTGCCACGCAGGGCAAACAGGTTGTCTTGCCGCGACGAATAGGCGCTACGCAGGCCCCGCTTGACGATGTGTTCGACAGCCAGCAGAAACTCGCCAACGAACACCTCCAGCAAAGGCATCCGCGTGGCGGCGAGCTTGGCTCGGTCGATCTGAATATGGCGAAACCCGCTCAGGCAGCGAAGCATCTCAATCAGCAGTTGCCGCGCCTGAGCAGGGCCGCCGCCGATCGCCTGCCCCACCTTGGGCAACACTTCGATCTGAAACCCATCAGGTGCGCGAATGACGCCGACGAAGCTCTTGACCTGAATGACTTTTCGTCCGCGTCGCTGGGTCAGCCGCAGCCAGGCCACGTCACCTTGTTCGGAAGTATGCAGGCACTGCTTCTCCAGCCAATCGAACACGTTGGCGGGCACCTTACCCAACTCGTCGGTCTTGCTGTCGTCCGTCCCCTGTTTAACCAGCACGCCGAACTCGTGGATCGTGACGCTGCTCATCTTCCTGTCAGCCAATCAGAGCGCCAGCGTCTGGTAGATACCGATGTAGGCATCAGGATTGAAGAACGCGGATTCCTGCAAGGCGTAACGCCTCTTGGTGGTGAACGCATCGAGGCCGTGATCGTTGCCAAACAGGCGGGTTAGATCATCCTCGTGATCCTCGCTCGCGGTCATAAAGCGCGCCGCTTCACCTTTTTGGTTGTCCGCCAAAACGAGTTGGATCTTCTGCCAGTCTTCGAAGAAGTATTCTTCCAACAGCGGCACGATCCGGTTACGGAAAATCTGCCCGAGCGCCTCGAAGCGTTGCCCATCGTCCAGCACACTGGCCAGCGTGGTCAAATAGGCATGGCCAATGGTGTGGTCCCGGTCGTAGATCGCCTCCACCCGCCGATTGATCGCGGTGAGCATTCTTGGGATGTCGATGATCTTTTGTCCATGGGCTACCCGCAAGCCGTGGAGGGGCGCGCCGGGTTCGTCACGGCTGTCTGGCATGAGCGGTTCGAAATCAAAACGCCGCCGCAAAGCTGTGTCCAGCAGCGCCAGTGATCGGTCCGCCGTGTTCATCGTGCCGATGATGTCCACGTTGGCGGGGACCGAGAATGGTTTGCCCGAATATGGGAGCGTGACGGTTACGGCGTTTTCGGCGCCTTCGCGCTTGTCGGGTTCGATGAGCGTGATCAGTTCACCGAAGATTTTGCTGATATTGCCACGATTGATTTCGTCGATAACCATCGCGAAGCGTTGATCGGGTGCCTCGCGGGCCTTGCGGCACAAATCCTTGAAGACGCCTGGCCGGATCTCGTACCGGAGTTCGTTCGACTCTGCATCGCCATCCAGTAGGAGGGGGCGCAGGCCCTCGATAAATTCCTCGTAGCCGTAGGACTGGTGAAACGTAACGAAACTGTAGCGCCGCACAGAACCCGCAGGTTGCTCGTAGTCTCGCTTCAACATCTGCGAGAGCTTATATGTCTTGCCGGTCCCTGGTGGACCGTAGTAGATGCGATTAGATGGCGGCACGCTCGCCTTGTTGGCCGGTGTTTTCTCTTCCTTAGCTCCCTCGTTCGAATCGGGGGGGTCTTCGAGAAGCTGATCCGGCCAGAGGGCGTGGCGCTCGAAAAACAGGCCCCACCACTCGTTAATAGCTTGGCGTTCCGAGGCCAGCGCGGATTCAATTCTGGTAAATAGTTCTTCAGTCAGTGGCTTTCGATTCAGCTTGGACATCACGCCAAGCTCGCGCTCCCAAGTGATATTTCGTGTGCTGGGATAATAAATACCGAGTACGCCTTTAGCGCGCTCGCTACCGACGTTCTTACGGCCAAAGCGGACTTGGACTGGATTTTCAATTTCCATATGCCACCAGTCCAGACCGGCAGCGTGTACGGCCCTAGCCAGTCGGCAAAATAAAACCTTGTCTTGCGGCGACCATGACTGACGGATCTCTCTGAAGGCCTCCTTTCCATCGAAGTGACTTAGCAGTTCATCATCAGAAAGCTGGTTCGTATCCTTAATAAAAGAAACTGGATTCGTTTTTTTATTTGTACGAATTCCTAATTCACTAAGCCTCAAACGATAAGACTCTTCAATACATTCTTGCAGCTTATAAGTATTAGGTAGCATATTAAATTCCTTTTCTGTAATTCTAGCCCAATTGCCCGCATTCCCTGGATAGATTTTAAAAGGGTCAGACTGGTTTTTAAGCGCGTTAATAGGTATATGAAATAAGCCCCGATCCTGATCGACATTATTATACTTATGTAAATAAATTTTTAAAAAAGAATGATCGCGATCTTTTAAAAAAAGACCAACCCATTTTCCAGTTTCTTCTTCAATATTTTTAACATATTTAGGATAATATTTAACTGAAGGAGCATCATCAAAGTCATTACTAAGCAGAAAAGCCCATTTAATTAATTCAATAATTTTATTCTGAAAAGGTGAGTCACTAATATAGCTTTTAATAAGATCACAACATTCATCAATATTATCATTTGACATTTTAGTTACTTATTGATTTTTGTTTAATAAAAACCGACTCGCTTTACCACTGTGCGTCACCAACAACCGCTCCCTGGCACGAGTACACGCCACATAGAGCAATTGCCATTCCTGCTCGATAAAAACCGCCCGATCAGCCTCATCCACCAATTCGCCGAGTACACTGGCGCGCGGTAACATGTCCTCGTCGCAGCCCATCACGATCACGACCTTGAATTCCAATCCCTTGGCGCGGTGCATGCTGCCCAGCGAAACATGCGCGTCGGTCGGCGGTGCTTCATCGCTGAGATAATGACCCGCCAAGCCACACTGCCGCAAAGCCGGTTCGGCGCGTTCCTTGAGCCGGGTTTCGCTGCGGCAGAAGATCGCGATATCGCGGGGCGCGAACTCGTCGGCCGTCAGTTCCCACACTGTAGCGCATAAGTCTATTCCTTGAACACGGCTTCCACGGTATCAGCGTCCAGCAATTGATCGGCCCATCGTTCCAATTGGGGAGGCGTTCCTTCCTGGAGTTTGGTTTCGACCCAGGCGGGTGGATCGCCGAAACGTCGTTGCAGTTGTCGGCGTAGCACCTGTTGTATTCCTAATTGCGTTCCGCGCTTCATGCCGATACGTTCGGCGCTGCTGATGTACCGCATCTTCGTACTCTCCTCCAACTCATGAATCTCATCGAGACACGCCTCTTCCAGAGCTTCGGGCAAGGCCAGCAGCCAGTCGATGAACTCGTACAAGTCCAGCACTTCCGGTTTGGTCCAGCCCCGCTGGTACAGCCGCCGGGTCAGGGCCAGCTTGCCGGCTAGCCGTTGCGGCAGATCCTGGCGGGTCGCCTGCGCCAGCAGATGGGTCGCCGTCGCTAGGGCGAAAGGATTGGGGTCCGTTTCCAGTTCCGCCATCCGCCCCCGATCGTCCAATAGTTTGACCACCGGAAACGTGAGCTTGAGCTCGCAGCCCCACAATTGGCGTTCGTAGCGATCCGGCCGCCACTGGGGCCGGTCGTCGGCCAGCACCACCAGACTGGCCAAGGGCAACCGGTAGCGGTCGAACAGCCGGTAGTAGTAGACGAACATCCGCTCGGCGAAGTCGGTTTCCTGGCCGGCCTGGATTTCGACATGAACCAGCACCCACATTTCCTCACCGGTACGCCGCCAGACTCTAACCAGTTTGTCGGCATAGCGGCGCTTTTCCTTGGCGCGGCGGCTGATTTTCTGCAACTCCTTGTCCAGGAACACGTAGCCGCACGCCCAGTCGATCTCGGCGGCGATGGGCGGGAAGAACCAGGCCATGAAGGCGGGAAACCAGCGTTCCAGCAGGGTCTTCCAGGGGGAATCAAAGTCGTCCGAACGGTCGGGTGGCTTTCGGCGGGTGCGGGAGGGATTTTTCATCACCAGATCAGGTTTGCAAGAAGCAACTCGGCCTACCGCTATACGTCACCAACAACCGCTCCCTGGCACGAGTACAGGCCACATAGAGCAATTGCCGTTCCTGCTCGATAAAAACCGCCCGATCAGCCTCATCCACCAATTCGCTGAGTACGCTGGCGCGCGGCAACATATCCTCATCGCAGCCCATCACGATGACGATCTTGAACTCCAAGCCCTTGGCGCGGTGCATACTGCCCAGCGAAACATGCGCGTCGGTCGGCGGCGCTTCATCGCTGAGATAATGACCCGCCAAGCCACACTGTTGCAAAGCCGGTTCGGCGCGTTCCTTGAGCCGGGTTTCGCTGCGGCAGAAGATCGCGATATCGCGGGGCGAAAAGCCGCCAGCCGTCAACTCCCGCAAGCGCTGGGCAACGCCGGCGATTTCTTCATTCACATGGGCATAGCCGCTGACTTCCGGTGGCGGCCCCTTCAACAGCGAAATGGACGCGCGGGGTTCCGGTTTGCTGTCGCCATCCTCATCCAGCGCGGCGGGCAGCAGTGTGTCGGCGAAACGGCGGATTTGCTCGGTGGTGCGGTAATTCACCGTCAAGCGCGTCGCCCGTCCGCGTACCTCGATACCCGCCGCCTTCCAGGAAAACCGGGGCTGATAAATTCGCTGGCCGGCGTCGCCGCACAAAAAGAGATCGTTATCGCCAGGGGCAACCAAGGCGCGTAACAAGCGGAACTCGGCGGGACCGAAGTCCTGCGCCTCGTCGGCGACGACATACAGGTAGGGCGGCGGCCGTTCGGCCAGTTCGGCCAGTTCGGCGGCGAGGCGGAAGCACAGGCGTTCCCAAGTCATGTAGTGCTTCTCTTCCAGTACCGCCAAAAACTCGGTAAATACACCCCAAACGGCCCGCCGTTGCCGGATGCCTAATCGGGTTCCACGCCCTTTCCGTGAGACGCGAAGATAGGTTTCTTCATCGTTGATGCCCCAAAAATTGACGATAGCCTCCCATTCCGCTTTGAGAAACGCCGGAGAACATTCGGCCACACCGGTTTTGGCGATGGCGGTTTGCAGCAATTCGTTGAACCGCTTGGTATTGATGAAAGCGAACTTGCGTTTGAGCGTGTTGACCCACGTATCCCGTGCCAGCTTGTGGAGATGAACGATGTCGATCTGGGCGCGTTCCGGGGCGTCGGAACCCAGCAATAAATCGGCGTTCTGGCTCAGGCGCGCGGCGAGGGTTTTGGAAAAGGTGGTCAACAACACCCGCCCCTGCGGCGCGGAACGGGCCAGCGCGGCGGCCCGGTGCAGGGCGACCACCGATTTGCCGGTACCGGCGGCTCCCGAGACCCGCGCCGGTCCGCCATAGCGCCGCTCGACCACGCCGCGCTGGGTCGGATGCAGGAAGACGATCCAGCGCTCCCAGGGATATTCCAGCGCCCGGCGCAATTCCTGTTGGTTGTCGATGACGCGAAACCGGCGCTGGGCGTCGGGATGCGCGAAGGGCGTCTCGGTGACCGTCACCGGACGCGGCACCGGCTCGCCGCACGCGAGTTTCAGCAGGCGCTCCGCCGCTTCCTGCGGCAAGCGATCCAGCAACTCATCCAGATGCTCTTCGCCGGCATGGCGCACCGCATCCAGCCATGCCTCCGGCACGCCCAGCGCGAGCAGATAGTCGCTGTCGTAATGACCGAACAGCAACGGCGTCTCGCGCGGTATGTATTTGACGACTTCTTCCACCCGCTCATGGATTTCAACGACTTGCGCGGCATGAGTCTGCGGGTGCACTTCAAAGCGCCGCTTCTGGCCCCAACGGTATGCTTCGTCGTGAGGCGCGGCATAACACAGCACGAGGTGATCGGCGTCGCGGTAGAGAATGATGCGCAAGTCGAGGTTGACCCGCGCCGACCAGAAATGCTTGTCGGTCGCGCGATCCAGGCGATGCAACTGAAAGCTCGGGTGTTCCGGCCCCAGTTGGAGATCGAACGCCGCCTGTTTGACCAGGGTCTGCGCTTGGGTCGCGAGACGAGCCAGGCTGTCGATAAAGGTACTGGCGATGATGAAATTCATGGATGCGACGACCAAGACACTCCGCTACTGGGTGCTATAGCGTTCCCAAATCCGTTGTAGAATCTCCCCTCCTTGGACAAGGAGGGGTGGCGCGCAGCGCCGGGGTGGTTCGCGACGGTGATTCCACGAGTCGGACAGGAACGCGATATCGAAAGGGTTACCCATGTATTGTAGCTTATGAGCGAGATGTCAAAAGTCGCTAGGCCGAGCCGGTGGCCACTTCATCCAGCCGCCGCCACACGCAGGCCCCGCCGCTCTTCTTGTCCAGCATGTCCAGATACTGGTCGTGAGCGGCGCGCTCCTCGGCGCTGGCGCGCAGCACCGGCAGCGGCGGCCGGTTCCGAGGCAGTGCCGCCCGTCGGCTCTCCTGGTTGCGCCGCATCGTGGCCGCGCTCTCCTGAACGAACAGCGAATCCTGCTGGCGCGTCATCGCCAGGTAGACATCGGCCAGAATTTCCGCGTCGAGCAGGGCACCGTGCAGGGCGCGCTGTGAGTTATCGACGCCGTAGCGCTTGCACAGGGCATCCAGATTGTTACGCTGGCCGGGATGGCGCTGGCGGGCCAGCAACAGCGTGTCCTCGACCCGGCAGATCTGCTCCAGTGTGCTCTGACCGAGCCCGCAGCGCCGCAACTCGTGATTGAGAAAACCCAGGTCGAAAGCCGCGTTGTGGATGATCAATTCCGCGCCCCGGATGAACTCCAGGAACTGATCGGCGATCTCGGCAAAGCGCGGCTGGTCGGCGAGGAACTCATTGGTCAGACCGTGAACCTTCATGGCTCCTTCGTCGATGGCGCGCTCCGGTCGCAGGTAGACGTGGAAGCGCTGCTCGGTCAACCGCCGGTTCCGCAGTTCGATGCAGCCGATTTCGATGACCCGATGCCCTTGGCCGGGATCGAGGCCGGTGGTTTCCGTGTCGAGCACAATTTGCCGTTCGTGCATACCCATCGCTCCGTTCAGACTCCGCCTGCTTTGATGCGGGAAACCGCCGCCCGTGCCAGTTGATCCACTCGCTCGTTCTCGGGATGGCCGCTGTGGCCGCGCACCCATTCCCATTCCACCTGATGCGGGGTCAGGGCGGCTTCCAGGCGTTGCCAGAGATCGACGTTCTTGACCGGCTGGCGGTCGGCGGTTTTCCACTCACGCCGCTTCCAGGCGGTCAGCCATTCGGTCATACCCTTCATGACGTACTGGCTGTCGGTGCAAATCCGCACCCGCATCGGGCGTTTCAGCGCCTCCAGGCCATGAATGACCGCCAGCAGCTCCATACGGTTGTTGGTGGTGGCCGCTTCGCCACCGGACAGTTCCTTCTCATGCCCCTGATATCGGAGCAACGCCCCCCAACCGCCGGGGCCAGGGTTGCCGGAACAGGCACCGTCGGTGAACAGCGCCACCCACTCCGCTTCGGTATTCCTGGTTCCGTTCGTCATCAGACCGCCACCATCCCATTACCCGTCGCCTCCAGGTTCAAGGCCGCCGCCAGCAGCGCTTGGGTATAGGGATGTTCGGGTTGCTCGAACACCCGCCGCGCCGGTCCCGCCTCCACCACCCGACCGTTCTTCATCACCAGCAGATGATTGGCCAGCGCCCGCACCACCCGCAAATCATGGCTGATGAAGATGTAGGCCAGCCGGTGGCGGCGCTGCAACTCGCGCAATAAATCCACGATCTGCGCCTGCACCGACACATCCAGGGCGCTGGTCGGTTCGTCGAGCACCAGCAAGCGCGGTTGCAGGGCCAAGGCGCGGGCGATGGCGATGCGCTGGCGCTGACCGCCGGAGAACTCATGCGGGTAACGATCCTGAGTGTCCGGGTCCAGCCCGACTTCCTCCAGCGCCCCGGCAATCCAGGCCCGGCGGGCGGCACGGTCGCCGGCCAGCCCGTGCACCCGCAAACCCTCCTCAATGATCTCGCCCACCGACAAGCGGGGACTGAGCGAACCGTAGGGGTCCTGAAATACGATCTGCATGGCTTTGCGCAACGGCCGCAGCATCTTGCCGGACAGCTCATCGATGCGCTGGCCCTGGAAGCAAATCGCGCCCTTGCTGGACAACAACCGCAGCAGCGCCAGTCCCAGGGTGGTCTTGCCGGAACCGCTCTCCCCCACCACGCCCAGGGTCTGCCCCTCGCGTACCTGAGCGCTGACCCCATCGACCGCCTTGACGTGATCGGCCACGCGCCCCAGCCATCCTCGCTTGAGCGGAAACCAAACCTTGAGATCGTCGCCGGCCATGACTTCCGGCGCATCGCCGCTTTCCGGCGGCGGCTCGCCCCTGGGTTCGGCGGCCAGCAGTTGCCGGGTGTAGGGATGTTGCGGGTGGGCGAACAGCTCGGCGACCGGGCCGGTTTCCACCACCACGCCGGCCTGCATCACGCACACCCGGTCAGCCATTTTGCGAACGATGCTCAGATCATGGGTGATGAACAGGATGGCCATGCCGAGCCGCGCCTGCAATTCCTTGAGCAGCTTGAGGATCTGGGCCTGGATAGTGACATCCAGCGCCGTGGTCGGCTCGTCGGCGATCAGGATGTCGGGATCGTTGGCCAGGGCCATGGCGATCATCACCCGCTGGCGCTGGCCGCCGGACAGTTCATGCGGCAGGGCATTCAAACGATACGCGGCGTCGGGCAAACCCACCAAATCCAGCAACTCCACGATCCGCGCCTTTAACGCCGCGCCGCTCAGTCCCTTGTGCAACCACAGTGTCTCGCCAATCTGCTTTTCGATGGAATGCAGGGGATTGAGCGAGGTCATCGGCTCCTGGAACACCATGGCGATCTGGTTGCCGCGTACCTCGCGCAGACGGGCCGGCGCCGCGGCGACCAGCTCCTCGCCGCGCAGGCGGATGCTCCCACCAGGATGCCGGGCATGGGGATAGGGCAGCAGTTGCAGGATGGAAAGCGCCGACACCGACTTGCCGGAACCGCTCTCCCCGACCAGCGCCAGGGTTTGGCCGCGCTCCAGCGTGAACGACACCTGCTTGACCGCCGTGGTCGCGCCGAAGGAGACGGACAGGTCGCGAACTTCGAGGAGGGGTACCGCGTCGATTGCCTGCATGTTCGATCCAGTGGGCTTTATGAATGGGTCGCTATCAGTTCGATGAAAACAGTGGGGCTGGTTTTGCCGCAAGCCGGGACAGCACCGACAGCATCCGCAACCGTGCTTCCCGCTCCGGCGGCGGCAACTGTCCAATGACTTCCGCCGCCCGATAAAACGCCGCGAAATCCCGACCCTCCCGTTCGTACAACGCCAGAAACGCCGGGACTTGTTGATGGTAGGTACTGACTCCGGCCAGCTTGGCATTGTTCAGATCCTGATCGAACCAGCGGTCATAGCCGGCATAGCCCCCCCACTCGCGTTTCAATGCCTGATAGCGCTCGCGCAGTTGGGTCAAGATACGTTGTTTATCGGCCCGTTTGGCCGCCTCGTCGCGAGATGAGGCATAGACCGCCAACAGTTGTTCGCGGGCGTTCGCCACCAGTGCCAGAAATTGCTCGCGGCGACGGACATCGGCGGCGTATTCCTCTCGCTCGCGCGGCGTGCCGTGCCGTTCCAGCCAGCGTTCCGCGCCCAGTCGGCCCATCGCGGTCGCGAAGGCTTCGTTGAAGGCGGTATCGTCGGCCACGTACAAGCGCTGGTGAGCCAATTCGTGGAACATCAGTTCCGCCAACCGCCCGACCGGCCAGCCGATGAAGGTATTCAGCAGCGGATCATCGAACCAGCCCAGCGTCGAATAGGCGGAAATGTCGGCGACATAGACATCGTCGCCACCGGCCCGCAGTGCCTCGGCCAAGCCTTGCGCGGCCCCGGCCTCGAAATAGCCGCGATAGCTCAGGCAACCGACCACCAGGAAGCACCAGCGGCGCGGCTCCAGGCTCAGCTCCGGCGCGGCGAAGACATTCTTGACTACCCAGGGTCGCCCGAGATCGGCGTAACTTCGATAGCTGTCGTTGTCGGGCAGGACCAACTCGGCACTGGCGAAGGCGCGCAGCGCTTGCGCGGTTTCCAAGCGCTGGCGCAGTTCCGCGGAGATCGCCGGCTCGGCCAGCACCGCCGCCACCGGCCGGCGGGCCTGGAACAATGCCCACTGCCCCACCGCCGCCTGCCGGTAATAAGCCAGTTCGGCGCAACCGGACAGACCCAGCGCGAACCCGGTTCCCACCGCCAGTGTCCAGAGTATCGATCGTCTCGTTCGCGGCCGCATTGTGTTTCCGATAATTCGCCGGGCCAGCGGACCACAAAACCCGTGGGGCGGCCCGTCAGGTATCATGATGGCCATCCAACATAATCGAACAAGCGATGAACGCAAACAATATGGAAATCTACCTGGTCGGCGGCGCGGTGCGCGACGAGTTGTTAGAGCGGCCGGTTCGGGAACGCGACTGGGTGGTGGTCGGCGCCACGCCGGACGAGTTGCTGGCGCGCGGCTTTCGGTCGGTCGGCAAGGATTTTCCGGTATTCCTGCACCCGGACACGCACGAGGAGTATGCACTGGCCCGCACCGAGCGCAAGACCGCGCCCGGCTATCACGGCTTCAGCTTTCATGCCGCGCCGGAGGTGACGCTGGAGGCGGATCTCCAGCGCCGCGATCTGACCATCAACGCCATGGCCCGCGACCCTGACGGTCGCCTGATCGACCCTTACCACGGCGCCCGCGATCTCGAAGCCCGCTGGTTGCGCCATGTCTCGCCGGCTTTCGCCGAAGACCCGGTGCGGATTCTCCGCGTCGCCCGTTTCAGCGCCCGCTATGCGCCGCTGGGCTTTCGGATCGCCCCGGAAACGCTGGACCTGATGCGGGCCATGGTCGCCAGCGGGGAAGTCGACCATCTGGTGCCGGAGCGGGTCTGGGCGGAAACGGTGCGCGCCCTGGGCGAATCGCGGCCGGAGCGCTTTATCGAAACCCTGCGCGACTGCGACGCGCTGGCGCGGATTTTCCCGGAACTGGACCGGTTGTTCGGTGTGCCCCAGCCCCCCGCTCACCATCCCGAGATCGACACCGGCGTCCATACGCTCATGGCGCTGGCTCAGGCCGCGCGCTTGGGAGCGGACACGGTCACCCGTTTCGCCGTGCTGGTTCACGATCTCGGCAAGGGGGCCACCCCGCCCGAGGAGTGGCCGAGCCATCGCGGTCACGAACAGCGCGGCGTCGATCTGGTCCGGTCTTTCTGCCAGCGCTTGCGAGTTCCGAACGTGTACCGCGAACTGGCTGTGGCGACCGCCCATCGCCACATGCATTGCCACCGCGCGCTGGAGCTGCGTCCGCAAACCCTGCTCAACACCTTGCTGGGCCTGGATGCCCTGCGCAAGCCACAACGCTTCGAACAGTTCCTCCTCGCCTGCGAAGCCGACGCGCGCGGCCGGCTGGGACTGGAAAACCGGGACTATCCGCAGGCGGATCTGCTGCGGCGGGTTTACCAAGCCGCCGCCGCCGTGCCGGCGCGACCGCTGGTGCAACAGGGCTTGAGTGGGCTGGCGCTGGCCGAGGCGCTGCGACTGGAACGGCTGGCGGCGATCACCGAGGCGCGGCGGACGTTCTCAACCGGCGACAATGCTTGACCCGATGATTTTTCTGGCTATAATCCGCACCCCCATGAACCCGATCAATTGCAAACCCCATTTTTCAGCCATCGTCGACCGGTATTTGCCGGCCTTGCGCGCTTGCGCGCCGGCGGTGGACCCGACGTAGGCCCCACGAGATTCAGCTCGGAGGGTCGGCGCCAGGCAACCCTCCGAACGGGAACCCAAAACCCCGGTCGGCGGTTCGCCTTCCGGGGTTTTGCGTTTTATACCGTTCACAGCCCTCGCCCGCTGGCGGGAGAGGGTTTAGCAGTTCGAAGCAGCCTCGCCGCCGCACAGCGGTACCGGTTCTGAATGCCGGTCCGGCGCGCCCACGCTAACCATCGCACGGCGTGTATCGAGCGACGGTGGGACTTCGAAGCGAGGAAAGTAGCTCAGTGGGTAGAGCATCTGGCCACGAACCAGACGGTCGAGGGTTCAACTCCCTCCTTTTCACGGGTTAAAGCCCTGAACAGGCTTGCGGTTCGAATCCGCTCTGGATGTTACCAACATCCATCCTCGCAACACCCGGGAGCCGTCCCGGCGGGCAATCATCGCTGCGGTGCTTCGGCATCGAGGCGGTGGCTGACCCGCGGCGCCCGCGCGGCTTTGCGCGGCGGGCAACGGATCGACGCCAATGATGGGCCAGCCGGTCGCGGCGATAGCGGGCAAGGATGCCCGGCGTAGCGGCAGGCCCGCCGATCATCCGCCCGATCCCGCCCCGGCGTCCGCCGCGTGGGCGTGGGGCGCGCTCCCAATCCCTTCTACCCTGTTTTTTTAACGCAACCGGCAGGAACCGCTCTCAATGACATCCTGACGCTCGGCGGTGGCGGGCCGGAAACGGCGCCGATAGCAACACGCCACGCTCGCCCGCCGGATACGGCGGAACAGGAAAACCCAAAATATATTCACAAGGAGAACCAAGATGTTGGGTTACCAGCGAATGGTCATTGCCCAAAACGAGCGTGGGCTTCACCTGTACGACCGCCGGCTGGCGGCCATTCTGGAACCGGGGGTCTACCGCTGGTTCGATCCGCTGCGCCGTCACGAGGTGCAGCGCCATGACCTGACCGTGGCCGAATTCAATCACCCGTGGCTGGATGTGCTGCTGCGAACCGAGCCGGCTTTGATGGAACGGCACTTCCAGGTCGTGGAAACCGGCCAACACCAGGTCGGCCTGATCTACAAGAACGGCCGCCTGGAAAGAGTGTTGCCGCCGGCGACCCGGCAGGCGTACTGGCGCGGCCCGGTCGAGGTGAAGGTGGAGATGCTGGATATCGGTACCGACTACGCCCTGTCGCGCGCGCATGCCGCTCTGCTGACCCGGCCCTCGGCCGCCCTGGCCAAGAACCTGAACGGCTTCATTCTGGCCGCCGAGATCGAAGACAACCACATCGGCCTGCTGCTGGTGGATGGCGAGCTGGTCCGTACCCTGCCGCCTGGCCTGCACGCCTTCTGGCGCTTCAATCGGGTAATCAAGGTGGACACCGTGGATCTGCGTTTGCAGACCGTGGAAGTGTCCGGCCAGGAAATTCTGACCAAGGACAAGGTCAGCCTGCGGGTCAACCTGTCGGCGGTGTACCGGATCGCCGACCCGGTCAAGGCGCGTGGCGAACTGGGCAACATCGCCGAGTACCTGTACCGGACCTTGCAGTTCGGTTTGCGGCAAGCGATCGGCACCCAGCCGCTGGACGGCCTGCTCGGCGACAAGGACCCGTTGGATCGGGTCGTGCGGAACTATGTGGCGGAACGGGTCAACCCGCACGGGTTGGAGCTGGAGACGGTCGGCATCAAGGACGTGATCCTGCCCGGTGAGATGAAGGATATTCTCAACCAGGTGGTGACCGCCGAAAAGGCGGCGCAGGCCAACGTCATCCGCCGGCGCGAGGAAGTCGCCGCCACCCGCTCGCTGCTCAACACGGCGAAGCTAATGGAAGAGAACCCGATTCTGCTGCGCCTGAAGGAACTGGAGGCGCTGGAAAAGGTCGTGGACAAGGTCGAACGGCTGACCGTGTTCGGCGGCCTGGATGGCGTATTGCGCGATACGGTGCGCATCGACCTGCCGGCGCATTGATGGCTTAATGACTACCCTCCCCCTCACCTCACTCCCGCTTGCGGGAGTGAGGCCCTAATCCCGCCGTCGAGAGTTGAATTTGCATGTCTGGCACCATCACCATGTTGTTGTTGGGTCTGGGAACACTGCTGGTGGGGAACGGGCTGCTGGGCACCCTGCTGGGCATCCGGGCCCAGCTGGAAGGCTTTAGCAACACCGCCATCGGCGCGCTGATGGCGGCCTATTTCCTGGGCTATGTCATGGGCACCTTTCTGGTGCCCGCGCTCATTCGGCGGGTGGGCCACATTCGCAGCTTTGCGGCGCTGGCGGCGATCGGCTCGGCATCCGTGCTGTGTTATGGGTTGATCGTCCATCCGCTCGCCTGGGCGGTGCTACGAGTAATCACCGGCATTGCGGTAGTCGGCGTCTACACGGTGGTGGAAAGCTGGCTCAACGAACAGGCGCCACACCATGCTCGTGGCCGGGTCTTCGCCATCTACATGATAGTAACACTGGTCAGCCTGGCCGCCGGACAATACCTGATCTTGAGCGCCAACATTGGCGCTTTGGCGCTTTTCGCGGTTGCGTCCATGCTGTTCACTTTGGGACTGGTGCCCATCGCCGCCACCCGTATCCATGCCCCCCAACCGTTGGCGAACCCCTCCGTGAGTCTGGCTCATTTGTTCTGGTTGGCCCCGCTGGCCGCCTGCGGCGCGTTCATCGCCGGCATCGTCAGCGGCGCTTTCTGGAGCCTGGGCGCGGTGTTCGCGCAACGGGTGGGATTGTCGGAGGAAGGCATCGCCCTGTTCATGAGCACCACCATCCTCGGCGGCGCGCTGTTGCAATGGCCGATTGGCCGGCTGTCCGATCATTACAGCCGACGCTTCATGCTAACCTTGGTGAGTGTCACCGCCGCCCTGACCGCGTTGCTGGCGCTGCGGGTCATGTATGAATCGCTGACGGCGCTGATCGCCTGCGCCTTCCTGTACGGCGGCCTGATGTTCTCGGTCTACAGCCTGAGCGTGGCCCACATGAACGATCGTTTGAGCGCACCCGGCGATGTGCTGGACGCTACTCGCGGCCTGTTGCTCATCTTCGGCATGGGTTCGATAGCCGGTCCGGCGCTCGGCGGCCCGCTGATGGACGGGTTTGGACCCGGCACCCTCCCCGCCTACTCCGCGGCCGCGCTCGGTCTGTTGGGCCTGCTGGGGTTGCTGCGCTTGATCTGGGCCGTGCCGATTCCGCTGATCAAGCAAGGGCGATTTGTGCTGATGGTGCGCACGACGCCGGTCGCCCTGGAAATGCTGCCGCAGACCGACACTCAACCGGAACTGGATCTTTCGGAGCCGCCTGAAAATAATTTGAGAAAAAGTGCTAATCCACGATAACTCTGGAAACGCCTATCCATGAAAAAACCTTCACCGCCTGTCTACCAGTTAAAAATCACACTGCTTGACTCCAAACCTCCTATTTGGAGACGCCTCCTGGTTCGAAGCGACGTCAGACTGGATATCTTTCACAGGATTCTTCAGGAAACCATGGGCTGGATGAACGGGCATCTGCATCAATTCACCGCGCACGGAACCAGTTATGGCCCACACGACGATGGCTTAGGTGGCGAACTGGAATATGAGAACGAAGCCCGCTACCGATTATCGCAACTTCTGAGCACGGAAAAAGATTCATTGAAATACGAATATGACTTTGGCGATGGTTGGGACCATAAAATCACCCTGGAAAAAATCCTCCCCCATGACGATTCGGTTCCAGTTCCCTGTTGTATCAAGGGAAAACGTGCCTGCCCGCCCGAAGACTGCGGCGGCGTCTGGGGTTATGAAAGTCTGATCGAGATCATGGGCGATCCCGCGCACCCCGAACATCATGACATGCTGGAATGGCTGGGTGGCGAACTTGATCCCGAAGCCTTTGATCTCGACGAAATCAATAATGCCCTGAAGGCCTTTTGTCCCAAGCAAACTCCATCGAAAACCACCAGTCACTGAGTACGGGTCGATGAGTCAAGGACAGAACCCCTAAACTTGAAAGGCATTCAACACCGTGGAGAACCTCTCATGATTCGAGCCTACGCCGCCCGCGAAGCGAAAGGAAAGCTCACCCCGTTCGAGTACGATCCCGGCGAACTGAAACCGGAGCAGGTGGAGATCGACGTCATTGCCTGCGGTGTCTGTCATTCCGACCTATCCATGTTACATAACGATTGGCATAACAGCACCTATCCGCTGGTACCGGGCCATGAAGTGGTGGGAGTCGTCGCCCAGATCGGCGATCACGTCCAGCATCTGAAGGTGGGCGACACGGTTGGCCTGGGCTGGTTCAGCGGCAGTTGCATGAGCTGCGACCAGTGTATGGGCGGCGATCACAATCTGTGCGCCAGCGGCGAGCAAACCATCGTCGGCCGCCACGGCGGCTTTGCCGACAAAGTACGTTGCAATGCCGAATGGGCCGCTTTGTTACCGCCTGGCCTGGATATAAAGAAAGCTGGGCCGCTGTTCTGTGGCGGCATCACCGTTTTCAATCCCATCGTCCAGTTCGACGTGAAGCCCACCGACCGGGTCGGGGTGGTTGGCATCGGCGGCTTGGGTCATCTCGCCGTCCAGTTCCTGAACAAGTGGGGTTGCGAAGTCACGGCGTTCACCTCCAGCGATTCCAAGCGCGACGCAGCCTTGGGCATGGGCGCGCATCGGATCGTCAATTCCCGCGACGACGCGCAACTGCAGCAGATCGCCGGCTCGCTGAACTTCATCCTCTCGACTGTCAATGTCGATCTGAACTGGCCGGCGTTTCTAAACACGCTGGCACCCAAAGGGCGACTGCACACCGTCGGAGCGGTGCTCTCGCCGATCCCGGTCGCCGCCTTTTCCCTCATCGGCGGGCAAAAGAGCCTCTCGGGTTCGCCGCTCGGTTCGCCGGCCACCGTCCGCAAGATGCTGGATTTCTGTGCCCGGCATCGGATCGCGCCCGTGACCGAACACTTCCCGATGAGTCAGGTCAACGAAGCAATGGCACATCTGGAGGCAGGCAAGGCCCGCTATCGGATCGTGCTCGAAAACGACTTCGCCTAATTCCAATCGCCCCACAGCGCTTGCACCGCCGCCAGCGCCGCCATACCGGCGGTTTCGGTCCGCAAGACGCGCGGTCCCAGGCGGACACCGGTGAATCCCACCGTCCGCGCCTGGGCGATTTCCGCCGAACTCAAGCCGCCCTCGGGACCGATCAGCAACGTCATGGTCCCCGTGGGCGGCTCCAGACCATGTAAGCCCTGTTCCGCCAGTGGATCGAGCAGCAGGCGCGGACCCGACGCCATCGGCGACGCCAACCAGGCGGCCAGCGCCAAGGGCTCCCGCAATGCCGGCAACCGGTTGCGACCGCATTGCTCGCAGGCGCCCATCACGATGCCCCGCCAGTGCTGAACCTTGCGAGCCAGCCGCTCACCGGACAGGCCAACGCCACCCCGTTCCGCAAACAGCGGTTGAATAACGGCGACCCCCAGTTCCACTGCCTTTTGCACCGTATGGTCCATCTTCTCACCGCGCGAAATGCCCTGCGCCAGCACGATCCGCAGCGGAGGCTCCGCCTCATCGGGCAGCGCTTCCGCCACCCGCGCCCATGCCTCCCGTTTGCCGATTTCGCCCAGCGTCGCCGCGAACGCGCCGCCTTCGCCGTCAAACAGCACCAACGACGCGCCGGGCTTGAGCCGCAAGACTCGCACGGCGTGGTTGAACGCCCGCTCGTCCAGCGGCATGGTCGCGCCGATCACCAGCGGCGCGGGCAGATAAAATCGGGGAACACGCATTCGATCCGACCTTGCGAGTTTGTCATTAGCCTGAAGTTTACGCCTTGCGCGTGGGGCGCCGGCGTTCCGAATCCCATTCACAACACCGCCGATCACGACGCCGCCCTTTCAAAAACCGTGCTGGGCTTGGCATAATTCACCGTCAATCCCGTTCCGACCGAACGCACCGTCGGAATCCCTCCAATTTCCGCCGCCCGCCCGACCAAGGGAGCACAACAACAATGCGTGTCCTGCTGACCACCAACGAGTATCCCCCCCACGTTTACGGCGGCGCCGGCGTTCACGTCGAATATCTGTCGCGCGAGCTGGCCAAGCTGACCCCGGTCGAGGTGCGGAGTTTTCACGATCAAACGGTCGACGAGGGCCAGTTGCATGTGCGCGGCATCAAGATGGATACCACCCACTTTGCCGGTTGTCCGCAATCCTTCGTCTCGCCGCTCAAGGCCCTGAGCACCTGCCTGGCTTTTGTCGGCCAGGGACTCGGCGACGATCTGGAGGGCTGCGCCGAGATCATCCATTGCCATACCTGGTACGCTCACTTCAGCGGTATCCTCGCCAAGATCCTCTACAACATCCCGATGGTGATCACCGTCCATTCACTGGAGCCGCTGCGACCCTGGAAACGCGACCAACTCGGACACGGCTACGACCTCTCGTGCTGGATCGAAAAAACCGCGCTGGAAATGGCCGACGCCGTCATCGCCGTCTCGCGCAGCACTCGCGACGATATCCTGCGCCTGTTCGATGTCGAGCCGACCCGGGTGGTGATGATCCCCAACGGCATCGATACCGAGGAATACCAACCGGTCAACGAACCCGAAACCCTCGCCCAGCTCGGCATCGACCCCGATCGCCCCTTCGTGCTGTTCGTCGGCCGGATCACCCGGCAAAAAGGGCTGTACTACCTGCTGCAAGCCATCCCGCACCTCGACCCGAAACTGCAAGTGGTGCTATGCGCCGGCGATGCCGATACCCTAAGCATGCAGCGCGAGATCGAGGAGATCGTGCAGGAACTGCAAGCTCAGCGCTCCGGCATCGTCTGGATTCCCAAGATGCTGCCGCGCGCGACCACCATCGCGCTGTACTCACACGCCACCATTTTTTGCTGCCCCTCGATCTACGAGCCATTCGGCATCATCAATCTGGAAGCCATGGCCTGCGGCACGCCGGTGGTGGGCAGCGCGACCGGCGGGATCGTCGAAGTGGTGGTCGAGGGCGAAACCGGCCTGCTGGTGGACCCGCACCTGTCGCCCGCGCCGCCGCACGATCCCATCGCTCCCGCCAAGTTCGAACGCGGGCTGGCCGACGCCATCAACCGCCTCGTCAACGACCCGGAATTGCTGCAACGCATGGGTCAGGCGGGCCGCGAACGGGTCGAACGGCACTATAGCTGGCGCAGCATCGCCCAACAAACTTACGATCTTTACCGCCGGCTGCGGCCACAGCGGAGCTAGCCCGAACCGGCGGCTCCGCGCGGCTTCTCGACCCTCCCGCTCCCAAGGGCTCCACCGAGCCCCTGTTTTATTGTTGCAACTCTTTCGCCTTCATATAGTCTTCTGCTGTATGGAATCACAGCTGCGACATGTGGGGCCATACAAACGCGAACCTACAATAAATCATTGTTTTGCGTTGCAACATCACTGAGGAGGATTTGATGGTGACTTCCATTCCCGTTGTTGAAAGTTCCCTGACCACACCCAGAGTGCGCCTCATCTCGTTCGACCAGCCCTGGGAGTGGCTCGCCGCCGGATGGAAGGATCTGTGGCGGGCACCCGTCGCCAGCATCCCTTACGGCTTGCTGTTCGTGGCCATGGGCTATGTCCTGGTCTATCTGGTCGAATCGAGCTTCCAGTATGCACTGGCGCTGACCACGGGCTTCCTGCTGGCGGGTCCGTTTCTGGCCATGGGTTTGTACGACATCAGCCGTCGCCTGGAAACCGGCCAGCCGGCGACCTTGGGCCGCGCGCTGACGGCTTGGCGACGCAACGTGCTGCCGATCTCGCTGTTCGGCATCCTGATCGGCATCCTCATGATCGTTTGGGCGCGACTGTCGACGCTGCTGTTTGCCCTGATCATCGCGGGTCAACACACAACCCTCGACACCTCGACCGCGCAAATGTTTTTCTCGGGCAGCGGCCTGACCTTTCTGATCGTCTTCACCGTGGTGGGCGCGGCCATCGCCGCCGTCGTGTTCACGATCAGCGTGGTGTCGATTCCGATGATGCTGGATCGGAAAGTCGATTTCATCACCGCCGTGTTGACCAGCATTACCGCCGTGAAGGCCAATCCGGCGCCCATGGCATTGTGGGCGGGCTTGATCGTGATCTTCACCGGCATCGGGCTGGTCACCTTCTATCTCGGTCTGGCCATCACCTTGCCGCTGATCGGTCACGCCAGCTGGCACGCTTACAAGGATCTGGTCGAGGATAACGATCTCGAGCAACAACCTCTGTAACCCTCCGGGCAAGCACGAAAAACGCCAGCAAACGCTGGCGTTTTTTCATGCGCGATCATCGGACCTTCCGCGCCAGTTGCCGCAGCCGTTCCAGATAAACCCGTTCGTCCGGTTCGCCGCCGCCACGCTGCGCCTCCCACAACGTTTCGCCCAGACATTCCATCATCAGATGCTCGGCGGCGTGGCTGTCCCCCAGCCGCCGGCACAGCCGCTGGTAAACCGCGAGAATGCCGGCCGGGCGGTCGCCGCCCAACTGCTCCCGAATCGCGAGGTGCATGCCCATGTGCAGGAACGGGTTGGTTTGCCCCATCTCCGGGGTATAGTCGCGCGACAGGGTGCTCTCGCCCCCGGTCAAGATCGGTTGATATTCGGAATGCTCGCGGATCACCTCGGCGATAAGGCGTTCCAGCGGTTCCAGCGGCTGATCGGAGCCGGCTTTTTCCCACACCGTGCGGTAGTAGCGACGCAGACCGTCGCGGTCGCTGCCGAACATCAATTCACCTCGCTCTTGTCGGGATAGGCACAAAGATCGCGGATCGGGCAGGCCCAACACCGCGGCTTGCGGGCGGTGCAGACATAGCGGCCGTGCAGGATCAGCCAGTGATGGGCGTCGTGCCTGAACTCTTCCGGCGTCGCGGCCAGCAAGCCTTCTTCCACGGCCCGCACGGTTTTGCCCGGCGCCAGTCCGGTGCGGTTGGCAACCCGAAAGATATGAGTATCGACCGCGATGGTCGGTTCGCCGAAGGCGGTGTTGAGGATGACGTTGGCGGTCTTGCGGCCAACGCCCGGCAACGCCTCCAGCGCCGCCCGATCACGCGGCACCTCGCCGCCATGCCGTTCCAGCAATAACGCGCAGGTCTTGAGAATGTTGGCGGCTTTGCCGTTGTACAGACCGATGGTCTTGATGTGCGCCTTCAATTCCGCCTCGCCCAAATCCAGCAACGCCCGTGGGGTATTGGCAAGCGGAAACAGCCGGGCGGTGGCTTCGTTGACCTTCTTATCGGTCGATTGCGCCGACAGAATCACCGCCACCAGCAATTCGAACGGGCTGAGATAACGTAGTTCGGTGGTCGGCTTGGGACAGGCGGCTTGCAGGCGGCTAAAGAGCAGACGAACTTGTGCGGCGTCCACCCCTTTAGCTCGGCATCGGCTCGAACTCATAGAGGCCGCCGTCCGCCATCAACGACAGATAGAGCCGCCCGCCCCGGAACCGATAGGAGTGGACGTCGCCCAGGCCGCGGATGAAGCGATCGGACCAGGACTTCGGCGGGCACATCACCCGCGTGGTCACCAACCGGCCGAAGCGCAGTTGGCCCGGCGCCGGCTCGGACCAGCTACCCTGGCCGCGATTGCAGTCCGCCCGCAGCTCGACCCGCCCGTCCGCCGCGAAAGCGAGGGTGTATTTCGAGCGTTCGTCCGGCGTATAGCTCCGATCATCCATCGCCAGCATCCTGACCAGACGCCACGAAGTGCCGGCCAAACCAGCATTGCCCATTGCGGAGTCCGCCGGCCGAGTGTCGTCCGCCGTCCCGTGCCCGGGCGCGCTCGAACACGCCATGGACAGCGCCAACCAAGGAAAAAGCACCAGCATGAAAACCACTGAAACTCGACTTCTCATCCGTATCTCCTCGCATGTTCGCCCAGATTGCGTTCCGCTCAAACCATCCGCTCGGTTCAAACCCCGCTCCGTCGAAAGATAGCAAACTCGTCCGATCCGTCGGCTATTTTTATCCGGGATTTACGCGTCAAATATCACTTCCCAATAGAGGGTACCGTCGCCATCAGCTAAAGTTGTGGTGGTAACAGCTCGGGCCGCAACCGCCTCGTTACCCTGTTGGCGAGGCCGATTGATCCCACGTAGACTGACAACGAACAGGCATATCAGGCTCATGGAAAACGATCTAGAACAAGAAATTCACAATCTTGCCTATCATATCTGGCAATCGGCCGGCAACGAGGTCGGCCGTGCTCTCGATTTCTGGTTGATGGCGGAGCGGATGGTCATCGAGCTGGCGGCCGACTCGGCCCGGCTGGCGAATACCACCGCGACCTCGGCCTGGGAAGCAACGAGCACTTGGCCCGCGGCCTTGCGCAACCTTTATTTCTACCGCGTCCGCGATCTCGCTCGCCAAATGTGGCTGGCCAGCAACGAGCGGCAGGAGCGTTCGCTGGATTACTGGCTCGCCGCCGAGAAACACCTGCGACTCCTCATGAATTCCACGATGCGCGCCGCTGGCGCCAGCATCGGCAAGGAGGAAGCCCTGGCCAAGACCTTCGAAGCATTTTCGCCCGTGGATTATCTGGATCAAATCCGCAAGACAGCCTACCAGCTTTGGGAAGCGGCGGGACGCCAGTACGGTTCGACGCTCGACTTCTGGCTGGCGGCGGAAGAAAAGACCCTGGAGTCGGCGGGTGCAAACGCAACGACCGCCACCGCCAAAAGCGCCGAAAGCGTCAATCCACCCCCGCCACCCAACCCGGCTCCCAAATCGCGACGGCGTTCGCCCAAACAGAAATAGGAACTCATTCAGATCAAACCAATCCCCTGGGTTTCCTTCCGGTCATTGCCGCGCAAGGCGCTGTTCGTCGCCGTGTTTGCGGCGATGTTCGTACTGGTCGTGGCGCTACTGTTGTGGCGGTTCGGCACCCCGTTGGCCGGCCTGCCTTCGCGCCAAGTGTCCCTGGAAGCGGAACCGATCAGGATCGCCGTCGCCAACGCCTTCAGCGGACCCAACGCGCCATCCGGCATCGCCATGCTGCGCGGCACCCAACTGCTCGCCGACAAAATCAACGCTGAAGGCGGTATCCACGGCCATCCCCTCGTTCTCCAGCCTTTCGACGATCGGCGCAGCGCCGAACAAGCCGAGAAAGTCGCGGAACAGATCGGCGCCAGCGAGGATATCGTCGCCGTGATCGGTCACGGCTCCAGCACCGCTTCCCGCGCCGCCGGCCCTCTATACCGGCTGTACAAGGTGCCCGCCGTCACGCCGACCTCGACCAACCCCAATGTGACCCTGTTCAACCCCTGGTATTTCCGGGTCATTTTCAACGATGGCTTGCAGGCGAGTATCCTCGCCCACTACATCAAATCGGTGCTGAATTATTCCTCCGTGGCCGTGGTTCATCTGGAGGATACCTACGCCACCACCTTGAACCGGACCTTCACCCTGACGGCGGACGCGATCGGACTGCGCATCCGCCATCAGATTGCGCTGCCCAGTCAGCCCGAACCGGAAGCCATCGAGGAGACGGCGGCGCTGCTGGCGGCGGACGGCAAAACCCAGGCAATCCTGCTGATCCTGCGCCCGCCGCAAGCCAGGCCCCTGGTACAGGCTCTGCGCAAGCGCGGCGTGAAAACCCAGTTACTCGGCACCGACTCGCTGGCGCTGGCCGGCTTTACCGCCGATCAGGATGAAGAGCCGCCGACCGCCGACCTGGACCCTCCCCCGCATTTCACCGACGGCATGTACATCGCCGCGCCGTTCATCCCGGACACGGCAACGGCGGCGGCCCGGCAGTTTATCGACGATTACGCGGCGATTTATCGGGAAGCTCCCATCTGGAGCGCCATTTACGCCTACGACAGCGCGCTGGTGATCGCCGAAGCCCTGCAACGATTGCCCGCCATCCATTTGAGCGATGTGCCCGACCTGCGCAACGCCGTGCGCGAGCAACTCACGGCCATGAATACGCCGGCGCGCGCCGCGACGGGTCTGATGGGGCCGCTGTATTTCGATGCGGAGGGCGATGCGATCCGGCCCATTTACATCGCTCGCGCCAAAGACGGGCACATCACCCCCGCCACCCGGCAGTTGCGACTGGTCACGAACCCGGAATTGATCAGTACCTTGCGGGCACAGGGTGAGAAAGTCATCGATCTGGGCGACAACCTGTTGCAGGTCGTCCAGGTGGTTTACACCGGTATCCATCTGAACAAGCTGCAAGCCATCGACGAAAAGGTGCGCACCTTTCAAGCCGACTTCGATTTATGGTTCCGCTACAGCGGCGAGCTGGATACCGAAAACATCGTGTTTCCGGACGCCGTTACCCCGATCCGGCTGGCAAAGCCCACCATTGTCCGGGACTTGCTGGGGGAACAGTATCGCGCGTTCCGGGTGCGGGGAACCTTCCGCTACACCACCACGCACCGCAATCTGATCGACGGCAACGAAGACTTCATGATCCAGTTCTACGACGCCCACCTCGACCACAGTCGGCTGGTGTTCGTCACCGACAGCCAGAACATGGGGTTGAGCGAGGGACACAGCGGTTGGGGTCGAATCCTGCGGGCGGAACAGGTGTTGGCGGCGGATTCCGGCTGGGTGATCAGGGATGCTACCGTGTATCAGGAAATCCATAACCGCAGCACGCTCGGCGATCCCCTGTTTCCGATGATCGCGCTGCCGTATTCCTATTTCTACGCCAACATCCAGGGCCACCAGGGCGAGGTTTCCCTCCAGCGCCAGCTCGCCCGCTTTTTACCGGATCGCTTCAGTTGGCCATGGTTCATCCTCTTTGGCGCGCTGTTTCTGAGCACATGGACACCTTGGTTGCAACATCGTTATCCGGTGCCAATGGCCTTGATGCGGCTGGTGACCAGCGCCTGCCTGCTGTATTTGCTGGAAGACCTGTTCAATACGCTGTATGCCGAGCGTCTGGAACTCTACCAGCTCGAATTGATGTTGCTGCTCTTCAAAAGCCTGTGGTGGCTGCTGCCGGCGCTGTTTGTAGTGGCCCTGCTGCCGCCGCTGATCTGGCGTCCCATCGAGCGGCGGACCCGTTATCCGGTGCCGAACGTCGCCCGAACCTTCGTTAATCTGGTGGTGTTCGGCATTGCCGGCGTGTGCATTCTGGCGTTCGTGTTTGAGCGGCCCTTGACCACGATTTTGGCGGCTTCCGGGTTATTGACGTTAATTCTGGGTATCGCCCTGCAGAACCTGATCCTCGATGCCTTCAGCGGCCTGGTATTGAATCTGGAACAACCCTTTGCCCTGTCGCAATGGATCAGCATCGCCACCCGCTGGCACGGCCGCCAGTTCGGCCGGGTCGAGGAACTGAACTGGCGCACGACCCGTCTCTGGACGCGGGACAATAATCTGGTGGTCATCCCCAACAGCATCATGAGCAATGCGGCGATCACCAATTATTCCCGTCCCACTTATCCCAGCCGAATGGAAATTCCGGTCGTGCTGGAGTTTTCCGTACCGGTCGAACGCGCCCAGCAAGTGTTGGAGGAAAGCGCCCGTCAAGCCGTGATGACCGGGGCGGTGCTGGGAGATCAGCCGATCCGGATCGTGGTCGATACGCTGGAGAGTTACGGGGTTCGCTACAAGATTCAGGTGCATCACCACCCGGAGATCGTTTCGCCGGAAGTAGTTAAGACTGCCGTGAATCGGGCGGTGATGACGCGCCTCCAAGCGGAGGGGTTGAAGGTGGCCCTGCCGCTGGAAGCTCTGGGAATACGACGGAGAGCGGATTGAAAGCGCGGCTTCGAGTGTCCGTATAATCTTGCGGGACCTGATACGTAGTGCTTAATCCCGTCCGCATAGGCCTGCTCGGTGCGGGTGCTGTAGTGTTTTAGTCATATCTTTCCACGAACCTGATCGAGCAATTTTGGAGTCTTGAGTGGCAACACTGGAGGGGTATTTATGCTATCAAATAGGATAGTCATTTCAAGATAACTCATTGACAGGCTTATATAACGCGATGTATTTTTTTGATTATGCACCTTTTGGGCGTGAAATAAACTCCCCCTTTAGGGGGTCTACTGTTTGTTCGTCGGCGCTTCGCGCCGACGAACGGGCGCGAGTTGAGTCGAGCTTCGAGTTCTCGGCGCTGCGCGCCGTCGAACTCTCGTTCGAGCGTCACCCCTTCGGGGCGACTTCGTCGTCCCGTACTCGCGTCCCTGCCGCCCACCACGACGGGTGGAACTTGGCCGTTCCTCCGCCGGGCGGCAGCTCTGCTCCGTGCGGGATGACCCTCAACTCGCGCCCGTTAGCCGTCAGAAGAATCATGCCTACACCTGCCCCCGCTGACGAAGATTGGTACGCACGTCAAAGCGTGAAGCGCGCGGTGCCTCGGCATTGCCCACTAGCGGCGAACGACAAATGCCCACGGTACTTTCTGAGCCAGAAACACGCGGCGGCCGCCGGAGCGATAGCTCTTGACCTTCCACCCGGAGTTGCAACGCGGCTTGAAGCTCAGTGGGAAGCCTCCGACGTCTTCTCCTCAATGGAGTTGACGGTCGGAACATGGCTACGGCGAGACGGTTCGCTACGTGGCGTCGACGGATTCTGCCCTGAGGTCACGGCTCGAATCTTTGGCTTGTATTGCTCATCGCTACGAACCTACCCCGATGAAATCGCACGCGATGGAAATCACCAGCAACTCGTTGCCGAACGGGCACCAAAGGAGGATCTTCGATGGAACTGGATGGTCGTTGATCCAAAGCACTTCACGGAGTGTCACGAGTTCAGTGTCTACGGCACAGAAGCAGGCTTCAAGGTTGCGAAGTCAAAGTCGCGAAAGGGTTCACTGTCGTCAAAGGTTCGCTTTCAAGTTTTCAGTCGCGACGGGTATCGCTGCATATACTGCGGCGCCACGGGTGCTGAAACTGCACTTCACATTGATCACAAGGTATCCGTCGCTGACGGTGGTACCGACGAAATGGCCAACCTAGCAACTGCGTGCGAACGCTGCAACTTAGGCAAAGGAGCGCGCAGTGTCACTGACGACTAACACTTCGTTGCACCGGACTGCCTTCGGCAGCCGGTGAACTCAAACGTTGGGCGTATCACAGTCAGTTCTGTAACCAACCCAAGGAATCCTATGAATCACACACTTAAAAATAAACGCGCACTTGTCACAGGAGGTAGCCGAGGCATTGGCGCTGCCATCGTTAAACGTCTGGCCAGCGAAGGCGCTGACGTCGCATTCACCTATAGCAGTTCGCCCGACAAGGCCAACGATACCGCCGCAGCAGCGCGATCGCTCGGGATCAAGGTGATCGCCATTCAGGCCGATAGTGCCGATGCCAGCGCAATCGTCGCTGCGGTCGAGCGCACCGTGAGTGAATTGGGCGGCATCGACATTTTGGTCAACAGCGCTGGCGTCCTGGCAATGGGTCCTATCGACAACTTCGCGCTTGCAGACTTCGACCGGACGATGGCTGTTAATGTGCGGGCGGTGTTTGTGGCGACCCAGGTGGCGGTCAAGCATATGAAGGAAGGAGGACGCATCATCAACATCGGCAGTTGCAACGCCGAAAGGATGCCCTTTCAGGGCGGAAGTGTTTACGCGATGAGCAAGTCCGCTCTCCAAGGGCTAGTTCAGGGCTTGGCGCGCGATCTCGGCACGCGCGGAATCACCATTAACAATGTTCAGCCTGGCCCGATTGACACGGAGATGAACCCCGACAAGACCGAGTTTGCCGAGATGCTCAAAAAGCAATTCATGGCGCTGCCGCGCTATGGCACGGTCGAGGAGGTCGCGGCGATGGTCGCTTACCTTGCCGGCCCGGAAGCCGGTTACGTCACAGGCGCAAGCCTGACCATTGACGGAGGATTCAACGCCTAGCAGTTCATCAACAGACGCCTAATCGGGTAAGGGCGGGTGATTAACCCGCCCTCCCCACACCACCTAGCATGCGGGTCCGCACTAGGCGGTTCACAAGAAGGGAGCACACGACGATCTCAGGCATAACCATGCGCATTCATCCAGAGATCACGCACGCAAATCAAGCCCTGGCTTTGCAGCCAGTTGTTGGTCATCCTGGTCTGGGTGGCCAACGTCCGCGACAGATGCCAGCAGGCTTTACTGCTGAGCCCAGCCCTGATTGCCTGCCATTTGCTCGCCCTCAGCGCCAACAGCTTTCGCATCTTGGTGCGCACACGGCGCCACTGTTTCCAGTAGCACATGCAACGTGCTGACTGAGAAGAGATCAAAATGTACAGAGACGCGGCCGAAACTGGTGACCTACAAGCACTGCTCGCGCAAGTCGGCGCCGCGCTGGACAAATTCCTCCGTTTCGAGCATGCCGATCCGGTTCGAACGAGTCATGAATGGCGTCCTCGCCTCGACACCGCCCTACCGCTTCGAGGCATCGGAATCGAGCAGGTCACGGATGAACTCGTCACCTACCTGATTCCGAATGGCTCGCCAGTGGCGAAGCCGGGGTTCACCTCGTTCATCACAACGGGCGGGACGACTGCGTCTACCTTGGCATCGACGGCCGCAAGCATCGCGGCGCCTCAGCGCTACCTCTTGACCTCATTCAACTTCCTGGAGGATCTCTCCCTGAGCTGGCTGGCCTCGATGTGTTCCATCGGGCATCTGCAAGGCGTATACAGCTCAGGGGGCTCGGTCGCGAATCTGCTTGCCCTGGGGGCGGCACGCCAACACGCGTTCGAAAAGGCAGGCCATGATCCGGCGGCAGCCGGCGTATACGGCCGCGTAAGCGTGTATGCGACGCGCGAAACGCATCACACGATTCAGCGCTCCGCTGGCGTGCTCGGTATCGGTCGGCGCGCGGTACGCCCGATTGCATGTGACGCGGGCGGCCGAATGGAGGTCGCCGACCTGCGTCGCGCGATCACCGAAGATCGACAAGCGGGAATTATCCCCATGGCGATCGTCGCGAACGCGGGGACCACCAACACCGGCGCGATCGACCCACTGCTTGCCATCTCCGAAGTGGCGAAAGAGCACGAAATCTGGCTGCATATTGACGGCGCGTATGGACTGCCCGGCATCCTCGATGAGCGGAAGACCCCTCTCTACCGTGGCTTGGAACAGGCCGACTCGGTCATCGTTGACCCCCATAAATGGCTGGGCGCGGCCGTAGGGGTAGCGGCCACCTTCGTCCGCGACCGGGAGCTACTGCACCGGGCCTTCACTCAAGAGCCGGCGGACTATCTTGAGGGCGCGGTTCACCAAGAGACGCCATCGCCGACCGCCGAGCACTCGTTGGACGACTTCGGCATCCCCTACTACGATTACGGGATCGAACTGAGCGCTCCGAGTCGCGGTGTCGTGGTCTGGGCGCTGCTTCGAGAAATTGGCGTGGAAGGAATGCGAGCAAGGATCGTGCGCCACAATGACTTGGCGCTTCGCGTTGCCGATGCCGCCCGCGAACACCCAAACCTCGAACTGTTGCTGGAGCCCACCCTCTCGATCTGCTGTTTCCGATATGTATCGCCCGACGTCCCGAATCTGAACCGTCTCAACCAAAACCTGCATCGTCGGCTTGTTCGCGAAAATCGAAGCTTGCCGAGCACGACCCAGGTGAGCGGTAAACTGGCGCTACGCCCATGCTTCTTGGGAGCGCGAACTGAAGTGACGCACGCGGATGAACTACTCGCCGACGTTCTTCGGATCGGGTCTGAACTCGTCAGCGAACTCGCAACGCCCTGAACCGCGAAAAAGGCAATGAGGTTTCACTGGAAGTGCGGGAACGGGTGGTGCGGATGGTCTCCAAGCACCGAGGCGGCATGAATCGCCATGGGCAATGATTTGATACTTTCATTAACGATGGATCACTCGGCCAACACCACCGCAACCCTACTGAATGATCATGCCATACAGACTACTTTCTCCCCTACTCACTTTCTGCTTGAGTAAGCGGTCATGGGCAATTGTACTCGCTGCCTTCGCGACGATTTTCGCCTTCATGCCACTATCCGCCTTTGCCGCCTCCCGCAGTTGGAGCACCAGTGGCGGCGGGGAAAAAATCATGCTGACCGACTGTCGCGATTGCGGCGATGACATCGGCATGATGGTCGTTTGCAGGGGTGCGGAGCAGCCTGCCATGGTTAGCGTCCACTGGGCGGCGGTGGCAACCGGTCAGGAAGATGCCGCACTTCCGATTGTATTGAATATCGACGGCCAGAGCTTCAAGCGACAAGCGGTGACGCATTATTTCGGCCAGATCGGCTATACGCCTGAATTCGAGCTGGATCGAAACGATTCCCTGATTGCAGCCCTGCAATCTGGCCGCAGCCTCAAGGTTAGCTTTGGCGACCAAACCACCGAACTGGCATTGCAAGGCTCGCATGATGCATTCGAGATTTTCAAGACTCATTGCGGTTGGAGCCCCACCACACCACCCATCAGCGATGCGAAGTGGTTTGTTCAAACCTATTCCTCGGAAGACTCCGGTCAGCCAAAGACTTTTTTGATATTTGGCACCCCGGAGACCGATGCCATCGCATTTTCAGCAAGCTGCGAAAAGGGTCAAAGAGGACCGGAGCTTATGGCCGACTTGCTGATCGATTTCGGTAATATCGCGCCCAGTCAGCCCATCGACGTCAACTTGCAAGGCCCGAGTCTCAGCGCCACCTATGCCGGAAAGGTATTCAAGGACAGCTCGGAATATGCCGGTGTACGGCTGGCAATCGGTATTGACGACCCGCTATGGCAGGTCTTCTCGAAACCTGGAGAACTGGTTTTGCAAGCTGAAAACCTTGTGCCGGTAACGATCCCACTCCAGGGAGCGGAGAGTCCGGTACAAGACTTTCTCAAGACCTGTAGGGCGTATTTCGCCGCCTTTGACGCCGCTGCCACACCGGAACAGGATAGTGTCTATCGCTATGACTGTGAGGATGGATCGCGATTGCAGGCCCGTTATGACAACTCCCGATCCTATTCCGTGGCGCATGTATCCCATGCCGGTCAAGCCGAAGTCGCACTGATTCAAGTCATTTCCGGTTCCGGCGCGAAGTATTCCAATGGCGACTTGACCTTGCATACGAAAGCTGGAGATGCGCTACTGATCGATGGTGAAACGGTCTATCGCTGCCACTCGGAGTGATCGACCCGCGGTCAGGATCTTCCACGAACCAGAAATCAACTGACATACCCCAGCCCCTCCAGAAACCGCCACATCGGCACGGCATCCACCGCCCGGTAACGCAGGATCAAGCCATGACCGTCGCCGCGGCCTTCAAAGCGTTTGCCCGCCTTGATCCATTGGCAAATCGGCAAATCGCTCAAGTTGCTCAAGTTGCTCATCCGAATTTCTCTCGCGTACCCAACATGTTGCGCCAAAAGACCCTTGTGGATGCGCTTGTGTACCCGGCTATTTGCAATGATTGCCTGAGACAGATTGCAACGCCGGAATGCAAAAAAGCCGCTGAAACAGCGGCTTTCCAGGGTAGGGCAAGACGAGGTGAAGCGGGATGAAACCCTACTCGATGTTCTGCACCTGCTCCCGCATCTGCTCGATCAGCACCTTCAGCTCGACTGCGGCGCGGGTGGTATCGGCGTCGGCGGATTTCGAGGACAGGGTGTTGGCTTCCCGGTTGAGCTCCTGCATCAGAAAATCCAGCCGCCGGCCGACCGCCTCATCGCGTTCGAACACGGCCTGAATCTCGTCGAGATGAGTGTCCAGCCGGTCGAGTTCCTCGTCCACGTCCAGGCGCTGGGCGATCAGCGCCAGCTCCTGTTCCAGGCGGCCGGTGTCGGCGTCGACCGGGATATCGGCCAGCCGGCCCAGCAGCTTGTCGCGCCAACGAGCCAGCACCTCGGGCCGGCGGGCGCGCACCAGCTCGACCTGGACCCGCATGGCGTCGCAACGCTGCCGCAGCAGTTCGGCGGTACGCTGACCTTCCCGTTCCCGGGTGACGACCAGATCCCGCAACGCCGTGTCCAGGCCATCGAGAATGGCCAGCCGGACTTCGTCCAGATCCGGTTCCGCCTCGTTGACCGCGCCCGGCCAGCGCAGTACATCCACCAGGCGCAAACCGGTGCCCGGCCCCATCAGGTGTTCCAGCTCCGCCGCGACGTCCAACAAACGTTCGACGAGCGGCCGGTTCAGCGTGAGCGCGGCCGCCGTCGTACCGGCGGCCTGCATCTTGAGGGTGCATTCCACCTTGCCACGACTCAACACCCCGCCGATGCGCTCGCGCGCCAATACCTCCAACCCGCGCAGCGCATCCGGCAGACGAACGGTGGTTTCCAGATAACGGTGGTTGACCGAGCGCAATTCCCAAGTAATGGTGCCCCAGGCGCTGGACTGCTCCTGGCGCGCAAAGGCGGTCATGCTGCGTAACATGGGCTATCCTCGTCTTTAATGATCCTTTCATCTTAGGTCGATCTGGCCCGCTTAGCGCGCCATCGCACCGAATTTTCCTGGCGGCTCCGGCTCAAGACGTGACGGCGGCTCCGCGCCGTCGGCCGATTTTACTCCGACTCTGCTATAGTGCCGCCCCTTCAGGTTTTGATGCTTTCACCACAGGAACCCCGCCATGCGCCCCAGCAACCGCGCCGCCGACGAACTGCGCCCGATCCGGATGACCCGTCAATTCACCAAGCACGCCGAAGGGTCGGTGCTGGTGGAGTTCGGCGACACCCGGGTGATCTGTACCGCCAGCGTCGAGGAACGGGTACCGCATTTTCTCAAGGGCAAGGGGCGGGGCTGGGTGACGGCCGAATACGGCATGTTGCCGCGCGCCACCCATACCCGCTCCAGCCGCGAGGCCAGCCGCGGCCGGCAGGACGGGCGGACCATGGAAATCCAGCGGCTGATCGGCCGGGCGCTGCGCGCGGTACTGGATCTGGAAGCGCTGGGCGAGCGCACCATCACCCTGGACTGCGACGTGATCCAGGCCGACGGCGGTACCCGCACCGCCGCCATCACCGGCGGCTTCGTGGCGCTGGCCGATGCGGTGCGCCATTTGGTCGGCAGAAAATCGTTCAAGAGAAACCCGCTGCATGGGCAGGTGGCGTCGGTGTCGGTGGGTATCTTTCAGGGCCTGCCGGTGCTGGATTTGGACTACGCCGAGGATTCCGAAGCGGAAACCGACATGAACGTGGTGATGAACGACGCCGGGGCCTTCATCGAACTCCAGGGCACCGCCGAGGGACACGCCTTCCGCATGGAGGAATTGCAGGCGATGCTGGAACTGGCGCGCGGCGGCATCGAACGCCTGTTGCGCAAGCAGCGGGAAGTGCTGGGGCTGCCGGCCTGAACGCGGACGGAGCATGACCATGCGCAAGATCGTGCTGGCAACCGGCAACCCCGGCAAGGTCCGGGAATTCAGCACCGTGCTGGCCGGGCTGGCGGTGGAGATCGTGCCACAGTCGGCCTTCGCCGTGCCGGAAGTCGAGGAAACCGGATTGAGTTTCGTCGAGAATGCCTTGCTCAAGGCCCGCAACACCGCTCAACATACCGGGTTACCGGCGTTGGCGGACGATTCCGGCCTGGTGGTGGACGCCTTGGAGGGTGCGCCGGGCATTTATTCGGCCCGCTATGCCGGTCCCGAAGCCGACGACCGCGCCAACATCGCCAAGCTGCTGGCGGAATTGGGCGAAACCCCCGCCGAATGGCGTGGCGCCCGATTTCATTGCGCCTTAGCCTTGTTGCGCCATGCCGCCGACCCGATGCCGTTGATCTGTCAAGCCAGTTGGGAGGGGCTGATCACCTTCGAGCCGTATGGCGACGGTGGCTTCGGCTACGATCCGGTGTTCCTCGTTCCCAGCGAAGCCCAGACGGCCGCCGAACTCGATCCGGCGGTCAAGAACCGGCTCAGCCATCGCGGCCAGGCGCTGGCCCAGCTGGCGCAAGCGCTGAAGCTGGACCCACTGGCGCCGACGACGGACTGAGCACCCGCGATGCCCGTTTTCACCGTGCCGGTCCCGCTGGCGTTGTACGTCCATATCCCCTGGTGCGCGCGCAAATGCCCGTACTGCGATTTCAATTCTCACGAAGCGCATGGGCCGCTGCCGGAACAGGCTTATGTGGACGCGCTGCTGGCCGATCTGGAACAGGATCTGCCCCGAGTCTGGGGACGACGCATCGACAGCCTGTTCATCGGCGGCGGCACCCCCAGCCTGTTTTCGGCCGAGGCGCTGGACCGGCTACTGTCGGGACTGCGCGCCCGCCTGCCGCTGCGCCCGGATCTGGAAATCACCCTGGAAGCCAACCCCGGCACGGTGGAGCGGGGTAAATTCGCCGAATTTCGCGAGGCCGGCATCAATCGCCTGTCGATCGGGGTACAGAGCTTCGACGACGGACACCTGCAAGCCTTGGGGCGGATTCACGATCGCCGCGCGGCGGTTGCCGCCGCCGAGGCCGCCCATGCCGCCGGACTGGACCATTTCAATCTGGATCTGATGTTCGGCCTGCCGGGTCAGACGGTCGAACAGGCGCTGACCGATATTGCCTGTGCGCTGGCGCTGCAACCGGCGCATCTTTCCTATTACCAGCTCACCCTCGAACCCAACACCCGGTTTTACCGGTCGCCGCCGGTGCTGCCGGACGACGATACGATCAGTGTCATTCAGGACCGCGCCCAGGAGGAACTGGCCCGGCACGGCTACTCGCGCTACGAAGTGTCGGCCTACGCCCGCGCCGGCCAGCGCTGCCGGCACAATCTGAACTACTGGGAATTCGGCGACTATCTCGGCATCGGCGCCGGCGCGCATGGCAAGCTGAGCGATCCCGCCAGCGGAACGATCCATCGGATCTGGAAGGCCAAACACCCGCGCGACTATCTGGCGCGGGCCGGAACGCCAGCCGGTGTTGGCGGCGACACGCCGGTGCGCGAGGCCGAACTGCCGCTGGAGTTTCTGATGAACGCCTTGCGTCTGATCGAAGGGGTGCCGGCGGCGCTGTTCGGCGAACGCACGGGCGTGTCGCTGGCGGCGCTGGAGCCGGGCTGGAGCCGGGCGCGGGCGCGGACATTGCTGGAGAACGATCCCGAACGCCTGCAAGCGAGCGAGCTGGGGTTGCGTTTTCTGAACGATCTGTTGCAGGAGTTCATGCCGGAAGCGGAGCAGGTTTGAAAGGACGGTGGTTTTTAGCCTTCTTGTACGGCAGGCGCTCGCGTCAGCGGGTGGAAAGATTGCTGGTCGCCGGCCGTCTTGCGCTGGGAGGCGCGCTCGGGCGATGGAGGATGCCGATCATCGGATACCGTTGCGCGTGGGGCGGCAACTTGTGATGATGGGAAATATTTGTCATCTCCGCTTAGCTTGCGCCGTTCGCGCGGGTCAAAAGCGTAAACCCCATGACATCGAACCTTTACAGGAGCCCGCATGACCTCCGCCCCGAATCTGTCGCTGCTGATCGAACCGGAACAGCTTCAATCGTGTCTGGCCGACCCCAGGATCCTCATCGTGGACCTGTCCAATCCGGCCAGCTACGCCGCCGGCCACATCCCCGGCGCGATCCATCTCGATTATGCCGATCTGGTCCGGGCCGAACCGCCGGCGATGGGCCTGCTGCCGGACGAAGCGCGGCTGGGCGAAGTGTGCTCGCGGCTGGGCCTGACCCCGGAACGGCATGTGGTCGCCTACGACGAGGAAGGCAACGGTCGCGCCGGGCGATTGCTGTGGACACTGGCGGTACTCGGCCACGCGCCGGTTTCCCTGCTCAATGGCGGCACCCACGCCTGGGACGCCGCCGGTGGAGCGCTGGACGCTCAATTACCCCACCCATCGCGCAGCGTCTATCCGGCCTGTTTCGCCAATCCGGCGGCAATGGCCGACAAGGCTTACATCCTGGAACAGCTTGGGAGCGCCGATGTCGTGCTGCTCGATACCCGCACCCCGGCCGAATTCGCCGGCCTGGACCAGCGCGCCGCCCGCGCCGGCCACATTCCCGGCGCGGTTAACCTGAACTGGACCGACGCCATGGACCCGCGGCGGCAGTTGCGTCTGCAACCCGACCCGGTGCTGCGGGAATTGCTGGCGACGCGCGGCGTCACGCCCGACAAGGAAGTGATCGTCTACTGTCAGACCCACCACCGCTCGGCGCATACCTACTGGGTGCTGCGCTATCTGGGCTACCCGCGGGTGCGCGGCTATCCCGGCGCCTGGTCGGAATGGGGCAACGATCCCGGCTTGCCGGTCGAGCGCTGAGAGATGGCGGCACGATGCGGGATGGCGCGCGGCCGGAACCGTCGCTAGGGATTGCCGGCCACTGGCGGGAACAAGCGCTCGCGGTAGAAACGCAGCTCCTCGATGGAATCGTGAATATCTTGCAGCGCCAGGTGGGTCGAGCTCTTGTTGAAGCCCTTGACCCGCTCGGGATACCAGCGGCGGGCCAGTTCCTTGAGTGTGCTGACGTCCAGGTTGCGGTAGTGAAAATACGCTTCCAGATCCGGCATGCAGCGCGCCAGGAAGCGTCGGTCCTGACAGATGCTATTACCGCACATCGGCGACTTGCCTGGGGGGACATGCTGGCTGAGAAATGCCAAGGTACGTATTTCGGCCTCGCGTTCGTCCAACTCGCTGGCGCGCACCCGGGTCGCCAGGCCGGACCCGCCGTGCTGCTTCCGGTTCCAGTCGTCCATCGCCGCCAGCGTCGCGTCGCTTTGGTGGATGGCCAGCACCGGCCCTTCGGCGAGCACGTTCAGTTGGCTGTCGGTAACGACGGTCGCGATTTCGATGATGCGGTCGGTCTGGGTGTCCAGGCCGGTCATTTCCAGGTCGATCCAGATCAGGTTGTCGGGGGACATAGTGCCTTTGGAATATAAGAGGAAGGAGAGGAACAGTCAGTTTAACCCGATTCCGGCGGCGGTTCGACGCCAGCCGGCCCACGGCGGGGCGTCATGACCAACCGACGGCTGACCCAGCGCCAGCGGGCCCGCATCCAGCGCCAGCAGGACCACCGCCGCGAGCGCGCCGACGGGCCGGCGCCGGGGCCGGATGAGCTTGGGCTTGGCCCGGAACGAACCGGCCTGGTGATCGCCAATTATGGCTCGGCCCTGATCGTCGAGGATGACAAAGGCTGCCTGTACCGCTGCGCGGCACGACAAAACCTGGGCCGGCTGGCCTGCGGCGACCGCGTGGTTTGGCAACCGTCCGGCGCGGAAGCAGAGGTAGGGGTGGTGGTGGCGCTGGTCGAGCGCCGGTCGCTGCTGACCCGCCCCGATTACCGCGGCCAGCCGCGACCGGTGGCCGCCAACCTCGACGAAGTAGCAGTGGTGCTGGCGCCGGAACCGGAACCCAGCGAGTATTTGCTCGACCGCTATCTGGTGGCGATCGCCGCCATCGGCGTGCGGGGGCTGCTGGTGCTGAACAAGGTGGATTTGCTGGACGCACCGGCGCGGACGGCGCTGCTGGAACGGCTGGAGCCTTACCGGCGAATCGGTTATCCGCTGCTGCTGGCCAGCAACCGCGCCGCGCGGGGACTGGACGAGTTGCGCGCCTGGCTGGGCGGGCGGGTCAGCCTGCTGGTCGGCCAGTCGGGGGTCGGCAAGTCGTCGCTGGTCAAGGCGCTGCTGCCGGAACGCGAGATCCGCATCCAGGCCATCTCCCAGGCCACCGGCCACGGTGCCCACACCACCACCACCAGTACGCTCTATCACCTGCCGGACGGTGGCGATCTGATCGATACCCCGGGCGTGCGCAGCTTTGGACTGGGTGAGATCGACCCGGATGCGCTGGGCCGAGGGTTTCCGGAACTGGCGCCGCATCTGGGTCGCTGCCGGTTTTCCGACTGCCGGCATCAGGGCGAACCCGGCTGCGCGCTGGCGGCGGCACTGGCGCGCGGCGAGATCGTCCCGCGCCGGCTGGACAGCTACTTGACGCTGCGCGCGGAGCTGGCGGCGCGGCTGGCGCGGCCGGGCTCGTGAGCGTGGTGCCCGGCTTCGCGGCGGCCGGTCTGCTGCTGGGCCTGAGCGGCGGACTGGCGCCGGGGCCACTGCTGGCGCTGGTGACCAGCGAGACCCTGCGCCACGGAGTCCGCGCCGGGATAGCGGTGGCGCTGGCACCGCTGCTGACCGATCCACCGATCGTGTTGGCCGCCCTGCTGGTGCTGCGGCCGCTGGCCGACCAGGATCTGCCGCTGGCGCTGCTGCATCTGGGCGGCGGACTGTATCTGGCCTGGCTGAGTCTGGAAAGCCTGCGGTTTCGCGGCGCGGAGTTGCCGCCGGTCGCGCCGGGCCACTCGCTGCGGCGCGGCGTGATCGCCAATATTCTCAACCCCAACCCTTATCTGTTCTGGCTGGCGGTGGGCGCGCCCACCGTACTGGCGGCGTGGCGGCGGGAGCCGCTGGCGGCCATCGCCTTCGTGATCGCATTTTACCTGCCGCTGGTCGGTTCGAAGGTGGTGCTGGCGCTGCTGCTGGGCCGCGTGCGCCACGCACTGCGCAGCCGGGGCTATGTGGTGCTGATGCGCGGTTTGGGCGGATTGCTGCTGGTCTACGCACTGCTGTTGCTCTGCGAGGGCGGGCGGCGGCTGGCGATGGGCTGAGCCGTCCGATGATGTCGCAATCTTCTCCACCGGCCCGACGATGAGTATTCCCGGCCTGGCTGGATTCGTGGATTCAGGCGATGCTGGCGACTAGGCCAGCAGCTTGCCGCACTGGGTAGCGATGAACTCCACCGCTTCGTCCACCGAATCCAGCGGCATTTCGTAGCCACAGGGCAAGTAGCCATAAATGCCCTGTTTGAAACGATGGTTACCGGGATGGTAGAGCCGGACCACCAACTGCACGGTGGGCTGGTTGGGGCCGGTGCGGAAACTGATGGTGATCTGGTCGCGGAAGATCCAGAAGTAGTTGAATTGGGGATGGCTTTGAAGGTGCTGCTTCAGCGCGCGGGCTTCGTCCTTCAGGCGTTCGAACGCTCGCTCCAGTGTGCTCGGCCGGCTGGCGTCGCGATTCTGCTGCCGCTCCCGCTCGTTGCGGAACTTGTCGAGCGCCTGGCCGAACAGTTCATCAATGCGTTTCGCCGCCATGGGGGCTTCCTCACGCCGTTTCAGCGGTGGACGGGGTTTCGGGTCAGTTGTAGCCGCTTCTGATGCAGATAGGCGCGCACCAACCGGCGCTGGTTCTCCTCGCCGCTGACCAAGGCCGCCAGCTTTTTTCGGCCATCGGCGTTGTCCGGCACCAGAGTCAGCAGTTTTTCGGCAAGCTCGATGGCTTCCTCGCAGGCGTCGATCTCCATCAGCAGATCGCTCAGCAGATCCAGGGACGGCAGATGGTCGGGGTCCAGGTCCAAGGCCCGCACCAGCAACGGCATGATGCCATAAACGAGGTCTTCGGCGTCGTGCAAGCCGAGTTCGACGATTTCCCGCCGCTGCTGGGCTGCCTGCGCGTGCAGTTCGTCGGCTGTTGAGTTCTTCATCAAGGACTCCCGTGTCATGCGGTTTTCGCACATTTTGACACGGACCGACCGGCTTGCAAGATAGCGGATGACACGACTCGCGGCGGCGAAGGTCCGCCGGCGGATCAGGGCGCCCCGGTCTCGGCGGCGAACAGCGCCGCGCCACGGCCACGAACGATCTCCGCGTACAGTTTTCCGCTGGTTTTGACGGTGCGCCGCTGGGTAGCGTAATCGACGTGGACCAAACCGAAACGCTGCGAATAGCCATGCGCCCATTCGAAGTTGTCCAGCAACGACCAGGCAAAATAACCGCGCAGATCGACGCCGGTTTCCAGCGCCGCCCACGCCGCCCGCAGATGGTCGCGCAGATAGCACCGGCGCAGAGGATCGTCCACCGCGCCGTCGGCCTGGGGCGGATCGTAGAAAGCCGCGCCGTTTTCGGTGATGTAGAGCGGCAGCGGCCCGTAGCGGCCGGCGACCCATTGCAGGATATCGGTCAGACCTTGCGGATAGACTTCCCAGTCCAGACCGGTATGGGTCTGCCGCGCCTGCCGAACCCGGCCGGCGGTCAGCGGCCAGTCGCTGGGATCGTGCCGCACCACCTGCCGGCTGTAGTAGTTGATGCCGAGAAAATCCGGCGGCTGGCGCAAGGCATCGAGCTCGGTGGCGGCGAACGCTGGCCAGGCGGCACCGAAGATCTCGGCCAGTTCCGGCGGGTAGGCGCCCAGAAACACCGGATCGAGATACTGGCGGTTCCAGTAGGCGTCGGCCCGCATGGTCGCGGCCAGATCCTCGGCTGTTTCCGTCGCCGGATATTTCGGCTCCAGGTTGACCACCAGGCCGATCCGGTGCCGGCCGGCGGCCCGATAGGCTTGCGTGGCGGCGGCGTGCGCCCGCAGCAGGTTGTGGGCGGCGTGCGGGGCGGCGAAGGGGTTGCGCAGGCCGGGCGCGAGCACGCCGTGCAGATAACCGCCGTCCACCACCACCCAGGGTTCGTTCAGGGTGACCCAGAGCCGAACCCGATCGTCCAGCGCCCGGAACAGAACTTGGGCGTAGTCGGCGAACCAGTCGGCGCTGTCGGGATTGAGCCAGCCGCCCCGCCGGTCCAGCGCCGCCGGCAGATCCCAGTGGTACAGGGTGAGCATCGGCTGGATGCCCTGTTCCAGCAGCGCGTCCACCAACCTTTGGTAGAAATCCAGTCCCTGGGGGTTGATCCGGCCACGCCCCTCCGGCAGCACCCGGCTCCAGGACACGCTGAAGCGGTAGGCGTTCAGGCCCAGTCCGCCCATCAGCGCCACGTCGTCCCGGTAGCGGTGATAATGATCGCAGGCCCGGTCGCCGGTGTCGCCGTCGTGGGTCCGGCCGGGCGTGTGGGCGAATTCGTGCCAGATGCTCGGCCCGGCGCCGTCGGCCAGCGGCGAGCCTTCGATCTGATAGGCCGAGGTGGCGGCCCCCCAAAGGAAGCCGGGTGGAAACGGGGTTGAGTGGTCGGGCATGGCGGAAACTCCGGGATGGCGGGCAAGACGGGGCCTGTTTGCGGATACAATAGCCCGGTTGGAGGTTAGAGGCTAAGAGCCGCCGTACCCCGGGATCGTCCCACGCCTCCGCCCGCCGGCCGTCACACCTCCAGGTAATCCAGAATTCCCTCCGCCGCTTCCCGGCCCTCGAAGATGGCGGTCACCACCAGATCGGAGCCGCGCACCATGTCGCCACCGGCAAACACCTTGGGGTTGCCGGTCTGAAACTTGCGCGAGCTGGCCGGCGTGGCACGGACCCGGCCGCGCTCGTCCACGGCAATGCCGAAGTCGGCGAACCAGGGCGCCGGACTGGGCTGGAAACCGAAAGCGATGATCACCCGGTCGGCCGGAATGATCTCCTCCGAGCCCGGTACGACTTCGGGCGCGCGTCGGCCCCGGGCGTCGGCCGCGCCGAGCCGGGTGGCGCAGACCTTGACACCCTCCACTCGTTCGTCGCCGACGATCTCGATCGGCTGCCGGTTCCAGAGGAATCGTACCCCCTCCTCCTTGGCGTTGGCGACTTCACGGCGCGAGCCGGGCATGTTGGCCTCGTCGCGGCGATAGGCGCAGGTGACGCTGGTCGCGCCCTGCCGGATAGCGGTGCGATTGCAGTCCATCGCCGTATCGCCGCCGCCCAGCACCACCACTCGCCGATTCTGCATATCGACGAACTCGCGCGGGTCCCGCTCCAGCCCCAACAGCCGGTTGACGTTGGAAATCAGATAAGGCAAAGCGTCGTGCACTCCCGGCAAACCCTCGCCGGGAAAGCCGCCCTTCATGAAGGCGTAGGTGCCCATGCCGAGAAACACGGCGTCGTACTGGTCCAGCAGTTGCTGGAAGGCGATGTCGCGGCCGACCTCGACCCCGAGGCGGAACTCGATGCCCATGCCTTCCATGATCTCGCGCCGGGTCTGTATCACCTCTTTTTCCAGCTTGAACGGGGGAATGCCGAAGGTCAGCAGCCCGCCGATCTGGGCATAGCGATCGAACACCACCGGCTTGACGCCGTTGCGCGCCAGGATGTCGGCGCAGCCCAGCCCGGCCGGACCGGCGCCGACGATGGCCACCCGCTTGCCGGTGGGCGTCACCTTGGACAGATCGGGCCGCCAGCCGGCCTTGAGCGCCTCGTCGGTGATGTATTTTTCGACCGCGCCGATGGTGACCGCCCCGAAGCCGTCGTTCAGGGTGCAGTCGCCTTCGCACAGCCGATCCTGCGGGCAGACCCGGCCGCAGACCTCGGGCAGCGAGTTGGTGCGGTGGGACATTTCGGCGGCTTCGAACAGATTGCCTTCGGCGATCAGTTGCAGCCAGTTGGGAATGTAGTTGTGGACCGGGCACTTCCATTCGCAGTAGGGGTTACCGCAATGCAGGCAACGTCCGGCCTGGGTCGCGGCGGACTGGGGGTTGAACTGCCCGTAGATTTCCCCGAACTCGATCACCCGCTCACGGGCCGGTTTCTTGTTCGGGTCCTGACGGGGCACATCGATAAACAGCAGGGGTTTGGCTTTCGACATCGGTGCATCCAACGACAAAGGGGAATGGGAGAACTTGCCCGTGGGAACCCGCTGGCGGGCTCCCACGGCTTGGGTTCAGGCGACGTCCGGGCGGGTTTTATGCCGCCTCGCGCAGCGTTTCCAGCAAGGATTCCAACTCGGCGGCTTTCGGTTTCACCAGCCAGGTGCGGCTGGCGTAGTAACGGAAGTCGTCGAGGATGGCCTGACCCCAGACGCTGCCGGTTTCGGCGACGTAATCCTCGATCAGCGCCAGCAGATAATTGCGCTGCGGCTCCATGTTCTCGGTGGCGATGCGGTGAATGTCGATCAGTTCGTGGTTGTAGCGGTCCACGAAGGCATTGTGCTCATCCAGCACGAAGGCGAAACCGCCGGTCATGCCGGCGCCGAAGTTGACGCCGGTCTCGCCCAGCACCACCACCACGCCGCCGGTCATGTACTCGCAGCCATGATCGCCGACCCCTTCCACCACCGTCAGCGCCCCGGAGTTGCGCACCGCGAAGCGCTCGCCGGCGGTCCCGGCGGCGTACAGCAGGCCGCCGGTGGCGCCGTACAGGCAGGTGTTGCCGATGATCGGGGTACGGTGAGCGTCGAAGCGGCTGTTTGCGGGCGGATGAATCACCAGCTTGCCGCCGGCCATGCCCTTGCCCACGTAGTCGTTGGCGTCGCCTTCCAGATGGAGATGCAGCCCCCCCGCGTTCCACACGCCGAAACTCTGGCCGGCGGTGCCGGTCAGCCGCAACTTGATCGGCGCGTTCTCCATGCCCAGGTCGCCGTGACGGCGGGCGATTTCGCCCGACAGCCGCGCGCCGATGGAACGGTGGATGTTTTTGACGGCATAGCTGAACTCGCCGCCGGACTGGGCGGTGATGGCCGGCAGGGCGTCCCGCACCATCCGTTCGGCCAGTTCGCCCCGGTCGAACGGGACGTTGCGTGGTTCAAGGCAAAATCGGGGCCGGTCCGCCGGCAGGCCGGCGTCGGACAGGATCGGCCTCAGATCCAGGCCGCGATGCTTGTCGGTGGCGCCGGGCAGGATCTCCAGCAGCTCGGTATGACCGATCAGTTCCTCGAAGCGGCGCACGCCAAGGCCGGCCATCAGATCCCGCACTTCCCGGGCGATGAACTTGAAGTAGTTCGCCACCTTGTCGGCGGTGCCCCGGTAGTGGTTGAGACGCAGCACCTTGTTTTGGGTCGCCACACCGGTGGCGCAGTTGTTGAGATGGCAAATCCGCAGATACTTGCAGCCCAGCGCCACCATCGGGCCGGTGCCGAAGCCGAAGCTCTCGGCGCCGAGAATAGCGGCCTTGACCACGTCCAGGCCGGTTTTCAGCCCGCCGTCGGTTTGTAGCCGTACCTTGTCGCGCAGGTTGTTGCGGCGCAGGGTCTGATGGGTCTCGCTCAGGCCCAGTTCCCACGGGCTGCCGGCGTATTTGACCGAAGTCAGCGGCGAGGCGCCGGTGCCGCCGTCGTAGCCGGAAATGGTGATCAGGTCGGCGTAGGCTTTCGCTACCCCGGCGGCGATGGTACCGACCCCGGCCTCGGCCACCAGCTTGACCGAAACCAACGCCTGTGGGTTGACCTGCTTGAGGTCGAAAATCAGTTGCGCCAGATCTTCAATTGAGTAGATGTCGTGGTGCGGCGGCGGCGAGATCAGCGCCACGCCGGGACGGGAAAAGCGCAACCGGGCGATGGTGGCGTCAACCTTGTCGCCGGGTAACTGGCCGCCTTCGCCGGGCTTGGCGCCCTGAGCGACCTTGATTTGCAGCACCTCGGCGTTGACCAGGTAGGCGGGGGTAACGCCGAAGCGGCCGGAGGCCACCTGCTTGATCTTTGACATCTTGGCCGTGCCGAAGCGGACCGGGTCCTCACCGCCCTCGCCGGAATTGGAACGACCGCCCAGCCGGTTCATGGCCTCGGCCAGGGTTTCGTGCGCCTCCGGCGACAATGCGCCCAGCGACATGCCGGCGGAATCGAAACGCGGCAGAATGGTCTCGATCGGCTCCACTTCGTCCAGCGGAATCGGTTGGGTCGCTGGTTTCAGCCGCAGCAGATCGCGCAGGGTGGCGACCGGCCGCTCGTTCACCAACTGGGCGAAGGTCCGGTAATCGGCGTAGTCGCCGCTGGCCACCGCTTGTTGCAGGGTTTGCACCACGTCCGGGTTGTAGGCGTGGTATTCGCCGCCGTGAATATACTTGAGCAGGCCGCCGGGCTCGATCGGCAGCCGGCGTTTCCAGGCCCGCCGCGCCAGCTCGGCCTGATCCGCTTCCAGATCGTCGAAGCCCGCGCCCTGAATGCGGCTGGTGGTGTCCTTGAAGCACAGATCCACCACCTCGTCGCGCAGGCCGACGATCTCGAATAATTGCGCGCCGCGATAGCTGTTGATGGTGGAGATCCCCATCTTGGAGATGATCTTGTACAGGCCCTTGCTGATGCCCTTGCGGTAGTTCTCCATCAGGGTCGGATAATCGCGGTTGGCGATTTCGCCGCTGCGCAACAGATCGCGCAGCAAGTCGTAGGCCAGGTAGGGATGGACCAGGGTGGCGCCGTAGCCGAGCAAGGTCGCGATGTGATGCGGGTCGCGGGCGGTGGCGGTGTGGACCACGAGGTTGATGTCGCAGCGCAGGCCGTCGCGCACCAGCCGGTGGTGCACCGCGCCGGTGGCCAGCAGGGCGTGGACCGGCAACCGGTCCTGGGCAACGGGACAGTCGGACAACACCAACAGCACCACCCCTTCGCGCGCCGCCGCCACCCCTTCGGCGCAAATCCGCTCGATGGCGGCTTGCAGCCCTTCGCCGACCGGGTAGTTCAGGTCGATGATGCGATGCGGATAGCGGCCGTCGGGATTGGCCAGCAGCGCCCGATAGCGACCCTCGGTCAACACCGGCGAGTTGGCGGTCAGGCGTGGCGCGTAGCTCGGGTTTTCCTCGAACAGATTGCACTCGGCGCCCAGACAGGTCTCCAGCGACATCACCACCGCCTCGCGCAGCGGGTCGATCGGGGGATTGGTGACCTGGGCGAACTGCTGGCGGAAGTAGTCGTACAACGAGCGCGGCCGCGCGGACAGTACCGCGAACGGAGTGTCGTCACCCATCGAACCGACCGCTTCCTGACCGGCCTCGGCCAATATCCGCAGTACCTGGTCGCGCTCCTCGAAGGTCACCCCGAACAGTTTTTGATAGCTATCGAGGCGGTCCGGCGTCAGCAATTCGCCTTCCGGCTCTTCCCGATACAGGGAACGCAGCCGCTGGACGTTGCCGCGCAGCCAGTGCCGGTAGGGATGACGGCTTTTGAGGTCGTTATCGATGTCGGTCGGCGTGAGCAGCCGGCCGGTTTCGACATCGATCGCCAGCATTTCACCGGGCTTCATTCGCCCCTTGGCCACCACCTGCTCGGGGGCGTAGTCGTACACGCCGATTTCCGAAGCGATGGTGATGTGACGATCCTCGGTGATGACGTAGCGGGCTGGGCGCAGGCCGTTACGATCCAGCACGCAGCCGGCGTAGCGACCATCGGTCAATACGATGCCGGCCGGGCCGTCCCACGGCTCCAGATGCATCGAGTTGTACTCATAGAAGGCGCGCAAATCCGGGTCCATGTGCTCGACGTTCTGCCAGGCCGGCGGGATCAGCAGGCGCATGGCGCGAAACAGATCCATGCCGCCCATCACCAGCACTTCCAGCATGTTGTCCAGCGAGCTGGAGTCCGAACCGGTCATGTTGACCAGCGGCCGGATTTCGGCCATGTCGGGCAGCAGTCGCGAGGAAAAGGTGTAGCTGCGCGCCTCGGCCCAGTTGCGATTACCGCCGATGGTGTTGATTTCGCCGTTATGCGCCAGATAGCGGAACGGCTGCGCCAGTCGCCACTGCGGCAGGGTATTGGTGGAGAAGCGCTGGTGGAACAGACAGATCGAGGATTCCAGCCGCTCGTCGCCGAGGTCGGGATAGAACACCGGCAGGTTGGCCGGCATCACCAGCCCCTTGTAGCTGATCAGCCGGATCGACAGCGACGGCACATAGTAGACCGGATCGCGGGCCTGGATGCGCTGGCTGGCGCGGCGGCGGGCAACGAATAGATGGCGTTCGAGCACCTCCGGTAGCATCCCGGCCGGCGAGTTGACGAAAATCTGCGCGATGTCCGGCAGAGTATCGCGCGATTCCTCGCCGCAGGCGTCGGGATTGACCGGCACCGCCCGCCAACCGGCCACCGTGAGTCCTTGCCGCTCCAGTTCGGCTTGCAGGTCGGCGCGAGCGGCTTCGGCCATGGCGGGGTCGCGGTTGAGGAACACCATGCCGACGCCGTAATGCTCGCCCAGCTCGATGCCGGCGACGGCGGCGGCTTGGCGCAGAAACGCGTCCGGTTTGCGCATCAGCAGACCGCAGCCGTCGCCGGATTTGCCGTCGGCGGCGATCGCGCCGCGGTGGGTGAGCCGCGCCAGGGCGTCGATGGAAGTCTGGATCAGCCAGTGGCTCGGCCGATTGTCCATTTGGGCGATCAGTCCGAAACCGCAACTGTCTCGTTCGAATTCAGGCCGGTACAGACCGGCGGTATTGCGCGTCTGCTGCATAATTTTGGTTCACTTGCGGGAAGGGATTTGGGAGGAGAAAAACAAATGACGTGCCACCGACCGCCAACCCGGCACGGTTGGCGAAAATTTTGCAATTACACCGGCGCTGATTAAAAAATCAAGCTATTTCATAGCGATATAAATCAGATCAGCTCAGGTTAGGCATGATATAAGGCAATTGCGAGTATAACGAGCGTCTTCGAACGGGGCAAACCAGCCACGGATCGCCCAAAAATAGTGCAATCCAGGCGAAAGCGCGCGCCGTAATGAGGCTAAAAGCCCTTGGACTGGGATCGGGACGATAGGGAATCAGCCGCGTACCGACGGCGCGGGAACTGAGTCGCTAGACGGGTTATTGGAGAGTTTGTCCAGTATCAGCGACGAAGCCAGGATCAAGGCCAGATGCAGGGCCAGGATCAAGTAGCGCCAGCCGTCGGGAAGTTCGTACAGTTCGATGACACCGACCGCCAGCAAACCGAAACAAGTGTGCAGACAGAACAGCGGCAGAGTGTTACGACCGATCAGGATCAGCGGTTTCAGGCTCCCGAGTGCCTTGGCGAAATAGGGTCCCAGCCACAGCGCCAAGTACAACAGGGCGAAGAAATTCAGCAGGCGCAGCGGTCCCAGCCGCCATTTGTCCAGTAACCAGCCGGGATCGCCAAAATTGACCGCGAGGGGAATCCACGACCACCGCCAACAGAAAAGAAACAGGGCCACACTCACCAGTACCGGCCAAGGTATTCTGGGCAGAATCAGAACCGCGCGTTTCGGACGCTGTTGCTGGAGACGGTAACCCAGGAACAGGCCACTCACCCAGAGCAGTTGCCAGGCCAGCAGGTCGAAGGCGCCCGGGGCGATCACCAGCCAACCGCCGGCGAGAGCACCGACCAGCCATTCCTTCAGACCGCATTGCGCGGCCAGCCACAGCAGCAGGCTGACGACCAGGACCGCACGGAATCCGGCGCGAACCAGCAGGTTGAGAACAAAAGGGGTGAGCAACAGGAACAGGAGATACATCGGCAGGATATCCAGCAGCGGTGGCTGGTAGAGCAGCAGCAGCGCCGAAACCGCCGCCTTGGTCGGTTGCTCCAGGTAGGGATGAAGCATGTTGTGGAACGGACTCAGGTGCCCGAGCCCCTGGCCGATGATCGCAAAGCAAAACAGCAGGGTCAGTACATGGCCGGTATAGATTTGGCGGACGCGACGCCGCGCCATTCGGCTCACCTCGGGCAGCCCGCCGTCGTGCAGCCGGCGACCGAACACGAGACCGCACAGACAAGCCGAGACGAAAACGAAGGCTTCGGCGGCCGAGACGAACCCCAACGGCTGGTTGGTCAGACTTCGGAGCGGGCTGGGCGTATGGTTGATGACCATCAGCACCAACAACAGCCCTCGCAGGGCGTCGATTTCCAAAAATCGGTTCATGGCGGTCATAAATTAAGGAGGCGCGCCTCTCGGTGATTTTTTATGGTGGATGATGTATGCGAGGCGCATGAATGAATCCTGAATCGGCATTGATCCTGTTTGAACGCAACGGGGATCACCAATTCGTTCCCAGGGAATGCTGTTAAAATAACCGCCGCCACCACGACATCACACCCTATCCGGGCGCGACCCGCGCCTGCTTCCTCGTCCGTTGGAGAGACCATGACCACCATTCGCCAAGAAGACTTTATCCAGAGCATCGCCGACGCCTTCCAGTACATCAGCTACTACCATCCGGTCGATTACATCCGGGCGCTGGCGGCGGCCTACCAGCGCGAGGAAAGCCCGGCGGCCAAGGACGCCATCGCCCAGATTTTGATCAACTCGCGGATGTGCGCCGAGGGCCATCGTCCGATCTGCCAGGATACCGGCATCGCGCTGGTGTTCCTCAAGGTCGGCATGGACGTGCATTGGGACGCCACGCTGTCGGTGCAGGAGATGGTCAACGAAGGGGTGCGCCGCGCCTATCTCAACCCGGACAACAAGCTGCGCGCCTCGGTGCTGCTCGACCCGGCCGGCAAGCGCCAGAATAGCAAGGATAATACTCCGGCCGTGGTGCATTACGAGATCGTCCCCGGCCACCATCTGGAGGTGATCTGCGCGGCCAAGGGCGGCGGTTCGGAGGCGAAATCCAAGTTCGCGATGCTGAACCCGTCGGACAATCTGGTGGAGTGGGTGCTAAAGACGGTGCCGACCATGGGCGCCGGCTGGTGTCCGCCGGGCATTCTCGGGGTCGGCATCGGCGGCACGCCGGAAAAGGCGTTGTTGCTGGCCAAGGAATCGCTGATGGCGCCGGTCGATATCCAGGATTTGATCGCCCGGGGTCCGAAGAATCGCGCCGAGGAACTGCGCATCGAGCTGTACGAGAAGGTCAACGCGTTGGGCATCGGCGCGCAGGGTCTCGGCGGTCTGACCACCGTGCTGGATGTCAAGGTGCTGGATTATCCGACCCACGCCGCCAACCTGCCGATCGCGCTGGTGCCGAACTGCGCCGCGACCCGTCATGTGCATTTCCACCTCGACGGCAACGGACCGGCCAAGTTGGAACCGCCGAGTCTGGACGATTGGCCGAAGCTGGCCTACGCCCCGACCAACGCCCGTCGGGTCGATCTGGCCACCGTCACCCGCGAGGACGTGACGAGCTGGAAGCCGGGCGAGGTACTGTTGCTGAACGGCAAACTGCTGACCGGCCGCGACGCCGCCCACAAGCGGATGAGCGACATGCTGAACGCGGGTCAGAAACTGCCGGTGGATTTCACCGATCGCTTCATTTATTACGTCGGCCCGGTCGATCCGATCCGCGACGAGGTGGTTGGTCCCGCCGGCCCCACCACCGCGACCCGCATGGACAAATTCACTCGCCAGATGCTGGAGCAGACCGGCTTGCTGGGCATGGTCGGCAAGGCCGAGCGCGGCCAGATCGCCATCGACGCGATCAAGGACAACAAGGCGGTGTATTTGATGGCGGTCGGCGGCGCGGCCTATCTGGTGTCCAAGGCGATCAAGGCATCCAAGGTGCTGGCCTTCGAGGATCTCGGCATGGAGGCGATCTATGAATTCGAGGTCAAGGATATGCCGGTGACGGTGGCGGTGGACTCGAAGGGCAGCAGCGTCCACAAGACCGGGCCGCGAGAGTGGCAGGCGAAGATCGGCAAGATTCCGGTGGTCGAAGCCTGAGTTTGAAATGGCGGACAGGGTGACGGAAACGCGCCCTGTCCATCCAACTTGTCAGGCAGCGTAGTCCCGCTTGGAAAATTTTATTGTGAAGGGGGCATGTTATGTTTCTACAACAGTTTTACAATACTCTTTTATCGGTAAATAGAGAGAGAAAATCAGGTAAAATTTATATTTATGTTAGAGAGGGCTCCTCTAAGCGCAGTGGGACGATTTTAGTTGGACAAGGAGAGATTTTAGGCATCAATTACTCTCAGGAAACGAATGAAGCCGCTCTTGAAAAAATGCTATCTTTAGGGGTCGAAGAAGTTGTTTTCATGCCGCATTCCGATGTGGATAGCAGCGACAAAGAATCCGATGCCCCATCTATTTTAAGCGTTTTAAAAAATATAAGATTGCTTTCCGATGGTATTACCAACGCCGTTGACCCGCACGAAATACGACAGGAAGTGGAAGTATTGCTCAAAAAAATTTATGGTCCTGGGATCGTAAAAGAAATCGATAAGATTGCCGAATCTTATCCTATCGATCAAAACCCTGGAAATTTTTTGGACCAATGCAAGGAAAAAGCCCTGCTGATGCTGAGCAAAGATCAAGTGGAAATCATGTTTAGATCGTTGTATGAAAAAATAAACCTATAAATTTTAGATGCCAATGATTTTACTGATAATTTTGGCCTAATAACCTTCTGGAAGGAGACTTAAATATGACACCTGCTTCTCTGGCCATAATGGCGATCTGGTTGATTCTGAGTTTCATGATTGTGGTATTTGCTATTTTCGATGCGGATGCCGCACTTCGATTGTATTATTCAAACGTAATACAAACGCTTTCCCCGGTTTTTAGTGCTATCTTGTGTTATAGGACTGCGCTGGACTTTCCGACAGGAAATGCAATGCGCAAGGTATGGGGATTGTTAGGCAGCGGTATGCTGGCTTGGGGAATTGGTGCCGCCTTATTCAGTGCCTATCCATTACTCAACAACGGAGCGGAGACTCCTTATCCTTATTATTCAGATATCGGCTATCTTGCTTTAGTCCCATTAGTTATTGTGGCCTTGTTTTTACTAAAAAATACTTTGGGAGTTGTGCCCCCTTTATGGGGAAAAATAGTTTCCGTGCTCTTGTTTTTCGGAGCCTTGGGCCTCTCTTTGATGGCAAATTGGAGCGGCCTTTCTGAAGGAGGGATTATTCTCTTGGTTTCAGTTTGTTATATTGTTTTTGATCCTATTTTACTCATGGCGACCATGTTGGTTGCCTCCGCATTATATGGGGGCGTAGTGGGGAAAGCATGGTGGTATGTACTAGGGGGGCTCGTACTTTACTTCTTAGGTAATCAGATCTACACCTATTTAGTCTTTACTGAGCAATACGCAACTGGTTCCCCAATCGATATCCTCTGGGTGCTTGGTTTTGGTATGGTTGCCATAGCTGCCATGATGACCCACACTCTCTTTAAGGGCCTTCGTTCATCGTAATGCTCGGAAAATTGCGATAAGGGCGAGCGAATCATCAGGGCTTTCGCTTACATCCGCTTTTGCTACCCTACATGCTGGCACGGCGCCCTCCCTTTGAAAAAGGGGGGATAGGGGAATTTCCGCTCCTGAGTCGGGCACTATTCATTGAAGAGAGCCATGGATGTAAAGATCTGCTGACCAACCTGAGCATCACATAGGGTAATCAAGCGAACATCCTGAGATCTAAAGCGAAAACCCTATCTCAATTCCGTCCGTCACAGCGGCTGCTCAAGGAATCCCAAGGCGCAACGGCGGCGAACCTGCTGCCGGGCTGAACGGATCCTCGCCCGGCAAGCGGGCGGATGGAGCCGGCGGCGCTTACAGTGAACGAACGCTGGCTTTACGGAACTGTTCGCGCAGTTCCTCGAAGGTCCGTGCTACCGGGAATTGCGGGAATTCATCGATCACGTTTTGCGGTGGCCGGAACAGGATACCGGCCTCGGCCTCCGCCAGCATCGCGGTGTCGTTGTAGGAATCGCCGGCGGCGATCACCCGGAAGTCAAGCGCGTGGAACGCCCGCACCGCCTGCCGCTTACCGTCGGCCTGCCGCAGCACATAGTTGATAACCCGGTCGTCGAGCACCTCCAAGCGGTGGCAAAACAAGGTCGGCCAACCCAGTTGCCGCATCAAGGGCATGGCGAATTCGTAGAAGGTGTCCGACAGAATCACCACCTGAAACCGCTCGCGCAACCAGTCCAGGAACTCGCGCGCGCCCTCCACCGGTCCCATGTCGGCGATCACCCGCTGGATATCGGACAACTTCAAACCGTGCTGGTCCAGCAGTCCCAGTCGCCGCCGCATCAACTGGTCGTAGTCGGGAATGTCGCGGGTAGTCAGTCGCAGCGCCTCGATACCGGTACGCTCGGCGACGTTGATCCAGATTTCCGGAACCAGGACCCCTTCCAGGTCCAGGCAAGCAAGTTCCATGAGAGCCCCCTGTGGCTCCCGCCGCGGGCACGGCGGGCATTGTTGTTAGCGAGATTTTCACAAGTGGGGTAACACGCTACCCGGTTTGCCGTCATGACTGCAATAGCCGCCGCGTCGCCCTTCGCGCCCTCACTCCGGACGCGGTGACTCTTCCTCGGCAATCAGTTCAGTCAACTGCTCGGTGTTAAGCCGTAGCCGTAGCGCCAACACGCTGATCAGGTCGATCGCCGCCTTGGGATTCTGCTCCAGAAACGGTATGAAATCCCGGCGATGGATCATCAATAACTCGCAGGGCGTCAGAGTCATTGCGGTCGCCGAGCGGCCCCGGCCATCGAGCATGGCGATCTCGCCGACGATCTCACCCGGCCCGACCGTGCCCAGTACGATTTCCCGCCCTTCCCGGTTAGCCACGCTGACCTTCAGACGCCCACTCAAGACCACGCACATCTCCGTGCCCGTATCGGCCACCTGGAACACTACATGCTGGGCGGGCAACGTCACCACCCGCGACAAAGCGACGATCTTCTCCAAATGGCTGGGGGACATGTTACGAAACAGAAAGCTCTTATTGAGCGCCTGGTGCTTGTGCGGCACCAGCCCCGACGCCGGCTCTTTCCGCGTCGCCCCCAAGGCCAGCACACCGTGTAACTGACTGGCGATCAACGGTCGTTTGACACAAATGTGCTCCGATCCAAACCGCGAGTTGGCCGAGGCGAAAATAACACCGATGTCCATATCGATCTCCCGATATTCGTTCCAAGCCACCATGGCCGCCGGATCGTCGGCGTTGATGATCAGAATATCGACCAATTCATGGCCAGCGTCCGCCATGAGATAAGTACACTCGTTGCTGCCGGCCACCGACAGGATATTGCGAATCATCCGGCGATCTCTTTCCATAAATCCGATCACGTTCACGGTCATCGTCTTCGCTACCATGGTTTCACCCTCTAACAATTTCCATTACACAGTATCGCTTGACGCTCCATCCGCTTCCGCCCGGCCGGTCGGCGGTGGCCAGTCCCGCCACCCTAGATTCCGGCGCGGGCTGAGGGCAAGACTATAATTAATTGCACATCATCAGACAGAGTGTCTCTTATGAACCGTATGGATCTCAAATCGGCCACTCATTGCGCCGGCAAGCCGCGTTGCCGACGGGCTTGGCCGACCCTGCTGGTTGCGATCTTCCTGCTCGCGCTGGTCAGCCCCACACCCAGCGATGCCCAACCGTACAGTAGCGGGCGCTACAACGATGATCGCCGTAACGATGCTGATCATTATGGCGGCGAACGAGGCCGCCACCGGGGTGAGCACGGCGCCACTGTCCGCTGCGAATCCACCGACCAGGGCTACCGCCACTGCCGCGCCGATACTCGGGACGGCGTACAGCTTTATCGCCAACTGAGCAAGAGCGCCTGCCGTTACAACGACACCTGGGGTTACGATCGCCGCGGGGTCTGGGTGGATCGCGGCTGCCGAGGCGACTTTCAACTGTATACCGGCAGCAGCGGCGGTGACGGCAAACAGAAAGGCAAGGACAATACGGCGGCCATCGTCGGCGGCGTGATTGCGTTGGGCGTCCTTGGAGCGGTGCTCGCGGAGCGCAACAAAGAGGACGGTCCCGACCACCCTTATCCAACTCTCCGCTGCGAATCCAACGGCGATTACCGGCACTGCCGGGCCGCTACCCGCAACGGCGTGCGGCTTTACCGCCAACTGAGCAGGAGCGCCTGCCGCTACAACGATACCTGGGGCTACGACCGCCGCGGGGTCTGGGTGGATCGCGGCTGTCGCGCCGAATTCTCGCTCAACTGATCTCCGCCCCCCACCGACTTCATCTGGAGCCTTCTCATGAAAAGACTGTTCGCTCTCGGTCTCTGTCTGTGCCTCTTCCCGCTGGTCGGTCCGGCGCGAGCGCAGGAATCCTCATCGCAACCCGCCGACACCGAACTGAGCCTGATGACCGGGCGCGAGGCCGGCACTTACTACCAGATCGGTCGGGACCTGAAAAAGCTCGCTGTTCGTCACCGGATCGATCTCGATGTGATTCCATCGGCCGGCTCGCTGGAAAATATCTTCAAGGTTTATGAATACCCCTCGATCCAGCTCGGCCTAAGCCAGTTTGACACGCTGAGCCTGATAGCGATGCAGGCCGCCGCCGGCGACGACGCGGATGCCGAGGAATTACGGAACGTCGTCAACTCGATGCAACTGGTGCTGCCCTTGTACCAGGAGGAAGTCCATGTGCTGGCCAAGTCGCCCGAGATCAAGCAGTTCGCCGATCTGAACGGCAAAAAGGTGGCGATGGGCGATGTGGTCAGCGGCACCTATAGTACCGCCTCGATCCTGCTTGAACTCTTCCAGATCAAGCCGGCCGCGCAACTGGAGTTGGATGCGGTCGCCGCCCTCGATGCCCTGCGCCAGGGGCAGGTGGATGCGATGATCTATGTGGTCGGCGCGCCGGCCCGACTGTTCGCTCGCCCATTCGAAACCGGCGAGCAACCGCATCTGGTCTCCGTGACGATGCCGGAAAACGCAGCCAAAAACGATATTTTTCAGTCTTTCTACCAAGCAGCCACGATCCCGGCCGGTACCTACGGCTGGCAGGACCAGGAGGTCGCTACCCTGACGGTCGGCACCGTGCTGTTTACCAGTGACAAAGGTCCGGACGAAGATCGCTGCCGAGCCATCGGCCGCTTCGCCAGAATGGTGTACGACAACCTGGACGGGCTGCGCGGTAGCGGCCACTCCAAATGGAAAAGCGTGACCATCGACCGGGAGGCGCTGCTGAAAGCGCCGCATCTGTCACCCTGCGTGGCTCAGGCGCTCAAGTGACCCAAGAAAAACCCGCCGTTCGGCGGGTTTTCAATCTCATCGATCTCAACCGTTTCAATCGCCCTCGAAGCGCAAGGGTTCGGCCAGCAAGGGCAGATAATCCGGGAGATAGGTGCCACCGGTTTCGAACGGCCGTTCGGGATCGTTCAAGGTTTCGGCGCTGCCGACCCCATGGGTCATCAAGGCGGGATCGCTCAGATCCACCGGTCGGTCAGTGACGACCTCCCCCACTCGATAGGGCTGCCCATCCTGATGCGCGAAGCCTTCCGCTTCTTCCCGGAAATAACGGTAGGTCACCGGCGTTTCCGGGAAGACATCCTTGCCCTTGTTGTAGCGCTGGGTTACCACTACTTGCCGGTAGCGACGCGCGGCGGCCAAGGCGTCTTCCCGAGGCGGATAAAGCAGTTCGCCGCGAATCGCACCGTCGGCGGTCAGATAGCCACCCCGCGCGGTGAGATCGCGCAGCAAGCGCTGCCGCTCCGCCTGACTGCCTTGAAACGCCGAGGCGCTGCTGGTATCGAGCGCCGGCCATGCACGGGCATAGCCCTTGGCGGGCTGGATGGCGGCGGCGAAAAAGCGCTCGATGGCGGCGGGCATGTCCCCATACAGGCTGACGCCCACCACATTGTCCAGAAAGTGACGAAACTCGCCCTTGTTTAGTCCCCGATTCAGCGGATCACCCAATTGGGCGATGCCGGGCGTCTGGTCCGGCGGCGTGTCCGCTTGGGCGAGATAGCGTAGATAGTCCATTTCCCGCCATCCCGGTTCGCCGGGGAACTTGCGTGGCAACGCCCAGGTCGAGTCCACAGTATTACCGGTCCCCGAGGTAAATTGTGAAAACTCGGTGGTGGCGACACCACTATGGCAACCGATGCACTGGGTCATCTCCTCACGATCCTGGGGGCGTAACGCGCCATTTTCATCCTCGATATACCCGGCCAGATACCAACCCACGCCATTGTCCACCCAACCCTGCGCATCATTGCCGTATACCGGCGCGCCTTCTTCCTTGATACCGGGGCGGAATTGGCTCGGATGGAATGCTTTCCACTTGTACATATAGCGGACTTCCTTGACCCGGCGGGCACGAGTGCCGGGATAGGGACTGATCGTGGGGTCACGACCGTCCGCCATCACGTCCACGTAATGCAGGGGATGAGCGAACTCGGTACCGACCGGATACAGACCGCGCTCAAGCGCAACGGCTTGCGCCGCGCCCCGATAGCTTGCGCCGTCCTCCTCGCGCGGGCGATCCTGAATCGCCCGTTCCACCAAATCGAGATTCCGGGCATATAGCTCCAGATCGAAACCACCGTCCTCGCGCTGCATGAACGACTTGGGCAACCGGATGTAAATACCCGAAACCGAACCGGTCATCGGAGTAAAGAGGCCGTAGGGCATGAAGTTCACCGCCCGCCAACCGGTGATCCAACGCCCCGCACCGTCCTGGAAGAGGCCATTGCCCGCCGTGTCGGAGCGGACGAAACCGTCGGCGTCCGCGGGCAAATCCGCCGGGTCCAGTCCCGGAAACAGTCGAAACGGCGTTTCCACACCGCTATCCCAATCGCGAGGATCGCCGGGCCGTTGCGCGAAAGCCGCCCACCAATTGTCCTGGCGAATATAGCCTTCCATATCCCAGGTCTGGGGATCGATACCCAGCGCCGCGACCGCTTCCCGCAACTTTTCCGGGGTCAGGGTATTCTCCCAAGGATTGCGGCTCGGCGAAGACGTGAAGGGGCTGAAGGAGCTGAAGGGGGTAAAGGAGTACTCGAGTTGCAAGTCACCGAGGCGTGGCTCGGCGCCGGCCTGCGGGAAATTGTTGCCCAGACCGGCCCGATAGGCACCGTTAGTGTGGCAGAACAGACAAGCGTTCTGCGTGCCGCGCGACGTTTCGATATGACATTGCGCGGGAATGTGGGCGTAGGGATTGCTAAAGGTCAGCGGACTGCGAAAATCGCCCTGCGGATAGCGCACCGTAGTCGCGACGGTGGATGCTTTGGCGACTTGAGCGTTGGCCTGCCCCTGGCTGTCGCTACACCCGTTCAGCACCGCGCTCAGCATCAGAACGATCGCTACCGGATTCGAAAAATGTGGCTGGCGATTCATGCGGGATACTCTTCACAAAAAGCAAAAAAGCAAAAAAGCAAAAAAGCTAGCGACCCGGGAAGTCGCCAGCTTGATTGCTTCAAATCAATGGATGATCACAGGCCCGGAATGCCTCCGATATAACCCACCGGCGCGTAGAACTTGTCGATCATCGGCGTGAGTCGCGTCTTGAGGTCGGCGTTGATGCTGCTCGGGAAATCGCCGTAATGCTGGGCATTGCTCATGACGTAGGCATGGCCGTTCAGATTATCCACTACTTGCAGACCAGTGGATTCGGCCCCCGCGGTCAAGCTCAGAATGCGGGTTAACTTCTGGGTATCCACGTTATAGGCCCAGACGAAGTTGTTGATGTGCATCCCCGAATCCTCGCCAACGAACAGAGTGCGCATCTTCTCGGAGAAGAAGATATTATCGGTGTTGGCAACGGTGTTGACATCGGCGGTATTGCCGACCTCGTCGGTGGCGATCGGCTTACCGAGCAAGGCCGGTTCCACGTACATGGTGGTGGCCACCCACTCGGAATCGATGGCGTTCTCCGCACTATCCTTGACACCGGATTCCAGGGTTAAGGTATAAGTCGCGCCGGCGCTGTTCTTCGGCAAACGGATGTCATTCACTGGCTCGGTCGAATCGGAGGTCATACTGTCTCTGATGCTCGACATGGCCATGTACAATTTCTTGTCCTTGGCATTGACCGTCACACCTTCCATCTTGGTAAATTCGGTGGTACCGCCGAGCAGGGCCGTGTAGCGGCGGGTTTCCAGAAAGGCGGCGGCCTTTTCCATGCCCGGCTTGAGGCTGAGACATTCGTCGGCGGAGGAACCCGCCCGCACCCGCGTGTAACCCGCCGCGCACTGCCCATCGACCGGCTCGACCGCATCGAAGATCTCGGCAAAAGTCAGGCTGTCGGCCAAGGGCTCGATTTCGGCGTCGGTGGCATGACCGAGTCGATTCCAGGTAAGTGTTGCGCGACCACCGTCCTGATCGCTGACCTGGTGCCATTTCGCGGAGTACAAGGTGCCAGAGGATAGATCGCCGTATTTATCGGCCACGAACATCGCCATGAGCCCGTAAGCGCCATCGTCGCCCATGTAGGCGGTGCGTCCATCCGGCATCAAGCGCGACAGCTCCCAGGTTCCGCGTCCCATGGCATGATGCTTAACCACACTGCTGGAACCATCGGACTTGATCGTCACCTCGGGAATGATGCCGTAGTGATAGGGATTGGCCTGCTGCGTTCCATTAAAGTAAAGTTCAGTCAATGACTTAAGGCCGGCGGTAGTCGTTTCGTAGTTATCGCCGTCGAGCGGGTTGTAAATCAGATCGTAGTCTTCCTCCGAACCCAGATGGGTGTTCCAAGGTGTCTGCGAACCCGCGCAGGGAATCCAGAGACCATTGACCCCGGAAAAATCGATGGGCCTGACCTTGGTCGCGCTCAACTTGCCGTCGCTGGCTTGGGCGATCTCGCTCAGGGTCATCGACATCGGCATGCGGGTGTACCAACCCGGCACCTTGTACCCAACCGAACCATCGCTCAAAATCCAGTCATACTCATAGTGCGTGACCAGAAACAGCTTACCATCGAGATTGAGCAGGCTATTGGCGTCCGGGGTTTCGGCCACCACCGGATTACCCATCGGATCGAGCAGCGCTTCCATCTTGTAGTTGTAGAGTTGGCCGGCGGGATACTGACTACCGTTTACTTCGGCCACTTTATCGCTGACGCTGAATAGTACATTGTAACTTAAAGGAAGGTCCTTCATCTGACCATCCTCATAAGTCACCTTGGCAACCGACGTGGTGTAGGTCGTGGCGAACTCCTCATCGGTCGCGGGCGCGGCGGTTCCGGTAAACTCGACCGACTTCACCACGGATGTCGATGACGGCGTTGGCGTATCGTTGTCATCGTCACTGCAAGCAGCCAGACCCAGAGCGGACAACACCGCTACCGTGAGTAATTTTATTTTCATCGCGCGACTCCCCATTTAATCGAAACCGAGATGATGGTCCACCGAGATTGCCCGAATATGACAAAAACAAGACACCCGGATGACCCGCAAGCGTGGCGACGCCGCCAACCTCAGGTATCCACCCGCATCCGGCGATTCGGGGAGCGACCGCCGCCCGCGCACGCCGATGTAACCTGAGTTTTACAAAAGACCATCGACTCTTTGTATCTCTTTCCAAGGTTCCACGCATGGTCTAAAGTTGGGTTGTCAAGCGATCGGCACTGCTGAATCGCTGGAGGAATAAGATCAAGTCATGGCTAGTATTCCCATTTCCAATAATGTCGCCAGCCAACCCAGCGGCCCGCTAGGCGGGCTGGCCAGGCAGCTCGTCATGCATCATCTGCTCGATGAGGCCGGCGCACTGAAAGCTTCCGAGCAGGCGCGCAAACAAAACATCCCGTTCGTCGCCTACTTGCTCGATAACAAGCTGGCTCGCGACCAAGACATCGCCCGCGTCGCCGCGCGCAGTTTCAATCTACCGCTGTTCGATATCGAAGCACTGGAGATCGATAAGACCGTCGTGCAGTTGGTCGATGAAAAACTGCTCCGCCAGCACCACGCCCTGCCGCTGCACAAACGGGGCCGGCGACTGTTTGTGGGCCTGAGCGATCCCACCAACCCACGGGTGCTGGAAGACATCAAATTCCAAACCCGGCTGGACGTCGAACCAGTGATCGTGAGTGAGCTGCATCTGGTCAAGATGCTCGATTCCGCCGTTGAAACGTCGGCGTCGGCCATGGTCGATCAGGAAATGGGCGATCTCGACTACAGCAGCGAGGGCGACCCGGCCAAGGTTGAAACGCTGACTCAGGCCGACGCCGACGATGCGCCGGTGGTGCGATTCGTCAACCAGGTCATTATCCAGGCCATCAACCGCGGCGCCTCCGACATCCACTTCGAACCTTACGAAAAAACCTATCGGGTACGCCTGCGCCAGGACGGCATCCTGGACGAACTCTACAAACCGCCTGTCTCGATGGCGCCGCGGCTGGCCGCGCGCCTGAAGATCATGGCCCAACTCGACATCGCCGAACGCCGGGTGCCGCAGGACGGACGGCTCAAACTATATCTCACCAAACAACGGGCCATCGATTTTCGCGTCAACACCATGCCCACCCTTTGGGGCGAGAAGGTGGTGTTGCGCCTGCTCGATCCCAGCAGCGCCCAGCTCGGCATCGAGGCCCTGGGCTACGAGGATCACCAGAAGAAACTGTTTCTCAAGGCGATTCAAAGACCACAGGGCATGGTGCTGGTGACCGGGCCCACCGGCAGCGGCAAAACCGTGTCTCTATACACGGCGCTCAACATCCTGAATACGGCGGAGGTCAATATTTCCACCGCCGAGGATCCGGTGGAAATCAATCTGCCCGGCGTCAATCAGGTCAACGTCAATCCCAAGGTCGGCATGAGCTTCGCCAACGCTTTACGTGCCTTCCTGCGCCAGGACCCGGACATCATCATGGTCGGCGAGATCCGCGACCTGGAAACCGCCGAGATCGCCATCAAGGCTGCCCAAACCGGTCACATGGTACTATCCACCGTACATACCAACAGCGCGCCGCAAACCCTCAACCGCATGGTCAACATGGGTGTGGCACCCTATAACATCGCCTCCAGCGTGACGCTCATCATCGCCCAGCGGCTGGCGCGTCGGCTGTGCCCGCACTGTAAGGAAGAAGTGCGGATTCCGCCGGAAGAGCTGATCAACCAGGGCTTCCTTGAGAGTGAGCTAAAGGATCTGATCGTCTTTAAAGCCGTCGGCTGCGACCAATGCAACCACGGCTACAAGGGCCGGGTCGGCGTCTATGAAGTGATGCCGATTTCCGACGAAATCGGCCGGATCATCATGGAAAACGGCAATGTGCTGCAAATCGCCGAGCAGGCACGCCGGGAAGGCATCAACGACTTACGCCGCTCGGGTCTGAACAAGGTCCGCGCCGGCCTCACCAGCCTTGAAGAAATCAACCGAGTGACAACGGATTAATCGCCGTGGCCAAACAACCGACGCTGGCAAAAGCCAAGAAAAAAGATGAAGAGCTGACTTTCAAATGGGAAGGCACCGATAAACGTGGTGCCCGGGTCAAGGGTGAGCTACGGGGTGTCCACCAGAACCTGATCAAGGCCGAACTGCGCCGGCAGGGGATCATTCCGCTGAGCGTCAGGAAAAAACCCAAACCGCTGTTCACCTTCGGCGACAATATCGTTCCCAAGGACATCATGTTGTTCACTCGCCAACTCTGCACCATGCTGAGCTCCGGCATCGCCGTGGTACAGGCACTGGACATGGTCGGACACAGCAACAGAAAGACCAAAGTCAAGGAACTCATCCTGGACATCAAGGCCAACGTGGAAAGCGGCACCGCGCTCTCCAAGGCGTTCGCCAAGCATCATTTGTACTTCAACGATCTGTACTGCAGCCTGGTGCATGCCGGCGAGGAAGCCGGTGTGCTTGAGGTGCTGCTCGACAAGATCGCGACCTATCTGGAAAAATCCGAAGCGCTGAAGGCCAAGGTCAAGAAAGCACTGACCTATCCAGCCATCGTGCTGGTGTTCGCCTTTGTCGTCACCGCCATTCTGCTGATCTTCGTCATTCCAACCTTCGAAGATCTATTCAAGGGTTTCGGCGCGGAACTGCCGGCCCTGACCCGGTTTGTTATCGATCTTTCGGCGGTTTTTCAAGAATACTGGTATCTCATTCTGGGCACGCCGGTGGTGGCCGTGGTCGGCTTTCTGGAAGCGCGCAAGCGCTCGCGCACCTTCTACCAATGGCTGGACCGCATGGTCCTGCAAATGCCGCTGATCGGCGACTTGGTCGCCACTTCGGCCAACGCCCGCTTCGCCCGCACCCTGTCCACCCTGTTCAGCGGCGGCGTGCCGCTGGTGGACGCCTTGTTCAGCGTGGCCGGCGCCACCGGCAACTACGTCTACGAAAAAGCGGTGCTGAACATGCGCGAATCGGTCTCCATCGGTCAGCAGCTGAACTTCGCCATGCGCCAGAGCAGCCTGTTTCCCGACATGGTGGTCCAGATGGTGGCCATCGGCGAGGAAGCCGGTTCGCTGGGCGACATGCTGGCCAAGGTCGCCGATTTCTACGAGGCGGAAGTCGACCAGAAGGTCGATACCCTGACCACCATGATCGAACCGCTGCTGATGGCCTTCCTGGCCGGCGTGGTTGGCACGCTGGTGATCGCCATGTACCTGCCGATCTTCAAGCTGGCCTCGGCGGTCTGACGGCGCCCCGCGATGGCCCTGCTGGAGCTACTGGCCGGTTCACCCGTGCTGTTCGTCATCCTGACCGTGCTATTCGGCCTGATGGTCGGCAGCTTTCTCAACGTGGTTATTTACCGCCTGCCGCTTATGATGCAGCGGGAGTGGCGCGCGCAATGCGCGGAACTGCTCGGCCAGCCGGCCCCGGACGACACGCCCCGGCTGAGTCTGTGGGGACCGCGCTCGCAATGTCCGCACTGCCATCACCTGATTGGTGCCGCGGAGAATATCCCGCTGTTGAGCTACATCCGACAGTGCGGCCGCTGCGCCCACTGCGGCGTTGCAATCGGCGTCCAGTATCCGCTGGTGGAAGCGGCAAGCGGGCTGCTGGCCGGCATCGTGGCCTGGCAGTTCGGCTTCGGCTGGCCGGCGGCGGCGGCGCTGCTGTTCACCTGGACCCTGCTGGCGGCCAGTGTCATCGATCTTCACCACCAGTTGCTGCCCGACGATCTGACCCTGCCGCTGCTGTGGCTGGGGCTGCTGATAGCGCTGGCCGGGCTGGGTGTCGATCTGCGTGATGCCGTGATCGGCGCCATGGCTGGCTACCTGTCGCTTTGGCTGGTCTACCAGGGCTTTCGGCTGCTGACCGGCAAGGAGGGCATGGGCCACGGCGACTTCAAGCTGCTGGCGGCGCTGGGTGCCTGGACCGGCTGGCAGTACCTGGTCACTATCGTGCTGCTGTCTTCGCTGGTGGGCGCGATCTGTGGGCTGGCGCTGATATTGTGGCGCGGCCGGGCGCGCGGCGCGCCATTACCCTTCGGCCCCTTTCTGGCGGCTGCCGGCTGGATCGCGTTGCTGTGGGGTGAAGCGATCAATCGTGCCTATCTCCACTGGCTGGGATTCTGATTCGTGCTGGTCATTGGGCTAACGGGCGGCATCGGCAGCGGCAAAACGGCGGTCAGCGACCGCTTTGCGCGGCACGGCGTACCGGTCATCGATACCGACCTGATCGCCCGTGAACTGGTCGAGCCCGGCCAACCCGCCCTGGTCGATATCGTAACCGAGTTCGGATCGAACTGCCTCGACAGCGACGGCCGGCTGCACCGCGCGCGCCTGCGCGAACGGGTTTTCGCCGATCCCGCCGGACGACGACGGCTCGAAGCCATCCTGCACCCCCGCATCCGCGCCGTGACGCGGGAGCGCGTCGCCGCCTTGACCGCCATCCCCTATTGCCTAGTGGTCATCCCGCTGCTGGCGGAGACTGGGATGAGCGATCTGGTGGATCGGGTGTTGGTGGTGGACACACCCGAAGCCGAGCAAATCCGTCGGGTCATGGCACGTGACCGGATCGACGCCATCCAGGCGCGGGCTATCCTGGTCGCCCAAGCCCAGCGCGACCAGCGGCTCGCGCTGGCGAATGATATTCTGGAAAACGACGGCGACTTGGTGGAACTGGATCGCCGGGTCACCGCGCTACATCGGCACTATTCGGCGCTGGCCGCCCACCAGGCTTAAGACCGGCACATTCGTGTTTTCGCGTCTGGGCCGCATAGACCATTGCCGTGCCCGCGAGGTCGCTCTTGTACCAAGCCGTCTGCTACGAACACCCCCTGAACGAACGCATCCGCTCGTTGCTGCGCCTGGAATTCCTGTTTCAACAGCTGAACCACGCTATCGCCGGGCATTCGAGCTGGGACAGCCGCGCCGCGCTACAGGGTTTGTTCGACCTTCTGGCGCTGACCGGACGGAACGAATTCAAAGGAGACTTGCTCAAGGAACTGGAACGGCACGGCACCACCCTGAATCGCCTGCGACAAGTGCCCGGCGTACACGCCGCCACCCTGGACAGCGTGCTGGCGGAAATCGATGCGGTCATCGGGCAGGTTCATGGTCTGGACAGCCTGGCGTTGGAGGCGGTGCGGCAAACCGACTTCCTCAGCGCCATCCATAATCGGAGCCAGATTCCCGGCGGCACCTGCCGGTTCGATCTTCCGGCGTTTTATCACTGGCTACAGCAGGATGCCTCGATCCGCGCTGGCCATCTACGGGAATGGCTGACCCCTCTACTGCCCTTGCAACAGGCCGCCACGCTACTGCTTCGGCTGATTCGCGAGAGCGCCACACCCCAGCCGGAAATCGCCGTGCGGGGTTTTTTTCAGCGCGGCCTCGACAGCGGCACGCCCCATCAGCTCGTCCGAGTCCTGCTGCCAGCCGGCAACTCCCTGTTCCCGGAAATCAGCGGCGGCCGGCATCGCTTCTCGATTCACTTTCTCGAACAGCCGAACCCCAACCGCCGCGCCGTCCAAAGCTCGGCCAATATCGCCTTCGAACTGGTCTGCTGCGCCATTTGAAGCTGGCTTCGACAGTACCGTCGGCGGTTCACGGCTCAGCCGGGTTTCCCACTTCGCCGAGCAACGCGGCGATAATCGGCGCATCGGCGGCGGGGAACGCGAATTGCTTCATCTCGCTGAGCGATGCCCAAACCAACGGCTGCCCTTCCCGACCGTGCGGTTCGCCCTCGAAATCGGTCACCCGCCAGACATCCAGCAATACGCGGCGATCGTCGGGATAGGCGTGCCCGGTCCGAAGCAGCGGCTCGGCGGCTCGCACCGCGATGCCCAGTTCCTCGCGCAGTTCGCGGCCCAGCGCGGCGATGACCGATTCACCGTGCTCCACCTTGCCGCCAGGAAACTCCCACAATCCGCCCTGATGGACGTGGTCGGGCCGGCGGGTGATCAGCACCGCCCCATCGGCTCCGGTGACGATGCCCACCGCCACATGCACGACGACGCTTCGTTCTCCGGGGGTGTTCACGTCCGGTATTCGGCGTTGATGCGCACATAGTCGAAGGACAGATCGGTGGTCCAAATTCGCGCCGCCGCCTCTCCTCGCCCGAGTTCGACCCGGATGGTGATCTCGGGCCGCGCCATGACGCACTGGCCCTGTGCCTCGGTGTAATCCGGGGTGCGACCGCCGTCGCGGACGATGCAAACCTCGTCGAGATGGATGGTTACCCGCTCCAGGTCGAGCGCATCCAACCCCGATCGTCCCACTGCCGCCAAGATACGGCCCCAATTGGGATCGGAAGCGAAGAAGGCGGTTTTGACCAGTGGCGAGTGGGCGATCGTGTAGGCGACCTGCCGACACTCGGCCGCGTCCCGGCCACCCTCGACCCGCACGGTGATGAATTTGGTGGCGCCCTCGCCGTCGCGGACGATGGCCTGTGCCAGCTCGGCGCATACCTCGCCCACCGCCGTGGCGAAACGGGCACGGTTGTCACCCGTCGCGGGTATGCTCGCCCCGGACCGGCCGGTGGCCAACAACAGGCAGGCATCGTTGGTCGAGGTATCGCCGTCCACGGTGATGGCATTGAAGGAATCGGCGACTGCTTCGTGCAGGATCTCCCGCAACAGTGCCGGGTCCACGGCGGCATCGGTGGCGACGAAAGCCAGCATCGTGGCCATATCCGGCCGGATCATGCCGGCCCCCTTGGCGATACCGGTGATCGTCACTTCCCGCCCGGCCAGCGTCAGTCGCCGCGACGCCCACTTCGGCCGGGTGTCGGTGGTCATGATGCCGGCGGCGGCTTCCGTCCAACCGTCGGGCCGCAGCGTTGCCAGCGCCCCCGACAGGCCGGTCACCAACCGAAACAACGGCAGCGGCTCGCCGATCACCCCGGTGGAAAACGGTAGTACCTCTTCCGAACGGCAGCCGGTCCGCTCCGCCAGATTTCGGCAACTGGCCTCGGCATCGGCCAGCCCCTGCCGGCCGGTGCCGGCGTTGGCGTTGCCGGTGTTGATCACCAGGTAACGCGGACTGGCGGCGGCCAGATGCGTCCGCGCCACCGTGACCGGGGCGGCGCAAAAGGCGTTGCGGGTAAACACAGCGGCGGCCTGGGTCTCCGCCGCCAGCTCGACCACCACCAGATCGCGGCGGTCGGGATATTTGATGCCGGCGCGGGCGGTTCCCAACCGGATGCCGGTGACAGTCAGCGGTTCCATCGTCCCTTCCCTCTCAATCCAACTGACCGTGACAGTGTTTGTATTTCTTGCCCGAACCGCAGGGACAGGGCTCGTTACGCCCCACCTTGCGACCCTCGCGCACGAACGGGGTGTGGGCGGTTTCCTCTTGTTGCCGCCGGCGGATTTCGATACCCGAATCGTCTTCCTCGGCCTCTCCCGCCGCCAGCGCCGAAGCTTCGGCGTGTTCGAACCGCATGGCGGCCGGCGCCGGCCGGCGCGGTTCGGGGATCGGTTCCGGTTCGGCCTGAAACTGGGCTCGCGCCAGGAAACCGACCGCCTCGTGATGGATGCGCTGCACCAGCGCCTGGAACATCTCGAAGGCTTCGCGCTTGTACTCCTGTTTGGGGTTCTTCTGGGCGTAGCCGCGCAAGTGAATACCCTGGCGCAGGTAGTCCATCGCCGCCAGATGCTCGCGCCAATGGGCGTCCAGCACTTGCAACAACACCGCTTTCTCGAATTGCCGCATCCAAGGCGCGCCGACCAGGGCCTCCTTGTCGGCATACACCTGTTCCAGTTCGGCGTGAATCCGCGCGCGCAGCGGTTCTTCATGCAGGTCGTGATCGGCTTCCAGCCAGGCGCCGACCGGCAGTTGCAGCCCGAACTCCTTCTCCAGCGTCTGCTCCAACCCGGCCACATCCCACTGTTCTTCCAAACTCCGCGGCGGGATGTACTGGTCGATCGTCTGCTCGAGCGCTTCGGCGCTCATGTCCTTCAACGTGGCCGACACGTCCTCCGCCGCCATTAGCTCATTACGCCAGCCGTACATGACCTTGCGCTGATCGTTGGCGACATCGTCGAATTCCAGCAGGTTCTTGCGGATATCGAAGTTGTGGGCCTCGACCTTGCGCTGGGCATTCTCGATCGCCTTGGTCACCCAGGGATGTTCGATGGCCTCATTCTTTTCCATGCCCAGCTTTTGCATCAGCCCCGCCACCCGGTCGGAGGCGAAGATGCGCAGCAGATTGTCTTCCAGCGACAGGTAGAAACGGCTGGAACCGGGGTCGCCCTGGCGACCGGAGCGGCCGCGCAACTGGTTGTCGATGCGCCGCGATTCGTGGCGTTCGGTGCCGATTACGTGCAGGCCGCCGGCGGCCACCACTTGCTCGTGCCGTTGCCGCCAAGCGTTGCGGACTTCCTCGCGCGCCGCCGCGTCGGCATCCGGACCCAGCGCCTTCAATTCGGCCTGCAGATTGCCGCCCAGCACGATGTCGGTACCGCGACCGGCCATATTGGTCGCAATCGTCACCGTGCTCGGCTGGCCAGCCTGGACGATAATCTCCGCTTCTCGCTCGTGCTGCTTGGCGTTCAACACTTGATGGGGAATCTTTTCCCTGTCCAGCAGCGTGGCCAGCAGTTCCGAGACTTCGATGGAGGTGGTGCCGACCAAAGCTGGCTGGCCGCGCTTGCAACAGTCGCGGATGTCTTCCAACACCGCCTCGAACTTCTCTTGCGGAGTCAGGAACACCAAATCGCCCATGTCCTTGCGCACCATCCGCAGGTGGGTGGGCACCACAATGACTTCCAGGCCGTAGATCTGCTGAAATTCGAAGGCCTCGGTGTCGGCGGTGCCGGTCATGCCGGCCAGCTTCTGGTACAGGCGGAAGTAATTTTGGAAGGTGATCGAGGCCAGCGTCTGGTTTTCGGCCTGAATCGACACCTCTTCCTTGGCCTCGATGGCCTGATGCAGGCCGTCCGACCAGCGCCGGCCGGGCATGGTGCGGCCGGTGAATTCATCGACGATGATGACTTCGCCGCCGCGCACGATGTATTCGACATCCCGGTGAAACAGGGCGTGCGCGCGCAGACAGGCGTTCACATGGTGGAACACCCCCAGGTTGGCGGCGTCGTACAGGCTTTCGCCGCCATGCAGCAACCCCGCTTCCAGCAGCAGGTCCTCGACCCGCTGGTGGCCGTCCTCGGTCAGGTAGACCTGCTTGGCCTTTTCGTCCACCCAGTAGTGACCCGGTCCCTCTTCTTCCTTCTGGCGGGTCAGGCGGGGCACGATTTCGTTGACCCGGCGGTACAGTTCGGAGCTTTCCTCGGCCGGACCGGAAATGATCAGCGGCGTGCGCGCCTCGTCAATCAGGATCGAGTCCACCTCGTCCACCAGCGCGTAGTGCAACTCCCGTTGCACCTTCTGCTCCGGGCCGAAGGCCATATTGTCGCGCAGGTAATCGAAGCCGTATTCGTTATTGGTGCCGTAGGTGATATCGGCGCCGTAGGCAACACGTTTCTCCTCCGGGCTCATGCCGGCGACGACGACATCGACACTCATGCCCAGAAAGCGGTAAATCTGACCCATCCAGTCGGCGTCGCGGCGGGCCAGATAATCGTTGACCGTAATCACATGCACGCCCTGACCGGTCAGGGCATTCAGATACACCGGCAAGGTCGCGACCAGCGTTTTGCCTTCGCCGGTACGCATTTCGGCGATCTTGCCCTCGTGCAGCACCATGCCACCGATCAACTGCACGTCGAAATGCCGCATTTCCAGGGTGCGCTTGCTGGCCTCGCGGACTACCGCGAAGGCTTCCGGCAGCAGTGCGTCGAGCTTTTCACCCTGAGCCAAACGGTTCTTGAATTCGTCGGTCTTGGCACGTAAATCCGCGTCGCTCAACGCCGCGATACCCGATTCCAGGGCGTTGATACGCTCCACCTCCTTGCGCATGCGGCGGATCACGCGATCGTTGCGGCTACCAAAAATGGTTTTCAGAATATTCATCAAATTTTCTCGCGAAACTATGGGTTAACCAGCCAATTTTCCACTATCAAACCGGGTATGCGGGTAAATTCGCGGGTGTTGTGAGTGACGACAACCAAGCCATGAGCACGGGCGATGGCGGCGATTTGCAAGTCATAAGGGCCAATCGGCTTACCTTGACGAGCCAAGGCAGCGCGGATGTCGCCGAAATGCTCGGCGGCATCATCGTCAAAAGGCAGGCCGATATTGGCAAAGAATTGGCGCAATTGCGCTTGATTCTCCGCTACTCGCTGACTTTTGCAGGCGCCAAACCGCAATTCCGCTTTGACTGGCGTACAAAGCCAAACATGGCCTTCTCCAGCTAATACAATATGCTGAGTGATTGACTCAGAAGCTGTGAAAAAACTCAATTACCTAGGCCGTGTTCACAAAATCATGCTTCGTGTGCGAGACTGTTAGCTGTCATCCGCAGCCAGAGACGTTGAGCATGGATCGTTTGTATTATCTCACGAACGAGCAATTTGAGCAGATCAACCGGTTGCTGCCGCCCGAACCGGGTCGCCGGGGACGGCCACCGACGGTGAAGAACCGCGAGGCGTTGGAAGGGATTCTCCATGTACCGCGCACGGGCACACCTTGGCGGGATCTGCCGAACGCTTACGGCCCCTGGCACACGATCTACATGCGCTGGCAACGCTGGATCGCGCGTGGGGTCTGGGGGGAGATTCTGGGGGTAGTGTTCTAAATTTGGATATCACACTAAAATACCAAATTCGTACCGATTAACGAAGAGACCGATGACAATATCATGCATTTTATTCAGTTTGGAAAAACAGATCGTTTTTCGAGCCAATCGCTTAATACGGGTCCGTAGGGTTAAATGTTTCCGTTCGATCTTCTGGGTACCGCTTTTAGCGATCACCCGTTGATCGGCGGGGAGGTGGCGTTCGTAGGCGCCCCAATCATCCGTGTAAAATTGTGTGATGCCAAACGGCTCCAGAAGGGCTTTTAAGGCCAGGAACGAGGGGTCTTTTCGGTCACCGAAGACATAGGCGAGCACTTCGCCGGTCACATGGTCGATGGCATGCCATAACCAGCGCTGGTTTTCCTTGTTGCGAACATCACTCCACATTTCGTCCAGTTCTGCACTTTCAACGCTTTGAATATCAACAAGAATATGCTTTTGATTCAGCCGTTCCAGGACGGCGTGATGGACCGATTCGAGACTGGGTTCTTTTTTTTTAATTCGCTGATCACCGTGCTCGGACTGATGTGGAGGACCCGCGCTGTATCCCGAATGCCGCTACCGTTTAACGCCATCTCGACAATCTGTTTTTTAATAGTCGGTACCCGACCGAGATCGTCATAATCCAAAATGAAAGTTTGAGTGGAACAATCCGGATTTCGGCACAGATAACGCTGTTTTTCGTTCGCGGTTTGGCCGCGTTTGACCACGTGATCTCGACCACAATGTGGACAACAAACCGGTGCTAAAACCATAATTTTTTCTTCCCAATACGCTGTGATTGAATCACGTCAATGATCACTATTGATTCATAAAATTCAGTGATTGATGATACAATATCCAAACTTAGAACACTACCCAAACTCCCTAGCGCCTGGTGGTCACCCGCTCATATCGAGACGATGTTGGCGCTTCGGCTGAACCGGGCCAACCGAGAATGGGAGGCCTATTGGCAAGGGATCGGAAAAGAAGCCGCTTGAACCAGCTATTTCCCCGGTGCATCACTTTGAATCACACCGCCAGCGCTGGCTCGGTTCGTTGCGCCGGAACTGAGCGACCGATCACCTACCGGTAATGAAAAGCCTGGCGTTCGAACAGGCGCTGGTATACGCCGTTCTGGCTGATCAAGGCGTCGTGCGTGCCGTGTTCGACGATGCGCCCCTGGTCCAGCACGTAGATATAGTCGGCCAGGCGCACCGTCGATAGCCGGTGGCTGATCACCACGGCGGCGCGATGGCCGATCCGCTCGCGGAAGTTCTGGAACAGCTCGAACTCGGCGTTGGCGTCCAGGGCGCTGGTCGGTTCGTCGAGCACCACGACCTGGGATTGATGCAGGAAGGCCCGGGCCAGGGCAATTTTCTGCCACTGACCGATGCTCAGGTCCTGGCCGTCGTCGAACATCTTGCTCAGGCGGGTTTCGTAGCCGTGGCGCAGTTGGCGAATGAACGTATCCGCGCCCGCGTTTACCGCCGCCCGCTCGATGGCCGGGGCGTCGGCCGGGAGGCGGATATCGCCGAAGCGGATGTTGTCGCGCACCGTCATCGCGTAATGAGCGTAATCCTGAAAAATCACGCTGAACACGCGGCGATAGTCGTCTACCCGGAACTGGCGGACGTCGGCGCCGTCGAGGGTGATGCGCCCTTCGCTGGGATCGTACAGTCGGCACAGCACCTTGATCAGCGAGGTCTTGCCCGAGCCGTTGGCGCCCACCAGCGCCACCACCTGGCCGGGGGCGATGCGCAGCGAGAGGTCGCGCAGCGCCCAGTCGGGGGCACCGGGATATTGGAAGCTGACCTGCTCCAGCCGGATGCCTTGCGCCATGGGACGGGGGATCGGCGCTGGGGTCGCCGGGTCGGCGATAACTGGCTGGATGTCGAGAAACTCGAATAACTGGCCGAGATACAGGTGATCCTCGTAGAACTGGGAGACGTTGGCCAGCAGCGCCTGCACCAGGCCCTGGGCGCGCTGGAACACCAGCAGGAACAGCACCAGATTGCCGACCGTGGTGCGCCCTTGCGCCGCTTCCAGCACCAGATAGGCCAGCGAGGCGAAGAAGGCGAGCGTTCCGGTGGCCGACATCACCAGTTCAGTCAGGGTGCGCCGCTGGCTGATGCGGAGCCGCTCGCGGCGGATCAGCGCGCGCAGCGCCGTGTATTGCTCGCGCAGATGGTCGCCCAGTTGATTGAGGCGCAGTTCCTTGGCGTGGAAGTCGGAGGTCATCAGCCAGTCGATGTAGGCGGCCTGTCGCTCCAACTGAGTGCGCCGGCGCTGCCACTCGTACAGCACCCGGGTAAAGTACAGCCGCACCAGCAGCCCCGGGATCACCGCCAGCAGCAGCACCGGCAGCAGCAGCCAGTGGATGGCGGTGATCAGGCCGCCGATGGCCAGCAGCATCACGGCGTTTTTGGTCAGTTGCAGCAGGTTGCCGATGACCCGGGCCGGTCGGGTGTTGCCGGCCTGCCGCGCCCGCTGGAGGGTGTCGAAGTAGCGCGGACTTTCGTAGAAGGCCAAATCGGCCGCTACCGCCTTGGCGTGAATGCGGTTGTCCATGTGGTCGGCGACGATCTGCCCCTGGATTTCGTCGGCCAGGGTGGCGAAGGCCCGCGTTGCCAGGTGGGCCAAGGTGAACGCGCCGACCAGGATCACGGCCAGGAGCAGAGCCTGGATATCGCCGGTCGGATCGGCCCCGGTGAGGGCGTCGATCAGGTGCTTGGTCAGGTACAGCGCCGCCAGGCTGAAGGCGACTTCGGCCAGGATCAGCAAGGCGCTGATGATGGTCCAGGTGGGGGTGCTGACCCAGAGCAGGGGGAGCACCCGGCGCAGGCTGTGCAGCGGCGCGAGCAGTTTGTCCGCAGGGAACATCATGCGCTTCCGGTTCGACCGGTGGCTCTGCCGACGATGATCGACATGTGGGTACTCCATGATGGGGAATCGCCAAGAACGCCAAGAACGCCAAGAACGGAGATCAGGAAAAACAGAGATCTGCAAATCCTCGGGTGGTGAAAAATTCGGCGCTGATCGAACGATCTGCCCGAGTTCACATTTTTACCTGAATCACCTTGGCGACCTTGGCGACCTTGGCGGTTCATCGGCTTTTTCGCGGTTAAACCTGATGAGAATGGGATAACCCGCTGCTCGAGCGGGACGGCGCCAGATTCTACCGCTGATTATTCCCCATACGCCGGATGCATTTCATGCATCAGCGCCTGACCAGCTCGGGGGCGACGAAGCAGCCGACCACCGTGAACTGGCTGAAGCTTTCGTTGCCCATGACCCGCACCCGTCCGGCGGCGATCCAGGCGTGGGCTTTGAACTCCCTGGTTTCGGGATCGCGCATCAGCCCGAAGTAGAGGGCATAGGGAATGTGGTACAGGCCCAGCAGCAACCGGGCGGCCACGGCCTGCGGGAAGCAGTTGGAGTTCCACGGGGTGTAACGAGCGGCCAGGCACACGGCCCGACCGATCTGCAAGGCGCGGGCTTCCTGAGCGGGAACCAGCACCGGCACCCAGGACGCCACGCCGACCGCCGTGCCCAGACGCGGGGCCAGGCGGCGGAAGGAGACCGTGAAGATAACGGCTTTGCTCAGGCCGAGAAGTAGCCAGAGCGGAATCAGCCAGAGTTGGGTGAAACGCGGTTGGCGGAGGAAGCTAAGGGTCTTGCGTTGGAGCGTGCGCCACACGCTTCTCAAGCCGCCGATACCAGACCGAGCTGGATCAGCTCCTCGACAAAGCCCTGCATGTCGGCCTGGCACTGGGCTTCTTCCACAGCATACTCGGCGCAAATCACGCGGGTAATGTCGGCGACGGTGGTCGGCGTGGCCAGCAGTTTCCAGACCCGGGAACCGACGCCGGTGATGCCGAAGTACTCGCCCTGCTCGACGCTCATCATCACCAAATCGCCGTCGATGTCCGCGGCGACCAGGTTGGGGTTACGGGTGAGAAGGGGGCTGGAGGGGACAGGAGTCATGGGTAGATTCCTAGAGGCTATACAAAAATCCCTTTCCCGTAGGCGGGATAGGGGCAAAGGCATGGTTGTTTTTCAAGGAGTTAGCTTGCCACGAGCTGTACAAAAACGCCTCTTACTCAATTGGTGCTACGTATTTCGGTGGCTGGCAGCGAATGTGGTGCTGGGACAAGCCAATATCCTCGGTCACAGCAAGCACCGTTGTGAGTCCAAGGGATAGACAGTTAGGATCGTTTCAGAACGCTAAACGCTGAGTCGCCCGCCCCGACAACATTCACATTCTGAGTCAATCCCCCACTACTACCGAGTACGAGGACCTTCGGCTTCACATAATCTTTCCTTACCTCACTGCCCTGAGTTTGTTGCGACAAGTTAGTGGTCATGAGTCAAGCCCTCTGTTGATGTTGTATACCTTAGGCATTCTCGCCTAAGGTATGAATTTGTCAAGCAGCCTTACAGCAACTCTCATTTTGAAATCGTGGTGGGATTTCTTGTCTAGAAAAAGCGCTAAAAGAGGGATCTTGACCCATAATATTGAGTTGTTTTGGTTTATTTGTGGGAATCGACTCACTCCATCAGGCCAAAATGAGAATTACTGACGGGGTGCGTTGTTGAGCGGCGCCCGTGCGTGGGTTGAAAAGTCGGCTTGCCAACTTGGAAACCCCAAGCAGGCGCAGGCGTAGTGAGCTGTGTCCGCTCGAACAAATAGTCCGACGAATCTCACGTTGAGAACCAGACGTTCGGCTCAACTGGCGCCTTTGTTCGTCGGCGCACCGCGCCGACGAACAACCTACTTTTCACCCTTGGAACAACCAGATGCACATTCTGCAAGACACTCATGCATAGAATCACGATCAGAAACACGGCGCACAACAGCCTTACAGATATTCCCTTCTTCAACACGGCGTATCTTTCCGGAGCGGGTTGATGATGGAGCGGCACCAAGTCGCAAAGCCCACCGCAAGGAAAAGGGTGATTGCATCACCCTCCGTTGGCTGGATGAAATAACGCTGCGCGGTCCGCTTCAGGGTTTCGATATCCCAGTACTGCTCAAAACGGGGGTTCTTTTCGGACAGGATAGCGTCGACAAGAGCCTGATTGGGCAGAAGGCTGCGAGCGAAATTGTGACCGAGGTTGGATTTGCCGGGTCGCCACTGGATTGCTTCCGGCAGGATACCCGACATCGCATTTCGCAGCACCAGCCGCGTCCAGCCGTCTCTGATTTTCTGCTCTCTGGGCAGCGCTAGGCAGAATTCGACCAGCCGTTTGTCGAAGAAAGGATGGCGGCATTCGATGCCGAACGCGGCGCTGACCTTATCTATCGCCTCAAATGCGGCGGTCATGATACCCGCGTTTAGCCCGCGCTGATGGTCCTCGCCCACCGTGCGGGGCAAGATGGTCCAAGCATACCCCGCCGCTTGACGCTGCCGAAAAACCGGACTTTGTCGAAACGCGGCGTTCACCTCCGTAACGTCGGCGCTTACGCCCCGCCGTCGCAGGCGTCGCAGCGCCTGGCGGACGGAAGCGGGCAACAGGAGATTAAGGATCATTTGGATCATTTCTCGGCGCGACAGCCCGAAATACCGGTGCAGGGCAGCGAGGGTGCGCAGCGCTTGGGCGATTTTCAAATCTCTCCACAGCACCCCCAGGCATGGCTGCACATACGTCCGCAGCAGAGCGCGCCGCACATTGCCGTACAGGGCGAGATGTTCGGCAGCTTGGCTTAGTTCCTCGGTGAGCTGATCCCACTTCTCCGCCAACGCCAGTTCCGTCAGATAGGCAAACCCGTGAGAGACCACCGTATCACCGTCATGCCCCGTCAGCATCACGCGGACCCCCGCTTTCCGGGCGAGTTCGAGTATTCCCCAAGTGTGATACAGGTTCGCGGCAGCACAAGGTTCGTCCAAGTGGAACAAAATCGCCTCATGGGCGTTGAGCGCCCCCACCTGATCTGCTCGGAAATAATGCGGGTCCAACCTTTCCTCAAGGAGAGCATTCTCTTTGAGGACAATATCGATCCAACGGCTCTCGTCGGAAGCGGGGACATCGGGAAAGATCGCCGAAAAGACGGGCAGCGGCAGGGCAGCATCCGCCTGAGCAAGCAGCCTCTGGGCGACCAAGGTCACCGCAGAGGAGTCTAACCCGCCGCTGAGGAATGTACCGACAGGGAAGGCGGAGCGGAGTCGGCAGCGGACCGCTTCGGTAAAGATCTCGCGAAATCGCTCTGCATATTCCTGATCGGTGGAAGGTGTCTGCGTCTCCAGCAGCGTCAATCGCCAGTACTGCCGTTTCTCCGCCGTATGCCTGCCGACGATCAGCGAGTGCGCAGGCGGGAGGCGAAGGACATGGTTGTAAAAAGTGTTTTCTTTGTCGTGCAGGTTTCGCAGCAAATAATCCGCTGTCTTACTCTCATCGATCTCCAGAGTGACAAGCCCAGATGCGAACAGTGCCTTTGGTTCCGAAGCAAAGCCAAAGTGTTCAGCAGACAGGACGTAATAGAACGGCTTGACACCGAAGTGGTCCCTTGCACAAAAGAAGAGGTCTTCGACGATATCATAAAGCGCGAAGGCGAAGTCGCCAAGTAGATGTTCAACGCACCCCCACCCCCATTTTTTGTATGCCTCGACGATTATCCAGCTATCCGCGACCTGCCCCAGCGGCAGATCCAGCAGCCCAGTCAGCGCCTCGACATTGTCCAGACGCGCGTCACAGGCGATGACGAACGGTGCGGTGTCCTCTGTCCGGGGGGGCTGCTCAAAAACTGACTCTGGGGTGGTGAAGCGTAACCGCGCCCCTAGCCCGCAGGCACCACGATACCATACCCCCGCCGCATCAGCGCCCCGATGCTGCAACGATGCAGACATTGTTTCGAGATCGCCGCGTGCGACCTTGCGCCCGGTCCGATGATAGATTCCAAAAATAGCGCCCAAAACAGCTATCGCCCCTCATTTAACAGTATCGTCCCAGCGGTGGTCAGCCACCGTCGCCCACCACCTGCTGGCCTTGATGCGTGCATATACCCTATAGGTCCGTCCGGGTGATATGCCCGTCCAGATTCACGCGGATGCACGGCCAGTTCAACCGCGCGGCCACCTGTTCGATGTGCGAGGACTTGCCACTGCCGTGCGGGCCGTGGACATACACCCGGCGGTTGTGGGCGAATCCCATCAGGATCGCCCGGACCACCTCCGGCACGAAGCGAAAGGCCGAGTCCACGTCCGGGACGTGGGCCTCGGCCCGACCGAACGCCGGCACGGGCCAGGGCATGGCCAAGCCAAAAACCCGCTCGGGGTCGCAGAGGGTGTCGGGGCGGGCCTTTCTGACTCCCTGGGGACAATCCAAATTAGACACGAAGGATGGGATCGCCATATTCTTTATTAAACGGAAGAAGTTGCGCCACCAGCGGCCGCAGGCTGGCGCCGAACCGCTCCAGCACCCACGGGCGACGGTAGCGGTACACCTTGATCTGGCCCGCCAGTTCTGCACACCGGCGAAACAGCGTGGTTCGGTCGCCAACCCACTGCGCCACCTCAGGGCGATAGATCGCACTTGCCACGGCCTGAAATGCGGCCATCCCATTGACGGCGACCAGACTGGGCGATTCATCGTCATCCGCCCGCTCCAAGAGCACCAAGGCGCACAAGCGTTGCGGCTCATGCTCAAAACCACGCTCCAGCCGCAAGTGAAATTTATTGGCGCGTATCAGATCGGGGATCAATTCGCACGAATCAATCTCGAAATGAGTCAGTGCGTCCTGCCACAGCTTCAAGCGGGGTGGGCCGGGATGGAACAGCGGTTGACCTGACTCATCCGGCTCGATCACTCCGACATCATCGCTCAGCAACGGCCAGTCAAAATGATAATGCAAGGCCGCCGCCAGGGTGGATTTGCCGGCCCCCGATTCCCCGGTAAACGCCCAGACGCCACCGGGAGTCGCGACCGCGCTGACGTGCAGGGGCAAACTGTGGCGCTGGTGCAGCAAGGTTCCCAGGGCCGTGCCCAGCAGGTACAGCCGGACATCGCCGGGGGCGGCGTCAGGAACGGGATCGATCAGAATCCGCCGGCCCTGTTCGATGCGGTAGCGGGCGATGTTTGCAATATTGATCTGGCATCGATCGCCAGCCACCTGCAGATAGGCGTCGCCGGCCGTTGCCCCCGCCAAGGTTTCGGGCAGCGTCGCCAAACTAATCGTAGCCGGCATCTCCGACGCGGCGCTGGCCATCCGAAGTTCAGGCAGTTCGATCTCCGACGCCACATGGAGGCCGTAGGTCTGATAGAAATATCGTGGCGTCATGGGTGAAGTTTTAAGACCAATAGTTCGGACAGTTTTTGAGGAGGGTAAGGTCGGAGGGTAGCCGCACCGGGTCGATGGTGGGTAGGGTGGAGTTGCGAACAACCACCGACCCGATGGAGGACCCGATGCGACTACTGGACAGTGTACTGGCGACTTTGAAGGTGAGCCAACTCCTTCAGCGGGTTCTGCGTGAAGTGCTGATGCCCAAGCCACAGCACTTCAATCGCTCTCTTCACCTTCCCGCCTTATCCGGAAAGGTGGCTTACAGTGGTTTGAGCCCAGTGCCGTCCGGTGGTCGGGCAGGGAACCGGAAATGACAACGGCCTCCCAGGATCGCCGGGAGGCCGCGTCAGGGGGAAAGCTTGGGGGAGAACCAGCGACGGGATGGCTCAGCGGGTCACCTGCGCTGGCTGCAGGTAGCAAATCGGCGATTGCCGTTCGTCGTTGAAGGTCACCTCTTCCCAGGCGGCGCTTTCGGCCAGCAGCGCGCGCAGCAACCGGTTATTCAGCGCGTGCCCGGATTTGTAACCGGTAAAGGCACCGATCAGGCTGCGGCCCAGCAGATACAAGTCGCCGATGGCGTCCAGAATCTTGTGCTTGACGAACTCATCCTCGTAACGCAAACCATCTTCGTTAAGGATACGGTAATCGTCCACCACGATGGCGTTGTCCAGCGTGCCGCCCAGCGCCAGCCGCCGCTCGCGCAGATACTCCAGATCGCGCATGAACCCAAAGGTGCGCGCCCGACTGACTTCCTTCACGAACGAGGTGGTGGAGAAATCCACTACGGCGTGCTGGTTGCGGCCCTTGAACAACGGATGGTCGAAAGCGATGGTGAACTCGACCTTGAAACCATCGAAGGGGTCGAAGCGCGCCCATTTATCGCCCTCCTCAACCACCACCGGCCGCTTGATGCGGATGAAGCGCTTGGGTGCGTTCTGCTCCTGGATGCCCGCCGACTGGATCAGGAAAACAAAGGGACCGGCGCTGCCGTCCATGATCGGCACTTCGGCGGCACTGACATCCACATAGGCGTTGTCGATGCCCAAACCCGCGAATGCCGACAGCAGATGCTCGACCGTGGCAATGCGGGCCTTGTCCTTGACCAGCGAAGTAGACAGTTGGGTATCGCCGACATTACCGGGGCAAGCCTTGATCTCGATCGGTTCGGGCAGGTCGACCCGCCGGAACACAATGCCAGCATCGGGCGCCGCGGGCCGCAACGTCAAATAGACCTTATCGCCGGTATGCAGGCCGACGCCGGTCGCCCGAATGACATTCTTCAAGGTTCGTTGCCTAATCACGTTAGGTCCCCCAATACATCGATTGAACTGGAGCATGGCATGACAGCCGGAGTGGGCGCGGATCGCGCATCCAATGCTCCGCCGATGGGTCCATCGACACCACCGGCCATCGCCGCCAACATGCACTACGGTAAAGATACCGCAACTCGTAGCGATCTTGCAACTTTTGTTTCCAAATCGCAACTATCCTTGTTGTTAAGTTGCGAAAGACCGCGCTCCAGCACTCAGAATCGACAAGCTTCGGCCAAAACCGCCGCCAAGCAGGCTACTGGGTGGCGGTCCGGCACTCGGGGGCCACAAATCCGCGTTTCACTCAATCGGCTTGCCGACGTAGAAAGGCGGGGATATCCAGATAATCCAGATGATCGGCATCAATCCGCCCGCCCTCGCTCAGACCGTCGCCGACCGCTTTCTGTCGGCTGGCGGGCCGATCATGACGAGAAGAATGCGGGTCGCCATCCCCCATCCGCTGCACCAGCTTGAAGGGTGGAATCGCCGACTCCCGCTCGCGGGAACCGCTGACCTGCTTGGACGGAACGCCCTGGCCGATACCCGTGGCGACAATGGTGACCCGTAGTTCGTTATGCATCTCTGGATCGACCGCCATGCCGACCACCACGTTGGCATCCTCGGAAGCCAACTCCTTGATGGTGTTGCCCACCTCGTCGAACTCGCCAATGGTCACATCCATGCCCGAGGTGATATTGACCAGCAGACCCTTGGCGCCGGCCAGGTTGACGTTCTCCAACAAGGGGCTGGCGATCGCCGCCTCGGCCGCTTCGCGGGCGCGGCCGTCGCCGACCGCCCGGCCGGTGCCCATCATGGCCATGCCCATCTCGGACATGACGGTGCGCACATCGGCAAAATCCACGTTGATCATGCCCGGCCGGGTGATCAATTCGGCGATGCCCTGCACCGCGCCCAGCAACACATCGTTTGCCGCCTTGAACGCGTCGAGCAGGCTGGCGCTCTTGCCCAGAACCGTCAGCAACTTCTCGTTGGGGATGGTAATGAGCGAGTCCACGGTCTCGCTCAGTTCGCGGATCCCCTGCATGGCCACTTCCATGCGCCTCTTACCCTCGAAGGGAAAGGGCTTGGTCACCACCGCCACGGTCAGCACGCCCATCTCCCGGGCCAGTTGCGCCACCACCGGCGCGGCTCCGGTGCCGGTGCCACCGCCCATGCCGGCGGTGATGAACACCATGTCGGCTCCTTGCAGCACCTCTTTAATCCGCTCGCAGTCTTCCTGCGCGGCCTGTCGGCCGACCTCCGGGTTGGCACCCGCGCCCAAACCCTTGGTGATATTGACGCCCATCTGCAAAGTCACCGGTACCGAGCAGGACTTGAGTGCCTGCGCGTCGGTATTGGCGCAGATAAAATCCACCCCTTCGATGTTGGCGCTCAGCATGTGATGTACGGCATTGCTGCCGCCACCACCGACTCCAATCACCTTAATCACGGCGCTTTCCGACTTGGTTTCCATCAGTTCAAACATAACGGCATCTCCTCGATCAATGGTTTTCGACCCAGCAAGCAGTGACCAAACAACCTAGAAATTTCCCTGAAACCAGTTTTTCATGCGGGTCCACAGCCCCTTGTGGCCCACTCGCGATGTCGGACCCAGGCGGGTCAGCCGGCGGTTCTCATTACCGAACAGCAACAACCCCACCGCCGTGGAGTAAATAGGGTTGCAAAGCACATCCTCCAGACCGGTCACGTCATGCGGCAGGCCCAAGCGCACCGGCATATGAAAGACTTCCTCGGCGAGTTCCACGACGCCTTCCATCCTGGAGCTGCCACCGCTCAGCACCACACCGGCGGCGATCAGGTTCTCGAAACCGCTGCGTTGCAGTTCTTCCCGAGCCAGCTCGAAAAATTCCTCGTAGCGCGGCTCGACCACTTCGGCCAGGGCGCGACGCGACAGGGTCCGCGCCGCCCGATCGCCGACACTGGCCACATCGATCTGCTGCTCGGGTCGCGTCAGCTGCTTGAGGCAACAGGCATGTCCGAGCTTGATGTCCTCGGCCGACTGGGTCGGCGTGCGGAACGCGACGGCGATATCGTTGGTGACCTGATCGCCGGCGATCGGAATCACGCTGGTGTGGCTGATCGCGCCGTGGGTGAACACCGCCAGGTCGGTGGTGCCACCACCGATATCGATCAGGCAGACGCCCAGTTCCTTTTCGTCCGGGTTCAGCACCGCCCGGCTGGAAGCCATCTGCTGCAGGATGACGTCGTCCACCTCCAAGCCGCAGCGCTGCACGCACTTGACGATATTCTGGGCGGCGCTGACCGCGCCGGTGACGATATGCACTCGCGCCTCCAGCCGCACTCCGGACATGCCGACCGGGTCCTGGATGCCTTCCTGACCGTCGATAATGAACTCCTGCGGCAGGATATGCAGGATCTTCTGGTCGGCCGGAATCGCCACCACCCGCGCGGCTTCCATCACTCGATCGACGTCTTCCGGCGTGGCCTCCTGGTTCTTGATGGCCGTCACGCCGTGCGAATTGAGCCCGCGGATGTGGCTACCGGAAATGCCGGTATAGACCGAATGAATCTGGCAACCCGCCATTCGTTCGGCTTCGTCCACCGCATGCTGGATCGAACGCACGGTCGACTCGATGTTGACGACCACGCCTTTCTTCAGGCCCCGCGAGGGATGCGTGCCGATGCCGACCACCTCGATGGCCCCATCCAGGCCGACTTCGCCGACGATGACCACCACTTTCGAGGTGCCGATATCGAGTCCGACAATCAAATTCTTGTCTTCTTTCCTGGACATATCCTGGTCCTCTCACACAATGATCTAGCCCGCCGTCGGATTCGGTGATCCGGTCTTCCAACGCACGGCGAAGCCATTGACATAACGCAAATCCACCACCGCGATCCGCTCGGCCTGGGCGGCCAGTAGGCGCGGATAAACCCGCGCCAGCCGCTGTAACCGCCGTTCGAATTGCTCGCGCCCCATATACACCTCCAGACCGGAGTCGAAGGTCAACCACCAGGCCCGCCGTTCGTCCTGCACCAGCTTCACCAGCTTCAGTCCGACCGGGTCTAGCAGGGCACGTACCTGTTGGTAGGTCCCGATCAAGTCCTTTTCATGCCCGTCCGGCCCGGTCAGCCGCGGCCAGGGGCCCGGTTGACGAATCTCCGCCGGTTGGAATCGGTGACCATTCACGTCCACCATTTCCCGCTCGCCCCAGTATCCGAAGGCGATGCGCTCGCGCAGTGCGATTTCGATGGTGTCGGGCCATCCGCGTCGCACCGCGATTTCCTCAACCCAGGGATTGGTCGCCAACGCCGCGTGCAAGGCGTCCAGATCGGCGTTGAAAAAGTTCTGACCCAGATAGTCGCGCACGACAGGTTGCAAATCCTCCTCGGCCAGGTTGCGCAGCTCGCCCTCGATACGGACCTGGCGTAACGGAAACGCGCCGGGTTCACGCAATTTCTCGTTCGCGAACCGCGCGCCGAAACCCACCGCCGCCAGTACCAACGCCACGCCCAGCCAGCGCAACGGCAACTTCAAAGCCCCTTTCCACGCCCCTGGGGAAACCGGAGATTTGCGCCTGAGCGCTGTCGCGCCCCGGCGGCGCTGGCGACGTCCGAACCGCATCCCGCCTCCCACTCAGTCCAGCCGCGCCAGACTGGTCTCCAAAATCCGCCAGACCAAATCCTCGAAATCGAGTCCGGCCACCCGCGCCGCCATGGGGACCAAGCTGTGATCGGTCATGCCGGGTACGGTGTTGACTTCCAACAACCAGGGTTGACCCTCGGCATCCACCATCACATCGACCCGACCCCAGCCGGTACCGTCCACCGCGGCGAAAGCCTGCCGCACCAAGGCTTGCAATTCCGCTTCCCGCGGTTCGGGCAGGCCGCAGGGACAGAGATAGCGGGTGTCGTTGGCGTGGTACTTGGCCTCGTAGTCGTAGAAAGCGCGGGGCGTTTCCAACCGGATCAGCGGCAATGCCTCGTCGCCCAGCAGCGCGCCGGTGTACTCCTGGCCTTGAATCCACGGCTCCACCAGTACCAGCGAATCGCAGGCGGCGGCCTGTTCCCAGGCGGCCTGGAACTGCTCCGGGGCATCGACCCGGCTAATACCGATGCTGGAGCCCTCGCGAGCCGGCTTCACCGCCAGCGGCAAACCCAGCTCCCGCGCGGCATCCGCCAGTTCCGCCACGCTCTCCGCCAACCGCCAGGGCGGCGTTGGCAGGCCCGCGCCTTGCCAGACCTGCTTGGTGCGCAGCTTGTCCATCCCCAGCGCCGAAGCCAGTACGCCGCTACCGGTATAAGGTAGGCCCAGAATCTCTAACGCCCCCTGAATGACGCCATCCTCGCCACCACGTCCGTGCAGGACGATAAAAACCCGGTCGAAACCGCCGTCGGACAACACCCGCAAGATCTCGCGGTCGGCGTCGATACCGTGGGCGTCCACGCCGCGCGCCCGCAGCGCCGCCAGCACCGCCTGACCACTTCTAAGGGACACCGCCCGCTCCGCCGACCAGCCGCCCATCAGCACCGCGACCTTGCCAAACTCCGCCGGTCCGCTCGCCGTCCGTTGTTGTATCTGTTGCATCCGCGCCCTCCACATTTAAGGTGGTTTAAGGTGGCTCGTGATGGGTGGTCGGTACCGACCCCTGAACCCTGATCCTGAACCCTAAACCGGCAGACCGTCGCGACCCAGTTGCGCCGCCATGGCCCCGATATCGCCGGCTCCCATCATTAGCAGCAGGTCGCCGTCGCCCAGCAGGCCGGGGAGTACCGCCGGCAAATCGGCGGTTTGTTCGACGAAGACCGGATCGACCTTGCCGCGCACCCGGATCGCCCGGCTCAGGCCGCGGCCATCGGCGCCGGCGATCGGTTTTTCCCCGGCGGGATACACGTCCAACAGAATCAGCGTATCCACCCCGGACAGCACCTGGGCGAAATCGTCGAACAGATCGCGGGTACGGCTGAAGCGATGCGGCTGAAAGGCCAGCACCAGCCGCCGTTGCGGCCAGGCGCCACGCACCGCTTCCAGCACCGCCTGAATCTCCCTCGGATGGTGACCGTAATCGTCCATCAGCGTCACGCACCCGCCACCGGGCAAGGCCAGTTCGCCGTGCTGCTGGAAACGCCGACCAATGCCCTGGAAATTCAGTAGCGCGCGGCGGATGGCGGTTTCCGCCACTCCGAGTTCACGGGCCACCGCAATCGCCGCCAGCGCGTTCAACACGCTATGCCGGCCCGGCAGGTTCAAAGTGACCGGCAGCGGCGCGCTCAGGCCGGGCAGGTGCGCCAGGAAGCGGGTGCGCAATCCTTCCTGCACGATATCGCTGGCGCGGGCGTCGCAATCCTCGCCGGTACCGTAGGTCAGGGCCGGTCGACTCAACCGCGGCAGGATCGAGCGCACCTGCGGATCGTCGGCGCACAACACCGCCAGTCCGTAAAACGGCAGGTGGTGCAGGAACTCGACGAAGGCTTCACACAACCGCTCGAAATCGCCGCCGTAGGTGGCCAAGTGATCGGCGTCGATATTGGTCACCACCGCCAGCATCGGCTGCAAGAACAGGAACGAAGCGTCGCTTTCGTCGGCCTCGGCCACCAGGTAGCGGCCAGCACCGAGCCGGGCGTTGGCTCCAGCGCTGTTCAGCCGCCCCCCGATCACGAAGGTCGGGTCCAGCCCACCCTCGGCCAGCAGACTGGTGATCAGGCTGGTGGTGGTGGTCTTGCCGTGGGTTCCGGCCACGGCGATGCCGTAGCGGAAACGCATCAGTTCGGCCAGCATCTCGGCGCGCGGCACCACCGGGATGCGCGCCGCCCGCGCCGCCATCACCTCGGGGTTGTCCTCGGCCACCGCACTGGAGATCACCACTGCGTCGCAACCCGCGATATGCGCGGCGGCATGGCCCTGGTGGATGGTCGCGCCCAAGCGTTCCAAGCGCGCGGTGACCGTACTGACGCGCAGGTCGGAACCGGACACGTCGTAACCCAGATTCAACAGCACCTCGGCGATACCGCTCATGCCGGCCCCGCCGATGCCCACGAAGTGAATGTGACGGATCCGGCGCATGTCGCGCCACGCTTCGGGAATGTTCATCAATGCCGGGTTTTCCATGTCTTCGACTCTCGTTGTATTTTTCAGGAGCACGTCCGCTCCAGACAAGCTTGCGCCACCTGCTCGGCGGCTTGCGTTTTGGCCAAGCGCCGCGCCGCCTCGGCCATGGCCAGCAGGCGCCGGCGATCGCCCAGCAACTCGCGCAACAACGCCGCCAGACCTTCGGGGCTCAATTCCGCCTGCTGGACCACTTGCGCCGCGCCACCTTGTTCCAGAAACCGGGCATTGGCGGTCTGATGGTCGTCCACCGCAAAGGGAAACGGCACCAGGATCGCGCCGATGCCAGCCGCCGCCAGTTCAGCCACGGTCAGCGCCCCGGCGCGGCACAACACCAGATCGGCCCAATCGTAGGCCGCGGCCATATCTTCAATGAACGGGGTGAGTCGAGCCGTCACTCCAGCCGCCTGGTACGCTCCCACCGCCGCCTCGTGCAGCTGACCGCCGGCCTGATGCCAGATTTCCGGTCGCCCCGCGCCGTCCCATAACGCCAAGGCTTGCGGCACTAATTGATTCAGCGCCAAGGCTCCCTGGCTGCCGCCCAGCACCAGCAACCGGGGTGGGCCGACGCGCCCGGCGAAGCGCTCGGTCGGCGGCGACAGGGTGGCAATGGATTCCCGCACCGGATTGCCGACGCTCAGGGCGTGCCGCGCCGACGGAAACGTACCTGGAAACGCCTCCAACACTTGATTGGCAAAACGCGCCAGCCAGGTGTTGGTCAAACCGGCGACGGCGTTTTGCTCATGCACCACCAGGGGGATGCCCAACGCGCGCGCCGCCAGCCCGCCCGGTCCGCTGGCGAAGCCACCCATGCCCAACACCACCGGCGGCCGCAGCCGCCGCAGAATGGCACCGGCCTGCCACAAAGCTCGCCCGAGCATGAACGGCAGCGCCAGCAAGCGACGCACACCCTTGCCACGCAAACCGGCCACGCCGATCCATTCGATCGGAATGCCGGCCTTGGGCACCAGCACCGCCTCCAGACCTTGCCGGGTCCCCATCCAGGCCACCGGCACGCCGCGCGCGCGCAGCCGCTCGGCCACCGCCAAGGCTGGAAACACATGGCCGCCGGTACCGCCGGCCATGATCAGCACCGGCCGTGCGCCATTCATTCCTTGCATATCCTCATGGCCCGGATCTCCACATCGATTCGCAGCAACAGCGCCAGCGCCATGCACATCACCACCACGCTGCTGCCACCGTAGCTCATCAGCGGCAGAGTCAGTCCCTTGGTCGGCAACACTCCCATATTCACTCCCATGTTGAACAATGCCTGAATGCCGAACCACAGACCGATGCCGTAGGCCAGATAGGCCGAAAACGGCATGTCCAACCGCTCGGCCCGCCGCGCGATCGCGAAGGCGCGCCAGACCAGGATCATGAACAACGCCAGCACCGTCAGGATACCGGCCAACCCCAACTCCTCGGCCAGCACCGCGAACAGGAAATCGGTGTGGGCCTCCGGCAGATAGAACAGCTTCTGCACGCTACCTCCCAGGCCGACGCCGAATAGCTCGCCGCGACCGATGGCGATCAGTGATTGCACCAACTGGAAGCCACCGCCGAAGGGATCTTCCCAAGGATTGACAAAGCTGAACAAGCGCTCACGGCGGTAGGGCGAAGACAGTATCAACACCGCCATGGCCGCCGTGGTCCCCATCTGCAGCGCGCCGAACTGCCAGAGGTTGACGCCGGCCAGGAACACCATGCCCAGCGCGGTTACCATCAACACCACCACGCTGCCGAAGTCCGGCTCCAACAACAGCAGCACCGCCAACACCGCCAACACCGCCATCGGTCTCAGCAGCGCCAGCACCGAGGTTCGAAGATCGCCGGTCCGCAAGTCCACGCCATGTCGTTTGAGATAATCGGCGACATAGATCAGGACCAATAACTTGGCTATTTCCGAAACCTGGATATTGATGGGTCCAACGGCAATCCAGCGCATGCTACCGTTGACCTCCCGACCGACACCCGGCACCAGCACCAATACCAGCAGACCCATCGCCACCAACAAGAGCAGCGGACCCGCTTGGCGCCAACGCGTCAACGGAACCTGCAAGACCACACCGGCCGCCAATAGCCCGATCACGACAAACGCACTCTGCCGGATCAGGAAATAGAACGGCTGACCCATCTTGGCCTCGGCAAGCGGTATCGAAGCCGAAGTCACCATAAGCAAGCCCAGCGTCAGCAGCAGCACGGTCGCAACCAGCACCCAGGGATCGGGAAACAGCAGAGCGGACCGGCTCTCGCCGGCGCGCGGTTGCCTGTCCCCTTCCCTGATCTTGTCATCGATGGTGGTGCTTAGCATTCGGTCAACCTCCGCACCGCCGCCGTGAAGACCGCGCCGCGCTCTTCGTAGCCGCTGAACATGTCGAAGCTGGCGCAGGCCGGCGACAACAAAACGCTATCACCCGGCTGAGCCAATTGCGCCGCCCGTACCACGGCCTGACTCATATCGATCGTTGGGTGGACCGGTACGCTGTCGCCCAACACGGCGGCGATCAACGGCGCATCGCGGCCGATCAGCACCACCGCTCGCGCCTTGTCGATCAGCGCCGCGCGCAACGGCGCAAAATCCTGACCCTTGCCATCGCCGCCGGCGATCAACACCACCGGCCCCGGCAAGCCGCGCACCGCCGCCACCGTCGCGCCGACGTTGGTCCCCTTGGAATCGTCGAACCAGCGTACTCCGGCCTGTTCCAGCACCAGCGTGGTGCGATGCGCCAACCCAGTGAACTCTCGCAGCGCCACCAGCATCGCTGCCCGTCGCAGGCCAAGCGCATGCCCCATGGCCAGCGCCGCCAGCGCGTTGGCCAGATTGTGATCGCCGCCGATCTTCAATTCCGAAGCCGCGATCCAACGCTCCCGACCCCGCGCCAGCCAGGTTTCGCCACCATCCCGCAGCAGGCCGAACCCGCTCTCATCCGGCTCGTCCAGGGTAAAGCGCAGCACGCGCCGACCCGGTTCGGCCATCGCCATGACCACCGGATCGTCGGCGTTCAGCACCATGACGCCGTCGCCGTGAAAGACCCGGCGCTTGGCGGCGATGTAATCGTCCAGGGTCGGGTAGCGGTCCATGTGGTCGGGGCTGATATTCAACACCGTCGCCACCCGCGCGTTCAGGTCATGGGTGGTTTCCAACTGGAAGCTGGACAGCTCCAGCACGTACAGTTCAGGGGGGAGACCCATCTCCGCTGCCCGGCCGTGTTCCTGTCCCGCTTCGTCCCGCAGCCACAGATCCAACGCCGGCGTGCCCAGATTGCCGCCGACCGCCGCTCGAATGCCGGCCCGTTCGGTCATCGCCCCCAACAGGGTCGTCACCGTGCTCTTGCCGTTGGAACCGGTGATGGCCGCCACCGGCGCTCGCGTCAGTCGCGCCAACAGTTCGATGTCGCCCCAGACCGGCACGCCCCGCGCCGCCGCCGCCGCGATGACCGGGGTCGAGACCGCCACCCCCGGACTGACCAACAACCGGGCCGCGCCGGCGAACGCCGTCGGCTCGAAACCACCCAGATGGCAGGGCACATCCGGAAACTCTTCGCGCAAGGCCACCAGCCCCGGCGGCTCGGCTCGGGTGTCGGTCACGGCGACCGTCGCGCCCAGCGCCTTCAGCGCCCGCACGGCGGACAGCCCGCTCTTGCCCAATCCGACCACCAACGTGGTTCCCGCCAATCGCAGCATCCGCGCCTTATCTCCTAACGGACTTTCAGGGTTGCCAGACCGATCAGCACCAGGATGATGGTGATGATCCAGAAACGAACGATCACTCGCGGCTCCGGCCAACCCTTGAGTTCGAAATGATGATGCAGCGGCGCCATGCGAAAGATCCGCCGGCCAGTCAGCTTGAACGAGGCCACCTGCAGAATCACCGACACCGTTTCCATCACGAACACCCCGCCCATCACGAACAGCACCAGCTCCTGGCGTACCGCCACGGCAACGACGCCCAGCGCGGCGCCCAAGGCCAACGCGCCGACATCGCCCATGAACACTTGGGCCGGGTAGGCGTTGAACCAGAGAAAACCGAGGCCGGCACCGACCATCGCGCCGCAGAACACCATGACCTCCCCCACGCCCGGCACATGCGGAATGCCGAGGTAATCGGCGAAGATGCGATTACCCGAGGCATAACAGAACACCGCCAGGGCGCCGGCCACCATGGCGGTCGGCACGATCGCCAGCCCGTCCAGGCCATCGGTCAGATTGACGGCGTTGCTGGCGCCAACGACGACGAAGTAGGTCAGCGGCACGAACAGCCAGCCCAAGTGCAGGGCCACGTTTTTGAAAAACGGCACGATGAGCTGGGTTTCCATCGCCGACTGGGCGGTGAAATACAGCAGCAACGCCGCCGTCAGTCCGGCGCAGGACTGCCAGAAATATTTGGTCCGCGCCGACAAGCCCTTGGAGTTGCGCAGAACCAGTTTCTTGTAGTCGTCCATCCAACCGATGGCCCCAAAAGCCAGCGTCGTCAGCAGCACGATCCAGACGTAGCGATTGCGCAGGTCGGCCCACAGCAGGGTAGCGATGGCGATGGCGACCAGGATCAAGGCGCCACCCATGGTCGGGGTACCCGCCTTGGAAAAATGGCTCTGTGGGCCATCCTCGCGGATCTGTTGGCCGATCTGATAACGGCTCAGCCGACGGATCATGCCCGGACCCACGACCAGGGAAATAAGTAGCGCGGTAAGAACGCCCAGGATCCCCCGCAACGTCAGATACTGGAAGACATTGAAGCCTGTGTAGAGATATTCGGTCAGCCACTCGGCCAGCAACACCAGCATCAGGACTGCCTCTCTGGGTTCATGCTCGTTTTCTCGGGCTCAATTAGGGTCGCCACCACTCGCTCCATCCGCATGCCACGTGAGCCTTTGATCAAGATCGTTGGTGGCTCGGCATTGTGCGTGAGGTCGCGGTGCAGTGCTTCAATCAGCGATTCCATATCAGCGAAATGCCGACCACTCTCCCCAAACGCCGCCGCCGCCGCCCGGCTGTGTTCGCCCAAGGCGTACAGCCGCTCGAATCCCGCGGTCCTGGCCTCCCGGCCGGACTGTGCGTGCAATGCCTCAGCCACCGGCCCCAGTTCGCGCATGTCGCCCAGCACCAGCCACTTGCGCTCCGGTCCGGCGCCAACGGTGTGCAGCGCCGCCGCCAGCGAGGCTGGATTGGCGTTATAGGCGTCGTGAATCACCGTGCCGCCGTGCTGGCCGCGCAGCCGCTGCAGCCGCCCGCCAACATCGCGCAGGGACTCCAAGCCCCGCTGGATATCGTCCAGGGTCGCGCCCACCGCCAGCGCGCCCGCCGCCGCCGCCAGCGCGTTGCGGATATTGTGTCGGCCGGGCAGCGGCAGGCGAACCTCCGTCTCCCCGACGGGGAGGATCAAGCGGAAACGATGGGTGGCCGCGTCCAAAATCCGCGCGCCGACCGCCGCCGGCCGATCCAAGCCGAAATCGACGACTCGTCGGCCTGGATTCAGCCCGATCCAATCGTCGGCGTAGGGATCGTCGCGGTTGACGATGGCGACCCCAGCCGCGCTCAGTCCCTGGAAAATCTCGCCCTTGGCGCGCGCCACGCCGGCCACGTCGCCGAATCCTTCCAGATGGCAGGGACCGGCATTGTTGATAATGGCCACATCCGGCCGCGCCAGCCCGGTCAGATAGGCGATCTCGCCATGATGGTTGGCGCCCATCTCGATCACCGCGTAGCCATGCGCCGCGTTCAAGCGCAACAGGGTCAGCGGCATGCCGATATCGTTGTTAAGGTTGCCCTCGGTGGCCAGGGTCGGCCCACGCCGTCGCAGGATGGCGGCCAGCATTTCCTTGAGCGTGGTCTTGCCGTTGCTACCGGTCAGCGCGATCAGGGGGCCGGTGAAACGTGCCCGCCAACTCGCCGCCAGCCGGCCCAGCGCCAGCCGGGTATCGACCACCCGTAACTGTGGCAATGGATCGGCCACCCAGCGGCTGACCAGCGCCGCCTGGGCACCTCGCTGACGGGCGGCGGCGATGAAATCGTGACCGTCGAAATTCGGCCCGCTTAACGCCACGAACAACGCATCCGCCGGCAGGCGGCGGCTGTCGGTGCCGACCGCCGCAAAAACCGCATCGGCGCCAGGCGACATTTCAGCCTCCAACAATCGAGCGGCTTCGCGCAGGCTCAGGGGGGAAAGGGGAGTGCTCATCTATGCGGTTTCCGCCTGACCGACTGACGACAGGCACTCGCCTGCCACGTTGCGATCGCTGAAGGGTCGTTTTTCGGTGCCGACGATCTGGTGCTCCTCATGGCCCTTGCCGGCGATCAGCACGATGTCGCCGGGCGCGGCTTCGGCCAGGGTGTGGGCGATGGCGGTCCGCCGGTCGCGGATCACCACCGCCGCCGCGGGATGGCGCATCCCGGCCAGAATGTCGCGCACGATGCGTTGCGGGTCCTCGCCGCGCGGATTATCGTCGGTGATCGTTACCCGGTCGGCCCAACGCTCGGCCGCCGCGCCCATCAGCGGCCGTTTACCGGCATCGCGGTCGCCGCCGCAGCCGAACACGCACCATAAGCGCCCGCCGCCGTGCTCGCGTAGGGCACGCAAAGCCTGCTCCAGGGCGTGGGGAGTGTGGGCGTAATCGATCACCGCCAGCGGCTGGTTCGGTCCACCGGCCAGCCGTTCCATCCGTCCCGGCACCGTCGCGGTTCGCGCCAACCGTGCCAATGCCTCGGTCAAAGGTAGATCCAGCGCCAGCAGGGTCGCCAAGGCAGCCAATAGATTGCTGGCGTTGAACCGGCCCAGCACGCCGGCCGACAGCTCGCCGTCGCCCCAGGAGGAGCGGATTCGCAGCCGTAGTCCCATCGAGGTCAGCGTCAAATCCTCGCCCCAAACGAAGCGATCCGAACGCGTCGGACGCTCGCCCAGACCGTAAGCGATCACTTCGGTCTGGGCGTACGGTTCGGCGGCGAGGGCGCGACCGAAGGCATCGTCCAGATTCAGCACCGCCCGGCCGGGTCGGTGGTCGCGGAACAACCGGCGCTTGGCCGCCGCGTAGGCTTCCGGCGTACCGTGGTAATCCAGATGATCGCGGGTCAGATTGGTTAGCCCCGCGACCGCGAATTCGACGCCGTTCACCCGCCCCTGATCCAGGGCGTGCGAGGACACTTCCATGACGGCGTAACGCCGGTCGGCGGCGACCAGTTGGGCTAGCCAGCCTTGCACGGCCAGCGGGTCCGGCGTGGTGTGCGGCGAGGGTGCGGTCCGACCGTATTCGCCGACGCCCAAGGTGCCGAGAATGCCGCACGGTCCGTGCTCCGCATCGCTCAACGCCTGGGCGATAAAGTGGGCGCAGGAGGTTTTGCCGTCGGTGCCGGTGATGCCGATCACCCGCAACCGCTCGGACGGCACGCCGTAAAAACGGCTGGCGATCAGCCCCATGCGCTGGCGCAATTCCGGTACCATCAACAAGGGTGGAGCGCCCACGCCGACCAACGGCACACCCGCATGGGGCGGTTCCCAAACCACCGCCAGCGCTCCCGCCGCGCGCACCGCATCGATGAACTCCAGACCATGTCGGCATCCGCCGCGCACCGCGAAAAACAGATCGCCAGTCCGAACCGCGCGACTGTCGCTCGCCAGCCCGCTAACCGGCCGATCGGCCAGAGGCGCCGGCACCTCGGCAAAGCCCGCCAGCAGTGAACCCAGGTCAGACCGCGCCAAGCCGCTCATGGCCGCTTCTCCAGCGCCGGCGCGACATCGGCGATTTTCATGCTGGGCAGGTCGTCCGGCGTGATGTTCAGAATCCGCAACACCTCGCCCATGGTTTTGCCGAACACCGGCGCCGCCACCGTGCCGCCGTAATAAGCCTTGCCTTTCGGCTCGTCGATGATGATCGCCATCACCAGTCGGGGATTGCTGGCCGGCACCATGCCGGCGAACAGGGAAAAATAGCGGTTGTGGGCATAGCGACCGTTGATGATCTTATGCACCGTGCCAGTCTTGCCCGCCACCCGATAGCCGGGCACACTGGCTTTGAATCCAGTTCCCTTTCGACTCACGGCCTCTTCCATCATTGCCCGTACTTGTTGCACCGCCCGCGCCGACAGCACTCGCTGCTCGTCGGCCGGATCGAGTGGCCGTTCGCGCTTGAGGAGGGTCAGTGGTCGCCGAATGCCATCCGCCGCGAGCACGACATACGCTTGGGCCAACTGCAACATGTTGACCGAAAAACCGTATCCGAAGGCATGGTTGGCGTGGCCGATTTCGCCCCCCCACTTGCTGAAATGGCGCAATACGCCGGATTGCTCGCCGATCAGACCGACCTCGGTCGGCGCCCCGAAACCGATCTCTCTATACACTTTCCACAAACGCTCGGCCGGCAAGGACAAGGCGATCTTGCTGGTACCGACATTGCTGGATTTGCTGAGCACATGCGTCACATCGATCAAGCCGTAGTTATGCACGTCACGCACCCGGTTGCGGCCCACCTTGAGCCAACCCGGCGCGGTATTCACCCGCGTGTGGGGTGTCCAACGCCCGCTTTCCAGTGCCATGGCGATCGTGAAGGGCTTCACGGTCGAGCCGGGTTCATAAACATCGGTGATCGTCCGGTTGCGCAATAAATTGCTTTTCAGCTCGGCGCGATTGTTCGGATTGCCCGCCGGCTGATCCACCATGGCCAGGATCTCGCCGGTCAGCGCGTCCACGATCACCGCCGCGCCGGCGCTGGCCTTGTTCTCATGCACCGCCGTCTTGAGCGCGCGGTAGGCGAAGTATTGCAGCCGCCGGTCGATGCTCAACACTACGGGTTGCCCCGCCTGCGGTACCCGAATACTTTCCACATCCTCGACGATCTGGCCCAGTCGATCCTTGATGACCCGCTTGCTGCCGGGGATGCCACGCAACTGGGTATCGAAGCTTTTTTCCAACCCTTCCTGACCGAAATCGTCGATGTCGGTGAAACCCAGCAGGTGTGAAGTCACCTCGGCATCCGGGTAGTAACGACGGTATTCGCGCCGCGAGTACACGCCGGGAACCCCAAGCTGAAGAATCCGCTGGGCCACGCTCGGGGCCAGATGCCGGCGCAGATAAACGAACTGACGAGTTTCGGGCACCGCCAGTTTTTGCTCCAACTCCGCCATCGTCAGCCCGAGCAGCGACGCGAGCGCCGGCCAGCGATGGCGCTGTTGCTTCAATTCCGTCGGCTGCGCCCAGATCGAATCCACCGGCGAGCTGACCGCCAGCGGTTCGCCGTTGCGATCGAGGATCATCCCACGGTGCGCCGGTACCTCGACCACTCGCAGGAAACGTTCGTCGCCCTGCCCCTGCAGGAAATCGGTATGAACCAGTTGCAGGTAAGCCGCGCGCGCCACCATGCCCCCCGCCGCCACGCACAGCAGGCTCAGCACCAACCCCCGGCGAGTCATGGCGCGCAGTGCCTGCACCGCGCGCGGCAGCACGCCCGTGGGGTTTTTCCTGTTTCTGGATAGGGTGTTACCGAACATTGGATTCATGAGGAGTAATGTAAAGGACCTCACCCGGATCCGGGATCAGCATGTCCAAACGCTTCCGTGCCGTCTGCTCGATCACGGCGTCCGTGACCAGGGTGCTTTGTTCCAGTTGCAGCAATTCCCATTCAACTTCGAGATCGTCTCGCTGCGCCTGCAGTTTCTGGAGATCGATGAAAAGCTGCCGGTTGGCGTGTTGGGTGTAAACCACGCCCACGCCGGAGCTGAGCACGGTGGTGATCAGCAACGCCACCAGCAGGACCCGGTTTTTCATGCCAATCGCTCCGCCGCCCGCAGCAATGCGCTGCGTGCCCGCGGATTGGCGGCAATCTCCGCGCCACCAGGCCGCACCGCTCGCCCAAGCAGTCGCAAGGTCATCCCCGCCGGACCCCCTACCACCGGTAGATCCAGAGGCAGTTCCCGGCCGCGCGCCTGTTCCCGCATAAACTGCTTGACCACCCGATCCTCCAGGGAGTGAAAACTGATGACCACCAGCCGACCACCGGGCACCAGCATGCGCACCGCCTGTGGCAACACCGCCCGCAACTCGCGCAGCTCATCGTTGACCGCGATCCGAATGGCTTGGAAAGTACGGGTGGCGGGATGCTTGCCCGGTTCGCGGGTAGGAACGGTCGCGGCGACGATGGCGGCCAATTGCTTGGTGGTGGCGACGGGCGATTGCCGCCACGCGGCGACAATCGCGCGCGCCACCCGCCGATAAAAACGCTCCTCGCCGTATTCCATCAGCACCCGCCCCAGATCGACTTCGTCGATCCGATCCAGCCATTCGGCCGCGCTGCTTCCCACCGTCGGGTCCATGCGCATATCCAGCGGACCGTCCTGATTGAAGCTGAAACCGCGGGCCGGATCGTCCAACTGCGGCGACGACACCCCCAAATCCAGCAAAATCCCGTCAACCTGGCCAGACCATCCCCACCCGGCAACCACCTCGCTCAAGCGACCGAACGCCGCCCGCACGAAGGTAAAGCGAGCATCGCCGCCGAAACGCTCGGCCGCGCAGCGCGCCGCCGCGGGGTCTCGATCAAGCGCCAGCACCCGCCCTTCCGGCCCAAGCGCCGCCAGCAAAGCCGCCGTGTGCCCACCCCGACCAAACGTGGCATCCACGTAACGACCGTTCGGATGAAGGTGCAGAGCAGCCAGCGCCTCGCTCAACAGGACCGGCTGGTGTGATAACAGAGCGGTGCTCATCATGACGTGCTAGAACGCCAGCGTATCCAGATCGGGCAACGGCTCAGCGGCCTGATCTTCCTCTTCGGCCAACAGCGACTCGCGCCATGCATACCAGGATGGTTCGTTCCAGATTTCGAATTTATTTCCCTGCCCCACCAGTACCACTCGCTTCTCCAGGTTCGCAAACTCGCGCAAGGGGGCTGGCAACAGGATCCGGCCGCTGGCATCCAGGCAACATTCTTCGGCATGTCCCAACAATAATCGTTTGAGGGCTCTGGTCCGCTGGTTGGTGCTGGAAAGTTGAATCAGCTTCCGCTCGACCTCTTCCCAAACCGGGAGCGGATACAACAACAGGCAACGGTCGCGATCGATGGTCAGCACCAATTGCCCAGCCGCCGCTTCCAGCAGGCTCTGGCGGTACTTGACCGGCAACGACAACCGCCCCTTGCCATCCAGTGATAACGGATTGATACCACGGAACAACGCCGCACCCCTTGGGACCGAACCAATCCCACACCCCACATTCTCCCACTTTCCGCCACCAGACTATAGGAAGGTCCAGCTGGCGCTGTCAAGAAAAGCTAACGCACAGCTTTTTTAAAAATTCACGCAAAAACAACATATTGCTATTTCAACAAAAAAATTATTTAAATAATTTCGATTTAAATAGGGGGGGTTGGCGCCTCCCCGGACAAGGCAACGAGCACGGCATGTTCCCGCATCTTGTTAAAGTCGTGGCAAGCGGGTACTTTGCGCCTTGGCCTACTTTCCACCGAGCAATGCCAACCACGAACATGTCCGACCGCGACTGCCTGCAACGCTTTCTTTTCGAAACCCTGCCGATCCGCGGCGAAATCGTGCGGCTTGACGCTACATGGCGGACGGTGCTGGAACGCCGTGCCTACCCGTTAGCGGTCCGCCAAGTACTGGGCGAGGCCGTCGCCGCCGCCGCTCTGCTATCGGCGACCATCAAATTCGATGGTCTGCTGACTCTGCAGATCCAGGCGCGCGGACCACTACGCTTGCTGGTGGTGCAAGTCGCCGCCGACCATACCCTGCGCGGACTGGCCCGCTGGAACGGCGAACCGGAACCGGCTCCGCTACACGCGCTGTGCGGCGACGGCACACTCGTCCTGACCCTTGACGCCGGCTCGGCTAAAGATCCCTATCAAAGCGTGATCGATCTGCGCGGCAATACCCTGACGGAAACCCTGGAGCACTATTTCGCGCATTCCGAGCAGTTGCCCACCCGGGTCTGGCTGGCCACCGACGAGCAAAGCGCCGCTGGCCTGCTATTGCAGCAACTACCCGGCAACGACGCCGAACCGGATGCTTGGCGACGTCTGAATATGCTGGCCGATACCCTGCAACCCACCGAACTGCTGCGACTGGACGTTTCCACGCTGCTGCGTCGGCTGTTCCATGAAGAGGATGTCCGGGTGTTTGCCCCACGAAGCCTCCGCTACCGTTGCAACTGCTCGCGGGAACGCACCGCCGGCATGCTGAGCGCGCTGGGTGAGAGCGAACTCCGTCAAGCGCTGGCCGATGAGCGCACGCTGCAAGTGGACTGCGAGTTTTGCGGCCATCGTTACGCCTTTGACCCACTCGACATCGCCGGCTTGTTCGCGGCCACCGGCCCCGCTCCCTCCGTCGTTCGCCACTGAATCCATGCGTATCCTGTTCGATCTGTTTCTGGATATTTGCCTGTTCCGTAAAGGCCCGCGGGACGTACCGGCCTCCATGGCGCTGCTGAAAATGTGTTTGCTGGCTTATGGCGCATCCGGCCTGCTGGTGCTCGCTCTCAGCGTGCCGGTGCAGGTGGCGCTCCTGCAAATACTGCTGGACATGGTGCTGCTGGCCGGCTTGCTGTACCTGATGCTGATCCTGTACCGACGCCCCGGCCGCTTCGAACAAACCCTGGCCGCTCTGACCGGCTCCGGCACCCTGATGGGGCTGCTGGCGCTGCCGCCGATGCTCTGGATCGTGCGCCAGGGACCGCAAGGCGACAACCAGTTTCCCACGCTACTGATGCTGGCGTTGATGGCCTGGAGCATCGCCATCATGGCCCACATCCTGCGCCACGCCTTCAATACCCCGGTCTGGACCGGCGCGCTCTACGCCCTGGGCTATACCTTTCTATCCTGGACGCTCACCGGCTGGATTGGCTGAGGCACTCCAACCCTGCACCGTCTTGCACCCGTGGCCGGGTCGGACGGGGAGATTCCCCCATGCACATTCATATTCTCGGCATTTGCGGCACGTTCATGGCTGGCGTCGCCCTGCTGGCCCGCGCGGCGGGGCATACCGTGTCCGGTTGCGACGCCGGCGTCTATCCGCCGATGAGCACCCAACTGGCCGAGGCCGGTATTGCCCTGCGGGAAGGCTACGATCCCGACCAGCTCGCCGAATTCCAGCCGGACAGGGTGGTGGTCGGCAACGTGATGAGTCGGGGCCGGCCGATTATCGAGGAACTGCTGAATCGCGGTCTGCCCTACACCTCCGGCCCGGCCTGGCTGGCGGATCATGTGCTGCGCGGGCGCCACGTATTGGCGGTGGCCGGCACTCACGGTAAAACGTCCACCAGCAGTTTGCTGGCCTGGATTCTGGAGTACGCCGGTCTGGAACCCGGTTTTCTGATCGGCGGCATTCCGGCCAATTTCGGCTTGTCGGCGCGCTTGGGCCGCGCGCCATTTTTCGTGGTGGAGGCCGATGAGTACGACACGGCGTTTTTCGATAAACGCTCCAAGTTCGTCCACTACCAGCCGCGCACCCTGATTCTGAATAACCTGGAATTCGACCACGCCGACATCTTCCCCGATCTGGCGGCGATTCAGCGCCAGTTCCATCACCTGCTGCGGATCGTGCCGGGCAGCGGCCTGGTCGTCGCCAATGGACAGGATGCGAATCTGGCCGAGGTACTGGCGATGGGCTGCTGGACCCCGGTGGAACGCTTCGGCACCGGCGATTGGGAAGCGCGGGCGATCACTCCCGATGGCAGCGCTTTCGACGTATACCACCAGGGATCGCCGCAAGGTCGGGTGGAATGGCCGCAACTGGGACTGCACAACGTCCACAACGCCCTCGCCGCCCTTGCCGCCGCCCGTCATGCCGGCGTGCCGGTGGCGACGGCTCTCGCCGCGCTGGCGGATTTTCAGGGCGTCAAGCGGCGGCTGGAAACGCGCGGCGCGGTCAATGGCGTGACGGTCTACGACGATTTCGCCCATCACCCCACCGCGATTGCGACCACGCTGGCGGGGTTGCGCGCCCGGATCGGCAACCAGCCGATTATCGCCGTGCTGGAGCCGCGCTCCAACACCATGAAGCTGGGCGTGTTCAAGGACAGTCTGGCGCCGGCCCTGGCGCTGGCCGATGCGGTGGTACTGTATCAGGCGCCCGATCTCGGCTGGGATCTGGGCGCGGTCGCGGCGGCGCTCGGCCCGCGCGGTCAGGTCTGCCATACGCTGGACGATACTCTCGCCGCCATCCACGCCCGGACCCAACCGGGCACACAGGTGCTGATCATGAGCAACGGTGGTTTCGGCGGGATTCACGAACGGCTGCTTCAGAAGCTGCGCGTGGCCACCGATGTCTGATCGCCCCATCATCCTCGGCATGACCGGCGCGTCCGGCGCCGATTATGGGCTGCGTCTGCTGCAATGCCTGCTGGAAGCGGGTCACCCGGTACAACTGCTAATCTCGAAAGCGGCCCAGATCGTGATCCACATGGAAACCGAACTGCGCCTGCCTGGCCGGCCGCGCGACATCCAGCGGGTACTGCTCGAACAGTACCGCTGCGACCCCGATCAGCTACGGGTGTTCGGCCAGGACGAATGGACCGCGCCGCCCGCCAGCGGCTCGGCGCGGGCGCGGGCGATGGTGGTCTGCCCCTGCACCACCGGCGCATTGGCCGCCATCGCCAACGGCAACAGCGACAACCTGCTGGAACGGGCCGCCGACGTCACGCTCAAGGAAGGGCGCAAGCTGATTCTGGCGCTGCGGGAAACGCCGCTTTCGGTCATCCACCTGGAAAATATGCTGCGGCTGGCCCGCGCCGGCGCGATCATCCTGCCGACCAATCCCGGTTTTTACTACCGGCCGACCGCAGTGGCGGAACTGGTGGATTTCATCGTGGCCAGAATCCTCGACCAACTGGATATTCCCCACACTCTGCTGCCGCGCTGGGGCGAACCACCGGAACCGAGCTAAGCGATCATGACCGCCACCCAGGAACTGCCCCTGTTTCCGTTGAACACCGTGCTGTTTCCCGGCGGCGTTCTGCCTCTGCGGATCTTCGAAACCCGCTATCTGGACCTGATCAGCGCCTGCCTGCGCACCGACAGCGGTTTTGGGGTGGTCACAATCCACGAGGGGCGCGAAGCGGGCGGCCCGCCGACCCGCATCCATCCGGTCGGCACCCTGGCGCGTATCGTGGATTTCGATCAGTTGGACGACGGCCTGCTCGGCATCACCTGCCTAGGCGCGCAACGGCTGCAAGTGGTCAGCCACCACATTCGGCCCGACCAACTGCTGATCGCTCAGGTGCGGTGGCTGCCGGACGATCCGGCGCTGCCAACCTTGCCCAGCCACGAACCCCTGGTCCGCGTCCTCCGCGATCTGTTGGAACGGGAGGAACTGGCGCCCTATCGCCGGTTCCTGACGCCGGATTGGGAGGATGCCGCCTGGGTCGGCAACCGGCTGACGGAAATCCTGCCCCTACCACCACATGTCCGCCACACGCTGCTGGAAATGACCGAACCCCAGCAGCGACTGGACATCCTGCTGGCGATCTTCCAGGAACAGCGCATCGCCTGAATCCCCCCATGACCGAACTCGTCCGCCGCCATCGCCGCACTCTACAGGCCGCCGGTCACCGGCTGCACGCCGAGCACCTGAGCCCACCGCGCGCCGCCGTCGGCCCCACCTTGATTTTCCTGCACGAGGGACTGGGCAGCATCGGGCAATGGCGCGCTTTCCCCGAACAACTGTGTGCCCAAACCGGCCTGCCGGGATTGATCTACGAGCGCTGGGGTTATGGCCGTTCCGAACCCTTGATCGGGCCGCGCCCCAACGATTATTTACAGCGCGAAGCGTGGGATACGCTCCCCGAAGTACTGGAAACCTGTGATATTAGCGAGCCGCCGATCCTGTTCGGCCATAGCGACGGCGGTTCCATCGCCCTGCTGTTCGCCGCCGCCTATCCCGAACGGACGCGCGCCGTGATCTGCGAGGCGGCACACGTCTTCGTCGATGAAAAGTGCCTGGTCGGCATCCGGCGTGCCCGCGATGCCTATCAACAGGGTCGCTTGCGGGATGGATTGCGGCGCTACCACGGCGACCATACCGAAGCCATGTTCCGGGGTTGGTGCGACACCTGGCTGCGCCCGGACTTCCGTGGCTGGAACATGGAAGCCGAGTTGTCCCGGATCATCGGCCCGGTGTTGGTGGTCCAGGGCGAGGATGACGAATACGGTACCCGCGCCCAAGTAGACGCCATCGCCGCCGGGATCGCCGGCCCGACGGAGCGGTTGTGGTTGCCCGGCTGCGGCCATGTCCCCCATCATCAGGCGCGGGAAGCCGTGCTGGAGGCCGCCGGATGCTTCATCGCCGGGGCATGCGCTAATATTGGTCCGTAACCCTCATAGAAAATCGAACCCAGGCAAGGAAACCGTCATGTCCGAACTTGAACTGAGCCCAACCGAACCAGTCCCCACCCAACACAGCCTGCTGCGGCAGATCTTTCGCCCCAGGGACATCGGTTTTTACCTAATGATCCTGCTGGCGTGGGTTGGCGCGGCCTATACGCAAGCCGACGCGCAAAGTAGCCGCTGGTACTGGCAGGGCTTGATCCCGATCTTCGGGTTGATCTGCATCGCCACGCAATGGCGCAATGTCGAACCGACCGCGAAAGCCCGCGCGCTGCTGGTCGGTCGGCAAATCTTGCACTGGGGGGTCTTGCTGCTGCTGGCGCGACTGGTCTTTATCGCCGCGGCCCAAGGCTTCATGAACACCCTCGACGACCGTCAGGCCAGCTTTCTACTGATGCTCAACGTCACGTTGTCCACGTTTCTGGCCGGCATCTATTTCGACTGGCGACTTTGTGTCGTCGCGATCTTCCTCGGTGCCGGCGCGATCTTCATGATCATGGTTCAGAACATCATCCCGATCCTGGTTTATGCGGGGATTGGATTTATCGTTGTTTACTTGGTCTGGAGCTGGCTGTACAACCACTGGCGGGCACGGCGTCGGGCAGCACCGCCGTCCGCCTGACACCTTTTATCCAACCGCCATGCGCTTCCAGCCTAACTCGCGGGAACGCCGGCAACCGCACTCCCAGATCTATTGAAAGGAAGGAGACCCTTATGATCAGACATCATCCCGCCAAAGCCACCCTGTTGTCAGCGGGCCTGGCCTTGGCACTCATCGGTGGACCCGTCGTTCAAGCCGCCCAACCCGCATCAGCCACCGCCAAACCCACCGCATCACAGAAGGAGGAATGGCTGATTCCCACTGGCGAGCGCTGGTCGAGTGCCACCGAAACCGAAAGACGGGCTTATGTGCTGGGCATCCTGAACTTGGCGATGGTTGAATACCAGTTGACCGGTCCGAACCCCAAGCACCGCACCACCGTCCCTCACTTGGTCAAAGCCCTGGATGGCATGACCGTGCCGCAGATTGTGGAAACCGTGAGCGCCTACTACAAGGCCAATCCCGATAAGCAGCAGGAGCCAATCATCGAAGTAATCTGGTTCCAGATGGTCAAACCCAAGGCCGGCCAACCCAAAGCAAAATAAGGAATCAAGCCATGAAAAAGATCGGCTTTCTAATTGCGATTCCAGCCCTCGCCTTCAGCGTCGGCTGCACCAACATGACAGCGACCGAGCAGGGTACGTTGAGCGGCGCGGCCATCGGCGCGGCGGGCGGCGCGGCCATCGGCGCTCTAACCGGCGGCAGCGCCGGGACCGGCGCGCTCATCGGCGGCGCGGCGGGTGCTGTCGTCGGCAACATTTATGGCCGGGATAAATAGCAGAAACAGTATCGCAACGACTAAACCGGGCGACCGCCGAGTCGCCGGGAAACCTCTCCCGCCGATCCGGCGGGAGAGGTTTCGCTAAGTCGATCCTACGTCCAGATCGCGACGCAGTTCGGCGGCGGCATCCCGCAGATAGCCAAACAGACGTTTCACTCCCACGCAGTCGTAATCGCGCCGCGGCCATTTAAAATAGCCGCCGCAACTGTTCAGAAACTCGCAGCCCCGGCACTCTTCCTCCACCGCCAGCACTTGCGTGATCCATTCCCCCAGATCGGCATCGAGCGCAATGTTGGCGTTCAGGTTCGCCAGCCGCCTGGACGGTTGTTCGACGCCTTCGTCGGTGACGTAGCGCAGATACTGCGGATCATCGTCCTGCAACACCCACAACGACACCGGCTCGTCACGGAAAAACCCCTGCAGGGCGCCATGAAAGTACTCGATCGGCTGAGCGACCGTGGACTGGTGCAGATAGAACTCCAGCACCGTCGCCATCTCTTCGATCAGCGCCGGCTCGGGTTGTCCGACTTCCAGCCGCACCGCGAAATCCAGCGAAACCGCCGCCTTAACCGCCTTGCCGAACCCTGGCGCAACCGGAATGATCACCCGTGACGGGTGGTTGTCGAGCAGGTTGCTGTGGCGATACAGCAAGGGAAATTCGGTAACGGGATCACGCAGGATCAATTCCAGCGGCAAGCCCGGCGCCCACGCGTTCAACGGCTCGGAATCGGCATCGAGCGCCACGATCTGCGCACCGGCTATCCGTTCGGGATCTTCCGTTTCCAGCGCGGCGACCAGCGCGGCTGGTTCGTCGGTTCTGACGATCAAGCGCTCCTGTTGGTAAGCGGCCAGCAAGTGTAAAGGGATGTTGTAGTAGGTGAATTCGTTCATCAAAACCAATGCCTCGAACTGGAGCGGTCAGCGATTGTACCAGCCCCCGCCCCAACCGGGGCCGTTGTACCAGGGCCGGTTGTACCAGGGCCGGTTGTACCAGGGTCGGTTGTACCAGGGTCGGTTGTACCAGGGCCGGTTGTACCAGCCCCAACCCCAGGGTCGCGGCCCCCCGCCCCAGCCGCCGCCGAAGTTGATCCAACTGCCGCCCCGACCGCCGCCACGATTGCCCCAACCTCCGGCATCGGCATCGCGCCCGGGGACCAGCAGACCACCCAGCAACACTCCGCCGATCACCGCCTTGGACCATCGCCCCAGGCTGATCAGAAAATCCCGTCGTTCGTCGCGAACTGGATCCGAAGGCTCGCCCGGCAAAATCTCATGTTCTCGATCGGTCATGACAAGCTCCGCGCATCAGCGTCGTTATGGCGGCGACGACGCATGGGACGGCTCTCCCGCCGAATCACCCGCGCCGCCCGGGGCCGGTTGGCGATTCACCGTTCAGGCTACCGGAAAGGGTCTGATGCCAAGCTTCGTTCCGTGCTGAATGATTGAGGTAATGTTGGCATAATCTTTCTGAATTACCGCTGAACACTTCCCCTTGAACCCCACCATCACGGTCTTCCCCCATGCGCGACTGTCGAGCCAACCGCTCTCTATCCTGCCTGTTGCTCGCCTTGATGGCGTTGGTCGCGCTCGGTCCAGCCCGTCTTGAGGCCGCGACGGCGGAGCGCCCCCGCATTGGTCTGGTGCTAGGTGGTGGCGGCGCCCGCGGCGTGGCTCACGTCGGCGTGCTCCGCTTTCTGGAGGAAATGCACATCCCCGTCGATTGCGTCGTCGGCACCAGCATGGGCTCGATCATCGGTGGCTTGTATGCCTCCGGCATGACACCCAGCGACATGGATAAAACGCTCAAGCGGATCAATTGGCCGGAGGTGTTTAGCGACGGCCCGCCACGCGCCGACCTGCCATGGCGGACCAAGCAAGAACAGCGGATTCTGTTGACCAACGCCGCGATCGGCGTCCATGGCGGCAAGGTCCAACTGCCTCAGGGATTGCTGCAAGGCCAGAACCTGCTGCTGTTGCTGCAGGAACTATCGTTGCCGGCGGCCGAAATCCATGACTTCGATCGGCTCAAGGTGCCGTACCGGGCTGTCGCGACCGATATCGCCACCGGCAACCCGGTTGTGCTGGGTTCCGGCGATCTGGCCAAGGCCATGCGCGCCAGCATGTCGATTCCGAGCGCGCTGGTGCCGGTCGAACTGGATGGCAAGCTATTGGTGGACGGCGGGATCTCGGACAATCTGCCCATCGACGTGGTGCGGAAACTATGCCAGCCGGATGTCATCATCGCCGTGGACGTGGGCGCGCCGCTGGCCCCCACCAACGAGCTGACTTCGGTGCTGTCGATCACCAACCAACTCACCACCATCCTGACCGTGCGCAACGTCGAACAGCAGGTAAAGACGCTGGGGAACAAGGACGTGCTGATCGTGCCGGATCTCAAGGATCTGGGCAGCACCGATTTCGATCGCTCGCCGGAAGCGGTCATCATCGGCTACGACGCCGCCCAGGCCTCGCGCAAGGAGCTAAGCCGGTTGTCGCTTTCGGTGGCCGACTACCAAGCCTACACCGCCGCGCTGCCGTCAATACCCGATACCGACCGCCCCGTCATCGACTTTATCCGGATCAAAAACAACACCCGGCTGTCCGACCAAACCATCGCCAGTCAAGTGCGGATTCAGCCCGGCGACCGGCTCGATCCGCAGGAGCTCAACCGCAACCTCAACATCATTTACGGCATGGGCGATTTCCAGGCGGTCGATTACTCGCTGGTCGAGGAAAACGGCAAGACCGGGCTGATCGTCGAAGCCAAGGAACGCTACATCGGCACGGACACGCTGGAGTTGGGCCTATCTTTTGGCGCCAGCCTGCGAGGCGAATCGCTATTCTCGCTCACCGCCGCCTACACCATGGGGCAAATGAACTCGTTGGGCGGGGAGTGGCGCTCCATCGCCCAAATCGGTGGCAACATCGGACTGTCCACCGACTTCTATCAACCGCTCGACGCCGACCAAACCTATTTCATCGACCCCTTTGCCAGCTATACAGCGTACAACCTGACGCTACAGGATCTTTCGCAATACCGGGTTTACCGGACCAGCATCGGCGTGGCGGTGGGACGCAACCTGGAACACTGGGGCCGTCTCTCGCTGGGTCTGCGCTACGGCGGAGGCCACAACGATCTCCGCATCGGAGAGTCGGACGAAAACGAAGGCGAGTTCGACGAGGGCGGCTACTCGATCCGCTGGGGGATGGATACGCTGGATAACATCAATTTCCCGACCTCGGGGTATTACAGCGACATCAATTTCTACGACTCCCGAACCGCCCTGGGCGCCAGCAACGACTTCAGCACGCTTAGCCTGGAAGCCGCCAAGGCTTTCACCTGGAACAAGTACTCTCTCATCCCGCGCTTCAGGCTGGCGGGCCGGCTTTCCGGAGAACTTGGCCTCCAGGATCTGTTTCTGCTCGGGGGCTTCCTCAATCTGTCGGGCTACCAGACCAACCAACTCGCGGGGCAATACGCCGCGCTCGGCGAACTGATCGCCATGTACCGGCTGGACAATGCCTCGGCGGCTTTCACCATTCCCATATACGCCGGCGGCTCGCTGGAAGTCGGCGGGGTCTGGCAAGATCTCAGCGACATCGACTTTGCCTCGCTGATCCCCGCGGGCAGTCTGTTCCTGGGCGCGGATACGCCATTGGGGCCATTCTATCTATCCGGCGGTTGGGCCAAGGGCGGCAACACCTCGCTCTACATCCTGCTGGGCCGACAGTTCTGATGCCACGCCTGATCCTGCTCAACAAACCCTACGGCGTCCTCAGCCAGTTCACTGACCCGACCAGCCGCCTGACCCTGGCCGACTATCTGCCGATTCCCGGCGTGTATGTGGCGGGTCGGCTGGATCGGGATAGCGAAGGGCTGCTGGCGCTGACCGACGACGGCGCGCTGCAAGCCCGCATCAGCCACCCGCGTTACAAAGAATCCAAAACCTATTGGGCGCAGGTGGAAGGCGAGCCCACGGAAGCGGCTCTGGAGCCGTTGCGTCGAGGCATCGAACTCAGCGACGGCCTCACCCGACCCGCCATGGTCCAGCGCATCCCGGAACCCGCCGGGCTATGGCCGCGCGATCCGCCGATCCGTTACCGGGCGGCGATCCCGACCGTCTGGCTGGAAATCACGCTGCGCGAGGGCCGCAACCGCCAGGTCCGACGCATGACCGCCGCCATCGGCCATCCGACCCTGCGGCTTGTGCGCTGGCGAATCGGCGATTGGGCGCTGGACGGTTTGCAACCCGGCCAGTGGCGGGAAGTACCGGCGGTCGCCTCATCTCCTGGTCGTGTCCGGAGCCATCGCGATGGCTCCGGGCCTCGCCGTGCCCTCCTGACCCGATGAGATCCGAAAGTGGTAATCTTCTGGCCGGTCTTCCAGCCAGCCTGGCGGCGGAGCAATTCGACCTGCTGCTGCAAACCGGCGCCTGCCGCCTGGAGCGCATCGTTTCCAGCGGCCATGCCACCCCGCCCGGCGAGTGGTACGACCAGGATGGCGACGAGTGGGTCGTATTGCTGCAAGGCCAGGCGGAACTGCGTTTCGCCGACGAAGACACCGTGCGATCGCTGGAACCCGGCAACTACCTTTGGATTCCCGCGCATCGTCGCCACCGGGTAGAACGGACCAGCCACAACCCGCCAGCGATCTGGCTCGCGCTCCATCTTCACATAGCCGGCTGACGGTTTAGTTCAGCCGTGTTTCAGCTTCGCCTTGCAAAATACCGCTTATGTGGCATGATTCCACATATTGGACTAATTTGGTCAAAATTAGGGGATCGAAGCTGATGAATAAGCTATATATCGGTTTAGCGGGTAGCATACTGAGCTTGAGCTTTCTGACCGCGGCGAGCGCGGCCGACCCGAAACCGGAAGATGCCGTCCGTTACCGACAATCCGTCTACACCGTGATCGGATGGCACTTCAAACCCATCGGCGCGATGATGAAGGGCGAAATCCCGTTCGACGCCGCCGCCGTGGCGCGTCACGCGCAGTATGTCGAAATGATGAGCAAGACGGCCATCGAGGGCTTTCCGAAAGGCTCCGGCCCGGACGCGGTGAAGGATACCGAGGCCAAACCGGAAATCTGGACCCACTGGGACCAGTTCGAAGCCAAAATGAACGATTTCCAAGAGGCGGCCATCAAACTGACCGAAGTGGCCAAGGGCGGCGATCAGGGTGCCATCAAAGCGCAGTTCGGCAAAACCGCCGAAACTTGCAAGGCTTGCCACAAGGAATTCCGCACGGACTGAGCAGCCTCAGAGGCGCCATCCGAGAAGGCCATGCTCCGACATGGCCTTTTTCATTTCCAGTCGCCTTCAGCGCACCAGCAACCAGACGCTCAAACCCACGACCACCAGCGCCGCCAGCCCGCGCCACGGACTGACCAGGCGCGGGACCCGTCCGACCAGCTCCGGTGGTAACCGTCTGCGGCCGCTGAGCATCGGGTGAATCAGGTTTTCGCGCTTGACCAGCAGATAAAACAGCACCGCCGCGACGTGGATGGCGATCACCGCCAGCAATAGGTTAAAGTTGAAACGATGAATGCTGGTCAGCCAATCACTGCTGTCTTTCGAGACCCACGAGTACAGCGGCCCTTCGATCAAAATATCGTCGTTGGCAAACAGTCCGGTGCCGGCTTGCACCAGCAGCAGCGCCAACATCAGCACAATCGACCATCCCCCCATGGGGTTATGGCCCAAATAGAGCGGTGTCTCGCCACGCAACAGGGCTCTGACGTAAGCCAGCGCCGCGCCCGGCCCGCGCACGAAATCGCTGAACCGGGCGGTCTCGCTGCCCGCCACGCCCCAAATCAGGCGGAACAACACCAGTACCAACACCGCGTAGCCGCCCCAGACGTGATAGTCCATGGTTCCACTGTTTTCGGCGGTCCACCACTGGACGATCATCAGTCCCACCAGAGTCCAATGAAACAGCCGGGTCGGCAGATCCCAAATTTTAACGATCCGCGGGGCTTCCAGTTTTTCGGTCATCTCAATACCCTCGAAATTGCCTGGTTGCGATAAGGTCACAAAACCCGCGTATTGTTTCCCATCGACCGAAAATGACAATCATTTGATTGTTCTCTTGACCTGGAATCGCGGCCTGGGTTAGTTTGTAAATCATGAAACGCATGCAATCCACCGAACGGTTCGAACTACGACTGAGTCGCCCGGCCTCCTGAGAGGAGCGCCGGGCTTCGCTGTTGCAGTTCATTAATGACCGAACCGTTCACGAGGATTGACCCATGCTTGAGCCCTGCCGATCCCGCATCGCCCGCGCCCCCGTTCCCAGCGGCACTTATCAGCCCGTTTTCGCCCCCTTCTTCTCTCTGGCCCTACTGCGACTACGTTGCGGTCGTCGGGCCTAGCGGCTGCCCGGCGGCCGTATCGCGCCGCGTCGCCTCCGTACTACGTCCATTCCGCCACCCGTCTTTGAGAGAGGAATATCCTGATGAACGTTGACGCCACCCGAAAATACCGTCCCTTCCCGCCCATCCAGTTGCCGGACCGGCGGTGGCCCTCGCAAATCATCACCCAGGCGCCGATCTGGTGCAGTTCGGATCTGCGCGACGGCAACCAGGCGCTGATCGAGCCGATGGACCGCGAACGCAAGCTCCGCTTCTTCGAACTGCTGGTCCGCATGGGTTTCAAGCAGATCGAAGTGGCGTTTCCCTCCGCTTCCCAAACCGACTTCGATTTCGTGCGCGATCTCATCGAGGGCGGGCGCATACCGGACGACGTGGCGATCCAAGTGCTCACCCAGTCCCGCGAGGAATTGATCCGTCGTACTTTCGACAGCCTGCGCGGCGCCAAGCGCGCGATTCCGCATCTTTATAACGCCACCGCGCCAATATTCCGCGAGGTGGTGTTCGGCCTTGACCGCGGCGGCTTGCTCGAACTGGCCCGTCGCGGCGCCCGACTGTTCGCCGAATGCGCCGCCGAACAACCGGACACCGAATGGCAGTTCGAGTATTCGCCGGAAACCTTCTGTTTCACCGAGATGGATTTCGCGCTGGAAGTCTGCGAGACCGTGCTCGATATCTGGCAACCGACGCCGGAGCGCAAGGCGATTCTCAATCTGCCGGCGACCGTCGAAGTGGCGACACCCAACGTCTACGCCGATCAGATCGAGTGGTTCTGCCGCCATCTCTCGCGCCGCGACGCCGTGATCATCAGCATACATCCCCACAATGATCGGGGTACCGCCGTGGCCGCCGCCGAACTGGCGATGATGGCGGGCGCCGACCGGGTCGAGGGTTGTTTGTTCGGCAATGGCGAGCGCACCGGCAACGTTGACCTGATCACACTGGGGCTGAATCTTTACAGCCAAGGCATCGATCCCGGTCTGGATTTTTCGGTGATGAATGAGATCATCCGCACCACGGAATATTGCAACCAGATCGCGGTGCATCCACGACATCCCTATGCCGGCGACTTGGTTTTTACCGCCTTTTCCGGCTCGCACCAGGACGCGATCAAGAAGGGTTTCACCGCCCAGGAACGGCGTTGGGCGACCGGCGACCGGCGCTGGGAGGTACCCTATCTGCCGATCGACCCGGCTGACCTGGGCCGCAGCTACGAAGCGGTGATCCGGGTCAACAGCCAGTCCGGCAAAGGCGGCATCGCTTACCTGCTGGAGAAGGATCACGATCTGCGGCTGCCCCGCCGCTTGCAGGTCGAGTTCAGTCAGCGGGTGCAGGCCATCGCCGACACTACCGGCAAGGAACTCACTTCGGCAAATATCTGGGCGGCGTTTCAGGCTGAATATCTGCAAGCGGACCAGCCGTTTCATTTCGTTGAGTACCGCACCGCGCCCGACGGTCACGCCGATGGTACCTGCAAGCTGAGCACGACGATTCGCGAGCATGGACGGGAGCGGCTGCTCTCGGGCAAGGGTAACGGCCCGATCGACGCCTTTACCGACGTACTGAACCGGCATTTTGGCCTGAATGTCCAGGTGGTGGATTACCACGAACACGCCATCGGCGCCGGCGCCGATGCCATGGCCGTGTCCTATGTCGAGATCCGCATGAACGGGGAGCCCAACTTGCGGTTTGGGGTCGGCATCGACAGCAACATCGTCACCGCATCGCTGAGGGCGGTGGTCAGCGCGGTTAACCGGGCACTGCGGCCGGCGGCCGGCGCGGATGAAGGCGTTGAGGAATCGCGACGGGTCGTCGGACTGGATGGATAAGCGCATGGATCGGTTTCACTGAACCGCAACCTCTTCGCCAGTGGATGGCGTCTGGCGAGCCGTTATGGTCTGGTGCCAGACGCCGTTCTCGTCGCGATATTGGCGTTCTCCCTGACCCCGGGATGTTAGGATGGAGGGTCTGATACCGGGGACGTTTGGGACCGCGCCGATGGCGTTGGCTTCCTTTGTTCTTGAGGCGCACGCGACCGCCTTTCGGCACCGTCTTGCGGGGACGGCCCCGCTTCCCGATCCGCACCGTCTGGGCACAGCGTTCGAACCAGGTGTTCCCATGGCGGTGCTCCCCGTCGGAGACGGATTGCTCACTCGCATTCAGCCGCGCCCGGCACCGTGCACCGGCAGGCGGCGTTCCAGCCAACTGACCAACAGCGACAAACTGACAGTCAGCGCCAGATACAGCGCCGCCACCGTGAACCACAGCTCAAACGTCATGAAGGTATCGGCGATCAGGTTACGGCCCTCGGTGGTCAAATCGGCCACCGCGATCACGCTGACCAAGGCCGAATGCTTGATCAGCGACACCGCCAACCCGGTCAATGGCGGCAGCACCAGGCGGACAGCCTGCGGCAGGATCACGCAGCGGTAGACGGCATACGGCGATAGTCCGAGCGTCCGCCCGGCCTCCCACTGGCCGCGCGGGATGGCATCGATACCCGCGCGGAAAATTTCCGCCGCGAATGCCCCTTCAAAGATCGCCAGCGCCAGCACCGCCGCCGCGAATCGGTCCATGTCCAGGATCGGCGCCAGCACGAAATAGACCAGATAGAGCTGCACCAGCATCGGGGTATTGCGAACGATCTCCACGTAAACCCGCGCCACCGCATGCCCGGCCCACGAGGTCGAACGCTGCAACAGCGCCGCCGATAACCCAAACACCACCGTCAGCAACAGGCTCCAGCCGGTCAGTTCCAGCGTCACCCCCAAGCCGCGCAGCAGCGGGCCGGGCTGGAACACGCCGTCCTCAAACCGGTAGAGATATTGCGGCACCCGGTACCACTGCCAGTTGTAATGCAGGGTATCCGCGCCCTCGACCACGAGCCAGCCCAACCCGGCCAGCACGGCGAGAAACGTGAGACTATCGAACGCCGGTCGCCAGCGCCGCCAGTTCGACACAGAGGTTTTAATCATGACTCCCACAGGATAACCATCTCGCCCGCCGCTGTCTCGATCGGGTGAAGCCCCGTGCCCCATTGGCGCGCGGGTTGCCCGAGCCGGGCGTGTCCGCTACCTTTCCCGGCAAGATAGCCTTAACCTTGAGGAAATATGCCATGAACAACCGTCCGTCCATCGCTTTGGCCGCTGTGTTGCTGGCGCTGGCCCTGCTCCTGTCACCGCTGGCCCGTGCTCAAAACACCAGCCAGCAGCTCGCCGCCAGCAGCGTGGTGGAAACCATCAAGAAGCGCGGAGCGATCAGGATCGGCCTGTCCACCTTCGTCCCCTGGGCGATGCGCGACAAGAACGGCGAACTGGTCGGCTACGAAATCGATGTGGCGAAACGGCTGGCCGAGGACATGGACGTAAAGGCCGAGTTCGTGCCCACCGCCTGGGACGGCATCATTCCGGCGCTGCTGGCCGGCAAGTTCGACGTAATCGTCGCCGGAATGTCGATCACCCCGGCACGCAATCTGACCGTCAATTTCACCCTGCCCTACGCCAATTCCGGCGTCCACCTGGTGGCCCACGGGAAACTGGCGGCCGGCTTTTCGACGCTGGAGGATTTCAACAAGCCCGAAGTGGTGCTGGCGGTGCGGCGCGGCGCGACACCGGCCACCGCCGCCAAGCGGCTGATGCCCAAGGCCACGCTGCGCCAGTTCGACGAAGACGCGCTGGCCTTGCAGGAAGTGCTGAACGGCAAGGCGCACGCCTTCGTCACCAGCACCCCGACCCCGGCGTTCGAGGCACTGAAGCATCCCGACACGCTGTTTCTGCCGATCCCCGAACCGTTCGTGCAGGGTGCCGAGGGCTTCGCGTTGCGCAAGGGCGATCCCGATGCCCTGAACTTTTTCAACAACTGGATCATGCTGCGCCAGCAGGACGGCTGGCTGAAGGAGCGGCACGACTACTGGTTCAAGACCCGCGACTGGGCCAGCCAAGTCGTCGAATAATCCGGCGCCGGGCCAGCTCCCGGCCATCGTGCCTGAAGATCACCAGTAATTTTCCACCGCCAGATTGCCCGGTTTGCCGCGCAGGCTCAGGGTCAGGCCACGCCCGGTCAGCAGGTCGCGGGTTTCCTGCACCATATCGGGGTTACCGCAGATCATGATCCGGGAGCGCTCCGGATCGATCGGCAGGCCGACATGCGCTTCCAGCTCGCCGTTGCTCAACAGGCGGGTGATGCGGCCGTTGAGCGCCGAGCGCTCGACCTGATCGCGAGTCACCACCTGCACATATTTCAACTTGTGGGCATGCCCGGCGAACAGTTCGTTCTCCTTGAACGAATCGATGAACTCCTCATAGGCCAGTTCGTGACGATAACGCACGCTGTGGACCAGCACGATGTTCTCGTAGTGCTCCCAGGGGTCGAACTCCTGCAGGATGGACAGGAACGGCGCCAACCCGGTGCCGGTGGACAGCAGCCACAGATCCCGGCCGCACTCGAAGCGGTCGGTGGTCAAATAGCCGTAGTTGCGCTTCTCCACCAAAACCGGATCGCCGACCTTCAATTGCGATAGCCGCGAAGTAAAGGCGCCATCGGACACGACGATGGAGTAGAACTCCAGGAAATCGTCGTAGGGCGCCGAGCAGATCGAATAGGCCCGCCAAACCAGATCGCCGTGCTCATCCTCGACACCCAGCCGGGCAAACTGGCCAGCGATGAAGCGGTAGGACTGGCTACGGGTGGTTTTGAAGGAAAACAGATTGGATGCCCAAGTGCGGATTTCCGTAATCGTCTCCACGGTATACTTGTCGCTGGCCTTCATCGGGATCGATCCTGTCAGGGTTGAGCGGATAAGAGTCGCGGTCGGAGGGTGCATCGGATTCCCTAGCGTTTCGCTAGGTCTTGGACGGCAAGATTAAGGCAGAACTCTCCAATCAAAAAGAAATATAAATTTATTTATTTATAACCAAATTTATATTCTCGATCCACCGGGAAACCCAAACCACCAGTTGCATGGCATGATGGAAGCTCGCAGAATCGTACGCTCGAACAGGCCAGCACGACCCGATCTTCCTCCCCGACTCCAGCAACCGCCACGACCCCCGGCAAGCCACTGGGCGGGACACCCGGCTGGCCCGGTCTCGATGCATGGCACCCGCAACGTGAGCCGTATCCCTGTATGAACGTTCGTTCCGCTCTCCTCTCCGATCTGCGAGGCGGCCTGATCGCCGCCGCCGTGGTGCTGCCACAGGCCACCGCCTTCGGGGTGACCGTGTTCGCCCCCTACCTGGGCACCGCGCCGGGTGCGCTGGCCGGTTTATTCGGCGCCATCGGCCTGCTGCTGATTTCCGGCGCCGGCGGTGGCACGGTGGGCCTGATCAGCGGACCCACCGGCGCCAGCATGGCCTTGTTGGGCGGCACGGCGATGCTGATCACCACCGCCGGCATCCCGCAGGACAACATCGCGTCGGCTCTGTTCGCCGTCACCGTGTGCGCCGGACTGCTCCAACTGCTGATCGCGCTGGCCGGTGGCGGCCGGCTGATGAAATTCATCCCCTACCCGGTCATCGCCGGCTTGACCACCGGCACCGGCCTGTTGCTGATCCTGTCGCAAATCAAACCCCTGCTTGGCATCAGCTACAGTGGCCTGTGGACCCAATGGTCCTGGTTGCCGATGGTCACCACGGTGGTGGCGTTCTGCGCCGTCCGCTACGCTCCGCGCTACCTGCCGGGCGTTCCCGGCCCCATCGTCGGCCTGTTCGGCGGCACCGCGTTCTACCAAATCCTCCTGTACATCGCCAACCCGCCGACCGTGCCGAAACACTGGGTCATCGGCACCTTGCCCAAGCTGTCGGAATTCCACGTCGCCGTCGATCAATTCGCGGCTTGGCCTTCCTTGCCCTGGCCGCTGATCCTGCACGCCGCCTTCGCCCTGGCGGTGCTGTCGTCGCTCAACACCCTGTTGACCTCGATGCTGGCCGACACCGCCACCGGCCTGCGCCATAACGCCCGCCGCGAATTGCTGGCCCAAAGCATCGGCCAAATTGCCGTCGGCCTGACTGGAGGCATGGCCGGCGCGGCCAGCGTGGGCGGCACCACCACCGCCATCCGCGCCGGCGCCCGCCGCTGGGCCGCGCTGGCCGCCGGCCTGCTGCTGCTGGCGATACTGTCCTTCGCCGGCCCGCTCGGCCAATGGCTGCCGACCAGCGCGCTGGCCGGTATCATCATCGCCTCGGCGCTCAACCTGGTGGAGCGGGATATCGTGGCCTGGGCCCGCCGTCGCCGCACCCGTCTGGACGCGGCGGTCGCCCTGCTGGTCGCCGGCATCACTGTCGGCTACGACCTGATGATGGCGGTGCTGGCGGGCTTGGCCATCGCCATCCTGCTGTTCATCCGCCAACAAAGCCGTCTGCCGATCATCCACCGGCGAACGACCGCCATTGAGCGCCCCTCGGTGCGGCAACGGCCAGCCGAACAGGCCGCGCTGCTGGCTCGCCACGGCGATCGCATCGTGCTGTACGAACTGCGCGGCAACCTGTTTTTCGCCAAGGCCGATCAATTGTTCGAGCAGATGTTGCCGGACCTCGACCGGCACGCCTGGATCATCCTGCACCTGCGCCGGGTGCTGCACATCGACCTGTCCAGCGTGCGCCTGCTGCAACAGATCGCGGCGCGCCTGGGCACCCACGGCGGCGAGTTGCTGTTTTGCGAGGTTCACGAGAATCTGGGGCTGGGACCTTCGGTCGAGCGCACCCTGCGCCGGCTCAGCCTGAGCGACCGGCGGATCAACGTGCGGACCTTTCCCAGCACCGATCAGGCCCTGGAATATGCCGAGAACGCCCTCTTGTACGCGCTGGGATACGCGCCGACCGTCCGGGAAAGGCGCATACCCCTGCAAGAACTGGATTTGTGCCAAGGCATGAAGCCGGAGGAAATCGCCGCCCTGGCGGCGGTGCTACGGCCGCTCGAACTGGCTCGCGGCGAAAATCTGTTCTCGGCCGGTGATTCCGGCGCCGAACTGTATCTGCTCCTGCGGGGCCGGGTGGACATCCGCATCCTCGTGACCGCCGACCGTCATAAACGGCTGGCCGTTTTCGGACCGGGCACCCTGTTCGGAGAAGTCGCGTTCCTCGACCCCGGCCCGCGCACCGCCGAAGCCACGGCGATGAAGCCCAGCGAACTGCTGGTGTTGAATCGCGCCGATTTCAGCCAACTGCGGGAGACCCATCCGGACGCCGCCGTCGCCCTGCTGCTGGCGCTCGGCCAGATCCAAAGCCGGGCGATGCGCTGGAGCGCCAAGGAAATCCAGCGGCTGATGCAGTGGTAAAACGCAACGCTCAGCCGACCTTGAAATATGCCTCGCGCGCCGGTAACTCCAGGCCGGTCAGCCGTAGCGGCAAGCTGCTGTCCGACGCCACGCTCTCAGCCACCTTCACTCGCGCCTCCAGAGCCAGTTCGGGAATCAGCACCACGCCGCGCGGCATCCGCTTTTCCACCAGCACCCCTTTGCCTTGCCAGCCGGGATGTTGCTGCAGATACACCACGGTCCAATGCTCGCGGGACAGCCGTTCGGCCCGCCGGATCCCCCGCGCCGCCACTTCCGCCGCCCCGACCCGTTCGATGATCGCCTGGGCCTCCAGGGGATCGCCGCCCCGCAGAAACGCCCGTAACTGCTGGTGCGCGACCAAATCCAGATAACGCCGCAGCGGGCTGGTGACCTGCGCGTACACGTCGAGCCCCAAACCACCGTGTGGGCCGGGCTGGCCACTGTACTGACGTGGGCGCAGGCTGCGGCGCAGGGCGTACATCGCCGCCAGCCCGGCCGGCTCCCGGTCCGCGTCGCCCACCGCCACATCCTGAGTGGTGAACGGAAACGGCAGCCCGCGCTCCAGCGCAAAGCGGGCCGCCGCTTCGCCGGCCATCAACATCGCCTCGGTCACCAGCATCCGGCTGCGCGAGCGAGGCAACGGCTTGATGGACACCCGCCCGTCGGTGACCTGCATCTTCACTTCCGGCAGGTCCATGAACACCGCCCGGTTGGCGCGGCGGCGGGTCCGATGGCGCTGGGCCAGTTCGTGCAGAGTACGAAACGGCTCCTCGTCCAGCCGCAACTCCACGTCTTCATAGCTCAGCCGCCGCACTCGCACCCGGCTGGGCGCGATCTCCACGTCGGTGACGACGCCATCGGCATCCAGCGTCAGGCCGAACGACAGCGCCGGCGTGATCTCGCTCAGCCCCAGACCAAGCCGCGGCACCGCCGCCGCCGGCAGCATCGGCACGGTGGTTTCCGGCAGATAAAGCGTCGCGCCCCGCGCCCGCGCTTCCCGATCGGCGGGACTGTCCGGCGGCACCAGGGCGGCGGCGTCGGCGATATGCACCCACAAACGATTGCCGTCCAGGCTGAGGGCGTCGTCGGGATCGAGGTTGCCTTCATCGTCGATGGCGTAAGCCGTCAGTCCGGTCAAATCCAGCCGCGGCTCGTCCGGCAGTTCGGGCAGATCCGCCGTCGCCGTCACCAGTGGCGCCCCGATCCGCCGGGGATAGGGGTTGATCGTACCGTCCCAATGGCCCAGCCGCAGCAACAGGCCATGCGCGCTTTCCGGGTTCTGGTTGCAATCGAGCGCCTGCAACACCCGGCTCTGCTCGCGCTGGCCCCAGGCCACTTCCTCGATTTCGTGCAGAAACGCGGCATCCTCGGCGACGCAGCGGCCGGCGCGGGCGCGGCTCAGAAACTCGTTCCAGGTTTCGCGTTCGGCCGCTTTCGCCTCGCGCGCCACCCGTTCTTGCGCTACCTCCGCCAGCGGCCGGACCACGATTGCCTCGGGCGTACCCTGGAAATACAAGCCCTCGTCCAGCAGCCGCCAAGTGGCCCAGGCGGCGGCGGGCGTGTAGGCACCGTAGATCAATTCCGCCAGATCGGGCAAGGTGGTTTGCTCGCCCTCCAGTAACTCGCAGGCTGCCTCCACCTCGCCAGGCGGAAGATCCAGTTCGCGCAACCCGCGCAACGGTCCGGGATGCAGTGGCAGCACATCCTTGGGGCGCACCCGTAGCGACCGGCCATCCTCCAGCTCAATCTCCAGCTTGTCGCCGAGACTGGCGACGCGGGCCGGACCGTTCTTGTAAAGCACTAAACTATGTTGCGGGATATTCATCGGGCCTCGGGGGATGCGGAGCGAATGGATCTTTCGGCGGTGGATGGGCGAATAAAGTACCAGAATTTATCGCCGGCGCCGGCCGGAATCCTGGGTGAGCGCCGGGTTGCGGCGCCATGAGCCTCCGCGCATTCCGCCATTGGTGGCACGGGCAATGGCTCGCATTGGCCGAATGCCATTTACTTCGGTTCGCGGTCAAGCGCATAGACCCTCATACCCGCACTGCGGTACTATTTTCCGTCGTACCGTGTGGGAATCACGGGGGCCTGAACCGATTCATATCCCGCGGCACCGCCGCGCGTTCTCCGAAGGCCGCCCGTCTCGGCCCAACGGGGCGCACTACCGGGTTCCGGCAGACGCGAAACCGTGACGCCAACCGGGCCGCCAACCATTTTATATCAACGATAAACCGATAATCGGGAGACTGCTTATGAGTACGGTAGATGCCGTCGATCTCGGCAGACGCCGCTTTCTGACCGCCACGGCAACCGTGGTCGGCGGCGTGGGCGTGGCGTTCGTCGCCGTTCCATTCTTGAAATCCTGGTCGCCCAGCGAGCGCGCCCGGGCCGCCGGCGCGCCGGTGGAAGCCGACATCAGCAAGCTGGAAGAAGGGGCCATGATGACCGTCGAATGGCGCGGCAAACCAGTCTGGCTGCTGAAACGCACCCAGAAGATGCTGGACGATTTGCCCACCCTCGACGATCAGTTACGCGATCCCAAATCCGAGGAAGCCAGCCAGCAACCCAAATACGCCCAGAACGAGCATCGCTCCATCAAATCCGAAACCCTGGTGCTGGTCGGCATTTGCACCCACCTCGGCTGCTCGCCCACGTTCCGTCCCGACGTGGCGCCCGCCGATCTGGGGCCGGACTGGAAAGGCGGCTTTTTCTGTCCCTGCCACGGTTCCCGCTTCGACCTGGCCGGCCGCGTCTACAAGAGCGTACCCGCGCCGCTCAACATGGAAGTACCTTCCTATCGATATCTGACCGATTCGCGGGTGTTGATTGGCGTTGATCCGGAGACTGCATAATGGCGAACACACAAGGCACGACCGGTCTACTCGGCTGGATCGACGAACGGTTTCCGCTGACCAAGTCGATCCGCGAGCACCTGACCGAATACTATGCGCCGAAGAACTTCAATTTCTGGTACTTCTTCGGCTCACTGGCGCTGCTGGTGCTGGTCAACCAGATCCTGACCGGTATCTGGCTGACCATGAGCTACAAACCGTCCGCCGCCGATGCCTTCGCCTCGGTCGAATACATCATGCGCGACGTGGACTGGGGCTGGCTGATCCGCTACATGCACTCCACCGGCGCCTCGGCCTTCTTCATCGTCGTCTACCTGCACATGTTCCGCGCCCTGATCTACGGCTCCTACAAGAAGCCGCGCGAGCTGATCTGGATCTTCGGCGTACTGATTTTCCTCGCCCTGATGGCCGAGGCGTTCATGGGCTACCTGCTGCCCTGGGGCCAGATGTCCTACTGGGGCGCGCAAGTGATCATCTCGCTGTTCAGCGCCATCCCCGGCATCGGCCAGGATCTGTCGCTGTGGATTCGCGGCGACTACGTGGTGTCCGACGCCACCCTGAACCGCTTCTTCTCGCTGCATGTCATCGCGGTGCCGCTGGTGCTGCTGGGGCTGGTGGTCGCCCACATCCTTGCCCTGCACGAAGTCGGCTCCAACAATCCCGACGGGGTCGAAATCAAGAAAGTGAAAGGCACGGACGGCATCCCGCTGGACGGCATCCCCTTCCATCCGTACTACACCGTCAAGGATCTGGTCGGCGTGGTGGTGTTCCTGATCTTCTTCTCGATGGTGATCTTCTTCATGCCCGAGATGGGCGGCTACTTCCTCGAACACCCCAACTTCGATCCGGCCGACCCGCTGAAGACGCCGCCGCACATCGCTCCGGTGTGGTACTTCACGCCGTTCTACGCCATGTTGCGCGCGGTACCGGACAAGCTGGGCGGCGTGATTACCATGATCGGCGCCATCGTTATCCTGTTCTTCCTGCCCTGGCTGGATCGTAGCCCGGTGAAATCCATCCGCTACCGCGGCTTCTCGTTCAAGCTGGTGCTGACCGCGTTCACGGTGTCGTTCCTGATTCTGGGTTATCTGGGCGCCCTGCCACCAAGTCCGGGCCGCACCACTCTGGCGCAAACCTGCACCGTGATCTACTTCGCCTTCTTCCTCGTGCTGCCGTTCCTGCCGGCACTCGAAAAGACCAAGCCCGTACCGGAAAGGGTGACCGAACAATGAAAAAAATCATTCTCGCACTGGCGGTTCTGGCGCTCCCGGCCCTGAGCGTGGCGTCCGGAGGCGAAGGTTATCATCTGCTGACGGCGCCGATCGACTCCCACAACAAAGCATCGCTGCAACGCGGCGCCAAGCTGTTCGTCAACTACTGCATGGGCTGCCACTCGCTGGAACACCAGCGCTATAACCGCATGGCCCGCGACATCGGCCTGACCGAAGAGCAGGTGAGGGAGAATCTGATCTTCACCGGCGCCAAGGTCGGCGATACGATGAAAAACGCGATGCGCAAGGGCGAAGCCAAGGACTGGTTCGGCGTGGTGCCGCCCGATCTGACCCTGATCGCCCGCTCGCGCGGCGTGGACTATCTGTACACTTATCTATTGACCTTTTATGAGGACCCCAGCCGGCCGTTCGGCGTCAACAATGCCGCCTTCCCGAACGCGGGCATGCCGCATGTGCTGTGGGAACTACAGGGGATGCAGAAACCGGTCTACGAGATGCACAAGAACGCCGAGGGCCACGAAGTCGAAACCCTCACCGGCTTCGAGCTGACCCAGCCCGGCAGCATGAGCCCGCCGCAGTTCAAGGAGTCGATGGCGGACCTAGTCAACTTCCTGTCCTACGTCGGCGAGCCCATCAAACTGGAACGCCAGCGGATCGGGGTCTGGGTGGTTCTGTTCCTGGCGTTGGCTTTCGTGGTGTTCTATCTGCTCAAGAAAGAATACTGGAAGGACGTGCACTGACGCCGCCGCCGGCGGAGGGCGCTGGTTGCTCTCCGCCGGGGCATCGCTGTTTTTTTATGCCTCCCCAAGCACCGTTGGGGAGGCTATCGTTTCCCATCTGCCGACCGATTTCGCCATGACTTCAACCCGGCCCTATCTGATCCGCGCCCTTTACGAGTGGATCGAAGACAACGGCTTGACGCCGCACATTCTGGTCAACGCGGAATTGCCCGGCGTGGAGGTTCCCAAGCAACATGTGCGCGATGGACAGATCGTGCTCAACGTCAACTCGATCGCCGTGCGCGACCTGCGCCTGGGCAATGAATGGATCGAATTCAACGCCCGCTTCGGCGGTGTCGCCCGCACGGTCCACATCCCCATCGTCGCCGTGCTGGCCATCTACGCCCGCGAGAACGGCCACGGCATGGCCTTCGGCGAGGACATGGGTGGCGACGAACCGCCGCCACCCGACAACGAACCGCAACAACCCGACAAACCGGCCGCTCGCACCGAGCGCAGACCGGTGCTGAAGATCGTAAAATAACCTTCATTTGATGTATTCGAACAGCGTCACGACCTGTCGCACGCCCCCTACCCGGCTGGCGACGTTGGCCGAGGCGTCGGCTTCGGCGGGTTTGACCAAGCCCATCAAATAAACCACGCCGCTCTCCGTGACCACCTTGACCCGGGTGGGATCGAAATCGGGAATCTGGATCTGGAACAGGGCAGACTTGACCTTGGTGGTCAGCAACGCATCGTTGCTCTGAACGGACAGGGAGTTGGGCGGACCGATCACCAATTCGTTGTAGACCAAGCGGACCGGCGGTTCTTTCAGATCGCGGGCAATTTGCTCGGCCTGCTGCCGTACCTGCGCCGACACCACCTCGCCGGTCAACAGCACCGCGCCGTTGTAGCTGGTGGTGGCGATCCGGCTGCCCGGCGGCAACATTCGGGTGAACAAATCGTAGAGCTTCAGTTCGATGGTCTGATCGTCAACCACGGAACCGGTGGTGCGGCGGTCGTGCACCACGCTGACACCCATCGCCGTGCCACCGACAAAAAGCGCCGCGCACCCCCCCAGCAACACCATCGCCAGCGCCGCGCTGGCCAAGCGTATCCACCACCTCATGATTCCTCCTTATCAAACAGTAGCCAGTCCACCAAATCGCACAAGCAATGAATGATGAGAATGTGGGTTTCCTGAATTCGCGCCGTCGCCGGCGCCACGGCCCGTATTTCGATATCCCCGCCACCGAGTTGCCCGGCCATGCGCCCGCCGTCGCGGCCGGTCAACGCCAAGGTCGCCATTCCCAATTCGCGGGCGGCGTCGATGGCCACCAGCACGTTCGGCGAATTGCCGCTGGTCGAGATCGCCAACAGCACGTCGCCCGGCCACCCCAGCGCCCGTACCTGTCGGGCAAAAATCTGTTCGAAAGCGTAGTCGTTGGCGATGGAGGTGAGCGCCGAGCTGTCGGTGGTCAACGCAATGGCAGCCAACCCCGGTCGTTCGATCTCGAAGCGGTTGACCAGTTCGGCGGCGAAATGCTGGGCGTCGGCGGCCGACCCGCCATTGCCGCAGACCAGGATTTTGTTGCCTCGCCTCAGCCGCTCGGCCAGCAGTTCGGCGGCTTGCACGACGCGCGGCCCCATTGCTTCCAGGGTACGCTGCTTGGCTTCAATGCTGGCGATGAAGTGCTGTTCGATGCGGGTGAGCGGTTCCATGAGATGATCCAGCGAAGGGTGGGGCGACCGGAACAAGATTAGCGCGTATCGTTTCGATTGTTGTCATTGATTCGAGAATCGCACGTCCAAACAACCAGGATGCGGGATTACTCGTCGAAGGTACGCGGACGCAAGGCATCCGGTTTCAGGAATGGCTTGGCTCCGGTATTGTCATGCCGACCGAGCAGCACTCCATCCCGTTCGGTGCCATACATCGTGTACTTGTGGAAGTTGAAATACTTCTCGCGAGTTTCCTTGACATCGCCGGTATAGCGCGGGTCCTGTGGGCGCTCCTGACTATTGACATACAAGGCAACCGCCCACGCAACCCGATCACTCAGAGAACCGGGTTTGCCGAGTGGCATATTGTTCTTGATAAACGACGCCACCGTATAGACCCGCGCCATGCCAGCCCCCCAGTTGTAGGAATCATCACCCCACAAGGGTGGGAAAACGACCTTTCCCTCCACGCTCTTACCCTGCCCCGTGGCACCGTGACAGATCGCGCATTGGGCCTGATAGACCTTTTCTCCCTGGTCGTAACGAATATCCTTGGGTATTTCACGACCGAGCGAGTCGTAACCCCGACCACCGATATGAGTTTCATAGACCGGCGCCTTGAGCGCCAACCATTGATGGTACGCGGTCAAGGCCAACAGGATATCGCTCCCATATTCCGGCGGCTTACCGTTCAGCGAGAAGGAAAAACAGCCCGCGATCCGCTCTTCGAGCGAATTGACATGGCCGTTCTTGCCTCGATAATCCGGCAAAGTCGTCGCGGCCGGCCAGATCGGCCCCGACCAGTTCAACCGTCCCTCGCCCAGATGGCAGTTCTTGCAGCTCAAGCGGTTGAACACATATTTACCGCGATATTGCTGGGTGTTCATGAAGATATCACGCCCCTTCAGAATCACCTTTTTCAATTGCGGCTTGATTTCCTGATCCTTCATTAAGTCATCGACGGTCGGCGCATGGTGGATGTATTGACCTTTTTCGAACGGTGGACGCACCACCGGCACATCGGCGGCTTGCAGCGCGCCGCCGCCCAGGATCAAACCCGCCAAAAGCACCGTGTTGAGCGGATGCATCTCATTTCCCTCCCTTGGGGTCCTGACGCGCCAGCCAAGCCGCGACGGCTTCGATTTGGGTCTCCGTCAAGCGCCCGGCAATGGCCAGCATCAGTTGGTTGGGATCGTTGTGTCGGGTTCCCGTTTTCCATGCCTTGATTTGCTGTTCGATATAACTTGGGTGCTGCCCGGCGAGCTTCGGAAAATCGGACCCAACGCCCACATTGCCGGGACCGTGACAGGTTTCGCAAGGCACGATGTCATGATCCCAATCGCCCCTGGTGGCCAGAATCTCACCAAGCGCCAGCGCCTCGGATGAAACGGCGGGTGGCGATGCGGGTGGGGTGTCCAGCGCGGAGTAATAGGCCGCCACATCGGCCATCTGACCGTCGTTGAGGTTATCCACGTTCGGCGACATCACCGCGCTCTGGCGCGCGCCAGAACGATAGTCCCGCATCTGCTTGACCAGATAGCCGGCATCCATCCCGGCAAGACGTGGAAAACCGGCCAAATCGTTACCGGCTCCATCCAGACCGTGGCACGCGATGCACGGAGCGCCGCCACCATCGCCGGCGGTCACGATCAGCTTGCCTTGTTCAGGATCGCCGGCGCCATACGCCACCCCAGTCAAGGCGAGTGCGGCGCCGAACAGCCAGCCGCGACAGGCTTGCATCATCATGGATTCCTCCTGTGATTCACCGCGACCGCTGCAAGGCACGGATGCCCTGTTCCAATCCCTCCAGCGTCAGCGGATACATGCGATCGCTCATCAGTTCTCGCACCATCTGGATCGAGGGGACGTAGCTCCAGCGGTTCCGTGGCTGCGGATTCAACCAGATGGCGTGCGGATAGGCCGCCAGCAACCGGCTCATCCAGACATCGCCGGCTTCCGGGTTGAAGTGCTCGACGCTGCCGCCGGGGTAAGTCACTTCATAAGGGCTCATGGTGGCGTCGCCGACCAGAATCAGCTTGTAGTCCCGCCCGAAGGTGTGCAGCACCGATACCGTTTCGGTTTTCTCGGTATAACGGCGGCGGTTGTCCTTCCACAACGACTCGTACACCATGTTGTGAAAGTAGAAATACTCCAGATGCTTGAACTCGCCGCGCGCCGCCGAAAACAGTTCCTCGCAAACCCGGATATGGTCGTCCATCGAGCCGCCCACATCCAGAGCCAGCAGCACCTTCACGGCGTTATGCCGCTCGGGTACCATCTTCAGATCGAGATAACCGGCGTTGCGAGCCGTGGACCGAATCGTATCGTCCAGATCCAGTTCCCGCGCGGCGCCTTCGCGGGCGAAGCGACGTAGCCGCCGCAACGCCACCTTGATGTTGCGGGTGCCCAACTCCACCGTGTCGTCCAGATTGCGGAACTCGCGGCGGTCCCAGACCTTGGCGGCCCGGCGATGGCGCGAGTCCTCCTGGCCGACGCGGATGCCTTCCGGGTTGTAGCCGTAAGCTCCATAGGGCGAAGTGCCGGCGGTGCCCACCCACTTGTTGCCGCCCTGATGCCGCCCTTCCTGCTCGGCCATGCGCTGGGCAAAGGTTTTCATCAGCTTTTCCCAGCCACCCAGCGATTCGATCCACTGTTTATCTTCTTCGCTCAGAGTCAGCTCGGCCAGCTTGCGTAGCCATTCCAGCGGCACCTCGGCGCCGATCATTGCGTCGAACAGCGTCGCCAGTCCCTTGAAGTGGCTGCCGAATACCTGATCGAAGCGGTCGTAATGGCGTTCATCCTTCACCAGCGTCGCCCGCGCCAGATAATAGAACTCGTCGATGTCGTGAGTGGTCACCCGCTGGCTCAGTGCTTCCAGCAGGGTCAGAAATTCGGTCAGCGTCACCGGCAGGCCGGCCTGGCGCAGCTTGAGGAAAAAATCGGTCATCATGAGCGGAAACCCTCGACTCCGGCCCCTTCCCACCGGAAAAGGGGCGCTGGCGATTCTCAGTCCTTTTTGCGTCGCGACATGAACAGCAACCGCTCGAACAGATGCACGTCCTGCTCGTTCTTCAGCAGCGCCCCGTACAGCGGCGGGATCAGCTTGTGCGGGTCGCCGCGCAGCGCTTCGGGAGGAATATCCTCGGCCACCAGCAGCTTGATCCAGTCCAGCAGTTCCGAGGTGGACGGCCGTTTCTTCAGACCCGGCACCTCGCGAATTTCGAAAAACGCCTCCAGCGCCTCCGCCAGCAGGCGCTTTTTCAGATCCGGGTAATGCACATGCACGATCCGCTCCATGGTCTCCTTGTCGGGGAAGCGGATGTAGTGGAAGAAACAGCGGCGCAGGAAAGCATCCGGTAGTTCCTTCTCGTTGTTGCTGGTGATGATGATGATCGGTCGATGCCGTGCCTTGACCACTTGCTGGGTCTCGTAGACATAAAACTCCATGCGGTCGAGTTCGAGCAGCAAATCGTTGGGAAACTCGATATCGGCCTTGTCGATCTCGTCGATCAGCAACACCGGCTGCGTCTCGGAGCTAAACGCTTCCCACAGCTTGCCCTTGACGATGTAGTTGCCGATCTCATGCACCCGCGCGTCGCCCAACTGCGAATCGCGCAACCGGGAGACGGCATCGTACTCGTACAAGCCCTGCTGGGCCTTGATGGTGGACTTGATGTGCCACTGGATAAACGGCCGGTTCAGAGCGTTGGCGACTTCCTCCGCCAGTTGGGTCTTGCCGGTGCCGGGCTCGCCCTTGACCAGCAACGGCCGCCCCAGGGTGACAGCGGCATTGACCGCCATCATCAGGTCGTCGGTGACGACGTAGCGGTCGGTACCGCGAAAACGGGCTTCGGACATGCGCGATCTCCTTTACAGACGAGCGGCGGCCAAGGCAACTCGCTCAAGGTTATAAAAAAATTCCTTATTATTCTTTATGCTTGGCGGGTTACGCCTGCTATTTTTAAATGGCAAGCAGTTGCAGGCCGATTAGTTTACAGGACTCTGTTCCGGCGCCGCGCCCAAACCCTCCGAACCCGCACCGATCCGGCGCGGCCGCCCTCACCACGGATACTGACCGCCGCCTCCGGCAAGAGTGCGGCAAGCGATTCCACCCTGCCCGAAGAGAGCCCACAATGAAAGCAAACAATATTCTGGAAACCATTGGCAACACCCCGCACGTCCGCATCAACCGGCTGTTCGCCGACCGCAAGGTCGAAATCTGGATGAAGCTGGAACGAGCCAATCCCGGCGGCAGCATCAAGGACCGCATCGGCCTGGCGATGATTGAGGACGCCGAACAGCGCGGCCTGATCACAGCCGATACCGTGATCGTCGAACCCACCTCCGGTAACACCGGCATCGCCCTGGCGCTGGTGGCCGCGACCAAGGGTTACCGCCTGATCCTGACCATGCCGGAATCCATGTCGCTGGAGCGGCGGCGTTACCTGGCGGCGCTGGGGGCGGAACTGGTGCTCACGCCCAAGGAAAAGGGGATGCCGGGCGCGATCGAGAAAGCCCAGGAAATCGTGGACAGCACGCCGGGCGCCTGGATGCCGCAGCAGTTCGAGAATCCCGCCAACGTCGAAATTCACCGTCACACCACCGCCCAGGAAATCCTCGCCGACTTTCCGGACGGATTGGATTACCTGATCACCGGGGTCGGCACCGGCGGCCACATCACCGGCTGCGCCGAGGTGCTGAAGGAACGCTTCCCGAATCTGAAGACCTTCGCGGTCGAACCCAGCGCCTCGCCGGTGCTGAGCGGCGGCCAGCGCGGCCCGCACCCGATTCAGGGCATCGGCGCCGGCTTCGTGCCGGCGGTGCTAAACATGAGTATCCTGGATGGCGTCATTCAGGTGGCCCACGACGACGCCTTCAAGCTCGCTGTGCGCTGCGCCAGGGAGGAAGGCATCTTCATCGGTATTTCCTCCGGCGCATCGCTGGCGGCGGTGGCACAGAAACTGCCGGAAATCCCCGACGGCAGCCGCGTACTGACCTTCTGCTACGACACCGGCGAGCGCTACCTGTCGGTGGCGGGGCTGTTCGACTGAACGGCGGGAGCGGGTTTTACGGAGTCACCGCCGCGCGGACAAACCCGCTCCATCGCTCACGACAATCCGTCGATCAACCATGCACCACCGACTCGCCCGCGATCTCGACGATCAAAGACCACCCGGCGGCACGACCTGGGAGCATTCGGCGCCACCCCGCGCGAGCGGGTCACCCTGATTCTGGAAGGCGACAACCTGTACCGCGGCGCCATGTGGCCACCCACCGGCGTTTTATCGCCCACCGGATGAAAGGGACCCTTGGCGAACAACGGCGGCCCTTGCGCGAGGTCTATAAGATTAAGCCGGACCTGAAGCGGTCGAAAGGCGTTACCCAATACCCCAACATGACGGATTGACCGGAAGGAACACAAGCATGAACGCGATCAAACACTGGATACTCGCTGGCGCGGTCGCCGGCGGGATGCTGCTGGTTCCGCTGCACAACGCGAACGCGGAAGGGCCGTATGGCGGTGGCTACCGGGGAAACCCAGGGGGCGGCTACCACGGCGGCCACCCCGGCTATCGGGGAGGTTATCGGGGAGGTTATCGGGGAGGTTATCGGGGAGGTTATCGGGGAGGTTATCGGGGAGGCTGTTGGAACTGCGGAGCGGCGGGTGCTGCCATTGTGGGCTTAGCCATCGGCGCGCTGGTTGGTTCCGCCATCGCCGATGCCACGGCTCCGCCGGTAGCGATCGGCCCCCCAGGACCCCCACCGACTGGCGGTTGCGCCGCGGTGGTCGTGGGTGGCGTCTCGTACTATAACTGCGATGACTACGGTGATAACGACGGCTACGGCTATAACCCCCGACCCAACTACTACTGGAACGGTTACGGGGTGCGCGACGACGGCTGGCAGGCAAAGTGACCGATTCCGGGTCGGGTCCACCATGGCGGCTCGCCCTTCGGTTCCCCGGCATACTGGCCGAACGCGGTCATGATAAAAGGCTTACCTGCTTTCGTGGGCAAGCCTTTTTGCTTTAGACCAAACCTCATTCGTCCCGCTGAATTCGGATACCAAACCGCCGCGGGGGGCGGCGCGGACACGACAAGGATGGCAAAAAGGCAAATCAGGCCGACGGCATCTCACGGATGTGCTGGTTCAAACGGCTCTTGTGGCGGGCGGCCTTATTGGCATGGATCAAGCCCTTGCGAGCCATGCGGTCGAGCACCGGCACGGCCGTCCGATATTCCGATTCGGCTTTTGCCTTGTCGCCAACCTGAATGGCTTTGATGACGCGCTTGACATAGGTGCGCAGCATGGAGCGCATGCTGGCATTATGCTGGCGGTGATTTTCCGCCTGACGGACGCGCTTCTTCGCTTGAGCGGTATTAGCCAACTTAAATACTCCTTAAAACTCAAAAAGATAAACTTAGCCACGGATGCGGCGCCAAAAAGGATTAAGAATATTGACAGTTTTCGCCGTACTGTCAATCCCCAAGCGCGGTACGGCGCTGACAGGTCGGAGCAATCCCGCTATCATCCGCGCCTTCCGAACCGTCCAGCGCAGGACCGCACCCTCCATGAGCAAGGCCCTTCTCAAATCGACCGGCGTGGTCAGCGCCATGACCTCGCTGTCCCGCGTCACCGGCTTCATCCGCGACATGGTTTACGCCCAACTGTTCGGTGCCGGAGCCAGCACCGACGCCTTTTTCGTGGCGTTTCGCATTCCCAATTTTCTGCGCCGGCTGTTCGCCGAAGGCGCCTTCTCGCAGGCTTTCGTGCCGGTGTTCTCGGAATACCAGACCCAGCGTTCCCCAGCGGAAATGAAGGAATTGGTGGATCAGGTGACCGGCACGCTGGGCGCGATTCTGTTCGCCATCACCGCCATCGGCGTGCTGGCCGCGCCGCTGCTGATCCTGCTGTTCGCGCCGGGCTTCGCCGTCGATGCCGACAAATACCAATTAACGGTGCAGATGCTGCGCATCACCTTTCCCTACCTGCTGTTCATCTCGCTGACCGCCCTGGCCGGCGGCGTGCTGAACAGTTGCGGCAAGTTCGCCATTCCGGCGATCACTCCGGTGCTGCTTAACCTGACCATGATCGCCGCCGCGCTGGGGTTGGCCCCCCGCATGGCGCAACCGGTGATGGGGCTGGCCTGGGGCGTATTCATCGCCGGCATCGTGCAACTGGGATTTCAAGTGCCTTTCCTGCTGCGGCTGAAACTGCTGCCGCGACCGCGCTGGGGCTGGGCATCCCGGGGCGTGCAGCAGGTACTGAAGCTCATGCTGCCGGCGCTGTTCGGTTCTTCGGTGGCGCAGGTCAACCTGCTGATCGATACCCTGATCGCTTCGTTTCTGGTCTCCGGCAGCGTCAGTTGGTTGTATTACTCCGACCGGCTGGTGGAGTTTCCACTCGGCATTTTCGGCGTGGCGCTGGGCACGGTGATTCTGCCCAAGCTGTCCCGCCAGCACGCCGGCGCCGAGACCGACGGCTTTTCCCAAACGCTGGACTGGGCGCTGCGCTGGGCCTTGCTGATCGGCGTTCCGGCCACGGTGGCGCTGGTCATCCTGGCCGGCCCCATCCTGTCGTCGCTGTTTCAGTACGGCGAGTTCGACGCCCGCGATGTCGCCATGTCGGCCCGCAGCCTGATGGCATTCGCCCTCGGCCTGGTGGCGTTCATGCTGATCAAGGTGCTGGCGCCCGGCTTCTATGCCCGCCAGGACACTCGCAGCCCGGTCAAATACGGCGTCATCGCCATGGTCGCCAATACCGCGATGGTGCTGATTCTGGTCTGGCCGCTGGCTCATGCCGGGCTGGCGCTGGCCACCTCGCTGGCCGCTTTTCTCAACGCCGGCCTGCTGTTTGTTAATCTGCGGCGGCGCGACATCTACCAGCCACGGGCCGGATGGACGACGTTTCTGGCGCAACTGGGCGCCGCCAATCTGGCGATGGGACTGGTGCTATGGTTCGGGGTGGGCGAGCTGGAACAGTGGTTGCGCGCCAGCGCCGGCGCGCGATTGTGGCATCTGAGCTGGCTGGTCGTGGCCGGCGGCGGGACTTATCTGCTGGCGGTGCTGGCGGTGGGGATCAAACCACGACATCTGCTGATGGGACACAGGTAAACGCGCGATAACCGGGCGCTGATTCCGACAAAATCGCTCGGGATTCGGTTATATTTTGGTCGTACTCCCGCACTTCGAGGACGACCGATGCGCATCCTGCTCGTCAAACCCCAAGCTCACCTGAAAACCGTGCTCGGCCTCCAGCGCTTTCAGTGTCTGGAACCCCTGGAATTCGGTTATCTGGCTGCCGCGATTCCCGGGCACCACGAGTTGCGGGTGCTCGACCTGCGGCTGTACCGCTTTGCCGACGCCACCTTCGAACGCGCGCTGACCCGTTTTCGACCCGATCTGGTGGGCTTCACCGCCTACAGCCACGAATCGGGGGCCATGAAGCGACTGGCCGGCACGGTGCGTCGGCGGCTGCCAAAAACCCGCATCGTGGTCGGCGGGCATCACGCCACCGTGGCGCCAGCCGATTGCAACATCCCGGACATCGACTACCTCGTGCGCGGCGAAGGCTGCGCGCCGTTTGGCGCCCTGGTGGCGGCGCTGGACAAAGAAGACGAGCCCGAGGGCATCGCCAATCTGCTATTCACCGGCGACCGTTTCGATCAAACCGCCGCTTCGGTTTGGCCTCGCTATCCCGACCCGAGAACCCTCCCGATCCCGCGCCGCGATCTGTGGGACAGCCGCCCCTACTCCTGCATCTGGGTCCACGAGAATCCCCGCGACTGGCAAGCGCTCTTTCCCCCGGTCGCGATGGCGCGCACCTCCTACGGCTGCAAGATGACCTGCTCGTTCTGCATCGTGCCGTTCCTGAGCGGCACCACCCACATGCCACGACTGGTCGATGTGGTGGCCGAGGATATCGCGCGGATCAAAGTCGATCACGTCTACTTCGCCGACGACGAGAATTTCATCGACGAGCAGTTCGGTTTCGAACTGGCCGAGGCGCTGGAAAAGCGCGGCATCAAGAAACGCTACTTCGCCTGGGCGCGCGCCACCACCATCCTGCGCTACCCGGAACTGCTGCGCCGCTGGAAAGAGATCGGCCTGGACGGGGTGTTCGTCGGCTTCGAGTTCACCACCAACCAGGAATTGAAAGCGACTCACAAGGGCGGCACGGTGGCCCACAACGAGCGCGCCCACGACACCTTGCGCCGACTGGGCATTGCCTGCCACGCCGCGTTCATGGTGCGTCCCGAGTACGGCCACGCCGAGTTTCAGCGCCTGCGCGATTATGTGAACGCCATGTCCCCGGCGCAATACAGTTTCACCGTCTGCACGCCCTCACCCGGCACGCCGGACTACGAAACGGCGCGGCCCGCATTCTGGTGTGGCGACGCCTACGATTTGCACGACTGCATGCATCCGCTCACGCCCACCACCTTGCCGCTGCGTGAGTTCGCCGCGCTGCTGGCCCGCCAGATTCATGAGGCGGGTCGGCGTCATCCGCTGCGGGTCGAGCGCCACTTGACCCGCCCCTGGGAACTGGCCCGGATCGTCAATGCCGACTGGCGTTACCAGCAGGCGTTCCGGGAATTGTATCGCGACTACCCGCGCGAACTGTGGGACTGGCCGGGAGCCGCCAGAATGACCGCCTGACGCCGCGAGGGCGACGAAGCGGACGACGATCCGGCGCCGGTCTCACAACGGGCGCGGGCGCCGATGTGTTAAGAAGCCGGCGATTGTCCCTATAATGGCGTTTTCCGCTCGCAACCCGACCGACCCCACCACTGACGACCAGCATGGAATTGATTCGCGGCCAGCACAATCTTCGGCCCCGCCACCGGGGTTGCGTCGCCACCATCGGCAATTTCGACGGCGTCCATCTTGGTCACCAGACCATCCTCACGCAATTGGCCGAACAAGCCGTGCAACTGCGCTTGCCGCGCCTGGTCATCACTTTCGAACCGCAACCGCAGGAATTCTTCGCCGGCCCCAACACGCCGCCGGCCCGGCTGATGCGGCTGCGGGAAAAACTGCTGGCGCTGGAGGAACTGGGCATCGAGCGGGTGCTGTGCCTGGAATTCGACCACCGGCTGGCGGCCATGCCGGCGGAGGCTTTCATCGACGACCTGCTGGTGAGCCGCCTCGGCATCCGCCATCTGGTGGTCGGCGACGATTTCCGCTTCGGTCACCGCCGCATCGGCGACTTCGCCCTGCTGGTCGCGGCCGGTCAGCGGCACGGTTTCAGCGTCGCCGACAGCCACAGCCACATCCTGGACGGCGAGCGGGTCAGTAGCACCCGCGTTCGCCAGGCGTTGGCGGAGGGCGAGCTGGAGCTGGCGACGCGACTGCTGGGCCGGCCCTACGACCTGTGTGGGCGGGTGGCGCACGGCGACCGCCGCGGCCGCACCATCGGCTTTCCGACCGCCAACATCCACCTGCACCGCCGGGTCACGCCGGTTTCCGGCGTCTACGCCGTGCTGCTCGGCGATCCGGCGCTGCCGCCCTGGCCCGGCATCGCCAACGTCGGCCGCCGCCCCACGGTGGCGGGCGAGCGCGAGCGGCTGGAAGTGCATCTACTCGATTTCCAGGGCGATCTGTACGGCCGGCACGTCAAGGTCGATTTTCTGCATTATCTGCGCCCGGAACAGCGCTTCGAGTCGCTGACCGCCCTGCAAGCGCAAATCCGGCGCGACGAGCAAACCGCCCGAACCTATTTCGCCGAACGGGGCATACCCCTCCCTCCAGCCCCAGCCCCAGCCCCTCTCCCACCGGGAGCAGGGAGCCCCTCACTCCCTCTCCCAAAAGGAGAGGAGCGTTCTCGCACCGGTTTTTAGAGGCTTACCGTGGCTGATTACAAAAATACTCTCAATCTTCCCCAAACCGCTTTTCCGATGAAAGCGGATCTCGCCCGGCGCGAGCCGGATCTGCTGCGCCATTGGCGGGAGCTGAACTTGTATCACCGCCAGCGCGCCGAATTCGCCGGCCGGCCGAAATTCGTGCTGCATGACGGTCCGCCCTACGCCAACGGGGTGATTCACATCGGCCACGCCGTCAACAAGGTGCTCAAGGACATCATCGTCAAAGCTCGCACCCTGAGCGGTTTCGATGCCCCCTACGTGCCAGGTTGGGACTGCCACGGCCTGCCGATCGAGCAGATGGTGGAAAAAAAACTGGGCAAGGTCGGGGTCAAGGTCGATGCCCGCGAATTCCGCGCCGCCTGCCGTACCTTCGCCGCCGAGCAGGTCGCCCATCAAAGCGCCGACTTCCAGCGGCTGGGCGTGCTGGGTGACTGGGAAAATCCGTATCTGACCATGGACTTCCGGGCCGAGGCCGACATCGTGCGGTCGCTGGCGAAAATCGTCGCCAACGGCCACCTGTACCGCGGTTCCAAACCGGTGTACTGGTGCATCGACTGCGGCTCGGCGCTGGCCGAGGCCGAGGTCGAATACGAGGACCGCGACTCGCTGGCCATCGACGTGCGCTTCCCGGTGGCGAACCCCGAGACCTTGCTGGCCCGCCTGCGTCACGTCGAGGGCCACGAAGGCAAGGGACCGCTGTCCGTGGTCATCTGGACCACCACCCCGTGGACGCTGCCCGCCAACCGGGCGGTGGCGCTCAATCCGGGCTTCGAATACGTGCTGGCGCAGGTCGAAACCGACCGGGGTCAAGAGCGCCTGCTCGTCACCGAACCGTTATTGCAAGACTCGCTGGCGCGCTGGCGCATCGACGACTATCAGGTGATCGCCTACGGCTCGGGCGCCGACCTGGAAGGACTGGCGCTGCGCCATCCTTTCTACGACCGCGACGTGCCGATCATTCTCGGCGATCACGTCACTACCGAGGCTGGTACCGGCGCGGTGCATACCGCTCCCGCCCACGGCCAGGAGGACTACGTGGTCGGCTCCCGTTACGGTCTGCCAGTGGACAACCCGGTCGGCCCGGACGGCAAGTTTCTGCCCGATACCCCGCTGTTCGCCGGCCTGCATGTGTTCGCCGCCAACGAGCGGGTGATCGATGTCCTTAAGGCGCACGGCATGTTGCTGCGCGCCGCCCGACTGACCCACAGCTACCCGCATTGCTGGCGGCACAAAACCCCGATCATTTTCCGCGCCACCCCGCAGTGGTTCATCGGCATGGATCAACACGGGCTGCGCGCCCGCGCGCTGAGTGAGATCGAGAAGGTGCGTTTCACCCCGGACTGGGGCAAGGCGCGGATTCAGGGCATGGTGACCAACCGCCCCGACTGGTGCGTATCCCGCCAGCGCTCCTGGGGGGTGCCGATCACCCTGTTCGCCCACAAAAAAACCGGCGAATTGCATCCGAACACCCAGGCCCTGATGGAGCAGGTGGCGCAACGCATCGAGCAGGGCGGCATCGACGCCTGGTTCGCACTCGATCCGGTCGAACTGCTGGGCACGGAAGCGGCCGAGTACGACAAGGTCCCCGATACCCTGGATGTCTGGTTCGATTCCGGCACCACCCACCTCTCGGTGCTGGAGCGCCGCCCGGAACTGCACTTCCCCGCCGAACTGTACCTGGAAGGCTCCGACCAGCATCGCGGCTGGTTTCAGTCCTCGCTGCTGGCCTCGGTGGCGATGCGCGGCGTGGCGCCCTACAAGGGCCTGCTGACCCACGGCTTCACCGTGGACGCCCAGGGTCGCAAGATGTCGAAGTCGCTGGGTAATGTGGTCGCGCCGCAAAAAGTGGTCAATTCGCTGGGCGCCGACGTGCTGCGGCTGTGGGCGGCGGCGACCGACTATCGCGGCGAGATGAACGTCTCCGACGAAATTCTCAAGCGCATGGCCGACTCCTACCGGCGAATGCGCAACACCGCTCGTTTTCTGTTGGCCAATCTCAACGGCTTCGATCCCGCGCAACATCGTTTGCCACCGGAGCAAATGCTGGCGCTGGATCGCTGGGCGGTGGACCGCACCCGCCGTTTACAGGACGAGATCCTGGAGGCTTACGACCAATACCTGTTCCATCTGATCTACCAGAAGATTCACAACTTCTGCTCGGTGGACATGGGCAGTCTGTATCTGGACATCATCAAGGACCGCCAGTACACCACCCAGCGCGACAGCATCGCCCGTCGCTCGGCGCAAACCGCCCTGTACCACATCGTCGAAGCGATGACGCGCTGGCTGGCCCCGATTCTCAGCTTCACCGCCGAGGAAATCTGGCGGAACCTGCCGGGCGAGCGCGGTCCGTCGGTGTTCCTGACCACCTGGTACGAGGGGCTGTTCGCGGTCGATGAGGCCGAAGCGCTCAACGCGGCCTACTGGGACCGCTTGGTCGCGGTGCGCGAACTGGTGGGCAAGAAACTGGAGCGGTTACGGATCGAAGGCGGCATCGGTTCGGGGCTGGACGCCGAAGTGGAGCTGTACTGCGATGGCGAACTGGCGGCGGATTTACGCCAGATCGAGGACGAACTGCGGTTTTTCCTCATCACCTCCCAAGCCCGGGTGCGACCGTTGGCCGAAGCGCCGGGCGATGCGGAACCGGCCTCGTGCAACGGTCAGCCGCTGGTGATCCAGGTCGTACCCAGCATCGAGGATAAATGCGGGCGCTGCTGGCACCATCGTGCCGATGTCGGTCATTATCCCGAGCATCCGACGTTATGCGGACGCTGCGTGGACAATATCGCTGGCGACGGTGAAACGCGGCGTTACGCCTGATGGCCGCATCGCGCTGGTGCTGGTGGTTGAGCGGGTCGGTGATCGTGCTGGATCAGCTCAGCAAATTGCTCGCCGAAACGCTGCTGACCTTTCATCAGCCGGTACCGATATTGCCTTCGTTCAACCTGCTGTTGACCTATAACACCGGCGCCGCCTTCAGCTTCCTGGCTGGCGCCGGCGGCTGGCAGCGCTGGTTCTTCCTGGGGCTGGGGTCGCTGGTTAGCATCGGACTGATCGTCTGGCTGCGGCGGCTTCAGCCGACGGAAAAACGGCTGGCCACGGCGCTGGCGCTGATTCTGGGCGGGGCGATCGGCAACCTGATCGACCGCGCCTGGCTGGGCCAAGTGATCGATTTCATCCAAATCTACTACCAACGCTGGTACTGGCCGGCTTTCAATATCGCCGATTCGGCCATTACCGTCGGCGCGGTGCTGCTGGTGCTGGACAGTCTTTGGTCCGGCAAACCCGGCGATCGGAACACGCCGGCTGACGGCGCCTGACGGCGTGGCCGACTTGCGGGAGACCTGCATGAGCGTACACATCCACTTGGCCAACCCGCGCGGTTTCTGCGCCGGCGTGGACCGGGCCATCGGCATCGTCGAGCGGGCGCTGGAACTGTTCGGCGCGCCGATCTACGTCCGCCATGAGGTGGTGCACAACCGCTTCGTGGTGGACGATCTGCGCCGCCGTGGCGCGGTGTTCGTCGATGAACTGGACGAAGTGCCCCAAGACGCCACCGTGATTTTCAGCGCCCACGGCGTCTCGCAAACCGTGCGGGAGGAAGCGGCGCGGCGCGGCCTCAAAGTGTTCGACGCGACCTGTCCGCTGGTGACCAAGGTCCACATGGAAGTCGCCCGCCACGGCAACCTCGGCCATGAGGTGGTGCTAATCGGTCACGCCGGTCATCCGGAGGTCGAGGGCACCATGGGCCAGTACGATGAAGCTCAAGGCGGGCGGATGTATCTGGTGGAAATGGTCGAGGACGTGCACGCCTTGAGCGTGCGCAATCCCGCCGAACTGGCCTACGTCACCCAGACCACGCTGTCGGTGGACGACACGGCGCGAATCGTCGCTGCCCTGCGCGAGCGGTTTCCGGCTATCCAGGGGCCGCGCAAGGACGACATCTGCTACGCCACTCAGAACCGCCAGGACGCGGTGAAGGAACTGTCGGGCCACTGCGAGCTATTGCTGGTGGTCGGCTCCCGCAGCAGCTCCAATTCCAACCGGCTGCGGGAGCTGGCGGAAAAACAGGGCACGCCGGCCTACCTGATCGACGGCCCCGAGGACATCGATCCGGTGTGGCTGGCGGACAAAACGGCCATCGGCGTAACGGCCGGTGCCTCGGCGCCCGAAGTGCTGGTGCGGCAGGTGATCGCCCGCCTGCGGGATCTGGGGGCGACGGCGATCAGCGAAAGTGCTGGCCGCGCCGAAAATGTGATTTTCGCCCTACCCAGGGAGTTACGCTAAAGCACCGGTCGGGCCACCGCTTCCGGGCGGCTCACCAGGCGCGATTGCTCCAGGAGGGAAACCCTTAGCCACGCGGGTCTTGTCGCCATGAAAGTGCTAATCGTCGATGATGAACCGCCGGCCCGCGACCGGCTGCGGGAGTTGCTCGGCCGGCTGCCCGATCACGAACCCTGCGGTGAAGCCGGCAACGGCGCGGACGCCTTGCGGCTCGCCGCCAGCCTGCAACCCGACATCGTCCTGCTGGACATCCAAATGCCCGGCCTGGACGGTCTGGAAACCGCCCGGCGGTTGGCGGCGCTGCCCCAACCGCCCGCGCTCATCTTCGTCACGGCCTACAGCGAACACGCGCTGGATGCCTTCGATACCCATGCGGTTGCCTACCTGCTCAAACCGGTCCGGCTGGAGCGACTCGAACAGGCGCTGGCCAGTGCCGCCCGACTCAACCGAGCGCAACTGGCCAGCCTGACCGCGGAACGCGAGGGGACGGGGCGTACCCACATCCGCGCCCGGATCGGCCAGCGGCTGGAACTGATTCCATTGGCTGATGTGTATTATTTTCAGGCCGACCAGAAATACGTCAGGGTCCACCACCGCCAAGGCGAGGCGTTGATTGAGGAGACGCTGAAAACGCTGGAACGGGAACTGGGAACCCGACTGGTGCGGGCGCACCGCAACGCGCTGGCGATGGTGACGCAAATCGCCGGGCTGGAAAAAACCGCCGACGAGAGCGTGCAACTGGTTTTTCACGAAATTCCCGACCGGCTGGAAGTCAGCCGCCGCCACCTGCCAGCCCTCCGGCAATGCCTGAAGCTTCTCTAAGCCGGGCGAATCGAGCCTTGTATGTCGGATTTGGGTGGGCTATAGTTCCTGCCCCAAAAAATTTCGCCGGGATAGCTCAGCCGGTAGAGCAACTGATTCGTAATCAGTAGGTCCGCGGTTCGATTCCGCGTTCCGGCACCATATAAAAAAGGCTTACCAGAATACAGGTAAGCCTTTGTTCTTTATGGCTAGCAGAATGGCTAGCAGAGTTGGGTATGCTAGCAGCTGGTCGATCTTACCGGTGCCGGGTTTACGTCCGCCGGGGTTGCCGGATTGCCCAGTTTGCCATTTCATTCTGCTTTTCTCCTGACTTGTACGGGATCGCCACAATCAGAGGCCCTCCACCTCCATGCCGTGTTCCGCCAGCCAGCGCTTGCGATGCTCGAAGTCGGGCAAAGCACGCTCAACACGCCGCCAGAATTCGGGAGTGTGATGCGGTTCGTGGAGGTGAGCCAACTCATGCACCACTACATATTCGGCGATGCGGGCCGGCAATAAAATCGCTTTCCAATGGAAGTACAGCCAACCGTCCTTGCCGCAGGAGCCCCAGCGGTAGCCAAGCTCTTGTACCTTCACCCCTACCGGTGTGACTTCCATGCGGGCGGCGTAATCCCGAACCTTGCGCCAGAGCCAGTCCTGACCTTTCTTGCTGTACCAGCGGATCAGCGTTTGGCGGCCTGTGTCGGCCAGCTCGCGGCGCAGACAAAAGCGGCCGTTGAATAGCTTGATCGGCTCGGTTTGCCCATCCATCAGCTTGAGGCGGTAACTGCGGCCCAGGTACAGAAAACCTTCGCCATTGACGAAGGCTTTGGGTGGCACCGCTTTTTGCAGTTGCTCTTTCTCGGCCAGCCGAGTGTAAATCCAGACGCGCTTTTCCCGCACGAAAGCACACAAGGTGGCTTCATCCACCTCGGGTGGCGCGGCTAGCACCAGTTCGCCGCCCCGATCCACGGTGATCTCCAGCGTCTTGCGCCGGGCGCTGCGGCGCACCTCGAAGCGCAGGTCATCCACTTGCAGGGCGTTCATGCCTGCATCAACCGGTGATGATTGGCGCGAGCCAGTTCCATCAGTTTATCCACCAGTGCTTCCATCTGACCCATTTCAATCAACCCAGACGCAATCAGACGCTCGAAAATCGCGCATTGCAGCGCATCCTGGGCCGGTTTCTTGTTCGGCTTCCAAAAAGTCTCGGTCAGTTCGCTGGCGATATGGTCCACGATCTCCACGGTTACATCCACCAGCCGCTTGCGGGTGGTCTCGTCCGGCGCGGTATTGCCGACGGCGGTTTCCATCACCAGGCGCAGGAAGGGCGGATAGTGGTCGGGCAGGTCCGGCACGCTGCCGTCTTGCGCCGCTTGGCCGGTTCGCAACTCGTCGATGATCTGTTGCAGCGCGGCGAGCAGCGCATCCCACTGCTCGTTGAGCTGGTCCAGGATGTCCTTGAGGCGTTCGCTGAGTTTGCGGTAGAGCACCGGGTCTTCGTCCAGGTGCTGGCGGATGTGAGAACGGACAGCGTGCTCCATTTCCGACGCCTTGGCGCGGTTGTTGGCCTGGCGCGTGACGTGGGCATCGAAATGGGCGTCAGTCAGCGAAATCGGCGGAATCTTCGGGTCGATGCCGAGGGAGATGACATGATCGTCGATGAGTTTTCTCACCTTGACGCCTATGTCCTTGCCCAGCACCGGCATGTCCTTGTAGCGGTTGCGGGCGCGGGCGTGGATGAAGGCCAACCGCTTGGCGTCCTTGGTGAACGGCAGTCCATCCGGGCGCGGTAGCACCAAATCGAGCGAATCCAGGAACGGCTTGAGCTTGACGGTGAACTCGGCGCGCAGCTTGTCATCGGCCAGCAGTGCCACGCAGGTTTCGGTATCGTCCAGCGCCTCGATCCCTCGACTGCGAAACACGTTCAGCACTCGCGCATGACGGTCTCGCAGGATCGGTACTTCGTCCTTCAGGTTTTGTAGCGCGCCCCGCACGTCTTCATCGCTGTACGCGGCCAACGCTTCCTTCAGGTGGCGGGCCACCCCGTAACGCGATGTTCGACTTTTTCGAGGAGAGATGAGGGCAGACCGATGCGGCATGACGGTGCGAGCTAAGCTGAGAGGAACCAACCACCTCAACCGCACGGAGAGACCGCCATGCCGCTTGAAGACTTTATCATCACGGTGTTTTGCTGGGTAGAAGAACACCTGGAAGCCCTGCTGGGGGATCATCGCTTGCGCCAGCGTGGTTTTGCCCCGAAGTTGGCGGACAGCGAAGTGATCACCATGGAGGTGGTGGGTGAGTTTCTGGGTTTGGATACCGATGTGGGCATCTGGAAGTATTTCCGTCGTCATTGGCCGTCGTGGTTTCCAAGACTCGGATCGCGAACCACGTTTGCCCAGCAAGCGGCCAATCTCTGGGTCGTCAAACAGCGGCTGCATCGGCATCTGCTGATCGACTTGGGGGCGGTGACGGACCCTATTCACCTCGTCGATGGCTGCCCCATGCCGGTGTGTATGCTGACCCGTGCCCCGCAATGCCGATGTTTTCCCGAGGCGGCCGGCTTCGGCTATTGCGCGGCAAAAAAGCAGTATTATTATGGACTTCATGGTCACTTGATGATCACATTCGATGGCGTGATCACGGCGTGGACGGTGACCCCCGCCGCCGGTGATGAACGCGAAGCGCTTTGGGATTTGACGGACGGCGTTCACGGCTTGGTCATTGGCGACAAGGGATACCTGAGCGCCTGTCTTCAGGCGGAACTGGCAACCACGGGGATCGATTTGCAAACCCCCTTGCGGGCGAACATGGCCGATTCCCGTGCGCCTTGGATCATCCAACAACTGACGAGAACCCGCCGCCTCGTGGAAACCGTCATCGGTCAACTGACCGAGCAGTTTCATTTTGAGAAAATCCGGGCGCGGGATGTTTGGCACTTGACGAGTCGGATCGCCCGAAAAATCTTGGCGCACACCTTGGGTATTTTCATGAACCGGCAAATCGGTCGGTCAGACCTGCAGTTTGAGAGCCTGATCGCCTGAAAAGTCGAACATCGCGTCCCGTAGTAATCCACCACGATGCCGGCTCGCTTGCCGAAGCCGGGGCGGTTGACGCGGGCGATGGCCTGCAACAACTCGGCTTCGCGGATCGGGCGATCCAGATACATCACGCCCTCGATGGGTGCGTCGAAGCCGGTCAACAGCATCGACTTCACGATCAGAAACGCCAGCGGGTCGATTTTGGTCGGGTCGGCGTGAAACAACGGTCTTCTGAAGCGCTTGATGCGCAGTTCCTGGGCCGCACCGTCCGTCCAGGATTTCCACGCCGAGTCGTCGTTGTTGCCGCCCGAGATGACCGGCGCGAACTCAATGGTTCGCAGCGATTCGCGGTAGCGCCACGCCTGCACCCGCGCCTGTATGGGGAGCGGACGCCGGCACAGGGCCTCGTCGTCCAACGCTTTATCTTCCGGCGGCAAGGCCTCGGCCTCGGTCAATAATTCAGCGCGGGCAGCTTCCAAGGCGTCGAAATAGCGCATGACGGCCAGCCGGCTGTAGGCCACCAGTTGTGCCTTGTAGCCGTTGGGCAGAATGTAGGTCACGTAGTGGCGCAGGATGTCGCGGGCCTTGGCGGCAATCAGCGCCGGCGCCTCGAAAATCTGGCCTCGGGTGGCGTATTTCCGCTTGATCGCTTCCAATTCTTCCGGGCCGCATTCCCGAAACAGGTCTTCGAACAGTTCGTCCAGGCTGGCGCCATCCTTGACCGCGCCCCGGGTGGTGCGGCCTTCGTAGAGCACCGGCACGGTCGCGCCGTCGCGTTCGGACTCCTGGAGGGTATAGCGGTCGATGAACTCGCCGAAGATTTCGTGGGTGCGTTTCTTTTCGCCCATGATGATCGGCGTACCGGTGAAGCCGATCTTGGCGGCATTGGGGATGCCGGCCATCAAGTAGGCATGGAGGTCGTTGCCGTGGCTGCGGTGCGCTTCGTCCACCAGCACCAGGATGGCGTCGTCGCCGTTCAAGACCGCCGAGAGCGGGGCGACATAGCTTGGCGGGGCGGGTTCCGCCGCTTTCCGCGCGGGAGTGGCTTGAGGTTCTCCCGCCAGATCGTTCGCACGGTACTTCTGGATCATGGCGAACACCAGTCCCGGTCCCTGGCGGCGCACCAACGTTTTCAATTGGTCGGCGCTGGTCGCCACCTCCACCGGCTCGCCGGTCAGGTCGGCGGTGGCGGCAAGCTGCGCCTGCAAGTCCTTGCGGTCGGTAACCACGATGACTTTGAAGCGTCGCAAATCCGGCTGGGTGCGCAGCTTCTTGACCAGAAACACCATCGACAGGCTCTTGCCCGAGCCTTGGGTGTGCCAAATGATGCCGCCCCGGCGGTCGTGTTCACCGTCCTGGGCGCGGGTTTTGCCGGTGCGCAAGCGGGCGAGCGCCTGGTTCACCGCGCGAAACTGCGGGTAGCGGCAGACCGCCTTGATGGTTTGTCCGCCCACCGCCATGAACAGCGTGAAGTGGCGGATAATGTCGAGCAGATTGGACGGGTCCAGCATCCCGGCGATGGTGCGTTCCTGTTCGGAGAGCGCGGTTTTGCCGAGACGGGCCGCGACTTCGGCTTCGGTATGCGGGACGACGGTTTTCCAGGTGGCGAAATGCTCGAACAACCCGCCGATACAGCCCACCCGCGTCTGGTCGAAGCTGGAGGCGATCAGCAACTGATTGGTGTGGAACAACGGTTCGTTGCCCTCGTTGTCCTGGACCTCGAAATTGGCCCGGCGCTGGTTGCTGTAGCGGCGCAGTTGATCCACCGCTGCCGCGAGCGGCTCTTGCACCGCCGGGCTTTTGCACTCCACCACCACCAGCGGGATGCCGTTCACCAGCAACACCAGATCGGGGACGATGAACGCCTTGCCGCTGTTGTAGCCCGGCGGGCAATCGACCCGATATTGGTTGATGACGGTGAATTGGTTGCGGTTGGGATGCGCCCAGTCGAGGTATTGGAGGGTTTGGCCGCGCCCACTGTCCCAGTCCGGCCGACCGTCCACGGTGATGCCCTTGAGCAGCAGGTCGGTGGCGATCCGGTTGGCTTCCATCAATTTGGCCGCGCCGATGCGGGTGAGGGCGCTCACCGCTTGGGAAATTCGTTCGTCGTCCAGCCAGGGCCGGCCGTCGCGGGTGTTGAGTTCCGCCAGCTTGGCGCGGAGCACGCTTTCCTGTACCACTTGGGCAAAGCGGGCGCGTCCTGTTATGGCCGGGTCGTCGATGTCGCCTTCGATGTGTCGCCAGCCCATGCCGACCAGTTGCGCCACAAAGGGTTTTTCGACTTCGCTCAGTTCCCAGCCCATCGAGATGTCCTCCCTACACTGCTTTCATTGTGGCTTTTGGCATGTATGGCGGGTTTGTACGTAATCTCCATAACTCATCCATAACTCATCCATAACTCATCCATAACTCATCCATAACTCATCCATAACTCATCCATAACTCATCCATAACTCATCCATAACTCATCCATAACTCATCCATAACTCATCCATAACTCATCCATAACCACCCATAACCACCCATAACCACCCATAAGCGATTTATATAGCCCGCAGTCATCAAGCCCCCGCCGTCCAATCAGGCGTTTCCAGCAGCAGATAGCGTGGTTATCCGTTGCTGACCTGCTTTGTTCTTGCGCAATCTGGTCATTGTACAGGACAAAATCATCTAACCAAATGAATTTACGTTAAAATTCTGCCGGGTGGCGTATTGGTTAGAGGTAGAAAACAGCGATTTTGAGGGCTCGATCCCAACCGTTTAAAGAGCGACTCCAGTGCCTGATGAAAAGCGTATTGCCGGGCGGATTCTTGGTGATGAAATAAACAACTTCTCAAATAATCTAATCCATAGCGAAAAAGACTTTGGGTGGGACGGCCATGTTTTTTGATCTTGATCGGTTTAATTTCATGGCGCCATTCACCAATAATATGCGCCCAACTAAATGCAATAGCGAGAAAAGCCATCCACTTTTCAAGTCGCTGGGGGTCAGTTATATGGGTGGATTCCAGATCGAATCCCCGAGTTTTTAAGCAAATGAAAAGCGTTTCGATCGGCCAGCGTTCCTTATAATTTTCCAACGCGGTTTCCGGTTGTTCTTGCGTTGCGAGAATAACGAATTCACCGTTGGCCATTTTCAGACCAATCACATAAAGAGAGTGCCCCCACACGGTTCGTTGGCCCGATAAAACCAGAGCGCTGCCACGGGGGTAACTCTTCACACCCCTCCCGGTAATGGCTAACTTCCCCTCGGGGAGTAGGTATGGAAAACTAGAGTCCAGCCCCACGATCAACCGCCATGCACCTCAGCCCACATAGCCTGCGCCAATTAGACCACGCCTACCTGGATTCGCTGGGGAGGCCGAGGTGCGTGCGCTGTCGGGCAAGCTGCTGGACGATTTGAAGGAGGCGCTGGACCGGTTGAATCAGGGACCGGACAACAGTTCGCGGCCGCCGAGCAGTCGGGCGCCGTGGGACCGACCGGGTGACGGGCCGGAATCGGATGCCGCCGATGCGGCGGACGAGGGACCCGAGTCGGCACCGGCAGACGCGAAGCCGGTGCCGGCGGAACCGCCGTCGGCCGAGGCGAAACCGGCGGACGCGAAACCCGCCCGTAAACCGGGTAAGCAGCCGGGGGCGCCGGGGATCGGCCGGACTCAGGTGTTCCAGGCGAATGCCGAACAGGCCCATTACCCCGACACCTGCGCCGGTTGTGGCCGGCCGCTGGACCCAGTGGGTGCGGTGGCCTACACCGGGTTTCAGGCGGTCGACCTGCACTGGGGCGATCCGGCGCGGCCGGGGTTGACGCTGTGGGTCGTGGACCATCGCTATGACGAAGCCCCCTGCGCCTGTGGCCATCGGACCCGGGCGGTAGCCGGCCAGGGCGTGGTGGACCCACTGCTGGCGGGGATTGAACTCAGCGAATGGCGGCTGGTGGGGCCGGGGTTGGCGGCGCTGATCGTGGCACTGGCTTTCCGGTTCCGGCTGTCGCGGGCGCGGATTCGCGAATTCCTGGACGAGTGGCTGGGCCTGAAGCTCAGTACCGGCACGATCCATCGGACGCTCCACGAAGCCGGCGCGGCCGTGGCGCCGGCGGAAGACGAACTCGTCCAGGCGGTTCTGGACAGCCATCTGCTGCACGCCGACGAAACCTCCTGGCCCGAACACGGCCGGCCGCTGTGGCTGTGGGTGTTTGTCGCGGCGACCGCGACCCTGTACTACGTGGCCGGGCGCGGCAAGGAGCGGGTCGAGAACGTGCTGGACGGCTTTAGCGGCTGGCTGATGAGCGATGGCTGGATGGCCTACCGCAACCACCCGCGCCGGTTACGCTGTTGGGCACACCTGATTCGCAAGGCGCGGGGCTTGGCCGAGAGTGGCGACCGCGAGGCCCGTGTCTTTGGCCGGTTCGTGCTGGAGACCTTGGAGGCGCTGATGGCGGCGGTCTACGCGGCCCGCGAAGGTCCGCCGCCGGTCGCGCCGCCGACCCAACACATGATGGTACTGGCCGCGTTGCGCGCGGCCTGCGAACGGCGCCAGGGTCACGCCCACGCCAAAACCCACGCCTTGGCGGTGGAGTTGCTCAACGACTGGGAAGCCATCTTCCAGGTGCTGAGTCATCCCGAACTGCCACTGACCAACAATGTAGCAGAGCGGGCACTACGCCATTGGGTGATCGCGCGCAAGATCAGTCACGGTACCCGCACCCCGGTGGGTTCGCGGGTCTTCGCTCTGCTCGCCAGCGTCATCGATACCTGCCGCCAGCGCGGCCACTCCCCTTGGCGCACTCTCGAACGCGCCATCGCCGACCGCCGCGCCGGACTGCCTCTCGCCCCCTTGCCCCGGTAGAGGGGGGAGAACGGCTACCCACGGGGTAGGCCTCGAAAAAGATTTTCGGCGGAGACGGGGACCCCTCGGGAGTTAGAGATTTGCGTATTCTTTTTGATGCGTATTACGAATTTAATTTGATTTTCAATAAGATAACCAAACCATTGAATCCCAATAAACTCGCGATCCGCAAACAAGCAGGCGATCATTTGCGGGCCGAAAATCGTAAGGAATCGATTCATTAATGCTATTCTTTCTTGGGTATTTGAGTTGCCTTTTTTATCTAAAGCAACCCATAGTATAGGAAAAGCAGATCCGCGATAGACGACTCCTAAAACAAGGTAATTGATATTGACATCACCATATTTCCAATTGGTTCTATCGAGTGTCAATTTGAACTGAAGCACAGGAATGAGACTGGCAATGAACCGGGCGACTTGATTCAGGTCTAGAGAAAATTGACAAAAAAGTCGTTGAAGGCGTTTGTAATGAGAGGCCGGTTGCGCACGCCCAGGAAAGGTGACAGCAATCTTTGCGAGATTGACCGTTCCCATCTGGATGATTCCGATAATTAAATAGACGATGCAAGAGATACGCGCTCGGTTCCAGTGAAAATGATGATGAAGCATTTCTGCAAAGTGCCGGGTATTAAAAAAGGGGAATTCACGGAATTAACCTCGCCTGTTTTAGAATTAATGTTATCAATCAATTAGTTATGATAACAGCAACCTCGCGATCCTACTACCCTCAAAATAGCTGTTATTTTTTATCTTAATTTTCAGCAAGTTATTTTTGTCCTGTACAATACAATCTGGTATTCAACTTCTTCCAGCCGCGCCGTCAGGCTGCCACGGTCGAGCATTTCTTCTTCCGGGGTGTCGGCAATCATGCGCTGGAGTGCGTTGCGCTCGCCGACAAGGTGCAAAGCACCTTGTCGGTTCATTCGGATTTCCCTTCGAGTTCTTTGGACGCTGATGTTTCGTCGGAAAGCAGCGCCGTAACGCGCACCCGGCCAGTGAGAAGGTCATCCATGAGGGCGGATTTTTGCTTATGTAGCTTCCGTAATTTCCGGTTTTCTTCAGTGAGTCGCCGATTAGCAGCGTTAACCTGCCGTGCAATCTCATCCTGCTCCTCGATAGAGGATCGCCCAATTACCAGTTCACTAAGAATGCTTGTATTCAGATTAGCCATTGTAGAACCGACAGCTCGGCCCATTACTTGAGTCTGGAGATGTGGTTGCTGATAAACAAGCGCTAACCAGTAACCATTGATTTCTTTCGGCGAAAAGCGAGCTAATAGGCAGCCTGTACCACAGAGCCATCCATTTTTTTCGGTAGAGATGGCTACGCAACGCGAAAGGTCACCCCGACGAGAGAGGACAATATCGTTTTCTTTTACACGATGACGGCCCAATACATTGGCCTTGCGCTCAGAGATTCGAGCAATTTGTGCTTCTGATCTCACGGTTCGCTTAAGCGAAGATCGACTTTTGAGAATTGAAAGTGTCAGGTAATATGGACATCTGGTAGGCGTTCCGCAGCCCCTCACCGATGACAGGGAGCGCGGTGCAGACCGGAACTAACCCATTAAATCGCTTGGGCTCCTCACCTAACGGTCATGTCGTTGGGGAACGTCGCCCCGGACGATGAAAGTCGGTACTTTCATGGCAACCCGCCGCCAGCGGGCCATAACGATCACCGGTCCCCCGAATGCTGGACGAGATCATCCGCCTGATTAAAGTCGAACGCGTCGACGACCTCCCGGTCGTGTTGGCCCAAGTCTACCAGATGCAACTTCCAGCCCTGCTCGATCGATTCTATCCGACCCATGGCCACTGGAAGGGCGACTTGAGTTTGGGCGACGTGGTGGCGGTGTGGCTGACCTTCATCGTCTCGGAGGGCGATCACTGCCTGTCTCATGTCCAGCCTTGGGTGGAGGCGCACCTCGATACCTTGACGGTGTGTTTGGGCAAGCCGGTACGCCCGCTGGATCTGAGCGATGATCGGTTGGCCAACATCTTGGATCGGTTAGCTGACGCCGCGACCTGGGCCGAGTTGGAAACCGCGCTGAACGGGACGGTGCTGCGGGTTTATGAGGTGGGCGGCGACCGGGTACGGCTCGACAGCACCTCGGCCAAAACCTATGCCGGGGTCAGTGAGGGGGGCTGTTTCAGTTCGGGCATAGTCAAGATCATCGGCCGGACTTGCCGCAAGTCAAGATCAGCCTGTCGGTGCTCGACGCTCTGGGCTTGCCGTTGACGACCACCGTGGTGAGTGGGAACGGCGCGGATGACCCCTTGTACGTGCCCGAGCTTCAGCGGGTCCAGGCCACCTTGGGGCTGGCGGCAAGACCTACATCGGCGACGGCAAAATGGGGTTTCTGGCGACCCGGGCCTGGATCGCCCGGAGTGGCGACTATTATTTGTGCCCCCCTGGGGGTAAGCAAATGCCGGAGGACACCCTGGACGCCCTGCTGGCGCCGGTGTTCGGCGGCGCCCAGCCCCTGGAGCCGGTCTACGAGCCGGACCCGGACCCGGACCCCACCACCCCACCCCGGCTGATCGCCGAGGGTTATACGGTGGTGGTTGACTTGGCGGCTACGGTGGAGGGCCGGCCGGTGACGTGGCGGGAACGGCGGCTGGTGGTGCGGTCGGTGGCCCAGGCGACCCGGCAGGCCCAGGCGCTTGACGCCCGCCTGCAGCGGGCGGTAGCAGACATTCACCGCCTCAACGAGCGCAAACAAGGCAAGAAAATTCTGGAAGCTCCCGCGCTGAGCGCCACCGCCGAGCAGATTCTGGCCGAGCAGCGGGTGGTGGGCCTGATCCATCTCGACCTCGAGACCACCACGCAAGTGATTCCCCAGCGCCGCTATGGCGCGCGTCCGGCCACCTGCCGGGTGCAGCACCAGAGCACGATTCGGGCGCGGATCGACCCGCTGGCCGTCGCGGCGGCCCGGCAGCGGCTGGGCTGGCGGGTCTACGCCACCAACCACGCGACCCTGACGGTCGAGACCGCCGTCCACGCCTATCGGGGGCAGTATCTGATCGAACGGAGTTTTGGCCGTCTCAAAGGCCGGGCGCTGGCGATCACGCCCTTGTTCCTGCAAACCGATGCGCGGGTGGAGGGCTTAATCCGCCTGTTGAGCTTGGCCTTGCGCGTGTTGGTTCTGGTCGAATTCGTGGCGCGCCGGTGCCTGGCCACCACCCCGGAGCCGATCGCCGGCCTCTATCCGGGGCAGCCCGACCGGGCTACGGCGTCGCCCACCGCCGAATCGCTGTTGCGCGCCTTTCGGGGCATCAGCTTGAGCGTCGTGGCGATCGCCGGCCAGGTCCGCGCGCTGCTGTCGCCGCTCAGCGCTCTGCAGCACCGCATACTCACACTGCTCGGCTGGTCGGCAGAAATCTACGAGCGACTGATGGCGCATTTTCTAAAACCAGCCCTCGTTTTGAGCGAACCGTGAGCTTGAAAGAACCGAAAAGGCAAATTCGATTTACTCTAATCCAGACAATGACCCACGCGGGCCATGGCTACCGGGAGATCCATACGCGAACAAGCCTTACTCAAGAGGTCAATATTCGATTCAAGGGCCTACAGGTCGAACATTCTCGCCACCGCCCGGTAGGTTCTGGCGAGTGTCAGAAGAAAAGCTGTGGGAGTTGGACGCCGATGGTCGAGTGTGGTGGGGGCCAACTGGTGCGGCAAGACCAAGCATTAAGCGCTACCTCTCTGAAGTGGGGAACTTGGTGCCAAGGACAATTTGGTCCAAAGACGATGTTGGTAGTAATCGAACATCCAAGAACGAGATGCGTATATTGTTTCCCGGCGCAAGCTCCTTTGACACGCCAAAACCAGAGAAGCTAATTGAACAGCTACTGAATATCGCCACCAACCCCAACGATCTCGTCCTCGACTCCTTCGCCGGTTCCGGCACCACCGGCGCTGTCGCCCACAAGATGGGTCGGCGCTGGATCATGGTAGAACTGGGCGAGCACTGCCATACCCACATCATTCCGCGCCTGCAAAAAGTCATCGACGGCGAAGACCAAGGCGGCATCAGCAAAGCCGTGAACTGGCAAGGCGGCGGCGGCTTCCGCTACTACCGCCTCGCGCCCTCGCTGCTGGAAAAGGACAAGTGGGGCAACTGGGTCATTCATCACGACTACAACGCAGCCATGCTGGCCGAGGCGCTGTGCAAGCTGGAAGGCTTCACCTACGCACCTTCGGATGCGGTGTATTGGCAGCACGGCCATTCCACCGAGCGCGATTTCGTCTATGTGACTACCGCCAGCCTGACCCATGAGCAATTGCAGCAGCTCGCCGACGAAGTGGGGCCGGATCGCACGCTGCTGGTGCTCTGCCCCGCCTTCCGCGCCAAGGCCGATGCCTACCCCAATCTCACGGTGAAGAAGATTCCCAAGCAGGTGCTGTCGCGCTGCGAATGGGGGCACGACGATTACTCCTTGCGAGTGGAAAACCTGCCCAAAGAGCCGCCCAAACCCGGCCAGCAGGGGCTTTTTGACGGCGAGGGGGCACAATGAACCGCCATGTGAATGCCATTGCCGGCCGCCTGAGCCTGCGCCACCCACAGCGCCGCTCACTGGAGATTCTCGACCGCATTACGGAGATTGCGCCGCCTGGCAAGGGTGCCGATGTCGCGGCCATGCTGGAAGCCATCCGCAACGAGTTTCCCTCGGTGACGGACTTCGAGCGCGATTTTCCCTCGCTGTGTTTCGCGCTCGCCACCGGCGTCGGCAAGACGCGGCTGATGGGCGCTTTCATCAGCTATCTGCATCTGGCGCACGGCATCGACAACTTCTTCGTGCTGGCGCCCAACCTGACCATCTACAACAAGCTGATCGCCGACTTTAGCGACCGCAATCATCCCAAGTACGTGTTCCGGGGCATCGCCGAATTCGCCATCGACGCGCCCTCGATCATCACCGGCGACAACTACGACCAGCACGACCCGCGTAGCGGCACGCTGTTCGGCGGCGTGCGGATCAACATCTTCAACATCTCCAAGATCAATTCCGAAGTGCGCGGTGGCAAGTCACCGCGCATCAAGCGGCTTTCGGAATACATCGGTGAAAGTTATACCGATTACTAATAGATTTTACTACTTTAGTGCAGATAAAATAAAATCAAAACTGGTCAAAGAAACCACTTCGCTTGGGAGAAGCGATTGAATGAGTTCATCCACTTTTTTACGTAGTTCATCTAGGGTTTTTAAATTGATCCAACACAATTGATCTTTCATTGATTGCCAAACACGCTCAATGGGGTTCACATCGGGACTGTAAGGCGGTTGGAATAATAAGACGACATTATCGGGGATTACAAGTTTTTTGGCATAATGAAAGCGACCGTTATCCAATTGAATTACGTTGAGGCTGTGCGGATAAGTTTTAGAAAATTCATTCAAAAACCACTGAAAGCAATCAGCATCCAAATGGGAAAATTCTAAAAAGAAGTTTTCGCCACTCAGTGGCTCAATGGCACCATAGAGCCAAAATGATTGAAAGGTCCATTGAACTGGACCAACTGGCTTAATCCCCAATGCGGTGATGACCCGCCGGGTGATCGTTTTTAATCCAAAGCGACTTTCATCTTGGCACCAATACCGTAAAGGCCGGACCGCTTCATTTTCAACTTGCTGAAAAATATCAATTAATTCAAGTTGTCGTGGAAGTTTTTTTAAAAAGAAACCACCGCCTCTTCATGGCGATGAACGCTCGTTGGCCGCGCCACTTTAAGTTTTGCTTTGAGTTGATAACGAACGACTTGATGCACTGTTGAATAAGGAATATCGACCTCGTATTCCTGGAGAAGCCACTGCTGGATTTGTCCGTAACTATGAAATCCATGAGTCGGATCGTCCAGACGGCGCTGGAGTGCCTCTCTCATAGCTTCGGTAATTCTCGAACGACGGCCGCCATGATAATTCCACTGCAACAGCCCGATTAAGCCTTGGGTACGATATACTTTGAGCCACTTGACAATGACGGATTTCGATCGCCCTAAATGATCGGCTAACTCTTGTAAAGAATGAAAAATCTCACTTTTAATCCAATATAGAATTTGTAATCGCTCTCGAAACTTGGCGTGAGTTTGTTCATTCATTATGCGCTTTAGTTCTTCGGAGGATTCGTGGATTTCGACTTGTAATGAGCGGCTCATGACTGGATCAATAAAAGTAGGTTAAATGAGTATGATAACAAAATCTAATCATAAATGGTATTACTTCGACTATCTGGCCGGTTTGCCCGATCTGGTGATGCTGATGGATGAATCGCACCGCTACCGCGCCAGCGCCGGCATTCGCGCCATCAACGAACTGAAGCCGATTCTGGGGTTGGAGCTGACCGCCACGCCGTTCGTTGAGACGGCGCGCGGCGCGATACCCTTCAAGAACGTGATCGTTGATTATCCGCTGGGTCAGGCAATGCAGGACGGTTTCGTCAAGGAACCGGCGGTGGTGACGCGCAAGAATTTCAACCCGGCGGGCATGTCGGTTGAGGAGATCGAACGGCTGAAATTGGAAGACGGCATGCGCCTGCACGAAAGCGTAAAAGTGGAGCTGGAAACCTACGCCCGCGAGAGCGAAAACCCTATCGTCAAACCTTTCCTGCTGGTGATCGCCCGCGATACCACCCATGCCGGACAACTGTCCGAACTGATCAAGTCCAACAACTTTTTCGAGGGGCGCTACCGCGACAAGGTCATCCAGGTGGATTCGAGCAAGACCGGCGCAGAAGAAGAGGAGATGATTGGCCGCCTGCTCAAGGTGGAGTACACCGACGAGCCGACGGAAATCGTGATTCACGTCAACATGCTCAAGGAAGGCTGGGACGTGACCAACCTCTACACCATTGTGCCGCTGCGGGCCGCCAATGCCCGCATTCTGATCGAGCAGTCCATTGGCCGGGGCCTGCGCCTGCCCTATGGCAAGCGTACCGGTGTCACCGCCGTTGATCGGCTGAACATCATCGCCCATGACAAGTTTCAGGAAATCATCACCGAGGCCAACAAGCCGGATTCGGCGATCCACTTGCAGACCCTCGTCCTGGATGCAGATACGCTCGGGCAGAAGACGACCACGGTGGTGTCGCAATCGCAACTGGCGACCCAACTGGGTTTGACGCCCGCCCACACGACCAGTAGCACGACGGTGGCCGGGCAGGATCAGACTCCGGTCTTCACCAAGCCGGAAGAGCAGAAAGTCGCGCAAATCACCTACCAGGTCATCCGCACGCTGGAAAACCAGCCGCAGACCTTGCCCACCATCGAGTACCTGAAGAAACCGGAAATCCAGGCTGCCATCGTCAAGGCGGTCGAGGAGCAACATCAGCCGACCCAACTGGAACTGGATGGGGTAACGGAGAAGCCGGACTTTGCGGCCGTGGTGGCGAAGACGGTCGAGTTGGTGACCCAGCAGACCATCGACATCCCGCGCATCCTGGTGGTGCCCAAGGGCGAGGTGAAATCGGGCTTCAAGCCGTTCACCCTCGCGCTTTCCACACTGAAATACCCGGCGGTATCTGACGAGCTTTGGATTCAGCACCTGCGCACCAATCAACTGGAAGTGGTGTCGCTGGGCCGTGGCGGTATCGAGGAAGCCCGGCTGGAGGACTATGTGGTCAGCGGCTTGGTGGATTTCGACGATGTTTCCTACGACGAACACGCCGACCTGCTCTACGACCTGGCCACCCAGACCGTGCAGCATTTCAAGACCTACCTGTCCGAGGAGGACACCCGCAAAGTGCTGCGCTGCTACCAGCGGGATATCGCGCGCTTTATCCATGCCCAGATGCAGGCGCATTACTGGGAGGATGTCGCCGGCTACGAGGTGAAGGTCAGCAAAGGCTTTACCGAACTAAAGCAGAGTGCCTACACGTATTCCGTGCAAGAACCGCCCACCAACTACCGGGTAGAGCCGGCGGACAAGAGCAACATGGCGAAGTATCTGTTCGGCGGCTTCCAGCGCTGCCTCTATCCGGCGCAGAAGTTTGATTCCGACTCGGAACGCAAGCTGGCGGTGATTCTGGAGCGCGAGGCCATCAAGTGGTTCAAACCCGCCAAGGGTCAATTCCAGATTTACTATCAGAACGGAGCGGATCGCTTGGAATATCAGCCGGACTTTGTCGCCGAGACGGCTGACACGATCTACATGCTGGAACCGAAGAAGCGCACGGAGCTTGAAGATCCGGTTGTCATCGCCAAGAAGGAAGCTGCCATCAAGTGGTGCGCAAACGCTTCAAACCATGCGGCCAGTTATGGCGGTAAGCCATGGCGTTACGTGCTGATTCCGCACGATGAGATCGCCGAAAATATCACGCTCGACGGTCTGGCGGTACGATTCGACGGTTAAGACGGGCGCTCTGTGATGGACGGAAAACCAAATAAAAAGCCCGCAGTTACGCGGGCTTTAGGATGTTTCTGGATGTTGAAATGGTGGAGGCGGGGGGAATCGAACCCCCGTCCGCAAATCCTCCGCCCTCGGCACTACATGTTTAGCCTGGTCTTTGTTTTAACCTTTCGTCTCCCGACCGGCAGGGCGACGAACGGCGGTTCCGGTGAGGTTTTAGCGTCTTTTCCCCCGGACAGGTTGGGCGCGAGCTTGTGTTAGTCGACCCCTGAGCGCCCCGAAAGGCTCCGGACCTCACAAGCAAGTTCCGGTCAGAGGCTAGCGGGTTTTAGGCCGCTAGAGCGTAGCTGTCGTCGTTGGCAACTAAGATTTGCAGCCTGATTAACGAGGCGAGCTGCATCCTCGACATGCGCCTTGGGTTTTGTAATCCACGTCGAAACCGGATCGCCCCCCTAGCCAAATTATGATAACGCGGCTGGCGATAAGTTCCTAGCAGCCTGTCGGACTTAGAGCCTGACCTGACGCGGGGAGTCGAGTAAAATGGCCGGATCAATTTCAAGGGCTGGCGAAGATGAGCAAGTTCCACCTGATCGACCGAGACATCGACTTTCTGCTGCCGCCGTCGGTGCAGGAGTGGCTACCTGAGGGACACCTGGCGCGTTACGTGGTGGAAGTGGTGGAAGGGCTGGACCTGAGCGATCTAGAACGGGCTTATGCCGGGCGCGGCAGCGCGGCCTACCACCCGGCGTTGTTGCTGTCGCTGTTGATCTACGGGTACGCCACCGGCTGCTACTCCAGCCGCAAGATCGAACGGGCGACCGACGACTCGCTGGCATTTCGTTACATCGCCTGTCATCGACATCCAGACCACGACACCCTGGCCCATTTCCGCCGACGCTTCGCGCGTGAGTTCGAGGCGGTGTTTGTGCAGGTGCTCCAAGTCGCCCGCGAGAACCAGATCAGCCGTTTTGGCGCCGTCAGCCTGGACGGGACCAAGATCCACGCCAATGCCAGCCGCCATGGCGCCCTGTCCCATGAGCACGCCGGGATCATCGAGGCGCAGCTGAAGGCGGAGGTCCAGGAACTGCTGGCCTTGGCCGAGCAGGCCGATGGCGCCAACACCCCCGACGGGATGCGCGTGCCGGACGAGCTCAAGCGCCGCGAGGATCGCTTGGCGGCCATCGCCGAGGCAAAAACCAAGATCGAGGCACGGGCGGCCGAGCGTTTCGCCCGCGAGCAGGCCGACTACCAGGCCAAACTGGCGGCGCGCGAGGCGAAGGCTGCCGCCAGTGGCAAGAAGCCGCGCGGCAAGGCACCCAAGCCGCCAGAGCTTGGCCCGCGCCCCAAAGACCAGATCAACCTCACCGACGAAGAATCGCGCATCATGCCCGTGGCCGGCGGCGGCTTCGAGCAGTGTTACAACGGCCAAGCCCTGGTCGATACCGAAACCCTGTTGGTCATGGTTCCTCAGGTGACGCAGGCCGCCAACGACAAGCAGCAGGTCGTGCCCATGGTCGAGAAGCTTCAGGCGCTACCCGAGGGCCTGAATCGACCCGCGCAAATGCTCGCCGACGCTGGGTACTTCAGCGAGGCCAACGTGGACGCCTGCGAGGCGGCCGGCATCGAGCCGCTGATGGCGATCCAGCGCGATGAACACCATCCCCACTTCTCGGAGCGCTTCAGCGAGCCGCCCAAACGGCCCGCCGAGGCGACCCCGGTCCAACGCATGACCCATCGGCTCAAGACCGGCGCCGGCAAGGCCGCCTACGCGCTGCGCAAGTCCACCGTCGAACCGGTCTTTGGAATCATCAAATCCGTGATGGGCTTCCGCCAGTTTCTCAGCCGCGGATTGGCCAACGTCCAAGGCGAATGGACCCTGGTGTGTCTGGCGTGGAATCTAAAACGGATGGCCGTATTGCGTCCGCGGTAAGGGAAAAACTAGAGAAAACAGCGTCTTTTCGAAATAACTGTATCTTTTTTGTCACAAACAGTCTTCAAATGACTAACCGATGGCTGGTTCGAAGGTTAAGTCCGACAGGCTGCTAGCGATCGCGCATCAGCCGCTGTTTATCGCGTTCCCAGTCGCGATCTTTCTCCGTCGCCCGCTTGTCGTATTCCTTCTTGCCGCGTGCCAGACCGATGTCCAGCTTGGCGCGGTTGTGTTTCCAGTACATCGCCAGCGGAATCAGCGCGTAGCCCTTGCGCTCGACCGAGCCGATCAGTCGACCGATTTCCTCCTTGTGCAGCAGCAGCTTGCGGGTGCGGGTCGGATCGGCCTGGACGTGAGTGGAGGCGGAGGTTAGTGGGGAGATGTGGCAACCGAACAGGAAGGCCTCGCCCTCGCGCAGCAGGACGTAGCTTTCCTTGAGGTGAGCGCGGCCGGCGCGCAGGCTTTTCACTTCCCAGCCTTGCAGGGATAGCCCGGCCTCGAGATGTTCCTCGACGAAATACTCGTGATACGCCTTCTTGTTGCCGGCGATTTGTTTGTTGCCTGGAGTGGGTTTTTTGCTCATGACGGGACCGTGTGACCGCGCCGGCGCCCGTGGCCCGGCACGCGATGCTTGAGGATAAGCGCGGATTCAACCAAACTTGCGCGGCTGGAGTCCAACAACAATTAGATCATGCCGCAATGGAGATCGAGTCGTGGCGACTGTCAAAAAAAGCGCCCTGGTCCTCTACTCGGCGGCCGACATGTATGCCTTGGTCAACGATATTGAGTCCTACCCCCAATTTTTGCCCTGGTGCCGCTCCACCCGCGTTGCCAGCCGTACCGAGGATGAAGTGCGGGCCACCATCGAGATGGTCAAGGGCGGCGTGCATAAATCCTTCACCACCATCAACCGCGCGCAGAAGCACAAGATGATCGATATCCGCCTGTTGGAAGGTCCCTTCAAGCGGCTGCAAGGCTACTGGCGTTTCGAACCGCTGCGGGCTGACGCCTGCAAGATTTCCCTGGATATGGAATTCGAATTCTCCAGTCATCTGTTGCGGATAGCGGTCGAGCCGGTGTTCAAGCAGATCGCCAACTCCCTGGTCGACGCATTCTGTCGGCGCGCGGTGGATCTGTATGGCAGACGCTGAGCCGAGGCTGATCCGGGTCGAGGTCGCCTACGCCCGTCCCGACGAACAGGCGATCATCTCGGTCGAAGTACCGGAAGGCGCTACACTGGAACAAGCCATCGTGCAATCGCGCATTCAGGAACGATTCCCGGAAATCCAGCTCAATACCGCCAAGGTCGGCGTATTCGGCAAGCTCGGCAAGCTCTCGACCACCATGCGCGCCGGCGACCGGGTAGAGATCTACCGGCCGTTGCTGGCCGATCCCAAGGAGGTCCGCAAGAGGCGCGCCGCCGAGGGCAAGCGCATGCGCCGGGGTGGCGGCGATCTGGAGCCGGATGGTGGTTAGTCCACCGTGCCGTCGATACGGTCGAGCGTGTCGCCGCTGAAGTACAGCGTGATGTGACGCTGATCGTCGATCTGGTTGCCTTGCTTGTAGTAGTAATAGTAATCCCAGCGGTTCTGGTGGAACGGGTCGGTAATCAGCGGCGTGCCCAGGATTCGCCGCACCTGCGTCTTGGTCATGCCGGGGTGCAGGCGGCCGACCATCTCCGGGTCGAGGTAATTGCCTTGACGGACCGGAACGTTATAGAAACTCGGTAGATAAGATCCGCAACCGGCGGTCAGGACGAGCAGCAGGATGCCGGTGGCGCGCAAGGACTTGTGAAGCATGGAAGGCAGGATCCAGGTTGTTTGGAACTAAAGACATCATAGCGTACATCGGCAACCTGTAGGCAAGCGCAATCCTGGAGAGCGTTCCACATGGGATCAAAAGAACTCAAGCAAGCTGGTTTGAAGGTCACGCTGCCGCGCATGAAGATTCTCGACATGTTGCAGCAGCAGGAAAATGCCCATCTGAGCGCCGAGACGATCTATCGCGCGCTGATCGATTCCGGCGAGGAAATCGGCTTGGCGACGGTGTATCGGGTGCTGACGCAGTTCGAATCGGCCGGTTTGGTCAAGCGTCATCATTTCGAGGGTGGCCAGTCGGTTTTCGAGGTCAACCAGGGCGAGCACCATGATCACATCGTGTGCCTGGAATGCGGGCGGATCGAGGAGTTTTGCGACGAGGAAATCGAACGGCGGCAGCATGCCATCGCCCGGCGGCTCGGGTTCGAACTGGCCGAGCATTGCCTGATTCTCTATGGCCACTGCGCCCGCGCCGATTGCCAGCACGCCCCCGCTCAGGATGGCGAAGACAGCAAGCCGCCGGCGGAGCGGGGAGAGAATTAGTTTTGTTACGGTTGAGAGACGGGGCGCGGCATGACGATCAGCGCGATGAGGTACCGTTCTCCACCATCTCCCGCGCGTGCGCCAGCGTGCTGGCGGTCAGCTCCAGTCCGCCCAGCATCCGGGCGATTTCCGCGACCCGCGCGCCCGCGTCCAACGGCAGCACCTGAGTGTGGGTGCTGGCGCCGTCGGTCTGCTTGTCCACCTTGAAATGTTGATGCGCCTGCGCCGCTACCTGCGGCAGGTGGGTCACGCACAGCACCTGCCGGTTGCCACCCAAGGCCCGCAATTGCCGGCCGACCACTTCCGCCACTCCGCCGCCGATGCCGCTGTCGACCTCGTCGAAGATTAGGGTCGGGATGCGGGCGGCGCGGGCGGTGATGACCTGAATCGCCAGGCTGATGCGCGACAGCTCGCCGCCTGAAGCAACCTTGGTCAGCGGTCGCAACGGTTGGCCGGGATTGGCGCTGACCTGGAATTCCACCGTTTCCAGCCCGCCGGGCGCGGGCTGATCCCGCCGCTCCAGGGCGATGTGAAAACGCCCTCCCGGCATGCCCAGCTCGGCCAGCGCCCCGGAGACCCGTTCGCCCAGTTCCCGCGCCGCCGCCGTGCGCCGCTCGCTCAATCGCTCGGCTTGTTCCTGGTAGGCGGCCCGCGCCGCTTGCACGGCCTGCTGGAGCTCATCCAGCCGGGTTTCGCTGTGTTCGAGGCGGTCCAGTTCAGTCTCGAACCGCGTCCGCAGCGCCGGCAGTTCCTCGGGCGCGGTTCGATGCTTGCGCGCCAGTTGCAGGGCGGCGGCCAGTCGCTGTTCGATCCGGGCCAGAGGGTCGGGGTCGAGATCGAGCTCGCCCACATAGCCGCGCAGTTCGCCGCCCGCTTCCTGGATCTGGATCAGCGCGGCATTGAGCAGCTCACTCACCGGGGCAAGCCGGGGGTCCAGCCGGTTCAGGGCGTCCAATTCGCGCAGGCACTGGCCGAGCCGGTCGGCGATGACGTCGCCGTCGCCCTCGATTAACCAGCCCAGCACGCGCTGGCCGGTCTCCAGCAACTGGCTGGCGTTGGCCAAGCGGCGCTGTTCGCGCTCCAGTTCCGCCATCTCGCCCTCCGCCAGATCCAGCGCCGCCAGTTCCCGCAGGTGATAGCGCAGGATGTCCAACCGGGCGTCGCGTTCGCCGCTGGCTTGCCGCAGCGCCCGCAAGTCCTGCCGCAGCTGACTCCAACTCCGGTAGCGTTCCGCCAGTTCCGCCACGAAGCTTTGATTGCCGGCGTAGTCGTCCAGCAATTGCCGCTGGGCCTCGCGCCGCAGCAGCGACTGATGTTCGTGCTGGCCGTGGATGTCCACCAGCAGCTCGCCCAGTTCCCGCAGCGCCTGCGCCGGTTGCGGTACGCCGTTGATGTAGTTGCGCGAACGACCGGTGCCGGCGATTACCCGTCGCAGGTGGCAGTCGCCCTCGCCGGCCAGATCGCGCTCGTTCAGCCAGGCGCTCGCCGCCGGCAGTTGGCTCAGATCGAACACCGCGCTAAGGTCGGCCCGTCCGGCGCCGTGGCGGATGACGCCACTGTCGGCCCGGTCGCCCAGCAGCAGGCCGATGGCGTCCACCAGGATGGATTTGCCGGCGCCGGTCTCGCCGGTGACCGCGGTCATCCCCGCCGCCAGCTCCAGCTCCAACTGCTCGACGATGGCGAAGTCGCGGACGCACAACTGGATCAGCATGGCGGAAGGACCCTCAGATGAAAGGCGAGGCTTCCGGACTCAGGCCCCAGCGCAGTTTGGCGCGCAGCAGCTTGAAATAGTCGTGGCTGAGGGGATGGATCAGCCGCACCTTGCGTTCCTTCTTGCGGATCACGATCTGATCGCCCCGCTCCAGCGGCAGGCTGACCTGGCCATCGCAGGTTACCTGCGTGTTGATGGTGTTGGCCGCGTTGAGCACCACTTCGATGACACTGTCGGCGCCGACCACGATCGGCCGGTGGGTGAGGGTATGCGGGCAGATCGGCACCAGTACCACCGCTTCCAACCCAGGATAGAGAATTGGCCCGCCGCCGGCCAGCGCGTAGGCGGTGGAGCCGGTCGGAGTGGAGATGATCAGGCCATCGGCGCGATAGGTATTCAGAAATCGTCCGTCCAGAAAGGTCTCTACATCGATCATCCGCGCCACATCGCGCTTATGCACCACCACATCGTTCAAGGCGTCCGCCTCGCCGATCACGCAGCCATCGCGCATGACCTGGGTGTACAACAACAGGCGGCGAGCTTCGCGAAACTGGCCGTTCAGCACGCCGTCCAGCCGGTGCGGGATTTCGCTGGGCGAAACATCGGCCAGAAACCCCAGCCGCCCCAGGTTGACCCCCAGGATCGGCATGTCGTAGTCCACCAGCGAACGGGCGGCATTGAGCATGGTGCCGTCGCCGCCCATGACCACCACCAGATCGCATTGTTCGCCGATAGCGGCGCGGCTGGCGACTTCCAGGCCGCTATCCGGGATCAATTGGGCCGAGCTTTCGTCGAGCAGTACCCGCAGTTGGCGCTGAAGCAGGTGGGCGGCAATCTGATTCAGTGCACCCGCGACGTTGGGGTCGCCGAACTTGCCGATGAGACCAATGGTGTGGAAAACAGGGATGGGCATCGTTCCGTACTGAGTGATCTTAAGGGGGGCAAGTTATCATTGTAGAAGAATGCGCGCCAAGCATGACAGCTTGACACCCCGACAGGGAATTGCTAGCTTCCGTTGGCACTCTGCGGCAAGGAGTGCTAATAAAAACAATCAGGTGTCGGCATGCAGATTTCGGACCCCACGCCGGCGGGTTATCCCGCCCTGAACGAGCGCACCCAGCACCTGCTGAAGTTTCTGGTCGAGCGCTACATCCGCGACGGCCATCCGGTCGGTTCGCGCACGCTGTCGCGCGACGCCGGTTTGGATCTGAGTTCCGCCACCGTGCGCAACGTCATGGCCGACCTGGAAGAGCTGGGCTACCTGCGCGCGCCGCATACCTCGGCCGGCCGGGTGCCGACCGCTCGCGGCTACCGCTTCTTTATCGATACTCTGTTGCGGGTCAAGCCGCTGGACCCTCGGGAAATCGAGGCGCTGCGTCGGCGGATCGATCAGCCGGCGCAAAGCGGCACCGAACTGGCGCGCTCGGTATCGGACCTGCTGTCCGGTCTCACCCGACTGGCCGGTATCGTCATGCTGCCGCGCCGTCAGACCATGACCCTGCGTCAAGTGGAATTCCTGCCGCTGTCCGAGTGCCGGGTGCTGGCGATTCTGGTGCTGAACGGCCAGGAAGTGCAGAACCGCATCATCCAGACCCGACGGGCCTACGATGCCGCGGAATTGCAGCGGGCCGCCAATTATCTTAACGCGCAGTTTGGCGGCCGGGATATCCAGCAGGTGCGGAAAACCCTGCTCGACGAACTGCGCGAGACCCGCGACAGCCTCGATCGGCTGATGCAGACCGTGATGGAGATGGCGGAGCAGACCTTCGAGACCGCGCCCGAAGGCGGCGACTATGTAGTGGCCGGCCAAACCCACCTGATGCAGTACGCCGATCTATCGGATCTCGACAAGCTGCGACAGTTGTTCGAAGCCTTCAATCAGAAAAGCGACCTGCTGCATCTGTTCGATCAATGCCTGCATACCGGCGGAGTGCAGATTTTCGTCGGCGAGGAATCCGGCTGTGGCGTGCTGGAAGGATGCAGCGTGGTGACGGCGCCCTACGGCTCGGGCGACCAGGTGTTGGGCGTGCTGGGCATCATCGGTCCGACTCGCATGGCCTACGACCGAGTCATTCCGGTGGTGGACGTCACCGCTCGTTTGCTGGCCGAGGTGCTGGACGGGCAACGAGACTGAATGCGGGGAAAACGGTTGTTTCAGTGATCGGCGCTCTTGAATTTCCCGCATCCAACCCCAGTTCTCCGCCATCAGGGGCGACTGCCGCCGCCCGACCGTTTGCCACCAGTGATGGAGAACCTGTCCGATGAGCTCAACCGAACCCAAGCAATCCCCCTCCACTCGCCCGGATATCGCCGGGACCGACGCCCAGCCGCCCGTGGAAACCGCGCTGACCGTCGAGGAGGAAGGGCTCGAACTGCCGGTCAGTCACGAGGAATTCGAAGGATTGCAGCGCGAGTTGGACCAGGCGCTGGCCAAAGCCGACGAGCATTGGAAGTTGTATCTGGGCGCTCACGCCGAAATGGAAAATCTGCGCAAGCGCGCCGAGCGCGAGGTGCAGAACGCCCATAAGTTCGCCCTGGAGCGGTTTTTCGGCGAGTTGCTGCCGGTATGCGACAGCCTGGAACTGGGGCTGGCGGCGGCCAGCGACGCCGTGGATATCGCCAAACTGCGGGAGGGGGTCGAACTGACCCTTCGGCAACTGACGATGGCGATGGAGAAGTTCGGCGCCCGCGAGGTGAATCCGCTTGGCGCCAAGTTCGATCCGGGCCAGCAGGAAGCCATGGCCATGCTGCCGACCGATCAAGCCGAGCCCAACACCGTGGTGCAGGTCGTGCAAAAAGGGTATCTGCTCAACGAGCGGCTGATTCGCCCCGCCAAGGTGATCGTTGCCCAGGCCGTGCCTCGACCGGCGGGTTAAACGCCTTTTCCTCTTCCTCTACGCCGTGCCATTGAAAATCCGACCGGATGGCCCCACATTCAACGGCAGGCAAGGCTCAAACAACCGAATTCCCTGATTTAGAGAGCACAATCATGAGCAATATTATCGGCATCGACCTGGGCACCACCAATTCCTGCGTGGCGGTTATGGAAGGCGGTAAGCCCCGGGTGATTGAAAACAGCGAGGGCGATCGGACCACGCCGTCCGTCGTCGCCTTTTTGGAAGACGGTGAAATCACCGTCGGCCAGCCGGCCAAGCGCCAGGCGGTCACCAACCCGCACAACACCCTGTTTGCGGTCAAGCGGCTGATCGGTCGCCGGTTCAACGAGCCGGAAGTGCAAAAGGACATCAACCTGGTGCCCTACAAGATCGTCAAGAACGACAACGGCGATGCCTGGGTCGAAGCGCGCGACAAGAAAATGGCGCCGCCGGAAATTTCGGCGCGGGTGCTGATGAAGATGAAGAAGACCGCCGAGGATTATCTCGGCCACCCGGTCACCGAGGCGGTGATCACGGTGCCGGCCTACTTCAACGACAGCCAGCGTCAGGCCACCAAGGACGCCGGCCGCATCGCCGGGCTGGAAGTCAAGCGCATCATCAACGAACCGACGGCGGCGGCGCTGGCCTTCGGCATGGACAAGTCCAGTGCCAAGGATCGCAAGATCGCGGTCTACGATCTGGGCGGCGGCACCTTCGATGTCTCGATCATCGAGATCGCCGAGGTGGACGGCGAGAAACAGTTCGAGGTGCTCTCGACCAATGGCGACACCTTCCTGGGTGGCGAGGACTTCGACAAGCGCATCATCGACTATCTGATCGAGCAGTTCCAAAAAGAGTCCGGCATCAACCTGGCCAACGATCCACTGGCGTTGCAGCGGCTGAAGGAAGCGGCCGAGAAGGCCAAGATCGAGCTGTCTTCCAGCCAGCAGAGCGAGATCAACCTGCCGTATATGACCGCCGACGCCAGTGGGCCGAAGCATCTGAATCTGAAGCTGACCCGCGCCAAGCTGGAGTCGCTGGTGGAGGATTTGGTCGATAAAACCATCGGTCCCTGTCGGACTGCGTTGAAGGATGCCGGGCTGGGCGTTGGCCAGATCAACGATGTGCTGCTGGTCGGCGGTCAGAGCCGGATGCCCAAGGTGCAGGAAAAGGTGCGCGAGTTTTTCGGCAAGGAGCCGCGCAAGGACGTGAACCCCGACGAGGCCGTTGCGGTCGGCGCGGCCATTCAGGGCGGCGTGCTGGGCGGTTCGGTCAAGGATGTGCTGTTGCTCGACGTGACCCCGCTGAGCCTGGGCATCGAGACCCTGGGCGGCGTGATGACCAAGCTGATCGAGAAGAACACCACCATCCCGACCAAGGCGCAGCAGGTATTCTCGACCGCCGACGACAACCAGACCGCGGTGACCGTGCATGTCATGCAGGGCGAGCGCGAGATGGCCTCGGCCAACAAGTCGCTGGGCAAGTTCGATTTGCAGGACATTCCCCCGGCTCCGCGTGGCGTGCCGCAGATCGAGGTGACCTTCGACATCGACGCCAACGGCATCCTGCACGTTTCCGCCAAGGACAAGGCGACCGGCAAGGAAAACCGGATTATCATCAAGGCGTCCTCCGGTCTGTCCGAGGATGAGATCAAGCGGATGGTCGGCGATGCCGAGGCGCACGCGGAAGAGGACAAGAAGTTCCACGAACTGGTCAACGCCCGCAATCAGGCCGAGAATCTGATCCACTCCGCCGAGAAAACGCTGCGCGATCTGGGCGACAAGGTCGAAGGTGGCGAACGAGCGGCGATCGAGTCGGCGATCAGCGACCTGCGCACCACCACCAAGACCGACAACATGAGTGCTATCGAGGCCAAGACCCGGACACTGGCCGAACTGTCCGGCAAGATGGCCGAGCGGGTCTACGGCCAGTCGGGCGACGGGCCGCATGGCGGCGGCCCGGACGAACCGCACGGCGGCGCGGGCGGCGGTCACAAGCCGACCGACGACGGTGTGGTGGACGCCGAGTTCGAGGAAGTGAAGAAGTAAGCACCGTACTTGCGGTAAACTGTGAATCCGGGAACGCGCAAGCGTTCCCGGATTTTCGGTTCTGGATGGCATAACCCGGCAGGCACTCGTAACGCAATACCATGTCCAAGCGCGATTATTACGAAACTCTCAACGTGGCTCGCAACGCCAGCGAAGCCGAAGTCAAACAGGCCTACCGGCGGTTGGCGATGAAGCTGCATCCCGACCGTAATCCCGGCGATCAGGTGGCCGAGGAACGGTTCAAGGAGGCCAAGGAAGCTTACGAGGTACTGAGCGACTCGCGTAAGCGGACGGCTTACGACCAGTTCGGCCATGCGGGGGTGGACGGCGCGGCGGGTGGCGGTTTCGGTGGTTTCGGCGAAGCCGCCGACCTGGGCGACATCTTCGGTGGAGTGTTTCGCGACATTTTCGGCGGTATGCGGGGTGGTGGTGGTGGCGGCCAGAGCTATCGCGGGGCCGACCTGCGTTACACCCTGGATTTAACCCTGGAAGAAGCGGTATTCGGCACCACCGCCAAGATTCGAGTGCCGACGCTGGTCAGCTGCGCGACCTGCGCCGGCAGCGGCGCCAAGCCAGGCACCAAACCGACCACCTGTCCCACCTGCCGTGGGGTCGGCCAGGTACGGATGCAGCAGGGCTTTTTCTCGATCCAGCAGGCTTGCCCGCGCTGCCAGGGACGGGGCACCATCATTCCCGATCCCTGCGAGACCTGCCGCGGAGTCGGTCGGGTCGAGGAGCAGAAGACACTATCGGTCAAGGTGCCGGCCGGTGTGGATAACGGTGACCGTATCCGGCTGACGGGCGAGGGCGAGGCGGGCGAGCACAGCGGCTCGCCGGGCGATCTGTACGTGCAGATCCGGGTGAAGCCGCACCCGATCTTTAGCCGCGAGGATAACGATCTGTACTGCGAGGTGCCGATCGGCTTCCATACCGCCGCGCTTGGCGGGGAGTTGGAGGTGCCGACCCTGGATGGGCGACTGAGCTTGAAGATCCCGCCAGAGACCCAGACCAGCAAGGTATTCCGCTTGCGCGGCAAGGGCGTCAAACCGGTGCGCGGCGGACCGACCGGTGATTTGCTGTGCCGGATCGTGGTCGAAACTCCGGTCAACCTGACCCGAGAGCAGAAGGAACTGCTGGAGAAATTCGCGGCCACCATGGAGGCCAGCGGCGAGCGCCACACGCCGCAGCAGGGTAGCTGGCTGGATGGCGTCAAGAAATTTTTCGAGGATATGAAGTTCTGAAAACCGCCTCCCTTGGGCCAGATGGTGCGGCTGATCGTCGGCTTCGGCGGCTTTCTCGGGCGCAAACACGACGGTCATCCCGGTCCTAAAGCCCATCCGATTACCCACAAATCCAACTCATTGTTAAGATATAATTTTTCATCAAGTGGTGGGCATAGGGCATGAGTTGGGCACAGGCCGAGTTTCACGATCTGGAGTTGGGGGATGCGCGGCGGACCCAGCGCTTGATCCGGTGGGTGGACGACCTGTCGGCGCACCCGACGGGGAGCATCCCGCTGGCCTGCGGGGGGTGGGCCGAGACGAAGGCCGCTGACCGATTGCTGGACAACCCGGCGGTGGACTGGCGGGAGATTCTGGAGGTCCATACCCAGCGGACGGTGGCGCGAATGGCCGGCCAGCCCGTTGTGTTGTGCCTTCAAGACACGACCGAACTGGATTTCACCACACAACCGGGGATCGCCGGGCTGGGGCGGCTGAGCGACGAGGCCCAGCACGGGCGGTACGTGCATCCGACCCTGGCGGTCACCCCGGCGGGGGTGGCCTTGGGGGTGCGGGATGTCTGGCTGTGGGCACGCCCGCCGAAAGATCAGCCCGACGTCAAGGAAAGCCTCCGCTGGGTGGAAGGCTACGAAATTGTGGCCGATCTGGCGGAGACCGTAGCCGATAGCCGGCTGGTGTATAGTCTTCCTAATGATGATTCGTACATCGCTAGGGCTGCTCGAAAGGATTTAGTCATTAAAACAGTAGGTTATACCGATTACTAATAGATTTTACTACTTTAGTGCGGATAAAATAAAATCAAAACTGGTCAAAGAAACCACTTCGCTTGGGAGAAGCGATTGAATGAGTTCATCCACTTTTTTACGTAGTTCATCTAGGGTTTTTAAATTGATCCAACACAATTGATCTTTCATTGATTGCCAAACACGCTCAATGGGGTTCACATCGGGACTGTAAGGCGGTTGGAATAATAAGACGACATTATCGGGGATTACGAGTTTTTTGGCAGAATGAAAGCGACCGTTATCCAATTGAATTACGTTGAGGCTGTGCGGATAAGTTTTAGAAAATTCATTCAAAAACCACTGAAAGCAATCAGCATCTAAATGGGAAAATTCTAAAAAGAAGTTTTCGCCACTCAGTGGCTCAATGGCACCATAGAGCCAAAATGATTGAAAGGTCCATTGAACTGGACCAACTGGCTTAATCCCCAGTGCGGTGATGACCCGCCGGGTGATCGTTTTTAATCCAAAGCGACTTTCATCTTGGCACCAATACCGTAAAGGCCGGACCGCTTCATTTTCAACTTGTTGAAGAATATCAATTAATTCAAGTTGTCGTGGAAGTTTTTTTTAAAAGAAACCACCGCCTCTTCATGGCGATGAACGCTCGTTGGCCGCGCCACTTTAAGTTTTGCTTTGAGTTGATAACGAACGACTTGATGCACTGTTGAATAAGGAATATCGACCTCGTATTCCTGGAGAAGCCACTGCTGGATTTGTCCGTAACTATAAAATCCATGAGTCGGATCGTCCAGACGGCGCTGGAGTGCCTCTCTCATAGCTTCGGTAATTCTCGAACGACGGCCGCCATGATAATTCCACTGCAACAGCCCGATTAAGCCTTGGGTACGATATACTTTGAGCCACTTGACAATGACGGATTTCGATCGCCCTAAATGATCGGCTAACTCTTGTAAAGAATGAAAAATCTCACTTTTAATCCAATATAGAATTTGTAATCGCTCTCGAAACTTGGCGTGAGTTTGTTCATTCATTATGCGCTTTAGTTCTTCGGAGGATTCGTGGATTTCGACTTGTAATGAGCGGCTCATGACTGGATCAATAAAAGTAGGTTAAATGAGTATGATAACAAAATCTAATCGTAAATGGTATTACTTGTAAGGCATGTCCAGTTCTAGTGGGCTGCCGCACAAGTTTTGACAGGTAGCGGTGGGTACCCCATGGTGAGGTCAACAGGAGGAATCCCCGTGGCCCACAAGTACTTGGTTGACCTTACCGAAGAGGAGCGAGCATCCCTGCTCGACGTGATCCACAAAGGGAAGACGACGGCGCGCCGGGTCGCACGTGCCCATGTCTTGCTGCGTGCATCGGCGGGGGCCACCGATGAGGAGATTGCCGAAATGCTCCATCTGGGACTTTCCACCGTGCATCGCACTCGCCAGCGATTTGTGGATGAAGGGTTGACGGTGGCGTTAAGTGAGCCGTCTCGGTTGGGCTCACCGCCGGCCTTGACGGGCAAACAGGCGGCCTTTCTGGTCGCCTTAGCCTGTAGTACCCCACCGGCGGGCCGCCATCGGTGGACCTTGAAACTGTTGGCCGATCGCTTTGTGGAACTGCGCCAAATCGACCTGATTTCCCCGGATACCGTCGGTCGCGTGCTTAAAAAAACGACTTCAAACCTTGGCAACGCCAAGAATGGTGTATTCCCAGTATCCGCCCCGACTACGTCTGGCATCTGGAGGATGTCCTGGACTTGTACGCCGAGCCCGACGATCCCCGGTATCCCCAAGTGTGCTTTGACGAAAGCCCCGTGCAACTGACGAGCGAAACCCGCCATCCGCTGCCTGCTCGTCCGGGCCAGCCGGCGCGCCATGACTCTGAATATAAACGAGAAGGTACCGCTAATTTGTTTCTGTTCGTTCAGCCTCTGCGCGGCTGGCGTCAGGTCAACGTCACTTGCCAGCGGACCAAACGCGACTTTGCCGAGCAAATGCGGCGGCTGGTGGATGAGTACTTCCCCACGGCGGAACGGATCCGGCTGGTCATGGATAATCTCAACACCCATACCCCCGCGGCCCTGTACGGGGTCTTTCCCGCGGAGGAAGCTCGTCGAATCACCCGCAAGCTCGAATTTCACTACACCCCCAAGCATGGCAGCTGGCTCAATATGGCCGAGTGCGAGTTGGCCGTGCTCGCCGGCCAGTGTTTGGATCGGCGCATTTCGACGATCGACACCTTGCGGGAGGAAATCGCCGCGTGGCAAGGCCCGCGCAACCAACTCCAAACCAAAATCCACTGGCGGTTTGGTGCCGAGGTGGCCCGGGTCAAACTCAAGCGCCTCTATCCGTTCTTGGAGCCCGCCGAAAATCTAGTCGGGCCAGATGAGGTTTCCGAACCTGTCAAAACTTGTGCGGCAGCCCACTAGAGGCGATTGGCGCGCTGTTCAGCGGTTTTCAGCAGTACCTGTATCAGGAAGTCGCTGGACCGCATCGATTTTTTAGCGCCTTTCCAGCATATCTCCCAGGGTACGGGTGAGCAGGATCAAATCCTGTTCTCGCGACAGGGTGTGTTCCCCATCCTTGAGTAGTGTCACCCGTACGTCGGAGCTGGTCAGCCGTTCCGCCACCTGCACACTGGTTTGCCACGGCACGTCGGTGTCGCACATGCCGTGGATCAGTCGCACCGGGCAACGGATGGGTAGCTCTGGCCGGTCCAACAAGCGGTGTCGGGCCGCTTCCTCAATCAGGTTCAGCGCGATGATGTACGGCTCGCCGTAGGGCGACGGTAGGCTGATCACCCGCTCGCGGCGCAGGCGCTCCCGCAGCGGCGGGTCGAGTCGCTGCCACAACAGATACTCGGTAAAATCCACCGCGCAGGCCAATCCGAGCAGACCGGCGATCCGTTTCGGTCGCGCCAGCGCCGTCAACAGCATCAGCCACGCCCCCATCGACGATCCCACCAGGATCTGCGGACCCTCGGTCAGGCGGTCCAGCACCTCGAGCGTTTCCGCCGCCCAAGCGCCGATGGTGCCGTCCGCGAACCGACCGCTGGAAGCGCCGTGCCCGGAGTAGTCGAAGCGCAGGAAGCCCTGGCCGCGCCCCCGGCACCAGCGTTCCAGGGTGGTCGCCTTGACGCCGCTCATGTCGGAGCTGAAGCCGCCCAGGAAAACGACGCCGGGTTGGATGCCTGGACTGCGGTGGTAGGCGAGGAAGCCACCGTCGGCCAAGGGCAAACGTTCGGGTCTGGCGGTAAACAGGCTCACGCGGCCGCTGCCCAAGCCGCCGTGACCAGGGCGGGCAGAATCTGGCCGGCGGCCCCGTTCAGGCTGAACGTGACATGTGGGCTGAGCGGGGTCGGCTGAGGGTTGATTTCCACCACGGTCGCCCCGGCGTTGAGGGCGGCGAAAGGCAGGTCAGCAGCCGGATAGACCAGCGCCGAGGTGCCGATGCTGAGGAAGATCTCGGCAGTTGCGGCGGCGCGTTCGGCTGCTCGCAGCGTCGCCGTCGGCAGCATCTCTCCGAACCAGACCACATCCGGTCGCAGCAATCCGCCGCAGCGCGGGCAGCGCGGCGGGATTTCCTCGCTGTCCGGCCAGCTTTCCACCGGCCGATCTTCGTTGAAGCATTTGGCGCGAAACAGATTGCCGTGCAGTTCCAGAATTTGATGGCTACCGGCGCGGCGGTGCAGACCGTCCACGTTCTGGGTAATCAGGGTGAACTCGGCGATCCGCTGCTCCATTTCGACCAGGGCGCGATGGCCGGCATTGGGTTCGGCCTGACGCACCCGTTGTTGCCGCCAGGTATACCACTCCCAGACCAGCTTGGGGTTATGCTGAAAGGCCTCGGGGGTGGCCAGTTCTTCCGGGTTGTAGCGCGCCCACAGCCCGGTTTGCGCCTCGCGAAAGGTCGGTACGCCACTCTCGGCGGAAATGCCGGCGCCGGTCAACACGGTCACCCGGTGGGCACGGCGCAGACGATCGATGAGTTTGGGGGGAATAGGGAGTTCGCTCATGGCGGCGGCCAGTCTCCGAAGGGGACAAGAATCTTATTGAGGATAGCATGGCGGCGGCCAGCTCCGATGGCGGGCCATTCGACGAACCACCCATCCAGGCCCATTTAGTTGTTTATTGCAACTAATCAGCGAATAATGGTCAAATACCACTAAGTGGTGGGCGCGGTGGTCGGAATGATGAAAGAGAATGCGAATCGCTGGCTGGCCACAATCGCTAAATCATGCCGGGGAGAACCGTCATGCGCCTCGAATTCCTGATTGTCGATCCGCAGAACGACTTTAGCGACGCACCGGGCGCGGCGTTGCCGGTAATGGGCGCCGGGGCGGACGCCGAACGTCTGGCACACTTGCTGGAGCGGTTGCGCGACCGCATCGACGGCATTCGCGTCACCCTCGACACTCACCAGCTGCTCGACATCGCCCATCCCGTGTTCTGGGTCGATGGTGCTGGCCGGCGGCCGGCGCCTTTCACCCAGATCAGCGTGGCCGATGTCGAGAATGGGATCTGGCGCGCCTACGACAGGCATGCCCAACAGCGGGCGCTGGCTTACGTGCGGGCACTGCGCGATCACGGCCGCTACCAACTGACCATCTGGCCGCCGCATTGCCTGATTGGCACCTGGGGCCATAACGTGATTCCGGTAGTGGCCGAGACGCTGCGCGCTTGGGAGGAAGCCAAATTCGCAAGGGTGGATTACGTGATCAAAGGCCATAATCCCTGGACCGAGCATTATTCGGCGGTACAGGCCGACGTGCCCGATCCGGCCGACCCGGGCACTCAGATCAACCGACGGCTGATTCAGGTCCTGGAAAACGCCGATGTGGTGGCCTTGTCCGGCCAGGCGCTCTCACATTGTGTTGCCAACACGGTCCGGGATATCGTCGATCAGTTCGGCAAGGAGAGCATTCGCAAACTGGTGCTGATCGAGGATACCAGTTCGCCGGTGCCGGGCTTCGAGGCGCTGGCCCGGCAATTCGTGACCGACATGCGGCGGCGTGGCATGAAAACGGCCAAGGCGGCGGATTTCCTGCGCTGAGCGGCGGGCGAGCGGTCTACGCGGGCCGTATCCGACCTGCCAACGCGGTCCGGCATCGCTTCCACTTAACCCCGTGGGTTGCTCCATGACGATTACGCTGGACTCGCATTACACCATTGGTCAGTTGCATCTATTCTGCCAGGACTATGTCTGTCACGGTTGGGAGCCTTATCCCTACGTGATCCTGGCCGACGGTTGTTCCGCCGAGCCGGATAGCGATGTGGGGGCAAGGTTGCTGGTGCTGAACGCCCGCCGCTTACTGCCGCGATTTATGGCCGCCGCCACGGATGAAGTCGGGCGTCGCGCCTGTCATTGGCGATTGGGCCGGCGGATCGTGCGCCGCGCCGCCCGGCAGGCGCGGGAGTTAGGTGCGGACAGCGCGCTCGATGCCACCTTGCTGATCGCCTGGTGCGATGGGGCCACGGTGTATGTGCATCTCTATGGCGATGGCTGTCTGGCCGCCCGGCGCGCCGACGGCGGGATCATGGCGATTCAGATCGAGTACGCCGGAAACGCACCCTATTACCTCTCTTATCTACTGAATCGGGAACGGTGGGCGCTGTATCAGGTGGCGATTGGCGATCCACTGGCGGCGCAAAGTGTTGGCTATCTCAACGAGACCGGAACGACGACCCGGCTGGAGCGTTTCGACGCCCCCCTCGTGTTCAGCTTCTCCCTGAATACTTTCCCGACGGTGGCGGTGGCCACCGACGGCCTGCAATCCTTTGTCAGCGCGAGTACCAGTGAACGGCTGAGCGTGCTGGACGTGGCGCGGGAGATGCTGGAGTTCGATCGGTCGCAAGATCGTTTCGTCCAGCACCGGCTGCACGAGCTGCTGCTCGAATACAGCAAGGAACTGGTGTTCAATCTCGACGATCTCGGTATCGGAGTCTTCACCCGAACGGAGTAGAGCCATGGTCGCGACCGAACCGGGCGAGGCGGAGCGTGTCGACCATTGCCACGTCGCCGCTCTGTACGAAAAACCGGCCTTTACCGTCGATCTGGTGCTGTTTGCCATCCACGACGAGCGCTTGCAGGTGTTCCTGGCCCAGCGCGTCGAGCCTCCCTGCAAGGGTTGCTGGACATTGCCGGGTCGCTTTCTGGACCTGCGGTGGGATGAATCCATCCAGGCCTGCGCCGCGCGCCAGCTGATCGAGGAAACCGGCGCGCGCGCGCGCTATTTGGAGCAACTGAAGACCTACGGCTCCCGCGATCGCGACCCGCGCGGCTGGGTCGTCGCCACCGTCTACTTCGCGCTGGTGGCTTCGGGACCGTTGCGGCTGGAGGGCGATCGGGAGGGTGGGCGCTGGGTGCCGGTGCGGGGCGACGGCGTCGGTTTCGATCTGGCTTTCGACCACGCCCACATTCTGGCCGACGCGGTGGAGCGCTTGCGTTCCAAGCTGGAGTACACCCACATCGCCGTGCATCTGCTGCCGGAAGAATTCACCCTGCCGGAGTTGCAGCGGACCTACGAAATCATCCTGCAGCAGCCGCTCGACAAGAGTTCCTTCCGCCGCCGGGTCGCCCAGGCCGACCTGCTGGAGCCGATTGCCGGCAAGCTGCGCGGCGGGTCCGGCCGACCGGCGCGGCTCTACCGCTTCCGCGATTACGACCGGCGCACCTTCTTTCCCCGCAGCATCAGCCGCCATGCGCGCTAAGGTCGCTCAGAAGAACCGCAGGTAGGCTTCCAGTACCTTGAGGGTGTAGTCGCCGGTCGTGCCGTTGCGATACTGTTCCGGGTCGCCGGTCATCCACCAGGCGGCGGCACGCTGCACGGCGACAATCTCGTTGTTATTGCTGGCGGCAAGCTGTTCGCGTAGCACCTTCCCCATCACGCAGGCCACCACCTGTCGGGCCAGGGCCGGATCGGCGGCGAACTGGTCTGGCGTCACGTCCTGGTTCAGGCAGCGTCGCGACCAGCGCACGATATTGTCCGGCTTGATTTGCCAGTCGCTGTACAGTCCGGCCCCGGCTTGCGGCGCCGACAGGCGCAGCGCCTCGACCAGGGCTTCCACCTTGGCCTCGGAAACCGGCGCCTGGGCGGTGGCCAGCAGGGTCCAGAACAGTAGTAGTGTTCCCAGCAGCGGCCGGCGGCGCGGCCGGGCGCGAAGGGGTACGGTGAGGGGGTCGGTACCAATCATGAAGGCTTCTCTCGCGGTGAAAAAGGAAAGGGTCGAGCGATGCCGTGCTAGCGTGCCAGGGTCCGGTCCAGCGCGCGATAGCTGATGGCCTCGGTGAGGTGCGGGGTCTTGATGCCGTCGCTGCCGGCCAAATCGGCGATGGTCCGAGCGACTTTCAGAATGCGATGGTAGGCGCGCGGCGATAGCCCCAGTCGCTCCAGTGCCTGTTCCAGCAGGCGATGGTCGGCTTCGCTCAGCGTGCAATGGCGTTCGATCTCGCGGGTGTTCAGGGCACTGTTGGGTTTCCCGGCGCGCCGCAGTTGCCGCTCGCGGGCGGCGCAGACCCGTACCCGCACCGCGGCGCTGTTTTCTTCCGGGACGTCGCCGCGCAGCGCTCGATGCGCCAGTCGCGGTACTTCGATGTGCAGGTCGATGCGGTCCAGCAGCGGACCCGACACCCGCGCCCGGTAGCGGCGCACCTGTTCCTGACCGCAGGCGCAGCGCCGCTCGGCGTCGCCCAGGTAGCCGCAGGGACAGGGGTTCATGGCCGCCACCAGTTGGAACCGCGCCGGAAAATCGGCTTGGCGGGCGGCGCGGGAGATGGTGATATGACCCGATTCCATCGGTTCGCGCAGCACTTCCAGCACGCGCCGGTCATACTCCGGCAGTTCGTCCAGGAACAGCACGCCGTGGTGGGCCAGCGAGATCTCGCCGGGTCGCGGCAGGCCTCCGCCGCCGACCAGCGCCACCGCCGAGGCGGTGTGGTGCGGCGCCCGGAATGGCCGCACCCCCCATTGTTGCAAATCCAATCCCTGTGCGCTGATCGAGGCGATGGCGGCGGTTTCCAGTGCCTCGGTTTCGCTCAGTGGCGGCATGATGCCAGACAGCCGGCTGGCGAGCATGGTCTTGCCAGTGCCGGGTGGGCCGATCAGGAGCAGGTTGTGACCGCCGGCGGCGGCGATTTCCAGCGCGCGCTTGGCATGTTGCTGGCCGCGCACGTCGCTCAGATCCCGTTCCAGCAACGGTTCCGGCTCCGGGCGGGAGGGGGGGTGTGACGGCCGCAAGGCCGTGCCGGTGTTCAGTTGCCGACAAATCTCCAGTAGGTGGCCCGCGCCCAACACGGTCGCGCCACCGGCCAATAGCGCCTCGGCGGCGTTGTCGGCCGGCGCCAGCAGGGTACGCCCAGCGTCGCGACAGGCCAGCGCGGCCGGCAGCACGCCACGAACGCCGCGCAGCTCGCCGCCCAGCGCCAGCTCGCCGAGGCATTCGTACTGTCCCAATCGTTCGCGGCTGATCTGACCCGAGGCGGCCAGGATGCCCAGCGCGATCGGCAGGTCGAAGCGGCCGCCCTCCTTGGGCAGATCGGCCGGCGCCAGGTTGATGGTGATGCGGCGGCTGGGAAATTCGAAGCGGCTGTTGAGGATGGCGCCGCGCACCCGGTCCTTGCTCTCCTTCACCGCCGCTTCCGGCAGGCCGACGATGAACAGCCCCGGCAGGCCGGTGGACAGATGCACTTCCACGCTGACCGGCGGTGCGTCGATACCGACTTGGGCGCGGGTGTGGACGATGGCGAGGGACATGGGAATCCTGCGAGCTGCTACGGATTGCCGCCAAGCGGGTGATTGGATTGCGGCGCTGGCTGACCAGGCGGCTTTGCACTATTTGAGTGCAACAAGAGGCCGCGATAGAAATCGGTGATGGAGCGGACATGCCATCCAGTCATGACGGAGGAGGCGATCGCTGGCGATCAGCCGTCGCCTTCTTCGGATTCCGCGGGTTTTTCCGCGGGTTTGCGCCGTTTGCCGCTGGGTGCCTTGCCCTCCAGTTCGGCAACTTGCTTTTCCAGCGTCTCCAGCTTGGCGCGGGTACGGGCCAGCACGGCCTGCTGCACGTCGAATTCCTCTCGCGTCACCAGTTCCAGCTTGGCGAAAGCCGATTGCAACGCCGCATGGAAGTTCTTTTCCATCTCCGTCTGAAACTGGCGAAAGCTGGGTGGCAGCGCTTCGGTAAAACGTTTAGCCAGATCATCAAAAGTTTTGGGGTCGATCATCGTCGTTTCTCCATATGGAAATTGCCGTCACTTTAGTTTAACGGGATTTTGCGGTTTGTGCGTGCCGGCCGTTGCGCACAAAAATGGTGCAAATATGGAAGGCATGTGCCCAGCTACGGGTTAAATACCGGGAAAAAATCCCATGAATTAAATATAACATATTGTTTTTAAAACATATTATATTGATGGCACACGATATGCTTTTTGCTGGCAACTAACCGCCCCGTCAATGCATGACGGACGGAAGCTGTCCAGATGCGGAAATAACAAGCCGCGCCCCGTCGAGGGTATTCCAAGCCATGGGAGATTTTGATTCATGAAACTCATTACCGCGGTTATCAAGCCGTTCAAATTGGACGATGTCCGGGAAGCACTCTCGGAAGTGGGCGCGCAAGGCATTACGGTGACCGAAGTCAAGGGATTCGGTCGGCAAAAAGGTCATACCGAACTGTATCGGGGCGCGGAATACGTAGTGGATTTCCTGCCCAAGATCAAGATCGAGGTCGGCGTGACCGACGATCTGGCCGACCGGGTGGTCGAGGTGATTTCCGGGGCCGCCAACACCGGCAAGGTCGGTGACGGCAAGATTTTCATCGTCGACTTGGACAATGCCGTGCGCATTCGCACCGGCGAATCCGGACCCGAGGCGCTGTGAGGGCCGCGCTCACCTCTCGATCGTATCCTGAATCTTGCGGCGTGGCGGCCGACTTGCCGACCCCCGCCCAAGCTGAATCCCATGCATGACTCTTTGAGTTTTAATCCTAGGAGAACCTGACTAATGACGAGAACGATACAAGCGGTGAAAAACGGCGGTCTGTTGCTGCTGCTGACGGCGGTGCTGGCACCGGCGCTGGCGGTGGCCCAGGATGCGGCGGCCCCACCGACCTTGAGCGCGGGCGACACGGCCTGGATGCTGACTTCCACCGCCTTGGTGTTATTCATGACCATTCCTGGGCTGTCGCTGTTCTACGCCGGCATGGTACGCGCCAAGAACGTGCTGTCGGTGATGATGCAGTGCTTTGCCATCACCGCGATGATGAGCGTGCTGTGGGCGTTGTATGGCTACAGCCTGGCGTTCGATACCACTGGCATGACCACTGAGGCCATCAATCTATACACTTTCATCGGCGGTCTCGGCAAGGCATTCTTGAGTGGAGTCGGTCGGGATAGCTTGACCGCAACCATACCGGAGACTGTGTTCATCACCTTTCAGATGACCTTTGCGATCATTACCCCGGCGCTGATCGTCGGCGCTTTCGCCGAACGGATGAAGTTTTCGGCGCTGCTGCTGTTCATGGCTGTGTGGTTTACCATCGTCTATACCCCGGTTGCCCACATGGTGTGGGGCGGCGACGGCGCGCTGATGTGGGATTGGGGCGTACTGGATTTCGCCGGCGGCACGGTCGTGCATATCAACGCCGGTATCGCCGGTTTCGTGGCCTGTCTGGTGCTTGGCAAACGCAAGGGTTATCCGCATACGGCAATGCCGCCGCATAATCTGAATTTCACCATCATGGGCGCCGGGATGCTGTGGGTCGGTTGGTTCGGTTTCAACGCCGGCAGCGCGGTGGCGGCCAATGGATCGGCGGGCATGGCCATGCTGGTCACGCAGATCGCGACCGCCATGGCGGCGATGACCTGGATGTTCGCGGAATGGTTGTCTCACGGCAAGCCCAGCGTGCTGGGCATCGCTTCCGGCGCGGTGGCGGGTCTGGTGGCGATCACGCCGGCTTCCGGCACCGCCGGTCCGATGGGTGCGTTGCTGATCGGTTTTGCGTCCGGCGTGATCTGCTTTTTGGCGTCCACCAAGCTGAAGCGGGTACTGGGTTACGACGACTCGCTGGACGTGTTCGGTGTGCATGCGGTGGGCGGTATCGCCGGCGCGATCCTGACCGGTTTGTGCGCCGACGCCAGCCTGGGCGGCGCGGGTTTGGCCGAAGGCATGACCATCGGCACTCAGTTGTGGGTGCAGACCAAGGGCGTGTTGTTCACCATCGTTTATTCCGGCGTTCTGAGCTTCGTGATCCTGAAGATTATCGATGTCGTGATCGGCTTGCGGGTCACGGAGGAGCAGGAAACCGAGGGTCTGGACATCGCGCTGCACGACGAGCGCGGTTATAACCTGTAATGTTGGGCGGCGGACACCGGCACCGCGGGACTCCGGTGTCCGCCCGACATCGCGCGCAACCATGGATTTTCGGTTATATTCCCGCGCAGGCATTGTGTTTTGGGTCAGGCGAACGCTAGAGGGTATCCATGAAGCTAGTCACTGCAATCATCAAACCGTTCAAATTGGACGACGTGCGGGAAGCTCTTTCGGCTATCGGGGTGCAGGGCATCACCGTAACCGAGGTCAAGGGTTTTGGTCGCCAGAAGGGGCATACCGAACTGTACCGCGGCGCCGAATACGTGGTGGACTTCCTGCCGAAGGTTAAGCTGGAAATCGCCGTGGACGACAGTTTGGTCGATAAGGTGGTGGAGGCGATCTGCTCCACCGCCAACACCGGCAAGATCGGCGACGGCAAGATCTTCATCATCGAACTGGAGCGCGCAATCCGGATTCGCACCGGCGAAATCGGTCCCAGCGCGTTGTAACCGCCGGTGAGGCACATCGGACAGGGCGGAGCCGGCGGCTTCGCCCTTTGCGTTTCAGGGCGACGGATTCAGCTCATCCGGCCAGTACCCGCCACATGAACTCCGGCGTGGCCCCAGCGCGGCGCGGTGGATTTCGGCGTTGTAATATTTGGTGGCGGACGGCTTGGCGGCGGCTTGGCGGCGGCTTGGGAGTCGACTATGAAGGCCCCGGTTCGCACAACGACTGTTCGATGAATTACCGCCTTGGCGAATGACACCTGTCTGAAACCCTGGCGGGAATGAGGCTGGTCGCGGCTAACCCTCGGAGGGCAGTTGCAGCGCCTCCGACAAGGTATCGAGCGCTCGCATGCTGGCTTGTACCTGCGCCAGTGCCGCCATGGCCTGGTCGTGACCGATGCCGAGCGTGAACATGGCCAAGGCCGGCAAGCGACTGCTTTCTTCATCCCCGATCCCGATGTAGTGCAGCAGGCGATTGGCGATCAGCACCAGGTTGGAGTATTCCGCATACGGTTGGGTACAGTCCTCATGGTGATGCCAGCGCACGGCGGCGATCACTTCCTCGGGCATGGACCACGATTGCATCAGCCAGGCACCGATATGCCAGTGCTCGGTGCCCAGGACATAACGCTCGATCGCGCTGACCGGTACCTGCCGGTTGACCGCCAGAAACCGGTTGAACAGAAAAAAGCGGGCGGGGAATACATGACCCAGTACCAGGTAGCCGAAATTGTGCAGCAGCCCGCACAGGTAGGCGAGCTCCGGCTTGACATCCACCGACTCGGGCAGCAGCTTGGCCAGTTCGCTGACCAGGGACGCGCAGTAGGTACTGTGCCGCCAGAAGGCTTTCAAACCGACCGGGCCGTCGGCCGGGATGCGAAAAGTCTGACTCATGCTGGAGCCGAGCAACAGGTTGAGCGTATTATCGACGCCCAGTACCTGCTCAATCGCGGTTTGCAACGAATCCACGACGACCGGATGGCCGTGCAACGGCGAGCGTGCCCAGTACACCACCTGAGCGGCCAGGCTGGGGTCCCGCTCGACGATGCGAAGGATATCCTGGGCGCTGGTGGTTGGGTGGGCGCGCAGGATCAGGATCTGCTGCACGGTTTGCGGCATGACCGGCAGTTCGGTGATGGCCTCGATCCCTTCCCGCAATCCCGCCGGCGTATAACGATTGGTAAGGCTGGTCAGGTTTTGCGGCGTGATGGCCTGCTGGCTGAGCAGGGAGTCAAGATCGTCGACGGGAACCGCGAAGTGTTCCCAGCGCGCCTGGTTGAGCAAACTCCGGAAATCGATGTTTCGCATGCTGATCAAGGTGTCGCCACTACCGCCGTCGAAGTAGATTTCATCTTCGTCCGCCAGGATCAAACCATCGTCGGCCAGCGCGGGGATACCGAAAGCCTCGGGCAGGGGTGGGTAGGCGCCTGCCTTGCAGCCTCGGTTTTGGAAAAAACGGATGGTTTCGGTGCCGTATAGAGGTACCAGGTCGCGCCGCATCGCCTTGCACAGCATGGAAAAATCCAGGATGTGGCTACCCGGCAGGATGGCCATGACCAAGCCGGAGCTGTCTTTCAACAGGACGATCCGCACCATCCGGTGGAGAGGGAGATCAAGTCGCATCGCGACCTGAGCGAGTGTTTCACCGGATGGGCAAGCCATCGTCCGATAGGGCAGTCGCCGCTGGTCCAGGTAGCTCCGAACGGTATCGGGCAGGTTCATGGTGGTGGCTCTGGAAGGGGTATGGCGATGGTCGTGGCGCCGGTCAGGAAGATGGCTCGAATATGGAGAGCGGTCGCTTCGGTCTGAAACACAGGATCATGCTCATGATCGATCGACCATGACTTGGCTGGCGGTGGCCCGGATCATGATTGGCGCGATCCGATTTTCCTTCGGCGGCGCTGGTTTGCGCAACGGCTCGGTCGCCGGCCGCGAGCGGACGGACGGTGGCTGCGAGACACCATGCGGACCGGGAGAATCCTGTCGAAAGTTGATCTGCCGCTTGGGCAGTTCGGTGTAAAAATCGTATTTAGGTTTGAGTGGCGCGGGCACGATTTCGGGGGCGGCGGGCGGCGGTTGGGGTGCGGGGGGGCTGCCGGCCGATGGCGCGGGCAGGCTGGGCGCAGCGGTCGAAACCGCTGGAAGTTGGCTCCGGTCGTCCTTGATGTAGGCCAGCAAGCCACCGAACAGGCCGACCAACACCAGCGTCACCACGAGCAGACCATGACGGCGCACCGATCGCCGGCGGCGCTGCCAGGTCGAGGCGGGCTTGTAGTCGCGTCGGATGCTCACATGACCTCCGGGGCCGAAACGCCCAGCAGGGCGAGACCGTTTTTGATCACCTGCCGCGTGGCCATGCTCAGATTGAGCCGAGCATCGCGCAGCGCGTCGTCGCTCACCAGAACTCGATGCTCGTTGTAGTAAGTGTGGAAGGCGTTGGCCAAATCCCGCAAATAATGCGCCAATTGGTGTGGCTCGTGGTTGAGAGCGGCCGTTTCCACCACTTCGGGGTAGCGCGACAGTGCCACTAGCAGGACTTCCTCGTGCGGCTCGACCAGCAGCGCCAGTTGAGCTTGACCGCGCGCCGGATCGTGGGAGAGCCCTTTTTCATGCAGTTGTCTTAGAACGCTACAAATTCGAGCATACGCATACTGAATATAGTATACGGGATTGTCCTTGGATTGCGACTTGGCCAAGTCGAGATCGAAATCCAGATGTTGCTCGCTCTTGCGCATGACATAGAAAAAACGGGCGGCGTCGTTGCCGACCTCCTGGCGCAACTCGCGCAGGGTGACGAACTCACCGGAGCGGGTGGACATCTGGGCCCGTTCGCCGTTGCGGTAGAGGATGGCGAACTGCACCAGCAACACGTCCAGGCGGTCGGGATTCTCGCCCAGCGCTTGCAGCGCGGCCTTGACCCGCGGGATGTAGCCGTGATGGTCGGCGCCCCAGACGTCGATGACCCAGTCGAAGCCGCGTTTGAACTTTTCCAGGTGGTAGGCGATATCCGAAGCGAAGTAGGTGGTCTGACCATTTTCCCGCTGCACCACCCGGTCTTTCTCGTCGCCGAAGGCGCTGGAGCGAAACCAGAATGCCCCGTCCTGCTCGTAGATGTAATCCGTATCGCGCAGCCGGTTGATGGTTTTGTTGACCGCGCCACTTTCCGCCAGGGTGAGTTCCGAGTACCACTCGTCGTAGACCACGCCGAACTCCCGCAGGTCGTCGCGGATGTCGTCCAAAATGGTATTGAGGCCCAGTTCGAAAATGTAGCGGTAGTGGTGATCGCCCAGCAGGGCGCGGGCACGTTCGACCAGGGCGTCGATGTGGGCTTCCTTGTCGCCGGGAGCGATTATCTCGCCTGCTTCGTTGCGGATCTCGTCCGGTGGTGCATCCTGAAATATGTGCACCGCCGAGGCCATGTAGGCGCCGTCGTGTTCGGCATAAAGGCGGGCGGCGATGTCGCGCACGTAATCGCCTCGATAGCCGTTGCTGGGAAAACGAAACTGTTCGCCGCAGTGCTCCAGGTAGCGCAGCCAGATGCTGGCGGCCAGGATATTCATCTGCCGGCCGGCGTCGTTGACATAGTATTCGCGGTGAACCCGGTAGCCGATCGCTTCCAGCAGATTGGCGACGGTGGCGCCGAACGCCGCGCCGCGGCCGTGGCCGACATGCAGTGGGCCGGTGGGGTTGGCGGAGACGAACTCTACCTGTACCCGCTTGCCGCCGCCGAGCGTGCTCCGGCCGAAACCATCCCGCTGCTTGAGGACCTCGCTGACTGCCGCTTGATAGGCGGTGGGCGCCAGGAAGAAATTGATGAAACCGGGCCCGGCGATCTCCACCTTGGCGACATGGGCGGAGGCGGGCAGGGTTGCCTTGATGCGTTCGGCCAGTTCGCGGGGCTTACGGCGGGCGGTTTTGGCCAAGGCCAGCGCGATGGTGCTGGCGAAATCGCCGTGCGTGCGGTCGCGAGTGCGTTCCAGCGGAATCGAGGATGGATCGACGTCGATGAGCACTCCCTCCTGTTGGAGTTGTTGGAGTGCCTGGGCGATGAGGTGGTGCAGGTGCGTTTTCACGGGGAAAGCCTCATGGGGGTTTTCCGGTTAACTGATCATCCCCAGTTTGAAGTGATAGGTGATGAATTTTTTGAATTCGTTGACGATCTTGAACGAATCGCGCAGCACTTCCCGTTGCAGCTTGTTGAGATCCTTGGGGTTCAGGTAATTATCCTGCGGTATTCCCTGTTTGATTTTGCGCAGGCCAGCCTCGGCGCGCAAGGTGGACAGATAGATGAAGACTTCGATCAGTTCAACGCCGAAAGAGGGCTTGAACAGGTTCCGCTGGCTTAGCGCCATGATCCGGTCCACGGTATGGGTCTGCGGCAACCGGTATTCCAAAGCCAAACTGCGGGCGCCGTGAACGATAGGGAAGATACCGCCTTTCTTGATGTCCAGCTCGTCGCGGTCTTTTTCGACCACGAAATTGGTGAAAAACCCCAACGGTGTTTCAAACGCGACGGTGGATTTGGCGAACTGGCTGTAGAAAGATCGATGGTCGCCGAGCAGGCGATACATGTGGTCCTTGACATGGCGGAGCAAATTCTCGTCGCCGGCCACCGCCGTGGCGTCGAAGAAGATGGCGAATTGCAGAAAGGAATCATGGCTCGGATGAACGATCCATTGAAACAGTTCGTCTTTGTAGGCGGCAACCGATTTGCTCCAGTACGGGTTCGACACCATGATGTTGCCGGGACAACGTGGATAGCCGAAATCGATCAGGCTTTCGGTAAATTCGCGGGTGATTCGCTCCAAATCGGGGTAACTGAAGCCGTCGCGCAGGATCAGGGCATTATCCTGATCGGTCTTCAGCACCTGCTCCTCGCGGCCCTCGCTGCCCAGCACCAGCAGGCAGGCGTTTTCCAGCAGTTCCGGCGGTGCGATCAGAGCAAACAGCTTACGCAACAGCTTCTTATTGAGTTCCGACACCAGTTGCATGATGTAGCGGATTTTGATGCCCTTGTCGTGCAGGTCACGGATCACATTGACCAGATCGTGGCTGGCCCACTTTAGATCCTCCCGGGAGCGCGCCCGGTCGATTTGCAGGGCGATCAGATGCGAGTGGTTGGAAAGATAACTGAGCAGATCGATCTGTTCGAGAATGCCATGAATGGTTTTGCTGTCGCGGATCACCAGCCGGTTGACGTTGTGGTGGGTCATTCGCAGCAGGGCATTGAACAGAAAATCGCCCGGCTCCATGTCGATCAGGTCGTAGGTGGCCAGTGGTCCGATGGCTTCGTCCACGGAGCGCCGCTGGATGATAGCCGCTTCCCGCAGATCGGTGGCGGTGACGATGCCGACTTCATCGCCATACCGAACCAGCACCGAATTGGTTTTGTGGGCTTTCATCGCCAGCGCGGCTTCGTGTATGGAGGCTTCGGCGGTCACGAAGAGCGGCGGATGAATATAGACGTCCTGAATTCTGGCGATGGTGAATGCCGCCAATTCCTGGCGGTCGTCGGTCTCGCGCAGGGTGGCGAGCCGCTGGGAAATTTTCTGATTGTAGAAAGCCGCCAGCGGTGGATGATTTTGAATGGTTTGCAGGAAGACCGGTCGTGGCATCTGCAGGCAGCGGGTGGGTTTGCCGACCACGAAACTGTGGGTGCCCGTGCCTTCCAGCAAGGCGCCGGCGTCAAAGACGTCCTCGGCGCCATACAGGGCGATCACGTACCACATGGGCGAGCCATCATTGGCGACCGCGGCGGTTTCCGTGCTCTCGCGACCCGGGAGCGTGGGGTCGCCGTCCACCTCGTAAACCAAGCCGTCGATGATGAGGTAGAGACAGGCGGGCACTTCACCCGCCTTCTGTAAGATTTCGCCCGGTTGAAAGTGACCGACCTTCAGTTCGTCGGCAAGGCGTGCCAGCTCCGGTTCGGAGAGCTGGTTAAAGGGAGCAAGGCGCGCGAGGAACGCTTGATGATCCGGGATAGTCACGGCGGTGGTTCGATTCCGATTGGCCAAATAAGAACCCCTTCGCGGCGCGAGCCGGAAGGGGCTTAATCTTAGCAGGATTCGACCGGGGTCGGATGATCGCCGCACTCGCGCGGCCATCATCCGATCGGGCGTACCACTGCTTAGTGGCTGGCCGCGCCTTCGGCGCCGATGCCGGTTTGGCAACGCAGATCCTGCGCGATGAAGGCTTCGTGTTCCTTCTTGGCGCGTTCGCTGTTATCGGTGATCGAGCCGATCCAGATGCCCAGGAAGGCAATGCTCATCGAGAACAGCGCCGGGAACTTGAGCGGGAAGATCGGATCACCCATGCCAAGGATATCTTTCCACACGGTCGGGCCAACGAACACCAGCACACTGGCGCTGATCAGGCCGAGCCAACCGCCGATCAACGCACCGCGGGTGGTCATCTTGCCGTAGTAGATCGACATGAACAGAATGGGGAAGTTGGCGCTGGCCGCCACCGAGAAGGTCAATGCCACCAGGTAGGCGACGTTTTGCTTCTCGAAGGCAATGCCGAGCAGGATGGCGATGATGCCCAACACGACGGTGGCGATCTTGGAAACCCGCACTTCCTGCTGCTCATCCACATTGCCGTGCGCCCACACGTTGGCGTACAGGTCATGGGAGATGGCCGAAGCGCCGGCCAGGGTCAGACCGGACACCACCGCCAGAATCGTCGCAAAAGCCACGGCGGAAATGAAGCCGAGCAGGAGGTTACCGCCCACCGCTTGGGCGAGATTGACCGCCGCCATGTTCTGGCCGCCGATGATGCCGCCGACTGCCGAGGGATCGGCGAAGTCCGGGTTATTGGTGAGCAGCACGATGGCGCCAAAGCCCATCAGGAAGGTCAGGATGTAGAAATAGCCGATCCAGCCGGTGGCGTAGAATACCGATTTACGCGCCTCGATGGCGTTGCCCACCGTGAAGAACCGCATCAGGATATGCGGTAGACCGGCGGTGCCGAACATCAGCGCCAGGCCCAGCGAGATGGCTTCAATGGGGCTGGTGACCAAAGTACCCGGTCCCATGATCGCGAGGCCCTTGGGGTGTTTCGCAACGGCATTTTCAAACATCTTCTCGGGACTCATGCTGCCATCCGAGGCCAGGTACAGCGCGCCGAAGGCAATGACGCTGGCGCCGGTTAGCAGCAGTCCCGCCTTGATGATTTGTACCCAGGTGGTGGCCAACATGCCGCCGAACGTGACGTAAACGATGATCAGCACACCCACGATCATGACCGCATAGACGTAATCCAGGCCGAACAGCAACTGGATCAGTTTGCCGGCGCCGACCATCTGGCCGATCAGGTACAGGACCACCACGATCAGCGCGGCGGTGGCCGCCAGCGAGCGCATCGGCACCCGCTCGAAGCGGTAAGCCACGATGTCGGCATAGGTGTACTTGCCGAGATTGCGAAGTTGTTCAGCAATCAGGAACATGATGATGGGCCAGCCGACCAGCCAGCCGACCGAATAAATCAGTCCGTCATAGCCATTCAGGAACACCAGGCCGGAAATACCCAGGAACGAAGCGGCGGACATGTAGTCGCCCGCGATCGCCAAGCCATTCTGGAAGCCGGTGATGCCGCCGCCGGCGGCGTAGAAGTCCTTGGCGGTCTTGGTGCGTTGCGCCGCCCAGTAGGTGATACCCAGGGTGGCGCTGACGAACACCAGGAACATGATGATGGCGGGAATGTTGACCGCCGACTTCTTGACTGCTCCCAGATCGCCGCCGGCGGCCAAGGCACTGCCAGCAACAAGCATCAAGAGGATCGTCGGGAATATGCGCTTCCAGAAACTCATAGCACTTCCTCCTTGATTTCGCGGGTGAGCTTGTCGAAGACGGCATTGGCCCGGAAGACGTAGATACCCGTCAGGGCGAAGGCGAACAGGATCACCGCAACTCCAATCGGAATACCGATGGTGGTGACGGAGCCGGCCGAGAGCGGTTGGGCCATGAATTTGCTATCGAAGGCAATCGTCAGGATAAAGGCGTAGTAGACCACCAACATGATGATCGCCATGGTCCATTTGAACACATTGCGTTTGGAAACCAGTTCGTGGTACTTCGGATTACTTTTTATCTTGTGAATCAAGTCGTCTTGCATCGTTATTTCCCATCGGTGGTAGGTGAAATGACGGGGGTGTCGTGACGAGCGGGACTCGCGGCTTGAAGGCGGCCGCGGGTGAGGTGGACCCACCTGATTCAGAGGCCTCCCAGGGAATCAATCCCGCCACACGTCCTTTAGTGGTTGCTCTTGGCTGCGGAGAAACCCCGCAAGCCTCAAAAAGTCTAGCCGTATCCCACGTCAAGTAAAGGGTCAATGACGAAGTTATTTTTTTCAATTCTTTGAAATTACTGAAAATCAATTATGAAAAATAGTTATGCGTTTTCTGGGTATAAGCTTATAATGTTATGATTTGTATCGCTTTATCGTAATTAAACCATTTTGTTAGGCGCGACTTGCTCCAAAGGACAGGGCGAACGGGTGGATGGGCGATGCGATGTCAACAGGGCGTTCAGAAGAGTTCCGCCGGATCGATATCCAAGGACCAGCGCACCCGGCGATCCGCATGCTCCGTTCGCAACCGCGCAATCCAGGGATTCAGGAAACGATGCAGATCCTGACGCCGCGCCGCTTGCAGCAGCAGCTGCGCCCGAAAGCGGCCGGCCCGGCGTTCCATCGGCGCGGGTGCCGGACCCAGCAGTTCGACCCCGTCGGCGCGGATCTCGGCCAGCGTCCGCGCGGCTCGTAGAAATGCCATGGCTCGTTCCGGCTCGGCCGCTTCCGCCCGCAGCAGCGCCTGATGGGCGAATGGGGGCAGCCATGCCGCTTGCCGCTCCGCCAGTGCCGCCGCCGCGAAAGCCGGATAACCCTGGGAGACCAGTACGTGCAGCAGCGGATGGTCGGGGTGGTGGGTCTGAATAATGACCGAACCTGGCTTCTCGGCGCGGCCAGCGCGGCCGGCGACCTGCAGGACCAGTTGCGCCATGCGCTCGCCGGCCCGAAAGTCGATGCCGTACAATCCCTGGTCGGCATCGACGATTCCCACCAGGGTCACCTCGGGGAAATGGTGGCCCTTGGCCAGCATCTGGGTGCCGATCAGGATACGGCGACCACCGTCGTGAATATCGGCTAACAAGGCTTCCAGGCTGCCACGGCGGCGGGTGCTGTCGCGATCCATTCGGGTGATGTCGATCTCTGGAAATTCCCGCCGCAGCGCGGCCTCCAGGCGTTCGGTGCCGTGGCCGAGCGCCCGCAGGTCCACGCTGCCGCAGAGCGGGCAGGCGGCCTCCACCGGCTGACTGTCGCCGCAGTGGTGACAGACCAGCCGACGCTGGCGTAGATGCAAGGTCATGCGGGCGTCGCAGTGGCGGCACTGACTCAGCCAGCCGCATTCGTGGCAGAGCAGAATCGGGGCGAAGCCGCGCCGGTTGAGAAATAGCAACACCTGTTCGTTGCGGGCCAGATGGATCCGCATTCGCTCCAGCAGTGGCCGCGACAGTCCCTCGGCCATCGGCTGGCGACGCACGTCCAGAATCTCGATGGGCGCTTCCGCGCCGCCGCCGACCCGTTCCGGTAGTTGCAGCAAGCGGTAGCGGCCGCGCTCGGCGTTGTGGCGGCTTTCCAGAGCCGGGGTGGCCGAACCCAGTACCACCGGAATCCCGAGTTGCCGGCCACGAATGACCGCCAGATCGCGGGCGTGATAGCGGAAGCCCTCCTGCTGTTTGAAGGACGGATCGTGCTCTTCGTCGACAATGAGGATGCCCGGCGCGCGCAGTGGCGTGAACACCGCCGAGCGGGTGCCGACCACCACCCGGGCGGTGCCGGCGCGGGCCAGTAGCCAGGCATTCAATCGTTCCCGATCGCTCAGGCCGGAGTGTAGTACGGCCAGCGGTCCTGGCAGCCGCTCCCGAAAGCGGGCCAGCAATTGCGGGGTCAGGCCGATTTCCGGGGTCAGTACCAGCGCCTGCCGGTCGCGCGCCAGCACGGCTTCGATCAGGCGCAGGTAGACCTCGGTTTTGCCGCTGCCGGTGACGCCTTCCAGCAGAAAGACTTGGAAGCGGTCCAGCTCGGCCGCGACGCTGGTCACCGCCGCCGCCTGCGCCGCGTTGAGTTCGGGCGGCGGGCGTGGCGCGAACGCGGTTTCCGCCAAGGCCAAGGCTGGACGGGCGAGAGGCTCCACCCAGTTTTTGGCGCGCAGCGCGCGCAAGGTGGCGGTGCTGTCACGCACCACCGCGCGCAAGGTGTTGGGATCGGCGCCGTCGGAACAGCGTGCCAGATAATCGAGCAGTAGCCTCTGGGCGGGTGCGCGACTCAGCCCGGTGGCGAGCGCGGCGTGCCCGGCGGCGGTGATTTGCCAGAGTGGCGCCGGCGCTGATAGCTCGGTCGATTCGCCTTGGCGCAAGAGTGTCGGCAGAGCGGCGGCGAAGACTTCGCCAGGGGGATGATGGTAGTAACGCTGTGCCCATCGCAGCAGCGCCAATACGTCAGCGGGCAGCACCGCTTCGGTATCGAGCACCGTCTGCGCCGGCCGCAACGCGGCGGGGTCCAGCGTGGTATCGGCGCCGAGTTCGAGCAGAAAACCGACGACGTGACGCCGGCCGAACGGTACCCGCACCCGCAAGCCCGGTTGCAGGGTGGCCAGGTCGCAGCCCGGCGGTGGCAGGTAATCGAAAACCCGATCCAGAGGCGAAGGGACGGCGATCCGCAAAATGGGGCCGGGCACGGCGCGGACCCGTCAGGCGCCGAACAGGCCGGCGCGCAGCCCTTCGAACATGAACTGAACGGCCAGCGCCGCCAGGATCACGCCCAACAGGCGGTCGATCACGTTGGCGCCGGTTTCACCGAGCAGTTTCATCAACAGCGGGGCCAGCAGCAGGGTTAGCAGGGTCAGCAGCAGCACGGCCAGCAGCACACCCAGCACGGCCAGAAACAGCAGGGGCTGTTCCTTCGAGGGTATGCCGCTGATGGTGAGCAGAATGGTGGTCAGCGTGCCGGGGCCGGCCAGCAGGGGAAATGCCAGCGGAAACACCGAAATATCGTCTTTGTACTGCGCTTCTTCCTGTTCCCGTACCGTCGCCGACCGCAGGCCGGAAGGTCGGGCGAACACCATGTCGATCGCCAGCAGGAACAGCAGGATGCCACCACTGACCCGGAACGCCGCCAGGCTGATGCCGAGGAAGCGCAGCAGGGCATCGCCGGTGAACACGAAAAGCAGGCAGATGAGGGTGGCGATCAAGGTGCCCTTGAGTGCCATGCGCCGGCGATAATGATCGTTGCCGCCGCGAGTCAGCGCCGAAAACATTGGCGCGACGCCGATCGGGTCGATCACGACCAAAAAGGTCACGAAGACGGTAACGAGCTGTTCCAGCATGGCGGACGCCGGAGCCACGGCGTCAGGCTACGGCGTGGCCGTGCGTCCGGGTCTTCATCCGTCGGCCCGGAAAGCGCCGAGCGCGCCGCCCTGGCCGTACACGAATACGATGTTGCCCGCCGCGACGGGTGGGGCGACGATACTCTTGCTTGCGGCTCGAACCCGGCCGACGATCCGGCCACTGTCCTTGCTCAGCCAGTGCAGATAGCCCTCGTAATCGCCGACGACCACATAATCGTTGGTGGCGGCCGGGGCGGAAAGCCGGCGGCCACTCAGTTCGGACTGCTTCCAGAGCGTACCACCGTTGCCACGATCCAGCGCCAGCACCGCGTCGGTGTCGTCGCTGAGGTAAACCTGTCGGGCATCCACGTCGAGCCCGGCATAGCTGGACAGGTTGCGGGTCCATAGCAGGTTGCCGTCGCGCATGTTGATCGCGGCCACATTGCCGCGATAGGCCGCCAGATACAGGGTGTCGTCGAACACCTTGGGTTCGGAATCGATATCGATCAGTCGTTCGATCTCGGTGCGGCCGCGCGGTGGTGCGATGGTCTTCTCGGTGATGGGCAGCCCCTTGTCCAGGGACAGCACCAGCAGCTTGCCGGTATCCAGTCCGGCGATGATCAGGTTGCCGGCCACCAGCGGCGGCGCGCTGCCGCGCAGGCTGAGCGCCGGCACGGCATGGGTGTACACCCAGCGCCGTTCCCCGGTACGGGCATCGAGGCCGGTGAATTTGCCATCGATACTGCGCACGACCACCAGATCGCCACCAGCGCGCGGCGGAGCCAGCACTTCGCTTGAAACCTGGGAGCGCCAGGCTTCCTGGCCATCTTCCTGGCGCAGCGCGACGACCTGACCCTTGTCCGTGCCGAATAACACCATGCCATTCTGGCTGACACCCACGCCACCGGAAATCGGTAGCTGGGTCGCGGTTTCCCACAGTCGCTGTCCGTTGACGGCATCCAGCGCCACCACCGTGCCATCGTGGCTGGCCGCGTAGAGCCGGCCATCCAGCAACGCCGGGGTCAACCGGATAAATTGCTTCTCCGTGCCAGAGCCGACCTGAGTTTCCCAAAGCTGTTGTACATTGATCGGTTGGGCAACGGATATCAGTTCGGCCGGTGGGATCGAGTTGTCGGAGCCGCCGAACCAGCTACATCCGGCGCTCAGAATAAGGAGCAGTAACGGGACTATGCGGCGGATCATGGGATTATTGACCTGATGCGGGAGCGGGTGAAATCGGCGCGGGTGCCGCCCCGTTATTGGCGGTCGCGGCGGATTCGGCCGGAGCGGTGGCGGGCGGTTCAATCGGGGTTTCGGTCGGGCTAACAGGAATCGGGGCTGCGTCGGGCGCGGGCTCAGCCGGTGAGGTCACGGGCTCAGCCGGCGAGGTCACGGGCTCGATCGGCGCGGCGGGTTCGGCCGGAGCGGTGGCGGGCGGTTCAATCGGGGTTTCGGCCGGGCTAACAGGAATCGGGGCTGCGTCGGGCGCGGGCTCAGCCGGTGAGGTCACGGGTTCGATCGGCGCGGCGGGTTCGGCCGGAGCGGTGGCGGGCGGTTCAATCGGGGTTTCGGCCGGGCTAACAGGAATCGGGGCTGCGTCGGGTGCGGGCTCAGACGGTGAGGTCACGGGTTCGATCGGTGAGGTCACGGGCTCAGCCGGCGAGGTCACGGGTTCGATCGGCGCGGCGGGTTCGGCCGGAGCGGTGGCGGGCGGTTCAATCGGGGTTTCGGCCGGGCTAACAGGAATCGGGGCTGCGTCGGGCGCGGGCTCAGCCGGCGAGGTCACGGGTTCGACCGGCGCGGTGGGTTCGACCAGCGCGGCGGGTTCGACTGGCGCGGCGGATTCGGCTGGCGAGGTCACGGGTTCGACCGGCGCGGTGGGTTCGACCAGCGCGGCGGGTTCGGCCGGAGCGGCGGGTTCGGCCGGAGCGGCGGGTTCGACCGGAGCGGCGGGTTCGACCAGCGCGGCGGGTTCGACTGGCGCGGCGGGGGGCGGCTCGGCGGGGGGCGGCTCGGCGGGGGCGACGGCAATCGATTCGGCGGTCGGTGGGGCCAGATTGTCGAGTTTGAGCTGCAATAGAGGGTTGCCACCACTCGCGGCCAGCGCCGTGGCATAGGCGGTCCGGGCCTTAGCGGCATCGTTGCCGACCAGGTACAGATCGCCTTGCAACTCATCGCGCTCAGCCATCAGGGTGGTGGTGGTCACGCTTTCAAGCAGTTTTCCGGCTTCCTCGGTCCGACCGGCGGCGAACAATACCCGAGCCAGTCGCAGTCGGGCGATATCCTTGAACTCGTCAAGCTGGGCGTTGCCGATCACCCATTCCAGCCGTTGGCTCGCGGCGGCGGTATCACCGCTATCCGTCGCCAGCTTGGCCAGCCGCAGCGCCGCTAGCGCCGCATAGGCGGAATTTGGAAAATCGGCCAACAGGGTTTGTCCGCGCTGCTGGGCTTGCTCGGCGTCGGGTTTTTCCGCCGCCGCGACAAAGGTGTCGTAGGCTAGCGAGGCGGCTTCCGCCTGGGTGGCGCGATGGGAATTCCAGTACTGCCAGCCAAAAATGGCGACCAGACCGAGCACGATGCCGCCGATGATGCTGACGCCGTTCTCCTGCCACCATTTCTTGAGATCCTCGACGCGTTCGTCGTCGGTGTATTGATCCATTGAAGTATTTCCTCGGGCATCCGGTTGCGTGCTTAGGGGGTTTCTTCCAGCGCCGCGCGCAGATAGGCGGGCACTTGATCCTGTGTCAAGACATGTTGTTCGCCTTGGGTTTCGCGCAATGGTTTGACGGAGACGGTGCCGGTGTTGGCTTCGTCTTCGCCCAGGATCAGCGCGAATTGGGCACCACTGTGATCGGCGCGGCGGAACTGGGCCTTGAAGCCACCACCGCCGCAGTGCATCCGCAGTCGCAGCGTCGGCAGCTGGTCGCGCAGCCGCTCGGCCAGCGCCAGCCCGTAACGCTGAGCGGCATCGCCGACCGCGATCAGGTAGACCTGCGGAGTTGGATCGGTCCCGGCGTAGCCGGCGGCGGCGAGCATGGCGACCAGTCGCTCCAGTCCCATGGCAAAGCCCACGCCCGGTACCGCTTGACCACCCAGCTCCTCGATCAACCCGTCGTAACGTCCGCCGGCGCAGATCGTGCCCTGCGCGCCGAGCGTGTCGGTCACCCATTCGAAGACCGTTTTGCAGTAATAATCCAGACCGCGCACCAGGCAGGGATTGATTTCGTAAGCGATGCCGGCGCCGTCCAGTAGCGCCTTGAGTTCCTCAAAATGGGTTTTCGACTCGGGGTCGAGATGATCCAGCAGCGACGGCGCCTCGGCGATCACCGCCCGTAGCGCCGGATTCTTGCTGTCGAGAATCCGCAGCGGATTAGCGAGCAACCGCCGCCGGCTGTCCTCATCCAGTTCGTCGCGCCGCTGACTGAGGTAGGCCACCAGGCGCTCGCGGTAGGCGGCACGGGCGGCGCTGGAACCCAGCGAGTTGAGCTGCAAGGTCACCTCGCGCAAGCCCAGCCGTTGCCACAACCGCGCCGACAGGCAGATCAGTTCGGCGTCGATGTCGGGGCCGCTCATGCCGTAAGCCTCGGCGCCGACCTGATGAAACTGGCGGTAGCGGCCTTTTTGCGGTTTTTCATAGCGGAACATCGGGCCGGCGTACCACAGTCGCTGGGTCTGGTTGTGCAGCAGGCCGTGTTCGATACAGGCGCGCACGCAACCGGCGGTGCCTTCGGGCCGTAACGTGAGGCTTTCGTCATTGCGGTCGGCGAAGGTGTACATCTCTTTTTCGACGATGTCGGTGACTTCGCCGATCGAGCGGGCGAACAGCTCGGTTTTTTCCAGGAGCGGCAGGCGGATTTCGTGATAGCCGTAGGCGGCGAGCACTTCGCGCACGGTCGATTCGAGCCCCTGCCAGAGCGCCGATTCAGCCGGCAGGATATCGTTCATGCCGCGGATGGCTTGCAACTGCTTGGCCATGATTTCGTTTGGGTCCGGGTGTGGGAAAAGCGGGTTCGAGGGCGGCGGGCGGGTTCAGGGTTGCGGGCGAGCCAGGCTAAAGCGGCTGACCGTGCCGCGTCGAGGAACGTAGACTGCTTTGTCGATCGGCTGGCCATCCAGGGTCAGGCGGGCGGCGGGGGCGTTACCCAGGGTAATCGCGAACGGCGCCGGTCCCGATAGCGATTCCGAAGAATTGGCGCGCTTTAGGCTGCTGATCAGTACCTTCCCTTCGGCGTCCTTCACCTCCACCCAGCAGTCGCTGCTGAATTCCAGCAGCAGTTTGGCGCCGGTGTCCGTCGCCGGACTGTCGCCACTGTCCTCGACGGGCGAACTTGGGGCGGCGGCGGTGGCGGTTTGCACTCCGGGCAATGAAGGTGCCGGCGTGGGTTCCGGGGCAGGTGGCGCCGCGTTCGGGGCGGGCGTGGGTGGTACCTCGACGACCGGTGGTACCTCGACGACCGGTGGTACCTCGACGACCGGTGGTACCGCGACGACCGGTGGTACCGCGACGACCGGTGCCGGCACGTCTCCCGGTGAGCTTGCGGGCGGCGGCGCGGGCTGGTTTGTCACCTCGGACGCGGGTTGAAATGGAAACTGGGTTTGCGTGGCGGAGGTGGGAGTCGTTGGTTGGTCGTCATTCTGGCTGGCACCTGACCACAGCGCGGTAAGCCGGCTGGGATCGAGGTCGCCCAGATGTTGTATGGCGATCCAGCCGACGCCGGCCACCAGCAACAGGTAGAACAGGCCGCGCAGATCGCGAACCCGGGTCTGTCGCCGCAGCGGGCGCGCCACTTGCAGCGGTGGGGGCGCTTGGCTGGTAATGCCCAGCTGTTGCCGATAGCGCTCCAACACCGCCTGTTCCGGCAGATTCAGCAGCCGGGCGTAACGACTGAGGTAACCACGGACGAAGACCGGTGCGCCCAGTCGTGCGAAATCGTCGGTTTCGAGCGCCTGGATGAGTGTCGGGTTCAAACCGAGATGATGGGCGACGTCACGCTGTTCGGCGCCGTAGCCGGTACGGACTTGGGTGAGCCAGGCGCCCAACGATTCGTTGGCTGCTCCGGTGGCTTCCGTCGATGGGGTAAAATCGGTGCTCATTTCGTTGGACATGCTCTTACGGCTTGTTCAGACGGCGGGCTTCTTCGGAATTCGGGAATTGGCCGGACAGCAGCGCGCTGTACTGCTGGCGCAGGTGCGCATCGCCATCCTGAGCAGTCTCGATCAGAATGCCCAGCCACAGGCTTTGTGGGGTGGGACGGGTCTGGGCATGGTAGCGCTGCAGGAAAGCGCGTCCCTGTAGCGTCTTGCCCTGACCCTGACTGATTTCGGCCAGTGCGTATAGGGCGACGGTGTTGTTGGGATCGCTGTCCAGCGCCTTGCGCAGCCAGGTTTCGGCCTGCGCCAGATCGCCGCGCTGGCGGGCACAGACCCCCAGGCCGGCGTAAGCTTCCGAGGCGCTGGCACCGGCATCGGTCGGGTTGGTGGCAATCTTCTGAAGTTCGCTTTCGCCCTCGGTGGCCCGTGCGGGAAAATGCTTGCATAGTAACCGGGCATAGTTCAGCTTCGCCAAGGTGTAGTCTGGTTGGAGTTCGATCGCTTTCCTGAAATGAGTCTCGGCGGGTGCGTACTCGCGCATCTCCTCGTACAGCACGGCGATGGCGTTATGGGCTTCCGGGTAATCGTCATCGTATTGCAGTGCCTTCAGCAATTTTTCCGTGGCGACCTCGAAGTGGCCCGACTGCATGTAACCGATACCCAGCTTGAAATTGGCTTCGGCGGCGTTGCGCTTGAATTCCTGCTCCTGGGTATTGGCGCAGGCCGCCAGCAACGGCAGCGCCAGGGCAAAGATCATGGATTTGGCCAACGGTGGCATATGATGGAACTCCCTAGCCGGCGAGTCGCGCTGGCTGGCGGCCGCGGGCCTGGACCTGTCCGGCCAACTGACCGCAGGCCGCGGCAATATCGTCGCCCCGTGTCTTGCGAGTCACGACCGTGAGGTCATGGGCCATCAGCACCGCCTGGAAACGGGCGATGGCCGCCGGTCCGGAGCGGCGGTGGCGCGTTCCCGGAAACGGATTGAATGGAATTAGATTGATCTTGGACGGAATGTCCTGGATCAGCGCGGCCAGCGCGCGGGCCTGTTTTTCGGAATCGTTGACCCCGTCCAGCAGCACATATTCCCAGGTGATGCGGCGGTGCGGCTTGTCGGCGATATAGTGCCGGCAGGCCGCCAACAGTTCGGCGATGGGGTACTTGCGGTTGAGCGGTACCAATTGGTTGCGCAATTCGTCGTCCGGTGCGTGCAGAGAGACCGCCAGGCTGACCTCGGAGACGTCCTTGAGCCGGTACAAGGCCGGCACCACGCCGGCGGTGCTCAAGGTCACGCGGCGTTTGGAGATGCCGAAGCCGAGGTCGTCCTGCATCAGGTCGGTCGCCTTGACCACGTTGGCGAAATTCAGCAGGGGCTCGCCCATGCCCATCAGCACGATGTTGGTGATGAGGCGACCGCCGTTGCGCCGGTCGCCCAGTAGTCGGCCGGCCTGCCAGACCTGGCCGACGATCTCGGCGACGCCGAGGTTGCGGTTGAAACCCTGTTGAGCGGTGGCGCAGAACGAGCAGTCCAGCGGACAGCCGATCTGCGAGGAAATGCACAGCGTGCCGCGATCCGGTTCGGGGATGAACACCGTTTCGACGCAGTTGCCGCTATCCAGCCGGATCAGCCACTTGTGGGAGCCGTCGCGGGAAGCTTGGTCGAGCGCGACCGCCGGTGGGCGGATTTCGGCACGCTCGGCCAGCCGCTCCCGCAGTGCCTTGCTCAGGTTGGTCATGGCGGCGAAATCGGTAACGCCCTCGTGGTAAATCCACTTCATGATCTGGGTGGCGCGGAAGGCTTTCTCGCCCATTTCGACGAAAAAACCCTCCAGATCGCGGCGGTTCAGATCCAGCAGGTTTACCGTGTTGGCGGCTGCGGTCACGCGGAGTTTCTCCAATGGCTTACAGGGTACGCGGGCACAGCCCATCCTGGCCGAAGAAGAACGCGATCTCGACTTCGGCGGTTTCCGGGGCATCGGAGCCATGCACGGCATTTTGGGTGACGCTCTCGGCGTAGTCGGCGCGGAGGGTGCCGGGCGCGGCTTTTTTCGGATCGGTGGCACCCATGATCTCGCGGTTACGGGCAATGGCATTCTCGCCTTCCAACACCTGGGCCACGATTGGACCGGAAGTCATGTAGGCGACCAGCTCCTGGTAGAAGGGGCGCTCGCGGTGGATGGCATAGAATTGCTCGGCTTGTTCGCGGCTCAGATGCAGCATTCGGGCGGCGACGAGGCGCAGGCCCTGGGTCTCGAAGCGGCTGATGATCGCGCCGATCAGGTTGTGGGCGACGGCGTCGGGTTTGATGATGGATAAGGTACGTTCAACAGCCATGAAAAGGCTCCGTGAGTCGAAGTCGGGTTGGGAAGCGGCGCCGTACCCGACTGGGGAGTGTCGGGCTTAACTTTGGAGTTTAGCGATAATTTGCGGATATCGACAACGCACCGTCCGGCGGGCGTCGCCCGATTATGGGACGATTGCCGCCGCAAATCCAGATTGATTGAACGGCGCCGGACCCGGAATGTTCCGGGTGGCGCGACGGCCGTCGGAGCGGTCAGACAATTTTTCTCAGTTCGTATTCCAGAATGCCCTGTGCGCCGGCGGCGGTGAGGTGGGGGATGAGGTCTCGCGCCTGGCTGCTGTCGACCACGGTTTCCAGCGCCCGCCAGTCGCCGAGTTTGAGTTGCCGCATGGTGGTGACCTGTTGAAACCGGGGTGGCGAAAAGGGCGCTAGTTTAACCGCGACCGGGCGACGAATACACTTGCGGTATGAAACGGCCTCATGCGCATCCATGGGATCTCGACCCGGCGGCGGCGATTGCCCTGCAGCGAAACCTGCGCGCCCACCTGATGCTGAGCGACCAAATCGGTCCAGTGCGCCGGGTGGCGGGGGTGGATGTGGGCTTCGAGTCGGGCGGCGGCGTGACCCGGGCGGCGGTGGCGGTGCTGCGCTATCCCGAACTGGAGGTGCTGGAAACCGCCGTTGCCCGCCAGCCGACCACCTTTCCCTACATGCCGGGCCTGCTGTCGTTCCGCGAGCTGCCGGCGGTGTTGGCGGCGCTGGAGCGCTTGCGCGAGCCGCCGGATTTGCTGCTGTGCGACGGGCAGGGCATCGCCCACCCGCGCCGGATGGGCCTCGCCAGCCATCTCGGCCTGCTGGTGGACATTCCCGCAGTGGGCGTGGCCAAGACCCGGTTGTTTGGAACCCATGAGCCGGTGCCGGAAGCACGCGGGGCATGGGCGCCGCTGTGGGCGGGTGGCGAGATCATCGGCGCGGTACTCCGCACCCGGATCGGCGTCAAGCCGCTGTACGTCTCATCCGGCCACCGGGTCAGCCTGGAAACGGCGGTCGCTTATGTGATGGGTTGCTGCACCCGCTATCGCTTGCCGGAAACCACCCGGCACGCCCACCGGTTGGCGTCGGGCTAGTGGGCATGTCGCCAGGTCTACAGCGTCAGCAGGCGGTGGGCTTCCTTGAAGAAATCCGGCTTCGGCAGAATTTCGCTGGTTGGGAACCGGACCAGCAGGGTGGTGAACCGGCGATCGTCGCCAAGTAGCGTGTCGTCGAAGGCCAGCGTGCTGGCGACGCGGGACGAATTCGGCGCCACTTTCTGGTTCATGTGGTCCAGGGTGAGCGTGACTTGCTCCATGCGCAGGTGCTGTTCCGGTTCGCGCAAGGTGGAGGTGACCCGTTCCAGGTGATCCTCGATCGTGGCCGAATCGGCGCGCATCTGGTCCAGTTCGGCCCTGACCTCCCGTAGTTGCCGGTCGATGGCGGCGGGATCATGCACCTCCGGCAATCCGGTCTCCAGCAAGGACTCCAGTCCCAGCTTGGCCGATTTCAGCAAGCGAGCCTGCTTTTGCAGCAGATGCCGTTGTTCCCGCTCCAATTGCTCCCGTCGGGTCCGGATCGAGATCAGGCGCTTCAGCGCGATTTCGATCAGATAATCGAAGGCCTGTTTCTTGAGTTCCCAGCGAGTTTCCGTTTCGCTTTCCGCAAGGAACGCCAGTCGGTGGTTGCGGAAATTAACCATGGTTTGCGCCACGTCCCGCCGGAGCATGTCGCCCTGTAGATCCACGCCCAGCACTTTTTTTTCGACCCTGTCCACGCCCAGTGCGGCATACAGCACCGCGGGCAGGGAATTGGCATGTTGCTGACGGTATTGCTCCAGGGCCGGTCCGAAACTCAGGATTTCCCGCAGGTGTTCCGACGACGCGAACAGGGCGCGCAGGCGAGGGTTAGCGGTGAATTCACGTTTACTGACCTCGAAAGCGGGAGGCAGACTGTCGATCAGGGTGCTGACGTGCTCGACCGACCGCTCCACCGCGTGCCACAGAATCCGTTGATAATGGTTGACGAAGCGCAGGCGGGGATCGGTGCCGTTCACCACGCGCTCGATCGCCGCCCGGATCAGGGTTGCATCGGATTTGCCGGACGGGGCGGGCGTCGCGGCGAAGATGGATTGCAGGAAGCGAAATACCATGGGGAACTCTACTCCTTCCAACCGGATCGGACGCCGGCCCCCAAGGGGCACGGCGTGGTTGCGGGATTGCCGCCGACGCCAGCGAGCAAATCCGAACTCTTCTTATTGTCGCAAGTTGAGCCGAATTCCAGCGTTGGCCAGAAAATATAGTGCATGAACGTCGATGGAACCCGGATAGACCACAGTTTGGTTAGGGTTGAGAGGGGTATAATTCGAACTCATCGGCGCTGGGCCGGCGGGCGGAGTGGATGGTGGAAAAAAGGGGAACCGTGATGGAAATGATTGAAAACAAGATGTTCGACGAGATTCAAGTCGGCGATCAGGCCAGCCTGACGCGGGCCTTGGACGAGGACGGCGTTGAAGCGCTGGCGGTGATTACCGGCAATCTCAATCTGATCGATCTCGATCCGGGGTCGGCGGACACCTCAATGTACGGACAGGGTGGCGGGCAAACCAGCTGGTCCGCCGTGCTGTTCGCCACGCTGGCTGGTACCCGGTTGCCGGGACTGGGCTCCATCGCCCGCCATATCGACGTTCGCCTGCACCGGCCGGTGGCCATCGGCGTGCCGGTCACCGCCACGGCCACGGTGACGGAAAAACGGACCGAGACCGGCGTTGTGGTGCTCGACTGTCGGGCCGTCGATCCGGCCGGCGTCGAGGTGGCGACCGGCCGGATCGAAGTGCTCGCGCCCACGGTGAAGCAGCGACACGCGCTCAGGGACCTGCCGAAGGTTCAGTTGCGCCGCGACAACCGCTACCTGGAATTGCTGAAAGCCTGCGAGGGTCTCCCCGCCCTGGGTTGCGCGGTGGTCCATCCGTGTAGCGCCGATGCGCTGCGGGGCGCGATCGAGGCGGCCGAACACCATCTGATCACGCCCATTCTGATCGGACCGGAAGACAAGATCCGGGCCATTGCCGCGCAAGAGAATCTGGACCTGACACCGTACCGGCTGGTGCCGTCCGAGCACAGTCACCACTCCGCCGAACTGGCGGTCGCCATGGTGCTTTCCGGCGAGGCGCAGACCCTGATGAAGGGCAGCCTGCATAGCGACGAATTGCTGGCCGAGGTGGTGAAGAAAGTGGGGGGGTTGCGCACCGAGCGACGCATCAGCCACTGCTTCCTGCTGGCGGTACCCACCTTTCCGCGCCCGATCATCATCACCGACGCCGCCATCAACATCCTGCCGACGCTGGAGGTGAAACGCGACATCATCCAGAACGCCATCGAATTGGCCCACGCCATCGACATTCCACAGCCCAGGGTGGCGATTCTGTCGGCGGTGGAAACGGTTACCGCCAAGATTCCTTCCACGTTGGATGCCGGCGCGCTGTGCAAGATGGCCGACCGTGGTCAGATCACCGGCGGCCTGCTGGACGGTCCGCTGGCTTTTGACAACGCCATCGACGAGGGGGCGGCGCGGACCAAGGGCATCGTTTCGCCGGTGGCCGGCAAGGCCGATATCCTGGTGGTGCCCGACATGGAGGCGGGCAACATGCTGGCCAAGCAACTGACCTTTATGGCCGGGGCCGAGGCGGCCGGTATCGTGCTCGGCGCCCGTGCGCCCATCGTGCTGACCAGCCGCGCCGATAGTGCCCAGACCCGGTTGGCCTCCTGCGCGGTGGCGGTATTATTCGCCGAGGCCCAGCGCAAGGGCGCGGCCTTGCTCAAGGCGAGTGGCGATTAAGCGCCCTGCCTGAATTTCTCGCTCACGCGGCGGGAGATAGAGGAGCCGTCGGGGTTGGTCGGCCCTTCAGCCGCTGGTGGCCGGCGGCGGCGGCGACCACTGATACAGCCAGGTCTCGCTCAATGCCCCGTCGGCGCCGCTCAGGTAGCAACGCAGATCCACCGGTTCGCGGCCGCCGGCCACCAGATCGAAATGGCAGCGCCACAGCTTCGATTCCGCGACCGGTTTGACGACCGCGTCGCGGATTTCCCCGCGCGAGGCGGCAACGACCGCTTGCGGCTGGGCGTCCTTGGGCAGATTATCGAGTGGCCCGCCCTGGAAATCGATCACGAACTTGCGCAGTGGCGTGGTGAGGGTTTGGCCAGGTATCCCACCCTTGCCCAGCCGGGTGGCGACGACCTCCGCGACCGTGGGCCGGACCGGCGGTTGCGCGCCCCAGTACAGACGGTAGCTGAAGTCGATTTCCCGGCCCGGTTGCGCCGGTTCCGCCGGATTCCAGAACGCCACGATGTTGTCCAGGGTTTCGTCGGCGGTCGGCAATTCGACCAGTTGCACCATGCCCCGCCCCCACGCGCCGAGCGGTTCCACCCATAATGAGGGCCGTTTATTGTAAAACGCGCCATCGTCCTGATAGTGATCGAACTCCCGGTCGCGTTGCAGCAGGCCGAAACCGCGCGGGTTGTCGTCCAGGAAGGAGTTGACCCGGAGATAGTGCGGGTTGAGGATCGGCCGCCAGATCCATTCGCCCGTGCCGGTCCATAGCGCCAATCCGTCGGAATCGTGAATCTCCGGACGGTAATCGTCGGCCACCCGCCGGTCGTTTTCGCCGCACTGGAACATTGAGGTCATCGGCGCGATGCCCAGGCGTTCGATCGGGCGGCGCGGGAACAGCCGGGTTTCGACCTGCATGGTCGTGGTGTCGCCCGGCTCGACCACGAAGGTGTAGGCGCCGGTGATGCTGGGGCCGTCGAGCAGGGCGTGAATCGTCAAGGTCTTGGCATCCACCGCCGGCCGTTCCAGCCAGAACGCCCGGAACTCGGGGAATTCCTCGGGGCGCTCCAGGCCAGTGTCGATGGCCAGGCCACGGGCGGACAGGCCGTATTGCTTGCTGGCGCCGACCGCGCGGAAGTAGCTGGCGCCGAGGAAGGAGAACATGTCGCGGTCCCAGTCGGCGCGGCTGTTGACGCGAAAGCCGGCGAAGCCGAGATCGCCGACCTGTTCCGGGATCTTGTCCTGGACGCGCGGGCCGTATTTGAACAGGTCCGGTGAGAAAATAATCGCTCGGGCCTGGCCGGCGACGACTTCGTACAGGGCGACGGGATGGTGAAAATACAACCCCAGGTGGAAGAACCGCGCCTGGAACGGCCGTTCGCCGCCGGCCCACAGGCTGTGATCGACGCGGAAGTTGTTGAGGGCCTGGTAGTCGTCCCAGTTCATGGCCGCCAGCCACGGTGGCCGGGCATCACTGGGGGCGGCATACGGTTCCCGCGCCAATTGCCGGGCGGTTTTCCGCAGCCAGTCCCGGCTGAACGCTTGCTCATCGGCTGGGGGGACGCTCGCCACCGTGGCGGCGCGGACCAGGGAAGCCGGCGGCATTCCGCAAGCGACCAGTTGCAGCAACCGTGTCAGTAACTTCCGTCGTGTCATGTTGCCTGTCGCAACCCGTCGTTGTCGTTATTGGAGCGAAAATTATAGCGCAGCGGTCGGTTTTGCATGGGTCCACGCGGATTATTGCCGTTGCCGCAAACTCGGCGACTGATGACAGCCGGGTTTGCGTCGATTGGATTTTCACTCGTGCGGAATGAACAGCACGGTGTAATCTTTAGCCTTGAACTCGTCCCCAAGGTTCGGGTGGCCGTGCAACCGATAGAGCCAAGCAGTTGAGAACGAGGTGCTACCCGCGCGTGAATTCGGTTGCGGGACTTTCGTTCAGGCTGGTTGCTCAGCGGGAAACGTGGGCTTCGTGACTCGTTACGCGGATCATCGCTCCATGAAGCCGCTGGCTCCGCCGGGGATACCGATGACCCTGACCGGAATCAGCAAGGATTTACCCTCGTGAGCGACAGTACCCAACACGCTTCCCCTCTGGTCCGTCATTTCCGCCAGATTCTGTTGTGGCCCTTGCAGGTGATGCACGCCCGAGTGCGGGAGCCGCACATCTCGAAGTATTGGGAATTGCTGGATGCCATGGGCGAGCAGTGCCCCTGGCGGGAAGTGGCGGATGAATTTGGCGATCCCGACGATTTTCAGGAACGGCACTACAAGGAATTCGTCACCTTTCTACCCTACGTCCAGCGCTTTCTGTATGGCGAGGGCACGGGCCGCGAAGGACTGAGCGGTTACGGCAAATCGCCGATCCGCGTCTACCGCCGCCGCGATATCACCCGGATGCGGGCCATTCTCGATGAGCAATCACCGCCGGTGGTGTTCGAAGTCGCCCATGTGGATCTCTATTTTTTCTACGACATCGACATCGTTGTGCTGGCGATAGAGTTTCACGCCGATGACTTGCCGTTGCCGCTGGCCCAGGAAGCGCTGTTCAAGCTGGGTCGGGCCTATCCGGCGTTTTGGGAGGCCAATGGCCAAGGCGGCCAATGCCCGCGCCGGGTGGAGTGGCTGGCGGCGACCGGCGAGACGCTGGCGGTGTCCGACTACGAAAACCGGCGTAAATATCTCAACTTCGTCTGTCAACACCGTTCTCCCAGTGTCGCCGCCCATTGGGAATATTTGCTGCGGCCGCTGGCTCTATACCATTCCGACCGGGAGGGCGTGGTTCGTTACCGGCAGATCGAATACCACCGCATGCCGCTATTGGCCTACCTCAGCTTCGACGATCCGCGGGCGCTGACCCGCGGCGACTTTGCCCGCCTGGCCCTGGTCGCCAAGCCGGGACCCTCCAATACCCTGCCCTATTCCGAGCAGGAGCTGGCCGATTTCGAGCGGAAATACTGCTACGACAAGTTCTGGAATCCCGCTGATCCGGCACTGGGCAGTCGCTACCTGTGCTGCGGTCACGCCTTCGTCATGATCGGTAAGGCCAGCGACTGTTTCTTCGCCGACCCGGAAACCGGCTTGCTGGGCCAGTTCCGCCATCAGTATTTCCTGGTCAACCTGATCGCCCATTTCCACAAGGCTACCCTGATGTTGTTCTCGGAGTGGCTGGTCGCGGCGGTCAGTCAGCTCGATATCCGCAATGTGGACTCGGTTAAAACGTTCAAGCGGGAAATCCGCCGAATTTTCGAAACCTTCCTGCGTTTCACCCATCGCTACTGGTTTCACGAGGTTTCCAATCAGGCGCAGGCCAAGGATCTGTTCCGGATGTTGACCGGGCATCTCGATACCGATCGGGTTTACCGGGATGTCAGCGAGGCGGTCAAGGAAATGAATCAATATCTGGACAGCGATGGCTTGCGCCGGCAGGCCAACACCGTGGTACGGCTGACCGTGGTGACTACTTTCGGCATGATCGGCGCGATTACCACCGGTATTCTGGGCATGAACGTCTTCGACGAGGCGGGCCAACCGTGGTGGCAGCGACTGTTGCTGTTTCTGATCGTATTTCTGCCGACCACGATGCTGGTGCTGTACACCATCGAGAAATCCAAGCGGCTGTCCGATTTTCTGGAGACCCTGTCGGACGAGCGGCGCGGTCTGAAAGCCAAGCTCGGGGTGCTGTTCAAGTCCAGGAAGCCGCGTCGCGACGCCTCGTCCCGACCCTGACGGGAATCGTGGCGATCTCTCGATGCCCGGACGTGCCGAGTTGGCCCGAGTCTGATACTGGCCGGCGCGAAGGAGCGGCGGTCATGCAAAAGCGGCGTCCCACGCTTGCGAATTGAGCGCTAAATCGCCACCACCCCAGCCCCCGCTTCCGTCTTCGCCATGCCCTGCTGCTCCTTGGCCGCTATCTTCAACCGGTAGACTTCGTCATGAGCGCCGATAAGAAGAGAAGCGAAATGACCGACTACACGAAACTTGAAAAAGAAGTGGGCATCCAGGCCGACCTGACGAAGAGATGACGATGACTCCAGATAAACCACTCACTGCCAGCATCCTGGCCATCATGTACTTCGGTGATGTCGTGTTCGCGATCAGCGGCGCGCTGACGGCGGCCCGCTACCGCATGGATGTTCTCGGCTTCGTGCTGATCGGCACCATCACCGGAATCGGAGGTGGCACCACACGCGATCTGCTGCTCGGCCGCACCGTCTGGTGGACGCAGAATCCGTTTGAATTGATCCTGTGTATCGTGGCATCCCTGATCACGTTCTTCTTCATCACGAGTGATATTACCCGGCGTAAGGGGATGATCTGGTCCGATACTCTGGGTCTGGCCGTGTTCGGCGTGGTGGGCTGCCACATCGCGCTCCAGTTTGGGGCGCCTTTCATCATCGCGGTGTTTATGGGCATGGTGACGGCAACCGGCGGCGGCGTCATTCGCGACGTACTCACCAACACCCAGCCTATGATCGTGAGTGGTCAGGTGTACGCCACGGCGGCGCTGCTGGGTTCCCTCAGCTACGCCAGTATGCGGTACCTGGGCGTCCCGGAAGTCGCCGCTGAAGTGATAGCCTGTCTGGCGGCCTTCTCGCTGCGGGCTTCGGCCATCATCTTCAATATCCGCATGGGGCCGCCCGGGGAGTTTATTCGCATCGGTGGTCGGACAGTCGATGCGAAACGGGATGATTGAAGGACATTCGATCGATAAAGGGGTTGGCTTTTGACGATCGGGAATGGAGGCGAACAATCTCAATGCAACAGCAGGCAGGCGTCGAATGACGGTCGCGACCACAAGTTGGCCGATGGACTCAACCACGTTGCTACCTGGAACGCCGCCATGCTGCTTTCGGACGACACCCGCGAGGTGGTGGTGGCGATGCAAAAGCGATGGTCCGCATTCGCGGATTGAGCGCTCAATCTCCAGCAATTAGGGTTCCAAGCGCATCCTTGACTCCGCCGTTTCCTGGTGCTGGAATTAGTACCGATTTTCGTACCGGAACCAACGATGAACAGCATTCCAGCCCAAGAGATCAAGCGCCGAGGGATATCCGCCGTCGATGAGGCATTGCGCGACGGACCCGTACACATCATCAAGAACAACCGTCCGCACTGCGTGGTGTTGACGGAAGAACGCTTCCAGGAGCTTCTGGAGGCACAACAAGAGGTGGCCCGTGAAAGCCTGCGCGCCTCGCTGGAGGATATGCAGGCCGGGCGCGTCAACCGATATGACGACGTGGATTCCTTAATCCGACAGCTTGAGCGTGACGACGACGAATGACCTTTACCTTGGTCACGACCCACCACTTCGAGCGCCGTGCCCGCAAATTTTTACGCACGCACCCAAATCTAAAGCCCGTCTTCGCCGACACCCTCGAGCGACTCCAGAACGATCCGTTCCAGGCGAGTCTCAAGCTGCACGGGCTTGGGGGAACCCTATCCGACATCCAAGCTATCAGTCTCACGCACAGCTACCGACTCACGCTGACCGTGCAGATCACCGAGCGAGAGATTGTGCTTCTCGATATCGGCTCGCACGATGAGGTTTATCGGTGAAGATAACCGCCAAGGATATCGCACGATGGGCCGAACTCCGGGAGGCGCAAGGATCACTGCCTCGACTCATTCGTCGCTTGGCGATGCAGTCAGGGACGGTCACACAGCTTGTTTTCCCTGCCGGGGAGTCCATCAGCCTGCCAGGGTGGGATGGAGAGATCCTAAGCAGCGATGGCGACGCTTGGGTGCCCAAGGGCAAGTCATGCTGGGAACTGAGTGTCGAGGCCAATCCAACCACCAAGGCGAATCGAGATTACGACAAGCGGACGAACGAAACACTGGAGGCTGTTCGACGCAGTGCCACCTTGGTCACCGTTACCGCGAGACGTTGGAGCACAAAAAAAGCATGGCGTGATAAGAAAATCGCCCTGGACGAGTGGCAATCGGTTCGCGCATACGATGCCGACGACCTGGAGGCGTGGTTGGAAGCAAGTCCTGCGATCGCTTTGGACTTTGCCGATGAGCTTGAGTTGACTGGCGACGGGGTCGAAAGTGCCTCTCATTACTGGCGGGCTTGGGCCAGGCAATCCGCCTCGCCAATTCGGAGGTGAGGCGAAGTTAAAGGCGCTCTATGCGGCTGTCACCTCAAAACCGGAAATCTTCGCGGAATTGATCTGCCTCGTGTACCGATCCGAAGGAGCGGAGCGCAACGAGGAACCGCCAAGCGAGGGGGAACGTCTCGCGGCCGAGAGCGCATGGGATATCCTGCACCATTGCCGTCGGCAGCCGGGCACGAGGCCGGACGGTAGTCTCGATGCCGCCGAGTGTGTCCGATTCGTCGAGGAGGTGCGGGAACTCTGTCGCCAGCGCGATCGCTCTACCATGGGCGACCAGGCGCTCGGCCAGATCCTGGCCCATGCACCCATCGGCGATGACCGTGTCTGGCCGGGATTGCCGGCACGGGATATTCTGAATTGCTTCGAGCTGGAACAAATGCGGGTTGGTTTTCAAACTGGCACATTCAATAAGCGAGGCGTGACATCACGCGCTCTTGATGAGGGTGGCGATCAGGAACGAACCCTTGCACAACGCTACTGCCAAAACGCCGACGCGCTTGCAGTAACCCATCCGTATCTCGCCGCAAGCCTGGAAGAGCTTGCCCGGCGGTACGAGGCTGCTGCGAGGCGCGAAGATAACGAGGCCGGACTGCGTCGAGAGCGCTATTGACCTCGAGTATGGTGATGTGCGGGAATTTCAGGGTTCACAAAAGCGGTGTCCCACGCTTGCAGATTGAGCGCTAAATCGCCACCACCCCAGCCCCCGCTTCCGTCTTCGCCATTCCCCGCTGTTCCCGAATGACCTCCGCCAGCACCGCCAGGCCGCGCTCCAGTTGCTCGGGCGTGGCGTGGCTGAAATTCAGCCGCATGAAGGCGCCGTGCATCGCGTTGGCGCTGGCAAAGAATGCCTCGCCCGGCATGAACGCCACCTTGCGCTCCAGTGCCCGCACCAGCAGGGCACGAGTGTCGCCACCAGCCTTTAGCCGCACCCAGAAGAACAGCCCACCGTTGGGCATCGTCCACTCGGCCAAGTCGCCGAGATGCCGGGTCAGCGCCGCCTGCATGGCATCGCGCCGTTCGCGGTAGAAGGCCCGCAACCGCTCCAGATGCGCCGGATAGTCGCGCGAGTTCAGAAACCGGGCGCACCACCATTGACCAATCCGGTTGGTGTGCAGATCGGTGGATTGTTTGAGTCGCACCAGATAAGCGTGGACGTCCTCGGAGGCCGCCACATAGCCGACCCGCAGGCCGGGGATGCCGGTCTTGGAGAAAGTGCCCATGTACATCCAGGTTTGGCCATCTTCCAGCCGGGCGCACAGCGGGCCGCGATCCACCGGCTCGTAGACCAGCTCCCGATACGGTTCATCCTCCAGCAGTGGCGTGCCGGTCTCGCGTAGCACCGCCGCGACCGCCGCGCGGGTGGCTTCGTCGTAACAGACTCCGGCCGGGTTCTGGAAGGTGGGAATCAGGTAGACGAATGCCGGCCGCTGGCGCTGGATCGCTTGCCGCAACTGATCCGGGTCGATGCCGTTGGCCGTCAGCGGCAGTTCCTCGAAACGGGCGCCGAACAGCCGGAACGATTGCAGCGCCGCCAGATAGCTCGGCGCTTCCACCGCCACCGGTGTGCCGGGATCGATGTAGAGTTTGGAAACCAGATCGATGCCCTGCTGCGAACCGGTGGTGATCAGAATCTGCTCCGGCCGGCAGCGCAAACCAAGATCCGCCAACTGCCCGGCGATGGCGGCGCGCAGTTCCGGTTCGCCGTCGGTGGTGCCGTACTGGCTCAGCTCGGGGGGTAGGTCGGTCAGTTGCAGCGGCGGCATGGCCTCGCGCGCCGGCAGGCCACCGGCAAAGGAGATGATGTCGGGTTTCTGAGTAAGGGCGAGCAGTTCCCGGATCAGGGAGCTGGTCAGACGATCGATGCGTTCGGAGAACATGAGCGGGATTCCTGGAGGATCAATGCCGGGTTGCCAGCCATTCGTTCTGACGCGGTACCTGCAAGTGCCAGCCGTGTTCCTGGAGGTTGTGCAGCACTTCCGCCGGGTCTTCCTGCCCCAGTTTGCGCTCCGGGTCGAGTTCCAGATCCATGACATGAACCGGTTCGCCGAGCAGTTCCAGCAGGGCGTCGGGAATGGTGGAGAAGTCGTCCTTGACGGCAAGGTACAGATAGGTGTCCTGTTTTTTGCGGCTTTTATAGATCGCGCACTGCATTGGAGCGTCTCCGGGAATAAGGGTTGAAGGCAACCGGCTATAATGCCGGCAGAATACAACAACAGAGCCGCGTTGCCGGGAGGATATCGCCATGTATCGGAGTGCCGTCGAACAACGCCGCCGCTCTGCAAGGGACTGACGCTCATGCGCATGCTGAGCCTGATCCTGTGGGTGCCCTTTTTCGGGGCGGTGCTGGTCGCCTTGCTGCCGGCGGCTCAGGAGAAATTTATCCGCGGGTTGGCGCTGTTCCATGCCGGCCTGGCGCTGGTTCTGTCGTGGAGCCTGCTGGCCCAGTTCGACCGGAGCACGGCGGCCCTTCAGTTCGTGGAACAGGTGGTCTGGAGTTCCACCATCGGGGTGTCCTACGCCCTGGGCGTCGATGGGCTGTCGCTGCCGATGGTGCTGTTGAGCACTTTGCTGGTCGCCGTGGCGCTGCTGGCCTCGGACCGGATCAAGACCGGTGTGAAGGGCTATTACTCCTGGATGCTGGTGCTGGAATTCGCCATGCTCGGCGTGTTCATGGCTCAGGACTGGACGCTGTTCTTCATGTTCTGGGAACTGACGCTGATCCCGCTGTTTTTCCTGATCGACCTGTGGGGCGGTGAGAAGCGGCACGCGGCCAGCCTCAATTTCGTGCTGTACACCATGGGCGGGGCGATCTTCATTCTGATCGGCATCATCGTGGTTTATCGGCTTACCCCGACCCAGTCGTTCGCGATGGCGGCCATCGCGGAAGCGGCGACGGCCTTGCCCCGCAAGGAGCAGATGTGGCTGCTGCTGGCGTTTCTGGTCGGGTTTGGGGTGAAAGTCCCCATCTTCCCGCTACACGGCTGGTTACCGCTCGCTCATGTGGAAGCGCCCAGTCCGGTTAGCATCCTGCTGTCCGGCGTCTTGCTCAAGATGGGTGCCTACGGCCTGCTGCGGGTCGCGCCGATGCTGCCGGAAGGGGCAATGGCGCTGCAACCGCTGCTGGCCGGTATCGCCTTGGCCAGCATCCTCTACGGTGGCCTGTTGGCGTGGCGGCAGACCGATCTGAAGGCGATGATCGCCTATTCCTCGGTCAGCCACATGGGCGTGGTGGTGCTCGGCATTTCGGCCCTGAACGAAACCGGCTTATTGGGGGCGGGCTTGCAGATGGTGGCTCACGGTCTGATCGTCGGCGCGCTGTTCCTGCTGATCGGCCTGCTGTACGAGCGCACCCACACCCGCCGGATCGCCGACTATGGCGCGCTGGTGCGGGTGACGCCCGGATTTACCCTGTTCATTACCCTGGCGTTGTTGGCGGGCATGGGCATGCCGGGCCTGATCGGCTTCGTGGCCGAACTGCACATCCTGATCGGTGGTTTCGAACGCTGGGGTTGGCTGATGCTGCTGGCCAGCCTCGGGGTGCTGGTGAGCGCGGCCTACGCGGTTCGAACCCTCGGCCAGTTGTTCGCCGGCCCGCCGCGCCCGGAATTGGCGGATCTTCAGGATTTGCGGCCAAACGAGTGGCTGGCGGTACTCCCGCTGGCGGCGGGACTGCTGATCCTGGGGCTACAGCCGGCCTCCGTCATCGCCCTCATGAACGTCACGGTCGCGCATCTGAGCGCGATCTTCATCCCGAATTGATAAAGGGGTAGGCCATGTCCGCGACCGTCGCGCCCGATCGGTCTTCACTCGGGCCACGCCAGATCGTCGAGCGGGCCATCGCCCATCTCGACCATGTGCTGCCCGGCCAGGCGCCGATCCTGAATTTCGTCCATCACAACACCCTGCATGGTTACCAGCACCTGCCGTTCGAACAGGCACTGGCGGCGGCCGAGCAGCTCACCGGGATTCGCGCCTATCTGCCCGAAGAGAATTTTCGCGCGCTGTACCGGGCCGGCCGGATTGGCGACGCGGACCTGGACGCGGCATGTGCCCAGCGGGGGGAACTTGAGGCCGAGGCCGTGCTGGTCCGTGTCGGTGGCCGGGACATCCGCCGGGGCGAGGTGCTGCGCGTCGCGCTGGTCCACGGGGTGGAAGCCCTGCCGCTGAGCCAACTGATCTGGCGGATCGAGGAATTCGACCTCACCCGGCGTTTTCAGTCCGATGTACCGGCGGCCGTGCGCCAGCGGCTGTTGGCGGCGGCCGAGCGCGAGAGCATCGTTGGGGAAGCCCGCGCGCTGGAAAGCCTGTGGCACGCCTGCCTGCAAGGCTTGCAATTGCCCGATTTCGACCTGCATCCGGAAGAACTGGAAGACTTGCAAATCAACCTGGCCAAGTCGCTGCTGGCGCGGTTCAGGGCCGATGGCGTGACCGAGGATCAGGGCCCCGTCGTTCACAAGCGGATGCAGGCCGATGCCCTGGCGCTGATCGAACGATCGTTCGCCGAAGTGGGCGAGGGCAGCACTTTCCGGGAGCTGCTGCGGGTGTTGACCGGCCAGGATCTACTCGATCAGGTCCGTCCGGTGCTGATCCGCCTGTGCGCCGCCCATTTGGACGAAGGAGTGGCGGCCTGGTCGCTGCCCGGTCGGAGCGAGGGGCTGTACACGGCCTGGCGTCGTCTGGCCGGAAGCGATCTGGCCTGGAGCTTCGCTGGTTTGAGCGGTTGGCGCGCGGCACTGGCCCGCTGGCCGGAACAGCCGGTGGACGCGATCGTCGCCGAGCTGCGGCGACTGGGCATCCCCGAGCCGCGCTGGGAGGGTTATTTGACCCGTCTCGCCCTGGAGTTGCCCGGCTGGTCGGGGATGATGAACTGGCGGCAGCAGCACGGCGATTACCCGGCCAATCGGGAAACGCCGGTCACGCTGGCGGATTATCTCGCGCTGCGCTTGTGCCTGGATGGCCTGTGGATCGAGCACCTATGTCGTGAATACTGGGGACTGGAAGGTTCGCTGCCGGCGCTGCGCGACTATTTCAGCGCCCGCCCGGCCGAGGCGCTGGTCCGGCAGGCCCTGTACGAAGGACGCCTGCCCGAATATCTGGCCAGCCGGACGAGGGGTTTGGTCGAAGGAGGAATGCTCCCCTCACCTCCGGCCTCTCTTTCACCAGGAGAAAGAGGGAAGGAGAGGGGAGATGGGGCCACGCGCGCGCCCTGGGATGCGCTCGCCGACATGATCTGGACCTGGCGGCACAGCCCGGTGGCGGCGCGGCCCGGCGCGCACACGGTTCACGGCAGCGCCTGGCGGTTGTTTCGGCTGGCCCAGCATCTCGGATTGTCCGGCGGCGAGTTGCGCGCGCTGAGCCTGACGGATCTGGACACCTTGCTGGCACCGCTGGACGAGTTACCGGCCGCCTTGCGCGGCGCGCTGTGGCAGTGCGCCTACGAGCACCACTATCGGGATACGCTGATCAACGCCCTGGCCAACAATCATGGCCGCTGGACCGCTCGCGCGCAACGGCCACAAGTCCAGATCGTGTTTTGCATCGATGACCGGGAGGAGGGTATCCGCCGCCATCTGGAAGAGCTGAACCCACGGATCGAGACTTTGGGCGCCGCCGGTTTTTTCGGGGTGGTGATGAATTGGCGCGGCCTGGATGACCGCGAGGTTACGCCGCTCTGTCCGGTGGTGGCCACGCCCGCCCACGAGGTGCGCGAAGTCGCGCGGTCGGACGTCCAAGCCCGCCATGCGCTGCACGACCGGCGGCGCGAGCAGCGCGGCCGGCTGCGCGCCCTCTACCACGAGATCCGGCGCAACCTGCTGTCCTCGGTTCCGCTGATCGCCGTGCTGGCGCCGGGCGCGCTGTTGACGCTGGCCGGCAAGCTGTTTGCCCCCAGCCGGCAGGCGGACCTCGTGGCGGCGGTCGATGCGCTTTGGGTGCCGGAGGTGCCCACGCAAGTCGCGGTCACTGCGGCGGACGACGGTACGCCGGCCACGCCGGAACGGCCGCGCCTCGGATTTACCGACGCCGAGCAGGCCGACCGGGTGGCCGCCCTGCTGCGCAATATCGGGGTGACCGTGCAATTCGCGCCACTGACGGTGCTGATGGGTCATGGTTCGATCAGCCAGAACAACCCGCATCTCGCCGCCTACGACTGCGGGGCGTGCAGCGGACGCCACGGCGGGCCGAACGCCCGCGCCTTTGCCGCCATGGCCAATCGCCCGGCAGTGCGGGCGCTGCTGGTCGAGCGCGGCATCGAGGTGCCGGCGGATACCTGGTTCATCGGCGCCGAGCACAACACCTGCGACGAATTGATCACTCTATACGATCTCAGTGAACTGCCGGCCGCGCTGGAACCGGCGCTGGCGGAACTGCGACGGGATCTGGACCGGGCCTGCGAACGGTCGGCCCACGAACGCTGCCGCCGCTTCGCTTCCGCGCCGCGCGACCCCACGCCGGCTCAGGCGCTGCGGCATGTGGTGGAGCGCTCCAGGGATTTCAGCCAGGCGCGGCCCGAGCTGGGGCACGCCACCAACGCCGCCGCCCTGGTCGGCCGCCGCTCGATGAGTCAGGGACTGTTTCTGGACCGGCGGGCGTTCCTGATTTCCTACGACCCGACCCAGGACCCGAGCGGGACCGTGCTGGAAGGCGTCCTGCTGGCGGTGGGTCCGGTGGGCGCGGGCATCAATCTGGAGTACTACTTTTCCACCGTCAACAACGAGCGGCTGGGTTGCGGGACCAAGACCCCGCACAACGTCACCGGGCTGTTCGCGGTGATGGAGGGGGCCAGTAGCGATCTGCGCACCGGCCTGCCCCGGCAAATGATCGAGATTCACGAGCCGCTGCGCTTGCAGATCGTGGTCGAGGCCCGCATCGAGGTGCTGACCGCCATTTACCAGCGTCAGCCCAGCCTGCGCGAACTGATCGGCGGCGCTTGGGTGCATGTGATCGCCAAGGACCCCGATAGCGGGGAATTTTCGATCTTCGATCCGGCGCGTGGATTCGTGCCTTGGAGCGGACCCCCGCGACCGTTGCCCGAACGCGCCCGCTCGGGCGATTGGTATCGCGGCCATACCGACCCGTTGCCGCCGGCGTTGATCGGTGAGGGTGAGAATAAAGCACTTGGCTGAGCATCATTCACGAACAGGTTCGAACGGAGGAGTCATCATGTCCGCAGAAGCCACCGCGACCCTCGAAATCCCCCAGGACGTGCTCGATGCCGCCCAAATGAACACGCACGATCTCCGGCGTGAACTGGCCTTGGCGCTCTATGCCCAGAACCGGCTCTCGCTGGGCAAGGCGCGCGAACTGGCCGGCCTGAGCTTGTGGGAGTTCCGGCAGTGGCTCGGTCTGCGGCGCATCGAGGCTCACTACGACGCCGACGACCTGCAAGACGATATCGAGACCTTGCGCGAGCTGGGCCACCTGTCGTGATGGTGACTATCAGCAACACCTCGCCGCTGACCAATCTCGCCGCCATCGGCCAGTTCGATGTACTACGGGCACTGTACGGCGGCTTGCTGATCGCCGAAGCGGTTTGGGCGGAGTTGCGCGCCGGTGGTCATGCTTGGCCAGGCTGCCATGAGGTCACCGGCGTGGACTGGATTGCGCGACGGAAAGTGACCAATCACCCCTTGGTCACGGCCTTGCGGGAACGGCTCGATCCGGGCGAAGCGGAAACCATCGCCTTGGCGGTGGAGTGCCAACCGTGTTGGGTACTGATGGACGAGCGGGAAGGTCGGCGCGTGGCCCGCCGCTTCGGACTGAAGACCGTGGGTGTGGTGGGCGTATTGATCGAAGCGAAAGCGCGTGGCCGGATCGCTGAGGTTGGGCCGTTGTTGGAGCGACTGCGCCAAGAGGCCGGCTTTTTCCTGAGCGACCGAGTGATTCACGAGGCTCGCGCCTTCTGCGGCGAGAGGTAGCCGGAGGGAAATCGCTTGACCCTCGGCACCCACGTCGCTTGCGCCTCCGTGCTCTGCCTGGGCGGCGCGACCTTGTTTGGCTACCGGCCGGACGGGATCGACTGGAACTGATCGCCACCGATAATCTGACCTTGCAGCCGGTCACGGGGAAATTCCCGGTGGTCGGGGTGTGGCAAAACGGGCTGATCGTGGAGCGGGATGGACACTGCGCGGGCTGCTGAGCCGCATCGATCAGACCCACCCTTACTTTCTGCTGGGGGAAATGGAGATTCCGGACAGGCGGGGATCGGCGTTAGCCGGACGCCTGGATAGCGTGAATCGTTACGACCCGGCGACCTACCGGGGTGGGATTCTCTCGCTGCACTACGCCCGCGCCCAGGAGTTGGGGCCGTGGCTGGATCGGGTGGCGATCCGGGGTGAGGTGGTGGTGCAGTTTTGGCTCAAGCCCGGCGAGGCGGCGGTGACGCTGGGGAATGATAAGGAGGAGGAACGGATACCGAGGCAGTTGAGGGGGTTTTTATGAATATAAAACCATAGGGTGTGGACGAGCCGGACAGACCTCAACGGTCGTATCGCAAACGCATGAACCAGTTACAGAGAGAGCTGCTCTGCTAGGGTGCGCGCGCATTGCTCGGTCCTCGTGAATGCAATCGTTTCAGGATATCCATCTAAACCGACCACCATTATCGGACCTAGTGAGCGTTCATACATGCAGACTATCGTGGACGTGGCGAGTTGCTGAGAGACTACACTTTCATGGTAGGAGTGCCGCTCGATTTGATAAGTATCACCGCATCCAACTGTGCGAAAGTTTCGGATTATGGGTTGAGCCCGTCGGTAGTGTTCTAAATTTGGATATTGTATTATTAATCACTGAATTTCATGAATCAATAGTGACGATTGACGTGATTCCATCACAGCACGTTGGGAGAAAAAGATTATGGTTTTAGTGCCGGTTTGCTGTCCACATTGTGGTCGAGATCATGTGGTCAAGCGCGGCCAAACCGCGAACGAAAAGCAGCGTTATCTGTGCCGAAATCCAGATTGTTCTGCTCAAACTTTCATTTTGGATTATGACGATCTCGGTCGGGTACCGACTATTAAAAAACAGATTGTCGAGATGGCGTTAAACGGTAGCGGCATTCGGGATACAGCGCGGGTCCTCCACATCAGTCCGAGCACGGTGATCAGCGAATTAAAAAAAAGAACCCAGTCTTGAATCGGTCAATCACGCCGTCCTGGAACGGCTGAATAAAAAGCATATTCTTGTTGATATTCAACAGATTGAAATTGCAGAACTGGACGAAATGTGGAGTGATGTTCGCAACAAGGAAAACCAACGCTGGTTATGGCATGCCATCGACCATGCCACCGGCGAAGTGCTCGCCTATGTCCTCGGTGACCGAAAAGACCCCTCGTTCCTGGCCTTAAAAGCCCTCCTGGAGCCGTTTGGCATCACGCAATTTTACACGGATGATTGGGGTGCCTACGAACGTCACCTCCCCGCTGATCAACGGGTGATCGCTAAAAGCGGTACCCAGAAGATCGAACGGAAACATTTAACCCTACGGACTCGTATTAAGCGATTGGCTCGAAAAACGATCTGTTTTTCCAAACTAAATAAAATGCATGATATCGTCATCGGCCTCTTCGTTAATCGGTACGAATTTGGTATGTTAGTGTGATATCCAAAGTTAGAACACTACCAGTGATTCTTTGTTACTGCACACCAACAAGTGATTATGCGGTTCCGTATAACTCCTCGACGGTTAATTTATAGGCAACAAGCTAACTAAAGAAGCACATCGGGCGAACCCTCTGCTCACAACATCCCCACCACCTGCTCCATTCGCTCTTGCCCGACGTGGGAATAAATCTGGGTGATGCTGACCATCGAGTTCCCAGGGTTTTTGGAGCAATGGCGCGCGTTTGTAACCACTGCTGTTCTGATCGCCTTACCATTCAGCTGGACCCGCATCAGGGCCGCTAAGTATATACTTCAATTCTGAAGCTCGTTTTTCCACAAGAGCTGCTCTGTAATCCTCAATGATAAAATTACCGGTAGACCCTGTTTTTCTATTGACTTCCGTTATAAATGCAAGACTGGCATCACGATATTTAAGCCATGCTTTTTGAGCTTCTTCAAGTTTTTTCTTTCCGTCGCTTGAAAGCGATTTCATCGCTTCATTATATACCGTGTTTAATTCTTGATCTGCTGCTTTATAACGTGCCGAAAGGCAATCCATTATAAAAACAGAGTCTTCTGATCGACTACTGCACTCTTCGGCAATCACTGAATTTGAAATAGCGAACAGACCCGCAAATAGAGCGGCCATAAATTTGATTTGCATAACTATCCCCTGCGCGATAAAAAGTTGTCGTTTTGTTGAATGATGCATATCGTCCGCTGCTTCCTGCTGGTGCTTTGACGTTCGCCGAACGTCTCAACCTTCACGCCGGCCTTAATACCCTGCTTTTCTCACCGCGCCTTGCGCCTCTCTGCCTGTTTCGCACGTTGCATAATATCCGAGCTACCGAGGGCCGTCGCTTTTTACGGTTCCGGCTCGTTGCCGCGCGCGCGGGTCTCGGTCATCCGGGGGCGGTTGTCGCCGAAAATATTGATCGGGATTCCAGTCCGCGGAACCTTGGCGGCCCTGTGTAACCATGCTTTCGTTTCGGCACGTTGCCGGCGCTGATCGGCGCTGTGAAATCCCGACGAGGGCTCGAATCGGGCTCCAGTCCTCCTCCTGAATCCCGGCGTGCAGGCCGCTCCCCGAGAATATCGCGTACCGCATGCGGAAAGGCGTCGTGCTCCGCCGTTGCGGAAAGTGCTTCAGCGCGCGTTCCAGCACCACCCGCAAAGTGGTGTGATGTTGCGTGGCATGGCGCTTGATCTCTTCGAGCAGGCTGTCGTTCAATTCCACGGTGGTTTTCATGCCATACACTCATATTGTTCTATATTGGTCGCTGGGTACGCTAGCACAGCCGATGGAAGCCGAATGATGACGCAGAGGTGTTGACCATGCTTGAGTGGATTGTCGCCCTGATCCCGACCTTGCCGCTGGCTGCCGCGTCGTGGATTGGCGTGGCTATTTTATTTGGGCACGCCAACGGCGAAGCGCACGAGCGGCGCACCAGCCAAATCGCGCTGGTGGCCTGCGGCGCGTCGTTCGCGGCGGTGCTGGCGCTGGCGGTCGCCCGGTTCGCCGGATCGTTGCCCGAACAGGTGGTGCTTGGTCGCTGGCTGGCCAGCGGCGAGTTTCGGGTGAACCTGAACTTCGTCATCGACGATTTGAGTCTCGCGCTGCTGGTATTGGCGTCGCTGGCCTGCCTGCTGGTCGCTCGCTTTTCGGTGAACTACCTGCACCGGGAACCCGGTTTCCATCGCTTCTTCCTGGTTCTGAGTCTGTTCGCGGCGGCGATGACGCTGCTGGTGACCGGCGGCAACGCGGTGTTGACCTTCGTCGGTTGGGAAGTCGCCGGGCTGTGTTCCTATCTACTCATCGCGTTTTTCCAGGATCGACCAGTCGCGGCCGACAACGCCACCCGCGTCTTCGTCACCAACCGGGTTGGCGATGCCGGCTTTCTGCTGGGGATCGCGCTGTCGTTCCATTGGCTGGGCAGCGCCGATTGGGAGGTGGTGACCGCCGGTGCGGCAAGTCTAAGTTCAACGCAAGCTGGGCTGTTGGCCGGCTGCTTCCTGCTGGCGGCGGTCGCCAAGTCGGCGCAGGTGCCGCTGGCGCCGTGGCTGGCGCGGGCGATGGAGGGACCGACACCGTCCAGCGCCTTGTTCTACGGCGCGGTCATGGTTCATGCCGGCGTGTATCTGGTGCTGCGTTTGCAGCCCTTGTTCGAGCCATCGCCGGTTGTGATGGCGGTGATGGCGGCGGTCGGGTTGGCGACGGCGTTGTATGGATTTCTGGGCGGGTTGGCGCAAACCGATATCAAGAGCGCCCTGATCTTCTCCACCTCGGGACAGGTCGGGCTGATGTTTCTGGCCTGCGGGCTCGGCTTCTGGCGGCTGGCGCTGGCGCATCTGTGTTGTCACGCGGTTTTTCGCGCCTATCAATTCCTCAGCGCACCCGCGATTTTGTACCAATTGCAAGGGGAGCGCGCCCGGCCCGTGCCCGCCTTTCTCGCTCGCCGGCGTCGGCTCTATGTGGCGGCGCTACAGCGGTTCTGGTTGGAGGATCTTGCGAACTGGAGCGTGGTCCGGCCCGTGCGCCGCCTGGCGGTTTATTTGAGCGCGTTCGATACCGCCGTGGTGGATCGGGCGACCGGGTTGCCGGCGCCGGCGGTGAACGCCCTGTCGTCGCTGGCGCAGTGGGAGGAGCGGCAACTCGGTACCGGCCGGGTACTCGAACGCGCGCCCGACGCCATGGATCGGGGGCAGGGGATCGTGGGGCATGTGACCGAATGGATGGCGGCGGCGTTTCACCGAGTCGAGGAACAACTGGTCTTCAAGGCCGTCGGGCAGGGGATCGTGACGACCAGTCACCGCATGGGCTATGGACTGAGCCGGGTGGAGCGCTGGCTGGGTCGATCCTGGGCCTGGATCGCGGTGATGGCGGTGATCCTGGCGGTGCTGGCCGGGATCGGCGAGATGATGCACGGCGGGGAGGAACCGGGAACCGGGCCGGCTGCTTTTCCGCTGTTGAGCGCGCTACTCGGCGTTCCCCTGCTCGGCATGATCGCGGCTTGGCGCGCCCGGCAGGCGCGGACCGCGTTTGCGCTGGGTCTGAGCGTCGCGGTGGTGGAGCTGATTTTGGCGGTGCAATTGCTGGCCGGTTTCCAAGCGCATGCGCCGGGGATGCAGTTCGTCGAGCGTTTCGAGGTGTTGCCGTGGCTGGGTATTCACCTTGGCGTCGATGGCCTCAGTGTGTTGTTCCTGCCGCTGACGGCGCTGTTGACGCTGTTCGTCATCCTCTACGCCCAGCCACACCGGCAGGAGCGGCCCGGCGCGTTCGTCGGCAGTGTGCTGGCGCTGGAAGCGGCGCTGATGGGGATGTTCACTGCCTTGAATCTGCTGCAATTCTGGCTGTTCGCGCTGGCCGAGACAATTCCGGCCACCGTGCTGATCGCTTGCTACGGGACCAGTCCGGGGCGCAACCGGGCGGCCTGGCAGTTCGCGCGCTCGATGCTGGGCGGTTTGGCGATGCTGCTGGCCGGGATCGTGTTGCTGGCTTGGAATCATGCTGGCGCGGCCGATGGCGTTTGGTCCGTCGATTTGCCCGCCTTGCTGGCAACGCCGGTGCCGGAAGGGCGGCAGTCGCTGATCTTCATCCTGCTGTTCGCGGGGTTGGCGGTGCGGCTGGCGCTGTTCCCCCTGCACGCCTGGCTGCCCATCGTGGCCAAACATGGCACGGTCGCGGTCGGCATGGTGTTTCTGGTGGGGGTGAAGGTTGGGATTTATGCGCTGTTGCGCTTTGTCTTGCCGCTGCTGCCCGCCGCCGCCCGGCAGTGGGACACGGCCATCGTGGCGCTGGGCCTGGCCGGGATGGTGTACGGCGCGCTGCTGGCCTTCATCCGCACCGACTTGCGTCGCCTGCTGGCGTTCGCGGTGATCAGCCACACCGGCGCGCTGGTGGCCGGACTGTTCTCGCTGACCGCCTCCGGGTTCAAAGGTGGTCTCCTGCTCAGCCTGAATCTGGGCTTGGCGGCGGCGGGGCTGTTCATCATCGCGGGTTTGCTGTACCGCCGTTTGGGTACCACCCGGTTTCACCGTCTGGGCGGCTTGTTCGACGCCGCGCCCTTGCTTGGGTTGACCTTTTTGGTGGTGGTGCTGGGCAGCATCGCCATGCCGGGTACGCCCGGTTTCGAGGCCGCTCATTTGGCCCTGGAAGGGGTGTTCGAGTCCTATGGCTGGGGCGTGGCCATCATCGCCGCTTCCGGCAATGTGCTGGCGGCCGGTTATCTGTTGTGGGCCTATCAGCGGATTTTCCTGGCTCGTAATCCGAAGGGCGTGACACTGCCCCTGGTCGATCTGCGGTCGCGGGAATTGATCGTGGCGGGTCTGTTGTGCGCGGTGCTCATCGGCGTCGGGCTGTACGCCGATCCGTGGATTGAGACCATCAGCGAGGCGGTGGAGCAGGTGGCGCGGGTGTTCGAGGCGGGTGGCGGGCATTGACTTGGTTTTTTCGCTTTTGCGGGAGAGGGACTGCCAGCAGATGTGGTGTTGGGCTTGTCGCCGTTGCCGTCACCCGACTAGACTAGCCGATGACTAACCCGGAGAACACCATGCAAACCGTCAACATTCACGAGGCCAAAACTCACCTTTCCCGGCTTCTGGAAGCCGTCGAGCGTGGTGAGGAGGTCGTCATCGCCCGTGCCGGTCAGCCGATTGCCATACTCACCGTCTACAAACCACCGCGCCGCCGGATCGCACCGCCGGGTAGCATGGAGGGGCAGGGGTGGATGGCCGATGATTTCAATGATCCGATAGACGACGACTTCGATGTATTCAAAGACGAAGAAACGTCGAAAGGCAACAAGCCGTAGCGGAACAGCCAGACATGCGGTTGTTGCTCGACACGCAAATCATCTATTGGTGGATGTTTGAATCTGCTCGTGTCCCGACTCAGGCGCGGACACTCATCGAGCAAAGCGCTGAAAGCGTTCTGATCAGCCGGGCTTCGCAATGGGAGATGGCGATCAAGATCAGCAAAGGCAAGCTAAAGATCGATTTGCAGGCATTGAACTGTCAGATTATCGCGGACGGTTTTTCATGGCTACCCATCGAAGACGAGCATGTGCTGCAAGTGACCACGCTACCCGTATTCGATGACCATAAGGACCCCTTTGATCGCTTGTTGGTGGCACAATCCCTGAGCGAGCCGCTTATCCTGCTGACAACGGATGTGAAGCTCGCGCGCTATGGTAGTACCGTTCGGGTGGTGTAACGTTGAGGATGTGTCGAAGGAGAAAATATCACTTACCCATTAGCAATTTTGCCAGAAATATTTTAATTTTTACAGGTGCATTGAAAATGAAAAACATTCCCCATCCAATTCAATACCAAGGAAGCAAACGCAATTTAGCTCCGATCATTTTGCGATATGTTCCGAAGGGTATCGAACGCCTCATTGAACCGTTTGCGGGATCGGCTGCGATCAGCATTGCTGCCGCCGCCCGGCAGATGGCGCAATCCTATTTGATTAACGACTTGAATAAACCATTGGTGGAATTGTTGCGTCTAATTGTGGACTATCCCATCGAGATCGCTTCGTTCTATGAAGAAACTTGGAAAGAACAACATCAGAGTTCCATTGAACATTACTACAGGGTCCGCGATGACTTTAATCGCACGCAAGACCCACGACTTTTCTTGTATTTGCTTGCTCGATGTGTCAAGGGGGCAGTACGCTATAATACTGACGGACTATTTAATCAGAGTCCAGACAAAAGACGGTGCGGCACTCAACCGGAAACCATGCGTGCAAATATTATTGGTGTTTCATCTTTATTGAAAGGCAAGACTACTTTTTCGTCGCTGGACTATATGGCAGTTTTAGCCCAAGTTGGAACATCTGATCTGGTTTATATGGATCCTCCATATCAAGGTGTATGCGGTGACAGGGACGCAAGATATTTATCGGGAATTTCTTATAGTGATTTTGTTTCAGCGCTTCAGGAGCTTAATTCGCGTAGGGTTTCTTATATAGTCAGCTATGATGGGCGCAGAGGTGACAGAACCTTTGGAGAGTTGTTGCCTTCTTCTCTTGGGTTAACCCGTGTCGAGCTGGAAGCTGGGAGGTCCAGCCAAGCGACATTGCTTGGGCGCGATGAAACCACATATGAATCCCTATACCTTTCGTGGGCGCTGACTGAAAAGCTCACCCATAAACCGACTAACTATTACCGCCCTCATGAACAGCAGCATATGTTGCTAGAGCTTAGCATCCCTTATGTCTGAACTTCCCAAGGAATTTATTGAGTTATGCCGTTCAGTCACCGCGAAACGGCCGAAGACCGTGATTGATCATATTATAGAACATGGATTTATCACTACAGAAGAGCTGAAAGATAAATATGGCTACAATCACCCTCCAAGGGCAGTTCGGGATGTGCGGGAACACGGTATTTCTATTGAAACCTTCCGTGTTACAGGCTCGGACGGACGGAGAATTGCTGCTTACCGCTTCGGTGACGTAAGTACCAAACGGTTCAGGAAATTATCGGGCCGGACGGGACTTTCCAAGAAAATTAGAGATGCATTGGTCGAAAAATATGGTTGTAAGTGCTTTATCTACCTTGAAGAAGTAGAGGAACGAGACATGCAAATTGACCATCGTATCCCCTACGAGGTGGGAGGCGATGGTGAAGGTGACGAACTCAATCCAGATGATTTTATGCTTCTTTGCGGTTCAGCAAATCGAGCAAAATCGTGGTCTTGCGAGCATTGTGAGAACTGGCAAACCATCAAGGATAGGACGATTTGTTTGACCTGCTACTGGGCATATCCAGAAAATTACTCTCACCTTGCCATGCGTCAAATGCGTCGGCTTGATCTAATCTGGCAGGGTGATGAAATCGAAATTTACGAGAGAATAAAAGCTGAATCTATATCTCTCGAAAAAGAAATTCCATCGTTCGTCAAAGAAATTCTTGAAAAAGAAATGCGCCATAAGTGCACCTAAATTGTATTCTGTCTCTGCGCTAATGACTCGAAACCATTTCCAAAATCGCCTATATGATAAGTCCAGAACCCCTATCTCCCGTCGATCCCATCGGCATCCCCATTCTGAGCCTCTTGATCCTGCTGCCGCTGGTCTGGGCGCTGGTGTTGCCGTTCCTGCGCGAGAGTCGTACCGTGCGGGTCTGGGCGCTGGCCGGCGCCGTTCTGGAACTGGCCCTGTCGCTGCTGATGCTGGCCGCGCTGCGCCCGGAAGACGCCGGGATGCAGTTCGTGGAGCGGGCGGTGTGGATTCCCAGCCTGAATGTCCAGTATCTACTCGGAATCGACGGCATTTCCGCCCTGTTCCCGCCGCTGACCGCGCTGCTGTTCTGCGCCGTCATCCTGGCGTCCTGGACCAGCATTCAGACCCTGCCCCGCTTGTACTTCGCCCTGCTGCTGGCGCTGGAAGGCGTCACCATGGGCGTGTTCTGTGCCCTGGATCTGGTGCTGTTCTTCCTGTTCTGGGAACTGACCCTGGTGCCGATCTATTTCCTGATCAGCCTGTGGGGTATCGGTCCGGAACGGCGCTTCGCCGCGATCAAGTACACGCTGTTCATGCTGGCCGGCGGCATCCCGTTGTTGTTCGCCATCCTGCTGCTCGGGCTCCATCACGCCGGCACTACGGGTGCGTCGATTCCTGGCGGATTGTCATTCGATTACCTGATCCTGCTCGAACAGCCGCTGCCCCCCTCGGTGCAGACCGCCGTCTTTCTGCTGCTGTTTTTCGGCTTTGCCGTCAAAGCTCCGCTGTTTCCCTTTCATACCTGGTTGCCGACCGTGCTGCGGGAGGGTCCGGTGGGCTTGAGCGCGCTGCTGGTCGGCCTCAAACTCGGCGCGTTCGGCATCCTGCGCTTTGCCTTGCCGCTGGCCCCGACGGCGGCGCGCGAATACTTCTGGCTGATGGCGGCGCTGGGCGGATTCGGCGCGCTCTATGGGGCGCTGGTGGCGCTGCGGCAGTCCAACCTCCGCAAGATGCTGGCCTTTTCCAGCGTCAGCCACGTTGGGCTGGTGATCGTGGGTATCGCCGTCATGAATAGCCAGGGGATACAGGGCGCGATCTTCCAACTGCTCAATTTTGGAGTGGTCGCGGGCGGCCTCATGCTCCTCGCCGGGTTCCTGCGCCATCGACTGGGCTCGACCGATCTGGCCAGCCTGGGCGGCTTGGTCGGCCCGCTGCCGCTGTTCACCGCCTTCTTTCTGCTGCTGGGGATGGCGTCCATCGGCTTGCCGGGGACCAACGGCTTCGTTGCCGAGCTATTGATCCTGCTTGGAATTATGCAGGTGTCTCCCGTCCTGGCGCTGGTGGCGCTGGGTGGGGTGATCCTGAGCGCCGCCTATTTTCTGGGCTTCTTCCAGCGGGCGTTCCTGGGGCCGCTGGCCAATCCCGAGCTGGCGTCCGTCCTGGATCTACGGCCGCGCGAGCTGCTGGTGGCTGGCGTGCTGGGATTGCTGGTGCTGGTCGGCGGGCTGTTTCCCCAGTGGGTGCAGGGGGTCACGGCGGGCGCCAGCAACGCCTGGGTGGCGCGACTGGCGGTAGGGCAATAGGCGGAAGGTTCTTCGAGCATGGCGGGGTATAATGCGCGTGAACCCAAACCACCGCAGTGACCCGCCATGTCCGACATCCACGAATTGCTGAAAGGTTTCCAGCGCTTTCGCGTCAAGAGTTTCGAGCCGAACCGGGAGTTGTTCAACCGGCTGGCGATGCAGGGGCAAACCCCCCGCACCTTGCTGATCGGGTGCAGCGATTCCCGAGTGGACCCCGCCATCCTCACCGATTCCGCGCCCGGCGATTTGTTCGTGGTGCGCAATGTCGCCAGCCTGGTGCCGCCCTACGAAACCACCGGCCGTTATCATGGCACCAGCGCCGCCCTGGAATTCGCGGTTTGCAACCTGCATGTCCATAACATCATCGTGCTCGGTCATTCGCACTGTGGCGGTATCCACGCCTTGTTGGACGGCTACGGTGAAAATGACGAAGGCGAAGGCTATATCGCGCCCTGGGTGCGAATCGCCGCCCCCGCCCGCGATGAGGTGCTGCGGCGCTGGCCGGATGCCAGTCGCGAATTCAAGCAGCGGGCCTGCGAACGGGCTGGGGTGCGAACTTCGCTGACCAATCTGCTGACTTTCCCGTTTATTCGCCAACGGGTCGAGGATGGCACCTTGACCCTGTACGGCTGGTATTACGATTTGGAGAACGGTGAATTGATGCAGTACGACCCGGAAAAAGACCGCTTCTACGATCTATATTTCGGGCCAGTGCCCGAGGCGGACACCGTCTGAGCGTCGGTCGCGCTATTCACCATTCTGGCCAACTCCCTTTCATTGAGGCAATGGACCCCCGTATGAACCCAACACCCGCTCTTCCCGTCCGCCGCGCCCTGCTCAGCGTTTCCGATAAAACCGGTCTCGTGGATTTCGCCCGTGCCCTGCGTGAACTGAATGTAGAACTCCTCTCGACCGGCGGCACCGCCCGGCTACTGGCCGAAAACAACATCCCCGTCATCGATGTCGCCGATTACACCGGCTTTCCGGAAATGATGGACGGGCGGCTCAAGACCCTGCATCCCCGGGTGCACGGTGGGCTGCTGGGGCGGCGCGGCGAGGACGATCTGGCGATGAATCAGTTCGGCATCGCCCCCATCGATTTGCTGGTGGTGAACCTTTATCCGTTCGAAGCCACGGTCGCCAAGCCGGACTGCATGCTGGCCGACGCCATCGAGAATATCGATATTGGCGGGCCGGCGATGCTGCGGGCGGCGGCCAAGAACCACGCGGCGGTTACCGTGGTGGTCGATGCCGGCGACTACGAGCGAGTGCTGGCCGAGATGCATTCGAATCAAGGGATTGTCGGCGACGCCACCCGCTTCGAACTGGCGGTCAAGGTGTTCGAGCATACCGCCCGCTACGACGGCGCCATCGCCAACTATCTCGGCTCGATCCGCGCCGAGGGCGGGCGCGACCCGTTCCCACGCCGCTATACCACCCAGTTCGTCAAGGCTCAGGACATGCGCTACGGCGAGAACCCGCACCAGCAGGCGGCGTTCTACGTCGAGCCCAAGCCGGCCGAAGCCTGCATCGCCACCGCTCACCAGTTGCAGGGCAAGGAGCTGTCCTACAACAACGTTGCCGACACCGACGCCGCGCTGGAATGCGTCAAGAGTTTCGCCGCGCCGGCCTGCGTGATCGTCAAGCACGCCAATCCCTGCGGCGTGGCGGTCGGCTCGAGCATTCTCGAAGCGTACAACCGCGCCTTTCAGGCCGACCCGACCTCGGCTTTCGGCGGCATCATCGCCTTCAACCGGCCGCTGGACGCCGTTACCGCCAAGACGATTGTGGATCGGCAGTTCGTCGAGGTGATCATCGCCCCGGAAGTCACGCCGGAGGCGCTGGCGGCGACCGCCAGCAAGCAGAACGTGCGGGTGCTGGCCTGCGGCCACTGGGAGAGCGACCGGGCGCCGGGCTGGGATTACAAGCGGGTTACCGGCGGGTTGCTGGTGCAGGATCGTGACTTGGGCCAGGTGGCGCCGGCCGATTTGAAGGTGGTCAGCAAACGCCAGCCCAGCGACCAGGAACTGGCCGATTTGCTGTTCACCTGGCAAGTGGTGAAGTTCGTCAAATCCAACGCCATCGTCTACGGCCGGGACGGGATGATTCTCGGAGTCGGCGCCGGCCAGATGAGCCGGGTGTTCTCGGCGCGGATCGCCGCCATGAAGGCGCAGGAGGAAAAGCTGGATCTGAAGGGCGCGGCGATGGGTTCCGACGCCTTCTTCCCGTTCCGCGACGGCATCGATCTGGCCGCTGAATTCGGGATTACCGCCGTCATCCAGCCGGGCGGTTCGATGCGCGACAGCGAGGTGATCGCCGCCGCCGACGAGCACAATATGGCGATGGTGTTGACCGGGATGCGGCATTTCCGGCACTAACTACAACACCCCTCTCCCACTGGGAGAGGGGTTGGGGTGAGGGTTCTTCATGAATATCCTGATCGTTGGCGGCGGTGGCCGCGAACACGCCTTGGCCTGGAAGGTGGCGCAGTCCAGCCGGATCAACAACATCTACGTGGCGCCGGGCAATGCCGGCAGCGCCCGCGAACCCAAGGTCACCAATATCGCCATTACCGCCGACGACCCGCCGGATCTGCTGCAATTCGCCCTGGATCATCACATCGATCTGACGATCATCGGCCCGGAAGTACCGCTGGTGTTGGGGATCGTCGACCGCTTCGCCGCCGCTGGTCTGCGTTGTTTCGGGCCGACTCAGGCGGCGGCGCAACTGGAAGGCTCCAAAGCCTTCGCCAAGGATTTCCTGGCTCGCCATCACATCCCCACCGCTCGCTACCAGAACTTTAGCGACCCGGACGCGGCGGAAGCCTTTATCCGCGAAATGGGTGCGCCGGTCGTGGTCAAGGCTGACGGACTGGCGGCCGGCAAGGGCGTGATTCTGGCCCAAAGCGAGCAGGAAGCCATCGCCGCCATGCGCGGCATGTTGAGCGGCGCCGATTTCGGCGAAGCGGGTCGGCAGGTGGTGATCGAGGAGTTTTTGCGCGGCGAGGAAGCCAGCTTCATCGTCATGACCGACGGCGAGACCATCCTGCCGCTGGCCTCGTCGCAGGATCACAAGGCCCGCGACAATGGCGACCAGGGACCCAATACCGGCGGCATGGGGGCCTATTCTCCGGCCCCGGTGGTGACCCCGGAACTGCACGACCGCATCATGGCCGAGATCATCGAGCCGACCGTGCGCGGCATGGCGGCGGAAGGTTGCCGCTATGTCGGGTTCCTCTACGCCGGGGTGATGATCACCGCCGACGGCCCCAAGGTGCTGGAATACAACTGCCGCTTGGGCGATCCCGAGGCGCAGCCATTGCTGCTGCGCCTGCGCTCCGATCTGGTGGAACTGTGCAAGGCGGCGCTGGACGGGCGGCTGCATGAGATGACGGTGGATTGGGACCCGCGCGCCGCGCTGGGCGTGGTGATGACCGCCGCCGGTTATCCGGGCGCCTATCGCAAGGGCGACGTGATCGAGGGCTTGCCGCGCCATGACGAGGAACTGGGCGATGCCGGCAAGCTGTTCCACGCTGGCACGCTGGACAGCAAGGATGGCCACGTTGTCACCCACGGCGGCCGGGTGCTGTGCGCCACCGCTTTGGGCGGCACGGTCGCCGAGGCGCAGAATCTGGCCTACAACCTGGTCAAGCGCGTGCGTTGGGATGGCGCTTACTACCGCACCGACATTGGCTATCGGGCCATCGCCCGGGAGCGGGGAGAATAAGCCGGATGGAGCCAGGCAAGATGCCTTAACAACTTCAAAAATATAATTATTTTAAGGAAGAGGAACGATGGAAAAGAACAGTCCCGTATTACTTGCTGGTCGGAGTTTAGCGCGTCTGGTTGGCGTCAGCGCGTTGACGCTCGGCCTGCTGGTCGGCTGCAACGATGACGACGGCGATGCCCCGGCCCCGCTCAGCTACGCTGAAACCATCACCGACGGCCGCGCCGCCATCCGGCAGGCGCTCATCGATACGGATACGCCTTCGGCCTCGGTCGCGTTGATCGACGGCGAGCGCGTCGTCTGGAGCGAAGCCTTCGGTCACATCGATAAAGCGACGCAAACCGCCCCCGACTTAACCACGATGTATGGCATCGGCTCGGTCAGCAAGGTCTTCGCCGCGATGGCGGCCATGAAACTGGTCGATCAGGGCAAGATCGATCTCGACGCCCCGCTCGTACAGTATCTGCCGGATTTCCGCATGGCCGCGCCGGAATACCCGCAGATCACCGTGCGCATGTTGCTCAATCATTCGGCGGGTTTCGCCGGGACCGACTATCGCAACGGTTTCACCAACGCACCGGTGCCGGGTTATGCCGCGCAGGTGCAACAGGCGTTGGCGACCCAACGGCTCAAGCACCAGCCGGGCGAGATGGCGGTGTATTGCAATGATTGCTTCACGATGATCGAGCCGCTGGTGGCGGCGGTATCGGGTCAGCCCTACCCCCAGTTCGTGGAGGACGAAATCCTCGCGCCGCTGGGCATGACCCACAGCCGCTTTGCACTGGAACCCTTCCCGGCCGGATCGTTCGCGCCGGGCTACACGGGGGACCGCGCCGATCCCCAGGAATACACCAACGCCTATGCCACGGGCGGTCTCTATTCGACGCCCAGCGACATGGCCCGCCTGGCGACGATGTTCATGAACGGCGGCCGTCATGGCGACGTCCGCGTTTTGTCGGCATCGGCGGTGGCCGAGATGGGCCGCGACCAGACGCAGCAGCTACTCTTCAACCCCATACCCACATTTCACTGGGGTCTGGGCTGGGATGGGGTGGCGCAGTCTGGCCTCGCCGCCGTGGGCGTGACCGCCTGGCATAAGAATGGCGGCACCCTGACCTATGGCTCCGAATTCTTCGTGGCGCCGAACGAACGGCTGGCGGTGATGGTGACGGGCGCTTCCATCAAGTTCAGTGCAGGCATGTTGGCCGAACGAATCATGCTGCATGCCCTGGCTGAGCGCGGCCGCATTCCCGCCGTGCCCACCCCGCTGCCCGATACGCCGCAACCCAAGCAGCCCGCGACCGATGCCGATCTAGCCGCCATCGTCGGCGATTACGCGCAATTCGAGGCCTTGCTGCGGATCGAAGCCTTGTCCGACCGTAGCCTGAAGATTTCCATCTACAGTGATGGTGCCTGGACCGAAATCGCCAACGACCTGAAGCGGCGTATCGACGGTAGCTTCTCCAGCGATACCGCGCCGAATGTGGCGTATCGAACCTTCGACGGGGAGGGGCGGCACTATTTGGTCGCACGTCGGCCAATCGGTTTGGGGCATTACCTGGTGGAGATTCCCTTTGGCCAGCAAGTCCAGCCGGCGGCCCCGTTGTCGGCGGCTTGGCAGGGGCGCGTGGGTCAGCGCTGGCTGGTGGTCAACGAAGATGCGCAGTCCATCCCATTGGTCCAGGGGACGGCGCCACCGCGGTTTGCCCTGGACGTGGTTGACGGGCTGCCTGGCTACCTGTTTGCCTCATCGATCCATGTGGGCTCGCAAATCGTCGATCCGGCGGGCAGCGATACCGTGGCACGGATGTTCCTGAAAATCCCCGTGAACTTTGGGCGCGATCTGAACGATGTGGTCATCGAGACCCGCGACGGCGAAGAATGGGTGCGCTACGGTAGCACGCTGTTCCGTCCACAGGCCAGTGTGCCGGTGCTCCCGGTTGGCGACAGCGCGATCCCGATCGGCGGTGAAGGTTTCGCCGAGTGGCGCACGTTGCCAGTGGCAGGCACGGTGGCGATCGCCGGCGCCAGTGCGTGGAAGTTGTACGATGCGGATCTCAAGTTGCTGGCGTCCGGCCTGGGTAACGGTAGCGCCAGTACGGCCCCAGCAGGTGCTTATCTCATGGTGTACGGCGCGCCGGACACGGCGATCACCTTGACGCTGGCGACCGCCGGCTGACCTCACGCAAGCTATTCCCATTCGTGGAAAACTCTTCCCCATGCCTACTGTATCCACTCCGTCAAAACCGCTGGAACTGGTCTGTCCCGCTGGCAATCTGCCCTCGCTGAAAACCGCCGTGGACCATGGAGCCGACGCCGTCTATATCGGCTTCCGCGACGACACCAACGCCCGCCATTTTCCCGGCCTGAATTTCGACGCCAAGACCGCCGCACAGGGCGTGCAATACGCCCATGCCAAGGGTCGGCGGGTATTCGTCGCCCTCAATACCTTCCCGCAACCGTCCGGTTGGGAGCGCTGGCGGCGGGCGGTGGATCAGGCGGCGGAATTGAAAGTGGACGCGGTGATCGCCGCCGACATCAGCGTGCTGGACTATGCCGGCCGCCGGCATCCCGACCTGCCGCTGCATCTGTCGGTGCAGGGTTCCGCCACCAATTACGAGGCGATTCGCTTCTATCACGAGCACTTCGGCATCCGCCGGGTGGTGCTGCCCCGCGTTCTCTCCTTGCCGCAAGTCCGTCATGTGCTGGAAAACAGCCCGGTGGACCTGGAAGTGTTTGGTTTCGGCGGGCTGTGCATCATGGTGGAGGGCCGTTGTCTGCTGTCGTCCTATGTCACCGGCGAATCGCCCAACATGTGCGGCGTCTGCTCGCCGGCCAAGGCGGTGCGCTGGGAAGAAACGCCCCGTGGCCTGGAAACCCGGCTCGGCGGTTTGCTGATCGATCGCCACGCTCCGGGTGAGCCGGCCGGCTATCCGACCCTGTGCAAGGGCCGGTTCACGGTGGCGGATCAGACTTATTACGCCATTGAGGAGCCGACCAGCCTCAATACGCTGGAGCTGCTGCCGGAGTTGCAGCGCATGGGCATCGCCGCGATCAAGATCGAGGGTCGCCAGCGCAGCCCGGCCTACGTGACCCAGGTCACCAAGGTCTGGCGCGCGGCCATCGACGCCTGCCGGCGCAATGCCGCTACCTACGCGCCCAAACCGGAATGGCTGCGGGAACTGGGCAAGGTGTCCGAGGGTCACCAGACGACCTTGGGCGCCTATCATCGGACCTGGCAATAGGAGAGCCGTCGCCATGACGATTGAAGCACGCACGCCAAAACTGGCGCTGGGGCCGGTGCTGTACTACTGGCCCAAGGACAAACTGCTGGATTTCTACGAGCGGATCGCCGCGTCGCCCGTCGATATCGTGTATCTCGGCGAAACGATCTGCGCCAAGCGCCGCGCGCTGAATACCGAGGAATGGCTGATGCTGGCCGAACGGTTGAGCGCCGCCGGCAAGGAGGTGGTGTTGTCCACCATGGCCTTGCTGGAGGCCGAGTCGGAATTGAAGACCCTGCACCGCTTATGCGAAAACGGCCGCTTTACCGTGGAAGCCAACGATATGGGCGCGGTACGGCTGCTGTCGGCGCGGGGCGCGTCGTTTGTGTTGGGTACCGGCATCAACGTCTACAATGACCGGACGCTGTGCTTCCTGGCCGGTTTGGGTGCCAAACGCTGGGTGATGCCGGTGGAACTGTCGGCCGAGACGCTGGCGGCGATACAGGCGGAGCGGCCGGCGGGGGTGGAGACCGAAGTGTTTGTCTACGGTCGCTTGCCGCTGGCGTATTCGGCCCGTTGTTTTACCGCGCGTCATCACGATTTGCCCAAGGACGATTGCCGCTTCCGCTGTCTGGATTACCCGGAGGGTTTGACCGTGAGCACCCGCGAGGGGCAGGCGTTCCTGGCGCTCAACGGTATCCAGACGCAGTCGGCGCAAACCTGCAACCTGTTGTTGGAACTGGAGGAGTTGCGGGAACTGAAGGTGGATGTGTTGCGGGTCAGCCCGCAGGCCGAGGGAACCGAGGCGATTATCGAAGCCTTCGCCGCCTGTTTGCGTGGGGAACGCGATCCGCTGGAGGCAGCGCGCGCGCTGAATGCCGCGTTGCCGTATGGCGCCTGCGACGGTTATTGGCAGGGACAGGCGGGATTGAGGCAGGTGGAGGATATGGTGTAGGCGAGCTGTTAGCTGAATCAGCAGGTAACATACTAAAAGAAGCGTCACTCCAAATCATCGTCATGCGGCGACCTTGCCGCATAGATCGTCAGCTTCAGCTCTGCGTCATCAAGCAATCGATATTCTGGTCTACGGCCAGAAAGTTTTTCGCTTTCGGTAATAATGATTGGAACGCCTTCACCACGTTTATCCATGATGAAACTGCGTTGACTACCAGTGGCATTGACGTTCATCGGACAGCGGGCCAATAGAGAGCTTAGTAACTCGTTACGAGCCGATTGACGCTCCGAAAGACTATCGATTGTCATCGTATTCGGAATAGTCCCCGGCGAGAAAAGCTCCAGCCGATCAGCAAAAACATGCAGGCGGATTCTGGAGCCGTACATCGAATAATCACGATGCACGACCGCGTTAACGACTGCCTCGAACACCGCATTCATTGAAAACTGCGGCGTTTCGATGCGATTGGGCGTCTTTATCGCATAAACCCGCATGTTACGCTCAACGAATTTACAGGCTTCCCTCACCTGTGCATCCAGCGGTCCGGTAATGTCTTTCGCATCCAATTGATAAGCGGCATTTCGCTCGATACCGCGATAGCAAACGGCCTGAATATAAGCCGTTGCAAGGAATTCTTCTGGATGTTCGGTCGCCATCAACACACCGCTGACGGTCGGACGTAAGATCCCGTCTTCATCCCGCGCAACCAGCTTCATCTTCTCCAAAAATTCTCGATTGTCAGTCGGTGAAAGCACTGTCCTAAATCGTCCCCACAACGGTGCTTCCAGGATATCCGGTTTTGCACTGGCAATCGTTTGTTCATCGAAGCGGATTAGTCTGGCTTGACTGCGTTGCTGAAACAAACGCGCCAGCACATCGGGTCTCATCGGTCGTTTGGAGCTGCCAATACGGCGAAAATATCCTCCCGGACTTTGATGCACAAACAAGCTGCGTGGGACATCGATACGCATGATCGCTTTTTCACCACCATCCGCGTCCGTGACTAAAGTTTTGCGGATCACGCAGTCCAAGGGCGGTTCGATCAGGTCGTTGCTGATTTCGCGCAGCCAGGTCTCGACGATATCCAGCTTGTCCTTGGGAACACCGTGAATGGCTTTCGATTGATCATCCACGCCGAGCAAAACGATGCCGGTATGGGTATTGGCCATCGCGGCAAGTTCGTCGGCCATGCTGTTGCGGTGGGGGCCGGTAATTTTGTTGCCACTGAATTCGACGGTTTTCAGTTCGAGGACTGAGTCCTCGCCGAGGGCTATTTGTTTGAGGAGTTCCGTCGAAGGTTCAAACATCGATGCCATTCACTGGTTGGGGGACAATCAATGGTGCGTGTTCAACCGCTGAATCGCTCGTAAGCCCCCATCAGCCCATTGGCGGCGCGCAGCAGCGGCGATATCAATGCCGCTGGCCGCTTCCAAATCCATTCCATCCAGCCAGTTCTTCAATTCCAGACCCAGGGCGGTATCGCCTTCCATCACCACCCGACGGTTGAAAAACAGCGTGTCGGAATCCTCGCGGCGGGTGACCAGCGCCAGAAAATCATAGAGCGTGCCACCGATGCTCAAGTCCGGCGCTTGCACGGCCATGCCGGGCACGAAGCCGGCGGGTCCGGCGAAGCGAATCCGGTATTCCATCTTGGCGTCGCGCACCTGAATCAGCAGCACCCGGTCGCGCAGAAAATCGAGCTCGCCCTCACGAATTTGCGCGGCGAACAGCACATTCAGGGCGGTGGTTAGCGCAATCGAATGCACCAGACCGGGAATCAGTTTTAACGGCAGGGCGAACGGGGTGGGCAGGGTCGGGCGGCGTGGAGCTTGGAAGCTGGTGGCGGTATCGGCGGTGGCGTTCATGCGCTTGAAGCAGGGTTGAGAGCGGGAGAGGGTGCGTTCAGCGCTTCATCGAGTCGAAGAAGTCCTTGTTGGTCCGGGTGCTTTTCAGCCGTTCCAACATAAATTCCATCGCTTGCAACTCGTCCATCGGATGCAGCAGCTTGCGCAGTATCCACATCTTCTGCAGGTCGTCCGCCTCGGTCAGCAGCTCCTCGCGGCGGGTGCCGGAACGGTTGATATCGATGGCCGGGAATACCCGTTTCTCGGAAATTCGCCGGTCAAGATGGATTTCCATATTGCCGGTACCCTTGAATTCCTCGTAGATCACATCGTCCATGCGCGATCCGGTGTCGATCAACGCGGTGGCCAGGATGGTCAGCGAGCCGCCTTCCTCGATATTGCGCGCCGCGCCGAAAAAACGCTTGGGCTTCTGCAGGGCGTTGGCGTCCACACCGCCGGTCAATACCTTGCCGGAAGCCGGCACCACTGTGTTGTAGGCCCGTGCCAACCGGGTGATGGAATCCAGCAGGATGACCACGTCGCGCTTGTGCTCGACCAGCCGCTTGGCCTTGTCGTTCACCATTTCCGCAACCTGCACATGGCGGGTGGCCGGTTCGTCGAAGGTGCTGGCGATCACCTCGCCACGCACCGAACGCTGCATTTCGGTCACTTCCTCCGGCCGTTCGTCGATCAGCAGTACAATGAGATAGCACTCGGGATGATTGGCGGCGATGCTCTGGGCGATATTCTGCAACATCACGGTCTTGCCGGCCTTGGGGGGCGAGACGATCAAGCCGCGCTGGCCTTTGCCGATGGGCGAGATCAAGTCGATCACCCGGGCGGTGATATCCTCGGTGCTGCCGTTGCCGCGCTCCAGCGATAGCCGATCGTTGGCGTGCAGCGGCGTCAGATTCTCGAACAGTACCTTGTTCTTGGACGCTTCCGGCGGCTCGAAATTGATGTCGCCGACCTTGAGCAGGGCAAAGTAGCGTTCGCCTTCCTTGGGTGGGCGGATCTTGCCGCTGACCGTATCGCCGGTGCGCAGGTTGAAGCGGCGGATCTGGCTGGGAGAGACATAGATGTCGTCAGGGCCGGCCAGATAGGAACTGTCGGCGGAGCGCAGGAAACCAAAGCCGTCCTGCAGAATTTCCAATACACCGTCGCCGTAGATATCCTCGCCGTTCTTGGCCAGCGCCTTGAGAATCGCGAAGATCACGTCTTGTTTACGGGACCGCGCCGTGCCTTCGAGCCTCAGTTCCTGCGCGATGGCGATCAGTTCGGCGGCGGATTTCTTTTTGAGTTCGGTCAGATTCATGGAAGCTACGTGCTCGGGGCGGCGGGCGCCGGCGGGGTGCGTCCGCGGAGAAGGGTCGGAGGTTCGCGTGTCGGGAAGCCAGCCGGGTAACGGCGGAGCGGGGTATGGAATGATCGTTATGGCGGTATTTGATCGCGGCGCGCTAGGTAAGCTAGCACGGCCGCGAAACGGCGTCCAGCCACGGGCGGGCGAACGCCGGAAGTTTAACGCAGGTTGCTGTCGAGGAAGGCGGTCAGTTGCGACTTGGAAATGGCGCCAACCTTGGTGGCTTCGACGTTGCCGTTGTGAAACAACATCAGGGTGGGAATGCCGCGGATGCCATACTTGGGTGGCGTACCCTGATTTTCGTCCACGTTCAGCTTGCAGATCTTGACCCGGCCGGCGTACTCCCCGGCGATCTCGTCCAAAATCGGCGCGATCATCCGGCAGGGCCCGCACCACTCGGCCCAGTAGTCCACCAGGACCGGTTGTTCGGCCTTGAGTACTTCGGCCTCGAAGGTTTCGTCGGTGACATGCACAATTTGCTCGCTCACGGAAGGATCTCCGGTTCGGGATGGGAAGGGCGGCGGACCGCTCGCGCGGGTCGGCGGATGCGCGAAAACGGATGGGTTACGATATGGTCGGGAAGGTCCAGGAGGGACCCACCGCCACGGCGCGACCGCGAAAATCCACGGCGCGCGGCGTTCAACGGAGGATATTGTGGCAAAATAATCCATCGAGGCACAAATTTCTTTCGATATTCCGCCAAAATTCAAATGTGGTGCCCCCAAACCCCGCTCATTCGGGATCATCTTTCACTCATGCAAAAAGACCATTTGACTCATATCCCATTTTCCTCGCTCGGCCTGAACGATGCGCTGCTGGAGAGCGTGGAAGATGCTGGCTTCGTCCACTGCACGCCGATTCAGGCCGCTACCTTGCCGCTGGCGATCCAGGGCCAGGATGTCGCCGGCCAGGCCCAAACCGGTACCGGCAAGACCGCCGCTTTTTTGTTGGCCGCCCTACACCACTTGATGGAAACTCCGGTTCCCGAAGACGAGGCTGGTCCCTGGACCCTGGTGATTGCTCCCACCCGCGAGTTGGCGGTGCAGATCCACCGTGATGCCGAGCTGCTGGGTCGCTACACCGGTCTCAAGTGCGCCGTGGTTTACGGCGGAACCGGCTACGACAGCCAGCGCCGTCAGCTCGAAAGCGGCGTGGACGTGCTGATCGGTACGCCCGGTCGCCTGATCGACTACCACAAGCAGGGCGTCTACAGGCTGTCCAACATCGAAGTGGTGGTGCTGGACGAGGCCGATCGCATGTTCGATCTGGGCTTCATCGCCGATATCCGCTACCTGTTGCGCAAGATGCCGCCCCCCGGTCAGCGCATCAACATGCTGTTCTCCGCCACCCTGAGCAACCGGGTCATGGAACTGGCTTACGAGCACATGAACAACCCGCAGGTGGTGCGGATCGAAGCCGAGCATGTGACCGCCGACAAGGTCCGCCAGGCCCTGTATCACGTTTCCGGTCACGACAAGATCCCGCTGTTGCTGGGAGTGCTGCGCCAGCAGGCGCCCAAGCGGACCATGATCTTCGTCAACACCAAGCGGGCGGCCGACCGGGTGACCGGGTATTTGCTCGGCAACGGTTATGAAGCCGGCGTGCTGTCGGGCGATATTCCCCAGCACAAGCGTTTGCGCCTGCTGGAATCGTTCCAGCGCGGCGAGCTGCCGATTCTGGTGGCGACCGACGTGGCGGCGCGCGGCCTGCACATCGCGGATGTGACTCATGTGATTAACTTCGATCTGCCGCAGGAACGAGAGGACTATGTGCATCGCATCGGCCGCACCGCCCGCGTGGGTGCCAGCGGCGACGCCATCAGCTTCGCCTGCGAAGAGTATGTCTACTCGCTGCCGGAGATCGAGGACTTCATCGGCCAGAAAATTTCGGCGCTGCCGGTGACCGAAGAGCTGCTGTTGGAGTACAAACCGCCCAAGCGACTCGAGCACCGCCGTCCGCCGCCATCCGGTGGCGACCGCCCCCGTGGCCGCGCGCCGCACCGGCGACCGGCTCGTACCTGAGCGGATGCTGGTGGAGAGATCGGAAACATAATGGAAAGCCAAGCTTTCAGGGGTGGCGTGGCAAGCGGCCATCCGCGCGTGACCGCGGCAGCCTGTGAGGTTCTGCGTGCCGGCGGCAACGCCTTCGACGCGGCGGTGGCGGCCGGTTTCGCCGCCGCCGTGGCCGAGCCGGCACTAACCAGCCTCGGTGGCGGTGGTTTTCTGCTGGCCCGTACCGCACAGGGGCGGGCGATGGTGTTCGATTTTTTTGTGGATACGCCGGGGCGGGGTTTGCAGCCCAGCCAGTTGGAGCCGCACTTTCTGCCGGTCACGGTGCGCTTTCCCGGCAGCGAGCAGATCTTTAACGTCGGCATGGGCTCGGCGGCGGTGCCCGGCGTGCTGCGGGGTTACCTGCATGTCCACCGGCGCTTGGGTCGCCTGCCGCTGCGTGAGGTGCTGGCGCCGGCCATCGAACTGGCACGCGATGGAGTCTCGATCAACGCCAAGCAGGCTTATTTCCTGGATCTGCTGACGCCGATCATGACCCTGACCGCCGCCGGGCGGGCGCTGTTCCAGCCGGACGGACGCTATCTGGGCGAGGGCAATGTGTATCGCAACCCGGAGCTGGCGGCGTTTCTGGAAACCCTGCCGCGCGAGGGCGAGCGGGAGTTCTACGAGGGCGAGCTGGCCCGCCGCCTCATCCTCGACATGAGCGAAGGCGGCGGCTTGCTGACCGCGGCCGATCTGGCCGCCTACCGGGTGATCGAGCGAGAGCCGCTGCCGGTGGACTATCGCGGTTGCCGGTTGTTGAGCAACCCGCCGCCTTCCTTCGGGGGTTCGCTGATCGCGCTGTCGCTGCGCCTGTTGGAAGCGCGCGACGTGACCGGACTCGGTTTCGGATCTCCGACGCATCTGGCGTTGCTGGTGGCGGTGATGGAGGAAGTGGATCGCCGCCGCGCCGAAGGCTATCTCAGCCCGGCCGATCTGGGCGGGCCGGGCTTGAACGAAAGCACGGAGCGGGTGCGTACCGCGTCCGGCGGCACGACCCACGTCAGCGTCTGCGATGCCGAAGGCAACGCCGCCAGCATGACCACCTCCAACGGCGAGGGTTCCGGTTACTGCGTGCCCGATACTGGGATCATGCTCAACAATATGATGGGCGAGGACGACCTGCATCCGGAGGGCTTTCACGTCAGCCCGCCGGGCATGCGGGTGGCCTCGATGATGGCGCCGTCGCTGCTGTTGGTCGACGATCGGGTCCGGTTGGTTTTGGGCAGCGGCGGCAGCAAGCGCATCCGCACCGCCATGTTGCAGGTGATCAGCAACGTGGTGGATTTCGCCATGAGCCCGCGCGCCGCGGTCGAGGCGCCGCGCCTACACTGGGATGGTCAGTGTGCGCAGGTGGAACCGGGTTTCGCCGAGGCGGATCTGGTGAATTTTGCGGCGCGCTGGCCGCTCAACCGCTGGCCGGTGCAAGACGTGTACTTCGGTGGGGTCAACGCGATGGCTCCCGATGGCCAGGGAGCGGGCGACCCGCGACGCGGCGGTCATGCGGCCGCGATGGATCGAACTTAGAAACTGGCATGGGTATTTTGGAGTAACTACATGGATCTAAAGGAATATTTGTTGGTTCTGGCCCGTCGAGACGGTTCCGATATTTACCTGAGCGTGGGTGCGCCGCCTTGCGCCAAGTTTCAAGGGGTGTTGCGCGCGCTGGACAAGGAGCCATTGCCTCATGGTCGAGTCAAGGAAATCGCCTATTCGATTCTGCATCCAGAGCAGATCAAGGAGTTCGAGAAAACACTGGAGCTGAATTTGGCGATCAGCGAGCCTGGGGTGGGGCGGTTTCGAGTCAACATCTTCAAGCAGCGCGGTGAAGTGTCGATGGTGATTCGCAACATCAAGACTGACTTGCCCAACGTCAAGGAATTGGGGTTGCCGCCGGTTTTGAGCGAGGTGATCATGTCCAAGCGCGGACTGATCCTGTTTGTCGGCGGCACCGGTTCGGGTAAGTCCACCTCGTTGGCGGCGCTGATCGATCATCGCAACACCCATAACGGCGGGCATATCATCACCATCGAGGACCCCATCGAATTCATCCACCGTCACAAGCGTTCCATCGTCAACCAGCGCGAGGTTGGCGTGGATACGCTCAGTTATGCCGACGCCCTGAAGAATACCTTGCGACAAGCCCCGGACGTCATTCTGATCGGCGAAATCCGCGACCGCGAGACCATGGAGCATGCGTTGGCGTTCGCGGAAACCGGCCACCTCGCGATTTCCACCCTGCACGCCAACAGCGCCAATCAGGCGCTGGATCGGATCATCAACTTCTTCCCCGAGGAACGGCGTCCGCAATTGCTCACCGATCTGTCGGCCAATCTACGGGCTTTCGTCTCGCAGCGCTTGATTCCAACGGTGGATGGCAAGCGAGTGGCGGCGATCGAGATTTTGCTGCATTCGCCGATGGTGGAGACACTGATCAAGCGCGGCGAGGTGGCCGGGCTCAAGGAAATCATGGAGAAGGCGACCGGGATGGGGATGCAGACTTTCGATCAGGCGTTGTTCGAGTTGCATAAGGCCGGCAAGATCAGTTTCGAGGAGGCGATCAAGAACGCCGATTCCGCCAACAACCTGCGGTTGCGGATCAACCTCTCTGGTGAGGCGCCGGGCGCCGAGAAGCCAGGCGGCGTGGGGTTGTCGCTGGAAGCCCTGGCGGAACCCGAGGAAGAAGAAAAGCCTGTGCCAGGGGTGGCGAGTCCACGCACTTCGCCGCGTCCGGGGATCGGCTAGCGTGGCGGTGATGGATTCCTCGTCCATTCTCGAGGTGCCGGTTTGGGTCCGGGGGCTTATTTTCGACTGCGACGGTACGCTGGCCGATACCTTGCCCGCCCATTACGCGGCTTGGGAAGAAACCTTCGCCGCGTTGGGCTTGGCGTGTCCGCTGGAATTCCTGATCCGGCACAACGGCAAGCCCACCGCGCTGATCGTTGCGTTGTACAACGTGGAGTTTGGCCGGCATATCGATGTGGAACGGTTTACCGCCGACAAGGAGCAGCGAACCCTGGCGCGGTTACGGCAGGCGCGACCCATGGAACCGGTGGTAGCGCTGGCGCGGCGTTACCATGGCCAGATGCCGATGGCGGTGGTGTCTGGCAGTAACCGCGCCAATGTGGAGCAGACGCTACGGGTGATCGGTGTGCGAGAGTTATTTCTGGCGGTGCTGACCGCTGATGACGGGTTGCCGCCGAAACCCGAGCCCGATTTGTTCCTGGAAGCGGCGCGCCGGATCGGCGCCGAACCGTGCTATTGCCAGGTGTTTGAAGACGCCGACGCTGGTTTGGAGGCCGCCCGCCGCGCCGGTATGCTGGCCACCGATGTCCGGCCGGTCGTGGGCGGTTGTTGACGGATGCATCTCACGCCGCGATCCCGCTCAATCGCAGCAGCGGTTCAATACGTGGTTCCCGGCCGCGAAACGCGACGAAGCTGGCTAGCGCCGGCCGCGAACCGCCCACCTCCAGAATGTTTTCCCGAAACCGTGCGCCGGTCGCGGCATCGAAGATTCCGTTCTCCTCGAAGGCGCTGAAGGCGTCGGCCGACAGCACCTCGGCCCATTTGTAGCTGTAATAACCCGCCGCGTAGCCCCCGGCGAAAATGTGGGTGAAGGCGTTGGCGAAACGGTTGTAAGCCGGCGGCAGGATGACCGCCACTTGCTGACGTACCGCGTCGAGCACTTCCCGCACTCGTCCGCCCCGCGCCGGGTCGTAGTCGCGGTGCAGCCGGAAGTCGAACAGCGCGAATTCCAGTTGCCGCGCCATGAGGATTCCCGCCTGGAAATGCTTGGCCGCCAGCATCCGTTGGTACAGATCTTCCGGCAGAGGCGCGCCGGTTTGGTAATGTCCGGCCAGCAGATTCAGTGCTTCGCGCGACCAGCACCAGTTTTCCAAAAACTGGCTCGGTAGTTCCACCGCGTCCCATTCCACGCCGTGGATGCCGGTCACCGGCAGGTAATCGATCATGGTCAGCAGGTGGTGCAGCCCGTGCCCGAACTCGTGGAACAGGGTCTGCACTTCGTTATGAGTCAGCAGCGCCGGTTCGTCGTCCACCGGCGGCGCGAAGTTGCAGACCAGATAGGCAACCGGTAGTCGCGTGACGCCACTCAAGACCCGTCGCGGCAGGCAGCCGTCCATCCACGCGCCGCCGCGCTTGTGCGGACGAGCGTACAGGTCCAGGTAGAACTGGCCGCGTTGGGTGCCGGCGCCATCGACGATTTCGTAGGCGCGAACCTCGGGATGCCAGACTTCGATAGAGTCCAGCGGGTGAATGACGATGCCGAACAACCGTTCCGCCACCGCGAACAGCCCCGGCAGCACTCGGGTGATGGGGAAGTAGGGGCGCAATTCTTCCTGCGATAAGCGATGACGGTGCTGGCGCAGTTTTTCCGAGTAATAGCCGATATCCCAGGCTTGGAGGTCGTCCATGCCGAAATGGTCGTGGGCGAAACGCCACAACTCGTCCAATTCCCGTTGCCCTTGCGGTTGGGCGCGGCGGGCCAGGTCGCCGAGAAAGGCCAGCACTTGGTCCGGCGAGTCGGCCATCTTGGTGGCCAGCGAATAGTCACTGTAGTCATGGAAACCCAGCAGTTGGGCTACTTCGTGACGCAGCGCCAGAATGCGCTCCATGACCGCGCCGTTGTCCCATTGGCCGGCGTTCGGTCCCTGGTCGGAGGCGCGGGTGCAGTAGGCGTCGTACAGGGTCCGCCGCAGCTCCCGATCGTCGGCGTAATTCAGTACCGGTAGATAGGACGGTAATTCCAGCGTCAGCAGCCAGCCGTCGAGACCGCGCCGCCGGGCGGCTTGCCGGGCCAGGGCCTTGGCCGATTCCGGTAGCCCGGCCAGTTGCGCCTCGTCGCTGAGGTGTTGGGTCCAGCCCTGGGTGGCGTCCAGCACGTTTTCCGAGAACTTGGCGCTCAGTTGCGCCAGTTCCTGCATGATCGCTCCATAGCGATCGCGCGATTCCATCGGCAGGGTGATGCCGGACAGTCGGAAGTCGCGCAGGGCGTTGTCGATGACCTTGCGCTGCGCCGGATCGAGCCGGGCGTATTCCGATCCGTCGGCGATTTGCCGGTAGGCACGATACAGCCCTTCGTGTTGGCCCAGTTCGGTGTAGTACGCGCTGAGCTTGGGCAGGCAGGCGTTGTAGGCGGCGCGTAACGCCTCGGAATCGCGGACTGAGTGCAGGTGGTTGACCGGTGACCATGCTTTGCTCAAGCAGTCTTCCAGCTCTTCCAGCGGCTGGATCAGATTGTCCCAAGTGTAGGTATTGTGGGCGGCCAGCAATCGTTCGAGCACGACACGATTGTCGGCCAGTACGCGATCAATGGCGGGTTCGATATGCTCGGGCTGGATGGCGGCGTAGCAGGGCAGGTCGGCGGCGGTCAGCAATGGATTAGTCATCGTGTGAACGTTGTCTTTGCGTTGGAGAGATTACTTAAGATGAATCGAATCCCAGATTTTCCCAACCCATGACCGCTGTTTGGACCAGTTGGCAATAAAGCCTTTTTCTAAAAAGAAAGCTTTATATTGTTTATCATCTTTCATGATATGCTGTTTTAACCACTGTCTTAGAAAACTCATGAGATCAAGGTCAATGGGTGTTCCTTCATTGAATTTATTTTGAATCTTAATGAGTTCTTCCTTGAGCTGTTCGTGGTGTTGCTGGTGGGCGGCGGTATCGGGATAATCAAATATGCGAAACAGGCTTTCCTCGACTGCAAAATGGATAATCGTGTATTGTGCCAGTTCGTTTAAGATGCTACCAATGATTAAACGATCAGGTTTGTTTAAGATCGCTTTGTTATATAATTGATTAATTAATGCGACAAGGATCTTGTGTTGCTCATCGAGTTCCTGAATGCCTACGCTGAGTTCTTGTGACCAGGTTATATATTCTTGTGTAGTGGACATGGCGGATTTTTTCCTATTCGTTTAATGTGGTTAATAGAGGCTATGTGTTGGGTGGTTCCAATGATTGATGAGGTATTCGAATTTTTGGAAAGCCAAGGTTTTTCCAAGATCTTTCGAATTTGCTCTGAGCCGCGCTTTCTGGTTTTCGATTCCCGCATGAGTTGTGGCTGATTCATGGATGGAATCTCCCAATCGCCTTTAAAAGAGATTGAGAGAATATTAGCCTACCATTAGTGGCTCCATGGATTCAAGTAGGGTTTTTCTGGTTCCATTAGGTGAGGTTCAACCGAAGATTGATATTAAGTAGCCTATTGCCAGCAGTGTCGCCAGTAGCAGCAGCGCCGCGCGCCAGTAGAAGTAATTGATCAATCGGCTTTCCTTGCGAAAGGCGGCGATAATGAACGGTCGGCTGGTATCGCCAGGGTCGGCTATTAAGTGAACGTCCGGTTGGGTTGCCTGTTGCAACTGTTCCCGCTGGACTTGCCGGTAGGCCGCGCGGCGAGCGGCTTCCCATTCGTCGGGATCGATCCGGCCATTGCGACGGCGGTCGAACAGCGCCATCCGTCGTGGATCGCGTTTCCAGTGCTCCAGCAGTTCCGCGACTTCGCGCCGGGTATCGGGCGCTTCTCGCAGACCGCCGACGGTGCGGAACAAGCCGATGACGTGCAGATCCTCGTCGGGCAGGATGCGTTGCTCGGTATAGCGGTACGTAGCGCCGATGCCCCAGAGGGCATGGGTGCGCGCCCCGCCGAGATTACCGTACCAGACCTCGCGGCGAGTCTTGATGCAGTCGGCGCCTTCGGGGTCGATCACGCATTGGGCGGTGCCGTCGTCAAGTAAGAACAGACTGTCGCTCTCGCCGGAATCCACCGGCCACCAGCGGTTGCCCGAAGTGCGTTCCTCTACCCGGTAACGGTACCAGGCGCAGGGCAGGTAGCTGAGTGGCGCCAGGATCGGTGGTCCCGGCAACAGTCGGGCGCGACCGTAGAGTTCCACGTAGCCCTGCGGCGCCGAACGGATGCGGGCGATGGGGGTGTCGGCCAGTCGCCAGGCTCGCCGCCCGAAATGCAGCGCGCCGTACAGACCGAAGATCGCGGCGACCATGATCAGCGCCAGCAACGGAGCCGGCGACAATGACCCGGCGTGACCCGCCGCCGGGACTGGGTGCCGCAGCAACAGAAAGAAACCGAGCCAGAGGGCGGCGAACAGCAGCGTCGCTTTTAGGCTGGGCCGGTACATCGGGTCGTTCCGCGCCGCTCAGCGGAACAGACTGACGAGATCGACATCCTGTTTTTCCGGTTCGGAGAATTCCAACAGCCGGAATGGTCCGAAGTTGAAGAAACGGGCGATCAGCACGTCCGGGAACTGTTCGATGCGGACGTTGTTCAGGTTGACGCTGTCGTTGTAGAACTCCCGACGGTCGGCGATGGCGTTTTCCAGGCCGGTGATGCGGCTTTCCAGATGGCGGAAGTTGTCGTTGGCGCGCAGTTCGGGATAGGCCTCGGCCACCGCGAACAACTGACCCAGGCCAAGCCGTAACTGGCTTTCGGCCGCTCCCAGCGCCGGCAGGTCGCCGCGCTGCTGGGCCTCGGCCACTCCCCTGCGAGCACGCATCACCGCTTCCAGAGTGTCCTGCTCGTAGCGCATGTACTGCTTGCAGGTTTCGACCAACTTGGGTAGTTCGTCGTGACGCTGTTTGAGCAGCACGTCGATGTTGGACCAGGACATACCGACGTTATGTTTGAGGTTGACCAGGCGGTTGTAGATGACGATGCCGTACAGGATCAGCAGCACCAAGGCGATGGGTAGAACGAGGCTGAACGGGTTCATTGATGGCCAGAAGAGACGGATAGGGGATAGTAAACGGGATTAATTATCGCCAAATTATATGCCAATCTGACTGACGGTGCGGGAAGAAAGGCGCGCTAGCGCCGTGGAGAGACAAGCCATGCCGCTCTGGTTGAAGGGGATACTGATCGGATTCGCCATCGCCGCGCCGGTGGGGCCGATTGGGTTGTTGTGCGTGCAGCGCACGCTAATACGCGGTCGTTGGTCGGGCGTGCTATCCGGCTTGGGCGCGGCCAGTGCCGATGCCGTTTACGGCTGCGTTGCCGGCTTCGGACTGGCGTCGCTGGCGCATCCGCTGCTGGCCTGGCAAGGGGAACTGCAAGCGGTCGGCGGCCTGTTCCTGCTGTACCTGGGCTGGCGGACTTGGCGGACCCCGCCAGCCAGCGAGCAGGCGCGCGTTCACCTCAGCCGCGCCGGACTATTGGGCGATTACCTGTCCACCCTGGTGCTGACCCTCGCCAATCCGGTTACCGTGCTGGCGTTTCTGGCGATTTTCGCCGGGCTGGGTCTGGCCGCCGAAGGACGGGATTTCGCGGCGGCCGGGGTGCTGGTGCTGGGGGTGTTCGCCGGCTCGCTGCTGTGGTGGCTGCTGCTGGCCGGAGGGGTCGGGTTGCTGTGTGGGCGACTGACCCCGGTGGCGCTGGGCGGGATCAACCGCGTTTCGGGGGTGCTGATCGCCGGCTTCGGGCTTTGGGCGCTGGCTTCGGCGGTTTGGGGCTAGGAGCGGGAGCGCTGGCGGTAGCGTTGTCCGCGCCAATCGTCCGCAGGTGCCGCTCCCGCAAGCGCCGGTAGTTCTGGGCCGAGTATTCAAGAAACTCCAACTCACGCTCGTTCAGCGGCCGGACCTGCTTGACCGGACTGCCAACATAGAGAAAACCGCTTTCCAGCACCTTGCCGGGCGGCACCACGCTGCCGGCGCCGATGGTCACTCGTGACCGCACCACCGCCCTGTCCATGATGATCGAGCCCATGCCGATCAGGCAGTAATCCTCGACGGTGCAGGCGTGGAGGATGACCTTGTGGCCGACCGTGACATCGTTGCCGATGAGGGTCGGCTGACCGCCCGGGCAGAAGCGGCTGTCATGGGTGACGTGAATGACGGTGCCATCCTGAATGCTGGTGCGCGCGCCGATGCGGATGCGCTGAATGTCGCCGCGGATTACGCTCATCGGCCAGACCGAGCTGTCTTCTCCGATTTCGACATCGCCGATGACCAGAGCCATGTCATCAACGTAGACGGTGGCATGAATTTGCGGGGTGTGTTGTTCGAAAGGACGGATTGCCATGGGAGCAGTTCTCATGCAAGGGGCGAATTGTTGGATGGTTTGTGGCCCTTCGACCTTCAGCGCATCGTGACCAGTTCTTCGGCGCTGGTCGGATGGATGGCGACGGTGTCGTCGAAATCGCGCTTGGTGGCGCCCATGCGGATGGCGACCGCAAAGCCTTGCAGCATCTCGTCGGCGTTCTCGCCGATGAGATGGCAACCCACGATCTTTTCCTCCGGGCCGACGCACACCAGTTTCATCGCGGTCGGCGGCTTACGCTGGGTAAAGGCGTGATACATCGGTCGGAAGCGGGTCTGGTAGACCCGCGTCGCCGTGCCGTGTCGTTGCCGCGCCTCCTCCTCGGTCAGCCCGACCGTAGCGATGGGCGGATGACTGAACACCACGCTGGGAATGTTTTCGTAAGACAGATGCCGTTCCGGTTGCTGGCCGAACAGCCGGTCGGCCAGCCGGCGGCCGGCGGCGATTGCCACCGGAGTCAGAGGAAAGTGTTCGGTCACATCGCCGATGGCGTAAATGCCGGCGACGTTGGTGTTCTGATAGGGATCGGTCGGGATCGTGCCGTTCGGGTTCGCCGTCACTCCCGCCGTCGCCAGATCGAGCGTGTCGGTATTGGGATCGCGGCCGATGGCCCACAACAGCGCATCCACTTCCAGGGTATTTTCCCGTCCGTCGCAATGCAGGCTGAGCGCGCCCTTGGCCAGTCGCGCCACCGCGTTGATCTGAGTGCGCGTCAGCACATGGATGCCGTCCTCGCGCAGTCGCTCCATCAGTTGCTCGCGCAGCATGGCGTCGAACGGCCGTAATACCTGATCCTTGCGCACCAGCAGCGTCACTTCGGCGCCCAGCGCGTGCAGCATCCCGGCCAGCTCCACCGCGATGTAACCGCTACCGACGATGGCGATCCGTCGCGGACAGGCGTTCAGTTCGAAAAAGCCGTCGGAGGTGATGCCGAACTGAGCGCCGGGCACTTGGGGAACCCGTGGTCGGCCGCCGGTGGCGATGACCAGATGGTCGGCGCTATAGCGCTGGTCGCCCACCGTCAGTGTGCGGGCATCGGCGAAACGACCGAACCCACGGATCAGTTCGACCCCCGCCTCGGCCAGATAGCCCAGATACCATTCGTTGATGTTGCGCACGAAAGCGTCACGGCCACTCTTGAGCTTTTTCCAGTCGAAGTCGAAATAATCCAGCCGGAAGCCATAGCCGGGCGCATCGTCGAGCGCATGAGCCAGATGGGCGGCGTACCACATGATTTTCTTGGGCACGCAGCCGACATTGACACAGGTGCCGCCGAGCCGGTCGGCTTCGATCAGGGCACAGCGAGCGCCATGGCGGGCCGCCCGTTCCGCCACCGACAGGCCGCCACTACCGCCGCCGATGACGATCAGGTCGTAATGCTGGGTCATGCATCCTCCGAATGGTGAGCGTAATGATCATGCTGGCGATAATCCGGGCGTCGGGAGAGGCGGCCAAGCGGCGGCATCCCGCGCGCAATAGCCGTTACTATAGCGTGTGCCTGGTGGATCTGCCGGGTGGGCCGAACAAGACCGGAGGTGATCGATGCGTGGGTTCGGATGGGGTTTCATTTTACTGCTGTGGCCATTGTGGGTCGGTGCGGGCGAGCTGCACTGGCGAGGGCAACTGACTCAGGGCGGTCTGATCATCGGGCAGGCTCCGCCGGGTACTCGGCTGGAACTGGATGGGCAAGCGGTGCCGGTGGCGCCGGAAGGGGCGTTTGTGTTCGGGTTTCATCGCGATGCGCCGCCGGTGGCACGCTTGCGCGCGGTGTTTCCGGACGGAAGTCGGGACGATCGACAATTGACGATCTCGTCGCGCCAGTACAACATTCAGCGGCTCAATGGCTTGCCGCCGAGCAAGGTCACTCCGCCGCCCGCTAGGCTGGAGCGTATCCGCCGGGAAAATGCCCAGGTGGCCGCGGTCCGTCGGAAGGAGATTCCCCGAGCGTATTTCCTGAGCGGCTTTGCTTGGCCGGTCACCGGCCGCATCAGCGGGGTGTACGGCAGCCAGCGTATTCTCAACGGCGAACCTCGCCAGCCGCATTACGGCGTCGATGTCGCCAGGCCGGTCGGCACGCCGGTACGCGCCCCGGCCGACGGGATCGTTACGCTGGCCGAACCGGATTTGTACTATAGCGGCGCCACATTGATTATCGATCATGGCTATCAGTTGAGTTCCACGCTGATGCATCTGAACCGGATTGATGTCCGGGTCGGACAGTCGGTGCGCAAGGGCGATGTGGTCGCCACCGTGGGTAAGAGCGGCCGAGTGACCGGTCCGCATCTGGACTGGCGGATGAATTGGCGCGCGGCGCGAATCGATCCGGCATTGATCGTGCCGCCGATGCCGTGAAAAGAACAGGGACAAGGGACGTGGAATAGTCGAATTTTTGCAATAAAAATGCCCCTCTCCTGCTCAGAAGAGGGGCATGGGTAAGGCCGACGGTTTTACGCCATCGGCATTGCCGGCAGGGGTTGCAGCTTCCAAATCTCGGCGTTGTACTCCCGCATGGTGCGGTCGGTGGAGAACTTGCCACTGAACGCCGTGTTGAGAATGCTCATCCGCGCCCATTTTTCCTGATCCTGGTACGCCAGCGAGGCCTGCTGCTGGGCCTCGATGAAGCCGTGCAGGTCGGCGATGGTCAGCCACGGATCGTGTGGGCTGGTCAGCGAATGCAGGATCGGGTCGAAGATGCCCTTTTCGAACTGGTTGAAGTGGCCGCTTTCCAGCAGGTGCATGATCCGGGCGATGTCGGCATCGGCGTTGATGATGGCGACCGGGTTGTAGTCCCGCCGCCGTTCTTCCACTTGCTGCGCCGTCAGGCCGAACAGGAAGAAGTTCTCGTCGCCGACTTCCTCGCGGATTTCGATGTTGGCGCCGTCCAGGGTGCCGATGGTCGCGGCGCCGTTCATCATGAACTTCATGTTGCCGGTGCCCGACGCTTCCTTGCCGGCGGTGGAAATCTGCTCGGACAGATCGGTGCCGGGGCAGATGATCTCCATCGCGGTGACTCGATAGTTAGGCAGGAAGGCCAGCTTCAGCTTGTCGCCGACCTCGGGGTCGTTGTTGATGACCTTGGCGATGTTGTTGGTCAGCTTGATGATCTGCTTGGCCATGTAGTAGCCGGGCGCCGCCTTGCCGCCGATCAGCACGCAGCGTGGGGTCCAGTTGGCGGTATCGCCGCGCTTGATGCGGTCGTACAGGTGAATGACGTGCAGCAGGTTCAGCAACTGGCGCTTGTACTCGTGCATGCGCTTGACCTGTACGTCGAACATGGCCTTGGTGTTGAAGACCACGCCACAGTCGGCTTCGACCAGACTGGCCAGACGGACCTTGTTATCCTGCTTGATCCCCCGCCAGCGTGCCTGGAATTTGGGGTTGTCGGCATGCGGCGCCAGTTTGCGCAACTCGTCCAGGTTGGTGATCCAGCCGGAGCCGATGGTTTCGGTGATCAGCGCGCTCATGCCAGGGTTGCAACTGGCCATCCAGCGCCGCTGGGTGACCCCGTTGGTCTTGTTGTTGAACTTCTCCGGCCACAATTCGTAGAAGTCGCGGAACAGCCCTTGTTGGAGCAGCTCCGAATGCAGCGCGGCCACGCCGTTGACCGAGATGCTGCCGACGATGGCCAGATAGGCCATGCGGACTTGCTGTTCGTAGCCTTCCTCGATCAGCGACATCCGACCCTGACGTTCGATGTCGCCGGGCCAGTGGCTGGCGACTTCGGCCAGGAAGCGGGCGTTGATTTCGTAAATGACGTCCAGCAGCCGGGGTAGCAGTTGCCGGAACAGCCGCACCGGCCAGCGTTCCAGCGCTTCGGGCAACAGGGTGTGGTTGGTGTAGGCCATGACTTTGTTGGTGATGTTCCAGGCTTCGTCCCAGCCCAGATCGTGCTCGTCCATCAGCAGGCGCATCAGTTCCGCCACCGCGATGGTGGGGTGGGTGTCGTTGAGCTGGAAACAGTTCTTCGCGGCGAACTGGCTGAAATCCTCGCCATGGACCCGCACCCATTGCCGGAGCACGTCCTGCAGGCTGGCGGAGGCCAGGAAGTACTGCTGGCGCAGCCGCAACTCCTTGCCGCTCTCGGTGGCGTCGTTGGGGTAGAGCACCATGGTGATGTTTTCCGCCATGTTCTTGGCGCCCACGGCGTCGGTATAACTGCCGGCGTTGAAGTCTTCCAGATCGAATTCGTCGGTGGCGGCCGAGGACCACAGCCGCAGGGTGTTAACCGTGCCGTTTTGATAGCCAGGGATCGGGAAGTCGTAGGGCACGGCCAGTACGTCATGGGTATCCAGCCAGCGCCAGCCCATATCGCCATTGGCTTTCATGTGGCTTTCGGTGCGACCGCCGAACTTGATCCGCTGCGTGTATTCGGGCCGCTCCAGATCCCACAGGGTGCCGCTGCGCAGCCAATGATCGGGTTCCTCGACCTGATAGCCGTTTTCGATGCGCTGGCGGAACATGCCGTAGGCGTAGCGGAGACCGTAGCCGATCACCGGTAGCCGCAAGGTGGCGCAGCTATCCATGAAGCAGGCCGCCAGTCGCCCCAGGCCGCCGTTGCCCAGCCCGGCGTCGTTCTCGCACTCGGCCAGTTCCTCCAGGGTTAGGCCCATGTCGTACAGTGCCTTGTTGACCGGTTCGGAGACGCCCAGATTGAGCATGGCGTTGCCCAGGGCCCGACCCATCAGGAATTCCAGGGACAGGTAATACGCCCGGCGCACGCCACCGTCCGCCTCGTAGGCATAGCGGGTGTTCTTCCAGCGCTCCCACAGTCGATCGCGCAGGGTGAGCACCAGGGCTTCGTACATGTAGTAGGTGTACTTGGTATGCCGGTCGCGGCCCAGGGTGTGGCTGAAATAATGCCGGAAGTCGGCGGCGATGCTTTTGGCGTCCATGCCCAAGGGCGGCAGTTCGGTCAGCCAGGATGCTGGCGTGCTTCTTTCTACGGTCTGGATCGTCATGGCGGTAAAGTCCGTTGCATGGGTTATGGGATTGGAAGCCGGTGCCGGGCCGGATGGCGTCAGAGAGACTTGGGTGGTTTTTATTAACCGCAACCCGCGGCTCGCGGTCTGTCGTTCGCTGAACGTCATAGAAACGATAGTCGGGCGATTGCCAATTGCAAGGCATCGTCGATGTCGCCTTGGGAACAATCGCGGACGCGGGATTCCCGGCCGCGGGCATGGCGGCGGGTATCGGGGGGTGCGGGTACAATCGGCGGCGGGCCGGCCAATCGACCCGGGGCAGGCGGCGGAACCGGCGGGGCGGGTTGCTACTCGAGGCAGTGAGCAGCCTGTTCGCGGGTATAGAAATGCCCGAAACGGATGAAGCCGGCGACGATGCTGGATTTGACAGCGGTGATATGGCCGCGGGGGTTGCGACCCAGTACCAGATGATCGGGCAGGCCGTCCAGGGCGTGGAAGGGGGCTGGAGTGCCGTCGGCCCAACAGGAACAGTAGACCGCGCCGGTTTCCCGATCCAGAAAGCCGGGGATGAAACCGCAGTGCTGGTTGGCCGAACTAATACCGCCGGTGCCCGCAAATGACTGATTTTCGGCTTCCAGCGTTTGCAAAGTCAGCGTCTGTGCCATGATCATGCCCTCGCGCCTTGGCAATGAGCTAAGCCTGGAATCGTTCTGTATGAATAGCGAGTATTAAAAAAACAACGATTTGCCATTGTGAGACATCTTGTTGCAATTTTAGTCTAGAAGTTTTTTTCGAGACAAACAACCTAAATTGCAAGCCCATCGTCGCCGATTTGTCATCGATATGTCATCACGGCGCTTTCGCATCGGTCCGGAGGACGTTTTGCGTGATTGAAGTTCCCCATCTTTACGTCGCCCTGTCCGGCCACGGTTTCGGGCATTTGGCGCAAGCGGCGCCAGTGCTGAACGCCCTTCGCCAGCATCATCCGGCGATTCGCCTGACCGTGCAGAGCCTGCTGCCGGAGCCGGTCTTGCGCGGGCGGATCGCGGGCGAATTCGCGGTCGTGGCCGGCGCGGCCGATTTCGGCATGGTGATGGTGGATGCGCTGGACGTGAAAGTCGCGGACAGCCTGGCCGCCTATCGGGCTTTCCATGGGGAGTGGGAGGCGCGGCTGGACTGGCAAGAAGATCAGTTGCGGCAAGCGGCGCCGGATCTGCTGCTGGCCGATATTCCCTATCTGAGCCTGGCGGCGGCGGCCCGATTGGCGATTCCGGCGCTGGCGCTGTGTTCGCTGAACTGGGCGGATATTCTGCAAGGCTACGGTGCCGCTGCCTCCGATCTGGCGGCGCTGCGCGCGCCGATGTTGGCGGCCTACAATAGCGCCGTGGCCTTTCTCCAGCCGGCGCCCAGCATGCCGATGCCGAATTTGCGCAACGCCCGGCCGATCGGCCCCATCGCCGCCCTGGGCCGGAACCGGCGGCCGGAGATCGATCACCGGCTCGGCTTGCGTGGCGGCGAGACGCTGGTGCTGATGGGTCTGGGGGGCGTGAACCTGCGCCCACCGCTGGAGACGTGGCCGGCGCTGGCGGGCGTGTGCTGGCTGATCCCACCGGACTGGGGCCAGGTGGCGCGGCCGGATGCGCGGAGCTGGGAGGCATTGACGGATTGCTCGATGCTGGATCTGATCCGCTCTTGCGACGTGCTGTTCACCAAGCCCGGCTACGGTGCCTTCGCCGAGGCAGCGTGCAACGCGACCCGAGTGCTCTATGTCGGGCGCGACGACTGGCCGGAAGAGCCATGGTTGAGCCGCTGGCTGACGGAGCACGCTAACGCGGTTAAGATCGACCGCCGGCAACTGGCGAGCGGCGATTTGGCCGAACCTTTGCGGGCGCTGTTGGCGCAGCCGGCCAAACCGCCGGTGGCGCCGTCCGGCACGATTGAGGCCGCCGGCTGGCTGGAGCGGTCGCTCTATGCGTTCGGCTCCTGATACGCCGCGCGGATGGCCCGCATGCTGGTCGCCGCGCCCGAGCTGAGCTTGTGATCCACGAAGCGAGTGACGTTGGTGTCGCTGGGGTTGATTTCCACGGTGGGGATACCCGCCTGGCTGGCTTGCACCAGGGGGCCGGCGATGTAGGGAAAGACGCTGGTGGTGCCAATGCTGAACACGAGATCGAAGCCTTGGTCCAGTTCCCGATAAAGATGCTGGATGGCGTGCGACGGCAGTGTTTCGCCGAACAGCACCACTCGCGGTCGCACCAACGCGTGGCAGCGCGGGCAGGCGGGAGGAATGTCCAGTTGGCTGTAGTCGGCAACCGTGGCGGAATAGTCGCAACGGGTGCAGTACAGGTCATGGACATCGCCGTGCATCTCGATGAGATTGCGGCTACCGGCGTCGCGATGGAAACCGTCGATGTTCTGGGTCAGCACGCAGACCTCGAACTGATCCTGCAAGTTGGCGATGATGGCGTGCGCATCGTTAAAGCGCGCGCCACGGCAGGAATTTTCGATCTGATGCAGGTACTTCCAGGTAATGTGCGGGGCGGCTTCGAGCATCGACCCGGACAGAGCGGTTTCGATCGAGAAGTTTTCCTCGGTCAGTTCGTTGTTGTACAGCCCGCCGATGCCGCGATAGGTCGGCAGGCCGGAATCGGCGGAGATGCCCGCGCCGGTAATAAACAGCAGCCGACGGGCTCGGCGCATTGCCGTGACGATGTGGGCGACAGTGGTTGAATCGGGATCGTTCATGGCGCAGCCTCGCTGGGACAGTGGGGAATCCGCGAAAATTTTAATGCTTTCCGGTGCGCGTCCAAAGCTCGTTTGTGGCCCACTACGCTGGTTTCCGGCTGGCGCGGCGCCTGGACGTGCCCTGGATCGAGACCTGCCACACTTTTTTCGAGGAGTCTGGCGCTGCTGGCGTTTTACCAACAGATCCGGGCGGGCCGGGTCCCGGTCTGACGGTGGGTTGGGAATCCGAACGCGCCCGCCGCTGGCGATTTGGGATACCGCCGGCGGGTGGGTCAGCCGTTCAGTAATCCGTAGAGCGCCTCGAACTCGCGGCTGAGTTTGTGCTTGGGATCGAGATGGATCATCGGTCGAGCCTGAGCGTGCGACTCGCGAATCTTGATCGAGGCCGACAGGAAGGCGTCCAGCACGGGCAGACCCTCGGAACGCAGCTCCTCGACCAAGCGTACCGGCAGGTTGGCGCGGGCCTGGTAGTGGTTGACCACGATGCCTTCCACCCGCAGCGTGCGATTGTGATCGGCCTGGATTTCGCGGACGCTGTCCATCAGGGTGTACAGGGCGCGGCGGGAGAAGTCGTCGCAATCGAAGGGGATCAGGCAGGTATCGGCGGCGATCAGCGCCGATCGGGTGTAGAAATTCAGCGCCGGCGGGGTGTCGATGAAAATGTCGTCGAATTCCTTGAGGGTGTCCAGCGCCTCGCGCAGCTTGTACATCTTGTAGCGGGATTCCAGCTTGAGTTGCAGTTCCTCCAGTCGAGGATCGGACGGCAACACGCCCAGGTTGGGGAAAGACGTCGGCGTGACGTAGGCCTCCGGTTTGTCGGGAAACAGCTTGTAGGCCAGGATGTCGTCGAAGAAGTGGGCGAGGGTTTTTTTCTGCTCGTCCAGGGCGTTGCCCAGCAGATAGCGGGAGGCATTGGCCTGTGGGTCCAGGTCCACCAACAGGGTCCGCCGCCCGTGCGCCGCGCCGATGGCGGCCAGATTGCACGCGATGGTGGATTTACCCACTCCTCCTTTCTGATTGAAGACGACTCGGCGCATGGCGGTTTCCGTGGTTTTAATGTGGTTTCAGGCAAGTGTAGTCAAGCCGCGCGGAGGCGTCGAGAGGATGGAGCGGTCGGATCGGTTTCCGGTGATCGCCGCGACGGTCGCCAGGCTAAATTTTTCCCGGAGAGATCGAAGACGGTATTTGTGCGGCGCAACAATTATTGCTATAGTGGAATTGCCCGATGTCAAGGGGTTTCGCCAAGCAGAAATAATCATGAATATCGTAGATGACCCGACGCTTGCGCTTCTCAGTCGTTTTGTGGGGGACACCCACGACCTGCAACTGTCCGACGCGGAATTTCTGCTGCAACAGGTTGCGGCCATCGAACGCTATATCCGGTCATTTCCCGCCGAAGAGCGGCAGGCGCGGGCGCTGGAATGGATAGAGACCTACGCCTTGCAGTATCGCCGGCAGTGGCGGAGGCAGGCCGTGATCGATGCCCTGGCCCAGATGCGATGCGTCGATTGCCCGTTGACGGGGGGTGATGAGTCGTCGCCATGCGCCATTCACGCCCGCTGGCTGAATCTGTTGCGGCGCTACGCCGACGAGGAGCTTTCCTCGCATGACTACGTGGAATCGGTGCTGAATTTGCTCCGCGCCTACAAGCATCAATTGAGGGTGAGCGAGATCCGCCGGCGGTCGCAGCCGCGGCGAGCGGCCCGATGTCCGATCTCGGCGAACGGATAGCGCCACCATGCGGGCAGGTTTCCGGGTGGCTGGATGGGTGCTGGTGGTTCCGTTGCTGCTGGTTGCCTGTCAGGCGCTGGATTACGAAGGCCAGGCTCCCGCCTATCGCATTCCGGCCGGAACCGTGCTCGACCTGCATCGGGATCTGATCGTTCCGCCGGGTCAGGCGGGTGTCAACATCCAGGGCACGGCCATCGGCGATCGGTATCGCTACGATGCCGTCTGTCGGCTGGAGGTGTTGACCGTCAACGATTCGCCGCGCCCCGTACAGGCCGACCGCTTTACGGTGGAACGGGTCGGCCGCGAGTGGGAGATCTTTTCCAGTCGTCGGGTTTCGGGTTTGCGTTACGTCGGCCTGTTCGAGCGGGAGGGCCCTCATCTGCTGTTGTTCACCACTTACCTGTACCTGCGTTCGGAACGGCAGCCGGATGTGTTCCGACTGGCCTGCGGGCACTTGCAGAACAGTGATCAGAACCCGCGCCACCTGAGCGTGGCGGAAATCCGCGCCACGCTGGCGCCGGTCATGAGCCTGGATTAGCGGGCGTAGCGGGCTTTCCGGTCGCGACCTACAGCAAAAATAGCGTCGCCAGCCCCAGAAAGATGAAAAAACCCATGCCGTCGGTGATAAAGGTCAGCAGCACGCTCGACCCCAACACCGGATCGCGTCCCAGCCGGTGCAGGATCAGGGGAATGGCGACTCCCACCAGCGCCGCCAGCAGCAGGTTCAGCAGCATGGCCGCCGCCATCACCAGCCCCAGCGGCAGGTTCCAGTACAGCAGATAGGCGAACAGCCCCACCGTTGCCCCCCACACCGCGCCGTTCAGCAAACCGACGCCGATCTCCTTGAAGACCAGATGCCAGGTGTTCTCCGGGGTAATTTCGCCCAGCGCCAGGCCACGTACCACCAGCGCGGTGGTCTGATTACCGGAGTTGCCACCGATGCCGGCCACGATGGGCAAAAGCGTGGCCAGCGCCACGATCTGGGTGATGGTGGCCTCGAACAGGCCGATGGCCCGCGAGGCGATGAAGGCCGTGCAGAGGTTGACCGACAGCCACAGCCAACGGTTGCGGGCGCTGTCCCAGATCGGTGCGAACAGGTCTTCGTCGCCGCGCAGGCCGGCCATGTTTAGCACGTCTTCCTCGGACTCCTCGCGGATGTAGTCAATGACCTCGTCCACCGTCAGCCGGCCGACCAGCTTGCCGCGTTCGTTGACCACCGGCGCCGACACCAGATCGTAGCGTTCGAAGGCCCGAGCCGCATCGTCGGCGTCGTCGTTGCAGTTGAACACCACCGGCTCGGCCAGCATCAGCTCGACGATCCGTTTCTGCGGATCATTGAGCAGCAGGGCTCGCAGCGGCAGCACCCCCTTGAGCAGGTGGCGACCGTCGACCACAAACAGGCTGTCGGTGTTGGGGGGTAGATCGTTCCGGCCGCGCAGCAGCAGCAGTACCTGTTCGACCTGCTGGTTTTCGCGCACCGTCAACACATCCTGACTCATCAAGTGGCCGACCGCATCTTCCGGATAGGCCATGGTGGCTTGCAGCCAATCGCGATCGTGGGCGTTCAACGACAGCAGGACTTCGGTCAGGATGTCCTCGGGCACCGCCTCGGCCAGTTCGGTCAAATCGTCGGGGTCGAGCTGCCCCAGGAGCCGCGCCAGCGCCGGTCGCTCCAAAGCCTCGATCAGCGAATCCCGCACCGCATCCGAGACTTCCAGCAGCACCTCGCCGCCGCGGCCGTCCTCGATCTGCCGCCAGACCAGCAAACGCTCGCCCAGCGGCAGCGCCTCCAGGATGTAGGCGATGTCCGCCGGATGCAGGCTGCGCAGCTTGAGTTGCAGTTCGACCAGGTGCTGGCGGTGCACCAGCGATTCGATCAGGTTGTGGCGAGGGCTGGCGCGGTCGCGATCCACCAGGGTCTCGACCAGCCGGTGCTTCTCCAGCAGATGGACAATTTGCCGCAGGTGCTCCTCCACCCTGTGAGTGGATTTGCGGGAGGCGGCGGTATCGGTCACGGCAGGGTTGTGGGTCCGGGATGGTGGGATGGCGCTCAACCGGCGACGTGCTCGTGCCCGCCGTAGCGGCGAATCACGTAATTGGTCACGATTTGCTGGAATTCGGCGGCGATATTCTCGCCCTTGAGCGTTACGGTTTTTGCGCCATCCACGTAGACCGGCGCCACCGGCACTTCGCCGGTGCCCGGCAGGCTGATGCCGATGTGGGCCTGCTTGCTCTCGCCGGGGCCGTTGACCACGCAGCCCATCACCGCCACGGTCAGATCCTCGACACCGGGATAGCGCCCGCGCCAGACCGGCATCTGCTCGCGCAGGTAGCCCTGGATCTGCTGGGCCAAACGCTGGAAATAGTCGCTGCTGGTGCGCCCGCAGCCGGGGCAGGCCACCACCGCCGGGGTGAACGCGCGCAGCCCCATCGCTTGCAGGATTTCCTGGGCAACGATCACTTCCTGGCCGCGGCTACCGCCCGGTTCGGGGGTGAGCGAGATGCGGATGGTATCGCCGATGCCTTCCTGCAATAGCACCGCCAGCGCGGCGGTGGAGGCGACGATGCCCTTGCTGCCCATGCCGGCCTCGGTAAGACCGAGGTGCAGCGGGTAATCGCAGCGCGCCGCCAGCTTGCGGTATACCGCAATCAAATCCTGTACTCCGCTCATCTTCACCGACAGGATGATCCGGTCGTGACCCAAACCGATTTCCTCGGCCCGCGCCGCGCTGTCCAGCGCCGAGAGGATCATCGCCTCGTGCATAACCTCGCCCGCCGGCTGAGGTTCCGACAGGCGGGCGTTGTCGTCCATCAGCCGCGCTGCCAGTTCCTGATCCAGACTGCCCCAGTTGACCCCGATCCGTACCGGCTTGTCATGCCGGCCGGCGATTTCGACGATGGTGGCGAACTGCTCGTCTTTTTTCCTGCCACGGCCGACATTGCCGGGGTTGATGCGGTACTTGTCGAGCAGTTCGGCGCAGGCCGGATATTTGCTCAGCAGCCGGTGGCCGTTGAAGTGAAAGTCGCCGATCAGCGGCACGGAAATACCTTGCGCGTCCAGCCGCTCGCGGATCGACGGCACGGCGGCGGCGGCTTCCTCGTTGTTGACGGTGATCCGCACCAGCTCCGAACCCGCTTGCGCCAGTTCCGCCACCTGAGCGACGGTCGCCGCGACGTCGGCGGTATCGGTGTTGGTCATCGACTGCACCACGATGGGCGCGTCGCCGCCGACCGTGACGGCGCCGATGCGGACGGCAACGCGGGAACGGCGCGGGATGGCAAACTCAGCACGAGCCATGGTGTGATTTCCCAAGAAGTTTCGTGAATATTCCCTCGCCATTGCGGGGAGGGATGGGGTGGGGGAAACGGTTAGCGCAAAAACTCGCGGCTGATCTCGCGGAAGCGGTCGTCGCCGGCCTGATGCAGCCATTCGAAGGCCACCATTTCACGGCTGACCACCCGCACGCCCTCGGCGCGCATCCGCTCCAGCGCCAGTTCGACATCACGCGGCGATCGGGAAGAGACGGCGTCGGCGACCAGATAGACATCCCTGCCGACCGCCCGCAAATCCAGCGCGGTCTGCAACACGCAAACGTGTGCCTCTGCCCCGATCACGATGATTTGCTGGCGTCCCAGGGCATCGATGCGCCGCATGCAGTCCCGCTCGGCGGCACAGGAAAAATGCAGCTTTTCCATGAAGGCCTCCGCCGGCAGCCGTTCGCGGATCGCCGCCACTGTGTGGCCCAGTCCTCGCGGATACTGCTCCGAGGCCAACACCGGCACCTTGAGCCGTTGGGCAATCTGGATCAGCCACGCACCGTTAGCGACAATTCGGTCGGCATCATGAACCACCGGCATCAGCCGTTCCTGAAAATCGACCACCAGCAGGCAGGAAGTTTCGATCTTCATCAACATTTGCGTTCTCCCACAGAGGTTGGAATCCGCCGGGGCGGATCGCGTCAATCGGCAATCAGGGTGATTCGCTCCTGGGGATTGGCGCCATGGACCACCTGAGTCCGCAAACCCCGCCAGGCCGGCGCCAGCAAATCGCTAGGCATGCGGCTTTGTGGGTCGTTCACCGCGAAGGTGAACAGCCGCATCCGTGGCTCCTTCTTCTGGCGGATCAGGCTGCCCACCCAGATCGGCAGGTCTCCCTCGCGCAGGCGCGCGTCGATATCCCAGAAGCGCAGCACCCAGCGGGTGTCGGGCGGGTCATCGTAGCGCACCAGCGCGAGCGCGTCCTCCCGGCCAGCGTGAATTTGCGGCAGGACCGGCAATTCCCGCAGTTCCACTTGCGGGTTCAGCCACAGCAGCACGCCTTTCCAGGTGGGCGGCGGCGCCGGTTGCCAGCCGGCCTGTTTCAGCCGCGTTTCCAGTTCCTCTCGGTTGCCGGCCCATTGCAGCACCAGGTCTTGCCGGCGATGGCCTCGGAAATCCAGGCGCTGCCGCGGCAGTTTCCGCCAGCCCTCCGTCCACCACTGCTCCCGTGCCAGCACTCGCGGCGTCGTTTGGGGCTGGTAGCGTCGCAGGTCGGCGCTGTAGTCGAAGCCGACGTGCAGCAGGTCTGTCGCCAGCAGGGCGATCAGGCTGTAGGCCAGCAGCCCGCGCCATTGGACCGCTGCCTTGGGATGACGGTTGTAGGCGATGCCGAGCACGGTCACCCAAATCAATCCCAGACAGAGACCGGCCAAGGTGTCGGTCAGCCAGTGCACGCCTAAATACAGGCGGGCGAAGGCGATCGGCACGATGAGAAACGCCGCCGCCAGATAGACGATCCAGCGGCGGGTCAACGGGATTTCCCGGGCGATCAGCGCGGCCAGGAAGCCGAAGACCAGGGTGCTGAACGTCGCATGGCTGGAGGGAAACGAATAGCCGGGTACGCCTTGCGCGACCTCGACAGCGTTGGACATCGGCAACAGCCACTTGAACAACAGATTGGTGGCCATGCCGAAGCACAGCGCCGCCAGCCAGTGCCAGGCCGCGGAGTGGTTGCGCCGCCAGATCAGCCAGCCGAACACGACCAGGTTGACCGGTAGCATCACCTGATAGTCGCCCAGTTCGGCGGTGAACACCATCAGGGCGTCGGCCCACGGCGTGCGCAGCTCCTGCAGGAAATGAGAGAGACTTTGGTCGAGGCCGCTCGGCAACTGCCGGCCGGCGGCGCTCAGGCTGAGGCTGATCAGCACCACTCCGCCCAGCAGCAGTACCGCCAGTGTCGCCAGACCGCGCAGTTCGCCTTGGGTCGGGTCCAGTAGCGAGGCACTGATCGGCCCGATAAAGCGCCGGCCCCGGCTCCAGGCATAAAACCGTTGCAACCAGTCGGTGGCGTGGGCCTGGAACAGCCGCGCCAGATGTCGAACCAGCCAGGCGGTCAGCCACAGCAGTACGGCCACGATCAGGATCAGCATCGCCAGCCGTCCCGCCACCCGCGAGGCGATGTCCAGGGACGCGCCGAACGCCATGCCGGGAATCAGGTAGGCGGGCGCCCACAGGATCGCCGACAGAACGTTGGCGATCATGAAGTGGCGCCAAGTCATGTCCATCATGCCGGCCACGGTGGGAATGGTGCCGCGCACGGGACCGAAAAAACGACCGAACAGCACGCCCTTGCCGCCGTGCTTGCGGAAGAACTCCTCGCTGCGGGCGATCATTTCGGGGTGTTTGGCGAACGGCCAGACTTGGCGGATACCCTGGTGGAACACCCGGCCGATCCAAAAGCTGATGGCATCGCCGACGATGGCGCCCCATGTCGACCACCCGTAGGCCGACCAGAATTCCAGGTGACCGAGGCCGATCAGCGCGCCCAGGCCGAACATGACCAGAGCGCCGGGGATGATGACGCCGACGATGGTCAAGGACTCGGCCATCGCGGTGAGGAAAATGACGGTGCTCATCCAGCCGGGATGAGCGGCGACCCATTCGAACAGGTTGCTGACGAATTCGGACTGCATGACGGAAGGGTGGGGGGCGGGTGGGAAAACCAGCGCAACCGCGCTGGCACGCCGGAATTATGGCCGCGAGCGGCGATTTATGCCACAGCCGTTTGCGACTTTAGCACCCCACCCACCGCGCCGAACCGCAAGCGCGATCCGGCGATTCGAACTCTGGTTTGATTCTTGATTCCACCAATCCTGGACGCGGCATCAATGGATGCGGCCCGATGCGGGCATCTACCGGCTGTTGCGCACCCTTTCCACCAGGACGCTCAAGTCCTGATCGGCCAAGTCGCTCAGGCCCCGAATCAATTCGGTGAACAGCAATGGCCGCTGGACGATGATTTCTCGGATATCGCTGGAGATCTGGCCCGCCGCGGCCAGAAAGAGATCCACGTCTTCCCCCAGCTCGGCGGCCAGTCGCCGGATCGTCTGTTCCGTTGGCGGCGACACTTCGCCGCGTTCGATCTTGCTCAGATAAGCCGGTTCCACACCGATTCGCCGGGCCGTCTGTCGGACCGAATAGCGGCGGTTGGCTTGGCGGCACTGTTCCCGCAATTGCCGGGCATACCCTCCAAAATCCACTTGCGGCATAATCACCCCCTAATCCTTAACAGCTTTCAATCGACTTTTGAGTTGTTGGCGCCACTACGACGTCAATACAGCGTCCCTGAAACAAACCCATGATTCCTATGTCCGTGGGGATAGAGCAAAATAAAAGCCAACTCGCTTTGCGAACATGTCCAGGGAGCGAAGCGCATCTTGTGGACAAGGAACGACGAAGTGTTTGGCGCTCGATCATTGCGTGAATAACCTGATAATAAGAAAGGATTAAATCAGGAAACACAACGTGTTTGCGTTTGTTTTGATGCTTGATGGGGAAGGCTGAGGCGAGGGGTTAAAACGATTTCGAAAGGCGGTGGCAGGGTAAATAGCCCGGCTTGCTCATACTCAGATTGCAACGAATGTAGCGATTACTGTTTCTTTTTGAAACCAAGGGATTTGGAGCGGGTTCAGGCTTGTTCTTGATAGTCTTTCAAGCGGCGCCACAAGGTGGTCCGACTGATTCCCAACTCCTTGGCGGCCAGCTTCAGGTTGCCGTTGTGGATGGTGAGCGAGCGTTCGATTGCCGTGCGTTCCAGCCGTTCCAGCCGGGAAATCCCGTTGATATCGAGGGAAGGCCGCGGCAGCCATTCACCGGCCTCGATCAGGTTCCCGGAACTCAGGATCAGTGCCCGTTCGATCAGGTTTTCCAACTCGCGCACATTATACCGATTACTAATAGATTTTACTACTTTAGTGCGGATAAAATAAAATCAAAACTGGTCAAAGAAACCACTTCGCTTGGGAGAAGCGATTGAATGAGTTCATCCACTTTTTTACGTAGTTCATCTAGGGTTTTTAAATTGATCCAACACAATTGATCTTTCATTGATTGCCAAACACGCTCAATGGGGTTCACATCGGGACTGTAAGGCGGTTGGAATAATAAGACGACATTATCGGGGATTACGAGTTTTTTGGCAGAATGAAAGCGACCGTTATCCAATTGAATTACGTTGAGGCTGTGCGGATAAGTTTTAGAAAATTCATTCAAAAACCACTGAAAGCAATCAGCATCTAAATGGGAAAATTCTAAAAAGAAGTTTTCGCCACTCAGTGGCTCAATGGCACCATAGAGCCAAAATGATTGAAAGGTCCATTGAACTGGACCAACTGGCTTAATCCCCAGTGCGGTGATGACCCGCCGGGTGATCGTTTTTAATCCAAAGCGACTTTCATCTTGGCACCAATACCGTAAAGGCCGGACCGCTTCATTTTCAACTTGCTGAAGAATATCAATTAATTCAAGTTGTCGTGGAAGTTTTTTTAAAAGAAACCACCGCCTCTTCATGGCGATGAACGCTCGTTGGCCGCGCCACTTTAAGTTTTGCTTTGAGTTGATAACGAACGACTTGATGCACTGTTGAATAAGGAATATCGACCTCGTATTCCTGGAGAAGCCACTGCTGGATTTGTCCGTAACTATGAAATCCATGAGTCGGATCGTCCAGACGGCGCTGGAGTGCCTCTCTCATAGCTTCGGTAATTCTCGAACGACGGCCGCCATGATAATTCCACTGCAACAGCCCGATTAAGCCTTGGGTACGATATACTTTGAGCCACTTGACAATGACGGATTTCGATCGCCCTAAATGATCGGCTAACTCTTGTAAAGAATGAAAAATTTCACTTTTAATCCAATATAGAATTTGTAATCGCTCTCGAAACTTGGCGTGAGTTTGTTCATTCATTATGCGCTTTAGTTCTTCGGAGGATTCGTGGATTTCGACTTGTAATGAGCGGCTCATGACTGGATCAATAAAAGTAGGTTAAATGAGTATGATAACAAAATCTAATCGTAAATGGTATTACCTGGATAGTCGTAGCCGAGCAGATCCCGCAGGGCCTCCTCGCTAAAACCAGTGGCTTGGCGGTTGAGCTTGTGACGGTATTTCCGCAGGCAATGCTCCGCCAGCGGGGGGATGTCTTCGATTCGCTCCCGCAATGGTGGGACGTGAATGGGAAAAATATTAAGCCGGTAATACAGATCGGATCGGAACCGACCGTTTTGGATCGCGACCTGCAAGTCCATGTTGGAGGCCGCGATCACCCGCACGTCAACCTGCCGATACTGACTTTCCCCGACCCGGCGAAAACTCCCATCCTGCAAGACTTGCAGCAACTTGACTTGCAGGGTCGGACTCATTTCGCTGATTTCATCCAGCAATAGCGTACCGCCATCGACGGTTTCGAACAGGCCCTTGCGATCCTGGACGGCGCCGGTGAACGCGCCACGTTTGTGACCGAACAGTTCGCTCTCCAGCAGGGCTTCGGGCAGCGTCCCACAATTTTGCTCGATGAACAGTTGGTCCTTGCGCGGGCCGTGCGAGTGAATATAGTGGGCCAGCAGGGTCTTGCCGGTGCCGGTTTCGCCGGTCAGCAGCACGGTTGCCGGGTTGTCGGTGACCTTGTCGAGCAGATCGAAAACGCGCTGCATGGCTGGACTTTGCCCGACGACGGTATCCATGAAACCGGGTGTCTTGCCGGCTTCCTTTTTCAATAGCAGGTTTTCGTCCTTCAGGCGCTCGTTGGCGACCTGCAATTCCTTGAGCAGGCGCTGGTTTTCCATGGCCAGATCGTAGCGCTCCAGCGCCAGCTTGACCGTGAGCTTGAGTTCCCGCCGATCCCAGGGTTTGTTGATGTATTGGTAAATGTGGCCTTGGTTGATGGCCCGCACCAGCGCGGCGGTATCGGTATAGCCGGTCAGGATCATGCGGATCGCGTTGGGCTTGATCTCGATGGTACGTTCCAGCAGTTCCACGCCGGTCATTTCCGGCATACGCTGGTCGGCAATGATCAGGGCGATGTCCCGCCGCGCCAACAGCGCCAGCGCCTCGGTCCCGTTCGAAACCGTGAACACCTCGTAGTCCCCCGAAAAAGTCAGGGTGAGGCTGCGGAGAATTTCCTGCTCATCGTCGACAATGAGCAGAGCATGACGCTTCACAGTGCGCTCCTGATCGGTCTCACCGGTAGTTCGACCGTGAATTCGCTACCCTGATGGACGGTGCTGGTCACTCGGATTTTTCCCCCGTGTTTTTCGACGATGCCATAGCTGATGCTGAGCCCCAGTCCGGTGCCCGTGCCCACCGGCTTGGTGGTGAAAAACGGATCGAAAACCTTGGACAGGTTCCGTTCCGCGATCCCCGCGCCGTCATCCCGGATGACGACCTTGACCCAATCGCCCTCCGCCCGAGTCCCGATCCAGACATTGCCCTTGCCGGGGATGGCCTGAGCGGCATTTTGCAACAGGTTCATGAAGACCTGGTTGATTTGTCCGGGCAGGCATTCCACCTGGGGCAGGGGATGATACTCTCGATGAATGGTAATACGATCCTGATACTGTTTGCTGAGCAGGTTCAGGGTCGAGTCGATGCCTTCGTGCAAGTCGGTCGGGACCAGGCCGATGTCGTCGGTGCGCGAAAAAATGCGCAGATCCAGCACGATCTTCCTGATTCGCTCGGTGCCTTCCCTGCAACTGGCGATCAGCTCCCGCAAGACGTTCAGGGTGTCGGGGGATTCCCGATAGCGCGCGTCGCCCCGGCGACGGGTCCGAGCGTTTGGTTCGCCTTCGCCGGCGTAGTCCGCGAGTACCGCGGCCAGGCGCTCGGTATATTCCTCGATGAACTCCAGATTGCCGTGAACGTAGCTGGTGGGGTTATTCAGTTCGTGGGCGATGCCGGCCACCAGCAAGCCGAGTGACGCCATTTTTTCCGACTGGACCAGTTGTTGTTGGGCGTGGGTCAAGTCTTCGTAAGCAGTTTCGAGTTCCTGGTGACGTTGGCCGAGTTCCTGGTGGGCGGCGGCCAGTGCCTGGGTGCGTTCGGTGATTTTCGCTTCCAGATCGCGGTTGATGGCTTCCAGCAGGCGGCGGCGGTCGCGCTCGGCGGTCAACGCCCGCAGTAGCAAATAGCCGCCGTGGACCAGCACCAGGATCATGATCCCCGATAGAATCGGTAGCCACAGGCTCGTCGCCGCGAACACCGCCCAAGCGATGACGAGGCACAGCGCCGCCAGTACGAGGGTCGCGATCAGGGCGGCGAGCGGCTTGAGTCGGGTTGCCAGCAGACTGGCGACCAGCGCCAGCGCCAGCAATCCCAGCCAGCGTTCGACTGGAGGGAGTTCGGCGACAAAGCGTCCGTTCAATAGATTGTCCACCAGGGTGGCTTGAATCTCGACGCCGGCGGTGGGGTTGCCGCCCATCCAGGAAAACGGGGTCAGGAAGGTGTCGCCCGACAGGCGCTGCGGTTCGGGAACGGCTTCCAGGGCGCGGCCCACCAGCACGATTTTGCCGGCGAAAATCCCCGGTGGCAGTAGGCGTTGAGGGTCGAGAGCCTGATAGTAGGATACGGTCTGGATCGTGTTCGGCGGTCCCCGGTAGTCGATCAGCAGTTCCCGCAACAATTCCTTTTGGCTGAAGTGCCGCCATTCCGGTGCGATCGTTGTCTTCGCCGCTGGCTGTTCGAGGTAACGCCGGACCACTTGCAAGGCGAAAGAGGGCAGGTCCGAGGTGAGCAGCCGCGCCCGTCGCACGGTGCCATCGGGGTCGATGCTAACGAAAGCGCCACCGATCCAGGCGGCTTCTCGCAGGGCGGAAATTGGATCGATCCGAATCGTGTGACGGAACAGGGGATCGTTGACCACCGACAGTGCGCTGGACAGCACGCCATTGCCGGCTTCGCGCAGCGCCAGCGCTAGCGCCTGATCCTCGGCCGGTTCGGAAGGTTCCGAGAACAGGATGTCGAAGCCAATCACCGCGGCGCCGGCCTGGTGAAGTTGTCGGGTCAAGCGAGCATGCAGGCTGCGCGGCCAAGGCCATTGCCGTTTGATTTCGGCCATGGACGGTTCGTCGATGGCGACGATGACGATGGATGGGGGTGGGGACAGCACACCGCGCAGGGTGAATAAAAGATCGAGTCCTTTCAGTTCGAGGAAGGAAAAAAAAGACAGGTTCGAGAGAAGAAGAGTAATGCCAAAGGCGACCGCCGCAACGGTGGCCGCCGGCAGGATCAGCGAGGCTTGGAACTTGGACAAAATCTAGCTCAATATGGGCAGGGGTCTTTCCATACCCATTGCCCGTTAATCCATACATAACATCCGCTTTGTGGTTTTTCTTCTCGCGTCGTGGCGCCAGTCTCCACGCGCAAAACTACTTCGTTATCCGGTAAGGACTGATTGTCTATTTTAACCAGCTTTTTGATTCCATCGTTATCCGAGATAACGACCAACATCGTATTCGATGCAAGGGTTGACAGCGTGTCAAAGGGAATTTCTACGCCAGTCAGTTTCATTGGGGTTTTTCCTCTTGCTCGTATTAAAAGTTAATGACTAGCCGACCCCAAAGCGTTCGTTCGGGAATGTAAAGCGGGTTAACGCTCTGATCCGATATGCGGAAGCTATTATCCTGATAGTGGAATTTTTTATCCAGCAGATTGTTGGCTTGCAGCGCGACCAGGCCCCATCGTTTCGGCAGGCGATATCCCAACCCGGCATTGACCAGGCTGAAATTTTCGTTTTGTGTCGGCGTCAGCGTTAAGGAGGGCGGGTCCAGGAATTGAACCCGCTGGTTTACATAAACGATACCCATGCTGGCAAAGAAACCGGATGGATCAAAATACTGGATATCCAGAGGGAACGTGATCGTGCGCAGTCGGGCGGGCAGGGGCGGATAGTAAAACATCAGGCCCAATAAGCCTTCATCGACCTCGAAGCGTTCGTACAGCCCCGCCGCCTTGACCGCCCACCGCGCGCTGGGCATCCAGTACAGATAGGCGCCGTATTGATTGATCTGCCACTGCTCGACTTCGTAAAACTGGGGGACGTCCAAGGTTCCTATGGGGACATCCAGATCCCGGCGAAGCGCTTCCAGCCCGCCCCAGAGCCGGGGCGTGAACTTTACATCCAGGGCCGCCCCGTAATTTTTGGATACGGTCGAAGTGATATCATCAAAAAATTGATTGAATCCGGCGACTTGGGTGGGTTCGATTGTTTGGGGCGCGGCAAGGATCGAATTGACGACTTGAAAGGCGGCGGCCCGCAGGGAAATTTGCTCGTTCAGCGTCCACTGCACGCCAAATTTCGGATTGAGTTCGTGCAAATTGGCATTGCCAGCGTCATTCGCCTGATAGCTTACCCCTAGGGTCCAGAGTACATTTTCTGGTAGTTTGAACGTAGCATAACCGTAACCGATATCTTGGGCGCCAGTCGTGGGAGGTTGTTCGAGGCCATAATAATTGTAATCAGCCGAATAAGTCCCCAAGCCGGTAATAATATTAAAGTGGTCCGCCTTATGGAGCAGTTGGGCTTCTGTTTGATAAGCCTTTTGTTCTGATCCAATACTGAAAGCTGGCACACTCACCTCGTTATTTCGATCCGTGTAAATGAACGAGGCGATCAGGTTGGTTTGCGGCGACAGCGCATAACGGGCGCCCACGCGGGCGGTGTCCTGATCGATAGCCCCGCGTCTGGAGCGACTGAAAATATCATTGAAGCTGGACTGGAGATCGCCATTAGTGGTTTCCCGATGCCGATACTCGATTTGGAGGTTGAGTTCGGGGGTCACGACGGCTTGAGCGAAGATATTGTAGAGATCGTTCTCCAGATCGTTGTTTTCCCGATAGCCGTTGCTCTGATAATGAAACTGGCCGAGACTGTAGGCAGTGCGGTCGGTCAGGCCGGAGACAATCAACTCATCCCCCCACGTGCGCTGAGAGCCGCCCAGCGCGGACGCCCGGAGAGCAGGGCCATTTTGCGCGAACAGCGGCGTGAACTCGTACAGGGAGAAGGTGGTCACGGCGCTGGGCAGGAGCAGTTTGGTTTCGGCCATTTGCGGTTGCACCGGCGTGATGTTGAGCGGTTGCAGCAATTGGGCTTGCAGCAATTGGCTGACCCGGGCCTGCTCCAAGCCGGGGAGGGCGACGTAGGAATCCGCCAGCAGGCGGTGCGCCGAGTAGTTGGTGGGGTCGCGGTTGACCGATCGCCGGCCTTCCCGCAAGCCGAGTTCGGTAAAACCGACTTCGTTATAAATGCGCCCCAAAGTCGCCGAACGGGCCGCCAAGTCCTCGTCCAGCAGCAACCGCGACCGGTATACGCCTCGATCATCGTTCAGTTCGATGGACTTTTGTAGATTCTCCACCGCTTCGACCGGTCGATTGACGCTTTGCAAGCGAATGGCATCGTAGTACCAGGGCGTCGGATCGTGAGGATCGAGCCGTTTGGCCGCCTCCAGATAGTGTTGCGCCGGCTGGTTCTGTTTGTCCTCGTAAAACGCCTTGCCGAGATAGCTGTTGTAGAGCGAGACCTTCGGTTCCAGCAAGGTCGCCTTGCGCATGGCCTCGATGGCTTCATCGGTCTGGTTGTGCCGGAACAGCACCAGTCCCAAACCGAGTTGCGGCAATCCCAGGGTCGAGTCTTGGGCGATGGCCGCCTGAAACGCTTCGCGGGCGTCGTTCACCCGGTTGCGCGCCAGTTGCAGAAATCCCCAGACGGTATTGACCATGGCATCGTCCGGCGCTCGTTGCCGCGCCTGTTTCGCCACTTTTACGGCTTCCCGCAACTGGCCCATGCCGAACAGCAGGCTGCTTTGCTGAATCAAGGCACGGGCATTGTCGGGGTCGAGTGCCACCGCCTTGCGAGCCGCCGCCAGCGCGGCGTCCAGATCGAATTCGGCCTGCCGGACCAGACTGAGACTCAGATACGCCGTAGAGGAGGACGGATCGACGGCGACCGCCCGTTCGGCATCGGCCAGCGCCTCGGCCCTGCGGTTTTGCACCAGATCGATGTTGGAGCGCAGGCTGTAAGCCAGCGCGTCTTTGGGATCGAGCGTCAGCGCCCGGTCGATGGCCTGCCGGGCTTCCGGCACTTGACCGCGCAGCAGATGGATCTGGGCGGCCTGAGTCCAATAGCGAGGAGATCGAGGGTCCTGCACCGGTTCCGCCGGGCCGCCGACCGGACCCGGATAGTAAAGCGACCATTGCACCGCATCGAGCGGGTTGATCAGCACGGTCTTACGTGGCGCTTCGCCCACCTTGGCGCTGGCTTGTTCGTTCGCCGCCACCAGCACGCTACCTTGCGGGTTGCTGAACTCGACCAGCCCGTCGAGCACGGCCAGTTGAGCCGCATCGCTGGGACCGACCGCCAGGTTGAACTCGGTGCCGCGAATGGTGGCGGTGGCCGGCAGGGTTTGGATCTCCAGCAACTGGTTATTATCGCGGACCCAGATTTCGCCGCCCAGCAGACGCAGAATGTTTTGCAGAACACTGTTCGAGGCGGGAACGATTTCCCTGGGGGCAATCTGCTTGAGTTCCAACTGGCTGTTGCCGTTGAGCTTGATCTGCGCGCCGTTCGTCAACAGAACCGCGGCGCGGCTGCCTTCGCCGGTTCGCAGCACCTCGCCGGCCGCCAGCGATTCCCCCGTACCCACCGGCCGCCAGCGCCCTCGGCGCAGCACTTCGGCGGTTCCCACCACGCTGACGATTTCACCCGCTTCCTCTTGGGCCAGGGCTGGGTGAAACGGTAGAAGCAGAATAACGAACAGTAGCCAATGAAGTCGATTCCATGGATTCCACCGACAACACCGACTTGGCTTACTTCGTTGGATTTGCCATTCTGGATTGGCGGTTACCGCACAAAACTTGCCCATTGGTATTTTCTTGAGTTTATTTCGTGATGACGGTTGGGCTAGCCGTCAATGCCCAACCAAGAGCTATTTTCATAATAATCACATGACGTTAGAAGAAAATCCACTCTGTATCCAAGTGATATACATTACATTGGGGCTTACCGGAGATAATGGTCTATTTAAACAACGCTTGTACTTAAAGTAAGGGGTCTTCCTTATCCAAGGAGCAGTGGCGCGAAGGGTCGAGGCGGCTTGAATCGACGATTCCACAAGTTTGGATAGGGACGCCATTTACGGGTTGGTGGCGGTGATCGGTGGGTTCGACCCGGCCACGATTAGGAGCAGGTCTCCCGCTCCGACGACGGGATGACGCGGACCCGGAGGAAGGTGCTTATACCGTTTCCCGATAGGTTTTGTGCTTTTCGGAGGCCAAAAGCCACCCGGTTCGTCATACCCGCGAAAGCGGGTATCCCGTTTTTCGGCGGCGGCCTGGATTCCCGCATTCCCCGCGTTCGCCAGGACGGGAATGACGAAAACCTATTCAGAATGAGTATTACTCCCGGAGTTCGCTCCGGTCGGCGAATAACGCGAGCGCTTCCGGATTGGCCAGCGCTTCGAGGTTCTTGACCGGCTGGCCATGCACCACATGACGGACGGCCAGCTCGACGATCTTGCCGCTCTTGGTGCGGGGGATGTCGGCCACTTGCAGCACCTTGGCGGGGACGTGGCGCGGCGTGGCACCCTCGCGAATCGTCCGTTTGATTCGGGCGATCAGTGCGTGGTCGAGATCGACGCCCTCCTGGAGTTTCACGAACAGCACCAGCCGGACATCCGCCTCCCAGTCCTGTCCGATGACCAGCGCTTCGACCACCTCGGGCAGTTTTTCGACCTGACGGTAAATCTCGGTGGTGCCGATGCGCACGCCGCCCGGATTGAGCGTGGCGTCCGAGCGACCGTGGATGATCAGCCCGTCGTGTCGGGTGATTTCGCAGAAATCGCCGTGACGCCAAACGCCGGGGAACTGTTCGAAATAGGCCGCCTGATACTTTTTTCCATGGGGGTCGTTCCAGAAAGCGATGGGCATGCAGGGAAACGGGCGGGTGCAGACCAATTCGCCTTTCTGTTCCCGGATGGATTGGCCCCGGTCGTTCCACACCTCGACCGCCAGCCCCAGCCCCTTGCATTGAATTTCGCCGCGCCAGACTGGCAGCGTGGGATTGCCCAGCACGAAGCAGGAGACGATGTCGGTGCCACCGGAGATGGAGGCCAACTGCACGTCCGGCTTGATCTCCGCATAGACCGAATCGAAGCGTTCGGGAACCAGCGGGCTGCCGGTCGACAGGATGGCGCGCAGAGGACTTAGATCGTAATCCCGTCGGGGCTTGAGGCCGATCTTGGTCAGGGCGTCGAGATACTTGGCCGAGGTGCCGAAGTGGGTCATGCGCTCGGTTTGCGCGTAATCCCAGAGAATCCGGCCACGAGCGCCGAAGGGGCTGCCGTCGTACAGCAGCAGCGTTGCGCCCGAGGCCAGACCGGACACCAGCCAGTTCCACATCATCCAGCCGCAGGTGGTGAAGTAAAAAAAGCGGTCCCCCTCCCGCAGGTCGCTATGCAACTGATGTTCCTTGAGATGCTGCAACAAGGTTCCGCCCGCGCCGTGAACGATGCATTTGGGGATGCCGGTCGTCCCCGATGAATACAGGATGTAGAGCGGATGCTCGAAAGGTAGCGGCGCAAACTCGATGGCGGTCGCCGCCGCGTGGGGCGCGATAAAGCGGGTCCACGAAATACCCTTGGGCAGATTTGCCGCCAGTACGTCCGCGTCGTCGTCCAGGTAGGGAACCAGGATCAAGCGCTGGACGCTGGGCAATCGGGGTATCAGTTCGGCCAGCCTGGCCCGCATGTCGATCGCCTTGCCGTTGTACCAGTAGCCATTGCAGGCGATCAGCACCTTCGGTTCGGTCTGGCCGAAGCGGTCGAGGACGCCCTGGACGCCGAAATCCGGCGAGGCGCTGGTGAAGACCGCGCCGATGCTGGTGGTGGCGAGCATGGCGATGATCGTTTCGGGCAGGTTGGGCAGATAGGCGGCGACCCGGTCGCCGGCACCAACGCCCGTGTCCTTCAGCGCCGCCGCGAATTGAGCGACCTGTCGGCGCAATTCGGCCCGCGACAGCCGGCGCTTGACCCGGTCTTCGCCCCAGAACACCAAGGCTTCGGGGTTGCCACAGTCCCGCAACAGGTTCTCGGCAAAATTGAGCCGGGCGTCCGGAAACCAGCGGGCGCCGGGCATCCGGTGCGGATCGACCAGAACCCGCTCCCCGCGCGCGCCGCGCATGCCGCAGAACTCCCAGACCGCCGGCCAGAATTGCTCGGGCGCGTCGATCGACCAGGCGTGCAAATCCGCATACGACGCCAGCGCCATCCCGGAAAGCGGTCGGGCATAGGCGGTAAAGGCGGCCATGCGGGTGGCGGCGGCGCGCGCCGGATCGGGTGTCCACAGTGGCCGATCGAAGGTCGGCACGGCGCCATCGTCATGCGCGCGATCGTTCATCGGTCTCTCTCCATCGGTCAGGAGGGTTCGGTGGCCGGGGATGTCCGGCCGATGCTCGCCCGTGCGACTTTCGACGCCGGCGGACGTCCCAGCGCCGCGCTGATCCAGGCCGAACAATCGATCAGGGCGTCGAGATCGATGCCGGTCGCGATCCCCAGCCCGTTCAGCAGATACACCACATCCTCGGTGGCGACGTTGCCGGAAGCGCCCGGTGCGTAGGGGCATCCGCCCAGCCCGGCCACCGAGGCGTCGAACACCGTCACGCCACATTGGAGCGAGGCGTAAATATTCGCAATCGCCATGCCATGGGTATCGTGATAATGACCGGCGATGCGGTCGAGAGGCACGCGGGCATTCACCGCCTCGATCAGGCGTTTGGCGGCTTCCGGCGTCCCCACGCCGATGGTGTCGCCCAAACTGATTTCGTGGCAGCCCATGTCGAACAGGGCGGCGGCCACCTGGGCGACCGCTACCGGCTTGACATGCCCTTCGTAGGGGCAACCGAGCACGCAGGACACGTAACCCCGCACCCGGACGCCGGCTTGCCGCGCCGTCGCCATGACCGGCTCGAAACGCCTCAACGATTCGGCAATGGAACAATGAATGTTTTTTTGCGAGAAGGATTCGGAAGCCGCGCCGAACACGGCGACTTCCCGCGCCCCCACCGCCAGAGCCGCCTCAAGACCTTTCAGGTTGGGCGTCAGCACCGGGTACGCCACACCGGGCAGGCGCTCGATGGCACGCATGACCGCCGCGTTATCGGCCATTTGCGGCACCCACTTCGGCGAAACGAAGGAGCTTGCCTCGATGGCCTGTAATCCAGCCCGCCCCAGCCGGGCGATCAACTCCACCTTGGTCGCGGTGGCGATTGCCGTTGGCTCGTTTTGCAAGCCGTCGCGCGGACCCACTTCGACGATTTTGACCGTATCAGGCAACTGCATCGATTTCAGGCTCATGAACTTCACACCTTCTCGACTTCGAACTCCACCAGTTCGGCGCCATCGCTCACCGGGTCGCCGACCGCGAAATGGAAGGACCTCACCGTCCCTCTGGCCGGCGCCGTGAGGGTGTGCTCCATCTTCATGGCCTCCAGAATCAGCAGTGGAGTGCCTTTTTCCACCGTCGCGCCCACCGTCGCGAGCAACGCGATCACATTGCCCGGCATGGGGGCCAGCAAGCCACCCTCCGGGCCGCCGCCTTCACCGCCGTAATACAGGGGATCGATTCGCGCCAAATGCCAGGCGCGGCCATGGAGAAAGACATGCCGCTTCTCCCCGGCGACCACCACCGTGGCGTTGGTCCGCGAACCGCCCAGCTCCGCCCACAGGCTGTCGTTTGGCCTGAGTTCGCCCCGAACCCGCGTTTCCTGACCGTCGATGTCCAGCGCGTAGCCCTGCTCGGCATAGCGCACGCCCACGGTTTTCTCCAACTCGCCCGCGCGGAACAGCAGACGGCGTTCGGCGCGGGAATTGAGCCGCCAGCCATCGCGCCGGTGCCAGGGCGAGAGCGGGTCAGCGTGCGCCGACGCCTCCCTGGCCGCTCGTGCTTCCTCGCGCAACAGGGTGGCGAGCGCGGCAACCAGAAAAACATCGCGGGGAATGGGCGAACCGGTGGTAAACAGGAATTCCCGCTCGCGCTCGATCAAATCGGTATCGAGGTCGGCCCGGGCAAAGGCGGGGGAAGCCACCAGACGCGACAGGAAATCGACGTTGTTGGCGACGCCCACGATGCGGTATTGGGCCAGCGCTCGCAGCATACGGGCCAGCGCCTGTTCCCGGCTCGTGTCCCACACGATGAGCTTGGCGATCATCGGATCGTAGAACGGGCCGATCTCGTCGCCTTCCTCGACCCCGGTATCGACCCGAACGTGCAGGTTTTCTTCCGGTGGCGCGAGATGCACCAGTTTGCCGGTGGAGGGCAGAAATTCCTTGGCGGGATCTTCGGCGTAAATCCGGGCTTCCAGCGCGTGTCCGTGGATCTGGATCTGCTCCTGAGTCAGTGGCAGCGGCTCGCCGCAGGCCACACGCAGTTGCCACTCCACCAGATCCAGGCCGCTAATCATTTCGGTGACGGGATGCTCGACCTGGAGCCGCGTGTTCATCTCCATGAAGTAAAAAGCGCCATCCGGGCTGACGATGAATTCCACCGTGCCGGCGCCGACGTAGCCAACGCGCTTCGCCGCCGCCACCGCCGCTTGGCCCATCGCGGCGCGGCGCTCGGGCGTCATCCCGGGCGCGGGCGCTTCTTCGAGCACCTTCTGATGACGGCGTTGCACCGAGCAATCCCGCTCGAACAGATAGACGATGCCGCCGTGGACGTCGCCGAACACCTGGATCTCGATGTGGCGTGGGTGCGACAGGTATTTTTCGACGAGCACCCGCTCGTCGCCGAAAGCGGAAGCGGCTTCTCGCTGGCAGGACGCGAGCGCCGCCGCGAAGTCCCCGGATTTTTCCACCCGCCTCATGCCTTTGCCACCACCGCCGACGCTGGCTTTGATCAGCACCGGATAACCGATCCGGTTCGCCTGCTCGCGCAGAAAGGCCGGCTCCTGGATGTCCCCGTGATAGCCCGGCGTGAGAGGGATGCCGGCTTGTGTCATCAGCGCCTTGGCGATGCTCTTGGAACCCATCGCACGGATCGCCTCGACCGGCGGACCGATGAAGACCAGATCGGCGGCGGCGCAGGCGGCGGCGAACTCCGGGTTTTCCGACAGAAAGCCGCTGCCCGGATGAATGGCTTGCGCGCCGGTTTGCCGGGCGGCGGCGATGATCTTGTCCATCGCGAGGTAGCTGTTACGGGCCACCGCCGGGCCGATCAGCACCGCTTCATTGGCCAGCCGCACATGCCGGGCGTTCGCGTCTACTTCGGAATACACCGCCACCGTGCCAATCCCCAGACGGTGGGCGGTCTTGATGACGCGGCAGGCGATTTCACCCCGGTTGGCGATCAGGATTTTCTGGAACATCGGCCTAGCTCTCCGTCCGGTTGAGTGAAACCCCGGCGATGGCGTCGATCCAGGCCGGCGACCGTTTTTCCAAAAACGCGGCGAGTCCTTCCCGGGCTTCCGGCGTGGCGCGCCGGGCGGCGATGCGGCGGGCGGTGTCTTCCATCAGTGCGTCGCTCATCGATTGCCCGGCCACGACTCGAATCAGGTCTTTCGCTTCGGCCTGGGCCTGGGGGCCGCCCTGGAGCAAGGCGTCGGCCAACTGCCGGACCCTGGCGTCCAGCTCTTCCGGCATCGCCACCTCATGAACCAGGCCGATCTCCAGGGCGCGCTGGGCGGCGATGCGTTCCGCCGTCTGGAAATAGCGAGATGCCTGGCGCTGGCCAATGGCGCGGATCACGTAGGGGGCGATGGTGGCGGGAATGATCCCAAAGCGAACCTCCGAGGTCGCGAACACCGCGCCGGTCGCGGCCACGCACAGATCGCAGGCCGCCGCCAATCCCAAGCCACCGCCGAGAGCCGCGCCATGCACCCGGGCGATGGTCGGCTTGCGCAGTTCGGCCAGGGTGCGCAGCATGGCCGCCAGCCGCCGGGCGTCTTCGAGGTTTTCCTCGACCGACATCTGAGCGGCCGCTTTCATCCAGTTCAGATCGGCGCCGGCGGAGAAGCTTTTGCCGCGACCGGCCAGAATCACCACCCGCACCGCATGGTCGGCGTCGAGGGCGCGGCAGGCGGCGCTGAGGTCGGCGATCAGTTGGGGATTGAAGGCGTTGTGAAGTTCGGGGCGGTTCATCCACAGGGTGGCGACTGCTCCGTCGTATTGGATTTCAAGCGTGGTGACCATACATCACATTCTGAAAACGCCGAAGCGGGTCGGTGGAATGGGCGCATTGAGGGCCACCGACAGCGACAGCCCGAGGATGCGTCGGGTCTGGGCGGGGTCCACCACGCCGTCGTCCCACAACCGGGCCGTGGCATAGTAGGGATGGCCCTGCTCTTCGTACCGGTCGCGGATCGGGGTCTTGAATGCGTCCTCTTCCTCTTGGCTCCAGGCGCCGCCGCCGGCCTCGATGCCGTCCCGGCGCACGGTGGCCAATACGCTGGCCGCCTGTTCGCCGCCCATCACCGAAATCCGGCTGTTCGGCCACATCCACAGGAAGCGGGGGGAGTAGGCGCGTCCGCACATGCCGTAGTTGCCGGCCCCGAAACTGCCGCCGATCAGCACGGTGAGCTTGGGGACCCGCACGGTGGAGACGGCGGTGACCATCTTGGCGCCATCCTTGGCGATGCCGCCGTTTTCATACTTGCGACCCACCATGAAACCGGTGATGTTTTGCAGAAACAGCAGCGGAGTGCCGCGTTGTCCGCACAGTTCGATGAAATGCGCGCCTTTCTGGGCGGATTCCCCGAACAGGATGCCGTTGTTGGCGACGATGCCCACCGGATAGCCGCAAAGCTGCGCGAAGCCGGTGATCAGCGTGGTGCCGTAACGGGTCTTGAATTCGTCGAAGCGCGATCCGTCCACCAGGCGAGCGATGATTTCCCGCACGTCATAAGGCTTGCGGGTATCGGTCGGCGGGATGCCGTAGATTTCCTCCGGATCGTAAATTGGCGCCTCGCCGCTTCCCAACGCCAGGCTCACCGGTTTGATCCGATTCAGGTTGGCGAGAATCCGCCGGGCGATGTAGAGCGCATGCACGTCGTTTTCGGCCAGGTGGTCGGCGACCCCGGAGATGCGGGTATGCACGTCGCCGCCGCCCAGATCTTCGGTCGTCACGATCTCGCCGGTGGCGGCTTTCACCAGCGGCGGCCCGCCCAGGAAGATGGTGCCCTGGTTCCGGACGATGACCGTCTCGTCGGACATGGCCGGCACGTAAGCGCCGCCGGCGGTGCAGGAACCCATGACCACGGCGATCTGCGGGATGCCCTGGGCGGACATGTTGGCCTGGTTGTAGAAAATGCGGCCGAAGTGGTCCCGGTCGGGAAAGACCTCATCCTGTTTCGGTAGAAACGCGCCGCCCGAGTCCACCAGATAGATGCAGGGCAGGTGGTTCTGCTCGGCGATTTCCTGGGCGCGCAGGTGTTTTTTCACGGTCAGCGGATAATAGGTGCCGCCCTTCACCGTGGCGTCGTTGGCCACGATCATGCATTCACTGCCCTGTACCCGGCCAATGCCGGTAATCATGCCCGCCGCCGGCGCTTCGTTGTCATAGAGGCCGTAAGCCGCCAGTTGGCCGATTTCGAGAAAGGGCGTGCCGGGATCGAGCAAGTGATTCACCCGCTCTCGCGGTAGCAGCTTACCGCGGGCGACGTGTTTCTGGCGGGCCGCTTCGCTGCCACCCAACGCGACTTCCGCGACCTTGTCGCGCAAATCGGCGACCAGGGTCCGCATGGCGGCCGCGTTGGCCTGGAACTCGGCCGAGCGAGGATTAATTCGGGATTTGATGACGCTCATCAGGCACTCTCGGCGAACAGTTCCCGGCCGATAAGCATCCGGCGGATCTCCGAGGTACCGGCACCGATTTCGTAGAGCTTGGCGTCCCGCCACAGGCGACCGACGGGGTATTCGTTGATGTAGCCGTTGCCGCCGAGGGCCTGAATCGCCTCTCCGGCCATCCAGGTGGCCTTTTCCGAGGCGTAGAGAATGGCGCCGGCGGCGTCCTTGCGCAGGATACGGGCATGGTCGGCCCGGTCGCAGGACTGACCCACGGCGTAGACGTAGGCACGGCAGGCTTGCCAGGTCGTGTACAGATCGGCCAGTTTGCCCTGCATGAGCTGGAATTCGCCGATGGGCGCGCCGAATTGCTGGCGGTCGTGGAAGTAGGGAACCACCACGTCCATGCAGGCGGCCATGATGCCCAGCGGTCCGCCGGCCAGCACGGCGCGTTCGTAGTCGAGGCCGGACATCAGCACCTTGACGCCGTTACCCACGCCGCCCAGCACGTTTTCCTCGGGAACCTCGCAATCGTCGAAGAACAGCGGATAGGTGTTGGAGCCGCGCATGCCCAGCTTGTCCAGGTGCGTGCCGTGGCTGAGCCCCGCGAACCTCTTTTCCACGATAAAAGCGGTGATGCCGCGAGGACCGGCGCTGGTGTCGGTCTTGGCGTAGATCACCAGGGTATCGGCGTCGCCGCCGTTGGTGATCCACATCTTGCCGCCGTTCAGGACGTAGCGGTCGCCTTTCTTGTCGGCGCGCAGTTTCATGCTCACCACGTCGGAACCGGCGTTGGCTTCGGACATGGCCAGTGCTCCGATGTGTTCACCGGCAATGAGCTGAGGTAGATAGCGGGCTTTCTGTTCAGCGCTGCCGTTGCGGTGAATCTGATTCACGCACAGGTTGGAGTGAGCGCCGTAGGACAACCCAACGGCGGCGGATGCCCGAGAGAGTTCTTCCATGACGACGATGTGGGCGAGGTAGCCCATATTGACACCGCCGTATTGCTCATCGACGGTGATGCCGATCAATCCCAGGTCGCCGAATTTCGTCCACAAATCGGCGGGAAACCGATTGTCTCGATCGATTTGGGCGGCTCGGGGAGCGATTTCCTTATTGGCGAAGGCGCTCACCGTATCTCGCAGCATGTCGATGGTCTCGCCCAGATTGAAATTCAGGCCATGGAATGACATATCGTCTCCTGATTGCTTTCAAGACCCGCTGGCGTTGTTGCGCCCTCAGTACCTGGTTTTCGGTGGGCGACTCAGGCTCCCAAGCCTTCCTTTCGCGGTCGCGGCCATAAAAATTTAGCGCTCTCCAGGGTATGGTACTTCCCTTTTTCAAAAAAATGAATTCAAATTCATAAAATGAGGTTAGAATCATCTTATGGCTTACCGACGCTCGCCCTTGATGGAGGAAAGACTTGCCAATAATCGGGATCGGATCCTCGTGGCAACGCGGAAACTGGTTTCCGAAGGAGGATTTCGGGAAGCCCAGATCGCGGCGGTCGCGGCGGTCGCCGGCGTTTCCACGGGAATGATCTATCGCTATTTCCCATCCAAGGCCGAACTGTTCGTGGAAGTCCTGGGTGCCGCGGTGGGGCAGGAAATCGACATCCTGACCGTAATCGCCATGGGTTCCGGGTCGGCTGGCGAACGATTGGGGAGCGCGGTGACCTGTTTCGTCCGCCGCGCTTTGACCGGGCCTAATCTGGCTTACGCCTTTATCGCCGAGCCCGTCGATCCCGAAGTTGACACGGCACGTATCCGATACCGGAAAAATTTTGGCGATGTGTTTAAAGCCATCCTGATCGATGGCATCGAGAAAGGCGAATTACCCGATCAGGACCCCGAGGCGAGCGCGGCTTGTATCGTGGGCGCTTTTACCGAAGCGCTGGTGGGTCCCATTGGACCGACGACGAGAAATACTCGCGACAAGGAACGCCTGGTCGAATCCATTCGGAATTTCTGCTTGCGAGCGGTCGGCGGTATTGCGAAATAGGAGAGGCAAACTTGCAATGATGATGGAACGAAGCTAATGGGCTTCCTGCGCTTCCGCTTTATGTAGGCTAAGCTTATTTAAATTTTAACGTCGGAGTGGCTGATTTTTTCTCGTCGCGCCGGCTAACTAAAACAACAATAAAGTAAATAACGAGAATCATTATTATGACCGAGCCCGACTCCTGAAAGTCGGAAATCGGTTGGAGGAGAGCGATGTCTTTTGGAGCGCCTACCGGGACACCGGAGGGGTTAGGGACCTTTCCGCGTCTGCTTTTCCATCATGCCCAAACGCGGGGCGACGCGCCGGCGATCCGTGAGAAAGATCTCGGTATCTGGCAGACCTGGACTTGGTCCGATGTCGCCGAACGGGTGCGCGCCCTGGCCAGTGGCCTGGCGGCCCTCGGTTTCAAGCGTGGCGACAACCTGGCCATCATCGGCGACAACCGGCCCCATCTCTATATGATGATGAGCGCCGCCCAATGCCTCGGCGGCGTTCCGGTGCCGTTCTATCAGGATGCGGTGGCGGATGAAATGCTGTTCGTCCTCAAGGATGCGGCCATCCGCTTTGCCGCGGTCGAGGATCAGGAGCAGGTGGACAAGCTGCTGGACGTCAGGGATCAGGTTCCCCTACTCGGACATATTGTCTATGACGACCCACGGGGAATGCGTCATTACAATCAGCCTTTCCTCCACGACATCCATGCCTTGATGGAGATGGGGCGGATTCATAACCGCAACCATCCGGGTTTTCTCGACGCCGAAGTGGCCCAAGGACGGACCGACGATGTCTCGGTCATGCTCTATACCTCCGGCACCACCGGCTTGCCCAAGGGTGTTTGCCAGACGCATGCCGCTTTCATCGCTTCCGCCCAGGGCGGCAGGCAGATCGACCAATTGGAAGCCACTGGCGACATTCTGTCCTACCTGCCCATGGCCTGGGTCGGCGACCATCTGTTCTCTTTTGCCCAGGCGCTGGTGGTGGGCTTTACCATCAACTGCCCCGAATCCGGCGACACGGTGATGAGCGATCTGCGCGAAATCGGTCCGACCTATTACTTTGCGCCGCCCCGGGTATTCGAAAGCCTGCTGACTTCCGTCATGATCCGCATGGAAGATGCCGGCGTCATCAAGCGGGTGTTGTTCCACTATTTCCTGGGCGTGGCGAAACGTTGCGGTAGCGCCATCCTCGACGGTAAACCCGTCGGTTTCGGCGACCGGTTGCTTTACGGCTTGGGAGCCCTGCTGGTTTACGGCCCGCTGCGCAATGTCCTGGGCCTGAGTCGCATCCGCGTCGCTTACACCGCCGGGGCCGCCATCGGGCCGGAACTCTTCAGCTTCTACCGCTCCATCGGCATCAACCTCAAGCAGCTTTATGGCCAGACTGAAACCTGCGCCTACGTTTGTCTGCAACCGGACGGTCAGGTCAAGCCCAGTAGCGTGGGTGCTCCGGCACCGGGAGTGGAGATCAGGATCGCCGACAACGGCGAGGTGCTGGTGAAAGGTCCCATGCTGCTCAAGGGCTATTACCAGCGGCCTGACGCCACCGCCGAGTCGATCAATGCCGATGGTTACTTCATGACCGGTGACGCCGGTTTCATCGACACCGATGGCCATTTGAACATCATCGACCGCGCCAAGGATGTCGGTAAGCTGGCCAACGGCGCCATGTTCGCCCCGAACTACATCGAAAACAAACTCAAGTTCTTTCAGTACATCAAGGAAGTGGTTTGTTTCGGTCACGAACGGGACCAGGTTTGCGCGTTCATCAACATCGACGTGGGGGCGGTCGGCAACTGGGCCGAGCGGCGCGGCATCGCCTATTCCGGCTACACCGACCTGACCGGCAAGCCGCCGGTCCATGAACTGATCAAGACTTGCGTCGAGGAGGTCAACGCCACCCTGGCCCACGATGCCATGGTGGCCGATTCGCAGATTCATCGCTTCCTCATCCTGCACAAGGAACTCGATCCCGATGATGACGAGCTGACCCGAACCCGCAAGGTGCGGCGCAACTTTGTCGCGAAGAAATACCAGGTGCTGATCGACGCTCTGTACGGTGGTCAAGCCACGCAATTCATCGAAACCGAGCTCAAGTTCGAGGATGGCCGACGCGGCAAGGTGTCGGCCGATCTCAGGATCATCGACGCCAGGACCTTCCCCGTGGCCAAGCAGGCGGCGTAGACCATGAGCAAAAAAATCGGCGAGGTCATTCTCGACCTGAGGAATATTTCGCTGCGCTTCGGCGGAGTCCAGGCCCTGACCGACATTTCCTTCGATATCCGCGAGCACGAAATCCGCGCCATTATCGGCCCCAACGGAGCGGGCAAGAGCTCCATGCTCAACGTCATCAACGGGGTCTATCACCCCCAGGAAGGCGTCATCATCTTCCATGGCCGGGAGCGCAAGAAGATGGAGCCGCATCGGGCGGCGACCCAGGGCATCGCCCGTACCTTCCAGAACATCGCGTTATTCAAGGGCATGAGCGTGCTTGACAATATCATGACCGGGCGCATCACCCGGATGAAAGCCAGCTTCATCGAACATGCCCTCTGGTGGGGTCGGGCCAAACGGGAAGAACTGGCACACCGAAAAAAAGTGGAGGAAGTCATCGACTTCCTCGAAATCCAGCATATCCGCAAAACTCCGGTGGGTCGTCTGCCCTACGGCTTGCAAAAGCGGGTGGAATTGGGCCGGGCGCTGGCGGCCGAGCCATCCATGCTGCTGCTGGACGAGCCGATGGCGGGCATGAACGTCGAGGAAAAGCAGGACATGTGCCGCTTCATTCTCGATGTCAACGATCAGTTTGGCACCACCATCGTCCTGATCGAGCATGACATGGGGGTGGTGATGGATATTTCCGACCGCGTGGTGGTGCTCGATTACGGCAAGAAGATCGGCGACGGTCTGCCGGACGACGTGAAAAACAACGAAGACGTGATCGCCGCCTATCTGGGCGTGAGTCACTGAGGAGGTTGGGACCATGCAATTTTTTCTGGAAGTCCTGATCAATGGTCTGCTCTCTGGGGTGATGTATGCGCTGGTGGCTTTGGGCTTCGTGCTGGTCTACAAGGCGTCCGGTGTCTTCAACTTCGCGCAGGGGGCGATGGTGTATCTCGCGGCGCTGTCGGTGGTGGGCTGCATGGAGCAGGGCGCGCCGTTGTGGCTGGCAATCGTCCTCGCCTTCGTCATCATGACGCTGTTCGGTATCGCCACCGAAAAATTCGTCTTGCGCAAGTTGGTGAATCAACCCCCCATCACCCTGTTCATGGCAACCATCGGTCTGGCGTTCTTCATCGAAGGCTTGGCGCCGATCGTGTTTGGCAGCCAGCCGCGCGCCCTGGATCTCGGCATCGTCGATGAGCCGATCGCGGCCATTCTCGATTCGTGGGACATGGTGATTTCCAAGTTCGACCTGGTCGCGGCCGGGGTGGCGGCCTTGCTGGTGACGACGCTGGCGCTGTTTTTCCAGTACACCCGAATTGGCCGGGCCCTGCGGGCGGTGGCCGACGATCATCAGGCGGCGCTGTCCATCGGCATCCCGTTACAACATATCTGGGCCATCGTCTGGGGTATCGCCGGTTTCGTCGCCCTGGTCGCCGGCCTGATGTGGGGCGCCCGCAATGGCGTGCAGTTCGCGCTGACCTTTACCGCGCTCAAGGCACTGCCGGTATTGATCATCGGTGGCTTCACCTCGGTACCGGGCGCCATCGTCGGTGGCCTGATCATCGGCGCTTCGGAAAAACTGGCGGAGATTTACCTGCCGCCGGTCATGCAATCGATGTTCGGTGGCAATTTCGGGGGCATCGAAGGCTGGTTCCCCTACGTGCTCGCCTTGCTTTTCCTGCTGGTTCGCCCCGAAGGTCTCTTCGGCGAGAAGCACATCGACCGGGTATAAGGAGCAAGCCCATGCTTTACCGCGAAGCCGGCCAATTCAAAACCAGTTATGCCGCCGATCAGCAGCTGTTTCCCATCCGTCAGGATCGCATGGGCATCCTGATCCTGCTGGCGGTGGTTTTTCTGGTCATTCCGGGAGTCGCCAGCGAATACTGGTTCTCGGCCATTCTCATCCCTTTCCTGATTTTTTCGCTGGCGGCCCTGGGTTTGAATATCCTGACGGGCTACGCTGGCCAATTGTCCCTGGGCTCGGCGGCTTTCATGGCGGTCGGAGCCTACGCCGCCTACAACTTCCAGCTACGGATCGACGGCATCCCGATTTTGGCAAGCTTCGTTTGCGCCGGACTGACGGCGGCCGGGGTCGGCATCCTGTTCGGATTGCCGAGTTTGTGGATCAAGGGGTTTTATCTGGCGGTGGCGACACTGGCGGCGCAGTTTTTCATCGTCTGGTGTTTGACCAAGTTTCCGTGGTTCTCGAACCACTCCTCATCTGGCGTGATTTCCGCCCAGAAGCTCATCATTTTCGATCATGAATTCACCTCGCCCCGGGAGAAATATCTCCTGGTGTTGAGCATTGTGGTGGTCATGGCGCTGGCGGCCAAGAATATGGCGCGCTCGTCCACTGGCCGGGCCTGGATGGCGGTGCGCGATATGGACGTGGCCGCTTCGGTCATCGGCATCCGCCTGATGCCGACCAAGCTGCTGGCTTTTGCCGTCAGTTCGTTCTACTGCGGGGTGGCGGGCGCGCTCTACGCCTTCTGCTATCTGGGATCGGTGGAACCGGACGGTTTTTCGCTGGATATGTCGTTCCGCATTCTGTTCATGATCATCATCGGCGGAGTCGGCTCGATCCTGGGCAGCTTCCTCGGCGCCGCCTTTATTCTGTTGCTGCCGATTTTCCTCGATATTGCCCTGCCCTGGGTGGCCGGCCTGCTCGGTCTGCCCTTCTCCAACGCAACGGTCTCGCATATCCAGGTTCTGCTGTTCGGGGCGCTGATCATGTTTTTCCTGATCGTCGAGCCACATGGCCTGGCCCGCTTGTGGCAAATCACCAAGGAGAAATTGCGTCTGTGGCCATTCCCCCACTAGAGGGTGTTTTTCAAATAAAACCACATTGGAGAAGACAGCATCATGTCCAAGTATCGCAAGTCCGCGCTCACTATCGTCGCTTCCATCGCCCTGTTGTCATCAGGCGCGTTCGCCGCCGAAGAGCAGTTTTTTCCCATCGTGTCATATCGTATTGGCCCCTACGGCGCGAATGGCCAGTCGTTCTTTGGCGGTTTCGTCGATTATCTCAGCTACGTCAATCTCAAGGAACATGGCATCAACGGCGTCAAAATCGTCTGGGAAGAGTGCGAAACCGAATATAACAATGCCAAGGGTATCGAGTGTTACGAGCGCATGAAGGACAAAGCCAAGATATCCACCGGCCCGATCCACCCGATGTCCACCGGTATTTCCTATGCCCTGATCGACAAAACGGTGGCCGACCAGATTCCCATGGCCATGGTGGGTTATGGCCGCACCGACGCGGTGGACGGTTCGGTGTTCCCCTATGCCTTCCCGCTGGTCACGACCTACCAGATGCAGGCTTCGGCCATCATCCGCTTCATCAAGGAAAAGGAAAAAGGCAGCCTGGAGGGCAAGAAGATCGTTTTTCTCTACCACGACTCCGCCTATGGCAAGGAACCCATCGTCGCCCTGCAAGAGGAGGCCAAGCTGAACAAGTTTGAGTTGACGGTGATTCCGGTGGCGCATCCAGGCAACGAACAAGGCGCGCAGTGGCTGAAGATCCGCCAGGAAAAACCGGATTATACCATTTACGATTAGATTTTGTTATCATACTCATTTAACCTACTTTTATTGATCCAGTCATGAGCCGCTCATTACAAGTCGAAATCCACGAATCCTCCGAAGAACTAAAGCGCATAATGAATGAACAAACTCACGCCAAGTTTCGAGAGCGATTACAAATTCTATATTGGATTAAAAGTGAGATTTTTCATTCTTTACAAGAGTTAGCCGATCATTTAGGGCGATCGAAATCCGTCATTGTCAAGTGGCTCAAAGTATATCGTACCCAAGGCTTAATCGGGCTGTTGCAGTGGAATTATCATGGCGGCCGTCGTTCGAGAATTACCGAAGCTATGAGAGAGGCACTCCAGCGCCGTCTGGACGATCCGACTCATGGATTTCATAGTTACGGACAAATCCAGCAGTGGCTTCTCCAGGAATACGAGGTCGATATTCCTTATTCAACAGTGCATCAAGTCGTTCGTTATCAACTCAAAGCAAAACTTAAAGTGGCGCGGCCAACGAGCGTTCATCGCCATGAAGAGGCGGTGGTTTCTTTTAAAAAAAACTTCCACGACAACTTGAATTAATTGATATCCTTCAGCAAGTTGAAAATGAAGCAGTCCGGCCTTTACGGTATTGGTGCCAAGATGAAAGTCGCTTTGGATTAAAAACGATCACCCGGCGGGTCATCACCGCACTGGGGATTAAGCCAGTTGGTCCAGTTCAATGGACCTTTCAATCATTTTGGCTCTATGGTGCCATTGAGCCACTGAGTGGCGAAAACTTCTTTTTAGAATTTTCCCATTTAGATGCTGATTGCTTTCAGTGGTTTTTGAATGAATTTTCTAAAACTTATCCGCACAGCCTCAACGTAATTCAATTGGATAACGGTCGCTTTCATTCTGCCAAAAAACTCGTAATCCCCGATAATGTCGTCTTATTATTCCAACCGCCTTACAGTCCCGATGTGAACCCCATTGAGCGTGTTTGGCAATCAATGAAAGATCAATTGTGTTGGATCAATTTAAAAACCCTAGATGAACTACGTAAAAAAGTGGATGAACTCATTCAATCGCTTCTCCCAAGCGAAGTGGTTTCTTTGACCAGTTTTGATTTTATCTTATCCGCACTAAAGTAGTAAAATCTATTAGTAATCGGTATTACGTCATTTTCTGGGGCTGGGGCGTCATGAATCAGACCGCCATCAAGGCCGCCCAGAAGGTGGGTTTCCCTCGGGACAAGATGATCGGTTCCTGGTGGGCGGGTTCCGAGGAGGACACCGTGCCGGCCGGAGACGCCGCCAAGGGCTATATGTCCGCGACCTGGAACGTGGCCGGCAAGGACGTGCCGCTCATCGCCGATATCGAAAAAGTGGTCTATGGCGCCGGTCAGGGCAACCTGGGAGACACGTCCAAGATCGGCACTATCCTGTACAACCGGGGTGTTTCCGCCGCCGTTCTGTCGGTCGAGGCCGTGCGCAAGGCCCAGGAAAAATATGGCGAGGGCAAGGCCATGACCGGCGAACAAGTGCGTTGGGGCCTGGAAAACCTGGATATCACCGATGCCCGTCTGAAGGAGATCGGCGCCACCAACCTGCTGCCGGAAATCAAGACCTCCTGCGACAACCACGAAGGTTCGGGCAAGGTGAAGATCCAGCAATGGGACGGCGAGAAGTGGGTGGTGGTTTCCGACTGGATCGAAGGCAACAAGGCCCTGATCCATCCGCTGTTCAAGGCGTCCGCCCAGCAATATGCCAAGGAAAAGGGCATTACGCCGCGTGACTGCGCAAAAGAAATATAATCCATCCGGGGCGCTTGCGAGCGCCCCTTCGCAATCGGATACCCGCGCATGGCTACTCATTCCGTAGCCGCCCCGGCGGCTGAGCATTATTTGACGATCAACAACATCGAGGTCATTTACGACCATGTGATCCTGGTGTTGAAGGGGGTATCCCTCAGCGTACCCAAGAGCAAAATCGTTGCTTTGCTGGGGGCTAATGGGGCGGGGAAAACGACGACCCTGAAAGCTATTTCCAATCTATTGCACGCCGAGCGCGGCGATGTGACCAAAGGATCGGTTGAATTCAAGGGGAGCCGGGTCGACCAACTGACTCCGAACGAACTGGTCAAGCGTGGCGTCATTCAGGTCATGGAGGGGCGCCACTGCTTCGGTCATCTGAGCATCGAGGAAAATCTGCTGACCGGCGCCTATACCCGCTCGATTTCCCGGAGTGCCTTGAAGGAAAGCCTGGAAAAGGTTTACCACTATTTCCCGCGCCTCAAGACCCGGCGCGGCTCCCAGGCTGGCTATACCTCCGGCGGGGAACAGCAGATGTGCGTCATTGGCCGCGCGCTGATGGCCAAGCCGGAAATGATCCTGCTCGACGAACCGTCCATGGGACTGGCGCCGCAAATCGTCGAGGAAATCTTCGAAATCATGAAGGATTTGAACAGCCAGGAAAACGTCAGTTTCCTGCTGGCCGAGCAGAACACCATGATGGCGCTGCGTTACGCCAATTTCGGCTACATCCTGGAAAACGGCCGGGTGGTGATGGAGGGTGACGCCGAGGATCTGCGCGGCAATGAGGATGTCAAGGAATTCTACCTGGGCATTTCTTCCTCCGGACGTAAATCCTTCAAGGACATCAAGCACTACCGCCGCCGCAAGCGCTGGCTTTCCTGAGGCGGCCATCGCACATTACAGGTCGCGACGAGGTGGTTGCGGATCAATGCGCCTCGATGGGCGAGGGCAAGGGAGCAATGGCGACCGGCTCCTGAGCCGTGGGCGGAATCGAATAGGTGCAGCTTACATGGGCCACGGGCTCCGGGTCGCCGTCCGAATACAGCAGCACTTCACCCACCGCCAACCGCTTGCCCAGTTTGAGAATTTGACCCCGGCCAATTAAATCGACCGGCTTGGGACGGCGCAAAAAATTGCAGGTTAGATTGGTGGTGACGGCCAGTTCCACCCGCCCGATCAGACTGAGCACCACCGCATACATCACGATGTCCGCCAGCGCCATCTGCACCGGACCCGACACCGTGCCGCCGGGCCGGATGAAATCCTCGCGGAAGGGTATGCGGATGCTGGCCCTGCCGGCTTCCAGGCTTTCCACCTGAATCCCCAACATCCCCACAAAGGGGACGTGCTCATGAGCCAGTTGTTCGAATTCCGCCTGGGAGATGCGCGCCATGACCATTTACCTTGATTAGCGGTCGATCGCCGATGAAAAATCTCGAATCAGTCACGGAATTTTGGTTTACGTTTTTCCTGAAAGGCCCGCACCCCTTCCTGGGATTCCTCGGTGCCGTAGAACAGACTGACCGCTTTCAAACCCAATGAGGAAATCCCGGCGATGTGGGCGGTGTCGGCGTTGAAGGAGCGTTTGGCCAACTCCAGCGCGGTCGGGCTTTTCTCTAGAATCTCCGCGCACCAGCGCTCCACCTCGGCATCCAGTTCGTCATCGGGAACCGCTTTGTTGGCCAGCCCCATCTGTACCGCCTCCGCCGCCGTGTACTGGCGGCACAGATACCAGACTTCCCGCGCCCGCTTCTCGCCAATGACCCGCGCCATGTAGGCGGTGCCGAAACCGGGGTCCACCGAACCGACCTTGGGACCGACCTGGCCGAACTTGGCCGATTCGGCGGCGAGGGTCAGATCGCACAGCAGCGCCAGCACATGGCCACCGCCGATGGCGTAGCCACGCACCTTGGCGATGACGGGTTTGGGCGCCTCGCGGATCGCGGCTTGCAACTCCTCCAGCGGCAGGCCGATCACGCCCCGTCCATCGTAGTGTCCGGCGTGGGCCGACTGGTCGCCGCCGGTGCAGAATGCCTTGTTGCCGGCGCCGGTCAGGACGATGACGCCCACCGACCGATCCCAGCCAGCCTTCTGAAAAGCGTGAATCATTTCTTCACAGGTCTGGGCGCGGAAGGCGTTGTATTTGTCGGGACGATTGATGGTGATGGTGGCGACGCCATCCTTGATCTCGTACAGGATGTCTTCATAGTCGACGATCATGATCACTCCTTGGTGGGTTGCGGATATCGGAAAGCGGTTTTCTTTATTTCTTGCCGGCTTGATCGAGGCGAGTTCATGCCGTTCGTCGCGGACGAGGCTCAGCCAGCCCATGCGATCATCGTGGCGAGCAGGGTGGCGATGAGGATCGGCGCCCCGTCGGTGTGGGCAAAGACATCGGCGCGCGCCACCGTGATCGTCTTGCCGGGTTTGACCACGCGGCCCTCGGCGACAAAGTGGGTTCCCGCGGCTGGCCGGAGCAGGTTGACTTTGAATTCGATGGTGAGGACTTCGCTTCCGGCCGGCATCAAGGATAGGGCAGCGTAGCCGCTCGCGGTATCGGCGATCGCGGTGGTGACCGCCGCGTGCAGGAAGCCATGTTGTTGGGTGAGGTTGGCGCGGTAGGGAATCGAGATGTCGACCGCCCCCGGTTCGATACGATCCAGCGTCGCACCCAAGGTTTTCATCAGCCCCTGTTGTTCGAAACTGGCTTGCACGGCCGCGGCAAACTCAGGATTGCATGAGGTGAAATGCATGGTCGAGGATCTCTATTGGGCTGATCGCGGGAGTCGTGCCGTTATTGAACGAATCCGTCGCCAGAGCTCACGTCGTCGATGATCCAAATCGCTCTTGCCTTTAGAGCGTCCCGGCGGACACGAATTGAGCAATCTCGGTTTCGGAAAATCCCCATTCCGTCAGCCAATCGTTCGAAGGGCTGATTGGCGACCCCGGCGCGCTCCGAATCTCGGCGGGGGTACGGCTGAAGCGTGGCGCGGGCGCGGGTTGCACGAGACCGGCATGCTCGACGAAGGTCTGTCTGGCCTGGTTGTGCGGGTGCGTGGGTGCTTCCTCCAGGCCGAGCACCGGCGTGACGCAGGCATCGCTGCCCTCGAATAGCGTGCACCATTCGTCGCGGGTCTTGGTGCGCAGCGCCACGCGCAGACGCTCCTTCATGGTTGGCCAGGATTTTGGATGCCATTGCTGCCTGGGGTCGGGATCGGTAACGCCGCAGCCTTCGAGCAAGATCCGGTAAAAATGGGGCTCGATGGGACCCACCGCCAGCCATTTACCGTCAGCGCACTGGTAGGTGTCGTAGAAATGGGCGCCGCCATCGAGAAAGTTGCTTTCCCGCCGATCGTTCCAGTATCCCATCGCCTTCAGGCTGTAGATGGCGGCCATCAACAGGGCGGAACCGTCGCTCATGGCCGCGTCCACCACCTGTCCCTGCCCGGATTTCCCGGTTTCGAGCAGGGCGGCCAGCAGGCCGACGAGCAGCAGCATGGCGCCGCCGCCATAGTCGGCGATCAGATTCAGCGGTGGCGTCGGTCCGCCGTCCGCGCGGCCGATGGCGTGCAGCGCGCCGGACAAGGCCAGATAATTGATGTCGTGACCGGCGGTTTGCGCCAATGGTCCGGTTTGACCCCAACCGGTCATGCGACCGTAGACCAGTCGCGGGTTTCGAGCCAGACAGAGCTCCGGTCCCAGCCCCAACCGCTCCATGACGCCGGGCCGAAAGCCCTCGATCAGCATGTCGGCATGCTCGATCAGGCGTAAGGCCGCCGCCATGCCGGCGGGGGTTTTCAGATCGAGTCGGACGATGCGCCGTCCCCGGTCGGGAATGTTCTTTTCCGGCGCAAACAGGTTGCTTTCCGGGGCATTGGTTTCACGGTTGATCTGCACGACCTCCGCCCCCAGATCGGACAGCACCATACCGGAAAAGGGCACCGGACCGAGTCCGGCGAATTCGACAACCTTGATGCCTTGTAATGGGCCCATCGAAAATCTCCAAACGGTCAGCCGCCGAGCACGGCCCGACCGATCACCAAGCGCTGAATATCGGAAGCACCTTCGTAGATTTGGGTGACTCGGACGTCTCGATAGATGCGTTCCACGGGAAAGTCGGTACTGTAACCGTAACCACCGTGGATTTGGATGGCGTCCGAGCAAACCCGCTCGGCCATTTCGGAAGCGAACAGCTTGGCCATGGAGGCTTCCTTCAGACAGGGGCGATTGGCGTCCCGCAGGCTGGCGGCGTGCCAGATCATCTGCCGGGCGGCTTCGATTTGGGTCGCCATGTCGGCCAGCCGGAACAGCACCGCCTGATGCTGGACGATAGGCACCCCGAACGCTTCCCGTTCCCTGGCGTAGCCCACGGCGGCCTCGAAGGCGGCGCGGGCCATGCCCACGGACTGGGCGCCAATGCCGATCCGGCCAGCTTCCAGATTGGACAAGGCGATCTTGTAGCCTTCCCCCGCTTGGCCCAGCAGATTTTCGACCGGTATCCGGCAGTTCTCGAACAGAATCTGCGCCGTATCGGAGGCGTGCTGCCCCATTTTTTCCTCCAGCCGAGCCACGATGTACCCTGGCGTGTCGGTCGGGACCAGGAAACAGGAGATGCCTTTCTTGCCGGCGGACGGATCGGTTACGGCAAAGACGATGGCAAGCTGGCCTTCCTTGCCGGTGGTGATAAATTGCTTGGCGCCATGCAGTACCCAGTGGTCGCCATCCCGCCGCGCCGTGGTGCGCAGCGCGGCGGCGTCGGAACCGGTATGGGGCTCGGTGAGGCAGAAGCAGCCCAGCCATTCCCCGCTTGCCAGCCGGGTGAGATAGCGTTCCTTTTGGGCGTCGTTGCCGTAGTTCAGCGTAATCCCGCAGGCCAGCGAATTCTGCACGCAAACGATGGTGGAGGTGGCCGCATGACCAGCGGCAATCTCTTCAACGGCCAGCACCATCGATAGATAATCCAGGCCGGCGCCGCCCCATCGCTCCGGGATCACCATGCCCATGACCCCCAGTTCGGCCAGTTCGGCCAGGGCTGCGCGAGGGAAAGTCCGGGTACGCTCCCATTCGGCGGCGTTGGGCGCCAGCCGTTCCCGCGCGAAGTGCCGTAAGGTGTCGCGGATCATTTCCTGCTCTTGAGTGAGAATCATCGGTCCGTCCTGCCTGCAATGCGCAAGCTATTTCGCCTATTTCGCGCCCATGCGAATGGCGCCATCGAGGCGGATGACCTCGCCATTGAGATAGCTATTTTCGAGGATATGGCGCACCAGACCGGCAAACTCGGCGGGTTGGCCGAGGCGAGAGGGAAAGGGCACCATTTTACCGAGAGAGTCCCGCAGCTCCCGAGGCATACCCAGCAGCATGGGGGTTTCCATGACGCCGGGCGCAATGCTCATCACCCGGATGCCCTGACGGCTGAGTTCCCGGGCGATGGGCAGAGTCATCGCCACCACGCCGCCTTTGGACGCCGCATAGGCCGCTTGCCCGATTTGGCCCTCGAAAGCAGCCACCGACGCCGTATTGACAATGACGCCGCGCTCGCCGGCCGTGTTGGGTTCGTTGCGCGCCATCGCGGTGGCCGCCTGGCGAATCATGTTAAACGCGCCGATCAGGTTGATTTGCACCACCTTGGCGAAAGTCGTTAGCCCGAGCGCTTCACCCTTGCCCAGCACTTTTTCCGCCGGAGCGATGCCGGCGCAGTTGACCAGGCCGTGCAGAGCGCCAAACGCGCTTGTGGTCGCATCGACCGCTGCCCGGCCGCTTGCCTCGTCGGCCACGTCGGTGAGCATGAAGCGGGCGGCTGGGCCGAATTCGGTGGCGAGTGCTTCGCCCGCTTCCCGATTCATATCGGCAATCGCTACCTTGCCGCCGCCGGCGACGAGCATTCGCACGGTGGCCGCGCCGAGGCCGGAAGCGCCGCCGGTCACGAGAAAAACGTGGTCATCGATATTCATGGTCATACTCCGCCTGACGCCAATTTATTTTGCTAGAGTCGATCTCATTCTAAGAGAGTGCTCGGGTGATCCTCCATGCGAAAATCCGCCAAATCATTTGGAAGTTTTTGCAACTGGCGTTGTTGAGGCGGCAGGAAAAAGCCGTGGACAAAGATACGGTATCGATCTGTTTTGTGAAGGAAGCCGTTTATGGCGCTTCCCAGCGTGGGCTGGATGTGGATGCCATGCTGCGTAGCGCCGGGATCTCGCCGGATTTGCTCGAACTGCCCGATGCCCGAATAGCGGCGTCGCACTACGGCGTTTTATGGCATGTCGTGGCGCGCGCCCTGAACGACGAATTGTTCGGGCTTGATAGTCATCCCATGCGTTATGGAAGTTTTAAGTTGTTGTGCTTTGCGGTGCTCGGTGCCGGGACATTGGAAAAAGCGATCCGGCGCGCGCTCGATTTTCTGGCCCTGGTGTTGGACGACACCCAGGGCCGGCTCGGTATCGACGGTTCGGAAGGCTCCATTATCCTGATCTGTCCGAGGACGCCCCCCCGGCTGTTCGCGCACGGCACTCTGTTGATGATCCTGCACGGTTTGATGTGCTGGCTGGCCAACCGGCGCCTGCCCATCTTGCGAACTGCTTTCATGCAACCCAGCCCCGATCACGCCGATGAATATCGCGTGCTGTTCGGCCCCGAAACCCGCTTCGGCGCGCCCGATACCACCCTGGTTTTCGAAGCCGAGCACCTGGCCTTGCCGATTCGACGCAATGAAGCCGCCCTACGCGAATTTCTCCGCAATGCGCCGGCTAATTTCCTGGTCAAGTACCGTGACTCTCGCAGTCTTTATGCGCGCATTCGCAAACATTTGCAGCGTATCTCCACGCCGGAATGGCCGGAATTCGAGACGATTGCCCGAGAATTTCATCTGTCGCCATCGACGCTGCGGCGCAAGCTGGAGAGTGAAGGGCAGACGTTCATGGCGATCAAGGATTCCCTGCGCCGGGACATGGCCATCGAACAGTTGTGTCACTCTCAGCGTAGTATTTTGGATATTGCCCTGGAATTGGGTTTTTCCGAAACCAGCGCTTTCTATCGGGCCTTCAAGTCGTGGACGGGAACGCTGCCCGGAAAATATCGGCGAGACAGCAAGCAGGCGGGTAAGCACTCTATAATGGATTCCGAATTGCGAATCGGTAAATCCCGCTGATCGGACTCTTGGTCCATACCATTTTCCGAATGGTTCAGGAATTCGTTTTATGATCGCATCTATTTGAATGCAAGCTCTAATTATTCTCAATAAAACCAACAGTTATCGAGAAGGCCGCAAGGCCATGATCGACACCGAGGAGACGAAAGTGAGTGACATCGTTATCGTATCGTTCGACCGCGACAGGGAATACGAGATCATGCTGCACGATGGCGATATACAGAGCATGGACAGGGATCAGGCGCGCGCCTGGCTGGCCGGGGAATTCGAGGAGATGGGGTGCATACCCTCCAACCCGACGGGTAAGATCCTGCTGCTCGACATGATCCTGAATGTCGCCATGGATGGCGGTGAGGAGCGCTTCGAGGCCGGTGGCGAGTGGGCCAGGAATTATGCGATAGCGGTTGCGGTGTCCCTGGAGCGTCCGGTCATCAGGGTGGATGTCGCGAACTTCGTCGTCGGTTGAACTCGCCTGGTCCCAAGCGTCGGGCTGGATTGATCGAGCGGTGCGCCGTTCACGGTGATGGTACTGCCGCGAATGTCGCCACCGGTGGCGACACCACCCACGGCCTTAATCTCTGTAGCGGGCTTGGGAGGCGGTGAGGGACTCAGCACCCAAGCCAGAATCGCCGCTCCAATCGCGACCCCGATCCCGGAAAATACCCATTGCTGGTTATCCCACAGCCATGCCAACGGGTTGGAATCGGTAGTGGTGGCTGTCTTCGGCGTGTGCTCGAACTGGGACGGCCCGACGATCAAGGACAGAATCGTCAAGCCTTTGTCTTGGGCGGCGGCCAGTAGCGGCGGCAGTTCGTGGTTGGCGATGAAATCGGACGCCAGAAAATCCGCGCTGATCAGCAGTACGCCAATCTGGGCGGCGGCCAGGGCTTTTTCAATTTCGTTCCGCCACACCATGCCGGGCAGAATCCGGGTGTCGTCCCACCATTCGACCAAGCCTGCTCGTGCCAGCGGTTTCAAGTGAACTTGCAAGCGTTTCAGCCACTCGGCGTCCGCGTGGCTGTAGCTGACGAAAATCCGTGTGTGCGATCCCAACATGCCGCGATCTCCCAGCACTTCCTTGGTAAGCGTTTGCTGCAAGGATAAAGCATGTCTCGGTGGCGTGAAATGTTGGTCCGGCGCGGTCGGTCGAACGCGGCGCGCGCCATCATCCGACCGGCGACCCTTTTCAGGCCCTCAAAATCAGAACATCAGCGGTGGTTCGGTGGCTTGTCAGCCTGGACATCTTCTTGGACAATCCTTCGCCAATCATCGAGATAACCAACTATAATCGGTGAAGAAATTTAGTTTTTTAGGTGGACATTTTGCCGGACATCGAAGACGCTTTGAGTTCGCTTTCCGAATCGGAAGTGCGGATCGAAACCCGCCGCTTTGGCCCTTTCACGTTTCGTTTGGGCGTGGACGGGACTGCGTTAGAGCGGCTGTATCAACGTGTTTTGGATGCCCATGAGCGGTTTAATGCGTCGCCACTCTCCCAGGTCGCCCGACAATTGGAGCGAGAAGTCGTGGCCAGCAGCATCTTTGGCACGAACTCCATCGAGGGCGGGACGCTGACCGAGGAAGAAACCCAGCAGGTCTTGGAGTTAGACCCGGCGCAGGTGAAGGAAGAGGAACAACTCCGGGCCGCGAATCTCAAGGTGGCCTACGATGTGGCGCAACAGGCCGCGACGACGCCGGGTTGGCAGTTGGATGTGCCGTTCATTCAAAAGGTGCATGCGGCGATCACGCAGCGATTGACCCATCCCTACAACCAGCCCGGCGTTTTCCGCGATAACCCCAAGGCGATCAAAACCTATGTGGGTAGCCGGGCGCATGGTGGTCAATATCAACCGCCTCAGCACGGCCATGACGTCGAAACGCTGATGCATGCGTTGGTGACTTGGCATCAAGGATTGGAAGTACGCCAGATTCCGGCGTTGATTCGGGCGCCGCTCGTCCATTACTACTATGAGCTTATTCATCCGTTTTGGGATGGAAATGGGCGCGTGGGGCGGGTTCTGGAAGCGGCCTTGTTGCAAGCGGGCGGGTTTCAATATGCGCCCTTTGCCTTGGCACGCTATTACCTGGCGCATATTGATGAATATTTCACGCTGTTCAATCGCTGTCGCCATGATGCGAAGAGGAAAGTCGCGCATCCTCATACTCCGTTTATCCAGTTTCATCTGGAGGGGATGCGCGTCAGTATCAACCGCCTGCATGACCGAGTGAATCAAATTGTAAAATTGCTGTTATTTAGGTCCCAGGTTCGTCAATGGTATGACGAAAAACAGTTGAATGCTCGGCAATACACGCTTATTAGTCAGTTACTGGCAGCAGGTGGGCCTTTAGCACTGGCGGAAATACGGCGAGCGCCCTGGTATCGGACCTTATATCTGACACTAACCGACAAGACCCGGCAGCGCGATCTGCACCGACTGCGGGATTTAGGTCTGGTGGTGGTGGATAAGCAAGAACGGCTATGGCCGGGTATCGTGCGGGTTCAATCGGCGCCCGAAGATTAGACCATGCGCCCTGCCTTCCCTGGCTCAGCCCTTTTCAGGCCCTCAAAATCAGAAGGTGAGCGGTGCTTGCTGACCTTGGCGTCGAGGCTTCCCCTGGCTCCTGGAAGGTCGAGATGGGGGGGAACGCTCTCCAGAAACGGATAAATCGCCGGATCGAACAACCGCGAACAGGGTGCCGGGCTGCATCCAAAATGGCCCATTCAGTTCGCCCGCTGGCTGCATCCCAAGTTTGCCGTGTGGCGCGACCTGCAAATCGACGGCATCCTGCGGGGGCAAAAGGCAGTCGAGGCGGAGCCAGCGAAGCCCTCGTCGCCCTTCTGTCTCTTGGTATGATGATCAGATCAGGTAAAAAGTGGTTATCAAACCATGCGGCGGTTTGCAACGGCGATCCGACGATTGCGCGGTTTGAGTAAGCGTCGACTTGCGCCTACTGCTTACACTGTGCTTACAACGGAAAAAGGCTTGCCGAATAAAAACGGGCAAGCCTTTTCTATTTGGTGGCCAGGGACGGAATCGAACCATCGACACGCGGATTTTCAGTCCGCTGCTCTACCAACTGAGCTACCTGGCCTTGGGGTGTGCGGTGCAAAAGAGGCGCGTATTTAAGCAGCTTGTCATGCAGGCGTCAAGATCGTCACGCCTCCGGCGGAACGTAGCCCTCGGGTGGGGCGGTGCCTTCGCCAAAGAAAAACTGTTCCATGTGTTCTTCCAGAAACTGGCGGGCCTTGGGTTCGAACGGCGTCAGCCGGTACTCGTTGATTAGCATGGTTTGATGGTGCAGCCACTGCTGCCAGGCCGCTTTCGAAACGTGTTCAAAAAGCCGCTTGCCCATCTCCCCGGGGTAGGGCGGGCGGTCCAGACCCTCGGTTTCGATACCGAGCTTGACGCATTTCACCATTCGAGCCATCGTTGATCCCCGTCGTTCCGTAGTTCGCTTGCCAATGCCGCCAGCAGCCGCCGTACCGGCGTGGCTACCCCGCGGCCGTCAGGATGGCGGGTGTTATACCAGACAAAGCGTTCCCCTTCCATCACCAGCCCATCTTGGCCGGTCACTTGCGCCGGCGTCGGCGTGATATCGAGATGAAAATGGCTGAAACTGTGCCGCACCACGGCCCACGGTCGTTCGACGATGACCGTCAGCCCCCATCGGTCCTGGCACCAATCCACGATATCGCTCTCCAACGCACATTCGGGAAAACTCCATAACCCGCCCCAAATTCCCGCCGGTGGCCGGCGTTCCAGCAGCACTTCGCCATCCGCCGTGCGCAGCAGTAACATCCGAATGGTCCGTACCGGCAAGTCCCGCCGCGGTTTGGAGGCCGGCAGCTCCGCCACGCGCCCTTGTTGGCGCGCGGCGCAGGCTTCCGCCAGCGGACACATTTCGCAGCGTGGCCGGCGCGGCGTGCAGACCGTCGCGCCGAGATCCATCATCGCCTGGGTATAGTCGGCCACCCGCTCGACGGGGGTATGGCGCTCGGCCAGATCCCACAGTGTCGCCAGGACGCGTGATCGACCCGGCCAACCCTCGATCGCCGCGAATCGCGCCAGCAGGCGTTTGACGTTGCCGTCCAGAATCGGCTGGCGCTGCCCGGCCGCCAAGGCGAGAATCGCCCCCGCCGTCGATCGACCGATGCCCGGCAGTTCCTGTAAGGTCGCGCTGTCCAGCGGCCATTCCCCGTCATACCGGTCGCGCAGAATTCGCGCCGCCTGGTGCAGGTGGCGGGCACGGGCGTAGTACCCCAGTCCAGCCCAGAACCGCAATACCTCATCCGGTTCAGCGGTGGCTAGCGTCCCGATATCGGGAAACCGCGCCATGAAGCGCCGATAATAGGGAATCACCGTCGCCACCTGAGTCTGTTGCAGCATGATTTCCGACACCCAAACCCGGTACGGCGTGGGATCCGCTTTCCAGGGCAACTGCTTGCGGCCGTGCGCATCGAACCATTCCAGCACGCGCCGGCCAAATTCCGCGGGATTCATCATTCACCTTCGCTATCGCCAACGAGGATTTTGACCATGGCACGCATTCTAATTGCTGGCTGCGGCGATGTCGGCACGAGGCTGGGCCTGAGCCTACACGCCGCCGGCCATCGGGTCTGGGGTTTGAAACGCCGCCCTGACGATTTACCGTCGGAACTCCGGCCGCTGGCCGCCGATCTCGCCGATCCGGCGACCCTGACCGTATTGCCGCCAGCCCTGGATTATGTGGTTTACAGCGCCGCCGCCGCCGGTTTCAGCGAAGCCCTGTATGAGGTCGCCTACGTTGCCGGGGTCCGCAATCTGTTGAGCGCCTTACGGCAGGCCGGGCAACAGCCCAAACGGTTGCTGTTTACTTCCAGCACCTCGGTTTATGCCCAACATCAAGGCGAATGGGTGGACGAGAATTCGCCGGCCGTCGCCGAAAGCTTCTCGGGCCGTTGCATCCGTGCCGGCGAACAACTGCTGTGGGATAGCGGTTGGCCGGCGGTGGTGGTCCGTTTCGGCGGGATCTACGGTCCCGGCCGCACTCGCCTGATCGACAGCGTTCGCGACGGCTCCGCCACCCGTCCCGCCGGGCCGCCGGTGTTCAGCAATCGTATCCATCGCGACGATTGCGCCCGAGTGCTGGAACACCTGCTGTTCTTGCCGGACCCGGCGCCGTCGTACCTTGCCGTCGACGATGATCCAGCCCCGTTGGCCGAGGTGCTGAGCTGGCTGGCGATCCAACTTGGCGTGCCGGAACCGTCGGCGGTGGCCAGTCCCGCGCTGAAGCCGGGGTCCAACAATCGGCCCGGCCTCGCGCCGCGCCAGCGCGCCAGCAAGCGCTGCCGCAATGCCCGGCTACGGGGCAGTGGGTTCCGGTTTCGCTATCCGAGCTACCGGGATGGTTACGCCGCCCTACTGCGCGCGACGGCCGATTGAGCGCATTAGAACGCCGCGCCGGAGAAGTCGTAGCTCATCTCACGGTAGGGGCGTTGCAGGAAAAAGCCTTGAATCAGATCGACGCCCAGCGACCACAGGATCGGCATGGCTTTCACTTCTTCCACCCCGCCGACCACGGTGGCCGCCCCCAGTATTTCCAGCTCCTCCACCAAAATCCGAAGCTGCTCTTGTTTCTTGGCGTCCCTGGCCAGGTTGTTGACAAAGTACATGTCCAGCTTGACGTAGTCGGCGCCCAGGTTCTTGAGCAACCCCAGCGAATCCGTCCCTCGGCCAAAACGGTCCAGGCAAAACCCGCACCCCAGCAGTTTGATGCCGCCCAGAAAACCGAACATGTCGCGCAGGCTGCGCTCAGCGGTCGCTTCGGCCACCGCGAAGACAAGGTGTTGCGCCTCGACCCCGGTCTGTTCCAGCCGTTCCCGCAACCAGCCACTGAACGTCCGATCCTGCATCGTGATGGGTAGGATTTTGATGAACAGCGTGGTCGTTTGCCGTCGCTGCCGCAGCATTTCCAGGGCGTGATCGATGATCCAGCGATCCAGTGTTTGACCCAGTTGATGGTTGTGCACCACGCCGAACACGCTCCCCGGCACGATTTCCTGTCCCTCATTGTCGCGCAGGCGCAGCAGCGCTTCATAGCGTTCGTTGGCGTCGCCGCGCATGCTGGCGATGGGTTGAAACAACAGCCAGAGTCGCTCGTGCTTGATGATTTCCTCGACCTGCTGGAGCATGCGCGCTCGCGACGACGCTTCGTGATCGCGCTTGGTCACGTTGAGATCCTGCTGTATGTAGAGACGCTCGCTCTTGACCTCTCGCGCCAGACCGCAGGCTGAATCGGCGCGCTGGATCAGCATCAGGGGGTCCTGGCCGCGATCGGTGGCTGTCGCCACACCGATGCTGGTCCGCAGCAATAAGGCATGCTCGCCGATCTTGTAGAATCCGGTTTCCAGCGTGTCGCGGATGCGCCGGACCAGCTTGAGTAATGGTTCACCGAGCAGATTGGGAACCAGCACCGTGAAAATGGCGTCGCTGAATCGCGCTGCCTGCTGCTCGTGGGTCAGCAGTTGCCGCAATCGGCTGGCGGCTTGTCCCACCACTTCGTCGGTGGTCGCCACCCCGGCGGAATCGCGGATGGCGCGCAGGTTGTCCATCATCACGAACACCAACGCCAGCGATTGCGTCCGCAGACTCAGGGTCTCGAGCACTCGCTCCAGCAGGGTCAGGAACCGCTGGCGGTTGAACAGGCCGCTGACCGAATCGTTCTCGGTCAACAGGTTCAGCCTGACGCGGGTGGCGCGTGCTCGGTGCAATCGTTGCCTGACTTCCCAGCACAGATAATTGGTGGGCACCGGTTTAGCCAAGAGGTTGGCGCCCGGGGCGTCCAGATTGATGAGGTAATGCGCCATGTCCGCCGGAAAGCACAGCAGAATCATTGGCAGAATGTCGAACTCACGGTGCTGGGCGATCACCCGCGCTAGTTCGGAGCCGCTGATTTCCTTGATATCCAAATCGACGATCAATAGATCCGGTCGGAACTGGTGGATTTCCCGTAGCACTTGCAAGGGTTGGATCACGACCCGCGGCGTGATGCCCTGTTCCTCGAGTATGCCCGCCATCTCCCAGGCTTCGGCCGGCCGGTCGTTGACGATCAGAACCCGGTAATAACCCTGAGCGGTTTGGGGTAGCAACAATTCCCGCAGCACTCCGATAACTTCGTCGCTGTCGTAGGGTTTATTGAAATACGCGGCGCTGCCGGCCCTCACCGCATCCAGTCGCGCGGCCATGTCGTTGCGCTCGGCCAGAAACAAAATCGGCATCCGCAATCGGATTTGACCGCGTAGCGTCGTGATCAGCTTGACGGCCACCTCTGGTCCTTCGGGGAAGTCCACATCCATGAGAACAGCGGCGGGTATCCGCTCCCGCAAGTGCTGCTCGGCCTCGGCCAGAGTGGTTATTTTCCGCACCCGGTAAGTGGAATCCTCAAGCTTGGCTACTAAGTGCGGGTTTTCATCCGGGGCGATGACGAAGATTTCCGGTTGCGGTGCCAGCAGAGGGCGAGTGCGCGAGTCCTCGACCGGGCCGGAGACAGGATCCGTCAACAGCAGGTAATGCAGGGCATCGAGCAACGCGGTCAGTCGCTGCCGCTCCGCCTCGCGGGGAGGAGTGTTGGCGGTGACGCAGATTTTGACATGGTGCTCCAGTTGCGCGGTCAGGTTGATCAGGCGATCGTCCCCGCGGGTTTTCGCATTCTGCAGCATTTCCTGCGCCAACCGCGCCAGCATCGCGAACGACTTGGGATTCCACTTGACGTAGTACAACTTTTGCCACAAATCTTCGGTCAGTTTCAGGTGATTGGCCAACTGGAGGCGTTGGCTGTCCTGATCTTTAGCCTGATTCATGGCAATCTTCCTAAGTCCAAAAGTTATTCCGAATCGAATCGTCAGCGGTGTTTTTTGGGGACACGGACCTTCCAGATCGCACCGGCGGCGGTCGGTTTTGGCTCGCGCCGCCGGTACCGAGGGTCTCGTTAACGTTCGACTTGATTGACATCCCGCACCGCGCCGCGAGCGGCGCTGGTGGTCATGGCGGCATAGGCCCGCAACGCGGCGGATACCGGCCGCTGGCGGCTGGCCGGCTTCCAGGCCGCCGCGCCCCGCGCCCGCATCGTTGCCCGCCGTTGCGCCAGTTCCCCGTCGTTGACCGCCAGGTGGATGCGGCGGTTGGGGATGTCGATTTCGATCATATCCCCTTCTTCCACCAAAGCGATCATTCCCCCTTCGGCCGCTTCGGGGGAGACGTGGCCGATGGATAGCCCCGAGGTGCCGCCAGAGAAGCGGCCGTCGGTGACCAGTGCGCAGACCTTGCCCAGACCCTTGGATTTGAGGTAGCTGGTTGGATATAGCATCTCCTGCATACCGGGGCCGCCGCGCGGACCTTCGTAGCGGATCAGTATCACGTCGCCCGCCTGGATCGATCCGTTCAGAATCGCCGCCACTGCGTCTTCCTGACTTTCCACCACCCGCGCCGGTCCCTGGAATACCAGGCTGTCTTCGTCCACCCCGGCGGTTTTGACGATGCAGCCCTCCTCGGCCAGATTGCCGTATAGCACCGCTAGACCACCATCCTGCGAATAGGCGTTGACCCGGTCGCGGATGCAGCCGCTTTGCCGGTCCAGGTCCAGGCTGGGCCAGCGGGTGTCCTGGCTGAACGCCTCTTGTGTGGGGATGCCGGCCGGGCCGGCGGAGTAGCGCAGCCGCGCCTCGTCCCAGGAGGTCGGCCGGGCGATGTCCCAGCGGTCCAGCGCCTCGGCCAGTGTTTCGCCGTGAACGGTGCGTGCGTCGCGATGCAGCAGTCCGGCGCGGTCCAGCTCGCCGAGGATGGCAATCACCCCGCCGGCCCGATGCACGTCCTCCATGTGGTATTTCTGGGTGGCGGGCGCGACCTTGCATAAATTCGGTACTTGCCGCGACATCCGGTCGATGTCGCGCATGGTGAACGCTACGTCACCCTCTTGGGCGGCGGCCAGCAGGTGCAGCACGGTGTTGGTGGAACCGCCCATGGCGATGTCGAGGCTGATGGCATTCTCGAAGGCTTCGAAGGTGGCGATGCCGCGCGGCAGCACCGAGGCGTCGCCCTGCTCGTAATAGCGCCGGGCCAATTCGACGATGCGCCGGCCGGCTTCCAGAAACAGCTCCCGGCGATCGGCGTGGGTGGCGAGTAGCGAGCCGTTGCCGGGCAGACTCAGGCCCAGCGCCTCGGTCAGGCAGTTCATGGAGTTGGCGGTGAACATGCCCGAGCAGGAACCGCAGGTCGGGCAGGCCGAGCGTTCGATTTGGGTGACGTCTTCGTCGCTCACTCGATCATCGGCGGCGGTGACCATGGCGTCCACCAGATCCAGTTTCACGTCCTTGCCGGCCAACCGGGTCTTACCGGCCTCCATCGGTCCGCCGGAAACGAAAATGGCCGGGATGTTGAGTCGCAGCGCGGCCATTAACATGCCGGGGGTGATCTTGTCGCAGTTGGAGATGCACACCAGCGCGTCGGCGCAGTGGGCGTTGACCATGTATTCCACCGAGTCGGCGATCAGCTCGCGCGAGGGTAGGGAGTACAGCATCCCGCCGTGGCCCATGGCGATACCGTCATCCACCGCGATGGTGTTGAACTCCTTGGCGATGCCGCCGGCCCGTTCGATCTCGCCCGCCACCAGTTGGCCCAGATCCTTGAGGTGGACGTGGCCGGGCACGAATTGAGTGAAGGAGTTGGCAATCGCGATGATCGGTTTACCGAAGTCGCCGTCCTTGACGCCGGTGGCCCGCCACAGGGCGCGGGCGCCCGCCATGTTGCGGCCGTGAGTGGTAGTGCGGGAACGATAGTCGGGCATGGGAGAACTCCATTAATGCTGGAAACGGGGTCGGGACCATCAGGAAAGACCGCCATGTGTTTGGAAAATTCTACGTCAATTTCCAGCCCTTGTGACATTGATCGGCCGACAGCGGGTCGGTAACGCGCAACGGGCCTGATGCGCGATGACCGGCAACACTGTTTATCCGCCGAGCGGTGTCAGCCATTACCTGGCGCGGCGTCGCCGACTTGGGTATTTCCGGTCGTCATCAGGGCGTCCAGTGCCGCCACCAGCGCCGCCGCTGGCCGGTCGTGGAACACCCCGCAAGCCGGTCCCAAAGCCGGGTCCATGCCGCGCAGGAACAGGTAGAACACGCCACCGAAATGCTGCTCGTAGTCGTAGTTCGGCAGCCGCAACCGCAAATAGCGGTGCAGTGCCACGGTATAGATCAGGTATTGCAGCAGATAGGCTTCGCGGGCCATGGCCTCGTCCAGGCGCTCGCGCCGGTAGGCCGCCGGTTCCGCGCCAAGCCAGTTGGATTTGTAATCCACCAGCCAAAATTGCCCGTCGGCCTCGAACACCAGATCGATGAAACCTTTCATGTAGCCACGCAGGGGATTGAACTCCAAAGTTTCGATCATCTCCCGAAACGGGCCGGTGGCATAACCGTGTTGCTCCAGCACCCGTCGCAGGGCATCGGCGCGCAAGTTGGCGAGCGGGTAGGTGAATTCCAGCTCGTTCAAGCGCCGGTCCGGCGTCACGCGCGCCAGCCGCAGCCCGGCGGGATTCAAGGGCGTTACCAGCACCCGCCGCGCCAGATCCGCCACCACCGGCGTCCATTCCTCCGCGTCCAGTCCGTGGCTTTCCAGCGTTCGGCCAACCAGCGCTTCCAGGCGCTCGTCTTCGCTCTGGGTGAAATCCAGCCGCTCGAACAGGGTGTGCAGGCAGACGCCGGCCCGGGCGCCACGTGGAAATTCGAAGATGCCTTTGATGGGCGCGGTAATGGCGCTCTCCGTCGCTGCCTCGGGAATCGTGGCGCTCATATCGTAATCGGGCGCTTCGACCGAATAACCGGCGGTCAGCGCGGTAAAGCTGCCGATCCGCCAGAACTCCGGTAGCGGTCCGGCAAACTCGCGCGCTCGCAACTCCGGTTCCGCGATGGCCGGCGGCTGATAGCGCTGGCCTGATTCCGTCGGCAGCGGCGCGATGGCGACCGTCTCGCCCGCCGCGGCGAATACGGTTTGCAAATCGCCGCGCAGCGCTGTTGCCGTCAGCTCTTTGAAGCGCTGTCGGGTCACTTCCAGCCGATCCTGGGACGGTCCGACCACCGGCGGGTGGTGCAGCAGCCAGGCCGGCGACGCGGTTTCGGCGTCCTTGATCTTGCCCCAGACCAGGGTGCAGCGTTGTTTGGCGCGGGTCAGGGCGACGTAGAACAGCCGCAGGTTCTCGGCCATTTCCTCGCGGCGGGCGTGCTGGCGGGCGGGGTGCTTCTCGTCCGCGCCGATGGTGAGGATGGCGCGGCCGGCGTCGGCGGGATCGTGGTACAGCAGGGCCGTGCCGTCTTTCCCGTCGGCGCGCAGGCGGCCATCCCACAGGAACGGGCAGAACACCACTTCGTATTCCAGTCCCTTGCTCTTGTGGACGGTGACGATCCGCACCAGATTTTCATCGCTTTCCAGCCGCAACTGCTGTTCCTCGTCCCGGTTGGCCGGGGTGCGGCGGCGGTCGCCGAGCCACTTGAGCAGGCCCGCCATGCCGGGATGGGTCCGGCCGGCGATGTGCAGCAGTTCGGCCAAGTGCAGTAAATTGGTCAAACGCCGCTCACCGTCGCGGAAAGCCAGCAGCCGTTGCGGTACTTCCTCGCCGGTCAGCCAGGCGCGAAAAAAGCGCATGAAACCGTGCTCGCGCCATAACAATCGGTAGTCCTGAAATCTTTCCAGCCAGGCGGTCCAATTCTGTTCCGCCTCGCGCAACTGCTGCAGATCCTCCCCGCTCAGGCCGAACAGATCGGAGGCCAGCGCCGCTCGCACCCGGCCCTCGTCGCCCGGCTCCGCGACCGCCGCCAGCAGCCATTCCAGTTGCAGCGCCTCGCCGGAGACGAACACGCTGTCGTCGGCGTGCTGGACGCTGGGCACGCCCAGTCGCAGCAATTCGTTGCGGATCATGCGCCCCTGCCAGTGGCTGCGCACCAGCACGGCGATGTCGCCGCCGGTCAGCGGCCGGTCGCCGATGCGGGCTCGATTGCGCGCGCCCAGATTCAGCAGGCGGGCGATTTCGGCGGCGGTGGCCCGCGCGGCCTGGTGGCTGGCGGTGCCCTTGTCCACCGGTTTGTCACTATCCGGTTCCAGCAGCCAAAGGTGCAGCGGCGGTTCCAGCCGTCCCTGAATCCAAAGTGGTTCCCGTTGTTTGCCGTCGGCCGGAATCGCGGGGTGGAAAGGGATGCCGTCGAACAGGAACGGCTGGTTCCCGACCGCGCCGAACACCGCGTTCAGGGCGGTCAGCAGGCGTGGATCGGAGCGCCAGTTCACGTCGAGGGTATGGCGGTTGGCGTCAGGTGTGTCGTTTCGGGCGGCCAGGTAGGCGAAGATGTCCGCGCCGCGAAAGCTGTAGATGGCCTGTTTGGGATCGCCGACCAGGAACACCGGCTTGCCGGCGTCGGTGTAGATATCGCGGAAAATCGCGTATTGCACCGGGTCGGTGTCCTGAAATTCGTCGATCAGGGCGGCGGCGTAGCGGTGGCGCAGGGTTTCCAGCAGCGCCGCGCCTTGGCGGGGATGGTGCAGCGCCGCGTGCAGGTCGAGCAGCAGATCATCGTAGGATTGCAGCTGTTGCCGGCGTTTGCGGATGGCCAGCTCGGTGTTGCACCAGGCCAGCAGCTTGACGGGAATCTGATGTCGGCAGTAATCCACCAGCGCTTCGCAGGCGGTTTTCAGCGTTTCGCAGGCGTCGAAAAACGGATGCTGGGGAGCGGTTTTGCCCTTGTTGATCGAGGCTTGCAGTTTGGTGGCGGTGAATTGCGCGAACTTGTCGAACAGGACGAGTTTGGGCGTTTCCGCCGCCAGATAGGCGTTCATTGCTTCCAGCCAGCGGGGGATGTGTTTTAGGCCGTATTTCTGCCGGTTGAGGCCGGGTGATTCGAGTAGCAGCTTGGCAATTTCGGCACGATCTTGCAGCCAGAGGATGCGGGCCTGCTGGAACGCGGCGACGAAAGCGTGTTCGAGGGTCGGGCCGTCCGCCTCTCCGCCTGGCGTGACCACGCGCAGGTACGGCTTGCCCAGGTGGCGTTCGATCTGGGCAAGCAGCTTGTCCGGACTGGAGCGCTCATCCAGGAAGTATTGCACCACCAGCGGCGAGCCGGCATAAAACTCCCGCCGCCAGAAATCCTCGACGATCTCTTGCAGCAGGTCGCTGGTGTCGGCCATCAACTCGGTTTCGAACGACAGCCCGCTTTCGAAGGCGTTGTCGCCGAGCGCCCGCTTGCAGAAGCCGTGAATGGTGAAGATCGCGGCTTCATCGAAACCGCGCACGGCGTTGCTCAGGCGGCGGATGGCGATTTCCCGGTCCGGCGACAGATCGAGCAGGCGGGTGGCGAGTTCGTCGTGCTCGGCGGCGCGGCCGCGCAGGAAGGCGGCGCGAATGGCGCTCAACCGGGCGCGGATGCGGTCGCGCAGTTCCTTGGTGGCGGCGTTGGTGTAGGTCACCACCAGGATACGGCTGACCGGAATGCCGGCCTCGACCACCAATCGCGCGTACAGCGCGGTGATGGTGTAGGTTTTACCGGTGCCGGCGCTGGCCTCGATCAGATTGAAGCCGGCCAGCGGGGTGTAAAGCGGGTCCAGGCGTTGCATGTTGGATATCGCGAACGAAAATTGCCGGACAGCATACCGGCTTGGGTTCCATCGCGCTCTGGTGGGGAGGCGTTGGGATATGAAAAATTCTCGGGATCGGAGCCTTGGCAGTGATCATCCGGTCTCGATATGAGCAGGATAGCCGCAATGAAGGAAAACGCCAGTTTAAAGAATGCCTTGCTGGCTCCGAGCGTGGGCGATGGTGAAGGTTCGGCCCTGTCGGTTCTGTACGAGCAGGGCCTGTTGAGCGACCTGGATGTGCATTTCGCCCGCTTCATGAACCGGCTGGCTGACGGAGGTTCGCCGGAACTGGCGCTGGCGGCGGCGCTGGCCAGTCACGCCAGCGGGCAGGGCGATATCTGCATCAACCTGCGCCAATGGGCGCGGCGCTGGTCATGGAGCGCCGGGGAGGAACCGGTCGAACCGCCGCCGTTCGCGCCACCACCGGCCAATGACTGGCTGGCGAGCTTGCGCGCCAGTTCGGTGGTGGGCCGTCCGGGAGAGCGCCAGCCGCTGGTGCTCGACCGGCGCGGCCGGTTGTACTTGTACCGCTATTGGGAATACGAACGGCGGCTGGCCGACGATTTGCCGCGACGGTCTCAGGCGGCGTCGCCGGTCGCGGACGAAGCACGGTTGCGCGCCGACTTGGACCGGCTGTTTCCGCGTCATCCGCAACTGAACGGTCCGGACTGGCAAAAGGTGGCGGCGGCGGTAGCGGCCTTGAAGCAGGTTTGCGTGATTTCCGGCGGACCCGGTACCGGCAAGACCAGCACGGTGTTGCGCATCCTGGCGCTGCTGGCCGGGCAAGCGGGCGAGCAGCCGTTGCGCATCGCCCTGGCCGCGCCGACCGGCAAGGCGGCGGCCCGCATGCAGGAGTCGATCCGCGCCGCCAAACCGGCGCTGGATCTGGAGGCGGAACGGCTGGCGCAAATTCCCGAAGAGGCGTCCACCCTGCACCGTCTGCTCGGCGCCCGGCCGGATTCGGTCTATTTCCGCTACAACCGCGATAACCCGTTGCCGCTGGATGTGCTGGTGGTGGACGAGGTGTCGATGGTGGGCTTGGCGCTGCTGGCCAAGACCGTGGATGCCCTGCCGGCGGAGGCGCGCCTGATTCTGCTGGGTGACAAGGATCAGTTGGCGTCGGTGGAAGCGGGGGCGGTGCTGGGCGATCTATGCGCCGGGGCCGGGCGGTTCTCGCCGGAGTTCCGGGCGCGGCTGGCGGCGCTGACCGGCGAGCCGCTGCCGCGCGGCCGGGCGTCTTCGTCGCCGCTGGTCGATGCCATCGTGCTGCTGCGCCACAGTTATCGCTTCGGCGTGGATAGCGGCATCGGCGCGCTGGCGCGAGCGGTGAACAGAGGAAAACCGGCGGAGGCGCTGGCCTTGCTGGCGGGCGCGCCGCACGAGGACATCGTTTGGCGGGAACTGGCCGATCCCGCCCGCTTGCCGGAGCAGTTGGCGGAGCCGGTCGCGGCGGGGTTCGCGCCCTATCTGCGGGTGGTGCGGGAAGGGGCCGGACCGGTGGCGGTGTTCGAACAGTTCAACCGGTTCCGGGTGTTGGTCGCGCTGCGCGGCGGGCCGTTTGGAGTGGAGGCGCTGAACCGCTTGTGCGAGGCGGTGTTATCCGCTCGGGGGCTGATCGATACTCGCCCGACCTGGTACGCGGGCCGGCCGGTGATGGTGGTCCGCAATGACTACAACCTGCGGCTGTTTAATGGCGACATCGGCATGACCCTGCCGGACCCGGACGCGCCGGAGCGGCTGAAGGTATTTTTCCTGGGTAACGATGGCGCGCTGCGGAGTTTCGCACCGGCCCGGTTGCCGGAGCACGAGACCGTGTACGCGATGACGGTGCATAAGAGCCAGGGTTCGGAGTTCGAGCGGGTGCTGGTGGTGACCCCGAACGAGCCGTCGCCGGTGCTGAGCCGCGAACTGGTGTATACGGCTTTGACGCGGGCGAAGCAGGAGGCGATGTTTTACGGCGTGCCCGAGGTATTCGCGGCGGCGGTCGGGCGGCGGTTGCGGCGCTCGTCGGGCCTGCGGGATCGGTTGTGGGTGGAGCCGAGGGTTGGTGTTGGCCGATAGCCGGTCGTCATTCAGCGTCCAGAATTTGTTCCGCGGTCAGATCCAGTTCCGGGAAAATCCGCGAAACAATGGGTTGCGAGCCAGTAAATTCTCGAATTTCGTACAAGCCATCGTCCAGCGAAAGCACGGAAACCTTGTTTTCAAGTGGGTCCGCGATCCAGTATTCCGGTACTTCCACGGCGGCGTATTCAGACCGTTTGTGGCGGTAATCCCGGCGGATGGATTCGGGGCTGACGATTTCGACGATCAATTTTGGGGCATTTTCAAATACGGCCACTGACCCCGAAGCGCGCAGAGCATCGACGTATTCTTTTTCGATCACGCAAACATCCATGATTCTGGATTTGCGAATGCCGACTCGAAGCCCTGCTTCCCGATAGCAGCGCCACGGTAAATTCAGCCGTTGAATTTCCTGATCGAAGCAATGTTCGGTGAATTTAGCGATGTCGAAGTGGGAGATCAGCGGGGGTGTCATGGCAACCAGCACTCCATCGACTAATTCGTAACGATTATCGGTGTCGTCGCCATAGGCGAGGTACTCTTCAAAGCTCAGCAGGCGATGAGCGAGATTGGCGACCATGTGAATTCTCCCGTCAGTCGTGCGGCTATTTGGCGCACTCATCGACGCACGCCCGGTAATTTTCATCCAGCGCCGGCCGCAGTAGAATCAACGCCGCGATGCGTCGAGCCATGCCGCTGAATTCCAGGGCCTCGTCGGTAGAGAGCGGTCGGTTCAGCAATTCCAATTCCCGGTACGACAACCATTTTTTCAACACTTGATAGCCGCCGAGGGTGAATTCCCACGCCGGGCGCGGCACGTTCTTCCAGTAGCAACCGGCGTTCAAATACACATCCAGCGTTTCTTCGCCCAGAGCGGGTTGTTCCACTTCCGTGAACGGGCGGCGTTCGGTCTTGCCTTTGCCGGGCATGGTGACGCCGCCCTTGCCGGCGTGGCCCCAGCCGGCGGTGAGTTTGAGGTGTTCCGGGGTGAGCGGGGTGGAGTCGGCGACGGTCAGCAGGGCGATTTTGGCCAGTTCCGGGCGCGGTTTGCCTTGAGTGACGCCGGGCAGCGGGGTTTCGGTGTCGAGCAGGGCGGCGATTTGCCGGCCGAGTTCGGCGGAGGCCAGCAACCGCTCTCGCGTGGTGGGCAGCAGGATACGCGGCCAGTCCTGTTTCAAGGCCCCGGCGTTGTCGGCGCGATAGGCCGGGGCGTGCAGCACGGCAACGATGTGATGGAACAGGGCCGGCGCGTCGGCGTCGAGACGGGCGAGGTATTTGGTTGCGGCGTTGCTGAGGTTGGGTTGGTATTCGTCGCGATGATGAAAAGGCTTGATGTAGAGCGGGAAAAGATTAGCGCCTCTTTCGATCAGATGCCGTGATCCAAGCTGCTTGGTTATCATGGGTGGATCAAAATCACGCCGTTGTTTTTGAGCAGCGGCTATCCAAATGTTTTCCTCGATAATTTGTGGGAAATATTCGCTGCGTTTCTCATCGAGCAATTTGGTTTCCGGTTCCCAATAAAGCCAGCGTGTGTCAAGCGGCCGGTGAGAATAGCGCACAATATTGGTCGTTAAAAATCCGCGCTTCTGGAGTATGGAGCGAGTTTTCTTGTAATCGAAACGTGCTGAATTTTGGGCTAAGCTTGGCGCAATCCGGCGCATTTCCTCATCGCTGACCTTCGGATCGAAATACTGCTGTATCCGCTGTTCCAGCGCCGCGCGGTCGATGTCCACCAAGGCATCGTCGCGGCTGGTTTGCACGCCGGGGAAGGAAGCGGGTAGCAAATCCGGCAAAAGCGGCCAACTGAGGTAGTGGGCCTGCACCTGCATCGGCATGAACGGCAAACCCAATTCCAGCGGCGGTTGCAACGATTGGTAATGCGACTCTGTTGGCGAGTCGAGACTTTTCAGCAAATCCTCGCGTTTGGATTTCCCCCAGCAGTGACGGAAGTGGAGGAGGGGATTGCTGTTTTGTGGGTTCCTCGCCAGCAAGGCAATCGCGGTTCCGACCTGGATGCCTTCCGGGTTGAAATCGGTGGAAAACACGCTGGGATCGGGCAAACCTTCAGGCGTGAGCTTGCCGGTTTTGTACTTGTCGCCGTTCAGACAATCGATCCAGATCCGGTCGAACTTTTCCAGATACCGTTCCCGCATTCCGGTGAACGACAGCCCGTCCAGCCAGGAATAATTCGAGATGAAGCAGATCACCCCGCGCCCGCTGTGCTCGACGATGTGCCGTTCCGCCATCCGGTAAAACCGCACGTACAGGTCGTTCAAACCCTGACCTTGCGGGGGCGGCGCGCGGCGGGTCTGGCGGTAGGCGCGGGTCAATTCCTGCTCCTCGTCCATTGCCACCCCGGCAAAGCCGTTGTAGGGTGGATTGCCGAGAATCACCAGAATCCGCCGCTCCTGCTTTACCCGCCGCGCCGCATCGTTCTCGGCCATCAACTCCGGGAAATTGAGCGCCAGTTGCGCCATGCGCTTCTTGCCGTCCTCGTCCGGTGGCTGCCAGCCGGTCAGCGCATTGGTCAGATACACGCCCAGCCGTTCCGTCTGGCCGGTCGCTTCATCCAAATACAGCGCCGCGCCCCACTGGTGCAGCAACAAACCCAATTGCAAATGCGCCACCACATAAGGCGCCGGCAGCAGCTCGAAGCCGAACACCCGCGCCAGCGCCGCCTGTTTCAGCTTGGCCCCGGCCACATCGCCCAAACCCTGTTCGTCCAGCCGTGCCTTGATGTGCCGCAACACCTCGGTCAAATACGCGCCGGTCCCGCAACAGGGATCGAGCACGAGCACATTCGGATCGGCCAGCCCGTCGGCGATATCCAGTTCCTCCCGCAGCACCGCATCCACCCGCGCCACCATGTAGCGGACGATCTCCGGCGGCGTGTACCACACGCCCAGTTGCTTGCGCAGTTCCGGGTCGAAGGCGTGCAGGAACGGTTCGTAGAAATACTGTACCGCGCCGGCAGCCGCGAACTGGCCGAAGAACGCCGCGCGATCCACTCGGTTCAACACCCCGTTGACCCGATCCAGCACCTCGGTCAGACCCAGCGGCAGCAACCGCGACGGCTGCGACAACTGCTCGAACAGGGCGTGGATCATCGGCACCCGCAGCGTCCAACTCGCCAGCTTCCAGTTGAAGGCATCGCGCCGCTCCGGATTTTCCTGATGCCACAGCACCCAGGCCGAAAACACGCCGTAGAACAAGGTCTGAATCAGCGTGGAGCGGAAGAAATGCTCACCGTCCTCGGCCTCGAAACGCAGGCCCAGCGCGTTTTCCAGCGCCGCGCGCAACGTTGCCAGCGCCGGCAAATCCGGTTTGTCCGCCAGCCGGGTCCGCGCGTCGCGGGCATACGAGGCGAGGAACCAGGCCACGTCGCGAGGATTGTTCAGCGGCGCGGCGCACAGCAATGCCCGCTGGAGAAATTCCAGCAGCCGTTCGCCGTGGGTCCGGGCGAAGGCGCGCGGCTGTTGCAGCCGGGACCAGAAGTCCTCCGCCGAACCCGCCAAGCGGAACGTCTCCAGCACCGCCGGCTGACCCGCGCGATCCTCGCCGACCAGCAGGAAATCCCGGTAGTTGGTGACCAGCACCAGCCGGTATTTCTCCCAATATTTCCCCACCTGCGCGCCGCTGGCGGTCAGCCAGCCATCTTCCGCCACACTCTTGATCTCGACCGCGCCGCGTTCCGGCAACTGGCCCGGCAACGGCTCACTCGCACCCTTGGGGAATTGTCCAGCGGCGAACAGACCGGCGTCCGGGCTGCCGGCCCCGGTGTTTTGCAATTGCGCGACCGCTAGCACCCGGGGTTTTAGCGTCTGCCCAACCGTGTTCAGCAGGTTGATCAGTGCTGGATAGTAGGAAGTTTCCTTCACCCCGCCGCCTGTGGCGCGAATCTCGGCCAAGGCGGTGAAGTAGACTTCGATAGGGGATTTCATGGGGTTTCAGACGTTGGAGGAGTCAGGCAATGATACCGATATAGTGCCATGCTCGCGCTTTATCGGTGGCCGGGTCATGAGACTCACGCGGGTTCAGGCATGGTCCATGACCGAACTTGACATAAGTGACCTCCCTGCCTATAGTTCCGCCTCTTTGTGGGCCTGGGTGTTCGACCGGCGCGGGCCCGCCGCTAGTATCGAGCGAATTTCAAAGCCTTATCTGGAGTAAGGGGCAATGGCCACAATTAACCAGTTGGTAAGCAAGCCGCGCGTCAGGGACAAAACCAAGAGCACTGTCCCGGCGCTCGAAGGCTGCCCGCAGAAGCGCGGCGTTTGCACGCGTGTCTACACGACGACGCCGAAGAAGCCGAATTCCGCGCTGCGTAAGGTAGCACGTGTGCGTCTGACCAACAGTCAGGAAGTGACCAGTTACATCGGTGGCGAAGGCCACAACCTGCAGGAGCACTCGGTGGTGCTGATCCGCGGTGGTCGCGTCAAGGACCTGCCCGGTGTGCGCTACCACATCGTGCGTGGCAGCCTGGACACCTCGGGTGTCACCAAGCGACGCCAAGGGCGCTCCAAGTACGGCGCCAAGCGGCCCAAATCCTGAGTTTTGCTTTAGCAGATTGCGACTGAGGCGGTTATGCCGAGAAGAAGAGAAGTTCCCAAGCGCGTCATTCTCCCCGATCCCAAGCATGGGAGCGAGATGTTGGCCAAGTTCGTCAATATGATGATGGAGCGCGGCAAGAAGTCCGTGGCCGAGAAGATCGTCTACGGCGCGCTTGATGCCATGGCCGAAAAGGGCAAGGACGATCCGATGGGCCTGCTAGAGCAGGCGCTGGACAACGTTCGGCCGGTGGTCGAGGTCAAATCCCGTCGGGTCGGCGGCGCCACCTACCAGGTTCCGGTGGAAGTGCGCTCGGTGCGGCGGACTGCCCTGGCCATGCGCTGGCTCATCGACGCTTCCCGCAAGCGCGGCGAGAAATCCATGGCCCGCCGCCTGGCCGGTGAGCTGCTGGATGCCGCCGACAGTCGCGGCACCGCCGTCAAGAAGCGGGAAGACGTACACCGCATGGCGGAAGCCAACAAGGCTTTCGCCCATTATCGCTGGTAAGTCGCGAGGATTAAGTTGTGGCCCGCAAAACCCCCATCGAGCGCTATCGCAACCTCGGCGTCATGGCCCATATTGATGCCGGCAAGACGACCGTGACCGAGCGCATCCTGTTCTACACAGGCGTCTCTCACAAGCTGGGCGAGGTGCACGATGGCGCCGCCACCATGGACTGGATGGTGCAGGAGCAGGAGCGTGGCATCACCATCACCTCCGCCGCGACCACCTGCTTCTGGCATGGCATGGCCGGCCAGTTCGAGGAACACCGCGTCAACATCATCGACACGCCCGGTCACGTTGATTTCACCATTGAGGTCGAGCGCTCGCTGCGGGTGCTGGATGGCGCCTGCGCGGTGTTCTGCGCGGTGGGTGGGGTGGAGCCGCAATCCGAAACCGTTTGGCGGCAGGCCAACAAATACGGCGTGCCGCGACTGGCGTTTGTCAACAAGATGGACCGCGCCGGCGCCGACTTCCTGCGGGTGGTGCAGCAACTCCAGGATCGCCTGGGCGCCTATCCGGTGCCGCTGCAACTCCCGATCGGCGCCGAGGATAAATTCAAGGGTGTGGTCGATCTGGTCAAGATGCGGGCGGTCTGGTGGGACGAAGACAGCCTCGGCATGAAATTCGAATACGGCGACATTCCCGCCGAGATGCAAGCCGCCTGCGATGCCTGGCGCGAGAAAATGATCGAGGCCGCCGCCGAGTCCTCCGACGAATTGATGGAAAAGTACCTGGAAGGCGAGCCGTTGAGCGAGGACGAGATCCACGCCGGATTGCGCGCCCGGACCATCAAGGGCGAGATCGTGCCGGCCTTGTGCGGGTCAGCCTTCAAGAACAAGGGTGTGCAGGCGATGCTGGACGCGGCGGTGCGCTACCTGCCGTCGCCGATCGACAAGCCGCCGGTCACGGGCGTGCTGGACGACGCCGCCGAAAGCGAGGGTGAACGGTTGGCCGACGACGGTGCCCCGTTCGCGGCGCTGGCCTTCAAGATCGCCACCGACCCCTTCGTCGGTACTTTGACCTTCATTCGCTGCTATTCCGGTATGGTCAGTTCCGGCGACTCGGTTTACAACCCGATCAAGAGCCGGCGCGAACGCATCGGTCGCTTGGTGCAGATGCATGCCAACAGTCGCGAAGAAATCAGGGAAATCCGCGCCGGCGACATTGCCGCCTGCGTCGGCCTGAAGGACGTGACGACCGGTGACACTCTGTGCAGCGCCGACCAAGTGATTACTCTGGAGCGGATGGAATTCCCCGAGCCGGTAATCGCGGTGGCGGTCGAGCCCAAGACCAAGGCCGATCAGGAAAAGATGGGCATCGCCCTGAGCAAGCTGGCGCAGGAAGATCCTTCGTTCCGGGTTCACACCGACCCCGAGTCGGGTCAGACCATCATTTCCGGCATGGGCGAATTGCATCTGGAGATCATCGTCGACCGCCTCAAGCGCGAATTCAAGGTGGACGCCAACGTCGGCAAGCCGCGCGTCGCCTACCGCGAAACCATCCGCAAGACGGTAGAGCAGGAAGGCAAGTTCGTGCGCCAGTCCGGCGGGCGCGGTCAGTACGGCCATGTCTGGCTACGGCTGGAACCGCGCGAGCCCGGTGACGGCTACGAGTTCGTTAACGCTATCGTCGGTGGCGTGGTGCCTCGCGAATACGTCCCGGCGGTGGATAAGGGCGTGCAGGAGCAGATGGAGAAGGGCGTGCTGGCCGGCTATCCCGTGGTGGATGTCAAGGTTACCATCTTCGATGGTTCCTACCACGAGGTCGATTCCAGCGAAATGGCCTTCAAGATTGCCGGTTCGATGGGTTTCAAGGAGGGCGCCCTCAAGGCCGGCGCGGTGCTGCTGGAGCCGATCATGAAAGTCGAAGTGGTGACCCCCGAGGATTACATGGGTGACGTGATGGGCGACCTCAACCGTCGTCGCGGCATCCTCCAGGGGATGGACGATTCGCCGTCGGGCAAGGTCATCCGCGCCGAAGTGCCGTTGGCCGAGATGTTCGGTTATGCCACCGATCTGCGTTCGGCCACTCAGGGTCGCGCGACCTATTCCATGGAATTCGCCAAGTACAACGAAGCCCCCGCCAATATCGCGGAGACGATCATTAAGAAAGCCTCCTGAAGCGTTTTGCTGAAGACGGTTGTTGAAGATTTGAATCGGATGGAGTGAGCACGGTGTCCAAAGAAAAGTTTGAGCGCAGCAAGCCGCACGTCAACGTCGGGACGATTGGCCACGTAGACCACGGCAAGACCACGCTAACGGCGGCGATCACGCGGGTGATGGCGACGGCGTTTGGTGGAGAATTCAAAGCCTACGACCAGATCGACTCCGCGCCGGAAGAAAAGGCGCGCGGCATCACCATTGCCACGGCCCACGTCGAATACCAATCGCCCAAGCGGCACTACGCCCATGTCGACTGCCCCGGGCACGCCGACTACATCAAGAACATGATCACCGGCGCCGCGCAGATGGATGGCGCGATCCTCGTGGTCTCGGCCGCCGACGGCCCGATGCCGCAGACCCGCGAGCACATTCTGCTGGCGCGTCAGGTTGGGGTCCCGTGCATCGTGGTCTACCTCAACAAAGCCGACATGGTCGACGACGCCGAACTGCTGGAACTGGTGGAAATGGAAGTCCGCGAACTGCTCAGCAGCTACGACTTCCCCGGCGACGACGTCCCCATCATCACCGGCAGCGCGCTCAAGGCCCTGGAAGGCGACCAAAGCGACATTGGCGAACCCTCGATCGTCAAACTGGTCGACGCCATGGACGTCTACATTCCGCAACCACAGCGCGAAATCGACAAAGCCTTCCTGATGCCGATCGAAGACGTCTTCTCGATCTCCGGGCGCGGCACGGTGGTCACCGGCCGCATCGAACGGGGCAAGGTCAAGGTCGGCGAGGAAGTCGCCATCGTCGGCATCCGGCCCACGGTCAAGACCATCTGCACCGGCGTCGAAATGTTCCGCAAGCTGCTGGACCAGGGCGAAGCCGGCGACAACGTCGGGGTTCTGCTACGCGGCACCAAGCGGGACGACGTCGAACGCGGCCAAGTGCTGGCCAAGCCCGGCACCATCACCCCACACACTCAGTTCGAAGCCGAAGTCTACGTACTGGGCAAGGAAGAAGGCGGGCGGCACACACCCTTCTTCAAGGGCTACCGGCCGCAATTCTACTTCCGCACCACCGACGTCACCGGCTCGGTCGACCTGCCCGAAGGGATCGAAATGGTGATGCCCGGCGACAATGTGCGGATCGTGGTCAGTCTGATCGCGCCGATCGCCATGGACGAGGGCCTGCGCTTCGCCATTCGCGAGGGTGGGCGCACCGTCGGCGCCGGTGTCGTCGCTAAAGTGATCGAGTGAGCGCCATGAGCACCAACCAACGTATTCGCATCCGCCTCAAGGCGTTCGATCACCGACTGATCGATCAGTCGGCGCGGGAAATCGTCGAGACCGCCCGGCGTACCGGTGCCCAGGTTCGCGGTCCCATCCCGCTGCCGACCAAGATCGAACGCTTCACGGTGCTGGTCTCGCCGCATGTCAACAAGGATGCTCGCGATCAGTACGAGTTGCGCACCCACAAGCGGTTGATGGATATCGTTGATCCCACCGACAAGACGGTCGACGCGCTGATGAAGCTCGATCTCGCCGCCGGTGTGGACGTGCAGATCAAGCTCAACTAGGCGTTCAAGCCCGGGTCATGAGGGGCGGCCTTCCCCTCCTCTGACTTGAAGTCGTGATTAGGTAGAGGAAATAAAAATGGCAATTGGACTCATCGGCCGCAAGGCCGGTATGACTCGTGTTTTCACGGAAGAAGGCGTCTCGATTCCCGTCACTCTGATTGAAGTCGAGCCCAACCGCGTCGCGCAGGTTAAGACTGAGGAAAGCGACGGGTACCGTGCCCTGCAAGTGACGGTCGGTAGCCGTCGCGCCAGCCGGGTGACCAAGCCCATGGTCGGTCATTTCGCCAAGGCTGGCGTCGCGGCGGGCCGTGGTCTGTGGGAATTTCGTCTGGCGGAGGACGAGGGTGCCGGGATTGATGTGGGCGCCGAACTCAAGGTGGATTTGTTTCAGGTCGGTCAGAAGGTGGACGTGACCGGCACCACGATCGGCAAAGGCTTCGCCGGCGCCATCAAACGCCATCATTTCCGCAGCCAGCGCGCCACTCACGGTAACTCACGGTCCCATCGTGCCCCCGGTTCCATCGGCCAAAATCAGAGCCCGGGTCGGGTGTTCAAGGGTAAGAAGATGGCCGGTCACCTCGGCGCGGCGCAACGCTGTACCCAGAATCTGGAAGTGGTTCGAGTGGACGCCGAGCGCAATTTGTTGGCGATCAAGGGTTCGGTGCCCGGAGCCAAGGGCGGCGATGTGATGATTCGGCCCGCCGTGAAGGCGCGTCGGTAAGGAGGCGATATGGAACTTCAGGTCAAGAACGCGAGCGGCGCGGCGGCCGGCCAACTCACGGTCGCCGATGAGACCTTTGCGCGGCCGTTCAACGAGGCATTGGTGCATCAGGTGGTGGTGGCCTATCTGGCCGGTGCCCGCGCCGGTACCCGCGCGCAGAAAAATCGTGCCCAGGTCAGCGGCGGCGGTGCCAAGCCGTTTCGACAGAAGGGGACCGGCCGCGCCCGCGCCGGTACCACCCGCGGTCCATTATGGCGAGGCGGCGGCGTGACCTTCGCGGCCAGACCACAGGATCACTCGCAGAAAGTCAACCGGAAGATGTACCGCGCCGCCATGCGCGCCATTTTCTCTGAACTGCTGCGCCAGGACCGGTTGCTGGTGGTGGATGCGCTGGATGTTCCGGAAATCAAGACCAAGCACATACTCGCGCGGATGCGGGCGCTGGATTTGGCCGATCAAGGCCGCGTGCTGATGGTGACCGAAAACGTCGATCTTAATCTGTGTTTGTCGGCGCGCAACCTGCCCGACGTGGCGGTGAGCGATGTGATTGGCCTGGACCCGGTTAGCCTGGTGGGTTCCGAGAAGGTATTGATGACAGCGGGCGCGTTGCAGCGCGTCGGGGAGTGGTTGGCATGAACCAGGAACGGCTGCTGAAGATTCTGCTGGCCCCGCATGTTTCGGAAAAAAGTAACCGGGTCGCCGAGCGATACAACCAAGTGGTATTCAAGGTGATCCCGGATGCCACCAAACCGGAAATCCGGGATGCGGTGGAGCTGCTGTTCAAGGTCAAGGTCAAGGGCGTTACGGTCCTCAACGTCAAGGGTAAGCGCAAACGTTTCGGGTCTACCTTCGGGCGGCGTTCGGATTGGAAGAAAGCTTACGTTTCCCTGGAAGCCGGCAATGAAATCGACTTCATGATGGCGGAGTGATCGAGCGCTCGCCGCCCCGCTATATGAATAAAAGGTGAAACCCCATGCCTATCGTCAAAACCAAACCGACTTCGCCCGGTCGGCGCTTTGTAGTCAAAGTCGTCAACCCGAACTTGCACAAGGGCCGACCCTATGCGCCGCTGCTGGAAAAGCAGAGCCGCCATGGCGGTCGTAACAATACAGGCCGCATCACGACCCGGCACCAGGGAGGTGGCCACAAGCAGCATTACCGGCTGGTCGATTTCAAGCGTGACAAGGATAACATCCCGGCGCGGGTCGAACGGCTCGAATACGATCCGAACCGCAGTGCGCATATTGCGCTGTTGCTGTATGCCGACGGCGAGCGCCGCTACATTATCGCGCCGCGTGAGGTCGGCGTCGGCGTTACGCTGATGTCTGGGCCGGCGGCGCCGATCAAACCGGGTAATGCCTTGCCGTTGCGGAATATTCCGGTCGGCAGTCAGGTGCATTGCGTGGAGCTGCGGCCTGGAAAGGGTGCGCAATTGGCTCGTAGCGCCGGTGCAACGGTGCAGTTGGTCGCTCGCGAAGGCACTTACGCGACCTTGCGATTGCGTTCCGGCGAGATTCGCAAGGTCCATGTGGACTGCAAGGCCACCGTCGGCGGAGTTGGCAACGAGGAACACAACCTGCGCTCGCTGGGCAAGGCCGGCGCCAAGCGTTGGGTGGGCGTTCGACCCACCGTGCGCGGCGTGGCCATGAATCCGGTGGACCATCCACACGGCGGTGGTGAAGGTCGTACCTCGGGCGGTCGGCATCCGGTATCGCCGTGGGGTGTACCGACCAAGGGCTATAAGACCCGCTCGAACAAGCGCACCGACAAGCTCATCGTGCGCCGGCGAAAGGCGAAATAATGCAAGGACCGTCCGGCCCGAAGCTGGACGGTCGCCCCGCCGAACCGGGGGCATGCAACCAAGAGGATAAGTTAAGGTGCCACGTTCGATTAAAAAAGGGCCGTTCGTCGATCTTCACTTGATTAAAAAAGTGGAGCAGGCGGTTGCCACCAATACCAAGCGACCAATCAAGACCTGGTCGCGGCGCTCGATGATTTTGCCGGATATGATCGGGCTGACCATCGCCGTGCATAACGGCCGCCAGCATGTGCCGATTCTGGTCAGCGAGAACATGGTGGGCCACAAGCTGGGCGAGTTTGCCGCTACCCGCACCTATCGCGGCCATGCGGCCGACAGAAAGTCCAAGTAAGGAGGCGAGCCGATGCAAGCTGTCGCTGTCATGAAGAATGCCCAGATCTCGCCGCAAAAGGCCAGGTTGGTGGCCGACCAGATTCGCAGTCTGCCGGTGGATCGAGCGCTGCAAGTTTTGACCTTCAGCAACAAGAAGGCGGCCCAACTGATCAAAAGCGTATTGGAGTCGGCTATCGCCAACGCCGAGCACAACGAGGGCGCCGATATCGACGAGTTGAAGGTGGCTACCATCTGCGTGGATGGCGGCCCGCTGCTGAAGCGAATGCATGCCCGGGCCAAAGGTCGCGGCAACCGCATCGTCAAGCGCACCAGCCACATCACCGTGACCGTAGCCGAGTAGGAGCGAGAACGATATGGGTCAGAAAGTCAACCCTACGGGGATACGGCTGGGAATCTCTTCCGACTGGACCTCCAAATGGTACGCCGGGAGCAAAAATTATCCCGATCTGCTGGAAACCGATCTGCGGGTGCGTCAATTCTTGAAGAAGAAGCTGGCCAATGCCTCGGTCAGCCGGATTCAGATCGAGCGGCCGGCTCGGTTGGCGCGCATCACCATCCACACCGCCCGTCCGGGTGTGGTGATTGGTAAGAAAGGCGAGGACATTGAGGCGCTGCGTAAGGCAGTTGCCCGGATGATGGGTTTGGAGGTCAAGGACCTGCAGATCAATATCGAGGAAATCCGCAAGCCGGAGCTGGATGCTCAACTAGTAGCCGAAGGTGTGGCCCAGCAGCTGGAGCGGCGTATCATGTTCCGCCGGGCAATGAAGCGCACGGTTGCCAACGCTATGCGTTTGGGGGCGCTAGGGATTAAGATACAAGTTTCCGGTCGGTTGAACGGAGCTGAAATCGCCCGTAGCGAATGGACTCGTGAAGGGCGGGTGCCACTGCATACCCTGCGTGCCAATATCGATTACGGCCTCGCCGAAGCCAGGACCACCTACGGGGTGATCGGCATCAAGGTCTGGATCTTTAAGGGCGAAGTGTTCGGATTCGACCGGCAGGGCGAGGCGAAGCTCGAGAAGGCGGCGGCCGGTTGAACGTCTGGGGTTGTTGCGGAACTCCGCGCCGCGCCGCGGAGTTCCTTGTTTATAAACGAGACAGAACATGTTACAGCCGAAAAGAACCAAATTTCGCAAGCAGCGCAAGGGGCGCAACACCGGCGTTGCCACCAGCGGTACTCACGTCAGTTTCGGCGAGTACGGGCTGAAATGCACGACCCGTGGGATGTTGACCGCCCGCCAGATCGAAGCTGCTCGTCGAGCCATTAATCGCTATATCAAGCGTGGCGGCAAGGTGTGGATTCGCATTTTCCCAGACAAGCCCATCACCAAGAAGCCGCTGGAAGTGCGTATGGGTAGCGGTAAGGGCAATGTCGAGTACTGGGTGGCCAGGATCAAACCTGGCCGCGTGCTGTATGAAGTGGAAGGGGTGTCCGAAGCCATCGCCCGCGAGGCATTCCGCCTGGCGGCGGCCAAACTCCCCGTGCGGACGGTCTTCGTGACCCGAACGGTGATGTGATGAATGCGAGCGAACTGCGGCGCAAGAGCGCGGATGAATTGAAACAGGAACTGCTGGCACTGCTGCGCGAGCAGTTCAACCTGCGGATGCAGAAGGCCACTGGCCAGGCGAGCAAGTCTCATTTGTTCAAACAGGTGCGACGCAATATGGCGCGGGTCAAAATGGTGTTGAGCGAAAAGGCGGGCCAGGCATGACGGCGGAAAATCAGGTGGAGCGCACCCTGACCGGGCGCGTGACGAGCAACAAGATGGACAAGACCATCACGGTGGCCATTGAGCGCTTGGTCAAACATCCAGTCTACGGCAAGTACATTCGTCGGACCACCAAGCTCCACGCGCACGACGAGCACAATCAGTGCCACGAGGGCGACATGGTGACCATCAAACAATGCCGGCCTTTGTCCAAGTCCAAATCCTGGATGTTGGTCGATGTGGTCCGGCACGCGCAATAGCCGCCGCGACCGGGCCGGGGGCGCTCGACACGGCAGTCTTTTCCAAAATCCGTGAACGGAATGTAGAACCATGATTCAGATGCAAACGATGTTGGATGTCGCCGACAACAGCGGCGCCCGCCGGCTGATGTGCATCAAGGTGCTGGGAGGGTCCCACCGCCGGTACGCGCATATTGGTGATGTCATCAAGGTCAGCGTCAAGGACGCGATTCCTCGCGGCAAGGTCAGCAAGGGCGAAGTTTATAACGCCGTGGTGGTCCGCACCCGCAAGGGCGTACGGCGGCCAGACGGTTCGCTGATCCGTTTCGACGGCAATGCCGCGGTGCTGCTCAACAACAAGCTGGAACCGATCGGTACCCGTATCTTCGGGCCAGTGACCCGCGAGTTGCGCGGCGAGCGGTTCATGAAAATTATTTCCCTGGCGCCGGAAGTGCTGTGAGGCAGGAGGAAGGCGGTAATGCGCAGAATTCGAAAAGACGATGAAGTGATCGTCATCGCCGGTAAGGACAAGGGTCGGCACGGCAAAGTGATGCGAGTGGTGAACGACGACCGTGTGCTTGTGGCCGGTGTGAACCTGATCAAGCGGCACACCAAGCCCAACCCATCTCGCGGTGTGGCTGGCGGCATCGTCGAGCGTGAAGCGGCGATTCATAGCTCTAATGTACTGTTGTTCAATCCGGCCACCAAGAAAGGCGACCGGGTCGGGTTCCGGATCCTGGAGGACGGCCGCAAGGTGCGCTACTTCAAATCCAATAATGAAGTCGTGGATGCCTGAGGAGACGGTTATGGCCCGACTGCAACACTATTATCGCGAAACGGTGATGCTGCGGTTGCGCGAGCAATTCAGCTATCAGAATGTCATGGAAGTGCCACGCATCACCAAGATTACCCTGAACATGGGGGTTGGCGAGGCGGTCGCCGACAAGAAGGTGATGGAGCACGCGACCAGCCACTTGGCTCAGATCGCCGGACAGAAACCGATCGTCACCCTGTCGCGCAAGTCCATCGCCGGCTTCAAGATTCGAGCCGGTTGGCCAATCGGCTGCAAGGTGACGCTGCGACGCGACCGGATGTACGAGTTCCTGGATCGGTTGGTGAATGTGGCCATCCCGCGCATTCGCGACTTCCGCGGGTTCAGCGCCCGTGCTTTCGACGGTCGCGGCAACTATAGCTTGGGTGTGCGCGAGCAGATCATTTTTCCCGAGATCGACTACGACAAGATCGATGCTATCCGCGGTCTGGATATCACGATCACCACGACCGCGCGGACCGACGAAGAAGGGCGCGCGCTACTGGCCGCGTTCAATTTCCCGTTTCGGAACTGAGGATGAGTCTGTGGCAAAACTGAGCATGATCAACCGCGAGGCCAAACGAGTTCGTACCGTAGAGCAGTATGCCGCCAGGCGTGCCGCGCTCAAGGAAACGATTCGCGATCCAGCCAGCAGCGACGAGCAACGGCGGGAGGCGCAAAAGCGGCTGCAGGTCTTGCCACGCGATGCAAGCCCGGTACGGCTGCACAACCGTTGCCGATTGACCGGCCGGTCGCATGGCTTCTATCGCAAATTCGGTCTGGGTCGCAATAAGCTGCGGGAAGCCACGATGCGTGGTGACGTGCCGGGCTTGCGCAAGGCCAGCTGGTGAATGTTCCGGCCCTGGATGGCCGGAGAAAACGCTTAAGTTCAGGGTTGGCTCCGCTGTTGGTGGAAGACCCGATACTGACCATGTGGAGTTGTTTTAGAACATGAGCATGACAGATCCCATCGCGGATATGCTGACACGCATCCGTAATGCCCAACGTGCGGCCAAGGCTCAGGTTGGTATGCCGGCCTCCAAGCTGAAGGCGGCGATCGCCCAAGTGCTGCGCGACGAGGGTTACATCAGCGATTTCGCGATCACGCAAATCGCTCCCAGCAAGGCTGAATTGACCATTACCCTCAAGTATTTCGAGGGCCGGCCGGTGATCGATCGGATCGAGCGGGTCAGCCGTACCAGCCGACGGGTGTTCCGCGGCAAGGATGAACTGCCCAAGGTGATGGGCGGTTGGGGCGTGGCCATCGTGTCCACCTCCAAGGGATTGATGAGCGACCGCGCGGCCCGCGCCGCCGGCCACGGCGGCGAAGTATTGTGTCTCGTGGCGTAAAGGAGCGGCATCATGGCAACCGAAATCAAGGAAAAGCAAATCCGTGTCTCGCGCGTCGGTAAGCAGCCGGTCGTTGTGCAGGCCGGAGTAACTGTGGCCATCGATGGTCAACACGTCACTCTCAAAGGTAAGAAGGGTTCGGCCGAGATCCATGTGCATCCATGGGTGGCGATCCGGCAGCACGACGATGCTTTGGTGGTCAATCCATACCAGATTACCAATGATCCCAAGCACCGGGCGATGACCGGCACCATGCGTGCCTTGCTCAACAATATGATGATTGGGGTCACCCAGGGGTTCGAACGCAAGCTGCAACTGGTCGGTGTCGGCTACCGTGCTCAGGCGCAAGGCAAGGTGCTGAATTTGACTCTCGGCTTTTCTCATCCGGTCGAGTTCAAGATACCGGAAGGCATCGTCATCGAGACGCCCACCCAGACCGAGGTGGTCGTCCGCGGAATAGACAAGCAGCAGGTCGGCGAAGTCGCCGCCAAGATCCGCGCCTACCGGCCACCGGAGCCTTACAAGGGCAAGGGGGTACGCTACGCGAACGAGACCATCATCCTGAAAGAAGCCAAGAAGAAGTAAGGACTTGCCATGGATAAGAAAGCAGCCGACAAAAAAACCACGCGCCTGCGGCGTGGGTTGCGGACCCGGCTCAAGATCCGCGAACTGGGTGTTTGCCGGTTGTGCGTGCACCGCACACCCCGTCACATCTACGCTCAGTTGATCAACCCAGCGCCGACCGGTGATCGGACTTTGGCGGCCGCGTCCACCTTGGAGTCGGCGCTGCGCCAGATGTTGAAGAGCACGGGCGATGTCGATGCGGCCAAGGCGGTGGGCAAGGCGATTGCCGAGAAGGCCAAGGCCATCGGTATCACCCGGGTCGCGTTTGACCGCTCCGGTTTCAAGTACCACGGCCGGATTAAGGCGTTGGCTGAAGCTGCCCGCGAAAACGGCCTGGAGTTTTAAGGAACAAACAGCATGGCGACGAATGTAGAAAGCACCCAGAATTCCGACGGTTTGCAGGAAAAACTGATCACCGTCAACCGTGTGGCCAAAGTTGTCAAAGGCGGTCGTCAGTTTGGTTTTACGGCGCTGACCGTGGTAGGCGACGGCAATGGCCGAGTCGGTTTGGGCTATGGCAAAGCCCGTGAGGTACCCATGGCCATCCAGAAAGCGATGGACAAGGCACGTAAGAACATGTGCAGCGTGCCGTTGAACGGCGTCACCTTGCAATATCCCGTCACGGCGGAGCACGGTGCGGCGCGAGTGTTCATGCAACCGGCTTCCGAAGGCACCGGTATCATCGCCGGCGGCGCCATGCGTGCTGTGTTCGATGTGGTGGGGGTCAAGGATGTGTTGGCCAAGTGCATCGGTTCGCGCAATCCGATCAATGTGGTGCGGGCGACCATTCGCGGGCTGAGCACCATGAAGGCGCCCGATTATCAGGCTGCCAAGCGCGGCAAGAATGTGGACGAAATTCGGAGTTGAGGGACATGGCCGACAAGCTGAAAGTCACTCTAGTCAAGAGCGTGCATGGCCGCTTGGCCGCACATAAAGCCTGCGTACGCGGACTGGGGCTGCGGCGGTTGCACGGGAGTTCGGTGGTCATCGATACCCCGGAGAACCGCGGTATGATCCGCAAAGTTTCCTATCTGCTGAAAGTCGAGGAGGCCTGAATCCATGCGACTTAACACTCTCAAGCCGGCGCCCGGCAGCCGGCCTGACAAGCAACGGCTCGGACGAGGTATCGGTTCTGGGCTTGGCAAGACCGGTGGCCGCGGTCACAAGGGCCAGCACGCCCGAGCCGGGGGCTACCATAAGGTCGGTTTCGAAGGTGGCCAGATGCCTTTGCAACGGCGGCTACCCAAACGTGGTTTCCGCTCGATGACCGCCCGATACACCGCCGAGGTACGGTTGCGCGATCTTGCCAAGGTGACGGCCGAGGTGGTCGATTTGGCGGCGCTTAAGGTGGCTAATCTCGTGCCGGCTTTTGCCAGGCAAGCCAAAGTCATTCTTTCCGGAACGGTGAATAAGCCGTTGATCTTGCGCGGTTTGGCGCTGACGCAAGGCGCCAGGGCCGCATTACTGGCGGCCGGCGGAACGATCCACGAGTAGCGACGATGGCGACTGCCCTGCCGGATCTTGGCAAAATGACCGAACTGCGCCAGCGCCTGCTGTTTTTGCTGGGGGCGCTGGTCGTGTTTCGCATCGGCGCGCATATTCCGGTGCCGGGCATCGATCCGAACGCCATGGCGCAGTTGTTCAGCCAGCAGCGCGGCACCATTCTCGACATGTTCAACATGTTCTCGGGCGGTGCCTTGGGTCGATTGAGCCTGTTCGCGCTCGGGGTGATGCCCTATATCTCGGCCTCGATCATCCTGCAGCTCATGTCCATGGTCGTGCCGTCGCTGGAACAATTGCGCAAGGAGGGTGGTGCCGCCGGTCGCCATACACTGACTCGCTACACGCGCTATCTGACAGTGGCGCTGGCGGCCTTCCAGGCGATCGGCGTCAGCATCGCGCTGCAAAGTCAGACGGTGGGCAGCACTTCGGTGGTGATCGCGCCTGGTATCGGTTTCCTCATGACCGCCACGGTGACGCTGGTGACCGGCACCATGTTTTTGGTGTGGCTGGGCGAGCAGGTGACCGAACGTGGCATCGGGAATGGTATTTCCATGCTGATCTTCGCCGGTATCGTTGCGGGTTTGCCGCATGCGGTGGGCGGCACCTTGGAATTGGCGCGTACAGGTGAGCTGCATGTGATGTTGGTGCTGTTTCTGCTAGCGTTGACGGTCATGGTGACCGGCTTCGTGGTATTCGTCGAACGAGGACAGAGGCGCATCACGGTCAACTATGCCAAACGCCAGCAGGGGCGGCGGATGTACGCCGCCCAGACTACCCATCTGCCGTTGAAGTTGAACATGTCCGGGGTGATACCACCGATCTTTGCATCCAGCCTGATTCTGTTTCCAGCGACGCTGGGTAGTTGGTTTGGCAATGCGCCCAACATGGGGTGGTTGCGCGACATCAGTTCGACCTTGTCACCGGGACAGCCGCTGTACGTGTTGTTGTATGCCGGTCTGATCATTTTCTTCTGCTTTTTCTACACGGCGCTGGTTTTCAATTCCAAGGAAACCGCCGACAACCTGAAAAAATCCGGGGCATTCATTCCTGGTATTCGGCCGGGCATGCAGACGGCGGCGTATATCGATAAGGTGCTGACTCGGCTGACACTAGTCGGAGCCCTCTATATCACCGCCGTCTGCTTGCTACCGGAGTTCCTGATCCTGTACTGGCGAGTGCCGTTCTATTTTGGTGGCACCTCGTTGTTGATTATCGTGGTGGTGGTTATGGATTTCATGGCTCAGGTCCAGGCGCATCTGATGTCGCATCAGTACGAAAGTCTGTTGAAAAAGAGCAGCTTCAAGGGCCAAAGCCTGCTGCGTTGAGCAAAAACCACCCATCTTTATTCCCACGCGATATTCGCTGATTTTGGAGAACAGTCATGAAGGTACGCGCCTCGGTCAAAAAAATTTGCCGTAATTGCAAAATCGTCCGCCGTGATCGCGTGGTTCGGGTGATTTGCAAGGATGGCCGTCACAAGCAACGGCAGGGATAAAATCGATTCGTTTATATTGATCTACATCGCCGAGTGGGGTAAATTCCCGCTTCTTTGCGTGATGAACACCCGGCACGGTGGGAGGAACTTCAAGGCATGGCCCGTATTGCAGGTATCAACATTCCGGTCAACAAGCATGCGGTGATCGCGCTGCAGGCTATCTATGGGATCGGCAAGACTCGTGCTGGCCAAATCTGTGCGGCGGCCGATGTCGCCCCGGACATCAAGGTCCGTGATCTGGATGAGGCACAGGTGGATGCGTTGCGTGCCGAAGTCACCAAACACATCGTGGAAGGCGATCTGCGCCGCGAAGTGTCCATGAGCATCAAGCGATTGATGGACTTGGGTTGCTATCGCGGCGTGCGCCACCGGCGCGGCTTGCCGGTACGTGGCCAGCGCACCCGAACCAACGCACGGACGCGCAAGGGTCCGCGCCGCGCGGTTCGCAAGTAGACCAGCGGCACTTTCTGGAATCCCATTGGCATAGGTTGGAGCATGGCAAAACCGGTTACCAAGACGCGCAAGCGCGTCAAAAAGAATGTCGTGGATGGCATCGCGCATATTCACGCCTCGTTCAATAACACCATCATTACGATCACGGATCGTCAGGGCAACGCGCTGGCGTGGGCCACATCGGGAGGTTCCGGTTTTCGTGGGTCACGCAAGAGCACCCCGTTTGCGGCACAGGTTGCCGCCGAGCGGGTTGGAAATATGGTGAAGGAATTTGGCCTCAAGAACTTGGAAGTCAACGTCAAGGGACCTGGACCCGGTCGGGAATCCGCCGTGCGCGCGCTGAATGCCGCCGGTTTCAAGGTCATGAGTATTATGGACGTAACGCCTATTCCTCATAACGGTTGCCGTCCCCCGAAACGCCGTCGCGTTTAGTTCAGGAGTTATACCGTGGCGAGATATCTAGGCCCAAAGTGCAAACTGAGCCGCCGGGAAGGCGTGGATCTGTTTCTGAAGTCCACCGCCCGTCCGCTGGAATCCAAGTGCAATCTGGAACGGTTGCCGGGCCAGCATGGCGCGCGGCGCCCCCGTCTTTCCGATTACGGAATGCAGTTGCGCGAAAAACAGAAATTGCGGCGCATCTATGGCGTGTTGGAACGGCAATTTCTGAATTACTACAAGAAAGCGGCCAGTGGCAAAGGTTCTACGGGTGAAAACCTGCTGAAGTTGCTGGAGTGCCGGCTGGACAACGTTGTGTACCGCATGGGTTTTGGCAGCACTCGCGCTGAAGCCCGCCAGTTGGTTTCTCACCGGGCGATTACCGTCAACGGTCAGCGAGTCAACATTCCTTCCTATCAGGTCAGGCCGGAAGATGTGGTGGCGATTCATGAAAAGAGTCGCACTCAGACCCGTATTCAGTACGCGCTACAACTGGCTCAAGGTCATGGTTTCGTGGATTGGGTCGAAGTAGACGCCAGCAAGATGAGCGGGGTGTTCAAGCGAATCCCCGATCGTGGTGATCTGCCACCGGATATCAACGAATCCCTGGTTGTAGAGCTGTACTCCAAGTGATCGACCCCGAGGGGGAACGGATGGTGGGTGCTTTTGATTTACTAAAACCAACCCGCGTCGAGGTGGAAAAGCTAACGCCGCGGTTGGCGCGGGTGAGTGTGGAGCCGCTGGAGCGTGGGTTTGGCTATACCCTCGGTAACGCCCTTCGGCGGATTTTACTCTCATCCATACCGGGCGCCGCGATTGTCGAGTGTGAAATTGATCAGGTGTTGCATGAATACTCCACCATTGAGGGTGTGCAGGAGGATGTGATCGACGTTCTCCTCAACCTAAAAGGTGTGGCGGTCACCCTGCAGGAAGGGGTGAGCGAGGCGAGCTTAACGCTGACCAAGAAAGGTCCAGGACCGGTCACGGCTGGCGATATCGAGAAGAGCCACGCCGTCGAGATCATCAATCCGGAGCACGTCATCGCACACCTGACCAAGAGCGGCGAGTTGGGCATGAGGCTCAAGATCGAGCAAGGTCGTGGTTACTGGCCGGCGGCTCAGCGGGAAGGGTCCGATGGCGAATCTCGGCCGATCGGCCGGTTGCGCTTGGATGCTTCGTTCAGCCCAATTGAGCGGATCAGTTATCGGGTTGAGAGTGCTCGTGTCGAACAGCGCACCAACTTGGATAAGCTGATTCTGAATCTGGAAACCAACGGTACCATCGATCCGGAAGAGGCGATTCGCACGGCAGCCCGAATCCTGCTGGATCAACTGTCTGTGTTCGTGGATCTTAAGGGTAAAAGAGACGAACCATTGCCGCCGCCGCCGGTGGATATCGATCCGGTCCTGATGCAGCCAGTAGATGATCTGGAGCTGACTGTGCGTTCGGCTAACTGCCTGAAGGCGGAGAATATTTATTATATCGGCGATCTGGTGCAGAGAACCGAGGCGGAGCTTCTCAAAACCCCCAATCTCGGCAAGAAATCGTTGACCGAGATCAAGGATGTGTTAGCCAAGTATAAGCTGGCTTTGGGAATGAAGGTCGATAATTGGCCGCCGCCAAATCTGAGCATGGAAGCGGAAGAGCGTGCGGCGGCGCGACGCGCTGCTGGAGCGGCGGCCGAAGCGGATAGACCTCTGCAGGAGGAAGTGGGTTCGAAAGCTGTGGATATCGATGCCGATACCGATACCGAATAAGATTGGCCCTGGATTTTCCCTGTATTCAATGATTATTGACTGCCCGATTTTAAGTCTTAAGGAATAATTGTCATGCGCCATCGCAAAGCCGGTCGCAAATTGAACCGCACCAGCAGCCATCGCAAAGCCATGCTGCGCAACATGGCTGCTTCGTTGCTTACCCACGAACTCATTCGCACCACCCTGCCTAAGGCCAAGGAATTGCGTCAAGTAGCTGAGCCATTAATCACGCTGTCGAAGCAGGATAGTGTGGCTCATCGTCGGCTGGCTTTTGATCGATTACGCAACCGGGATGTGGTGACCAAATTGTTTAATCAGTTGGGGCCGCGCTATCAGTCGCGTCCAGGTGGTTATCTGCGTATTCTGAAATGCGGGTTTCGGGCTGGCGACAATGCACCGATGGCTTATGTCGAGTTGATGGATCGCCCCGATGCGGCGGGCGAATGAGTCAGGCTTCGTATCCAGTTGCAAAACCGAGCCGGGCCTCAAAGCCCGGTTTTTTTATTGCGGGGCCAGGATGATCGTTTCGAAACTGAATTGCCGTTAGTCAACACCAGACGAGCAATCCAATTTATCGGTTGACTGCTGAAACCTGAGCTAAATGAAAGGGATTCCTGATAGACGCTCCATTATTTGGCGATGGCTTGGCGTAGTTGTTGGCTCAACCCTTGAATCACCAAAAGGTTATAGCGCGCTTCAGGTAACTCTGGGTAAGGCCCGAAACACTCGCCAAATACCTTGAACCACCAGCCGTTTTCTTCGAACCACAAGAATGGGTGCTGAGATTTATAGACGCCGCGCATGATTTTAACCTCTCACCTGTAACAAAAAACACTGGCCGACTGCTTGACCAAACTGTTTCGTCCTTTAGTATCTTATCGTGCTAACCCTCACCTGACCTGCGACAGGCCGCTGGGAGATATTAGGTAGCCGAACGGGTCCCGATGCTGGTTGCACCACGACTTGCTTGATCTGGAACAACCAGATCACTATGACAGTATAGATATAATTTTGTTGCAATGCAGGATGCTTGCTTGTCGCAGTCTTTTGATCAAATTTCCGTGAGCACGGTATCTTTCCTTCGCTCGCTGCCGGGACAGCCGTGCTGGGTTAGGGCGAGGGCAGGGTTGCAGCCAGTGATCCGTCAACCTGCAATAAAATCTTGCCGACATGGCAGTTGGATTCCATCAGGGCGTGAGCGGCGGCAGCTTCGGTAAAAGGGAAAACCCGGTCAATGATCGGCCGAATCGCGCCACCGGCGAGTAGCGGCCAGACTGTCTTTTGCAAGGCTGCGGCGATGGGTGCTTTGTCTGCGATGGGTCGGGCACGCAAGGTCGATCCGGTGATGGTCAGCCGCTTCATCATCACCGGCGCCAGATTTAGTTCCACCTTGGCGCCGCGCAGGAAGGCGATAAAAACCAATCGACCTTCAACCGCCAGTGCGCTCAGGTTACGCTGCATGTAGTCGCCGCCGACCATATCCAGGATTACATCCACGCCCCGGTTGCGTGTGATCTCCTTAACCGTTTGGACAAAATCCTGCTCGCGGTAGTTGATGACGTGCTCGGCGCCCAAATCCAGGCACGCTTGGACTTTTTCGGTGCCGCCAACCGTGGCGAATACCCGCGAACCCAATGCCGTGGCCAGTTGGATCGCGGTGGTGCCGATACCGCTGGCACCGCCATGAACCAACAGGATTTCGCCGGCTTGCAGTCGCGCGCGGTCGAAGACGTTGCTCCAGACGGTAAAGAAGGTTTCCGGTAGGGCGGCGGCCTGTTGCAAGGTCAATCCGGCCGGGATGGGTAGACACTGAGGCGCGGGCGCGGTGCAATATTCGGCGTAACCGCCGCCGGTCAGCAGGGCGCAGACCTCGTCGCCGATCCGCCAGTTGTCCACGCCTTGGCCGAGCGCGGCTATGGCGCCGGCGACTTCCAGTCCCGGGATGTCGGAAGCGCCCTGCGGCGGCGGATAACTACCCTGACGTTGCAGGCAATCGGGACGATTGACGCCTGCGGCGGTTACCCTGATCAGGACTTCGCCGGTGGCGGGTTGCGGGACCGGGCGTTGTTTGGGCGCCAGCCTGTCGGGACCGCCGGGTTCAGTGATTTCGATGGCGGTCATCAGTTCGGGCAGTATCGGGGTCATAGTGCGATCTCAGGTTCGGGTTGGTTCAGGAGCACTTGGAATCGCCACAGTTCAGGCAGGTCAGGCAGCCATCCATAACGATGACCGCTTTGGTTTGGCACTTGCCGCAGAGGGTGGCTTCCGGTGGAAAGCCGCTGGTGCCGGCGTCTTCGACCGCCTTCATGCTGGCTTCGTACTTGTTGCGATGTTCCTCGATCAACTGGCGCTGGTGTTCGTCGGGACCGTCTTCCTTGAGCATGCCGATTGAGCGCAGGTGGGATTCAATCACATCGCCGATCTCCGCGACTAGGGAGGGCATGTATTTGCCGCCCTTTTTGAAGTAGCCGCCTTTCGGGTCGAACACCGAGCGTAGTTCTTCCACCAGAAAAGTCACGTCGCCGCCCTTGCGGAATACCGCCGAGATGATGCGAGTCAGGGCGACGATCCATTGGAAATGCTCCATCGCCTTGGAGTTGATGAAGATTTCGAACGGACGGCGAATTTCGTCCGGGGTACCCTGATTAAGCACGATGTCGTTGATGGTGATATACAGCGCGTGATCCGACAGCGGCGTCTTCACCTTGTAGGTGGCGCCAGGCAGGATCTCGGGGCGGGCCAGGCTTTCGTGCATGTGTTGCAGGGCGGCTGGCGAACGGTTCATCGGTGTAGGCGGCGTGTCGTCGGGTTTGACAACGCTGTAAGCGACGATTTTCTTGTCGATCTTGATGGCCATGAACCCTCCTTTCCAAATAAAGTAGCCCCTATATCGCATAGGGGCTACAGAGTCTTATAGGATCAAGACAAGGTTAGTGGGAGGGAGGGCTACGCCAGTGCGCTCTCACACGCTCCCACCTGCCAAGCCTAAACCTGAAATACTTGTTAACAAATACAGCCTTAAATAAAAGCACGGGGTGACCTCCGTAAAAATTAGGTCAACCGAGCCTTAAAACTATGGCATAAAGGATAAGAACAGCTATCCTTACCCTGTATTTGACCTCAAATACGACCATAGGGGAGACGCTCGGTTGCTAAAATGTCTCCTCACGCATGGGGACTGAGTTGGCGCTTGGTCCCCATGTGTTTTTGAAGCCTAGAATTTCCCGTAATACCCCTCCTTAATCGCGTCGAACAGGTTCGCCGCCGAGTGAACCTCTCCATCGTACTCGATCTCCTCGTTGCCCCTGACCTCCAGCACGCTGCCATCTTCGAGTTTGAAGCGGTACAAGGTGTTTTCCAGATCCTTCTCCTTGACCAGCACGCCCTGGAACGCCTCGGGGTTGAAGCGGAAGGTGGTGCAGCCCTTTAGTCTCTGTTCGTAGGCGTACCGATAAATGTCCTTGAAATCCTCGTAGGGGAAATCAGGGGGGACATTGGCGGTTTTGGAGATGCTGGAATCGATCCATTTCTGGGCGGCGGCCTGGATATCCACATGCTGTTTGGGACTCACGTCGTCGGCGGTGATGAAGCAGGGGGGCAATTGCTCTTCGGAGGATTCGGCGTCGGGGATGGCCTTGGGATTGATAAGGTGTCGATAGGCCAGCAATTCGAAGGAGAAGACATCCACTTTTTCCTTGGATTTCTTGCCGGGGCGGATCACGTTGCGAGAATAGTGGTGGGCGAAGCTGGGTTCGATGCCGTTGCTGGCGTTGTTGGCCAGCGACAGCGCGATCGTACCGGTCGGGGCGATGGAACTGTGGTGGGTGAAGCGCGCGCCCACTTCGGCGAGTTCGTTAACGAGGTTTTGATCGATTTCGGCGATTTGCTGCATGTAGCGGCTGTATCGGGCGTGCAGGATACGGCCGGGAACCCGATCGCCTTCCTTAAGCCCGTCGCGGACCATTTCCGGGCGCTTGTGCAACATTTCCGTGGTGACGGTGAACTCCTGTTCGAGGATGGGGGCCGCACCCTTTTCTCGAGCGAGTTCAAGCGCGACGCGCCAACCACTGAGGGCCATTTCGCGAGTGACGTCCTCGGTAAAGGCCAGCGACTCCGGCGATCCATAGCGGATGCCGAGCAGGGTCAACGTGGAACCCAGGCCCAGATAGCCCATGCCGTGCCGGCGCTTGCTGAAAATCTCCTGCCGTTGTCGTTCCAGTGGTAGGCCGTTGATTTCCACCACGTTATCGAGCATGCGGGTGAAGATGGCCACCACGTTCCGGTAGGTCTCCCAGTCGAACCGGGCCTTTGGGGCGCAAGGGTTCTGGACGAACTGCGTCAGGTTGATCGAGCCGAGCAGACACGAGCCGTAGGGCGGTAGTGCCTGTTCGCCACAAGGATTGGTCGCCCGGATGTTTTCGCAGAACCAGTTGTTGTTCATCTCGTTGACCCGGTCAATGAGAATGAATCCCGGTTCGGCATAGTCGTAGGTGGAGGACATGATCACGTCCCACAGGCGACGAGCGCGGATGCTTCGGTAAGCTTTGCAGGCGACTTTCCCGTCGTCGTTGACGATCAAGCCATTCGTGGTCGGCCACTCGCGCCAGACAATCTGGTGGGTGTCGTTGAGATCAACCCGATCCTGTTCGGCTTCCTTGGCGAGCAGCGGAAACGCCAGTAGCCAATCGGCATCCTGCTGGACGGCCTCCATGAATTCCCGGGTGATCAGCAGCGACAGGTTGAACTGCCGCAATCGGCCGGCCTCGCGTTTGGCGCGGATGAACTCCATTACATCCGGATGGCCGATATCGAAGGTTCCCATCTGCGCGCCCCGCCGTCCACCCGCCGACGACACGGTGAAGCACATCTTGTCGTAGATATCCATGAAGGACAGCGGTCCGGAGGTGTAGGCTCCGGCGCCCGAGACATAGGCGCCGCGCGGGCGCAGCGTGGAGAACTCGTAACCGATGCCGCAGCCGGCCTTCAGCGTCAGTCCCGCTTCATGCACCTTGCGCAGGATATCGTCCATGGAATCCTGAATGATTCCGGATACCGTGCAGTTGATGGTGGACGTGGCGGGTTTGTGCTCCCAGGCGCCGGCATTGGAGATGATGCGTCCCGCCGGGATGGCGCCATGCCGCAAGGCCCACAGAAACTTCTCGTTCCAGTGCTCGCGCAGCTCCGGCGTGGTTTCGACCTCGGCCAGCGCCAAGGCCACCCGTTGGTAGGTGCTGTCGATCGTCTCGTCGATCATTTGCCCATCCTTGGCCTTGAGGCGGTACTTTTGGTCCCAGATATCCCAGGATGCCGGTTGCATTGGCACGTCGGCGGCGGCGGTCGGACGGTCAATGGGCTTGAGGTAAGCGGTCTTCATGAGCCGGGAGTCTCCGGGAGCAGGTTCTTGAGCGTGGACTGGAGGCGGTGTCTGCCATGATTTGGGCATCGTCGTTCGGTTGGCGACAGCGGGTACGCCTCACGATTCAGGCTACCAGATTCTAGAGGATGCAGAGAAAAATTCCAGGCAAAATTCCTATATGATGTGTTTTATGGAATATTAACCACTATATAATGTGTATCGACCCGGGATGGAGATGTTTTGACCGTTAACGATCGGCAATCCCTGTATTGGTGCTGGGTTCGTGAGACGGCGATGGTTGGAAACCTTAGTTGTCAAGGGGTGGCGCCAGTGGTATAACCGGCTAAACTCTAATGGGTACCGTTAATAACGGATATAAAAACCGAGGGAGAAACCATGAAGATCTCTAGTGCCCTTCTTGTCATCCTCTGCCTCGGGCTGGGGGCCTGCACAACTCCGATGCCCGTCGAAACAGGTTATCCGCTCACATACCAGCAGAAGATGCAATCGGCGCATCACTGGGATGTTATGGCGATCGACGTAGCCAACTGGATCTATGATGCGCTGATCGGTCCAAGTCTTGAGCAGGGTGAGGGCCAGCCGACCGCCGCTCAGGATGATCGTCCGATCATCGCGCTATACGTCCAACAGCCTCGATACGAAAGCAGTGCGGATGGGGCGTTCTACAATTTGTTGACCACGCATCTGGTGGAACGGGGATTCGTCGTCACCACCAACCCATCGGTGGGTTATCCGGTTTCCTACGACATGCAGGTGGTGACGGACCGGCTACCGGAAACCACGAAACATGAAGTCATTCTGAATGTTTCGGTGATGAACGCTGAACGTTATTTGATTCGGTATAGCAATGTTTATTACATCGGCGACAAGAGCCAGTACATCGCCATGCAACCCTCGGCTAGCCGTATCATAGAGGTGGTCGGACCATGAATGGGAATATGATCTTGCGTGGCGCGGTTGCGCTGCTGGCCATTCTCGGCTTGGGTATCGTGGGATGCGCCTCCATGGATGACACCCCGACGCGGCCGATCATTCGGGACGCAAATCTGGTTGAGCAGAACTACAGCGCGGCCGATGCCCTCCTGGTGCGAACCCCTTGGCTCAAGGAGCGAAATGAACCATTGTTGGCGGCCACGTTTGTGGATATCAATAATCTCGAGACATCGTCTGGTCTCGGGCGGGTTATCGGTGAGCAGATTGGTTCCCGGTTCGCGCAACAGGGCTTCACTGTGATCGAGATCAAGATGCGCAACAATATCTACGTCGCCGAAGGCGCCGGCGAATTCGCGTTGTCGCGCTCGGTCAAGGAAGTCAGCCAGTCGCATAACGCGGCGGCGGTGATTGCCGGTACCTACGCGGTTGGTCGGCAGTCGGTATTTGTGAATGCCCGCCTGATTCGGGCAACGGATAATCAGGTGCTGGCCGCGCATGATTACGTGCTGCCGCTCGGGCCGGATGCCAGAGCGCTGGTGGCCGCTCAATAAGCCAGAAAACGGGCGAATCCATTTTTCGTTCTTCCCGTTTCGCCCCCTCTCACGGCAAACGCGCTTCCTCTGTTTCGACGGAAGGGCGTTTGCCGTTTCCTTGATCAAGTTATTCGCTGCGCGGCGTGGTCAGTCCCAGTCGTTCGCAGATGGCCAGCGTCGGCCCAGCCTGGTTCATCGTGTAGAAATGCAGGCCCGGCGCGCCGCCTTCCAGCAGGCGCCGGCAAAGATCGGTGACCACATCCAGACCAAAGGCACGGATGGCGTCGCGGTCATCGCCGAAGCCCTCCAGTCGCTTGCGGATCCAGCGTGGAATTTCCGCCCCGCAGCTGTCCGAGAACCGTGCTAATTGAGTGAAATTGGTGATTGGCATGATGCCGGGCACGATCGGTAGATCGATTCCCAAGCTTGCGCAGTCGTCCACGAAGCGGAAATAGGCATCCGAATTGTAGAAATATTGGGTAATGGCCCCGTTGGCGCCGGCTTCGACTTTATGTTTGAAGTGGAGCAGGTCTCGTTCGGTGTTCGGTGCTTGCGGATGATATTCCGGATAAGCGGCGACTTCGATGTGAAAATGATCGCCGGTTTCGGCGCGGATGAATGCCACCAATTCGTTGGCGTAGCGCAATTCGCCAAATTCGCGCATCCCCGAGGGAAGGTCGCCCCGCAGGGCAACGATGCGATGGATGCCTTGGGCTCGGTAGCCAGCCAGAATTTCCCGGGTTCCCGAGCGGGTGGAAGCCACGCAGGTCAGATGGGGCGCGGCATCCGCTCCGCTGTGCGCTTGAATGGTCTGAATTGCCTGTAAGGTGCGTTCGCGGGTGGAGCCGCCAGCGCCGTAAGTGACAGAGAAAAAGGCGGGTTGCATTCGCATCAGCGCTTTGCGGGCGGCGAATAACTTGTGCATCCCTTCATCGGTGTTGGGGGGGAAGAATTCGCAACTGAAAACCTTTGAATGGCGTTTTTGGGAGTCCATGACGGGTATGGCAAGGGGGTCAGACGGAATACGAAGGGGAACATCCGGGGAACAGACGCCGGAGGAAGATGGCTGCCGATATCCACCTCCGGCTCTTGGGGCTACAAATCAGTAGCGATAGCTATCCGGTTTGTAAGGCCCGTCCACGGCAACACCGATATACGCGGCCTGTTCCGGCGTGAGCACGGTCAGCCTGGCGCCGATCCGGCCCAGATGCAGTTGCGCCACCTTTTCATCGAGGTGCTTAGGCAGCACGTAGACTTTGTTTTCGTACTGTCCGTCCCGGGTGAATAGTTCGATCTGCGCCAGCACCTGATTGGTGAAGGAGTTGGACATCACAAAACTGGGATGGCCGGTGGCGCAACCCAGGTTCACCAACCGCCCCTCGGCCAGCAGGATGATGCGCTTGCCGTCGGGGAAGATAATGTGATCCACCTGCGGTTTGATGTTTTCCCAGCGATATTTCTTCAGGCTGGCGACCTCAATTTCGGAATCGAAATGGCCGATATTGCAGACGATGGCCTGATTTTTCATTCGGGCCATGTGGTCGTGGGTGATGACGCTAACGTTACCGGTGGTGGTGACGAAGATATCCGCCAGCGCGCAGACCTCGTCCATGGTGACGACCCGGTAGCCTTCCATTGCCGCTTGCAGGGCGCAGATCGGATCGATTTCGGTGACCCACACCGTGGCACCCAAGCCGCGCAAGCTCTGGGCGCAGCCCTTGCCGACATCGCCGTAGCCCAGCACCACGGCGATCTTGCCGGCAATCATCACGTCGGTGGCGCGCTTGATGCCGTCCACCAGCGACTCACGGCAGCCATAGAGATTGTCGAACTTGGACTTGGTGACCGAGTCGTTGACGTTGATGGCGGGGAAGGGTAGCCGGCCTTCCTTTTCCATCATATACAGGCGGTGGACACCGGTCGTCGTTTCCTCGGTGACGCCCTTGATGTTGGCCTGGATCTTTGAGTACCAACCGGGTTGGCTTTCCAGCCGCTTGCGGATAGCGGCAAATAAGACTTGTTCTTCCTCGCAGCTCGGATTGGCAATCAGCGAGCGATCCTGTTCGGCGCGGGCGCCGAGCGTGACCAGCAAAGTGGCGTCGCCGCCATCGTCCAGGATCATGTTCGGTGTGCCACCGTCGTGCCATTCCAGGATGCGATGAGTAAAATCCCAGTACTCGTCCAGCGATTCACCCTTGTAGGCAAACACCGGAATGCCGTCGGTGGCGATGGCGGCGGCGGCGTGATCCTGAGTCGAGAAAATGTTGCAAGAGGCCCAGCGCACGTCCGCGCCCAGTTCGGCCAGGGTCTCGATCAGGACGGCGGTCTGGATGGTCATGTGCAGCGAGCCGGCGATACGAGCGCCCTTGAGCGGCTGCCGGTCCCGGTATTCGGCCCGAACCGCCATCAGGCCGGGCATTTCGGTTTCGGCGATGGCGATTTCCTTGCGGCCCCAGTCCGCCAGGGCAATATCGGCGACTTGATAGTCAACAGTGGTTTTTTCGCGCACGACGGCGTTCATAACGTACACTCCATACGATTGAACGGGCGCCGTTGGCTTTTGAAAGCCATCCCACGCCGAGCCTGACGGTAAAAACCGCTGCAGCGCCCCTCGGCGGGAGGCGAGAAAAACTTGAAGTCAGAGATCGAGCGAGCCGGTACCGCTGGCTGAAAGCGCCACGCCCGTGACCGGGTTTACAGGCCCGCCGCGTCCCGCAGCGCCTCGGCCTTGTCGGTGCGTTCCCAGGTGAATTCCGGCTCTTCGCGGCCGAAGTGGCCGTAGGCGGCGGTCTTGCGGAAAATCGGCCGGATCAGGTCGAGCATCTTCACCAGGCCGTAGGGGCGCAGGTCGAAGTGGCCGCGCACGATGTCGACCAGCCGGTCTTCGTCGATCTTGCCGGTGCCGAAGGTGTTGATGCTGATCGAAGTCGGTTCGGCCACGCCGATGGCGTAGGACACCTGGATCTCGCATTTGTCGGCCAAGCCGGCGGCGACGATGTTCTTGGCGACGTAACGACCCGCGTAGGCGGCGGAACGGTCGACCTTGGACGGGTCCTTGCCGGAAAAGGCGCCACCGCCGTGATGCGCCGAGCCGCCGTAGGTGTCGACGATGATCTTGCGCCCGGTCAGCCCGCAGTCGCCCACTGGCCCGCCGATCACGAAGCTACCGGTCGGGTTGATGTGGTACTGGGTATGCTTGTCCAGCCACTCGGCCGGCAGCACCGGCAGGATGATATTTTCCATTACCGCCTCGCGCAGCAGGTTGTGGCTGATATCCGCATCGTGTTGGGTGGAGAGCACCACCGCTTCGATGCCCACCACGTCGTTGCCTTGATAGCGGAAAGTGATCTGGCTTTTGGCGTCGGGTCGCAACCAGGATAGTACGCCACGCTTGCGCATCTCCGCCTGCCGCTGCACCAGGCGATGAGCGTAAGTGATCGGTGCGGGCATCAGCACATCGGTTTCGTTGCAGGCATAGCCGAACATCAAACCCTGATCGCCAGCGCCTTGTTCCTCTGGACTTTTACGGTCCACGCCCTGGGCAATATCGACCGACTGTTTGCCGATGCAGGACAGCACCGCGCAGGTCGCGCCGTCGAAGCCAACATTGGAGTTGTCGTAACCGATATCGACGACGGTGTCACGTACGATCCGATCGAAATCCACCCAGGCTGACGTGGTGATTTCGCCGGCCAGCACGACCACGCCGGTCTTGATCAGGGTTTCGCAGGCGACGCGGGCCTTGGGATCCTCGGCGAGGATGGCGTCGAGCACGGCGTCGGAAATCTGGTCGGCGATTTTGTCCGGATGTCCTTCGGAGACGGATTCGGAGGTGAATAGATGAGTTCGGCTCATGAGATAACGTATCCTTCAAACAAGGGCGGCAACAAGCAGAATTTCATTATTTCGTTCGCCGAAATGGCGGACAATTACCGGAAAACCGCAAGTCTAACCGGAAAATGCTGCATTTTCATTCTAATTTCTTATGCGATTTTGTTATTTGATGATTGAGGGCTGATAACATCGTGGCAACAGTTCCAAGTCACATATCGACTGTTGTCCCGCAAGTTGGTTGCAACGGACGAAGTTGCGGAGTGGAGAGGATGTGTCGCGATTAATCATGGCGGTGTTGACCTGCGCCGAGTTGGGATGCGAGCGGATGGAAACGTTGATGGCGCTGCTGGGGCGCTATGGATTGTGTGTGGAGCAGGTCCCGTCCAAGCGCGAGATTCCCGGCAGCTATTGGGGCGATTCGGAAGCAGGGTTGGTCGGTGATTGTCTGTTCGTGCGCGATGACACGCCGGTGCATTCCGCTCTGCACGAAGCTTGTCACTACATCTGCATGGATGCCGACCGCCGAGCGCGATTGCATACCGATGCCAGCGGCGACTGTATTGAGGAAAATGGGGTTTGCTATCTGCAAATCCTGTTGGCGGACGAGCTGCCAGGGGCTGGGCGATTGCGAATGTTCGCCGATATGGATGCCTGGGGTTATTCTTTCCGCCTGGGTTCGGCTCGCGCCTGGTTCGAACGGGACGCCGAGGATGCTCGCGGGTGGCTGCTGCAACACGGCTTGATCGATCTTGACGAACGCCCTCGCTGGCGGTTGCGGCGGGATGGATCGGGGTGATCCAATGATCATTGCTAAGGAGGCAAGCGTATGTCCGTTCATGTTAGATACTTTGCCAGCCTGGGTGACCGCGTGGGTCGCGCCGAGGATCGCTTGGATGCCGCCGACGGCTTGACGGTCGCCGGGGTTTGGGCGGCGCTGCATCGGGAGATGCCGTTGCCGCCGAATGCCTTGGCGGCGGTGAACACGGAATATGCCGGATTGGAACACGAGGTGCGTGATGGCGACGAGGTGGCGTTCTTTCCGCCAGTGACCGGAGGGTAGGGCATGCGGGTCGAATTGCGGGAAACATCTTTTGAGCCCCTGATGGAACTGGAACGTCATCAGCGCATGTCGGCCGGGTTGGCGGGCCGATGTGGCGCGACGGCGATTTTCATCGGCACGATGCGTGATTTCAACGATGGGGAAGCAGTACAGGGCATGGTGTTGGAATACTATCCGGGCATGACCGAAAAATATCTTCGGCGCATCGTTGAAACCGCCAGCCGGGAATGGCCGTTGCTGGAAGTGTTGGTGGTACACCGGGTCGGTGAATTGCGATCCAGCGATCCCATCGTGCTGGTGGCGGTCTGGGCGGAACATCGGGCCGCGGCTTTTTCGGCTTGCCGGTCCATCATGGAGGAACTGAAGTCGAAGGCGCCTTTTTGGAAACGCGAGACCACCGCCACCGGATCGCGCTGGGTGGAACATAACACGCCGGGCTGAGCCGGTTGGACACGGATGCACCGCCGCCGGCGATCCGCTATGCTGCCGCAATGAACGAACCTACTCCCAATCCCCTCATCGCCGGCCGGTTTCGAGGTTTTTTGCCGGTGATCGTGGATGTCGAGACCGGCGGCATCAACGCTCAGACCGATGCCCTGCTGGAAATCGCCGCCGTGATGGTACGCATGGACTGGCAGGGTTATCTGCGCCCGGTCGGAACGTTGGCCCATCATGTGCAGCCGTTTCCCGGCGCACGGTTGGACCCGGCCTCGATGGCGGTGAACGGCATCGATCCCGACCATCCCTTCCGCTTCGCGGTGCCGGAAAGCGAGGCGCTGGATGCGATCTTTCGGGAGGTACGGCGGGAAGTTCGAGAAACCGGCTGCACCCGCGCCGTTCTGGTCGGCCACAATGCCTTCTTCGATCTGGCGTTCCTGAACGCGGCGGCGGCGCGTGCCCGGATCAAGCGCAACCCTTTCCATCCCTTCAGCAGCTTCGATACGGTATCACTGGCGGGTCTGGCCTACGGGCAGACGGTGCTGGCTCGGGCATTGCGGGCGGCGGGCATTCCCTGGAATGAGCGCGAGGCACATTCGGCCATTTACGACGCCGAGCGCACGGCCGAACTGTTCTGCCGGATCGTCAACCGTTGGCAGGATATGGGGGGTTGGAGTCCGGCCGAGGATTGAACGGTTCCGAACTCGTGGCTGGCGGTTTCCATGTATCCGATTTTAGAGGCCCCGGCGGCGACTTTGCGTCGATTACTCGAAGGGGTAAGGCAGTCGCTCCAAGCGCAGCATCGGCCCGTTGGCATCACCCAGTTGCAGCACGCCATGCTCGGCGCATTCGATCAGCGCCGCCGCCAGCACCGCATAGCCCCCATCCGGGTGTCTGGCGGCATCGACCAGTCGGCCGGCGCTCTGGCTGACATCGGTCTGTGGAGAGAACAAGGGATCGCCGGGCCGGGGCGGGCTTGGGTTGTCCACCCGCGCCAAATACATTCGCCGTTTCAGTTTGCCGAGATAGTGAGTGCGCGCGACCACTTCCTGCCCGGTGTAGCAGCCCTTCTGAAAGCTGATCCCCTCTAGCAATTGCAGGTTGAGCATCTGTGGCACAAACGTTTCCACGGTTTCCGGATAGATCGTTGGAATGCCGGCCAGGATATCCAGCAACCGCCACGGTTCCGCTCCCACCGGTGTGAACGCGGTTCCCAGCGCCTCCCACACGGTTTGTATTTCCCGCATCGCTCCATGCAGTTCGAAACGGGGCGTTGGGCCGGGTAGACGGATCAAGGTGATGCCCGTCGATTCCGAAGCGACGACTTGAACGACTTCGTTCACCGCCGCTGGCACCCCACCCAGAATCTCGGTGAGCCGGGTGGCGGCGTTCGGTCCGGCGACGCCGATTCCAACCTGCGCGTCGCTGGCGTCTGTCAACGTGGCCTTGGCTCGCAGCAGATACCTGCGCAAACGCGCCAAAGTGGATTCCAACAGTTCCCTGGGCAGTTCCAGATAAAGATCTCCACCGTGCTGGAACATCCGGAAGCTGGCCAGCGCCCGGCCCTTGGGACTGCAAAACGCACCGACCAGGCTGTGCTCCGATGTGGCTTGTCGGACATCGCAGGTGAGTTGTCCTTGCAGAAAACGCTCGTTGTCGGAGCCAGCGACGGCGATCAACCCCAAGTGCGACAGGTCACAACGGAGATTGCCATCCAGCGCCGCGCGCAACTCGGATTCCGGTCGGTCGAAGTGCGATGCCCGATCCGCCGTCAGCACGGCGCCGGCCTGTTGCAGAAAAGCGCTCCACTCGGCGTTCATTCAATGGAATCCTAATGTTATTAACTGGTTAATTTAAGCATAATTCGCGGGTTACGGCTATCGGCGCGTCGCCGACTCGTTGCGTTCAAGGGCTGTGGCTGGCATAATAACCCGACGAAATATAGACTAAAATAACCCCGTTGCCGCAAGAGCACAATTCCTGGGATTACCAGGGATACCGTTGGCGGGTGGGGCTAGGATGGTCGATCGCAGCCATCCCTCAACCCATAGCGAGCTGTCATGAACAAGAACGATGAACAGACGGCGCTGCCACCGCAGCCAGCCGTAACTTCCGACCGACCGCAGGATGCTGAAAAGTCCGGAAAACCCAAGGAATACGGCGGCCCCAAAGGCCCCGAACCCACGCGCTATGGCGATTGGGAAAAAGCCGGGCGCTGCATCGACTTCTAGCCAACCCCCGTTTTGGCGGGCGCACTGCGTCCGTGTCGCCCGGATCATGCACCCTGCCCGTGAATCCCACAGCATGTCTCTGGAACCCCGGCCAGGGTTTAGTTATTGTTTATTGCGTCGCACAATAACGTTGTTTTTACTTCGCCACGATTGTTAACCGCGTGTTAACGAGGAGAGCTGTAATGCTAGCTGACAAGAGGCCGCTGTCGCCGTTTATGATCGGCCCCTATTACAAACCGCAAATGACCTCAATTCTGTCCATCACCCACCGCGCCACCGGCACGGCGCTGGCGGTGGGCACCCTGCTGCTGGTGTACTGGCTGGCCGCCGCCGCGCTCGGCCCCGAGGCTTACAAACATGCTCAAGCCGTGCTGGGATCGATGTTGGGTCAACTGTTGCTGTTCCTGTGGACTTGGGCGCTGTTCTATCACATGGCCAACGGTATCCGCCATCTGTTCTGGGACGCTGGCTACGGTTTCGAGATGGTAGACGCCACCAAATCCGGCTGGTGGGTGGTGTGGTCCTCCATCATCCTGACCTTTCTGTGCTGGCTGATCGCCGCGCCCTGAGGAGAAGCATCATGAGCATTCGTACCCCGCTTGCCCACGCTCGCGGTCTGGGTACCGCCAAAGACGGTACCCACCACTGGTGGTTACAGCGTGTCACCTCCGTTGCTTTGGTGCCGCTGGTGCTGTGGTTTGCCTTTTCCCTGCTGTCGGTGTCTCACGCCGACTATGAAGGGTTTCAACACTGGTTGAGCAACCCCATCAACGCTGGTCTGATGATTGCCTTGGTCCTTACGGCGTTCTATCACGCCAGCTTGGGCATGCAGGTTATCTACGAGGATTATGTCCAGCCGGAGTGGGCCAAATACACCGCGCTGCTGGTCACGCAATTCGTATTGTTCCTGCTGGGCATCATCGCCGTCGTCGCCGTGCTCAAAGTCGCACTGGCCTGATGCCCATCACCGGAGGCTGAGGTTTCATGTCCAACGCATACAAAATCGTTCATCATAATTACGATGTGGTCGTGGTCGGTGCCGGCGGCGCCGGGCTGCGCGCCACCTTCGGCATGGCGCAGAAAGGATTGAAGACCGCCTGCCTGACCAAGGTGTTCCCCACCCGCAGCCATACCGTGGCCGCCCAGGGCGGCATGTCGGCGTCGCTCGGCAACATGGGGCAGGATCTGTGGCAGTGGCACATGTACGACACCGTCAAGGGTTCCGACTGGCTCGGCGACCAGGACGCCATCGAATACATGTGCCGCGAGGCGGTCCCGGCGGTCATCGAGCTCGAACATTACGGTGTGCCGTTCTCACGCACCGAGGAAGGCAAGATTTACCAGCGCCCGTTCGGGGGCATGACCACCAACTACGGCGAAGGCACCGCCCAGCGCACCTGCGCCGCCGCCGACCGTACCGGTCACGCCATTCTGCACACCCTGTATCAGCAGGCGCTCAGGCACGACGCCGAGTTCTTCATCGAGTATTTCGCGCTCGACCTGATCATGGACGACGAAGGCGCCTGTCGCGGCGTGGTGGCCTGGGATCTGTCCGACGGCTCGCTGCATGTGTTCCGCGCCCACCAGACCGTGCTGGCCACCGGCGGCTACGGCCGTGCCTACTTCTCGGCGACCTCCGCCCACACCTGCACCGGCGACGGTAACGGCATGGTGCTCCGCGCCGGGTTACCGTTGCAGGACATGGAGTTCACCCAGTTCCACCCGACCGGTATCTACGGTTCCGGTTGCCTGATGACCGAAGGTTGTCGTGGCGAGGGTGGCTATCTGACCAACTCGCTGGGCGAGCGCTTTATGGAGCGCTATGCGCCGAACGCCAAGGATCTGGCCTCCCGCGACGTGGTGAGCCGCTCCATGACGATTGAAATCCGCGAAGGCCGCGGCGTCGGCGAGCACAAGGATCACATTCACCTGCACCTGGAGCACTTGGGTGCCGATGTCATCAACGAGCGGCTGCCGGGCATCGCCGAGACCGCCCACATTTTTGCCGGGGTCGACGTGACCAAGGAGCCGGCGCCGGTGCTGCCGACCGTGCATTACAACATGGGTGGCATTCCGACCAATTATCGCGGCGAGGTGGTCATCCTCAAGGATGGCAACCCCGACCACATCATTCCCGGCCTGATGGCCATCGGCGAAGCAGCCTGCGTGTCGGTGCATGGCGCCAACCGCCTGGGTTCCAACTCACTGCTCGACATCGTGGTGTTCGGCCGCGCCGCCGCCGACCGCTGCGCCGAACTGACCCAACCCAACAGCCCGCACAAGGCCACGCCGCAAGACGCCGTCGATCGGATCGTTACCCGCTTCGACCACCTGCGCCATGCCAAGGGTGAAAACCCGACCGCCAGCTTGCGGATGCGGATGCAGCGGACCATGCAGAACCACGCCGCGGTATTCCGCACCGGCGAGTCCATGGCCGAGGGCATCAATCTGCTGGAAGAAGTGTACGCTGGCTTCGAGCACATCGGCGTGAGCGATCGCGGTTTGGTGTGGAACTCCGATCTGGTCGAAACGCTGGAACTGGAAAACCTGCTGCAATGTGCGATGGTTTCCATCAAATCGGCGATCAATCGTCCGGAGAGCCGCGGCGCGCACGCTCGCGAGGACTATCCGGATCGCGACGACGAGAACTGGATGAAGCACACCTTGTCTTGGCTGGATCCCAAAGGTCAGGTCACCATCGACTACCGGCCGGTACACACTTATACCCTGACCGACGAGGTGGAATACATTCCGCCCAAGAAGCGCACTTATTAAGGGGACGATGTCATGGCTCAATTCCAACTTCCGGCCAACTCCATCATCGGCAAGGGTAAGATCTACTATGCCGGTGCCGGCGCCAAGAGCGTCAGGCGCTTCCAAATCTATCGTTGGGATCCGGACAGCGGCGAAAACCCGCGCATGGATACCTACGAGGTCGACATGTCGACCTGCGGTCCGATGGTGTTGGACGCGCTGCTCAAGATCAAGAACGAAATGGACCCGACCCTGACGTTGCGCCGATCCTGTCGCGAAGGGGTGTGTGGGTCCTGCGCGATGAATATCGACGGCACCAATACCTTGGCCTGCACCAAAGCCATCGAGGATGTCTCCGGCGAGGTGAAGGTTTATCCCCTGCCGCACATGCCGGTGATCAAGGATCTGGTGCCGGATTTAACCCATTTTTACGCCCAGTACGCCTCGATCAAGCCTTGGCTGCAATCGATTACCCCACCGCCGGAGCGGGAGCGCCTGCAATCCAAGGAAGATCGTGTCAAACTGGATGGCCTGTACGAGTGCATTCTGTGCGCCTGTTGCTCGACCAGTTGTCCCAGCTACTGGTGGAACGGCGACCGTTACCTTGGTCCCTCGATCCTGCTGCAAGCCTACCGCTGGATCGTGGACAGTCGCGATGAGTTTACCGGCGAGCGGTTGGATGATTTGGAAGACCCGTTCCGGCTTTATCGTTGCCATACCATCATGAATTGCACCAAGACCTGCCCGAAGGGCTTGAATCCCGCCAAGGCGATCGCGGAAATCAAGAAACTGATGGTGGAACGGCGGTAACACGCCGCTCGCTTCGGAGCGGATTCTCTCACCTCAGCCCCTTTCCCGTTCGCGGGGGAGGGGTTTTGTTTATCGGAGACGCGATCGTGGACGAACAAATCGGCAAATTGCGCTGGCGCTGCCGGCGCGGCATGAAGGAACTGGATCTGCTGACGCTGGGCTATCTGGAGCGGCATTACTCCACCGCGCCGGAGGAGGAGCAACGAGCCTTCGCGGAGTTACTGGAGCTGCAAGACCCGCTGCTGATGAGCTATATGGTCGGGCGGGAAACGCCGGTGGATGCGACGACGGCAAGGGTGGTGGGCGTCATGCGGACTCTACTGAGCGATCCGCATTCTTCATGATATCGAATATGATATCGAACGCGCATATGGCGGAAGAATGCACCGCCTCGCCGCCTCGCCGCCTCGCCGCCTTGAATATTGAGCCGCGACCCTCACGGTTCTTGCTGGCCGGCAGTGGCGTCGTTCACGGCTTGGCCAGCATCGCGACAATCGTTGCGAGCGTGCCGTTATGGGTCAAGACGGGACTGCTCGCCGGCATCGGCCTGTCCCTGGTCTGGACCGGCTATCGCTACGGTTGGCGTCGTGGCGGTGGGTTCATCACCCGCGTTGAATGGCTCGACGGGCGCTGGCGCCTGGAAACCGGCGACGGGATACTGCGCCAGGCTAGGCTGGCCGGCGGCTACGCTCATCCTGGGATCATCGTGCTGAATTTCCGCTTGGAGAGTGGCTGGCGGCGGTCGCTGACGCTGTTACCCGATGCGGTGGATGCCGAAGACTTGCGACGGTTGCGAGTCTGGCTGCGCACCCGACGAGTCGAGGACGAGTCGGATCGTCCCTGATGAAGGCGGTTCGAAGGCGTCCCTGGCGATGGGGCGGATTGCGCCGGTTTTCGGTCAGCCAGAGCCGAACGACCAGCGCGGCGGCTGTTCCTTGCCGGCAAAGTTTTCAGGCACCAAAACCGTATCGCGAGGTGGGGTGTCATCCTTGGCTTTAGGATAATCCAGCGTGTAATGCAGGCCGCGGCTCTCCTTGCGCTCCAACGCCGAACGAATGATCAAATCCGCCACCAACGCCAGGTTGCGCAGTTCGATCAGATCACTGCTGATCCGGAAATTGCCATAGTACTCGTCGATTTCCCGCAGCAGTAGTTCTGCCCGGTGCCGGGCTCGCTGCAACCGTTTGTCGGTGCGGACGATGCCGACGTAATCCCACATGAACCGGCGCAGCTCCTGCCAGTTGTGGGTGACCACGACTTCCTCGTCGGAGTCGGTGACCCGGCTTTCGTCCCACTCCGGCAGGACCGGAGGGTTGGGAATCTCGGGCAGGCGGGTACGGATGTCCTCGCTGGCGGCCCCGGCAAATACCAGACACTCAAGCAGGGAGTTGCTGGCCATGCGGTTGGCGCCGTGCAGACCGGTGCAGGCGGTTTCCCCGATGGCGTACAGTCCTTCCAGATCGGTGCGACCCGCCAGATCGGTCAGAATACCACCGCAGGTGTAATGGGCGGCCGGTACCACCGGCAACAATTCCCGGGTAAGATCGAATCCGTATTCGCGGCATTTGGCATCGATGTTGGGGAAATGCGAGCGAATGAATTCGGCCGGCTTGTGACTAATGTCAAGATAAACACATTCGGCGCCCAGTCGTTTCATTTCATGATCGATCGCCCGGGCGACGATATCGCGCGGGGCCAGTTCCAGCCGCGAGTCGAAGTTCTGCATGAAACGGGTGCCGTCCGGCAGCAGCAAGATTCCGCCTTCGCCGCGCATCGCCTCGGAGATCAAAAATGATTTGGCTTGCGGGTGGTACAGGCAAGTGGGGTGAAACTGGATGAATTCCATGTTGGCGATCCGGCAGCCGGCGCGCCAAGCCATGGCGATGCCGTCGCCGGTGGAACCATCCGGGTTGCTGGAATAGAGGTAAACCCGGCTGGCGCCGCCGGTTGCCAGCACCACGAACCGGGCGGCGCATACTTCGACTTGGCCGGTATGCCGGTTCAACACATAAGCGCCCAGGCAGCGGTTGCCACCCAGGCCCAGCTTGCGGCCGGTAATCAGATCGATGGCGCTGCATTGTTCGTTGAGGGTGATGTTGGGGTGCTGACGGGCGCGCTGTTCCAGCGTGGTCTGGATGGCGCGGCCGGTGGCGTCGGCGGCATGAACGATCCGCCGGTGGCTGTGGCCGCCCTCGCGATGCAGGTGATACTCCGAGCCGCCTTCGGCGCTGGATTCCCGGGTGAATGGAGTCCCTTGCGCGCTCAGCCATTCGATCACCGCCCGGCCGTATTCCACTGTAAAGCGGACCGTGTCAGCGTGGCATAAACCCGCTCCGGCGATCAGAGTGTCTTTTAAATGTGACTCGATGGAGTCGCCGGCGTCCAGCACCGCCGATACTCCGCCTTGGGCGTAGTAGGTGCTGCCTTCGGACAGCGGTCCCTTGGTCAGCACCGCGACGCGGGCGGAATCGGCCATGCGCAGCGCCAGACTGAGACCGGCGGCACCACCGCCGATGATCAGCACATCGGTGAAAACGGGTGAAGCGACCATAACTTGTGAGCGACTCCATGAATGGGGTATCGTTGCGCGAAAAGGGCGCCGCCCATGGGTCGGGTGGCCCCGCGATTTCATCCCACTACCACATTCACACTATAACCATATCCCGGCAGGTCTGCGAACTAACGGGACGGGTGTTTGTCTACCGTCATGCTCGCATGGAGATTGCCATTGATTCGAAAGGGGTCTGCCCGGATGGGCGAGGGTCATCTGGACCGCGATCTGGTCCAAAGAGTACAGAAAGGCGACAAAAATGCGTTCGATCTGCTGGTGCGTAAGTACCAATACAAGATCATCAAGCTGATTTCCCGTTATGTGCACGATCCCAGCGAGGCCCTGGATGTTTCCCAGGAGGCATTCCTCAAAGCCTACCGGGCGCTGCCCGGTTTCCGGGGCGACAGTGCGTTTTACACCTGGCTTTATCGAATCGCTATCAACACGGCCAAAAATCACTTGGTTGCCCAAGGCCGGCGCCCGCCCGGTTCCGACATCGATGCCCAGGAAGCCGAGCAATACGAAGGCCAATCCCTGCTGAAAGAATACGAAACCCCCGAGCGGTTGTTGCTCAAGGATGAAATCGAAGCGACCGTGTTCAAGGCAATCGAGGATTTGCCGGAGGATCTGCGCACGGCGATCACCCTGCGGGAGCTCGAAGGAATGAGTTATGAGGAAATTGCCCAAACCATGGGGTGTCCGATCGGTACGGTGCGTTCCCGGATCTTCCGGGCCCGGGAATCGATCGACACCAAGTTGCGTCCACTACTAAGCTAGTTTCGAGATAGAGTCATGGCTGATAAGATGGCTGAACAACTATCGGCGCAAGCCGCGGACGATGCGAACGTCGCGGCGAGCCAACTCTCGGCGATGGTCGACGACGAACTCGATGGCATGGAAATCGATCTCGTGTTGCGCCGGCTATGTCGAGATGGCGATTTACAGTCCTGCTGGTCCCGTTATCACCTGATCAGCGATGTGATGCAAAGCCATTTACCCGATGCGCTTGCTCCCGATTTCACCGCGCGCATTCGCCAAGCGGTCGCGGCCGAGCCTCTGCCATTGCCGGTCGGTAAATCGCTGCCGGCCTGGTATAAACCGGTCACGGGGTTCGGGTTGGCCGCGTCGGTCGTTCTCGTTGCTCTATTCGGGCTGAAACTGACCCAGACCGATGCTCCGTTCGCTTCCGCCACCCAACTAGCCGCCAGCAACCCGTCCCCTGCTCCTGCTCTTACGCCCTTCGTGGTTCGGGCCGCCACTGTCCGGCAGACGGACACTTCCAACGAGCCGGTTGAAGCCCGGCTGGGCAGCTATCTGGTCAACCACAACGGTTATGCTTCCCTGAACAGCATGCACGGCATGCTGCCTTATGTGCGCATGGTTGGCTACCAGCAGCCCAGCCGCTAAGACTTTCTTCGAATGAAGCGCAAGTTATTGCACTGCGCCGCCCTGGTGTTCGTGGCCGGGTCACTGTCGTCCGCCGGCTGGTCCCAACCGGCACCCGAAGAGGCGAAGCACTGGCTGGAGCGAATGATTCAGGCGACCCAAACCTTGAATTATGAAGGGACCTTTGTCTATGTGCAGGGGCCTCATGTGGAGGCCATGCGGGTCATTCACGGCGTCGGCCCCGAAGGCGAGCGGCAGCGGTTGTTTTCCCTGAATGGCCCACTAAGGGAAATTCTGGTGGCCAACAACAGCGTGACTTGTCTGTTGCCCAAACAGCATGAGACGTTCGGCGGCGATGGCTACGGAGGTTCCCGCTTTCCCCTGTCCATATCCCGCGAACTCGGGCGGTTGGAAAGTTATTATGAGTTTGAAACGCTGGGCGAGGACCGGATTGCCGGTCTGGAAGCGCAGATGATCGCCATCAAACCGCGGGATGCCTGGCGGTTCGGTTATCGGTTGTGGCTGGATCGGCGCAACGGTATGTTGTTGCGCTCGATCCTGCTGGACGAGCAGGGCTACCCGGTCGAGCAGCTCATGTTCACCGATTTCCAGATCAAGCCGCGGATCGATGAAAAGGCTTTCGAATCGCCAACGCTGTCTCCGGATGCCAACCCGCCCGCGGCCAGTCGGGGTTCCAACGAAGAACAACCGTCTCCCACCGTCGAGCCGGTGACGCAGTCGGCGTGGCGCGTGAGCCAGTTGCCGGATGGTTTTGTCAAGGTATTGCACAACCGCTTTATCAAAAATCCAAGCCACCATGTCACCGAGCACATGGTGTTCGCCGATGGGCTGGCGACCATCTCGGTGTTCCTGGAGCGCTTGGACGGATCGCCGGCGCTGCTGCGGGGTGGCTCGCAACTGGGGTCGATGAACGCCTTTGGCAAACTGCTGGACGGCTATCAGATTCTGGTGGTCGGCGAAGTGCCGGTGGCGACCGTGCGGCATTTCGCCGACACGATTCAATATGTTCCCGATATTCCCGAGGCTGCCAAACCATGATTGAGGAACGCGCGGTGGTGGTGGAGGCTGGCGATGGCCACGCCTGGGTCGAAATCCAGCGGCGTTCGGCTTGTGGCTCATGCGCCGTCAGCGAGGGTTGCGGCACGGCGACATTGGGGAAGCTCTGGAGCGGTCGCCGGATCCGGGTGCGGGCGATTGCGGAAGAGCCGCTGCGGGTGGGTGACGAAGTGTGCATTGGCCTGGCCGATGGTGTACTGCTGCGAGGCGCGTTGCTGGCCTACTCGTTGCCGCTACTCCTGCTTCTGGCGGGAGCGCTGTTGGGGCAAGTGGCGTTCGCCGGCGCGGGTGAGGAACCAGTGGTGCTATCGGGCGTGCTGGGCTTGGGATTGGGGTTTCTGGTGGTGCGGGTTCTGTCGAAACGCTTTCAGGACGATAGCCGCTTCCAACCCCGGGTGTTACGCCGGAGCGCCGGGATACTGACGACGGGTGTACTTTCCCGGCCGTGATATCGCTATAATCGCTCCCCTGTTCGATAACCATACTCGCAAGCCTCCGTGCCCGAGCGGCAGCGGGGGCTTTTACGCATCTACCCCAAACGTTCGCCGGCCGGGATGGCGCGCCGGCGATCGGGGTGTAGTGGAATTTCATGGATCACATTCGTAATTTTTCAATCATCGCGCACATCGACCACGGTAAATCCACGCTGGCCGATCGCTTCATCCAGATTTGCGGTGGGCTGAGTGCACGGGAAATGGCCGAGCAGGTGCTCGACTCGATGGATCTGGAGCGGGAGCGCGGCATCACCATCAAGGCGCAAAGCGTGTCGCTGCGCTACGCGGCCCGCGACGGCCAAACCTACCAGCTCAACATCATCGACACGCCGGGGCATGTGGATTTCTCCTACGAGGTATCGCGTTCGCTGGCCGCCTGTGAAGGTGCGCTGCTGGTGGTGGACGTTGCGCAGGGTGTCGAGGCGCAAAGTGTCGCCAACTGCTACACCGCCATCGAGCAAGGGCTCGAAGTCCTGCCGGTCCTCAACAAGATCGACCTGCCTGCCGCCGACCCGGAACGGGTGACGCGCGAGATCGGCGACATCATCGGACTGGACGCCAGCCAGGCTCTGCGGGTCAGCGCCAAGACCGGACTGGCGGTGGCCGATCTGCTGGAAGCGATCATCGTGCATATCCCGCCGCCGAAGGGTGATCCAGACGGGCCACTCAAGGCGCTGATCATCGATTCCTGGTTCGATAACTTCGTCGGCGTCATTTCGCTGGTGCGGGTCGTGGACGGCCGGATTGCGCCCAAGCAGAAAATCCGGGTGATGTCCACCGGCCGGACCTTCCAGGTCGAATCGGTCGGTATTTTTACCCCCAAGCGCGGCGAGCGGCCGATCCTGAACGCGGGCGAGGTCGGCTATATCATCGCTGGCATCAAGGATATCGACGGCGCGCCGGTGGGCGACACCTTGACCGGGGCGGATCGGCCGGCGACGACGGCGCTGCCGGGGTTCCAAAGAGTGCAACCGCGGGTGTTTGCCGGGCTGTTCCCGGTCGATGCGGACGACTTCGGCAACCTGCGCGAGGCGCTGCAGAAGCTGCGATTGAACGATGCCTCGCTGCATTTCGAACCGGAAACCTCGCAGGCGATGGGCTTCGGCTTCCGCTGCGGTTTCCTGGGCCTGCTGCACATGGAGATCGTCCAGGAACGGCTGGAGCGAGAATACAATCTCGATCTGGTCACCACCGCGCCGACCGTCATTTACGAGGTGCTGGCCGCCAAGGGCGAGATCCTGAAAATCGACAATCCCGCCAAGCTGCCGCCGGCCAACGAAATCGTCGAAATTCGTGAACCGATCATCGTCGCTCATATTTTGACTCCACAGGATTATCTTGGCGCCATCATTACGTTGTGTATCGAGAAGCGCGGCGTGCAGCGAAACTTGCATTATGCCGGCGGCCAGGTGCAATTGAGCTTCGAACTGCCGCTGAGTGAGGTGGTGCTGGATTTTTTCGATCGTCTAAAATCAGTCAGCCGTGGTTTTGCGTCGTTTGAGTACAGTTTCGACCGGTTCCAGGCGGCGCCGCTGGTGAAGCTGGATGTGCTGATCAACAGCGAACGGGTGGATTCGCTGTCGATCATCGTCCACCGTGAGCAGGCCCAGTACCGGGGTCGTGAGCTGGCGGTCAAGCTTAAGGAGCTGATTCCACGCCAGATGTTCGAGGCCGTGATCCAGGCAGCCATCGGTAGCCAGGTCATCGCCCGCACCACCGTCAAGGCGCTGCGCAAGAACGTGTTGGCCAAGTGCTACGGCGGCGACGTAAGCCGCAAGCGCAAGCTGCTGGAGAAGCAGAAAGCCGGTAAGAAACGGATGAAACAGGTTGGCAAGGTGGAAATTCCCCAGGAAGCGTTCCTGGCCGTGCTGCAGATGGATAAAAACTCATGAGACGTGTGGTCTCGTTGTATGGATTTTCATACCGATGAACATTGATTTTGCGGCTGTTCTGGTGGTGCTGACCGTATTGACCGGCGGCATCTGGCTGTTGGATACCCTGGTATTGGCACCACGCCGAACCCGCGCCTCGATGATGGGCACGGTCGGTCAGGTACGGTCGGTGGCGGAAAAGCTGCCGTGGTACGTGGATCTGTCGAAATCGTTCTTCCCGGTCATCCTGGCGGTGTTGGTGCTGCGCTCGTTCATCGTCGAGCCATTCCGCATTCCTTCGGAATCCATGCTGCCCACCTTGCTCAAGGGTGATTTCATTCTGGTCAGCAAGTTTGCGTATGGTTTGCGGTTACCGGTGCTCAATACCAAAATGATCGGCAACGGCGAACCGGAGCGAGGGGATGTGGCCGTGTTCCGTTTTCCGCGTGATCCGGCGGTGGCTTACATTAAGCGGGTGGTCGGTCTACCCGGCGATGTGGTGGAATATCACGCCAAGCAATTGCGGATCAACGGCCAGCCGATCCCGCTGACGCCGGTGCCGGACAATCCCGGCGAACCGGGTTACCGGCAATTTGAAGAGCGACTGGGGGCAATTACCCATCGCATTCAGGTGCTGGACGACAACCGCTGGGGATTGGTCGGGTTCTGGCCCGAGATTCAGGTCCACCGTGAGCCGGATGGCGCGGTCAGTTGGAAATACCAGGTGCCGGCCGGGCATTACTTCGTCATGGGCGACAACCGGGACAACAGCAGCGACAGCCGGGTTTGGGGGCCATTGCCGGAAGAAAATCTGATCGGCCGGGCATTCTTCATCTGGATGAATTGGAATTGTGTAACCTTGAATGGTCAGTGTGGCCGAATCGGCAGTGGGATCAAGTAGGCGAACCTGGGAGATACGAACGATGCGCGCAAAACAATTGGCGAAAAGCGGACGAGTTGGGAAACAGCGTGGCATGACCGTCATCGGTATGTTATTGCTGATCATTGTGATCGCGTTTGTCGCGTTGATCGGCATGAAGGTGGTGCCGATGTACATCCAGATGTTCACGGTCAAATCGTCGATCGAGAGTATCCGTAAGGAGCCGCAGTTGGCGCAGATGAGCCCGATCGACATCCAAAATGCCATCCAGAAACGCTTCGACATCGGTTATGTCGATAATATTACGGCCCGAGATCTGAAGATCCGCAACGACCGCAGCGGTCGGGTGCTCGACTTGGTCTATCAGGACGAGCGGGATCTGTTCTACGGCTTGTCCGTGGTGCTGAAGGTCAATGAAGTGATCCCGCTGACGCCGAATCCGTGAACCCGCCGCTATCCCGCCTGAGCGCCGCCTTGGGCTACACCTTCCGCCAACCCGAGCTGCTGGAAGAGGCGCTGACCCACCGCAGCGCCTCGCCGCATAACAACGAGCGACTGGAGTTTCTGGGCGATGCACTGTTGAACCTGATCGTGGCTGAATACGTATTCCTACATTACCCCAAGGCCAGCGAGGGTGAATTGAGCCGGTTGCGATCCAGCCTGGTCAAGGGCGAGACCTTGGCGGAACTGGCGCGCGGTCTGCGATTGGGAGACTGGCTACGCCTGGGCTTGGGCGAGCTTAAAAGCGGGGGCTTTCGCCGCGATTCGATTCTGTCGGACACGCTGGAGGCGATTTTCGGCGCGGTTTATTTGGACAGCGGTCTGGCGGCCTGCCGCGATTTGGTGTTACGCATCTACCAAGACTGCCTGGAACGGCTGGCTGACGCCAGCGAGTTGAAAGATCCGAAAACCCGCCTGCAAGAGTACCTGCAAGCCCGGCAGCAGCCACTGCCAGCCTACAATATACTGGAGATCGGCGGCGAGCCGCACGCGCAAAGCTTCACGGTGGAGTGTGCGGTCGCCGAGTTGCGCGCGGTCGCGGTGGGAAGCAGCCGCCGCAAGGCCGAGCAGGAAGCCGCCCAGCGGTTGCTGGAGCAGATGCGATGACCGTCACTCACGCCGGTTACGCCGCCTTGCTGGGCCGGCCCAACGTGGGTAAATCCACCCTGTTGAACCGGCTGATTGGCCAGAAGCTCAGCATCACCGCTCCCAAACCGCAGACCACCCGACACGTCATTCTCGGCATCCAGACCCTGCCGGACGCCCAGATCGTCTATGTGGATACCCCAGGTCTGCACCGTCGGGGCCAACGGGCGTTGAATCGTCACCTGAACCGGGCGGCGGCCAGCGTGTTGGGCTATGTGGATGTGGTGGTATGGCTGGTTGAGGCGCTACGCTGGACCGAGGAAGATGAAGACGTCCTGCAACGCTTGGCGGATTTTGTCGGGCCGGTGGTGCTGGCGGTCAATAAGGTGGATCGGATTAGCGATAAGGGCCGCTTGTTGCCGTTTCTGCACGATTTGGCTGGCAAGCGGAACTTCAACGAAGTGGTGCCGCTGGCGGCGATCAACGGCGATAACGTGGCGGCGCTGGAGCAAGTGATCGCTGGCTTGTTGCCGACCGGCAACCTGCTATTCCCGGCCGAGCAGATGACCACCGCCAGCGAGCGTTTCCTGGCGGCCGAACTGATCCGCGAGAAGCTGACCCGGCTGCTGCGTGAGGAATTGCCCTACGCCCTGACCGTCGAAATCGAACATTTTGTCGACGAAGGGCGACTGGCGCGTATCCATGCGCTGATCTGGGTGGAGCGTGAGACCCAAAAGGGGATCGTCATCGGCGAGAAGGGAGCGACGCTGCGCGAGGTGGGCCGGCAGGCCCGCGAGGACATGGAGCGCCTGTTCGGCCGCAAAGTATTCCTGCAAACCTGGGTCAAGGTGCGCGAGGGCTGGTCCGACGACGAACGGGCGTTGCGGAGTTTGGGCTACGCCGATCCGTAAACGTTCTAACCCTCCGCATCGATCGCCGGTTTCCCTTGCACCATGCGCGTGTTGCTGCAACCCGCCTTTATCCTGCACCGCCGTCCTTATCGCGATACCAGCCTATTACTTGAGGCGTTCAGCCGCGAGCACGGCCGGCTGGGCTTGGTGGCGCGCGGCGCGGCGTCCGCCCGCTCGCGGCTGAAAAGCGTGTTGCAGCCGTTCCTGCCCCTGCTGCTGTCCTGGAGCGGAGCCGGCGATCTGGCGGCCTTGACGGCGGCCGAGGAAACGGAGCGGCTCGCGTCGCTGCCGCCTGCCCAGGTGCTGGCCGGACTCTATGTCAACGAACTGCTGGTGCGCCTGCTGCCACGGCAGGACCCGCTGCCCGGACTGTTCGTCGCCTACCGGGCGCTGTTGACGGAACTGGCGGTGGCGACCGACGCGGAGCCGCCGTTGCGGCGGTTCGAAAAGCGCCTGCTGGAAGAACTGGGCTACGGGCTGAGCCTGGATCGCGAAGCGGCCAGCGGAGTGCCGATCGTTGCCGAGCAGCGTTACCGCTACGTGCTGGATCGGGGTCCGCTGGCCGCCGATTCAGGCGGGTCCGGCGTGCCGATTTCCGGTCGGGGGCTGCTGGCTTTGCGCGACGGGATGCTGGCCGACCCTGACGTGCTGCGGGAGGTCAAGCGTCTGACCCGCGCCGCGCTGGCCGAGCAGTTGCGGGGGCGGGCGCTGAAGACGCGGGAACTGTACCGGGTCAAGCGGGAGCCATGGCCGGAATGACGCGATTTCGAGAATTCACCCAGCACCCGATGGCGCGACGACGGCCCTACAGGAAGCTGTGTAGAATCGCCCGGGTTTCCGTCGCCGGCATGCGCGGCCCCAGGCTGGTCACCAGTTTGGCCGATGCCGCTGAAGCCAAAGCGCCGACGCGCCGATGATCCCAACCCTGACCCCGGCCATAGAGGAAAGCCCCGGCGAACATGTCCCCGGCGCCGACCGTGTCCACGGCTTCCACTTTGACCGGGTCGATGTCGATCAGCATCCGGCCATCCCAAACCAGCGCGCCTTTGGAACCCCGCGTGATCACAAACTCCTGGCTGAGGGTCTTCAGGTAGTCGATCGCGCTGTCCAGGTCGGCGGCGCCCACCACGCCCTTGGCCTCGTCCTCATTGGCGAATAGCAGATCCACGCCCGAGCCGATCATCTCCAGCAATCCCGCCTTGAAAAACCGGACCATGTTGGGGTCGGACAGGGAAATGGCGGTCTTGACTCCGGCCGCCTCGGCGACGTGCTTGGCCGCGATGCACGCTTGGCGAGCGGTCTCCGAGGTGACCAGATAACCTTCCATGTAGAAGTATGCCGAGTCGCGCAGGGCGTCCTCGACCAACTCTTTGGTGGACAACCCGCCGCTGATCCCCAGGAAAGTGCAGAGGGTGCGATCGCTATCCGGCGTGACCAGCACCACGCAACGGCCGGTGTGCCCCGGCTCTTTCTCGGTATGGTGATTGGTGTCCACCCCGCCATCGAGCAGGTCTTTCATGTAGAAATGCCCGAGATCGTCCCCCGCGACCTTGCAGGAATAGAAGCTGGACCCGCCGAACTGGCGGACCGCGATCATCGAATTGGCCGCCGACCCCCCCGAACTGCGCTGATGCGAGTGCGCGGCCAGATGATCCATCATCCGCAACTGGCATTCCTCGTCCATCAGGGTCATCACGCCCTTGTCGATACCCAGTGTTTCCAGGTCGGCAAGCTCGACCTCATACTCCATGTCCACCAGCGCGTTGCCGATCCCGTACACGTCATACTTCGCCATAATGCCTCCATCATCAATGGGTAATCCTGTTGAGTTCCGCGGTTCCCAACTATTGGGTTTTCGTGGGAGCCACTGGCCGGCGCTTCGATCAGTTGTCGCGCCCGAACGGGCTCCGGTGGATCCGGATTCGATACTACATCGCCGCCGCAATCGCCGCGCGCAGCCGCTCCACATCGGAGTCGCCATCGGTTTGCAGCGGGTTCTCGTCAGTTGCCGGCGGCTCATCGTGGCGGAGTTGCCGTTCCAGCACTTCGACATCGGCCTCGGCGGCGTCATCGCCACGCGCCCGCCGGGCCGCGACCCGCGCCCGCAAGGTTTCGGGATCGGCGGCGCAATCGAGCAGGATGAACGGGACGCCATGCCGGGCCGCCAGATCGCGGAAGGGTTGCCGGTGCGCCCGCTTCATGAAGGTGGCGTCCACCAGTACCGGATGGCGGGCGGCGAGCAGACCGTTCGCCAGATCGTACAGGCGCTGATAGGCGCGGGCGCTGGCGTCCGGCGTGTAGAGCCCCCCACCCAGAGTGGATCTGCTGTCGTCCAGGGGGCCGAGGCCGAACAGCCGCTTGCGTTCCACGTCGGAGCGGAGGCGGATGGCGCCGGGGAATATTTCCAGCAATTGTCCGGTCCGACGCGATTTGCCGGAACCGGAAACGCCATGGGTGATCAACAGAAACGGCCTCGATTCCTGAGTCAGCACCAGCGCCAGCCGCAAATAATCGCGGCACAGGGCGCGGGCGGCGGCACGGTCCGGTTCTGGGATATGATGATCCTGGCTGGCCTGGATGGCGTTGATCTTGGCGCGCACCATGGCCCGGTAGACCTGGTAATAGGACAGCAGCGCCGCTCCCGCGAAGTCGCCGCCGTATTCCAGATAGGTATTGAGCAGTCGCTGGGCGAGGCCACCAGCGCCGCGGAAGCGTAGATCCATGAGCAGAAAGGCCAGATCGTTGATGACATCGATCCAGCGGAGATCGTCGTTGAATTCGATGCAATCAAAGATCGTGACCTGCCCGGTGTCGGTCAGCAGCAGATTGCCAAGATGCAGGTCGCCGTGGCATTCGCGGATCCAGCCGCCGGCCTTGCGTTCCGCCAGTCGCGGCCACAGCCGCTCGGTAGTCGCCAGGGTCCAGCGCTCCACGGCGGTCAGGAGGTCGAGATCGGCGGGATCGGTCAGCAGCGGCCGGGTATGGGTAAAATCGTCCAGCATCGGTCCGCGAACCCGTTCCGGGGTACCGAACGGCGCGGCGGGGTCGGCCGTGGCGATGGCCTGATGAAAAACGGCCAGCCGTCGGGCCAGTGCGTCGATATGCCGGTTTTCCAGCCGGCCGGTGGCCAGCACCCGATTCAGCAGGGCTTCCTGGGGGAAGCGGCGCATGCGGACGGCGTATTCAATGGCTTCCCCGGCGGCGCCCAGGACCGGTCGAGCGGCGCTGCCGCCGATCGGCACGCAATCGAGGTAGAGATCCGGCGCCAACCGGCTATTCAGGCGCAATTCCTGTTCACAGTAGTATTTCCTTCGGGCCAGACTGGTAAAATCCAGGAATCCCAGATTCAGGGGTTTTTTGATCTTGTAGGCGTAGTCCCCGGCCAGCAGGACATGTGAAATATGCGTCTGCAAGTGCTCGACGGCGTCTACCGGATGCGGGTAGCGGTCCGGTTGCAGGAGCGCCGCAATCAGGGTGGTCTGGTCAAGAGTTTCGTTGGCAGGATGCACGCGCCAGACTCCGAAGCGGAAAAACGAGGCCGTAGAATAAGACAAAAACACCGCATCGCGCCAAGTGGATTGAAAGGCGTGGCGCGTCCGAACTGGAACAGGCATGGCTAAAGGCAAACCTTCCCGTAAACCCAAAACGAATTCCGGGCCGCGCCCTCGCCGGGCCGGCCCAAACGTGCTGCGATCCTTGTCGTCGCTGTTTTTTTCGCTGCTGCTCGGCAGCCTGCTGCTGGGCGTGCTCGGGCTGAGTCTGTACATGCTGTATCTGGATGCGGTCATCCGCGCCGAATTCGATCAGAAGCGCTGGGCCATGCCCGCCAAGGTCTACGCTCGGCCGCTGGAACTGTTCGAAACCATGTCGCTCGGCGCCGATGCCTTTGCCCAGGAACTTAAGCTGCTGAATTACCGTGATGTGAATTGCCCGGAAGCGCCGCCACCGCCCCCGAGCGGCAAACGCTCGCTCCGGCGCAAACCGCCGCCGCCGGAAACTTGCGCGCCGCCGCCCGGAGGCGGTGGGTCGCCGGATCGCGCGGGCACTTTTGCCCGACACGGGGAAACCTTCGAGGTCATGACCCGCGAGTTCGCATTTTGGGACGGCACGGAACCGTCGCGTCAGATCCGTCTGGTATTCGCGGGCAACATCCTGATCGAACTGGCCGGTTTGAACGGCCAGGAAGCGCCGGGCCTGCTGCGGTTGGACCCGCCGGAGATCGCCGGCATTTATCCCGCTCACTATGAAGACCGCATCCTGCTTAAGGGCAAGGACTTGCCGCCGGCCCTGGTGGATACCCTGCTGGCGGTCGAGGATCGCTCGTTTTTCGAACACTCCGGCATCAATCCCAAGGGCATTTTCCGCGCCATGCTGGCCAACTTGCGCGCTGGGCGGACAGTGCAGGGTGGCAGCACCCTGACCCAACAGTTGGTCAAAAATCTGTTTCTGAGCAACGAGCGGACCTTTACGCGCAAGATCAACGAAATCCTCATGGCGGTTTTGATCGACGCGCGCTACGGCAAGGACGACATTCTCGAAGCCTACAGCAACGCCATCTATCTGGGGCAGGATGGTAGCCGGGCGATTCACGGTTTCGGGCTCGCCAGCCAGTTCTATTTCGGCAAGCCGATGGAGGATCTGGACCTGCATCAGATCGCCCTGTTGGTGGGTATGATCAAGGGACCCTCGTACTACGATCCGCGCCGCCATCCAGACCGCGCCAAGGAACGCCGCGCTTTGGTGTTGGATGTCATGATCGAACAGAACCTGATCAGCGCCGAGGATGCCGCCATCGCCAAGAACATGCCGCTGGATGTGACGGACAAGGTGGCCAGCGGCATCACCGCCTATCCGGCCTTTCTGGATCTGGTGCGGCGGCAACTGCGGCAGTATTACAACGCCGAGGATTTGGTGTCGGAAGGATTGCGGGTATTTACCACCCTCGACCCGCGAGTGCAGGCGGTGGCGGAGAATACCTTGATCAACAGTCTGCCGGGGCTGGAAAAAAGTCAGCGCAAGGCCAAGCCATTGCAGGGCGCCGTCGTCGTGACCGATACTCAGACCGGCGAGGTATTGGCGATGGTGGGGGACCGCGAGCCGAAGAGGGTCGGTTTCAACCGGGCGTTCGACGCCAAGCGGCCAGCGGGTTCGCTGGTCAAGCCGGTGGTGTATTTGACCGCGTTGGAGCAGCCCGAGCGCTATACCCTGATGACGCTGTTGAACGACAGTCCGTTGGTCTACACCTCGGGCGGCCAGCGTTGGACCCCAGCCAATTACGACAAGCGTTACCACGGTCGGGTCACGCTGCGGGACGCGCTGGCCCGTTCCTATAACATTCCGGTGGTACGGGTCGGTCTGGACATGGGTGTCATCAATGTGGTGAAAATGTTCCAGCGATTGGGGCTGGAGCGCGATCTTAAGCCATATCCGTCCCTGCTGCTGGGCGCGCTGGACGCGTCGCCCTTTGAAGTCGCGCAGGTTTATGCGTCCATCGCCGGCAATGGATTTCGCATGCCGTTGCGTGCCATCCGCGAAGTGACCGATACCGCCGGCAAGTCATTGCAGCACTACACGCTGGAGGTGGAGAAGGTGGTCGAGCCGGGGCCGGTCTATCTGGTGATCAACGCCATGCAGCAGGTGGTAAAGGCGGGCACCGCCAGTGCCATGAAGAGCAAGCTGTCGCCGGATTTGAACATCGCGGGCAAGACCGGCACCACCGACGACTACCGTGATAGCTGGTTCGCCGGTTTTGGCGGTAACCGGTTGGCGGTGGTTTGGCTGGGCCGCGATGACAACAAACCCACTGGCCTGAGTGGCTCCAGCGGTGCATTGCGGGTTTGGATGAATTTGATGGCGAGTTTGAATCTGGAGCCGCTGGACCCGCCGCTGCCGGCGGGGGTCGAGGAAATCCGGGTGGAGCCGCGCAGCGGCTTGCAGGTGAGCGGGGGCTGTCGGGGTGGCCAGCCGGTGCCATTCCTGGCGGGTTCCGGGCCGCGCGGATCAACTTCTTGCGGCGGTCAGTCCGCCGCCCGGCGCTCCAAACCGCGCGAGACGGCTCCGGATACATCCGGGGATGCGGAACGCTCAGGGGGGATGAGTGATTTCTTTCGGCGGCTGATGCAATGAAACATAGCCACCATGGTTGGCCAAGTCCGCCCGGCATCATCTCGGTCGTACATGGCGGTAGGAATGATGAAAGGGTACAGTTAAGCTTAATGATGGATTTGATTGAGGTGCGGGGATGCCTTGTCGGGATCGCCGGACCCGCGGGGAAAATCGATGAATAAAGGGTTTCAGTCTTCTCTTGGAGCGTTGGTGCTGGCGCTGGGGGTGGTCGGCTGTGCGCCGCCGCCATACTCGCAACAACCGTACAGGGCGCCGGTGGTAAATCGCAGCACGCGCCCGCCGCAGACCTATGCTCAGCCACAGCCGGTGCCGCCAGCGGCCGCGGGACGGACGCTCGAACAGGATCCGCTGTTGCCGCGAGAGTACTCCTCCGGCTATCCAGCGGCGCCGGATCCTTATGCCGCCACGCAGGGAGTGGCGCCAGCCAACCCGAATGCCTATTACGGTAGCGTGCCGGCCCGGCCTTATACACCGGAACCGGACGGTGGCGCCTATCGGCAACCGGCCTATCCGCCGGGCGCGGCCGCATCCCCCCCGGCATACCCAGCCTATCCCGCGCCGCGAACCGACGACTACAGCAGAGGAGTGGCCCCGCTGCCGGAACCGGTTTATCCGTCTTCCCAGCGAGGTGCGGACGATCTTTACGAGACGACGACACCATCATCGGGTCTGTTACCCGAACCGCAGCCGGTCGTGCCGCGGACGCCGTCGGCGGCCCCGGCACGGCCGCCGGCACCGGTGCCGCCGCCCGCCGCGGAATCGACGGTCGCCACGCCGCCGCCGCCCGCCGCGGAATCGACGGTTGCCATGGCGACGCCGCCGGCCGCTCCGGCCCAAGCTAGGCCCGCCCCCACCCGCCCGACGCCCCCACCCGATTTGCCCCCGGCCGAAATTACCCGCGAGGGTAACCAAGCCGTGGTCGCTCTGTTGGACAGTGCCGACAAGTATGTTCGAAGCAACCAGTTGGATAAGGCCGGCGCCGCGCTGGAACGGGCCTTGCGCATCGAGCCGCGCAACGCCGGGATCTGGCATGATCTAGCCCAAATTCGCCTGCATCAGGGTGAATACCAGCAGGCCGAGTCACTGGCGAGCAAGTCCAACAACCTGGCCAGTAGCAACCGGGCGCTGCAAGGTCGCAACTGGAAGCTGATCGCCGTTGCCCGCAAGGCGACCGGGAATACCGCCGGCGCCGAGGAAGCCGAAGCGCGGGCGGCACAGTTGCGCTAAAGTCCGCCCGAACGGGGAGGTTGCCGTGGATGCGACCGAGCTGCTGGGTCCGAGCGGTCTGCTGGCCCGGCAGGTGCCGGGGTTCGCGCCGCGCCTGCCGCAGCAGCAGATGGCCGAAGCGGTCGCCGCCGCGCTGGAGGAGGGCGGTACACTGGTGGTCGAGGCCGGCACCGGCACCGGCAAAACCTACGCCTATTTGATTCCCGCGCTGCTGTCCGGGGCGCGGGTCATCATTTCCACCGGTACCCGCCACCTGCAAGACCAGCTTTTCCACCAGGACCTGCCGGTGGTGCGACAGGCGTTGAACGCGCCGGTGCGGGCGGCGCTGCTGAAGGGGCGTGGCAACTATCTCTGCCTGTATCGCCTGCAAGCGACCGAGCAGGCCGGGCGCCTGAGCACGCGCGAGCAGGCGGCCGAACTGCACCGCATCCGCGCCTGGGCGGGCCGCACCCGTCGCGGCGACATCGCCGAAATCCCCGACGTACCGGAAACCTCCCTGATCTGGCCGCGCGTGACCTCCACCGTGGACAACTGCCTGGGACAGGACTGCCCGCAACTGGCCGAGTGCTTTCTGGCCAAGGCACGGCGCGAGGCGCTGGCGGCGGATGTGCTGGTGATCAACCATCACCTGTTCTGCGCCGACATGGCGATCAAGGAAACCGGTTTCGCCGAACTGTTGCCGGGGGCGGAAGCGTTCATCCTCGACGAAGCACATCAGTTGCCTGGGATTGCCACCCACTTCCTCGGTCGGTCCTTGAGTGGCCGGCAGTTGAGCGAACTGGGGCGGGATACCGTGGTGGAACAGGCGCGGGACGCGGCGGATTTCGCCGATCTGCGCCGGCGGGCCGAGGCGTTGGAGCCGGCGATCCTGACGTTGCGGCAGGCGCTGGGAACGACGGAGCGCCGCGCGCTGTGGCGGGAGGTTGCCGAACTGCCGGCGGTGGTGGAGGCGATCAAGCAATTACATGAGACGCTGGATCGCCTGCGCGAGGCGCTGAAGGAAGGCGCGCCGCGTGGCAAGGGCCTGGAGAATTGCCAGCGGCGCGGCGAGGATCTGGCGCTGCGGCTGGCGGCGTTGACCGGGGACGAGAGCAACCCCGATAACGTCCGCTGGTTCGAGACCCGGGGCCGCGGCTTTACGCTGAGTTTGACCCCGCTCGATATTGCATCGAAGTTTCAGGAGCGGCTGGCGGCGCAGCCAGGGGCCTGGATCTTTACCTCGGCGACGCTGGCGGTGGGGCAGGCGTTCGAGCACTTCGCGGCGCGACTGGGGTTGCGGGATTACGCGGCCTTGCGTCTGGACAGCCCGTTCGATTTTGCCCGCAACACCCTGCTTTATCATCCGCCGGGCTTGCCCGATCCCGCGGCATCGCACTACACGGCGGCGTTGCTGGACGCGGCGTTGCCGGTGTTGGCGGCCAGCCGGGGGCGGGCGTTTCTGCTGTTCACCAGTTTTCGGGCCTTGCGCGAGGCGGCGGGATGGTTGGCGGGGCGGCTGGATTATCCGCTGCTGGTGCAGGGCGAAGCGCCGAAGGGGGTGCTGCTACGCCAGTTTCGGGCCTCGGGCAACGCGGTGTTGCTGGGCACCGCCAGTTTTTGGGAAGGGGTGGATGTGCGCGGCGAGGCGCTGTCTTGCGTGATCATCGATCGCTTGCCGTTCGCCGCGCCCGGCGATCCGGTGGTGCAGGCGCGCATCGAATCCCTGCGCCAGCACGGCGAGGACCCATTTCTGACTTATCAGCTTCCCCATGCGGTGATTACCCTGAAGCAGGGGGTGGGTCGGCTGATTCGCGACGTGAGCGACCGGGGCGTGCTGGTGCTCTGCGACCCGCGCCTATTGAGCAAATCCTACGGGCGGGTGTTTCTGGATAGCTTGCCGCCCATGCCGAGAACGCGGAAGCTGGAACGGGTGCAGGCATTTTTCGCGGGTGGCGATAGTTAGGAGTCAGGATCATCCATGGATGACGGGTTCTTGGATCTTGTGACCTCGCGCCGCCGCTGTTCCAGCCAGAACGTCAGCGCCAGCGCGCCGCCGCCGGTGATCAGCAGGCTGAGAAACCATCCCAGGCCTTCGGCCAGATGAGCGAAGAACAGGGTGTAGATTTGAATGATCAGGAAGGTCGCGCCGTAGCCGGTCAACATCCGCATGGCCAGCCGCGCGCCCAGCCAGATCAGTATCCCGTTCAGGCCCGCCCATAGCAGATTGAACAGCGCCAGTTCGGCGGCACCACTCAGATGCCAGCGGTGGCTTTCCAGGTCGAAATTGCCGAACAGCGATAGCAGCCACAACGCCATTTCGGCGAAGAACAGCCCGCCTGATAACCAGACTTTGAAAAATCCCCGATAGGGCGCCAGCGGTCCCCGTTCGCTCTGCTGGTGGATGACGGCGACGGCGATGATCGCCAGCGCCGCCGCCAGGAAGCGCAGTGGGTAGCTCATCCCGAACCAGTAAGCGCCCCAGCCGGAAGCGTAGCCGGTAAAGCCGCCGAACCAACCGAAGAACACCACGGCGCTGAGCACCAGCAGCAGCGGGTTGTTGAGCGCGTAGCTGAGGGCGAGCAAGACCAGCAGGTCAATCAGCAGCAGGGCGGGCCAGTTGCCGGAGCCGGTGGAAAAGATCGCGCCCAGGTTGAACGTCAGGCCGATCAGCAGCAAACCGCCCAGCAGCTCCAGGCTGGAGGCGGTCAGCACCAGGCCGGGGCGGGTGCGCTTGAACCATTGCGCGCCGCCGAAGCTGGCGACGGTGGCCACGCCCAATAACACCGCCAGCTTTTCCAGGGTGAAGTCGAACAGGGTTCGGCCGAGAATGCCCAGTCCCGCCATGACGCTGATTGCGCCAAAGAGCAGGAACCAGCGGCCCAGCGAACGCCAGTCCCAGCCTTCGAGCGGGTAGCGTGCGCTCAGTTGGGCGTGCCGCGCTTCGTCCAGCAGTCCTTCGCGGAGCAGTTCGTCCAGTTCCCGGCGGACCCGGCGGTTGCGGGATTGCGGGTTCATGCTTGCCGCTCCAGTGGGGCGGCTTGGCTCCAGCGTTCGCAGGCATAGCCGAATGCCATTGCCAGTATGCCGCCGAGCAGGAAAAACAGGCCGAGCGAGAGCGAGTCCCAGAAGCGTTCGTAGTAGCGGGTGTACAAGTCGATGGCGAGGAACACGATGCCGAAGCCGGTGAAGCGGGCGTCGTGCAGGCGGGCGCCGGCGATGATTTGAGCGATGCCGGCGGCGGTGAACACCAGCACCCAATCCAGCGGTCCGCGCGGCAGGGTGAGGAACCACAGGGACAGGTTCAGATACAGGAGCCCGAAGATCAGATACAGTCCGCCGAAGCCGATACAGCGCCGCAGGGGACCGAGTTCCAGCCGCCGTTCGTGCCAGAGGCCCAGCAGGATCGTGATCAGGGCGGCGACCGCCATCAAGCGTTCGTCCTGGATGTGGGCGAAATAAGTGCCATGCCCGCCATAGGCGTGCCAGGCACCCAGTCCGTGGAAGAGCAGCAGCAAGCCCAGCAGTAGCGGCCAGCGCAGGTGATAGCGATAGGCGGTCAGGGTGGCGAGTACGCCGGTGAGCAGCAGGATGAGCGGGACGTTTCGTTCGGCGCTACTGTCGCCCAGCAGGGCGATCTGGAGCAGTACGAAGGCGCCGAATGCCGCCGCCAGGCTGGCGGTGATCAGCACCGAGCCGGTGAAGGGGTGGGCTTGCCGGGGATCGGTGGCGCATCGCACCCCGAAATACCAGAGTCCCGCGCCGACCGCCGTCAGCAGCATCGTCGCCACTAGGGCCGATTCCGCGGCCATGGCGATGAAGGCGAGTACCGCCAGCCCCAGTTGGAAAATGGCGAACAGGCCCAGCCATTTCAACAGCGCGGCCAGGAAGCGGCCAGAGGATTCGTAGCGCGGCAGCAGGGTTTCCAGTAGCGGCCGGTCGATGAGCCCCTGCTGATACCAGGCGGTGACTTCGCGGGTGAGCAGGTCGTGGGTGATGGGGCGCATGGCGGGGTTTCCAGGAAAAATGCCTACTGGCAGTATATGCTTTTGGTGCTGGAATGTACTTGACCCGAGCCATTCAAGCCGATCTCGTGACAGAAGGAGGTCGTTGGGGGGGGGCTGGCATCGTTGCTGAAAATGCTGTTACTAGCGATGGGAGCGTTGATCTGGGGTTGGGGTGAAAAAGCGCCTCTTGCGTGGATGCTGGTATGTTATACGGAAGCCATAAATCATTTGTTGGAGTAGTAGATGAACATAGATCTAAATATCGTTGGCACGATAGCATCGATTATTAGTCTCCTTCTCGCTATCGTGTTCTGGCGTTTGGCTGATCGGCAAGCGGACAAAGCCGATAGAATATTGAATGAGATAAAAGATAAAATGATGTCTTGGCAAAATGATATAAACAGCGCTGCTATCAGTTTGATCCAAGCACGGCCAGAAATTATAGCCGAAAAAGTATCCTTAGAAGAGACCAAGAGTAATTCTGATTTTATGGATAGAATCGCGGACATAGTTGAGGCTTTGGCGAAAGAAGCAGATGCACAGACGGCTGGATATAAACTAGCCATAGCCGAAAAGCTTTTAGAACACCAAAAATCGTCCATCGTCGCTAGGGAGCAGGTAAAAGCTAATTTAATAGCCGCACAGCAAGGAGTAACGCTTGGAAAACAATCGATAGAATCGCAGCCAGAATAATAGCTTTTATAAGGGTTGAATAACTCAGTACATAATTATTACTCATGTGAGTTAAATTGCTTGTTAAAAAACAGGAGAAAGATGAAATGTCAGAGCAATATTTCGCGACAGGGCAATGCTTATGCGGCGACATAAAATACACGATTTCTTCTGCCCCAATCAGAATGGGGCAGTGCCACTGTGACCATTGCCGGAGATTGACGGGGACAGGGCATTCATCGAATGCTTTTTTTGCCAAAGATACTGTCCACATCGAAGGTGAAACAAGCCACTATGATTCAATAGCAGATACAGGCGCGATCATTACGCGTTATTTTTGTCCAAAATATGGCAGCCGCCTTTTTGGTACAAGCAATGTAGCTACAAATATTATTAGTGTTTCGGCAGGCACGCTGGACAGTAGTTCATGGTTTAAACCGAATGCCATTGTCTATAATAAAAGAAAGCCAATATGGGATTTTATGGATGAAAATATCTCTACTTTTGAAGAAATGCCGCCTGCGCCAACTCAGAAGTAAGTCGCGCGCGCCTGATTTTCCAACCAGCACCCTGAAGCGAGGAATTCAAAGATGAAAGCAAGTATTGCCACATCATTGCTGCTTGCCGGAATGTGCCTTTCGGTGTCAGCTATTGCCGAGGACCAGGCGCATTGGTCCTATTCAGGTCCAGAAGGCCCGGAGCACTGGGGTGAACTGGCAAAGGATTTTTCTACCTGTTCCACTGGCAAGAATCAATCTCCCGTCAATCTTACGGGAATGATCGAGGGCAACCTTGCAGAGATCAAGATCAATTACAAAGCCGGAGGTAACGAAATAGTCAATAATGGCCATACCATCCAAGTCAACTATAAACCAGGCAGCATGATCGATGTCAGTGGCCACTCATTCGAATTAAAGCAATTTCATTTTCACTCACCGAGCGAAAATACGATCGATGGTCACTCTTATCCCATGGAAGCGCATTTTGTGCATGCGGATCAGGACGGTAATCTCGCGGTCATCGCGGTGATGTTTAATGAAGGAGAAGCAAACGCCGAGCTGGAAAAAGCTTGGGCGCGAATGCCTGAGCAGGCGGGTGATCATCAGGCACTGAAGGCGATGGTTGATGCTAATACCCTGTTGCCCCAGCAACACGATTACTATCGTTTCAATGGCTCGCTAACCACCCCGCCGTGCTCCGAGGGCGTGTGGTGGCTGGTCATGAAACAGGCCGATACTGCTTCCAAGGAGCAGATTGAAAAGTTCGCGCATACGATGCATCACGCCAATAATCGCCCACTTCAGGCAGTTAACGCCCGAATGATTCTGGAATAAATCCAGCGAGGCCATCAGTCGATTCGGAGCCGCCGCGCCGATTCGGGTCGATTGATGGTCGTCAATGGCGGCTGACAAACCAGGCGCGAGGGCTTGCCGGAAGGATCGTCTCTGCCTGAGCATACCGTGCAACGACTGGGACCCGCGCTGATCGAGAGCTTGCCGGGTTCACTGTTCATCCGTAGCGCCGAAACCTGATTCGACCATCCGATCCTGGAGAACCCCGCCGCATGGCCAACGGGAATGAGTTCACCCTGCTGAAGGAGCGGCGGTTCCTGCCGTTCTTCATCACCCAATTTCTGGGCGCGTTCAACGACAACGTATTCAAAAACGCGCTGATCATCCTGATTGCCTTCCAGGCAGCCGATCCCGCCCGAGCTAACACCCTGGTCAATCTCAGCGCCGGTTTGTTCGTGTTGCCGTTCTTCCTGTTCTCGGCCACCGCCGGCCAACTGGCGGACAAGTACGAGAAATCGCATCTGATGCGCGGAATCAAGCTGCTGGAGATCGTCATCATGCTGGGCGCGGCGGTTGGTTTCATTTTGGGCAACATGTCGGTGCTGATCGGATTGCTGTTTCTGATGGGCTGGCAATCGACCCTGTTCGGCCCGGTGAAATACAGCATCTTGCCCCAGCATCTACGGCCCGAGGAACTGGTCGGCGGCAATGGTTGGGTGGAGATGGGCACCTTCCTTGCCATCCTGATCGGTACTCTACTTGGCGGGGTGCTGATCGCCATCCCGGATCGCGGTCCCTGGCTGGTGGCCGGCGCGGTGGTTCTGCTGGCCGTGCTGGGCTTTCTGTCCAGCCTGTTCATCCCCAAGGCCACGCCGGACGCACCTGAGCTGCGCATCAACTGGAATCCGATTACCGAAACCTGGCGCAACATCGAGATCACCCGCCGAAGCCGCACCGTGTTTCTGTCGGTGCTGGGGATTTCCTGGTTCTGGTTCCTGGGCGCGACTTATCTGGCGCAATTGCCCAATTACTCCAGGCTGACTTTGGGCGGCGACGAGCATGTGGTGACGCTACTGCTGACCACCTTCGCCTTGGGCATCGGCGTCGGTTCGCTGCTGTGCGAGCGGTTGTCGGGGCGCCGGGTGGAACTCGGTCTGGTGCCGTTCGGTTCGATCGGCCTGACCCTGTTCGGCATCGATCTATTCTTCGCGGTGTCACCGGTGGCGGAAGGCGCGCCGTTGATCGGCGCCATGGAGTTCTTGCGCGGCGCCTCCAACTGGCGAGTGCTGATCGATATCCTGCTGATGGGGATGTTCGGTGGGTTCTACATCGTGCCGCTGTACGCGCTGGTGCAGCAGCGCAGCGAAGCAAGTTTCCGTTCCCGCGTCATCGCCGGTAACAACATCATCAACGCCCTGTTCATGGTGCTATCGGCGGTGCTGGCCATTTTCTTTCTCGATGGGGTGGGGCTGAGCATCCCCCAGTTTCTGCTGCTGACGGCGCTCTTCAACGCGGCGGTGGCGCTCTACATCTTTAGCCTGGTGCCGGAATTCCTGATGCGCTTCGTCGTGTGGATTCTGGTGAATATCGTGTATCGATTGCGCGCTCAGGGTTTGGAGCGGATTCCCGATAAAGGGCCGGTGGTCGTGGTTTGCAACCACATCAGTTACATGGATGCGTTGGTGGTGATCGGTTGCTGCCGGCGGCCGATCCGCTTCGTGATGGACTATCAAATTTTCAAGATGCCGCTGCTCAGTTTCGTGTTTCGCACCGCCGGCGCCGTGCCGATCGCCCCGGCACGGGAAGACCCGGAGACTTTGGAGCAAGCCTACGACCGGGTCGCCCATTATCTGGAGAAGGGCGAAGTGGTGGGGATTTTCCCGGAAGGGCGGTTGACCGAGGATGGTGAGATCGGCCCGTTCAAGAGTGGCATTGAACAGATCGTTCATCGCACGCCGGCGCCGGTGGTGCCGATGGCGCTGCGCGGCTTGTGGGGCAGTTTTTTCAGCCGCCGCCATGGTAAGGCGATGCACCATTTGCCCCGGCGGTTCTGGTCGCGGATCGAGCTGGTGGTGGGCGAGCCGGTGCCGCCCGAACAAGCGACTTCGGCGTTGCTACGCGAACGGGTGGTGGCCTTGCGGGGCGATTGGCCATGAGGAAAGGGTTTATGGGGACGCATTCGATACGGGATCACGCCCGCGCCGGTCGGTGGCCGGCGACCGCGCGATTGCGGCGTCAGCGTGGCGCCGTGCCGATGTGGGTGCTGATCGTGTTGGGCGTACTGGGCGGCCTGGTGCTCTACTGGTACGTGACGCCGCGGGAGGCGCCGTCCTGGGCGCGGGGTTGGCTGCCCGGCCTGCCGGAATACACCGGGCTACTCTACCGCTGGCGCGACGAGCAGGGGCGCGAGCAGATCACCGACCAGCCGCCCAAGGGCCGGCCCTACGAGACGGTAAACTATCGCGGCGATACCAATGTGGTGCCGCCCTGGAACCAGTAGTGTGCCGTCCGTAAAAAACCGCCCGCCGGCTGAGCTCCGGGGGCGGTTAGGTGTTCCTTGAAGGCAAGAACTCGACTTAGGGAACGTCCTTCTTTGGTCTGGCGACTTGTTGCGCGAGTTTGTTCAGTTCCTCGACGCTCATGGTGTCGTCATAAATCCCCGCGCCGACCCGGATGTCCGGTTGGAAGGATACCTCGGTGGTTTGGGTGTAGGAGATCTTGCGGGATGCCTTGGCTTCGCCCGGCTTCGGCCACCAGTATTCGACCCAACCGCCACTGGCGTTGTTACCGGCCTCGCAGAGCTTTTTGAACAACAGATTGCCCTTGTCATCCTCCATTTGCAGGATGGGCTTGCCGACCAGATCGGGACGCAGAGGGTGGGCGATCATCTTGTTGTCCCGGCAACTGAAGACGAACACGTAGCTGTCCTTCCACACCCAGCGCGCGTTGTTGTTGAAGTCCGGAAAACCAGCTTGACCCTTGTCGTGTAGGTACTTCGCCGCTTCGTGTACCTTGGAGACCACTTCCTCGGGAGTGGCGGCGTCAGGGCCCATGGCGCCAACCCACGCCGGCGCGGTGCCCAGGATCAGGGCCAGGCTAGCAAAACCAACGGTTGTTTTTCGCATCTTGAAAATCCTCCAGAAATTTGGTGGCTGAGGCAAAAGGTGCCGGGGTTTCAGGCAACCCAGGGCTTGCCCGCTGGCAGGAGTTCCTTGCCGTAAATCTCGTTCAGGATGACCCGGGCCATCATGTACCAGGCGGCCAGCGCGCAGACCATCAGTTCGTAGCCGGCCACCACCGTTAGACTCGGGATAGCCGAAGTGGGCCAGATCGAGCAGGATAAAGCCGATCAGCAGGGTGGTGAAGGTGAAGGCCATCGCGCCATGGATGCGCAGCGAACCGACCCACAGAATCGCGGTGAACAGCGTCCAGGCCACCAGGAACCAGCCCACATCGGTGGTGCTAGCCTTGAATAGATCGAATTTGTTGCCGAGCAACATCAGGCACAGGGCGATCCAGAATGCGCCGTAAGAGGTAAAGGCGCAGTAACCAAAATTGTTACCGGTCTTCATTTCCTGAAGGCCGGCAATCAGTTGCGCCATTCCGCCAAAGACTAGCCCCAGCCAGACCACCGGGCCGATGCTGGGCATCCAGCCGACATTGTGAAATTGCAAGACCAGGGTGGTCAGACCGAAGCCCGCCAGGCCGACGACCGCCGGGTTGCCAAGTTTTTGTTCTGCCATACCGTTAATCTCTCTTGGTTGCAAAGAATCAAGCCGTGGAACACGCATATCCCATTGAGGGAAGCGGTATCACAAACGGTCTCGACCACTATAGAAAAGATTTTTGCCTTTGGAAGGGTGGCCCCGGTTCGGAAAAAAAATAAACTCAGCCAATTTCCTTGCGCGACGCCCGCTTGCGTTCATGTTCCAGCAGCAGCTTCTTGCGCACGCGGATGGATTTTGGGGTGACCTCGACCAGTTCGTCGTCGTCGATGAACTCCAGCGCCTGCTCCAGACTCATGCGCACCGCTGGGGTGAGCAGGATGTTCTCGTCCGAGCCGGCGGCGCGGATGTTGGTGAGCTGCTTGGCCTTGAGCGGGTTGACCACCAGGTCGTTGTCGCGGGAGTGGATGCCGACGATCATGCCCTCGTAGACCTCGTCGCCGGGGCCGACCATCATCCGCCCGCGTTCCTGGAGATTGAACAGGGCGTAGGCCAGCACCTTGCCGGTGGCGTTGGCGATCAGCACACCGCTGGCGCGCGCGCCGATAGCGCCTTTTTTCTGCGGGCCGTAGCGGTCGAATACATGGTAGAGCAGGCCGGTGCCGGAGGTGGCGGTCAGGAACTCGGTCTGAAAGCCGATCAGGCCGCGCGCCGGAATCAGGTAATCCAGCCGCACCCGACCCTTGCCATCGGGTTGCATGTCGAGCAGCTCGCCGCGTCGTTCGCCGAGCTTTTCCATGATGGCGCCCTGGTGTTGCTCCTCGACATCGACCGTCAACTGCTCGTAGGGCTCGCGGATTTCCCCATCGATTTCGTGCAGGATCACTTCCGGGCGGGAGACAGCCAGCTCGTAACCCTCGCGGCGCATGTTCTCGATCAGAATCGACAGATGCAGCTCGCCACGCCCGGATACCTTGAATTTGTCCGGGTCGTCGGTATCCTCGATGCGCAGGGCGACGTTGTGAATCAGTTCCCGCTGGAGCCGTTCGCGTACTTGGCGGCTGGTGACGTACTTGCCTTCGCGCCCGGCGAAGGGCGAGGTGTTGACCTGGAAGGTCATGCTCATGGTCGGTTCGTCCACCTTCAGCGGCGGCAGCGACTCGACGGCGCCGGGGTCGCAGATCACGTCGGAAATGCCCAGCCCGTCGATGCCGGTGAAGGCGATGATGTCGCCGGCGGACGCCTCGGGGAATTCGATCCGCTCCAGGCCCTGAAAACCAAGGATTTGCAGCACCCGACCGTTGCGGCGGTGGCCGTGCCGGTCGAGGATGACCACCGGCGTGTTGGTCTTGACCTTGCCGCGGCGGATGCGGCCGATGCCGATCACGCCGACGTAGCTGTTGTAGTCCAGCGAGCTGACCTGTAGCTGGAACGGTCCGGCCGGGTCCACCGCCGGCGGCGGGACATGGGCGATCACGGTTTCGAACAGCGGGTCCATGTTACCGTCGCGCACGGTTTCCTCGAGCCCGGCGTAGCCTTGCAGCGCCGAAGCGTAGATCACCGGGAAATCCAATTGCTCGTCGGTTGCGCCCAATCGATCGAACAGGTCGAAGGTGCGGTCCAGCACCCAATGCGGGCGAGAACCGGGCCGGTCGATCTTGTTGATGACCACGATGGGTTTGAAGCCCATGGCGAAGGCTTTTTGGGTCACGAAGCGAGTCTGCGGCATCGGGCCATCCACCGCGTCCACCAGCAGCAGCACCGAATCGACCATCGACAGCACCCGCTCGACTTCGCCGCCGAAATCGGCATGGCCGGGTGTGTCAACGATGTTGATATGGTAGTCCCGCCAGTACAGGGCGGTGTTCTTGGCCAGGATGGTGATGCCGCGCTCTCGCTCCAGTGCGTTGGAATCCATCACCCGTTCCGGCGGCGCGGCGCGGTCTCCCAGCGTGCCGGACTGCTGCAGCAGTTTATCCACCAGCGTGGTCTTGCCATGATCCACATGGGCGATGATGGCGATGTTGCGCAGAGTCGCTATATCCTGTTGATTTGACAATTTTATATTCCGAGTGTCCAAGCAGTGTTAGGTTTTTGCCAACATGGTCGGCAAAGCCGACGAATCATACACCCATATTGTTCGGCGCTGCCTCAATACCCATCGCCCTGATGGCAACCTCCGCCTAATCGTTTTTCCTGGAAAACAGGGCTTCGATTTCCTCCGCGGCGACGGGCCGGCTATACAAATACCCCTGTGCTTCCCGACACCCGGCTTTCTGGAGAAAGTCAGCCTGTTCCTGGGTTTCCACGCCTTCCGCGATGACCAATAGATTCAGGCTCTTGCCCAGGGCGATCACCGCGTTGGCGATCGCGGCGTCGTTCGTGTCGGCGGGTAAATCACGCACGAAGGACTGGTCGATTTTGATCTTCTGGATCGGTAGCCGCTTCAGGTAGCTCAGCGAGGAATAGCCGGTGCCGAAATCGTCGATGGCCAGGGTCGCTCCCAGGCGGCGGATGCTCTCCAGCTCACGGATGCCGGCTTCGGCCTGCCGCATGATGAAGCCTTCCGTAACTTCCAACTCCAGCCGGGCGGCGGGAAATCCGGTCTTGGCCAGCACGGCTTCCAGGGTATCGGCCAGCCCGCCGCGCTGGATTTGGGGACCGGCCAGATTGACGGCGATTTGCCCGAATTCGATGCCCCGCTCCAACCACGTCCTGCCCTGCAGACAGGCGGTGCGCAGCACCCAGTCGCCGATGGGATGGATCAGACCGCATTCTTCGGCCAAAGGGATGAATTTGCGGGGGGAGACCATGCCGTGTTGCGGATGCCGCCAGCGAATCAGGGCTTCGACGCCAATGATCCGCTGGTTTTGCAGATCGACCTGGGGCTGGTAAAACAGCAGCAATTCGTTCCTGGCAATCGCTTGACGCAGATCGTTTTCCAGCGACACCCGCTCGAAGGCGTTGCGGGTGAGTTCCTCGGTATAAAAGCGGTAGGTATTGCGTCCCTCCTCCTTGGCGCGATACATGGCGGCATCGGCGTTGCGCAGCAGGGTAACGGGGTCCGTGCCGTCCTGCGGGTAGAGGGCGATGCCCACACTGGCGGAAATCGCGATTTGCCGGCCTTCCAGATCGAAAGGATCGCTCAAGGACACTATTAGCTTCCGCGCCGCGACGGCGGCTTTTTCCGGCTCGCCCATGTTCTCCAGCAGCAAAATGAATTCATCGCCACCGACCCGAGCCACGGTGTCCTCCCTGCGGAGGTTGTCCGATAGGCGCTCCGCCACGTTTTTCAGCAGCCGGTCTCCGACCGGATGGCCGAGGCTGTCGTTGATATGCTTGAAGTAGTCGAGGTCGAAAAAGAATACCGCCAGATGGGTGGCATGACGTTCGGCGCGTTTGATGGCTTGTTCCAGTCGTTCGTTGAGCAGCAGTCGGTTGGGCAGGTCGGTGAGCGCGTCGTGGTGGGCCAGGTGGTGCAACTGTTCCTGGGAGTGCTTGATCCCGCTGATGTCGGAGAACACGCCTACATAGTGGCTCAGATGACTGTTGTCGCCGATGACGGCGCTGATGGTCAGCCATTCCGGAAACGCGGAGCCGTCCTTGCGCCGGTTCCAGATCTCGCCCCGCCACTGACCGGTTTCCGTGAGAGACTGCCACAGATTGCGGTAAAAATCGGCTTCGTGACGTCCCGACTTCCACAGGTTTGGGTTGTGCCCGATCACGTCTTCCCGCGTGTAGCCCAGAATTTCGGTGAAGGCGTGGTTGACCTCGATGACCTTGCCGTGTGCATCGGTGATGATAATGCCTTCGGCGGTGTTGTCGAACACGCTGGTGGCAAGGCGCTGCCGCTCCTTGGCCTGTTGGCGCTCGGTAATGTCCCGGAACATCACCACCACACCTCTGACGGCGCCGTTTTCCAGCAGTGGGCTACTGGAATACTCCGCTGGGAAATTGCTGCCATCCTTGCGCCAGAACATGTCGTCCATTTGATGCCGGGTCTGGCCGTCGCGCATACAGGCATGGATCGGACAATCCTCCTCGGGAAAGGGGCTGTCGTCCGCGCGGGAATAGTGCCAGAGCGAATGACCGTGCCTGCCGATCAGTTCTTCGACTTCGTAACCCAGCATGTGCGCGGCGGCGGCGTTGACCACCGTATGTTTCCCTTCCAGGTCCATGCCCATGATGCCCTCGCTCGCCGAGGCCAGAATCAGGGCCTGTTCCCGGCGCAGCCGTGTCACATCCTGGGATTTTTTGTCCAGCTTCTCGGTGAGACGGTCCCGATACATCGCCTCCAGGAAGATTTCAAAGCCCTCGGGAGGTTGCCGGACGGGCAGGGCGCCGTCACGGCACTCGGCGATCACCTGATCGATCATTTCCAGGAACTGCTTCGGTGCCTGCGGTTTGTGGATATAGCGGGAAGCCCCCAGCCACAGACCCAGTTCCTCGTCGTGCTGATTCAGGTAAGTGGCCGTATAGAATACGAAGGGTATGTGCTTCAGTGTTTCGATGCTCTTGATGATTCGGCACAGGGCAAAGCCGTCCATTTCCGGCATCAGAATGTCGGAAATGATCAGGTCCGGCGGTTCGATGCGTGCCCTGTCAAATGCTTGAAGCCCGTTGGCGGCTTCTTCCACACGATAGCCTCGACTCTCCAGCAGGCCGCACAGCAGCACCCGGTTATCCTGGATGTCATCGACGATCAAGATATTCATGATGTCTCTCCGAGTATTTCCCGGATTTGGTCGATCACGCGGGTCGGCTCAATGGGTTTCTCGATATAGCCGGTGCATCCGGCGGCCATCAGCCGCTCCCGGTCCCCGGCCATCGCATAGGAGGTCATGGCGATGATGGGAATAGTGCCGTTGATCTCCGAGGCGCGGATCCGGCGCAGTACCTCGATCCCGTGGATGTCCGGCAGTTGAATATCCAGCAGGATCAGGTCCGGGCGTTCCCTTAAAGCCGTTTCATGGCCGGACTGTCCGGTCGCGCACGCGATGGTGTGATAGCCCCCCCATTGCAGCAGACTGACGATCAGCACCCGATTGTCTTCGTTGTCCTCGATGATCAGGGCCGTGCGCCGGCCTTCTTCTTGTTCAACAATGGTCATGGCGTGCTTCTTCCTCTCCAGGGTGATTTTCCCGCGACATCCGGCGGGCGACCCGCAACGAGAAGGCGCTGCCTTCATCCTGGCGGTGGCTGATCGTGAGGTCTCCGCCCAGGATCTCCCGGGCCAGCTTGCGGGTCAGGTACAGCCCAAGCCCGGTTCCGGAGGCGTGGTTTTTCAATTTCGAATCGAGGCGCACGAAAGGCTGGAAGAGCTGGTTTTGAGCGGATTCGGGGATGCCGATTCCGGTGTCGCTCACCGTGATCTCGATATGGGCGTCATTACATTGGACCATTATCCGCACACTGCCGCGCTCGGTGTATTTTACGGCGTTGCTCAACAGATTGAGCAGGCATTGCAGCAGACGTTTACGGTCGGTGTGCAGGGTAATGCCCTCCGGCATCTCCAGCGTCAACGCCAAGCCCTTTTCCCGCGCTCCTGCTTCCATTGAGGCCATGGCGTCGCTCATTACTTTATCGAGATTGAAGGGGCCGTATTCGATGGCAAGCTTGCCGGCCTCGATCTTGGAGATATCGATGATGTCGGTGATCAGCCCCAGCAGGTGCTTACCGGCGCGATAGGCTCGCTGTAGATAATCCCGCTGCCGCTCGCTGATCGGGCCGGCCATGTCGCCGACGATCATGCCGGTGAAGCCGATGATGGAGTTGAGCGGCGTGCGTAGCTCGTGGGACATGGAGGCGATGAACAGCGACTTGAGGCGGTCCAGTTCCTGTAAGCGCTCGTTGGCGGCGGTAAGCTCGGCGGTGCGGGTGCATACCCGTTCTTCCAGTTCCTGGTTGATTTGCCGAATGCTTCTTTCGGCGGTTTTTTGCACCGTGAGATCGCGGGTGATGCCCAGGATCTCACGGACATCTCCTCGCTCGTCCTGCAAGGGGACACAGGTGATGTGGAGGCTGCGGGCCTGCCCATTCGCTAGGGTGAGGTCCGATTCCAGGGATTCGATAGTGCCCTCGGCCAAAGCTTTTTTAAGTGTAGGCAGATAGGTATTGTATATGTGCGGTGGCCAGATCTCGTCATCCCGGCGGCCGATAAAATCGGTGGTCGGGCGTCCGGTGATCGTGCGGGCAGCCACGTTGATATATTGGATACGTAAATCGCGGTCATAAATGACAACCATGTCCGGTATGTTTTCCAGAGCCCGAAACAACCGCTGACGGCTTTCCCACAACGCCTGCTCAGCCTGCTTGTGCTCGGTAATATCCTCGGTGAAAATGACGATGCCGCCAACAGCCCCGTCGTCCGTGTGCCAGGGCCGCACGACCCAACGCAACCACTGCACCGTACCGTCCAGGCGTTCAAAACGATCTTCATTAGCCTGCACAACCTCGTCTTCCATTCCACGCCGATGCACGGCTTTCCAGTGGTCTGGAATCTCCGGGAAAATCGTGTAGTGGGATTGACCGATGATGTCACGACCTTCCAGGCCGTAGTCCATTGTCCAGCGGCGACTGACGGCGAGGTAGCGCATTTGGCGATCGAACATGGCGAGGGCGGTGGGGGCGTGTTCGATAAAGAGCCGCAATCTTTCCTCGCTCGCGCGCAGCGCCTCCTCAGTCTGCTTTCGCGCCGTGATATCCAATACAACGCCCATCATGCGGCGCGCTTTGCCGTCTTCGTCACGTTCGGCGTTGCCAAGCGCAGCGATCCAGCGCACCTCGCCGTCGGGTCGCACGATACGAGACTCCATACGGTATTCTTTGCCGTCCTCGACACAGGCGCGCACACTTTCCCGCCAGCGCGCCTGGTCGTCGGGATGCACCCATGTCGCCACATCATTAAAAAGGCCACCGAACTCGCTTGGATTGAAACCCCTTATCGCCAGCATTTCGTTTGACCAGTAGACCGTGTGGGTCGCGATGTTCCATTCCCATAAACCGATTCCGGACAGGCGTTGCGCCATGCGGTAACGCTCCTCGCTCTCTCGCAGGGCCTGGTCGGCCTGTTTATACGCGGTGATGTCCAGTCCGAAGGACTGATAGCCGATCGTGTGTCCCGCTTTGTCCGTCAACAGCCGGTTGCTCCAGCGTTGCCAGCGTATTTCGCCGCCCGCGCCGATGACCGGATATTCGTGAGTCACCACCGGCGATTCGGGTGTTAGCGCCTCGATGTCCGCCCTTACCGCCGCGCGATCTTGTTCCGGAATGAATGCAAGGAAGGACCGACCCAGCAGCGCCTCCGGTTGCTGGCCAAAGGCGCTGGCGTAGGCCTCGTTGACGTACTCAAGGATTCCGTCGGGCTGGAAGCGGCACAACAGGCCCGGCATGTCTTCCACCACCGAACGGTAGCGGGCTTCGCTGTCCGCAAGCCGGCGATAACTGACCCGAAGCAGTGCGTAAAGCCCGATGCTGGTCACCACGATGAACAATCCGCCCTTGAGGCTTTGCAGCATCGACAAGGTCTCCGTGCTGGCGATGACCATGTCCAGTAACCGGTCTGAGAGCAGGATCCAAAGCAGGCTGAAGACAAAATAGATGAGGGCAACCCGCAGCGCGGCGTTCCTGGTGAGAGCGATCATGTTGGTGTCCTCGGCAAGACGGCGAACGGGGTAGAGGCTAACCGCGCTGAGTTTTTAAAGAGTCGCAAGCCCCAATCCCGATAAGGAGCGCTTCCATTGGTTATGGGCACGACAAGCGGGCGTCTTGTCCAGGCTGACTTTCGGACAATCCATGATCGTTATAACAGCTTGCGTCTTGACGGAATATGGCGAGGAAAAAATGTCGAAACCCCGCGCGGGGCGGGGTCTTGATTGGAGTCGGTGGGGGTGAGTGTTATTTTTCCGCGGCGGCTTTTTTGACCATCGTGGCTTGCGGACCCTTGGGGCCGACTTTGGCCTCGAACTCGACTTTCTGGTTTTCCGCCAGAGTTCGGAATCCCTTGCCCTCGATGACCGAGTAGTGAACGAACACGTCGCTGCTACCATCCTCGGGGGCGATGAAACCGAAACCTTTGGCGTCGTCAAACCATTTCACAGTACCGGTACGCATTGAATACAAAACCTCAAAGCCAAATAGTGCTTCTCTGCCGGGTCGCTTGGGTACCGGGTCCTCAGCGCTTGGAGGGTCCGGATTCAAGGAGCCCAACTCCGGGCATTGGGAGATTTTCAACCTCAACCCGTGTGGAAAAGTACGTTAACGTCATGTATTCCGCAAGCTTGTTTTATAGGCGCTCCCACCGCTTTAGTACGGGAACGCCCGCCATTTTCAATGTCCGGCAGGGTTGAATTTTGCCAAACAAAACCTTGGAAATTATCGTGGAAAATGATCTCGCCGCCTTGCGCTCCCGCCTGGCCGATTGCCCGACTCGCGACCGCGTCGTGTTGGACCGTCGCCTGCGGGATTTGCGCCGCCGGGCGCGCGAAGGCCAGTCGCTGGAACGCGGTTTGGAGCAGTGGCTCGCCGATCTGGAGAGCGCCGCCGCCCGCCTGCGCGAGCGCCGCGCCGCGCTGCCGACGCCGAATTTCGACGACGCGCTGCCGATCAACGCCCAGCGCGAGCGCATCGCCGCCGCCGTGCGCGCGCATCAAGTCGTGGTGGTCTGCGGCGAAACCGGTTCGGGCAAGACCACTCAGTTACCGAAAATCTGCCTCTCGCTCGGATTGGGCGCGGCCGGGCTGATCGGGCACACCCAGCCGCGCCGGATCGCCGCCCGCTCGGTGGCGGGGCGGATCGCCGCCGAACTGGGTACTTCGGTCGGTGGCCAGGTCGGTTACAAGGTGCGTTTTTCCGACCGGACCGGGCCGGACGCGCTGATCAAACTGATGACTGACGGCATCCTGCTGGCGGAAACGCAAAGCGACCGGCGGCTCGATCAGTACGAAGTCATCATCATCGACGAGGCCCACGAGCGCAGCCTGAATATCGATTTCCTGCTGGGCTATCTCAAGCGATTATTGCCGCGCCGGCCCGATCTGAAACTCATCATCACCTCGGCGACCATTGATCCCGAACGCTTCTCCCACCATTTCGGCGACGCGCCGATCATCGAAGTCTCCGGGCGCACCTGGCCGGTGGAGCTGCGTTATCGACCCTTGTCGGCGGCGGACGAGGACGAGCGCGACCGCGATTTGCAACAGGCGATCCTGGACGCGGTGGACGAAATCTGGCAACAGGGGCCGGGCGATATCCTGGTGTTCCTGTCCGGCGAGCGGGAAATCCGCGAGACCGCCGAGAGCCTGCGCAAGCACCATCCGCCCAATACCGAGATTCTGCCGCTGTACGCCCGGCTTTCGGCCGCCGAACAGAACCGGGTGTTCCAGCCGCACGGCCGGCCGCGCATCGTGCTGGCCACCAACGTCGCCGAAACTTCATTGACCGTGCCCGGCATCCGCTACGTGATCGATCCCGGCACGGCGCGCATCAGCCGCTACAGCCCGCGCAGCCGGATTCAGCGGTTGCCGGTGGAGAAGATTTCCCAGGCCAGCGCCAACCAGCGCGCCGGCCGCTGCGGGCGGGTGATGGCGGGTGTCTGCGTCCGGCTGTACGCGGAAGAGGATTTGCAGAGCCGCCCCCGCTTCACCGACCCGGAAATCCTGCGCACCCATCTGGCGGCGGTGATCTTGCAGATGAGCGCGCTGAATCTGGGGCGGCCGGAGGATTTCCCGTTCGTGGAGCCGCCGGACTCGCGCCAGATCAGCGACGGTTTTCGGCTGCTGTTCGAACTGGGGGCGGTGGACGAGCAGCGGAATATCGCCACACTGGGCCGGCAACTGGCGAAACTGCCGGTCGATCCGCGCCTGGGGCGGATGCTGCTGGCGGCGCAAGGCGAGAGTTGTCTGCGCGAAGTGCTGGTGATCGTCGCGGCGCTGGCGATTCAGGACCCACGCGAGCGACCGCTGGAAAAGCAGCAAGCGGCGGATGAGAAGCATCGCCGCTTTCGCGATGAACAGTCCGATTTTTTGTCCTTGCTCAAGTTGTGGGACTACTACCACGAGCAGGCCCATCAGCTTTCCAAGAACCAATTGCGCAACCGTTGCCAAGCCGAGTTTCTGTCTTTCGTGCGAATGCGGGAATGGCACGATCTGCATCAGGAATTGCTGGGACGGGTGACCGAAATGGGGATGCGGCTGAACAGCGAGCCGGCGCCCTATGACGGCCTGCACCGCGCCTTGTTGAGCGGCCTGCTCGGTCATCTGGGCCTGAAGCAGGAGGAACATGCCTACCTCGGCGCGCGCGGTCGCAATTTTTACCTGTTCCCCGGTTCCGGGCTGTTCAAGAAGCGGCCACGCTGGGTGATGGCGGCGGAGGTGGTGGAAACCAGCCGGCTGTTTGCCCGCACCGTGGCGCGCATCGAGCCGGAATGGGTGGAACGCCTGGCCGGGCCGTTGCTCAAGCGCAGCTATGCCGAGCCGCATTGGGAGAAACGCTCCGCCCAGGTGACTGCCACCGAGCGGGTCACGCTGTACGGCCTGCCGGTGGTCGTTGGCCGACGCGTCAATTACGGGCCGCTCGATCCGGTGCTGGCGCGCGAGCTTTTCATTCGTCACGCCCTGGTCGAGGGCGAGTTTCACTGCAAGGCGCCCTTCTTCCAGCACAATCGGCAACTGCTGGCGGAATTGGAGGAATTGGAAGTCCGCGCCCGCCGCGATCTGACGGCCGACGAGGAGGCGCTCCACCGCTTTTACGACGAGATCATCCCCGCAGGCATTTATAGCGGCCCGTCATTCGAGACCTGGCGCAAGCGGGCCGAGCGGGATCAGCCCCGATTGCTGTTTCTCGACCGGGCGGCCTTGCTGGCGGCGGCGGGACCGGTGGCGGATGGCGAGCGCTTTCCCGATCATCTCGATCTGGACGGCTTGAAGCTGCCGCTGAGCTACCGTTTTACCCCCGGCGCGGACGACGACGGCGTGACGCTGACCGTGCCGCTGGCGGCGGTCAATCAGGTGGACCCCAGGCGGCTGGACTGGTTGGTGCCCGGTTTGCGGGCCGAGCGGATGGCGGCGCTGCTAAAGTCGCTACCCAAGGCGCTGCGGCGTCATTTCGTGCCGGTGCCCAACTACGCGGGGGCGCTGCTGGAGGCGATCGTGCCGGATGCGCGGTCGCTGGTCGAGGCCATGACCGAGCAGTTGCAGCGCATGACCGGCGTGCGGGTGCCCGAGGAGGCGTGGCATCCCGAAGCCGTTCCCGGTCATCTGCGGATGCGGTTTCGCGTGGTGGACGCCGAGGGTTTGGAACTGGCGATCGGGCGCGACTGGGCGGCGATTCAGCGGCAATTGCGTGGCGAGGCGCGCGCCGGGTTCGCGGCGCTGCCCACCCCGGAATTTGAGCGGGAGCGGCTGCGCGACTGGGATTTCGGCGAGTTGCCGGAGGAGGTGAGCTTCGTCCGCAATGGGATTCAATTGCGCGGTTATCCGGCGCTGGTCGCGGAAGCCGATGGATCGTTGTCGCTGCGGGTGCTGGATTCGCCGGCGCGGGCCGAGATGGCGACGCGGGCTGGCTTGCGGCGGCTGATCGGCTGGCGGCTGGGACCCGTGTTCAAAACCCTGGCGCGCGATCTGCCGCAGTTTCAGCGCATGACCCTGCATTTCGTCGGGCTGGGCACGCAGGAGACTTTGCGCGAGGATTTATTGAACGCCATTCTCGACCGGGCTTTTCTGGCTGATGGGCCGCTGCCGCGCGACCGGGCGGCGTTCGAGGCATTGCTGGAGCGCGGCAGGACCCGGCTGAGCGCCGTGAGAGGGGAGATCGGCGAAATGGCCGCCGCGATTCTGGCCGCCTATCACGAGGTCCGGCGGGCGCTGAGCGACGAGCCGGTTTGGGCCGAAGCGATGGCCGACATTCGCGATCAACTGGCGCATTTGATCTATCCCGGCTTTCTCGGCCGGACCCCGCCGGAGTGGCTGCCGCATTTGCCGCGCTATCTGCGCGCCATCGCGCTGCGCGTGCAGAAGCTGCGGCAGGCGCCGGACAAGGATCGCCAGCGGCGTGGCGACATCATGCGCTTATGGGAGGGCTGCAAGCGACAACTGGAGCGGGATGCCGGGCGGGAACGGTATGACGCGGAACTGATCCGCTTCCGCTGGCTGTTGGAGGAACTGCGGGTGTCGCAGTTCGCCCAGGAGTTGAAGACGGTCGCGCCGGTGTCGCTCAAGCGACTGGAGGAGCAGTGGAGCAGGGTGCGGCGGGGGTGAAGGTTGCTCCCTCTATCTTTGGTGCTCGGACGCCATTTCGTGGATTCCTGGCTGTGCCGAGTGGTGTTTGCGCGGTTACGCCGCGTGTCGTTTCAGTGGCCAGCGCACGTCGATCTCGTCCCAGGGCACGAAGACCCGCCCATCTTCATCCTTGTCGATCACCGTCCACTCCATCAATACCGTCACGTCTTTATGGACGTTGCGGTAATGCCGCCCGAGCTGCTTGGCCAGCGCATAAATGGTGAGCGGACCCGTTGTCTTGAGTGCTTCGACCAGTTCCCAACGCTTGGGCGTGAAGACTTCGCCGAGTTGCGCCATTGTTTCGAAACCGACCCCGCAATAAGGCTCGATGGGCTGACCGGCCAGCGCATTTTCGAGCGTAGCGCCGAACCGGTCGAGTGCAACCCGCGCCGGCTGGATTTCGATATGCAGGACGTTGAGGGTCATGGCTGAATCTCCTGTATGTCTTTCATGAAATCGGCCAACAGGGTGGATACATCCACGAAGCGGTATGCGATTTCGGCGCCGCGCAGGTGTTTGTGATCGCCCTTGCCGCGCTCGTTGTCGTAGCCCACCACCCGTTCACCGGCCACCACATACACCAGGCGGTATTTGTAGCGGTGCTCGCTCGGTGGCACGGGTTCGGGGACTTGCCAGATCACACCCTCGATACGGCCAACGCCGAATGCCTGCTTGAATGAGTAGACCGGCGTCGCTTTCATGGCGCTTATTGTGTCCCACGGTATGGTGCGCAACAAGCCCCATATGCCGGATGGTCAGGCGGCTGGAGGAGCAATGGAGCAGGGTGAGGAATGCGTGATCTGAATCTAGCGCGGGTCGGTTTTTTTGGATTGGAAGCATGCTCGTTCCCAAGGTTCGCCGGATGCGAGGTCGAACCAGGATAAGGCGTCGGTCCCGTTCGTGCCTGGAGTGGCTGTGATGGTTGTTTTTTATCCCCGCAACCACGATGCGGTGACTAAAACGACCACGAGCCAGAAGACAGCTCCAACCAGAACGTTTAAACCCGTGAATAACCAGGTCTTGGTTATGTTTTCATTCGAATAGGCGTGCCATCTGGGTTTCTTGCGTCCAAGCGTAAGCACATAAAGAACCAGTTCTCCGGTGTAAAAGAGAAATATTTCGGCAACAAGCCAGACCAGGAACCGTAGTACAGCCCCTAAAACTCCTCTGAGGAGTCCATCGGCCAGATCATCAACCACGATTGTCCTTTCTTATCCCAGGACGATAGTAGGCATCATTCAAAGATTCGTTTTGTTTCCAATGCTTCTTGCGTCAGCTTCAGACGCAAAGGTATGTCCTTTTCGTCATGGATATCCAGGTTCAAAGCAAAAAACCACACGTCCTTGGTTGTTTCCACGTAGCCCACATACCAGCCGATTTTCGGTTTTGAATTGCCAGCGACACCTGTTTTGGCTCGTATTGTGAAAGTCGGGGTTTGCTCGACAACCATGATTTGTCGTAGCGTTTCGTAAGACGATGTGCTGAATGGAAGAGAGCGTTGATAAACTTTTTTGAGGAATGCCACTTGATCTATTGCGCTGACTTCAAGCGAGCCATCAAGCCAGAATGTGGTCTCCACAAAAGGCTCGTGTAATTCGCCATAAGCGGATTTCCGTAGATAACTACGATACTTCTCCACGCCGACCTTGCGGGCAAGCTCCTGAAAACACCAGACACAAGAGACTTTGAATGCGCTTTCCAGTGTTTGGTCATGGTTCCAATTTGAGATGGGGTAAATATGTCCATCCCATTTGAATATGTCGTCTTTTCCTGAAATTGCCTTTTCTTCAAGCACAATCAGCGTGTTCAATATTTTGAATGTAGATGCTGCCGTGAATCTGCGGTTTGCGCGGGGATCGTTGTGGATGAATGTCTGCCCACTGTGCAGTGAAGAGATGACAATAGTTCCATCAATGCCTTGCTGGGCAAATAGCTTTGCGATTGCCTGGTCTTCAGCAATGGCTTGAACCGAAAAGAAGGCGATAAATAAAGTGATGAAGAGTTTATACATGTGTTGGTGTTTAATAGAGAAGTCCCCAAATAATTATCTTGAATATTTTCAACCTGTTACGATTTAGTTATAAAAAATTATTTTATTTAATCAATAAGTTAGAGTTGATTTTTTTAAATTAGCCCCCATTTTGTTCAATGAGTTGGCGACCTAAAAATTTTTCAGATTCTTACGAATAGATTCCGAAACCATTTCCATAATATGGCCGATCAGGTTATTTTATTGGTTGCCGGCTTGTGTAACCTTAAAAATAACTATGCTGTTCAATAGGTTATGAAATTTATTTGGGAACAGGTCTAGTGTGTGATTTTTTGGGATGATTTCCACGAATTTCACTGAGCAAGTCCTGAATGGAGGAAAGACTTTTCTATTAACTGCGTGGTCTAATTGAAAAATTCAGAATAAAGTCTTTCAGTCGACTGTTTGATGGATCAATATCAAATGCGCTGCAGAAGAGTGCTAAAGCGCGCGCCAATTCCTTTCGAAAGCGTTGCAAAGAAAGAAACATTTTGTATTTTCCGTGTTGTGTTGATGTGTCAATATTATGAAGCTTATGCAGTTCTTCACTCATTACAAGAATAAGTCGCAGCAAAATTGTTTTTACAGATTCTTCTCCGCATCTAATTCGAAAATCCTCCGTTTCTCTTTTTATTTCTTCAATACTCCTTATCACTGCAATTTGAACTTCGTCGTCAAGTGGTGCCAGCAACACGTTTTTTGTTTCGAGATACTGGATGTAATTTTTCAGTTCTGAAAGATCTGTTCTTTTATGGGTTAAGTCTTTTATAGATATGCCGGAAATTGAAGCTGCTGATCCAAAAAATGAAACTATATCGAGAAAAATACTCATGGTCGGCCTCGAGTGCGTGATACTATGGGCAAAATGAGTTTATGAAGTTAAATAAGGCTCCATCAAAATGGAATGTTATCAGATTCTTCATCAGATTCCTCATCAAACTCCATTTCCAGAAAGCAATCATGCATCAATCGATCAACCTGCTCCGATGTTAAGGACCGGACATTACCATCGTAGTGGCGGGCAACCGAACCTACTTTCCAGCGATCAGCGAAGCGCTCATAAAGGGTATGTGACCAAGGGAGCGCCGCGTTCCCGCTCAACTCCCTCCAGTCCCAGCGCTCGGCGTAGCGTTCGATCAGCGCCTCGCTCCAGGGCAGCGCCGCGTTCTGGCTCAACCCACTCTTTATCCTATGCCCCCAGTCCCAGCGCTCGGCATAGCGCTCGATCAGCGCCTCGCTCCAAGGCAGCGCCGCGTTCCAACTCAACCCTCCCCAGTCCCAGCGCTCGGCGTAGTGTTCGATCAGCGCCTCGCTCCAAGGCAGCGCCGCGTTCCAACTCAACCCTCCCCAGTCCCAGCGCTCGGCGTAGCGTTCGATCAGCGCCTCGCTCCAGGGCAGCGCCGCGTTCTGGCTCAAGCCCTTCCAGTACCAGTGCTTGGCATGGCGGTCGATGAACGCCTCGCTCCAAGGTGGCGCCTCGTTCTGGCTTAAGACGTACCAGTGGTACCCCCAGCGGTCGGCGTGGCGCTCGATGAATGCCTCGTTCCAAGGCAGCGCCTCGTTCCAGCACATGCCGATCCAGTAGTCCCCCCAGCGGTCGGCGTGGCGCTCGATGAATGCCTCGTTCCAAGGCAGCGCCGCGTTCCCGCTCAACCCTTCCCAGTTCCAGCGCTCGGCGTAGCGGTCGATGAACGCCTCGCTCCAAGGCAGCGCCGCGTTCCCGCTCAAGCCACTCCAGCTCCAATATTCGGCGAAACGGTCGATGATGACCTCGCTCCAAGGCAGCGCCTCGTTCCAGCTCAACTCTTCCCAGTCCCAGCGGTCGGCGTGGCGCTCGATGAATGCCTCGCTCCAAGGCAGCGCCTCGTTCCAGCTCAAGATACTCCAGCTCCAATATTCGGCGAAGCGGTCGATAATGGCCTCGCTCCAAGGCAGCGCCGCGTTACAGCTCAACTCTTCCCAGTCCCAGCGGTCGGCGTGGCGCCCAAGAAACTCTTCATCCAACGGGTAATGTCGTGACACCACCAACCGAAAAAACTCTGGATGCCGCCGAAAGAACGCCTCGGTATCCTGCCGCTCCAACTCCCCCAGCACCCGATTTGCGATTCGGGTTCGTCGTTCGATATGCGCCGGTAAGTCACCGCTGGCAACGGACACCAGCGCCCGTTCAAAATTCGTCATCGTCCTCTTCCTCCAATTGCGCTCGCAACCGTTCGATGTCTCCGGCCAAGCGCTGGCGGGCCTCGGCAAAATATCGCTCCCAATCGGCGATACCGGTCAGCGTGCGATAAGTCTCGTGAGCGCGCAGGCTCTTGAGCACGGCCAGCAAGCGTTCCACCTCCAGCCGCAACTGCGCCATCCGCCGATGGAGTTGATCGCCCTCGGTCAGCACTGTGGCCGGATCGGCGAACGGTCGCCCGCTCTTGAGTTGCCGATGCAGCCGGCGCAAGGTGTCCAAATCGCCCTGCTGGTATGCCGCTCGCACCTGAACAAACAGCGCTTCGGCCTGCGCCTTGTCCGCCTCCGTTACCCGATCCGGATGGCACTGCATACAGGCTTCCCGGAACAGCCGCTTGAGTTCCGCCTGCTGGTCGGAATCGAGCCGGGGCGCTTCGGGCATCCGTTCCACCTCTTCCCGGCTCTGTCGGTAGTCGGCGTAGTTCTCACGGGCTTGGGTGTGGGCCTCCCGATCCGCTTCCGTCGCATTGTCTCGTTCGGCTCGCCGCTGCCAGTAAAGCCGCCGCAAGCACAGCGATTCTTCCAGCAGATCGCCCAGCGCTTCCTGCTGGCGGCGGGCGAATTCCTGAATCAACCGCTCCGTTTCCGCCTGTTCCTGGCTCAAGGCCACCACCTGCGCCTCTAGCGTGCGTAGTTCCAAGCGCAGCGCCGCCAGTTCGGGATCTTCATACGGCATCAGCGCCAAACCCCGCGCCAGCAACGCCGCCAAACTGGCTTGTGCCGCCGCCCAGTCCTGCTGCTGCAATTGATCCAGCAATTCGGCAATCGCCGGCAACGACCGGGCTGCTTCCAGGCGTGATACCTGCGCCGCCAGCATCTCGAAATCCTCCAGCAGCAGCAGGTTATGGACGACCTCCAGCCGGCGCAGCAATTGTCGGCTGTCCAGCGCCGGTTCGCGCGGCCGCAAGCAGTGCTTGTCCAACAATTGCGCGAATGCCTCGGAATATCCAGCCGCTAGTGCCGCATCGCCCCGCACCCGCAAAATATTTTCGTCGGCCTGGCTGGCGCGGCGGGTCCAGTTGTAGGAACCGGTGATTACCCCGTCCTCGTCGATGACGCAGAACTTGTGATGCAGCGAGCCTTGGCTGTTCTCGGCTTCGGGAATCCAGAACACCTCGCCGCCCGCCGCCCGTAGTCGCTCCATGTTCAGGCCGGACCGGCGGTTGATCGCATCGTCCAGCAGAGCCAGCCGCACCCGGCAGCCACGCCGGGCCGCCTTGAGCAGCGCCTCGAACAGCACCGGATCGGTCAGCCAGGCCACCGCCGCCTCGATAGACCGCCGCGCGTCGCCCAGTTCGGCAACGATGACGGCTTGAATGTCAGTGAAATGCGCTTGAATTTCCATGGGTTCATCCCGGGCTGAAGCGGGGTGGCGGTTTTCGGAAACAGGCTGGCTGTCTGAGAAGTGTCAAATATTTATATCATTAAATTCTTTGAATTTACCTGACGGACACTGAATCAACAGAAAAAATAGGCCGCTCCCCATGCGATGGAGCGGCCTTGTAGTGACGAGGGCTACCTGGATGGCCAGCTTTCGATGGCCTGTTGCAGTTCCCAGATGTTGCCGGATCAGAGAAAGCGCGGCAAGTGCGCGGGTCTGGGAGGATAAATCGCGGATGGGCTTACCCATTTCCTTGGTAAGTTGATCCAAAAAACAGCGTGGCAGCAAAGTAGGTCGGCCAGCCGCTCGCGCAGGGCAGGTAAATCGAAAATACATTCAGCCGGTAGTACAGACCTGCGCGGAACTGAGTCTCTGGGGAATGCAAGATAAGGCGGCAAGTGTACTGGAGCCTGCCGCCCAAGATATTCAGCGCACTCTTTCGACCGTGATCGTCGCCACGGGATTGCGCCAATCGTAATCGGCGGCGCTCAAGTCGCCGATGCCGTGAATCCCGGCATGAACGTGCACGAAGCCTTCACCGCCAGCCTCGGGCGAGCCACCCGCGCCGCCGCAGGTCGGGCCGGGAATCGAGGTGCACAGTTCGTCGTTGGGCTCGGAACCGGCATCGTAGCCGGGAACCCTATAGGTCTGGCTGCCGAAACGCGGGACTTCCACACCATTCAGGGCAATGAAGCCATCGTTGGTCGGCAGGATCATCGCCGCCAGACTGATCCGGTTGGCGTTGCCGGCGGGAACCTCAACCGTGACCGACTGGCCCGGACCCAGCAGTCCCTCCGAATGTCCGGTGCCCACCACCCGGCCGGAGTTGCGCAACATATCCTCCAGAGGCATGGTGTCGCCGCCCTCGGCCATGGCCGCCAATTCATCACTCGCCGCTTTCCCCAACTCGAACAGCTCGACGCCCGGCCGGTGGCTGGCGACCAGAATCGGGGTGAAGGACGAACCTCGGGTGAGGTTGGTGATCGTGACGGCGTACCTCGGGTTGCCGTAGTAAGCGGCGATGCCCGCGTAATCATTGGAAGACTGCGCCTGGGCGCCGGTCAGGGGAACGGCCAACAATAGGGATGTAGCCAAGACAGCCGACAGTTTCATCGTCAATTCCTCCGGATGGGGATGAGAGTTCGGGAAGTGCTGCGTTACCCGGAACTCACTATGCCGTCCCCGCTTCACGGAAAATTCACGGACTCATCACAATTCCATCACGGCGCCGGCGGGCGAGCGATCCCTCGCGGCGGCGATACGCGCCGGTAGTTCGAAGCTGAACCGCGTGCCTCGCTCCAACCCGCTGGAGACGCGCAGTTCGCTGCCGTGTAACTCGACGATGCGCTTGGCGATGGCCAGGCCCAGACCCAGATGGCCGCCGTCGTCCTTCGCCGGGTTCGAACCGCGATAAAACCGGTCGAACACATGGGGCAAATCCCGTGGCGTGATGCCGTGGCCGGTGTCGGTGACGGCGAAAGTGGCGGTTCCGTCCGTTGCTCGCAATTCCAGGGCGACGATGCCGGCGGGCGGCGTGTGGTGCAGGGCGTTGAGGATCAGATTGTCCAGCACCCGTTCCAGCAAACCGATGTCGGCATCGACGAACAGCGCGGCGGCCGGCAAGCGCACGATCAGGCGGATGCGATGCTCGCGGGCGGGCAACGGGTATTTCTGCGCGATGTCTTGCAGCAGTTCGGCGGCGGCGAAGCACTCGCGGCGCGGCTGGATGGCATGGGCGTCGAGCTTGGCCAGTTCGAACAGATCGCCGACCAGCCGGCCCAGGCGTCGCGAGTGGCGCAGGGCGGCATCGAGATAAATCGCTCGGTCGGCGTCGGCGAGTTGGCCAGCCTTCATTTGCAGCGTTTCCAGATAGCCATGCAGCGCGGCCAGCGGGGTGCGCAGATCGTGCGAGACATGATTGACCAACTCGCGCCGCAGGGTGTCGCGCTCTTGCAAGCTCCCGATCAGGGCTTGCAGGCGCTGCGCCATCCGGTCGAAATGCGCGCCCAGTTGCTCGATCTCATCGCCTTGCGCGCCTTGGCCTTGATAGGGCGCGTAAGCCGTGAAATCGCCGCGCTGGAACTCGTCCACCAGTACTGCCAGCCGTCGCAGTCGGCGGGTCAACAGCCGAAACAATAGCAGTCCCGCCAGCAGCCCGGCTAACAGACTGCCAACCAGCACCCAGGCGCTGAGCCGCAGCAGCAGGCTGTCCTGATAGAGTCGTTCGAACGACTCGTACATCTGGCCGCGCAGCACCACGTACAGATACCCTTCGGGCCGTTCCGTCGAGGGGACCGGCGTGGCCGAGAAACTCTTGCGGGCGTCGTGGCTGCGCGGGTCGTCGCCGAGAATCGGCAACTCGGCCCCGGCCAGAAAGGCGCGAATCGGCTCCAGGGCGACATGGTCGCGTTTGACCGCCGCCGGTTCGGCGGAGTAGGCGAGAATCGCGCCGTCCAGGTCCAGCAGATAGATTTCGATGCTGGGGTTGATGGTCATGTAGCGCTCGAAGGTGGCTTTCAGCGCTCGTGGATCGAGTTTGCCCTCGGCGACCAGTCCCTGGTCGGCGACCAGATTGCGGGCCAGATCGCGGTTGAAACGCTGTTGCGCTTCCTGCAAGTAACGCTGGGTCAGGCCGTGGCTGATCAGCCCATGGCTCAGGCCGATGGCGCCCAGCAGCACCGCCAGCGCCAGCGCCAGTTTGCCGTACAGGGTGTTCAGCATGATTCGGCGAACTTGTAGCCGACACCCCAGACGGTCAGGAGGTAGCGGGGTTCCGCCGGATTCGGTTCCAGCTTGGCGCGCAGGCGGTTGATGTGCGAATTGACCGTGTGTTCGTAGCCGTCGTGGCCGTAGCCCCAGACCTGATCGAGCAGTTGGCCGCGACTGAACACCCGGCCGGGATGGCGGGCGAAATACAGCAGCAGGTCGAACTCCCGGGCGGTGAGCGACAACTCCCGGTCAGCGAGGGTGACTCGGCGCTTGTCGGTTTCGATCAGCAGTTCGCCACGGGTGATGCGCTCGTCGGCTGACTTGGCATCGCCGTGCTTGCCCAAGGCCTCGGCCCGGCGCAGCAGGGCTTTCACCCGCGCCAGCAGTTCCGGGAAGCTGAACGGCTTGACCAGATAATCGTCCGCGCCCAGTTCCAGCCCCAACACCCGGTCGAGTTCCGAGGACTTGGCGGTCAGCATCAGGATCGGTACGTAGTCGCCGCCGGCCCGCAGCTTTTGGCAAACGGTCAGTCCGTCCAGATCGGGCAGCATCAAATCCAGAATCACCAGGTCGTAACGGTCGCGGGCGTACAGGGCCAGCGCATCCTGCCCGCAATCGGCGATCTCCGCCTGGCAGTGGATATCCTGGAGGTGCAGCTTGACCAGCGCGGCGATATCGCGGTCGTCCTCGACCAGCAGCACCGTGCGAGCCATCGATTTCCGTGGGGTGTGCGTGTCGGCCAAGATGAAAACCCTCGCGCCGGGCAATTGTGGATCAAGGCATGATCGGCCCGGAAAGTCACAATTTCATCACGCCGCGCCCGCCAGACCGCCGGTCTTCCGGCTATCGCGGCTTTCAACCCGCCAGCAGCAAGCGTCCCGCCATCAGCGCCACCACCAGCAGGAACACCGGGCGGATGAACGGTGCGCCGTAGCGGATGGCGCTGTGGGCGCCGATGAACGCCCCGAGCATCAGGGTCACGCCCATGGTCAGGCCGACGCTGTAATCGATGTTGCCCAGGATGACGAAGGTTAGCAGCGCGGTGAGGTTGCTGACGAAATTCATGAAGCGCGCCACTCCGGCGGCGGCCACCAGATCCAGGTGGAACAGCTTCATCGCCGCCACCATCCAGAACGCGCCGGTGCCGGGGCCGATGAAACCATCGTAAAAACCGATCAACCCGCCGGCCAGCAGCTTGACCCCGCGCCGGCTCGCGGGCGTTACCGGCGCCGCCGCTTGGGGGGTTTGGACCGGCGGCGTTCGGCGCGGCCAGATCAGATAGCCCGACGCCAGCAGGATCGCCAGCGGCAGCAGCGTCTTCAGCGTACCGGCGCTCAACAGATAAATCAGCACCGCGCCGAGCAGTGCCCCGACGCAGGTGCCGAAACTCATCGCCCACCACAACACCGGTTGGAACAGGCCCTTGCGGATGAAGGTCAGCGAGGCGCTGAAGGTGCCGAAGGTGCCGACCAGCTTGTTGGTACCGACCACCAGATGCGGTGGCATTCCGATGCTCAGCAGCGCGGGCATGACCAGCATCCCGCCGCCGCCGGCGATGGCGTCGATGAAACCCGCCAGCAGGGCAATGATACCCAGCAGCAGGATGGTGGCGGGTTCCATGGTGGCGGGGTCGATTCAGGAAACGGCGATGGTTTCGGTCAGGGTCTCGGCCAGCGATGCCAGCAGGGCTGTCAGGGCAGCCGGATCGGGCAGGCGCTCGACCGCCTCGGCCGGCGGTTCCGGGCCGATGCCCAGGGCGATGCCGCCCAAGGCGTGCGCCGCCGCCAGCGCCGGCACGTCGTTGGCGGCGTCGCCGGCATACAACACCAGCGCCGGTTCCGCGCCGCCTTGGGCGACGAGGGTCCGTAATGCCGTGCCCTTGTCGTGTTCGATGGCCGGTAGCACTTCGATGGCCAGCGGTCCGTCCAGTACGTGCAGGGCGGCGGCGTGTGGCGTCAGCAAAGCCGTGGTTTCGGTGCACAGCGCTTCGACTCGTTCCGGTGCCAGTTGCCGATAGTGCACGGTAAAACCGAACGGTTTCTGTTCCACCCAGGCGCCGGGATAGGTGGCCAATTGGGCCTTGATGGCGGCACTCAGGGCATCGAGCAGAGGCCGGCTGGCCAGCGCCTCGGCGGGAATCAGGCGCTTTCCACCCAGTTCCAGTTCCAGTCCGGTGGAACCGCCGTAACTCAGTCCGGCCAGACCGACCATGCCAATGAGGTCGTCGAGCCCTCGACCGCTGACCATCCCGACCGTCACTCGGGGAATCGCCGCCAGCCGGGTCAGGGCCTCGCGCAGCGCGGGGTCCAGCGCCGCCAGGCGGGGATGCGCGACCAGCGGGGTCAGTGTGCCGTCGTAATCGAAAATCAGGACCAGGCGCTGGCCCCGGTGGTGGGCGGCGCGCAGCTTTTCCAGAATGTCCTGGCTGGTGGAGAGCATCAAGCGGTTTCCTGAGTGGATGGCGCAGGAGCCGGGTCGGTGGTCAGGGTTTCCAGGAAATCGGCGGCCCAACGATAGATATTGTGTTCCTCCACATGCCGCCGCATTCGCGTCATGCGTTCCCGCCGTTCGTCCGAGGGCATCTCCAAGGCCCGCTGGATCGTGTCGGCGAACTGATCGACGTCGTAGGGGTTGAAGATCAGCGCGTCGCTCAACTCGCGGGCCGCGCCGGCGAATTCCGAGAGGATCAATATCCCGTCCAGATCGGAGCGGGCCGCCACGAATTCCTTGGCCACCAGGTTCATGCCGTCGTGCAGCGAGCTGACGATGTTGATTTCGGCCAGCCGCATGAAGGCGTGGATGGTTGCCGGGTTTTGGTCGCCGACCAGAAAGCGGATCGGTTTCCAGGCAGCGGTCTGGAAGCGCCAGTTGATGGTGTCGACCAGCGATTCCAGCTCGTTGAGGTGGTCCCGGTAGCGACGGAGATAGCCGCGGCTGGGGGTGCTCAACTGTACCAGGGTGAACTGGCCCCGGTAGCGGGGGTAGCGCTCCAGAAAACGCGCGACGGCGCGGAACCGCTCCGGCAGTCCCTTGGTATAGTCGATTCGGTCGATCCCAACCGCAACCCGTATATTGTCCAGCGAGTAGCGGTCGCGTAGTTCGTCGATTTGATGGGCCAAATGAATGCCGCTGGGCGCCTGGCGCTCGCTCCAGGGTTGGACCCCGATGGGAAACGGTCGGACCCGCGAAACGTGATCGTGCGACTCCACGGTCAACCGGTCCCAGTCCATCCGGGCCTCGGTCATCCGATCGGCGGTATCGAGGAAATTGTTGCAATATTGCTGAAGGTGGAAACCGATCAGATCCGCGCCGAGCAGGCCGTGCAGCAGTTCGGCTCGCCACGGACAGATGCGGAATGCTTCCGGGTTGGGCCAGGGGATGTGCCAGAACAGACCGACCGCCAAATCCGGGCGGGCGTCCTTCAGCAGGCGTGGCACCAGCGCCAAGTGGTAATCCTGCACCAGCACCACCGCGGGATCGGTACCGAGCTCTTCCAGGGCGGCGGCGGCGAAACGCTGGTTGACGCGCAGATAGTGTTCCCAATTACTGGCCCGGAATACCGGCCGTTCGTGCGCCAGATGGCAGAGTGGCCACAGCCCTTCGTTGGCGAAGCCGTGGTAATAACCGCGTTCCTCTTCCCGGCTCAGCCATACCCGCCGCAGGGTATAGGCGGGATCGTCCGGCGGTACCGCCAGCCGCCCTTGATCGTCGGCGGTCATGCGGTCGGCGCTGCCGGCGCCGTGGGCGATCCATACGCCACCGCCGGCCCGCAGCACCGGATCAAGGGCGGTGACCAGCCCGCCGGCGGGGGTGCGGAGCTGGGTTTTGCCATCCTGCAACTCGTGCAGGTAGGGTTCGCGGTTGCTGAGCACCAGCAGACGGCGGCCGTGCAGGCGATCGGCCATATGGGCTTGCAGCTGCTCGCGAGTCCAGCCGCGATCGGTTTGCGTCACCGCCCGCGCCCGCGCCCGTTGCGTCGAGCGCGCGGTCCGCAACGAGTTGGCCAACCGGTCGTTTTCGTGGGCCAGCCGCGCGGCCGGCGGTTCAAGCAGCGGTTCGTTGTCGTCGCCGCCGCGCAGCTGCCGCACCCATTCCGTCATCCGCTTGAGTGGGCGGTCGTACAGCAACCAGGCGCCCACGACCACCAAGGTCAGCAGCAGCAGGGTGACGATACCTACCCAGAATCCGAATCGAACCCGCCGATTGATGACGCGCTCATCCACCTGCGCCATATCCTGAACCACCACCAGCACACCTTGCGGTTGACCGTCCGTCGCCCGAATCGCCGAGGCGAGGATATAGACACGGCCCTGATCGGTGAGGGTGGACTCAGTGATGTCTTTCTGTTCCTTGAGTGTCCGGGCAACGACTTTATCGAGATCGGCGGCGTATTCCCGCACCGCCTTGCCGGCGGCGAGCAGGCGGCCATCCGGTCGATAGACCGCCAATCCGATCAGCGGCGGATAACCTTCCAGGGTGGAACTCAGCGCCGCCGCCGCTTCGCGATCCGGCAGTTGCAGCGCGGCCTGGACCGAATAGGCCATTTGATGGGACAGCACGTAGGCGCGCCGGTCCATTTCTTCCAGGTCGGCGGTGCGCTCCCGCTCGACCTGAAACCAGGCCAGGGCGCTGATCAGCAGGCCCACCAGCCCGGCGACCAGCAGGCCCATCCGCAGCGCGTTGGGCAGGCGATATTTGGTTTTCGTGGGCATGAATATCTCTCGGGCAGGATTCCGCCAACGAGGGACGGATTCGGCTCATGGGGTTCGCTCAGGCCAGCAGCCGGCGCAGAATAGCTTGGTAGATTCGGCTCAGTCGTTCCAGATCGGTGACGGGCAAGCGTTCGTCGATCTGGTGGATGGTGGCGTTGGATGGCCCAAGTTCGATCACCTGCGCGCCGGTGGGCGCGATGAAGCGCCCGTCGGAGGTACCGCCGGCGGTGGACAGTTCCGGTTCCAGCCCGGTTTCGGCGCGGATCGCGGCGGCGGCGGCGGTCACCAGTTCGCCGGGCGGCGTAAAGAACGGCGACCCCGACAGGTTCCAGTCCAGTTCGTACTGGAACACCTGGCCGGTCTTGATTTCTTCGTTGAACAGGCCGGTTTCGATGATCAGGCGGGTGCGTTCCTCAAGCTGCCCGACCGTGACCGCCGGTGAAAAGCGGAAGTTGAACAACAGTTCCAGATCGCCGGGCACGACGTTGACCGCGCCGGTGCCGGAATGCAGGTTGGACATCTGCAACGAAGTCGGCGGGAAGCACTCGTGACCCTGATCCCAGACTTCATCCGCCAGCGCGCCGAGAATCGGCCCGATCGCGTGGATCGGGTTCTGGGCCAGGTGGGGGTAGGCGACGTGGCCCTGCTTCCCGCGCAGTCGTAGTCGGCCGTTCAGCGAGCCACGCCGGCCGTTTTTGATCGTATCGCCCAGTTGGGCCGAACTGGACGGTTCGCCCACCAGACACCAGCGGATTTTTTCGCCGCGCGCCTCCAGCCGCTCCACCACCTTGATTGTGCCGTCCACCGCCGCGCCTTCTTCGTCGCTGGTGACGAGGAAGGCGATGGAGCCGCGTGGACGCGGGCAGTCAGCGAGGAAGCGCTCGCAGGCGGTGACCATTGCCGCCAGGCTGCTTTTCATGTCGGCCGCGCCGCGCCCGTACAGCCAGCCCTCGCGGATTTCCGGGGCGAACGGCGGCGATTGCCAGCGCTCCAGCGGGCCGGGCGGCACCACGTCGGTATGGCCGGCGAAGGCGAACAGCGGCCCGTCGTCGCCATGCCGCGCCCAGAAGTTATCCACTTGGCCGCAGCGCAGCCGCTCCACCCGGAAGCCGAGCGCCGCCAACCGCGCGATCATGAGTTCTTGGCAGCCGGCGTCCTCGGGGGTGGTCGAGGGCCGGCGGATCAGGTTGAGAGCAAGGTCCAGGGTGGAGGGCATGGTCGGCAGGGGTCGAGTCCGGTCGGGAAGCGGTAATTCGTGCCTTGAAGTCTATCTTACTCCGGTGAAAAGTCGGAAGCGCCATGGGCGGTCCAACGCTGGTGGCCGGTCCGAATCAGGGTGGTGAGCGCGGCCAGTCGATCCGGTTGCGAGAAGTCCGAGTGGTCCCGGGCGTACTGTTGGGCGGCGAAAATCGCCAGTTCTTCGCCGAGAATGGCTTCGAGCGTTACCGCGCCGAGATGAAAAGCGGTGCTGGCCGGAGGAGCGGTACGGGTTAGATCGAGTAAGGGCTCAACGGCGGGCAAGCCGATCTTCGATAGGGCCACGGCCGCCGGAAAGGAGTACCAGTGCGGGTTGCCTTCGTCGGATACCAGGGAAAAGGAGGTGTCTCTAATCGTAATCAGTCTGGCCAGCAAGGGTGCGGCTGCGGTTGCCTTGATGTCACCCAGCAAGGTTATGGAAAACCAGTCCTTGCTCTTGGTGGCGACTCGCTGGCTTTTGAGAAATATGCTTTCTTGTCCGCCGACGATATCCATGAGTTCCCGGACATCGGCTTCGCGCTGATTCAAGTAATGTTCGACGAGGTTCTCCAGTTCCGTGCCGGATGTGCTACGTAACGAAGAGAGCGCTGGGCTTTGCGTTTCTGATGTCATGGCTTGGGACACTCCTATCGATAGGGTAACGACAATGGCGGCCGCGATATATCCAGATAAAGTGCGTGCCATTAAAATGGAATATTGGAAAAATCGAATAGCCATCATTGCTTAAAAACCAACATTGTCGGTAGCTTTGTTGCTACCATTGTTTTTCCATTTGCCGCCTTCCTTTTTTAACTTGTAATGTACACGCCAAGGGAAATAATTGGAAATCAGGTACCATTTGCCATTAATTTCCAGTCGCGTGAATTCCAGAAAGTGTAAGCGCCATTCCACGGTATTGCCGTTGGCGCCGGCCGTATGCCCGATGAATCGAGTAGGCGTGTCGATGCCCCATAATATCCTTGAGTGCGGCGCGGTGTAGGGATCGTTATCCTCGTCGCCGACGCCGGCGTCGTCGTTACCCGCGACCAGCCAGTCGGAGAAGGAGACGGCTCCGGCTCCGCCCGGGCGGCCATCGCCGTCGCTCATGCTGGGAAAGTTGTGATAATTGCCATGAAAGGAAGCATCGCCCGGCAATGCGACCGCATTTGGGTTGAGGGTCTTTTTGCGGATTTTCCGAGAGCTGTCCCATTTTTTGTTGACGCCCCCGGTCAATGGATCTCCCTTGTGATTCAATCCAGACGCGGGTGGCGCTGGTGACGTGTTGGTCCCGGACAAATTAGGACGATCGGCGGCTGTAATGATGGTGCTCGGTTTGATGGTGTGCGTGAACTCGTAGCCCATACTCACCAGGAAATAAGCTCCTTTATCGCCGGTACTATTAGTGGCGTCACTGGCTGTGATTTCTGACCAGACGATCCAGACATGCAGTTCGTCCACGATATGCCCGGTGGATTTGTTTTTTATTTTGACAGGAAAATGTCCGGCTATCAGTCGTGATATCCTGGCTTTGTGAGGAGTTCCTGGAATGGGGGTGGCGCCTTCCCATTCAAAGTTTGCGGTAAAGTTGGTGCTGTCGCTGGCCTTGAGAGTGACAAAAGGCGACATCGATTGCTGGTTGAAAGGCCAGAAGGCAAAGACGGTCATGGCGTTGTCAACCTTTGGAGAAACATAGTGTTTTTTTCCGACCGCACCAAGATTGCTCGGGATCGTGTCACCGGTTTTCCCAACCTGGTTGTCGTCGAGTTCAATCTTTACGGATGCGGGCGCAACAGGGCCTGTCGCACCATCTGGGATGATGATCACATCGCCAGGATAGATCAAATTAGGATTGGGCCTTTTCTGACGGAAAGCCGCATTGGCGGGATGATTATAGATATCCTGCCATTTCATTCCATGCTTGCTGGCAATTACCGATAGAGTATCGCCGGATTTAACTGTGTAGGGAGTAGGCATGGTAAGGTTCTCCAGTATTACATTTTCAATGCACACCGATGGTTAGTTATATTAGAAAGCATTTCTCATGCCGTTTTCTGAATTTTAATTTTCACATCCAATTGAAGAATGGAAAAACAGGAAAACCAAAATAACTAAAATAACTGTTTGAGAATGTTATAATTCACGGGTAGATTGCCAGTTTGAAAATTTTATTCATGGAAATATGAAATCAGTTGTAAGAGGTCATTTTGAGCGCTATTCAGTTCATTTTGACCCATGCGCCCAAGTTCATTTTGGGCCATGCGGGCATACTTTCGCGGACGGCTTTCCGATGAAAGCCGCCTCGGGCGAAGCAAAGTAAAATCGCGCTCAAGCGGAAGGGGCGGCGGCTTTTGATCGCTTGGGTTGGATTGCCGGGCTGAAGTGAAGCGCGGCGCGGCTGGGTTTTTTCGGCATCAACCCAGCCCGCCAATGTTAGGAAAGCCGGTTTCAGGAAAGCCGGTCTGGAAACGGCATATCAGTCGCGCAACAATTCGTTCAGGCTGACCCGGCCACGCGTTTTCTCATCCACCTGCTTGATGATGATCGCGCAGTACAGGCTGTGGCTGCCGTCGGGCGCGGGCAGGGCGCCGGACACCACCACCGATCCGGCCGGTATCCGACCGTAGCTGATCTCGCCGGTCAGCCGGTTGTAAATCTTGGTGCTTTGGCCGATGTAGACCCCCATGGAAACCACCGAACCACGCTCGACGATGACACCCTCGACCACTTCGGAGCGCGCGCCGATGAAGCAATCGTCCTCGATGATGGTCGGGCTGGCTTGCAGCGGTTCCAGTACGCCGCCGATGCCGACCCCGCCGGACAGGTGGACGTTTTTGCCGATTTGGGCGCAGGAACCCACCGTGGACCAAGTGTCCACCATGGTGCCCGAATCAACGTAGGCGCCGATGTTGACGTAGGACGGCATCAGCACCACGCCGGGCGCGATGTAGGAGCCGCGGCGGGCGGTGGCGGGCGGCACCACCCGCACGCCGGCGGCCAGAAAATCGTTTTCGCCGTATTCGGCGTACTTGGGCGGGACCTTGTCGAAATAATTGGTGTAGCCGTCACGGATGATCGTGCTGTCGTTCAGGCGGAAGCTGAGCAGCACCGCCTTTTTTAACCAGGTGTTAACCATCCAGGTACCGTTGCGCGGTTCGGCGACCCGAGCCCGGCCCAGTTCCAGCAGCCCCAGCGCCTCCTCGACCGCCTCGCGCAGATCGGCCGACGCGGTGGCGGCGTCGATCTCGCCGCGGCGTTCGAAAGCATCATCGATAATCCGCTGTATCTTATTCATCAGGGAACATCCTCGGCGGGGCGGCATCCCAACAGCGAGTTTGGGCACAGCCGCAAAAACCGTCATAATAGGAAGGGATAAAATTATAGAAGGATGATGGATCGTCGCTCGGACGACCCGTATCAGGGCGGCAACTTTATCACCTTACGTTTCCGAACGGCAGCATGTCGGCCACCGCCAGGCGCGGGGGATCGGTGCGCACTGCCAATACCCGTACAAGCACAGCGAAAGAGGATCATCGGTATGGCAAAGAAGGGCTCGGATGACAAAAAGTGGGCGCCGGTCAAGCCGACTTTCCCCGCCGACAAGCACCCAGCCGCGCCGGCTGAACCTGAACTGACCCAAGCCGCCGGCAAGGTCCAGCAGGCAGCCGCCAAACCGACCTCACCCGTTGCCGAGAGCAAGATCGCGGTGGTCGAGGCGAATCCAATGCAGGATTCCGACTCGCAAGCGCTGGAGGTTGATGGCCGCAAGCGAGCGATCATCGAAGGAGTGAGCCCGGAAGTCGACGCGGGCCGGTTTCCCATCAAGCGAGTGGTGGGCGAGACCGTGGTGGTGGAGGCCGATGTTTTCACCGACGGTCACGATTCGCTATCTTGCGTGTTGCAATACCGCCGGCAGGGCGAGGCCGAGTGGCGGGAAGTGCTGATGCTCCCTCTGGTCAACGACCGCTGGCGCGGTGAATTCCAGGTGCTGGACGTGGGACTTTACGAGTACACCCTCTGTGCCTGGGTGGACGCCTTCAAGTCCTGGCGGCACGATTTGCCCCGCTGGGAACAGGCCGAGGATATCGCGCTTTCCCTGCGGGTCGGCGCGGAACTGACCGAGAAGGCCAGTCGGCGCGCGAGCGGCGCGGACGCTCAGTGGCTGGCCAAACGCGCCGCGGCGTTGGCCGGCGATCAGGATCTGGACTATCGCCGCCAGTTGGGTTTGGACGAGGAACTGGCCAGGCTGATGCATCACCATGCCGACCGCCAATTGGCGATCCAGTACGAAAAGACCCTGGGATTGATGGCTGAAGACGAACGTGCCCGCTTCAGCACCTGGTACGAGCTGTTCCCGCGCTCCTGCGGTTCCGCGCCCGGCAAGCACGGCACCTTCAGGGACTGCGAAGCCTGGCTGCCGCGGCTCGCCGCCATGGGTTTCGACGTGCTGTACTTCCCGCCGATCCACCCCATCGGCCGGATCAATCGCAAGGGCAAGAACAACACGCTCACGCCCGGACCGGACGACGTCGGCAGCCCTTGGGCCATCGGCGCCGAGGAGGGTGGCCACAAGGACATTTTGCCGGCGCTCGGCACGCTGGGAGATTTCCACCATCTGGTGCGCAAGGCCCGGGAGCACGGCATCGAGATCGCTCTGGACATCGCCTTGCAGTGCGCGCCGGACCATCCTTACGTCAAGCAGCATCCGGACTGGTTCCGCTGGCGACCGGACGGCACGGTGCAGTACGCCGAGAACCCACCGAAGAAGTATCAGGATATCTATCCGTTCAACTTCGAAACCAGCGACTGGAAGGCGCTGTGGGAAGAGATCAAGAGTATCTTTGAGTTCTGGGCCGAGCAGGGCGTGCGTATCTTCCGGGTGGACAACCCGCACACCAAACCCTTCCCGATGTGGGAGTGGCTGGTCGCCGAGATCAAGAAAACCACTCCCAACGCCATCTTCCTGGCGGAAGCCTTTACCCGACCCAAGGTGATGCACCGCCTGGCCAAATTGGGCTACACCCATTCCTACACCTACTACGCCTGGCGTAACACCAAATGGGAGCTGATCGAGTACCTGACCGAACTGACTCAGGGGCCGGGGCGCGAATATTTTCGGCCGAACTTCTGGCCCAACACGCCGGATATCCTGACCGCCGCCCTGCAGTACGGTGGCCGGCCGGCGTTCATGTCCCGGCTGGTGCTGGCGGCGACCATGACCGCCAACTACGGCATTTACGGCCCAGCCTTCGAAATGATGGAGCATCTCGCCGTCAAACCGGGTAGCGAGGAGTATCTGGATTCGGAGAAATACCAGATCCGTCATCGCGGCTTCCAGGAATTGGACGGGCCGAACAGCCTGCGCGACTTTATCGCCCTGGTGAACCGCATTCGCAAGCGCAATCCGGCGCTGCAAGCCGATTGGAACCTGCGGTTCCACGAGGTCGATAACGAACAGATCATTTGCTACAGCAAAACCACTGACAATTACGCCAACACCGTTCTGGTGTTGGTGAACCTGGACCCCAATTACACCCAAGCCGGCTGGACTGGCCTGGATCTGGCGGGGCTGGGCGTGGATCCGGACCAGCCGTTTCAGGTGCACGATCTGCTGACGGGCGCCCACTATATCTGGAACGGGCCGCGCAACTATGTCGAGTTGAATCCGCACCGGATGCCGGCCCATGTGTTCCGCATCCGCAGCAGCCTGCAGACGGAACAAGATTTCGATACATTCAGTGGTTGAGGAGAAGGTATAGATGGCTCAAAAATCGAAGGGCTGGAACGGTGTGGAAGACCCGTTGTGGTACAAGGACGCACTTATTTATCAGTTGCACGTCAAGGCCTTTGGCGACAGCGACAACGATGGGGTCGGCGATTTTCGCGGCTTGGTCCAGCGCCTGGATTATCTCCAGGAACTGGGCGTGGACACGCTGTGGTTGTTGCCGTTCTATCCTTCGCCGATGCGGGACGATGGCTACGACATCTCCGACTATCAGAGCATTCATCCCCAGTACGGCACCATGGCCGATTTCCGGATCTTCGTCCGCGAAGCGCACACGCGGGGTCTGAAGATCATCACCGAATTGGTGATCAACCATACCTCCGACCAGCATCCCTGGTTTCAGGCCGCGCGCCGCGCCCCACGAGGCTCGCCGGAACGGAATTTCTACGTCTGGAACGACAATGACGATAAATTTCCGGAAACCCGCATCATCTTCACCGATACCGAGACCTCCAATTGGGCCTGGGACCCGGTGGCGGAACAATACTATTGGCATCGTTTCTTTTCGCACCAGCCGGATTTGAACCATAACAATCCGGCGGTGGTGAAAGCCGTGACCAGAATCATGCGGTTCTGGCTGGACTTGGGTGTGGATGGAGTGCGGCTGGACGCCATCCCCTACCTGTGCGTGCGCGAAGGCACCTACAACGAAAACCTGCCGGAAACCCATGCGGTGATCAAGCAGATGCGGGCCGTGGTGGACCGGCACTACCGCAGTCGCATGTTTCTGGCCGAGGCCAATCAATGGCCGGAGGACGTGCGCGACTACTTCGGCGACGGTGACGAGTGCCAAATGGCTTACCACTTCCCGCTGATGCCGCGCATGTATATGGCCATCGCTCAGGAAGACCGTCATCCCATCGTCGATATTCTGGAACAGACCCCGGACATTCCCGACAACTGCCAATGGGCGATCTTCCTGCGCAACCACGACGAACTGACGCTGGAAATGGTCACCGACCGCGAGCGGGACTACATGTACCGCACCTACGCCGCCGATCCCCGCAGTCGGGTCAACGTCGGCATCCGCCGCCGGCTGGCCCCGCTGATGGACAACGATTACAGCAAGATCAAGCTGATGAACAGCCTGCTGTTGTCGATGCCGGGCACGCCGATTTTTTATTACGGCGACGAGATCGGCATGGGCGACAACTTTTTTCTCGGCGACCGCAACGGCGTGCGTACCCCGATGCAGTGGAGCCCCGACCGCAACGCCGGTTTCTCCAAGGCCGACCCGCAGCGCTTGTACCTGCCGCCGATCATGGACCCGATCTACGGTTACGAGGCGGTCAATGTGGAGGCGCAGCATCGCGCGCCGGCCTCGCTGTTGAACTGGATGAAGCGGATGATCGCCGTGCGCCGGACCTGCCGGGCCTTTGGTCGTGGCCGGCTGGAGATGCTGCGGCCCGGCAACCGCAAGATTCTGGCCTATGTCCGCGCCCACGCCGACGAGGTGGTGCTGTGCGTGGCCAATCTGTCGCGTTCCGCCCAGCCGGTGGAGCTCGATCTGAGCAAATTCAAGGGCATGGTGCCGGTGGAAATGCTGGGTCAGAACCCGTTTCCGCCGATCGGCGAGCTGCCCTATCTGCTAACCCTGCCCCGCTACGGGGTCTACTGGTTCCGCTTGAGTTACGCCGCGCCGCCGGTCTGGCACGAAGACCGGTTGCCCGGTGGGGACCTGCGGATTCTGGTGCTGTTCCAGGGCTGGAAGAGCTTCTTCGTCGATCAGGTCGAGCCCAGCCGGCGGGAAATGGCCATGAATCTGCACGAGCGGCTGACCCGGCGGGTGCTGCCGGAATTCCTGCCCACCCAGCGCTGGTTCGCCGGCAAGAGCGGGCGCATCGAGTCGGTCGAGTTCGATAACTACGACGTCTGGGTCGATCAGACCGAATGGGTGCTGGCCCGAATCCGGGTCTGGCTGGCCGAGCGGCCGGAGCCGCAGGATTACGGTTTGCCGATGGCGCTGGCCTGGGAAGACGAGGGTGAGGAGAAACTGCGCCCACTGTGGCCCTACACGCTGGCGCGGGTCCGGGTCCGTGCCCGGATGGGCCTGCTGTACGACGCCTACGCCAATGAGAAATTCACGCAGTCCATGCTGAAGATGATGGCGCGCAACACCCGGATACCGCTGGGTGGCGGCTGGCTGAAATTCTCCTCGACTCGCATCTTCCACGGCCTGGCCGGCGACCTGCCGGAGATGCTGCCGGTCAAGCGGCTGGCGCTGGACAGCAGCAATACCACCCTCAATGTCGGCGACCGGATGCTACTCAAGGGCTATCGACGTTTACGGCCCGGCATCAATCCCGAGTTGGAGATGGGGCGATTCCTGACCGACGTCGCCGACTTCGGCAACGCCGCGCCGTTGGCCGGGGCCCTGGAGTACGAAGACAAGGATGGCAACGTCATCGCGCTGGCGATGCTGCAAGGCTTTGTCGGCAACCAGGGCGATGCCTGGACCTACACCCAGGATTACCTGAAACGGTTCCTGGACGATTGCGTGCAGCAACCGGAAACGGTGCGGGAAGCCGGCGAGGGCGTGCATGTGCTTTATCTGTTGTTCGCCACGACCCTGGGCCGGCGCACGGGCGAATTGCATCGGGCGCTGGCGCTGGCCACCGGCGATGCCGCTTTCGATCCGGAACCGATCACGCCGGCCGATCTGAGCGGCTGGATCGAGCAGATTCGACAGGAGGCGACCACCACGCTGGAGCGGCTGGAACAGGCGCAGTGGCGATTGGCGGAACCGGCGCGCTCCCTGGCTGGTTGCCTGCTGACCGCGCGCGAGCACCTCATGGCCCGGTTGGACCAACTGGAGATCGCGGATTCGCTGCCGATGAAGACCCGCTTCCACGGCGATTACCACCTCGGCCAGGTGCTGGTGGCCAAGGACGACGTCATCATCATCGATTTCGAGGGCGAACCGTCGCGGTCGCTGGAAGAGCGACGCCACAAAAACTCGCCGCTGCGGGATGTGGTCGGCATGTTGCGCTCGCTCAATTATGCCGCGCACGCCGCCTTGCGGCAGTCAACCGCCGACGGTACCGCCAACTGGGAAGAACTGGCGTCCTACATCGGCGATTGGGAGCGCCAGGCCCGGACCGCGTTCCTGGAGGGTTACGCCGCATCCCTGCGGGATTGCCCGAGCTATCCGGCCGATCCCGAGCAGGCCAAGGCCTTGCTGGATTTGTTTACGCTGGAGAAAGCCTGTTACGAACTGCGTTACGAACTGGATAACCGCCCCGACTGGGTTGCCATCCCGCTCGGGGGTTTGTGCGAACTACTATCACTCGAAACGAAGGATGTGCCGCGATGAAACAACCGAAAGTCCTGGCTTTTGTCATGGCGGGCGGCGAAGGTGCCCGCTTGAGCCCACTGACGGCGTATAACTCCAAACCGTCGCTGCCGTTCGGCAGCCGCTACCGCATTGTGGATTTCGTGTTGAGCAACCTGCTTAATTCGGGAATTCAGTCGATCTACATGCTGGTGCAGTACAAGTCCCAGTCCCTGATCGAACACGTCCGCAAGGCGTGGGTGGTGTCGCCGATGCGGAACGAGGAATTCGTGACGGTGGTGCCGCCGCAAATGATGCGCGGCGGCGACTGGTTCATGGGCACCGCCGATGCCGTGTATCAGAACCTGAATCTGATTCAACTGCACAATCCTGATTTGGTGCTGGTGTTCGGCGCCGATCACATTTATCGGATGGATCTCCAGCAGATGGTGGATTTCCACCTGGAGCGGGAAGCCGACGCGACCGTTGCCGCGCTGCCGGTGCCAATCGCCGATGCCAGTTCGTTCGGCGTCATCGACGCCGATCACGCGGGCCGGGTCAGCGACTTCAAGGAGAAACCGGCCAACCCGCCGCCCATGCCCTCCGATCCCACCCGCTCCTACGCCTCAATGGGCAACTATCTGTTCAACGCCAAGGTGCTGATCCAGGCGCTCAAGGAGGCGCATGAGCGCGGCGAACACGATTTCGGTCACCATGTATTGCCGAATCTGAAAGATACCCATCGGGTGTTCGCCTACGACTTCGCCACCAACAAGGTGCCGGGGACCAAGCCTTATGAGGAGCAGGCCTACTGGCGCGATGTCGGCACGCGGGATGCTTATTTCAACGCCCATCAGGATCTACTGGGCGAGAAGCCGCGTTTCGATATGTTCAACCCCCAGTGGCGGATCTTTTCCAGTAACTATCAGGGGCCGGTGGCGCGCCTGCTGGATGCCAGTGTTAAAAACAGCGTGGTGGCCGCCGGCTCGATGGTGCGTCAGGCCAAAATCACCAACACCATCATCCGTCGCGAGGTCATTATCGAGGAGGATGTGGAGATCGAGGATTGCCTGATTCAGGAGTACGTCCACATCAAGCGCGGCGCCCGGTTGCGGCGCGCCATCATCGGTGGTTATAACGTGATCGAGGCGGGTACCCGCATCGGCTACGATCTCGAACAGGATCGCAAGTTATACCAAGTGACCCAGGGTGGTATTACGGTGGTCGGGCCCGGCGAGGTGACCGCGACCATGCAAGCGTTTAGCGAATGAGGGCAGGGGACGGGTCTCGGGGGGCCGGTTTTTTTCCGCCGCCCCCCGGTTTCCTGTCCCCTAATTCTGTGGTTCCCTTTAGGGATTGAAGCCGATGATCAGTCCATCCAGCACCGTTGTCTGGCCCGGTCGGCCGTACCCATTGGGCGCGAACTGGGACGGCGAGGGCGTCAACTTCGCGCTGTTTTCGGAACACGCCGAGCAGGTGGTGTTGTGTCTGTTCGATGCGCGGGGTAAGCACGAAGTCGAGCAAATCCCCTTGCGCGAACAAACCGGTCGGGTTTGGCACGGTTATCTGCCGGACGCCCGACCCGGCCTGCTGTATGGCTACCGGGTGCAGGGACCGCATCGGCCGGAGGAGGGCCACCGTTTCAACGCCCACAAACTGCTGCTCGATCCCTACGCCAAGGCGATCGTCGGCCAGATTCAATGGAGCGACGCCCAGTTCGGCTACCGGATCGGTGGTCGCACCGAGGATCTGAGCTTCAGTACCCGTAACAGCGCACCGGGCATGTCCAAGTGTTTGGTGGCGGATACCGCCTTTTTCTGGGGCGACGACCGGCCGCCGCGGATACCCTGGCACGACACCCTCATCTACGAACTGCATGTGCGCGGCTTCACCATGCGCCATCCCGATGTGCCAACCAATCTGCGCGGCAGTTACGCCGGGCTGGCCTGCGGGCCGGTGATCGATTATCTCAAGGCGCTGGGGGTCACGGCGGTGGAGTTGCTGCCGATCCAGTACTTCATCGACGAGCGCCATCTGCTGGATCGCGGCTTGCGCAACTACTGGGGCTACAGCCCGCTCGGCTATTTCGCCCCGGACCCGCGCTACGCCGCCACCGATAATCCGGTCGCCGAATTCAAGAGCATGGTCAAGTCGCTGCACTCGGCCGGCATCGAAGTGATCCTCGACGTGGTGTACAACCACACCGCCGAGGGCAATCAACTTGGCCCGACCCTGAGTTTTCGCGGCATCGACAACGCCAGTTATTACCGCTTGTCGCCCGAGCATCCACGCTACACCATGGATTACACCGGCTGCGGCAACACCCTGAACACCGCCCATCCCCGGGTGTTGCAGATGGTGATGGACAGCCTGCGCTACTGGGTGCAGGAGATGCGTGTGGACGGTTTCCGCTTCGACCTGGCCGCCACGCTGGCGCGGGAAGCGGATGGCACGATCGATCAGAACGGCACATTCATGGACGTGGTCCAGCAGGACCCGGTGCTGTCGCAAGTCAAGTTGATCGCCGAACCGTGGGATGTGGGCGAAAATGGTTATCAGGTCGGCCAGTTTCCGGTCGGCTGGAGCGAGTGGAACGGCAAGTATCGCGACGTGGTGCGTGACTACTGGCGCGGCGAGGGTGGATTGATCGGCGAGCTGGCCTATCGCTTGACCGGTTCCGCCGATCTGTACCAGCACAACGGCCGTCGCCCGCCCGCCAGCATCAATTTCATCACCGCCCACGACGGTTTTACCCTGTACGATCTGGTCAGCCATAACGAGCGCCACAACGAAGCCAACGGCGAGAACAACCAGGATGGCGATTCGCACAACCGCAGTTGGAATTGCGGGGCGGAGGGCGACACCAACGATCCGGCCGTGCTGGCGCTGCGGCTGCACCAGCGGCGTAATCTGCTGGCGACCCTGCTGCTGTCGCAGGGCGTGCCGATGCTGCTGGCCGGCGACGAGGTCGGCCGTACCCAACGTGGCAACAACAACGCCTATTGCCAGGACAACGAACTCAGCTGGCTGGATTGGGATCTGGCCTGGTTAAAGGAGAATCGCGAGTTGCTGGTGTTTACCCAGCACCTGATCCAAATTCGCCAGCGGCATCCTACCTTTCGCCGCCGGCATTTTTTTCGCGGTATCCATGGCGACGGAGTCCGCGACATTCTTTGGTTCAACCCCGACGGCCGCGAGATCGACGACGACGAGTGGACACACGACTACGCCCGTTGTCTGGGGCTGTATCTGCCCGGTAACGGATTGGGCGACTGGGACGAGCGCGGACACGCGCTGGAGGACGACGATTTCCTGGTGCTGGTCAATTCCCATCACGAAGAAATCCCGTTTATGCTGCCGATCCTGCGGGACGGCTCGCCATTCGAGGTGCTGATCGATACCGCCTTGCCGCAGGGTCGCCCGGTCAGCGGCGACGAGCATCCCGCCGAGGAACCCTATCCAGTGCAGGGCCGCTCGCTGGTGCTGCTGAAACATCGCCGTCGGCGGCTGTCCTGATTGATCAGATGGATTCCGATCCTCGATCACGAAGTTTCAGGCGGTGTTCGCCAGCCAGTTTTCGACCAGGAGTCCCGGTACGCGGGAAAACTCGCGCATGTTGTTGGTGACCAAGGTTAGCCCCGACGATCGGGCGTGGGCGGCGATCAGCAAGTCATTGGGGCCAATGGGCGTGCCCGCGCGCTCCAGCGTGTCGCGAATCTCGGCGTAGTGCTCCTCGACCGGCGATTCCATCGGGAATGTCGCGATCTGATCGAGCAGCAACTTTACCCGTTGCGCCAAGCGTTGCGATCCGCTTTTCATCGCGCCGAAGCGCACTTCGCAGGCGACGATGCTGCTGATGCCGATTTGTTCGACCCCGACCGCCGCGATGCGCTGCATCACCGGTCCGCCGGGATGCCGGGCAAGATCGGATACGATATTGGTGTCCAACAGATAGCGTGGGCCGTTCATAGCTGGATGTCGTCCAACGCTGGCAGTCCCGCATCCACGTCGGGAAAGGCCTCTTCGATGGGTTCCAGCGTCGCCAGCAGTTCCAGGAGATGAGTCGGTTTCTTCACCGGTTCCACGATCAGGCGCTCGCCGTCTTTGTAGAGGATGACTTCATCGCCCGGCAACTCGAATTCACGCGGGATGCGCACGGCCTGATTGCGGCCATTGCGGAACAGGCGAGCGCGGCGTTCGACGATCTGATCAGATGCGGGCATGATGGCCTCTTCCGTTAGTTGCATAGGCCAAAGCATAGGCCGCGCTTGAAATCGCGTCAAACAGGCAGTGCGTGTCGATCCTTGCGATTTGCGTTGAAGGATGGAGCGCGGACGGGTTCATATAAGACCCTCTTTGAGTGGTGGAAACGCGGATGGTCGAGCCGGATCCCCCTGCCGCTGACGCGGCGCCCCCCTTTGAATCCATAATGACGCATCTTTCTCGCTAAAGTAATACCAATTCTGAATAGGTTTTCGTCATTCCCGCGAATGCGGGAATCCAGGCCGCCGCTGAAAAACGGGATACCCGCTTTCGCGGGTATGACGAACAGGGTGGTTATTGGCCTCAGAAAAGAACAAAACCTATCGGGAAACGATATAAGGATACGAATCCTCATGCCTTTGTTGAGTATCGACAACCTCTCCATCGCCTTCGGCGCCGAAAAACTGCTGGATGGCGCCAGCTTCCAAATCGATCCCGGCGAGCGGGTTTGCCTGATCGGTCGCAACGGCACCGGTAAAACCACCCTGCTGCGCCTGCTGGCCGGCGAGATTCAACCCGACGGCGGCGAAACTTGGCGGCAGCCTGGGCTGCGTGTGGCCACGCTGGCGCAGGAGCTGCCGGTGGATACCACCGCTACCGCGTTTGAGATCGTGGCCGGCGGGCTGGATGGGCTGGGGGATTTGCTGGCCAAGTATCACGAGGCGGCGGCGCAACTCACGCATGACCCCGCGCCCGAACGGATGCGGAACATGGAACACTTGCAGCACGAACTGGAAGCGCGCGACGGCTGGCGCTGGCAACAGCGGGTCGAAACCGTCATCAGCCGTTTGCAACTGCCAGCCGACGCCCCGCTGGCGGAATTGTCCGGCGGCTGGCGGCGGCGGGTGCTGCTGGGCCGGGCGCTGGTGTGCGAGCCGGATTTGCTGCTGCTGGACGAGCCGACCAACCATCTCGATCTGGAAACCATCCAATGGTTGGAGCAGGAACTGCTGGAATTTCGCGGTGGCCTGCTGTTCGTCACGCACGATCGGACACTTCTGCAACGGCTGGCCACCCGCCTGCTGGAACTGGATCGCGGCATGTTGACGTCCTGGCCCGGCGACTACGCGGCGTTTCTGGAAAAGAAGGCGGCGCTGCTGGAAGTCGAGGCCCGGCACAACGCCAAGTTCGACAAGAATCTGGCGCAGGAAGAAGTGTGGATTCGGCAGGGTATCAAGGCCCGCCGCACCCGCAACGAGGGCCGGGTACGAGCGCTTCTGGCCTTGCGCGAGGCGCACCGCCAGCGCCGCGAGCAACTGGGCAAGGCCAGCATCGCGCTGGAGCAGGCGGAAACCTCCGGCAGGCTGGTGATCGAGGCGCAACGCGTCGGCTACGCCTGGCAGGACGAGCCGCTGATCCGCGACTTCTCGACCCGCATCATGCGTGGCGACCGGGTGGGCCTGATCGGCCCCAACGGTTCCGGAAAAACCACTCTGCTGAATCTGCTGCTGGGGCGCTTGCGGCCGAATACCGGCGAAGTGCGCTTGGGCACCAAGCTGGAAGTGGCCTATTTCGATCAACTGCGCGAACAACTCAATCCGGAACAAACCGTGCTGGACAACGTCGCCGGGGGCCGTGAGCACATCGAGATCAACGGCCAGCGTCGCCACGTCATCGGTTACCTGGGTGATTTTCTGTTCACCGCCCAGCGGGCGCGCTCGCCGGTCAAGTCGTTGTCCGGCGGCGAGCGCAACCGGTTGCTGCTGGCCCGACTATTCAGCCAGCCGGCCAACCTGCTGGTCATGGACGAACCGACCAACGATCTCGATCTGGAAACGCTGGAACTGCTGGAAGAACTGCTGCTGGAGTACACCGGCACCCTGCTGCTGGTCAGCCACGACCGCACCTTTCTGGATAACGTGGCGACCAGTTGTCTGGTGTTCGAAGGCGGCGGGCGCATCCGCGAATATGTCGGCGGCTACAGTGACTGGCTGCGCCAACGACCCGCTGCGCCGGGAGCGGTTCCCGCCGTCAAGTCGAAGCCCGCCGCCTCGCCCATGCCAAAACCTGCCGCGCCAGGCAAGTTGAGCTACAACGAACGGCGGGAATTGGAGCGACTGCCGGCACGCATTGAGGAACTGGAGCAGCGCCAGCAGGAATTGCACGCCGCGACTGCCGATCCCGCCTTTTACAAGCAGGAAGCAGCGGTTGTCACGCAGCGGCTGGAGGAGTTGCGGGTGTTGGAGGCGGAACTGGAAGCGGTTTACGAACGCTGGGAAGAACTGGAAGCGCGAGAACGGGTGGGATGAAGTGCTGTGCCATGCGGCGCAATGGGCAAAACCAGCGGCTGGACTACCACGCTGTCCGTACCGGATAGGCTTGAATGTGGCTGTCTGGCGTTAGCAGAGCCAGACCGTGCGCAATCGCTTGGCAAATCAGCATACGGTCGAATGGATCTGGGTGATGGTTGGGCAGTCGCCGCAGTTCGAGCACGGCGGCTTCACTGAGATCAAGCGACAGAATATCGTGCTTGTCCCGTTCAGTCGGAATATATCGGTGCGGTGGTTCGGCCAGCGGCAACCAGCCTAAACCATGCTTGACCGTGATCTCCCACGCTGAAACCGCACTCAGGTAAATCGTATGCGTCGGATCGCTGAACAGGGTGCGGGCGGCGGTGGAACGTTGCGGGGAATCGCGCACTCGTGCTGAAGTTCGCAAGCATTGATTTTGTGGGTATCCCCCTGAGGTTATCCACCGGAAGCAACCCGATTCGCCACCCGTCGTTCCAAGCGCCGCAAGCCCTTGAAGGCGATGGCTCGAATCGTGCCGTCCTCGCTCTTGTTGGCCAGGATGCCCTGCAAGGTGGTTTGCGCGGCTTCGCCACCCAGTCGGCCCAGGGCCGCAATCGCGCTCGACCGCGCCGCCGCTTCCCCATCGGTTGCGGTGGCGCGACGGATCAGCGCCGCGACTTCTCCCTGCTCCAGATAAACCGGCAGCGCGGCTTGCCGCTGTTCGGTGCTGGCCAGCAAGCGGCCATCCGCGCCGGGCAGCACCGCCCGCAGGACCGGGCGCAAGGCCGCGCCATCAATGCGCTTGGATCGCTCTAAATGTTGGAGCACGGAGTCGCCGCCCAGCCGGGCCAGAGCAGCGCTGGCCGCCGCGCGCACCCCGGAATCGACATCCTCCAGCGCTTGCAACAGCGCGTTGCTGTCCTTGGCATCGCCGCACTCGGCCAGACAGCGAATCGCCTCGCGTCGTACCGCTACTGGATGGCGGGGATCGGCAAGTGCGGCCCGCGCCGCTGGCGCGACGGCGAGTTGCAGTTGACGGGCGGCCCACAGACTGGCCCGCCAAGCCTGCGCTTCCGCACTGACCTGTTCCCATAAATGCCGTTCGTCGGCTTGTCGCCAACCATTCGCCGCTCGTTCCAGCGCGCTTTGCACGGCTTCCGCCAAATCCCGGTCACCGCTGTTACCGGCGATCCAGGCTGCCTCGATCCGCGTCGCCGCCGCGTCGCCGCGCAGCAACTCGCCCAAAGCGTCACGGGAGAAGGCTTGGCGGCGGATCAACCCGCGCCGCAGGCGTTGTCGAACCTGTTGATCCTTAACTACACCGAGTCGCTGCGTGAGGGTGTCGGGGTCGCCCTGGCGAGCCAGAAAACGCGCGGCGGGCTGGCTGATCTCGGCGTATTCGCTGTTCAGAGCCAGCAGGTTGACCTGGGTGGCATCATTGGGATAAATCCGCCGCAACGCCTCCAGACCGGCCTTGCGCAGACCGGCGTCGCGCTGGTGCAGCAGCGACTCCAACACCGGTTCGGAAGCAGATACGCTCAGTTGACCCAGTTCGACGGCGGCCCGTTGTCGGGCGGTGCCATTTTCGTAGGGATCGCTGACGAGGCGTTCCAGCAGGGCACGGCTGCGCTCGTCGCCGACGCGCCGCAAACCGCTCAGTGTCCGCCAGCGCAGTTCGCCCACACCTTCGCGGGCCAGCCGTTCCAGATGGTCGCGCACCCGTTGCCGTTCGTCGGCGTCGCTCAGGCGGGGGAGCAAAGCGCCGAGCGCCTCGGCGGCATCCGGGGCCAAGGCCCGGTCGTCGGCGGGCAAATCGGCGCGTTGATCAAGCAACGGTTCCAGATAGTCCAAAGCGCGCCGGTCGCCTAACTCGCCCAGCGCGGCGATGGCGCGTTTCCGCTCTACATCCGCACCTGCCGTGAACGCCAGCAACAGTGGTTGGAAGGCTTCCGGCCGTTGTTGCCTGGCCAAGCCTTCGGCGGCGGCCAGCAACAGTTCGCGGCGACCACCGGCAAGCGCCCACGTCAGCGGTTCCAAACTGGCGTCGGGCATGCCGGCGACGATGCGTTGCGCCAATTGCGCGCAGGCCAGCGCCCGAATGGCCTCGTCGCGGTCGTCCAGCAGCCGGACCAGCAGCATTTCCGCCTGTTTCGCCTCCAGATTGCCCAACACTTCGACGACGCGCGTGCGAATCGCGGCGTTGTCGTGATCGAGTAACGGCGGCAAGGCTTCCAGGGCCAATGCTTCCCGATAGCGCGGGTATTGCCGCCCGTCCGCCCGCTTTTGCTCCGGTTGGACCCGGTCGCGCAACAGTTGTAACAGCACGTCCAGGGCTTGGCTGTGATCAGTGGCTTTGTCCTTATCCAGCAACCAGCGACCCAGCAGCGGCGCGGCGGCGATATGGCCGATGCGACCGAGGGCGCGCAGCAGGGCCGGATGGTCGGCGCTCAGGTCGGGATCGTCTTCCAGGCGCGCCGTTACGGCTTCGGTCGCCTTTGCCGCGACCTGCTCGTTCGGACGGGCGTGCGCCAAGACGACCAGCGCCTCCAGCGCTCGGTTGGCGATCCGTGGTTCGCCGCGCAGAGCGGCGGCCAACACGTCCAGGGCCAGTGACTCGCCGCGCTGGGCCAAGCCCACGGCGGCGCGCAAGCGCAACTCCTCGTGCTCGCTTTCCAAAGCGCGACTCAAGGCCACCGCGATGCGCGGATCGTTGGCATTGAGCAGGCGATCCACCACGGTGAGCCGCAAATCGTCATGGCGGCTGTTCAGCGCCAGCAACCAGGGTTCCAGACTGCCGGTGGGATACAGGCGGGGTAGTTGCTCCAGGGCGTGGCGGCGCGTTTCGGCGTTGGCGGCATTGACCGCGCTACGGGCCAGTTCGGCGGCGCGCGCATCGCCGGCTGCGGCCAAAGCCAGCAGGCGATCAAAAGCATTGCGGCCGAGGTCGGCGGAATCGACGTTCAAGGCCAGGGTCAGCGGTTCCAACGGCTCGTGCGGATGCAGTTCGGCCAGTGCGTTCAGCGCTGCTTGTCGGACCAGGTGATGCGGATCGCCCAGGGCTTGGCGCAGTACCGGCAACACCGCCTCCCGGCCAATGACGGACTGTTGGGCCAGCGTCGCGAGACGGGCGATGCTGTCGCGCCGTACCCGTTGATAATCGTCCGGCCCCTTGGCGACCGGCGCTTGCCGAATCAGGCCGGCGTAAGTTCCAAATGCCAGCCGCCACAGTTCGGACGCGCCGGCTTGATCCTGATCCTTGGGCAACGGTCGCCCGCCACCGGCGAAACGCAACACGGTCAGCAGGCGTTGGGTGGCGGAGCCGCTCGGCTGTTGTGACTTGCGCTGAAACAGCCCGCGAATCCAGCCGGTTTTGCGCTCCAGCGGCGTTTCGGCTTCGGGCGCGGTTTGGGGTGGCGCTGGGTCGGTGGCGATTTCGGCGAGACGCTTCGCTTCGCGCCAAAAGCTTTCCGGTTGCGGACGCAAGCCGAGAACCTGGGCGGCGGCGTAGCGCCGGGCTGGAGAATCGCTGGCCAGGGCGTTGACCACGGCGTTGAGCAGACGCGGCCGTTGCGCCGGGTCCGGCCAGTTGCGCATATCGCTGGCTTTCTCCGGCTGGCGCGGCCCGATCAGTTCCAGTCCCCATTGCCCCAGGTCTTCATCGCACAGCCGCACTTCCAGAGCGCGCGCGGCGGCGAAGCGGATTTCCGGCTGGCCGGCGCTCAGGGCGCTGAGCAGCAAATCCGGTTCCAATCGCGCCCGCGCCAAGGCAATATCGCGGGCCACGATCACGGCGAAGGTCAACTCCTGGAGATCGCGCTCGCGGTCTTCCAATCCTTGCAGCAAGCCTTGCACCCCATTGCCGCCGAGCGCGACGAAGCTGTACAGCGCGCCGCGCCGGATCGGCGGATGCTCGTGGCGCTGGGTGCCAGCCAGTACCGGCAGCGCCCGTGCATCGCCCAATTTCGACAGGCCGTCGGCGGCCCAACTGCGCACCGCCAGGTCGGCATGAGCCAGCGCGGCAACCAGCGGTTGCTCGTTGCCATTTAGACAGGCGGCGGCCAAGCCACGCGCGCCGTGTTCCCGGACCAGGGCATCCTCGTCGCGCAGCAAAGTGGTGAGAAACGGAATGCTGGCCGGGTCGCCCACGTCGGCCAGGGCGCTGGCGGCGCGCTGGCGCAGCGTATCGGACGGGCGGTCGTGGTCGGTCTTGGGGATACTCAGCAAAGCCCGCATCGCTCCGACGGCGCGGTGATCCCGGCGCTTGCCGCACAACTCGCCAGCGCGCACCCGCAGTAGATGGAACGGACTGTCGAGGGCGAGAGCGAACGCTTGCGCGTCGTTGGGCAGCAATTTATCGAGCGCTTCGATGGCGGCGAGGAACTGAGGCGCTTCCTCGCTTTGCAGCAGTTCGATTAAGCGGTTTCGCAGTGGGGCCGGGTCGGACGCTTCCAACGCGCCTTTCAAACCAGCCAAACGGACTTCGGCGGCAGGCGAATCGAGCGCCGCCAAGTGGTAATTGGAGCGTTTCTTGTCAGCGTCTTCTTTGGTCAAGGCTTGGTAGGCGGCCAATCCCACCTCGGCGGCGTTGTCGCCGACCCGCTCGATCAGCAGTTCCCTGGCCCAGGCGCGCGATTGGCGGGCTTGGCGAGCCAGTTCGTCCACGGCCCAGCGGCGCACGTCGGGATGCACCGAAGCGACTGTCCGACGCAGGGTGGTTTCCGGACGTTTGCTGTGCCAGGCCCATAACGTTCGCAAGGCTTCCCGGCGCACGTCCTCGGCTTCATCGTCCAGGGCATGACCGAGCAGTCCGTCGATACGGGTGGCGAGTTCGTTTTGCGCGGTCGCGCCGTGCTTGACCAGGAGTTGCAGGGCGCGGGTCCGAATCTCGCCCGCCTGAGTGCGCAGCGCCAGTTCGGCCAGATCGATCTCGCCGGCCGGACCTTCCGGTTCGGCCAACTTGAGCAGACCGTCGAATGCTTCGGCGCGTACTTGCGCATCGTCGTCGTTCAACAGCCATTGCAGACGCAAGCGCAAGCGCCGATCGCCCGCGAGATTGATGATGGCGTTGGCCATGAAACGGGCGACTATCCGCCGTGTCCCGACCTCCGGTTCCCGGCTGAGTTGCAGCAAGGCGCCGCTGGCCCGGTCGTCGCCGAGCCAGCTCAGACACAGGGCGCTTTGCAGGGCGATATCCGGGTGACGGGAGACCAGGGCCGCGAACAGCGGTTCCAGCTCCGCTTCGGCCAGAGCGTCGGGCGTGGCCGCGCTTTCTTCGCCGACCCCTTGTGCCCGGAGTTCGTCCAGCATCTTGGTGATGTCACCGCCGCCAGTGCGCAGGCGAGCGGCAAGCGCGGGATGCGCCGCGACCGCGACCCAGAGCGCCGCCTGACGGACTTCGTGGGTTTCGTCGTTGAGCGCGTGGCCAAGCAGTTGGCGACCCTGTGGCGTGGCGCTCAAGCGCTGGCGTCCCAGTCGGATCAGAACCGCGCGACGGATATCGGGGGAGCCTCGCTCGAACGCGCCGCGCAATGCGACGCTGGCTTCGGGGTCCAAGCTCAGCAAGCCGTCGAGGGCGGCTTCGCGGACTTTGGCGTCCGAGTCGTTCAGCCGCTCGTTCAGCAGTCTCGGCACCAGGGGCGACGCTTGGCGTAACGCGGTCAGGCCTTGCACCGCATCGAGCCGAATGTCCGGGTGGCGGCTGCCTAGCGCCGGTTGCAGGGCTTGCAGGGGCGTTTCGGCGTCGATCCGTTCCAACGCTTTCAGCGCGGCCTTGCGCACGCCAGCGTGATCGTCGTTCAGCGCCTTGGCCAGTGTCGGTCGGCTACGGCGGCGTTGGCCGTCACCTAGCCGTTGCGCGGCCTCAATGCGTCGCCCCGGCCGGGAATCCTGGCTGAGCACGTATTCCAAACCTTCCCGCGCCTCGTCCTCGGCCAGTTGCGCCAAAGCGTCCAAGGTGGCCGACGACGAGCGGTTCGCCTTCACTTCGTCGAGCAAGCGTTGTAGTCGGGAATCCCAGGTTTCGGCGTGACCGGACGGATTGCCGTTTTGATCGACCGGACTGAGCCAAATCAGCCGATTTTCCGTAACCGCGACCAACAGGCCGCCGCGCTGTTCCGGTTTGGCTTGCGGCAACGGCTCGAACAGCGCCAGCGCGCTGGCGTTGCGTCCAACGGGAACGGTGCGCGGTTTGCGGCGCTGGTCCAGCGTCCAGACCTTGAGTTCGCCGTCCTCGCCCAGCGAGAACAAACGGCGGGGTAGGGGACGGTCTTGTTCGTCGTTCAGCGCCGCACTGAACAGCAGGCTACGCACCGGCCCCTGATGGGCGGCGTCGCCGCTGCGATTTTCTTCGTCGATGGCCCCTTCCAGAAAGCAAACCCGGATCGAACCATCGCCGCAACCGGCTACGATGCGCCCATCGCCGGTGAAGGTCAGAGCAAAAATGCCGCGTTCACCGCAGGGCATGGCGCGGGGTTCGGCATCGCCCAGTCGCGCCAGTGGCAGGACGTAAATGGTGTTGTCGGCACCGGCGGCGGCCACGTTGCCGCTTGTCGGGTCCAGCGCCACGGCGCGTAATGGCTGTTCGCTCAGACGACGCTTGGTTTGCTCGCGCAGACGGGGTTGATCGCCGTCCATTTCGATGGCGTGCAGTGCCAGTCCGCCGTCATCGCCCACGCTCAGGATCTGCGAGTCGGACGCAACCAGCGCCCGCACCGTGCCGGTGTGAACAGTCTGCTGCCAATCCGGGGTTTTGCCTTCGCCGCTCGCGCGCCAAATGGCTAGATCGCCCTTGACGGTTCCAGCCAGCAACAGCTCATCGCCGCAAAAGGCCAGCGTGGATACGGCAGTGTCCAGCGGGGCACTGAAGCGCGCGTTCAGCTTGGGTAGTTGCAGCAGGTGGACGCTGGAGTCGGTGACACCCATTGCGTCGCGGCGACCGCCCACGGCAAGGAGTTTGCCGCTGGCGGCGACGGTCAATAAGCGTTCAATGTGGGGCGCGTATTGTTTGGCCACGGGAGGCGGTTCCTTTTGGAATACGGTTTACGCTTGGCAGTGGTGGTATCGGTGACAATAAAAGAAGCAAAACTTTATTTAAAATCACCCGCACCATTGTTTCTCACAAGGAACTCCATCATTGTTTCCGTCCATCTTTACATTAGGGCAGTTTCTCAAAAAGAAAGTTGCTTCTTCGCAAGAGGTCATCTGAGAACAATGGATTCGGCCATCACATTTGAAGCTTGAGGTTTTAACGCTAGAAGTTATTGCCTTGTTAGAGTTATGTGAGGGCATTACTGTCAATGCACCTTCTACCGGAATTTCCTGTGCACAGACTGTTCCTTCAGGTAAGTCACCATAAAGAATCCGTCCATCTCTTGTGATGCACTTTGTTGGATTTTTATAGGGTGAATCAGTGAATGATTGTTGCGTGCCTATTGATTCATGCTGTTTATATAAGTAATTACCATACCAACCAAAAGCTAAAATAATCGCAATCAGGATGATTTTTTTCATGGTAGAGATCAATCAATTTTTGGGTTGATTAGGAAATAAAGTTATGCAGTTTCCCGCATGGACCGAATTCGTGGCGGTGGTAATTCCCGTCCTTCCTTAACAAAATGTTGAATCGCATCTTCAACGACTGTAAATTTGATCTTCTTCGCTTCATTCAATTCATTTATGGTATTGATCACCCAGTTTCACTTTTAGCTCTTCGGATCGCGATCTCTGTAATGATGCTTTCAAGCGATTTCCCTTGAAATAACTGCTCTCTTTCGGTCGTGCAATCCCCTTTGCCTACATGAGACCGACTTGAGGAATGTAGCCTGTCGATCACATTCGGAGCTTGAGCAGGTTGTAGTTCTCTCACGTTGTTTTTACCCTCAAATTCACCTGTCCCACCGGCAAATCAATACTAATCGCCGGATGCGTCCGGCGGATTTGCACCAGAGCCGCGACGCAATGTTGCCATTCATTCTTGGCGCGGGAATGGCGGAATTCCGCCAGTACCGGTGTCACCAACTCCGCGAAACCGGCATCGGTCAGGGCCAGCGTTTTGATGGCCTCGATCAATCGGCGCTTACCGACACTGGCCGGCCACGGCCGTTCGGGCGCGGCCTGTTCGGCGTCCAACTCGTGCCGTTCCATCCGACCGGGTGGCAGGCCGAACAAAGTCTTGCGCAAAAACTGGCGTAGTCCCTCAAACGGAGCACTGGGCTGAAGCTCGGCGGCCTTCGCGGTCGGCACGAATTTCCGGCGCTGGCGTTCCCACAACAGCCGCACGGTGAACAGCCCAACCTCGCGGTGCGGGCTTTCCATCAACCAGGCCAGCCGCGTCGGATCGCCGAGTTGCTCCTGATGGCGGCGGATCAGGGTTAGCGCCGTCTCGCGGGTGATCTTGTGACGGCTTTCGGCCAGCTGAAACACTCGTTCCGGCAACAACCATTCGGCCGGCAGGGCCGGTTCCATTGAGCTTTCGCCTAGATGCAACAACTGTTCGATGGCAAAAGCACGCGACTCGCGGTATTCGCTATCGGCCAGCCGATACAGAAGAGTTGGCTCATTCCAGGCGCGCAATTCCTCCCGCGCGATGGCGACCGCCAACCGGCGCAGGTCGGGCCGTTGATCGGCGAACAATGGGCGCAGTCGACTCAACGGATAATCGGCGGCGCTCAAGTCGGGCTGGATATTGAAAGCGCGCGTTTCGGGATCGCTGGGGCCGATTTTCGGATGATGGGCCTTGAGATAGGTGGCGGCAAAGCGACGCACCGGTTCCGGTTGCGTGGGGCCGCAAGCCAGTTCCCATAGGTGATCGATCCCGCTGCGGTCGTCGCTGGCGAAGTCGCCGGGCCGGAAGGATTCCAGCAGATAGCGGTGGGCAAAATCGTGCAGGGTCGGGTCGGCCTGCCGCGCCATCGCCAGCAGCCAGGGTAAGCCGATGCGGTTCGGCGCGACCAGTTCCGAATCGCCGAGCAACTGGAGCGCGAGCGGGCGCAGCGTCGGGCGCATGGCGAGACCCTTGAGCCAGTCGATATCCAAATCCTCCCCTTTGAATTTACCCTGCCGCAACCAGCCGGCCACGGCATCGCTCAGGTGAGGATTCAATAAGGCTTGCCGCATCCAATCCAAGCCGATCTCGCGCCCCGGATAATCCGCCAGTGCCTTGAGCGCCCGCTGGCGGGCAATGGCGGTACAACGCGGATCGTCCAATACTTGGCGGTAGTCAGCGGCGGGGACCGTGACCTTGGCGTCGCGATAAAACTGGATGACGGCATCGAGCGCGGAATCGCCCGACCTCGATTTGGATGGCGCGAGAGCCAGCTCGACGAATTGCTCGGCGCTGATGTCTTGTGGCCGGAAACCTTGCCGCAGTTTGGCTTTGGCGAGAGTGGCGCTGGCCGGCGCGGTCAGCAGCTTGAGCAGGGTTGGCAGGCCCAACTCGGCTGGAGTACGTTGCTCCAGGATCGCCACGGCGAAAGCTTGCACGTCGCGCGCGCCTTCCGCCGTCAGCTTGACCAACTCGGCGACAGGCAGATCGGTGGCGTAGGCGCGAGCATAGTCGATGGCGTAGCGGCGGGCGGGTTCGTGGCCACTGTGGAGCAGCCCCAACACCATGTCGTGCAAGCCAAGTGGCTTCAGTTTCGATTGATGGAACTCGGGGTTGTCGCGCAGCAGTTTGATGATGAAGTCGTGCACGATGTCCAGCCGCTTGGTGCCGAGGCGGGCCAGCCAGGCCGGTTCGACGTGGCGCAGGGCGTCCTTGAAATCCTGCTCCAGTCCACGAATGGCGAATGCGCAGACTTGCGGGTTTTGGGCATCCTCCAGCAACCGCAGCAGCGGGGCGGGACTGATTTTCCAGGCATCGTCGAAGGCGCGGCGTTCCAGTTTGCCCGGCAGGCCGCTGCTCCCCAATACCCCCTGATCGGTGGCGCCGATCAAATCCTTGTGCCGCCAAATCTGGTTGGCGATCCAGCAGTGGCGGAAGTTGCACTGAGGCGGGTAGTGGCGCAAGACCTGGCCGGCGTACACCGGAAACAATTCGGGCAGGGCTTGGCCGAGTTGCCGCAGATAGCGCCAGGCGCGGCGGCGCATGTACAGCCAGGTTCCGCGCGAAATGTCGCCTTCGCCCAGTTTGGATTGCTCGTCCAGGCGATAGCACAGAACGCCCAGCATGGCGAGATCGTGGCGTTGCTCGGCTTGTTTATAAATACCCTTGATGCCTTGCCAGATGCCCCAGCCGATGGCGTTCGGCGGCAGTTGGGGAATCAGTTCCAACAGCAGGGCGCGGGCCGGTTCGTCGTCGGCCGCGTACAAGTCCAGCAACAGTTGACCCAGCCGCAGACGCGGCGGCGGGTTGGGCGACGCCAACAGCGCGGCCCAGGCACCGGTGCGCGCCGCTTGACGCTCGTCGGCGGTTTTGCCGGTCAGGGCTTGCGGGTTCAAGGTCTGGCGCAAGCGATCCAGCGACCAGGCATCGGGCAACTGGGGTTGGGCCTGATAGTCGTCCGGTGGATCTTCCGGCTGACCGGCGGGCGGGTCGGGCTGAGCGAGAAATTCCAGAACCCACGGGACGCATTGCGGATCGCGCCGGGCGGCGGCGTATTCCAGATCAGCGAACAGAATGGAGCGGTCGTCGGCCATGAGCATCGCCTATTGAGGCCGGTAGCCTTCGGCTTCCAAGGCCGCCCGGATTTGGGCAAAGGCGGCTTCGGCGGCGGAGGCGTCGGAGTAGTGTTCCACACCGTGAGTGTGCAGCGCGTTGCCTTCCACGCTCAGGCGCAGTTCCAGGCGGCGTTCGCCCAGCGTCAGGACCAGCGCACATTGCGAGGAGGCTGGGGCGGCGGCTTCGATGGCAGCGGATGGCGCGGCCGTTTCGCTCGGGCCGCCGTCGCCATCCACGTAGCCTTTCTTGTGTTTTTCCCGCGCCTGTTTTTCCAGTTCGCGCGTTGCGTCTTCCGGCGAATCGTAGCGTCTGGCCTGGGATTGTCCCTGGCTGCCGATCCGGCCGAAGTTGACTTCCAGATTGTTGCCGACGCAGCGCGCTCGCCAGAATTTGTTGGATTTGCTGTCCTGGAAAACCAGGGAAACTTGCCACTCACTCATCCGTGCCACGCTCCTCCAGTTGTTTGAGTTGCGCCAGAAACGGTTTGGCCCGCTCCGGATCGGTCATGTGCAGGAAGGCGACCCAGCCGCGCAGTTGCGCCAGACTTTCACCTTCCTTACCGGGCTTGCCATGCAGCCGGTTGTGCAGGGCGGCGCGCAGGCGTCGAACCTGGGCGCGCGGCACCCGCGCCGGACTGCCCGCTGGTGTTTCGTTGACGACCAGGCCAGTCACGGTTTGCCGGCGGCCCCGGCGCAGAATCCGGGTTTTTTTCGGATGTGGAACGAAGCCTTCGGCCTTGAGAATGGCGTGGACGCAACGCAGCAAGCGACCCAGCGGCGGTGGCGAGCTGTCATGCCAGGAAAAGGTCAGATCGTCGGCGTAGCGGGTGTAGCGGAATCCCAGCTTTTGACTCAGGCCGGACAGCCGGCAATCCAGTCGCAGGCAAACAGTGTTGCTGAGGGCCGGGCTGGTCGGAGCGCCTTGCGGCAGCGCGCGCGGCCCGCTGGCAACGTGGACATGCTGGCCGTCGAGTGGCAGCAGTTCGCGCGGCGCTTCGGTGCAGAGCAGGGCCAGCACGGTGGCGACCTGTTCGCCGTAGCCGCCTTTGCGGAACAGACCCTTGACCCGCCGCCAGGTGACAGTGGGGTAGAAGTGGCGGATGTCGAGCTTGACGATGGTGTGTGCGCCCGCGTGGACGGCGGCGTTGCTGAAGATGCTGCGTCCGGGTAGGAAGCCGTGCGCCGCCCCATGTACCGGCAGGCGTTCGGCGATCTGGCGCAAAATCCAGCGTTGGGTCTTTTTCAGCGTCGGCTTGGGCGCGCTGATCAGGCGGGCGCCGCCGTCGCGCTTGGGGATAGTCCAGTATTGGTAGTGGCTGCCGCTATCCACTTCGCGGTGGAACGCCAGCCAGCGCAGGCGGGGAATGGACAGATCGAGCGCCTTGGCGAGGGCTTGAACGTCCTTGAGCGCCGGTAGGGCGTTGACCTCGCGCCGGGTTTCGGGATCGGGGAGGTCGTAGCGGTCTTGGTCGGGCGTGTCGTGATGGAATACGTCCGCGCCCAGATAGACCAGATGGGCTTGGCGGAAGGCGGCCCAGCCCTGCTGGCGCAACTGCTTGCGCACGCGGCGTTCTTCTTCGCGGCGCGCTTTGTATTGGTGGAGGGCGGCGCTGGTGAGTTTGCCGGGGTCGGTAACTTCGTCCAGCAGATCCAGTTGCCGCAGCCGGGTGACGACCCAGCGTTCGATATCGCCGACTTGGGCGATGTCTTCCCAGGTGGGGGGGGTCTCGCTCATGCCTTTTTCAGACCGAGCGTAAGGATTGCTGGAGCGTGAGGCGCAAACCGCTACTTCTCACAAGGGACACGGTAGGCTCACCGGCCAGCCGCCAGTACCCGCCCCTAGTTGTTGGCGGAAACCGCGGTGGCGTGGTTGGCCCAGCTCCGCCGACAACTAGGGGCGGGTACTGGCGAAGCTGGCCAAGAACAGCCTACCTTGTGGCGTGTGTGGCGTTGGAATTCCCGGACGGCGCAACGCCGCCCAAAAGGCTAATGGAGGAACGCCTCACGCTCCAGCAATCATTACGCTACGGACTTTTCACTCCCTTGTCAAAGGTTGTTGTTAGTTATGAATCGGTTATATCGGGTTACGCCGTGCTGGCGTCGATAAAGCCCTGTTTGGCCAGACGGTCGAGGCGGGCGAAATAAGCGTCGCGAGCCTCTTCGGTGCGATTGAACAGCAGCCGTTGCTGGCGCAAGGTTTGGGGATCGTGACCCCAGCGCAGCAGTATCTGGCGTTCGTCCAGGGAAATCCGGTAGCTCAACACGGTTTCGCCTTGGCGACGGGTCAGGGTTCGCGTTTCGGCGCGAATCAGCCGGCGACCTTCGGCGGTTTCCCGCGCCTGTTCCAGCGCGACCTGTTCGCGGGCATAGCGCAGTCGCAGCGCGATCATGTGCGGGCAGGGTCCTTGTTTCAGGCCGGCGCGGCGGAATTCGTGGCAGGTGCAGCTTGCCTTGATGGTGCGGCCTTCGCGATCCAAAGTGAACGACGTTTGATAGTGGCGATGGGCCTGCCGATCCTGTACCTCGCCATCGATGGTGGTGCCATCCAAGCCGAGATCGTGGATGCGGGTCAGCTGGACCTGTTCTTCGGTCGCCAACAGTCGATGCGCCTGTTCCTCACGGGCGTCACGGTAGCGCAACCGATCCAATGTCAGCGGTTGAGCCATCAGCGGCCGGTGGTGGAACAGACCGCTGGCGATATCGTGGACCAAGGTTCCCTTGAGCAACTCCTGCAACAGCACTGGCCTGATGGTCTGGCGTGGTTGACGCAGTGTCTCGCTCAGGGCGTCCAAAGTTAGAGGGCGTTCGGTCAACTGTTTGATGACGCGCTTGGCCAATACTTCATCTTCGCCGCCGCCGGGCGCGAGCAGATCGAAAGTGGCGATACCGGCCCACCCGCTGTCGGTCCAGCCGCTCAAGGCCAAGCTCAGACTGGCGGATTCCATGTCCAGCACATAAAAAGCGGGTAAACCAGCGCCAAGTAGATAAACATCCACGGCTTTGACATGGGGCAGCAAGCGGCCGAGCAGATTCAATCGCTGGCGACCCCAAGTGCGTACTACCCGCGGCACTTGGCCTTGATAGGGCGAGCCGCTGGCGTTCAACACCTGTTCCCAGGGTTCCAGCACCAATCGCGGCGTTTGGCCCGGAACCAGTTCGTAACGCAGCGCGCGCGGCGCCGTTTTCGCTTTACGCAGCCTCAGGCTCAGGAGAACGTTGTAGAGGTCGATCGGGGCCAGGTGGACCCGTTCGGCGGGCAGGGTCGAAGCGGCTTGCACCTGCCCGAAGGCGCGCAGCCAGCGGTATGGCACCCGCACGGTCTTGGCGGTCCCGGCGGTTGACGAGTAACCATGCAAGGTGACAGCCCGGTGGGCACGGATGCCGGTCAATGCCTGCAACAACGATGGCGTGAGGCTGAGATGAGAAGTTCCCGCCGTGAAGGATTCGGCCTGGTAAGCGCTATCGGCTTTGAGATGCAGTCGTGCGTAGGTCGATTCATCACGCGAAAAGACTTCGATGCTGACGCCGTGCTCATCGACGCTGAACAAGGGATCGAGTGGGGCTTCCTGCTGAGTGGCTTCGCCGTATTGGGTGGCCAGGAAGGCTTTTTGTGCTTCCCAGACCGCTTGAGTAGCGCGCTTGCCCTTGCGTAGCAGGTAGGCCAGATAGTCGGCCCGGTCGCTGGCTTGGCGGCGCCGATCACTCGATAGGATGTCGCCGAGAGTCAGCAAACCATCGCGCACTACATCGGTTCGCAGGACTTCGGCTTTGAGCTGAACCTCGGGACGTGCGCCATCGAGCGGTAAATCCAATGGATCGTCATCGGTTTCGCCGGAGGGCGGGGTGAATTCCCGGTAGCGGTGAATCACTTCGGCGCTAGCCATTGAGTATCGGACCTTACACAAGAGTTTGTTCGAAGTTTGAGGTTTCGCCATGCTGGCACGGCGATGGCCCCTGGTGAAAAAATTATAGTACGACAGTGGCGGAAGGTCGTTTGCTCGGTTTCAGGGCAACTCGCGAATGATCGAGCCAATCGCTGAAGTCCGGCTGCTGGTGGAGGATAACAACCACCACCAACGAACCCATTCCATCTATCGGACTGTTCTCCGTTAAGTACTGAAACGCCCATATTTTGTGCAATAAATGTCAATTCATGCACTAATTAAGTGCAAAAATCCGTGTTGCTTGGATCGGATATTTGTTATCTAATTGATTTAAAAAACTATTTTATCAAAGGTGTGAAATTTGCTGATTTGCACCCGCTTTATCCGTGAACGGCCCTGTTTCGACCCGGAATGGGGCAAGCAATCCCGATGAATCAAACGATCCTAACAGAACGAATCGAGATGACGATCCATGAGCCAGAACGATAAACGGCTATCGAACTATCTACTTTTGGGTTTGGTGGGAATACTGATGCCCGCGCTATCTTGGGCACAGGAGATCACCACAAAGTTGAATCAGGGCAACACTGCCTGGATTCTCACCTCCACGGCGCTGGTGCTGTTCATGACCCTGCCGGGTCTATCGCTGTTTTACGGCGGGCTGGTGCGGACCAGGAACGTGCTGTCGGTGCTGATGCAATGTTTCGCCATCACCTGTGTGGTGTCGCTGCTGTGGTTTGTCTGCGTCTACAGCCTCGCGTTCGGGACCGGTGGCGACTGGATCGGCGGTTTCGGCAAAGCCTTCATGGCGGGGGTGGAGGAAGACTCCTTGACCGGCGACGTCCCGGAAACCGTGTTTTCCATGTTCCAGATGACCTTTGCCATCATCACTCCGGCGCTGGTCGTCGGCGCTTTCGCCGAGCGGATGAAGTTTTCCGCCATGCTGCTGTTCAGCATCCTGTGGCTGATCTTGGTGTATGCGCCGGTGGCTCATTGGGTATGGGGCGGGGGCTGGCTCCAGCAAATGGGCCTGCTGGACTTCGCCGGTGGAACCGTGGTGCATATCACCGCTGGGGTGGCCGCGTTGGTTTCGGCGCTGGTGTTGGGTCGGCGCCACGGGTTTCCGGGGACGGCCATGCCGCCGCACAATATGACCATGGTGGTGACCGGCGCGGGCATGTTGTGGGTCGGCTGGTTCGGCTTCAACGCCGGCAGCGCGCTGGCGGCCAACGGCAACGCCGGCATGGCCATGATGGCGACCCATCTGTCCGCCGCCGCCGGTTCGCTGGCGTGGATGGCCATGGAATGGATCAAATACCGCAAGCCGAGCGTGCTCGGCATCGTGACCGGCATGGTGGCCGGTCTCGGCACCATCACGCCGGCCTCGGGCTATGTCGGGCCGGCCGGCGCCGTCGTCATCGGCACGGTGGCGGGGTTCGCTTGCTTCAACGCCACCCAATTCCTCAAACGGGTGCTGAAGGTGGACGACTCGCTGGACGTATTTCCGGTCCACGGCGTGGGCGGGATGCTGGGGACGCTGGCGGCCGGCGTGTTTGCGTCCACCGAGTTGGGCGTGTTCAAGGGCCAGGGCTTCGCCCCTGGAATTAGCTCCATGGGGCAGCAGCTTGGCGTGCAGTTCGTGGGTGTGGTCGCGACGGCCGCCTACACGGTGGTCGTGACTTTTGTGGTGCTCAAGCTGGTGGATCAAGTGATCGGCCTGCGGGTGAGCCGCGAGGATGAGATCGGCGGCCTGGACATCGCCCTGCACGAGGAACGGGGCTACGATCTGTAGCGAAACGGCGGTGGCCAGGGAAGGCCACGGGATTTCGCGCGGTCGCCGCCAGCTTGTTCAGCGTGCGGCCAGCGCCGCCCCCATCCGCTCCAAGCCTTCCGCCAGGGTAGCGCGCGGGCAACCAAAGTTCAGCCGCACGAAACCTTCGCCGCCCGGACCGAAGGTCGCGCCATCGTTCAGCGCCACGCCGGCCCGCTCCAGGAAGAAGCGCTGCGGGTTGCCGGCGATGCCCGCATTCCGACAGTCCAGCCAGGCCAGATAGGTGGCCTCGGGCACGGTCACGTCGATATCGGGCCAGTGGCGGGCGATATGGTCGATTAGAAAATCGCGGTTGGCGGCGAGATACGCCAGCAAAGCCCGCAGCCACTCGCCGCCGTGGCGATAGGCGGCCAGCGCGGCGGTCAGGGCGAGGATGTTCACGTCCGGCACGATGCCGCGCATCGCCTGTTTGAATCGCTGGCGGAGATCGGGATGCTGGATGATCGCGAAGCTGGCGCCCAAACCGGGGATATTGAAGGTCTTGCTGGGGGCCATCAGTGTGATGCAGCGCCGGGCGATGTCCGGCGACAGGGCGGCCAGCGGCGTGTGCCGGCGTCCGTCCAACAGTAGATCGCAGTGAATCTCGTCCGAACAGACCACGAGATCCCGGCGCTCGCAGATCTCCGCCAGCCGGGTCAGTTCCTCGACCCCGAACGCCCGCCCGACCGGGTTGTGCGGGTGGCAGAGGATGAATAGCCGGGTGCGCGAGTCGATGGCCGTCGCGAACGCCTCGGCGTCGAAGCGGTAATGCAGCCGACCATCGCGCTGCTCGGCGCTCAGTTCAGCGGTGACCAGCCGTCGATCCTGATGGCCCGGCGCGGCCAGAAACGGCGGATACACCGGCGTTTGCACCAGCACACCGTCGCCCGGTTCGCCGACCGCCCGGCACACCACGTTCAAGCCGCACACCAGCCCCGGCAGATACACGATTTGTTCCGGTGTTACGGTCCAGCGATAAAGATCGGCCATCCGTGCGCAAATCGTTTCGGTCAATTCCTCCGGCGGCGCACCGTAGCCGAATATTCCGTGCGCGACTCGTTCGTGCAGAGCCGCCAGTACCGGTTCCGGGGCGGCGAAGTCCATGTCCGCCACCCACAGCGGCAGAGCCGAGCCGTAACGCTGCCATTTCAGGCTGTCGCTGCCGTAACGGGTAAGGGGCTGGTCAAAATCGCAAATCATAGTGAAACAATCCTGTGGACAACTGTAGCGGCCTAAGGTGGAATGATTCTAAGATGAAGTCATTGCCAACTTGAATGGATTAAGGCGATCCATGATGCGAAATCACATGAACCGTGGCGCTTTCCATCACTTTATTCGCTGGCGGTCGGTCCGCGCGTTCCTAGGCCTGCTGACACTGTGGCCGTTTTTGGCATTGGGGCAGGACGCGGACTTATGGGAGCAGCGGCCGGGCGGGCGCAACCTGACACCCCCGGATTATGCCAGACCCGCGCCGGCCTTGCCGGGTCGTCCGCCGCCATCCCTCGAATCGCCCCTATCCAGCCAAGAGCGGGTCTTCGTGCGCCGCTTCGAACTGACTGGCAACACCGTGTTCACCCGTGAGGAACTGGCCGCCGTCACCGCACCGTATGAGAACCGGGTCCTCAGCGCCGAGGAATTGCAGGAAGCGCGCCGCCAGTTGACCCTGTATTACGTCGAACGGGGTTATCTCAACTCCGGTGCGGTGATCCCGGACCAACAGGTCGAGAATGGTGTGGTTCGAATTCGGGTCGTCGAAGGCCGGCTGTCCGAGGTCGAGATCACCGGCAATACGCATCTGCGCGCCGATTATCTCCAGGACCGATTACAATCGAATGCCGGGGAACCCCTGAATGTTCAACACCTTCAGGAACGTCTGCAGCTCCTCCAGCAAAATCCGCTGATCGAGCAGCTCCAAGCGGAACTGGCGCCGGGCGTGCAACCGGGGGAAGGGCGATTGCGGCTCGGCATCCGCGAGGCTCGCCCCTACGAAATCGGCTTGGCGGTGGCCAACAACAATCCGCCGAGCGTCGGTGCGACACGAGCCTACCTGTACGGAGTGGACCGCAACCTCAGCGGGGTCGGCGACACCCTGGGGTTGAGCTACGGCCACAGTCTGGAAAGCAGCGACACTTCCGACTGGCGGGTGTTCTACGCGCGGCCGCTGAACGCCCGTGACACCGCCGTGCAAATCTGGGCCGAGCGCAACGATACCTCGGTGATCGAGGATCGTTTCAGTGCCCTCGATATCACCAGTGATCTGCAAAGTTATGGCATTGCTCTAACCCATCCCCTGTACCGGACGCCGCAACAGACTTTTGCCCTGGGCGTAAACCTGGAACGGCGGCACAGTGAGTCCTTTTTACTGGGGATTCCGTTCTCCTTCGCCCCCGGTGAGGACAACGGCGAGGCGACCATCACCGTCGCGCGCTTCGTGCAGGAATGGCTGGACCGGCGCTTGAATCAGGTGATTGCTGCCCGTTCCACTTTCAGCGTGGGCCTCGACGCCTTCGGTGCCACGGTCAATGCCCGGGAGCCCGACGGCCAGTTCGTGAGTTGGCTCGGCCAGTTCCAATGGGCGCGGCGCTTCGGGGAGCGGGATTACCAACTGCTCTTCAAAAGCATTCTGCAACTGACCAATGATCCACTGCTGCCGATGGAAAAGTGCGCGCTTGGGGGATTGGAGACGGTGCGTGGCTATCCCGAGAACACCCTGGTCCGGGACCGCTGTTTTGTGGCGTCGCTGGAATTCCGAGTACCCGTGTATCACCTGCCGCTGCCCGGTGTCAGTCGCGGCCCCAACGAGGGTCAGGTGCAACTGGCGGTCTTCACTGATTACGGTTATGCCAAGAACAAAGGGGAGTTCGACCTGGAACCGAACTCGATTTCCAGCGCCGGCGTGGGGGTTCGCTGGGACGCCAGCGACAAGGTCAGGGCGGCGTTGTATTGGGGCTACCCATTCCAGGATGTAAACACCGGCGAGGAAGCCTGGACTGGGTCACGGGTGAATTTCTTCGTGCAGGCCGCGTACTGATAGCGGATGGGAAAGGGTTTGGGAATGGCTCGTTCAAAGGCACTTGGCTCAATATGGATTCCGAACAGTTAGGCGAGAAAGGTGGTCATGAGTGGTTTTAGCAAGTTCTTGTCTCGTTGTCGGGTGTTATGGATGAGCTGGAAGTGGTGCCCAGGTAGAGTGGTTGTTTTTCTTGCGAGTGCTGAGCGGTGGATAGCTTCAACCCCATAAAATACAAACATTAAGACCCACACCCACGGCGGTCGATGATAGCCCGCCAGCACCGTCCCAGTCAGATCATCAAAATGATGAGGGCATTTGCAGCGATGTTTTTGTCGCGCCGGTTGCATGGTATTGTGCCCTTTTTCGTGATCGTTATTTGGTTCCATAAGAACCATCAAAGAACCAATTAATATCATGGCAAATCATTCTTGGGCCACAATTGTTATTGAAAATTTTTTTACAGCCATTTCCAGCTTGTTCCAAGGTCTTCGATACTCCAACTGGAGTTGACAGGTGCCGGCGGAGCCGACGCGAAAATGAAAGATCTGCTGCTCCGGCGCTCCTAATTTGTGGACGTCCGTCGTTTTTTCAAAAGTGGGCTGGCTGATTTCCGCTAGTATTTCTCGATCTTCACTTGAAACATTCCAGGAGTATCCCGTGCCAGGAATGGTGGATAAACTCAAAGTTAATTCATCACCTACATGCACCCGCAACTCCGAACCTTGATCCTGTTCGCTGATGGTCATGCTTGACATAGTACCCTCCACCTCTTTGCTGATTGGGTCCGCTATTAACAGTATCAATTCAGATAACTGGAATTTGTGATAAGAAGAACAATCTTGACAATCACAATGCCATGTCGTATTTGACTAACACTAACAACACCAGTCTCGTTCCAAAGTTTTACCCATCTGTTACCTGGACAACAGGGCTACCGCCGTTCCAATGTAACGTTCGAAACGACGGTGGCCCTTCACTTATCGGAGGCTAAGCTTGGGTACTCCATGATAACCATACCCGCCCTAAGTAGTCCGATTTCTGTCAACGAGCACCTGCCGGTCGATCGACAGTGATAAAGATATTCGGCTCGTTCGGATCTCGTGTGGTAATGATCTCCTCCTTATCGGTCACGGTTCCTGTGGTTTCGCGTTGTGCTGTCAGCCTTGCCTTGAGCCGTCCTCCCATCGAACACGGTATTGCCGTCGCTGTGAGCGTTCCTGAGTCAAATCCGATGGTGTAGCCGCTAAGCCAGACCTTCCAATAAATAGTATGGGTTCCGGCGGGCAACTTGATCGCGAACGAGGTATGGACGGGTACGTGCTGGTTCGCCACCTGGAACGAGCCAACGCGATAGGATGCCGTAAACATCGTATTGGGCGACTCTCCCGTATAAAGTCCCGTCCTGAAGGACTGAGGCGCGCTCCCTTGAGCAATGGTAGCCGAAGCCTCGGCGACGAAGGTAACAAACATCTCCTTGGCTAGGTTGAAAGTCAGTGAGGCGACATTGGCGTTTCCGGCGAACCGCTTATTGTCTATAAAATAAAACTCTTCATAAGCAATGCAACTGGCCTCTGTGCTGACTGGCTGGATGATCTCCGCCTGCACCCAGGATGCTCCATAGCCGATGCTGTTGCTGCCGTAGGTAATCCACATCAAGCCGTTTTCACCCCAGCCCTGGCCCCACGAGTTCTTGATTCTCCAAGCCTGTTTGGCATCATCCCAGCCGATCAGAGTGACGGCGTGGTTAACGTTGCCCGGATCGTTCTCGTTAAAGACACCGCCTGTATAGGCTTGAAAGGCGGAGGTTACGTTGACAGCGACGCCCAAGGGACCGTACTCGCACAATGCTTGTTTCAACGCCTCAACCGTTGGAATCTCGTGGGTGCTGTCGACATAACCCCAGGCGACTGCCTTGAACGGCCGCTTGACATCGGTTCTGCAGCTTCCCTGCCGGGCAACGTAAGGATAATCGCTATCTTCCGCTGACCCTTTATCGATGAGGTACTGGTAAGCAAACCAGCCGCCACCACAACCGCCGGCCCCGCTACAGTCCAGCGTATCCTGCTCCGAGCTATTTATCAGGACGTCATTCAAGATCGCATAGCTTCCCTCGAACGCGCCGTGGGTACCAAAAGCCCAACAACTACCACAATTGCCCTGGTCTTTTACCGCAGTCACCGCATTGTGGTCGGCCCAGTTGAATTGGGGATCACCAGGGGCACCGCGACCGGAGAACAAAGGTTTTTGCTCGGTTTTCAACAACGCTTTTGCCAAGGCGTTCTGTTTCTTGGAATGCTCAAGAAAATTGTCGGGTGCCTTCATGCCCGTAATTTGCTCGATTTTCCAGTCCATTGCGGTGGTGTACCCTATTTGAAAGGTCCATTTCTTTTTCGCGCCTTCATTCCGCAGGACAGCGATTGCGGATTTAATCTCGTTGCTTGCTGAGAGCTCTCGTTTCCGATAGTCCAAAGAAGGGGTGATGGAAGTTGCCATGGATTGACTCCTTTTGCCTATTTTCTCACATGATTGCTCCTAAAAGCGCTGCATTTGCCAAAAGATAACAGTGTTTAAGGAGCGGTTGATATGTAGATGGCGATATTTCGCTTGATTGCCTCCTTTTGCTTTAGTCGTAAGTCATCGAAAGCTAGCAGTAGGTCATGATGTATTTCGATATGGCTTATACACTTCTGTGTGGATCATTAATTACCGTATGTTGCTGCATGTGCCTGAATTGACAAGTACAGGATCCGATCAAATAGGCCAGGATTAAGGTTTTTTAGGCTCCATGAGATTTCAATTAATCAATTTTCCTTGCCACCAGAATCAACGCTTCCCACTGCGCACAGCGGTTTCGGACCCCAATGAATTCCATGACAGTGAAACCATGGGATTTCAGCAACATGGTCAGGCACTTCCTCGATCGGCGTTGCATGTAGCCACCATCCCATACTGCGAAGCGCGGCAGATTCCACCACTCGCGCACGGTGATCAGCAGGTTTCTCAGGTAGCCGCCATAAGGCATCGACAAGACAAGGATGCCGCCTTGCTGAAGATTTACGGCGGCCAGCTTGACCAGTGCGGAGGGTCTGGAAAATGGTTCGCCTGATTCGATGCTGACCGCCATGTCGAAAGGCGCCGCCTTGATCGAATCACTGTTAGGGCCTACCAGTGGTGGGTAAGAACGAACCGCCGGTGAGAATACGGCCGTATTGGCCGCGCTGACCTCTTCGGGTTCCGTGTTGACCACGGTATAACCCGCATGATGTAAGTCGTGGCACAACGGCAGAGTGCCGTGGCCGATTCCAAGAATCCGCATCACTCCGTGATGGGCGATGATGTGCAACACCACGGATCGAATTCGTGGATTCAGGCTGAAGGGTTCCGCGCCAAATTGGCGGGAAGGAACTGATTCGATGGCCTGACTGGCGTTCATGGGAGTGTCCTTGCGCGTCTGATCGCGAAGGGTTCCGCATCGGTGAATCCCCACCCTTCACGTATCGTTTGTTGGGGCCATTCACGCATTTTTCCCGACGGTCAGATGTGAGCTGCTTCACGTTTCATCGGTTTTTTTCGGGCGCGCGCGTCGATTCGCCGATTTTTTCGGGAACGCGAGTGAAGTCGGAAACACCGCCATCCTCTCCCGCCACGGGAAGGGACGCCGGTCAGCAAGGAGGGAGGTCAGATATTGGTGGTACGGCTTGAATGAGCCAGTTGACTCAACGCGACGGGTTGCAGGAGGGTGATGTAGCCCTGTTTGATGGCGAGCAGCCCTTCCGCCCGCCAGAGCCGCAGTTGTTTGTTGACACTCTCGCGGCTGGCGGCGACGAGGTTGCCGATTTCCTGCTGAGAGAGCTTTTGATCGATGCGGACCCCCGTCGGAGTGGCCGATCCCTGGGTCGCGGCCAGCTTGAGCAGCAGCCGAGCCAGGCGGGTGGGCAGATTCTGGAAAGCCAGCCGTTCGATGAAGTCGCTGGTGGTGCGTACTCGCCCGCACAGCACGGCGAGCAGGCGAATCGCAACTTGTGGATGGCGCTCCAGGAACGGGATGAAATCGGAACGCGCCAGCGTGAATAGCACGCAATCTCCGACCGCGATGGCGTCCGCGGTGCGGGTCTGGCCGTCCAGCAGGGCGATCTCACCGAAGCATTCCCCCGGCTGGGTCATGGCAAAAATCAACTCCTTGCCTTCATCGGAGACAATACTGATTTTGACCTGCCCCCGCAGCACCAGCATCATGCCGTTGCCGGGGTCGCCCCGCTGAAAAATCGTCCGGCCATCGTGAAATCGCCGCTCGACACCCAACAGGAGGAGTTGCTCGCGTTCGGTTGCCTCTAGGTGGCTGAATAGCTCATGTTGAGCTAAGGCGGTGCGTTTATCGATGGGCGGCATTGGTTCCGGACCATTCCGTCATTTTTCAGGGATTGGTTCCCCGGTCATAAGTGGCGGCGGTATTCAATCCGACCTGTTCCAGCAAGGCTGCCCGCTGTTCCCGTAAGTGGCGATCCGTCGGGTCGGCGTCGATTTGCTCGGACAGTGTGCCGATGGCGTCGTACCAGAATCCTCCCTGGGCGTACAGAAACGGCAATTCCCTTGGATTGGCCCGACTCAGTTGGGTGGCGAGCGTTGGGGAGGGCTGAACCCGTTTGATCGTGCCGCCGGCGATGATGTCGCGCGCGCGCTGGTTGGGGTCGATCACGGCGGCGATGACCCATTGATACTCGACCTCGGGTTGGAGGGTGTAGTTGAGGGGTAGGGCGTGAATGCCCGGCTGGGAGGCGGGTATTTTTATCTCGACCAGCGGTTTGATAGAGTGGTCGTCGTTCAGGGTGAATTCCACCGGGGCGGTCACTTTCTGGGAAGCGTACCAATACAAGATCGGTCGGGCCCGGTGGGTCAGGCCGGTGCTTTCAGGGGCGAGCACGCTGAGGATCAATCCACCATCCGGTTCGCCTCGGTTGGCGCCGCCGACTCGGGTGGCGGGCGCACCACGCAGCGGCGGTCGGTAAACGGGCGTCTGACTGATGGTGGGCGGTGTTGGCGCGGTTTGGGCGGCGGGTTTCGGTCGCGTGTTATCGACAGGGGGCTGCGTTTGTGCATGGCTGGGCGTTGCCAAGATTGGGAGCGCCAGGGCCAGGCCGACGAGCAGGGATATAGGAAGTTTGTTCATGATGGAGAGGCTCTAGAGGCCATGCGTTGTCATCGATTGCCAAAGCCCTGCGCGGCGGTTACGAGCGTATGGGCGGATGAGAGTGCGGGCGGTGTGGCCTCGCTCAGGGTCGGCGGTGCGGCGCGACAACGCACTGGGCGGACGGTCGCCGGATCGTCCGGACCGGGTAGCAACCCGCCGCGCCCCTGCACGATGAAACGGCTGCGGCTGTCCGGATCGCTGGTCCCGCAGCGGTCGCCAAGCTGGTCAGCGGCACTCAGGTAGTTGGTTGGTAGTACGGTCAGATTGCCGCTGAGGTCGGTGTTGGGGGCGTTGTTTTGTACGGTACCGTCGTTGCCGGTGATGCGCGAGGAGGCATTCAGCACTTGATCGGTGCTGACGGCGTCATGCAGGAATACGCCGGCGTTGATGAGGATGTTACCACCCCGACCCTGGTTGGCTTGGGCAGTAATGGTGCTGCCATTCAGGGCGACGATGTTGCCGCTGTTGATGGTGACGTTGCCGCCTTCGGTGTCGAAGCCGCCGTTGACGGTGGCACTGATGGCACCGCCGTTGAACAACCTGAGATGATCGACGTCGAGGGTAATGTTGCCACCGTTGGTTGTCGCCGAGGTGGTGCTGATCTGCCCACCGTTTCGCACCGTGAGAGAGTCGGTGATGGTCAGGTTGACCGTACCCCCATTACCCGTGGAATTAGGTCCGACGCCACTGGCGATACCGGTAAAGATCGGCGCATTCTGGCCATCGATGAGCAGATTCCGCGCGGTGATCGTTACATCCCCAGCGTCGCCCACGCCAAAGGTGCTGGCCCTGATTTCCCCGCCGTTTCGCGCCGTAAGGGTGCCTGAAAGGGTCAGATTGACCGTGCCTCCGTCACCCTTACCGAGTTCGACGCTGCTGAAGATGCCGGTAACGAGATCAGAATCCTGGCGGTCGACGAGCAGATTCCGCGCGGTGATTGCCACGTCGCCAGCATTGCCGTCGCCGAAGGTGACGGCGCTGATGGCGCCGCCGTTTTGCACCGTGATGTTATCGGCGATGTTCAGTTTGACCACGCCCCCATTACCCGTGGAGTAGCGCTCAGTGCGGCTGCCGATGCCGGTAGAGGGATTATCAGCATTCTGGCCGTCGATGAGCAGATTCCGCGCCATGATCGTTACGTCCCCAGCGTCGCCCGCGCCGGAGGTGGAGGCGCCGACTCGCCCGCCGTTTTGCACCGTGATGTTATCGGCGACAGTCAGTTTGACCGCGCCCCCGTCGCCCGTGGAGCCGGGCCCAGTGAGGCTGCCGATGCCGGTAAGGACATGAACATTCTGGCCGTCGACGAGCAGATTCCGCGCCGTGATCGTCACATCCCCGGCCTGACCTGAACCAAGAGTCTCGGTGGTGATCTTGCTGCCCTTGAGTATATTCAGGTCATGGGCAGAAAAACTGATTGAGCCACCTGTCCCCGAACTCAGTGCACGGGCGCGAAGCCAGGCGCCTTGGTCGAACTGGACATTTCCGGCTATTGCGACATCCACATCCCGTCCCGCCCGCGTCCCATAGGTATCGGCGAATACCTCTCCCCCTCGATTGACCCACTGTCCGCCGCGAATGAAGATGGCCCCGCCGCTCGCACCGCTGGTGTCCAGATTGGCCAACTCGACTTCACCAAACGGATCGCCCAGGTTCACCGTCGGTCGTTGCGCCGAGCTGTTTTCCAAGGTGAGAGTCCCGAGAGCGTCGAAGCCCCGCAGGGCCAAATCCGTCTCGGTGGGAACCACCTCCCCAGCCGAGCCGACTGTCGCCAGGTTGATCCGCCCCGCCGGGGCGTACAGCGTGGCATTGTGCAGCGTGATGTCCCCGCCAATCAGGGACAGGGTTTGTCCGTCCGGCACGCGCAGGAAACCGCCGCTAACCGTGATCGGCGCGGGCGGGTCGAGAAAACCGAACGCCGCCACCGGTGCGACCGTCAGCACGCTGTTGCCGGGAGTATGGGCATCGAACCACCCGCCGTCGCCCAGGCGTAGATAATCGGCGGTACTGACATGCACCGAACCGGACACATCCAGTGTGGCGTTCTCCCTGAACAGCAGCCCCGCCGGATTGAGCAGGTACAGATTCGCCCCCGGAATGGTCGAGCGGATCGTCCCGTCAATGAACGAGGCTTCACCGCCGGTGACCCGGCCGATGATGTTGTTCACCGAATTGGGACCGCTGAAGGTGGCGGATTCGCCGGTATCGATGGAGAACTGGCCGAAGCTGTGGAACAGGTTGCCGCCCACCTGCTGGCCCAGATCGGCGGGGATCTGATAATTCGGCCCCGCCAGTGCCCCGCCCTGGCCCAGCGTGCCGTCCGTGGTTACTCCGGCGTGGACGGGCAGCGCGAGGATCATGGTGAATGCGGTTGCGGCTATACCGATAAACCACCGCCAATCGTCGGTAAAATGGGATGCGTTCATGGGGGATGGCCTCACAACCAGTTGCCGATCAACAGGAACGGCGACCAATAGCCGGGATGCTGGTAACGGGGGTCGGCCAGCAACCGCGTTTGCGCCCGTTGCAGCGCCTCAGCCTTGGATAATTCCGGGTTCCGCAACTGCCGGTAGAACTCCGTCACCAGCAGTGACGACGCCTGATCGTTGATGAACCACAGGGTCGCCAGTGCGCTGCGGGCGCCGGCCTTGACCGCGACGCCCGCCAGCCCGAGCGCGGCGCGATCATCGCCGGCGGCGGTCTGGCAGGCGCTCAAGGTCAGCAGTTCCACCGGCTGATCGCGATACTGGCCGAGGCTCATAAAGCGCTCCAACCGGTCCAGGGTCAGGCGGCCGTCGAAGGTCAGCAGAAAGGTGTTGCGCGCGTCGCCGACAAACTCGCCGTGCGAGGCGATGTGAACGATGGAATAGGGTGTTTCCTTCAATTCCCGCTGCATGTTCGCCAGTCGAAAGTTGTCGTTTTCCAGCAGGGTGCCGCCGTAGGCGGCATGAATGGCGTCCAGTTCTCCACGCACGTAATTCAGCGGCGGAAAGCCCTGCACTGCTTCGGTCAGGCCATTGAGCAAGGGCTGTATTTTCTGACGCGGGAGCGGACGCAGATCGGTCAGGGTCAGGCCCGGCGTGGTGGCGATGGCGTAGCGGCTGATCAGAAAGCGCTGACCGTCGTGCAGGGCCGCCAGCGGCACGGTGTGCAACGGTCCGTCCGGCACGATGACCAGCGTTTCGACCTGTCGGGCGTCCAGTTCGCCTTGCAACGGGTGGATCAGCCAGCCGTGCAAGCGTTGGGCGAGCGGCAGGTATTCGCGGCTGGTGCGCTTCTCCAGAGTGCGCCGGAACCGGCGCACGGTGCCGGTGAGAGCGTCGCGGCCCACTTGCACCGTAACCTGCTGGAGGCCGCCCGCGGTATTCAGCAGCAGTTCCAGCCGGTCGGGCAACAGGATCGGATACAGTACGGCAGTGCGTGGTGGTGGTCGTTCCAGGGCGACGGTGCGCGCTTGCAGCGCGGTCACACACTCGTCCTGGAAGTAGTCACGCACCTCGGCGGTTTTCAGTGCCTCCATGGTATCGCGAGCGGCCCGCAGATCCGCTTCGCGAGCGGCGGCGATGGGCTGACCAGTGGCGCGTTGCAGCAGGAGATCCGCCAGTTCCGAGAACGCATCGCCGACGCTGGCCCGAAAGGAGGTGGTCTCGCCCGTCTGATTCGAGGCAAGATCCTGGCGGATGGACTGCAAATTCGCCACCGCCTGCTGGTAGGCCAGAATCGCGCCATTGTGGTCGCCCTGGAGTCTGAGTAGGCGGCCGATTGGCCATTGCCAGCGGTAAAGCAGTTCCGGGGCGTCGGCCTGCTGGGCCGCGAAGGCGGCTTGTCGGTACAGCGCCAACGCTTCGACCGGATGATCCTCATCCTGTTGTAACCGTGCCTGATAGCCCAGGGCGTAGGACAGGCCGGGCCGGTCGTTCAGCGCGCGAGTCATGGCGGCGGCGGCGGTGAAATCCTGAAGGGCCTGGGCTCGTTGTGGGGCGGACGCGCCGGGCAGTGAGCGGCGCAGTTGGCCGACGGCCAGCAGATGATAGGCCTTGTCGTGGCTGGAGGGCAGGGTTTGCAGCAGTTGGGCGGCCTCGGCCAATAGTGTGCCGGCGCGACGGTTCTCTCCGTTCCGCGCGGCCAGGCGGGCACTGTTGATCAGTACGGCGACGGTCAATGGCTTGTCTTGCGCCCGCCGTGCCAGGGTTAGAGCGTCCTCATAGGCGATGTGGGCGGCGTGCGGGTCGCCTTGTCCAGTGGCCAGATTACCCAGGTGGTTGAGGTTGGCTGCCGCGATGTGCGGCGCCTTGGCTTGCCGGGCCAGCGCCACGCTGCTTTCCAGCATCCGGCGGGCGTCCTCGCTCGCGCCGGTCAGCCGCAGGGTTTCACCCAGTTCGCCCAGTATGGTGGCGTGGAGGGCCGGATCGTCCAAGGACTCGGCCAGCGGTTGCGCGGCACGCAGGACGGCGATGGCGTTGCGGAAGTGGCCCGAGGCCCGATAGGCATTGGCCTGTTGCAGCAGGGCGTCGATCTGTTGGGCCTGCGCTGCGGCGGCCGACGGTGGTTCGGCCGTCGCGACCGTCGCGGCCAGCAACCAGAAAACCAGCGGACCGGCCGGGGCGATAGACAGCAGATACCGTAAAAATCGGTGTGTGTGGTGGTTCATGACGAAACACTCACCCTCGCTTTCCAATGAGGTCTATTGGAGCATAATAGTAAACTTTGTCATAAAATCAATTTAAAACAATTAGTTGATCCATGTTAAGCAAGCAATGCACCGGCAGGTACATGCGGTCGATGCCCATGTCTTGGGAGGCAACCATTGTCAAGTGGTCGGCGCGGAGTTTGTCTCTTTTTAGGGTATGGTTCGTTGAAAAAAACCTATGATCCGGGTCGATAAGGCATGGTGGCGATGGCTCCCGGAACAGCTGACCCGCTGGCGCGCGCCGGCCGTGTGCCTGGGGCTCGGCCAACTCGTGTTCATCGGCATACTTGGCCTATGGCAGGCCGGCATGCTGCAAGCTCTGGAGCTACTCGGCTACGATCAGGGCTTGCGCCGGCAGCCGTTAGCACCGCCCGATGGGCGGATCGTGTTGGTCGGCGAGACGGAAGCCGACATCCGCCGCTGGGGGTATCCGCTGCCAGACGGCGTCCTCGCCATGGCGCTGAAACGTTTGGCGCAGGGACAACCGCGCGTGATCGGTGTCGATAAATACCGCGATATCCCGGTGCCGCCGGGCAGCGAGCGGTTGGATCAGGTGCTCCGCCGCCATCCGGAGATCGTCTGGGTGACGAAATTCGGCAATTTCGCCGCCCACGATCCCGCCGTGGCTCCGCCCCCCGCTCTGGCGGGTACCGATCAGACGGGTTTCAGCGATATTCCCATCGACGAGGACGGCCTGACCCGACGCGGGCTGCTGTTTCTCGATGATGGCCGGCAGGTTTCCAGCGCCTTTGCCTTGGTCGTGGCCCTGCGTTATCTGCGGCTGGAGCGCATCGTTCCCCTGGCTGACTCCCAATATCCAGACTACTTGCGGCTGGGCGCGACCATGATTCGGCCGCTGACGGCGGACGAAGGAGGCTATGTCCGCACTGATAACGCCGGCTATCAATATCTGCTGGACTATCGGAGTCGGTTAAACGCCGCGCGGGTTTACACTCTGACCGACGTGCTGGAAGGCCGGCTGCCAGCGGCACGGTTGACCGATAAGATCGTGCTCCTTGGCGGAATGGCGGCGAGCGTGCCCGATTATTTCCAGATTCCGGTGCGACGGTTTCTAGCCGGCGAGCCAACAGCCAAAGCGCCGGCGCAAGATCCGGCCGGCCGGATCGCCGGCGTCGCGCTCCACGCCCTGCAAGTCAACCAACTGCTGCGGTTCGCCTTGGCGGGCGATTCCCCCATCCACGGTTTGCCCAACTTCGCCGAGATTGGCTGGCTGTGGTTTTGGTGCGTGATCGGGGTCGGACTGGCCCTGTGTCAATTGCGCTTCGGGTGGCTGCTGGTGTTGATGGCAGGCGCGCTGACCGTCCTGGTGAGTATTTGGCGGATCGCTTTTCTCCAGCAAATCTGGCTGCCGCTGGCCGCGCCGATGCTGGGGCTGACCGTTGCCACCGCCTTGTCCAGTGTTTATCTTTTAGTGTACGAACACGCCGAGAGAACGCTGTTAACAAATTTGTTCGCGTGCTACACCCCGCCAGAGGTCGTGCACACTCTCTGGCGGGAACGCCGGCAATTGATCGCGGGTAGCCGGTTGCGATCGCAAAGGTTGACCGCCACCGTGTTATTTAGCGATATCCGGGGTTTTACCACCATTGCCGAAACCCTGGAACCCGCACGGCTGATGGATTGGTTGAATGCCTACATGGAGGCCATGGCGCAGGTGGTCATGGCGCATGGAGGGATGGTCAAACAATACGTGGGCGACGAGGTGATGGCGTTGTTTGGCGTACCCATCCCCCGCCAGACCGAGGCGGAAATCGCCCTGGATGCAGCGCGGGCGGTGAGATGTGCCCTGGCGATGGGCGAACGGCTGCAACAGCTCAACATGAAATGGACGGAGCAGCAATTGCCGACCATCGCCATACGAGTCGGTATTTACACCGGGTCAATGGTGGCGGGCAGTTTGGGCGGCAGCCAGCGGCTCGAATACGCTGTAGTCGGTGACGTTGTCAATACGGCCTCGCGGCTTGAAAGCTTCGACAAGAACGCTCACATCACCGCCAACAGCATTTGCCGTGTGTTGATCGGCGAAACCACCTTTCGCTATCTGGACTGCCCGTTTCAGGTTATGGAGGTTGGCCGGGTCAAGCTCAAGGGGAAAAATCAGGAGATCGCCGTCTATCGTGTGGACGGCGAAATCTCTGAATGAGGCTTCGGTTTGCCCAATTTACACCAGGTTATACATCCGGCTCAGGTGTTGGTAGGCGATGCCGGACACATCGCGGATGACATCGCCACGATTGTCCTTCCAGGTCCGGTAGTGTTTGGTCGATCGGGACTTTTCGATGATACCGATGAAGGTGTAGGGGTAACGGCCACCGTTGCGCCCCTGCGCGACCAGGATACCCATGTTGCCGCATAGCCGCGCGGTGGTGCCGGTCTTGTCGAACACCCAGGTTTGCCGCGCCACCTCGTCCGCGCCGGTGTACACCCGGTCGCGATTGGGCAGGTTCATCAGCCGCTTGAGTTCGTTGGAAAACGGCAGTTGGTTGTACCAGAGCGCGTATAGAAAGCGATGGTAATCGAGCGCGGAAGCCTTGTTGCGATAGGTGCGGCCGCTGGTGGGAATACGCTCGACGATATGGGTATTCCGAAAAATACCGGGATGGTAGCGCTTGAGCGTGCGCTCCGCTTCGACCGGGCCACTGCGACGGCTGGTTTGGTTCAGCAAGCGCATGAAGTGATTGGTGGCGCTGTTGTTGCTGTATTGGATCATCGCTTCCATTCGCATGCGGTTGTAAGGGGTGTAGTGCAGCTTGCCCTCCAGCACCTTGTAGAAGAAAGCCAGCGCAATGAAGGGTTTGATCATACTGGCGCTTTGGTAGGGGATGCTGGCGTTGATGGCGGTCAAGTATTGCCGGCTGGTGAAGTCGTAGACCAGCCAGGCAGTACGTTCATTGGTCGCGATCCGGCCAGACAGGCGCAAGTATTTGATGTAATTGTCAATCGACGCGCTCAATGCGCTCATGGCCGGGGGTCGGGTCGCGGATGGATAGCGGCGCCGGGCCGCTTCGCCGCTTGGCGAGGCCAATCCGCCACAGGTGGCGGTCGCGAGTAGAGCCGTCATTTTGGCCAGAAATGTGCGTTTCGAGGGATCGGCAACCGAACTGGAATCGATGGAAGCGTCCGAGAGGGAGGGTTCGGTGAGTAACATAAAACGACCTCAGTCAGGCAAGGCTGGCGCGGGGGTTGGCGGAAGAATTCATGAGCGGGCGAGATGAAAATCAACGATGACCGGGTAATGATCGGAGCCGAGGGTCGAACCGGTTTCCCGGCGCAGGATTTCGATGCCGTCGGAGTACAACGCGTGGTCGATCGGAATCCAGAGCGGCGCCAGACCGACCGGCCAAGAGGGCAGGATACCACGGCCGTCCGCGCTGTCGCGCAGGCCGGAGGTGGCCAGCAGCCGCGCGAAATAGGGCGACCACGGGGAAACGTTCAAATCGCCCAGTAACAGCAGCGGGTACCGGGCTTGTCGGGCGAACAGCGCCAGGGCCGCCAGTTGCTCGTTGCGGTCCCGGGCGGCGCCGGCGCTGACGGGGGGCAATGGGTGGGTACCCACCAGGATAAGACGGCGTTCGCCAACCGCAATCTCGGCGGTGATCGAAGGCAGTCCCGTCGCGCCGAATTGCATGATTTCGGTTCGCGAGAACGGTTGCCGGCCGAGCAGGGCGATCCCGAAATTGTCTTCCCGTGGCGCAACGGCGCGATGTGGGTAGCGAGCGTCGAATTCGGTCAGTCGTTCGAGCAGCCAGGGTGTGACTTCCAGCAGTACGATGAAATCGGGTTCGTACTTGAGGATGGCGTGGCGCATTTTCGAGTAATCGCGGTTGGCGGCATTGACGTTGGCCAGCAGTACCCGAAAAGTGGTTTGGCCAGCGCCGGAGTGAACGGCGGCTTCGGCCAGGGGTAGCAGACGCGGTGCAAGGAGCATCGCGTTCAGCACGGCAAACGCACCGAAGACCGCTGCCCACCGATAGCGGCGCCAGTACAGCAACAACGGCAGGCACAACCCCAAGGTGAGCGCGTACTGAGGCCGGAAATGGGAAGCCAGTTCGAAAACCCACCAGATCTGTCCGCCGAACCCGATCAGGCTGATGGTGCAGATCAGTGCGCCCGAAGCGGTTAACAATCCCGCCAAGGTGATGCGGCCGGTGGTTTGCATGTTCGAATTTCTCGCATTCCGTTGGGGAGCGCAAGCCTGCGCCGGACCGTTTCCCGAGCTTGCTGGTATTAGGGAAAACCATGATACTTCCCGCGAAGTTCCTTATTTACTCTCCTAATCCAGACCGTAATATTAGCCATGTTGAATTTAAGGGTTAAGCGTATAAAATTACACCAAAAAATCAAGAACAGTCCACGATCATGGCCGCGCGGGGAGAGGCGCGGTGCTACCCAACCACCAAATCCGAGGAACCCAAGTCTAATGAAGAACGACATCACTCGACAGGTGAAGGCCAAGCGCAGTGGAAGCGAAGGTCTGATCCCTGTAGATAAGCATAGTTGTCCGTATCGCGGAGAAGCGTCGTGCGTGAGCCCGAGTGGAGGCAGCTACTGCGGCGGTTATGGCGGAGATATGCCCGTTAGAGGCACCCAACTGCATACCGTCCGCTGCCTGGAAGAAAATAACGCCGATTTTGTGTTGTACAACTGGATGAAGCTGCCCCGTCGCCCGGTTTACCCTATCAGGCAGCGGTAACGCGTCCAAGGCGGGGGCCGGCCAAGCCAGCATCGGCGTGGTAACGGCACCGAGGCCGCTCTGCAAAACCAAAGGCGGTAACCCCGGAGTAACCCGGGGTTACCGCCTTTGGTCATTTTGCGCTCACTGCTCCACTCTAACCCGGATCATCTGGTCGTTTTGCCATTCGCCAACGATTTTGCGATCGCCCTCGTAAAGCGTTCCCTGACCGTTCTTGCGGCCGTTACGCCATTCACCTTCGTAGCGGTTGCCGTTGCTGTAGTAGTACGTACCCTGCCCGTTGGGTTGGTCGTTGGCGAAGTCGCCGACATACTTGTCGCCACTCGCGTAGTAGTAGGCGCCTTGGCCATTCTTGCGGCCGTTGCGCCACTCGCCTTCGTAGCGGTTGCCGCTGCGGTAGTAATACGTGCCTTGGCCGTTGATCGAGCTGTTGCGCCATTCCCCGACATATTTTTCGCCCCGGTCGGCGTAGACGTAGGTGCCTTGACCATGCAGCTTGGCGCCGCGGAACTGGCCGGTGTACTCGCTGCCGTTCGGATAACGGTAGGCGCCTTGACCGCTCTCGCAGTTGCCACTCAGGCAACCGGAGGATGCCGGGGTTACCGCCGCCGTCCGGGTGTCCTGAGCGCTGGAGCGCGGCGCTTCCGGTTCCGGTTCCGGTTTTGGCTCCGGCGGCTGAGCGGCGACGGCCACCTCCAGCGTTTTGGGGAGGATGGCCGACAAGGTGCTTTCATCGCCGGCGGCGAGTTCGACCCGGCCGTTCCAGTCGGTATGGCCTTCCTGTCTGACCCGCACCCGATAGACGCCGGGCGGCAGGTCCAGCGCCAGCGGTGTCGTGCCGACTTTGCGGTTGTTGATCCAGACCTCGGCGCTATCCACATCGGCGCGCACGAACAGTTGGGCCGGCACGGTTTGCGGTTTGAGGGTTTTTCGACTGGCGTCGTCGAGCATGCCTTGCGGGGAGACCGTGACATGCAGGCTGACGTTGTCGTCAGTTTCGGTTTTGGCTAATCGGGTGTGGCTGTCCCCGGCAATGATCTGGGTTCTGGATTCCGCCGCCGTCGGAGCGGGTTCGGAGGGTCGCGGCACCGAAACCAGATTGATCGGCGGTGGCGAGATCGGTGCCGGCTGGGTGGGTTTGGGTTCCGGCTGTCGGGGTGGCGGCGGGCTGAGCGGTTCGGCGGGTGCTTGGGCGCGGGCCAGTTGTTCGCGCAAGCCGGGCAGGCGGGCATAGTTCGGGTTGAGCGACTCCAGCCGCTCGAACAGGCTCTTGGCCCGGCCGAGGTCGTTGCCCTGGATGGCGGAGGTGACCAGATCGAGATAACGATCGGCGATGCTGTCGAGTCCGGCCAGTGCCCTGGCATTGCCGCGATCCAGCTTGAGCACTTCGGCATAGCAGTCGGCGGCATTGCCGCCCCGGCCCACCGTCAGCCGGTTGGCCCGCAGGTGCGCGTCGCATTCCCCGAGCAGGGCGGTGACCCGGGTGGCGGTATCGTCGACCGGCGCCGGCGCTGGCGGTGCGGGCGGCGGAGTCTTGGCCGCGCGCAACTGGTCGCGGACTTCGGCGCGCAGCGCCAGCAGGCGCCGGTGGTCGGGAACCTCCCGCAAACCCTGTTCGATTTGCAGCAGACTGCTTTCGTAAGCCCGATTGCGTTGGTCGTCCAGCGCTTGCGCCAGAAATTCCTCGGCTTGCCGTTGATGCTGCTCGGCCCCGGCTTGCCGGTGGGTGGCTTCCTCCTGGTTTTGGAGTTCGGTCTGGCGCGCCAGCACTTCCTGCTTGAGCGCCAGCAGGCCGTTATGCTCGGGCATGGCCCGCAAGCCCTGCTCGATGTGAGCCAGGCTGACATTCAGCGCGCCTTCCTGCCGGGCGCGTTGGGCCTGTTCGAAAAACTGCTCCGCCTGCAATTCCATCCGTTGCCGCCGTTCCTCCCCGGCGCGAATGTCGGTCAGTTGCCGGTTGATTTCCTCACGTAAAGCCAGTAGATCGGGATGCTCGGGCGCCAGTTGCAAGCCTTGCCCGATGCGGGCCAGGGCATCTTCCAGGGCGCCTTCCTGTCGTTGCCGGCGGGCCTCGGACAGCAGTTGCTCGGCCTGTTCGCGCCGCTGCGCGGCGCTGTCGACGGCGGGTGTCTCGGGCGATGAAACCGGCCCGGCCAACGGCGGCACGGTCGGCGCGGGTCGATGCAGGTACAGGTAACCGCCACCGGCCGCGCCGGCTAGCGCCACGGCGGCGGCCAGGGCGCCGGTTTTCCAGCCGAATCGGCGCTTGGCGCGCGGGGGGGAACTGACGGTGGGCTGGTTGAGGCCGGTGATGCTTAACAGGTCGTCGATGCGCCCCGCTTCCAGGGCGTCCAGCGCGGCGATGAAGTCCTGGCCGCTTTGAAAACGCCGTTCGGGATCCTTGTCCAGCAGTTTGTTCAGCAGGGGTTGATAGGTACTCAAACGCGGCGGCAGTTCGGGGGTTGGCGCCGTCACATGCATCATGGCCAGCGCGAAGCTGTCTTCGGCGGCATAGGGGACGTTGCCGGTGAGCATCTCGTAAAACAGCACGCCGAAGCTGTACAGATCGGCGCGGGTATCCACCCCCTGGCCGCGAATCTGCTCCGGGCTCATGTAGCGCGGCGTACCGATCGACAGGCCGGTGCGGGTCATGATGGTGCTGCTGCCGAGTGTTTTGGCGATACCGAAGTCGGTCAGCACCGAGGTGCCGTTTTCGCGGAACAGGATGTTCTGCGGCTTGATATCCCGGTGGATGATGCCGCGACTATGGGCGTAGTGCAGGGCGCCGACAATGGCGCGGGCGATGATCAGGGTTTCCGACGGCGACAGCCCCTCGCGGATGCGCTGCTGCAAGGTACCGCCCCCGAGGTATTCCATGGACAGGTAATAGGTGCCCTCGTGCGAGGCGATATCGTAGACGGTAACGATGTGCGGGTCGCTGAGTTGGGCGATGATGCGGCCTTCCCGCAGGAAGCGCGCGGCAAATTCCTCATCCGTGGTCAGCACGGGCTTGATGACTTTTAACGCAACATGGCGATGCAGCGACTCCTGCATGGCAAGGTAGACGATCGCCATGCCGCCCTGGCCGAGTTCGCGCTCGATTTGATAGCCTGGAATGTACATGTTTGTCCTGTTTTATTGCCGGCACCGCGGCCCGGCGGCGGGTTTCATAGGTGTTCCATGCCGGCCGTCGCGGTCAGAGGAATTGGTGCGTCGTGGCGATACGCGAGCGACGCGGACATGGTCACGGGCCGACGCGGTATGATATGCCTTTCAATTGTAGGTAATCGCCCGGTTCGCGGCCAAAATTAACCGTTGGCGGTGCCCGGGTCGAAAGACGTCTCAGCAAATTCCGCGCCGTTAAGCCAAGATGGGGGAGCGGCGTGTCGCACCCAAGGATTGTTTCCGCATGTCTGGCAACACGTTTGGCAAGTTGTTCACTGTCACTACCTTCGGTGAGAGCCACGGTCCGGCGCTGGGCGCGATCGTGGATGGGTGCCCGCCCGGTCTGGAGCTGGCCGAGGCCGATTTACAGCACGATCTGGACCGGCGCCGGCCCGGTCGGAGCCGGCATACCACCCAGCGCCGCGAACCGGACCAGGTGCGCATCCTGTCCGGCGTGTTCGAGGGGCGGACCACCGGCACGCCGATCGGCCTGCTGATCGAGAATATGGACCAGCGTTCGAAGGATTACGGCGAGATCATGGACCGCTTCCGGCCGGGTCATGCCGATTACACGTATCAGCAGAAATATGGCGTCCGGGATTATCGTGGCGGCGGCCGCTCCTCGGCACGGGAAACCGCGTTGCGGGTGGCGGCGGGCGCCGTCGCCCGCAAGTATCTGCGTGGGCGTTACGGGGTGGACATTCGCGGTTATCTGGCTCAGCTTGGCCCGATCCGCCCAGCCAGGCTGGTCTGGGAAGAAGTGGACAACAACCCGTTTTTCTGCCCGGACCCCGACCGGGTGCCCGAACTGGAGCGGTTCATGGATGCGCTGCGCAAGTCCGGCGACTCCATCGGCGCGCGGGTGACGGTGGTGGCCAGCGGCGTGCCGGCGGGTTGGGGCGAGCCGGTGTTCGACCGGCTGGACGCCGATATCGCCCATGCGCTGATGAGCATCAACGCGGTCAAGGGAGTGGAGATCGGCGCCGGTTTCGCCAGCGTGGAGCAGCGCGGCACCGAGCACCGCGACGAACTGACCCCCGAGGGCTTTCTGAGCAACAATGCCGGCGGCGTATTGGGCGGAATTTCCAGCGGGCAGGACATCGTCGCCAGCATCGCCTTGAAACCGACCTCCAGCCTCCGCCTGCCGGGGCGAACCATCGACGTCCGCGGCGAACCGGTGGAAGTGGTGACCCAGGGCCGTCACGATCCCTGCGTCGGCATTCGCGCCACGCCCATCGCCGAGGCGATGCTGGCGCTGGTGCTGATGGACCACGCTTTGCGCCATCGGGGCCAGAATCTGGATGTGCGCACCGACACGCCACTGATCGCCGCCGCCGCCCCGCGCCGCGATCCCGCCGACTGAACGGCCGCGCTGGAATTCCGTGCTCCCGTTTCGGCTGTACCTGCGCCTGTCCGGTTTCTATCTGTTTTATTTCGCCATTCTGGGTGTGTTGCTGCCGTATTGGGGGCTGTATCTGTTGGCGCTGGGTTTCGACCCGGCTCGAATCGGCGAGCTGATGGCGATCCCGCAGGCCACCAAGATGGTGGCGCCCAACCTGTGGGGATGGTTGGCCGACCGCAGCGGTCGGCGGATGTGGGTGGTGCGCGGGGCTTGCCTGGCGGCGTTGCTGACATTTGCCGGGGTCTATCTGGCCGGCGATTCCTATGTCGGGTTGGCGCTGGTGATGCTGCTGTTCAGCTTTTTCTGGAACGCGGCGCTGCCTCAATTCGAGGCGGTCACCCTGAATCATCTGGGCGAGCAGATCCACCGTTACAGCCGGGTTCGGCTCTGGGGATCGGTGGGCTTCATCGGCGCGGCGGTCGGGGTAGGGCTGGTGGTGGAAGACTGGGGGATCGGCGTGGTGCCGATGCTGTTGTGGGGATTGTTTGCCGCATTGTGGTTGAACAGCCTGCTGGTACCGGAACAGGCCACGCCGCTGAGCATTCAGGCGTCGCCGCCGCTCGGGAGCGTATTGCGCCGGCCGGCGGTGATCGCTTTTTTCACCGCCTGTTTTCTCAATCAGGCCGCCCACGGGCCGTACTACGGGTTTTTCTCGCTGTATCTGGAGACGATCGGCTACTCGCGCGAGTGGATCGGCCTGCTGTGGGGTTTGGGCGTGGCGGCGGAGGTCGGGCTGTTTCTAGTGATGCATCGGTTGCTACCGCGTTTCGGGCCGCGCCGCTTGCTGCTGACGGCGCTGGCCCTGGCGGCGCTGCGCTGGGTGCTGATCGGTCATTTTGCCCGCGAGTTGCCGCTGCTGCTGCTCGCGCAGACCTTGCACGCCTTCAGTTTCGGGGTGTTTCACGCGGTGGCTATTCATCTGATCCATCAATTTTTTCCCGGTGCGTTGCAGGGGCGCGGTCAGGCGTTGTACAGCAGCTTGACCTTTGGCGCCGGCAACGCGCTCGGTAGCCTCGCCGCCGGTTATTTGTGGCAGGGGGTGGGACCGGTGGCGATGTACGATCTGGCGACGGTATTGGGTGTGCTGGGCTGGTGGGTGGCGTGGCGGGGGCTACGGTCGTGAGCGATTCAAATTTTCCCCGCCTGCTGGGCGATGAAGGCGGTCTTGGCCGACAGTTCCAGCGAGCAGGTCCACTTATAAGCCAGGTTGAGGCTGTCGGCGCAGGCGTAAACGCCATGGCCACGCACCACGGCGATGGGGTATTCCGCCAGGATTTCGGCGACCAGCCGCGGCGCGCTGGCCACGTATTGATCGTAGGGAATGGTCAGCACCGGTACCCGGTTGAAGTACAGCTGCCCCTCGAAATCGGCCGGCAGGAACTCTTCATTATCCATGGTCATTGCCACGGAATAGGGGCCATGACTGTGCAGCACGGCGCGGGTTTTGGAGTTGGACTGATAGACCGCCAAATGCAGGTGGGCGTCCATCGAGGCACCTTGGCCGATCACGCCGTCCAGGTGGCATTCGACCAGGTCGCCGCTGCTGAGGGTATCGGCGCAGCAGCCGGTGGGGGTGATCCAGAACGTCGCTCCGTTCCGCACCGAGGCGTTGCCGCTGTGGGAGTCGTTGAGGCCGTACTGGCGCAGCCAGTGGTAGTGTCGAACGAGATCGTCTTTGAGGTTCATGGCGGCGGATTATACATGAATCAGGTCGGGGTACGCCGGGCCGAGGCGGGCATCCGCGCCGGCTCGACCCGTTCCACGCCGGTTTCCAGGCGGCCGTCCGGGTGGAGTTCGAACCAGCGGTAACCGGGTGGCCGTTCGTCGACTTGCGGTTCGGCGGTGCCGGGCTTGAACTGCACGCAGGTCGCGGGGGTGGCCAGCAGGTGAATATCGCCGCGCCGGGCGCTGAATTCGGCGTGGATGTGTCCCCACACCACCGCCCGAACCCGTGGATACCGGTCCAGCACCGCGAACAATGCTTCGCCGTTGCTGACCGTCATGGTGTCGAGCCAGGGGGTGTCGGTCGAGACCGGATTGTGGTGCAGGCAGACCATGGCGTGCAGGTCGGGATGCATGGCCAGCGCGGTGTCCAATAGCTCCAGTTCGCGGGGGGGCAGATGGCCGCCGGGAGTGCCGGGGAAGCTGGAATCCAATAGTATGAACTGCCAGTCGCCAACGACGACATGCCGTTGCCACCGAACCAGGCCATCGCGCAGGCGCTGACCCAGGGCCGCGGGGAAATCATGGTTGCCCGGCAGGCAATAGACCGGTGCGCCCAGCGATTCCAGTGCCTGGCGCACCCGCGCGTAGGCGTCCGGCTCGTCGCCGACCAGATCGCCGGTGGCGAGGATGAAATCCACCACGGGATGCCGCTCCCGGATGCGCGCCAGCACCGCGCCCAGACCGGCATCCACGTCCACGCCCCAGACCCGGCTGCCGGGTTGGGTTTTCAGGTGCAGATCGGTGACTTGCAGGACTCGCAACGGGGCGGCGGCGATGGGCATGGAGGCGTCCTCGGGGATGACAGGCCGAGCAGTTTACAGGGTTTTGATGAAGACTTTGGAGCGCCGCTGCCAGTTGTACAAGGTTTGTTTTTGCACCGGCAGGTTGGCCACCTCGGCGGGTTCGAAACCGCGCTCGCGAAACCAGTGCGCGGCGCGAGTGGTCAGCACGAACAGCCGTTGCAACTGTTGCTCGCGGGCGCGGCGTTCGATGTGACGCAGCAGGGCGTCGGCGCGGCCGCTGTTGCGGTAGCTCGGATGCACGGCGACGCAGGCCAGTTCACCCACGCCTTCCTCGGGGAGCGGATAGAGCGCGGCGCAGCCGATGATGGTGCCGTCGCGTTCCAGCAGGACGAAGCGTTCGATTTCCATCTCCAGCCGTTCGCGCGAACGCCGCACCAGGGTGCCGTCCTCCTCCAACGGTTGGATCAGTTCCAGGACGCCGCCCACATCGTCGATGGCGGCGGGTCGCAGCCCTTCGTAAATATCGCTGGCGATCAGGGTACCCACCCCGTCGCGGGTGAACAGTTCCAGCAGCAACGCGCCGTCGATCCGGCGGCTGAGCAGATGAATCCGGCGCACCCCGGCCTGGCCGGCGCGCAGCGCCTGGCGCAGATGACGGGCGGAGTCTTCGGGCAGGGTGGGGTGTTCGGCCAGCAGCCGGTTGGCGTCGCCGAGGCTGAGCTGGCGGACCGGCCGGTCGGCGGGGTCGCGTAGTTCCGGCCCCTCGCTCAGCACCAACAGCTTGTCGGCGCGCAAGGCCATGGCGGCGGCGGTGGCCACGTCCTCGGCGCGCAGGTTGAAAATTTCCCCGGTCGGCGAATAGCCCAGCGGCGACAGCAATACGATGGCGTCCTGTTCCAGCCACAGGCGGATGGCGCGGTCATCGATGCGCCGCACTTCGCCGGTGAAACCGTGGTCCACCCCGTCGCGCACCCCCAGCGGACGGGCGGTGATCAGGTTGCCCGATACCACCCGCAGCCGGGCGCCGTGCATCGGCGAGTTGGCCAGCCCCATCGATAGTCGTGCTTCGATGCGGATGCGCAGTCGACCGACCGCCTGCTTGACCAGAGCCAGATCCTCGGCCTCGGTCACCCGCAGGCCGTTGACGTAGCGCGGCGCGCGACCGACCTCGCGCAGGCGGGTCTCGATCTGGGTGCGGGCGCCATGCACCAGCACCAGGCGAACGCCCAGGCTGTGCAGCAGGGCGAGGTCATGAATCAGGCTGGAAAAGGAGTCGGCCTCGACCGCTTCGCCGCCGAACAGCACCACGAAGGTCCGGCCGCGATGGGCGTTGATGTAGGGGCCAGCCTGCCGGAACCATTGCACGAACTGGTCCGAGTCCATCGGTCATCTCCACGAGTCTCGAAAAGGCTGGCGATTATGACAGAGCGGCGCCAAGACCTCATCCTCGTGGGCGGCGCTTCAATCCGGCGCGGCGGCATCCAGCGCGCTTTCCGGCACGCATAGCAGACGTTGACCGAACAGAACGTGGTAGTCCGCCGTCGTGTCCGGTTCGCGAAGCACCGCCAATACCGAGCCGGACGTTCCCGGAGGGACCGCCACCGCGCCGCCGATCGCCAGTGCCAATTTGGTGGTGACCGGGTCGCCACGTTCGAAGCGGTTGGGAATCCAGGGAGCGTCCGCCGGGATCAGTTCGGTTTCCCGGCAGCCGACGATGCGGTTGCCGGCTTCCAGGAAATGCACGCTGTAGATAATCTGATCCTGCAGGAACACGCCGATGTGGCGGACGAAACCCACGCTACCGCGCCGTACCAGCACCGTGCCGGTGGCGCAGCCCGGATAGGTGCCGTCGTTGCGGAGGTTGCGGATGACGCGGACCTCGTCATCGCAGGCAAAGCGCGGTTCCAGGATCACGGCCGGCGACCGATGTCCGACAACGGAATCCGCGTCTCGCGTGCCGCGGCCTGCCGTTGGAATACTTGAAAAACCTTTTCGGTCAGAGGATCGGAGTCCACGAAATCCTGATAGGCCCGTTGCAGACATTGGGTGTAAGCAGCCCGGTCGTGAGCCTCTCCTTTCTGCAAATAATCGTGGAAGCGTTGCAGGATGTGCAGGCGGCTCACCTCCACCACGTTGGGGTCGAAGTCGATCCCGAAGTAGAGCAGAAAATCCTCGGCCGAGCTCATCTCGCGCAGATCCTGTTGCAAAGTGGTCGTGATCATGATTGCACCTCGGTGTGGGTGGAGCGTTGCGGAAGGTTGGCGGGCAGGGGTGGGGGTGGATCGTCGATGCCAAGGTCGCGGTGAAATGCCTCCAGTTCGAGGGTCTCCGGCAAGCGCTTGTGCTGACCGACGAAGGCACGGACGCACTGGAGCACGGCGCTGGCCTGGCGTGGGTTCAGCGCGATGCCGAGATCGCGGTAGACCTGCAACACCGCGCGGGTGCCGGAATGCTTGCCGAGCACCAGGCGATGGCTACGTCCCAGTTCCGCCGGGTCCACGCCTTGATAGTTGAGCGGATGCTTGAGCAGGCCATCCACATGGATGCCGGCTTCATGAGTGAACGCGCCTTCGCCGACCAGGCTCTTGTGCCAGGACAGCGGGCGGTTGGCGGCGGCGGCGACCCGTTGCGACAGCGCCGGGAAGCGCGACAGATCCATGTCCACCTGGAAGCCGTACAGCTTGCGCAGGCCGAGCACCACCTCTTCCAAAGCGGCGTTGCCGGCCCGTTCGCCCAGACCGTTGACCGTGGTGTTGGCGTGGGTGGCGCCGCCCAGCGCGGCGGCCAGGGTGTTGGCGGTGGCCAGCCCCAGATCGTCGTGGGCGTGCATTTCCAGTTCGAGATCGACCACCGTTCGCAAGCGCTGGAAAATCGCCAGCGTGCCGAACGGCTCCATGATGCCCAGCGTGTCGGCGAAGCGGAACCGCCGCGCGCCGGCTTCCTGGGCGGTCTCGGCGGCACGCAGCAGAAAATCGTGGTCGGCCCGCGAGGCATCCTCGCCGCCGACGATGACTTCCAGCCCCAGCTCGCGCGCCTGCGGGACCAGGCGGCGGATCGCATCCAGCGCCTGTTCGCGCCGCCAGCCCAGCTTGTGCCGCAGTTGCTGGTCGGACAGCGGCACCGACAGATCGATGGCCCACACGCCCAGATCGGGGCATTGTCGCAGATCGGCCTCGCACATCCGGCTCCACACCAGCAACCGGGCGTTCAGGCCCAGCATGACCAGATCGCGGATACTGTCGCATTCCTCCGCGCCCATCGCCGGGATGCCGATTTCCAGCTCCGGTACCCCGAGTGCCGCCAGTTCGCTGGCGATCGCCCGTTTTTCGTCTTGAGAAAAGGCCACACCCGCCGACTGTTCGCCGTCGCGCAGGGTGGTGTCATCGATGATGAGGGTGCGGGTGACTGCGTTCATGGTCAGGCTCGCCGGAGGGTATGCCGCTGGAAGGCAGACAATCTTCGTGCCAACCTATGAACACTGATAAAACAGCGACTTGATCAGTTAATTCCGGCCACTGCGGGGGGTTTCGCACAGACTGAACAGCCTGCTTGTCGGGAAGCCGACAAGGGAAAAGCGGCCATCACCCCAGCCGCCGCCACTCAAACCCGGTCAGATTGCGTTCGGCGCGGCTGAACTCCATGCCGATCAAGGTCACCGGTTGGCCGGCGTATTTCTGATGGTAGCCGCGCGCCTGAATCTGTTCCGGCGCCCGGCCCGGCTCGCTCAGTTCGACTCCCTTGAATTCCAGCGGCCCGGCCCGGCCGGCCCAGAGGATCGTCAAATCAATCCGTCCGTGGTTGCTCATATCGTTTCCCGATAGATTTTGTTCTTTTCGGAGGCCAATAACCACCCTGTTCGTCATACCCGCGAAAGCGGGTATCCCGTTTTTCAGCGGCGGCCTGGATTCCCGCATTCGCGGGAATGACGAAAACCTATTCAGAATTAGTATCACATCCTCGGGAATCACCGTGAGCCCCAAGGCGGCGAAATAGCAGTACACGAGGGAGGCTCAGCAGCCTTCGTAATCGGCGATGGCGTTGCGGCAGTGCCAGTCGTGGGGGATGGCGGCGAAGAAAGCGTGGAATGCTTGGCGCAATTGCTCTGGGTCATCCGCTTCCAGGGCGGCGAAAATCCGGTCCTGGGTGTGTTCCTTGCGCCGCATGTCCGGCGTCAGCGCATTCAGCAAGGCGTCGCTCAGGCTCATCCGCACTTCCTGGTTGGGGTAGCCCAGTCGATATTTAATCCGTCCACCTTGATGGATCTTGTCGCGGATCGTCAGGTAGCCGGTTTGGAACAACCAGGTCTCGGGTTCGATGCACCCGACATCAAAGCTGCTGAGGAGAGTTTCCCCGGCTTCCAGCCTATCGAGCGAGGCCAGGTTGTAATATCGTTTCCCGATAGGTTTTGTTCTTTTCGGAGGCCAATAACCACCCTGTTCGTCATACCCGCGAAAGCGGGTATCCCGTTTTTCAGCGGCGGCCTGGATTCCCGCATTCGCGGGAATGACGAAAACCTATTCAGAATTGGTATAACGTCGGGTCTTGAGCAGGTTGATCAGGAAGGTGGGGGTGCCGGTCTCGAACCAGTAGCTGCGAAATTCGCGGTTGCGCAGATACAGCAGCACGTCGAAGGGGTTGTAGACCGGCTCGCCGAGAAAGTTGTAACCGTTGTACCACTGCCGCACTTCCGGTATGTCCACCCCGTCCAGCCACTCGGCGAAGGTGGTTTCCAGTTCGCCCTGGGTATACCGCAGATCGTGGCGAATCGCTCGTCCAGGGTGAGATCTTCCAGATTATTGAGCCCAGAAAACAGCGACACCTTGGAGAATTTGCTGACCCCGGTCAGCAGCACGAAGCGCAACTGGGCATCCTGGGTTTTGAGGACGGAGTAGAGGTTGCGAACCCCTCGCGCAGTGCCAACGCCTGTTCCGGGAGATGCAAATGATCCAGGATCGGCTTGTCGTATTCGTCCACCAGCACCACCACCCGCTCGCCGGTCGCGGCGTGGAGCTTGAGGATCAGTTCCTCCAGCCGGTCGCTGGCTTCGGCCTGTTCCAAGCGAAGATCCGCCGCTTCCGCTTGAATATCCAGCATCCGCCGGGTGCGCTGGTCCAGCCGCTGGCGGGAGTCCAGTATCCCCTTGCCGAAATCGAGGACGATTACCGGGGAACGGCGGCTCCAGTCCCAATGGTTTTCCAGGTGCAGCCCGGTGAACCACTCGCGCTGGCCGGCGAAAGCCGCCGCCAGGGTGCTGACCAGCAGGCTCTTGCCGAAGCGGCGGGGGCGGGACAGGAAGTAGTACTTGCCTTCGTCGGCCATGCGGGCGACCAGTGGAGTCTTATCGACGTAGCAGTAGCCTTCCTCGCGGATTTCCCGGAAGGTCTGGATGCCGATGGGGAGTTTGTTCATGCGGTTTTACCCTTTGGCTTGAACGGCAAGGGCGGGGAGGGTGGCCTCTGCCGTCGATGCCGGCGGGCGGCGAGAGCGAGTCGGTTGCTTCAATGCGCCCCGAGATAATGCCAGGCCCGGACCTTGAACAGACAATAAACGGCATCGCCTTCCGTCAATTGTAAATCCCGCATGGCTTTAAGTGTAATTTCGGCCAGAATCGGCACGCCCACGTCCACCTCCGCCAGTACGCGGTCGGCGATTTGTCGCAAGCCGAGGATGCGGCCTGGCACCTGGTTCTGGATGGTGATGTCGGGCACGGGATGAAGGGCGACGTCGGCGGCGCGTAGCGCGATCCAGGTTTCGGCGCCTGGCGGCAGGGTCGAGAGCGGTAGATGCAGTTCGTGATGATCGTGGCAAACCGTGATGCGGCCAGCCTCCGGCTCGTGCCGCAACACGGTCGCCCGCAACACGTTTTCCAGACCCAGCGAACGCGCCAAGTGCAGCGTCCGGTCCTGCCGGATCACGTCCGCAAACGCGCCTTGTCCCAGGATTTGACCGTGTTCCATCACCGCCAGATGCGAGGTCAGGTACAGAATCTCGTTGATGGCGTGACTGAGGTACAGCATCGGCAGGCGCAGTTCATCTCGCACCCGGCGCAGGAACGGCAGGATCTGCTGCTTGCGGCCTTCGTCCAGCGCCGCCAGCGGTGTTTGTCCAGCAGCAGCAGCAGCAGGCGCGGCGAGGCCAGCAGAGTGCGGCCCAGCGCCACCCGCTGCCGCTCGCCACCGGACAGGTGGCGCGGCCGGCGCTGGAGCAGATGGCCGATGTCCAGCAGGTCGAGAATTTGCGTCAGGGCAAAGCGGCGGTCCCCCGGTGACAGCAAGTTGAAGCCGTACAACAGGTTGTGTTCGACCGAGAGATGGGGGAACAACTGGCTGTCCTGAAACACCAGCCCGACCCGGCGGCGGTGCGGCGGTCGGTCGATGCGCCGGCGAGCGTCGAACAGCGTATCGCCGTTCGGGGACATCGCTCGAAGCCTGTATCCGAACGGCATTTTGATCAAGGGCGAGAACTTGGTGGAAGCGCTGGAATTGACCCGCCAAGCGCTGGCCGAGCAGCCCGACCGGCCCTTGTTCGAGGCCACCTTTCAGCGCGACGGCGTGCTGGTCCGCGCCGATCTGCTGCTGCCGGAAGCCGGCGGCTACCGCTTGCGCGAGGTCAAGGCCAGCACCCGGATCAAGGACGAGCATCGGGAGGATTGCGCGATTCAAGCCTGGGTGATCGGCGCCACGCTTTCCCTGACCGGGGTCGAACTGGCGCACGTCGATGCCACCTTCGTCTATCTCGGCAGTGGCGACTATCGGGGCTTGTTGAAACCGAACCTGCTGGATACCGACATGGCGGGTCTCCTGCCCGCCGTGCCTCAATGGGTCGCCGACGCGCGCGCCACCCTGGCCGGAGCGGAACCCACCATCGTCCCCGGCCCACAGTGCCACAGTCCTTATACCGTTTCCCGGTAGGTTTTCGCTTTCATGGCTCTTGCTATTCCGTCATACCCGCGAAAGCAGGTATGACGAATGGCGCTGTTTTTGACCTGAAAATACAAAACCTATCGGTAAACGGTATTACAACTGTCCGTTCCAGTCCCATTGCGGCCCCGGCCAACCCTCGCCACCCGACTATCCGCTTGGTTGCCTGCCCCGGCTTTCCGGTCAGCGCTTGCAAGGTTTGGTGGATCGGGGCATCGCGGACGTGCGCGACATCCCGGCCGACACTCCGCTGACGCCCAGGCAGGCTCGGGTTGCGCGAGTGATTCAGTCGGGGGCGGTCGAGCGCGATCCGGCGGCGGCGGTGCTCCTGAAGCGCTTGACGTATCCACGCTATTACCTGGACTTCGAATCGATGCAGGTGGCGGTGCCACCGTGGGTCGGAACGCGACCCTATCAATAACTGGTGGTGCAATGGTCCTGTCACGTCGAAACCGCACCCGGCCAACTGGCGCACCATGCCTTTTTGGCCAAGGGCGGGGATGACCCGCGCCGCGCCTTTGCCGAGACCCTGCTTGATACGGTGGGCGATGCCGGGGCGGTATTCGTGTACAACCGGGGATTCGAGGTCGGGCGGCTCCGGGAACTCGCCCAGACCTATCCCGACCTTGTGCCGATCCTTACCGCCCTGATCGCGCGGGTGGTCGATCTCAAGCCCCTGACCGAACGGTACTACTGCCACCCCGCGATGAAAGGAGGCGGGTCGCTCAAGGCGGTGCTACCGACGATAGCACCCGATTTGGATTACGGTGAACTCGCCATTGGTGATGGCAACGCGGCCAGCGGTGCTTGGCGGGAGCTGTATCACCCCGAGACTCCCATCGAGCGGTGCGCCGAGCTGCGGGTGGCCTTGGCCGAATATTGTTGTCGGGATACGCTGGCGCTGGTGCGGCTGGCGGGGTTTTTGGCGGAGACCCCGCCGTAGCATCGGTGAGTTGGAGGAAACCGCCAAGGGTCGTGGCGGTCGCGATGGTTGTGACCGGCAGGGGGCGACGCCCAGCGTCGCTTGGCGGGTAGATCGTTCGCGAAGGCCGCTAACCGAACGGGCCGGTGACTGGGTAAAGACCCACCCAGCGCTATCGGGTGGGGTCCGAGTTTCCTCGAATAAAATGTGCCCTTGAGAAAAATCGCCCCTCCGGCAACGCAGGATTCGGCATGATGTTGACGCTCGCCTATACCCTGCACCGAGGCCAAGTCTGCCGTCGGCAGCAGGACTGCATCCTGATCGACGGCGCCATTTATCAGGTTCCCGTATTACCGATCACCGCGTTGTCCCTGGCGTCGGACGAGGCGCTGCTGGCGGTCGCCGACGGGGTGGCGAGCAGTGGCGGCGATTCCCGGATCGCGCCGCAACAGGCCAGCCGGATCGTGCTGGAGGAACTCGCCAAGGCGGTTCGAGATCACCCGGAATGGCTACAGGACGGCTTCGTCGCCCACCGGCATGTGCGACAGGCGCAGGCTCGACGGGCCGAGAAACTGGCCGATCATCCGAAAACTTTCGGCGCGGCGACCACCCTCGCGGTCGCGCATGTTCGGGGCCAACAGGCGGCTATACTGAACGTGGGTGACTCGCGGGTGTATCAGGTGAACCGGGAAGGACGATGGCGGCGGCTGAGCAAGGATCACACGGTCTTGCAGGGCATGATCGACCGGGGTGAAGCGTCGCCGGAAACGGAATATGCCAGCCTGTATGGGGCGCTGGCTCATGTGTTGTGCGCCGACCCCGAGGAAAACGATTTCGCCATTCATCGGGTCGTGGTCGCGCTGGAAGCGGGCGATAGGCTGGTACTGTGCAGCGATGGCATCCATGACGAGATCGGGGAAGAAAAGCTGTGGGATTTGTTCGATCCACTGCTGGAGGTGGCGGCCCAAACCCAGGTTTGGCGGGACGCAGTTTGGGTGCATGGGGCGAAGGATAATCTGGCGCTGGTGGTGGCGAGGGTGGCTCTATGAATGGCGGCCCGTCGTCGATGCGGCGAGAAGACGCAGTCCGACAAATAGCTTTCGCTTTGGTTTTAATTCCTGCGAGGCTATGCAGCCCATAAAAACTCTTGAAGGACCACGGTGCAATTGGTAAACCTCAACGATGCCAGGTGAGTTGTGGGTGATTGGTTTGTTGCGTGGTTAGTAACCAAATATGGTTACTGTGCAATCTAACCTACATAAGTAGGTGCTTAGGAAATAATCTTGAATTTTCGACTTGGTGATGATGCGACGTTACCTTCTGGCGTTCCGAGCAGCCGGCTTCGTGGGCTGCTCGGCTTCTGCTTATAACGGTTCTAACACTTCCTTGTAGGCCATTCCCGCTTAATTTTGCCGTCGATTAGCAGGTTGACATATTCGGTTGCGCTGACGATTTTCACCTCAACAAACGGCTTCGCGAATTGCACCGCAGTACGTCCGGCTTCCGGATACGTTTCGGCGGTGCCGATTCGTCGCCACTTAAAGCTAGTATGTCGGGTATCACGGATTAAAATGTTATATTTCATAATCTTAATTATCAACTTAGACGGGTTAAGTGTAGCGACCTGCAATGATTAGAGAGGTGGCCCCGGAAAATAGGACGCCTGCTTAAGTGGAGTTTCTGTTCCAATGACCGGCCCTTCACGGGGCTGACACCGGAGAACAGAGATGAAAAGAATGAGAAGAAACCACTTGGCGGTCTTCAAGGCCAAGGTGGCCTTGGCGGCGCTCAAGGGCGACAAGACCCTGGCGGCGTTGGCGGAACCATTTGAAGTCCATGTTAACCAGATTACCCAATGGAAGAGCCAGCTCCAGGAACGGGCCAGCGCTGTGTTCGCCACGGCGGCGGAGCGGAGCGAAGGTACCGGGTCGGACGTGAAGGAACTCCACGCCAAGATTGGCTGGTTGGCGATGGAGAATTCAAGTTTTACAATGAACGGCACCCACATTCCTCGCTTGACGGTAAAACCCCCGATAGCGTGTACTTTAAGCTGCTGCCTACCCAACAAGCAGCCTAAACCGCAGAAACCCACTTCAACCTGGCAAAATTTTGTCCAGTAAACCGGGACCACCGCTTTGAGCATGAAGGCCGGGCGAAACCGCTCCGGCTTTTTAGCGAACAACAACAATCCCGCCAGAGTCAGCGCGCCATCGCGAGCCAGTCCCATATTCCGTAACGACTGCTCCAAGGACTGATCGGTCTCCTCCAACGGTTCCCGATAGCGGTTTTCAAAGTACTCCTCCAGTGCTCGATGATCGATATCCGCGACCGTGGTCCCCGAAACCGGGACTTCGTCGGCATAAATCAGTCCGGCTTGCTGAAACAGCCGCTGCATTTCCTCACGGGCAGTCATATGCCGCTTGTCGGCGCCGTTCTTGACCCAAATCCGCCCCTGATTATCGGTGTAGGGCTGATTCAGACCGTCTGGGGTCTGGATCACCATGAGCAGACCCTCCGCCGTCTGGATATTGAGCGAAATCGGATGGATGGGTGGACGCACCGACTGGGATGCCACATTGGAGAGCAATTGATTCCAGCGACCGATGTCGGCGGCGGTCAACCCCAGCACTGCACCGGCATCGTTCGCGCCCACGATCAACAGGCCGCCGCCGGAGTTGGAGAACGCCACCCATTCGGCGGCCAGTGAATCCATGTTGCCGATGTTTTCCTTGAACTGATGTCGGCTGTCCTCGCCACGGGCGAGAATCGCCAAAAGTTTGGTTTCGTTCATGCGCGGGCCTCTTGCTTTCCGCGATCCGCTGGCGATTGAATGGAAAACTGGCTGAATTCGCCATAACCAAATCATGACAGATCCAGATCGAACGCACCCTCCGGTGGCGGATTTGGCCTCGCATACAGCCGATTCATCCAATACGCCTGATTCGCCATCTCCTCCCGCAAGCGAGCCGGCTCCAGCACCTCCACCTTGGAACCGAACGACAGCAGCCACCAGCGCAATTGCGCGGTGTCGTTGACGGTGGCGGTCAGCCGGACATGGTCGTCGCCCTCATCCTCCATCACCTGATCGGCGGCCAGCCGGGTTTCCAGCAGATGCAGCCCGGCCCGTTTCCAGAACCGGGCCACCAGTCGCAACGGTTCGCCGCTACCCCCCATGCCCTGACTGCGCTCCACTTCCCGATCCGGGTCGAACTCCGCCGGCCGGCTCGCTTTCCGGTCCAGCATCGTGGCGGAGAGCATCCGATGCACCGCCAACTGCCGCACATCGGTATGTTCGTCGATGGTGCAGAGCAAGTAAAAGGCCGGCCCACGTTGCAGATAAACCAGGGGATGAATCGTCCAGTGGGCCGGTTCATCCCGCCAGAGCTGCTGGTAGTCGATTTGACACTGCCGGTTCTCGAACAAGGCCGTCAATACGGTATCGCGTACCTGCTTCTGGTGGCAACGCCAATCCTCCCGCGCCGCCGCCGACACCAGCGCGACCGGCGGCTCCGGCGGCAGCAGCGGCTGGACCGGCGGCACCACCCGCACCTTCGTCTCCCATTTTTTGACCGGCGCCCAGAACGACATCTGGTCGAGTTCGCCGCGCGCGGTCTCGAAATAGGGCCGCAGCGCCCGGTAAGACTCCTGAGGCAGCAGCGGCTTCAAAAACAGCTCCAGCAGCCGAAACGCCAGCACCTCCTGATCGGACAGGCGGGGCAGGGTGATGACTTTCTTGCGCTCGGGCCAGCGCCACTGCAAGGGCTTGGCGCCGGGATGCACGACTTCCAGAAAACCGGCCTCGCCCAGCAGCGCCAGGGCGCGTTGCACCGAACGCTCATCCATTTCCTCACCGATACTCTGCAAGCGCGTGAAGATCCTCTGGGCGGTCAGCGGCTCGCGGCCCTTGAACATCGCCAGAATGCCCAGGCGGCGACTGAAGGTGGTGATGGCGTCTTCTTTCATAGGGCTCGTCGTGTTCAGGGAAGGCGGCGGCGGATCGGGCACCGCTCGGCGGTGCCCGACGAGGTGATTATCCAGACTTACTGGAGAAATTTCCTGCCCGACGAGAAGGCGACCGGTTCGGCGGATCGGGTGCCTCATACGGCTGGAACCGACGCCGATCAAAATGATAGACGAGGAAATCGCCGGTCTCCCACAGCAGGCCCAACAGCAGATTGAGCGGCTCCCGATAGTAAGGCGATCCGGCTTCGTCTTCGTGATCGAGCCGGGGCGGATCGAGCACGTCGACCACCATGGCCGGTTGACCGTAAGCCGGAAACCGGCGATTTTTCAGGCCTGGTTTCCACATCGCCAGCATTCCGGGACGCAAGGCGTTTTCCCGGCCATTGCTCAGGCGCTGGTGCAAGGTGCGCAAGCGGTCGGCGGTGTCTTCGGTGGGCCTCGACGAGTAACTCGTGATCGCTATCGTCGAGATCAAGGTGATCCAGCAGGGCCTTCACTTGGGGTCCAGGGTCGATTTGCGGGGCATGGCGATAGCCTTCGGGTGAGCGAGTGGGGGGCTCGGGGTGGCTCGGGGGGCTCGGGCGGCGTCGAGTCAGGCATTAAGACTACCGCACCCGTGCGACGAGTTGCGTCGGATGAGGGCATTCGACCCGCATCCGCATCATCTGCATGTCGCCGCAACCCATCCGACGCATCCTGTCGGATGCTCATCATATGCTTGGCGCTGTTCCCTGATCTCCCTGGAGCCTCGCATGACCCTCCCCCGTTATCTGCACGTCAGCCCCATCGCCACGCTCACCGCGCTGGACGACGACGACACCGCCGCCTATCGGGCCTTGCTGGGCCGCTGGCTCATCGACCTCGCCCTGCTGCTCCAGGGGGCGCGAACCGGACACCGTCGTCACCGCTTTCATCATTCCGGGCATTGGGACAACGACGAGTTCCTCGCCCTGACCGGCCTGACCGCACTCGATGTCGCCGGGTCGGACGAGGCGGACGAGGCGGACGAGGACGAAGACGAAGACGAGGAGCAGCGCCGGCGGTCGCCGGATCGGTTCGTCCAGCGCCTCCAGCAGCGGCGCGCGGAACTGGCGCGGATTCCCGTGGACCCGGACCTGCCGCTGGTGCGCAACATCGGCTGGCTCGCCGAATTGCTGGGCCTGACGCTGGCCGATCAAGCCGTGCTGTGCTTTAGCACGCTACTGCACGGGGATCTCGCCTTCCATCAGGCCATCGCGGCACAGTCGTGCGCCATGCCGACCCGGCTGCTGCATAAGCTACTGGCGCGCTTGACCGGCTTGCCGCAAGAGGAGATCCGCGCGGCGTTGAGTCCCACCGCCTTGTTGTCCAGCACCGGCCTGATCGAGGTCGCGCCGGCCTGCGTCGATCTGGAAGACAAGATCAGCATTCGGCGGGACCTGCCGAATCGCCTGTTTAGCATCCACACCGACGCCGAGGGCTTGATGGCCTGCTTCCTCAAGCGCTCGCCCCGGCGCACCCTGAGCCTGGCCAATTTTCCGCATCTCGCCAGGGACACGGCGGCGGCGTCCGGCTTGTTGCGGGCGGCGTTGCAACACAAAATCCCCGGCACCAACCTGTTGCTGTACGGCCCGCCCGGCGTGGGCAAGACCGAATACGCCGCCGTGCTGGCCGAAGCGGTGGGCGCGGCACTGTACGAAGTCGATTACGCCGACGAGGATGGCGACCCCATCCGGGGCGAGCAGCGGCTGCGGGCCTTCAACCTCGGTCAGCGGCTGCTGGCCCGGCGCGATCGCGCCCTGCTGCTGTTCGACGAGGTGGAAGACGTGTTCGAGCGCGACCCCTTCGACCGGCTGTTCGGCGGGCGGGGCGACGGCGCCACCGCCGGCAAGGCGTGGATGAATCGCACCCTGGAACACAACCCGGCGCCGGCGCTGTGGCTCACCAATGACGCCGATTCGATGAACCGGGCCTATCTGCGGCGCTTCGATTATTCGATCCGCTTCTCGACCCCGCCGCCGTCGGTGCGGATCGAGATCGCCCGCCACCATCTCGGTGATTGGGCGGGGGCGGACGACTGGCTGGCGCGGATCGCCGCCCACGAACAGTTGACCCCGGCGCAACTGGAACGGGCCGCCAAGCTGGCTCGCCACGCCGGCAATGGCGACCTGGAGACGAACCGGGCGCTGGTGCGGCAAGCGCTGGACGGTTCGGTCACGCTGCTCCGGCAGCAACGCGCGCCGGCCCGCCCCCGCGTGCCGACCGGCTACGATCTGCGTTTTCTCAACGTCGATCAGGATATCCCGAAGCTGATCGCCGCCCTCCAGCGCCGCCCGCACGGGGTGTTCTGCTTCCACGGGCCGGCCGGCACCGGCAAGTCGGAGCTGGCCCGCCATCTCGCCGACCGGTTGGAAAAACCGCTGTTGGTCAAGCGCGCCTCCGACCTGCTCGGCATGTATGTCGGCCAGACGGAACAGGGGATCGCCGCGATGTTCGACGAGGCCCGCCAGCACGACGCGGTGTTGGTATTGGACGAGGCCGATTCCTTCCTGCGCGACCGGCGCGGTGCCCACCAGTCCTGGGAAGTGACCCAGGTCAACGAGCTGCTGACCCAGATGGAGGCGTTCGAGGGGATCTTCATCGCCACCACCAATCGCATGGAGACGCTGGACCCGGCCAGCCGGCGCCGCTTCCCGTGGAAGATCCGCTTCGATCCCCTCAAGCCCAATCAACGCTGGGGCCTGTTCGCGCAGGAGTTCGTCCGGCTGGGCGGCGAGCTGGCCGAGGCGGAGGATTATGAGGCCGAAGTGCGGCGGCTGGAGCGGCTCACGCCTGGTGATTTTGCCGCCGTGGTCCGCCAGTACGAGTTGTGGGACGAAACCCCCAGCGCCGGGGCGTTCCACGACCGGCTGGCCGTCGAGGTGGCGGCCCAGCGGGAGGCGGTGCTTGCAACGCCGACCGTCGTGCCCCATCGGCGCGGGAAAGCGTCGGTGTACCAGTGAGGCGGGAAGGATAAAGCAGGCGCTCCGGCCGGCATGTGACCGGCTGGAGCGCCAAAACCGCCCAACCACCACCGGCTGTCGCTGACGGTGTAGCGGAATCGATACCGGCCCGCGACCGGTTCTGGGAGCGGGCACCCACCGCTGCTTCCAGTGCCGCGCCGGTGGCGGAACTACTGGAACTCACTCTGGCGTCCGGCGCGCGACGGCCGCTCGACCGCCAACGCTATCCCAAACCCGACCGCCGGCTGGATGACGCGCTCCACATCCTGAGCACGGTCCTGCGGGCGGTCGCCCATGATCCCGAGGTACATTCCGATGACCCTGATTGAGACGATGACAGTTCTGGACGAAGCACCGATTCGACGCGAAGACGACGAGGCCGGATTCGGCAGCCTGAACACGACGCGGGGCGGCCTGCCGCTGCGGCGGTTGACAGTGGACGGGCGCATCACCGGGCTGCTGTACCGGCTGGTGGTGGCGCAAACTTTCGTCAACGCTCATACCGAGCCGCTGGAAGCGACCTACATTTTTCCGCTGCCGGCGCGGGCCGGTGTGACCCGGTTCCGCCTGCGTGTGGGCGAGCGGATCGTCGAAGGCGCGCTCAAGGAGCGCGGCGCGGCACGGGACGAGTACGACCAAGCCCTCCGTCAGGGCCACCGCGCCGCCATCGCCGAGCAAGAGCGGCCCGAAGTGTTCACGATCCGCGCCGGCAACATCCCGCCGGGCGAGGCGGTCGGGGTGGAACTGGAATTGGCCGGCCCACTGGCCTTCGCCGACGGCGAAGCCACCTTCCATTTCCCGCTGGTGGTCGCGCCGCGCTACATCCCCGGCATCGCGCTGGACGGCGCCGGTGTGGGATCGGGCGTCGCGCCGGATACCGACGCCGTCCCCGATGCCAGCCGCATCAGCCCGCCGGTGCTGCTGCCCGGACAACCCAATCCGGTCTATTTGAGCTTCCGCTTGGAACTGGACCCGGCCGGTCTGCCGCTGCGCGATCTGCGCGCCAGCCTGCACGACCTGCGGCTCAGCCAGACGAGGGAGGATTTGCACATCATCGAACTCACGCCGGGCACGGAGCGGCTGGATCGGGATGTGATTCTGCGCTTCCGGGTCGGGGAAACCAACGAGACGGGCGACCCGGCCGCGAGTCTGGCCAGCGGCCTGAGCGTCTATCGGGACACCGTCGCCAACGAAACCATCGCCCTGCTCACCCTGGCGCCGCCGGCCATCCTCCCGGTCACCCTCCGCCCGCGCGATGTGGTGGTGCTGCTCGATCGCTCCGGTTCGATGGACGGTTGGAAGATGGTGGCGGCACGACGGGCGGCGGCACGGCTGATCGACACCCTAACCGACCGGGACCGCTTCGGCCTGATCCTGTTCGACCACCAGATCGAGGAACCCGTGCCTCGCGCCGGCCAACTGCTCCCCGCCAGCGACCGCGCCCGTTTCCGGGCCGTGGAATGCCTGGCGCGGGTCGAGGCGCGCGGCGGCACCGAGATCGCCGCCGCGTTGCGCCGGGCGCTCCAATACTTTCCCACGCCGACCGCGCCCGACCGGGAGCGAATTGTGCTGTTCGTGACCGACGGTCAGGTCGGCAACGAAGATTCACTATTACGCCAAGTCCAGCGGCACGCCAAGGGTTGCCGGATCGTCTCCGTCGGCATCGATCAGGCGGTGAACGCCTCGCTGTTGGAGCGGCTGGCCGGCTACGGCGGCGGCTGGTTCGAACGGGTCGAATCGGAAGATCGGCTGGACGCCGTGCTGCGCGCGATGCATCGCCGGCTGGGCGCGCCGCTACTCACCGACCTGCGGTTGACCCCGGCGCTGGCGGAGGCCACGCCCGAAGTCGCCGACCTGTTTCCCGGCGTGCCGCTGCGGCTGGCCGGGCGCTGGCGGGGTGACCCACCGGCCCAAGTCACCGTCAGCGGCCGCACCGCCGACGGGCATGCGTTCCAGCAGACCCTGGTGCCGGTGATCACTTCGGACCGCGCGGTGCGGACCTGCTGGGCACGGGCGCGGGTGCTCGACCTGGAACAGCACTTCGCCGCTGGCCAACAGCACCCTGCACGGCTGGCGGAGGACATCACCGCGTTTTCGCTCCAATACGGCGTATTGTGCCGTTTCACCGCCTTCGTGGCCGTGGATCATGGCGAAACGCTCCATCCCGGCGGGAAGCTTCACTCGGTCGTCCAGGCGGTGGAATCGCCCGCGGGATGGGACATGCCGATGATGGCGGGTGCGGCGCCACCAGCAATGAGGGGCTGGGCGATCAGCAACCATTTGGAGAGGGCGTCAACCCAGCACCGGGCGGAAGAAACCGAAAGCGAGCATTGGGATCGAAGTGGTGGTTCTGAGCGGCGATTCCGGGAATCCGCCGAGTATCCGGCGCCCGCTTCGAGAACCCCACCCCCGGCTCTACATTTTTTCGAGCGCTTTCAAAAACGCGCAACGGCGCGGCCATCGAAGCCAATGTCTCCTCCGCCAACCTGGTTCATCCGGTTGGAAAGCGGCTTGAACGCGCCGACCCCTGATCCGGCGGAAGGGCTGGCCGCATTGCGCGATGCGCTCCTGGAACTGGAGGCACTCGGCGAACCCGCCGCCAAACTGGTCGAACAGGGCCGACTACTCGAACGGATGCTGGTGGATGGCCGGATGGAACTGACCGTGGTGAAAAAGCGGCTGATTGCCTGGTTGCGGCGGGTACGGGCGGTTCTTGGGCACCCCCCTAAACCCAGCCGACGTTGGTTCTGGTGGAAATGAGACCGTTTCTCAACGGATTTGGAGCCCCTGATGCCCCTTTTTGCTGAATGGTGCCGACGGTGGATCACTGGTCTCGGATCGGGCGCGATCGCTGGTCGGAGCGAGGGGTTCAACGGGGTGCTGGGGGTGCGCGAAAAACGGGTACTGTCTGTTCGAATGACCGTTTCCGACCGCACGATGTCCGTGCCCACGCCCGAGCACGGGGATCGTGGTTGGCCGGGGTCGCCGTCCAAGACGAGAGGGTGAGGCAGGTCGCACTCGGACCAGGGCGGCGTGGCGACGCACCGTGGCCGCAACCCCCCCCAGTGGCCGGCCGTTCTCGGCCGCCGGCACACGGCGGAACCGTTCTCGTACCTCCGGTGCGGGACGGTCACGAAGGGCTGGTCCGGGCGCACGGTGATCGGTTGAAGCTCATTACCCAAAAGCTCCAGCGGTGTTTTTGAAAGTCACAGGGCTCGACCGTATCGTCATGGCGAACATTGCCGTCGATCACCGCGGGGTCCATGATTTCATTGCTATCGCACTGGCTCTTCTCGGAACCACAGACAGGAGGACACCATGACCGAGATTCATCGCTACGCCCTGGTACAACGCCTGTTGCACTGGCTGATCGCCCTTCTGGTACTGGGGGTGCTGGGGGTCGGCATGACCTTGGGGTTTCTGGGTTTCGACGGCACCCAGGAAACCTTTGGGAAGGCGGGGACCAATGCCCTCTACACCGCCCACAAGACCGTTGGCGTCCTGATCCTGGTTCTGATGCTCCTGCGTCTGGGTTTCCGGCGGGTCTTGGGCGTCCCGCCGTATCGGCCACCCCTCGATGGATTCGAGCGCGTGGCCAGCCATGCGGTGCATGGCCTCTTCTATGTCGCGCTCCTGGCCATGCCGATCCTGGGCTGGCTCGCCACGGCGGCGGGCGGCTACCCGGTGCAGTTCTTCGGCTGGACCCTGCCGGGACTGATCGGCAAGGACAAGGCGCTTAGCGAGACGCTGTTCTCGCTCCACGGTCTGCTCGGCTGGGTTCTGCTGGGTCTCATCATCCTGCATATTGGCGGCGCGCTGTGGCACTGGCGGATCAAGCGCGACGGGGTGATGGCGCGGATGAGCCTGTTTCGCTAAGCCGGTGGACCGTTCGGGCGCTCGACCCCGCGGTGACTTTCTGGCCGGCCATCGTGGTTGATGTTCCATGGTCGACCCTGATGGTCTATTTCGCGGTTTTCGGCTTCCCTTGAGTTTGACTCTCTTGTATTCAATTTGCGCGCTCACCCGGAACCCGACTTGATGGAAACCCTTGCGGTGATCGACTTTGAAACCACGGGCCTCTCGCCCGAGGGCGGGGCGCGGGCCACCGAGGTCGCCGTGGTGCTGGTTCGCGCGGGGCGGATCGTGGATCGCTATCCAAGCCTGATGAACGCGAAGGTCCCGATCCCGCCGTTCATCGTCCAGCTTACCGGCATCACCTCCGCCATGATCCGCCATGCCCCGCCGGCGGCCGAGGTGATGCGCCAAGCCGCCGAGTTCATCGGCGACTGTCCGCTAATTGCCCACAACGCCGCGTTCGACCGCAAGGTCCTGGACGCCGAACTGGCCCGCATCCAGCAATCCCGGCGCCAGGAATTTGCCTGTACGGTTTTGCTGGCCCGGCGCCTGTACCCCGACGCCCCCAACCACCCGCTCGGCACCCTGGTCGAAGACGCCGAGAGGACCGCGCACCTGCTGTTGCGGATGGAAACCGACGTGCAGACTCGCTACCGCCTGCCGGTAGTGAGCCACACCCGGTGGCGCTTGATCCAACAGACCCCGCGGTCCGCCTTGGGCGCCTGCCTGGAACGGTACCGACAGCGAACCCCGGGGGGTTGACTCCGCAACCGCTCGGGTCACCCCTCTCCGCCGGATTCGCGGCATCGGCCCGTGGACCGGCGACAGGGCCGCCATCTTCTATTTTCAGGAGCCGGATAGCGGGCCGGACCGGGACGCGGCTGCTGGCAACGTTTTCCGCCGGTTTCTCCGTGAGGGTCAGCCCGTTGCGGAAACCGCCACCCGGTTTGCCCCCGATCGCTCGTTGCTGGCGTTGCATCGGTGGCGATGGGTGGACGAGGCGCTCTGAAGGGCGGCAGGGCGGGTTCCCGCTAAATTTGGATCGGGCGACGAGGGTACGCCGGCGGGCGGACTGCGGAGCGACGGGTTCAGAGGCCGATAAATGTCACTGATAACAGACGAAACACCTGATTTATAGAGCTAGAAATGCAACGTTTGATTTGCGGTTGTCAAGTAATATAGAGTGGCCACATTTCCGCAATACATCCGAAGCCCCGTCGCTGGAGGCGCGCATGGCCGACCGCAAGACCGCCACTCTGATGCTGCGCCTGAGCCCCGCGATCAAGGAGGACTTGCGCGCGCTGGCCGCGCGGGAGCGCCGCAGCCTATCCAACATGGTCGAGGTGATGATCCTCGACTATAGCCGGCGGTGTGCGGGGGGGGTTCCGGAAGACCCGCCCGCTACCGGCCAACCCCCCAGCGTGGCCTGAATGCCGAAGGCCACCATGCACGCCGAAGAAAACCGGCTCCGGCCGTTCATTGAACCCACCCAGCAATTTCATCGTCCCGCTGTTCCAGCGTTTCTATATCTGGGAAAAAACTTACTGGGATACGCTCTGGACCAACCTGATGGACCTGATCGAGGACGACGACCCGAGTTATATTCTTGGGTGACGGGCTAACACTGTCAAACAAAACAAATCAATTTGGAGCGATCAAATGTCGACTGAATTAAAAATTTGGTGCACAAATAAATATCAACCACGCTACAACCGGCTTCAGATTCTTCGTGTGTCCGATGGAAAGAATGCCCTTTGGCTAGATAAAGAGCAAGTCCGTTCGGTAGTTACTGACGACAATCCTCCCGCTACTGATGATTTCAAAAAACTAGGATTTGCCTTAGTTCGAGATAATGATAAACCACAGTGGTTTTGGTGGTCAGGGGAGGAGTGGTCACCTCTCGAAGAAGAGGCTGCATTAGGACGTTTGTATAATAATGATGTTGCTGAGGTTGTGCTAGAAGATGAAGGTCTTCGCAAACTTGTAGTAAAAACAATTGCGTATGACCATGCTCAGCAGATAATGGGGTCTTATATATTAAGAAATTTTATTAAAGGATTAGAAAAGCTATTTTCCCGTGCTAATTTATACCTTTTTGAGTTGCTCCAGAACGCAGTAGACGATGGTGCAAAGCGTCTGTCATTCGTTATCAGTGATAATAAGCTAATTTTTCAGCATGATGGTAAGGAATTCAATGCTGGCGACGTACTTGGACTTTCTGCTGTTGGGGCATCAGGAAAATCTGGCCGCACTATTGGTTTTATGGGGTTGGGTTTTAAGTCGGTTTATAGCCGGTTCGACCATGTTGGGGTCTTCGATAAAGAATGGTCATTCTGCTATGACCGACCGGATAACACAAACGATGGCCAATGGAAATTTCTTCCCAAGTGGTGTGATTCTACTCCGCCGGAAGGAGGGTTTAACTGTCGTTTTGATTTCTCGCGTGTACGAATTTCCGAATCGAATGAAGGAGAAAAATTGATTGAATATGGTACCTTACTCGAAGATTTTAAAAAAATAGAAACTGCTGTTCCAGTGCTTCTTGCCCGACGCTCTCTGAGAACTAAGAGCGATACTTGGGAATTGAATTGGAATGGACAAATTACCCGAGTCGGGCGAGAAACCGACGAACTACCCTATGTTGAGTATTTCCACTCGGACGATTCAGAAAAGCAGCGCCGGTGGTTCTTTTTTCTCAGTACCCGCTGGGCGCCTTCTGCCGAGGCTGTCAAGTGTTGGCAGGATTATCGAGAGGACTCCAGTGATCCTGGCGAGCAAGAACTGGTTCTCTTCACCGAAATCGATGAACAAGGCAATTTTATCAATGGGCAGACCATCGGGAAGTGTTATGCCGTTTTACCCACAGAAGAGACACTTCCGCTCGGCTTCAACCTTCAAGCTAACTGGGTACTCAACGCCGAACGCACCCACCCGAAGTCAGCCAGAGATAATGCTTGGAATGCAGATGTCATATCGCAATTGCCAAACCTGATTATTCGATTACTGCAATGGATCGCGAATCGAAAAGGATCTTGGGAGATTCAAGAAGTCTACCGGCGTTTGCCCACGTTTCAGATGAATAATGGAAAACCAATACTTACTCTCCTGGAGAAAGAGGTTGATTTTTCCACGGTCATTGAAGCGCTTTGCACAGAACCCCTAACACCAGTTTTAGATTCCCCAGAACCCCAGATAGGAGATTTGCTAACCAGTGATCCCTCTGAAGACGAGCAGAAAACTTCTTCTTCGCCTACCCAAAGTGGCCGCCTAATTGCTCATCGATTGGTTGTCCGTCCTGATCAATGCACCTACAAATTTGTAAAAGTTGATGAATGTCGATCCGTCCCAGATGCTTTCTTGGCCGACTTGGCACCACATTTTATTCGTCGTTGGCTTGGTGGATTCTATCCATTCGCATTTTCTACAAAGGATCCAGCAGGAAAGGATCCAGCAGGTCAATTTTTTTACTCGATGGAAATTCTCCGTGAACCCAGCGATAAAGAATGGGAGTCAACAATAGATAATTATCAAAAAATCCTACAATTACTACCTGAAAATGTGAGAGCGTGGGTCGTCATCCATGTAGTCGCTGCAACGCTGCGAAGTAAAAGCCAACAATACGCGCCATCCATTTCGCTTAGTATTCTACCTAATGGACACTGGAAACTCTGTGCTATCAATACTCTGAACCCGGCGGCCTATCAATATTATGGTAGTCTTGAGAAAGACGTGCGTGAGATTCTTGTACTTGACCCACAGAAAACGCCCGCGCTGGCGCTCATGCTGGCTCTTATAAGAATTCCAGAGAATTCGGTTGTTAAACATGAAGTTGACGCATTTGCCGTCGTCAAAATGCTCTGGCCGAATGGCTATGGCCAATTGCGTGATATCACTGAACCGTTCTTTAAGAAAGAAGCGGAAGATAATCGAGAGGATATGATCCATCGTGTCGTCGCTGTAACCACAGCCCTTCGAAAATTGCGTGTAAATGACGCAGTAACCCATGTTCTTGCAACAAAGGATGGGAAACTAGGGCTATTTCCAAAAAATGAGGTCTGGGTAGGAGCTGCTTACGGCTTTTCTCATATTGAGCAAGCAGCCGCTGGCGAAATATCTATTGTCGCTCCAGATTATGGAGATGATAGTGGTGCTTGGAAGAAATTTTTTATCAGTGAATGCCAAACATCTCTTCTACCAAGGTGGAAGATAGTTAAGGAAGATCATTTTTATAAGATTGGAGAGTATATAGAGAAACCAACAACACCGAATATAAAAAATAAATCCAAACCTCAAGATCTTCCTCTCAATCTGGATCCTGAAAATATTTATAAAGACAAAACTTTTACGCGATGTTCGACTTTTTCGAGGAGAGATGAGGGCAGACCGATGCGGCATGACGGTGCGAGCTAAGCTGAGAGGAACCAACCACCTCAACCGCACGGAGAGACCGCCATGCCGCTTGAAGACTTTATCATCACGGTGTTTTGCTGGGTAGAAGAACACCTGGAAGCCCTGCTGGGGATCATCGCTTGCGCCAGCGTGGTTTTGCCCCGAAGTTGGCGGACAGCGAAGTGATCACCATGGAGGTGGTGGGTGAGTTTCTGGGTTTGGATACCGATGTGGGCATCTGGAAGTATTTCCGTCGTCATTGGCCGTCGTGGTTTCCAAGACTCGGATCGCGAACCACGTTTGCCCAGCAAGCGGCCAATCTCTGGGTCGTCAAACAGCGGCTGCATCGGCATCTGCTGATCGACTTGGGGGCGGTGACGGACCCTATTCACCTCGTCGATGGCTGCCCCATGCCGGTGTGTATGCTGACCCGTGCCCCGCAATGCCGATGTTTTCCCGAGGCGGCCGGCTTCGGCTATTGCGCGGCAAAAAAGCAGTATTATTATGGACTTCATGGTCACTTGATGATCACATTCGATGGCGTGATCACGGCGTGGACGGTGACCCCCGCCGCCGGTGATGAACGCGAAGCGCTTTGGGATTTGACGGACGGCGTTCACGGCTTGGTCATTGGCGACAAGGGATACCTGAGCGCCTGTCTTCAGGCGGAACTGGCAACCACGGGGATCGATTTGCAAACCCCCTTGCGGGCGAACATGGCCGATTCCCGTGCGCCTTGGATCATCCAACAACTGACGAGAACCCGCCGCCTCGTGGAAACCGTCATCGGTCAACTGACCGAGCAGTTTCATTTTGAGAAAATCCGGGCGCGGGATGTTTGGCACTTGACGAGTCGGATCGCCCGAAAAATCTTGGCGCACACCTTGGGTATTTTCATGAACCGGCAAATCGGTCGGTCAGACCTGCAGTTTGAGAGCCTGATCGCCTGAAAAGTCGAACATCGCGTAACTTTTATAAAAATATATATATTTGAAACCACTATCGGCCCGTGGGACGAAATTTTGAAGAATGGCAACTTTGATCATGCTCGTGCCTGTGCTTTTGCTAAGGTACTTGCACTGGGAGAATACTCGAAAACGGATCACAGTGAAACAAAAGGCACTGGAACCCACAATTATGAATTCTTCCCAACAAAAACCTATGTTTCCTGGATAATTACCGACAAAAGACGTGCCTATGTTGAACTTAGCACCGCTTCTAATCATCAATGCCAAAACTGGATCGAGTTGTTGAGAGATAAGGCTTGGGTACCGACAAAAGGTGAGGGGGTAGTCAAGCCAAAAGATGTGCTGCTGTGGCCTGATCAAGACAATCCGGATGCTCCAGTTGCTGATCTGGATGATGCAACCAGAAAAGGACTGGAGCCTCTGAGAGAAGCTGTCAATTTTGGTAAAGATGTACGGCAGTATGGTCCATTGGATAGGCTGATTAACGCAGTTAAGCACTCTGAAACTTCCAATGAAATACTGGTAGATCTATGGCGTGAAATTCTCAATGATACACAACTCGATGTTGAACGTCTGAAGAAAAATGCCCGTAAGCATGACTTGATTCCAGTTAAAAATCCCTGCTGCGATGGGAAAACCAGAATTGGGTCAACACGGCTGTTATCGGGCAATTCTTCTCAAGGTCAATTTGATTTTAAAGGATTTCTGGTTGCAGTAGCAGATACTCTATTAGCTGATCTTGCTACGAAGTTAGTTGAAATTTTAGAAATTCCCGAGAGAACTACAGCCGATCAAGCCACTGATTACCTCGAATGGGTATGGAGCGCGGTTGCCCAGCAGAACGCTTTTCATGTCCAAAAGCAAGTCGTGTCTGCTTGGCGCATAGTTGCGGACGAACCGTCGGTATGGCCCAAGATCAAAGCGATTCGTGAAGGCGGAAAGATGCAACTTTTTTGTCGTCAACCTGGAGTTTATCACGGCAAATGGTTGCCGCTACCTAGTACAAACCCTGAGCCTGTCTGGAACGATGCTCCAGAGAAGGCAGCGTGCCTGCGTGATAACGATAGTATTTGTTTAGAAGCCTGGATTTTCAAGAAGAAAGATATCAATGTTAATAATTTAATCGGACTTCTTGGAATCAGCCGTCTGTCTGATGGTCAGCGATTCAGTTTAAATGTCGATATTTATGGCAATAAAAGCAGCCTGAGCGAGCAAACTCAACGGCTCCGTCTCATTACTAAGGCCATAATAAATGCTCACGGCCAAGATGAAGAGGAAGATGAGCTTTCTACCACTGAACTCACCCTCTATTCTGTCCAGTCCATCAGTAGAACATTCAGCATCGATGGCAGGGAACCGAACGAGGATAATCTAGACGCTAGATGGGATGGTGATAAGTCCATGTATGTCGTGGGAGATCGGTCCGTAACATGGGCGACTGATCTCCGGCCATTGGTCCAGCAAGCCTTACGACTCGGAGGTAACGCCCGAGGGCTTCGGTTCTTGGACCTTCTCCCTCTTCTCGATAATGACAAGACCTTCAATCGCAAATACGAACAACTCTGTCGTGAGTTGGGGGTGCCAGAATTTGAGATGGAACCCAATACCAAGGTAGAAAACCCTAATAAAACCGTTAAACCCACAACTCCCGAAGAGATTATTAATTTGCGACAAGTAGAATCTCCACCACCTTTGCCGCCAGTGCCCCCACCCAATCTAAATGAACCTGAAGGCAAGGGAGAAGACGTTGAGAGAATTGATAAGCGCCGATGGTTTAATAGAATTAAAACTATTGTTGATCCTGCTATATCTCGATTTATGGGTAGAGTGAAACAGGCACCGAACCGTTTCCTTATTGATGGCCCAAGAAGCGAAGAGGAGGAAGAGGAAAAATTAGCCTGCGAATCAAAACTCTCGAAAGATGATACTGACGCTCGCCAGAAAGTCTTTGAATACGAACAGGGAGAAGGACGTACACCTACGATTGCCACCCGCAATCAAGCCGGGTACGATGTGTCGAGTGTCGACGACTCATCGGGTCATGAGCGTAAGATTGAAGTCAAAGGTCTCCAAGGTACTTGGGAAAATGACGCGACAGTGACCATGACAGGCCGCCAGTTTGATGACGCACGTATGAAGGAAGGTGACTGGTGGCTTTACGTTGTAGATAACATCGGAACCGACCATCCATGTGTAATTCGCATCCATAATCCTGCAAAGGGAACACGCCGATTCTATCTCTACGCATGCCATTGGCGGGATAAAGCTGAAACAGAGCCATCTGAGCCACTCGTCGGACCCGACGACGGGGACGAATAAGCCATGCCTTCCATAATGCCGCCGTTTCGCATGAGTCCATCACGCATTGCGCGTTATTTCTTCCACGACTGTGAGCGTTTTCTGCGCTTCTCCGCTACACCAGACCCCAATAGAAAAGCAGAGGGTGTCCCGCAACACCAGCCAGATACCAGCCCAGTGATGGATGCAATTCAAAAAGCAGGGTATGGCTGGGAAGAACAGGTTGTCGAACAATTGCTGAAAGGCAAGGTACTCATAGCGAGTGGTACGCCCGATACTCCAGTGCGTGATCGTCGCTTTGATCGTCACCAAACCCTTGATGCCCTCCGCACCGCTAAGACCGGGAGCTTTATCTACCAAGGTTCATTACGTGCGCCTGATTCCTTCTACACACGCTTCGGTATCAACTCCGCTCTAATCCGTTTCTCCGATAATCACCCGGATCTGATTGCCATCGAGACGGTCGGCCAACAACGCCGATTCCGGGTCATTGATATCAAGCGCGGCGATACCGCCAAAGCCATCCATCGCATCCAAATCCTGCTTTACGCTTGGCAACTGGAAGCCATTATCGCCGCCGAAGGCATTGACGGGGTTGTAGATGTCGCTACGGGCAGTGTATGGCTTGGAAATACCGACACACCGCTTAATGTTGACCTAAATCCCGTGCGCCCGCATGTGATCCGTTTGCTCCGTCAAGACCTATCACGGATTTGCTCTAATCCGGCGGATCAAGCTGCATGGCATCTACATTTTCGGTGTGAATGGTGCGACTATTTTAATCACTGTCGCGCTGAAACGCGCACGACGAACAACATCTCGCGCTTGGCGGGTTTGACCGGGTTTGGCAAGCGCTTTCTGGGTAAACAAGGCGTCACCACCGTCGATGATCTCGACCACTGGTTAGCGCAGCCCACCGCCGACGACACGCTAGCGCGTTGCGCTTCCCTTGCCGGTCGCGGTCACCTCCTCCGGGGTCAGACCACCGCGTTTGTTCAAGACCAGCCGATTATTCACGGTGCGGGGTCCATGTTGCTCCCCATCGGCGAGAACGTCGCGGTTTTTCTCACGGCCCAAGAGGAACCCTTGGAGGAAACTTGTTATCTTGCCGGGGTACTGGTTTCCGTGCGGGAGAATCTGCGAGAGCCGGTTACCGGTAAGACAGACCTACCTAAGCCGGCGGTGTGGGTGGCTAAGTCACGCAGCGAGGTACCTACGATTGTTTCCGGTGTAGTGACCTACCTCAACACGCTCTTCAAGAATGTCGCCAATTACAACCAGAACCGGACTTGGCAGAATCAACTGACCTTGCAGTGCTACGTTCACAACGAACGGGAGCGTGCGGTATTCAGCCGATTACTCATGACAGCCTTGACTGATCCGGCGATCCAGCAAGCCGCCATGCGTCTGCTGCTCCACTTCTCCAGTCCTGATCTCGTCAATATCGAACAACACCCAGAAGAACCCGTGGCCTACCCGCTGGTCGTGTTGTTATCGGCACAAGCCCAGTTGATCGCCCTGCCCGTCGATACCAGCTATACCCTGCCGGAGTCGCTCGCCGCCCTCGGAAGCTCCTTTACCTACGCCCGCAATCCTCACGTTCATTTTCCGCTGGGTCACGCGATGCGACCGGACGGAATTCACAAGGTTTGGGATGGTCAGCAGGACTTCTCCATTGTTCGCAATAACGGCAGAGACTTGCTCTATGCAAGCCGTGCGCTCCTGTTCGCATTACGCCAGCAAGCAGGGGCGCAACTCGTAGCATGGCCACCGAAATTCACAATGCCGGGTACCAGCGGCATCCAATCGCCACTGCTGGCCCAGTTAGCGTTTTTTAGCCGTTTCGAGAGCATGATGTCCTGCTTGGAGATACAGGCAACGCGGGCCGAGGCGCGCGAAATCCAGCGAGCACAGGACAAAATTATTGAACTGGAGGCTGTAGGTGGCGATCACTTCAAGATCGTAAAAGGTCCTGCTACCCTCGATGAAAACACCATGCCCAACTGGTTGCTCGTGGCGGACGACGACTATGGTCGGCTCGCACAGTTACGATTCCCTGATTACTACTGCCGGGACAAGAGCTACTACGGTAAAAAATCACCACATCGCGCCATTGTGGGCATTGAAAAGGTGGGCACCGACAGTGCCGGGATTCCTCAGACCTTGCAAGTAGCCTGGAGCCAGGAATTCAGCACAGGATTCGCAGAGGCCGGCCAGCGCTATGTGATGCACCCCCGTTTCATTGACTACAACACCGATAGGGTGATCCGCTGGCTGGTCAGTCTTGACCGCTCTGGCCCGCAATTGCTGGTCACGTCCCTGCAAGCCCCTTCATCAAGCCCCTGTTCACTCAATACACCGGTGGAAAAACGGGTTGCTGCGAGCATTCCCTCGCTTTCGCTGACTCCCAGTCAGAACAAGGCATTCCAAGCGCTACGCCACTATGAAAGTACCGTCGTTTGGGGCCCACCGGGGACTGGAAAAACGCATTTCATTGGCGCAGCGATAGCCGCACTGGTAGCCGCGCATCACGTTGAGCAGAAACCCTTTCGTATACTCGTGACCGCATTTACCCATGCTGCCATCGAGAACGTATTGAAAAGCGTTGCTCGCACCCTCCAGACATGCTTCACCACCACGAATGTATCTGTGTGGAAAGCCGGAGAATGGAGGGGCGATAAAAAACCAGAATCCGTTACTGAGGTTGACCCGAAGTTCCGCAACCAGATCTTGGGACAGGATCAGGTAGTGATCGGCGCCACGGTTTACGCCTGCATTAAAGCCAGCCCCGGCCAAGTGTTCAACCTCGTCGTTATTGACGAGGCCAGCCAAGTACGACTTTCTGAAGCCTGTATTCCTTTAACGCTTCGTCACCAAGAGGGCCATCTGCTGCTCGCCGGTGATCACCAGCAACTTCCTCCTATCGTCAAGGGCGAATGGCCAGACCCGGTAAAGGGTCCCGCCATCCACGGCTCCATCCTGACTGCATTGCGCGTGGACCAGCACGCCGCGCTCGGCTTGCAGCTCCATGAAAACTGGCGGATGAACGCCACTCTGACATCCATTGCGGCTGAGTTCATTTACGGCGATCAATACAGGTGCGCTACGGACGAGATTGCGACCCAGCAACTCCGTTGGGCGGTGGCGGATGGCATGAGTCGCTTCGCCAAGCACTGCCTCGACCCCCAATATCCGTTTGTGATGGTGGTGCTCGACGGGGTGGATGCGGGTAAGGAAAATTTGTTGGAAGCGCGCTTGGTCGCGGGATTAACGCGCGCGCTGCGGAATGGTATGGTCACGGTTGCTGGGACGCCCTATGCCAATGACCGGGACTTCTTCCACGGCACCGGAAAAGACGGACCCGGTGTCTTCATCGTGAGTCCTCACCACGTTCAAATTGCCGCGATCCGCAAGGCAATTGCCCGCAAGGGGCTGACGAATCCGTTCGTCGATACGGTGGAGAAAATGCAAGGTCAGGAGGCCGAAGCTGTCCTGATCTCCTATGGTGTTTCGGACCCCGAATTTGCGCTGCGCGAAGCGGCGTTTATCTACGGGCGGAACCGCCTCAACGTCGCCATCACTCGCGCCCGTTGCAAGGCGGTCCTTTTTCTGCCGAGACCACTTTTAGATGCGCCCCCCGGCGTGCTGGATGTGGAAGAAGCGGTCGCGGGACTCGCGTTCATGCGGCAGCTTTATGATCTGGCTGCCGAGAAGGGGGATCGGAAGATATTTAACTGTAAGAAAAGCAAGATAAGTGTGGAAGTACTGCGGTTCAAAGCCTAATTTTTGAGCGCTTCAATTCTCCGCGCCACCGCAGCGTCGCTGCTGCCTGGCTGATCGGCGTCTTGATTACCCCGTGCATGGGGTGCTCGCTGTCTTCGATCTACTGGACATGAATGTCGGCCAGACGGAAATAGAGCACCGCCGCCGGTGGCCTCACGGCGGTTGAAGGCGTCGGTGTACGAGTGAGGCGGGAAGCCGGTTCGAAGGGGAGCGAGGTTGATCGGGATGCGAAATCGCTTTTTTTTCGATACGCTGCTCCCGGATGAACGAGACTGACCACAGCAACCGCTCCACTTTCGAATCGGAAAATCAAAATGCCGCGACTTCCCTGGCTCCCGCTACCCGTGGCCCGTTTGGCCCTGGTCCTTGTGGTGATCGCGATCATGGTGCTCGCCTTGATGCCGGCGACCACCGTGCCGGTGACCACCGCGTGGGATAAATTGGATCACGGGCTGGCATTTTTCACCCTGGCCCTGCTCGCCGAACAGGCCTTTCCCGGATGGCCGTTCTGGCGCGGCCTCGCCCTGGGCCTGGTGGCCTTCGGGGTGGGGATAGAAATCGCCCAGGGATTTACCCCGGACCGGGAGGCCAGTCTGTTGGATGTGTTGGCCGATGGCATCGGCATCGCGATTTATGGCACCGTGCGTCAGTTAACGGCCGCATGGGTCCGGACTGTCGCAGAGTAGGCGGGCGATGACACCTTCCTGGCAAAAGGCGTGCTTATGCCCCTACGCCCAGAATGACGCTGGTGGACTTGAACACGGCAATCGCCTCGGCGCCTTCCTTGAGTTCCAGACCGTCGAAGCTTTCGTTGGTGATGATGGCGGTGACAGTTCCGCCGCCCGGCAACTGGATCGTCACCTCGCCGTTAACCGTGCCCTTCTGGCAGCGGATCACGTTGCCTCGCAACTGGTTGCGGGCACTCAGCTTCAACGGCGCGGACCCTCTCATGATCATGACCGACGACGCCTTGACCAGCGCGTGGACCTCGACGCCGTCGTGGATACCCAGATTTTCCAGGCTCTTGGTGGTGATCAGGGCATTGATCTGGTCGCCGCCGCCGATATCGACGCTAACATCGGCGTTGATCTGGCCGATGCGGAGGACGGTCGCCTGACCCTTGAACTGGTTTCTGGTGCTGATCTGCATTGTCGATCTCCGCGAAGGTAGACAGGTTGGCGGCTGACACGCCGGCGACGGGCAGCCCGTCGTCCGGCGGCTTACCGGACGACGGGTAGTCTACGGAAACGACGTCCGGGTGGCGATGCTTCAGGCCGCCACCGGCAGCGCTTCGTGGGTAAAGCAGGCTTTGGGGCAGACCCGCGAACACGCCTCGCAGCCGATACAATCCATGGGGTTGGTGAGTATCATGAACGAGTTGTCGCTGTCGTCATCGTCGTCATCGTCGTCATCATCAAAGTCCACATCGTCCACCGCCCGCTGCACGATGGTCAGCACATCGCGCGGGCAAACCTTGTAGCAGCGGCCGCAACCGATGCACTTGCCTTCGTCCAGCGCGACCGCGAATTGAGGAATCCAGGCGGCTCCTCCACGAGTGATACCGGTGATATTGGGTTCTGCGCCCATAAATGACCTCTCTGGTTTATGCATGATGTCCCGGTACGGGCGTGCGACCGGACCGGGAGCGGTTAGGGAACCGTTTATTCCTGCCAGCCTTCCGCTTCCATCGCCTCGAAGCGCTGGGGATCGTTCCGCCGCCGGCGCACGCCAGGCAACCAGGGCGCTGTTCCAGACTTGAGCGCGGTTTGCGCCTCGTTCAGCAGTCGCTCGACCGGCATGTTTTCCTCGACTCGGATCGGTTGCACCCCGGCGGCCAGCAACTGCCGGATGGCGGAACCGCCGATCGCCTGGCAGTACACCGCCGCGCAGTCCCGCACCAGCGCCAGCTTGGTGGCCAGCTTGTCTTCGTGGCCGTCCTGCTCCAGATCGCCGAATTGGGCGAACTCCAGCAGGGTGGCCTGCTGCTCGCTCACCGCGTAGATGGCCAGGGCGCTGGCGGAGCCAAAATGCTGATCCACCCGCTTGCGGTCGCTGCTAGCGAAAGCCAGTTTCACGGTCGTCGTCATCGCCGTTGCCTCAGTGCCACCCGTGACGATCCATAGATGCCGTCGCAGTTTCATGCCCATGCTCCTCCGGCCGATGATCGGGTTTGGGGGAATAGAGGGAGTGGTAGGGCGTCACCGGCTGCTGATGCGTGCCGAGCAGGCCGTTGGCCAGATCGAACAGGGTTTGCCGGCTGCCGCGATAACCGATCCAGGTGCGCCGGTACGCGCCGATCTGGTCATACAGCGGAAAACCCATCCGCAGCAGCGGCAGGTTCAGGCGCTGGGCCGCGTCCGCCATGTGGGAGTTGCCCAGTAGCAGTTCCGCCTCGTTCCGTCGCGCCAGTTGCTCCAAATCCTCCAGGTCGCCGATATGCACCTGAGCCGCCGGAATACGTTCCAGCACCGCCGCGCGGCAGGGCGTGACCGCCGCCACGATTTCCGCGCCGATCTCGACACCCAGCGTACAGGCGGCGTGCAGCAGATCGGCGTCGGCGGCGATGGCCAGCCGCGCCTGGCCAAGCAGGAAATGGGTGTCGAGCATGGCGTCCTGCAATTGGGCGCGCTGCCGCTCCAGCCGCGCCGGCACCGGACCGCCGGCGATACCCGCCAGGGTCATGATCAGGCGGTCGTTCGCCTCCAATCCCCACAGGTGCTCAAAGCGATGCAGCGGCGTACCGGTGCGTTGAGCCAGTCGTTCGGCGGCGGGATACAAGGACGCGCCGATGACCAGGGTGGCGGCGGCATCACCCAGGGTGGCGAAGGCGGCGACCGGGGTGCCGCCGGTGGTGAGCGGCGAGAATTCATCGGCCGCCAGATGACCATCCAGGGAATCGCTCAGGTCGGGTAGCAGCAGCGGATGCAGATCGAAGCTCTCGATCAACTCCTTCAGCGCTTCCAGGTCGCCCGGCGTCAGGGAAGGTCCACACAGCACGTTGATTTGCCGGGGCCGGCGACCGGGCCGGACGCCGCTGGCCGCGACGGATGGGGTCCAATGTTCGATCATGGCCCGCACCGCCGCGGCGAAGCCGGATTCCAGGCCGCCGCTGAAGTCCGGGGTGTTCACCGGCACGATGCGGATCGCCCGAAATTCCGGATGGCGTTCGCGGAAGATCTTGAGCACTCGATGGATGTCGGTGCCTTGAGTTTCGGTCAGCCCGGTGGTCAACAGGCCCACCGCCGCCGGTCGGTGCTTCTCGCAAACGGTGCTCAATCCTTCAAGCAGGCTGTCGTCCGCGCCCATGATGCCGCTGATCTGGTCCAGCGCGGTGGTTTGCAGCGGGATCGGTTCGCGGAAATGGCGCACGAAGAACACCTTGGCAAAGGCAGTGCAGCCCTGGGCACCGTGCAGCAGCGGGATGGCGCGATCGAGGCCAAGCACCGCCAGGCTGGCGCCCAGCGGTTGGCTGGTTTTCAGTGGACTGACGGACAGGGGTTTGTTGCGGCGAACGATTTCAGCCATGAGTCGTCTCCGGGATTGCGGTCCAGGGCGCGGGTTGGCGCACGGCGTCCCACACCGGATTTTCCAGGGCGCGGACCAGTTGCCGCGCCAGCGTCGCCATGCCTTGATAGCCGGCGTAGCCGTGTTCCCGTTCCTGGTTGACATCCAGAAACGGCAATCGGGCCTTGATGGCGGTATACAGGTTGCGACCGCCGGCGATCAGGATGTCGGCCTGGTTGGCGCGGGCCAGATCCAGCAGGCCGCGCGGGTTGCCGTCGTCGATCATCTGGGCGTCCTCGCCCATCAACTCCCGAATCCGGGTCTTGTCTTCCTCGGTGGATTTCTTGGTGCCGGTGGCGACCACCGTCAGTCCCAGATCCTGCAAGGCGGCGACGATGGACCAGGATTTGACCCCGCCGGTGTACAGCAGCGCCCGCTTGCCGCGCAGTCGCTCCCGCCAAGGCGCCAGTTCAGCGTCAATCCGTGCCTCTTCACGGGCGATCAGCGCCTCGGTGCGGACCTGGAGATCGGGATCGTCGAGCAGGCGGGCGAAATCGCGCAGGGCGGCGGACACGTCACGAACACCGTAAAAACTGCCCTCGAACCAGGGCGCGCCAAACCGATCCCGCAGCTTGCGGGCGACATTGAGCATGGCGCGGGAACACACCACCATGTTGACCTCGGCCCGGTGCATGGTCTGGATTTCCCGGAAACGGGCGTCGCCGGACAGGGAACACAACACCCGCAACCCCAGTTCGTCGAACAGCGGCAGGGTGTGCCACAGTTCCCCGGCGATGTTGTATTCGCCGATCAGATTGATGTCGTGGACCCGCAGCTCCGGCCGCGCGGGGTCCACCGGCGGCGGTTCCGGCTCGCGGCCGCCGATCACGTACTTGAGCATCGCTTCGCCGGCAATGCGGTTGCCCAGATTCTTGCTGCCGAAAAAGCCGGCCGAGTCGATCGGAATCACCGGTACGCCCCAGCGCCGCGCCGCCGCCTTGCAGACTGCTTCCAGATCGTCGCCGATCAGCGCCGTCACGCAGGTGCTGTACACGAATACCGCCGCCGGGGCATGGCTATCGATCACCTGCTTGATGGCGTGAAACAGGCGCTTTTCGCCGCGCCCCATGATTACGTCCTGCTCGCTGAGATCGGTGGTCAGACCGAGTTTGTACAGGGTGGGGCCGGTGGAGCGGGCGCCGCGGCTGTCCCAGGCATTGCCGGCGCAGGAGATGGGGCCATGCACGATGTGCGCGACATCGGCAATCGGCAGCAGGGCGATCTGCGCGCCATCGAAGGCACAGCCGCCGGCGGCGGCTCCCGGCTTGGGGCGGGCGCAGCCGGACTTGCTTTTCAGGTTGTGAGTGCAAGCCGGTTCGTCGATCAGTGCGGCGAGATCGCTGGGTTTCATCGAATGATCCTCGGAGTGTCCTCAAACAGGCGCGGGGTTGCGGAGCGTTCAGGGCGCGGGGGGGCAGGGTACGGGGAACCAAAGAACAGGGCGTAGGGGAGCGGAATCAATCCGCCCCCCTTGCTCCCGGTGCCCCGCGATCGACCTCAACCCGTCACCGCCGCGCCCAGCAACTCGGGCTTGACCTGTTCGAGCCATTCTTCCAGCCGCTCGTCGGTCAGGTCCGCCTGATTGTCCTGATCGAGCACCAGACCGACGAACTCGCCGTCGCGCAGGGCCTTGGATTTCTCGAACTCGTAGCCTTCCGCCGGCCAGCCGCCAATCAGGTTGGCGCCCAGCTTCTTGAGCTTTTTGTAGGTGATGCCGAGCGCGTCCACGAACTCGGTGGGATAGCCGACCTGATCGCCCAGACCGAACATAGCGATGGTTTTACCGGTTACATGGCTGCTGTCCAGTTGCCCGAGGAATTCCGTGAGCGGTTCGGGCAGTTCGCCGTCGCCCAGGGTCGGGGTACCGACGATCAGCGCTTCGCAATCCTTTATCGCGTCCGGGGTGGTCTTGGCGAAATCGAACAGTTCGATTTCCCCTTCCTCGAACTGCTTCTTGATCCGCTTGGCGATCTTGCGGGTATTGCCGGTGTCGGTGGCGTAGAACAATCCGATCTTGGCCATGGGCGATATCCTCTATTTGCTTCATGAATAAATGGGTTAGTTCGTTTCTTCCAGTACCGCCGCCAGTACGATGCCGGTGGCGACCTGCAAATCGCTGGTCAGGCGCAGGCAGTGCTGGCTTCCATCCACCAGGTAGAGGTTGAAGCCGGCGCTTTCCAACGCGGGTTCCATGCCGTTGATGTCGTCGTCCAGGCAGTAGGTGAAATAGGTTCCTGGATACACTTGACGCAAACGGGAGGCGGTGGCGTGATCCAGGCCCTGATCCGCCGTCAGGCGGGCAATGTCGGTAAGCTGGCGTTGGGTGATCATGGCGTGGCTCCCATCCGCGCCGGCCGCTGTTCGTCGAGCGCGCGGGCGCGGAGTTTGGCCAGCCAGGGCGGCGGGTCGCCGGCCAGCACCTGTTGCAATTCGCTCAGCAGCGGTTGGATGTCGCCGATCACGCCGCGCTTGATCGGGTGGATGCCGCTGTTCACCACCCGGGCGGCGGCCGGTCCGCCGATGGACAGCACGCACAGCAAGTCGCAGTCGCCGATCAGCGCCACCCGCTCCGCGCTGTGATCCACGCTGAGCCGGGCGATGTTGGGCGCCGGGCGTACCGCGATCAATCGTGCCTCGGTCGCCGAGACCTGATAGATCAGGAACCGGGCGCAGGAACCGAAATGACCGTCCAGCCGCTCGCCGCTATTCGACGTGCAGGCCAGCCGGATGGAATGGGGCATTTCGCCCTCGCGATAAGGCTGAGGCTCCGGGATCTGGGCCGATGAGGCGTCCGCCTCATGCTCGCCTTTCAGGGCGCTCAGTGCCTGCCGCAACAGGGCGCCATCAACCTCGCGCAGGGAGCCGTCGGCGGCCTTCTTGAGATCCTTGACCGTCAGGTCGTTCAGCTTGATTTCGGTCAGGGGTTCATCCAACGCCGTCAGCAGGATGCGCAGCAATTGGCCCGAACTGGTATCGGGGAGTTGTCGTGCCGCCAGGGCAATGCGCAGCGCGACGCAACGCGGTAGCGAATGGGCGGCGGTCATAGCCGCTTTACCCTGACGGTCAACGGCAACCTGGGCGTTTGCTCCAAGGGTTCCAGATAGAATCGCGAACCATCGGACAACTGCATTTCACCACCCCAAGCGCCGGGTCCCGCGTGTTCCAGCGCCACCACGGTTTCCTCGTGGTCCTTTTTGGTGATGTATAACACCAGTTGACCGGATGCATCGTTCCGTAACATGACATTGGGCATGGCTGAGTTCTCCAGCACGGTGGAGGCAGGTTTGGCAGCCCGTCTCCACCGCGCGGTCGGTCGTCAACGAATCAAATCGAAGGCGTAATCGGTTTCGCCCAGGGTCATGGTGTCCTGATCGAGTTTTTCCATCACCGCATTGACCAGGGCTTTGAGCATGTACATCGCGCCTTCGTAGCCCAAGGTGGTGTCACGGTGCAGGTGGTGACGGTCGAACAGCGGGAAACCAATCCGAATCAACGGAACTTCATGTTCCTTGCCCTTGTGCAGGGTGTCGCGCTGAATGAACTTGCCGTAGGAGTTGCCAATCAGGAAATCGGGTTTGTTGCTGAATACCAGCGAACGCAGATGCCAGAGATCCTTGCCGGTATGCACTTCGGCGTCCTGACCGTAGGGCGAAGCCTTGAGCAGCTTGGTGATGTCCTTGGTCCAACGCTTGTTGGCGTTGTGACACAGCACATGCAGGGGTTCGGCGCCCAGCTCCAACAGGAACTGGCACATGCCGGTCACGAAATCGGGATCGCCATAGACCGAGAAGCGCTTGCCATGCAACCAGGTGTGGGAATCGGTCATCATGTCCAGCAGCCGACCGCGTTCCAGGGCCAGCGACTCGGGGATCGGCTTGCCGGTGAGTTCCGACACCTTCATCAGGAAATCGTCGGTCCAACTCAGCCCCATGGGCGGGCGAATCGCACTGACGGGTTGCTGCCAGGTCTCCTGCACATACTTCTTGGTCTTGGGCAACTGCCACGGTTGCAGCAACAGCGTATCGATGGCGTTGGGCGCGTCCTTGATCTCATCCTGCGTGGTGCCGCCCGCGTACATGCGAAATTCGCCATCGGTCGGAGTGTCGAGAATTTCCTCGGGATCGGACAGGAAGGTGTAATCGACGTCCATCTCCTTCAGCATCCGCTTGATCACACGGAGATTGCCAAGATAGGTCTCGAAACCGGCCACAATGTTGATCTTGCCGTTGCTGCCGACCGTCTTAGCTTCCATCGAGTTCAGGGTGAAGTAGCGGAGGATGCCTTCCATCATGTTGTCCCAGCCGGTGGTGTGGCTGCCGACGAAGCTGGGGGTATGGGCGAACGGGGTGGGGAAATCCATCGGCACCCGCCCGTCCTTCTTGGCATTGGCGATGAAGGCGTTGAGATCGTCGCCGATGACTTCCGCCATACAGGTCGTTGATACCGCAATCATTTCCGGCTGATACATGGCCTTGGAGTTTTCCAGGCCCTCGAACATGTTCTTTTGTCCGCCGAAGACCGCCGCGTCTTCGGTCATCGAGTCGGAGACGGCGGCAATCGGTTCGCGGAAATGGCGATTGAAATAGGTGCGGAAATAGGCCACGCAGCCCTGCGAGCCGTGGACATAAGGCAGGGTCTTGTAAAAGCCGAGCGCGCACAACACCGCACCCAAGGGCTGACAGGCTTTGGCCGGGTTGATGGTCAGCGCCTCGCGCTGGAAATTCAGTTCCTTGTAAGCCTCCGTGGTCGTCCACTGAAACACTTCTTCCAGTTTTTCGCGTGGAGGCGCTTCCTCAAACACCCGTTTGCCGACAAAAGATTCCTGGTATTCCTCGGTATTGAATAGCGGATAGCCCGCTTTAATGGTTTCAACGTCTTGCATGACTAAATCCTCATTAGCGCGAAGCGCGTAACCCAACACGGTGAGAATGTTGGGTTATGGCCTGTGGCCTCACCCAACCGACGGGTTTCAGGCAACCGCCGACTCCACTGCTTCAGTACGGGTGCGTTTCCAGGGAGCCTGTAAATTTTTCCAGCAGGGATTGTTGATCGTCATGTCCATATCGCGGGCGAAGATGGCGAAGCCGTCATAACCGTGATAGGGACCGGAGTAATCCCAGGAGTGCATCTGCCGGAATGGAATACCCATCTTGTGGAATACGTATTTCTCCTTGATGCCGGAGCCGATCAGATCGGGTTTCAGCCGTTCCACGAAGGATTCCAGCTCGAAGCTGGTCGCGTCGTCGTAAATCAGCGCGCCATCCTGCACTTCCTTGAAGGTGCGGTCGTAATCGTCGTTGTGGGCGAACTCGTAGCCGGCGCCGATGATTTCCATCCCTAAATCTTCATAGGCACCGATGACATGGCGAGGCCGCAGACCGCCGACAAACAACATCACCCGTTTGCCTTCCAACCGGGGGCGGTATTTGGCGATGATGGCGTCCATGACCGGTTGATGCCTGGCGATGACGCGTTCGGCGTTTTCCTTGATGGTGTCGTCGAAAAACGCCGCGATCTTGCGCAGGCTTTCGGCGATTTTGGTCGGCCCGAAGAAGTTGTATTCCATATAGGGAATGCCGTACTTCTCTTCCATATGCCGGCTGATGTAGTTCATCGAGCGGTAGCAGTGCAGCAGATTCAGCTTGGCGTGGCGGGTGGTTTGCATTTCCGGGATCGAGCCATCGCCGGACCATTGCGCGATGACTCGCAGGCCGATTTCCTCCAGCAGAACCCGCGAGCTCCAGGCGTCCCCGCCGATGTTGTAGTCGCCGGTAATCGCCACGTCGTAAGGCGTGGACTTGAAGCTGTCGTCTTCATCGCGGCCGTGCAGTACCCAGTCACGCAATGAGTCATTGGCAACATGGTGGCCGAGGGACTGGGAGACGCCGCGAAAACCTTCGCAACGCACCGGCACCACCACCTTGTCGATTTCCTTGGCCGATTTCTTGGCCACGGCTTCGATATCGTCGCCGATCAGGCCAATGGGGCATTCCGACTGTATGGTAATGCCTTTGACCAGGGGAAACAGGGTATCGATTTCGGCAATCAGCTTGGCCAGCTTCTTGTCGCCGCCGAACACCACATCCTTTTCCTGGAAATCGGAAGTGAAGTTCATATCGCCGAACACGTTGACGCCGCTGTGGCCGGTGATGTAGTTACGGCGACCCGCGCGGGAAAACTGCCCACAGCCGACCGGGCCGTGCGAGATGTTGGCCACATCCTTGACCGGTCCCCACACCACGCCCTTGGCGCCGGCGTAGGCACAACCGCGCGCGGTCATCACGCCGGGCAATGCCTTCTTGTTGGCCACAATGCATTTGTTGGATTTTTCCAGAGAGGGGTCGTTGACCATCAGATGCTTGGCGCGTTGCTTGCCGGTGGCTTCCGGGTAAACTTCCAGCACTTCCTGAATCAGTTGTTCGGTTTCTTGGCGGTTCATGGTCATAATTGTGTACTCCAGTGAGCCTCAGGCAGGGGCCAGCGTGGCTTCGGCGGCGGCGGTCTTGCCGACGATGGACTCGTCTTCCTCGTCGAGAATGCCGAATTCCATTAGCAAGTCTTCCAATTCATCCATGGTCAGCGGCTTGGGGATGACCAGTTTCTTGTTTTCCACGATCTTGCGCGCCAGGTCACGGTATTCATCGGCCTGCTTGGCGGTGGGGTCGTACTCAATGACGGTCATCCGGCGAATTTCCGCCCGTTGCACCACATTGTCGCGCGGCACGAAATGAATCATTTGGGTGCCCATTTTCTCGGCCAGCGCCTGAATCAATTCGGCCTCCTTGTCGGTCTTGCGCGAGTTGCAGATCAGCCCGGCCAAGCGCACCTTGCCGGAAGTGGCATACTTGCAGATGCCCTTGGCGATGTTGTTGGCGGCGTACATCGCCATCATCTCGCCGGATACGACGATGTAGATTTCCTGCGCCTTGTTTTCGCGAATGGGCATGGCGAAACCGCCGCACACCACGTCGCCCAGCACGTCGTAGAACACGAAGTCGAGTTCTTCCTCGTAGGCGCCTTCTTCCTCCAGGAAGTTGATCGCGGTGATGACGCCACGCCCGGCGCAGCCGACGCCGGGTTCCGGGCCGCCGGACTCGACGCAACGAACGCCGCCGTAACCCACTTTCAACACATCGTCCAGTTCCAGATCTTCGACGGTGCCCGCATCGGCGGCCATCTGCATGATGGTGTTCTGGGCTTTGGCATGCAGGATCAGTCGGGTCGAATCGGCTTTCGGATCGCAACCCACAATCATGACTTTCTTGCCCTCGGCGGCCAAACCGGCCACCAGGTTCTGGGTGGTGGTGGACTTGCCGATGCCGCCTTTCCCGTAAATTGCGCATTGACGTATCATTGCTTTAGCTCTCCGGTCGCTGAATGATGAACCTTGCTTTCACATGTCCTGCTTCAAACGCCGTGCCAAGAAAGATTCGTAGATAACCCCTTGTTTAATAATCCGCAACTGTTGTCAGAGACAACCAGGATCGAAACCAGACATGACAATCGCGACGGTTTGTCGGGTTGATAACAATGCGGTTGCGGCGCCGGTCGATGGCAGCGGACCGCGCCTGCCCAAGGGTTCCTACCTGCCGATCAACCGCTGTAACCTGCCGGCGATGATCCTGGGTGGTCTGACTTTTCAGCGCCATCCGGCCCCATTGTTGCTGGACGGGGTGGCGGAATTGCATCACCGCTTGTTTCGATCGTTGGATCTGTTGGCCGAACCGGGCGAGCGGGCGCGGCGGTTCGTGGACTACATGACGGTGTACTTTCGGCTGGAGGCGCTGGAGGAAGTGGGTCTGACGCCAGGTCGGCGCAAGCTGCGCGGGCGGGCGGATTACCTGCGCATGGTGCGCGGCTGGGCTTTCGATCCCAACGGTCAGGAAGGCGCGGTGCTGAAAGCCTGGGTGGAATCGCGCTTTGGCCTGTTGGCGCGCTTTCACGGGGGGTTGCTGGATGACCGCGTCCGGGACGATACCTACATGCACTTTCTGGAGGCGTGCAGCCGGGGCTTGTACAACACCAACGCATTGGAAGCGCAACTCGACCTGCTGTATGCCTATGGCCAGTACGAACAGCGACGCCAGCAGCCGGCGGTGACTCATCTAAATCTGTATCGCGGCTTCAACCGCTTCAGCGACGACCAGGTATTGGCCAAACCTGAACGCCGGCGCTGGATCGTGCTGCTCAACAACCTCAGTTCCTTCAGCGTCCGCCGCGAGCGCGCCGAGGAGTTCGGCGACCATCTGCTGCGGGCGCAAGTCCCACTGACCAAGGTGTTTTTCTATAACCGGATGCTGCCGGGGATGCTGAAGGGCGAGGACGAGTACGTGGTGGTCGGTGGGATTTACGAGGTGGAAAGATTGTGTTGAAAGCCGGTCTGATCGGACCGTGTGCAACAGGCCCATGACCCATTTTCTTGCGGCACGGATAGACTATGTTTTTTTTCTCTACGGCTTGAGTTTCGTCCTGCTGGCCGTGATCGCCTCTCCCTTGCGGCACCGCGCCGGCGCCGCGTGGCCGTGGGCCTGGTTGATGGGATTCGGTGCGCTGCACGGCGGCAACGAATGGTTGGATATGCTGGCGTTGTCCGCGGGCGACCCTCCCGCCTTCGCCGGGCTACGGCTTGCGGTCATGGCGGCATCGTTTCTGTGCCTGTTGGAGTTCGGCCGCGCTGGGACAGCCGCGCTGGGCGGGCGGGTGCCGGGACGCTGGATCGCGTTGCCGCTGCTGGCGCTGGCGTTGGCGGGCGCGCTGACGGGGATGGCGGGTTTGAACGCCGGAGTCCGCTACGCCTTGGGGCTGACCGGCGGGTTGTGGTCGGCCGGAGTATTGTGGCGCTATCGAAACGGCTCCCGTTCCGGCGGCGGCGCGCTCGGCTTCGCCGCCGCGGCGATGGCGCTGTACGCGCTCGCCACCGGCGCCATCGTACCGAAAACGGCATTTTTCCCGGCTTCGGTGCTCAACCACGAGTCCTTTCTGATCCTGACCGGTTTTCCAGTCCAACTCCTGCGCGGGGTACTGGCGGGGATGATCGCCCTGGGAATTTGGGGGTATGCCGAAGCCACCCGGCCTGTCGTCGCCAACCGCCCGTTTCTCCAGCAGCGTGAAAATCTGCTGCTACCGCCGCTGGTCGCGGTGTTGATCGTCGGTTGGGTCGCCACCGAGTGGGTGGGACAATCCACCCACCGGGAGCAAATGGCGCAGATTTTGACCTTGGCCAAAGCCGGCGTCGCCGCCGTCAATGAACAGCGTATCGCCCGACTGGCGGGCGAGGCTTCCGATCTGACGGCTCCGGACTACCCGCGCCTGAAACAGCAGCTCATGCGCTTGCGCCAGGCCGCCGAAGACGTCCGTTTCTACTATCTCATGCGTCGGGAGGGTGAGCGGATTGTTTTCCTGGCGGATTCCGAACCGCCCGGTTCCCCGGACGAATCTCCGCCGGGGCAGGAGTACCGGGCGGCGACGCCGGTGCTACTTGGGATATTCGAGCGGGGCGGTTTCGCGGTGGAAGGCCCGGAAACCGATGCCTGGGGAACCTGGTTTAGCAGCTTCGCCCCGGTGGTCGGAGAGTCTGGTCGGCCGCTCGCCGTGCTGGGCGTGGACATCGCGGCCCAGCGCTGGCTGGCGCAGATCGCCCGGAACCGTCTGGCACCGATTCTCATCACCCTGCTGCTGACGGTGTTGCTGCTCTTTCTGCGAGCCTCGCAACGGCGCAACCGGACGGCACTGGACACCTTGCGCGAGCGCGAACAGCGCTTGAGCAAGATCGCCTCCCAGGTTCCCGGGATGCTCTATCAATTCAAAATGTTTCCCAACGGCCTCGTCGGCCTGCCCTACACCAGCGAAGGGATTCGCTCGATATTCCAGCTAGAGCCCGAACAGGTCCACGACGATGCCAGCGCGATCTTCGATACGGTGCATCCGGATGACCTGGAGCGGGTCAGAGCCTCTACTTTCGAATCGGCGGAAACCCTGCAACAGTGGAAGTGCGAGTTTCGAGTCATCCTGGCCGGTGGGGTCGTGAAGTGGCGCTATGGTAACTCGATGCCCCAGCGCGAGCCGGACGGCAGCGTGCTCTGGCATGGGTTTATCACCGACATCACCGAGCAGAAACAATACGAGACGATGCTGAATCAAGCCAAGGAGCTGGCGGAAACCGCCAACCGCGCCAAGAGCGAATTTCTGGCCAACATGAGCCACGAAATCCGCACGCCGATGAACGGGGTGATCGGCATGACCGGCCTGCTGCTGGATTCGGATCTGAACCCCGAACAACGCCAGTACGCCGAGATCGTGCGGTCCAGCGCCGAATCACTGCTGGCGATCATCAACGAAATCCTGGATTTTTCCAAGATCGAGGCCGGCAAGCTGGAACTGGAGATGTTGGATTTCGACCTGCGCACCACCGTGGAAGATACAGTCGAGATGCTGGCGGTCAAGGCGCAGGAAAAGGGTTTGGAGTTGAATTGCCTGATTGATCCGGGGGCACCGTCCCTGCTACTACGCGGCGATCCCGGTCGCTTGCGGCAGATCCTCATCAATCTGGTCGGGAACGCCGTCAAGTTCACCAGCCGGGGCGATGTGACCATTCGCGTGGGCGTGGCGGCGGAGAACGACCGACAGGTTACCCTGTCGTTCCAAGTGAGCGACACCGGGGTGGGCATTCCTTCGGATCGCGTCGGCGCGCTATTCGCGCCGTTCGTCCAAGTGGACGGATCGACCACCCGCAAATACGGTGGAACCGGTCTTGGCCTGGCGATTTCCAGACAACTGGTCGAACTGATGGGCGGTCGCATCAGTGTGGACAGCATCGAAGGGCGGGGTTCCACTTTTCAGTTTACGCTGGTGTTCGGCAAACAGGCCAAGCCGTTGATTCCAGATCAACCGCAGGTCGATCTGGAAGGGATGAAAGTGCTGGTGGTCGATGATCACGAGATCAACCGGTTGCTGGTAACGACGCTGTTGAATTCGTGGCACTGCCGCTTCGCCGAGGCCACCCATGCCGACGAGGCGCTGACGTTGTTGCGCCAGGCGGCGCGGGAGGACGATCCGTTTCATGTCGCGCTGTTGGACATGCAGATGCCGGAAGTCGATGGCGCCGAGCTGGGTCGCCGCATCAAGACATGCCCGGAAGTGGAGCGCACGCCGCTGGTCATGATGACCTCAATGGGCCAGCGGGGTGACGCGACCCGCTTACAGAAAATCGGTTTTGTCGGCTATTTCACCAAGCCGGTGCGCCAATCTCATCTGCACGAGTGTCTGGCGATGATCCGGAGTCGAGTGACGCAGGCGCGGGAACGGACGGCGGACCAGATGATCACCCGGCATCTGATCACCGAGGTGACCCGACGCCGTGTCCGCATTCTGCTGGCCGAGGATAATGTGATCAACCAGCGGGTGGCGCTGGCCATCTTGAAGAAGCTAGGCTATCGAGCCGACGCCGTCGCCAACGGGAAAGAGGCCATTGCGGCGCTGCGGGACATTCCCTACGACCTGGTGCTCATGGACTGTCAGATGCCCGAGATGGATGGTTACGAAGCGACCCGCTCGATCCGCGCCCCGCAATCCGGGGTGCTCCGCCCGACGGTGCCCATTGTGGCCATGACGGCGAATGCCATGAAGGGCGATCGGGAGAAATGTCTCGAAGCCGGCATGGACGACTACATTTCCAAGCCGGTACAGCCCCGCGATCTGGCGGATATGCTCGAACGCTGGCTGGGTCGCGGCCAGGAAGGTTCCGCCTCGTAAGCCCGCGCCGCGACCGGCGGGATTTTTACAGCTCCTTGATGATCCTCTAGAAATTCCTGGTTTCTGGCCTAAGGTTTACACAAGGTCGGCCGTCGGTTCGATCTTGCTCGAAACCCCCAAAGGAGGATCATCCTTATGATAAAACTCAAAACCTTGCTAAGCGGGCTGGCCGTGTTGTCGTTCATACTGACAAGCTCCGCTTTCGCGGCCCGCGAGAAGTTCGGCGCCGATCGGCGGCACGAAGAGGTCAAGAAGGAATTACGGACCATCAAGCCGTCCAAGGAAGAATTCAGGTGGAAGATGGTCATGCCCTGGACCGAAGGCCTCCTGTTTTACGACATGGCCCAGCACTTCGCCGATACCGTCGCTCTCGCCTCCGGCGGTCGACTGGAAATCAAGCTGTTCCCGGCCGGCGCGCTGGTGGGCGCCATGGAAAGTTTCGATGCCGTCAGCAAGGGCTCGGCCCAAATCGGCCACGACTGGCCTGGCTACTGGAAGGGGAAGAACGAAGCGTTCGTGGCGTTCGCTTCGGTGCCTTTTGGCCTGGATACCGAGGGCTACAATATCTGGCTGTACGAGCGCGGCGGCCTGAAGATGATGCAGGACCTGTACGGGCAATATAATCTGTACGCGCTGCCCGGTGGCAACGGTGGTCAGGAGATGGGCCTGTTCTCCAACAAGAAAGCCACCAAGATGACGGATTTCAAGGGCTTGCGGGTGCGTACTCCGGGCTGGTACATGGATATCATGAACAGCTTGGGCGCCAGCGTGACGCCCCTGCCGGGCGGCGAAGTCTATCTGGCGCTGGAGCGCGGCGTCATCGACGCGGCCGAATTCAGCACCCCGGCCATGAATTACCCCATGGGCTTCGACGAAATCACCAAATACGTCATCGAACCCGGTGTGCATCAGCCCTCGGTCCAGTGCGCGTTCTTCATCAACAAGGATGCCTGGGACAAACTGCCGTCCGACCTGAAATGGATCGTCGATACGGCCGCCAAGGAAACCCAGCTCTGGTCCACCGCCTGGCAGGAAAATCTCAATATCGAGGCGATCGAGCGCTTCAAGGGCAAGGTCGAGTTCGTGCGCATGGACGACGAGACCATCACCAGCTTCGCCAAGCGGACCAAGGAGTATCTGGATGCACTCAAGGCCAAGTATCCCGACGTGAAAAAGGTCCTCGATTCCCAGGATAAATTCCGCAAGGACTTCGCCGAATGGCGTGAAATCCGCAGCGGTGTGACGCCGTGGCCGCTGGACGATTACATCGCCGGCAAGCGTACTCAATAATCGTTCGATCCCTCACCCAAAGCTTTTAGCAGCATTCACTTCACCGAAGGATGTGAGGCAGACTTCCGGCTTATTAAACTGGCTGGAAGCTGTCTCCGCGTCTCCCCGTTAGGAACCGCTGAAATTGTATGGAGGGATGGCGTATGCGCAAAATCGCTCAGGCAATCGACGCTTTGAATGAAAACACCGGCTATTACAGCGCCTTTCTGGTTCTGCCCTTACTCGCTGTCGTTAGCTATGAAGTCATCATGCGTTACGGCTTCAACGCACCCACCACCTGGGGATTTGAGGCGACGACCTTCCTCTATGGTGTCCATTTTGTGCTGGGTCTGGGTTATACCCATAAGCATAACGGCCATGTCGCCATCGATGTCTTCGAAGCCCGACTGGCCACCCGAACCCGTACTTTGCTCAGAATCGTGGTCAATTTGCTGATCTTTATTCCAACGATGGGGCTGATCTCCATCTGGTCGGTGATCTATGCAAGCACGGCCTGGATGCAATGGGAAGTTGCTTCCAGTTCCTGGGCGCCGCCGCTTTATCCCTTCAAGACACTGATGGCCATCGGTTTCGTGCTGCTCTTTCTGCAGGGTATTGCCAAATTGATCCAGGATTTCCATGGCCTGAATCAGCCAGCTTTCTCCGGAGAACAATAACCATGAGCCCCGAGTTGCTGACCTTGTTGATGTTTCTTACGCTGATTCTCTGTATTCCCCTGGGACATCCGCTGGCCATTACCTTGGCCGCGGTCGCCATGCTGTTTGGCCTGATCGACAATGGTTTCAACGTGCCGGCACTGCTGGATCTGTTCGTCAACAACAATTGGGGCACCTTCCTGAATTACACCTTGGTAGCCATTCCCCTGTTCATTTTCATGGCGCAGATTATGGACCGCTCCAAGGTTTCCGAGGCGCTGTTCGATGCGCTCTATCGATCGATGGGCAAGGTGCGTGGCGGACTGGGCTTGGCGGTGATCGTGGTCAGCACCGTGTTCGCCGCCACGACTGGCATCATCGGCGCTTCCGTGGTGGCCATGGGCCTGATGGCGGGACCGGCTCTGTTGCGGCGAGGCTACGACCGGGGCATGTCGGCCGGCATCATCTGCTCTTCGGGTACGCTTGGTATTCTCATTCCGCCGAGCATCATGCTGGTCGTGTACGGGAGCTTGACTGGTTTAAAGGAAACGTCGGTGGGGAACCTGTTCGCCGGCGCGATCCTGCCGGGACTGGTGCTGTCCGGGCTGTATTTGGCCTACGTCGCCATCCGCTGCGGTATTAATCCCAGCCTGGGTCCACCGATCCCCGCCGAAGAGGACACACTGACAGCGGGACAAAAGGCCACCATGATCCTCAAAAGTTTCCTGCCGCCCTTCAGTTTGATCCTGCTGGTGATGGGCACCATCCTGGCTGGCGTTGCCACGCCCACCGAAGCGGCTGCCATGGGAGGGCTTGGGGCACTGGTCTTGGCATTGCTCAACCGCATGCTCTCTTGGGAAGTCATCGCACAATCTTGTGTGTCTACCCTGAGAATTACCTGCATGATTATGCTGTTGTTTGTCGGTGGCAAACTGTTCAGCGTGGTCTTTCTCAGCATCGGTGGCGGCGATGTGGTCGCTGATCTGCTGCTGGGAATGGATGTCAGTCCCTATGTGGTCCTGGCGATTATGATGGCCGTGGTGTTTTTTCTGGGCATGTTCATCGATTGGGCGGCGATCCTGCTGGTCACCGTGCCGATTTTTACTCCCATCGCCATGGATCTGGATTTCAATCCACTATGGTTCGCGATGCTGGTCTGCGTCAATTTACAGACTTCGTTCCTGACACCGCCTTTCGGTTATGCCCTGTTCTATTTCAAGGGCGTGGCGCCTCCCGCTTACACCATGGGCGATATCTACAAGGGCATCATGCCCTTTGTGGCGATCCAGGTTGTTGGATTGGTTCTGATGGTGGTTTTCCCCCGTTTGATTACCTGGCTGCCATCCCTGTTTTTCGGTAGCCCATAAGCGAATCATGGATAATAAACCGGGGTAGATTCGAATGCCTCGAACTCCCGCCGGCGCTTATTTGCATTCGATGGGAACCAGAAAAACCGGGATTTTTGGGCGGCGGGCTTTCATGAGCACCTTGTGGGCCACCGACCCCATGAACATTTCACTCAAGGCGGTTTGGCCGTGGGAGCCCAGCACAATCAGATCCGCGCCGATCCGCTTGGCTTCGTCCAGAATGACCTGCGCCGGGTGCCCTTCCGCGACGCGCATGTCGGCCACCACCGTGTGAGCTTCGGGATGCAGGTGGTCCGCGCAGAACTTCTCCAGTCGCCGGCGCATTTCCCGGTTAACCTGCTCGAAGCCTTCCTGATGCAGGGTTTTCAGGGTAGCGGGTGGCACCATGGTTTCAACCAGGGATTGCGCATAGTCGCTCATCGGTTCCAGCGCATGGATCACATGAATTTTGGCGCCATACTGTTTGGCGAGCGAGAAGGCATGATTAAAAACCTCCGCGCCATGAGGACCCAGGTCGGTGGCATAGAGGATCGTGCGAATCGTGTAATCCATGGCGGCGCTCCAAAAAACGCGGAGTAGGTGAAGAGCAGCGAATGGAGGCTAGGATAACACAACGGTAAATGCGGTCTCCGGCGTCACTCCTCGGGGCCAAAGCAATGAGCGTAATCACAACAGACGGCGCAGGAAGGAGCGCGGCAGAGATAAACGCCTTCCTGAATGCAGAGTTGCTTGTAGAGGAATTTTTTCCACTTCATGTCGTGGTCGTTTTTTGCCGCCAGTGTCGGGAAGTTGCGTTGCATCAATTCGCTTAAATCCCGCCGCGACCACAAGCCCAAATCCTCCCAAAGATGATCGTTGCTCATGCAGCCGGTGGCGACGATCACGCTGAGCCAGCGTTCGGATTCATCCCGCCCCGCCCGATATCGTTGCAGCAAGTTGATCAGTTCGCCCAGTTCTTCCACCAATCGAGAATCCCAGCGCGGCGCTGGGCGTGGTGGAACGATTGGCCGGGAAGCGCCGGGGAAATGCCGGGTCAGCAAGACGTCGAAGTCGGCGGATTTCAGCCCCAGGCCCATGGGCAGCGTTCCGCCGCCCACGGCTTGTGTTGCCAGCATCCGCGCCAAGGTGTCGTCGTTGGGCAAGCCGCACCGATGACTCATCAGGATGCGATACCGCTCCCGCCGGGGATCGGAGTTGACGGGATCGGTAAGCGGTGCCGGCCGCGACGACCATTCCATGAGCGGTGACCGTCAATATTCGACCAGGATTTCTTCGTCCCGCACGATCATCTGACAGGCCAGCCGCCAGGGTGGCGGGATGTCGTCCACCAGGATACGACTGATATCCTCATCGCTTAGCTTGCCCAGTTCCTTCAGCAGATTTCTTTCCTTCTCCGTGGGTGGACCGCCCATCCGGGACTTTTTATCGATACTCGACACTTTCACCAGGCAAGTGCCGCATTCGCCATCCTGACAATCGAAGGCAATCGGAATCTGATTGTCCTTGGCGATTTTCAAGATCGTTTCGGTATGGCTGCCGGCCGCGGCATAAACCGTCTTGATGTCATGCTCGGAGTTTGAAAAAGTGATTAATGGCATCAGTGTCATCTCTTGAAAGTAAAAATTTTTAAGCAGGGCGCACCACAATTTCCCCACCCAGGGCTTGGGCCTGGCAGGCCACGCGGGTGTCCCGGCTGGCGAAGTGTTCCTTCAATATCTTGGCTTCCAATGCTGAAGGTTCGCTCAGATTTTCCATGCCTTGCGTCACCTTCATCAGGCAGGTGCCGCAATCGCCTTCGCGGCAGCCATAAACGATGCCGGAATTTAATTTATCCGAAATCTCAATGATTCGCGTGCCGGCCGGTACCGTGACCGTGACCCCAATATCGGCGAAACTGAGTTGTGCCTTGGCCATGTGTGTGTCTCTCTCCAGAAAGGATGTCGTAGTTGGTTGATGGGTTGCTCATGCGCTCGCGGGTTGGGCCGTGCGCGGCGGCGCGGTTAGCCGTCCGCTGGTCCGCCATTCCCGATGGATGGCCAGAAGCGCATCTTCGATGCCTTCGCCGCCGTGTTCGCTGTTGGGTTGGATACCCGCGTCTTCCAGTGCCCGCCACGGCGTGAAACCGACCCGCGAGCACAGGATCGCCACGCAATCGTGCAAGGCGCGGATCGCGCCCGCCATGGCGTCCTCCGAATCGCCGCAGGTGGTGGCGCCGTGACAGTAACGGGCAATCTCGCGACGCTCGATCAGGTGGCTTTCAACGGCGGAGACCTCGTAAATCAGCAGTTCTCGCAGGTGTCCGAAGTGGGCGTCGATCGTTTGGCCATTCAGGCTGCCCACCGCGATGCGCAGCGTTTCTCCGAGAGTCTGGGGGCGTATCGGGATGACCCCCGTTGATCGGATCGGTGGAGACGACGGTTGCGGCGGTTGTTCCAGCCGGCGGACGATGGCCGCCCGCACCATGGCCCGTTTGGCCATGGCCGCTTGCGGGTCCACCGTCATCGCCTCGACCTTGTCCATGGTGAATTCGCCACTACGATCCGCGCCCAACTGACCGGTGGCATCGGCGCGACATTGTTGGCAGTGGCTCATCATGCCTTCGTCGCTCTTGCAGGCGGCGCGGGTCGTCTCCAACTCTTCGGTGGTCGGCTCGCGCTGACCGGTGAGCCCGAAATGGGTGCCGTGCTCCGGTCGAGCGATCAGCGGCATGATGTTGTGCAGGACCGCGCCCTTTTCCCGGACGATGCGGTTGACTTCCGGGATGTGGGTATCGTTGATGCCTGGAATCAGCACCGAATTGATCTTGACTTGCACGCCGCGCGCGACGAGTAGATCCAGACCGCGTAGTTGTTGCTCGATCAAGGTGGCGGCCGCTTCGCGCCCACGCAGTCGGCGGCCCTGCCAAACGATCCATGGATAGATCTGGGCGCCGATGTCGGGATCGACGCAATTGATCGTAATGGTCACGTGGTGAATACCATGCTCCGCCAGCGTGTCGGCGTGTTCCGGCAGCGCCAGTCCGTTGGTGGACAGGCACAACAGCAGATCGGGCGCTTGTTCCCGCAGTTCCCGCAAGGTGGCGAACACCGGTTCGGGGTTGGCCAACGGGTCGCCGGGTCCGGCCACGCCGACCACCGCCAGATGGGGGATTGCCGCGCCCACCGCCAGCGCTTTCCGAATGGCCTGATCCGGCTCCAGCAGTTCCGCCACTACGCCGGGGCGCGATTCATTACTGCAATGGTATTTGCGGTTGCAGTAGTTACACTGGATGTTGCATTTCGGCGCGACCGCCAGATGCAGACGGGCGAAATGCCGGTGCGCTGCCGGGGAATAGCAGGGATGGAGCGCCGGCGCATCGCCCGCGGCTGTTGGTCGGCTGTTCGATTCCATGGGTATCCCCCGAAGCGGCGAAATCGTCGAAAAGCGGGCGTCAACCCGCCACCGCCCGGAAGCGAGCGGCGCAAGTTTCCTAGCAACCGCCGTGCCTGATTGATGGCATTTGATAACTTATTGCTGAAAATGGCTTTTATTGCATGAGTTCGGACGGTCTGTGGCGTTTGCCACAGGAGGAAGAAGGCGATTGTCGGCTATGGAACAAAGGTGACCTCCAAGATTAAGTTCGGATCGGTATTCATACCTGATTTTCTTGCTTAATGGATGCAGTGCAATCGAGTGGGAATCGTGACTGAGCGAGTGTGGTGGATTGTTTGAATTATCAGTTCTCGGAATGACTCAAGTTAGCATGTCTATGTGATTTTGTGGATTTGTGCGCTGATTTAGTCGTTGTTTTATTCCAAAAAACAACAAAAAATTATAATAAAAATATTAGACAAGCAAGGTCTCTTCTACTATATATTTATGTCCATGATTGGAAGACTTGGTGGTTTTCCGGTCGCTTTTGATTTTCCCCATTCTCGAATAATTAATTTAATCGACCCTGCTATCCAGTAGGGCCAAGCCGGGCGATAAGTTCGCTTTCACCACCCAAAGAGAGAGGTTATTATGAAAAGATTTGCAACCGCGGCTTTATCCGCAACCCTGTTGCTGAGCTTGAGTAATGTAAATGCCGCTGAAGAGAAGTACGTGACTATCGGTACCGGTGGTCAGACCGGTGTCTACTACGTCGTGGGTCAATCCATCTGCAAGCTGGTCAATCGTGGACAGAGCAAGCACGGCATTAAATGCACGGCGCCGTCCACCGGCGGTTCGGTCGCCAATCTGAATGCGATCCGGGCCGGAGAGCAGGACATGGGCGTGGCTCAGTCCGACCAGCAATACAAGGCGCTGAAAGGCGAGGGCGATTTCGAAGCGGCGGGGCCTTTCAAGGAATTGCGCTCGGTATTCGCGGTGCATCCCGAATCCTTCACCGTGGTGGCGCGCAAGGACTCCGGCATCAAGACCTTTGACGACCTCAAGGGTAAGCGAGTCAATATCGGTAACCCCGGTTCCGGTCAACGCGCCACCATGGATGCGTTGATGCAGGAAAAGGGTTGGGATACCAGCGTGTTTCAACTGGCGTCCGAACTGAAGGCGGCGGAGCAGGCCCAGGCGTTGTGCGACAACAAGATCGACGCCATGGTCTATGTGGTCGGCCATCCGAACGGCTCCATCCAGGAAGCCGCTTCCTCTTGCGATGCGATTGTGGTGCCCGTCACTGGCCCGGAAGTGGACAAGCTGGTGAAAACCTATCCCTACTATGCCGTTTCCGTCATTCCTGGCGGCATGTATCCAGGTAGCGACAAAGACGTCAAGACCTTTGGTGTGACCGCGACCTTCGTGTCGTCCACCAAGACCCCCGATGACACGATCTATGTGGTCGTCAAAGCCGTATTCGACAATTTCGATCGCTTCAAGAAGCTGCATCCGGCCTTTGCCAGTCTGGATCCGGCCCACATGATCAAGGATGGTCTGTCCGCGCCCTTGCACGACGGTGCCGTGAAGTACTACAAGGAAAAAGGCTGGCTGAAGTAACCCCGCGACCAGCGGACGGGCGACCGGGAAGGTTGTCCGTTCAGCCGATCCCTCTTAACGCAGTAGGTGTTTGGTACATGTACCGATGCAACCATGGGGGCTATCTTGTGAAAGTCAGTCGCTTAACCCGCATTTTCATCGCCTCGGTGGCCCTGGTCCTGGGAGTGGGTGCCGCACGGCTGGTCCAGGCCGAAGAGATCGCCATCGGGACCGCCAGCCGCGCCGGCGTGTACTTTCAGGTCGGGCAGGCTATCTGTCGGTTGTTGAACGTCGAAACCACCCAGCACGGAGTTGCTTGCAAGGCGCTGCCAACGGATGGTTCCATCTACAATCTGCAACAAATTCGATCTGGCAAGTCGCAGCTCGGTGTCGTGCAATCCGACTGGCAGTATCGTGCCGCCAACGGTACGGGGATATTCAAACCGGCGGGACCGGACACCGACCTGCGGGCCTTGTTTTCCGTGCATGGCGAGCCCTTCACGGTAGTAGCCCGCCGCGACGCCGGCATCCAATCCTTCGATGACCTTAAGGGCAAACGAGTCAACATCGGGAACCCCGGCTCCGGCCAGCGCGCCACCCTGGAGGTACTCATGGACGCCAAGGGCTGGGACAAGAGGGTCTTTTCCCTGGCCAACGATCTGTCGGCCTCCGAGCAGTCCCTGGCGCTTTGCCATGATCGCGTTCAGGCCATGGTCTACGTCGTGGGGCACCCGAATGCGTCCGTGGCCCAAGCCGTCGAGCTGTGCGATGCCATCATCGTGCCCGTAACGGGACCGGCGGTCGAGCGACTGCTGGCCGACAACCCGTATTACGCCCGTACCCAGGTGCCTGGCGGAGTCTATAAGGGCAACCCGCAACCGGTCAGCACCTTCGGCGTCAAGGCCACGGTCGTTGCCTCGACCAAGCTGAGCCCCGACACCGCCTACCTTTTGGTCAAAACGGTGTTTGAAAATCTGGACGATTTCAAGAAGCAGCACCCGGCCTTTGCCAACCTGGAGCCGGCCCACATGATTAAGGACGGCCTTTCGGCGCCGCTGCATGAAGGCGCGCTGCGCTACTATCAGGAGAAAGGCTGGTTGTGAACCCTGCCTGGCGAGTTCCTCATTATTTTTACCAAGGCGCTTTTGCGTATTGGTTTCCTGGCTGTTGATCCATGACCGACCCGCGCGAGTATCGCCGGGTGAAGGGGGCTTTGATGAGCGAGCAAGTTGATAGCAAACCGGTGGTGTCGGAAGAGGAACTGCAGGATCTGGTGGCCCAGGCGGATACCGGCGCCCGGTCGCCGGGAGGCATACCCCAGAAGATTTTGCTCGGAGTGGCCACCGCCTGGTCTTTGTTTCAATTGTGGATCGCGTCGCCTTTACCTTTCATGGTCGGTTTTGGCGTGTTCAACGATACCGAAACCCGCTCCATTCATCTGGCATTCGCGGTTTTCCTGGCCTTTTTGGGCTACCCCGCGCTAAAGCGCTCGCCGCGCCATTACATTCCCCTGCAAGACTGGATCATGGCGCTGGTGGGCGCCTTTTGCGCAAGCTACCTGTTTCTATTCTATAACGAGCTGTCGCAGCGACCCGGCGCGCCCAACACCCAGGATGTGATCGTGGCTTGCATCGGCATGGTCCTGTTGCTGGAGGCGACCCGGCGGGCGCTGGGTCCACCGCTGATGGTGATGGCCATGCTGTTTCTGGGCTACACCTTTGCCGGCCCCTACATGCCGGGCATCATCGCGCACAAGGGCGCCAGCCTGAACGCGGTGGTCAACCACCAGTGGATTACCACCGAAGGCGTGTTCGGCATCGCCCTCGGCGTCTCCACCAGTTTCGTGTTCCTGTTCGTGCTGTTCGGGGCGATGCTGGATAAGGCCGGGGCGGGCAACTATTTCATTAAAGTGGCTTTTTCCATGCTGGGGCATATGCGCGGCGGTCCGGCCAAGGCCGCCGTCGTGGCCTCGGGCCTGACCGGACTGATCTCGGGTTCCTCCATCGCCAATGTGGTGACCACCGGCACCTTCACCATTCCCATGATGAAGCGGGTCGGTTTTTCGGCGGAGAAGGCCGGCGCGGTCGAAGTGGCTTCCTCGGTCAACGGCCAGATCATGCCACCGGTGATGGGCGCGGCCGCCTTCCTGATGGTGGAATATGTCGGGATCTCCTATCTCGAAGTCATCAAACATGCCTTCGTCCCGGCCATCATTTCCTACATCGCCCTGGTTTATATCGTTCATCTGGAAGCCTTGAAGGCCAACATGCAGGGCTTGCCGAAACGCGGCGTAGTCAAACCCTGGCTACAGCGCATCATCGGTACCTTGTTCGGATTTATCGCTACCGCCATCCTTGCCATGGCGGTTTATTACGGCATCGGCTGGCTGAAGCCGGCCTTGGGCGATGCCTCCACCTGGGCGATTTCGCTGCTGCTGGTGGTGGTCTATGTGGCGCTGGTTTGGGTCGGCTCACGGTATCCCGTGTTGGAGTTGGACGATCCCAACGCGCCGGTGGTCCAACTGCCCGAGACCAAACCGACGGTGATGTCCGGCCTGCACTTTATCCTGCCGGTCATCGTGCTGGTCTGGTGTTTGATGGTGGAGCGGCTGTCGCCGGGTTTGTCCGCCTTCTGGGCCTCGGTGCTGATGATCTTTATCCTGCTCACCCAACGACCGCTGTTTGCGCTGTTTCGCGGCGAGGGCCAAATCGGCGCCGCCATCCACCGTGGTTACAACGATCTGGTCGATGGCCTGATCGCCGGCGCCCGCAACATGATCGGTATCGGCATCGCCACGGCGACGGCCGGCATCATCGTCGGCGCCGTTTCCCAGACCGGTGTCGGTCTGGTGCTGGCCGATCTGGTGGAAATTCTGTCACTCGGCAACATCCTGCTGATGTTGATCCTGACGGCGGTGCTTAGCCTGATTCTGGGCATGGGATTGCCCACCACGGCCAACTACATCGTGGTGTCGTCGCTGCTGGCGCCGGTCATCGTCACCCTGGGCGAACAGTCGGGCTTGATCGTTCCGCTGATCGCCGTCCATTTGTTCGTCTTTTTCTTCGGCATCATGGCCGATGTGACGCCGCCGGTGGGCCTGGCCTCCTTTGCCGCCGCCGCGATTTCCGGTGGCGACCCGATCAGAACCGGCGTCGTGGCTTTCATCTACAGCCTGCGTACCGCGATCTTGCCATTTTTGTTCATCTATAACACCGACTTGTTGTTGATCAACGTGGACTGGGTGCACGGCATCATCATTTTTGTCGTGGCCACCATTGCCATGCTGTTGTTCGCCGCCGCCATGCAGGGTTATTTCTTTGCTCGGAGCCGGTTCTATGAATCCATTCTACTGATGCTGATCGCCTTTACCCTGTTCCGTCCCGGTTTCTGGATGGACATGATCTCCCCGCCCTACGAGGAACTGGCGCCCGCGCAGTTAATGGCGGAGGCCGATAAGCTGGTGCCAGGCACGGAGATCCGATTGCATATCGATGGCACCGATGATGTCGGCAAGCCGCGCAGTTTTGTGGCCGTGCTACCGATGGGCGACGGCGCCACTGGCGAGGAGCGCTTGATGAACACCGGTCTTGAAGTGCTTGAGGAAGACGGCAAGCTCCTGGTCGATAACGTCGCTTTCGGCAGCGTCGCCCAGAAAGCGGGTTTGGCTTTCGATCAAAGCATCCACGGGGTGTTGTTGCCCTTGGATCAGCCTCGAAAGGAATGGCTGTGGATTCCCGCGTTCCTGGTGTTGGCGCTGATCGTCAAACTGCAACGGGCGCGCCTTGGTCGCGAAACGGCGCCAGCCGCCGCTTAAAGGAGAACTCCATGTATAAAGACATCCTGTTTCCCATCGACTTGAATCAAAATAGTTCTTGGGTCAATGTACTACCGTGCGTGATTGAATATTGCAAGGCGTTCAATGCGCGCCTGCATGTTGTTACCGTGGTGCCCGATTTCAGCATGCCGCTGGTCGGTAGCTATTTTCCCGAGAATTTCGGCAACAAAATGGTGGGGGACGCCAACAAGCGCCTGCACGTGTTTATCAAGGAGCATGTGCCCTCCGAGGTCCATGTGCAGCACATTGTCGCCGAGGGCGTCGTGTATAAGGAAATCATCCGGATGGCCAATGAGATCGGCGCCGATCTCATCATCATGGCTTCGCATCGTCCGGAATTGGGGGATTTTTTAGTCGGCCCAAACGCGGAGCGGGTGGTCCGGCATTTCAATAAATCCGTGCTGGTCGTTAGAAACTGAAACGGGTTACACATAATTTCTTCACGGATATCGTCTTTCCCGCAAGCAAAAAGCGAGTGGCGAGGGGACAGTCGCAAAGACTGACCCCTCGCTCCACGCTGGCTTTTCGCTTCGCTCTTTCCTGCTTGGCGGGGAAGGGGGAACTGGATAAGTGCTTCCACTTTTTCGTTGTCAGTGGATTCATGGCCAGTTGTCGAGCCTGGCTTTTTGCTTTATCCAGGATGTCGCTATTCTTTTCCCTCTGAAGTCGGTGCCGCTGGTGGATTGCGTGCACTTGCGCACCCGCTTGGGCGAGCAAGCCCAGCTTCGATTTGTAATGGTTGCGAAGATAGCGAGTTATCAAGTCGCTTAATAACGAAAATTCCACCAAAGGAAACAATCATGGCAATTAAGGCAAAATCAGAAAAGGCGCAAGCTAAAGCAAGTAAAAAAGCAGGTATTTCACTAAATGCTTGCCGCAATATCATGCAGTTGCGAACGGATAGCTGGAAACGCCTCAAGAATGACGCCAAGCGTCTTGCGGATGCGGTGGTCGAGGGAAGGGATCATGAAAGGCTGAGACAAAAGGTTGGTGATGGCTTAACGTTGTTGGAACCCATTGACAGCTATTGGGCATTTCCAAGCCGGCAGGATTTTCAATATCTTTACGAGCTGTTCGATGGAGCTGAGTACGACCGGCTGAGCAAAGTATGCGCCCGTGTCAATCGGACACTGACCAGTTTATCCTATCGCCACAAGCCGGTTTCCCTGCCCAGTAGTGACGGTAACAGTGATGTAGGGGATGATTCAGAAGATTTTTCAGACGCTTACCAGGAACGAGAGGGTCAGCATTATCTTAATCGACCCTATTTCGAAGTCTTGGTCGTGGATAATATTTCGCCCCGTGAAGAGGAAGCACTCAGGATAGGATTGCGCAAGATGCGCAGAATCGAAGATAAATTCGTCTATGAAATCGTAGTGGTTCCGAGTTTCGAAGATGCCATCATTGCGGTCCTGTTCAATTTTAATATTCAGGCTTGTGTCATTCGCTACGGCTTTCCATTCAAGTCCAAACACCAGCTGGAGATACTCCGCCAACTTCTGGAAGATCATGAAGGTGAGGAGAATGAGAATCTGTCGGAAAGTGACTATGGTCCGGTACTTGGCGCCAAGATCGCCGAAATTCGCCCTGAAATCGATTTGTACCTGGTGACCGATGCGGCGGTCGAGAGTATGGCCGGCAAGCTTTGCCGTAACTTCAGGCGTGTCTTCTATCGCGAAGAAGACTACATGGAACTCGACCTTAGCATTTTGCGTGGGATTGGCGCTCGCTACAATACGCCGTTTTTCACCGCGCTCAGGGAATACAGCAAACAACCGACCGGTGTGTTTCACGCCCTGCCCATTTCCCGAGGCAAATCCATCATCAAATCCAATTGGATTCAGGATATGCTCCAGTTTTATGGACCCAATGTCTTCATGGCGGAAACCTCGGCCACCTCGGGCGGGCTGGATTCCCTGCTCGATCCGACCGGCCCGATCAAAAAGGCCCAGGAGTTGGCCGCCCGCGCGTTTGGGGCGCGCCAGACCTTCTTCGTGACCAACGGCACTTCGACCGGCAACAAGATCGTGGTGCAAGCCCTGGTCGAACCGGGCGACATCGTGCTGGTGGATCGTAACTGTCACAAATCGCACCATTACGGCGTCGTTTTGGCTGGTGCCCAAGTCGCTTATCTGGATGCCTATCCGCTGGAAGCGTACACCATGTACGGGGCCGTGCCTCTGCGGCACATCAAGGAAACCTTGCTGGCCTATCGCCGCGCCGGCCTGTTGGATCGAGTGAAAATGATCACGCTCACCAACTGCACCTTCGACGGGCTCATCTACGATGTCGAGCGGGTCATGGAGGAGTGTCTGGCCATCAAGCCGAACCTGATCTTCCTGTGGGACGAAGCCTGGTTTGCCTTCGCCTACTTTCATCCGACCTATCGGCGGCGCACCGGGATGGCCACGGCGGCGCGCCTGCGCGAGCGGTACCGTGACCCGAAGTATCGGGAACGCTATCGGGTTTTCAGGGAAACATTCGACCAACAGGACCCGAACGATGACCGGAATTGGCTGGAGACCCGGCTGCTACCCGATCCCGACCGAGTCAGGGTGCGCGTCTACGTCACGCAATCGACCCACAAACGACTGACTTCGCTGCGTCAGGGATCGATGATTCATGTGCATGATCAGGACTTCAAACATCGGGTGGAGGATGCCTTTCATGAGGCGTACATGACTCATACTTCCACCTCGCCGAATTACCAGATTTTGGCCTCCCTGGATATCGGACGGCGCCAGGTCGAATTGGAAGGTTTCGAACTGGTGCAGAAGCAAACGGATCTGGCCATGGCCCTGCGGGAAACGGTGGGCAGCCATCCCTTGCTCCAGAAATATTTTGCTTTCCTGGCTATTCAGGATTTGATACCGGCCCAGTATCGCCCTTCCGGAATCGATCTTTATTATAGCGCGGAGAAAGGCTGGTCGCGCATGGAAACTGCTTGGCGGCAGGATGAATTTGCACTCGATCCCAGCCATTTAAATCTGAATATCGGTTTGACAGGTATCGATGGTGATCATTTCAAACATGACTATTTGATGGACAAATACGGCATCCAGATCAACAAGACCACCCGCAACACAGTCTTGTTCATGACCAATATCGGTACCACCCGCAGTTCCGTCGCTTATCTCATCGAAGTGCTGGTCAAGATCGCTCAGGAGTTGGATGAAACCCTGGAGGAAATGAGCCCGATAGAAAGGCGTCTGCATCAGCAAAAGGTCAAATCCCTGACCGAAGATAATCCTCCCTTGCCCGATTTCAGCTATTTTCATCCCTTCTTCCGCGCTCACCCGGAAATACCGACCCGCGAAGGGGATCTGCGCAAAGCGTTCTTCATGTCTTACAAGGACAGTTTGTGCGAGTATCTCAAGCTGCCAGCAGTGCGCAAGCAAAGCGCCGCGGGACGGGAAGTGGTTTCCGCCATGTTCGTCATTCCTTATCCACCGGGATTTCCCGTATTGGTGCCGGGGCAAGTCATCAGCGAAGGCACTCTGGCATTCATGCAGGCGCTTGATACCCGTGAGATTCATGGCTATCGACCGGAATTGGGTTTCCGGGTCTTTACCGAAGCCGCCTTGAAAATGGACCCGGCGGTCGTGGATCGAATTGATAGCGCCAAAAAAGTTGAAAAAGAGGCCGTTATTCGTGCCGGCATGGAAATCGCCGCTTCCGAGGAATAAGGTGCCTTGAAAAAATGTGAAAAATTAATCGATTGGTTTTGGGTAAGATTGCAAAAATTTTGGAATAAATCCACCTTGGAGACAACCGGCATGAAGAAAACCTTGCAAGGCATTTCCGACATTCGGCGCTATTTTCACCGCAACGAACGACCGATATTTTTCATCAGCGCCACCAACTTCAATCTACTCGGCATTGATGAGTGGGTCAAAGGGTTCAAATACATCTGCTATATCGATTGTTACGATGGCCAGCACCCGAATGTCTTCGTGCCGAGCGAGATTCCTCACCCGGAGTTCGAAAGCATCGAAGATATCAATAATTATCTACTGGAACACAAGGAGGTGATCGACTATATCAGGAGTCATGGAGACAATCCGGTAGCGGTATTTTTAATGTTCGACGAAAAGACCGAAGCCCTGTGCCAGGAACTCGGCATCGAGATCTGGTTTCCGCCGGCCAATCTGCGTAGCCGCTGCGACAACAAGATGGAAACGGTACGCATCGGCAACATGGCGGGCGTACCCAGCGCGCCCAATGCGCTGTCCAAGGTGGAGAGTTACCCGCACTTGTGCGCGCTGGCCAAGGAACACCATTTGGGTAACGATTGGGTGATTCAGACGGCGTTCGGCGATTCCGGCCACACCACTTTTTTCATTTCCAGTGAGGAAGACTGGAACAAGTACGCCGGCGAGATCGTCTGTGATCCTGAAGTCAAGATCATGAAACGCCTCAATTGCCGGGGTTCGACCCTGGAAGCCTGCACCACCCGCAAGGGCACCATCGTTGGACCCTTGCTGACCGAAGTCGTGGGGGCGCGGGAACTGACGCCCTACAAAGGGGGTTGGTGCGGTAACGAAATTTTTCCAGGCGCCTTCACCCAGCAAATTCGCGACCAGGCGCGCGATTATACCTTCAAGTTCGGCGAGCAGTTACGCAAGGAGGGCTATCGGGGTTACTTCGATCTGGACTATCTGATCGACCTGGACAGCGGTGATCTCTATCTGGGCGAACTCAACCCACGGGTTACGGGCGCCAGTTCGATGACCAACCATGCGGCTTTCGCCCATGCCGACGCTCCGTTGTTCCTGTTTCATCTGTTGGAATTCGCGGGTGTGGATTTTGTGTTCGATGTGGATGATCTCAACTCGCGCTGGTCCGATCCCGATTACATCGACAGTTGGTGCCAATTGGTGATCAAACACACTGAAGATAGCGTGGATGTGGTCACTCAGGCCCCCGCCAGCGGGATCTGGAAAATGAACGACGATGGTTCGATTGCCTACAGCCGCTTCGATTATCACCGGCGGGCGGTGGCCAGCGAGAGTGAGGCGTTTTTCCTGCGGATTACCGGTCCAGGCAACTTCCGCTATGAGGGCGCCGATCTGGGGATTCTGATTTTGCGCGGCCGATCGATGACCGACGATTTTGTCCTGAATGATCGGACTCATGCCTGGATCAAGGGTATTCTCGATCAATATCAAGCCCATCCGCTGGAAACGGCGCAGGTCGATACGGCGCCCGCCGCGGGTGCTTTCAAGATTCTCTGATACCGTGTGGTGGGTCGTGGTTGCCATTCCACTTGCCAAGCGATGGCGGCTCGGCAAAACAGGGATAGGGTTTTCGCAAATAGAGGAATCCGCCCATGGAGCGCGTTTTCGAAGCCATCGAGGAGGGTTGGCCGGGACCCAAGTGGCAAGATCTTTTCCAAAGGCACTGGCCATCCTACCAACGCTGGTTCTTGAGCGAAGGGAATAAAGCCCGACCATTTTATCTAAGCTCGATTCGTAGCTTGAAAGCGCATATGCCGGAACTGATGGCAACCTACGAACGTCTGGTGGAACTGGCCGGCGGCGGCGATTTGGCCGCCCGCTTCCTGTCGCTGTATTGTCCGCCGCCCTATCTAAGCGGTTGCTCCCAGGCGGTCTGGCCGGGAGCGGTTCCCCTGCTGGTTCGCAACTACGATTACAGCCCGCAACTGTTCGAGGCGGTGATCCTGAAAACGGCGTGGAATCACCGCCAGGTGATCGCCGTCAGCGACTGTCTGTGGGGGGTATTGGATGGCTTGAACGAAGACGGTTTGGCGGTTTCACTGACCTTCGGAGGACGGCGGATCGTGGGCGAGGGGTTTGGCGTGCCACTGCTGTTGCGCTATATCCTGGAATTTTGCACCACCACGCGGGAGGCGGTAGAGGTGCTGAAACGGGCGCCGACCCACATGGCGTATAACATTACGGTATTGGATCGCAGCGGGGCCTTCATGACGGTGTTTATCGCCCCCGACCGGCCGGCGGTCGTTAAGCCGGTTCCCATCACCACCAACCACCAGCAGGAGGTGGAGTGGCATCAGCACGCCCAGGCCACGGCGACTCTCGAACGGGAACGCTTTTTGAAGTTTCGCCTTCGTCAAAGCAGTGAAAATCCCGATAAGCTGATTCAGGCTTTTCTGCACTCACCGGTGTATTCGAATGCCTACGCTCGCGGGTTCGGTACGCTGTACACGGCGGTGTACCGGCCATTGAGCGGAGAAGTCGAGTTTCTTTGGCCCAACGGCGCCTGGCGACAGTCTTTTCACGCTTTTGAAGAAGGCCGGCGAGTCGTGCGCTTTCCCCATGCCCTTGAACCGACTGAAATGCTGCATTAAGCGGTGCTGTGAAAACCGGTTCCCCGCGCCGGGGGGTGCGGGCGGTTTTTATTGGAGCCGGCCCGATGTTTCCACGACATGATCGATGGATTCTTCCGCCCTGAGCAGTTCAAAACGCACGGCGTTGTCTTCGCCGATGTGGAAGCCGTAAACGGCGGCGTCGGGGAGGCTGTTGTACTGGAAGGGCGTGGAAAAATAATAGGCGCCGGTATCGTGGGCCAGGATGAAATCCCCCGGTTCGAGCAGCGGTAGCGGGCGTTCGTGGGCGAGGATGTCGCCGGCGAAGCAGCACGGACCGGCCACGTCCTGAGGGATTTTTTTACCTCGCTTGAACCGGCCTTGGGCGTCGAAGGCGCTTAGGCGGATAGCCCACATCTCCGGCATGAACACCGTGCGCGCCGCGACCTGTGCCCCGGCGTGGGTGATGGCGATGTGCCGGTCGCCGCTGGTTTTGGTGTACTCCACGCGGGCGGCGATGAAGCCGTTTTTGGCCATGATCGACCGTCCGAACTCGGTAATGACCCGATAAGCTCCCGAAAACAGGGCCGGCGCGCGAGCGCGCAGGAGCGCGGCGTATTCGGCGTAACTCGGCGTGAACTCGTCGCTGGCGAAGTTGACCGGCAAGCCCCCGCCAATATCGAGAACCCGCACCTGCCGGCGCCCCACGGCGGCATTGATCTCCTCCGCGAAAGCCACTACTTTGGCGACGCCGCTGGCGATGAGTTCGAGCGAGCAGCCTTGCGAGCCGACGTGGGTATGCACGCCAGTCAGCCACGGCCGCTCGATATAGGCTTGAATCAGCCGGGCTCGCTGTCCCTCGTCTTCCAGCGGGATGCCGAATTTCGAGGTTCGGGTGGCGGTGCTGGTGGCGGCGATGGCGCCGACCCCGACCTGCGGGTTGATGCGGACGCCGATCTCGGAATTCGACGACAAGGTGGCCATCAACGCCGTCACCCGTTCCAGTTCCTGGAAGTTGTCGATGTTCAGCGCGATGCCCAGCCGCAGCGCCTGTTCGATTTCCCCAAGCGTCTTGGCTGGGGAGTCGAGCACGATCTCGTGGGGTAGAAATCCGGCCCGGCGAGCTTGAGCGAATTCGCCGGGGCTGGCGACCTCGCACCCCATTCCGCACGCGCGCAGCAGTGCGAGCACCCGATGCAGGCAATTGGCCTTGGCCGCGAAGGCGTGGGTGAAATGATCGTCAAAAGCCGCCCGCAGACTGGCCACGGTCTTTTGGGTACCGTCCATGTCGATAAAGGCCGCCAGCAGGTGTTCTTCACCGAGCAGCCCGCGTGCGACGGCTGCCTGCATCACGGTTTCCTGACGGGGAGATATGTCGTCGTTCACGGCGGGTTCCTTTTCGGGTTTCTGCTGAGACTATCCGGGCAAACCATGGGTTCTGATTTAGTGATTGATTTTACTCTGGCAGAGAGGGGTCGGACCCCAGGATACAGATAGTTTGAGCTGCGTTAAAAACATATATGTACTTTTTAATAAAATATTATTACAAACGTATTTACACGAGAGCCGGTTTGTGTATACTTCAAAAAAATACAAATGTACTTTTTTTATAATTATGAGACTTTCATAACTATCCATGGTCCCCCCGTAATGAATACGCCAAACTTCGAAACCCTAATTTATCATTCAGAACAGCAAGTTGTTGAAATTCACTTCAACCGCCCGCACCGCCTCAACGCGGTCGTCGAGCAGTTCTACACCGAGTTGCTGATGGCGCTATCGTTAGCCGAGCGCGACCCGGCGATTCGGGCCGTCATCCTCACTGGCGTGGGCCGAGCATTCTGCGTCGGCGCCGATTTGAAGGAGCACGGGGCAGGGCAACGTACCGCCCATCAGCGGCGCCAGTACCTGCAACTCGGCAACGACGTGTGCGAGAAAATCTTCCGGCTGAGCAAGCCGGTGGTGGCGACCGTCAACGGTTATGCCTTGGGCGCCGGGGCGGAAATGGCCGTGTCCTGCGATTTCGTGCTGATGGCCGAGAGCGCGCAAATCGGCTTTCCCGAAGTCAGCATCGGGACCAGCGTGGGCGGAGGCGTCACCCAGATTCTGCCGCGCCTGGTCGGCCTCGGCAAAGCACGCGAGCTGCTGTTCCTGGGCGCGCGCATCGATGGGACCGAAGCACAGCGCATCGGTCTGGCCACTCAAGTTTGTCCCGATGTGGAACTGCTGGACCGCGCCCGGCGGTTCGCCCAGGAACTGGCGGGCAAGGCGCCGGTGTCCATGACGGTCGGGAAAAAACTGCTCAACGAAGCCGCCGGCCGTGACTTTGCCATCCAGTTGCAACTGGAGCTGGACGGCGTGTTTAGCTGTACGGTGACCGAAGATTGGCGGGAAGGGGTCAACGCCTTCGCCGAAAAGCGCGCGCCCCGGTTCAAGGGGTATTGAGCATGAACAGTCCACTCCATCAATTCCTCGCGCCCGACTCGATTGCCATCATCGGTGCTTCCCTGGACCCGACCAAGCGTGGCTATAAAGCGCTGGTGGGCCTCCTCAATGATGGCTATGCCGGCCGGATCTACCCGATCCATCCCAAGCTGGAGGAGATCATGGGCCTGAGAGCCTATCCCTCCATTGAACAGGTGCCGGAACCGGTGGATTTGGCGCTGATCTGCACGCCCGCCAAGACCCTGCCCGGCATTCTCGAACTGAGTGGCCGGAATGGCGTCAAGGGCGCGGTGATCCTGGCCAGCGGCTTCGGCGAAGCCGGGGAAGCCGGTGTCCAACTGGAACGGGAAACCCTGGAAGCGGCGCGACGCGGCGGTGTGCGCCTCATCGGCCCGAACACCTCCGGCCTGTTCAACCTGCATAAAAAGGTCAATCTGCTGGCGCTGGATGCGGTCAAGCCGGGCAACGTGGGCATCATCTCGCAGTCGGGCAACATGCTGCTGGCGCTGGCGCTGGAAGCTCAGCATAACGGCCACATCGGCTTCAGCACCTATGTCGGACCGGGCAACCAGACCGACATCGGCTTCGCCGACTACCTGCGCTATCTGGGCGAGGAGGCGAACACGCAGGTTGCCACCTTGTATGTGGAAGGCTTCAAGAACGGCCGCGAGTTTTTGCGGGTCGCGCGGGAAACCGCCCGGAAAAAGCCGGTGGTGGTCTACAAGTCGGGCAGCACGGCGGCTGGCCAGAAAGCGGCCAGTTCGCACACGGGGGCGTTGGCGGGCAGCTACGCCATGACCGTCGATCTGCTCCGGCAGGCCGGCGTCAACGTGGTCGGCAAGTCCGACGAGATTTTGCCGGTCGCCGAAGGGTTGGGGCTGTTGCAACAGGCGGCCGGTCGGCGTGTCGCCATCCTGGCCGACGGTGGCGGACAAGCCACCATCGCGTCCGATCGCCTCTCGGAAGCCGGCTTGTGCTTGGCCGAACTGGAACCGGCAACCCGCGAGCGATTGCGCGCCGTGCTGTTTCCCCAGGCGTCGCTAGCCAACCCGATCGACGTGGCCGGCAGCACCGACGCCAATCCCGGTTTGCTGGCGACCTGCGCCGAGATTCTCTGTCAGGACCGCACGGTCGATCAGGTTTTCGTGGTGGGGATGTTCGGTGGCTACGGCATTCGTTTCGCCCAGGAGTTGGCCGGTCAGGAACTCGACGCGGCCAGGGAAATCGCCGCGCTCAAGCAAAAGAGCGACAAGCCCCTGATCGTTTACAGCCTCTACGCGCCGTTGAAGCCCGAACCGTTGGAGGTGTTGCGCGGGTCCGGCGTGCCGGTGTACGACTCCATCGAGCACGCGGTGGAAGTGCTGGCCGCCTTGAGCGAGCGCGGCGAGTTTGCCCGGCGCGACGCCAGCGCCATTCACGCGGAACCCGTGCGGCCGGACGAGTCGATGCGGCGGATGATCGCGGTCGCGCGTCAGGCGGGCCGGGACCTGCTCGAACCCGAAGCCAAGGATCTGCTCGCCGCCTATGGCATCGATGTGCCGGAACAACGTTTGATCGCCAAAGCGGCCGATCTGGACGTGCTGGACTCCGCGTGGCTCGACCGGCCGCTGGCCATGAAGGTGGTGTCCAGGGACATCCTGCACAAGTCGGATGCGGGCGGGGTCAAGCTGAACCTGCAAGGACGCGACGCATTGCGCGCCGCCCATGCGGAGATCATGGCCTCGTGCCGCGCCTACCAGGCCGATGCGGACATCGCCGGCGTCCTGCTCACCCCGATGGCCGCTAAAGGCGTGGAGGTCATCATCGGCGTCAGCCGCGACCCGATTTTCGGCCCGGTCATGATGTTCGGCCTGGGTGGCATCTTCGTGGAAATCCTGGAGGATATCGCCTTTCGTTCGATCCCGCTGAGCCGGCAGGACGCCGAATCCATGGTGAATCAGATCAAGGCCCGCAAGATTCTGGAAGGCGCACGCGGCGCGGTGGGAATTGACAAGGCGGCGCTGGTGGAATTGATCCTCAAGGTGGCCGGCATCGTCGAGGCGCATCCCGAAATCGCGGAAATCGACCTCAACCCGCTGATGGCCTATCCCGATGGCTACGCGGTGGTTGATGCCCGCATGATTCTTGATCGGATTGACTGAAGGAGACGACCAGCATGATGGCTCCACTGGCATTGCAAGACGCGGAACTGGTGCTCGACCACCGGGTCGCCACCCTGACGATGCGGCGCGACGACGTGCGTAACGCCCTGACGGGGACTCACTTGATCGATGACATCGTCCGCACGGTGGAATGGGCCAATACCAATCCGGCGGTTTCGGTGCTGGTGCTGACCGGGGCTGGCGCCGCCTTCTCGGCGGGTGGCAACGTCAAGGATATGGCGAACCGTGGCGGCGATTTCGCCGGCGACGTGGCCGAAGTCGAGGAACGCTATCGGCGTGGGATTCAGCGCATTCCGCTGGCGCTGCACCAGGCCGAGATTCCCCTCATCGCCGCAGTCAACGGCCCGGCCATCGGCGCTGGCTTCGATCTGGCCTGCATGTGCGACCTGCGCATCGGTTCGCCACGCACGGTGTTCGGCGAGACTTTCCTCAATCTGGGGATCATTCCCGGCGACGGCGGAGCCTGGTTCCTGCAACGATTGGTGGGCTACCAGCGCGCCGCCGAGCTGACCTTGACCGGGCGTTTGGTGAAGGCCGAGGAAGCGCTGGCCCTGGGGTTGTTGCTGGAGGTGGTGCCCGAAGCGGAGCTGCTGGAGCGGACTCATGCCCTGGCCCGACGCATCGCCGGGCAGCCGCCGAAAGCGTTACGCTTGACCAAGCGTCTGCTGAAAATCGCCCAACGTGAGAATCTGCCGGACTTTCTCGACCGCTGCGCCGGTTTTCAGGGGATGTGCCACAACAGCGAGGAGCATCTGGTCGCGGTCAACGATTTTCTGGCGCGCCAGCGCGGCGGGCAGTCCTCATGACCGATGGCGGGCGCCAGGACATCATCACCCGGTTGCAACGGGAATTGCCTGAGCTGCGACCGGCGTTGCGGCGGGCGGCGAAATTCATCCTGGACCATCCGAAGGAGATTGGACTGCTGCCGATCCGCGATGCGGCGGCGCGGGCACAGGTCAGCCCTAACACTTTGGTGCGCCTCGGGCAATGGCTCGGTTATCCGACCTACGACCATCTGCGCCAACCTTTTCGGGAGGCGTTGAAACAGGGTTCGCACACCAGCAGCGGTCAAGCGCGCTGGTTGCAACAATTGGGGCAGGGCAAAGGACTGGCACCGCTGTACGCACAGATGGCTTCCGCCGGCGTGTCCAACCTGCAACAGACGTTCTCCGAGAACGATCCGAGCAAGCTGGAGCAGGCGGCACTCGAACTGGCGCAAGCCCGGCAAGCTTACGTACTGGGCTCGCGCAGCTCGTATTCCCTGGCCCATTACTTTTTCTATGTGGGGCGGATGGCGATGCCGAACCTGAACCTGGTGCCCCGGCATGTCAGCGCGCCGTTCGACGATCTCGCGCTGGTGGGGGATCGCGATGTCGTGTTGGCGCTGAGCTACGCGCCCTATGCCAAGGAGACGTTACAAGCCTGCGAATACGCCAAAGCGCGTGGCGCCAAGCTGATTGCGATTACTGACAGCGTGGCGGCCCCCTTGGCGTATCTTGCCGACCCTGTATTCGTTGTGCCGACGCAAAGCCCCCAATATTTTGCCTCGGCGGTGGCCATCATGGCGCTGTTGGAAACGCTGCTGGCGTTCGTGGTCGCCAAGGGCGGACAGGAAACGCTGGACACCATCGCCACCTTCGAGAAAGTCCGCGACGACATGGCGGTGTATTGGAATGAGGCGGAGCGTTCGCGGGGGCGCGATTGAGCGCTTCTCCCGCATCGGGCTGAACTCGACCTGGGTCCAGGTTGGGCGCCGTGGTTGAAGCCGGGTTTGGGACGGGTGGTTGGGGTCGCCGCTAGAAATCCAGCGGACTTTTGGCTTCCTTGAGGGTAATGCTCCGCACCGTGTGAGTGTAAATCATGGTTGTACGCACGTCGCTGTGCCCCAGCAACTCCTGAATGGTGCGAATGTCGTAGTTCGCCTGCAACAGATGACTGGCGAAGCTGTGGCGAAGGGTGTGCGCGGAAGCTCGCTTGAGAATCCGGGAGCGGCGCACCGCGTCCTTGATGGCCCTTTGCATCAGGCTCTCATGTAAATGAGAACGCCGGTACTCCTGGGTGGCCGGCACCTTGGTCAGCGTCATGGCCGGAAACAACCACTGCCATCCCGGTTCCTTGGCCGCGCGCGGGTATTTGTCCCCGAGCGCGGTGGGCAAAAACGTCCCCGCGTAACCGGCGGTCAAGTCCGCCTCATGCACCTGTGCGACCTGATCCAGTTGCACGTGCAGCTCAGGGATGAGCGCTTGCGGCAATGGCACCGCGCGATCCTTTTGGCCCTTGCCGTCATGCACGGTCAACACCTGCATGGCGAAATTCAAATCCTGCGCGCGCAGCTTCAGGCACTCGAACAGGCGCAGGCCACACCCGTACAACAATTTCGCCACCAGCGCGTAAGGCGCATCGAGCCGGGCGATGACGTGGTCCACTTCTTCCCGCGACAACACCACTGGGATGTAGGGCTTGCGCTTGGCGCGGACCACGCCTTCGACCTTGCCGAATTCCTTTTCAAGGACGTGCCTGAATAAAAACAGCAGTGCATTGAAAGCTTGATTTTGGCTGGATGCGGCGATTTTTTTATGGACCGCCAGAAAACTCAAAAACCCTTTGACATCGTCCATCGACAACAACGGTGGGTCTTTGCTTTTCGTGAAGGCCTGGAATTTTTGGGTCCAGATTTTATAGGCCTGCAAGGTCTTGGGGGAGTAATGCCGGACCTGGATCGCCGAGGTCAATCCGTCGTAGACCGACACCCAACTGGCTCCGGTCAATTTGAGTTCAGACGAAGCCGTTGGGTCGTGTTGGGAAAGCGCTTTAACCGGGTTTGCGGGTGTGGGAGGCACTCGACCGGACGCTTCCCTTTTTGGCCAGGCAGGTGGTTGCAATGGCGCAAGCGGGCGGAGAGGCGGCATGGCCCTTTCCGGGGGCGAGTGGACGAGCGCGGCTTGGGAGATAACCTTCGGAGGATGCGGCTCCATGGCGGCGGGAGAAGCGATCTCCAAATAGAGCGACACGGCGTGTCCGGCCTGTTGGCGCAGGGATACTGGCTGGTGCTTGGTCCGCAGCTTCTCCTGGAAAGCGGGCAAACTCCGGCGATCCGCTGGCGCGAAGCTATACTTGTGACAAAAGTCCAGGTAATAGCGCAGCCACTTGTGATAGTGCGGGCGCTACCCGGCCATGATCTCCTGCTGCGCCAACCGCGCCTCGTAGCGGCGGGTCAGCTCTGGGGGAACGGCAAGCATGACGGAATTTCCAGGGTGGCAAGGTTGGCAATGAATGTTATACTGCTAACAAAGACTAACTAGATCAAATAGTTATTGTCAACCATCATGGATTCGGGTAAATATACAGAAACCATATAATCACTTGTTTCGCGGACGCTTCGCGCCCGCGAAACGGGGCGGCGGATTGCAATCCGCATGGCTGCTTGGCGCTTCGCGCCGCACAACCACGCGGATCAAGCCGACATCGGCCGTCAAAGCCTTCGGCTTTTCCGTCCTCGCGGCTTATCCGCCGCCCCGTTATGCCTGAGAAGCTGTACAAAAACTAACACATTGATATTATTATAGTATTTTTGACAAAATAAGCCAAAATCCGGCGATTATTTTAATTTCAGAGATTCTATTCGAGGTGCTGTATGGCTTGGCCAAAAGAAATTCCTTGTAAGAGGTACCCCAGCGATTTGACGGATGAAGAATGGGAAATCTTGGAGCCGATTTTAAAAAAAGCGGATTTTTATACGACAGGTCGGCCACGTAAAGTTGATCTCCGCGAAGTAATCAATGCCATTTTTTACCTGAACAAGACGGGCTGTCAATGGCGGTATTTGCCTAAAGATTTTCCCTGCTATACCTTAATAAGTTACTATTATCATCAATGGGTTGACAACAATATTATGGAGCAAATCAATACAGCGATTCATCAGCAACTCCGAAAAGAAATGGGTCGAAATGAGAATCCGAGTGCGGGGATTATCGATAGCCAAACCGTTAAGGGGACACCGGAATCGGCCCAGGAATCCGGGTTCGACGGTGGTAAGTTAATTCAGGGTCGCAAGCGACATATTGTAGTAGATACAGTAGGTTATATTATTATTGCTCGGGTTCATGCGGCCAATATCTACGATGGTCATGCGGCTCGCCAAGCCTTGACTGCCTTATTTTCAATCGTGGATAATGTCAAAAAAATCTGGGCGGATGGTGGTTATAGAGGTGAAGAGTTTATTCAATGGGTTAAAGAGCAATTTGACTGTGTGCTCGAAGTCGTTGAGAAGAAAAAAAACCGGCGAAGGTTTTCAAGTGTTACCTCGACGCTGGGTCGTGGAACGAACCTTTGCCTGGCTCGGTCGTTATCGGCGACTGAGCAAAGATTACGAGCGGAAACCTACATCGAGTAGGGCGTAACCAGTCGAGCGCGGGGTAGCGCGCCGGGGTGGAAAGGGGCGGTGGGTCCCTTGCCCGGTTGACCCGGAGGTGGGTAGATTGATGTCACCCAACAAGCAATCACCCGAGGAACCCACCGATGTCGATGATGTGGCCGTTGACGACCGAAGGCAAGGGGTTGGACCTGTCGGCGCACTTGGCGGTGCTGACCGGGTTCGTGTACGACGCCGCCCGCGACGGCTTGCCGGCGCACGAACTGGAGCACGGCCTGTGGTCGCGCCTGTTGCGACTGGGTCATGAGATGCAAGCGCAGTATTTTGCCTTGGTGGGCGACGGGGATTGCGGCAAAACCCTGACGCTGGCCGACGGGCGAGTGGTCAAGCGCTTGCCCAAACCCCATGGCCGACCCTATCGGTCGATCTTTGGCGACTTCACTCTGGTGCGGGTGGTCTACGGCACGCGGGAAGGCCAGGCGATCGAGGCGGCGCCGCTGGATGCCCGGCTGGGGTTGCCCGAGGGCCCGTTTTCCTATCTCTTGCAGGACTGGGATCAAGCGCTGGCGGTGGAGAATCCCTACGGTCAGGTCAACACGGTGCTGGCGCGCATCCTGGGTCTGAAACAGTCGGTGGCCAGCCTGGAGGCGATGACCCGGACCCTGGCCGGGGCGGTGGCCGGTCATGAAGCGGCCCGACCGCCGCCGGCCCCGGCGACGGGCCAGCAGCTCGTGGTGCTGAGCGCCGATGGCAAGGGGGTCCCGATCCGCAAGCCGGCCGACGCCCCGACCATCGCCGCCCACGACCACACCCGAGGGCCGAAGCCGGATCGTAAGAAGATGGCCGTGCTCGGTGCGGCCTATCAGATCGAGCCGCATCCGCGTACCGCCACCGCCGTGGTCGAGTCCTTGTTTCGCGATCCGACCGCCCCCACGGAACCCTCGGCGACGCCCCGACCGGCGCCTCGACAGAAACGGCTGTGCGCGGTGTTGCCGGTGGCCGCCGCCGTGGCGGCGGCGCTCGCCGCACCGCGCCCGGTCGAGGTGGTGTTCCCCTGGTTGCGGGCTGAGGCTCGCCAGCGCGACCCCGACCACCGGCAAACCTGGGTCCTGCTGATGGACGGTCAGCCGGCGTTGTGGGACGCCGCGGCGGACACCTTGGGCGACACCGCGCGGGTCGAGATCCTCGATCTGCTCCATGCGACCGGCTATTTGTGGGACGCCGTTCACCTGTTTCAGCCGTCCGGTAGCCCGCTGGCGACTAAACTGATGAAGGTGCTGGTGCATGCCCTGCTCGACGGGGTGGGGACCGGGGTGATTCGCTGGCTACAGGACCTGGCCGAGCAGGGCCACCTGTCCGCCGCCGCCCGCGCCCGGCTGGAACAGATTCACGGTTATTTCGACCGCCACCGCGACCGCATTCATTACGATCGGTATCTCGCCGCCGGCTATCCCATCGCCTCAGGGGTGATCGAAGGGGCCTGCCGCCATGCGGTCAAGGACCGGATGGAACGGGCCGGGATGCATTGGACCCTGCCCGGCGCCCAGGCCCTGTTGAACCTGCGCTGCGTGGCGCTCAACGACGAATGGGAGCCGTTCATGAACCATTACATCCAAACCGAAACGGCGCGCCTCTATGCGAACATCCCGAGCCAACCCCCATCCACCCGGCTTCGACTCGTCGCCTGAACCAAGGGCGCGCTCGACTGGTTACGCCCCATCGAGTACGGGTCATGTTTATATGGCCTCAATTCGACTCATGCTGCGAAGAATTTGTAAAGAACGAGCATTATTACAAGGGGCTGCTTTAGAGGCAGCTTAGGTAATTGAGTTTTTGTACAGCTTCTAAGGAGTAAAACATGAGGCGACTAGTTCTGGTCGTGACAGTTGTAGGCTTGGTTACGTCTGCAGTAGCAGAAACAATGGGTAAAGAGGAGTTTATCGACACTTATGCAAAACTAGCGGCCTGCGTCGAAGCCAAACATATTGAGGATAAAGACGCAGAAAATGCCCTAGCCCCCCGAGTACAGTATTACGGACTAACCCATTTTTCTAAACCCGAGATAGACGGAATGCCAGTTGTTTTAAAGCTCAGAGCAAAAAACACTATCACGATGATGGGTTGGGGGTGCGAAGCTGCCTTTAAGAAGTTAATGACCCTACCTCTCCCACCACCGGAATAATTATCATCTACTGTAACCACGTAAGTCAGGTTGCCGTCTGTTTGGCAACCCAATATTCAATCAACTGGCCTAGCGCGTAGGGCGGTTAGAGCGAAGTGAAACCCGCCTTCCTTATAGAGCCTTGCGCATGACTGCGGTATGTACGGCAGGTACGTCTAATACTAAGTGTTGATATTGATTAGTGAGGCAGCAATGAAACAGAAATATACTTATTGGAAAGATGAAGATATGTGGTTAGGCTACTTTGATGAATTTCCAGATTACTGGACTCAAGGTGAAACAGAAGAAGAATTAAAGAAAAATTTGATTGATATTTATAAGGAACTGACTAGCGGAACAATCTCGAATATTCGCCGAGTCGCTGAGATCGAAGTGTCGTGAAAAACAAGGATCTAATAAAGAAACTTGAAGATATGAGCTGCGTCTTTATCCGTCATGGTGGCAACCATGATTGGTATCAAAATCCACGCACTAGAATATCGCAACCTGTTCCTCGGCATCGAGAAGTTAATGAACACTTAGCGAAACATATCATCAAAATTCTTAGTAACGACGATACCTAACTGGGGCTTGCACCTGACCCCGCTACGCGGGGCAGGTGAAGCCGGGCGTTTCGCGGACGCTTCGCGCCCGCGAAACGGGGCGGCGGATTGCAATCCGCATGGCTGCTTGGCGCTCCGCGCCGCACAACCACGCGGATCAAGCCGACATCGGTCGTTAAAGCCTTCGGCTTTTCCGCCCTTGCGGCTTATCCGCCGCCCCGTTAAGCCAAGATAGACGTGCGTAAATGTAATTACCGATATTGAGCAAAACGCATAGCGCAATAATCGGGAAATTGAATAGCGGGGTGTCCATCTGAGTGCGGTAGTGCCTATGGATTAGATCTTGACACACCATAGAAAGGGCGCTTCGATGGTCAAGATCACAATATCTGGTGTCCACCGCACTCAGATGGACACCCCGCATTGAATATAACCAATGGGTGATTTTCTGGGGTTTAAAAACGTGATATAGAGCGAAGCAAGTAAGCGATGACGCTTAATTGAAACCATTGAAGCGTCATCGCTTACTTGCTTCGCGCAATAGTGCAGTTTTCGCAGTTGTTTTTGCGATTCAAGCAATAACCGGGAGCGGGCGAAAATGGGAACGCCAACAATCAGCGAACCACGAGCACGACTATCTCAGCCTAACGCCTCGTTCGACCGGACACGCGATTGGCGTAGTCGCCCAAGCGAGCGTTTGCGCGCGTGCCGCTCAACTCGAAAACGTTAGAAGTAAATAGGACACAAAGAAGCAATGTCTTGGCTTAGAAACACATTTGAAATTTCGCACACTACACACAAGGCTATTGTTTCCATGGAAGGAATCCGTGGTTTTGCGGTATTTTTAGTATTCTTGGTTCACTACGTTACGCTCGTTGACCCTTGGCTTACAAAAGCATCTGCAACACAAATACTATCTGCTCATGTGCGCAGTATTGGCAATATTGGTGTTGATCTTTTTTTTGTTTTAAGCGGATACTTAATTTATGGAATGCTAATAAGAAAGAAGAAGCCTTTTGGTAGCTATCTTGCGAGAAGAATCCAAAGAATTTACCCAACATTCGTCACTGTCTTTCTAATCTACCTCTTATTGTCGGCTGCGTTCCCTTCTGAGTCCAAAATTCCAGATGGTTGGGAAGGTCTAATATTTGTAATGCAAAACCTGCTCCTCCTTCCTGGTCTATTTGATATAAATGCCATCATCACCGTAGCCTGGTCATTAAGTTATGAATTTTTCTATTATCTATTGATTCCATTGTTGATCAGCTTATTTAGGTTACGCGAATGGAATTGGAAATCGAGAGCTGCTCTATTTATTTGTGTGTCAGTTCTCCTTTTTGCGTATTTTGCTATCTACGGCGGGCACATCAGATTACTAATGTTCATTTCTGGAATATTGTTGTTTGAAGTCGTCGAGCATAAAAAAAATATAGATAATATACCTCCAATTGGTCTTCCCGCTCTAGCTCTAGCGATAGCGTCTGTCATATTGCTTAACGCTTTTGAAGCGAACAATTGGTGGAAGTTTTTATTGCTCTTTATTCTCTTCTTTATATTTTGCCTTGAATGCTTTTCTTCCGAAGGAATCTCAAACAGGATATTCAAGTTTACACCAATGAGGTGGCTGGGCAATATGAGTTACTCATATTACTTAATTCATGGCCTTGCACTGAAATTCGTATTTATACGCGATGTTCGACTTTTCAGGCGATCAGGCTCTCAAACTGCAGGTCTGACCGACCGATTTGCCGGTTCATGAAAATACCCAAGGTGTGCGCCAAGATTTTTCGGGCGATCCGACTCGTCAAGTGCCAAACATCCCGCGCCCGGATTTTCTCAAAATGAAACTGCTCGGTCAGTTGACCGATGACGGTTTCCACGAGGCGGCGGGTTCTCGTCAGTTGTTGGATGATCCAAGGCGCACGGGAATCGGCCATGTTCGCCCGCAAGGGGGTTTGCAAATCGATCCCCGTGGTTGCCAGTTCCGCCTGAAGACAGGCGCTCAGGTATCCCTTGTCGCCAATGACCAAGCCGTGAACGCCGTCCGTCAAATCCCAAAGCGCTTCGCGTTCATCACCGGCGGCGGGGGTCACCGTCCACGCCGTGATCACGCCATCGAATGTGATCATCAAGTGACCATGAAGTCCATAATAATACTGCTTTTTTGCCGCGCAATAGCCGAAGCCGGCCGCCTCGGGAAAACATCGGCATTGCGGGGCACGGGTCAGCATACACACCGGCATGGGGCAGCCATCGACGAGGTGAATAGGGTCCGTCACCGCCCCCAAGTCGATCAGCAGATGCCGATGCAGCCGCTGTTTGACGACCCAGAGATTGGCCGCTTGCTGGGCAAACGTGGTTCGCGATCCGAGTCTTGGAAACCACGACGGCCAATGACGACGGAAATACTTCCAGATGCCCACATCGGTATCCAAACCCAGAAACTCACCCACCACCTCCATGGTGATCACTTCGCTGTCCGCCAACTTCGGGGCAAAACCACGCTGGCGCAAGCGATGATCCCCAGCAGGGCTTCCAGGTGTTCTTCTACCCAGCAAAACACCGTGATGATAAAGTCTTCAAGCGGCATGGCGGTCTCTCCGTGCGGTTGAGGTGGTTGGTTCCTCTCAGCTTAGCTCGCACCGTCATGCCGCATCGGTCTGCCCTCATCTCTCCTCGAAAAAGTCGAACATCGCGTTATTTATGGTTTTGGCTGTTGTTTACGTACCAAAGAGTGCTGATGATTGGGTGTTTTGGGTAGGCTTGCCAGTGGCGTTTTTTGCTACTCTTGTACCGTCTACGATCTTGTTTATATTTATTGAGAAACCATACTCTTTGGTTTACAAAAGAGCGTCAGTTTCGGCACCTGTCAGCACAGAATCTTCTAACAATTAGCTCCACCGGACAAAATACTCGCTGCGCTCGCATTTTGCCGGTGAGCATAGCGTTTCGCGGACGCTTCGCGCCCGCGAAACGGGGCGGCGGATTGCAATCCGCTGGTTGCTTGGCGCTTCGCGCCGCACAACCACGCGGATCAAGCCGACATCGGCCGTCAAAGCCTTCGGCTTTTCCGTCCTCGCGGCTTATCCGCCGCCCCGTTAGGCATTAGCAAGCAGCATCGAGGTGACCATGAAATTTGAACTGCTAATTGGCACTGTTACCGTCGGCCTCGGCGCAACCTTCGTCATGGATCTCTGGGCCATATTTCTCAAGCAGGCCTTCAAAATTCCTTCTTCCAACTATTGCATGGTTGGTCGTTGGCTGCTCCACATGACCAATGGCTCCATCAAACATCAAAGCATTACCGCTGCTGCTCAGAAGCCAGCCGAGTGCACAATCGGCTGGGTTGCGCATTACACAATAGGGGCGCTGTTCGCGCTTGCCCTTGTGGCATTGGCCACACCCAAATGGCTACAGTCGCCGACTCTGATGCCTGCTTTAGTCTTCGGCATTGCTACTGTTGGCTTTCCCTTTCTTATCATGCACCCTTCAGTCGGCCTTGGCATTGCGGCGTCTAAGACGCCAAATCCCATGCAGGCGCGGCTACGTAGTCTTATGAATCATGCCGCGTTTGGGGTTGGGTTGTACGTTTCGGCTGTAGTTCTGAGTTTTATTACGGAAGCTCATGCCTAATCGGGTAAGGGCGGGTGTTTAACCCGCCCTCCCCACACCACCTAGCATGCGGGTCCGCACTAGGCGGTTCATGCGAAGGGAGCACACGACGGTTCAGGCATAGCCATGCGCTTTCATCCATTGATCGCGAATGCCAATCAAGCCCTGGCTCTTCAGCCAGTCGTTGGTCATCCCGGTTTGGGTGCCCAGCGAGCGAGACAGGCGCCAGTAGCTCTTGGAGCTCATGCCCGTCCAGATCGCCGCGCGTTTCGGCGTCCCCAGGGCCAGCAGGTTGCGGATACGGTTGCGCACGCCGCGCCACTGTTTCCAGTAGCACATGCGCACCCGCCGGCGCAGCCAGTGGTCCAGCTCGGGGATCGGCCGATAGTAGTCCGAGATGCCGAAGTAGCCCATCCAACCCCGGACATATTCGGCGAGCTTCTTGAACCGGTAGTCCATCGACACGCCCCAACTCCGCCCGGTCAGCTTGCGCAGCCGGTCGCGGAAGTCGTGATAGGCGCGCTCGCTCCAACGCAGCTTCTTGCCCCGGAAGATGAATCCGAGGAATTCGCAGTCATTGGTCTTGACCACCTGGCTCTTGTGCTCGTTGACCACCAGCTTGAGCTTGCCGGTCAGGAAGCGAGACACGCTCGCCATGACCCGCTCGCCGGCGCGGTGGCTGCGCACGAGGATCAACAGGTCATCCGCGTAGCGGACCAACCGGTATTCCCGCCGCTCCAGTTCCTTGTCGAGGTCATCCAAGAGGATATTGGCCAGCAGCGGCGAGAGCGGTCCGCCTTGCGGCGTGCCGATCGCCGTTGCCTCAATGGTTTCTCCAACCAGGACGCCTGCCCGCAGGTACGCGCCGATCAATGCCAGCAGCCGCTTGTCGCGAATCTTTCTGGCCACACGGGCCATCAGGACGTCGTGCTGGACCATGTCGAAGAACTTCGCCAGGTCCAGATCGACGGCGATACGGTAGCCGGCCCCGATATGGGCTGGTACCCGCCTCAGTGCTCCATGGGCAGAACGTCCGGGCCGGAAGCCGAAGCTCGATTCCGAAAACCCTGGATCGAACAGCGGCCCCAGGACTTGCGCGATGGCTTGTTGGATGACGCGATCCAGGACCGTCGGGATGCCGAGCAGGCGCTCGCCTCCTTGGGGTTTCGGGATGCTCACCCGCCGCACCGGCTGGGGCCGGTAGCTGCCATCGCGCAGGGCTTGGCGGATCGTCGGCCCGCTCGAACGCGCAAACTCGGCAAAGTCCTCGGTGCCCATCCCGTCGATGCCGGGCGCACCCCGATTGGACTTCACCCGCTTCCAGGCCCGTCGCATGTTCTCGCTCTCCAGCACCCGCTCCATCAGGTCGTCGTGCAAGGTTGGCTGCATGGCATCGCGCCGCCGTTCGTCTCCCCCGAGCGGGTTCGTCAACGTCTGCGAGCAATCCACGGCTCCACCTTGGCTTCTCATGTTCGGCCCTTCGCCGGCAACGCCCTCCAGGGCGTGCCTGCTACTATGGCCTCTGCTGACTTCTGTCCCATCACGCCGGACGTTGCCGCCCGACGCGCTGCCCGAGTCGCGGTAGGGTCCGGTGGCGATGCCAGCACTTTCGCGCCGGGCCTCAGGCCGGCTCCCTGGCGACCACAGCCCCCGTAGGGTTCGATGGTCTATCCAGCCCTTTCGGACTGGGCCTCAGTTCGGCTCCCATAGCGGTACGGGCTGCATGCGGGACAGATCTCCCCGGATAAGGACATGAACTTTCCGTGCACAACCGCCGCATTTACCCTATCCCCTGCACCTGTCGGGCTTCGTCACCTTGTGCTGACTCGCCCGGGGACTGAGCCTTCTATGCGGTTTCTGTCCGTCGGCTCGCACCTTTGCACTCGGGCTTCCTCCAGACAGACCCTCACGGGTTTGCCCTTGCCGTCGGCTAGTAGTTACTATCCACATTGTGGACACAGGTACTCCTACAGGGGGCTTTCACCCCATCAGTTCACGCCCGTGCCGGGCGTACACAAGTCGCTCCAACCGACGGTCTTGCCTCCGCTTTTCTCCGGCAAGCCTGCGGCTGAGCTCTGACGTTATGGCCCAAAAGTTCGTAAATTCGATCAGAGTGAGGATATGCCAGAAATAGCGAGATTTTACGGAATAGTAATAAAGCTCTTCTTCGGGGATCATCCGCCGCCGCATTTTCACGCAGTCTACGGAGAGCATATTGGCCTATTCAATATTGATACCCTTGAAATGATGGAAGGAGATCTACCGAATAGGGCCAAAAAACTCGTGATTGAATGGGCTACAATTAACCGAGACGAAATGAAAAAAATGTGGAATAGCCAAGAGTTTCACAAGCTGCCCCCGTTGGAGTAAATCGTGGAATATCCAAGAATCGTTTCAGCAAAAGCAGTCGATGAAAATACGCTATTGGTTGAATTCGATAATAATGAAAAAAGAAAATATGATGTTACTCCACTATTAAGTAAAGAAATGTTCGCCCCGCTTAGGGATCCGGCTTTATTTAAGGCTGTGAAGGTAGAAAAGGGTGGCTACGCGGTAGTGTGGAACAGCGAAATTGATATCAGTGAATATGAGTTGTGGCGTCATGGCTTGTCATTGCCATAACAAGGCAATGCAGCCGACGTCCAACTCTCCACGGTTTTTTGTGCATTCCGCTGTGCTCCATTTTTGCACAAAAAACCGTTCCAAGTTGGCTGCGGCTGATCGCTGTCGTTAGGCCAGGGAAAGCGTTATGAGCCTGTCCCCAGAAGAATCACTATTCGTCGAAAAGCGAGAAAGGCTTACGAAGCATTGGCCAGTATTCGGTTTTGGCGTTTTGTTCGTGCTTGCTACGTTTGCCTTCTGGTTATGGCTCAAGGTGCCGTATCTGATCAATCCTTGGGTTGTTGAGGTTGGCCTTGAGAAAGGCACGCTGCCCGAATCAACGGTGGTCCTTATGGCGGTTATGTTGCCTATGGTGATGCTGGTTTTTCTTGCATTTGCCAGTGCCGTTGTATTGCTGGCATTTGCGGCATTCTCCAACGAACGCAGATTGATTGAGCTTCTTCGAAGAGAAGGTGTGAATCCTGGTGCCAACGAGTCGCGGTAATGCAGGTTTGTGAACTCACAATACCGACAAGCCGCGGGCGCGGGCCTGACAAATCGGAAGCACATCCGCGCTTCGTGGTATGCGCCGGGCATCGACCTGCGGCGATGCCTAACCTTTCGCTCAAACGGGAGCCCGTGGCATGGTGCCTGTTTGGCATAAACCTTAATGCTCAAACGTAAACTATTATGAACGACATACCCAATGTAATGAGAGGCGTCCAGCTAACAGGGCATGGTGGCTTGGATAAGCTGGTGTTCCGCGACGATATTCCCGTGCCTGCTTTTGGGCCTCGCGACGTACTGATAAAAGTGAGCGCGGCCGGTGTTAACAATACTGATCTCAATACACGACTTGGATGGTATTCAAAATCAAACGGAAACAGTAGTGACGCAGGTTGGTCAGGAAATGCGATTCAATTTCCCAGAATCCAAGGTGCCGATGTTTGTGGCAGAGTCGTTGCCGTTGGAGAGCAAGTTGATCGTGGTCTCCTGAATCAAAGGGTACTGGTTGAGCCATGTATTTTGGAAGCGGGAGGTAAGGTCTTGGATCAACCCTGGTACTTCGGTTCCGAAATCGACGGTGGTTTCGCTGAATACACCGTTGTTGCAGCCAGGCATGCCCATAAAATCAATAGCAAGTTCAGCGATGTTGAACTCGCATCCTTTCCTTGCTCCTATTCCACAGCCGAAAATCTTCTGACCCGAGCCAGCGTTATCGGCAATGAAGTTGTCTTGGTAACCGGGGCGTCAGGCGGTGTGGGTTCTGCTGTCATTCAACTTGCCAAGGCAAGGGGAGCACGAGTTCTTGGTATTACCACACCGTCCAAGTCAGACAAGATATTGAGTCTTGGAGCTGAGCGTACACTGGCAAGAAATGCCAATCTTGTTCAAGAGCTTGGAAAAAATAGTATTGATATCGTGATCGACTTGGTGGCAGGCAAGCAGTGGCCTGATCTATTGGAGGTGCTTAAGCCCTTTGGACGGTATGCCGTTTCTGGCGCAATTGCCGGTCCGCTCGTGGAGTTGGATGTCAGAACGCTTTACCTGAAAGATCTCAGTTTATTTGGCTGTACTGTTCTCAACGAAGGTGTTTTTCAAAACCTGGTCAGGCGAATTGAAGCCAGTGAAATCACTCCCATCGTTGCCAGTGCTTTTCCTCTATCCCAGGTTCCCGAAGCGCAAAAACAATTCGAAACAAAGCAACATGTCGGAAAGCTGGTGATCGATATTTCAAGTGAGAGATAAATGCAATTTATCAGCTCAAAATCAGGTTCCATGGACGATCCGCCAACCGGCACGCCCGCCACTTCGCGCGATCAGGCGTTCGTCCGCTCCGGTACCGATCAGTGCAACGTCCTTGATCGATTCAAAATGAGGGTGGCGTACATACGCTGATCAACTCGCACTCCTGATCACCCACGTTGCGAAAGCGGTGCGGTTGGCGACTGTCGAAGTAGTAGGCATCTTCTGCTTCCAGCACGCGGCGCTGGTCGCCCACCATGATCTCGATCCGCCCTCGCAGCACAATGCCGCCTTCCTCGCCATCATGTTGCAACATGAGCTTGCCGGTGTCGGCGCCGGGCGCATAGCGTTCATGCAGGATCTGCAATTTACGGTGGCGCAGATTCCTGCCGACCTGACGAAAGGAAATCGCTCCCTTGGCCAGCTCCAGTAACTCGTGTGCCTTGAAAAAAATCGGGTCCTGAGAAGGCGGCTCCAAGCTAAAAAACTCGCTCAGCGACAGCGGAATACCATCCAGCACTTTCTTTAGAGACGCCACCGACGGGCTGTTCTTATTTTGTTCGATCAGGGAAATGGTGCCGTTGGTGACCCCGGCGCGGCGAGCCAATTCGCGTTGCGACAGACCATACTGCTCGCGCACGGCCCGCAGGCGGGTGCCCAGATCGAACCCTGGTTCCGCATCGCTCAGGCTATCGACGAGCTGCTCATGAATGTTCGACATATTAAACTTCCTTAGGCTGTTGGTCATCGGAATACTGGCCGATCAAATTATCAATATATTATTGATATAAAATATAAAATTTATATTTATGGATAAATTTTTCACTTTCAAGAGATCATCTTGATCGATTATTGTTTATTTTTTTAAACGATGCTAGGCTTGCGTTTACAAATTCAAGCTATCCAGATGACGGTCAGACGCTGCTTTTCCAGCCAGAGTGCTGAGCGGCGGCCTTCCGCGAACCGATGGAGTTCCTCATGCATCTGAAAGACCCTCGCCTGTTTCATCAACAGTGTTATATCGGCGGTGCCTGGATGGATGCCGATAACAGGGAAACTTTTCCGGTGAGCAATCCGGCCACGGGTGAAACGCTCGGCAGCGTGCCCAGGCTGGGAGCCGCCGAGGTCGGCCGGGCCATCGCGGCGGCCCGGGACGCTCTCGCCGGTTGGCGGGCGCGAACCGCCAAGGAGCGTTCCGCCATCCTGCGTCGCTGGTTCAACCTGATGCTGGAGCATCAGGAGGATCTGGCCGTACTGATGACGCTGGAACAGGGCAAGCCATTGACGGAAGCGCGCGGCGAGATCGCTTACGCGGCCTCCTTCATCGAATGGTTCGCCGAAGAAGCCAAGCGGGTTTACGGCGACGTCATTCCTCCGCATCAGGCCGACAAGCGCATCGTCGTCGTCAAGGAACCGATCGGCGTCTGCGCGGCCATCACTCCCTGGAATTTTCCCGCCGCCATGATCACCCGCAAGGCCGGCGCCGCGCTGGCCGCTGGCTGCACCATGGTGGTCAAACCCGCCTCGCAGACGCCGTTCTCGGCGCTGGCGCTGTGTGAGCTGGCGGAGCGGGCCGGCGTGCCGGCGGGGGTACTGAACGCGGTCACCGGTTCCGCACAGGTCATCGGCGCCGAACTCACCGCCAACCCCACGATCCGCAAGCTCAGCTTCACCGGCTCCACGGCTATCGGCAAGCAGCTCATGCGGGAATGCGCCGGCACCATGAAAAAGCTGTCGCTGGAACTGGGCGGCAATGCGCCTTTCATCGTGTTCGACGACGCCGATCTGGATGCCGCCGTGGAAGGCGCGATCATCTCCAAATACCGCAACGCCGGTCAGACCTGTGTTTGCGCCAACCGCCTGCTGGTGCAGGATGGCGTCTACGACGCTTTCGCCGACAAGCTGAGCCGGGCGGTGGCGGCCCAACTCAAGGTGGGTAATGGTCTGGAGTCCGGCGTCACCCAGGGACCGCTGATCGATGAGGCCGCCGTGGCGAAAGTGGAGGAGCACATTGCCGATGCCGTGAGCAAGGGTGCCCGTATCGTGCTGGGTGGTCAGCGGCACGAACTCGGCGGGACTTTCTTCCAGCCCACGATCCTGACGCAGGTGACCCCGGAGATGGCGGTGGCGCGGGAAGAAACCTTCGGCCCGGTGGCGCCGCTGTTCCGTTTCTCGACCGAGCAGGAGGCCATCCGCATGGCCAACGACACCGAGTTCGGCCTGGCTTCCTACTTCTATAGCCGCGATATCGGCCGGATCTGGCGGGTTGGCGAGGCTTTGGAATACGGCATGGTCGGCATCAACACCGGGCTCATTTCCACCGAAATCGCGCCCTTCGGCGGCATGAAGGAATCCGGCCTCGGCCGTGAGGGCTCCAAGTACGGCATCGAAGAGTATTTGGAAATCAAATACCTGTGCATGGGCGGTATCGACCGCTAAGCCGCTGGCTCCCAACCCTGTTTCCCTTTGCCGATGGAGTACCGAACCATGACCACCAACGCCGAGCTATTGTCGCGCCGCGTGCAAGCCGTCGCCCGAGGCGTATCCAGCATCCATCCCATCGCCGCCGCGCGCGCCGAGAACGCCGAGATCTGGGATGTGGAAGGTAAGCGCTATATCGATTTTGCCGGCGGCATCGCCGTGCTCAATACCGGTCATCGCCATCCTCAGGTGATGGCGGCGGTCGAGGCGCAAATGCAGCGCTATACCCATACCTGCTTTCAGGTCATGAGCTATGAACCTTATGTGGCGCTGGCCGAGCGGCTTAACGCCTTGGCGCCGGGTCGGGGACCGAACAAAACGCTGCTGTTGACCACCGGTGCCGAGGCGGTGGAAAACGCCGTCAAGATGGCCCGCTTTTATACCAAGCGCTCGGCCGTCATCGCCTTTAGCGGGGGTTTCCACGGCCGGACGATGCTGGCGTTGGGCCTGACCGGCAAGGTGCCGGCCTACAAGACCGGCTTCGGTCCTTTCCCCGGCGAGATTTACCACGCACCGTTTCCCAATGCCCTGCACGGGGTCAGCGTCGATCAGTCGCTGGGGATGCTGGAGTATTTCTTTAAAGTGGACGTGGAACCGGAGCGGGTGGCGGCCATCATCATCGAACCGGTGCAGGGGGAGGGCGGTTTTTACATCGCGCCGCCGGAATTCCTCAAGCGCTTGCGCCAGCTTTGCGACCAGCACGGCATTCTGCTGATCGCCGATGAAATCCAGACCGGCGCGGCGCGCACGGGCAAATTCTTTGCCATCGAGCATAGCGGGGTGGTGCCCGATCTGATCACCATGGCCAAAAGTCTGGCCGGCGGGTTTCCGCTCTCGGCGGTGGTCGGCCGCGCCGAGGTCATGGACAGCGTCGGCCCCGGCGGTTTGGGCGGCACCTACGCCGGCAGCCCACCGGCCTGCGCGGCGGCGCTGGCGGTGTTGGATATCATCGAGCGCGAGGGCCTGCTGGAACGCAGCCTGCGGTTGGGCGAAACGATCCAGGCCCGGCTCAAAAAACTGGCCGACCGCGTGACCCGCATCGGCGATGTGCGCGGCCTGGGCGCCATGGTGGCGATGGAATTTTTCAAGGACGAGGAGCGCCGGGTGCCCGACCCCGAACTGACCCGGGCGCTGGTGACCCAGGCGGCCGAGCGCGGCCTGATCCTGCTGTCCTGTGGCATGTACGCTAACGTCGTGCGCATCCTGGTGCCGCTGACCGCATCCGATGCACTGGTGGACGAAGGCTTGACGATTATCGAACAATGCCTGGAGTCGCTGACGCTGGAAGTGGCCTGAACCTGAACCGCCCTCGACGGTTCGGCCCAGTCGCCGACCGCGAGGGTGCGCATTACAACCAAAGGTAACTTGCTCATGACCCCGTTTGCCATCGCCGCCATCCAAATGCACGTTTCGGCCTTGCATGACAACATCAGTGCCATGGGGCACCGGCTCGACTTGCTCATGACCCGGTTTCCCTGGGTACAGATGGTGGTGTTCAGTGAGTTGGCGCCGTTTGGACCGCTGCCGGGGCACGCCCAGCCGATGCCGGGTCCGGCCGAGGCTACGTTTTGCCAGATGGCGGCCCATCATAAAATCTGGCTGATTCCCGGCTCGATGTTCGAACTGGTGGGCGAACACATCTATAACACGGCCAGCGTCATCGATCCCCACGGGCAGGTGGTCGGACGCTATCGCAAAATGTTCCCGTTTCGCCCCTACGAGAACCATGTGGAAGCGGGGAAAGAGTTTCTGATCTTCGACGTTCCCGAAGTGGGGCGGTTCGGCGTCTCCATCTGTTACGACATGTGGTTCCCGGAGACCTCCCGCACCTTGGCCGCCATGGGCGCGGAAGTGATTCTGCATCCCTCCATGACCGATACCATCGACCGGGAAGTCGAATTGTCGATCGCTCGCGCCACCGCCGTGACCAACCAGTGCTACTTTTTCGACATCAACGGGGTGGGTGACGGTGGGGTCGGTTCTTCCATTATTGTCGGGCCGTCCGGCTACGTCATTCACACGGCGGGCGGCGGGGAAGAAACCATCCCCGTGGAAATCAATCTGGATCGGGTGCGGCGCGAGCGCGAAGTCGGCATCCGCGGTCTGGGGCAACCCCTGAAGAGCTTCCGCGATCGGCCGGTGGATTTTCCGATCTATCAGCGGGGAAGTGGGTTTCCCGAGGACTATTTGCATAGCCTGGGTCCACTGGCCAAGCCGGAGCGGGGTTCCCGGGCCGGTCTGAAACAGGACATTGCGCCCGCGGTGGGGCAGGAAGGCTACCATCCCTTGGCTTGAGGGAGGCAGCCGGCTATTTCTTTAGTTCAGATGAAGATAATCTATTGTTTTAAATGTAGAAAAATACAATTTGTGGCTACAGTCGCCGCATCTTGATATCGAGGATTTGAATGCGGTAGGCAATCTGGCGCGGCGTCATGCCCAACAGCCGGGCCGCCTTGGCCTGCACCCAACCGGCCTGTTCCAGCGCGGCAATGACCCGTTCCCGCTCATCCAGGTCGGGTGCGTCCAACTCGATCCTGGGTGGAGCGGAGATCGGGGTCGCGCCAGCGCCACGCGGACTCAGGCCGCTCAATTCAATCACGTCCTGGGCGATCACGCCGTTGGCGCTCATGATCGCGCTGCGCTCCAGGCAGTTTTCCATCTCGCGCACGTTGCCGGGCCAGTGATGCCGCATCAGCAGGCGAATGGCGCCATCCGTGATGGCCAGCTTGCGTGCCTGGTGCTTGCCAATCTTTTCCACCAAAAACCGCGCCAGATCGGGAATATCCTCCTGGCGTTCGCGCAACGGCGGCATGAAAATCGGCATCACGTTGAGCCGGTAGTAGAGATCCTCGCGGAACAGGCCTTCATCCACCGCCGCTTCCAGATCGCGGTTGGTGGCGGCGATGACTCGAACGTCCACCCGCAGAGTCTGGCTGCTGCCGACCCGCTCCAGCTCGCCTTCCTGGATCACCCGCAGCAGCTTGGCCTGGAAAGCCGGCGAGATGTCGCCGATCTCGTCCAGGAACAGGGTGCCGCCGTGCGCCTGTTCGAAACGCCCCTTACGCTGGTTGACCGCGCCGGTGAACGCGCCTTTCTCGTGTCCGAACAATTCCGATTCCAGCAGGTTGTCCGGCAGGGCCGCACAGTTCAGCTTGACCAGCGGTCCGCCGGCTCGCGGCGAGTTGTAGTGGATGGCGCAGGCGATCAGCTCCTTGCCGGTACCCGATTCGCCGCGTACCAGCACCGTGGTGTTCCATTTCGCTACCTGCCGCACCTGCTCGAACACCTGCTGCATCGGCTGGCTGTGGCCCACCATGCTGTCGAAGCCGTGCTGGCCGCGCACCGTCCGCCGCAGGCTGTCGCGCTCGGCGGTCAGCGCCCCGCGCTCGCGTTCTGCGGCCTGCGCGGCGCGCACGCTGCGGGCGATCAGGTTGGCGACCATCTCCAGAAAGCGGGCACGCTCCGCCAGCCACTCGTCGCGGCGGGGCGGCTGCGCCGCCAGCACACCGCTGTATTGGCCCGAACCGGCCCGGATCGGCACCCCGATCAGTGGCAATTCGCGGTCGTAGAGTCGCAGGCGGTCGAGAAAGCGCGGTTCATCGGCCAGACGTGGTAGCACCAGTCGCTCGCCGCGCTCCAGCACCATTCCCAGCACCCCTTCCCCCGGCAGGTAACGCACCGGTTCGCCGGTCGGCGGCGGCTTGGGCTGATCGTGGATGGCGCTGACCAGCAGGGCGCCGCTATCGGGGTCCACCAGCGAAACCACGCCGCGATGCAATTCGCCGTGTTCGTGCAGAACCCGCAGGACCTGATCGAGCGTTTCCCACAATGGGCAGGGACGGCTAAGCACCTGGCTCACCCGGAACAGCGTGGCCAGTTCAATTTCCAGCAAATCCGATCGATCCATGACGACGTTCTTCGCGCTAATGGCGGTCAAGAATCATCCTCGTATTTGATGGGCAGCAAGACTTGCCAGCGGCAGCCCGCGTTGTAGTCGGGATCGAGGGTAATCATGCCGCGCTGCTCGTTGACCACCTCCTGGACCATGGCCAGGCCCAGGCCAACATGGGTGGCGGCGCGCTTGGTGGTGAAGAACGGCTCGAAAATTCGCCATTGCAAGTCCGTGGCCACGCCGGGGCCGGTGTCCTCGATCACCACCGATACCGCCTGTTCCTGAGTGGCGGTGGTGATGCGCAGTTCGCGCGGTTGCTGACGATTGCTGTCCATGGCGTCCAGGGCGTTGTCGATCAACTGCTTGAACATGCCGCGCAGGCGGCTGACCCGCGCGGTGACGGCGGGTAGCATCGGCGCGGGTTTCCAGTCGACGACGGTGCCGCCGGCCAGCAGGCGCTGCTTGCACAGTTCCAGTACCTCGCGCAGCAACTGATTGATGTTGACCGGCGCCGCCGCTTCCGGTGGCACCGCCGGTACCAGCGCCCGCAGCCGCTCCAGCGCCGTTTGACCGGTCGTGGCGGCCTGATTCAGGGCGTGGCGCAGGGCGGGATCGGCCTGGGCGCCACGTCGTTCCAACAGGTCGCGGGCGGCGGAGATCAGGTTCATCGGTCCCTGCATCTGGAAGATGGCGGCTTGCAGCGCCTCGCGCATGCTGCGCACCCGTTCCTGCTCGGCCAGCAGGGCGCGCATGGCGTTCATGCCCACTGCTTCCTGCTGGCGCTTGAGCGCGGTGATTTCGTTGGCCATGAGCAGCAGATAGGTCTGCCGCACCGGCTTGAAGAAGGTGGCGGCGCTGCTGTCCTGTTCGCGGAACCACACGCCCGAGCAGGAAAACCAGCGCGGTTGCCCCTTGCCGCCCGGATCGAAGCTGACCTCCCGATCGCGAAAGCCGTGCTCGGCGTTCGCGCCCCACGGAAAGGTTTCGCCCAGGGTTTCCCGCAGGGCGCGCAGAAATTCCGCCGCCGGTTCCCGCACCCGCAGGTCACCGACCAGCTTTTTGTATTCGTGGTTGTCGAGGATGACCCGCCCGTTCTCGTCCAGTAGGGCGATGACCGCTGGGGCGGCATCCACCATCGATTCGATCAACGCCTTTTGATAGTGCACCTGTTGTTCCAGATGGTGCATGGCGGTCACGTCGCGATGAATGCCGAGGAAGCAGGCGGTTTCCGCCCGGAGGTCCTGGATCGGGATGACGGTCAGTTCCGCCAGATAGACGGTGGAGCGCTTGCGGCGGTTGACCAGCAGCCCGGTCCAGGGTTTGCCGCGCTTGATTTGCCGCCATAGTTGATCGTAGACCCGGGCCGGCGTGCAGCGGTCGGAGAGCATGGCGGTGTTTTGACCGATAACCTCGTTGGCGGCATAGCCGGTGACTTCGGTGAAGGCCGGGTTGACGTAGAGGATGTTGGCGTCGGTGTCGGTGAGGCAGACCGCGATGGTTAGATTGTCCACCACCTTGGCGAACACCCAGGGCGGCAGGGTTTCGGCGGCGGATTGCATCGCCTTCGGGTCGCCTTGGGCGGAGAGATAGCCGAATGTTCTCTGATCGTTCTGGGCCATGGGTGTACTCGGCATTGTGGGAGGCTAAAACCATTGAAAAATGGTATGCAAGTTCATGGCCAGTATAAGGGGTGTGAAAGGTGAGGATCGCGCATGAGGCGAAGCGACGGAGGGATTCGCCTCGATCCGCCATCCGCCTCTTTTCATCCGCAATGCGGCATTCATGACAAGCGCACCTCGTTTTCCTCCGTTATTGTCGCGAACCTCACAATCTTGCCGCGATCGGCCGGGGAGAATCGAGATCGGCAAGGCATTGAACGCCTAGGGAATGGCATACGTTCGATCCGGTTGGCACGATTGCTGCCGGGTAGCGAGCCAGGAACGCGGAGGGCTGTTATGCGGGATTACCTGTTCATCCTGTTGGGCGCGGCACTGGTCAACAACGTGGTGCTGGTGCGGTTTCTCGGGCTGTGCCCGTTCATGGGCGTGTCGAACAAGATCGACTCCGCCCTGGGCATGGGCATGGCCACCACCTTTGTACTGACCTTGGCGGTCGCGGCCAGTTGGCTGTTGGAGCATTACCTGCTAGTCCCGCTCGACATCGAGTTTTTGCGCATCCTGGCGTTCATCCTGGTGATCGCCGCCCTGGTGCAGTTCACCGAGATGTTCGTGCGCAAGGCCAGCCCGACGCTCCATCAGGTGCTGGGCATCTACCTGCCGCTGATCACCACCAACTGCGCGGTGTTCGGTATCGCGCTGCTCAACGTCCAGCAAAAATACGATTTTATCAGCAGCCTGTTGTACGGCTTCGGCTCCGCGCTGGGGTTCACCCTGGTGATGCTGTTGTTCGCGGGGATTCGGGAGCGGTTGGCCCTGGCCAACGTGCCGGCCACTTTTGCCGGCGCTCCCATTGCTTTCATCGCCGCCGGCCTGCTGGCGCTGGCGTTCATGGGTTTCGCTGGGTTGCCGGTACATTAGCCGTCGGCCCTGATCGGGAGTTCACCAAAATGATTGCCGCCATGATGACGTTGACCGTGCTGGGATCGCTGCTGGGACTGCTGTTGAGTCTGGCCGCCCGCTATTTCCAGGTGCCGAGCGATGCCTTGCGTGAGGACATCATGGAGTTGCTGCCCGGCGTGAACTGCGGGCAGTGCGGTTATCCCGGTTGCGGTGGCGCGGCGGATGCGCTGGTGGCCGGCACCGCCGCGCCGACGCTATGTCCGCCCGGTGGCACGGCATTGGCGCGAGCGTTGGCGGCCAAGCTGGGTCGGGCGATGGATGCGCCGGGAGGTCCGCCACTGCTGGCCGAGATCGACGAAAGCCTGTGCATCGGTTGCGCCCATTGCGGCAAGCTCTGCGCCACCGACGCCATCATCGGCGCGCCCAAGCAGATCCACGCCGTTTTGCGGGAAGCGTGTACGGGCTGCGGTTTGTGTGTCGAGGTGTGCCCGACCGAATGCCTGCAACTGCGTCCCCAAAAACCGACTTTCGATAGCTGGTGCTGGCCCAAGCCGGCGCTGGCGGGAGTGTGAGCGATGCGTCTGCATGACTTCCGTGGCGGGGTCCATCCGCCCAGCCAGAAACATCTCAGCGCCGGGCGGCCGATCGAGTCCCTGCCGTTGCCGGCGCGTCTCTATATTCCGTTGCAGCAACACGCCGGCGCCCCCGCGCTGCCGGTGGTGACGGTCGGCCAACAGGTCGGCAAGGGCGAGTTGCTGGCCCGCGCGCAGGGCGCGACTTCCGCGCCGCTACACGCGCCCAGTTCCGGACGGATCGCCGCCATCGGCGAGTTCACCGCGCCGCACGCCTCGGGGTTGCCGCTACCGACCATCATCCTCGACACCGACGGCGAGGAGCGTTGGGCCGAACGCGCCCCGCCGCCCGATCCCTTCAGCCTAAGCCCGGAAGAAGTCGCCCGCCGGGTCGGCGCCGCCGGCATCGTCGGTATGGGCGGCGCCAACTTTCCGGCGTCGGTCAAGCTCAGCAAAGCGCGCCAGGCCGGTGTGCATACCCTGGTGATCAACGGCGCGGAATGCGAGCCGTATGTGACCTGCGACGATCAACTCATGCGCGAGCGGGCAGGGGAAATCGCCGACGGCATCGCCATCATGCTGCACGCCTTGCAAGCGTCGCGCGCCGTGATCGCCATCGAGAACAACAAGCCGGAAGCGATCCAGGCCATGAGCGACGCCTGTCGGCACGATGCCCGGATCGAGGTATTGGGCCTGCCCAGTCGCTATCCCGCCGGGTCGGCCAAGCAGTTGATTCAACTGCTGACCGGTTTGGAGACGCCAGCCGGCGGGCGCGGCACCGATACGGGACTGCTGGTGCACAACGTTGGTACCGCCTATGCGGCGCATCGGGCGCTGCGCCACGACCGGCCGCTGATCTCGCGCATCGTCACGGTCAGCGGCGGGGCCGTGCCGGAGCCTCGCAACCTGGAGGTTCCCATCGGCGCGCTGGCGGCCGATCTGCTGGCCTATTGCGGCGGCGTCAGCGACGAGCGCGCCCGCCTGCTGATGGGCGGGCCGATGATGGGACAGCCACTGCCCGGACCTCAGGTGCCGGTGATCAAGGGCACCAACGGCATTCTGGCGCTGACTCCCGACGAAGTCGGGGAGGCGGGCGAACCGTCGCCGTGCATCCGCTGCGGTCGCTGTGTGGAAGCGTGTCCGATGGGTCTGCTGCCGCTGGAATTGTCCAAACGGGCGCGCGGCGAGGACTGGGAGGGTATCCAGGCCCTGGGCTTGAACGACTGCATGTCCTGCGGTTCCTGTGCCTATGTCTGTCCGTCGCATATCCCCCTGCCGCAGTACTTCGCCTACGCGCGCGGCATGTTGGCGGCGCAACGGCGCGAGGAACAGAAGGCGCGGCGCACCCGCGAATTGATGGAGCAGCGTCAGGCGCGGTTCGAACGGCAGGAGCGGGCCAAGGCGGAAGCGGCGGCGGCGCGGCGGGCGGCAAAGAAACCACGAACTGTGGTTCTGGAAGCGGATGAAGATTAAGACTTTGCATTGTCAATCAAGGGCCGAGGTATGAATTCAAATTCGTTCGCCGGTGCTCCTCATGCCCACGACCAGGACAGCGTGCCTCGGTTGATGGGCGCGGTGTTGCTGGCGATCCTGCCGGCGACCTTGTACGGCTTGTTCCTGTTCGGCTGGCCGGCGTTCAATCTGCTGACGATCACCGTCCTGGTTGGCTTGGTTTGTGAAGCCGGTTGTCTGTGGCTGGCGGGGCGACCGATCCGACCGGGAGTGATGGACGGTTCGGCGTTGCTGACCGGGGTGTTGCTGGCCCTGTCGCTGCCGCCCTGGGCGCCGTGGTGGATCGGCGCCATCGGCGCCGGCTTCGCCGTCGTGGTCGGCAAGCAGGTGTTCGGCGGCACCGGTCAGAACATTTTCAATCCGGCGATGCTGGCGCGGGTCATGCTACTGGTGTCGTTTCCGGTGGAGATGACGACTTGGTTGACACCGCATCCCTGGTGGTCCGGGACTTCGCCGGGATGGCTGGAAGGCTGGCTGATTACGCTCGGCCATTTCAGCGCAACCGACGGGGTAACGGGTGCCACCATCCTGGGTTACGCCCGCACCGAGTTGGGCATGAATCATTCCCTGGCCCAGATTTTAGCGGGGCATTATCAGGCCAGCGCCGCCGCGCTGGGTTGGACCGGCGGCAGTCTGGGCGAAACCGCTGAATGGCTGGTGTTGCTGGGCGGCTTGTGGTTGCTGCGGCGGCGGGTGATCACCTGGCACATCCCGGTCGGGATGCTGGGCGCGGTGCTGGTGCTGGCCAGCGGTTTCCACCTGCTCGATCCCCAGCGCTTCGCCGATCCCGTGCTGCACCTGTTGTCGGGTGGGCTGATGCTGGGCGCGTTTTTCATTGCCACCGACCCGGTGACGTCGCCAATCTCGTCGTTGGGACAGATCGTGTTCGGCGTCGGCTGCGGTGTGTTGGTGTACATCATTCGCACCTGGGGCGGCTACCCCGAGGGCGTGGCGTTCGCGGTGGTGCTGATGAACGCCGCCACGCCGGTGATCGATCATTACATCCGCCCGCGCGCCTATGGTCGAACCTGGAGCGGCAAGCCGCGACCGGTGCCGGCTCGCGCCAAACAACCGCCCCTGGCGCGGAAATCCGGAGTAGATGCGCGTGATTAGTCACTGGCTGAAACCGGAGATTCGGCAAAGCTCGGGGTATCCGATCCTATTGCTGGGCGGTGTGGCGCTGCTGGTCAGCATGGCGATCGGTATCGCCAACTTGGGGACCCATGCCGATATCGCCCGGCGCCAGTTGGAGGATTTGCAGGCCACTTTGCAACAGGTGGTGCCCGCCGGGTACTACGACAACGATCCGGTGCGCGACACGGTGACCGTGCAAGAGGGCGATCGATCGGTGCGGGTCTACCGGGCGCGGCGCAAGGGCCAGGTGCAAGCGGTGAGTTTCCGAACCACGGCGCCGGGTTACGGCAGTACGGAGATGGTGATGATCATCGGGGTGGATCGCGACGGCAAGCTGCTGGGGGTGCGGGTGATCAGTCACGGCGAGACGCCGGGCTTGGGCGACAAGATCGAACTGAGCCGATCCAACTGGATTTTGAGCTTCAACGGCCGCTCGCTGGACGATCCATCGCCGGCCGGCTGGGGCGTCAAAAAAGACGGCGGAGTATTTGACCAGTTCACCGGCGCGACCATCACGCCGCGCGCGGTGGTCAAGTCGATCAAGGGGGGACTGGAATTTTTTGCCGCTCATCGAGCGGTATTACTGGATGAATCGAGCGGAGGCAATGACCGATGAACGACTATCGCGGCATCTTTGCCGACGGTCTGTGGAACAACAACGTGGTGTTCGCCCAGATGCTGGCGCTGTGCCCGCTGATGGCGGTGACCAGTACCGCCACTAATGGACTCGGCATGGGGTTGGCGACCACGGCCGTGCTGCTGGCGTCCAACATGGTCGTCGCCAGCCTGCGGCACTGGATCGTCCCGGAGGTGCGCATTCCGGTGTTCGTGCTATTGATCGCATCCTTGGTGACATTGGCCGATATGGCGATCAACGCCTGGCTGCACGAGTTATACAAGGTGCTGGGGTTGTTCATTCCGCTGATCGTGGTCAACTGTTGCGTGTTGGGGCGGGCCGAGTCCTTTGCCTCCAAACAGCCGGTACTCGCCGCCGCCGCCGACGGCCTGGCGATGGGGCTGGGTCTGACCCTGGCGTTGGTGCTGATCGGCGCTTGTCGCGAGATCCTGGGCAGCGCCACCTTGTTCGCCCACGCCTCCCTGTTGCTGGGGCCAGCCTTCACCTTTCTGGAAACCACGCTGATTGAGGATTATCGCGGCTTTCTGCTGATGTTGCTGCCGCCGGGCGGTTTTCTGGTGCTGGGATTCTTGCTGGCCGGCAAACGGGTGATCGAGCGGATCACCGAAAAGAGCGAGGTGAAAGAAGAGTTTCACTGTAGTGTCCAGTGATTTACGGTTTGCGATTTCAATGAAGAGTCGTGTGAAGGAGGATCTATGCAAGTCAGTGTCGCTTACGCCGAGTCGGGCCATCAGATCTGGCTGTCCCTGGAGATGCCCGAAGGGAGCACGGTGCAACAGGCCATTGAGTTATCCGGGGTCCTGGACCGTTATCCGCATCTGAATCTCAAGAAAAACAAGATTGGGATTTTTGGCAAACTCGCCAAGCCGACCGCGCCGTTGGAAGCGGGGGATCGGGTCGAAATCTACCGAGCGATCACCGTCGATCCCAAGACCGTGCCGCAACGGAAAATCGCATTGGATGACGATGACGACGACGATTGATTGGGGTCCGGTTTTCTTTTGCGTGAATCAGCGCGCCACGGGCAGCAGCGTCAGCCGATGCCGCGCCGGTCCGGGCAGGAACGGCAGTGGTTGGCCGTCGGCCCAAGCGTCGAACCCGGCCCGGTAGAAAGGCGACAGGGGATGACCGCTCTGGCCGCCGGGCATGTGTAGAATGCCTTCCGTCTCTCGTCCCGGCGCAACCGCCAACCGTTCGGACGAGCCATTGCTGGGGGTCTGTACGCGAGGCATGTATTGATCGCCGGGCAGGGCGCGTACCGGCATGTCCAGCCAAGTGCTCAGCCACGGCAGAATCCGGCTGAAGGGGTGCTGGATATGGATCAGGTTTCGATCCCCCCAGCTTTTCTTGCGCAGCGGCCGGCCGTCGGCGGTCAGTTCCGCCAGCGTCGCGTCCGCCGCGTCCAGCAGTAGCGCCGGCCAGTCGGGATAGCGGGGATCGAGCAGATGCGGTGGCTGTTGGGTGAGCAGTTGCCACAACGGCCCTTCGTGCTGCCTGATCGATGTGTAGTCGAAACGCAGATCCGCTTGCAGGCAGGCGACGGTCAACGGCGCGAACGCCCGTTCCCGGACCTTCAGACGAAAAGCGCGGACCAACCGGTAGCCGACCGAATCCACCGCCGCCCGGCCGCCCCAGTCGCTGACCCACCGGCGCATGTCCTGCCGCCGTGGATCGGCGTGGGCGGCCTCCGGGGTCAGCACCGCCAGCAGCAGGTCGCGCCAGTGCTGGAGAAACAGCGCGCGATCATCGAGTTGCAGCGCCAGGAAACTCGCTTCGTCGAAACGTTGCGCCGACCGCAGGCCGTCGCGAATCTGCCGGGCGCGGGCGCCGAGCGTGTAGCCGCCGTCGCCCAGCCGGTCCAGCCACGTCCCGTCCACCACTCGACCGTTGGCGGTCCACAGCCGGCCATCGGGCGGATCGACGATCCGTGGATATTCGGCTGCTTCCAGCCAGCCGTCCCAGCCGCGCCGGCCATCGGCCCAGGAAGACGGTATGCGGCCCGAGTGGCCGAAGCGGCGCGGAATCGGGCCGGTGAGGGTCCAGGCGATTCGTCCGTCCCCGCTGGCCAGCAGGATGTTCTGCGCCGGCATGCCGGCCTGGTTGGCGACCGTCAGCGCCGCCTCCAGCGTATCGACCCGCTCCAGCCCCTGTGGCCCCAGGTTGAACGCCCGCGGCTCGTGCGCCACCCAGCGCAGCGCCCGCCGCCGACCCCGATGGTCGTGGTCCACCACCGGCCCCCAGACGGTTTCCAGCACCTCCAGCGTTTCGGGCGGCCCGTCCTTGACGGTCAGTGTTTCCCGGACATGGGTAAAGGCGCGCGGCCCGTCGGGAGTCAGATAGTGCTCGTCGTCCACGCCGGGTTCCAGGATCACCAGATCGGCCCAGTCGCCTTCGCTGTTGGTGAAACCCCAGGCGATATGGCCGTTGCCGCCGGCCGCGATGGCGGGCGCTCCGGGCAACATGACGCCGGTGATTCGTCGTTCGCCGCCGGCCTCGGGATAGGCCAGGGTAGCCCGATACCAGATGTTGGGGACGCGCAGCGCCAGATGCATGTCGTTGGCCAGCAGCGCGCCACCGTGCGCGGTCAGTTGCCCGGCGACCGCCCAGTTGTTGCTGCCGCTGGCCGTTTCGGATTCGTCGGTCGGCACGAGTGGAAAGAGCGCGAAAGCCGGCGACGGGTGCGTTCGCGGGTTCGCCGGAACGATATCGACGACCGGCTGACCGCGCAGATCGAACACCTCGGGACCGGGCGGGGGCGGCGATGGGAGTGCTTCCCCCTGCAATGGCGCGTCCCACTCGGTGCCGAGCGGGTCGAGGAAGTCGGCCAAGGCGGGCGGCAGTCGGTCGTGCAGCAGGCCGCGGGTTGATTCACGCGGCCATTGCTGGCCTTGCAGGTTCAGATACATTGCGTACACCGCCAGCGCCGTATCCTCGGCTCGCCAGGGTTCGGGCGTGGCCCGCGGCAACAGGTATTCGAACGGTGGGGCGGCGAGGGCAGCCAGTCCGGCATTGACACCGGCGGCGTAGGCATCGATCAGGGCGCGATCTTCGAGGGGCAGCGTTGCCAGTGCCTGACGGGCACGATGGCGGAAGCGATGCAGGCGGTGGGCGCGATCCAAATCCAGCGCCGTCGGGCCGAACAAGGCCGCCAGCTCGCCGGCCGCCGTGCGCCGCAGCAGATCCATCTGAAAAAATCGTTCCTGGGCGTGGACGAAACCGGTGGCGCGGGCGACATCGAGTCGGTTCGCGCCGCGAATGACCGGTACGCCCAGCGCATCGCGTTCGACGGTGGCCGGCGCGCTCAGTCCGGCCAATATCGCCGCGCCATCCAGTTGGGGCAGGCTGCCGTGCAATCGGCTATACAACCAGATGGCGCCAATGGCCAGCAGCGCCAACAGGCCGATACCGACCAACAGCGCTCGGTGGCGCCAGCGAAAGCGAAACCGCGCCCTGCTCGCAGTCGTGTGCATGCCATGTCGCTCCAAAAAGGAGGAAATTGGCCGTTGTCATTGTCGGATGTCAACCTGTCTTACGGTAGTCCATGTTATCATTCGGCCACTCGCGCAGGTGGTGTTCGCGCGAGTTTTACCAGTTCATATAACAACTTCCGAGGAAACCACCATGGCCAATCATGTTCCCGACAACAGCCGCCGCCGTTTCATCAAGCTGACCGCCGTCGGCTTGGCCGCCGCGCCGTTCGCCAACGCGCTGTTGAGCGGAACCGCCCGAGCGGCGGATATGGTCAGCGAGACCGATCCCACGGCGGCGTCGCTGGGTTACGTGGCCGACGCCACCAAATCCGACAAGCGCAAGGACGCAACGGCGTTATGCCATAATTGTGGCTTGTACACCGGCAAGGCTGGCGAAGAAAGCGGCCCCTGCGCGATTTTCCAGGGTAAACTGGTTCATGCCAACGGCTGGTGCACCGCCTGGACCAAGAAGGCGGCCTGAACCGTTCGAGAATTCAGGGGGCAGGTCTTGCGTTATCCCTGCCCTCTGCCCCCGCGCCATCACTTCCCTCGCTTTCGATCCAAGCGCCAGACGATGTCTTCGACGATGGCGCGATAGAGGTTTTCCTTGAGCACCGCGTCTTCGACGCCGTGATCGATGTTGGGGTTGTCGTTGACTTCGATCACCACCACGCCCTTGGCGGTCTGTTTCAAATCCACGCCGTATAAGCCGTTGCCGATCAGATTGGCGGCCTTGAGCGCCGTCTTGACCACTACCTCCGGTGCATCTTCGACCCGGAAGGTTTTGAAGTCGCCGGCGTGGGTATCGGTCTTTTGGCCGGACTCGTGATTGTAGATCTGCCAGTGCTCCTTGGACATGAAATACTGGCAGACGAACAGCGGCGTCTTGTTGAGAATCCCGACCCGCCAGTCGAACTCGGTGTAGAGAAATTCCTGTGCCAGCAGCAGGTCGGATGACTTGAACAATTTGCCGGCCATGTCCAGCAGTCCGGTCCGATCATTGACCTTGAACACCCCACGCGAGAACGAGCCGTCGGGGATCTTCAGTACGATGGGGTAGTCGATCTCGCTGTCCACCCGCTCCAGATTGTCGCGGCGGACGATGACGGTTTTCGGGGTGCGGACCCGATGGGTACGCAGCAACTCGTCCAGATAGACCTTGTTGGTGCATTTGAGGATGGAGTCGGGGTCGTCGATCACCACCATGCCTTCGCTTTCCGCCTTTTTGGCGAAGGTATAGGTGTAGTGATCGATGCCGGTGGTTTCGCGGATGAACAGCGCGTCGAATTCGGCCAGTCGCCCGAAGTCCTTTTTCTCGATCAGTTCGGCATTGACCCCGCACTCACGGCCGATCTTGATAAATTGTTGCAGGGCTTTGGGGTTGGAGGGCGGCAGGGCCTCCTTGGGGTTGTGCAGCATCGCCAGGTCGTAGCGGTAGTTGCTGCTGCGGACCCGCGGCTGCCGCCAGCGCCGGCTCAGATAGGCCGCCAGCGCCCCGAGAAACATCTCCGACTGCTCCGCCGACAGCGAATGCAGGTGCAGCGCCTTGAGGGTGGCGATGCGCCACTTGCCCTGTAGCCGGAATTCCACCCGCAGCAGCGGTGAGCGGAAGGCGTCGAACAGTTGCCGGGCCAGTTCCTGCAATTCCTTGGCGGCGCACTGGCCGAAGAAGATGTCCAGTTCGAAGGCCGTGGCGGTGAAGCCGGGTCGGGGCTTGCCCAGCACCTGCTGGACGTGATCGTCCAGATCCTCGACATCCAGGCTGTAGATCGACTTGCGGCTGAGGTCGTTGAGGGTACGCACGCTGGGGATCACCCGGTGGCGCCGGGCCTCGGCCAGCAGCGAGCAGTAGTAGCCGACGCTCAGATAGCGGTAGCTGCGACACAGATTCAGTACCCGCAGGCTGCGGCCGGTGGAATATTCGGGCTTGGCCAGATAGTCCTTGGCGGCGACGACGGGCAGGTTGGGAAAATGAGGTTTCCAGTCGGTGGGATTTTCCACCAGGATGATGTGATCGGCCATCGGTGCAAAGCGTCCTGATAAAGCGAGTGTGCGGTTAAGGTGGTTAAGGCGTCGGCGATTCGGAGCGGCGGTTGGATCGATAGAGGATCAGCACGGCTTTTTGCGCGACCTTGCCATAGCGGGCCATGCGCTGGAACTCCCGGTGCGAGATCGGCATGTTGACGGAGTCGGTGACGGTTTCGCCGTTTTCGACATCGACGAATGGGTCGTGGACGTAGATGCAGTGATCGTCGAAACCGGTGACGACCACCCAGTGCGGAAAGCGCTCGCCATAGATGCGGTAGGAGCTGATCAGCACCAGCGGGATACCGCCGGCTTCGAATTTCTGCCGCAGTTCGTCCACGCCCAGGCTGCCGCAACGCAAGACGACCGGCAACTGGCTTAATTCCTCGATCCAGTCTTCCTGCACCAGCCGCATCACTTCCTTTTTTTCCGGGCTGCGCACCGAATCGACCAGGAACACCCCGTCTTCGTTGACGTGGATCTCCAGATCGAAACCGCGCCGGTGGGACGACAACGCCAGTCCGTAGGGACCGCAACCACCGTGGCCGGCGGTCATGAAGATGGTGGTGGCTTCGCGCCACAGCCGCAGTTCCAGTTTGCGATCCAGTTCGAGCGTCGGGTCCAGCGCCTTCATGGCCATCATCAGTGCCGCCGGGCCGCAGGTAAAGTCGAGGGTCTGCTGGTAGTAGGGTACCTTGACCAGATCGAGCTGGAGCTGCGGGACCAGCCGCTTTTCGAAGCGCAGCGCGGTCATGTGGTCTTCGTAATAATCCAGCACTTCCTTGAACTGGCGGTAGCCGTGGCGACGGAACAGATTCAGCGAAGGGGCGTTGTCGCGGCGAACCTCCAGCCGCATCGACACGCAATCGCGCTCCAGGGCGGCGGTCTCGGCGGCTTCCAGCAGGCAGTCGCCGATGTTGCGGCGGGCGAAGTCCGGGTGGACGGCGATGGAGTACAAGCGGGCCATCGAGGTGCCGCGCGAGAACAGCAGCAGCACATAGCCACGAATGCGGCCGGCGTCTTCCTCAACCAGGGTAACCGCGTTGCCGCGGCTCAGCAGATGGCGGAAGCTGCGGCGGGACAGGCGGTCACTGCTGAAGCAACGGTTTTCAATGGTCAACAGAGCCGGAATGTCGTTCCGGGCAGCGGCACGCAGCATGGCGGTTCAGAGGTTCCAAACCCGGAGAGGGGACGGGCGAACGGAGATGGGCGAAGCGGCTTGGCGACTACGGCCAGGACAAGCGCGGGGTACCAACCGGTGAATATTGTTATTATCTCGCAGTATCCACCTCTATCGCCAGTGAAAAACTCATGCCGACCTTGCCACCCTTATTACTGGACCACATCCGCCAACTGATCGCCACCCCCTCGGTGAGCAGCGTGTCGCCACAGTTCGATCAGAGCAACCGGCCGGTCATCGACCTGCTGGCCGGTTGGCTGGAAGATGCCGGTTTCGCGGTGCGGATCGAACCGCTGCCGGAGCGGCCGGACAAGGCCAATCTGATCGCCACGCTGGGGGCGGGGCCGGGCGGGTTGGTGCTGGCCGGGCACACCGATACGGTGCCGTTCGATGCCGGGCGCTGGCGCTACGATCCATTTGGCGGAGAGATAGCGGACGGGCGAATTTACGGCCTGGGCACGGCTGATATGAAGTCCTTCCTGGTGCTGGCGCTGGAAGCGGCGCGGGAATTCGCGGCAGGTCCGTTGCGCCAGCCGCTGGTGATTCTGGCCACGGCGGACGAGGAAAGCAGCATGCACGGCGCGCGGGCGCTGGCGGCGGCCGGCCAGCCGCTGGGTCGGCACGCGGTGATCGGCGAACCGACCGGGCTGAAGCCGGTGCGGATGCACAAAGGCATCCTGATGGAAGCGATCCGGCTGGAAGGCCGCTCGGGTCATTCCAGTAATCCGGCGCTGGGTGTGAGCGCTCTGGAAGGGATGCACCGGGTGATCGGTGAGTTGCTGCGGTGGCGGGCGGAATTGCAGGCGAACCATCGCAATCCGTTGTTCGAGGTCGAGGTGCCGACCCTCAATCTGGGGCACATTCACGGCGGCGACAATCCCAACCGGATCTGCGCCGACTGCGAGCTGCATATCGATATTCGGCCGCTGCCGGGAATGTCCTTGGCGGATCTGCGCGGCGAATTACACGGGCGGTTGGCCCACCTGCTGGCCGATAGTGAATTGCATCTGGGGTTCCTGCCACTGTTCGAGGGAATCGAGGCGCTGGAAACGCCGGCGGCGGCGGCCATCGTGCGAGCCACCGAGGAACTGACCGGCACGCCGGCTGGAGTGGTGAGTTTCGGCACCGAGGGGCCGTATCTGAACGCCCTGGGCATGGAGACGGTGATTCTCGGTCCCGGCGACGTGGAATGCGCCCATCAACCGAACGAATTTCTGCCGTTGGCGACGATTCAGCCGACGCTGGATCTGCTGCGGAGGCTGATCGGGCGGTTTTGCCTGCCATCCGCATGACCAGTCTTCCCCTGATCCTTGGCGCGCTGGGTCCGATCTTCGCGCTGATCCTGCTGGGTCTGGGCCTGCGGCGGCTGGGGTTTCCGGGCGACGGGTTCTGGCCGGCCGCCGAGCGACTGACTTATTTCCTGCTGTTTCCGGCCCTGCTGGTGAATCGCCTGGCGCAGGCGCGGCTGGAAGAGTACGCGGTCGGGCCGGTGGCGGTGGTGGTGGTGGCTTTGTTGTTGGGGATGACGGCGCTGGTGTATGCGTTGCGGCCGTGGCTGGGAGTGGACGGACCGGCCTTTAGCTCGGTATACCAGGGCGCGATCCGCTTTAATACCTATGTGGGGTTGGCGGTGGCGCTGGCGGTGTTTCACGCCGAGGGCGGCACGGTGGCGGCACTGGTGATGGCGCTCATGATCCCGATGATCAACGTGCTGTGCGTGCTGGTGCTGAGCGCGCACGCCGGCCGGGCGGCCAGCGCGGCCAGCGTGTTGCGGGGCTTGATCACCAATCCGCTGATCCTGGGCTGTCTGGTCGGGATCGGCTTGAATCTGAGCGGGATCGGCCTGCCGTGGGGATCGGCGGCGGTGCTGGATATTCTGGCGCGGGCGGCGTTGCCGTTGGGCCTGCTGGCGGTGGGCGCGGGCTTGCGACTGGCGGCGCTGAACCGGCCGGGCCTGCTGGTGGCGACCGGTGTGCTGAAACTGCTGGCGCTGCCGGCGCTGGCGGCGACGTTGTGCTGGCTGGCGCAACCGGGCCGGCTGGAAACGGCGGTGTTGCTGACCTTTGCCGCACTGCCGGGATCGTCCACCGCCTATATCCTGGCGCGGCAACTGGGCGGCGACGCGCCGCTGATGGCGGCGATCGTGACGGTGGAAACGGGGCTGGCGCTGGTGACGCTGCCGCTGGTTCTGGTCTGGGTGGTCTAGCGTGGAATACGTGGAGCGGAGGGGTCATGACCGCGACGGTGCAATTACCACGACATAAGCTGACGGTGGTTGATTTTCAGCGGCTGGGCGCGGCGGGAATTCTGAGCGGGTCCGACCGGGTGGAACTGATCGATGGGGAGTTGATGGATATGGCGCCGATTAGTAGCCTGCATGCGGATTATGTGGATCGGTTGGCGCAAATTCTGACGGTTCAAAATTGTGGCGATTATCGGGTGCGAGTTCAAAATCCCGTGCGACTGGATGACGATGGCGAAGTAACGCCGGACTTGGCGCTGGTGGTGAACCGGGGTTATCGCGACGCGCATCCGACCGCGGGAGATGTGCTGCTGCTGATCGAGGTGGCGGATACCGCGGTGGCCTATGATCGCGAGTTGAAGATCCCGCTGTACGCCCGGAATGGCATCCCGGAGGTGTGGTTGCTGGACGCGACGAAAGGGCGGATGGCGTGCTATCGGGAACCGGTGCTGGGGAATTATCGGGAGAGCCGGACGGCGGAGCCCGATGAGACATTGACCCTGGAGCGGTTGCCGGAGGTCAGGGTCCATTTGGCGGCATTATGGCGTTGATCGAAATCAAAAAAGCTTGGGGTAGGACCTGCGGGTTAATGGGTTAATGGGATGATGGATGCGATGGTTTATCCGCTTGGCTGGAGATTTAGGTGGTGTTATGGAAACCCTTTATGAACGGGATTTGTACGCATGGGCAACGCGAAATGCGGCCCTGCTGCGCGCGGGGCGATGGGCGGAAATTGATCGCATGAACATCGCCGAGGAATTGGAAAGCATGGGACGGAGTGAGCGGCGGGCGTTGGGGAGCCGGTTGGCGGTGTTGTTGATGCATTGCTTGAAATGGCGTTATCAACCGGAACGGCGTGGTCGAAGTTGGCGGGCGACGATTCGGGAGCAACAGCGACAGGTGGCTCGGCTGCTGGCCGATAATCCGAGCCTGCGCCTCGAATTACCGATACTCATGGCGGATGCTTACATTGATGCGGTACTGATGGCGATTGCCGAAACGGGCTTGGAGGAGACGCTGTTTCCAGAGACTTGTCCGTTTGAACTGGAGCAGCTCATGAGCGAGCGCGATGGGTGGGAGCTGATGCCTTAGCTTCCGTGGTGGATTTTGGCCAATGCAGCGGCGGGAGCGGAGCTGGCGCAACTGGAAGTGTGGGGCGGACGGACGTTGGCGACCATTGCTTGAAAGAGGTGTTCGAGGTGAGCGGCGGGCACTAAACGAGCCTGGCTTTCCCGTTTTTATTGCAGTCCTCTTGAAAGGAGCTTGACCATGCAAGCCATTGAATTTGAAGCTATCGCTGATCAGCGCATGCTTCGACTGCCGGACCAGGTGCCCGACGGCGTCAAGCTTCGGGTTTTGCTGCTGTTGGACGACGCGATGAATGAAGTCCACAAGCGGCGGCCAGAGGATAGGCCACGCCGGAAACCATGGCGAAGCTGGCCGGTTCGGTGGTCATGCACGACGACCTGATGACGCCCGTAATGCCGGAAGAGGACTGGGATGCCTTGAAGTGATCCTGCTGCTGGATACGCATGTTTGGGTTCGCTGGGTTGATTCTCAGGCAAACCCCTTATCGCCTGGAATCATCGATTGCATCGAAACCGCCGAGTAATTGGCGGTCAGCGCGGTTACGTGCTGGGAGGTCGCCTGGCTTGTTCGGCGAGGTTGCTTGCAGCTCAGACTGAGTTTGCCCGAGTGGTTCGATCAGGCATTGCAGGGTTCCGATGTGATTTGTATCCCGGTAGATCCATGGCGATGTCCTGGTTCCTACCCTTGAGTGGCAGGTACAGGTAATCTTCCAGCCGTCCGCCCCGACCGGCGATGATGCCAGCATGGCAGACGTGTCGAATGGGCAGCGCCATGTAGATCGATTATGCTCTTACAAAACGTAGAATAAGGTCGATCATGAACGAGAGCTTGAGCATCATCCTGCCGGCCAAGAACGAAGCAGCTAACCTGCCGTCGTTACTGGCCGAGCTGAAAGCGTTGTATCCAGCGGCGGAAATCCTCGTGGTCGACGACGGTTCCACCGACCAGACCGGTGAGGTGGGCCGAGAGTATGGTGCGCGGGTGGTCCGTCACCCGTACTCGTTGGGAAACGGCGCAGCGGTCAAGACCGGCGCGCGCAATGCCAGGGGCGACCTGCTGGTGTTCATGGACGCCGATGGCCAACACGCGCCCGCTGACATCGCTCGATTGTTGGCCAAGTTGGAGGAAGGCTACGAGATGGTGGTAGGGGCGCGGCAAGCGGATACTCATGCCTCACCGGGCCGGCGGTTGGCCAATCACTTCTACAATCGGCTGGCCTCGGTCATGACCGGTTATCGCATTGAGGACCTCACTTCCGGGTTTCGCACTGTCCGCGCTCGGCATTTCCGCAAGTTTCTCTACCTGCTGCCCAACGGTTTTTCTTACCCCACCACCAGTACCATGGCCTTTTTCCGTTCGGGGTTTCCGGTCGCCTACATCCCAATCCGCGCGGGCCAGCGCGGCGGTAAAAGCCACATCCGCCTGCTGCGGGACGGCGCGCGGTTTTTCCTGATCATCCTCAAGGTCGGCGCCCTGTTTTCGCCGATGCGGTTTTTTCTCCCGCTGAGCTTGGTCTTCTTCCTCACCGCCGTGAGTTACTACGGTTACACTTATGCCACTCTGCATCGCTTTACCAACATGAGCGCCGTGTTGCTGATCTATTCCCTGTCGCTGTTTCTGATCGGGCTGGTCTCGGAACAGATCTCCGCCCTACACTACAAGGGGGTCGAGGATGATCAGCGCCGAACCCGGTGGGACGAACGCCGTCGGTTGGCTGCTTCATTCCCGAAAAACACCGCCACGGGTGAGGAGGTAGCGGCGGGTTTTCCCTCTTCCCCATCGCGGGAGGAGGGCGGAGACAAGAGATAAAGGCAACGAACTCTGGCGAGATGAGGGTGGCCATGCCCTGCCGCATCATCTGAGCGTGGTGTTCGGTTATCAGGAGTTGGTGGTGACACGGCGGGAAACGATGAAGTTTTAATTTCTATAAGTCAGGTGTAAACTCATCGTGAAAATAAATTGGGTATGAGGAGAGGCAAACGCTTGTCATGCACCATATGAAGCCACCCGGAAACCATGAATAAGTCAGATACCACCGGCCCTGTGACCGTCTATACGCCGGATTCATCCCTGCGCGATCCGGGTCGATTGATCGGTGAGATGTTCCACGACCTGTGGGCCGGGCGCGAGCTGGCGTGGCGGTTGGCGGTGCGCGACATCAGCGCGCAGTACCGCCAGACTGCCTTGGGCCTGGTTTGGGCGTTTATCCTGCCGCTGGCCAATACGGCGGTCTGGCTGTTCCTGAGCACCAGCGGCATCGTCCGCATGGGTGGGACTGTGCTGCCCTATTCGGTGTACGTTTTCACCGGCACCATGCTGTGGGCGATCTTCATGGAGGCAGCCAACGCCCCCTTGCAGCAGACGAATGCCGCCAAGCCCATGTTGGCCAAGATCAATTTTCCGCGTGAGGCGTTGATCGTCTCGGGCATCTATCAGACGCTGTTCAACGCCGGCATCAAAATTGCCCTGTTGTTGCCGGCCATTATGTTGCTGGGGGTTTTTCCGAGCTGGGGCTTGTTGCTGTTCCCGCTGGCGGTTTTGGCGTTGATTCTCGCGGGCACGGCATTTGGTTTGGTTCTCACTCCAGTGGGGATGCTGTATACGGATATTGGCAAGTCGTTTCCGTTGGTCATGCAGTTTTTGATGTATTTGACGCCGGTGGTGTTTGCCATGCCGTCCGGCGGTTGGGCCGCGACGGTCTTTCAGCTCAATCCGCTGACACCGTTGATTCTGACTGCCCGCGACTGGCTGACGGGCATGATGCCGGAGTATCTGGGGTTTTTTCTGGGGGTGAACCTGGCGACTTTGGTCTTATTGTTCGTGATGTGGATTGTGTTTCGCGCCGCCATGCCCATTCTGATTGAGCGGATGAGCGCCTGAGTTCGCTGGTCCCCGAGACTGAAAACTGAAAACCTGATGGAACCGACTCCGACTCCGCATGATTGCTTCTTTCGCGAGAACTTCGGGCGATTGGTGATTGCTCAGGATTTCCTGCGGTGTGAATTGCCCGCGTCGCTGCTGGCCGAGATCGATTTGACCGCTTTGACCATCGCCAAGGATACCTACGTATCTCCAGATTTGCGGCAAGTCTATTCGGACCTGGTCTATACCGTGCGCCATCGGGGAAGCCCTCTGCGGATTTATTTGCTGTTTGAGCACAAGAGTCGGCCTGAGCACTGGGTGTTATTGCAATTGCTACGCTATATCGTGGCCGGGGGTGACGAATACCGTAAACAGCATTCGAAGGCGCGTCATCTGCCGCCCGTTTATCCTTTGGTGTTGTATCATGGGCAACAGCAGTGGCGAGTTCCAGCGAATTTTCATGAGTTGGTGGCTCCATTGCCCGAGGCGCTGGCGCCGTATGTTCCGCGGTTTCGCTACGCCCTGCATGATATCTCCCCACGTGGCAGCACTGAAATTAAAGGTGAAGCGTTGACTCGCCTGGTGCAGTTGGCGCTACGGCATATCTACAGCAACCAGCCACTGGAACGCTTACGGGAGTTGTTGAGGTTGATCGAGCAGGTCATCGAACAACCGACCGCTCTGGAGATTCTGGAATCGTTGTTGCGTTATTATGTCCAAGGTACGCAGCGACTGAACGAACAAGACGTGCGATCACTGTTGCAAGAGACCCATAGCGGAGAACCTCTTATGCAAACTTTCATTGATAAATACATCGAACAGGGCTTACAGCAGGGCTTACAGCAGGGTTTACAGCAGGGTTTACAGCAGGGCTTACAGCAGGGCGAACGACGTGGTGAAGCCACGATGCTATTGCGATTGCTCGAACGCAAATTCGGCCCGCCAAGCGAGTCTGTACGTGCGCGAATTATTCAAGCGGATGCTGAGACGCTGCTTCGTTGGTTCGATCAGGGTGTCATCGCACAAAGTCTGGATGAAGTCCTGCACTAAATATAAGCTCAGTCCTTACAGTTTAAAACTCCGATGTCTGACTCACTGGTTATCGTCGAAAACGTCTCGAAAAAATTCTGCCGCAGCCTCAAGCGCTCCTTGTGGTATGGGATGCAGGATCTTAGTAATGAGCTATTGGGACGTCGGCATGGCGGCGACGGGGAGTTGCGCCCGGATGAGTTCTGGGCGGTGAACGATGTGAGCTTCGAACTCAAGCGTGGTGAGTGTTTGGGATTGATCGGACGCAACGGGGCAGGTAAAACCACGCTGCTGCGGATGCTCAACGGCTTGATCAAACCGGATGCGGGGCGGATCGAGATGCGCGGGCGGGTGGGGGCACTGATTGCCTTGGGAGCCGGGTTCAACCCCATCCTGACCGGGCGCGAGAACATCTATGTCAATGCTTCGGTGTTGGGCCTGACCCGCCACGAGATCGACCGCAGGATAGGCGACATTATCGACTTCGCAGAGTTGCACGACTTCATCGATACGCCTGTGCAAAGCTACAGTTCAGGCATGCAGATGCGGCTAGGCTTTTCCATCGCATCTGCCCTCGAACCCGATGTGCTGCTGCTGGACGAAATCCTGGCGGTGGGTGATACGGCCTTTCGCAGCAAGTGCTTCCAGCGCATCGGCGAAGTACTGGAAAGAGCAGCCGTAATTTTCGTCAGTCACAGCGAGTCGCAGGTCAGCCGGATCTGCGACTCCACGCTGCTGCTGGATGCCGGAACTGTCAGCCATCTAGGTGAAACGGCCGAGGGGCTACGTCATTATAGTGAGGGCCAACAGACACCAGAGTCACCTTACCGGTTGATTGCCGATAAGCGAATTTCGTCAATATACCTATCGCCCTTGCCCGCGCGCATCGCTTGGTGCGACATCCTTAAGTTTGAATTTGCCATTGCGGTTACCGAAAACATCACGATTGGGCTGATATTGGTACATTTCTCGATCGAGAACGAATTCAAGGCAAATTCTATCGTTCGCCTTGATCAGTCCGATGTCCTAGAACTAGGTGGCGGATCGCATGTGCTGCAATTTGAGCTAGGGCCTATTCAACTTGCGCATGGCCGCTATCAGATCAGTATCAGTTTATTCGACCGCTCGGGAAAGGTTACGGTTACACAAGCACTTAATGCCGGCATAGTCGAAATTACAGGCCCGGTTGGTGGCGGTGTAAGTCATTTCTTCCCGATGACAGTAAACTTCGACCATCATGAAATCCCATCGGCAAGATGAACTCAATAATTCCTCATGCCGGAATTCGCCCCGATACGGATAGGATATTGTCCCAATACGCTCCTGAACACAATCGGCTCAAGGCCTACATTGATGGGTACAAGTTGGGGATTGTGAAGCTACATCTAGGTTGCGGCGGCATACGTTGGCGTGATTTCATCAATGTCGACATGTATCCAGCCGAGGCCGGCACTCCCGACAGTTCGCGCATTGGCTGCGTGGCCGACGTGTTCGCGGACATGCGCAAGCTAGGACTTGCTAATTACTCTGTCGATGAAATCTTCACCTCGCATACCATCGACCACTTCCCCCGCTGGGAAGCCATCGACATGTTTCGTGACTGGTATCGCATGCTGAAGCCTGACGGGTTGCTGGTCATCGAGGCGGCGGACTTCGTACGCTGCGTACTGTGGCTGCTACACCCAAACCGTAGTAAGCGTATCTCTGCCAAGAACCAGTTTTACGGAAACCAATGGGACCGCATCGACTTCGAGACGCACCGCTACTTGTGGAGCGCCCGTGAACTCGTCGGAGTCCTGCGTGATATCGGTTTCCGCAAGGTGAGCTTCAGCCATGCGACGCTTACGCACCACCCTGGGCGAGACATGCATGTCGAGGCCGTCAAATGAACACGCGATCCAACCTGCTACGGAAACAATGATCCTATGGCACTCCATCGGAAATTGATGGCCTTGATCACTTCGGCAAGAGGCCTGCTGCACCCGAAGCAGGGCGGCGTATCGAACGCCCGTCGGGAAAGTAATGCCTGGCTGCGCCAGCATTGTATGGCCATCCAAGGCAAGGTGCTGTCGATCGGGAGTGGCAACGATTCGGATGGGGAGGGTAGTCATTACCGGGATTACTTCGCCGCCGCAGTGTCCTATACGACATCCGAAGTCGGCCCAAACTTCGGATGCGATCTGGTCCTCGATGTACGGTCTATGCCCGAACTTAGCGATGGTTCCTTCGATTGTGTTTATTGCAGCGGTGTGCTCGAGCACGTCGATGACTTTCACGCTGGCTTTGCCGAGATCACTCGAATACTTGCCGACGGCGGCACACTGCTCCTTGGCCTGCCGTTCCGGCAGCCGATCCACATGAGCCCTAACGACTTCTGGCGATTCACAGAGTTCGGCATACGGCGCCTATTGCGGGATGCCTATGAGATTCAGGATGTAGTCACCATCGATACACTTCAGGGAGCCGAATTCCCTGCCGCATACTGGGCCAAGGCGATCAAGAAGGAACTGGAACACTCACCTACTGCCTCTGCATGTATAGGAGCCAAATAAAGATGGGGGCGCTGGTACATATCAAGCTATCCGACCTCGGCTGGATACAAGAGAGGCAAGCAAGGGAAATATGCAGTCGCCTTCCCTATGTGTCATACGGTTTAGAGGAAGACAGGCGAGCACGGATCCAATACTACATGACCTACGGCTGTCGCGGCGAACGGATATCCCCAATCGAGATCGGTTTTTTCACCCACCGAGAACGTGACAAAGCGGCACGTGACCTGTTCGAGAAGGTTGCGAGGGAGGTGGATGTGTGTGTCGCCATGGCAGACGCGACCGCCGACATCATCCGTTCGTTTGGTAGCTATCGAACAGAAATCATTTCCCCGGGCGTAGATCTCGCCGCCTTCTATCCAGTGGTCAAGCTTGGCGTTGTCGGACGAACCTACGCCACCGGGCGTAAGGGAGAAGGCATCGTATCGGCTGTCATGGACATCCCCCGTATCGAATGGCATTTCACCGGACATGGCTGGCCAGGGCACACAACCAGTTCTATGGCAACCAGTGGGATCGCCTGGAATATGAAACCCACCGCTATGTTTGGAGCGCGCGCGAGCTGGTCCGAGTGCTCCGTGATATCGGCTTTCAACGGGTGTCGTGTTCGCATGCGACCTGGACGCATTACCCGGGACGGGACATGTATGTCGAAGCCCATAAGTGAATGATCGCATCTATTTAGAGAACAGCTTCTCTTGCCGGTTTAAGGGGCGGACGATGGGACTTCGGAGCATTCTGATATACACCCATGAATTTCCTCCATTTAAGGGCGGGGCTGGTGTCTACAGTCACGATCTGGCAGTGGGGCTTATCTCGCTCGGTGTCGAGGTGCATGTTCTGACGCCACAGCCAAGTGTGGAGACGGGTTCAACCGACCTTAAAGACATCCATATCCATTTCCTAGCAAGGACGAGTACCAGGATCTCCACGCAGCATGCCCTTTGTTGTCTACAATTGAAATATCGATTTGATGTAATTCTGGTGACGGAGCGCCGTGCGCAAGAGAAATTCGCCCGGATGTCGAAAGGCTTATTTTCCTATGCGACGGTATTGCATGGTTCCGAAATCCTAATTTATTTCAGGGATCACGCAACGAAGCTGCCAGTACTTCGCGACCGCATGATCGCCTATTACAAAGAAGCAATAGGATGTATTGCGGTTAGTAAGGCAACGGCCGCTTTGACGAGAAGGGTGTTCCCTGGTCAGCTACGGTGTACCGTAGTGCCGAATGGTATAGACACTAGTCGCCTACTAGATGCGGACCCGGATGATGTAAAGTCGTTACGCCAGTCGCGTCCGCCAGACTCCAGGATCATTTTCTGCCTTGCCCGGCTGGATTTGGACAAAGGGCATGACATACTGATTCGGGCATTCGCTCTGGTTCGCCACGTTTACACGCGCGCGTACCTGGTGATCGGGGGCATGGGGCCTTATCGCGCCGCTTTGGAGGAGTTGTGCGTCGAACTGCAGCTTGAGAGCTGCGTCGACTTTGTCGGGGAAGTCCCTTCCTCGATGTTGCCAGCCTATTTCACGTTGTGCGATGTGTTTGCATTAACGAGTAAATGCGAGCGGCGCTGGGAGGGGTTTGGGCTGGTCTACTTGGAAGCCGGCTATTACGGAAAGCCCGTGATTGGTGGACATGAGGGCGGGGTACCTGAAGCGATTGCGCATCTGGAAAGCGGTTTGCTTGTCAACCCGCGCGACAGCGAAGCCGTGGCAATTGGCATAATCGCATTGCTATCTGATAGGGATATGGCTATGGAGATGGGAGCAAGAGGACGACAGCGCGTCCTAAGTTATTTCAATGCGAGGCGCATGGCGAAGGATACTCTAGAGTATTTGGAAACGAAAGTCCGAATTCATGAGAATGTCGGCCGCTTCGTGAATATCAAATTGTGGGCTTGTCGTTATTTATGCGCGCTGATTTTATTTGTCAAAGGTTTGCCGCGTCTTTCTGATAAAGTTTGACATGAAATTCTTGATATTTATTCCTTGCTTTACCCATGGTGGTGCCGAGAAGCAAGCATCCATTCTGGCGATGCATCTTAAGGAGATCGGCCATTACGTCGAAGTCTGGGGATTGCCCTCACGTGGAAAGGGAACCCCTCTTTTGGAGCTGCTTACTACTGCTGGAATTACTTGTCGACAGTTAGACCGCTGGCCATCATTCGGTTGGATTTATCAAGATGCAGGGCTAAATCCGGCATCTTTCTTACTCCGTGCATTTCTGCGGCTTCTTCGCAATCGGAAACTTTGCGCAGAGCTTCCTCGACAGCGATTTGATATTGTTATTCCATTCACAATCACCCCATCTGTATTAACTCTGCTATGTCGAAAGCAACTGGGTGTGAGAATCTTCTGGAATCATCGAAGCGGATATGATAACGGAAGTTTTATTTACAACCGTTACTTTGTAAGACTGGCTACCAGCGCCAATGTGGAATTCGTGGCAAATTCCCAGGATGGGGCGCATTTTGTCGCAGATACATTCAATCAGCCCCTCGCGTCTGTATCTATTATTCCTAATGCTTTTGTCCCTGATGGAACCTGGAAGACGCTACCAACTTTTGAGCGACATAGAACAAATAAAAGGAATACTTTGCGCTTGCTTCATCTCGCCAACCTGAATCGAGAAAAGGACATCTGGACGGCTCTGGAAGCTATAAGAATACTCAAGAAAGATGGTAGCAATGTTTTGCTGGACATTGCTGGGTTTACGCCGTTTAAGGAAGATGAGCGCCGATTACTTGAGGAAATATCGAGGGAAGATCTATTTGGGTCGGTTCGCTTCTGTGGCCCTCTGGGTCGCGCTGAACTAGAGCAGTGGCTTATCGACGCTGATATAGGCCTATTGTCCACACGGTGTGAAGGAACATCGAACAGCATTTTGGAGTATATGTATGCGAGGTTACCAATAATTGGTACCGACATTCCTGGAATTAGAGAATTACTACCAGAGGAAAACCGGAAGTGGTTGTTTCCCGTTGGGGATAGCGAAAAGCTTGCCTCCCTGATTCAAAAGATGAGCGAATCTGAGGAATTGAGGATGCACCTGGGTGCGGAAAACTGCGCCCATGTGGAGAGGAAATTCTCCATGTTGGCGACCATGCAACAGTGGGAGCGCGTCTTAAAAATCACTCATAAAGCCCCATAAATTAAGTTTAATGCGAAGAAAATATATGACCTTTACTTACATATAGTCTTCCCAATGCTGATTCGTACATCGCTAGGGCTGCTCGAAAGGATTTAGTCATTAAAACAGTAGGTTACTTGTAAGAAATGTCCAGTTCTAGATTGGGGCCTCTATATTATCCACCGATCTCATGAGCATTGAAATTATCTCACGCTGAGCACCGAGCTCGACATGGAAAAATATTCACCTCTTGTATCAATCTTGATACCTAGCTATCAAGTCGAAGAATTTATTCTTGCCACAGTAGAATCGGCGGCATCGCAGACATATTCTAAAATCGAGATTATAGCGGTCGCTGATGGTTGCACGGATGGCACCGTCGATATATTGCGTGATTATGGTAGGCATGATTCTAGGTTGCACATAATTGCTCTCGACAAAAACGAAGGTGTTCATTTAGCCCGCGTACGCGCTATGTCCGCAGCCCAAGGTGAGTTTGTCGGATTCCTTGATGCGGATGACTGGTTGCAACCGGAGTTTGTAGAACGCATGGTTTCCGCCATGACGCTGGGTCATGCCGATATTGTTATTTGCGGCATTCGCTATGCAACGAAAGACGGCACGCAAGGGGTGCACAAGGTAAGATTCGGACGTAGTGAACTTGTCGACAAGGATATACTGCGCAGGTTCTGTGATCTTGGGTTCGGCACCGGCTCTTTGTGTAACAAGCTTTATCGTCGAGAAGCAATAGAGCCGTTCTTATCTCAAGACTTCGGCGAAACAGTTCCTATTAACGAAGATTATATCGTTAATTTTGGTGCATTCGCTACAGCTAAACGAGTTTGTCTATTATCAAATACGCTTTATTTCTACCGACAACATCCAAGTAGTGTTACCGCATCATCGCATCGTGCAAAGGTCTTTGCACTCATGTTACGTGCCTATATTGTTTGTCTTGAAACCTATGTCGGGCGTATCTCACAAGCCGAGGAATTGGTAGATACGTTGTATGCCGCGCAATTTCACTACGATGCATATCGAGTTGATTCGAGAATCGCCTTGACCGAATATGCTGACCACATCGCAGAGTCACTCAAACGGCTTGCAATAATCCACCCAACAGCCATTTATGGACTGATGCATCTATTTGAAAAACCGGCTCGGAGGCCGAGTTTGCTATGGTGCATTTTACGTAGTGTCGTGCGGCGTGCGAAATCCTTATTTTCTAACTAATTAGATATGAACGTGCTGGATAAAAAAAATAATTCGATCAATAAGAATAGGGTGCTGATTTATACGAATGATCTATTACCTTACTCGGAAACCTTTATCAAGGAACAGGCACGTGCATTGCGTGGTAGCTGGTATCCTATTCTTGTCGGTGAATCTTTGATACTAAGCGGGCTCGCCTTAGATGGCTTGGATGTTCGGCTGCTGATTCCGGAGCATGCGCCTAGGTGGCGCCGATTCATTTATCGTATATTCCGATATCTCTGGCTGGCCGATCCGCTCGTGGTCAGGCGCTTGAGAGGGTTTGACGCGAAAGTTATCCATGCCCATTTTGGCACGTTCGCGGTGGATATCTGGCCTTACGCACGAATCCTCGGTTTGCCGTTGCTAGTCACCCTCCATGGTTATGATATTAATATCAAGCAAGAGTGGTGGGAAGCCGGACATGGTGGGTTGCGTCGACGGACATACCCGCGAAGATTACGGCAGATAGCTACTCACTCGCGCGTACATTTCATCGCCGTGTCGGATGCAATTCGTCGGCGCGCAATCGAATATGGCATCCCTCCCGAGAAAATTTCGCTGAGTTACATCGGCATCAATACCGACTTTTTTCAACCTGCTGGTGTGCCATTATACCTGCGACACAAGCGTGTGCTTTTCGTTGGCCGTATGGTGGAAAAAAAAGGCCCTTTGCTGATGATCCAAGCTTTTTCAAGGGTGTATAGGGAGGTGCCAGAAGCCGAATTGATTATGGTTGGTGACGGACCAATGCGCATGACCGCAGAGCAATTAGCATGTGAGTTGGGAGTGCCGGTAATTTTTACCGGCGCACTGTCGAGTATACAAGTGCTTGAACAACTGCATAAAGTACGAGTGTTCTGCTTGCCGAGCGTTACTGCTGCAAATGGCGATGCCGAAGGGTTTGGAATGGTCATTCTTGAAGCGCAGGCATGTGGAGTACCCGTCGTTTCCTCGGCACGAGGAGGTTCCATTGAGGGTATTGTCGATGGCGTGACCGGATTCCAGTGCAACGAAGGAGATATTATTTGTATTGCTGATCGACTTTTACGATGCCTACTGGACGAAGATTTGGCGAAGCGGATGTCGGAATCAGCTATAAAGTTTGTCCACGAAAATTTTAACCTGATTGAGCAAACAAAGAAAATAGAAAAAATATATGAACAATTTGTAACTTCATGCAACAGAACATATGCCAATGAGGTAAGAGATGAAATTTGAACAAATACACTCCATTGTTGGTGGTGTTCCATTTATTACAGAGCCGAATGCGCGATTTATTTATAACCTAATTGTCAAAGAAAAACTTACAAATATTCTCGAATTGGGGATAGCTCACGGCACAGCTACTTGCTATATGGCTGCGGCCCTACAGAATTTAGGCAAAGGTTTAATAACTGCCGTCGATCTTATTGAGGCCAAAAACGCTTATAATCCATCTATTGAAGTGCAGTTAGCGCGAACAGGTCTTTCTACATTTGTTGAAATATTACGAATGAAATCTGGTTATACATGGTTTTTGCATGATGAAATTGTAAGAAATAGTCAGGATGGTCGATGCAAAGAAATCTACGATTTATGTATTGTTGATGGCCCAAAGAACTGGACTATTGATGGAGCAGCTTTCTTTTTAGTGGATAAACTGCTCAAGCCAAATGGCTGGATAATATTTGATGATTATCTTTGGACCTACGCCGCTGCAAACTATCAACGTGATGCAACCGATGGTATTACTCATCGATCTTTATCTAAAGATGAGCAAGAAATTCCACACATCAGAGAGATATTTGAGCTATTAGTTAAGCAACATCCAAATTATGGCAACCTAATATTACTGGAAGGTAACAACTGGGTTCTTGCGCAAAAAAATATGGCGTCAGAAAAAACCTATACGATTATCCATAAAGAAATCACCATAGGAGTTCTCAATAAACTGATTCGCAAGGCTTTTAATTTTGTTAAGCACTCAACACAAACATTAAAGAAATTCAGCCCTCGATAAATAAATGGCTACTCCGCTAATTTCTGTAGTTATCCCCACCGCCAATCGACCGCAATATTTGCCCCGCGCGATCGAGAGCGCCTTGGCAGGTATGACACCTGGCGAAGTGGAAGTCATTGTGGTGCCCAACGGATTGGATGAGTCGTGGCGATCAGTTGCAGAAAACTATCGCCACCACCTATCTGTTATCTGGTTACCAACCCAGATTGCTCATGCAAACGTTGCTCGCAATATCGGTTTAGTTCAGGCGCGTGGAAAATTTATTCGTTTTCTGGACGATGATGATTTTATTTATCCTACCGCTGCTTCCGAACAAATCGATCTTTTGGAAAAGACCGGAGATGAATTATGCTCTGGTCTTGTGATGAACTTGGATGATCATAGTGAACAGCTTGGTACTCTTGGTTTTCCTGATACAAAGGACTTTGTTTGCGCTGCCCTATCGGTCAGTGGTTTCAGGCTGCCAGTTGGTAATGTATTTCTTCGAAATACATTAAGAACAGCCAGATGGGATGAGTCGGTCAATCGAGCTCAGGACTACGTTTGGATGGTGCAGCTTGCAGCGATAAAAGAGTGGAAATGGGTGCATCTTGAAAAACATGTTGGGGTGTGGTTTCAACACCCCGGCCAGAGAGTGTCGACTGTGTCCACTGCATCGGATCGGCCCAATAACATTATCGATGCGATAACCGGCTTGCATCGGCGCTTGTCAGAGCAGAGCCGCCTGACGGCAGAACGCGCCGATGCCTTGGCCGAGGCATTGTGGCATTACATTCATCGTTTCTTCCCATATGCGCCACGATATTGGGCGCGTGTTGCCGAGCAGGCTTATGACATCAGTCCTCGGGCGGGTCCACGGCATCCTGTATTCGACAATGCTGTGCTCCGGTCGATGGACCCGCTACAAGTCGAATGGCTCATGCTTCCCTTACGGCTGATTTCGACTAATGCAAGAAAGTTACGGCATGCTTTTTTCGCCATCGACTATCGGCGCAGGTTATAAAGTCGGATGAGCCGAGGAGACATAAATCCGACTGGCAACCCGGTGGTGGTCGTGGTGACTTACAACCGCAAAGCCTTGCTGGCTCATTGTTTGGACGCCCTGAGGCATCAGACACTGGCACCGGCACACATTATCGTTATCGACAACGCCTCCACCGATGGTACCCGTGAGACCCTAGCCCAAGCAGGTTGGTTAGATTTTCCCGGCTTTAGCTACACACGCTTGGACGAAAACACTGGCGGAGCGGGCGGTTTCCATGCTGGCTTGAAGCTGGCCGCACGCGAGCACTCAGGCTGGGTTTGGCTGATGGACGACGACGCCATACCGGAGCCGACGGCCTTGGAAGAACTCGCACGGGTCGCCGTCGATACTGCCAACATCTACGGCTCCGTTGCGCTCGACGGCAATCGATTATCCTGGCGGATGAGCGTCCGCCGTGCGGGGCTCGATGCTGCTCGCGAGGTCTACGAGCACATCCGCCAGCCAGCGGCGCTGCCGGATAATCCCGAGGTCCAGTTCATACCCTTCCTCGGCTTTCTCATACATACCGAACTGGTCAAACACATCGGGCTGCCCGAACAGGATTTCTTCATCGCCGCCGACGATGTCGAGTACTGTGTGCGTGCCCGCAAGCAAGGTGCGAAGATCATCCTCGCGACTCTTAGCCATCTCCAGCATCCGACTGCCGACGATTACTCAGTGAAGCTGTTTGGACAGGAAATCCTCTGTCTTAAATTGCCACCCTGGAAACGCTACTACGATACCCGTAACCGGCTGCTGGTGGCGCGCAAGCACTACGGCGTCGAGTTTTATTACAAGACCATTCCTGGTTCCCTTGTCCGGCTGTTCAGTGTGCTCTGGTTTGAGCCCCGGCGGCTCGCGCAATTGCGCGCGTTCGTCGCTGGCTTCGTGGATGGGCTACTGGGTCGCCAAGGACGGCGCCACGAACGTTGGTGTATTGAGAAATAAGCGCGCCTCCACTTGTGTGATGACCGTATATCCACCCCTAGCCTGACTAACCCGACATCCGGCATGTCGGACGATGACGGTGTCGGTTTCTATCGCGTGGGAGTCCTCTATGCCTGCCTGTAATGTTCTGATTATCGGTGCCGGTTTTGCCGGCAGCGTCGTCGCCGAACGCCTTGCCAGTGCCGGACAGCAAATTCTGGTCATCGACCAAGTCCTCGGTGGTTGTCGCCGAGTTGGCGCGAATATTTCAGGGGCGAAAACCGATTTTGGTCTCGGCACATGCTATCGAGGGAACGGGGGTCAATGCGATTCCAGAGGTGCTGGCGGACGTGGTGGCGCAACAATTGGGTTGGCGCGTCGATAGTGGAATCGTGCAAACGAACATTGTTGCGCACACTGGCGCCAACGGATTCTCGCGCTTGGCCCGACAGGCCATGTTCGATGGTCTGGTGATTGCCGGAGATGAATATGTTCTGGTCGACGATTTCGTGGGCCAAGGTGAAACGCTTGCGAACTTGCGCTCTCACATATTGAGGGACGGCGGAGCGGTGATCGGTGCAACCGTCTTGACGGGAAAGCCCTATTCCGCGAATCTGCGACTCAGTACGGATCCTCTTGAAAAACTGAGATTAAAACATGGAAAAGCACTTGAAATCTGGTGGAAACAACGATTCGTCTTCGGATTTGACGGCCTTACAGAGTCTGAAGCGCGTTACCTTCTCAACACCCCGGATGTTGAGCGCATCCGAAATCGAATTACTGCGGCAATCGAAGCGTGAGGTCGCTCTACGGGTGAGTGAATTAGTGAAAAAATAGCCTGATTCATGAACCTTCAACATTCACGCTCAGGCTTGCCCACATGATGGCTAGAAAAAACCTCTTCGCCGGATTGGATCAGGACTTACAGATTGCTCTACGGGCACAATTACGGGATTTGTGGACACATACCTCCACCGCCCTTGAAGGCAACAGCCTAACGCTGGGCGATACGGCCTTCATTCTGGCCGAAGGACTCACCGTCGCGGGCAAACCCCTGAAAGATCATTACGAGGTGGTGGGCCATGCGCGAGCGATCGAATTGCTCTATCACTGGATCGAACGCACCACGCCACTGGTGGAAAGCGATTTATTCCAACTCCATCGGGCCGTGCAAACCGAAGTCATCGTTGATATTTACAGTCCGGTCGGCGCGTGGAAAAACGAACCGAATGGAACCTACTATATCGATCCACATAACCGTCAGGCTTGGCGCGAATACGCACAACCCAAGCACGTTCCCGCCTTAATGGGCGATTGGCTGGCCTCCCTCAATCAAACGCTAACTGGCGATCTGGACCGTGATGCGGCATTAACCGCCTACACTCGCCTGCACTTGGCCTTCACCCGGATTCATCCCTTTTTCGACGGCAACGGGCGTATGGCGCGATTGATTGCCAATTTACCCTTGCTTCAATCCGGATTCCCGCCGATTGTGGTGGCACGGGAACGACGACGTGAATATATTAAGCTGCTCGTCGCTTATGATAGCGCCCACGGTCAAGCACAACTGGGTCAACCGCTGCTGGAAGAAGGTTCTGAATTGCAGACGCTTGAGGGGTTTTTTGCGGACAATTGGCAAGAAACCCAAGATCTCTTGGAAAATATGCGACAAATTCAACACCATCGAAGCCAGAACAAGGAGCAGTCGATCCAGGAACCCAAGTAGGGATTGACGCCGAACTGGCAGCGGACTGTCTTCGGTAAGCCGAACAATATAGCGCTCCCAGACTGGTTGTGGAATCTCCCCTCCTTGGACAAAGAGGGGTGGTGCGCAGCGCCGGGGTGCTTCGAAACAGCGACTCCACAAATCAGACAGGAACACTATATCTTATTGATCCACCCTAAATCTTTCCGGCCAATTGTGTTAGAGACTACCCAAGCGTGAAAACAGCCGACTTTATAGTTATCGGCGCTGGCTTTGCCGGCAGCGTCGTCGCCGAACGCCTCGCCAGCGCTGGCCAACAAGTTCTGGTCATCGACCAGCGTCCCCACATTGGCGGCAACGCCTACGACGAACCCGACGCCCACGGCGTCCTCATCCATCGCTACGGCCCGCACATCTTTCACACCAACGCCCAGCGCGTGGTCGACTACCTCTCGCGCTTCACCGACTGGATGCCCTACGAACACCGTGTCCTTGCCAGCGTTGATGGCCAACTTCTTCCCATCCCCATCAACCAGGACACGATTAATCGTCTCTACAGCCTCAACCTTGACGAAACCGGCGTCCGGGCCTTCCTCAACCGGGTGCGTGAACCCCGCGACCCCATCAAAACCAGTGAAGACGTCGTTCTCAATACCGTCGGCCGCGACCTCTACGAAAAATTCTTTCGCGGCTACACCCGCAAACAATGGGGCCTCGACCCCTCCCAACTCAGCGCCGCCGTCACCGCCCGTATTCCGGTTCGCACCAACCGCGACGACCGCTACTTCAGCGACCAATTCCAGATCATGCCCAAGGACGGCTACACCGCGCTATTCCAGCGGATGCTCGACCACCCCAACATCCGCCTCGAACTCGACACCGACTTCTTCACCATTCGCCACCGGATCAGCGCCAAAGCCATCATCTACACTGGCCCCATCGATGCCTATTTTGAGTATGGCCATGGACCCTTGCCCTACCGCTCCCTGCGTTTCGAACACCAACAACTGCCCGGCATTCCCCAACACCAGCCGGTCGCCGTCGTCAACTATCCCAACGAGCACGCCTACACTCGTATCACCGAATTCAAGCACCTCACCGGCCAAAGCCACCCCGGCACCTCCATCGTCCGCGAATATCCCCAAGACACCGGCGATCCCTACTACCCCATTCCGCGCCCGGAAAACGAAGCGCTCTACCAGCACTACAAAGCCCTTGCCGCCCGCGAAACCCACACCTTTTTTGTCGGCCGCCTCGCTCAATATCGTTACTACAACATGGACCAGGTCGTTGCCGCCGCCCTGAAAACCGCCGAGCGGATACTTGGCCTCGCTAACGAATAGGCATAGATTGACATGAACCCGATCAAAATCACCCTGCTTTTCGCCCTGAGTTTTTGAGCGGCAACCCTCGCCCATGCCCACCACTATCGCCGCCGTCCTGGTCACCTACAACCGCCAGCGTCTGCTCGCCGACTGTCTTACCGCCCGCCGCCATTACGGCCACCGGCTTTGGACCGAAACGCTACCCGGTTTACTGATCCGTCTGTTGGGTTCCTTGCGCCACGATCCCAAGCGCTGGCAACAATTATCCGCCTACCTGCGCGGGATTCATGACGGGTTTCGCAATCGCACCGGTCCTCGTCGCCCACCGTCCTGAGAAATTCACCCAATGCGCATTGCCTTCCTCTGTAAACGCCAGTACATGAGTTACGACGTGATCGCTGATCGCTATGCGCGGCTGTACGAGCAACCACGCCAACTGGCTCTGCGTGGCCATGACGTTTTGGGACTGTGTCTCAGTTATCGCGCTACAGAGGCGCGGGACGAGCGGCATCCGGCGAATCCGGGGGAATTACGGTGGGTCGGACTGACGCCGGGGCGCTCCGGTGGACTGACCTATCCGTGCCAGGCTTTGCGGCTGTTGCGCATGTTTGCGCCCGATCTGCTGGTGGGCGCCTCGGATGCCCCGCACATCATTTTGAGTGATTGGTTAGCTAAACGACTAGGTGTGCCTTTCGCTGCCGATCTTTATGATCATTTCGAAAGTTTTGGTTTATCCCGACTACCGGGAATAGTCCCTCTTTACCGGCGTGCCTTGCGCCGGGCAACGGTTGTGACTTGTGTGTCCGAACCGCTTGCTGACTTAGTGCGGGATGACTACGGTGTGCATGGCGTTGTGCTCGCCTTGCCGAGCACGATTGACCGTACTATTTTCTATCCACGCGACCGTTGGGCATGTCGAGCTCGTTTGGGATTGCCCTTGGATGCAAAGCTTATCGGTACGGCTGGCGGACTCTCGAAAGAGAAGGGGATCGAACCGCTGTATCGTGCCTTTGAACGGATTGCCCAGGAAAATCAGAACGTTCACTTAGTGTTAGCGGGTTCTCTCGATCCTGAATGTCCACCCCCTCAAGACTCGCGTGTGCATTATTTGGGCATGATGCCTCACGCTCAAACTGCCGAACTGTTCAGTGCGCTTGATGCGGGGGTGGTTTATTTACGGGATACACCTTACGGACGCTACAGCTTTCCGCAAAAGGCTTATGAAATGGTAGCCTGCGGGGCGCCCCTTGCTGTCGCTCGTGTTGGGGCGATGACTACACTTTTTCAAAGTTCCATTCAAACTTTATATGAGCCCGACGATGTTGCGAGTTTGGCCCACTGTCTAAAGGCGCAACTCGCCCGGCCTGAAGTGGTTGCCCTGAAAATCCCGGATTGGGGAGAACTGGCGAGCTTGGCGGAAAAGGCTTACTTGGACTTATTCGAATAAATTGAATTGATCTCGATGCCCATAAAGGCAATTCTTGTCATTTACGGGCAGTGGCCACCAGTCCATCTCCCCAATCCTTGCCATAAAACACGCGCTGAAGCACTTTGAAGGGGCTAAAAATGCCTTCGTTCAACCCTCTCAGAATGTTGCGAATATGTTGGGGTCTTGAGAAACTGCTGCGCGTGCTCCTCTCGACGGACGTAAGTTTCAGATGGGCATTCTCACGACAAATCAATAGATTAGATACAGTTCGTGTGATCTCGGTAAGAGGAAAGCCATAATTTACCAAATGGATATCCCGATAACCTGTAGCATTCAGAAGATCCGTTAGCTCGTGCCGTTCGTAGCGTCGGACATGGCCAACAATTTCATCAGACTTGCCGAATTTTTTGGCGTGTGCCGGTACCGTAACTAGAATTTTACCTCCCGGTTTAAGGTACTGGGTCCAATCCCGCAGCGCTGCCCTATCGTCCTCGATATGTTCTAGAACCTCGAAGGCAAATAGATAATCGAATGAGCCTGGAGTAAGGCTGCACAAGTCGTCTACAACGTCCATACGCGCTCGAAAGGTGGCCAAATTCTGCCTGAGCTTGTTTCTGCTCTCCTCGCCAAGATCGTAGCAGACTCCATGAAAGCCGCTCTCCAGAAATTTTCGAGTCATGTAGCCCGTTCCGGCACCCACCTCAAGAAAGCCAGATGGGATCCAAGTACGTGTTATATCTTCGATACAACTCTCACGTAGGATGAGTTTGGGTTGTCTTTTGCTCATTCAGGGATTCCGGTACTATTCACTCACCGTTCGCTTAAATTTTTCCCAGTTTTTAAGATTTTCACCTTAATAGCTGAGTAATTGGCTGAAAAATGATTAAATTGTCTTATTTTGAGTCACATTAACATGCCTTGCGGATGGAGACTTTTTGGAAGCTTGAGTTGTCATCCCAAAATAGGCCCTGTTTTTACCCCCAAAGTGGGAAATAATTTTCATTTTCCGCCCTAAATTTTAAGCGAACGGTGAGATTCAGGAATTAAGGTATGGCCAAAACGCCTCGCAATATCCCAGCATATTGCCGAGCAATAGTATCCCAACTCAGCCGCTGCGAGAGACGGACACGCATCCGGTCGGCGCGGCGGCAAGCCTCCCGTGGATGCTCCAAGGTCGCGATAACGTGCTCTGCCAGCGCCTGGATATTGGTGGAGATCACCCGCAGGTCCGCCTCATCTGGTTCGAAGAGATCCGCCATCGCTTCCAGTTCACCCACCACCACCGGACAGCCGCAGGCGATAGCTTCCATCAAAGTGACGGGTAAGCCTTCCTGATCGCCGGACTCGGCTCGTACAAAGGGGGCAACAAAGACCGCCGCGCGCCGATATAGATCCGGTAGTTCCACCTGAGCGAGCGGGCCGAGAAACTTGACCTTGTGAGCAAGGCCCAAAGCCTCAGCCTGAGCGCGCCGCTCGCCTTCCTCCGGCCCGAACCCCACTATCGTCAGGAACGCCGCAGGATGGCGGGCAATAATCTCCGGCATGGCGGCGAGCAAATACCGTAGCCCCTTCTTTTCCACCAGCCGCCCGACAAACAGGATTTCATCGTGCGAGCGGGGCTGATCAGGCATGGGGGTAAAACGATGGGTGATGTCTACGCCCATCGGTAGCACACAGACCTTTTGCGCGGATACCCCGATTCGTGCCAGTTCGCCGGTCATCGTCTGGCTGACCACCGTCAGCGCGGCCGCGCGACTCACGACGAAGCGCTTCAGCGCTGTCAGCGGGCGGGCACGCAAGGCAAAGAGATCGGCGCCGTGCGAAGTGACCAGAAAAGGCGGTGTGTGGCGATCCAGTAGGTCGAGCAGCGCCACGATCAAACCCTGCGGCAGTAGCCAGTGGGCGTGAATCACGTCCGGGTGCCAGCGACGTATCTCGCGCCAGGCGCACCAGAACAAGCCCAGAAGAAAAGACGGGACGAGCAACCACTTCCACGGTTGGCGTTTTAGATTGTTGACGATACCACCGTCGTTGACCAGGGTTTCAAGCCGGCTTGGCGCATAGCGGTAGCGCCTCACTTGAACGCCTTCGAATGTTTCCCGCGGCGCCGCGCCCCGCGCATGAGGGCACAGGACGCGCACATCGAACTGGGTTGTGAGTCTTTTCGCCAGTTCGTGTACGAAACCCGGTTCCGGATCGCCCAGCCAGCGTGGATAGGTGGATGAGAGGACCAGTAGTTTTTTACGGCTCACGCATTCCCTTTATGCCTTGGGTCTACTGCTTCATTCGTTCTGAGTCGATGGGTAGAGGGGCTTAGGATTGTATCCTCGCCGGAACACTGCTTGGAATCCGTATGCACCCTCAGTCCAATCCCAGCAGTTTTCTGGCCTGCGCGAGAGGGATGCCGCTGGCCACCAATCGGTCCAGCGCTTCGCGCATACCTTTTTCCATACCTTTTTCCATACCTTTTTCCATACCTTTTTCCATACCTTTTTCCATACCTTTTTCCATACCTTTTTCCATACCTTTTTCCATACCTTTTTCCATACCTTTTTCCATACCTTTTTCCATACCCTTCTGGTAGCTGGGCAGGCGTTCGAGATTGATTTGTAGCATGGCGTAGGCTTCCTGAAGAATGAGGTTGAGGGAGCGATTGTCAGCCAGAATCTCTAGCATGGACAGATATTCGCGCAGGCGTTTCTCATCAGCCCCGGTCAGGGTGCGCAGTTTCTCCAGCAGACGCAGCACCACCGCTTGCGGGTCCTCGTCGCCAAAGTCGCCCAGGATCGCCAACACCAGGGCATCAGGCTGGTCGCTGGCGTACAGGGTGCGATAGTCGATGTCGTGCATGTCCACGATATCGTAACGATAGCGCAATTGCGGGCTGTCCAGTCCGGCGGTCATGGTCAGTCGCCCGGCGCCGATGTAGACCAGGCCTTGATGCACCCGGTAGCCGGGATACGCCAGATAAATGTCGCTGAGGTAGCGCAGCATCCGCTCCGCCATTTGACCGTCGTTGGCGTTCTGAATTTCCAGATGCAGGATGAACGGCTCGCCCTGAACCGGAGTCACTTTCGCCACCAGGTCGGCGCGGCGGTCTTCGATCCGCTGCTCCTCGGTGGCGAGCAGTTCGGCGTCGACCAGTTCCAGGCGGCACAGATAGCGCGCCATGTCCAGCAGGAGGCGTTGGAGAAGGTTTTTGGAGAGGATGTCTTTTTGGCCCATGGCGCCAACATTCTAGCAGGCGGAGTGAGGCGGAGGATGGCAGTTTTGGCTACCGATAATCCTCCAGCCACGGGCTGATGGGGATGGAACCCACCGGCAAGCCGTTTTCGGGCGACAGCACCATGACGATATCCTGGTTCCTACCCTTGAGCGGCAGATACAGATAATCTTCCAGCCGTCCGCCCTGGCTGGCGATGAAGGCATCAATGGCGTGCTTGGCGTCCGCGCTCAGGGCGGCGATTTGGGTAAGGTCGATGCTGTGCGAGCGGAGTTGTTGCAGGTCGGGCCGGTAGGGTTCGTAGAGTTCGGTCCGGAATTCCAGATCCTTCTGGCCTTCCTGTAGGACACCGAACAACAATGCCTGGCGCTGCTTGGGATCTTGAGGCGGTTTGGCCTCTGCTAAGGTCGGGCCGATGCCGACGATGCCTTTCAGCTCGGGATAGCGAAGTTGCTCGAAGTCCACGTTCGCCGCCGGCACAGTGGTGAAGCGGTCGACACCAAACACTACAAAGGCCGGGCGCTGTTGGTAGATAAGAATCCCGCCATAGAGTAATGCAACCAATTGCACCGATATTATGCAGCCCATATCGAACTTCAGGCCGGGTTTTCCGGGTTTGAATATGATTAAGGTGAGCAATGGTCCGAGCACGACCTCCACGCCCGTCAGGATGCCCAATACGTTCCAGCCGCCGTCCGGTTCAAAGTAAGGTGCGGGATACCAGACGAACCACATCAGACCCAACAGCGCCAGAACGATAGTGGCACTGGCGGACAAGTGAACGACGACGGCGCGCAATCGGGTCATGATTTAATCAGTTTCCTGTATCATCTTTATTGATCAGCATGTTACGAGTTTTTTGTTTTTTGTCTAATCTATCTGATTCTTTCCGAAGATCCTCCCGCAGGGTTTTCTCCAGTCTGGCGATTTCCCGCTCGTAGGTGCCACGTTTTCTGTCGAGGGTGCTATCGGGTTGGGTTTCGAGTATATGCCGGGATTGTTCCAACATGTCCAGCGCTTGTTGAAAGTGACCGTGCGTGGCGAGCATGCTCACGAAATGCAGAGCGGTTTCCACTCGTTGGTAGTGTGACAAGGCTTCACTCAGGTAGTGGTATGCACCTTCACCATCACCTTGGCCCGACAGTAACAACCCTTGTAGATAATAGGTATAACGGTGAGCGACCGGAACCCGGCCTTGGAGATCGTCGCGAATGCCAGCCAGCAACGCCATCATGATCGCGGTGTGTTCGGGCAGTGGCGCGCGCGTATTGAAGGTGTCCACTAAATATTTTAACGCCACGAGCATCTGAGCATCGAATGGCTGCCGACGCAGGCGATCCCCGCGCTCAGCGAATTCGTCCGTACTGAGAATGCCAATGTCGGCTTTGAGGGATAGATAGCTGCTTGCGAGCAGCGCACTATCCGGTATTTCCCGCAAGGCCTGTTCCAGATGGGCAATGGCGCGGTCTGGTTGGCCCAGTCGTAGCAAGGTTTGCACCGCCGAATTTTGGGCGCGCGGCGAGCGTGGGTTGGTTTCAGCCCAGACTAGCATCAGTTGATTTTCGTCACTCCAGAGGCGCGCTCTCTGCCATGTAACCATCGCGTAGCTTCCAATGAGTGCGAAGGCGATGCATGCAACCAGGGCCGGTTGGATCCGATTTCGCAACCTCATGATACCCGCCGCGATGGGCAGAAAGAGAAAGATAGCTGGCAAATAATTCCGGTGTTCGAAATACAGTTCCAAGGCAATCGTGGTTGATTCGAGTAGTTGACCGACTAAAAAGAATAAAATGGCGAGACTCAACAGTGGCCATTGGCATCGCGCCAGCCATCCACCAATACCCAAGGCCAGGATTCCCAACAGCGCGGGCAGGGTTGTCCAAGGGGTGGAGAATCCGGTTGAAATCACTGTTCCATCATGGTAAAGCCCCTGAGTTTGAATATGGGGAATAAATAGATGGAACAAATAGTCCCAAAGAATGCGCGACTCAGTTAATAGACGCTCGGCCAAAGAAAAATTTCGAGTAGGAATCTGATGTTCAAGACCGGGTAGACGCATGATCAGATAAACGATAATCGTCAGTGCGGGTAATCCTAGGAATAGGGCTGTCCAGCGCCAGTTCGGGCCTGAGGTCGTCCAGTGAAAGCGAAGCGCAAATTCTATTGTCAGAATCAGTAATGGCAATAGCGCCCCGTTTTCCTTGCTGAAGACGGCTAGAACGGTCCCCAGCCCAACGCTGAGGCTGAGGGTGGCATAGCCAAGATACGGCCGTGTGGGTAGCCAGAGCCGCCCTTGTAGATACCCCCAGATGCCAAGGATTGAAAACAGAGCGGCAAGCTGAGTCATGCGTTGCACGACATACAGCGTGGTGGAAACTAGGAAGGGGTTAAGCAGCCACAGCGTCGTGGCGATGAGTGCGATCCAGTCCGTCTCGCGGGGCGATCGGCCAATGGCATATAGCAGCCCGCGGATTGTGGGAAAAAGAATGACGCCAATCAGGAGATGAATGAGCAAATTGGTGTATTTAAATGACGCGGGATCGGCTGGCCAATCGTTGGCGTTGATCAGGAAGCTGAGCAGGGAAATGGGGCGTCCACTAGGTCCGGCAAAGCCGCTGGAAAGGTAAGCTCGAAATAGCTCCCAGTTCTCGATGGGGCCGAAAGCACCGATCTTTTCCAGATTGGGGAAGTCGTCGAACAAAAAAGGACCCGTAAAGCCTGGTTCGTAAACCAGTACTGTCAGGAACCAGCTTCCGATCAGAAAGACACTTATGGATAGTTGGTGTCGACTTGGCATCGGAAAAAACCTCACAACAAAAAAGCCTGGTTAGAACCAGGCTTTTTCGAACTAACTGACTAGCAACAATCAGCGGCGGCAGGAAGAAGGTAGATATTTGCTATCAACCCCAGAAGAAGAACTGGCTTTGCATGTCCAGTCGATGCTACCTACGTTCGAGATGGGACTGAGGTCGAGTTGTTTGCCGCTAAGATTCTGATGCACTTCAGGGCCACTGTACTGGACGGTAATCAAACCATTCGCGATTGTTACGCTACTGGCGTATTTGCCTTTAATATCCGCAGCAGGGGCAACACCAGCCTCATCATTATCTGTGGGATAAGTCCCTTTGGTCTGTTTAAACTCGGATACGGCGGCTTTTGAGCCTCCCGCCAAGCTCAAACCATCCGTCACTTGGGCGCGAATGGTATAGTCTTGATAGGCCGGCAACGCGATGGCGGCCAGAATACCGATGATCGCCACGACGATCATGAGTTCGATCAGGGTAAAGCCTTGTTGATACTTTTTCATGGGATGCTCCTTACTGCACTTGGATGAAAACCCGTTGGGGGACTTGAGAGTTTTCGGGGATCACCGTTCAATCCCGTCGCGTACCCTGTTGCAGAGGGTATGCCAACAAACCTGATGATGAGAAAATTTTATTTAACATCTTGTTAAATAAACAATAATAATCACATTCCTATGCGCCGCCATGCTGGAAAGTCCTGGAAGCGAGTCACCCGTCCCGTTTAAGAGTGACCCTAACCGGCGCTGGCTGACAAAAAAGGTCAGATTCAAAGAACGCCCTGACTTTTTAGTGTCGCCAGTTCCGCCGCGCTCAGCCCCAGCAGCCCGCCAAATACCTCCTCGTTGTGGCGGCCAATCGCCGGCCCCGGCCAGTCGGTTGCGCCCGGCGTGGCCGTCAGCTTGGGCAGAATAGCGGGAATTTTCAGCGGCTTGCCGTCGATCTCCACCGTCTCGAACAAGCCGCGCGCCTGAAAATGCGGATCGGCGACCATATCCGCCACACTGTAAATCGGCCCCGCCGGTACCTCCGCCGCTTCCAGCCGCGCCAACACCTCCCGGCTGTCCAGCGTTGCCGTCCAGGCCGCGATCGCCGTGTCGATCTCTGTTTGATGTTCGACCCGGCCAGTGTTTTGAGCCAGTTTCGGGTCTTCGGCCAGATCCGCCCGCCCGGCGGCGTGCATCAGCCGCTGGTAAATCGAATCGCCGTTGCCGCCGATGATCACATCCTTGCCGTCCCGGCAGCGGTAGGTGCCGGTCGGGACAATGCCGGTCACGGTCGAACCGGACGGCTCGCGGATCGCGCCGGCGCCATCGTATTCCGGCACCACCGCTTCCAGCAGATTGAACACCGACTCGTACAGCGCCACATCCACGCTCTGGCCGGCGTGCGGCGCGCGGCGCTGGCGGTCGAGCAGCGCCAGCAGCACACCGAAGGCCGCGTGCAGCCCGGCGAAGGTATCGCCCAGGCTGAGGTTGGGTCGCACCGGCGGCTCGCCGGGCACCCCGTTGACGTAGCGCAGCCCGCCGATCCCCTCGCACACCGAAGCGTAGCCGGGCCGGGCGGCGTAGGGGCCATCCTGCCCGTAGCCGGAAATCCGTGCGAAGATCAACCCCGGATTGACCGGCTTCAGATCGTCCGGCCCCAAGCCCCAGCCTTCCAGGATGCCGGGACGGAAATTCTCGATCAGCACGTCGCAGCGCTCCGCCAGCCGCCGGGCCAGCGCGCGACCGGCGGGATCGCGCAAATTCAGCGTCACGCACTTCTTATTGCGGCCCAGACTGCGCCACCACAGCGACGCGCCGTCGCGGACGATGCGCCATTGCCGGATCGGGTCGCCGCCGGGCGGCTCGACCTTGATCACCTCGGCGCCGAAATAGGCCAGCAGAGTGCCGGCGAACGGTCCAGCCAACAATTGGCCGAGTTCGAGTACGCGGATACCGTCCAGCGGACGGGGGGCGGAAGTAGCAACGACGGACATGGTGCGATCACTCCATGAGCCTAATATTGCGTTGTGGTGTCTTATATGGCGCTCCCAGACCGGTTGTGGAATCTCCCCGCCTTGGATAAGGAGGGGTGGCGCGCAGCGCCGGGGTGGTTCGAAACAGTGATTCCACCGGTCAGACAGGATTGCTATACCAAGGCGATTTCCAAAATGATCCAATCCGAAATTATAGAGATGAGGCCGCAATCATGAATGAGGCAGCACGCAAAATCCCGCTTTCGCCAGCGGACTATCTGGCGGGCGAGCAACTGACCGAGCTGCGGCACGAGTACGTGGATGGCGCGGTGTATGCCATGACGGGCGCCCGTAAAACGCACAATCTGGTGGCGGGCAATCTGGCCCGTGCCCTGCACGCCCATCTCAGGGGCACGCCCTGCCAGGTGTTTACCAGCGACATCAAGGTGCATGTCGCCTGGGATTGGCGCGAGCGTTATTACTACCCGGACGTAGTGGTGGCCTGCGAGCCCGACGACGCCGATCCGTATGTGATCGAGAAACCCAAACTGATCGTCGAGGTGTTGTCGGAATCGACCGAGCGCAAGGATCGGGCGGACAAATTCTATGCCTATCGTCGCCTCGGCAGTCTTCAGGAATATGTGTTGGTGGCTCAGGATGCCGCGCGGGTCGAGGTGTATCGGCGCGATACCGGCTGGGATTTGGAGATTTATGAAGTGATCGAAGCCCTGATCGAATTGCGAAGCATCGGCTTGAGCCTGACCGTGCGGGAGGTTTACGAGGGCTTGCCCGAGCTGTTAGCTGAAAAAAGGTTATAAATTTATGGTTAAAAAATGCTTTATGGGCATATGGCGGCAATGATAGTGTCTTAGCATAGCCGCCCAAGGTCGATGTTGCCGGGGCGCGATCAGCGGATTCTCAGCGGGGAGCGACAACGATGTACCAGTACGACCAGTACGACCAGACGCTTGTGGACGAGCGGGTTGCCCAGTATCGGGGCCAAGTCCAGCGCTATCTGGCCGGTGAGCTGAGCGACGAGGAGTTTCGGCCGCTGCGGCTGATGAACGGCCTCTATCTCCAGCGTCATGCGCCGATGCTGCGGGTCGCCATTCCCTACGGCCTGCTCTCTGCCGATCAGTTGCGGGTGCTGGCCCAGATCGCCCGCCGCTACGACCGGGGCTTTGGTCATTTCACCACCCGCCAGAACATCCAATACAACTGGCCCAAACTGGAAGAGACCCCGGATATCCTCGCCGAACTGGCCAAGGCGCAGATGCACGCCATCCAGACCAGCGGCAACTGCATCCGCAACGTCACCGCCGACCATCTGGCGGGGGTGGCTCCGGATGAAATCGAAGACCCGCGCGTCTACTGCGAAATCATCCGCCAGTGGTCCACCTTCCACCCGGAATTCTCCTACCTGCCGCGCAAGTTCAAGATCGCCGTCACCGGCGCCCGCCACGACCGCGCCGCCGCCCAGGTCCACGACATCGGCCTGAACCTGGCGCGTGACGAGCGCGGCGTGATCGGTTTCCGGGTGCTGGTCGGCGGCGGGCTGGGTCGCACCCCGATGATCGGCCACGTCATCCGCGAGTTCCTGCCCCAGCGCGACCTGCTGTCCTACCTGGAGGCGATCCTGCGGGTCTACAACCAGCACGGCCGGCGCGACAACATCTACAAGGCTCGCATCAAGATTCTGGTCAAGGCGCTGGGACCGGAAGTGTTTCGCCAGCAGGTCGAGGCCGAGTGGGCGCAGATCAAGGATTCCGGTCTGGTGCTGGATCAAGCCGAGGTCGAGCGGGTGCGCCGCTTTTTCGCGCCGCCGCCCTACGAGGCGGAGGTCACCCAAGATCCCGGTTTCGAGCAGTGCCTGAAGGCCGACCCGGCTTTCGCCATCTGGGTACGCCACAACGTCGCCGAGCACAAAGTGGCGGGCTATCGTAACGTATTCGTCGCCCTGAAGGAGCCGGGCGCGCCACCGGGCGACATCGACGCCGATCAGATGGAGGCGGTGGCCGATCTGGCCGACCGCTACAGCTTCGGCCAGATCCGCGTCACCCACCACCAGAACCTGTTGCTGGCCGACGTGCGCCAGGCCGATCTCTACCCGCTGTGGCACGCGCTCAAGGCGCAAAAGCTGGCCGCGCCGGTGATCGGCACGCTGGCCGACATGATCTGCTGTCCCGGTCTGGACTATTGCAGTCTGGCCAACGCCAGTTCGATTTCGATTGCCCAGCAGATCAACGAGAAATTCGACCGGCTCGACTATCTCTACGATCTGGGCGAGATCCGCCTCAACATGTCCGGCTGCATGAACGCCTGTGGCCATCATCACGTTGGCCATATCGGCATTCTCGGCGTCGATAAGAAAGGCGAGGAGTGGTACCAGATTTCCCTGGGCGGCTCCTCGGAAAACGACGCCGCGCTCGGCGATATTCTCGGCCCGTCCGTGCGCAAAACCGAAGTCGCCAACACCCTGGAGCGCATTCTGCGGGTCTATGTGGAGCAGCGAGCGGAGGGCGAGCGCTTCCTCGATACGTTCCGGCGGATCGGGCTGGAGCCATTTCGAGTTCGGGCCTACACGCCGGGCAGCAAAGAGGCCAAGCAGGAGGAAAAGCGTTATGCGGTCGGTTATTAAAAACCGCCAGATCGTCGAAGATCGTTGGCAAGCGGTTGGCGAGGAAGAGGAGCTACCGGTCGGGTCGCTGATCGTGCCGTTGACGCGCTGGCGGCGGGAGCGGGTCGAGTTGCTGGCGCGGGGCGAGCCGCTGGGGGTGCGCCTGCCGAACACCGCCGACGTGGCCGAACTGGTCGCCGATCTGCCGCTGTTGGAGCTGGTGGCGCTGGAGTTTCCCAAGTTCAGCGACGGTCGCGCCTATTCGCAGGCTCGGCTGTTGCGGGAGCGTCACGGCTATCGCGGTGAAATCCGCGCGGTGGGCGAGGTGCTGCGCGATCAATTGTTCTTCATGGTTCGCAGCGGCTTCGACGCCTTCGAACTGCGGGCCGACCGCAGTCTGGAGGACGCGCTGGCGGCGTTCGACGAATTCAGCACCAGCTACCAGCCGGCCGCCGATCAACCGCTGCCCCTGTACCGGCGCGGGCGCTGAGCACCAGCGCTAAGGGCGCGCGCGTACCGCCTCGCGCCTCGCGCCTCAATCCAGGTACCAGTCCGGCGGGATCGGATTGTCGAGCGTTGCCGCGCCCGGTTCCTCGGTGGCTTCCAGGGGATCGGCGTCGATGTTGACCACCACGGTGGTTACGTTGTCGCTGGCGTCCCGCATCAGCGCGAGGTGGATGAAGGCCTTGACCGCCTCGTGACAGTCGTGGTCGCTGTGGATCAGCAGGCGACTGATTTCCTCGTCGCTCACGGTTTTATTGAGGCCGTCGCTGCACAGTAGAAACATATCGCCGGGATGCAGCGGGTGGATGACTTCGTCGATGAGCATTTCCTCGGCCGATCCGACCGCCCGGGTGATCACGTTGGCCAGCGGATGGCGGTGCGCGTCCTCGGGTGCGATCAACCCCTGGTCGACCAATTCCTGTACGTGGCTGTGATCGCGAGTGAGTTGCTGGAGTTGGCCGTCCCGCAGCCGGTAGATACGGCTGTCCCCCACCCACAGGCAGGCGCACTGCGTCTCGTAGATCAGTAGCGCCACCACCGTGCTGCCGATGGTGCGGTTCTGGTAGCGTTGCGCCGATTCCAACCGCAAGCGCTGGTTCACCTCTTGCATTTGCTGTTGCACCGAGTCCAGAAAACTCTGCCAATCGCGCGGTGGCGGTATCTGCTGCAGGCCTTCGATCAGCATCTGGCTGGCGATATCGCCGGCTTCATGTCCGCCCATGCCGTCGGCGACCGCCCAAAGGCCCAGTTCGGGCATCACCAGGCAGGAATCTTCATTGATCGCCCGCACCATGCCGACATGGCTACGGCCGGCGGACGACCATTTAAAAGCGGGTTTCTGGTTCATGGTTCTTCCTCTTCGGCGGCGGGTGGCTCGCCTGGGCGATGGGCGATGCCGGCGGGCGCTTTTTCGTGCCAGCCCCATTGTTGCCAGTTTCCGGCCAACAGCGCCGCAAAACCATCGGCTGGCGGCAGGTCCTTACAGATCAGCAGGCAGCGGGCGATCCAGTCGGAGCCGTCGGCCCACCACAGGCTATGCAGGGGAAAGCCCCGTCGTAGCAGATCGCTGGCCAGAAACGGCGAAATCCCGGTCGAGTCCAGCGCTTGCGGCAACGGACAATACCAGGCGTCGCCGCCGCTCGCCGGACTCGTCGCTGGAAAATCGTCCGCAAGCGGTGCGCCCAGTGCCGCGACCTGTTGGCTGAATTGGTCCAGATCCAGTTCGTCGCGTTCGAGCGCCGCCAGCGCCAGCTGTTCGGCTTGGCGAAACCAGGCTTCGCCGCCAGCCGGCAGCGCGAACAGCGGCCAGTCCGGTGCCAGCGCCGCGGCGATCACCAGCGGGTAGTAACGTCCCACCCGGTCCATGCTGGGCATCATGATACCGGCGTAGGCGGCGGACCCGCAGAGACCGGGGCCGAGCGCGAAGCGCCAGACCGGGCTGGTACAGTAGTATTCCCGCCAGTTTTCGCCCAACTGGTCGCGGCTGTGGGCGATAGCGGTCTGCAACCAGTGATCCCAGGGGCCGACGAAGCTTTTGGGCAGATGGCGGCCGATGAAATCGCCTCGACTGGGCAGCTTGCCGAAGAAGCCAGCCGCCGGTCGTGCCAGGGTGGGGGTTAGAGTTGTTCCGGACACTGGAAACCCACCATCTCTTGCAGGCTGAAGGGGTTGGAGGTGCTGCCGGGGGTCCGCATCTGGTAGATGGCCTGCAAGCCGCCCGACTGAAACGTGACCTGGAATTGGCCGGCGCCCAGCGGCCGGATCTGAGCCTGGTCGAGCAACTTGAACCAGGCCCAGGGACCGGTTTCGCTCAGTCGCGCCGGACTGCCGCCGGGCTGCGGCAGCAATTCGACGCGTGCCTGCCCGGCGGTTCCGGTCCATTGCAGGTCGCCCTGCCGCCCGGCTTGGTTGGCGCTGTAAACGAAGGTTTGGCCATCCAGACTGATCGTGGACTGACTCACGCCGGGGCCAAGCTGAAGAGGGATCATCTGAAAGCGGATCATGGGATTCTGGCCACCGCCGAATAAAGCGGCGCGCACGACGGCGGCGCGCTGGAAGGCTTGCAGCGCTTCCGGGGCGATGCTCTGCTCCGGTCCGGTGGGACCACGCCAGCGCCAGCTACCTTGCGAGGTATCAACGTATGGTTGCAGGTACTGCTTGAAGAAGCGGTCCATCAGACCGTTTGGGCCAAAAAACCGACCGAAGGCGGCCAGGGTGGCGTCGGGCGGTCCCGCCGGCGAGCGGATCGGGCTGACGGGGCTTTGTCCAACCCATTGAATCGAATTGACTGGGGCGCTGGAGTCCTGAGCGCCGCCCGCTCCGACGCCGCTCCATTGAATGGAGCTGCGGACCAGCGGGTAACGGCCGCGCAGATTATCCTGAAAAAAAGGGGCGACTTGCGCCGCCTTCCACTGAGCGTTTAGCCGGTCGCGCAGGCTGCGCACAATATCGGCGCTGTCCCGGGCCAGTTTGTCCAGCAGGAGGTTGAAGGGCGGCGGCTTGCGGGCGGCATCCACCTGCAACTGATTGATCACGGTACCAAACTGGTCCTTGAGATTTTGCGGCACGGCGCCATCCGGGCTGGACTCCCGGGCGCGGGCGATGGCGTTCATATGGCCGTACAGATCGTTGAGCGTCGCCAGGGTTTTGTCGAAGGGTGGAATGGTGCCGCCGACGCCATCGATTTCCCGGCGGTACTGGGCATCGAAGCTGGTCAGCCGGGGGTCGAGGGCGCAAGGTTGCAGCAGCGGGTCGGCGGCGGTGGTGTCGCTCTTGCCCAGGATGCCAGCGATCTTGTCGGTCAGCGACCGGTCGGCGGCGGGTTTGCCGGCCTCCGGCGGCGCGGGCGGCTGGTCCAGCGCGGTTTCACGGGCCACGGTTTCGATCAGGGTTCGCAGCGGCGAGGCCGGTCCCGACAGTACTTGCAGAATGTCGAGCGCCTCTTGCGGGTTGTTGAACACCTTGATCTTGACATCGCCGAGCAGATCCTGCCACTGCTTCAGGTAATCGCCGAGGTACAAGCGGCAGACACCCTCGGCGATGCGCTGACGGTCGGCTGGATCGCTGGAAATTTGCAGGGTTTGGCCCAGAATCCAGCTTTCGTCGGCCAGGTGGGCCACCAGCTTGGGGTTTTCGTCCAGAAAAAACTGGTAGTAACCCTTATAGGTGTACAAACCGGGAACCCCGCTGTTCAGCGCCTGGCCGCTCCCGCGGTCGAATACCCGGGGCGTGTCGGGGCCAGCGGCGAGGGTTAGGCCGATGTCCGGTGGCGTGCCGGCACTGCGCTGGCGCTGCTTGAGTCGTTCGTAGATACGCTGGGACAGGGGTACCTGGTTCAGCAGATTCCGGCTGCGCTGGATCAACGCATTGTCCAAGGCGATGGGCGATTGCAGCGGCGCCTGTTCCAGCAGGGCGTCCAGGTGGGCCGACAGTTGTTCGCGCTGCTCGCGGGTGAAGCCGCGCGGCAGGTTGGTCTGCCACTCCTGCTCCATCCAGTCCTTGACGGTCTTGGCGTCGAAGTGCTCGGCGTCGTCCAGCATCAGGTACGCCTTGAGGGTGTCGTATAGCGCGCCGGTATTGTCGGTGTTCTGGCGTAGCCGTTCCTCCATGTGCAGCACGATGCGGGGTAGAAAAGCCCGCTCCAGCAGCCGCTGGTAGATCGCCAGTGCTTCGCCGCCGAGCTTGTCGCCCTGATAAAGCCCAAAGCCCATCAGCCAGGGGGTGCCGGTATCGCGGTCGTCATAGCCGCCGGGGATGGTGCGGGCGGCGGTCAACAGGGACAGGGCGGCGGCGGGATCGGTCTGATCGGGCGAGAGCACCTGGATCTGTCGTTCCACCTCCAGCCGCTGTTTTTCCACCGCCCGCACATAGATTTCATTGCGGGCGTAGCTGGTCAGCCACAGCAGGGCGGCAATGACGGTGACCAGCAGGGCGGCGGCGTAGGCACCACGCTGGATCCAGCCACGCCAGCGTTCCACCTTGAGATTGGCGCCGGCGATCTCCGCTTCCGGGAAGATAACCTCGCGCAGCAGCCGGGTAATGAAGTAACTGCGACCCTTGCCGGAGAAGGTGCTCAAGGTCTGGCGGTGCAGGCCGAAAGTGGTGGCCAGCGAACTCATTAGCCGATCGATCGGCGTACCTTCCTGGGTGCCGCTGGTGAAGTACACCCCGCGCAACAGCACCCGCTCCTCATAGCGGCTGGGTCGGAACGCTTCCTTGAGGAAGCGGTCGGCGACCTGCTTCAGGGACGCGAACTGCTGGGGCAGGGTGTAGATCAGATCGCGCCGTTGGGGGTCACGTTCCTCCTGCAGGCGCTGCACCAGTCGGTCATTCAGCCGCTGCTCCAGCAGCTCGAACTCGGCGGTGAACCGTTCGACCACGCCTTCCGGACTGGTGGTGTCGTCCAGCGGGAAGGTCAGGCCCCAGACCTGAGCCCGCTCTTCCAGGCCCAGATCACCGAAGAATTCGATGAAACCGGCGATCAGGTCGGCCTTGGTGAACTGGACGTAGATGGGGAAGCGGATGCCGAAATGTTCGTGCAGCTCCTGTACCCGCTGTTTAATGGCCAGCGCCTGGGCGGAGCGTTCCTCCTCGCTCTGCTGCATCAGATCGGCCAGGCTGATGGCGATGAAGGCGCCGTTGATGGGTCGGCGGCGGCGGTGTTTCTTCAGCAGGTCCAGGAAGCCGCGCCAGGCGGCCCGGTCCACTTCCTCGTGGCTGTCCTGGGTGGTGTAGCGGCCGGCGGTGTCCAGCAGCACCGCTTCGTCGGTAAACCACCAATCGCAGTTGCGGGTGCCGCCCACCCCGCGCACCTTGCCGGCGCCCAGCGGGAAACGCAGACCGGAATTGATCAACGCCGTGGTTTTACCGGAACCGGGTGGGCCGATGATGATGTACCAGGGCAACTGGTAGAGGTATTGGGTGCGGCCGGTCTTGCCGCCCAGCTTGGCCCGCTTGAGGACCGACAGCGCTTCGTCCAAACCCTGCTTGAGCGTGGAGATTTCCTCGGCCGAGGCGGCTTCCTCTTCCTTTTTTCTCTGACGCTCGCGAGCAGCCTGCTCGCTTTCGCTGGCCGCGCCCTGATCGGCCGCTCCGGCCGCTCCGCCCGTTCCGCCCGTTCCGCCCGTTCCGCCCGCTCCGCCCGTTCCGATCCCGGCTTGACCGGCCAGATCGGCCAACATATTGCGGTTCCGCTTCAGGGTGTCGATATAGTACAAAAGCTGGTACAGGCCATACATGCCGCCGACGGTCATGATGGAGCCGATACGGCCCAGGTCCGAAGCCAGCGGAGTCTGGCCGGCGACGGCGATCAGGGGGCCGAGGTACCAGATCAAACCGGCGACGGCCAGGAAGCCGGTAATGCCGATGAACCAGCGGCTTTTTAGAAAATTCAGGATCTTGTTCATGGTCCCCGCCTAGTTGACTCGCGCCAGCAGGATGATATCGACGCGTCGGTTCAGCGCGCGGTTCTGCGGGGTGTTGTTGGGAGCCACCGATTCCGTATCGGCGCGGCCTTCGCTGATGAAACGGCCGGGCTGGTTGCTGACGGCGGCCAGTAGCTGGACCACGCTGTCGGCGCGGGCTTTGGAAAGATGCCAGTTGGAAGGAAATCGCAGGGTGTGGATCGGGATACTGTCCGAATGGCCGGTGACCAGCACCCGGCCCTGGACGGTGTTGAGTTCCTTGCCAATCTGCGCCAGCAGCGGCAGAAAGGCCGGTTTGACGTTGGCGCTGGCCGAGTCGAACAGGCCGTCGCCGCGGATGCGGACCGTGGTCTTGTCGGCATCCTCGATCACATCGACCAGACCCTGCCGGATCTGGGGATCGAGAAAATTGCGCAGATCGCGCGATACCCGGTTGAGATCGTTGAGATCCTGCGGTTTTGGGATCGCGGGCGCCGCCGTCGCGCCGCCACGGCGGACCATGGCCACGGTGTCCTCGCGAATGCCGCCGAGCGCGGTCAGCACCGGGTCGGAGGCGCTGTTCAGCAGCCAGTTGAACAGCGCGTAGGCGATCAGCAGCAGAGCCGCCGCCACCGCCGCCACCACCCATAGTGGCACGTAGCGGATCAGCGGGTTGTGCTGGTTGAGAACGCCACGCCAGTGCGGGGACAGTTCCCGCTCGAATTCGCCATGGGCGGTGCGGATGGCGTTATAAGTGCGCTCCCGCTGTTCCTCCAACCGGCTGCGGCCGTTATCCAACAGCCGGTAGCGGCCCTGAAAACCGAAGGCCAGACACAGGTACATCAGTTCCAGCAGGTGGAGATGCTTGCGCGGGTCGGGAAGAACGGCGTCCAGCAGCTCGAAGAATTTTTCGCCACCCCAGGTTTCGTTGTGAAACGTGATCAGCAGGCTGCTCTCGCTCCATTCGCTGGCCCGGCCCCAGGGCGTGTTCAGCACCACCTCGTCCAGCGTGGTGCAGAGCACATAGCGGGCCCGGAACACGGTCTTTTCGTGGACGCCAGCGTTGCGGGCGTTGACGGTAAACGCTTTCAGTTCTTCGATCATGCGCAGTCGCAAGCGCTCGGGATCGGGATGCGAGTGGGTGTTCTTCAGGCGCATGATCAGGCTGAGTAGCGGCGCGGCGGCGGCTTCCAGTGGATTCAGGCCGACGCCGGCCGACACCGGGGCGGAGTCGGCCGGCGCCGGGCTGGGCGAGCGCGGCGGCGGGGGTGGCGGGGATGATGGCGAGGACGGGCCGGCACGCCGGCCGCCCGGCGCCGGCCGAATGATGGTGCGGTCGCCTTCATCTCCGTCGGCGGCAAACGGATCGTCGATGGTCACGGTTCGCTACTCGCTTACTCTTTGATGGCCCAAAACGCCATGTCCAAGCCCGGAAACTCGCCACCGACATGGAAAGCGAAGCCGCCCGAGGTGAGCACTTGTTTCCAGAATTCGCTGCTGCGGTCGAGCCGGAAATAGATGAAATCGGCCTGATAGGGGATCTCGCGCGGCGCCACCGGCAGCGCGCTGACCCCGATGCCGGGCAGATGATGGTTGACGAACTGCGCGATACGCTCGACCGGACCGATCTTGACCTGGGTCGGAAAGCGGGCGCGCAGCAGGTCGGTCGCCATGTCGGCGCGGACCGCCAGAATGAAGGTGGCCTTGGTCAGCAACGGGCGTTCGCGGTCGGTGATGATGGCCACCCGGATGCCGTACTGGCGTTCTTCGATCGGAATGCGGATGGCCGCCTGCTCTTCGACCAGACTGAGCGAGCGGCGCAGCTCACCGATCAGGGCGCCGAAGGTTTTTTGCAGGTCGTCGTGGTCGTAGGCGGGGAACGGCGGCGGCCGGCGCTTGGTTTTGCCGGTGAAGGTGGACATTTCGCCGGCCAGTTGCAGGGCGATCTGGTAGAACGTTTCCGGATGCAACCCCTGCATGGAGGCCAGATGGGCGAATAGCGGTTCGAAGCGGTTGACGGTCTGCAGGCGCAAGAACTGGGCGATGTCCACGCCCGCGCCACGCGCCGTGCCCGCCCCCGTCACTCGTTCGGCCAGGGCGTCGCCGCGTTGATGCAGCAGCCCGAGTATTTCGGTGGCGAAACCGAGCAGCACCGGTACGCCGCGGCAGTCCAGGCAGGGCGGCAGGTAGTCGGGGTCCAGCACCACCGTCTGATCGGGTCGCTTTTCCTGCACCCGGGCGATGCCGATGCAGGTGTGCTCGCTGGAGTCGCGGGTGTCGAGGAATAGCCGTAGCCGGCGCTCGCCGGTTTCGACGAAGGCGCTGTTGTTGGCGGTGTCGACGTTGTTGTCCCGCACCTCGCGGGCCACGGCCCGGTAGCGGGTGGCGGTGTCTTGTTGCTGCTCGCCGCGTTCCACGTCGGCCATGCCGGTCCGCCGCAGCGGCAGGGCCAGCATGACCCGGGTGTCGCGCACGTCGGCGTCGATCGTCAACGGCGCGGGTGGCGGATCGTGGTCGGGAATGCTGAACGGCGTGCCGTCGGGCAACAGACCGGAGGCGGTGGTGATGGCGATTTTGCCCAGGGCCAGCGCCTCCCGATCCAGAGCCAGTTCGGCGATACCCCAGTCGTAGGGGCGCAGATGGTGGCAGGATTGCCGGACCACGGCTTCGAAATAGCGGTCCTGTTGTTGGAAGTGCTGGGGGCGTAGGAACATCCCCTCGGACCACACAACTTTACTGTACCAACTCATGGCGGAATCGCTCGTTGTATCGTTTCGTTAAGAGTGGGGGTCGCCGTTTTTTCTAAAGCCTAGCATTCAAACCGCGCAACGACAGTAATGGGTCGGATCGGGAACGCGAAGATCAGTGTTCACCCAACCGTTCTTCGTAGGCACGGGCAAATTCGTCGCCAAACAGCTCGTTGAAATCGTCCTCGGCCTCTCGGGCGATGGTTCGATATTCGGTCGTAAACAGATCCCAGTACTTAGCTTTGCGGTTGCCCGGCCAGAGGTTATCGAGCACGCTCTGTTCGAGCCGGGTTTCCAGATTTCCCGGATCGAACCGTTCGAGAAGGCGGGCCAGAGCGGCCTGAATCCCGGCCATGACCGCCAGTTGGTGGGCCTTGATGTCGTTGAAGCCCTCGCGCACCGCCTGCACTGGCGACATGTAGGCGTCTTTCTGTCGGACCAGCAACAGGGTCATCACCTGTTCGGGGCTGAGCGGCGGTTGGCCCGGCGAGGTCTTGAGCGGGTTGTTTTCGATGGGACCGATAGTGGTGCGATGCAGGCGGAACTCGCCTTTGACATCGCCACGGGCGAGCAGAACTTCCACCAGGCCCTGCACGGTTTCGCGGAAGATCTCGCCCAGGGTGCGCATGCAGTCGGGCAGTTGTTCGGCTGTCAGTTGCAGGTGCGGCAGGTCGGCGCCCTCCAGAAAGGCACGAATCAGGACATCGATGTCCGGCCCGGTCGGTTGAGCGGTGGGACGGGGTTCGGGCCGCGCTGGCCGCGCGGGGGGTTGCACTGGCGGTGGCGCGGGTATTTCCGGGACGGGCCGCGCGGGGGGTTGCACTGGCGGTGGCGCGGGTATTTCCGGGACGGACCGTGCGGGGGGTTGCACTGGCGGTGGCGCGGGTTGGGCGGCGGGGGAAGGGGTCGACCACCAGTCTTCCGGGATCAGCGGCTCGGCGCTTTCCCCCGGACGCTCGCCGGCCACCGGCGGTATTTCTGGCGGCGCTTCCGGTGGCGGTGCAAGGATATCGGGAAACGGTTGAGCTGGGGGTTCCATCTCAGCCTGTGCCGCGGACGGTTCGTCCGTTGGTTCCGATCCGGGTTCGAACGGTGGGGGTGTTATTTCTGGAATTGGCGAGGGCGGTGTTTCGGGGATCAGCGCCGGCGGTTCGAAGGAAGCCCGTTCCGGTTCCATCAAATCGGAAGGCGGTTCGGTGACCACCGCTGCCTTGCCCGGCTTCCCCGGAGCCTGACGTAGGCCCAGGCCATCCCTGCCCTCGGTCATAATGTCGCCGAAGGACGGTTTGATCATGCTGTCGGGGCCGCCGCCCAATTCCGCGGTGCCAGAGGCGGGCATCAGGTCTGAAATCGGCACGGCCTCGGTGATCGGCCCTTCCGGTTGGATTTTCGCTGGTTCGGCGGCTTCGGATAGCAGGGCGACCGCGATCTCGTATTCGCCCAGAACGAAATGGTCGCCATCTTTCAGCCTGACCATCTGGTTGCGGCCGACGCGCTGTTCGGAATCGTTGAGATAGACGCCGTTGGTGCTGGTGTCGGTCAGGAAGTAGCCACCATCCTGATAGTGGAGGGTGCAATGCCGGCCGGACAGGATGCGTTCCGGGTCTTGCAGGACCCAGTCGCTTTGCGCCGCCCGGCCGATGCTGATCGACCCGCGGTCGAGCGTCTTGGTGGTTTCCTGACCGGGAGAGAGCCGCTGAAAGCTGGTGATGGTCAATCGCAAGGGCATAACGCAATTTCCGTTGGCAGGGAGGTCCGCTGAGGTCATTTGGGCGGAGTTCATCAAACCAATCGCATAAGTTCATTAGATTTCAGTCTATACCGCCCAGGGTAATCGCGCCAAGCAGGGCTATACTTGAAAATCGACAATCGATGAAGAGGCGCACGACCGATGAGTGTGATCGAAATCGAAACATTGCTGAGCGATATCGCCGCCGATACACCATGCGGCGAGGATCTTGAATACGACCCCTTATTCGCCGAGATGGAAAAACTGGCGCAGGAAACGCCCGAGCGTCAGTACGGCGACACGATTATTCCGGCCGAGCCGCCCGACTGGCGCGGCGTCAAGAAAGCCGCCCTGACCCTGCTGGAGCGTACCCGGGATCTGCGGGTGGCGGTCTACCTGGCCCGAGCTTTGTTGCAGAGCGATGGCTTTCCGGGTTTTGCCGAGGGCTTGGCCCTGGTGGAGGGTCTGATCGAGCGCTACTGGGATGGCGTTTATCCGCTGCTCGACCCGGACGACGACAACGATCCGACCCTGCGGATCAACACGATCGTGGCGCTGTGCGATTCGGAAACCACCCTGCGCGACCTGCGGGAGACGCCGCTGGTCAGTTCCCGCACCCTGGGGCGGTTCAGTCTGCGCGACGTCCAGGTCGCCACGGGCGCGCTGACGCCGGTGGCGGGCGACGACGAGGAGCTGCCGACCCAGAGCCGGCTCGACGCCGCGTTCCAGGATGCCGATCTGGAGGTGTTGCAGCTCACCACCGAAGCGGTCGCCGATGCCTTCGACCGGGTCGGGCGCATCGAAGCGACGCTGACCGATCAGGTGGGGGTGACCCAGGCGCCGGACATGAGCGATCTGACCGGGGTTCTGAAGGAGGTCCGGCAGGTATTGACGGAGCAACTGCAGCGGCGCGGAGTGAGTTCGACCGGCGAAGCCGAGGGGCAGGCCGAGTCGGAGGAAGGAGCGGCGTTTGGCGCCGCGGTGGCGGGACAGCGCTTGGTGGTGGGCGATATCGCCAGCCGCGAAGACGTGATTCGCATGTTGGATAAGATTTGCGACTATTTCTCTCGCCATGAACCCTCCAGCCCCGTACCGTTTTTACTAAAACGTGCTAAGAATTTAGTCACCAAGGACTTTATGGAGATCATGCTTGATCTTGCACCGGGAGGGACCGAACAGGCTAACCTGATTTTCGGCCTGCAGAACGAGAGTTCCAGCGAATACGGCTAACGGGCCGGATCGCCGCTGGGTAAGGTAACAGACCACACGCTTCCGAATTCCAGAGAGGTAATTTTCCGATGGCGATGAGCAGCCAGAAATTTATCGCCCGTAACCGGGCGCCGCGCGTACAGATCGAGTACGACGTTGAGGTGTATGGCTCGCAGAAGAAGGTACAACTGCCGTTCGTAATGGGCGTGATGGCCGACCTGTCCGGAAAGCCGGTCGATCCGCTGGCGCCAGTGGCCGAGCGCAAGTTCCTCGAAGTCGACGTGGATAATTTCGATAGCCGCATGAAAGCCATGAAGCCGCGCGCGGCGTTTCGGGTTCCCAACTCGCTTACCGGCGAAGGCGAGTTGAGCGTGGATCTGACCTTCGAGAGCATGGACGATTTCTCTCCGGCCGCCGTGGCCCGCAAGGTCGATGCCTTGAATCAGTTGCTGCAGGCGCGCGAGCAACTCACCAATCTGATGACCTATATGGACGGCAAGACCGGCGCCGAGGATCTGATCGCCAAGGTGCTGAACGATCCGACTCTGTTGCAAGCTCTGGCGTCCGCGCCCAAACCCGAGGGCGAAGCGCCCGCCGCCGAGGAGTGATGAACCATGGCCGAAACCGACACGAACGCCCAGGCCCAGCCCGAAGCCCAAACCGAAACGGTGGAAGCCAGCGAGTTTGGCTCGCTGTTGCAGCGGGAATTCAAGCCTAAATCCGATCAGGCCAAGCAGGCGGTCGAGAATGCCGTCCACACCTTGGCCGAGCAAGCCTTGCAGCATACGACGCTGATTTCCAGGGACGTGCTCAAGTCCATCGAGTCGATGATCGCCGCCATCGACCGCAAGCTGAGCGAACAGATCAATCTGATCATGCACCATTCGGAGTTCCAGCAACTGGAGGGCGCTTGGCGCGGATTGAGCTACCTGGTTAACAATACCGAAACCGACGAGATGTTGAAGATTCGGGTGATGAACATCTCTAAGAAGGAGTTGGCAAAAAATCTTAAAAAATTCAAAGGGGTTGCCTGGGACCAAAGCCCGCTGTTCAAGAAAGTCTACGAAGAAGAGTACGGCCAGTTCGGCGGCGAACCGTTCGGTTGCCTGGTGGGTGACTACTACTTCGACCATAGCCCACCGGATGTCGAATTGTTGCGGGGAATGTCGCAGATCGCCGCTGCTTCTCACACGCCGTTCATCGCCGCCGCCGCGCCCACGGCCATGCAGATGGATTCCTGGCAGGAATTGAGCAATCCGCGCGATCTCACCAAGATCTTCCAGACTCCGGAATATGCTGCTTGGCGGTCGCTGCGCGAATCGGAGGATTCCCGTTACATTGGCTTGGCCATGCCGCGATTTCTGGCGCGCCAGCCCTACGGGGCCAAGTCCGATCCAGTCGAGGAGTTCGATTTCGAGGAAGACGTGGAAGGCGCCGACCACAACAAATATACCTGGGCCAATTCGGCCTATGCGATGGCCACCAACATTACCCGGGCGTTCAAGATGTATGGCTGGTGTACCCGGATTCGCGGCATCGAATCCGGCGGCGCGGTGGAGAATCTGCCGACCCATACCTTCCCGACGGATGACGGTGGCGTGGACATGAAGTGTCCCACCGAAATCGCCATCAGCGACCGGCGCGAGGCGGAGTTGGCCAAGAACGGATTCATGCCGCTGATCCACAAGAAGAACAGTGACTTCGCGGCTTTTATCGGTGCCCAGTCGCTGCAAAAGCCGGCCGAGTACGATGATCCGGACGCCACCGCCAACGCCAATCTGTCGGCCCGCTTGCCCTATCTGTTCGCGACCTGCCGCTTCGCCCACTACCTGAAATGCATGGTGCGCGACAAGATCGGCTCGTTCAAGGAACGCGATCAGTTGCAACTCTGGTTGCAGGAATGGATTTACAACTATGTGGACGGCAATCCCGCCATTTCCAGCGACGAGACCAAGGCCATGAAACCCTTGGCCGCCGCCGAGGTGGTGGTGGAGGAGGTGGAAGGCAATCCAGGCTACTACACTTCAAAGTTCTTCCTGCGCCCCCACTATCAGTTGGAAGGGTTGACCGTGTCGCTACGCCTGGTCTCCAAACTGCCTTCGATCAAGGGAGCTTAGGTCGAAAAAGCTTGAAATCTGGACGGGTCAGAATGGACTCCAAGGGCTCGTTCTGATCCGTTCGCAGGAAGAAAATGGAAACAAGTTGCTTAGAAACAGTGGCTTGTATTTTGGCACACAAGGTGCATTATCTAGATCGACGACGGAACTTCCAGTCTTTTACGCCCAAGGCCGGGCGGGAAAGGCGCCGTTGCTCGCAGGGGCGGGGTAACCCGCCGGCAGTTTCCATACCCACATCGAGAGGATACGACCATGGCTGATGCATTTTTGAAAATTGGCGACGTGAAGGGCGAATGCAAGGATCACGAATTCAAGGAATGGATCGAGGTGTTGAGCTGGAGCTGGGGCGCCAGCCAGATGGGCACCGCCGGGCACGGCGTCGGCCTGGGCGCCAGCAAGGTCAGTTTGCAGGACTTCAGCTACACCATGCACTTCTGCGCCGCTTCGCCCGAACTGCTGCTGTCGTGCTGCTCGGGCCACCACTACCCCGAGGCTACCCTGGTGATGCGCAAGCCGACCGGCAAGGACGGTGGGCAGAAGAAGTTCCTGGAGTTCAAGTTCAAGGACGTGCTGGTCAGCAGTTATCAGACTGGTGGCAGCGACGGCGCCGGCCTGCCGGTCGAGAGCCTGTCGTTGAACTTCACCAACTTGACTCAGGAATACTTCACCCAGGATGAGAAGGGCGCGACCAAGTCGGCCGGCAAGGCCGGCTGGGATGTCAAGACCAACAAGAAGGTCTGACGACAAGGCGCGTTCGGTCCGGGGCCCAGACGCGGATTCCGCGCATTCGGACGCTTGTTCGGTCCGGGTGCGCGGTGTTTTTCATTCCCAACCAGTGGGATATGCCGTTTATGCAAGCCGAGCAAAGTGTACGCGAAGGCCGTTTGCAGGACGCCCTGGCCGAGTTGCAGGCGCAGGTGCGCAAAGAGCCCGCCAACGCCAAATACCGTATCTTCCTGTTTCAGTTGCTGGCGGTGCTGGGGCAATGGGAGCGGGCGTCGAACCAGTTGAACGTACTGGAGGAGATGGACCCCGAATCCCTGCCGATGGTGCAGACTTACCGCGAAGCCATCCGCTGCGAATTATTGCGCGCCGAGGTGTTCGCCGGTCGTCGTTCGCCGCTGATTTTCGGCGATCCCGAACCCTGGATGGCGTTGTTGTTGGAGGCGTTGCAGTTGACCGCCGGCGGCCATCATGCCCAGGCCCAAGTGGCGCGCGACCAGGCATTTGAGGGCGCGGCGGCGACCTCGGGAACCCTGGATGGCCAGCCGTTCGAGTGGCTCGCCGACGCCGACCCGCGGCTGGGGCCGATGCTGGAGGCCGTAATCAACGGCCGCTACTACTGGATCCCCTGGCAGCGGATCCGCACGCTCGCGCTCGAACAGCCCAGCGACCTGCGCGACTATGTCTGGATGCCCGCCGGTTTCACCTGGGCCAACGGCGGCGAAGCCGTGGGCCTGATTCCGTCACGCTATCCCGGCTCGCAGGCCAGCGCCGATCCACAGCTGCAACTGGGCCGCAAGACCGAGTGGCTGGAGCAGGAGAGCGGGATCTATCTGGGCATCGGACAGCGCCTGTTGGCCACCGATCAAAACGAATATTCGCTGCTCGATATTCGGCGGATCGATCTGAACACCCCGGAAGCCCCACCGCAAGAGACAGATTCCGGCGATGGCTGAACTCACGCCCAGGGAGCGGCTGCAACCTTCGCTGTTGGATCGCCTGACCGACGACGAGCCGTACCAGCAGCAGGAATCGCGCGACAAGCGAGTGCTGTCCACGAACCGTTTGCGCGAGTGCGTGCTGCGCGATCTGGCTTGGCTGTTCAACACCAGCCGGATGCCGGATGACCGCGAAATCGAGCGTTATCCCTTCGCCGCCCGGTCGACCCTCAATTTTGGCTTGCCGCCGCTGGCTGGGGTGACGGCCCGTAGTTTGGACGTGGATGGGCTGGAGCTCATTCTGCGCCAGGTGATCATGGATTTCGAACCGCGCATCCTGCGCAATTCGTTGCGGGTGCGCGCGTCGTTTACCGAGGAGCGCATGAGCCATAATGCCCTGACCTTCGAGATCGAAGGGGAGTTGTGGGGGCAGCCCATGCCCATACAATTATACTGGAAAACCGAGATCGACCTGGAAAGCGGTCAGGTCAAGGTCGAGGAAGCCAGTCGGACGAGGGAGCACTGATGGATCCCCGTCTGCTCGAATACTACAACCGGGAACTCCAGCACTTGCGCGAGCTGGGCGGGGAATTCGCCCGCGAGTTCCCGAAGATCGCCGGGCGGTTGGGGTTGGAGGGGTTCGAGTGCGCCGATCCCTATGTCGAGCGGTTGCTGGAGGGTTTCAGCTTCCTGGCGGGGCGGGTGCAGCTCAAGATGGATGCCGAGTTCCCGCGGTTCACCCAGCACTTGCTGGAGATCGTCTACCCGCACTATCTGGCGCCGACGCCGTCGATGCTGGTGGCCCACTTCCAGCCGGACCCGACCGAAGGCGCGCTCGAACAGGGGTTCGTGATCCCTCGCGACAGCCAATTGCACAGCCAGCTCGGCAAGGGCGATCAAACGCCCTGCGAGTACCGGACCGCCCATGACGTGACGCTATGGCCGCTGGAACTGACCGAGGCGCAATATTTCGCCGGTAAGGAACCAGTGGCGCAGCTCGATCTGCCGGATCTGGCCAAGGTCCGCGCCGGCATCCGGTTGCGCCTGCGCACGACGCTGCCGGGTCTGCCCTTCAACAAGCTGGCACTGAGCGAGTTGCCACTCTACCTGCACGGCAGCGAGGCCGTGCCGTCCCGGCTGTACGAGCAGTTGCTGGCCAACGTGGTGATGGTGGTGGCGCGGCCCGGCCAGCGGCCGGCACCCTGGCACGAAGTCGTGGCCAAGCACGAAATCCGGCGGCTCGGCTTCGAGGATGAGCAGGCCCTGCTGCCCTGCACACCGCCCTCGTTTCAGGGCTACCGGCTGTTGCAGGAGTACTTCTCCTTCCCGCAGCGCTATCTGTTCGTGGAACTGGGTGGCCTGGGGCCGGCGGTGCGCCGCTGCGCGGATCGCGAGCTGGAAGTATTGATCCTGCTCAACCGCGACGATCGGGCGCTGGAAAACGTGGTGGCGGCGGAAAATTTCGCCCTGTTCTGCGCGCCCGCGATCAATTTGTTTCCCAAGCGGGCCGACCGTATTCACCTGAGCGATCAGGTGGCCGAACATCACCTGGTGCCAGACCGCACCCGGCCGATGGATTTCGAGGTTTACCAGATCAACGAGGTTACCGGGATTGGTTCCGAAGGCGAAGAACAGGAATTTCTCCCGTTCTACGCCAGCTACGATCGGATCGACCAGCGCCAACAGCGTTCCTACTACACCCAGCACCGATTGCCGCGCCTATTGTCCAGGCAGCAGCGGCGCGATGGGCCGCGTTCGAGTTACGTGGGCAGCGAAGTTTTTCTGTCGCTGGTCGATGCCGACGAGGCGCCGTATCGCGGCAACCTGCGGCAACTGGCGGTCACCACCTGGTGCACCAACCGCGATTTGCCCCTGCTCATGCCGATCGGGCGGGGCGATACCGACTTCACGCTGGCCTCCGGGGCGCCGGTCGGCGCCGTGCGCTGTTTGGCCGGACCCACCCGGCCGTGGCCTTCCCACGCGCACGGCGACACCGCTTGGCGGCTCATCAGTCATCTGTCCCTGAACTATCTGTCGCTGGCCGATACCGACGCCCGTCAGGGCGCCGTGGCGCTGCGGGAGTTGCTGGCGCTGTATGGCAACCTGGCGGAAATGACCGTCCGCCGGCAGGTCGATGGAGTCTGCTCGGTGCGGGCCACACCGGTGACCCGGCGCGCGCCGATTCCCGGTCCGATCGCCTTCGCCCGCGGCCTGGAAGTGACCTTGACGCTGGATGAGGCCGCCTTTGAAGGGGTGGGCATCCTGCTGTTGGGCGCGGTGCTGGAGCAGTTTTTCGCCAAGTACGCTTCCATCAATTCCTTCACCGAAACGGTCGTTAGATCGACCGAGCGGGGCGAGATCATTCGATGGCCAGCCCGGATCGGACGCAGGCATACGCTGTAGCTCTGTTCGAGGCGCTACAGCACAAGCCGTATACCTTCCATTTCTTCCAGGCGCTGCGGCGGCTGGAATGCCTGTACCGCGATAAGCCTCGGCTGGGCAAGGCGACCCGGCTGAGCGATGATCCCGTGCGTCTGGCGCAGGAGCCGTCGATGGCTTTCGCGCCGGCCACGCTGGCGGCCTTCGATCCGGGTGGCGACGGCAAGCCGCCGCGCCTGTTCGAATATTTTCTGGGGTTGTTTGGCCCGCAAGGGCCGTTGCCACTGCATCTGACCGAATACGCGCGCGACCGGTCGCGCAATTTCGACGACCGGACCTTCGCCTGGTTCGCCGATGTCTTCCATCATCGGATGCTCAGCCTGTTCTACCGGGCCTGGGCGGATACCCAACCGACCGTCAGCTTCGACCGGCCGGAAACCGATCGCTTCAATGTCTATGTCGGCGCCCTGTGCGGTTTGGGCATGCCGTCGCTGTGGAATCGGGATGCGGTGCCGGATCTGGCCAAGTTTCATTACGCCGGCCGCCTGGTCGGCCAGACCCGCAACCCCGAGGGCTTGCAGGCGATCCTGGCGGATTTCTTCAAGCTGCCGGTGCTGGTCGAGAGCTTCGTCGGGCACTGGCTGCCGCTGTCCGAGGCCAGTCGCTGCCGGTTGGGGGAAACCCCGGCCACCGGCCTGTTGGGAACGACGGCGGTGATCGGCGAGCGGGTGTGGGACTGCCAGCACAAGTTTCGGGTTGTCATGGGGCCGATGGGCTTGGCGGAATTTCAGCGCTTTTTACCCGGCGGCGCCAGTTTGCGGCGCTTGATCGACTGGGTGCGCAACTACGCCGGCGACGAACTGCTGTGGGATGTCAATCTGATCCTCCGCAAGGAGGAAGTCCCGCCGCTGCGATTGGGCGAGGGGTCGCAGTTGGGCTGGACCACCTGGCTGACCAGCCAGCCGCTGGATCGCGACGCCGATGACCTGAAGCTGGATGCCGTTATCTACTGTACCTGATCTTGAGGTGAAGGGTTAAAGGCGACCGGTTAAAGGTGAGAGCGGTAAAGGGCCGAAGGCTGGCTGGAGACCTCCTCACCTGACCCTGACCCTGACCTTGGCTCTTGACCTCGCGTGTCTACCTGTCAATGCCGCTGGGAGTCTGAACCTATGGCCGAAATCAGTCGTGTCACCGCATTCGGTAAGCTGAACAGTCTGGGCTATAAAGCCATCGAAAGCGCCACCGTTTTCTGCAAGCTGCGTGGGAATCCTTATGTAGAGCTGGTGCACTGGCTGCATCAAATCCTGCAATTGCAGGATTCGGATCTGCACCGGATCATCCAACACTTCAGTTTGAATCCGTCGCGGCTGGCCAAGGATTTCACCGAGGCCCTGGACCGGTTGCCGCGCGGCTCGACGTCGATTTCCGATCTGTCCTCCCATGTCGATGCGGCGGTGGAGAGTGGCTGGGTGTGCGCGACCTTGATGTTCAAGGACGCCCAGGTGCGCACCGGTCACCTGCTGATCGGGATGCTGAGGACGCCGGACCTGCGCAACGTGCTGCTGGCCATCTCGCGCGAATTCGACAAGGTCAAGCTGGACGAACTGGGTGACCGGTTTGGCGATATCGTCGCCGCCTCGCCGGAAACCGGGTTGCGCGCCGCGGACGGTTCCCAGGTCGGCGGCGGCGCGGCGCCCGGCGAGGCCAGCGAGGCCGTGGCGCCGGCGCAGATGGGCAAGCAGGAAGCCCTGCAACGCTTTTCGGTGGATCTGACCGAGCGGGCGCGCAAGGGTGAACTGGACCCCATCGTCGGCCGTGATGAGGAAATCCGTCAGATCGTCGATATTCTGATGCGCCGCCGCCAGAACAACCCGATCCTGACCGGCGAGGCCGGCGTGGGCAAGACGGCGGTGGTCGAAGGTTTCGCCCAACGCATCGCTTCCGGTGATGTGCCGCCGCCGTTGCAGGACGTGACGCTGCGGGTGTTGGACGTCGGCCTCCTCCAGGCCGGGGCCAGCATGAAGGGCGAGTTCGAGAACCGGCTGCGGCAGGTGATCGACGAGGTGCAATCCTCGCCCAAGCCGATCATCCTGTTCATCGACGAGGCCCATACCCTGATCGGCGCTGGCGGCGCGGCCGGTACCGGCGACGCCGCCAACCTGCTCAAGCCAGCGCTGGCGCGCGGTAAATTGCGCACCATCGCCGCCACTACCTGGGCCGAGTACAAAAAGCACATCGAGAAAGATCCCGCGCTGACCCGCCGTTTTCAGGTGGTGCAGGTCGGCGAGCCCAGCGAGGAAAAAACCATCCTGATGATGCGCGGGATGGCCTCGACCATGGAGCAGCATCATCGGGTGCAGATTCTCGACGAGGCGCTGGAGGCGGCGGTCAAGCTGTCGCATCGCTACATCCCGGCCCGGCAGTTGCCGGACAAGGCGGTCAGCCTGCTGGATACCGCCAGCGCCCGGGTGGCGATCAGCCTGCACGCGGTGCCGGCCGAGGTCGAAGACTGCCGCCGCCGCATCGAAGGGCTGAACACCGAACTGGAGATCATCGGTCGCGAGACGGTGGTCGGCATCGATACCGCTCAACGTCAGAACGACGCCACCGAGAAGTTGCAGGCCGAGCAGCTGCGATTGGGGCAACTGGATGCCCGTTGGCAGGAAGAAAAAGGCTTGGTGGACCAGGTTCTGGAACTGCGGGCCAAGCTGCGCGGTGACGGCGGTGCAGTCGATACCTCCTCTGTAACCGAACCCGATCCGGAACGGCAGACCTGGCTGGCGGAGCTGAAGGATCTCCAAACCCGACTGCACGAATTACAGGGCGAAACACCGCTGATTCTGCCCAGCGTGGACGCTCAGGCGGTGGCCTCGGTGGTTGCCGACTGGACCGGCATTCCGGTCGGACGCATGGTCAAGAACGAAATCGAAACCGTGCTCAAGCTGGCCGACATCATCAACCGCCGCATCATCGGCCAGCGCCATGCCCTGGATATGATCGCCCGGCGGATTCAGACCTCGCGCGCTGCATTGGACAACCCCAGCAAGCCGATCGGCGTGTTCATGCTGGCCGGCCCGTCCGGCGTGGGCAAGACCGAGACGGCGTTGGCGCTGGCCGAGGCGCTGTACGGCGGTGAGCAGAACGTCATCACCATCAACATGAGCGAGTTTCAGGAAGCGCACACCGTTTCCACGCTCAAGGGCGCGCCGCCGGGTTATGTCGGCTATGGTGAGGGCGGTGTGTTGACCGAGGCGGTGCGCCGCCGGCCCTACAGTGTGGTGCTGCTGGATGAGGTGGAGAAGGCGCATCACGATGTGCATGAAATCTTCTTCCAGGTGTTCGACAAGGGGTGGATGGAAGATGGCGAGGGGCGGCACATCGACTTTAAAAACACCCTGATCCTGCTAACCACCAACGTCGGTACCGATTTGATCATGGGCATGTGCAAGGACCCGGATTTGTTGCCCGACCCCGATGGCTTGGCCAAGGCACTGCGGGAACCGTTGCTCAAGGTATTTCCGCCGGCGCTGCTCGGCCGGTTGGTGACGATTCCCTATTACCCGCTTAGCGACGAGATGATCGGCGATATCGTGCGCCTGCAATTGGGACGGGTTCAGAAACGGGTTTTGGAGAACCACAAGGTCCCATTCGGCTATGACGACGAGGTGGTGAAGTTGATCGTCAGTCGCTGCACGGAACTGGAGAGCGGTGGGCGAATGGTGGACGCGATTCTGACCAACACCGTGTTGCCGGCGATCAGTCAGGAATTCCTGAATCGGATGGTGGAAGGCAAACCGGTTTCGCGGGTGCAAATTAAGGTCGTGGATGGGGAGTTTGGTTTCGAGTTTGAATGAGAGTGGCTTAGGACTGAAATGAACCGGTCCAGAATGAACTAGAGGAGGTTATTCTGGGCTGGCTCCCCAAGCTAATAGAGCATTAATCAGGATGGAGTTGCTCCGCAGGATAGAGTCGCTTGGGTTGGTATGGAAAGTGCTTTCTATAAAACCAAGTAGCGCATGTTTGCCACAAATGGCATACTGACCTGATTTTTAGGTTTGTGTATTTTGCGCAATTTCAGTTGAGCCAAATGTAAGGAGGTGCTCCTATGGCAACTATGCAGATCAATATTGGTGATCATGTAAGCTCTGAAGCTGGTTATGTTGCTATTCCTGCTGAATATCAGGGCAGCATGCGATGGGCGCGCACAAAAGCGAAGGAGATAGCCAGTAAATTCAATTCGGCCAATGCGTATTTCCGTACCTTACCCGATGGCAAATCGCTCACAGAGTTGCTTGCAGACAATACGATATGGGTGAATTACCATGCCACCATGAATGCCTACGGCGAGACAAATCAAGTCAGCGGTAAAGAGATCGCTATTTCAAGGAGAGCTTTTAGGATTGGTCGTTGGACGGTGCTGGCGACTTTGATTCATGAATTGGCGCATACCGACGGAGCGCCGGGTGGAGCAGACAAACGGGCAGAGCGAGCGGTCCTTGCGTGTAGGTTGGGTAAGCAGTCGGAGTTGACCACTGGAGTTGATGATCCACATACGCCTTACGACCCGAATATTTCGGGGTGATTTGCATTTATCATTTTGACAAGTAAGGATTAATTGCCAGTCTGGCACTAAACATATCACCGGTGGCTGTCTGAAAATACCCCTCTCTTTTTGCAATGCGAAAAGGAGAGGACTTGAACGCTAACTGACAAGAGCATGGCGCTAGGTTGGTAACGGCGGTGGCGGGTTTCAACTGCGTATAAGTGAGGGTGCCATAATATTATGATCACACAAAATTTTTTTTGCAGAGGGGCATTCCTGACCGTTCTCCTGTTGATGTTGCCAACAGTGGGTTTTGCCTGCCGTTGTCCTGGTTCGATTTCACCGATAGCCGCTTATAAACAGGCGGATATCGTGCTGTGGGGCAAGGTGATGGCTGTCAAGGGAGATATTAATAAGGAGGGTGCAACGGCAAGAATCAGCGTATCCAAGGTTTGGAAGAAAAAAATCCAGAATGAAGTGAGTGTATTAACCGCCACGACCTGTGCGTTTGAGTTTCAACTTAATGAAGAATATTTACTCTATCTTTACGAATCTTCGGATGGTAAGTATTACACCACCAAGAAATGTGTTGGTAACCTCCCAATTTCCCAAGCTGAGAAAGCATTGGATTGGTTGAAGCGCCATGGTATGCCAATGGATATCGATTATAAGCCCTGATTTTCAATACCCGGTTTAGTATTTCTCAATCCTTTGATCTCTTGACTTGGGCCATCGAGCCCACAGACAGATGCTGGTTGTACGAATTGAGGCGACGCTGAGAAATTACGATGGAAGCTTATGATTTTGAGTTTTTGAACAGCGATCAGGAACCATGTGCCGTCGTTTTCAAATGGACCGGAGTCTACGCGGGCTTTTTCAAGAATGATCGGCTGTTTGACAGAACCGGACGTTATCTAGGCTGGCGCGACGCCCAAGGTTCGGTATGGAAATACGACGGGGAATGGCTCGGTCAGGTCGTCGAACAAAATTACCTGGCGCGTGACCTGCGGGCGCTATCCCAAAAACGACCGCCACAGGTGCCCTCGGTGTCGGCACTGCCACCGATGCCGCCCGCGCCGCGAGTAGCGCGGGCGGTGCGACCGGGCTGTTGCGACCCCTTGGAAGCTCTGCTGCGAGTGCCGGCACCGGAGGAATTGATTGGCGAGTGGTGTTCCGACGATGAAAGCTTGCGGTTGAGCGAGGACGGCTCTTTTCAGTGGATGGCGATGGAATCGGCAACGGAAGCCGTTGGCCGCTGGGAATTGCGCGGGCAGGAGTTGCTATTGTGCTGGGAAGGCGTCGAAGAACCGGAACGAACCTATTGGGTGATTGAATTCAGCGGGGACTCGCTGCTGCTGCGCTGGATGAGAAAAACCGGCCGCAGCCTTCCCTTCTGGATGCACCGCCGGAGAGCCCAATCAGACATTCGGGACGACGCCGATGAATCGCAAGCAACGTAGGGCGCTCGCCGGCGCGGTGCGCTCGGATGCGCCTGCCAGCGAAGCACAATGGGTCGAGCAAGCGATTGCCATGCAGCGGCAAGGGCAACTTGATGCGGCGGAAGCGCTTTATCGCCAGACACTCCGCCGGAATCCACGGCAGGTCGATGCCCTGCATTTTCTGGGCGTGCTTGCCGCGCAGCGGCGCGATAACGACGGCGCCGTCAAGTTGATCCGCCAAGCGCTCGAATTGAAGCCACGCTATGCGGACGCCCACAATAACCTGGGCAACGTGCTGGCCGCCATGGAGCGGTTCGATGAGGCAGCGGCGGCTTATCGCCAGGCCATTGAGCTGGCGCCCGGCAATCTCGGTGCCCGCTGCAATCTTGGTGTGATGCTGCGGCGGTCCGGCCGGTTCGAGGAAGCGGTAGTGGCCTGTCAGCAGGCGCTTGCCTTGGATCAGCGCTTGCCAGAGGTCCATCTCAACTTGGGCAAGGCGCTGACGATGCTGGAGCGCTATGAAGAAGCGGTGACCGCGCACCGCGAGGCGATCCGACTGCGGCCCGGCCATGCTTCCGCTTATAAGAGTTTGGGTATGCTGTTGTACCGGCTCAATCGCAGCGAGGAAGCCGCCGAATTGTTCCGACGCTGGTTGGAACAAGATCCGGCCAACCCGGTCGCCCGGCATCTGTTGGCGGCGCATTCCGGGCGCGCCGCGCCGGCGCGGGCGGCGGACGATTATGTCCAGGAACTGTTCGATGGCATGGCCGACAGCTTCGACGACCACCTGCGCCGGCTGGAATATCGGGCGCCGGAGTTGATTGCTCGGGAAGTCGGCACGGCGCTGGGCGTGCCGACCCAGTCGCTGGAGATATTGGACGCCGGTTGCGGCACGGGGCTTTGTGGGCCGCTGTTGCGTCCTTACGCCCGCCGTTTGGTCGGAGTCGATCTGTCGCCGCGCATGGTGGAGCGCGCGCGGGCGCGGGGGGGTTACGACGAATTGGCGGTCGCGGAGCTGACCGCGTTCCTCACCGCCCGACCAGCGTCTCATGACCTGATCGTGTCGGCGGATACTCTGATTTATTTTGGCAATCTGCGGCCGGTGTTGGTCGCCGCCGCCGCCGCCCTGCGGCCCGAGGGTTGGCTGGCGTTTACCGTGGAGCGAGGCGAGGGTGGGGAAGCGGAGGAGTTCCTGCTGGATCGCAGCGGTCGCTACCGCCATGCCGAAGCCTATCTGCGCCGAGAACTGGTCCGGGCCGGCATGGCGATCGAAACTCTGGAAACCGTGGATTTACGTCTGGAAGGCGGCCAACCGGTCGTCGGGTTCCTGGTGCTGGCGCGCAAGCTCTTGCCAGTGACAGAGGTTGAAACGTGGTCGAGGCAAGCTTGAGGAGGCGCCAGTGAGCGACAATGCTAAGAAGTTGGATCAAACGTCTGGCGGCGATTTGCGGACCACGGTGGTGGCCGGATGGTTTGATCAGGCGATGACACGGCATCGCCAGGGCGATCTGACCCAGGCGCAGGTATTTTACCAGCGGGTGCTCGATGCCCAGCCCGATCACCCGGAAGCCTTGAATTTTCTGGGAATTCTCATGCAGCAACGGGGGCAATCGACCCAGGCGGAACAGTTCATTCGCCGGGCCATCCGCAACGCGCCCGATTATGCGGCGGCATATACCAATCTGGGCAACGTGCTGATCGTCCAGAAGCGCTACGAAGATGCTATCGCCGCCTACCGGCAGGCGACCATTTACAGAGCGGATGAGGTGGAAGCCTGCGTGAATATGGGCGCGGTGCTCAGGGGGTTGGGGCGGCTGCCGGAAGCGCTGGAGGCGTACCGCCAGGCCAGCGAGCGGCGCCCCGCAAGCGCTGAAATCCACCACCGCCTCGGCCTGGTGCTGGCCGAGTTGGGGCAGTTTGAAGAAGCGATTGTCGCCCAGGAGGCCGCGCTGCGCTGCGATGCCGGCCACGAGGAGGCCATCGAGCAGTTGGGTGGCTTACTGCATCGCATGGGACGGTCCGAAGACGCACGGATGGTGTTGGGCAACGCCGTGTTCCAATTGGGAGATAGCAAGGCCGCGCTGAATTTGCTGCAATTCTGGCTACGGTTGATGCCGGACGATCCGATCGCCCAGCATCGCTTGGCGGCCTGGTTCGGGCAGGATCAGACGCCGGTACGCGCTTCCGATGCCTACGTGACGTATCTGTTCGATCGGTATGCGGAGGGGTTCGACCAGCATTTGGTGCAGGAGTTGAACTATCAGGCGCCGGCGGTCATCGCGGAGCGGATCGCCGAAGTGTTGGGTACGCCCGCCGCCGGTCTGGATGTTCTGGACGCTGGCTGCGGCACCGGTTTGTGCGCGCCGCTGTTGCATCCCCATGCCCGCCATCTGGTCGGTGTGGATCTGTCGCCGCGCATGTTGGACAAGGCACGCGAGCGAGGTGGTTATGATGAGTTGGTCGTCGCCGAGCTGACCGCGTTTCTGGCGAGGCGGCTCCAAGCCTACGACCTGATCGTTTCGGCCGATACGCTGGTGTATTTCGGGGCGTTGGAAGCGGTGTTCGCCGCCGCCGCCGCCGCCTTGCGCCCTGGTGGTTGGTTGGCGTTTACGGCGGAAGCCGTGACGGGGGATGCGCCGCCGGGCGGATTTCGCATCAATCACAGTGGCCGTTATTGCCATGCGGCCGAGTATTTGCGGCAGGCCTTGGCGGAAGCAGGCCTGGAAATCCACTCGATGACGACAGCCACGCTGCGGCGGGAATGTGACCAGCCCATGATGGGTTATGTGGTGCTGGCCCGCCAGTCCGTCGCCCCGATCAGCTAACCGCTGGATTCTTGTCATCGGCAAGACTATCTTGACAAGCTCTCGGCGCGCGCGGCGGCCGGCAACTCGCCGGCCGCCGCGCGTCGCCTTTTTTCCCATCCCGAGGAGGCGGTTTTGATGGTCGAGTTCGATGACGTGCGGCAGTTGGTCGGCGAAATATTGCAGTTGGGAGATCGGGTCCTGCGGCTCGGCCCGGATACGCCGCTGCTGGGGAGCATCCCGGAGTTCGACTCGATGGCGGTGGTGACCTTGATCTATGCCTTGGAGCAGCAGTTCGATATTGAGGTTGCTGACGACGAGATTAGTGCCGAAACCTTCGAAACCTTGGGCAAGGTCCATGAGTTTGTCCGCGGCAAGGTTACGGCGGGGGGGTGAGCGCTGTCGCTTCCACCAGGCGGGTGCCTGAGTCGCTCCACCGTGTTGCCAGAAACTCGGGAATCCTTTGTTCCAGCCAATATTCCGCCCGCCACGGCCAGCGCCCGGCAACGAAGCCGACATGACCGCCGCGCGGGCCGAGTTTCAGCCGCACGCAGGACGAAAGCTCGCTGGCGTCCGGTACCGCTTCCGGCCGCATGAAGGGGTCATCCAGGGCGTGCAGGATCAGGGTCGGAACGCGGATGTGCCGCAGGTAAGGCCGGCAACTGGCCTGGGTGTAGTAGTCATGGACGCCGGCATAACCGTGCAGGGGCGCGGTGATCCGGTCGTCGAAGGCGTAGAAATCCCGTAGCGTCGTCAGTTCGTCCAAGGGCATGGGAGCATCCGAGCGGTGCCGGAATTTGTTGCGGTAGCTTTTTTTCAGCGCGCGCAACAGGTATGCCTGATAAAGCCGCGAAAAACCCTGGTTCAGCCGCCGCGCGGTCGTGTCGAGCACGAAGGGAACCGATACCGCAACCGCTGCGTGCAAGGGATTATCGGTTCCGGTTTCCCCCAGCCACTTGAGCAGGGCGTTGCCGCCCAGCGAGTAGCCGATGGCGGCCAGGAGCGTGGTGGGCTCGTTTTGGCGCAGCCAGGTCGCCACATGGTCGATGTCGGCGGTATCGGCGGCGCAATAGCCGCGCGCCAGCCGGTTGGGCTGGCCGCCGCGGCCGCGAAAGTGCATCACCACTGCTCGCCAGCCGCGCCGGGCGATGGCCGCCAGCAGGCCGAGCGCGTAATGAGAAGCGCTGGAGCCTTCCAAACCGTGCAGGATCAGCACGATCGGTCCCCGTCCGCCGGGGAGCCAGTCCAGATCCAGAAAATCGCCGTCGGGCAATTCCAGGCGTTCGCGCCGTAGAGGCAAACGGGGCCGGCGTCGGCACAGCACCGGCCACAGCGTTTGAGCATGCGGGCCGGGTAACCACCATGCCGGGCAAAAATTGGCGGATTGCATGAGGTGATAAGCGGATCGCGGGATGGATAAGGAGATCAGAGCGGGTTTGGCGCTGGTGACCGAGAGCGCTGTTAGGGTCGATCAACCAGTTGATCAGTTAAAGAGAAGATGATTCAGAAGCTGATCGTTTCTGAATGGATGGCCGGTGGCGACCTTCGAAACAGTCTGGGGCGCGGCTCGTTCGCCGCCGCGCCCCAACAGCGGTTTATTCAGGTTGTGCCAACTCTTCCTCGACTGAGTCCGGGGCGGCGGATGTCAGCCGTTTGGCGGCTGGCTTCGCCAGCGGTTCTTCCCCGATGGCCGTATCAGCCAGCAGCTCGCCCAGGGCGGTTGTGGTGAGCACCGGTTCCGGCAGCGGTTCCGGACGGAGCACCAGACCGCCCAGTGGTGGCACGGTAATGGTGATCGAGTAGGGATGTTCCATCCACGGCTTTTCCTCGGCGATCATGTCGATTCCACCATTACCGACGCCGCTGCCGGCGTAATAGTGGGAGTCGGAGTTGAACACTTCCGTATAACGGCCCGCCCGCGGCACGCCGATGCGGTAGTCTTGGCGCGGGACCGGTGTAAAGTTGACCACGACCACCAAAAAGTCATCGTCCTTCTTGCGCAGGTAGCTCAGGATGGATTGCTCGGCGTCGTGACAGTCGATCCAGTCGAAACCTTGCCATTCGAACTCGTAGTGATGCAGCACCGGATCGCTGTGATAAAGCCGATTCAGGTCGGTGACCAACTGCTTTAAACCCCGGTGGAAATCGTACTGCAGCAGCCACCAGTCGATGGAGTTGGCGCTGTTCCACTCGTTGCCCTGGCCGAACTCGGTGCCCATGAACAGCAGTTTTTTGCCGGGGTGGGTGAACATGTAGAGATAGAGCAGCCGCAGGTTGGCGAAGCGCTGCCATTCGTCGCCCGGCATCTTGTTCGGCATCGATCCCTTGCCATGCACCACTTCGTCGTGCGAGAACGGCAGCATGAAGTTCTCGGTGAAGCAGTACAGCATGCTGAAGGTCAGCAGGTCGTGGTGATATTTGCGATGGATCGGATTCTGCGCCATGTAGCGCAGGGTGTCGTTCATCCAGCCCATGTTCCATTTCATGCTGAAGCCCAGCCCGCCCAGGTAGGTCGGGCGGGTGACCTGCGGCCAGGAGGTGGATTCCTCGGCGATGACCATCGCGCCGGGGTGTTCGCTGTGAACCACCGTGTTCAGCTCGCGCATGAAATCGATGGCTTCCAGATTCTCACGCCCGCCGTATTTGTTGGGAATCCATTCGCCTTCCTTGCGTGAATAATCGAGATACAGCATCGAGGCGACCGCATCCACCCGCAGACCGTCGAGATGAAACTCCTCGATCCAGTACAGGGCGCTGGACAGCAGGAAGTTTTTTACCTCGTAGCGACCGAAGTTGAAGATCAGCGTGCCCCAGTCGAGATGCTCGCCCTTGCGGGGGTCGGTGTGCTCGTACAGCGCCTCGCCATCGAAGCGGGCCAGGCCGGCAGCGTCCTTGGGAAAGTGCGCCGGCACCCAATCGAGGATCACGCCGACATCGTGCTGGTGGCAGTAATCCATGAAATAGCGGAAATCGTCCGGGGTGCCGAAGCGGCTGGTTGGGGCGTAGTAACCGGTGGTTTGATAACCCCAGGAGGCGTCGTAGGGATGCTCGGTGATCGGTAGCAGCTCGATGTGGCTGAAACCGGTTTCCTTGACGTATTCCACCAGCTGGTGCGCCAGTTCCCGATAGTTCAGGAACTCGCCTTCCGGCCCGCGCCGCCACGAGCCGATATGGACCTCGTAGACGGACATCGGCTGATGCAGCCAGTCGGATTTTTTGCGTCGCTCCAGCCAGTCGGCATCACGCCAGGCATAGGAATCGGGCTTGGTGACGATGGTGGCGGTGCTGGGACGCAGCTCGAACTGTTGGCCGTAGGGATCGGACTTCAGCATGATCGCGCCACTGTTGCGGTTGCGGACCTCGAACTTGTACAGATCGCCCGGGCTCACGTTGGGGATGAACAGCTCCCATACGCCGCTGCCGCCACGCACCCGCATGGGGTGGATTCGACCGTCCCAGCGGTTGAAATTGCCGACCACGCTGACCCGTTCGGCGCTGGGCGCCCACACCGCGAACAGCACACCGGCCACCCCGTCCGCCTCATGCCGGTGCGCGCCCAGAAAGCGATAGGAATGCCAGTGCTTGCCTTCGCCGAACAGGTAGAGATCGAAATCGGGCAACTGCGGCGGAAAGCAATAGGGGTCGTGGGAAATGTGTTCGTGGTGGTCGGCGTCGCGCCAGATCAGCCGATAGCGCTCCGGGACCTGATCGACCTTGCCCTGCCACTCGAACAGATCGGTGTTGGGGATTCGCTGCAAGGGCAGGTTGCCCTCGGCGATGTGCACTTCCTGGGCGTAGGGCAAATGAGCGCGCACCACGACTTTCTTGTCTTGCGGGTGGCGGCCGAGTACGGCGAACGGGTCGTGATGGCGGGCTTCGATAATGCGTTGCAGTTCGGGTTGGAGTTTCGGGCTCGTCACGTAGCGCGTCCTTATAGTGTTAAAGGTTTTTGGGGCCATGCCCGGTGGCGGCTGGTGCTCCAACCGCAAAACCAGACAACAACGCGCGAACGAAAATCGCGCGTTGCGCGGAATCGGGAATCGGGAATCGGCAAGCGTCTGAAATCGGGCGCCTAACGCCAAACGCCATGCACGTTAATGACTCTAGTATAACGCAAAATCCGCCAGGGCAGGACTTTCCGTGAGGATATCAGCGGGCGGTCCGCCTGTGGAGCAACCGGTCGCAGCTCGATTTTTCCTGTCGGTGTCCGCTTTATTCCAGCCGTTCGATGCCCAGCGTCCGTAGTACATATTTCTCGTACACCGGTTCAGAGGTGCCGGCTTTGATCTTGTGAATGAAGTATTTTTCGAAGGCGATTTTAGCGTAGTGAACCCACTTGCCTTTTTTGAACCAGTTGACGTTGCGCGGCGGGATTTGCGGTAGTGCCACGAAGGCCGCGCCGGTATCGCCCATGTCCGCCAGGCAGATGGCGTTCCAGGTGCCCTTGGCCACGGCTGGTTGGCCGGCCAGGTCGGCCTGGATGTTCTGGACGATGGCGGAGACCATCGATTCGATCATATAGCCGGTCTTGGGTATCCCGGTGGGCACCGGCGTGGCCTCGACTGGCGGGATCGCCACGCAGACCCCGGCCGAGAAGATGTTACGGTACTTGGGGCTGCGCTGGTTGGCGTCGATCAGTACGAAGCCGCGCGGGTTACACAGGCCATCCACGGCGGCGACCGGGTCCACGCCGCGAAACGCCGGCAGGGTCATGGCGAACTTGAAGGGTACTTCATGTTCCTGGATCACTTCGCCTCGCTCGTTATATTCCTCAACAAGGGCGCGGTCGGATTCGATCCGGGTGGTCTTGGCGTTGGTGATCCACTTGATATGCCGGTTGCGCAGATCTGATTCCAGCATACCCTTGGAGTCGCCGACGCCGCCCAGGCCCAAGTGGCCGATGTACGGCTCGCTGGTGATCATGGTCATGGGTACGTGCTTGCGCAGCTTGCGCTTGCGCAGGTCGGCATCGAGAATGAACGCGCTTTCGTAGACCGGCCCAAAGCAACTGGCCATGGGCATCGCGCCCACCATGATCGGGCCGGGGTCCTCGCAGAAGGCTTCATAGGCTTCGTAGGCGGTCTGGGCATGGTCCACCGCGCAGACCGAATGGGTGTGGCCGTTGTGGGGGCCGGTGCCCGGTATCTCGTCGAAGGCCAGTTTGGGGCCGGTGGTGATGACGAGATAGTCGTAATCGACGGTTTGCCCGTCTTGTATCGTGAGCCGGTTGTGGGCGGCGTCGATATGGGTGACCGGCCGACCGATGAAACGGATATCCTTTTTTTCGAGGTAAGGGCCGATCGGGAAGGCGATATCGCCGCGCCGGCGCCAGCCGACCAGCAACCACGGGTTGGAAGGGAGGAATTGGAACTCCTCGCTCGCGTTGATCACCGTGATATCGTGGGTTTTGCCCAGTTTCTCCCGGGCTTCGTAGGCGAAGGGGATACCGCCGATACCCGCACCCATCACAACGATATGAGCCATGATTGTTCTCCCGAACCCTCTTCGGGGTATTTTCAGACGGTTGTTTGTGAAGCTGGTTAAGGTAAATAACATCTTTAAAAGTAGAGCATAGATCATTTCCGCGGGCTTGGTTGGATGCTGGCTCGTGACGATTCGCGGTGCTTTGGCATCCCCGCGCCGCCGCAGTCTGGTAAGATTATGGCGGTATCATCCAGACGTATCCGATAACCCGAGCAGGTCTAAAACATATCCAAAAGGACGATCCATGAACTCTCGTAAACTGCTTGCATTCGCGCTGGTTTTGGGGTTTGGCATGCTGGCGGGTTGTTCCGGTGAACAACCGAATAAGCCGGTGAGCTTCCAGAAGGACGTGTATCCGATTCTGAAAGCGAGCTGTTTGGAGTGCCATACCGTGCCCAATGGCGAGGGCTATACCAAGAGCGGTTTGGCGCTGGGCACCTATGAGGGGTTAATGAAGGGCACCAAGATGGGTCCCGTCATCATCCCCGGACAGAGTCTCAACAGCAGTTTCAACCGTCTGATCGAAGGCCGTCCCGGCGTGGATCCTTCCATTCAAATGCCGCACGGCAAGGTCAAACTGCCGGAAGAACAACTGGCCATCATCCGTCAGTGGGTCGATCAGGGCGCCAAGAACAACTAAACAGCCCGCGCTGTTTCCCGCCCGCATTCCTGCTCTCCCTCCGACGCCAGGGGGAGGGCGCGGTGCCGGCCGATCTCATCCACCAAAATAATCCGGTTCGTCCGCCCGACCCCGATCCTCCGTTCCGCCGCATATCCAACATCGGAACGGGCCTGTTCCATTAGATCGTTTTGGGGAGGCATCATGGTTAGCTCCCGGCAGACCGCGTTGGCCGGCGCGGATTTCGATACCTGGCTAAGTACCCTGCAAATCAGTTGGTCGCCGGCTCAGATTGAGATCGTCCGGCACGCCTACGCGCTCGGCGGCGAGCCGGAGCTGGCGGTGGCCGACCTGCTGGCCGGCTTGCGCATGGATCACGAAGTGGTCGCCGCCGCGCTGCTATACGAACCGGTTACGGCCGGGCTGATCAAGCTGGCTTTGGTTGAAGAGGAATTCGGACCGGCTGTCGCGTGTTTGGTCGATGGTATCGCCAAGCTCGATGCCATCGGCGAATTGCACCAGAGCGGCCAGCATGCCGGCCATCAGTTGGAAAGCCTGCGCAAGATGTTGCTGGCAATGGCGCAGGACGTGCGGGTGGTGCTGATCAAGCTGGCGATGCGGCTGAATGAACTGCGCCGGTTCGGGCGGCGACCCGCCGCCGGGCAGCGCCGCGTCGCCCGGGAGACTCTGGACATTTTTACCCCGCTGGCCAACCGGCTTGGCATCGGACGCATCAAGTGGGAGATGGAAGATCTGGCGCTGCGCTACCTGGAACCGTCGGCCTACAAGCAAATCGCCGCTGCTCTCGACCAGCGCCGCGCCGACCGGGAAAACTATATCGACCGGGTAATGGAGGAATTGCGCGATCATTTGCGTCAGGTCGGCATCCGCGCCGAGGTCAGCGGCCGAGTCAAGCATATCTACAGCATCTGGCGGAAGATGCAGCACAAGAAGCTGTCCTTCGAGCAGATTTTCGATGTGCGCGCGGTGCGGGTCATGGTCGATACGGTGAATGACTGCTACGCCGCGCTCGGTGTGGTGCATGCCTGCTGGAACCATATCCATCAGGAATTCGACGACTACATCGCCCATCCCAAGCCCAACGGCTATCAATCACTGCATACGGCGGTGGTGGGTCCGGAGGGCCGGGCCCTGGAAGTACAGATCCGAACCTTCGTTATGCATCAGAACGCCGAATTGGGCGTTGCCGCCCACTGGCGCTACAAAGAGGGCGGCGAGAGTCCGGGCGAAACAGCCGAACAGCAAATCGCCTGGCTGCGGCAGATTCTGGAGTATAGGGAGGAAGAGACCGGCGACGGCGATCTGTTGGAGCGCTTCAAGGCCGAGGCGTTCCAGGACCGGGTGTATGCCATCACACCCAAGGGCGCCATCGTCGAACTGGCGCAGGGAGCGACGCCGCTGGATTTCGCCTACCACATCCATACCGAGGTCGGTCATCGCTGTCGGGGCGCCAAGGTCAACGGCCGCATTGTGCCGCTGACTTATGAACTCAGGAACGGCGAGCAGGTGGACGTGCTGACCACCAAGACCGGCGGTCCCAGCCGCGACTGGCTCAGCCCGCATCTGGGCTATGTCAAGACCAATCGGGCACGGGCCAAGATCCGCCAATGGTTTGTCCAGCAGGATCAGGATAAAAGCATTACCGCCGGCCGCGCGCTGTTGGAACGGGAGTTCCAGCGGCTGGGAATCCGGCAGCTCAAGCTGGAGAAGGTGGCGGAAAAATTCAATTTCGCCAAACCGGAAGAGCTGTTCGCCGCCATCGGCCACGGCGCGCTGACCACCGCGCAGGTGGTGGCCAAAATTCAGGATCTGCTACCGGCGCCGCCCGCCGCCGCGAACCACCCACCCATCGCGCGCAAGCCCAGGAGCGTCGGGTCCGGCAAGGACGATGTGCGGATCCGCGGGGTGGGCCGATTGCTGACGCAAATGGCGCAGTGCTGCCAGCCGGCGCCGTTCGAGCCGATCGTCGGCTACATCACCCAGGGGCGCGGCGTGACCATCCACCGCCAGGATTGCGCCAACTGGCTGAGTCTGGCCAGCCAGCATCACGAACGCGTTATCGAGGTCGGTTGGGGCGAAACGCCGGCCACTTATCCGGTGGACGTCATGGTGGTCGCCCATGATCGCTCCGGCCTGCTGCGCGATATTACCTCGATTCTGGCCAACGAACAGGTCAACGTGCTGGGCGCGAACACGCTGACCGACCGGGAAACCTCGATCGCCCGCATGGGGTTGACCCTGGAAATCACCGATGTGGTGCAACTCAGCCGGGTGCTGGACCAGATCGGGCAGTTGCACAACGTGGTGGAGGCCTATCGCAAGAGTTGAAGCCGATGGTTTACGCCAAGCTGGCCAACAGCCGCCGGGTTTCCCGCAGCAAGGGATTGCGCCGCAGCAGCAGCGTCAACCGGCCCCCGCCGCTTTGCCGCCACAAGGCCGCCGCGCGGATGCCGGCCAGCAGCAGCGCCCGAATCCGGTTGCTGTTCTCCGGGTTGTTCAAGTGGACCGGTGCGCCGCTGACCATGATGCGCGGTGACAGTGTGCTCAGGTTGTTCAGATAGATCTCGGCGAAACGGGCGATGGAGTTGCTGTGCCCGACCGGAAAATGTGCCAGATTCGGGATGATGTTCTCGATACCGGTACGGACGGCCCGCAACAGATTGGCGCGTTGGGATAGCTTGCGTTCCAGGCTCAGCAGCGTTACCGCATAGCGGGTCAATTCCATGTCTCGCGGATTGCCGAGCTGCTGCTCAAGTAGTTGTAGTCCGGTGCGCAGCTGGAGAATGCCGCCGTACACGTCGTCGCTGCTGGCGGCGTCAATCTTGATCAGGCTGTTCAGGCAGGTTTCGACATCCTCCGGGTTGGCTTGGCCGCGGCGGGCGATGCCGCGCACCAGGTCGGCGGCTTGCAGCACGCCGGCGAGAGCGATGGCGCGATCACGGTCGGTCTGGGGCATGAGATGGAGATCGGGGTTGCGAAGTTGGATTCAATCCCAGGCGGCGTCGATCGTTCCGCCGCCCAGGCAGTCGTCGGCGAGGTAGAAGACGATGGACTGTCCGGGGGTGATGGCGCGTTGTGGTTCCAAAAACCGGACCGTGGCGCCTCGTGGGTCCAGCGCGTCCAGCACGCAAGCCTGATCATGCTGGCGATAGCGAATCTTGGCCTGACAGCGCAACGGCATGGTGGGCGCTTGCCCGGCAATCCAGCGCAGTTGCGAGGCGCGTAAGCGCCGGTGGAACAGAGCGGGGTGATCGTGCCCCTGCACCACGATCAGTGTGTTGCTGTCCAGCTCCTTGCTGGCGACGTACCAGGGTGCGCCGCTGCCATCGCGTCGGCCACCGATGCCGAGTCCCTGCCGCTGGCCGATGGTGTGAAACATCAAGCCGGCATGTTCGCCCAGCAGTTCTCCGTCCAGGGTTCGGATCGGCCCCGGTTGGGCTGGCAGAAAACGGTTCAGGAACTCTCGGAACGGACGTTCGCCGATAAAGCAGATGCCGGTGCTGTCCTTTTTGGCATGGGTGACCAGACCGGCGCGGGCGGCCATATTCCGCACCTCCTGCTTGTGGATGTCGCCGACGGGAAACAGTGCGCTGGCCAGTTGGGACTGGTCGAGTCCGTACAGAAAATAGCTCTGATCCTTATTCGGGTCGCGGCCCTTGAGCAAGTGCTGGTGGTCGTCGCGCCCTTCGCGTCGGACATAGTGGCCGGTGGCAATACGCCCAGCGCCCAGTCGGCGGGCATGGTCGAGGAAAGCCCTGAACTTGATTTCGGTGTTGCACAGGATGTCCGGGTTGGGGGTTCGGCCGCAGCGGTATTCGTCCAGAAAATAGCGGAACACCCGTTCCCGATATTCGGCGGTAAAGCTGACCTGATGCAAGGGAATGTCCAGCGTGTCGCAAACCGAGCGCGCGTCCTCCAGATCCTCGGCGGCGGAACAGTAACCGGCCTCGTGGGAATCCTCCCAGTTTTTCATGAACACGCCATGCACATCGTGGCCCTGTTCGACCAGCAGCAGAGCGGCCACCGAGGAATCCACGCCGCCGGACAGGCCCACCACGATCCGATTTTTTGTCATTGGGAGATCATCGGGAAACTGGGATGCAGGATGCGAATGGAGAGCTATAGAATACCAAACGGAACCCGCCGGGACAGTGTCTGCTCACCGCCGGCCAAAGAAAAAGGCCGAACCGGGAGGTTCGGCCTTGCGGGGAAGGAGGCGGCTTATTTGCCGATACCGCCCAAGCTGTCCTGTACCAGCTGGTCGAATTCGGCCTTGAAGCGCGTTGTCAGATCGGCCAGGGTCTTGGCATCGTCCATGAACTTCTGATTCAAACTGGAGATCGACTCGGACTGCGAGGTCAGGAACGCCTGCAAACTGGCGGGGTCGCTGATGTCGGCGGCGCTTTTCATCCGGTTCATCGCCATATCGACATAGGATTGCAGGGCGTTCATCTGAAAATTGACCAAGGCTTCCAGGTTGGTGGCGGACAGCTTGTTGGCCTTGATCACCGGAGCCAGGAAGCTCTGGTACTGCTCGGACATTTTGGCTAGGGCATCGTTGGTCATGGCGGTGGTTTCTCCACAAGTGATCGGTTGATGGAAAATAGCATAAAGCAGCTTTTGTTGCAGTGCAATATAAGCTCGGATTTTTATTGCAGCGCAGCAAGACGGCGACGTCAATGCCGACTTGGCGTCCAGCCGGCATTGACGGATAATGCTGACCTTTGCGGCGATGGATAATTCCCATGTGGTTCAAGAATATGACGTTATTTCGCTTGGTTGAGCCATTGCCGCTCTCGGCCGAGACGCTGGCGACGCGACTGGAGCAGCGCGCCTTCCAGCCCTGTCCCAGCCATCAACCGAGCAGTACTGGCTGGGCGCCGCCGCTGGGCCGCAAGGGACGCGACCTGGTGCATGCCGCGGCGGGCCGGTTGTTGCTGTGCTTGCGGACCGAGGAGAAAGTCTTGCCGGCGGCTGTGCTGAACCAGATGGTGGACGAGCGCATCGCCGAGATGGAAGAGCGGCGGGGGCCAGTGCGGCGGCGTGAAAAACAGGAACTGCGCGAGCAGATGGTGGGCGAACTGCTGCCGCGCGCCCTGTGCCGGAGCCGGCATGGCTATGCTTATCTCGATCCATCAGCGGGCTGGCTGGTGGTGGGCAGCGCCAGCCCGCGCGGAGTGGAAGAGCTGACCGGGATGCTGCGCAAGACGCTGGACACCCTGCCGATCGCTCCGCCACGGGTGCGGCACCCGGTGGCGGCGGTTATGACGGCGTGGCTGGCCGAGGGCCAAGCCCCCGCGGAATTTACACTGGGTGATATCTGCGAGCTGCGGGAGGCGGGAGAAACCGGTGGAGTCGTGCGTTGTCGCGGACAGGATTTGGCGGGTACCGAAATCCGCGGCCATCTGGCCGCGGGGAAGGAGGTAACCCGGTTGGGCCTGTGCTGGAACGGGCGGATCGCCTTTGTGCTCGATGAAGCGTTGACGATTCGTCGGCTCCAATTTCTCGATGTGATCCGGGAGTCGTTGCGGGATATCGCGGACTCCCCAGAGGCGATATTCGATGCCGAGTTCGCGCTGATGAGCGGCGAGTTGGCGCTGCTGGCGCCGCGCTTGCTGGAGGTATTCGGGGGCGAGGCGTAGATATTCGGCATTGAGCCGGCACAGGCGCTAGATTTGAATAATACGGCGGGGCCGTACATCACTGCGGCGGTTCGAAAAGGCGACACATGAGCGGTTGGCAACTAACGGGCGTGATCGGATTGCTGGGGGCGCTGGCGAGCATTGTGTTCGCCGGCTGGCTGGTCCTGCATTTTATCCAACAGCATAAGCAGCGAATGGAACAGCGGTTAGAGGCGTTGAAGAAAGCCTCGGCGGAGAGAGTAGCGGCGGAGAAAGTGGCGGCGGAGAAAGTGGCGGCGGAGCGGCTGGCGACCAAGCGGGCGGCGGCGGAGCGGCTGGCGGCCAAGCGGGCGGCGACGGAGAAGGCGGCGACGGAGAAGGCGGCGACGGAGAAGGCGGCGGCGGAACAGGCTATCGCCGAGTGGGCGGCGGCCGAACAGGCCGAGGCCGAGCGTGTCCAGATTAAGCGCACCACGGTGGAGCGGCGGGAGTCCGAGGAAGTCGAGGCGCGAATGCGCGCCGTCGAGGATGCCATCACCGAATGGTTGGATGCGGAACGCGAAGGCAACCGGGTGGCCGCTCCCGCCGTCGCCAAACCGGGCAAGGCATCGCAAAAAACCTACACTCGGACGGAAGCGATCCGTCAGCAGGTGCGCACCACCGCCGAGAAGGTGGAGAAGGAGGCACAGGAACTGGAGTTCATCAAGAATCGCATTGAGGCCGGGGTGGATTTTTTGCCGATCGAATTCAAGCAAACCATCGATGATTGGAAAGAAGGGCGACTTTTCCGCCACAACACTTTCGAGGATCTCAAGCTTAAATTCCGCTATAAAGCCTACTCGGTCGAGGACGGCTACGAGCTGCTGCATCAGTACAATGAGTGGATGACCCAGCAACGCGAAAAACTCCGGGTGTTTATTCGCCTGCTGGGTACCGAGGTGGATAAGGGAGAAAGCATTCAGGCGGCCATCGAGCAGGCGGAGCGCGGCGAGCGGCAAAAGTACCTGGAAATGGATGTTGATGTCATCTTCACTCTGCGCGAGGTCCGCACCATTCTGGACCGGCTGATTGGCATGGAGACCATTCTGAAGGAACTCGAAATGGTCTGTCGCAAGCGCTCCGAACAGATCATTACTCCATCCTGGGAGGCGAGGGGGTCGTTATAAGTAAAGTCGTTTTTCAGCCTCGTCCACCCAAATATGCCCGCCGCACCTCGGGGTCGGCCAGCAATTCCTCGCCGGTTCCCGACAGGCGGATTTCACCGTTGACCAGCACGTAGCCGCGCTGGGCGAGCTTTAGTGCATGGTGGGCGTTCTGCTCCACCAGAAAAATGGTGGCGCCGCTGTCACGAATTTCCCGGATCGTGGCAAAGATACGCTGCACCATCAGCGGTGCCAGTCCCAGACTGGGTTCATCCAGCAGCAGCAGGCGAGGCCGGCTCATCAACGCCCGGCCAATCGCCAGCATCTGCTGCTCGCCGCCGGAGAGCGTGCCGGCCCGTTGATTGCGCCGTTCCTTGAGGCGGGGGAACAGCTCGAATACTTTGATCAGGTCGGCATCCATGTGCTCCATCCCGACCGGTATCGCTCCCATCAGCAGATTTTCCTCCACGCTCATCGCCGCAAAGATTCGCCGTCCTTCCGGAGCTTGCGCGATGCCGCGCTTGGCGATCTCGTGGGTCGGCAGGCCGGTGATGTCGCAACCCTGATAGTGGATCCAGCCCCCGGCTGGCTGTGGATCGCCGAACAGGCTCATCAGTAAGGTCGATTTTCCCGCTCCATTGGCGCCGATCAGGGTCACGATTTCGCCGGAATCGATATGCAGGGAGACTTGGCGCAAGGCCTGGATCGGACCGTAGCGGGCATCCAGTTCGTGGATTTGCAACAACGGCTCGCTAGGACTCATCGTCGTTTACCGTGTCGGTTCCAAGATAGGCCGCCAACACGGCTGGATGGTGCGCCACGGTGTGCGGATCGCCATCGGCGATGACCTCGCCATAATCCAGTACCACGATATGCTCCGACAGCCTCATCACCAAGCCCATGTCGTGTTCGATCAGCAGGATCGTGACCCCATGCTCGTCGCGCAACCGGCGAATCAACTCGCTCAATTGCTCGGTCTCGCGGGGATTCAATCCGGCCGCGGGTTCGTCCAGGCACAGCAAGCGGGGACCAGTGCACATGGCACGAGCGATTTCCAGACGCCGCTGGTGACCATAGGGTAATTCTCCAGCCAGACGGTTGGCATCCTCGGCCAGTCCAAAAACCTTGAGCCAGGCGTAAGCGCGCTCCAGGGCGTCGCGTTCGGATTGGCGATAGGCTGCGGTTTGCAGCAGGCCCGCCACCAGGTTACGGTTGAGTTGCAGGTGCTGAGCGACCAGCAGGTTTTCGATCGCGGTCATTTCCTTGAACAACCGCACATTCTGGAAGGTGCGCGCCAGCCCAGCCCGGGTCACCCGATGGGTGCCACCAAACGTTTTATAATACAGCCGGTTGGCAAAGTCCGCCGGGTTGACCAGGTCACCGGCCTGAAAGGGCTGACCCAGGATCTGAATCAGGTCGATGGCGGCGCGCGGAGTATGCAGCGCGATCCGGCCTTCCGTCGCTTTGTAGAAACCGGTCAGGCAATTGAATACGGTGGTTTTGCCGGCGCCGTTGGGTCCGATCAGGGCCGAGATCGAACCGTGCCTGACTTCAAAACTGACATCATTGAGTGCCAGGATGCCACCGAAACGCATGCTCAACCCGGCCACTTCCAGAAGCGGCGGGTGAATCGGGTCGCTGGTCATCGACACAATCCCTTGACCTCGAAGGCACGCCGCCGGGGGCGAATCAGGCCGCGTGGTCGCCAGATCATCATCAGCACCATCAGCACCCCGAAGGCAAACACCCGATAGTCAGCAAAGGCGCGCAGCAGCTCGGGTAAAATGGTCAGCACCACCGCCGCCACAATTACCCCAGTGGTGGAACCCAGCCCGCCCAGCACCACGATGGCGACGATCAACGCCGATTCGAAGAAGTTGAACGACATCGGATTGATGAAGCCCTGATAGGTGGCGAAGAACACTCCGGCGATACCACCGACTGTCGCCCCCATCATGAATGCCGACAGTTTGACCAGAACATGGTTGATGCCCAAGGCGCGACAAGCGATCTCGTCCTCGCGCAACGCTTCCCAGGCGCGGCCTATCGGCATGTTACGCAGGCGGGTGACCACCACGACCATCAGACAGACGATCAGAAACAGCGCCAGGTAGATAAAGATGAAGCGATGTGTTGGATCGTAGCTGATTTGGAAATATTCGTGAAAGGGTATCCCCCCATCCCTGGCCGTGCGGGTGAATTCCAGACCGAACAATTGCGGGGCTGGGGCGGAGACGCCGTTGGGACCGCCGGTGAATTCCAGCCAGTTATTCAGCACCAGGCGGATGATCTCGCCAAAGCCCAGGGTGACAATGGCCAGATAGTCGCCATGCATCCGCAGCACCGGGAAGCCGAGCACGCCGCCGAACAATGCCGCCAACATCGCCGCCAGCGGTAGTGCGCTCCAGAAGCCCAGGTCGAGATACTGTGCGCCCAAGGCCAACCCATAAGCGCCGACGGCGTAGAAGGCGACATAGCCGAGATCGAGCAGACCGGCCAGCCCGACCACGATGTTCAAACCCAGACCGAGCAGCACGTAGATCATGGCCTGGATCAGCACCGTCAGCCAATACTTGCTAGCCAGAAACGGCAGGGTCAGGCTGACGGCAACGATGATCAGTAGCCACCAGCGCTGCTGGTTGCTTTCCGAGGCGCTGACCACCAGCACCCCCGGTTGGCGACGGCGGGCATTGAACCGTTCGAGCGCTGCTTGCCCGGTCGGGGTGTGCATCGCCAAGGTCACCAGAAACCGGCCCACGGCGATGATCGCGGCGATTAGCAACGGGCGTTGCAATTCATTCTTGACCTGATAGCCGTCCAGCACCAGGCCGACGATGGGACCCAGCAGCAAGAGCGCCAGGGCAAACGCCGCGGTGGCTTCCAGGACAGCCTGGCGGAACACGAGATTCCAGCGAACCCCGGTCGTGGAGGGGGCGGCGGCAACGGGTGGCATGGCTTACACTTTCTCCACTTCCGGCTTACCAAGCAGGCCCGTGGGGCGAAAAATCAGCACCAGCACCAACAGCGAGAAGGCGAATACGTCTTTGTAATCGGTGTTGACCATGCCGGAGAACAGCGCTTCCGCCAAGCCGAGAATCAGGCCACCCAACATCGCGCCCGGCAGCGAGCCGATACCGCCCAGCACCGCGGCGGTGAAGGCTTTGATGCCGGTGACGAAGCCGATGTAGAAATCAAAGGAGCCATAGTTCAGGGTCACCAGCACCCCGGCGATGGCGGCCATGGCGGCGCCGATGACGAACACCATGGAGATAATCCGGTCGGTGTTGATGCCGAGAATCGCCGCCATCCGTCGGTCCTGCTGCGTCGCGCGGCATTGCCGGCCCAATGAGGTGCGCTGGATCAGCCAGGTGAGTGCCGCCATGCTGGTCAGGGAGACCACGATAATCATCAATTGCACCAAAGTGATTTGCACGAAGTCATGGCCTTCGCCAAAGCGCAGTGTGGCCGGGATCAGGCTGGGCACGCCTTGAGTCTTGGCACCCTGACTGAGTTGCACTCCATTTTGCAGCACCAGCGACATGCCGATCGCGGAAATCAGCGGCGCCAGCCGAGGCGCGCCGCGCAGTGGGCGGTAAGCGACGCGCTCGATGGTCCAGCCGTAAGCGGCGGTGATCAGCATGGTGGTTGCTAAAGTGGCCAGCAGGGCGAAGGGCAGCGAGTCGATGCCGAAGGAGAACAAGACGGCCAGACAGATTGCGGTCAGATAAGCCGAGACCATGTACACATCGCCGTGGGCAAAGTTGATCATGCCCACGATGCCGTACACCATGGTGTAGCCGATGGCGATCAGGCCGTAGATGGAGCCAAGCGTCAGGCCGTTGACCAGTTGTTGGGCGAGAATATGCCAGTCCATGCGGATCGGACTACCCAATGCGGGATGGGAAAGGGCGGTGACCCTCCCTCGCGGGGAGGAAGGGCCGGGAGACAAGAATTACTTCTGCATTTCCTTATAGGTGCCGTCCGGTTCCCAGATGAACAACGAGAAGCTGGTGTCCTTGAGATCGCCCTTGCTATCCCAACTCTTTGGGCCGAGCACGGTCGGCACGGTGTGGGATTTGAGCCACTTGGCGAGCTTCATGCCGTCACTGGTCTTGGCGCCGTTCATGCTTTCGGCGATGGCTTGCAGCGAGGCATAGGCATACAGCGTGAAGCCGGCGGGATCGAATCCGGCATCCTTCATTTTCTTGACGACTGCTTGACTGGTGGGGATGTTGCGCGCCTCGCGGACCGAGGTCATGTAGGCGCCTTCGACGAACTGCGGGCCGCCGGCGGTGGTGACGATGGCCGGGTCCAGACTGCCGTCACCGGAGAGAAAGTTGACTTTCAAGCCCTGCTCGCGCAATTGCCGCAGCAACGGGCCGGCTTCGTTGTAAAGGCCGCCAAAATATACAGTGTCGGCACCCGATGCCTTGATCTTGGTCACCAAGGCGTTGAAATCCTTCTCGCCACGGGTCAGTCCCTCATACAGCACCACCCGGTCGTCGGCCTTCAATTCTTTCAGCCGATCGCGCATGGCGTCGGCGATACCTTGGCCGTAGGTGTCCTTATCATGCACCACGGCAATTTTCTTGGCCTTGAGTTTCTTGATGATGAAGTCGGCGGCCAGCGGCCCTTGCTGGTCGTCGCGTCCGCACATGCGGAACACGGTCGGTAGACCGCGCTCGGTGACTTTGGGATTGGTGGAGCCGGGGGTGATGACCAGGACGCCAGCGTCGGCGTAGACTTCGGAAGCCGGGATGGTCGAGGATGAACAGAAGTGGCCGACTACCGCCGCCACCTTGTCCTGGTCCAGGAGCCGGTTGGCGACCGCCGTTGCTTGTTTGGGTTCGCAGGCGTCGTCACCCTTGACCAGTTCGATCTGCTTGCCATTGATGCCGCCGGCGGCGTTGATGTCCTCGGCCGCCTGGCTGGCGCCGCGCCAGAATTGCTCGCCGAATGCTGCGTAGCCGCCAGTCATTGGACCGGCAACGCCGATCTTGATGGTCTCGGCGGCGCCAGCCAGGCCACTCAGGCTCAGTCCGCCAGCAAGGACCATGGACAACAGGCCACGCGGAAAGGAAGGAAAATCCATAAAAGCACTCCTTGAGGATGGGTTGAAAACGGATCTATGTGATTGGCGCCGCCAATTCGAAGTGAGTGGCGCCAAAGGGGCCGTAACATTGCTAGGCCCTTCTCTTAATTTTTATTGACATTGCCCGATCTTGCCAACTTTTGCAAAGATTGCCGTGCCCGCGCGGATCGCCACCCGCGCCTACGCGTCGGAAACCGGGACGGCCGCTCTATCTGGCGCCATCGGGAACCACTCGGCGACCCTCGGATCAAGGAAGTCGATCTGGGGGCTGGCGCCGGCCCGGGAAACAGGCACCAGCATTCCCGTCTTTCAACCGCCGCTTAGTTTGACACGATATCCTTTTCGAGGTCGCGCTCCAGCAACGCCTCGTAGATCGGTACATCCGGCCACCATTCGGCGATGACATAGGCCGAGAAGCAGGCGGTGAACAGCGGTAAAATCAAGGAATAGTTGCCGGTCATTTCGACGATCAGCACGATGCCGGTGAGCGGTGCGCGAACAATGGCGGTGAAATAGGCGGCCATGCCGGCGACCGCGACCGTCAGCGGTTCCGGCGCGACCAGCGGGAACCACTCGCGGCCCAGTTCGCCGATCCCCAGTCCCAGCAGGGCGCCGAGTACCAGCAGCGGCGCGAAGATGCCACCGGCCGCGCCGGTGCCGTAGCTGCCCATCGTCAGCAGGAAGCGCAAGCCAAACAGCAGGGCCAGTGTCCAGAGATCGATGTATTCGCGCCCGCTCAGAATCCGCTCCACCAGCGGCTGGCCGCCTCCGCAAATTTCCGGCATCCACCATCCGGTCAGGCCGATGATCACACCCCAGGAGATCCATTTACCCGCCAGCAGCCGTGGGTTTTGAGTATCGCCCAAGCGCTGGGTGGTCAACAACGCCCGGTTGAACAGGACGCCGAGAACGCCAGCCAGGATACCCAGAGCCAGAAATAGTGGCAGGCTGGCCAGATCGGGAATGGCGGTGACCGTTACGTGGAACACCGGATGCTGGCCCATGAGCCCACGCGAAAGCACATCGGCGGTCATGGAGGCGATGAGCGCGGCGAAGAACACCAGTGAAGTGAAGTTTCCTTGCAGTTCCTCCAGGACGAAGACCACGCCCGCCAGCGGCGCGTTGAAGATGGCGGACAACCCGGCACCGGCGCCGGCGGCGATCAGCGAGCGTTGTTCCAGGGTATCGCTGTGGGAGCGGCTGCCCAGCATCTGGCCTAGCGCGCCGCCCATTTGCACGGTGGGGCCTTCCCGCCCCAGGGTGAGGCCGCCGGTGACGCCGATCACCCCCCCGACGAATTTCACCCAGAGCACCCGGTGCCAGACCATCGAACGATACCCGAGCAAGACGCCCTTGAGGTGAGGAATGCCGCTACCGGCGGCGGCCGGGGCGAAGAACCGGACCAGCCAAACCGCCAGGCTGATGGTGACGACCGAAAACGCAATGGACAGGACGACTCCCCACCGGTCGAAACGGCTGGCAAAGTCGAGGAGAGACAGCCGCAGCGTGTCGCCGGCATCCATGGCTTTCGCGAAAGCCACCGCCATTAGGCCCGAAAGCACGCCGAGCAAGAGGGCGCGCGGCAACAGGCGCAGCCGTTGGCGATTCAGTTTCTCCATGCGCCGCTTGGCGCGGAGCAGATTGCCGCCGGGTTGGGAAAAATTCTGATCCGTTCGGGGAGTCATCGTTTAAGGGGAAGTAGGGCACCGGCGCTCGGCGCGAGTTTGCCCGCCGCAAAGCCGGTGTGTCGGAATGGTGACCGAGCGGCGTTTCAGAGGTAGTCGAACAAATCCAGTGGATAGCGCCTGCCGGCCAGATAATCATCGATGCAGCGCAGCACCATCGGACTACGCAACTTCGGCCCCAACGCCGCGATTTCATCCCGGTTCAACCAAAGCGCTCGTTGGATGCCATGATCCAGCGGCTGGTCGGGATGGTGGTGCAGGGCGGTGCCGGCAAAACAGGTACGGACGAAGGTATGGCCCTTGGGGTGGGTCCAGTAATACAGGCCAACGATGGCATCGACCCGGACTTCCCAGGCGGTTTCCTCCAGGGTCTCCCGGAGAGCCGCCGCCGCCAGCGTTTCGTGCTCGTCCAGGTGACCGGCGGGCTGGTTGTAGACCAGTTCCTCGCCGTCGGCGTATTCCTCCACCAGCAGAAAGCGTCCGTCGCGCTCGACGATGGTGGCAACGGTCAGACGCGGGCTCCATTCCGGGTTCATGCGGTCCCCTCTACGGCAATGGCTGGGCGATGGTGAAGGCCCCGCGCAGATCCCCTTCCTTGAAGCCGCGGGCGGTGTCGTTTGGGTACAGCGCTTTCAGCTTGGCGTCTACTTCGGGATCGAGTTTACCGCCATGACAGGCCAGGCATAGCGCGCCGGTGGGTATTGCTTTCATGTAGCGAAAGGTTTTCTGGCCCTGGTCGTCTTCGATGACCGCGAAGAATTCCAGCTTGTCGGCCGGCTCGCCCTGAGCCTTGCGGGCCTCGAACTGCTTAAGCACGGCGAGTTCCCAGTTGTCGGGCGCGTTGCCGGGGTTACGGATCTTGAGGCTGGTCCGGCCGACGATCATGTCCAGTTTCGAGCCAAGATCGGTCGCAATCTGGCCGGCCTGGTCGTGGCAGACCGTGATGCCGTTGGCCGGACCACCGGCCTTGATCGCCTCTTGCAGTGCTTCCTTCAACGCGCCACCAAACTGTCGCGCGGCGGCGCGGCTGGCTTTCACCTCGGCGCTGACATCCGGTTGCTCATCAGCGGCGGGCGGCGTTCGGGCGAAGGCAACGCCGGCCGCCAGCATTGCGCCAAGGACCAGAGTTGAAGAGTAGCGCATGCGGATTTCCTCATTTCGGTCAATACTTGACGGTCAGTATAAGTGAAATGCCCCGTTCTGGCGGACTTTTCCAGGTTTCGCCGCTCTAAAACGCCAGATGCGGATTGTCGACGAACCAGCAAGCGAGGTACACGATGGACCTGTCCCGGAAGAGCTGCACGCCCTGTCAAGGTGGAGTCTCCCCCCTTACACCCGGCGAAGCCGAAATTCTGTTGTCGCAAGCGCCCGGCTGGCGGTTGCTGGAAAATGGCACCCGGTTGGAACGGCGCTTCGAATTCAAGACCTTCGCCACCGCCCTGGCCTTCGTCAACCGGGTCGGCGACTTGGCCGAGAGCGAGGGGCATCATCCGGATATCAGCTTCGGCTGGGGGTACGCCAACATATTATTTTACACTCACAAGATTGGCGGCCTGCACGAAAACGACTTCATCATGGCCGCCAAGGTCAACGAGTTGTACACGGACGAATACTCAGCGGCTTGAAGGTTTCTCAGGGCAGGGCCGCCGCCACGCCGCGCAGCGCCGGATTGGCGGCGGTGATCACCCAGGTCGGGATCGCCGCCAGATACGCGCTGAACCGGCCCTTGGCCTCGAAGCGGCTCCGAAACGCCGACCGGTCGAAAAAATCGCCCAGGCGCGGCACGATACCGCCGCCGATATATACCCCACCCCGCGCGCCGAGCGTGATCGCCAGATTGCCCGCCGCCGTGCCCAGGGCCCCGCAGAACAGGTCCAGTACCTCTCTACTGTGTGGGCAAGTACCGGCCAAAGCGCGCTCGGTGAGGTCGGCGGGCGTCAGATTTTCCGCTGGCCAGCCTTCCAGTTCCGCCAGCGCCGTATAGAGATTCACCAGCCCCGGCCCGGACAGCAGCCGTTCCGGCGAGACGTGGCCGAACCGTCGGTGCAGAATTTGGTCGATGGCCCATTCCCGCTTGTCGGTTGGAGCGAAAGTGACGTGACCGCCTTCGGTCTGCAAGGGTAGCCAGCGATCGCCGGACCATACCAGGCCCGACACGCCCAGGCCGGTGCCGGCTCCGATCAAACCGATGGGCGCGCCGGCAATCGCCGTGCCGCCACCGACCGCTCGGCGTTCGTCCGCGCCCAGCAGCGGCAACGACAACGCGAAGGCGGTGAAGTCGTTCAGGATCAGCAATTGTTCCAATCCCAGCTCCCGTCGCGCGGTTTCCGTCGAAAACGACCAATGGCTGTTGGTAAATTGAACCCAGTCACCGGTGATCGGCGTGGCGACCGCGATGGCCGCCCGGGTCGGGCGCGGTCCCCCGGTTGCTTGCAGGTACGCCGTGGCGGCGGTGGTCAGACCGGCAAAGTCGATGCAGGCCAGGGTCTGCTCGGCGTACAGCCGCCGATGGGTGTCAACCCGGGCAAACCGGGCGTTGGTCCCGCCGATATCGGCGATCAGGTCATGAGGTCCAGTCGGGGATTCTTGCATCGCGGTCGTTCCGGGCGGTCGGGGAGAATGGAATGTCGATGATCGCTAGATTCTAGCAAGCCGGCGGAACCCGTGCCGCCGTGGTGCTTTTCGCGAGGGACGGATCGCCCGGTCGTTGTAATCCGCTTGTAAAATGCTGCATAGCCACATTAGAATAATTGAAATTACTGGTTGTGCAGTATGTTTCGCAATACGAAAATCGAGTGGGATTATCATGATTTCGCCGCGTCTTGCGGCAAGCTCGAGGCGTCTTTGTTACGACCGCTTCGCCTGACATTAAACCAAGCACATAACCCTCAAAGAGGATCAGCACATGGCGCACCTCAGCGTTGAGCAACTAAAGAAAGACTGGGCTGAAAATCCCCGCTGGAAGGGCATCACGCGCGGCTACACCGCCGAAGATGTCGTGCGGCTACGCGGCAACGTACCAGTCGAGTACAGCCTGGCGCAACGGGGCGCCGAGAAGCTGTGGCACCTGATCAACCACGAACCCTACGTTAACTGTCTGGGCGCGCTGACCGGTGGGCAGGCGATGCAGCAGGCCAAGGCCGGCATCAAGGCCATCTATCTGTCGGGTTGGCAGGTCGCCGCCGACAACAACAGCTACATGTCCATGTATCCCGACCAGTCGTTGTATCCGGTCAACTCGGTGCCGGCGGTGGTTGAGCGCATCAACAACACCTTCAAGCGCGCCGATGAAATCCAGTGCGCTCGGGGCATCGGTCCGGGCCACAAGGATTTCGTGGACTATTTCCTGCCCATCGTCGGCGATGCCGAAGCCGGGTTTGGCGGCGTGCTGAACGCCCATGAGTTGATGAAATCGATGATCCGCGCCGGCGCGGGCGGTGTCCATTTCGAGGATCAACTGGCCTCGGTCAAGAAGTGCGGCCACATGGGCGGCAAGGTGCTGGTACCGAGTCAGGAAGCGGTGCAGAAATTGGTCGCCGCCCGACTGGCGGCCGATGTGTACGGCGTGCCGACCATCATTCTGGCCCGCACCGACGCCGAAGCGGCTGACCTGCTGACCAGCGACTGCGATGAAAATGACAAGCCGTTCTGCACCGGCGAGCGCACCGTTGAGGGCTTCTACAAGACCAAGAAGGGTCTGGAGCAGGCGATTTCGCGCGGTCTGGCCTACGCGCCCTACGCCGATATGGTGTGGTGCGAGACCGGTACGCCGGATCTGAATTTCGCCAAGAAATTCGCCGAAGCGATCCGCGACCGCTTCCCCGGCAAGCTGCTGGCCTACAACTGCTCGCCTTCGTTCAACTGGAAGAAGAACCTGGACGATGCCACCATCGCCAAGTTCCAGCGCGAGCTGGGCGCGATGGGTTACAAGTATCAGTTCATCACCCTGGCCGGCATTCACAACATGTGGTACCACATGTTCGACTTGGCGCAGGACTATGTGAAACGCGGCATGTCCGCCTATGTCGAGAAGGTGCAGGAGCCCGAATTTGCCGCCCGCGACCGTGGCTACACCTTCGTATCCCACCAGCAGGAAGTGGGCACTGGCTACTTCGACGACATGACCACCGTGATTCAGGGTGGAGTCTCCTCGGTGACGGCCCTGACCGGCTCCACCGAAGAAGAGCAGTTCCACTGAGTGGGTCTGGTTCCGCCAGTCGCCGATGAGCGCTGACGGAACCCAGCGATGGACGACAACCCGGAGGCGAACCCTCCGGGTTTTTGTCTTGAAAACCGCGATAAAATGATGCCTGCCTATTTTTAACGAACGTCCCTCCCAGGAGTAGCCATGAAGCTGAACCTACCTGCTGGCGTACAAGTGAACGCCCCACTTCATCCCCGTTTCGACGAGGTTCTCACTCACGACGCCCTGGCGCTGGTGGCCAAGCTGCATCGCGCCTTCGAGTCGCGCCGCCAAGAGTTATTGAAAGCCCGTGTTGAGCGTCAGGCCCGGATCGATGCCGGCGAAATGCCCGACTTTCTGGCGGAAACACAGCACATCCGTGAGGGCGACTGGAAGGTTGCGTCGTTGCCCAAGGCGCTGGAGTGCCGCCGCACCGAAATCACCGGTCCGGTCGAGCGCAAGATGATCATCAATGCCTATAATTCCGGCGCCGATTCCTACATGACCGACTTCGAGGATTCCAACAGCCCCAACTGGTACAACCAGATTCAGGGTCAGGTGAATCTGGTCGATGCGATCCGCCGCAAACTCAGCTTCCTCAATGAAGTGGGCAAGGAATACAAACTCAACGACCGGATCGCTACCCTGCAAATCCGGCCACGCGGCTGGCACTTGGATGAGAAACATGTGACGGTCGATGGCCAGCGCGTTTCCGGCGGCATTTTCGATTTTGGTCTGGTGTTTTTCCACAACGCCAAGGAGCAGATCGCTCGCGGCGCCGGCCCGTTCTATTACCTGCCGAAGATGGAGAGCCACCTCGAAGCGCGGCTGTGGAACGACATCTTCGTGATGGCGCAAAACGAGTTGGGCATTCCGCGGGGGACCATCAAGGCCACCGTACTGGTCGAAACCATTCTTGCCACCTTCGAGATGGAAGAGATTCTGTACGAACTACGCGAGCATTCCGCTGGCCTGAACGCCGGGCGCTGGGACTATATTTTCTCCTGCATCAAGAAATTCAAGAAAAACAAAAACTTTTGTCTAGCCAATCGCGGTGCGATCACCATGGAAGTGCCGTTCATGCGCTCCTATGCGCTGCAATTGGTCAAAATCTGTCACAAACGCGGCGCGCCGGCGATGGGCGGCATGTCGGCGCTGATCCCGATCAAGGACGATCCGGTCGCCAACGAGAAAGCGCTGGCCGGTATCCGCCACGACAAGACCCGCGACGCCAACGACGGTTTCGACGGTGGTTGGGTGGCGCATCCCGGTCTGGTACCCATCGCCCACGAGGAATTCGTCAAGGTGCTGGGCGACAAGCCGAATCAGTGGGAAAAGCAGCGGGACGAGGTATTCACGGCCAAGCATTTCCTGGACTTCCAACCCGAGCAGCCCATCACCGAGGTCGGTCTGCGCAACAACATCAACGTCGGCATCCACTACTTGGGCTCCTGGCTGGCCGGCAACGGCTGCGTGCCGATCCATAATCTGATGGAGGACGCCGCCACCGCCGAGATTTCCCGCTCGCAGGTGTGGCAGTGGGTGGTCAGCCCGAAGGGTGTCCTGGACGATGGTCGCAAGGTTACCGCCGAGCTGGTCCAGGGCCTCATTCCCGAGGAACTGGCCAAGGTAAAAGCCACCGTCACCGCCCAGGGCGAAGATACCGCGACCTACGAGCAGGCGGCCGGTATTTTCGAGAAAATGAGTCTGTCGCCGGACTACCCCGAGTTCCTGACCCTGCCGTTGTACGAAGCAATGGATTGATCTGATCCATACTCTCCTCGATGAGTGGTGGTTGACTCAGGAGCGGAAATCCCCCAACCCCCTTTTGCAGGGGGGCGCCGTGTCAGCGGCGGGGGGATCGATCTCGGCGCTCCACGCGTCCACCACTCAAAGAGGGTTGCTACAGCCAGCCGTTCGATCAGCGCCTTTGAGGCGCTCATCCAATTAAAGGCTCGGCATTGTCGGCGGTCCTGTAACGCCGGCGATGCGCCACAGCACGCCTCAATCCACCAAGAGCCAGTTGCGCACCACCGCGATTTGGTCGTCGGCCATCAGCGCCGGGGCGTGGCCCATGCCGGGAAATTCGATCAATTTCGCCTTGGGGCCGCGCTCGGTCATGGCGACGGCGTCCGAGTGCTCCAGCACATCGGAATGTTCGCCGCGCAAGACCAGGGTCGGGCAGTGAATGGCGTCCCACATCGACCACAGGTCGATATCCTTCAAATCCAGCGTCTTGAAGTTTTTAGCGATACCGGGATCGTAGGCGAACGTGTAGCGGCCGTCTTCCAATTGCCGGGCGCTGTGGATCGTCATGTGTCGCCACTGTTCGTCGCTTAGATTGCCGAAGGTGGCGGCGATGGCGCGCAGGAATTTTTCCATCTTTTCGATGCTGTCGAAGGCCATTAGCTGGCCGACGTAGGCGGCGACCCGTTGCAAGCCAGCGGCGGGAATGCGCGGGCCGATGTCGTTGATCACCATCTTGTGGATCGGCGAACCGGCGTAGCTGGCCAGGAAGATGCCGATCAGCCCGCCCATCGAGGTGCCGATCCAGTCGATCCGTTCGGCGTCGATCCGCGCCAGCAGCATGGCGATGTCGTTGACGTAGAGCGGATAGGTGTAATCGCTTTTGTCGTTCAGCCAGTCGCTTTGGCCGCGGCCGACCACATCCGGGCAGATCACCCGATATTCATGTTCCAGCGCGGCGGCCAGAAAATCGAAATCGCGGCCGGTGCGGGTCAGGCCATGGACGCAGATCAATACCTTGGGGTTGTCGGGGTCGCCCCATTCGGTGTAGTGAACGCGGTGGAAACCGTGCGGGCCGAGTGCGCGGTGGCTGCGGGATTTCATCGCCATGGACCATTCTCCTGAGTCGAATCCCGCCATTATCCGGCAAGCGGCCAAGGGTGGCTATAATCGCCGTGTTGACCACCGAATGGAGGATACCGGCATGGCCACTTTACACCACACCGAAAGCGGCCAGGGCGAGCCGCTGATGCTGCTGCACAGCGGCGGGATGAGTGGGGCGGAATGGACACCGCAAATCCCGCTGTTCGCCCGCCATTTTCGGGTTGTCGTGCCCGATCATCTCGGTCACGGCCGCAGTCCGATGGTCGCCGAGAAGCTGATCGTCGGCGACATGGGCCGGGCGGTGCTGGAGTTGATGGACGAACTGGCATTGCCATGGGCTCATCTGGTCGGGTCTTCGCTGGGTGGGGCGGTGGCGCTGTGGCTCGCCATCCACCATCCCGAACGGGTGAGCAAGCTGGTGCTGTATCGGGTGGGCTACCGCAAGGACGAGCATACTCATGCCGGCACTCGCGGCATGGCCGATCCGGCCTACTGGCGCGGGGTCGGCATGCACAAATGGCTGAGCGATATCCACCAGCCGCAGGGTGGACCGGATGCCTGGGAGGCGGTGATCGGCCGGGTGTCGGAGGCATTGGAGCCGGCTACCACCGACCACGCGCACGATCTGGAGATTCTGGAGCGCATGGCACAGCCAACCTTGCTCGTGGTCGGCGACCGTGACCCGGTGGCGCCGCTGGAGCAGATTCTGGAGATGTTCGGCGCGATTCCCAACTGTGGGTTGTGGGTGATGCCGTATGCCACTCATGTGACCGCCGGCAACACTTGGCGCGCGGAGTCGTTCGCGCTGGAGGTGACGCGGTTTTTGCAACGACAAAAGTAGGTCGGTCCCGGGTGAATCATTGGCACCCATACGAATTCACCGGTGATCGGGTGGGCAATGGAGAGGGCAAGGCAATGCGTGATCGATTGAAAATGTTGCCGATGCTGGTGGCGCTGGCGGTGATTTCGCCGGCTTGGGCTGGCCCGTATGAAGCAGTATTCGGGTATGTCCAGCAGATGCTGGCGCGGTCGGCGGAAAATGATACGGAAGGGATGAACGCGGCGCTGCGGCAACTGGAGAGCGTGCCCCGGCCGGCGCGCCAGAACGTCAAGGAGGCTCGCGCTCTGAACGGGCAGGGTCTGGACGCATTGCGGCGGAACGATTTTTCGGCCGCCCTGGACGCTTTCCAGCAAGCCCAGCAGGCCGATCCCGCCGATGCCGAGATCAGCGGCAACCTCGGTTATATCCAACTGAAGCTCGGCCAGTTCAAGCGCGCCGAGCACCAATTGGTGTATGCGCTCTCGCTGGCGCCGGAGCGGGCATCCACATGGTTCAATCTGGGGCAGGTGTATGGGGCGCTGGGCGAGATTGACAAGGCGACCGGGGCGTTCGCCAACACCTACCGTTATTCCCGTGATGCTCCAAAAACCAGGGAATTCATGACGCAGGCGGTGCTGGCGCCGGAGAACGACGAGGCGACCCGCACGGCATTGCGGCGGGCGCTGCAATTACTGGGGTTGTCGCAATAATGGGTTCTCGCGGGGTCGCTACGGTCCGAGCGCCGCGTTCAGGCAAGAGTGGATGAAGCGGGCCACGACCGGCTTGCTCCGAAAGATGCCGTAATGCCCCTCGCAGAGAATGTCTGTGTTCAGCGCCAGCAGCCGTTCCAGCGAGGCCAGGTAGTCGGTGCGATTGGAGCGCAGGCGGACCGGGTCCAGCGGCCCGTGTACGTCTTGGGCGAATATAATCTGTTTGCCCTCGGATTCGACCAGGTAGGCTAGCGAACCGGGGGAGTGACCGGGGATGTGCAAGGCGGTAATGGCGCGCCCGCCCAGCGACAGTGTCTGACGCAGCCCGTGCAAGGGGTGGTCCACCGGGCAGGGGTGCAGGTGGGCGGCGTACCAGTCGGCCGCCGTGACTTCATCGTCGCCGCTTTCCAGAAAAACGGCATCCAGTTCGTGGGCGACCACCGGGCAATCCAGGTATTTCCGCAAGTTGTGGGCGCCGCCGGCGTGGTCATAATGGCAGTGGGTGAGCAGCAGGTATTCGATTTGCGCGGGGAGCACGCCGACCATGGCGAGATGGTCGAGCAGGCGTGCTTGCTCGCGGCCTCCGCCGGCGTCCACCAGCGCCGCATGACCATCGAAGTTGATCAGATAGATGGCCGCGTCTTCGGGCGCGGTCAGGCCGTATCCGCCCACCTGATAAATTTCGGAGGTGATGGCGATGGGTTCGAGCTGCATGGCGAAGGGGACTCAAGTGGGTTCGAATCCAACATAGGCTATGGTCGCGGTGCTGTCTACTTGTATCGATTGTGGGAAGGTATTCTCAGGAAAGTGCGCCGAATTCGACCGGCCGCGCGCCGCGGGCCAGTTTGTCGAGCACCCCGTTGATAAAGCGATGTCCCTGTTCGGCGCCGAATACCTTGGCCAGTTCCACTGCTTCGTTGAGAACGATCCGGTAGGGGATGTCCGAGCGCAGCATCAGTTCGTAAGCACCGATGCGCAGGATGGCGCGCTCCACCGGGTCCACCTGCGCCAGGGGTCGGTCCAACAACGGTTCCAGGGCGGTATCGATCTCCGCGATCCGTGCCGGAATTTGGTGGACCAGTTCCCGAAAATAGGCGGTATCGGCTTTTTGCAAGTCTTCTTCCGCCAGAAAGTGGGCTTCGATCTGGCCGGGGGTCTGCTCGGTCAATTGCCACTGATAGAGCGCCTGTACGGCACAGCGCCGCGCCCAACTGCGTTTGCCGGGCTGGTTTTTCCGAACTGGAGCACCCATGGTTCAGCCTTCCAACCGCCGCAGCAGACTGACCATCTCCAGCATGGCCATCGCCGCCTCGGCGCCTTTGTTGCCCGCCTTGGTACCCGCTCGCTCCACCGCCTGATCGATGGTGTCGACGGTAAGCACGCCGAAGCCGACCGGAATATCGTATTCCAGCGAAACGCTGGCCAGCCCCTTGACGCACTCGCCGGCGACGTACTCGAAATGCGGGGTGCCGCCGCGGATCACCGCGCCCAGCGCGACGATGCCGTCGTAGTGTTCGCTGGCGGCCAGCTTTTGCACGGCCAGTGGCAGTTCGAAGGAACCGGGGGTCCAGATCAGGTCGATGGCGGTTTCGGGGACGCCGTGCCGGCATAGGGTGTCCACCGCGCCATTGATCAGGCTCTGTACGATGAAACTGTTGAACCGCGACGCCACCAGCGCGAAGCGGGCGTCCTGGAGCGGGGTGAAGTCGCCTTCAATGATGTTGATGTGGTGCATGGCGGGGATTCCGTAACGATGCGCGATACAAAAACTCCCCTCTCCCTGTGGAAGAGGGGCCGGGATTGAGGGCGTCTTTCAAGCGTTTGACGCGCCAGAGGCTAGGCGAAAACGCTCCTAGGGAAAAGGCGTTCAGGCGACGTATTCCACGACTTCCAGGTTAAAGCCCGACAGCCCGCTGATACGTTTGGGCGCGCTGAGCACCCGCATCCGCCGCACGCCGATGTCGAGCAGAATCTGGGCGCCGATGCCGTAGGTGCGCAGCTCGGCGGACTGATCGGGCGGGCGCACGGTCTCGCTGGTACCGAACTGGTAGCCACGCATGCGCCGGATCAGGGCCGCCGGCTCTTCGAGGTGGCTCAGAAACACCAGCACGCCGGCCGGTTCTTCCGCCACTCGCCGCAGGGCATCGCGCAGGGGCCAACTGTTTTCCGACAGCCGGATCGCCAACAGGTCGCTCAGAAAGTTCTGCACATGGACCCGGACCAGAACCGGTTGCTCGGGATCGATATCACCCCTGACCAGGGCAAAATGTACCTGCCGGCTGACCACATCCTGATAGGTCAGCACGCGGAACGGGCCAAATTCGGTGGCCATGACCGTATCCGCGACCCGCTCCACGGTCTTTTCGTTCTGCATCCGGTAGCGGATCAGCGCGGCGATGGTGCCGATCTTGACCTCGTGTTGGGCGGCGAAGGCTTCCAGGTCGGGCCGCCGCGCCATGCTGCCATCCTCGTTGAGGATTTCGACGATGACCGCCGCCGGTTCCAGCCCGGCCAGCCGGGTTAAATCGCAGCCGGCTTCGGTATGGCCGGCGCGGGTCAATACTCCGCCGGGCTGGGCCATCAGCGGGAAGATGTGGCCGGGTTGGACCAGATCCTCGGGCCGGGCGTCGGGTCGGACGGCGGTGCGGATGGTATGGGCGCGGTCGTAGGCGGAAATGCCGGTGGTAACGCCTTGCGCGGCTTCGATGGAAACGGTGAAGTTGGTGAAGTAGGGGGTGGCGTTGTCCTGCACCATCAGCGGCAGGCGCAGTTGCTGGCAGCGTTCGCGGGTCAGGGTCAGACAGATCAGGCCGCGGCCGTAGCGGGCCATGAAATTGATGTCCTCGGGCCGGACCATCGAGGCGGCCATCAGCAGGTCGCCTTCGTTTTCCCGGTCCTCGTCGTCCATGACGATGACCATTTTGCCCTGCCGCAGGTCGGTGAGGAGCTCGTCAATGGTGTTAAGTGCCATGCTTATATCCAGAAGCCGTTTTCGCGCAGCAGCGCCTCGGTGACTCCGCCGCCCTCTGGTTGCGCGGCGCGCTCGCCCAGCAGCAGCCGTTCCAGATAACGGGCGATCAGATCCACTTCCAGGTTGACCCGTCGGCCGGTCTGAAAATCGGCGAGGGTGGTTTCCGCCAGGGTATGCGGGACGATGTTGAGTTCGAAGGCCGCGCCATCCACCCGGTTGACGGTGAGGCTGATGCCGTCGATGCAGATCGAGCCCTTTTCGGCGATATAGCGGGCCAATGTGTCCGGGGCCTGGATGCGCAACCGCCAGGAGCGGCCGTCGGGACGCCATTCGGTCACCGTGCCGATGCCGTCCACATGGCCACTGACCAGGTGGCCGCCGAGCCGGGTGCTGGGGGTCAGGGCCTTTTCCAAATTAACCTTCATGCCGGGCGCTTTTGCGCCGAGGGTGGTGAGTTCCAGGGTCTCGCGCGAGGCGTCGGCCCAGAAGCCGTCGCCGGGCAGTTCGATGGCGGTCAGACAAACGCCACTGACGGCGATGCTGTCGCCGAGTTGTACGTCGTTCAAGTCCAGCTTGCCGGTGGCGACGCGCAGGCGGACGTCGCCGCCACGGGGTTGCAGAGCGGTGAGGGTTCCGACTGCGGCGATGATGCCGGTGAACATGATGACGTTACCTCGATCAGGCCGTGAGAGCCCCGGTTACGACGGATTTCAGGGTGTGGGCAGACCAAACTACCGCGGCCGTAGCGTCAGCCGCCAGTCCCTCCCCACCGCCCGCGTTTCGACCATTTCCAACTCCGTGCGCTCGTTCATCCCTATCATTTCCGGCAATTGAAACAGCCCACGCGCCTTGTCGCCCAGCAACAGCGGGGCCATGTACAGCACCAGTTCATCCATCAGTTTTTCCTGCAACAACGCGCCGGCCAGGGTCGGACCGCATTCGACATGGATTTCGTTGCACTCGCGGCGGGCCAGCTCCGCCATCACGGCGTGCAGGTTGAGACCGCCTTCGGCGCGGGGCGCGACCACGATTTCCGCGCCGGCCGCTCGCAGGGGCGCATGCAACGCCGCATCGGCGACGGCGGTGAAAATCAGCACCGAACCGGGCAACCGCAAGATCCGGGCGGTGGGCGGCGTGCGCAGTGTACTGTCGAGAATCACTCGCAGTGGCTGGCGCGTGGTTTCCGACAGACGAACATTCAGGTTGGGGTCGTCGGCCAGCAGGGTTCCAATGCCGGTCAGGATCGCCGAACCGCGCGCCCGTAATCTTTGCACGTCCTGTCGCGCCGCTTCGCCGGTCAGCCATTGACTGTCGCCGGAGGCCAGCGCGGTACGCCCGTCCAGGCTCATCGCCAGCTTGACGCGGACAAAGGGGCGACCCTGGGTCATGCGCTGGATAAAGCCGGGGTTCAGTGCCCGCGCCTCGGGTTCCAACAACCCGCAATCCACGGCCATGCCGGCATCCCGCAATTGCTTCAGACCCTTGCCGGCCACTTGCGGATTCGGGTCGGGCATCGCCGCCACCATCCGGGTGATGCCGGCCCGGAGCAGCGCGTCGGTGCAGGGGGGAGTGCGGCCGTGATGGCAGCATGGTTCCAGGGTCACATAGGCGGTGGCGCCGCGCGCCCGGCCGCCGGCCGCCTCCAGGGCGATTACCTCGGCGTGGGCCTCGCCGGCGCGTTGGTGCCAGCCCTCGCCGACGATTTCCCCACTTTCGACCAGAACGCAGCCGACCCGCGGGTTGGGATCGGTGCCGTACAGGCCGCGCCGGGCCAGCGTCAGGGCGCGCGCCATGTGGCGATAATCGTCGGGGGACATTACTCGGAATCCGCTGCGCCGGGAGGGATCTGCAGCCGTTCGATTTCTTCGCGAAAGGCGTTTACGTCCTCGAAGCTGCGATAAACCGAGGCGAAGCGGACATAGGCCACCGGGTCCAGACCGCGCAATTCCTCCATCACCCATTCGCCGATCCGCCGGCTGCTCAACTCCCGTTCTCCTCCGGCGCGGGCACGGTTTTTGATGCGCAGCAGGGTCTCCTCGATGCGTTCGGTGCCGACTGGCCGCTTTTCCAGCGCTCGCAACAAGCCGGAGCGCAATTTTTCCTCCAGAAACGGTTCGCGGCGGCCGTCGCGCTTGACCACCGCCGGCATCAGCAGCTCCGCGATCTCGTGGGTGGTGAAGCGGGAGTTGCAGCGAACGCATTCGCGGCGGCGGCGCACCTTGTCTCCTTCCGCCGATAGTCGCGAGTCAATCACCCGGGTATCGGGCGTGCCGCAGAACGGGCAATGCACCGCCGCCGTCTCGCGTGGAACGCGCGATCAGCCGTAGACCGGGAACTTGGCGCACAGCTCGGCGACTTGGCCGCGCACCCGCTCGATCATCGCTTCGTGGTCGAGATCGTCGAGAATGTCGCACATCCAGCCGGTCAGTTCGCGGCATTCCCGTTCCTTGAATCCTCGGGTCGTGATGGCTGGCGAGCCGATGCGGATGCCGCTGGTCACAAACGGCGATTGCGGGTCGTTGGGCACGGCGTTCTTGTTGACGGTGATCCAGGCCCGGCCCAGCGCGGCGTCGGCGGCCTTGCCGGTCAGGCCCCGGGCGATCAGGCTGACCAGGAACAGGTGGTTGTCGGTGCCACCGGAGACGACCTCATAACCGCGTTCGATGAAGGTTCCGGCCATGGCGCGGGCGTTGGTGACCACCTGTTTTTGGTACTCGACAAATTCCGGTTGCAGCGCTTCCAACAGGGCGACCGCCTTGGCGGCGATGACATGCATCAGCGGGCCACCCTGAGTACCGGGGAACACCAGCGAGTTGAGCTTCTTTTCGATCCCGGGATTGGCGCGCGCCAGGATCAGGCCGCCGCGCGGGCCGCGTAGCGTCTTGTGAGTGGTGGTGGTGACCACGTCGGCGATGGCAATGGGGCTGGGATAAACACCTGCCGCCACCAGTCCGGCGACATGCGCCATGTCCACGAACAGATAGGCGCCGATCCGGTCGGCGATGGCACGAAATCGCTGCCAGTCCACCACTCGCGAATAGGCCGAGAAACCGGCCACGATCATTTTGGGCTTACATTCCAGCGCCAGCCGTTCGACCTGATCGTAGTCGATCTCGCCGGTGGCCTCGTTCAGGCCGTATTGCACCGCCTGGTACAGCCGACCGGAGAAGTTGACCTTGGCGCCGTGGGTGAGATGGCCGCCGTGGGCCAGGCTCATGCCCAGCACGACCTCGCCCGGCTCCAGCAGCGCCATGTAGACGGCGGCATTGGCCTGGGAACCGGAATGGGGCTGGGCGTTGGCGTAATCGGCGTGGAACAGTTGCTTGGCGCGGTCGATCGCCAGTTGTTCGGCGATGTCCACGAACTCGCAGCCACCATAGTAGCGCTTGCCCGGATAGCCTTCGGCGTATTTGTTGGTCAGCACCGAACCTTGGGCTTCCAGCACCCGGGGGCTGGCGTAGTTTTCCGAGGCGATCAGTTCGATGTGGTCTTCCTGCCGCTGTTTCTCACCCCGCAGGGCGGCCCACAACTCATTGTCAAACCCGGCGATCCGCATCTCTCGACTGAACATTCGCAACCTCTGCAAAAACGGGCGCCCGCTGCTTCGGAAGAAAGCGCGGGCGGGCTGTGGAAAGCTGCCAATGATACCCGATGTGGCCGGCGGATGGCAGGAGATTCGCCGGCGAGGGTGGCGGACGCGGGCCGAAGCGGTCAGCGCATCGGGGTTTCCAGGAAGGAATCCACCACGGCGGTCCAGGCCTTGGCGACGTTGCGTAGCTCGTAGCCGCCACCACCGACGGCGAGAATGCGGCCTTCGGCGAATTCCTCGGCGATCTGGCACAAGCTCCGGGCGGCGCGGCTGTGGGCGCGGGCGGTGTAGTGCAGGTGGGCCAGCGGATCGCCGTCCAGCCCATCGGCGCCGCAGTTCATGATCACGAACTGCGGCTCCCACTGGCGTAGAAACCCTTCGACCTTGTCCCACATCATCATGAAATCATCGTCGGCCGATAGCGGCAGCAGTGGGATATTGAGCTTGCGACCCTTGGCCGGACCCTTGCCGACTTCATGCGAAAAGCCGCTCTGCGGGAAGTTGTAGCGGCCATCCTCGTGAATATCGGCGAAGATGACGGTCGGATCGGACTCGAAGGGATAAAACACCCCGTCGCCGTGATGCGCGTCGATATCGACATAGGCAATGCGCTCCAGGCCATATTCCTGTTGCAGGATCTTGATGGCCACGCCAGCGTCGTTGAACACGCAAAAACCGGAAGCGGTATCGGGCATGCTGTGGTGCAGGCCGGCGATGGGCACGAAGGCGCGCCGGACCTCGTTGGCCATGATTTTGCGAGTGGCGTCGATCACCGTGCCGACCACCACCGCGGCGTCCTCGAATACGCCCTTGTAGGCCGGAGTGTCGCCGTAATCCAGCAAGCCTTCCCCCACCTCGGAATAGATCTTGACCTTCTCGACGTAGTTGGATGTGTGGAACAGTTTGATCTGCTCCTCGGTGGCCATGGCGGGAGGCAACACGCGCACCTGGTAGTCGAAGTGGCGGATGAGCATCTCATCCCAAAAGGCATGAATGCGGTCTTCCCCGAATGGGTGGTCTTCGAACCCGTAGCGGCCCAGTTCTTCACCGGTGTACACAGCCACCGTTCTGCTTCGCGCCATTACTCTTGATCCTCGTTGGGGGCGGTCGGTTTGCAGTGCGGTATCATAGCCGAACTTGACATGAATATGACGCCCGGTTAGCCGAAATGCGGCCGAGGGCGGGCCGCCATATCCATTCCCGTTTCCATCAGGAGAGCCAATGTCCCCAAACGCACGGCAAGGGCAGGACATTTTTCCGCGCGATCGCCAGCCGACGGTCCGCATTTTGGCGATGCCGGCCCATACCAATCCCAACGGCAATATCTTCGGTGGCTGGATCATGGCGCAAATGGATATTGCCGGTAGCGTGGTGGCGGTCGAGTACGTCGGTGGCCGGGTGGCGACCGTGGCGGTGACCTCGATGGAATTTCACAAGCCGGTATTCGTCGGCGATCTGGTGAGCTGTTTCGCCCGGATTCAGAAAGTCGGCTCGACCTCGATCACCGTCAAGGTGGAGGTGTTTGTCCAGCGTGCTCGCGATGGCCAGCTGCTGGCGGACCAGGTGACCGAGGCGGTCATTGTCTATGTAGCCGTCAACGACGACGGCTCGCCGCGCAAGCTGCCGGAGCGGGGACCGGATTTCCAGCAATATTGGTGAGCCGATCCTCAGTCCGGGTCGGTCGCGCCGTAGCCGCCGCCGCCCGGTGTTTCGATCGCGAACACATCTCCGGTCTGTACGGCCACCCGCGCCGTGCCGGGTAATTCCTCGATCTTCCCATTCGCGTGTTCCACCGCATTGCGTCCGACCCGGCCCGGCATGCCGCCGCGCAGGCCGTAGGGTGCGATCCGGCGGTGGCCGGACAGGATCGCGGCGGTCATCGGTTCCAGAAAACGAATGCGGCGGATAACCCCGTCGCCGCCGCGCCAGTGGCCCGCGCCGCCGCTGCCCGCGCGGATGGCGAATTTCTCCACTCGTACCGGGAACCGCCATTCCAGGACTTCCGGATCGGTCAGCCGGGAGTTGGTCATGTGGGTATGCACCGCCGAGGCACCGTCGAAACCCGGTCCGGCGCCGGCGCCACCGCAGATCGTTTCGTAGTACTGATACTGGTCGTTGCCGAAAGTGAAATTGTTCATCGTGCCCTGAGCGGCGGCCATCACCCCCAGCGCCCCATACAGTGCATCCACCACGCATTGCGAGGTTTCCACGTTGCCCGCCACCACCGCCGCCGGCGGGCGGGGATCAAGCAGGCAGCCGGGCGGGATCACGATCTCCAGCGGCCGCAGGCAGCCGGCGTTGAGCGGAATGTCATCATCCACCAGGGTGCGGAACACGTACAGCACCGCCGCCAGACATACCGCGCGCGGGGCGTTGAAATTGTTGGGTTGTTGTGGCGAGGTGCCGGTGAAGTCGATACGAGCGGTTCGCCGGGCACGGTCCAGGCGGATGGCGACCCGAATCACCGCGCCATTGTCCATCTCACAGGCGAACGCGCCGTCGCTCAGCCGATCCAGGGCCCGCCGTACCTGTTCGGCGGCGTTGTCCTGGACGTGGCGCATGTAGGCGTGGACCGTGTCCGAACCGAAGTGCGCCACCATCCGCCGCAGTTCCCGCACGCCCTTTTTATTGGCGGCGATCTGTGCCTGTAGGTCAGCCAGATTCTGGCGGACGTTGCGAACTGGCCAAGGCCCGGCGGTGAGCCGTTCCAGCAGTTCCCGTTCGCAAAACCGGTCACCGCTTACCAGTTGCACGTTGTCCAGCAGTACCCCTTCCTGTTCGATGTTGACGCTATCCGGCGGCATCGAACCGGGCGTGATGCCACCGATGTCGGCGTGATGGCCGCGCGAAGCGACGTAGAACAGGACCTCTCGTCCGGCGGCGTCGAACACAGGGGTGATAACCGTTACGTCCGGCAGGTGGGTGCCGCCCTGATAGGGCGCGTTGGTCGCGTACACGTCGCCGGGCTGGAAGCGACCGTGGTGGGCCTTGATGATGGCCTGGACCGCCTCGCCCATCGAGCCCAGATGCACCGGAATATGCGGGGCGTTGGCGATGAGCTGGCCGTCCCGGTCGAACAGCGCGCAGGAAAAATCCAGCCGCTCCTTGATGTTGACCGAATGGGCGGTGTTGGCCAGGGTGACGCCCATCTGTTCGGCGATGGCCATGAACAGGTTGTTGAACACCTCCAGCATGATCGGATCGACGGCCGTGCCGACCGCGACCCGCTGGGGGCGGGGCTGGTGGCGGGTCAGCACCAAATCGTCGTGCCCGCCGACCTCGGCTTGCCAGCCCGGTTCGATCAGAGTCGTTGCCCCGGCTTCGCCGAGGATCGCCGGGCCGACGATGCGGTCACCGGGCCGCAGGTCCTCGCGCCGGTAGAGCGGCGCGGCCTGCTCGGCCCCGATGAGATGTAGGGCAACCGTCGCGGCTGGCGCCAGCGGTTCGTCGCGCGGTGTGTTCGGCGCGTTCGGCGTGTTCGCTTCGCCCATGCCCACGCCGAAGCCGCCGCCGATGATCTCGACCTGCGCCGCTTCCACGATCAGCGTCTTGTCGGGAAGGGTGAAACCGAAGCGCCGCCGGTGGGCGTCGGCGAAGCGCGTCGCCAATTGGCCCGGATCTCCGGCGGCGACGAGCAGAGCGGTATCGCTGCCGGCGTAGCGCAGGCGGGTGGAGCGAATGGCTTGAATGGACTCGGCGGGAACGTCCTGGGTCTGCATCGCTGTCCGACCGGCCCGTTCCAATTCACTGAACGTGCGCTCCAGTACCGGCGCCAGATCGGCCGCCAGCGGGGCTTCGACCGCGCGTTCCTTCAGCAGGCGGGCGTCGGCCAGACCCATGCCGTAGGCTGACAGCATCCCGGCCAGCGGATGAATGAAAATGACCGGCATCCCCAGCGCGTCGGCCACCGCGCAGGCGTGCTGGCCACCGGCGCCGCCAAAGCAGCACAGGGTGTATTCGGTGACGTCGTAGCCGCGTTGGGTCGAGATCTGCTTGATGGCATTGGCCATGTTCTCGACGGCGATCCTGAGAAAGCCCTCGGCCAGTTCCGCCGGGGTGTAGCGCGTGCCGCTGGCGGCTTCGATTTCGGCGGCCAGCGCGGCGAACCGGTGCGCGACCGTGTTCCGGTCCAGCGGCTGATCCTGGTCAGGGCCGAAGACCTTGGGGAAAAACGCCGGCTGAATCCGTCCCAGCAGCAGGTTGCAGTCGGTCACGGTCAGCGGTCCGCCCCGCCGGTAGCCGGCCGGTCCCGGATTGGCGCCGGCCGATTCCGGCCCCACCCGCAAGCGGCCACCGTCGAAACGGCAGATCGAGCCGCCGCCGGCCGCCACGGTGTGGATGTGCAGCATCGGTGCCCGCAGCCGTACCCCGGCCACCAGGGTTTCGAAAGCGCGTTCGTACTCGCCGGCGTAGTGGGCGACATCGGTGGAGGTGCCGCCCATGTCGAAGGTGATGATCCGCTCGAAACCGGCGCGGGCGGCGGTGCGCGCCGCGCCGACGATGCCGCCGGCCGGACCGGACAGGATACTGTCCTTGCCGCGGAAATGGCGGGCGTCGGCCAGGCCGCCGTGGGATTGCATGAACAGCAGGCGCACACCGCTCAGTTCGCTGGCGACCCGGTCGATGTAGCGGCGCAGGATCGGCGACAGATAGGCGTCCGCCACCGTGGTGTCGCCGCGCCCGACCAGCTTCATCAGCGGGCTGACCTCGTGCGACACCGAAATCTGGGTGAAACCGATGCGCCGGGCCAGCGCCGCCGCCAGCCGCTCGTGCTCCGGGAAGCGATAGCCGTGCAGGAACACGATGGCGACGGCGCGGATGCCGGCGCGCCAGGCATCCTCCAGTGGGCGGCGGGCGCTGTCGGGATCGAACGGGGCGAGCACTTCCCCCTGGGCCGACACCCGCTCGCGCACTTCGGCGACCCGCTCGTACAGCAGCTCCGGCAGCACGATTTGGCGGGCGAACAGTTTCGGCCGGTTTTGATAGGCGATGCGCAAGGCGTCGCGGAAACCCCGGGTGATCAGCAGCAGGGTGCGGTCGCCCTTGCGTTCCAACAGCGCGTTGGTGGCGACGGTGGTGCCCATTTTCACCGCCGCGATCCGTTCGGCGGGGATCGGTTGATCCGGCGGAACGCCCAGTAAATCGCGGATGCCCCGCAAGGCGGCATCGGGATAATGCTCGGGATTGTCCGATAACAGTTTGTGCGCCACCAGCCGGCCATCGGGACGCCGCGCGACCACGTCGGTAAAGGTACCGCCCCGGTCGATCCAGAATTGCCAGCGGGCGGAGGGGGAGGAAGGGGGTGCGGTCATGGGGAATATTCCAGTGGACGGACGTCTAAGCCGCATGATTCATGAAAGAGCGAAACCCGGTTAATCCGATATGGCGCCCGGGCATCATTCTATTCAAGATTCCCTGGCTTTTCCCACCGTTGATCGGGCCAGGATCGCCAATGGCATCGTGCCTCGCTCTTCATGATTGATAATTTCATTCCACTATCGTTATACCCATTCTGAATAGGTGTTCGTCATTCCCGCGAATGCGGGAATCCAGGCCGCCGCCGAAAAACGGGAGATCCGCGTTCCCCGCGTTCGCGAGGACGGGCAGGACGAACAGGGTGGTTTTTGGCCTCCGAAAAGAACAAAACCGATCGGGAAACGGTATTATATGGCGGCGCTCACTCGGAGACGCTCGCTCATGACATTGCGTTTTATCCCTCTGCTGGCGGGCCTGGTGCTCGCCGTTTCCAGCTTGACGGCCCAGGCCGGCGAGCTTCAGGTGGCGGTCGCCGCCAATTTCACCGCGCCGATGCGGAAAATCGCCGCCGAATTCGAGAAGGACACCGGACATAAAGCCCTGCTTGCTTTTGGCGCGACCGGTAAGCTCTACGCGCAAATCAAGAACGGCGCGCCGTTCCAGGTTTTTCTCGCCGCCGATGACACAACCCCGGCCAAGCTGGAAGCCGAAGGCGATACCGTGCCCGGCAGCCGTTTCACCTACGCCATCGGTACGCTGGTGCTGTGGTCCGCTCAGCCGGGTTTTGTGGATAATCAGGGCGGGGTGTTGAAAAAAGGCCCATTCAAGCATCTGGCCATGACCAATCCCAAGACCGCTCCTTACGGCGCGGCGGCGGTGGCCACCCTGATGAAACTCGGGCTGCTCGATGCCCTCCAGTCGAAGTTCGTGACTGGCGAAAACGTCTCGCAAACTTATCAATTCGTTGTTACCGGCAATGCGGAATTGGGTTTTATTGCGCTGTCGCAGGTCATGATCGACGGTCAGTTGAGCGGTGGTTCCACCTGGATCGTCCCCGCCGACCTGCATGAAGCGATTCGGCAGGATGCGGCGATTCTCGCCAAGGGCAAGGACCAGCCGGCGGCCTTGGCGCTGGTCGAGTACCTTAAGAGCGAAAAGGCCAAAGCCATCATCCGGTCCCACGGTTACGATCTCTGAGGAAACCCGCGGGTGCTGAGCGATGCTAATTTTGCCGCGGTCTGGTTGACCCTCAAGCTGGCCACGATCACCACGGTGATTCTGCTGATCGTGGGGACTCCCATCGCCTGGTGGCTGGCCCGCACCCGTTCAAAATGGAAAGGCGTCATCGGCGCGGTCGTGGCGCTGCCGCTGGTACTGCCGCCCACGGTACTGGGTTTCTACCTGCTCATTGTCTTGGGGCCGCATGGCCCGGTCGGTCAACTGACCCAGTCCCTGGGATGGGGCGTGCTGCCCTTTACCTTCGCCGGGCTGGTGGTGGCCTCGGTGCTCTATTCCATGCCGTTTGTGGTTCAGCCCTTGCAGCAGGCGTTTGAGGCGATCGGCGCTCGGCCGCTGGAAGTGGCGGCCACCCTGCGCGCCAGTCCGTGGGATGCGTTTTTCACCGTGGTGTTGCCGCTGGCCAAACCGGGTTTCATCACCGCTTCGATCCTTGGTTTTGCCCACACGGTCGGGGAATTCGGCGTGGTGCTGATGATCGGTGGCAACATTCCGGAAAAGACCCGGGTGGTATCGGTACAAATCTACGATCACGTCGAAGCGCTGGAATATGCCGAGGCGCATGTGCTGGCCGGCGGCATGTTGCTCTTCAGTTTTCTGGTGCTGCTGGTTCTTTACTCCCGCAAGGGGACGAGCGCTTGGAAATGATATCCGACGAGGCGATCCATGCCCGCTTTCGGGTAATCTGGCCGGGGTTTACCCTGGATGTCGAGCTGTGCCTGCCCGGTCGCGGCGTCACCGCGCTGTTCGGGCATTCCGGCTCGGGCAAGACCACCTTGCTGCGCTGCCTGGCCGGACTGGAGCGGCAAAGTGTCGGCGCGCTGAAGTTCAAGGGCGAGGTCTGGCAGGACGACGCGCGCGGCATTTGCCGGCCCACCCATCGCCGGCCACTGGGTTATGTGTTCCAGGAAGCCAGCCTGTTTCCACATCTGTCGGTGCGGAAGAATCTGGACTACGGGCGAAAGCGGGTGAACGGCGGGCATAAGGTATCGCTGGATCAGGCGGTGGAATTGCTGGGCATTGGACATCTGCTCGACCGGATGCCCGACCGGCTTTCCGGGGGCGAGCGCCAGCGGGTCGCCATCGCCCGCGCACTGGCGACCAGCCCGGAACTGTTGCTGATGGACGAACCGCTGGCCGCGCTGGATCTGAAACGGAAAAGCGAAATCCTGCCCTATCTGGAGCGTCTGCACGACGAGTTGGAAATTCCGGTGTTCTACGTCAGCCACGTACCCGATGAAATAGCCCGACTGGCGGATCATGTGGTGCTGCTGGCCGAAGGCCGCGTGGTGGCCGCGGGTGGCTTGCGAGAGACTCTGGCGCGACTTGATCTACCGACCGCCTTTACCGAAGATGCCGGGGTGGTCATCGAGGCGGTGGTGGCGGACCATAATGAAGTCTACCACTTGACCCGGCTGGATTTTACCGGGGGCAGCGTGGTGGTTGCCCGCCGCCCGGAGGCGCTGGGGCGCCGGCTGCGGTTCCGCGTTCATGCCCGCGACGTGAGCCTGTCGCTCACCCGCGCCGAAGGGACCAGCATCGCCAACCTGTTACCCGCCACCGTGACCGAGGTAGCCGATGCCGATACGCCGGCCCATGTGCTGGTTCAGATGGATGCCGGCGGCACAGCTCTCATCGCCCGTATCACCCGCTACTCCCTCGATCATCTGGGCGTGACGCCCGGTAGAGCGCTGTGGGCGCAGATCAAGGCAGTGGCGCTGCTGGGTTGAATCGATACGGGTGCAAGGCAAGTCCTCGCTTTGATCCGCCCAATCTGAAAGCTGCCCAAAAGGATGACTGACCGTATGTACTCATGCGCCCTATCCGATGAAGCCCTGAGCCGTTTGCTGGCCGAAGACGTCCCGTTTGGCGATCTGACCACCGAATCGCTAGCTTTGCGAGGACGACCGGGTCGTCTGGAGTTTCATGCCCGTGGCGCGATGACCGTCTGTGGTGTTGAAGAGGCCGTGCGTCTGTTCGCGCTGACTGGAGCCAGTGCCCGTCTGGTAATTCCCTCGGGCGCCGCGGTAGAGAGCGATGCCTTGCTGCTGAGCGCGGAAGGGCCGGCGGACGCCCTACACCGGGCGTGGAAGACCGCGCAGACCTTGATGGAATGGGCTAGCGGTATCGCCAGCGGCGCGGCGGCTCTGGTGCGGGCCGCCACGCCGGTTCCCGTCGCTTGCACCCGCAAGAACACGCCGGGGACCAAGGCGCTGTCGATCAAGGCGATCCAGGCCGGCGGCGCGATCGCGCATCGGCTCGGCCTGTCGGAAACCCTGCTGGTGTTTGCCGAGCATCGCCTGTTTCTCGACGAGCCGCCCAGCGCGACCGTTGCCCGATTGCGAAATCGTCAACCGGAAAAGAAGATCGTGGTGGAGGTCGTCTCGACGGACGAGGCGTTGACCTGGGCGCGCGCGGGAGCCGATGTTTTGCAACTGGAGAAGTTCACGCCCGCTGGGTTAAGCGCCTGTCGAACACGGCTGGAAACCGATGGATTACATCCGGTACTGGTCGCCGCCGGCGGAGTACGCGTGGAGAACGCCGCCGATTATGTCGCTTCCGGAGCGGCGATGATCGCGACCTCCGCGCCTTATCACGCCGCGCCGCGCGATGTGCGGGTGCAATTCTTCAAGGCGGCATAGGGCGATTCTCCGGATGCGGGCGAGGAGAATCAGCGACTGACATCGACCCGGTACTTGCGGTGCCGATGCCGCGCCAAGTCGGCGCAATCCCGTGCCGAAGCCGGAAGCCGGTTTGGAATGCCTCATGCGGTATTTCTCCAGGCAGGGTCTACCCTTACGGAAGGCGGGAGCCAAGCAGGATCGATACGATCCTGGCTCACCGCCTGGAGAAGACGGCAATGCCCAAGCACGTTGCCGCAACCACCAATTGTCAGGAGGTGCTCCCATGTTATATGCCAGTCCCGGCCAATCCGGCTCCAAGATTACTTTCAAACCCCGCTACCAAAACTTCATCGGCGGCCAATGGGTCGCGCCCGTGAAGGGCGAATATTTCGAAAATATCAGTCCGGTCACCGGCCAGGCGTTTTGCGAGATCCCCCGGTCCAGTGCCGAGGATATTGAGCTGGCGCTGGACGCCGCCCATGCCGCCGCCGACGCTTGGGGCCGCACCGCCGTCGCGGAACGGGCCAACCGGATCAACCGCATCGCCGATCGCATGGAAGCCCATCTGGAGATGCTGGCAGTGGCGGAAACCTGGGATAACGGCAAGTCGGTGCGGGAAACCCTGGCCGCCGACCTGCCGCTGGCCATCGACCACTTCCGCTATTTCGCCGGTTGCATTCGCGCCCAGGAAGGCACCCTGTCGGAAATCGACGACGACACCGTCGCCTATCACTTCCACGAACCGCTGGGCGTGGTCGGCCAGATCATCCCCTGGAATTTCCCGATCCTGATGGCGGTCTGGAAACTGGCGCCAGCCTTGGCCGCCGGCAACTGCGTGGTGCTGAAACCCGCCGAACAGACGCCCGTGTCGATTCTGGTGCTGATGGAACTGATTCAGGATCTACTGCCGCCCGGCGTCCTCAACGTGGTCAACGGCTTCGGCCTGGAAGCCGGCAAACCCCTGGCCAGCAACAAGCGTATCGCCAAGATCGCTTTTACCGGCGAGACCACCACCGGGCGACTGATCATGCAGTACGCCTCGCAGAATCTGATTCCGGTCACACTGGAACTGGGCGGCAAATCGCCCAACGTTTTCTTCGCCGATGTGTGCGCCCAGGACGACGAGTTCTTCGACAAGTCCCTGGAAGGTTTCACCATGTTCGCCCTGAATCAGGGCGAAGTCTGCACCTGTCCCTCGCGGGCGCTGATTCAGGAATCCGGCTATGACCGCTTCATGGAGCGGGCGATCCAGCGAGTGAAAGCGGTCAAGCAAGGCCATCCGCTCGATACCGACACCATGATCGGTGCCCAGGCCTCTTCCGAGCAGTTGGAGAAAATCCTCAGCTACCTGGACGTCGGCCGCCAGGAAGGCGCGGAGTGTCTGACCGGCGGGCAGCGGGTCGAACTGGGTGGGGAACTGCGCAACGGCTACTACGTGCAGCCGACCGTGTTTCTGGGGCAGAACCGGATGCGGTTGTTCCAGGAGGAAATCTTCGGGCCGGTGCTGGCGGTGACCCCCTTCAAGGACGCGGCGGACGCGCTGGCCATCGCCAACGACACGCTGTACGGGCTGGGCGCCGGGGTGTGGAGCCGCGATATGAATATCGCCTACCGGATGGGACGCGGCATCAAGGCCGGGCGGGTGTGGACCAACTGCTATCACCTCTATCCGGCGCACGCCGCGTTCGGGGGCTACAAGCAATCCGGGATCGGGCGGGAAAACCACCGGATGATGCTGGACCACTATCAGCAGACCAAGAACCTCCTGGTCAGCTACAACCCCAAGGCCATGGGGTTCTTCTAAAATCAAACCGTGGCGCCGATATCCTTCGCTCTCGACACATCACGCCGGCGGATTGGCAAAATCAATTCGCCGCCAGCGCGACCATCTCGGCGGGCTGACAACGCTCGGTCCGCCCTATATTGGCCACCTTGCTCGGGGTGAAGGAGGGATCAGTGGCAAGCGTTTCCCGCGTACTGGCGACCGAAGCCGCCTTGGATTTGATCGCCCGGCTCAAGGCCAAGCATGGCCCGCTGATGTTTCACCAATCCGGCGGCTGCTGTGACGGCAGCGCGCCGATGTGCTACCCGGAAGGCGAACTGCTGGTCGGCGATGGCGATGTGCGCTTGGGCGAGATCGGCGATTGCCCGTTCTACATGAGCGCCGCCCAGTTTGAGTATTGGAAACATACCCAGTTGATTATCGATGTCGTGCCCGGACGGGGCGGTATGTTTTCGCTGGAAGGACCGGAAGGATTGCGCTTTTTGACCCGTTCGCGCCTGTTCAGCGACGAGGAGCAGGCGACGCTGGAGGAAGAGCCGGCCCGCCGCTCACAGGCCTGACTTGCCTTTCCATGATCGAAGAGATGAATGATGACCCTATTGCTGTTGATCATCCTGTTCGCGCTCGGCGCGATCTTCGTGCCGCGTCTGATCCCGGAAACCCGGACCACCCGCGGCGGCAAGACGCTGTCGCTGGACTGGCTCAGAAGCGGCACGCGCTTCGCCCTGTCGCTCGCGGCGGTGTTCATGATTCTGATGACCTCGTTCGTGATCATCGATCAGGACAAGGTCGGTCATCTGAAACTGATCTACGGGCTCAAGCAATTGCCGCCCGGCCACATCATCGCCATGGATGGCGAATCCGGTCCCCAAGCGGAGATTCTTGGTCCCGGCTTCCATTTCAAACCGCTGCTGAACCTGCTGTACGAAGTCGAGCAGTCGTCGGTGACGATGATCCCGGACGGCCGTTACGGCTATCTGGTTGCTCGTGACGGCCTGCCGCTGCGGGCGGATCAGTTTCTGGCCGATGCCTGGCCCGACGAACAGAAAATGCTCGACGCTCACTATTTTCTGAGCGAGGGTCGGGGTCAGAAGGGGCCGCAACTGACGGTGTTGAAGCCGGGCCGCTACCGGCTGAATCAATACCTGTTTGATGTCTACGTCAAGGAAGATCTGTTTCGAGCCACTTCGATTCCCGCCGGTTTCGTGGCGGTGATCAAGTCGAACGTGCAGCAGAAGCCGGATGACGCTTGCCGGCCGGTGCGCGATGAGCGTACCGCCAAGCAGTCGATTCCGCTGGTGCCCAAGGGGTGCCGCGGGGTCTGGAACGAGCCGTTGCTTCCCGGCACCTATTACCTCAACCGGCGCGCTTACGAGGTTGCATTGGTGGATACCCGCATCCAGACCTGGCAGTACCAGGGCGGGTACGCCCGGCGGCGGATCAACCTGACCCTGAATCAGAACGGGCAGATCGAGCAGACCGCCGAGCGGGAGGAGATCGTGACGCCGCGGAGCGCCGCCGACAACGCGGTGTTGTTGCGGGTCGAGGGCTGGGAGATCCCGCAGGATCTGCGGGTACTGGCCCAGGTCACGCCGGAGGACGCGCCGTTCGTGGTGGCGTCGGTGGGCGATTTGCAGGCGGTCGAGGACAAGATCATCACCCCGACCGTGCGCAGTATCGTGCGCAACGTCACCGGGTCCACGGCGCCGGTCGCGGACGGTCAGGATGGCGACCATCTGCAAAGCGTGCGCCGGGTGCTGGATTTGCAGGATAAGCGGCCGCGGTTGGAACAGGCGGTGCTGGATGCGCTGATTCCCGAGGCGCGCAACGCCGGGGTGTCGATCCGCGAGGTGCGCTTCGGCGATCCGGTGATCCCGCCCGAACTGCTGCTGGCCCGCAAGCGCGAGCAACTGGCCCAGCAGATGATTACGACCTTCCAGAAGGAACAGCAGGCACAGGAAGAGCGGATCAAGACCGAAAAGGCCCGCGCCACCGCCGAACAGCAGCCGGAACTGGTACGGGCGGAAATTCAGGTCGAGGTGGCTCGGCAGGATCGCACGGCGGCGCAGTTGCGCGGCGAGGGCGAGAAACTGCGCTTGCGGGAAATCGCCACTGGCCAGCAGGTCCAGGCCGAGGTGTTGGGCCGGGAGCTAACCTACCAGTTGGCGATGGTCAAGGAGGTGCTGGCGTTCATTGCGGCCAACCCCGACGCGGTCAAGGTGCCGAGCGTGCTGGTGGAGGGTGGCGAATCCGGTGCTTCGCTGCCGGCGGCGGCGGCCATCTTCGGCTTTCTCGGTAACAGCACGGTGGCACGGGGTCTGGGCCAGGCCGCCGCCGCGCAACCCACCGCGCCGGCCAAGGCCAGAGAGCCTTGAGAAGTCAACTGACCCGCCGCTTCAAGCCGGCGGCGGGCGCAGGAACTGCTCCAGCGCCGCCAGGAATATCCCCTTGCGGATGGGCTTGGTGAGATGGGCGGTGCAGCCGGCGTCCAGGCTGCGCTGCTCGTCTTCCTTCAGGGCATTGGCGGTTAGCGCGACGATGGGAACCGGCGAGCGTTGCTGTTCGCGCTCCCATTCGCGGATCAGCCGGGTTGCGGTGTACCCATCCATGACCGGCATTTGCACGTCCATGAATACCAGATCGTAGGTGTTCCGCTTGAACAGATCGAGCGCCAGCGCCCCGTTTTCCGTAACCTCCAGCCGGTGCGGTGTCTGTTTAAGGTAGGCCCGGATCAGCATGGTGTTTTCGCGCGAATCCTCGGCCATGAGAATGGATAGACCGTCCTGCTTCGAAAGATCGTGGGGATGCTGGCTGGGAGGGGCTCGGCTCAGCGGATCGGCGCGCCGTTCGCCGCGGATGTAGGCCAACAGGTAGTCGACCGCCACCCACAGCTCCCGGCGCTTGAGTGGCTTCGTCATGCAGACGATGCGGCCATCGCTGGCGTCCGCCAGTTCCCGGCAGCGCGGCTCGCCGGAGCTGAGCAGGATCACTGGCAGCGACCGGTAAGCCGCTTCCTTGGCCAGGTTGTTCAGCACAAAATCCAGCCCATCCAGCCCGCGCGGGCCGGATATCCGGGAATCCAGCGCCAGCAATTGGCAGGGTTGGCCGCGGTTGCGCTGGCCCTGCAACACGGCCAGCGCAACGCCGGCGCTGTCGGCCTGCTCGACCCGCGCCCCGGCCAGGGCCAGCGGTTCCGCCACGATCCTGCGGTTGAGCTCTACGTCGTCCACAACCAGCATCTGCCAGCCGTCGATGGCCGGGTAGGTGGGCCGTGCCAGTGCGTCAGTCGGCGGCGGCGTCAGCCCCAATCGAATCGTGAAATGAAAGGTGCTTCCATGGTCGGGTTGGCTTTCCAGCGCAAGCTGACCACCCATCAGCTCGACCAGCCGCCGACTGATGGTGAGGCCCAGACCGGTACCGCCGTATTTACGAGTGATTGCCCCATCGGCCTGGGTGAAGGCCTTGAAAATCTGCTGTTGTTTGTCGAACGGGATGCCGATGCCGGTATCGGTCACGGCAAAGCGGAGGTAGCCGGAAGCCGGGCGGTCGGGGTCGGTGTCGATCGCGATGACGACTTGGCCGCGCTCGGTGAACTTGATGGCGTTGCCGGCCAGATTGGTCAGCACCTGCTGCAGCCGGTGGGCATCGCCTTCGACCGTGACGGGCACATCCGGGCCGAGATACAGGATCAGTTCCAGCCCCTTTTGTTGCGCGCGCAACGCCAGCAGGTCGATTTGTTTGTTCAGCAGCGCTTCCAGATCGAAACTCTCATGGTTCAGCATCAGCTTGTCGGCTTCGATCTTCGACAGGTCGAGGATGTCCTCAATCAGGATGATCAGGTTTTCTCCGGCGTTTTTGAAGACTTCGACGTAATTACGCTGTTCCTTGCTCAGCTTGGTTTCGGCCAGCAGATCGGCCATGCCGATGATCGCGTTCAGCGGAGTGCGGATCTCGTGGCTCATGTTGGCCAGGAATTCGCTTTTGGCGCGGTTGGCGGTGTCGGCGGCCTCCTTGGCATTCTTGAGCTCCCCGGTGCGCGCCTCGACCAGTTTTTCCAGGTTGTTGTGGTAGGCGGCCAGCCGGGCATTGTTTTGTTCGATGGTGTCCAGCATCTGGTTGATGGCGAAACCGAGTTGAGCGACCTCGTCGGTGTGGCCGGAAACGAAGCGTGAACCCATCTGCCCGGACTGGACCTGGCGGGCTACCTCCGAGAGTTCCCGGATCGGCCAGACGATTCTGCGCGCCATCGAGTGCAACAGGATGCCGAAAAAGCCGATGATGACCGCCGTGAACACCAGCAGGGAGCGCTGGATGTGGACCCGGATGTTCTGGCTGGCCTGGAATTCCTGGTGGTAGGTGCTGATGGCCTGGGCGGAGATCTCGGAGAGCAGCAGCGTCAGGCTGCGGGTCAGCTCGTCGAACTTGCGGCTGAGGTTGCGAAGTTCGTTTTCCAGGTCGAAATCCCGGCGCAGCAGCTCCTGGTAACGGGTGGTGTAGGAGCCAAAGCGGCTGTCCTCGCGCAGGGAGGATCCCTCGATGTTGCGCAGCAACGAGTCGAACGCGATGATCAGACCGCGGTATTTGACTTCCGAGCGGACGAAGAAATAGCTTTCCTGGAAGCGATTGACGTTGAACAGCGGTTTATAAAGGGGGCTGGCGTTTGGAATGAAGAAGATGGTCGAGGACAGCACCTGATAGTTGGAGTCGAAATTGGTCTTGTTCAGCCGTTGCTGAGTCTTGAGTTGGGTCAATTGGCTGAACAGGTTTTCGTACTTCGCCAGCAGCGTGGTGATTTCGTCGATCTTGGGTGGGTCCAGCACGCTGGAAATCCGTGGGTCCATCTGCCGAATGTTGGCTTTCGCCTGGTTCAGCAGCGCCGCGAAGCGCTGTTCGGCGTCGGGACGGTCTTGCGACAGCGCCGCCTGTTCCCAAAAGCGGATTTCCCAGAACTGCCGTTCCAGGTTGCGGGTTTCCCGGTCGGTCAGCATGGCCTGTTCGCCGCGGGTGGCGCTGGAGGAAAGCTGCTCCAGGAAGAACCCCACGCCGGCGTAGCCGATACCGAGCAGTACCAGCAGCAGGCCAGCCATCAGGTAAAAGCGGTTTCTTACGGTGCCGAACATGATGCTATCGCCGCGGGTGGGTTGGTGGATCGGGCCGCGCGCCCTGGCTGGGATCGGGCGCGCGGTTTGCTCGAAGCGCGCCGGACGGCGCTATTCGCCGCGCTCGATCAAGTCGAGTTCGACCAGTATCAAGGGGGGCACGGTTTCCTGCCGCAGCGCCTTGATCGCCGCGCCCATCGCCAGATTGCCCATCCGCTCCGGTTTCTGCGCGACGGTGGCGTCGATTCGGCCCTCGCGCAGAGCGCGCAATGCTTCCGGGATGGCGTCGAACCCGACCAGCAGCGGGCGTCGGGCGGGATCGGCGGCTTGCAGCGCGTCCAGCACGCCCAGGATCATGCTGTCGTTGTGGGCGAAGACGGCGTCGAAGGTCTGTTGCCGGGCCAATAGCCGTGCCATGGTTTGGCGGGCCTCGTCGCGGTTGAAATGGGCCACTTCGCGCGCCGTCACCTTGAGCTTGGCATGTTGGGCGATGAGGTCGTTGAAACCCTTGCCGCGTTCGTAGCTGACCGAGGTGCCGGGGATGCCCTCGAATTCGGCGAGGGTTCCGCCGCGTTCCAGTTGGCGGGCGACGTACTCGCCCGCCAGGCGGCCTCCGGCCATATTGTCGGACGTGATATGGGAGATCACCTTGCCGCCGTCTTCCTTGCGGTCGACCGTAATAACCGGGATGTGGGCGTGGTTGGCGATTTCGATTCCGGGCTGCACCGCCTGCGAGTTGGTGGGGTTGATCAGGATGAAGTCCATTTTCTTGTCCACGAAATCCTGGATGGCCAGCAATTGCTGGCCATCGTCGTTGTGGGCGTCGGCGTACCGCAGTTCGACGCCGTGCAGTTTGGCCTGGGCGCGGGCACCCGCGAGCAGGGTGGCGAAAAACGGGTTGCTCAGATCCGAGAGCGACAGCGCGATCCGCTTACCGAAACTTTCGTAAGTGATCAGGTCCAGCGGCACTTCCTGGTGGGTCGGAATCTGCTTGCCTTGCAGCGCCCGCAGCGCCAGAGCCACGCCGTGGCGACCCATCAGTTCGGGGTGCTGTTCGATGGTGGCGTGCATCCGGCCATTGCGCAGTTCGTTGTGAGCGGCCTCGATGTTGTCGTAGCCACCGACCAGCACCTTGCCGCTCAGGTCGCGCGAGTTCAGGGCTTGCAGCACCCCGAGCGCCATCTGGTCGTTGGCGCAGAAGACGGCGTCGACGGCGCCCTGTTTTTCCAGCAGGCCGGACATGTGGGCGAAAGCGTCCTCCGTATGCCAGTTGGCGCTGACCGAATTCACGATCTCGATGCCGCCGCCCGCGGTGATGGCCCGCCGGAAGCCGGCCTTGCGCAATTCGCCGTTCTGAGCACCGCTGATGCCCTCGATGATGATGACGCGGCCCTTGCCGTGCAGCTTGCGACGGAAGTAGTCACCCACCAGCGCCGCGCCCTTGGCGTTGTCGGAGCCGACGAAGGGGATGGTGATGCCGTATTGAGCCTGGGCATGCTGGTCCAACGGGTTGTCGATATTGATGACCACGATACCCTGATCGATGGCTTGCTTGAGCGGTGGGACCAGTTTGCGCGAATCCGCCGGCGCGATGACGATGGCGCCGTAGCCACGGGAAGTCAGATTGTTGATCAGGCTAATCTGATGTTCGATGTCCGTTTCCATCTCGGTGCCGAACACTTCCAGGGTGACGTCGTTCTCGCGGGCGTATTCCTTGGCGCCGGCTTCCATCTTGGAAAAGAACGGGTTGGACAGCGCCTTCATGACCAGAGCGATTTTGTTCTTGTTGCTGTCGGTTTGCGCGTGTCCCGGAGACGGCGGCGTCCATGCGATCAGGCAGAGCAGCATCAGGGGCAGCAGACGGTGCGGCGAGTTGTTCATGGGCTGTGTTCCGTGTCGCCCGGCGGACAGGGTAGGGCGGCTGATGAGCGTGAAGGATCAAGGAGGAATGATAAAGAATTCGGAAGTAATAATGGCTCGAATCCCGCGATTGTTTGAATATTTGTTGAGATGACCGAATGTGGCTAAGCTGAAGTCATGACGAATTTTCTCGGTGAATTCGAATGCAAGCTCGATTCCAAGGCGCGGATCGCGTTGCCGGCCGCGCTGCGAAAGCAGTTGCCGCCCGAGGCCGAGGGGCGGTTGGTGGTCAACCGCGGTTTTGAGCAGCACCTGGTGTTGTACCCGCTACCGGAGTGGCGGCGAGTGACCGCCGAACTCGAGCGCCTCAACCTGTACGTCAAGAAGCATCGCGAATTCGTCCGCTATTTCCATCGCGGCGCGACCGAACTGGAACTGGATGGCAGCGGCCGGCTGTTGTTGCCCCGACGGTTGCTGGACTATGCCGGTATCCGCGATGCGGCGATCCTGCTGGCCTACGCCCATCGGATCGAGTGCTGGGACCCGACCCTGTACGATAATCTGCTGTCGAACGAGCCAGCCGATTTTGCCGGTTTGGCCGAGGAGATCATGGGCGCGGCGAACCGTCCGGAGCCGGACGGGGAGCGGATTCCCGCTTTCCGGGATTTTCCGCCGGCGCCGCCCAATTCGCGCCATTGATCCGCGGCGCTACCCCGCATGCCCTGACGCGGATGTTTCCTCGGTGGGCGGTATGGGCCGCAATCGGCGCCAGACCCCTTTTTCCAACTCCACCAGCAGGAAGACCGCCAGGCCAGCCAGGGTGACGATGCCCCAGTCGGCGACGCTGATCGGCGCGGTGCCCAGCAGCCGTTGCACCGGCGGGAAATAGGTGAACGCCAGTTGCAGCACCAGCAGGATGCCGACGGTGAACAGCACCGGACGGCTGCCCAGCAGGCCCTGGCGCGAAAGCGAGGAATCGAAAATGAAGCGGCTGTTGAACAGATAACAGATTTCGCCCATCACCAGCGCGTTGACCGCCACGGTGCGCGCCGCCTCGTGCGAGACGCCCTGCGCGGTCTGCCACAGAAACAGGCTCAGTGGGGCGATCACCAAGAGCACCGACACCAGGGCGATCCGCCACAGCATGAAGCCGTTCACCAGCGGCTCGTCGGGGTCGCGTGGCCGCCGCCGCATCACGTTCGCCTCGGCCGGCTCGAAGGCCAGCGACAGCGACAGCGTGACCGCCGTCACCATGTTCACCCACAGCACCTGGACCGGCGTGAGCGGCAGCGCCGTGCCCAACAGAATGGCGGCGATGATGACCAGCGCCTCGGCGCCGTTGGTCGGCAGGGTGAACAGCAGCGCCTTGCGCAGATTGTCGTAGACCGTGCGGCCTTCCTCCACCGCGTGGGTGATGGAAGCGAAATTGTCGTCGGCCAGCACCATCTCGGCCGCTTCCTTGGCCGCTTCGGTGCCCTTCATTCCCATCGCCACCCCGACGTCGGCGCGCTTGAGCGCCGGGGCATCGTTGACACCGTCGCCGGTCATCGCCACCACCTGGTGGTTGTCCTGCAGGGCCGCGACCAGCCGCAGCTTGTGCTCGGGGCTGGCGCGGGCGTACACATCGGTGTCCAGGACCACTGACCGCAGCGCCGCCTCGTCCATGGTTTCCAGCTCCGGTCCGGCCAGCACCCGCCGGTTGTCGCCGATGCCAAGCTGGGCGGCGATGGCTTGCGCCGTGGCGCCGTGGTCGCCGGTGATCATCTTGACCCGAATGCCGGCCTGCTGGGTGAGCCGCACCGCCTGGATCGCTTCCTCGCGCGGCGGGTCGCTGATGCCGAGCAGGCCGAGCAGGGTCAATCCGGCTTCGACGTCGGCGAAGGTCAGTTCGTGCTGGGTTTTGGGCACCGGCCGGCGGGCGACCGCCAGCACCCGCTGGCCCTGTGCCGCCAGGGCCTCGATGTGTTCGTGCCAGTACGCCGGGCGCAAGGGTTGCGGGTGGTCGGGATGCTGTTCGTCCGCGCACATCGCCAGTACCCGTTCCGGCGCGCCCTTGACGTGGATCACATGCGCGCCGTGATGATCGTGGTGCAGGGTGGCCATGAAGCGGTGCTCGGACTCGAAGGGAATGCTGTCCAGACGGCGGAACCGGGCCTGCTCGGCCATCGGGTCGAGGCCGGATTTCAGCGCCAGGGCCAGCAGCGCGCCTTCGGTGGGATCGCCGTCCATGCGCCATTCGCCCTCGCGCTCGCGCAGACTGGCGTCGTTGCACAGGCGCACGGCGCGGGCGATGACCCGCAAGTCGGCGGTGTCTTCCGGCATGATCGGTTCGCCCCTGACGCTGAACCCGCCGGTCGGCGCGTAACCGACACCACTGACTTCGAAAATCCGGTCGGCGGTGACGACCCGTTGCACGGCCATTTCGTTGCGGGTGAGGGTGCCGGTTTTGTCCGAACAGATCACGGTCACCGAGCCCAGCGTTTCCACCGCCGGCAGCCGGCGGATGATGGCGTTGCGCGCCGCCATGCGCTGGACGCCGATGGCCAGGATGATGGTCATGATCGCCGGCAGCCCTTCGGGAATCGCCGCCACCGCCAGCGCCACCGCCGCCATGAACATGTCGTCCATGGACTGGCCGCGCCAGAGTACGCCGGCGGCAAAGGTGGCGCTGGCCACCACCAGGATGGCCAGGCTCAGCCAGCGGCCGAACTGGGCCACCTGCCGCAGCAGGGGCGTGGCGATTTCCTCGACCTGCTCCAGCAGAATGCTGATTCGGCCGATCTCGGTCTGTTCGCCGGTCGCCACCACCACGCCCAGCCCCTGACCGTAACTGACCAGGGTGCCGGAATACGCCATGCCGGCGCGGTCACCGAGCGCCGCCGCGGCTGGGACGGGGGCTGTGGTTTTATGCACCGCCTCGGCCTCGCCGGTCAGCACCGCCTCCTGAATCCGCAGATTTCTGGCCTCGACCAGCCGCAGATCGGCGGGCACCTTATCACCCGATTGCAGCAGCACCCAGTCGCCGGGCACCAATTCCTCGGCGGGGATTTCCCGACGCTGCTCGTCGCGCAAGACCATGGCGTGCAGCGACAGCATGTTGCGGATGGCGGCCATGGCCGATTCGGCCTTGCCTTCCTGTACGAAGCCAACGATGGCGTTGATGAGCACCACGCCCAGGATCACGGCGGTGTCGATGCCGTGGTCCAGCGCGCCGGTGATCGCGGCTGAAACCAGCAGCAGGTAAATCAATACGTTGTGGAATTGCAGCAGGAAGCGCGCCAGCGGCCCGCGCCGCTGGGGAGGGCGCAGCCGGTTGGGGCCGTGAATGTCCAGTCGTCGGGCAGCTTCCTCTTCGCTCAAGCCACCGGGTACGGTGTCCAGTTCGCGCGGAACCTGATCGAGGGAGAGCGTGTGCCAGAGGGGGGATTGCGGGGAAGAGGGCGTGTTCATGGTCCTATGTCACAATATTTTAAGGGTCTTTGGATATTATACTGACGGCGAATGCACGCCTTTACCTGGCTGGGAGGGTGGTTTGCCGCCCCGGTTCGGCCAGCGGTTTGGCGGAGCACCGCAAGGCGGGTGATGGCTCACGCCTTGGTATAGCCATTTTATATGGCTTCATTAGCGATAATTAATTTTAGTAAATAATCGAATTCCAATATTCTAATCCCGTGCATTCCCCTGGGGGTTTGCGACATTGATTCCGCTAACCGAGGAACATCCCATGGAAACCATGACTCCCGTGAAAGAGACTGTTGGTCTGCCCCGTTTGAATGAGCGTGCCCCCGAGTTCGAGGCGCCCACCACCCACGGTGTTCGAAAACTAGCCGACTACCAGGGTAAATGGCTGGTGCTGTTTTCCCATCCGGCCGACTTTACCCCGGTGTGCACCACCGAATTCATGGCCTTCGCCAAGGCCCAGGATTCGTTTGCCCAACTGAATTGCGAGTTGCTGGGCCTGTCCATCGACAGCCACTACTCGCATGTGGCCTGGATGCGTAACATTCAGGAGAAGTTCGGCGTCGAAATCAAGTTCCCGATCATCGCCGACCTGTCGATGGCCGTGGCCCGGGCCTATGGCATGATTCATCCGGGCGCGGCCGATACTTCCGCCGTGCGCGCCACCTTCATCATCGACCCCAACGGCATCCTGCGTGCCATGGTTTATTATCCGATGAGCAACGGCCGCTCCATCGCCGAGTTCCTGCGTCTGGTCCAGGCGTTGCAGACCTCCGATGCCAATAAGGTTGCCACCCCCGAGGGCTGGCAGCCAGGCGACAAAGTTATCGTACCGCCGCCGGCCACCGCCGAGGAAGCTCAGGCGCGGGTCAGTCAGGGTGAGTACGAATGCACTGACTGGTATTTCTGCAAGAAGTCGCTGTAAGCCGGGACGAGGCTTCTTAGTCGGTAAGGGTGATCGTTTGCTTCCGGTTCCAATCGGAAGCCGAGCGGTTCCGAAATAAACCAGGCCCCGTAGCCCATGTCGCTGCGGGGCCTGCTGTTTTGTACATGCCTACGCCAGACGCCACGCCAGCATCTCTCCGGCCCGTAGCGGAATCAGCTCGTTGTCGTCGAACGGAAACGAGGCGGGCACAACCGTCGGTTGGCGGTACAGGGTGACGGTTCCCTTGTTGCGCGGCAGGCCGTAAAAATCCGCGCCATGGAAGCTGGCGAAGGCTTCCAGTTGATCCAGTGCGCCGGCGCTGTCGAAGGCTTCGGCATACAACTCCAGCGCGGCATGGGCGGTGTAGCAGCCGGCGCAGCCGCGGGCGGTTTCCTTGCCCGAGCGTGGATGCGGGGCGCTGTCGGTGCCGAGGAAGAATTTGGGATCGCCGCTGGTGGCGGTTTTGAGCAGCGCTTGTCGGTGATGCTCGCGCTTGAGCACCGGTAGGCAGTAATAGTGTGGTCGAATGCCGCCCTGGAAGATGGCGTTGCGGTTGTAGAGCAGGTGATGGGCGGTGATCGTCGCCGCGACCGTGACCGGCGCTGCCCGCACGTAGTCCGCCGCATCCTGGGTGGTGATGTGCTCCAGCACGATCCTCAGCGCGGGAAAGTCGCGAACGATCGGGTTCAAGACCCGGTCGATGAACACCGCTTCACGGTCGAAAAGGTCTATGTCCGGGTCGGTGACTTCGCCGTGGATCAACAACGGCAAGCCTTGAGCCTGCATCGCTTCCAGTACCGGGTAGATCGTGCGAACGTCGGTCACGCCGGAATCGGAATTCGTGGTCGCGCCGGCCGGATAGAGCTTACAGGCGTGGATGTGACCGGAAGATCGGGCGCGGGCGATTTCGGCCGGTGGGGTGTTGTCGGTCAAATACAGCGTCATCAGAGGTTGGAATTCTACTCCCATCGGTACCGCGTCCAGAATCCGCGCCCGGTAGGCCAGGGCCTGTGCGGTCGTCGTCACCGGCGGGCGCAGGTTGGGCATGACGATGGCACGGGCGAACTGGCGGGCGCTGTGCGGCGCGACCGCGCGCAGAGCCGCGCCGTCGCGCAGGTGCAGGTGCCAGTCGTCGGGGCGGGTGAGGGTGAGAGTATCCATGCGGGTTTCCGGTTGGGGTGAGGACGGTTCGGCGACGGATTATAAACCCCCAGGTTGCCGCAAACCGCAAAGTACCGCGTACCCGCCATCCGCAATATGACACGGTCTTGGTTGCGGCACCCATTCAAGCAAGTTTCGATGCGCTCACCTGCGGATGCGCTTGGTATACTTTAGCTAATTCCAATTTTAACTTCTTTGAAGGATTGGAAATTAAAAGTCAGTAATGATTTGAGGGTGCCTTTTTTCTTTACATGAGCGGTTTTAATGAAATCGAGAATCGCGCTTTTAAATTCTGGATACGTGGGATAATACTCGGTGTGCAAGCAGCATTTTTTCACCAACTTCCAGAACCGGGTAGTGTCCCTCAGTTTCCGTGATGAGCTTCAGGCCAACCGGGGAACAATTTTTCAAGATGGGGGCATTCTGCCCAATACAGCGGTGAGACCCGATACGATAACAGCTCCCGGGTGGTCCAGATGTGATGGGTCACGCCGGCCGCCATCGCAGGCGTGATGGAACACCATCGACGGGGAGAACCCGATCCGCGCGTCGGCTCGGTGACCGGCAACGAGCGGCGCAAGCTGTCATGGGGTAACACCAAATGGTAGTAGGCCAACGACAACCACAACTGTTTTTCGAACCAAGACAAGTTCTTGGAGAACCCGTTGGTGCGACGGGTCAGGCGGCGGTTCTGCTGCCGCTGGGTCAGGTTGTCCCGCTCGACGAAACTGGTATTGATGGTTTGACTGACGGGCGATTGGGCCAGTCGCGCCGCGACGGTCGCCCGGTCCCCAAAAACGACTTGAGTGGAGATCGCGGTGATACGCCCACCCCTTCGATGCTTGATCACTTGGGCATACAGCAGATCGGCATGCGGTCGCCGGCGGGGTTTGGGATGCGGGCCGCGCGTCCCGCAGCGGGGCGGACAGTACCATTCCCCATACATGTTCAACAACGCTTGCGTATAAGCAGGCCATTGATCGCTGGTAAAAAAGGGCACGGTTTCATCGGTCACCGACGCCACTTGTTCCACCAGCCGGTCGGCCTGGGTTTGATCATGTTTGCCGATGACAAACCCCAATATCAGGCGCCAGACCGGCGCAAACGCCAACCACACCCAAGCGTCGCCATAGGTCTCGACATACTCCTTGGCGCCAGGCAAGTTTTCTTGTTTGGTATGGATAAAGCTCCACAATTCATCCAATTGGCATTCGGTGACCGGCAAGTTTCGCCACAAGGACAGCACGACCGCCCGGCATTGCCGGGCACCTCGATCCAGCCAAGCGCAAACCGTGTCCTTATCCACTTCGACGATGCGCGCGGTGGCCCGCAGCGAATTCCCCTCGGCCAGCGCGCGCAGGGCGGTCTCAAATTGCACCGGATCGGCTTCCAGCCCATAGTAAGCCGTCCCATAACGCAAGGTCACCGTACTCCCGCAGCTCCGGCAGCGCGCCTGAGGTTCGCCTCGACTGCTGCCATTGCGTACTAATACCAATTCCCGGTAGATTTTGACTTTTTAACTGGTGGGCCAGGATAAAGCATAGCGCAATCCCAGCAGGCGCGTGGGCAGGTAATACCTATCGAGAAACGGTATAACCCACCAGTTTTAAAAGGTTTTCCGTAGTGCTCGCACCGTTCATTCGGACAATACAACGTTTCCCAGTCCATGCCGACCTCCTCGATGGAACCATGACCGCCATCGAGAATGCCAACTTGTCACTAAAATGGGAAAGCTCATCACGGAAACTGAGGGACACTACCCAGAACCGTTCGATCAGGTTGAATTGGGGCGAATAGGCCGGGAGAAACAGCAGTTCGATGTTCAAGGCGGCGGCGGTGTCCTGAACCAGCCGACAGCGCTGGTAGCGGGCATTGTCCAGCACCACCGTGATCGGCACCGTCAAGCCCAGCGCCGCCAGTTTGTACAGCATCCGGCAGACGTGCTGGCTGTTGATATAGGCGTCCGTGGTGACGGTGATCAGTTGATGGGTCGTCGCGTTCAAGGCCCCCAGCACGCTGAGCCGATGCCGGCCACTGGGCGTCGGCTGCCAGCAGCGCGCCAGGCACCAGACCCAACTCAGGAACAGCCCGTGGACGAAGTGGGCGGCGTCCAAAAAAAAACTTCGCGCCGTCCGGCTTGCGCCTCTTCCAGCCGCGGGGTCAGCGCCTCGGCTTCGAAGCGGGCCTGTTCCGCCCGGCGTTCCGCCGTCGGCGCCGGTCCCGGGATCGCCCCGGTCTTGCGCCGTCCCAGTCCAAACTGTTTAAGCACCTTGCCCACTTGGGCGGGACTGCGCTCAATCCCGGTCAGTTCGGCGATGCGGGCACGGGCCTCGACCAGGGTTGCCGGCGGGCGCCGCGCGAACGCCGCCACGATCACCCCTTCATACGGCGCCAGCGCGCTGCGGGCTTGGCGGAATCGACAGCTCGTCAGCGCCGCCCAGCCGCCCTCTTGATACAATCGCAGGTAGCCAATCAGGGTTGGCTTGGTGATCCCCAGACTCGCGCAAATCGCTTGATGCGACCTGCCCTCACTCTTCAGATAAAGCGCCGTCAACCGTTGCCGCACCCGGGGATGCGGATGATGAATTCGTTCGTGACGCAGGCGTTCCCGCGTCTCATCAGAGAAAACCAGTCGAATCATGGTGCGCGCTCCAGCCTCTTTCAGGCCTTCCGATTAACCCTCGGAACACCGTAAAACAAAACAACTATAAAGTAAATTTTGACTTAATTTAAAGTATATTTCCGACGTCGTCGGTCTGACTGGGGAAACAACTGCGATGGGAGTAGTGCCGCAAAAGACAAGACCTGATTCCGATGGTTATTAAGCGTCTCCATTCACCTCAATATCGGTAAAGGCCGCGTCGCCGCGAAGAGCACCCAGTATCGTTGCCACAAGAGCATCATCAGCGGTCATTTTATTTCTCCTCAAAATTTTTTCTTTCAGGGATCGATTTTTGTGGATTTGGATGAGCCACTCAATTTTCTCACCAAGAACCGGTTCTTTTTCAGTATACGCAATTGAACCCACAAGGTATGAAGAGACGTCGTTTGATACATCCATATACCAACCCCAGTCCTCGGTATCCGGTTTCGTCGAAGAATATGAGGAGCCGAGTGCGTTCTCACGTAACCAGATGAGCACACTCTCACCCGAAATTGGGTTGAACGGATTTAGCCGTTCTTTGGTGGTATCAAACTTCGCCGTTTTAAACGAAATCAAATGAATCATGGAGATGCCTAATTTTTAGGCTCAATGGCGCGGGTTTTGGCATCTGCTGGAGTAGCTTGTTTGGCGCTTCTGATTTCATTATCCAGGAGTTTTATCTGACTGATAATGCTGAATAGCCTCTGGCCATTCTGAGTTAGTGAATATTCTGTTCTGGGCGGCGCCTCTGCAAAAACATGCTTGACTTACCAGCCCGCCAGCTCCAACTGCGAGCCGATAAGCGTGCCCTTGGCGCCGAACCAGCCACCCTTCTCGATCACCCTGCCGTCGGTCCCGAACGGCGTCACCAGGATGCGTCGGTCGGCGGCGTTCAGGTCCGCGCGACAGAAGTTGTCTTTCTGGGTGAAGTTCCACGCACGAGCCGGGTGCGCGGGCGTCGCCCGTTTTCCTGGGTGATGGCGATGACGCCGATGGTGTGGCGTTGCTCGTCGATAGCGGTGCCTTCGTCACTTGAACCCCCTCGAATCCAGAGCCTTGCGGTGGTGTCCGAGGTGTGGCCGACGATGGGACCCAACTGTGCCGGACGGAGACTGCTCATGGTGTGGTTCCTTATCTTGTTGGAGCCGTGCGCGCGCGTTTGGTGTGCGGAGTCCTTCGGCGGGTATAACCAACGATGGGGCCAGCGCATCGCCCTGGATGGTTGGCTCCATCGTTGTTCAAGCGTTCCCCTTGGATGCCTTGGATGGATCGAGTCGTGCCGCCGCCTCGGCGGCGGTTTCATAAATATGGGGCGCGAGGTCGCGCTGGCGCAGGGCATCGCCAAGCTGCGCCCGCAGGAAAGTGTTGGTGGTGTAGCGGGTTACGCCCAGGTAGTAGCGCTGCAGCAAGTCGCTGACCATATCCATGTACTCCTGCATCAATTCCGGAGTAATCGAGAAATTGTCGTAGTTGACAATACCGAACACCCGCTTGCCGAGCGGCTCCAGCCGACCGCTGATCGCCGCGCGAATGCGCTGGATATCCTCATGGCTGCGCACCGACAGACCCTCGAAATTCAGGAAGAGCACGTTCTTGGCGGGGTCGTAGGAAAACCGCTGATCCAATGGCCGCACGACCATGAGTTCGCGCAAACCCATCGGCCCGTCATTGAAAATGCAAGCATCCATTTGTTTGAGGTGCGGGCTGATGGCGGGCCGAAATCCCATCTTCGCCAGCACCTCACGCTCCAGATCGATCCCTGGCGCGATCTCCACCAGTTCCAGCCCTTCCGGGGTCAAGCGGAACACCGCCCGTTCGGTCACATACAGCACCGGCTGCTTGCTGCGACAGGCCACCTCGCCGCTGAAGGTGCGCTGCTCGACCGTCTCGACGAATTTCGCCGTTCCGCCTTCGCGCCGGATGCGTAACTGACCGTCTTTCGCGGCGATGTCCAGCCCGCCGGCGGTGAATGTCCCGGCGAACACCACCTTCCTGGCATTCTGACTGATGTTGATGAAGCCACCGGCACCGGCGATACGCGGGCCAAATTTCGAGACGTTGATATTGCCCTGCCGGTCGACCTGAGCCAGCCCCAGCACCGCAATGTCCAACCCGCCGCCGTCGTAGAAATCGAACTGATTGGGTTGATCGATGATCGCCTGGACGTTGGTGGCGGCGCCGAAATCCAGCCCACCGGCGGGAATGCCGCCCACCACGCCCGGCTCGGCGGTCAGGGTCAGCAAATCGATGATCTTCTCCTCGGCGGCGATGCTGGCCACGCCTTCCGGCATGCCGATGCCAAGATTGACGATGGCGTTCATCGTCAGTTCCAGCGCCGAACGGCGAGCGATGATCTTGCGTTCGCTCATCGGCATGGAGGCAATCGAGGCCAGCGGCACCTTGATCTCACCGGAAAACGCGGGGTTGTATTGAGTGGAAAAGGTTTGCCAGTGGTGTTCCGGCGGCGCGACCACGATGCAATCCACCAGAATACCCGGCACCCGCACATCCTTGGGCCGCAGGAAGCCACGCTCGGCCACCCGCTCCACCTGAGCGATGACGATGCCACCGGAATTACGCGCCGCCATGGCGATGGCCAGCGATTCCAGCGTCAACGCTTCCTTTTCCATGGTCAGGTTGCCGTCGATGTCGGCGGTAGTGGCACGGATGATGCCGACATGGATCGGGAACGCTTTGTAGAACAAATAATCCTGGCCGTCGATCACCATCAGTTCGACCAGATCCTTCTTGGTGCGGGGGTTGAGCTTGCCACCGCCGTGACGCGGGTCGACGAAAGTGCCCAGCCCGACCCGGGTCAGCGTCCCCGGCTTGCCGGCGGCGATGTCGCGGTACAGATGAGTGATCACCCCTTGCGGCAGGTTCCAGGCCTCGATTTGATTGCTCACCGCCAGCGCTTGCAGCTTCGGCACCAGTCCCCAGTGCCCGCCGATGATGCGTTTCACCAGTCCCTCGTGGCCGAAGTGATTGAGGCCGCGGGTTTTGCCGTCACCCTGGCCGGCGGCGTAGACCAGGGTCAGGTCGCGGAGTTTGTCCAGCACCGGTGCGTCGGGCGAAAGATACAATGCCTCGATGGCGCAGGCGATGTCCTCGGCGAAGCCGGTGCCGACAAAGCCGCTGGTGGCCAGGGTATCGCCGGGGCGGATCAGGGTCACGGCCTCGCGGGCGCTGACCACTTTGCCGCGTTCGGGAATGTGCAGGGAGGCGAGTAGGGGATGCTGCATGATGATGTCCATCGTCAGGATTGAGGAACGCCGCTCGTCGGCACGCGCGGCGGTGCGAGATCAGAAGCTGCCGAACAGGGTTCCCTGGCTGATGACCATCACCAGGGCGCTCACCATGATCGCTACCAAAACCATGAAGATATCAAAGTCGGATGGTCGGTGCGTCAACCGGTAAATACTCAGCAGCGTCATGACCACGCCGTTATGGGGCAGCGAGTCGAAACTACCAGAGGACATCACCGCGACCTGGTGCGGCGGTTCCGGATCATCAGGGCGACAATAATCGACCACAGGCCGGCGCTCGCCGAAAGTTTCGTGGTGCCGTTATTGTTGTTCCATGGCGAGAAGGAGCAGCGGGAGAGTGAAATGTTTTCGGGAGTGATCGGAGACGGAAGACAGGCTTGGCACCGGTTGCCGATGCGGTGCTCTCGCTCAAGTTCCTCCCCCTTGAGAGGGGAGGAGGGTTATTCGGGTTCCTACTCTTCGCCAGAATCCAGTTGTTCGACCAGCGCCGTTCTCAGTGCTGCGTATTTTGCCGAATTGTTCAAGGGCCGGTTGTCCTGGTCAGTGACAAAGAACACGTCCTCGGCCCGGGCGCCGATGGTGGCGATCTTGGCGTTATGCACCTGCACCCCGCATTCCATGAATACCTGACCAACCTGGCACAGCAGTCCCGGCCGGTCCCAGGACACCAGTTCCACCAAGGTGCGGCCGTTGGCCTGATCCTCCCGGAACGAAACCAGGGTCGGCATCTGGAACGCTTTCTGAATCCGGGAAATATGCCGGCTGGGCGCCGGCGGCGTTTTGTCCGGCCGGCTCAGGTAGTGCAGCAGGGTGGAGGTGATTTCCTTGATCCGCCGTCGGTCGCGGATCGGCGAGCCGGAGTCCTCCAGCACCGTGAAGCTGTCCAGGGTGTAACCACTGTGGCCGGTGATGATGCGGGCATCGAGAATAGTCAGTCCCAACTGGTCGAGGATGGAGGTGATCAGCGCGAACAGGTTGTCCTGATCGCGGGTGTAGATAAAGACTTCGGTGCCGCCCCGGCCGGGATCGTCGCGGGCCATGACCAGCGGCCGCTCGTGATAGCCCTTCTTGAGAATCGCGCGGGTGTGCCAGACGATCTCGTCGGCGGAATGACGCAGGAAATAGTCGTCGCCGAAGCCTTCCCATACCCGGTCGATGCGCTCCCCATCGATCTTGGTGGCGCGCAGCCGTTGCCGCGCCCGCGCCTGCGCTTCGCGGATCCGTTCCTCCTTGTCGATGGGGTGGTCCAGCCCGCGCCGCAATGCCTGGCGGGTAGCCTTGTACAAGGTCCACAGCAGTGACGCCCGCCAAGTGTTCCACAGGTGGGGATTGGTGCCGCGGATATCGGCGACCGTCAGTAAATAAAGGTAATCCAGATGCATCTGATCGCCCATTTGCAGGGCGAATTGATGGATGACGTCCGGGTCGTGGATGTCTTTCTTCTGCGCGGTCAGCGACAGTGTCAGGTGATGGCGCACCAGCCAGGCCACCAGCCGGGTATCGAAACTGCTGAGCCCGTGCTGGCGGCAGAACCGCTCGGCGTCCTGAGCGCCCAGGATGGAATGGTCGCCGCCGCGCCCCTTGGCGATGTCGTGGTACAGACCGGCGATGTAGAGCAACTCCGGCTTGGGTAGTTGATCCATGATCGCACTGTATTCCGGGTCCCGCTGGGCGAACTGGGGGAGGAAAAACCGCCGCAGGTTACGCACCACGAACAGGATGTGCTGATCGACGGTGTAGGCGTGGAACAGGTCGTACTGCATCCGCCCGAGGATATGGCCGAATTCCGGCAGGTAGGCCGGCAGCACGCCATAGGCGTTCATCAGCCGCAGTTGCAGTGTCACCCCGTGCGGTTGGCGCAGGATCTCCATGAACAGGCTGCGCGGGCGCACGTCGTTGCGGAACTTGTCGTCGATCAGCGGCCGGTGGTCACGGATCAGGCGGATGGTGGAGGCTCGCAGCCCCTTGATTTCCGGGTGTTGCTGCAAGACCAGAAAAATTTCCAGCAGCGCAAACGGGTAGCGCAGAAACACGTTGGGCTGGGTCACTTCCAGATAGCCGCGGCGGACCTGGAAGCGGCGGTTGATGGGCTGCGGTTCGCCCGGTTCGTCGGCCAGCAGGATCGCTTCCTCGAACAGTTGCAGCAGCATCTCGTTCAGCCGGCTGAGTCCGTTGACGGTGCGGTAGTAGCGCTGCATGAATTGTTCGACCGCCAGGTTTTGCGCCTGATCCCGGTAGCCGAACTGCTGGGCGATCCGGCGCTGGTGATCGAACAGCAGCATATCTTCGCGGCGGCCGGTCAGCGCGTGCAGGGCGAAGCGCACCTGCCAAAGAAAATTGCGGCAGTCGATCAGCTCATCGTATTCGCTCGGGCTGAGAAAACCGTAGCTCACCAGTTCCTGCAAGGTGCTGACGCCGAAATGCCGTTTGGCCACCCAACCGATCATCTGCATATCGCGCAGCCCGCCGGGACCGTCCTTGATATTGGGCTCCAGGTTGAAGGCGGTTTCGTTGTATTTATGGCAGCGCTGGCAACGTTCCCGCTGCTTGGATTCGAAGAAGGCGGTATCCGGCCAGATACGGTCGGGGCCGGTGGCGGCGCGCATCTGCTCGAACAGTACCGATGTACCGATCAATAGCCGCGCCTCCATCAGACTGGTGGCGACCGTGATGTCGGCGGCGCCTTCGTGCACGCAATCCTCGAGCGTGCGCACGCTGTGCCCGACCTCCAGCCCGATATCCCACAGGAAGGCCATGAAGTCCTCCAGCGCGGAGCGGCGGGTTTCCAGCGTCCGCTCATCCAGCAGGATCATGATGTCCACGTCCGAGCCGGGGTGCAGCTCGCCGCGGCCGTAGCCTCCGACCGCCGTCAACGCCAGATCGGGGGTGTCGGCCTCGAAAAACCGCAGCCAGACGAAGCGCAGCAACTCATCCATCAAGCCAGCGCGGGCGGGCACCAGTTCATGCGCGGGCACGCCTTGCTGGAACAGTTCCTTGAACCGGGTGTCGCTCTGTTTGAGCAGGGCCCGAAACACGAGCAGCGGGTTGGCGGCGGCCGCCAGATCGCGGGCGAAAGCCTCCGCGTCGAACAGGGCGATCTCGGCCTGTCGCAAGTTATCCGACGGTGGTTCGGCGTGGACGGCGAAGGTGGGCGCGGCGACGGGCGAAAAAGCGATATCGGTGGCGGCCATGGGATCTTCCGGGGTATGGCGGGCGCTTACAGCGGATCGCCCGGGTGCGGCGTGAGGACTTCGTGGCCGGTTTCGGTGACCAGCACGGTATGCTCCCATTGGGCGGAAACGCTGTGATCCTTGGTGATCACGGTCCAACCGTCGGGTAGCAGCTTGACCTGCCGTTTGCCGGCGTTGATCATCGGTTCGATGGTGAAGATCATGCCGGGGACCAGCTCGATGCCGGTATCGGGGTCACCGTAGTGCAGCACCTGCGGTTCTTCGTGGAATTCCCGGCCGATGCCGTGACCGCAATACTCGCGCACCACCGAGCAGTGCTGGGCTTCGGCGTACCGCTGGATGGCGTGGCCGATATCGCCGAGGCGGATGCCGGGCCGCACCATTTCGATGCCGATGCACAGGCATTCGTAGGCCACCCGGCTGACGCGTTGCGCGGCGACCGGTGGGGTACCGACCTGAAACATCCGACTGGTATCGCCGTGATAGCCGTCCTTGATCACCGTGATATCGATGTTGAGTACGTCACCCTTTTTCAGCTTCTTCGGTCCGGGAATGCCGTGGCAGACCACATGGTTGATCGATGTGCAGATGGATTTGGGAAAACCGCGATAGTTGAGCGGGGCGGGGATCGCTTGCTGGACATCGACGATGTAGTCGTGGCAGATCCGGTTCAGCTCCTCGGTGGCGATTCCCTCTCGTACATGAGGCTGGATCATGTGTAGCACCTCGGCGGCCAACCGGCCGGCAACGCGCATCTTTTCGATTTCTTCCGGCGTCTTGAGAGTGATGCTCATCGATTTCCTGGGGGGTTTCTGGAACATGGCGTCGATCTACGGGCGTGTGGGCGGTGGGCGAGGGACGGCGTCCGGAACGGGCCGCGGTGTTTGGGACCGTGCCCGCGGGCGGCGGTTCATTTGGTTTTCCCAGACGATCCATGGTATAAAGCGCGCGCCTTTTAGGCAAACCTTCTCGCGTTGCACACACTTCGCACATTCGCCGGCACGGGCGGCCGGGTGCCCCCATGAGGGGTCGCCGCTTGGGGCGAATGGAGGCTCAACCCCAAATCCTTAAGGAGAATTCGGCAATGGCGACCATTTCCATGCGCCAGATGCTGGAGGCCGGCGTGCATTTCGGCCACCAGACCCGTTACTGGAATCCCAAGATGGCCCCGTATATCTTCGGGGCGCGCAGCAAGATCTACATCATCAATCTGGAAAAGACCCTGCCGCTGTATCTGGAAGCACTGAATTTCATCGGTCGACTGGCTTCCAAGGGTGGCAAGATTCTGCTGGTGGGCACCAAGCGCTCGGCGCGCGAGGCGACCGCCGAAGCGGCGCTCCGTTGCGGCATGCCTTATGTCAATCACCGCTGGCTGGGCGGCATGCTGACCAATTTCAAGACCGTCCGCCAGTCCATCAAGCGGCTCAAGGATCTGGATCTGATGGCGCAGGACGGCACTTTCGAGCGCTTGGCCAAGAAGGAAGTCATCGGCTTGCGGCGGGATATGGACAAGCTGGAACGCAGCCTGGGCGGCATCAAGGACATGGCCAGCTTGCCGGACGCGCTGTTCGTGATCGACGTCGGTCACGAAAGCATCGCCGTGCAAGAAGCCAATAAACTGGGGATCCCGGTGATCGGGGTGGTCGATAGCAACAATTCGCCCGACGGTATCAGCCATATCATCCCCGGCAACGATGACGCCATCCGCGCCATTCAGCTCTATGTGGGCGGTCTGGCGGAAGCGGTGCTGGAAGGCCGCGCGGTGCTGACTTCGGGCCGCGTCGAGGAAGAGTTCATCGAAATCCCGGAGGAAGAGACGCTGCCGGCGGGCGATGGTGTTTGATCCTCGCTGATCTTCCGTCAACACTGGGTTTTGCCAGCAAGGCTCGTGCGCCTGGCGCTCGCGAGCCTTTTTAATGAGTTCGGTTCAGTCCGGTTTCAGATTGAGTGCGGTAAATTTATCGTTACGAGGTACGTGAGCATGGTGGCAATTACGGCGACGCTGGTTAAAGAACTGCGCGAACGCACGGGTTCGGGAATGATGGAATGTAAAAAAGCCCTGCAGGAAACTCAGGGCGATATCGAGGCGGCGGTCGAATCGATGCGCAAGGCTGGACAGGCCAAGGCTGACAAGAAAGCCAGCCGGGTGGCCGCCGAGGGTTTGATCGTCATCAGGCAGACGGCTGGCGTGGCGGCCATGGTCGAGGTGAACTGCGAAACCGATTTCGTCACCAAGAACGACGACTTCCGGGAATTCGCCGCCGCCGTGGTCGAAACGGTCCTGAATAGCGATCCCGCCGACCTGGAAGCGCTGCTGACCTCGAATACGGCAAATGGCCAGAGCATCGAGCAGCATCGACGGGAATGCATCGCCAAGATCGGCGAGAATATCAACGTTCGTCGCTTCGCCCGGCTGACGACGCCCGCCGGCGTGCTGGGCAGCTATCTGCACGGTACCCGCATCGGCGTGCTGGTCGAACTGGACGGCGGCGATGGCGATCTGGCCCGGGACATCGCCATGCATGTCGCCGCCAGCCGGCCGCTGTGCGTCAGCGCCGACCAGATACCGGCCGAGCAGGTGACCAAGGAGAAGGAAATCTTCGCGGCGCAAGCAGCGACCAGCGGCAAACCGGCTAACATCGTCGAGAAGATGGTGGAGGGGCGGCTGCGCAAGTACTTCGATGAGATCACCTTGCTGGGGCAGCCGTTCGTCAAGGATCCCGAACAAAGCGTGGAAAAACTGCTGAAGGCCAATCAGGCCCGAGTGATCCGTTTCGAACGCTTCGAGCTGGGTGAAGGGATCGAGAAAAAGGCCGATAATTTCGCCGCCGAGGTGATGGCTCAAGCGCGGGGCGGCTGAGCGGGCGATGCGCTTCACCACCGCCGCCGCGATTACAGTACAATTCTTTCAGTGCCGATATTGCAGGTTGCGCGATGCCCATGCCGGATTCCAGACCAACGTTCAAGCGAATTCTTCTCAAGCTCAGCGGTGAAGTCCTGATGGGCGCGGGCGATTATGGCATCGATCCCGACGTGCTGGCGCGCATTGCGGGCGAGGTGCGGGAGCTATGTCAGCTCGGCGTTGAGGTGGGCATGGTCATCGGTGGCGGCAACCTGTTTCGGGGGGCCGGGCTGGCCAAGAAGGGAATGGATCGAGTCGCGGCCGACCACATGGGCATGCTGGCCACGGTCATGAACTCGCTGGCGATGCAGGATACCCTGGAGCGATTGGGGGTGTTCACCCGCGTGATGTCGGCGATCCGCATCAATGAGGTCTGCGAGGACTACATTCGCCGCCGCGCCATCCGCCATCTGGAAAAGGGCCGGGTGGTGATTTTCGCCGCCGGCACCGGCAACCCCTTTTTCACCACCGACTCCGCCGCCAGCCTGCGGGCCATCGAGGTTAACGCCGAGGTGATGCTCAAGGCGACCAAGGTGGATGGTATCTATTCGGCGGATCCGTTCAAGGATCCCAAGGCGGTGCGTTACGATCGGCTGACTTACGACGAAGCCCTGGCGCGCAAGCTGCAAGTGATGGACGCCACGGCTATTGTCATATGCCGGGAAAACGACATACCGCTGAAAGTTTTCAACATCAATCGCCACGGGGACCTGGTGCGGGTCGTGTGCGGCGAAAGCGTGGGCACCACCGTGGTGCGGGAATGACGACCATGATCGATGACATCAAGAAAGAAGCGGCTGACCGGATGACCAAGAGCGTGGATAGCCTCAAGCAGGAATTGACCAAGCTGCGAACCGGCCGCGCGCATGCCAGCCTGCTGGATCACATTACGGTCAGCTACTACGGCAGCGAGGTGCCGCTTGGCCAGGTGGCTTCGGTCGGCGTCAGCGACGCACGGACCCTATTGGTGACGCCGTGGGAAAAAAACATGGTGGGGCCTATCGAAAAGGCCATTTTAAAGTCCGATCTGGGTTTGAATCCCGCTTCCGCCGGGACGGTAATCCGGGTACCGCTGCCGGCGCTGACCGAGGAGCGCCGCCGTGATCTGGTCAAAGTGGTTCGGCAGGAAGGCGAAGGCGCCAAGGTGGCGATTCGTAACATTCGCCGCGACGCCAACAACCAGCTCAAGGCCTTGCTCAAGGAAAAGAAGATCGCCGAGGACGCGGAACGGCAGGCCCAGGACGAGACTCAGAAACTCACCGACCGGCACATTCAGGACGTAGACAAGGTGCTTGCGGCCAAGGAAGCCGAATTGATGGAAATTTGAAGCGTCGGCAGCGGGCTGCCCGCGGTGAGCGCGAACCTGACGAGGAACCTCCCGAATGTCGGTTGACGTCCCGATGCCACGGGCGCCGTGCCAGTCGTTACCTCGCCATATCGCCATTGTCATGGACGGCAACGGTCGTTGGGCGCAGCAGCGGTCCCTGCCACGCACGGCGGGCCACCGGGAAGGTGCCAAGGCCGTGCGCCGGATCGTGCGGGCGTGCAGCGAGCGCGGCATCGAAGTGCTGACGTTGTTCGCCTTCAGCAGCGAGAACTGGCGACGGCCGCGGCCGGAGGTCGAGGTGTTGTTGAAGCTGTTTCTGACCACCCTGCGCGGCGAAATTCGCCGGCTGGACACCGCCAACGTGCGGTTGCGTTTCATCGGCGATCACAGTGCCTTTCCCGGAAACTTGCAGGATTACATCGTCAAGGCTGAACAACGGACCGCCGCCAATACCGGTTTGACCCTGGTTATCGCCGCCAATTACGGCGGGCGTTGGGATCTGGCCCAGGCGGCGCGCCGGGTGTCCGAAGCCATGTTGGAGGGTCGATTGCAACCGAGCGATATTACCCCGGCTGTCCTGCATCCCTTCACTTGTTTATCCGATCTGCCCGAACCGGATCTGTTCATCCGCACCGGCGGCGAGCAGCGCATCAGCAATTTTCTGTTGTGGCAGATGGCTTACACCGAGCTGTATTTTACCGAACGGCTCTGGCCGGATTACGATAGCGGCGACCTGGAATCCGCCTGCGCCGCGTTCGCCAGCCGGCAACGGCGCTTCGGTCAGACCGGCGAGCAGGTAGAGCAAGGCCAACATGCTTAAACAACGGGTCGCGACGGCGATTGTATTAGCCGCGCTGGTCGTGTGGGCGGTGATGAAACTGCCGCTGGCCGGTTTTGGCCTGCTGCTGCTGGTGGTGATCCTGCTGGGCACCTGGGAGTGGGCCGGGCTGGCGGGATTGAGCGGGCCGCGCCACCGCCTGGTGTACGGCGGTCTGGTACTGGCTTTGATCCTCGCGCTCTGGCCGCGGGTGGGCAACGCCGCCTTCGTCGCTGGCCTGATGGGCTTCGTGCTGGCCGGCTGGTGCTACGCTCTGTTCTGGATGGGTCGCTACACCGCGCACCCCGACCGCCAGGACCGTTCGGTGACGGTTGCGGCGGCCGGCGTGATGGTGCTGGTGGCACCCTGGGTAGCGTTCATGGCGCTGCGGGACGAGTTTGGACCGGCCTATGTGCTATTTCTGTTTCTGTTGGTCTGGATCGCCGATATCGGCGCCTATTTCGCCGGCCGCCGCTGGGGGCGGCGCAAGCTGGCGGTCACCATCAGCCCGGGCAAGACTTGGGAAGGGGCGCTGGGCGCCGGGATGGCCGCGCTGATGTTCGCGCTAGCCGGCGCGGCGGTGCTGGATATCGGCGCGCACTGGCCCTGGTTTGTGGCGGTCTGTATGGTGACGGTCGGTTTTTCCATCGTTGGGGATCTGTTCGAGAGCATGCTGAAGCGACAATGCGGCATGAAGGATAGCGGCACGCTGCTGCCTGGTCACGGCGGCGTGCTCGATCGGGTCGACAGTCTGACCGCCGCCGCGCCGGTATTTCTGCTGGGGCTGTACGGAATGCGGGGATGAGCGAGCGTATCGGGGTCGCCATCCTGGGGTCGACCGGCTCGATCGGCGCCAGCACTCTCGATGTGCTGCGGCGCCATCCCGACCGTTTCCGGGTCGTGGCCCTGACCGCCCATCGGGATGTCGAGGCGCTATTCCAGCAGTGCCTGACACACGAACCGGATGTTGCGGTGCTGGCCGATGCCGCCGCCGCCGAACGGTTGCGGGAGCGGTTGCGGGCGCTGGGCCGGTCGGTCGAGGTGCTGGCCGGGGTCGCCGGGCTGGAGCGTGCGGCGACCTTGCCCGAAGCCGCTTATGTGATGGCGGCCATTGTCGGCGCGGCGGGTTTGCTGCCGACCCTGGCGGCGGCGCGGGCCGGCAAGCGGGTGCTGCTGGCCAACAAGGAAGCGCTGGTCATGGCCGGGCCGCTGTTCATGACGGCGATCCGCCAGCACGGCGCGGAGCTGCTGCCGATCGATAGCGAGCACAATGCGTTGTTTCAATGCCTGCCGGCGGATTTCGCGCACACCGGCCTCGCCGCCGCCGGCGTGCGCCGGATTCTACTGACCGGCTCCGGCGGGCCGTTTCGAACCGCGCCATTGGCACAATTGGCGGATGTCACTCCCGAGCAGGCTTGCGCCCATCCCAACTGGAACATGGGCCGCAAGATTTCGGTCGATTCCGCCACCATGATGAACAAGGGGCTGGAGGTCATCGAGGCACACTGGTTGTTCGAAGCACCGACGGCGACGATCGAGGTGGTGGTGCATCCGCAGAGTGTGATCCACTCGATGGTCGAATATCAGGACGGTTCGGTGCTGGCGCAATTGGGTAATCCCGATATGCGCACCCCCATCGCCCATGCCTTGGCCTGGCCGCGGCGCTTGGTCTCCGGGGTGACCTTCCTGGATTTTTCCCGCTTGGGGAAACTGGAATTTCAGGCCCCCGATTTTGCCCGCTTTCCCTGTTTGCGGTTGGCCTTCGCCGCGCTGGAAGCCGGCGGGACCGCGCCGGCCGTGCTGAATGCCGCCAACGAAGTCGCGGTTCAGGCGTTCCTCGATCGGCGCATTCGCTTCACCGACATCGCCGCCGCGGTGGAGCATGCCCTGGAACAGGTTCCGGCGAGCGCGGCCGAAGAACTGGCGGCGATTCTCGATGGCGACTTGGAGGCGCGAGCCGTCGCCGGCCGCTGGATCGCTACCCGGGCGTTGGAGGGTTGATGATGAGCAATTCACTGGTTTCGGTCCTGGCCTTGATCGTCACCCTGGGGGTGTTGATCACTGTCCATGAATTCGGTCATTTCTGGGTCGCGCGCCGCCTGGGCGTCAAGGTCTTAAAGTTTTCCATCGGCTTCGGCCGGCCGCTCTGGCGGCGGCTGGGCCGGGACGGCGTGGAATATGTGATCGCCGTGCTGCCCCTGGGCGGCTACGTAAAGATGCTGGACGAACGTGAAGGCGAGGTACCGCCGGACGAACGGCAACGGGCCTTCAATTGCCAGCCGGTGGGTTCGCGCATCGCCATCGTGTTGGCCGGACCCGCCTTTAATTTTCTGTTTGCCGTGCTCGCGTATGCCTTCATGTTCATGGTGGGCATACCTGGGGTCAAACCGCTGCTGGACGAGCCGCGGCCGAAGTCATTGGCCGAAGCGGGTGGTTTTCGCAAGAGCGACCTGGTGATGGCCATCGACGGTAAGGAAACTCCGACACTGGGCGCGGTGGTATTGGCGCTGGTGGACCGGACCATGACCGGGGAGGTGATCAAGGTCGAGGTGCTGGATGCCGACGACCGGACTCGAATTCGTACCCTGGATACCAGCGAACCCCAGGGGCTGGCCGATCCGGCACAGGTTTTCGAGTGGGTTGGGCTGGTGCCCTGGCGACCGGTGTTGCCGGCGGTGATCGGCCAGGTGATGCGCGACGGCGCGGCCGAGCGGGCTGGGTTGCGGCCGGGTGACCGGATCGTGTTGGCCGACGGCAAGCCCGTCGCGAATTGGCGACAATGGCGTGAGGTGATCGAGCGGCACCCCGGCCAAGCTTTCAGCACGCGCATCGAGCGCGAAGGAATCGAGCAGTCGCTGGAGTTGATCCCCGACGCGCGGGAAAATGAACGAGGCCAGCGGGTCGGGTTCATCGGTGCCGTCGCCGATATGCCGGAAGACCTCGCCCGGAACTTGCGGGTCGTGGTACGTTATGGTCCGCTGGACGCGGTCGGCGCGGCGATCGGTAAAACCTGGGACATCTCGTTGCTGACTCTGCGCATGTTGGGACGCATGTTGGTCGGCAGGGCCTCGCTGGACAATCTCAGCGGTCCGTTGACCATCGCGCAGTTCGCCGGTCAGGCGGCCAGCGCCGGTTTGATCGCGTTTGTGTCGCTGCTGGCCCTGGTCAGCATCAGTCTGGGGGTGTTGAACCTGCTGCCGGTGCCGGTGTTGGACGGTGGCCACTTGCTGTATTACCTGATCGAACTGGTCAAGGGCAGTCCGCTGTCGGAAACGGTGCAGAATCTGGGGCAGCGAGTGGGGATCGCCGTTTTGCTGCTGTTGATGGGATTGGCCCTGTTCAATGACTTCAGTCGTATCATCGGATAAGAAGAACCAATTGCCCGTGCCTTGGGGTAACCACGTACTTATGAAATTGTATCGTCGCCTGATTCTTTCCTTTGGTCTGATGGTCGTGGCCTGCGGGGCACGCGCCGGCGAATTCGTCGTGCAGGACATCCAGGTCGATGGTTTGCAGCGCATTTCCGCCGGTACCGTATTCAACTACCTGCCCGTGCAGGTCGGTTCGTCGGTTTCCGAGCAGGAATATCCGGAAATCATCCGCGCGCTGTTCAAGACCGGATTCTTCAGCGATGTCAGCCTGGAGCGCAAAGGCAACGTGCTGGTGGTGACCGTGACCGAGCGGCCGGCGATTTCCGAGGTTCGGATCACCGGCAACGAGGATATCAGTACCGACGACCTGAAAAAGGCGCTGGCCGAGGTCGGCTTGGTCGAGGGTCGGGTTTTCGACCGCTCCCTGCTCGACAAGGTGGAGCAGGAATTGCTGCGGCAGTATTACAGCCGCGGCCGTTACGCAGTGCGGATCGACAGTCAAGTGCGGCCGTTGGAGCGCAATCGGGTCGCCATCACCATCGAGATTTCGGAAGGCGCGGTGGCCAGCATCGGCCAGATCAATATCGTCGGCAATCGGGCTTTTAGCGATAAGGAACTGTTGGGTCTGTTGCAGTCCTCCACCACCGGCTGGCTGTCCTTTTTCAGCAAGGACGATCAGTACTCCAAGCAGAAGCTGGCGGCGGACATCGAGACGCTGCGCTCCTTTTATCTGGATCGGGGCTATCTCAGGTTCAACGTCGATTCCACGCAGGTTTCGATCACGCCCGACAAGAAAGATGTCTACATCACCATCAACATCACCGAGGGCGAGCCCTACACCATTGAGGACACCCAGCTGGCCGGCAATTTCGGCGATGTCCCGGAGCAGGATCTGCGGGAGCTGATTACGATCAAGGCGGGTGAAACCTTTTCCCGCGCCAAGATGGCCGAAACCACCAAGAAATTGAGCGAGCGTCTGGGCGAGGAGGGCTATGCGTTCGCCAATATCAATACGGTCCCTCAGGTCAACGACGAAACCCGAAAAGTCACCTTGGTCTTCATGGTGGATCCGGGCCAGCGGGTTTATGCGCGGCGCATCAATTTTCAGGGCAACATCAAGACCCAGGACGACGTGTTGCGGCGGGAGCTGCGCCAAGCGGAAGGTGCTTGGGTTTCGACCAAGGATCTCGAGCGCTCCAAAACACGCTTGCAGCGCCTGGAGTATCTGGAGAGCGTCAGTGCCGAGACGCCGGCCGTGCCCGGAACCAACGATCAGGTCGATGTGAATTATACCGTCGTCGAGCGCCCGTCGGGGAGCCTGATGTTCGGCATCGGCTACGGCCAGGATTCGGGTTTGCTGCTGAATGCGAGCGTGACCCAGAATAATTTTCTCGGCACCGGCAATCAGATGAGCTTGGTGCTCAACAATAGCGACGCCGGCGCCAACTACAGTATTTTCTATAACAATCCCTACTATACGCCGGACGGTATCAGTCGCGGGTTCCGGCTTTACTATCGAGACATCGACGCCGCGCAGGTCAATACCGCCGACTACGTGCTCAACAACTACGGTGCCCAGGTCAGTTTCGGGTTCCCGCTCAACGAATTCGATACGCTGCTGCTGTTGCCCGGCTACGATCATGTTACGATCGATACGACGACCGGCACGCCCGTTGAAATTCTCGATTATATCGACCAGAACGGCGATACCTTCAACGAGTTCAAACTGGATGCCAGTTGGGCGCGCGACACCCGCAATCGGGTTATTTTTCCGACCAGCGGCAGCCTGAATCAAATTTCGGCCGAACTCGCCGTGCCGGGTAGCGATGCGGAATACTATAAGCTCAACTACCGGGGCTTGATGTACTACCCCTTCGCCCGGTGGCTGACCTGGTCGCTTGGCGCGGATATCGGCTATGGCGACGGTTACGGTAATACCGATGGCTTGCCCTTTTTCGAAAATTTTTACGCGGGTGGCCTGCGGTCGGTGCGGGGTTACAAGGCCAATACGCTGGGTCCCCGTTACAGTGACGACGAACCGAGCGGTGGTGCGTTCAAGACCGTCGCCAGCACGCAGATGATCTTGCCGGTGCCGTTCCTGGAAAAATCGGAAAACGTGCGGATGGCGGCGTTCTTCGATGTCGGTAATGTCTTTGCGACCGCAAGTGATTTCGACGCCAACGAACTGCGCTATTCGGTCGGTATCGCTGGATTGTGGTTGTCTCCGCTGGGTCCCATCGCGGTGAGCGTCGCCGCTCCGCTCAACGACAAGTCGAACGATGAGACGGAGGTTTTCCAATTCTCCTTTGGTGTACCGTTCAACTGATGCGGGATAGAAGGTGGATTTTAAGTTGCTGGTTTATATTCGTGTTTTTTTGATGGAGGTTATCGAGTGAAGCTTATGTACAGGTTATTGGCCGCAGCCGCCCTGGCGCTGCCCCTTTCGTTGACCCAGGCGGCCGATTTGAAAATCGGTTTCGTTAGCATCGCCAAGATTCTGAGTAGCGCGCCGCAAGCCGAATCGGCCAGCAAGCGGCTGGAAAAAGAATTCGCGCCGCGGCAGAAAGGCTTGGTCGAGGCGCAGAAGTCGCTGCGCCGCTTGGAGGAGAAACTGGCTAAGGATGGCGCGGTGATGAGCGACAGCCAACGCCGTAATCTGGAGAGTGACATCCGCAATCAGGCTCGGGAATTAAAACGGAGCAGCGATGAGTTCCGCGAGGACTTCAACCTGCGCCGCAACGAGGAGCTGGGCAAGTTCCAGAAACAAGTGCTGGATGTGATCAACAGTGTCGCCAAGGAAGAGGGTTTCGACCTGGTCATTAACGATAGCGCAACGCTGTACGCCAGCCCGCAAGTGGATGCCACCGATAAGGTCTTGAAGCGTCTTACGTCCAAATAACCTTGATGACCACGCTGGGGGAGGTGGCGGCGGCGGCGAACGCCCGCTTGCAAGGGTGCGACGCCACGACCGTCATCACCGGCGTGGCGCCCCTGGACGGCGCGGAATCCGGCCAGATCAGCTTTTTGACCCATCCACGCTATCGCCCGTTTTTGGCCCATACTCGGGCGGCGGCCGTGATCTTGTCGCCCGAAGACGCCGCGTCCTGCCCGGTGCCGGCCCTGGTGGCCACCAACCCGCATGTTGCCTATGCCCGAGCCGCGGCATTGTTCGTGCCGACCACCGGGCCGCATGGTGGGATTCATCCCACGGCTTGGGTTGATCCCAGCGCCCAGGTTGCGGCCAGCGCCTGGATCGGCCCGCAGTGCACGGTGGAGGCCGGCGCGGTGGTGGGCGAGGAGGTATGCGTCGGTCCCAACTGCGTGATCGGCGAGCAGGCGGTGGTGGGCGCCGAGACACGATTGGTGGCACAGGTGACCCTGTGCCACCGTGTTCATATCGGTCGGCGAGTGCTGGTGCATCCAGGCGCGGTGATCGGCAGCGACGGTTTCGGTCTGGCGCTCGGGCCGGATGGACACTGGGTCAAGGTGCCGCAGCTCGGCGGTGTTTGGATCGGCGACGATGTCGAGATCGGTGCCAATACCACGATCGATCGCGGTGCCCTGGAAGATACCGTGATCGAGGAGGGGGTCAAGCTGGATAACCAGATTCAGATTGCTCACAACGTGCGGGTTGGCGCCCACAGCGCGTTGGCCGGTTGCGTCGGTATCGCGGGCAGCGCCCGCATCGGGCGCCATTGCATGCTGGGCGGCGGGGTCGGCGTCGCCGGCCATCTGGAGATCGCCGATCGCGTGCAAGTGACCGGTATGTCGCTGGTGGCCCGATCCATTGCCGAACCGGGTGCCTACTCTTCGGGTTTGGCAGTGGAGCCGAACCGACTTTGGAATAAGATCAGCGCCCGCCTGCGTCGCTTGGACGAGCTGTTCCGGCGGGTGGCGGCACTGGAAAAAATCAGTCGAAATGGCTCCATTTGAGAGGATAAGGTTTTGGAACCGATGGATATTCAGGAGATTTTGGAATACCTGCCGCACCGGTATCCCTTTTTACTGGTCGACCGGGTTCTGGCCATCGAACCGGGGCTGTCGCTGATTGGCCTCAAGAACGTCAGCTTCAACGAACCGTTTTTCCTCGGCCATTTCCCACAACGGCCGATCATGCCTGGCGTACTGATCCTGGAAGCGCTGGCGCAGGCGACCGGAATTCTGGCGTTCAAGAGCGATGGCGTGCGACCGGATCGCCAGTCGATGTATTACTTGGCCGGGGTGGATAACGCCCGTTTCAAGCGGCCGGTTGGGCCGGGCGATCAGTTGATCCTGGAAGTACGGCTGGAGCGTATCAAGCGCGATATCGGCAAGTTTATCTGCGAAGCCAAGGTGGATGGCCAACTGGCGGCGAGCGCTGAGTTGATGTGTGCCAAGCGAGGCATTCACTTGTGATCGATGCGCGCGCCGTGGTGGACCCTTCGGCCCGATTGGCGGCGGATGTGGCGGTTGGTCCCTTTTCCATCATCGGTCCAGGCGTGGAGATTGACACTGGTACTTGGATCGGCCCGCATGTCGTGATTCAGGGGCCGACGCGGATCGGTCGCGACAACCGGATTTATCAGTTCAGCTCGCTGGGCGAAATCCCGCAGGACAAGAAATATAACGGTGAGCCGACTCGCCTGGAGATCGGTGACCGTAACACCATCCGCGAATTCGTGACGATTAACCGTGGCACGGTGCAGGATGCCGGCCTGACCCGGTTGGGCGACGATAACTGGATCATGGCCTATGTCCACATCGCCCACGATTGCGTGATTGGCGACCGGACCATTTTCGCCAACGGCGCATCGCTGGCGGGCCATGTCCATATCGACGACGATGTGGTGCTGGGTGGGTTCGCGCTGGTTTACCAGTTCACCCGGCTGGGGATCCATAGTTTTTGCGGATTTGCCTGTGGGGTGCATCGAGATGTACCGCCTTACGTCACCGTGGCCGGCTACCGGGCCGAACCCTACGGCATCAACGCCGAAGGGCTGCGCCGCCGTGGCTTTTCCGATGAAGAGATTCAGGCGATCCGCCGCGCCTATAAAGTGATCTACCGTTCCAACATGCGTCTGGATGAGGCAACCGAAAAAGTTCGGGAAATGACGGTGGAATGGCCGCGGCTGGGGGTTCTGGCCGAATTTCTGACGGCCCCTTCGCGCAACGGTGTCGTCCGCTAGGAGCGCGCCGTTCATGCACATCGTGCTGGTGGCCGGCGAGCTGTCGGGCGATTTGCTGGGCGCTGGCCTCATCACCGCCTTGAGGACGCATTACCCGCATGCCCGCTTCAGCGGCATCGGCGGACCCGGCATGATCGAGAGGGGATTGCGTAGTCTGGTGCCATTGGAACGACTGGCGGTGATGGGTCTGGTCGAGGTCTTGCGCCATCTGCCGGAACTGCTGCGCATTCGGCGGCGGCTGTACCGGGAATTGCTTGCCGATCCGCCGGCGGTGTTCGTCGGGATCGACGCGCCCGATTTCAATCTGGGTCTGGAACGCCGGCTGCGGATTCGCGGTATTCCGACCGTGCATTACGTCAGCCCTTCGGTGTGGGCGTGGCGGCCCTGGCGGGTGCGCAAGATCGCTCGGTCAGTCAATCTGATATTGACCTTGCTGCCGTTCGAGGCCGTGTTCTATCAGCGCCATGGCGTACCGGTGCGTTATGTCGGCCATCCGCTGGCCGATAGCATTTCCCCGCATAACGATCCCTTGCTGGCTCGGCAATTGTTGCATTTGCAGGCGCCGGCCGAGGCGCGCATCGTTGCCTTGTTGCCCGGCAGTCGCCGAGGTGAAGTCGGTCGGTTGGGGCCGTTGTTGCTGGATACCGCAACCTGGCTGTGGGCGCGGCGGCCCGAGTTGCATTTCCTGCTGCCGGCGGCGACGCCCAAGCTGTTCGAGGTATTGGAGTCGATGCGGGCCGAACGGGTGCCAACCTTGCCGTTGACCTTGGTGCATGGGCAGCCCCGCGAGGCGATGGCGGCCGCCGATGTGGTGTTATTGGCATCGGGAACCGCGACGCTGGAGGCGATGTTGCTTAAGCGGCCGATGGTGGTCGCGTATCGAGTGGCGCCGGTGACGGCCTGGATCGCCCGGCGCTTGCTGACGGTCTCGCATTTTGCCTTGCCCAATTTGCTAGCTGGACGCGCCTTGGTGCCGGAGTTCGTGCAGGAGGCGGCGACGGTGGAGAATCTGGGGTCGGCGGTGCTGCGCTGGCTGGACGATGCGACCGCCCGCACGGAGCTGGTGACGGAGTTCGATGCCCTGCACGCGCAACTGCGTTGCGATGCCAGTCGGCGGGCGGCGGCGGCGGTTGCGGAGTTGTTGGAGCAGGGCTGAATCGTCTTGAGATACCGAGTATTACTGTTCTTCGTGAAAGTTGCGTACCGACGCCAACCGGAACGCCTCGTTGGACCCTGCTCACCGATAAGGGGCAACGAAAGCTTTCCTTCGATTTTTCCGATTACGAGAAATCGCTCTTATTAGACGTTAATGCCGGAATTTCAATAAGATATGAATTATTCCAGAGCACTTGGGCTTCCACGAAATCGATGCCGTGTTTCCGCCAGTTACTGTTGCTCTTTCGCTCATAAAATTCAAACTACTGCCATTGCATCTTGAGGTCTCGATTAGTCTGCGCGCAATCTCGAAGATAAAGATTGATGAGACTTTGATATGGTATGCCTTTTTCCTCCGCCATCTTCTTGAAATATTCCACGGTGTCCTCGTCCAAGCGAATAGTGATCTGTTTCTTTAGTCTTTGAGCATACGGGTTTGGTACTGAGTCTGAGAAATCGTAATGATCACGCATGTTTAAAGTCCTTATATAGCTTTCGTTCTGGCTTATCACAGTGTCTTTTGATAGTCTTCTTTATATGGTTTAAATTCTTCTGCTAATTGTCTTCCATAATCTAAATCTTCATCAAGAATTATCCATTTTTCTGGCCACTGGTATAAATCTTTACAATACTGCATTTTTTCACTCATTACATTCCTATCATCCGAATAAAGCTTCAAAAAAAATAGAGTGATAATTTTCTTGGCCTAACGACCAAGTTCAGCCGAGGTTTATGTTGCTATTCATAGTGTGTCCACATACGAAGTATTTTTACTACTCGTTCATTCTCTAAAACTTGATACACGATGCGATGCTGAATATTAATACGACGGGAATACGCCCCGGACAGATCTCCAACCAATTTCTCAAAGGGTGGCGGGTTTTGATATGGATTGCTCTCCAATAAGGTAAGCAAAGACTGCGCCTTTGTTTTTAATCCTGAGGATGCCAGTTTCTTCGCATCTTTTTGAGCGTGTTTGGTAAATACTATTTTCCAACTCACCAATCGAGTTCCTCGGCACACTCAGAACTCGGTGTTTCCATACCCTTCTTTAACGATTCCCTCATTCCTGGTACAGATAGTAGATAGAGGGTTTCTGATATAGCGTTCCAATCTTCTTCCGAGACCAGAACGGCATTACCTCTTTTTCCTTTTATTACAATCGGTTGGTGAGAAGTGGCCGCCTCATCGATCAAACTATAGAGTTTAGATCTAGCTTCTGTGGCATTGAGAATAGTCATTACTTTGTCCTCCTTGACAAGTATCGTACGCTAATACGTACGATACTTCAAGATGGTTTCTGCAACATAACGGGCGCGAGTTGAGGGTCATCCCGCACGGAGCAGAGCTGCCGCCCGGCGGAGGAACGGCCAAGTTCCACCCGTCGTGGTGGGCGGCAGGGACGCGAGTACGGGACGACGAAGTCGCCCCGAAGGGGTGACGCTCGAACGAGAGTTCGACGGCGCGCAGCGCCGAGAACTCGAAGCTCGACTCAACTCGCGCCCGTTCGTCGGCGCGAAGCGCCGACGAACGACCCGCTTCACCTGCCCCGCGTAGCGGGGTCAGGTGCAAGCCCCAGTTAGGCTAGTTGAATTGTGTTGCTTAACTTAAGCAGAGCCATTGTTTCCTCCATTACTTTTCCCACCAGTTAGTATAGCAATAGCTATAGCACCAACAATTGCGAATGCACCACCTATAACCTCCACCCACTTTTTATTTTTATATGATTTATTTGATTTGCAAGCAGGGCATAAATCTTTTTCTTCTTGTTCCAAAGAACGTCCACACTCTTGACAATTGTTCATTTTAATTCTCCAATAGTTCGATGGGTTTTAATTCTATCTCAATACAATCAAATTCACCATTTGCAAGCAAATTGCATCTATTGATTTGATCAATAAAGACAGGAACATCTTTTAAAAAACTCACCCATGGTGTTTCAGGAGGAGTATTTCCTTTTCCTTTAAACGGCACTAATCGTGCTTTTTTAATGGCAATTTCAATCCCGCAAGACTGAAGATTTGAAAGGTTTTTTATTAAAGTTGATGCTGCTGCCTTTGGCTCATTTATCACTATAAAGCATTCAGATAAAGTCTTAATTCCAAGAAGGCACGCTTTAAATGACTCTTCTGCAAGTCCGAACTTTTCGGACGCAATTTTTGCTTTATTTGTAAACCAGTTATCCCAAAAACTGATTTTAGCATCCGGTGCTTCTTCTATTTCATTTTTTAATGATCGAACTGTTTTTTCAATACCATTATTTAGTGTCTGTATAGCATGTTCAATTGCTCTTGACTGTCGTTCAAAATCTTGCATTGCCATTGCTTGATTATATTGACTTACACCAGACATAATTTCAGCTATATTATTATCATGAAGCCTACTAATTATTTTTGATATTCCTTCTTCTATGCGATTTAGCTGCATAGCTATGCTTACCAAAAGTATCTGAGAACCTATTGCTGTTGCAGCCTTTATAAAAGATGGTTGAATAGCTTGAAATTTTGCATGTTCTATAATTTTCCCATCTTTATAAAACACACCTTTTATATTGCCAGCAGCATCTTTAAAAAGTTTGCCTCCCTCTGGCGTATAAACAATTTTATACACAGCATCTTGACTCAACTCCCTTGCAATTTCAGGTATACCAGAAATACACCTTAACTCTTTCAAAATATTACTTCTTTTCAAAGAGTCTTGATATTGAGAATCTGAATTTTCAGATAAAAGATTGATGACGAGAGGTGTGCATTTTGTTGGCATATCTGACATTTTTTTTACCATAACTGTTTGTAGGTTTGTTAAGCCTAACGGGCGCGAGTTGAGGGTCATCCCGCACGGAGCGGAGCTGCCGCCCGGCGGAGGAACTGCCAAGTTCCACCCGTCGTGGTGGGCGGCAGGGACGCGAGTACGGGACGACGAAGTCGCCCCGAAGGGGTGACGCTCCAATGAGGGTTCGACGGCGCTACGCGCCGAGAACCCGATATTGGGAACAACTCGCGCCTGTTCGTCGGCGCAAAGCGCCGACGAACGTCTTTGCTCACCGGGGCCGCGCCACTCGATGAGCGTTCAAATGCCACAACTGGCTATGGCGCGGTCTCCGGTGCAGCAGCCAGTTAGGCCACAGTTGATCGAAGTTAGGTTGCTAAAAAGGAAAAACCCCAATTACAAAAGCTAAGAAATCTAGGAAACGCCTAAATAATCTGCTTAAATTACTAAATAAATGCACTTTACCTTAGAGATGATTCATAAGAATTCTCGAAATATTTTTTATTGTCTTGATAAGATTATTTCTTTTTTTATTAAAGTTTCAATGTGATTTTCTATTTTTTTACTAAAAGTAATAATAGAAAGATCAAATTTTACTCGACTGATCATAATGTAAATCGAATTTGGAAGGGTACGACTGCTGACAGGCGTTATAACGACGGGAAATTCTCTTCCAGCTATTTTTTCTACATTTAATAAAAAAACTTCTTTATTAAAATCAATATCTACTGTGTACGCTATATTTTCAGAATTTAGTATTCTCTTAAATTTAGATAAAGTTGTATTATTCTCGTAAAAAATAACTAAAGGAAAATTTGTGGTAAATGAAGTTTTAATATAGCGTATCTTGTTTTTAACCAGATTTATAAAGTCATTGTCTTCATTTATTAATACAAACTCAGGCTTTCTAAAACCTTTTTGATTTTCAAAATACTCGTCTTTTATATCAATGATAGGTTGTTTTAAAACCAATTGTCTATAGTTATAACTCATATTACCCAGTTCATAAGTTTGCCTAAAATTATGCTTAAGTTTGTATATGTTAAGGGTATCGTCATCGTCTTTGAAGAAAGCCTCCTTATTTAGAATATTACTCCAATTGCCAATTCCATCTGAGGTTTCCTTTTGTAGTTCATCGCCTGTTAAAATTATGTTTGACGCATATAGTCTAACTATTTCTATTTTAGAAGAAGAAACATCTTGGGCCTCATCGATAATAATAGTATGATAAGTACTCATAAATTTTTTATATTTATTTGCATACCTTGCAAGGAAATCGGCTTCTATGTCGTCCTCAGAAATTAAATTAAATGTATTATCAGAATAAAATTCTTTCTCTAATTTTCCTAGCTTATTTTCAGCTTTAGCCATTAATTTTTTTTCTTTCTTATCTAATTTTTTTCTTTTGCTGCTAAGTTGTATTTGTTGAGATTTATAAAGAGTATTACATTTTTTACGAATACTTTCTGCCACATTAAAATTAGTTAATTCTTTGTTTTTTGACAAAAAATCATTTTCAAGTTGCAATTTGAATTCATTATAATTTTCGGATATGGCTTTTTCAAACGATGAAAACTCTATACTATTATCGATTTTTGATTGAGATAGAGCGTCGCAATCTTTAATAAATTCCAAGAAAATACTAAAAAGTTTTTTGCTTCTATTTATTTTATCTTTTAATTCATTATCTTGCTCAATATTTTTTGACTGACTACTTTGGTTATTGCGTGTTCTATTGTTAATATTTGTACAAGCTTCAAATAACTTAATAAAATTTAAAGCCTTATTTTTATAGCTGATTAAGTTTTGGTCTGTCATATCATTTCTACTGTACCCAATCTCATCAATAAATTGATCTACTGAATAAATGCCAAAGTTTGTAACACCAATTGACTGCAACAGTCCATTAAAAGCTTGAACAACCTGTTCATTTTTAACGAGAATAACAATTTGATTTAAAGATACATTTTGGTTTTGAATTATTTTTATTTTTTGAAGAACAGTGGTAGATTTACCAGTTCCAGCCGGTCCATCAATTATATAATTACCTTCACCATATATAGCTTTCCCCTGCGCACCAGTAGGTATTATTTCTCCCATTTTCATAAAGCTTTCTATATTTATTTTCTTTGTTTCCAGTACTTCTTCTGGTTCCTCCTCTTTTTTAGAAAATTCGGATTCAATTGCTTTATATGCGCTTGAAAAATATGACTTTCCTTGATTAGTAATATACTGAACATCTTCTAAATCATTTTGGCTGGGTTTAAACATACCAATTAAAGTAGCCGTACCCAAGGCGGGACTTTCTTGGTCTAATTCAAAACCAAGAAAGTCTCTAGCTCGATAATCATGCCAAGGAAATATCCGATAATTACGGGATGTTCGCACATCATAAAAACTAGCTTTTGTTAAATATACATTTGCAGAATTTGAGAATCCTTCTTTGTTAAATTTAATCCTATGAAAAATTGGAGTTTCAATATTGTTTTTGTATACAGAGAAATCTATTTTTAGTTCTTCTAACATGGTTTTCTCTCTAAATTAGAAAGCGGGGTGTCCATCTGAGTGCGGTAGTGCCTATGGATTAGATCTTGACGCACCATAGAAAGGGCGCTTCGATGGTCAAGATCACAATATCTGGTGTCCACCGCACTCAGATGGACACCCCGCATTAGAAATTTATCTCTATGGATTCATCAACTCCCTAAATAACCAAAAGGGAGTAACTTCAATTTACAGCGTCGATCATCATCTGCCGAATTTCCCACAATTGCGGGAGATATGCGATCCTTTGCTTCCGTCAATATTATCCGTGTGCGCCTAACGGGCGCGAGTTGAGGGTCATCCCGCACGGAGCAGAGCTGCCGCCCGGCGGAGGAACGGCCAAGTTCCACCCGTCGTGGTGGGCGGCAGGGACGCGAGTACGGGACGACGAAGTCGCCCCGAAGGGGTGACGCTCGAACGAGAGTTCGACGGCGCGCAGCGCCGAGAACTCGAAGCTCGACTCAACTCGCGCCCGTTCGTCGGCGCGAAGCGCCGACGAACAGTTGAGCTCAGCCGCGGCCCGTAAGGGACGTCGGCTGGAGCGAATGGTTAGCCCTGCGCACTAAATGCTGCGTGATACTTGACGACGCCAGAGGGCAACGGCTGGCCAAAGGACAATGCCTGAAAATATTCAGGGGGTACATTTGGCAACACCAGCGAACTTTCTGCCTTGAAGCCGAAGCGTGAGTAGTAGGCCGGGTCTCCGAGCAGCACACAGCCCGAAGCCCCCATATCTTGCAGTTGGGTTAGGGCGGCCCTCATGAGCAGAGCACCAATACCCTGACCTTGCAGATCCGGGATGACGGAAATGGGGCCTAACCCATACCAGCCAGACACACCGCCCGAAATAGTGACCGGAGAAACCGCCACATGTCCTATGACCACCCCAGCCCGGACCGCAACAAGCGAAATGCTTAGGGCGCCGGCCTCGCGTAGGGCCCCTACAACGAATTGCTCGGTGTGATCTGTGTGCGGCGCATTCAGGAAGGCCGCCTCAGTCGCGGCGCGGATGGCCACAACATCAGAAGGTAATTCCTGGCGGATGATGGTTTGCACGATTTTTTTCCGCGGGGCTAACGTAGAGGTAACCGGGCGACAGCGGCTGGCCACCTTGCCCGCGAGGCGCAGGATAGACAGCGAGCGGCTCGCGGGCAAGGTGGCCAGCCGTTGGCGCTCCGGTTGACCGGCAGGTTAGGCAGCGCGGAGCGCGGATGGCCGAGGGAGCAGGTGGTGGAAGTGAGTGAGCCCGCCGCCCAGCCGGAGAGTCCGGCCGGATGGCTGCACGGCAGAGCCAGAAGGCGGGCCGTGTGGGACTGACTCGGGGCAGTGGCCAACAGAGGCCAGGTCACAGGCGCGGCGTGGACGGCAAGAGTGCCTTCGTGCCGAGCGGCAAGTAGGGTGCCGACGCTTGCCCGACCCATGTGCTGCCTAACGGGCGCGAGTTGAGGGTCATCCCGCACGGAGCAGAGCTGCCGCCCGGCGGAGGAACGGCCAAGTTCCACCCGTCGTGGTGGGCGGCAGGGACGCGAGTACGGGACGACGAAGTCGCCCCGAAGGGGTGACGCTCGAACGAGAGTTCGACGGCGCGCAGCGCCGAGAACTCGAAGCTCGACTCAACTCGCGCCCGTTCGTCGGCGCGAAGCGCCGACGAACGCCAAGTTAAGCGGCGGCCAGCATGGAGCGCCGTTTGCGTGAAAATGGCGAAGCCACACGCAATAAGGCGCGGAGTGCTGGACGTCCGAGTGAGCGTAGCGAACGGCTTGAACGCATTGTTATGTTTTTCTTCGCACACGGGCCAATGCCTCCGATGCACTTGCCACACCACCGTTGCTTGCTAAGACCAGCCAATGCTCCGCCGCTTCAAGATTCTTGCTCGTGCCTAAAGCATCCGCATACATCAGGCCAAGATTGTATTGCGACTCGGGGTGCCCTTGTTCCGCCGCCTTCTTGTACCAGCTCAATGCGAGCGGATAACTTTGAGTTACTCCATTGCCGGAATAATACCCCCAACCAATATTGGCTTGAGCATACATATTCCCTTTCGCCGCCGATTGACTGAACCACTCCATAGCTTCAATCGCTTTGTTGTGACTCAACAGAAGCGCACCCAATTCATTTTGCGACGCTGTACAGCCCAATTCTGCGGCTTTGCGCAATGCGGCCAACGCGGGTTGCCTTTTGCCCCGGTGTTTATACGCCTTGTAGTCGAGGCGATGCAGCAAAACTCTCAGTCGCTGGAACATCCTTTTCTAAACATAACGGGCGCGAGTTGAGGGTCATCCCGCACGGAGCGGAGCTGCCGCCCGGCGGAGGAACGGCCAAGTTTCACCCGTCGTGGTGGGCGGCAGGGACGCGAGTACGGGACGACGAAGTCGCCCCGAAGGGGTGACGCTCGAACGAGAGTTCGACGGCGCGCAGCGCCGAGAACTCGAAGCTCGACTCAACTCGCGCCCGTTCGTCGGCGCGAAGCGCCGACGAACATGAAGTAGACCTCATAAATGACGCCTTACTTTGCGTCTATTTTGACGTATAATCACAATAAACTCATATCAACTTATTGATAAATAAGGTAAGTTGCAAGATAACAACAGCTTGAATAAGGTCCGTCATGGGCGGCAACCTCAGCAGCGGTTCAAGCCACCATGAAACCATTAAAGTAGAGGAGATTATGGCTGTCAAGCCCAGGTTACTTGATCAGGTTCGAGACAAAATCCGCTTCAAACATTACAGCATCCGTACCGAGCACACTTATGTCGACTGGATCAAGCGCTACATCCTGTTTCACGGCAAGCGGCATCCCCAGGAAATGGGCAAGCAAGAAGCCGAGCAGTTCTTGTCTCACTTGGCCGTGGATCGCAACGTGGCTGCCTCCACCCAAAACCAGGCCCTCAGCGCCATCCTGTTCCTGTACAAAGAAGTCCTCGAACAAGACATCGGTTGGCTGGAGAACGTGGAACGGGCCAAACGTCCCGCCCGGCTGCCGGTTGTCCTCACCGCCACCGAAGTGCGTGCCGTGCTCGCCCATCTCGAAGGGCGCCACCGTCTCATGGCTAACCTCCTGTACGGTGCCGGCTTGCGGCTGATGGAATGTGTCCGCTTGCGGGTGAAAGACCTCGATTTCGAATACCGGCAAATCACCGTGCGGGATGGCAAGGGCCAAAAAGACCGCCTGACGATGCTACCGGACGCCCTGATCGCACCGCTCCAGACCCACTTGGCCGATGTCAAGATTCTACACGAGCAAGATTTGTGTGAAGGCTTCGGCAACGTCTACCTGCCGTTCGCCTTGGAGCGCAAGTATCCCAACGCTGGCCGGGAATGGGGCTGGCAATATGTCTTTCCCGCCTCACAACGCTCCGTCGACCCACGCTCTCGTATCGAACGCCGCCACCACCTCGATGAGCAAACCCTGCAACGGGCGTTCAAGAAAGCCGTGCGCGCGGCCAGCATCACCAAATCGGCCTCCTGCCATTCGCTCCGCCACAGTTTCGCCACGCATCTGCTCATGTCGGGCTACGATATTCGCACCGTCCAGGAATTACTGGGCCATAAGGACGTCAGCACCACCATGATCTACACGCACGTTCTCAACCGGGGTGGCAAGGGCGTGGTCAGCCCGCTGGATGCGATCTGACTTCGGTGCGGCGGCTGTTAGGTCGTCAAACGCAAGGTGGCGGTGTCCACCTGGAATCAGGCGCGCGGCACTGCTGTTTCCTAACCAAGCATCCGGTTGTGGGCCACCATCCAAAGCCCTATGATGTGTAAAAATCGAACAAGAGATACACATCATGCGTACCAATATCGTGATCGACGATCAACTCATGGAGGAGACCTTGCGCGTGACGGGTTTGAAGACCAAGCGCGAGGTCGTTGAATTGGGCCTGCGCACCTTGTTGCGATTGCGCCAGCAGGAAGAAATCCGCCGCTTTCGCGGCAAGCTCGACTGGCAAGGCGACCTCGACGCCATGAGAACCGACCGGTGATCCTGGTCGATTCCAGCGTCTGGATCGACTACTTCAGGGGAACCATCACCGTGCAGACCGAGCGTCTGGATGCGCTGCTGGGCAGCGAGCCCTTGGCGGTGGGAGACCTCATCCTGACCGAAGTCCTGCAAGGGTTTAACAGCGAACGAGACTTCAACCAGGCTCGCAAGTTGCTAAGCTCCCTGGACGTGGTGGAAATCGGGGGGCGGGAAATCGCCATTCAGGCCGCCCGTCACTTCCGCGCCTTGCGGCGGCTCGGCGTTACAGCGAGGAAAACCATCGACACGCTGATCGCAACGTTCTGTATTGAAAAAGATTATGCTTTGCTGTACAGCGACCGCGAGTTCGAGCCATTCGTTGAACGCTTCGGCATGCGCTCCGCGATGGTACAGAGTTATACCAATTCTGAATAGGTTTTCGTCATTCCCGCGAATGCGGGAATCCAGGCCGCCGCTGAAAAACGGGATACCCGCTTTCGCGGGTATGACGAACAGGGTGGTTATTGGCCTCCGAAAAGAACAAAACCTATCGGGAAACGATATTAAATGCTGATTTGATGACTCTTGAAGGAACCTCCATGCCCGACACCCTCCTGATCGCCGGCGTGGACGAAGTGGGACGCGGCCCGCTGGCCGGTCCCGTGGTCGCCGCCGCCGTCATTCTCGATCCCGCCCGCCCCATCGCCGGCCTGGCTGATTCCAAGCAACTCAGCCCCGCCCGCCGCGAACGACTGGCGCTGGACATCCGCGCCAACGCGCTGGCCTGGGCGCTGGGTCGCGCCGAGGTCGCCGAAATCGACCGGCTCAACATTTTCCAGGCTGCGCTGCTGGCAATGCGGCGGGCGGTCGAAGCCCTGTCCGTGACCCCGGATCAAGTGCTGGTGGACGGCAAGCACTGTCCACCGCTGGCTTGCCCCTGTACAGCCATCGTCAAGGGCGATGCCACCGTGCCGGCGATCAGTGCCGCCTCGATTCTGGCGAAGGTGGCGCGGGACGCTGAACTGCGCGAACTGCACGAGCGTTATCCACACTACGATTTCGCCCGCCACAAGGGTTACCCGACCGCCGTCCACCGGGAAGCGTTGCGCCGCTTCGGCCCCTGTCCCGAACACCGCCGCTCTTTCGCGCCGGTCGCCGCCGCGCTGCAAGCCGCCATCCTCATCGAGGAAGGGCTATGACCACGCCCTTTGTGCACTTGCGCCTGCACACCGAATATTCGCTGGTGGACGGATTGGTCCGCATCAAGAGCCTGGTCAAGCAGGTGGCCGCCGCCGGGATGCCGGCCGTGGCAGTCACCGACATGAGCAATCTGTTCGCGCTGATCAAGTTCTACAAGGCCGCGCTCGGCGCCGGGATCAAACCGATCATCGGTGTGGAAGTTTGGGTGCGGCGGGGCGACGAACCGACGCGGTTGGTGCTGCTGTGCCAGGATCTGATCGGCTATCGTCACCTGACCCGGCTGGTCAGCCGCGGCTATCTCGAAGGCCAGCAGCGCGGCGTGCCAGCGATCGACTACCGCTGGCTGGCCGGCAACACCGAAGGCTTGATCGCCCTGTCCGGCGGCCGGGCGGGCGAACTGGGCCAGGCGCTGCTGAACGACCGAATGGAACAGGCCCGGAACTGGCTGGCCGAGTGGCGGCAACTGTTCCCCGAGCGCTTTTATCTGGAGTTGCAACGCACCGGGCGGCCCCAGGAGGAAGAATATCTCGAAGCCGTCCTGGACCTGGCGGCGGCGACTGGAACGCCGGTGGTGGCGACCAACGAAGTGTGTTTTCTCCAGCGCGAGGATTTCGAGGCGCACGAAGCGCGGGTCTGTATCCACGATGGCGCGATTCTGGGTGACGCTAACCGTCCCCGCCGTTATAGCGACCAACAATATCTGCGCTCGCCGGCGGAAATGGCCGAACTGTTCGCGGATGTGCCGGAGGCGCTGGAAAATAGCGTCGAAATCGCCCGTCGCTGCAACCTGCAACTGGAACTGGGCAAAAACGTGCTGCCGGATTTTCCCATCCCGGCGGGCACGAACATCGGCGATTTTTTCTCGGCCCAGGCCCGCACCGGCCTCGAACAGCGGCTACAGCGGCTGTTCGACCCTGCCGCGCCCGATTTCGCCGAACGCCGCCAGCCCTACGAGCAGCGGCTGGAAATCGAACTGAAGGTCATCATCCAGATGGGCTTTCCCGGCTACTTTCTGATCGTGGCCGATTTCATCCAGTGGGCACGCGCCAACGGAGTGCCGGTCGGGCCGGGGCGCGGTTCCGGCGCCGGTTCGCTGGTGGCCTATGCGTTGGGCATCACCGATCTGGACCCGCTGGCCTACGACCTGTTGTTCGAGCGCTTCCTCAACCCCGAACGGGTATCGATGCCGGATTTCGACATCGATTTCTGCATGGAAGGGCGCGACCGGGTGATCGAGTACGTCGCCCGGCGCTACGGTCGCGACCGGGTGTCGCAGATCGCCACCCACGGCACCATGGCGGCCAAGGCGGTGGTGCGCGACGTCGGCCGGGTGCTGGGCCATCCCTACGGCTACGTCGACCGCATCGCCAAGCTGATTCCCTTCGAAATTGGCATCACCCTGGACAAGGCCATCGAACAGGAAGCGGAACTGCGCCGGCTGTACGAGAACGATGAGGAAATTCGGACCCTGATCGACCTGGCCCGCAAGCTGGAAGGGCTGGCGCGCAATGTCGGCAAGCACGCCGGCGGGGTGGTGATCGCGCCGTCCACCCTGACCGACTTTTCGCCGCTGTACTGCGAAGAGGGCGACGCTGGGGCGGTGACCCAGTTCGACAAGGACGACGTCGAGTCGGCTGGGCTGGTGAAATTCGACTTCCTGGGCCTGCGGACCCTGACCATCATCGACTGGGCGGTACAGGCCACCAACCGCAAACGGGCGAGGGCGGGCGAGCCGCCGCTCGATATCGCGACGATTCCCCTGAACGACGCGCCGACCTTCGATCTGTTGAAACGCTACCAGACCACGGCGGTGTTCCAGTTGGAATCCAGCGGCATGAAGGATCTGATTCGCCGCTTGCAGCCGGACTGTTTCGAGGACATCGTGGCGCTGGTGGCCCTGTTTCGGCCGGGACCGCTGCAATCGGGCATGGTGGATGACTTTATCGACCGCAAGCACGGCCGCGCCCGCATCGAATATCCCCATCCGACGCTGACAACGATTCTCCAACCCACCTACGGTGTCATCCTCTATCAGGAACAGGTGATGCAAATTGCCCAGGTGCTGGCGGGGTATAGCCTGGGCGGAGCGGATTTGCTCAGGCGGGCCATGGGCAAAAAGGACGCCGAGAAGATGGCCAAGGAGCGGGAGGGGTTTGTGAAAGGCGCGACGGAGCACGCGGTCGAGCCGGAAACTGCGTCTTATATATTTGATTTAATTGATAAATTCGCGGGCTATGGTTTTAATAAAAGCCATAGCGCCGCCTATGCCCTGGTGTCTTACCAGACCGCCTGGCTGAAGGCGCATTATCCGGCGGCGTTCATGGCGGCGGTGCTGTCCTCGGACATGGACAAGACCGACAAGGTGGTGGTGTTCATCGAGGAATGCCGCTGCATGGGTCTCAAGCTGGCGCCGCCGGCCATCAACGCGTCCGAGTACCGCTTCACGGTCGGCGCAAGCGGCGAGATTCTCTACGGTCTGGGGGCGATCAAGGGGGCAGGCGAAGGCGCCATCGAGGCGCTGCTGCGCGAGCGGGAGCGGGGTGGGCCGTACCGCGATTTGTTCGACCTGTGCCAGCGGGTGGATTTGCGTAAGCTCAACCGCCGGGTGCTGGAAGCGCTGGTCCGTTCCGGAGCCTTCGACGAACTCGGCGCCAACCGGGCGACATTGGCGGCGCAATTACCGGAGGCGCTGCGACTGGCCGAGCAGCATTCCCGCAATGACGCCGCCGGCCAGAACGATATGTTCGGACTGGCCGCCGAAGAAACACCAGCGCGGCCACCGTATGCCGCTGTCACCGAAAGTACGGATAAGCCGGCGGTACAATTGGATTGCACGGCAACGCCGCCCATGGGGCGCTTGGGGAATGTCCAGCGGGAATGGGACGAAGAAGAGCGGTTACGCGGCGAGAAGGAAACGTTGGGGGTGTACCTGACCGGTCACCCGATCAATCGCTTGAAGTCGGAGCTAACCGCGCTGGGCGCGACCCGGCTGCGCGATCTGAGCGAGAACGGCGGCAGTTCACGTCGAGGCAACGACCGTTCGCTGACCGTCGCTGGACTGGTGGTCAGCCTGCGGACCCGCAATGCCAACCGGGGCGGGCGAATCGCCTTCGTGACCTTGGATGACGGCGGCGGGCGGATGGAACTGCGCATCTTTCCCGAAGTGTACGAACAGCATCGGTTACTGATCGTCGAGGACGCCATTCTGTTGGTGCAGGGGAATTTGGGTTGGGACGAGTTCAACCAAACCACCCGGCTGAACGTCGAGCGAGTGTTGGATCTGGACAGCGCGCGCGCCGAACGGGCTCGGCGGCTGCAACTACGCCTGGACGCGGAACAGTGCGCGGCGGGCGTGTCGCGGAAACTGGCCGGCGTGCTGGCCGAGCATCGCGCCGACGGCCGCTGCGTGGTATGGGTGGAGTACCTCGGTTCCAGCGCGCGGGTGGAACTGGCATTCGGTTCGGACTGGCGGGTCAAGCCATGTGAAGCGCTCCTGCGCCGACTGCGGGAGCTGGCCGGCGCGGAGGCAGTGCGGTTGTTGTACGACCCACAGCCAGTTACTGATCGTAGCGCATCTTGACGAAGGAGCCCGGCGCGTCCTCGATCGGTTTCAGTTGACCGTCACCCGGCGTGCGGGCCGGTATTTGCGGGCCGGCGTGCGGTTGCAGCCAGGCCAGCCAGTCCGGCCACCACGATCCCTCCTGCTTGACCGCATCCTTGAACCAGTCGTCGGGATTCGGCGGGGTGTTGGGATTGAGCCAGAACCCATATTTATCGGACGAGGCCGGATTGATGACCCCGGCGATGTGACCCGAGCCGCTCAGCACGAATTTCACCGGCCCGCCAACCAGTTGGGTGCCGGCATAGGTGGAGGTCCACGGGGCGATATGATCCTCGAAGGCGGACAGGAAGCAAACCGGCGTCTTGATCTTGCGCAGATCGATCGGCACGCCCGCCAAAGTGATGCCGCCCGGCTCGCGCAGCAGATTCTTCTGGTACATGTTGCGCACGTAGAAGCTGTGCATGTCCCGGGGCATCCGGGTGGAATCGGAATTCCAGTACAGCAGATCGAAGGGATAGGGGTCGTTGCCCAACAAATAGTTGTTGACCACGAAGTACCAGATCAAATCGTTGGCGCGCAACATGCTGAATACGCCGGCCATCTGGCTGCCGTCCAGATAACCGCGCTCGCCCATTTGCTTCTCCAGCAGGGTGATCAGCTCTTCGTCGATGAACACCTCCAGCTCGCCCGGTTCGCTGAAATCGGTCATGCAGGCGAAACAGATGGCGCTCTTCACCCGCCGGTCCTTCCTGGCGGCGAGGTAGGCTAGCGTGGTGAGCAGGATGGTGCCGCCCAGACAGTAGCCGGCGGTGTTGATTTCCCGTTCGCCGGTGGCCTGTTCGATGGCGTCCATCGCTTCCACGATGGACAGCATGTAGTCCTCGAACTTCTTGTGCGCCAGCCGCTCGTCCGGGTTGATCCAGGAGGTCATGAACACCGTGAAGCCCTGGTCCACCATCCACTTGACCATGGAGTTCTTGGGTCGCATGTCCATGATGTAAAACTTGTTGATCCAGGGCGAGACGAACAGAAACGGTCGCTGGTGAACGGTCGGGGTGCTGGGGTTGTATTGAACCAGTTGCATCAACTCGTTCTGAAAGACAACCTTGCCCGGCGTGACCGCAATGTTTTCGCCGGGTTTGAATGCCTTGAGATCGGTCATCTTGATCTGCACCTGGCCGCGACCGCGCTCCACATCCTCCAGCAGATTCTGGAGACCCTTGACCAAATTCTCCCCGCCCGAATCGAGCGTGGCCTGGAGCACGGTCGGATTGGTCAGCACGAAGTTCGTGGGTGCCATGGCATCCACGAACTGACGGGTATAGAACTGGACCTTGCGGGCGGTCTTGTCGTCCAGTCCCTCGACCTTGTGAACCAGCCCTTGCAGGCTGTCGGCGGCGAGTAGATAAGACTGTTTGATGAAGTCGAAAACCGCGTTTTCCGCCCACTGCGCGTCCTTGAAGCGCTTGTCGCCGGGCGGCGGCGCGATGAGCGGCTTGCTTTCCTTGCCCTGCATCCGCTGGGAGGCCGCCTGCCACAGATCGAGGTAGTTTTTCCAGAAATTAACTTGAGCCTCGATCAACTGGTCCGGGTTTTTCAGCAGCTTGTCGAATAGTTCCTGAAAAGACTTGCTGATGATGGCGGGGTCCATGATCGGGAGCGGGTCGCCGCCTTCCTGGCGCTTGAGAAATTCCTGTAGTACCCGCTGGCTCTGTTCGATGATTTTGGAAAAATTCTGAGCCAGCTTGTTGAAGTCGGGTTTCTTGCCGTCGGGGGTGGGCGATGCGGGGGCCTTGGCCATGGGAATGCCTCACTGGAGTCAGGGTAATCCCAAAATTATAGGCGAGAGTAACCACAGTCGCAGGGGTAGAATCGAGTCCGTATTGATGGATGACAAGCCGCTTGATCGCTTACTCCCACCGAAACATCCAGGCGCCAATGAGCATGAAGCCCAGGCTCATCGCGGCCAGCACCAGCAGATGCCCGGAGACATCCGCCAGGCCGGCGCCATCGATCATGATCGCCCGTGAGGCATCGATGATATGGGTCAGCGGCGCCAGTTGGGCGCACTGTTGCAGGAAGGGGTGCACGCCCTCCAGCGAAAACCAGACGCCCGACAGAAACGTCATGGGCCAACTCAGCGCGTTCAGGAGTCCCGCCGCCAATTCCTCGCTGGTGGCGCGGGCGGCGACCAGCAAGCCGAGGCTGAGCAGGCTGACCGCGCCGAGCGTGAATACCACGAACAGGGCGAGATAGGAGCCGAACATGGCAAAACCGACAAACAGGTCGGTGCCGACGAACACCAGCACGGTCGAGACCATGACCAGTAGCAGCCGCGAGGTGATTTGCGCGGAAAGAAATTCCAGCGGTCGCAGCGGAGTGGCCCTGAGGCGTTTGAGCATGCCGTTCTTGCGGTAACGCACGATCACGTAACCGACCCCGAATAGACAACTGAACATCATGTTCATCGCCAGTACGCCGGGCAGTACCCAGTCCACATAGCGAATGGCGCGGCCGCTTACGCTTTGTTTGCTGAAGGTCGGGCGGGCGTCGGCACCGCGCAGTATCCGTTCCAGCACATAGCCTTTCGGCGATTCCTCGTTGATCCAGTAGCGCCGTTCGGCGGGGTCGAACAGCATGTCGAGCTGGTGGCGTTCGACCTTGGTCAGCGCGGCGCTCAGATCGGTGATGGAGATGAAGCGGATATAGCGGGTTTGGAAAAATTCGCTGCCGTTGCGGTTGCCGGTATCGTGGAGCAGCCCCACCTTGTAAAGATCCAGTCCCGGTCCGGAAAAGGCGAAGGTGAAACCGGCGATCAGGGAAATGGGGAACAGCAGGTTCCAGGTCAGCGAGGATCGGTCGCGCAGGAATTCCCAGTTACGGTGCACGAACACCGTCCAGAAGCGTTTGAAGCTCACGCCCGCAACTCTCGGCCGGTCAGTTCCAGGAACAGATCCTCCAGGGTACGTGGCCGGATCTGGAGCCGCGCCAGCGGGATGTCGTGGGCCAGCAACTCACGGATGGCGGTGGTAACGTCGCGGGTCAGGATTTCCACCGAATTTCGGCCCCGTACCACGGTGTGCGACAGCGGGGGAGGGGGATCGGGAAAGTCCGCCGCCGGCAATTGCAGCACCACGTCATCGAAGTGGGCTTCCAACAGCTCGCGCGGCGTGCCATGGGCAATGATCCGGCCATGGTCCATGATGGCGATTTCGTCGCACAGGTGGTAAGCCTCCTCCATGTAATGGGTGGTGAGCAGGATGGTCTTGCCGCGCGCCTTGATGTGGTGAACCAGTTCCCAGAAATTGCGGCGGGCCTGTGGGTCGAGACCGGTGGTGGGTTCGTCCAGGAAAATCAGTTCCGGGTCGTTGACCAGGGCGATGGCCAGCAGCAGCCGCTGGCGTTGGCCGCCGGACAGTTTGCGGGTATCGCGGTCGAGAAACTCGCCCAGCGCGCAGGCTTCGACCAATTCGTCGAACGGCAGGGTTCGAGCGTAGAAGTTGCCGAACATCCGCAGGTTTTCGCGGCCGGTGATGAAGTCTTGCAGCGCCGTGGACTGGAACATGATGCCGACTTCCTGACGGAAGCGTGCTCCCAGAGTCTCGCCGCGATAACGGATGTGGCCAGCGGTCGGTTGCTGAATGCCTTCCAACATCTCGACCGTGGTGGTTTTGCCCGCGCCGTTGGGGCCGAGCAGGCCGAAGCAGCAGCCGGTCGGGATGGCGAGGTCGATGCCGTTCACGGCGTTGACCCCGCGAAAGTGCTTGACCAGATTGCGGGTTTCCAGCAGGGCGTTCATGGAGTTTATCGACCGAAATCGAGGGGAATGCGTCGGGCGTGATGGATTGGCCAGGAAAGGACCGCAAGAAAAAAGGCGGGTTTCGTCACGCGTCCCCCGCCTTCCTTCAGCGCCTCGGTGGTTCCGAGCTATGCGGTCAGGTCTTTCGAGTCAACCTCGCTATCGTCGTTCTTATCGTCGTCGCCGATGACTTTGACTTCGGATTCGCCGCTTTCGAACATATTGCTGCTGAGGGTGAGTTGACTCGGGATCCAGCCTTGTCGCCGTTGCAGATGGTAGGCCAAACCGGTACCGGCGGGGATCAAGCGACCGACGATCACGTTTTCTTTCAGTCCGCGTAGATCGTCACGTAGCCCGCGTACCGCCGCTTCGGTCAGCACCCGAGTGGTTTCCTGGAACGAGGCGGCGGAGATGAACGACTCGGTGGCCAGTGATGCCTTGGTGATGCCCAGCAGGATCGGCTGCCAGACCGCTTTGACCCGGCCTTCGGCCTCGGCTCGATCGTTCTCTTCCAGCCCTCGGGTGCGTTCGATCTGCTCGCCCTTGATGAAAGGCGTTTCGCCCGGATCGATGATATCGACCTTGCGCAGCATCTGGCGAACGATCACTTCGATATGCTTATCGTTGATCTTGACGCCCTGCACCCGGTAGACGTCCTGAATTTCCTTGGTCAGGTAGGCGGCCAGTTCCTGCACCCCGAGCAGGCGCAGGATATCGTGCGGATTAGGCTCGCCGTCAGCGATCATTTCACCCTGCTCGACGTACTCGCCGTCGAACACGCCGACATGCCGCCACTTCGGGATCAATTCCTCGTAAAGGACGTCGCCGCCCTTGTCGCGGATCACCAGTCGCTGCTTGCCCTTGGTTTCCTTGCCGAACTCGATGATGCCGGATTTCTCGGCAAGGATGGCCTGTTCCTTGGGCTTGCGCGCCTCGAACAGGTCGGCCACCCGCGGCAAGCCGCCGGTAATGTCGCGAGTCTTGGAGGATTCCTGCGGGATGCGGGCAACGATGTCGCCCACCGCCACCTCGGCGCCATCGGCCAGGTTGACGATGGCGCCGGCCGGCAATGGATATTGCGCCAGGTTACTGGTGCCGGGGATGAACAGATCGTTGCCGTGAACGTCCACCAGCCGCACCAGTGGCCGCTTGTCCTTGCCCTGCGCGCCGCGTTGCTTGGGGTCCATCACCACCAGGCTGGTCAGGCCGGTCATTTCGTCGGCGTGCCGTTGCACGGTGATGCCTTCCTCGAACTCGGCAAAGCGCACCGAGCCGGCCACCTCGGTGACGATCGGATGGGTGTAGGGGTCCCAGCGGGCGATGACCTGACCGGCCTCGGCCGCGTCGCCGTCCTTGACCGTCAGCTCCGCGCCGTAGGGGACCTTGTAACGCTCCCGCTCGCGGCCCTGATCATCCACCAGGGTGATTTCGCCCGAGCGGGAGACCGTGACCAGGTTGCCGTCCCGTCGCTGCGCCACCTTCATCTTGTGCAGCCGCAAGGTCCCTCGCGATTTGATCTGCACGCTGTTGCTCACCGTGGTCCGCGAGGCCGCCCCACCGATGTGGAAGGTGCGCATGGTGAGCTGGGTGCCGGGTTCGCCGATGGATTGAGCGGCGATCACCCCCACCGCCTCGCCGCTGTTGACACGGTGACCGCGCGCCAGGTCGCGGCCGTAGCAGGTGGCGCACACGCCGTAGCGGGTCCGGCAGGTGATGGCCGAGCGTACCCGGATGCGATCGATGCCGAGGTCGTCGAGTGTCGCCACGCCTTGTTCGTCGAGCAGGGTGCCGGCGGGAATGGCGATGTCGTCGCCGCCCGGCTGAAAGACATCCTGGGCCACCGTTCGACCCAGCACCCGGTCGCGCAACGGTTCCTTGATATCGCCTTCCTCGACCACGGGCGTCATCCACAGGCCTTCATTGGTGCCGCAATCCGGTTCGGTCACCACCAGATCCTGGGCCACGTCCACCAAGCGCCGAGTCAGGTAGCCGGAGTTGGCGGTCTTGAGCGCGGTGTCGGCCAGACCCTTGCGGGCGCCGTGGGTGGAGATGAAGTACTCCAGCACGCTCAAGCCTTCGCGGAAATTGGCCTTGATCGGGGTCTCGATGATCTCGCCGGACGGCTTGGCCATCAGCCCGCGCATGCCGGCCAATTGGCGGATCTGCGCCGCCGAACCACGAGCGCCGGAGTCGGCCATCATGAACACGGGGTTGAGAGAGGGTTGGCGGACTTCCTTGCCTTCGCGGTCAATCACCGTTTCGGTGCCCAGATTGTCCATCATCGCCTTGGCGACCTGGTCGTTGGTACGCGACCAGATATCCACCACCTTGTTGTAGCGCTCGCCCTTGGTGACCAGCCCGGAGGTGTACTGGTCGTCGATTTCCTTGACTTCCTGCTCGGCTTTTTCCAGCAGTTCGGTTTTTCTGGCCGGAATCTGGAAGTCTTCGAAGCCGATCGAGGAGCCGGAGCGGGTGGCGTAATGAAAACCGGTATACATCAACTGATCGGCAAAGATCACGGTGTCCTTCAAGCCCAGCCGCCGGTAGCACTCATTGATCAACCGGGATACGACCTTTTTGGTCAGCGCCCGGTTGACGAGTTCGAAGGGCAGGCCGGCCGGCAGGATATCGGACAATAAAACTCGCCCAACGGTGGTCTTGACTCGTTTCGGTACGGTGCGGGCCTGACCCGCCTCGTCGATTTCTTCCAGCGGCAGGCGTGCCTCGATCCAGGCGTGAAGTTCCACCTGCCCGCTTTCGTAGGCGCGATGGATTTCATTAAGACCGGAGAACACCATGCCCTCACCCTTGGCGTTAATCCGCTCACGGGTTAGGTAATACAGGCCGAGGACCACGTCCTGAGAGGGGACGATGATCGGCTCGCCGTTGGCCGGGCTAAGGATGTTGTTGGTGGACATCATCAGCGCCCGGGCTTCGAGCTGCGCCTCGATGGATAGCGGTACGTGTACCGCCATTTGGTCGCCGTCGAAGTCGGCGTTGAAGGCGGTGCAGACCAGCGGGTGCAACTGAATGGCCTTGCCTTCGATCAAGGTCGGTTCGAAGGCCTGGATGCCCAGTCGGTGCAGGGTCGGCGCGCGGTTGAGCAACACCGGATGCTCGCGGATCACCTCTTCCAGGATGTCCCACACCACCGGCTCCTCGCGCTCCACCATTTTCTTGGCGGCCTTGATGGTGGTGGACATGTTGCGGAATTGCAGCTTGCTGAAGATGAATGGCTTGAACAGCTCCAGCGCCATCTTCTTGGGCAGCCCGCACTGATGCAGGCGCAGGGTGGGGCCGACCACGATCACCGAACGACCGGAGTAGTCCACCCGCTTGCCGAGCAGGTTCTGGCGGAAACGGCCCTGCTTGCCCTTGATCATGTCGGCTAGCGACTTCAGTGGCCGTTTGTTGCTGCCGGTGATGGCGCGCCCGCGGCGGCCGTTGTCCAGCAGCGAGTCGACCGCTTCCTGCAACATGCGTTTCTCGTTGCGGACGATGATGTCCGGGGCCGAGAGTTCCAGCAGTCGCTTGAGCCGGTTGTTGCGGTTGATCACCCGGCGGTAGAGATCATTGAGGTCGGAAGTGGCGAAGCGTCCGCCGTCCAGCGGTACCAGCGGTCGCAGATCGGGCGGCAGTACCGGCAGCACGGTCAATACCATCCACTCCGGCTTATTGCCGGAGTTGAGGAAGGACTCCACCAACTTGAGGCGCTTGGACAAGCGTTTGAGTTTGGTCTCGGAGCTGCATTCGAGGATTTCCTGGCGCAGTTTCACCACCAGCTCTTTCAAGTCCAGTGTATGCAGCAACCGGTGAACCGCCTCGGCCCCCATCCGGGCATCGAACTCGTCGCCGTACTGTTCGACCGCGTCCAGATAGGCCTCGTCGGTGAGCATCTGACCTTTTTCCAGCGTTTGCGTCATGCCGGGGTCGATGACCACGTAGGATTCGAAATACAGCACCCGCTCGATGTCGCGCAGGGTCATGTCCAGTAACAGGCCGATGCGCGAGGGCAGCGATTTCAAGAACCAGATATGGGCCACCGGGCTGGCCAGTTCGATATGGCCCATCCGCTCGCGCCGTACCTTGGCCAGAGTGACTTCCACTCCGCATTTCTCGCAGACCACTCCACGGTGCTTGAGCCGCTTGTACTTGCCGCACAGGCACTCGTAGTCCTTGGTCGGGCCGAAGATCTTGGCGCAGAACAGCCCGTCGCGCTCCGGCTTGAAGGTCCGATAGTTGATGGTCTCGGGTTTCTTCACCTCGCCGCAGCTCCAGGCCCGGATCATCTCCGGCGAGGCTAGCCCGATGCGGATGGCGTCGAAGTCCTCGACCTCGTCGAAGGTCTTGAACGGGTTCAGCAGCTCTTTCATCATCTCTCACCCACGGGATTGCATGACGCCGCCACAGCCGGCGGCCGGTCCGGCGGCCTCACTCGTTGCGCGCCGGCGGCGTCACATCGCTTTCCAGCTCGATATTGATACTCAGGGAACGGATTTCCTTGACCAGCACATTGAACGATTCAGGCATGCCGGCTTCCATCCGGTGGTTACCGTCCACGATGTTCTTGTAGACCTTGGTGCGGCCGTTGACGTCGTCCGATTTCACCGTCAGCATTTCCTGCAAGGTATAGGACGCGCCGTAGGCTTCCAGTGCCCAGACTTCCATCTCGCCGAAGCGCTGGCCGCCGAATTGCGCCTTGCCGCCCAGCGGCTGCTGCGTGACCAGGCTGTAGGGACCGGTGGAACGGGCATGCATCTTGTCGTCCACCAGGTGGTTCAGCTTGAGCATGTACATATAGCCGACCGTCACCGGGCGGTCGAATGGATCGCCGGTGCGACCATCGTACAGGGTGCTCTGACCGTTTTCCGAGAGCCCCGCCAGTCGCAGTAATTCACGCATTTCCTCTTCGGTGGCGCCATCGAACACCGGCGTGGCGATCGGCACGCCGCCACGCAGATTACGGCACAGCGCTACCACTTCCGTGTCGTCGAACTGTTGCAAATCGACGCTTTGCCCGCCGACCTGGTTGTAAATCTGATCCAGGAGCGAGCGCAGGTCAGCGAGTTGTGCTTGCGCGTCCAGCAGGCGGCCGATCTTGAGGCCCAGACCTTTGGCGGCCCAGCCCAGATGGGTTTCCAGCACCTGACCGACGTTCATTCGCGAGGGTACCCCCAGCGGGTTCAGCACGATATCGACCGGTGTGCCATCTTCCAGATAAGGCATGTCTTCCTGCGGCACGATCATCGACACCACGCCCTTGTTGCCGTGACGGCCAGCCATCTTGTCTCCCGGCTGGACGCGGCGTTTGACCGCCAGGTAGACCTTGACCATCTTGAGCACGCCCGGGGCCAAATCATCGCCCTGGGTCAGCTTGCGGCGTTTTTCCTCGAACTTCTGGTCGAAATCCTTGCGCTGCTGGTCCAGTTGCCGGTTGATCTTTTCCAGTTGCTCGTTCAACTCCTCGGCTTGCATGCGGATGTGAAACCACTGCTCGCGCCGCAGGGTGCTCAGATACTCGAGCGTGATGGTCGCACCACCGTACAGGCCATTGGGTCCACCCTCGGTCGTTTGGCCGACCAGCATCCGCTCCATGCGCTGATACAGATCGTCCTCCAGGATCCGCATCTGGTCGTTCAAATCCTTGCGGATCCGTTTCAGTTCCGCTTCCTCGATCTGCTGGGCACGGGAATCCTTTTCCACCCCGTCGCGCGTGAATACCCGGACGTCGATCACCGTGCCGTCCATGCCCGAAGGCACGCGCAGCGAGGTGTCCTTTACGTCCGAAGCCTTCTCGCCGAAGATCGCCCGTAACAATTTTTCTTCCGGGGTCAATTGGGTCTCGCCCTTGGGCGTGACCTTGCCGACCAGGATGTCGCCGGCCTTGACCTCGGCGCCGATATAGACGATGCCGGCTTCGTCCAGCCGTGCCAGCGCGCTTTCGCCGACGTTGGGGATATCGGCGGTGATCTCCTCGGGCCCCAGCTTGGTGTCGCGGGCGACGCAGGACAGTTCCTCGATATGGATGGTGGTGAAGCGGTCTTCCTGCACCACCCGCTCGGAGATCAGGATCGAATCTTCGAAGTTGTAGCCATTCCAGGGCATGAAGGCGACCAGCAGGTTCTGGCCCAGCGCCAGTTCGCCCATATCGGTGGACGGGCCGTCGGCCAGCACGTCACCGCGCGCCACGTTGTCATCGACGTGGACCAGCGGTCGCTGATTGATGCAGGTGTTCTGATTGGATCGGGTGTACTTGGTCAGGTTGTAGATATCCACGCCCGGTTCGCCGGCTTCGGTTTCGGCATCGTTGACCCGCACCACGATGCGGCCGGCGTCCACCGAATCCACCCGCCCGCCGCGGCGGGCGATCACGCACACGCCGGAATCGCGAGCCACGATCCGTTCCATGCCGGTGCCGACCAGCGGCTTTTCGGCGCGTAGGGTCGGCACGGCCTGACGTTGCATGTTGGAGCCCATCAGCGCGCGGTTGGCGTCGTCGTGCTCCAGGAACGGGATCAGCGCCGCCGCCACCGAGACGATTTGCTTGGGCGACACGTCCATGTATTGCACCTTGTCCGGAGCGGTCAGGGTGAATTCGTTCAGATGACGGCAGGAGACCAGGTCGTCGGTCAGCTGCCCGTCGGGATCGAGCGGAGCGTTGGCTTGCGCAATGACATACTGGCCTTCCTCGATGGCCGACAAATAATCGATCTGATCGGTGACGCGGCCATCCACCGCCCGCCGGTAGGGCGTTTCCAGGAAGCCGTAGGCGTTGGTACGGGCATAGACCGCCAGCGAGTTGATCAGGCCGATGTTCGGACCTTCCGGGGTTTCGATCGGACAGACCCGGCCGTAGTGGGTGGCGTGCACGTCGCGCACCTCGAATCCGGCCCGTTCGCGGGTCAGACCGCCGGGCCCCAGCGCCGACACCCGGCGTTTGTGGGTGACTTCGGACAAGGGATTGTTCTGGTCCATGAACTGCGACAGTTGCGAAGAACCGAAGAATTCCTTGATGGCGGCGCCGACCGGTTTGGCGTTGATCAGATCCTGCGGGGTCAGTCCTTCGGACTCAGCCAGGCTCAGCCGCTCCTTGACCGCGCGCTCGACCCGGACCAGCCCGATGCGGAACACGTTTTCGGTCATCTCGCCGACGCAGCGGATGCGGCGGTTGCCGAGGTGGTCGATGTCATCGACCTGGCCGTTGCCGTTGCGGATGTCGATCAGCACCTTGAGCACGGCCAGGATGTCCTCCATGGACAGTACGCCGGGTGGGCGCTCCTTGGTCGGCACGTCCGGAATGGGCGTCCGCCGATGGCTGACCCTGCTGTCGAATTTCATGCGGCCAACATCGGATAGATCGTAGCGCTCGGCCGAGAAGAACAAATCGTGTAACAGGCGTTGAGCGGCGTCCTTGGTCGGCGGTTCGCCAGGGCGCATCATCCGATAGATTTCCACCTGAGCGTCCCACTGGCTGCGGGTCTGGTCGGCGCGCAGGGTGTTGGACAGGTACGGGCCGCGATTGACTTCGTTGACGTACAAGGTCTGGAATTCGGCGATGCCGCTGGCTTGGATCTTTTCCAGCTTGTCCGGCGTCAATTCGTCGTTGGCCTGCGCCAGTTGCTCGCCGGTTTCCGGATCGCGCAGGTCGTGGGCCAGAATCTTGCCGACCAGATATTCGCCCGGTACCCGCAAGCGCCGCACTCCAGCTTTATCCAGGTCGCGAACGTGCTTGGCCTTGACGCGCTCGCCCGCCTTGAGCAGCACCCGATCTCCGATCATGATGTCGAAGCCGGCGGTTTCGCCTTGCAGACGCTCCGGCACCAGATCCAGGTTGAACTGATCGTCTTCGATCCGGACCGTGTTGGTGTCGAAGAAGAGGCCGAGAATCCGTTCGTTGACGCTGATGGCGTTGCGGTCGTTCGGATTGGGCTCGTCGAACAGCGCTCGCAACAGGATGGTGACCGGTAGCTTGCGGCGGCGGTCGATGCGCGCGTACACGATGTCCTTGACGTCGAATTCGAAATCCAGCCAGGAGCCGCGGTAGGGGATGACGCGCGCCGAGAACAGCAGCTTGCCGGAGGAATGGGTCTTGCCCTTGTCGTGATCGAAGAACACGCCGGGCGAGCGGTGCAGCTGCGAGACGATAACCCGTTCGGTGCCATTAATGACGAAGGTACCGTTGTCGGTCATCAACGGCAGTTCGCCCATGTAGACTTCGTTTTCCTTGATGTCCTTGATCTTATGGGTGCCGGCCTCGGCGTCCTTGTCCATCAGCACCAGCCGCAGCCGCACTCGCAACGGCGCGGCGTAGGTCAGTCCGCGCAACTGGCATTCGCGGACGTCGAACACCGGCTCGCCCAGCCGATAGCTGACATACTCCAGCCGCGCATTGCCCGAGTAGCTGACGATGGGGAATACCGAGCGAAAAGCGGCGTGTAATCCCGCTACCTGGCGTTCTCCCGGCGGTACCTCGGCTTGCAGGAACTCGCGGTACGAATCGAGTTGGATCGCCAGCAGGTAGGGCACTTCGAGAATGCTGGGGCGTTTGCCGAAGTCTTTACGGATACGTCTCTTTTCAGTAAAAGTGTAGGCCATCGGGATTCCTCTCACGGAAGTACCAGCCAAGGGCGGGAGCCGCCTGATTCCATTGCCAGTTTCGCTTCGCTGTCCCGCGAACCGAAACGGCGGTTTTCCCTGACAGGCTCAAAACGGAAACAGGCCGGCAGCCCGAAGCCACCAGCCGTTCCCGTTCGAGTCCGTCCAAGCCAGAAAATGTTGCGCAACGAGTTCCCATCAAAGGGGAGCGGCGCGGCGCTTACTTGATGTCGACCTTGGCGCCGGCTTCCTCCAGCTTTTTCTTGATGTCCTCGGCTTCGGCCTTGGGAGCGCCTTCCTTGATCATGGAGGGTACGCCTTCCACCAGGTCCTTGGCTTCCTTCAACCCTAGACCGGTCAGGGCACGTACCACCTTGATCACCTCCACTTTCTTTTCGCCAAAGCTGGACATGACCACGTCGAACTCGGTCTTTTCCTCGACCGGCGCGGCGGCGGCGGCGGCCGGAGCCGCCGCCATGGCGGCGGCGGCGGTAACGCCAAACTTCTCTTCCATCGCGGAAATCAGATCCACGATTTCCATTACGGTCATGCCGGCGATAGTGTCCAGCATTTCTTGTTTGGAAACGGCCATTGCAGATTTACTCCTGAATAAAAACGCTAAAAATTCTGACTGCCATCAATCAGCTTGTTTTGCCAAAACGATCAGGCGGCTTCCTTCTGCCGCCGGACTGCTTCGATCGTGCGCACCAACTTGCCGGGAATTTCATTGAGAGTCCGCGCGAACTTGTCGAGCGGCGCCCGCAGGCAGGCCATGAACAGGCTGATCGCCTCGTCGCGGGTCGGTAGGCTGGCCAAGCGATCCAATTCGCTGGCTGGAAATGCCTGTCCACCGACCGCCAGCGTCTTGACGACCAGCTTGTCGTTGGCTTTCTCCTTGAGAAATTCCTTGAATATCCGCGCTGCCGCGCCGGGCTCTTCTTGGGAGAACGCTAGAATCAGCGGTCCCACCAAGTTAGGCCGCAGGCACTCGAACTCGGTCCCCCGCACGGCACGCCGTGCCAGGGTGTTCTTGACAACGCGCAGATAAACACCGGTTTCCCGCGCTTTCACACGCAGGGCCGTGAGCTGAGTGACGCTCAGTCCACGGTACTCGGCGGCGATCGCGGAGTGCGCACTGGCAGCTACTTTGGCGACCTCAGCCACCACAGCCTGTTTTTCTGCCAGATTGAGACTCATCGCATTACCTCATGGTTTTTCTCCGCTGTCGCGGAGAATGGGAGCGGCGGCCTGACCAGGAATAATCCGGAAGGGCCTGACCGTCTGCGCGGGCTGTTCCGGTCATGACCAGAAACCATTGAGCCTGACGGCACCCGCGGTCTTTGACGCTAGCCGGGATCGATTCCCGACTGGCCCAAAGTTCCTTGTTCCATCCCCGGCGCCATGCCGGGAAACGGTTCAGAATGACAGTGTGGTTTGATCCACGGTGAGACCTGGCCCCATGGTGGTGGACACAGTGACTCGGCGGATGTAGACGCCCTTGGAGGTCGCGGGCTTGATTTTCTGCAAATCGTGCAACAGCGCCTGCAAGTTTTCCCGCAACTGGTCGGAGGCAAAATCCAGCTTGCCGATGGTGCAGTGGATGATGCCGGCCTTGTCGGTGCGATAGCGAACCTGTCCCGCCTTGGCGTTGCGGATGGCACCCGCCACGTCGGGTGTCACGGTGCCGACCTTGGGATTGGGCATCAGGCCGCGCGGGCCAAGGATTTTGCCGAGCTGGCCCACTAGCCGCATGGCATCCGGCGCGGCGATAACCACGTCGAAGTCGAGATTGCCGGCCTTCACCGATTCGGCCAGATCCTCGAAGCCGACTACATCGGCGCCGGCGGCGAGGGCGGCGTCGGCGTTGACGCCTTGGGCAAATACCGCTACCCGCACTGTTTTTCCGGTCCCGTGTGGCAGCACCGTGGCGCTGCGCACCACTTGGTCGGACTTACGCGGGTCCACTCCCAGGTTGACGGCCACATCCACGGATTCCTTGAACTTGGCACCAGGCAATTCCTTGAGCAGTTCGAATGCTTCCTCGATCGGATGGGATTTTCCTGGCGTCAACTTGGCGCGAATCGCCTGCATGCGTTTGGAGAGCTTGGCCATGTCACGCCTCCTCGCGAACGTCGAGACCCATGGAGCGAGCGCTGCCGGCGATGGTACGCACCGCGGCGTCGAGGTCGGCGGCGGTCAGGTCGGGCATCTTGGCCTTGGCTACCTCTTCCAGTTGAGCGCGGGTAACCTCACCGACCTTCTTGGTGTTAGGGGTGGGACTGCCCTTGCCGATCCCCAGTGCCTTCTTCAACAGCACCGTGGCCGGCGGGGTCTTCATGATGAAGGTGAAGCTGCGGTCGCTGTAGACCGTGATCACCACCGGAATCGGCAGGCCAGGTTCCAGATTCTGGGTCTGGGCATTGAAGGCCTTGCAGAACTCCATGATGTTGACGCCGTGCTGGCCCAGCGCCGGACCGACGGGAGGACTGGGGTTGGCCTTGGCGGCGGCGACCTGTAATTTGACGTATGCCGTAACTTTTTTTGCCATTATGACTCCTGTCGGGTACAAGCGCCTTGCGGCTCCCCGAATGAGCCGTCCGGACGGGCGGACGGGCGGAAGATCGACCGGTGGACACCGGTTAGCGGGACACTTTTTCGACCTGACTGAATTCGAGTTCGACCGGGGTCGTCCGACCGAAAATCATCACGCCGACACGTAGCCGGCTCTTTTCGTAGTTCACTTCCTCGACCACGCCCTCGAAATCATTGAAGGGACCGTCGGTGACACGCACCATTTCGCCGGGTTCGTACAGCACCTTGGGCTTAGGTTTGTCGACACCGTCCTGAATCCGTTGCAGGATGGTTTGAGCTTCCTTTTCCGAGATCGGCGCTGGTTTGTCGCTGGTCCCCCCAATGAAGCCGAGCACCTTGGGAACGCTACGGACCAAGTGCCAGGTCTCGTTATCCATTTCCATCTGTACCAGCACGTAGCCCGGGAAGAATTTGCGATCACTCTTGCGCTTCTGCCCGTCGCGCATTTCCACGACTTCCTCGGTGGGCACCAGAATCTGGCCGAAGCGTTCGGTGATAGCTTCACGGTTGATGCGTTCCAGCAGCGAGCGCTTGACATGTTGCTCGAAACCGGAATAAGCCTGCACCACATACCATCGCATCGCCATAAGTCGCTCCGCTAGCCGGTGATCAGCCGAACCAGCCACAGTAGCAGTACGTCGAACAACCACAGCAGCACGCCCATGATGACGACCATGGCGATCACGATCAGAGTGGTTTGCGTGGTTTCGGCGCGTGTTGGCCAGACCACCTTGCGCAGTTCGGAACGGGCACCCCGGACGAACTCCACGGTTTCCGCGCCCGGTTCGGTTTTCAGGGCGATAGCCACCGCCGCGCCGGCCGCCGCCAGCAAACCGATCACACGAACCAGCAATGAATGATTCGCGAAAACATAAAAAGCCACCAGTGCGACCAAGACGATGGTGCCTGCGGCTAGGAGCTTGAACATATCGGCGCGATTGGCCGTCTGCAGTTCGGGTTTGGTCGGGTTCATGCGGGTCTTGGGTTTACACGTTCCAAGGAATTCCCACTCCGCCAAACAGGTGGAGTGGGAAGTGGGGCATGCCATGATGAATGGCAGGCCAGGAGGGAATCGAACCCCCAACCTGCGGTTTTGGAGACCGCTGCTCTGCCAATTGAGCTACTGGCCTGTAACTTAAGAGGTGGATTCCTGGTACAGAACCCACCCAGATGTGTGACTGAGGCTCACTCGATCACTTTAGCGACGACGCCGGCGCCGACGGTGCGCCCACCCTCGCGAATGGCGAAGCGCAGGCCCTCGTCCATGGCGATCGGCGCGATCAGACTGACCACGATCCGTACATTGTCGCCGGGCATCACCATTTCGATCCCTTCGGGCAGGTCGACCGAGCCGGTGACGTCGGTGGTGCGGAAGTAGAATTGCGGCCGGTAGCCCTTGAAGAAGGGTGTGTGCCGCCCGCCCTCTTCCTTGCCCAGTACGTAGACTTCGGCTTCGAACTGAGTGTGTGGGGTGATGGTGCCGGGCTTGGCCAGCACTTGGCCACGTTCGACGTCGTCCCGCTTGGTGCCGCGTAGCAGAACCCCGACGTTGTCGCCGGCTTCGCCCTGGTCCAGCAGCTTGCGGAACATTTCGACGCCGGTGCAGATGGTCTTGACCGTGGGCCGGATGCCGACGATGGCGACTTCCTCGCCGACCTTGACCTTGCCCCGTTCGATGCGGCCGGTGACCACCGTGCCGCGCCCGGAGATCGAGAAGACGTCTTCGATCGGCATCAGGAAGGCTTTGTCGATTTCGCGCTGTGGTTGCGGAATGTAGACGTCCATGGCGTCGACCAGTTTGACGATCGAGGGTTCGCCAATGTCGCTTTGGTCGCCTTCCAGGGCCTTGAGCGCGCTGCCGGTGATGATGGGGACGTCGTCGCCGGGGAAGTCGTAGCTGCTGAGCAGTTCGCGGACTTCCATTTCCACCAGTTCCAGCAGTTCGGCGTCGTCGACCATGTCGGCTTTGTTGAGGTAGACCACGATGCACGGGACCCCAACCTGGCGCGCCAGCAGAATGTGCTCGCGGGTCTGCGGCATCGGGCCGTCGGCGGCCGAGACCACGAGGATTGCGCCGTCCATCTGCGCGGCGCCGGTGATCATGTTCTTGATGTAGTCGGCGTGCCCGGGGCAGTCAACATGGGCGTAGTGCCGCTTGGGCGATTGGTATTCGACGTGGGCCGTGGCAATGGTGATGCCGCGCGCCTTTTCTTCCGGCGCGGAGTCGATCTGGTCGTAGGCTTTGAATTCTCCACCAAACGCCGTCGCCATCACCCGCGTGATCGCCGCCGTTAGCGTGGTCTTGCCGTGGTCTACGTGGCCAATCGTCCCGACGTTGACGTGCGGCTTGCTGCGCTCAAACTTTTCTTTGGACATCCAGGCACTCCCCTAAAAAACTGTCTAAGGCCGAAACTCGGATCGCGCCACATCAGGCATCACATATACGCATTGAATTTGGAGCCCATAACCAGATTTGAACTGGTGACCTCATCCTTACCAAGGATGCGCTCTACCAACTGAGCTATATGGGCCGATCTTTAATCTTTCGACATCGCGCATGGTTTGGAGCGGGTGATGGGAATCGAACCCACGTCAACAGCTTGGAAGGCTGAGGTTCTACCATTGAACTACACCCGCCTTGGTCGCGCTAGGCTCGACATCGCATGCGGAGGCAAATTCCTCTATCACCACAAGCTTCGCCTCCGCAAAGCAGCCAACCCTCAAAAAGTATGGTGGAGGGGGAAGGATTCGAACCTTCGAAGGCTGAGCCAACAGATTTACAGTCTGCCCCCTTTGACCGCTCGGGAACCCCTCCAAAATTGAGTCGCATATTGTCTTGACAAAAAATGTCATTGTCAATTGCTGGAATGAAGTTTTTGCGAAACGATACTGGAAATTTTCGACTATAATAATCGCTTTCAGGTGGCTGGCGTAGCTCAGTCGGTAGAGCAGCTGATTTGTAATCAGCCGGTCGGGGGTTCGATTCCCTTCGCCAGCTCCATATTGATCATCGGCTTGCGGCAACGCAGGCCGTTTTCGTTTCCGGCCGTGGCGCCGCTGCGGCGCCACGAATTTTTTACTGGCCGCGGGAACATGGATCATTCCCCTAAATCCGGTTCACCGCAGTGACGCAGAATCGCCGCCCGCGCCTGATCGCGCAGCCGCACCGCCGCCGCCCAGTCGTCGCCATCTGGCTGAACCGGCGCTTCGACCCGCACTTCCAGTCGGCCGCGGCGCGGAAACCAGGAGCCGGCGCGCAGCATCGAGCGAGTACCGCGAATCGTGACCGGGACCACCGGTGTTCCCGCCTGCGCCGCCGCCAGAAACGCACCCATGCGGAACGATAGCAGCCCCGGCATTCGCTTAAAGGTACCTTCCGGGAAAAACCCGAGCGAGTGGCCGGCGTGCGCCGCCTCGGCGATCTTGCGGGCTTCGTCGGCACTGCGCTGTATGTCGAAACGCTCGACGAACAGCGTGCCGATCCGTTGCAGCGGGGGTCCAATCCAACGGTTATCCAGCAACTCCCGCTTGGCGACGTAATGAAAACGGCGCGGGATGGTCGCCATCAGCACGTAGGCGTCCAAGAAGCTGGCATGGTTGGCCACCAGCACGCAGGGACCGGCCGGCAGGTGTTCGAGCCCGCGCACCGTCAACGACGTACCGGTGAGCTGAGCCAGCAGCCAGGTTGCGGTCCGGCTCAGCGTCCAGCGCCATTCCAACTTTGGCAGCATCATGATCCCCAGCCACACCGTCGGCGCCAACAGCCCAAACAGGGTCCAGGCGTAAGCGGCATACAGTCGCTCCAGCGCGCCGCGCCAAAGTCGCTGTGTTTGCGCCCAACCGCTGGCTAGCGCGATCCGCGTCAATTGCAGCCACAGCGCCCGGCCGCCGCGCCCGAGCGTGTTGCGTTCGAATAGTTCCCGGATGGCTGCCCGGCGGATTTTGCCGCTGGAGGTTTTGAGCACCGTATGCGGCGGCGCCAGCATCACTTCGTCCGGCGGCATTCCCAGCAAGTCCACCCCAACGCTCTGAATCCGCTGGCGCAGCTTGGTCAGCGCTTCCGGCTGGGTGGCGCGGGTTTCGGCGACCACGACCAGGCGCTCGCTGCCGGTGATGGGGTCGGCGCTGGCGAAAACCGCCACGCAGCCCTTGCGGATTCCCGGAATTTCTCCGACGGCCTGTTCCAGTTCATAAGGGTAAATATTGCGCCCGCCGCGAATGATCAGATCCTTGACTCGGCCGGTCAGGTAAACATCGCCGCTGGCCAGATAGGCGCGGTCGCCAGAATCCAGCCAGTCGTCGCCGTGCGGGAACAGCCGCCGGGTGGCTTCGGGATTGCGATAGTAGCCGGCCGTCGCCGATGGCCCCTGGAATTCCAGTCGCCCTTCCTGCCGCTCCGGCAGCTCCCGGCCCCGGTCGTCGACGATGCGCAGTTGATGGCCGGGGAGTGGTTGGCCGCAGGCGGGGAAGAGCAGGGCGCTGGCTTCGTTCGCATCCGCCGGTTCGGCCCGGCCGCCAGCCATGAACACGCCGCGTCGCACCCGGTCGATGGTCGGTGTCCGCCCCGGTGGTTGCAGCGTCAGTCCGACCGAGCACTCGGCCAGCCCGTACACCGGCGCCATGGCGTCCGGCCGGAAGCCGTAAGGTTCGAAGCGGGCGACGAATCGCTCGATGGTGGCCGGGTTGACCGGTTCCGCGCCATTGCAGCTCATGCGCCAGGAGCTTAGGTCCAGTCCTTCAATTTCATGATCCTGAATGGCCCGCGCGCAGAGATCGTAGGCGAAATTGGGCGCGGCGGACAGGGTGCCACGATGGTGGTGGATCGCTCGTAGCCAGCGGGCTGGCCGGGCCAGGAAGCTGAGCGGCGACATGACCACCAATGGGAAACCATAGTACAGGCTGCTCAGACAGGCGCCGATCAGGCCCATGTCGTGATATAGGGGCAGCCAGCTTACGAACACATCGTCGGGTCCGGCCGCCACGATCGAGCCCATGGCACGCAGGTTGGCCAGCAGGTTGGCATGAGTCAGCATCACGCCCTTGGGGTCACCAGTGCTGCCGGAGGTGTATTGCAGGAAGGCGAGATCCTGGCCGCGAACCGGGGCGTCGCTCCATGGTGTTGGTTCCTGCTCCAATTCCGCTACCGTGACGATATGGCGCAGTTCCTCGACTTGCGCCCGCAGCAGCCGCGCCACCAACTTGGCTTCGGGCACGGTGATCAACGCCATGGTTTGGGCGTTGCCCAGCAGCCGGGCGTGGCGGCGCAGATGCTCTTCGATCTGCGAAGGGCGGACCGGCGGATAGATCGGCACCGGTACGCCGCCCGCCAGCAGGATGCCGAAGAACGCGAGGAAATACTCGGGACCGGTCGGGAGCATGATGGCGACGGTTTGCCGGGGTTGCAGCCCGCGTTCCCGCAACCCGGTGGCCACCGCCCGGGCGCGCTGCCGCAGTCCGGCGTAGGTGAAAGCGGTGTCGATCCGATCGTCGTTGCCGTAAATCTGGATCGCCACCCGCTCGGGCTGGCGCTCGACATGCCAGTCCAACATGTCGAGCAGGGTTTCGGCGCCGTCCGGGCTGCCAACGGTTGCGGCTGGTTGCGCCGTCGGCGCTTGCCAGTCCGGCGCGAGCGTGGTTGCCTCCGGCGGTTGGCCGCTGGCCCGCAGGATCAACTCCAGCAAGTCGCGTGGGCTTTCCGCCAGCAGCACCTTCTCGTCCAGTTGTACGCGAAAAGTCCGTTCGATTCGTTGCAGTAGTTCGGTGCGCGCCAGGCTATCCAGCGCCAGATCGCGATCGATGTGGCTGTCCAGGGTCAACGCTGGCGCGTCGCGCTCGGACTGGCGAATTTCCAGCAGTAGTTCCCGCATGACCGTCAGCAGGCGGGTCGCGGCGTCCCCGGCGTTCGTGGGTGCCGGTTCGGCGGAGTTTGGCAATCCATCGTGATCGGGAGACATGGCGATAGGTCCGGTGATTGTCGCGAATTCCGGCCGACAACCGGGGTCGGGCTGTTGGCGTCCTAAACCAACATTCTAGAATATGGGGGATAATGCGTGTCGGCATCGGCGTAAACTCGCCAAACTTCACCCTGCCGCCGCCCGATTCCCGAGGATTTGTCCATGACTCGCAATGTGTTTCGCTGCTGGTTGGCTTCGCTGCTGCTGGGGCCTGTTTGTGCCTTCGCGCTGGAAGTTGGCGAGATTAAAGTTGATTCCGCCCTGAACCAGTTGTTCGACGCCAGGATTCCGCTACCGACGCTGTCGCTGGAGGAACTGGGCAGGATTTCCGTCAAGGTGGCGTCGCCGACGATGTTCAAGGAATTCGGCCTCGACCGGGGGGCGACGCTGGATAATCTGGTTTTTTCGATCCAGTACGATGCCGAAGGCAAGGTTTACGTCAAGGTGGTGTCGATCAAGCCCATCCACGAGCCGTCGCTGGCGCTGCTGTTGGAATTCGGCTGGCCGCGCGGCAAGACGTTCCGGGAATTCACCGTGCTGCTCGATCCCGTGCGGCGTTTGGTCGAGCAACCTGTCGCTGGTCGAACCAAAACCGTGTTGGATACGCCCGCCGACACCGAGGCCGACTCGGTCTCCGAGTCGCCTTCGGCCGATATCGTCGTGAACAGAACCATTCAATACCCCGATCAACCGGTGTCTGCCACGGAAGCGTCCTCGTCCGGGAGTTGGGTCTATCGACCGGGGGATGTTTACGGCCCGGTCACGTCCGGTGAGGGGCTCTGGGGGATCGCGCTCAAGGTCCGACCCGATCCCGGAATTACCAGGGATCAGATGATACAAGCCTTATTTCAAGCCAATCCAGATGCCTTTTCCAAGGTGGGGGTCGATGGTTTGCGCATCGGAGCTTTATTGCGAATTCCGACGTTTCAGGAAATCGCCGATTTCACCGGTTCCGCGGTTGCCAGACAATTGGCGGCGGCGGAGAAGGCAGCGCTGGCCGGCGCGGGAACTGGCATTGCATCCGCTGGAGAGATGCCGGCGGCGGTGGAACAGGCATCGGCGGGAGCAACTGCCAGCAACTTGGCCGTATTTCCCTTGGCGCGGCCAAGCACGCTTGAGCCGACCCCGTCAGTCCCCGAACCGAAGCCTGAAGTTTCCAGCTCCGAACCGGCGGCGGTCGCGGCTTCCGAACCGAAGCCTGAGGTTTCCACCGTCGAACCGGCGGCGGTCGCGGCTTCCGAACCGAAGCCTGAGGTTTCCACCGTCGAACCGGCGGCGGTCGCGGCTTCCGAACCGGAGCCCGAAGTTTCCACCGTCGAACCGGCGGTGGTCGCGGCTTCCGAACCGGAGCCTGAAGTCTCCACCCCCGAATCGGCGGTGGTCGTGGCTTCCGAACCGAAGCCTGAAGTCTCCACCCCCGAATCGGCGGTGGTCGTGGCTTCCGAACCGGAGCCTGAAGTCTCCACCCCCGAATCGGCGGTGGTCGTGGCTTCCGAACCGGAGCCTGAAGTCTCCACCCCCGAATCGGCGGTGGTCGTGGCTTCCGAACCGGAGCCTGAAGTCTCCACCCCCGAGCCGAAATTGGAGATCTCCGTTCCCGAACCGGCGGTGGTCGCAACCCCAGAACCGAAGCCCGAAGTTGCCGAACCTGACCTTGCATTGAACACAGCCGTATCAAGACCGGCGAGGCCAATGGTTCTTGCGCCAGTGTCGGCGACTCCGCTGCTGTTTCTGGTGGTTTCAGAAGTCATGGCGTCGGCTACTGTCCAGGTTCCTCATGTGCCTGTTTCACCACAAAGCCTTTCTGATACACGGACTGTCGATGCCGTGGCATCGGAACCGGTTCTTGAGCCTGGTGCCAATGCGGCGACGCCGTCAGAGCTTGATCGTCAGATTACGGCTGAGTCGGGCACGACTTCTCAATCAGCCAACGACACGTTAGCAACAGTGGCGGCTGATGTTTTCGAGTTATCGCCAACCGCCACTGTTGCTGAATCGCTAGTTGCGGACTCCATCGCGCGGCCAGTTGCGGGGTTCGCTGTTCTGTCGGTATTTGAATCAGCCGAAACTGTTCATGCCGCCGATTCCACTGAACCACCGGCGCTGAAGTTTGCCGCTCCGCCGGAGATTGAAACCGTCGAGGTCAACGAGGTCGTCGAAGCGACGGAGCCGCCGAGAGATGAAAGCGCCGAAGCCGTTCAGGTCGTCGAAGCGACGGAGCCGCCGGGTGTTGAAAGCGCCGAAGCCGTTCAGGTCGTCGAAGCGACGGAGCCGCCGGGTGTTGAAAGCGCCGAAGCCGTTCAGGTCGTCGAAGCGACGGAGCCGCCGGGTGTTGAAAGCGCCGAGGTTGCCGAGGTTGCCGAGGTTGCCGAAGTAGCTGAACCTGTGGATTCAACGGTGATTGAGTCCGAAAAATCGGCTATGCCTGTATACAAGGGGGGAGAGCAGTACGGCCCCGTGGTGCCCAACGAACGGCTTTGGAATATCGCCGCCAAGGTTCGCCCCGCTCCGGATATCGGCATCGACGCCATGATGAAGGCGCTATTTGCCATCAATCCAACAGCATTTTCCAAAGCGGGCGTGGATTACCTGAAAGTGGGAGTGACCCTGCGGATTCCGACGTTACGGGAAATCGTCGATCACACCGATTCCAAAGCGGCGAAACAATTGTTGGAACAGCAAGCCGCTGCAAACAAGGTGGCCGAGCCGGAGAGTTCGATTCAGGTTCCGCCATCCTTGCCGCCGGCCGCGGCAGCCGGGTCCGATACGGGTTCCGAACCCGGACCCAAACCGCGGTCTACCCCGTCGTCGTCCGTCGCTAATTAAGGACGGAAACACTCCCTCCAAACGAGGAAGGCTGGATTGTGAAAATCCAGTAATGGCTTGCGAGTCAACGCCAATAGAAATTCAGTCGGGACTGGCGGGCGCCGATGGTCACGGGTTGCCGCTGGGTTTGATCGGGCGTGCTGGCTTCCACGGTGTAGGCGCCCGGCGGTAGTTGGGCATAGAACCAGGGGCCGTTCGATTCAGCGCGCAGCACAGTCTCGCCGCGCTGGTCCACAATGGTGACCTTGATGTCCGCCAGATAGTCGCCACTGCCCTGCATGGCGAACAGCAGCCGCAGATTGAACTGGCCGGACAGCGCGTTGAGTTCGGCGCGTTCGCCTTCGCCCACGCCGCCGGAGGCGTAACGGATGCCTCGATCATCCTGAACCTGGATCAAATCGCCCGGTGGCAGCCAGCCGGGTCCGGTCTCTTCCGCATAGGGTGAGTAGGCTGGATATTCCTCCGCGGGCGCGGGTGTCGGGGCCACATACGGGCGCGGCGGGGGCGCGGGCGGTGCCGGTGGTTGGGCTGGCCCGGCCGGTCGGCTGTAAAACTGGATGGGACCCCCGGGTGCCAGTTCGTAAGGGGGGTCGGGCCTGACCGGTGGCGGCTCCGGGTAGCGTGGCGGCGGCGAATCGTAAGGCGTGGGCGTGTACATCTGTTGCGCGTCGGCCGGCCGCGGCAATCCACCGCTCAGCGCCAGCGCCGCCGCAATCAAGCCCATCGTTCGCATCGTTGCCATTTGGGACCTCCTGCTGTTTTCCGTGAGCCTTGTCGGAGAAGGGGTTTCCAGTAGTTTCTTTCCAACATCCTTTTAGAGTTCGCGGGATTGTGTTTGATTCCCGCGCCGCTTAACTGTTCTGGGTTGCTTGGGCGTACTGTTCGCGCATCGCTTTCTTGTTGAGCTTGCCCACGCTGGTTTTGGGGATGGAATCGACCAGCAGCACCCGGTCGGGCATGCCCCACTTGGAGATGATGCCCTGCTCGACAAAATCCTTCAGCCAGTCGCGGATTGCCGTTTCGTCCACCTGCCGACCCGATTGCGGCACCACCAGTGCCAACGGCCGTTCACCCCATGTCGGATCGGGAATGCCAATGACCGCCGCTTCCGCCACCGCCGGATGCTTGAGGATCAGATCTTCCAGTTCCAGCGAGGCGATCCATTCGCCACCGGTCTTGATCACATCCTTCAACCGGTCGGTGATCTTGAGATAGCCTTCCTCGTCGATGAAGCCGATGTCGCCGGTGTGGAGATAACCACCGCGCCACAGCGATTCGGAACTTTGCGGGTCCCGCAGATAACCTTGGGTCAGCCACGGCGCACGGGTCACCACCTCGCCCGTGCTCTTGCCATCGGCTGGCAGATCGTTCATGTCCTCGTCCACGATCCGCAATTCGACCATGGGGATCGGCAAACCGGCCTTGCAACGGATGTGCAGTTGCCGTTCCCAATCCCAGTCCAGCATGTACGGTTTGAGTTGCGCCAGGGTCAGAATCGGGCAGGTTTCCGACAGACCGTAGGCACCGAACACGTCCACGCCCCGATCAAGGGCCTGTTTGGCCAATGCCCGCGGCAATGCCGAACCGCCGATGGTGACTTTCCAGCGCGACAGATCCACCTCATCCATCTTGGGACTACCCAGCAGCATTTGCAGGATGGTGGGCACGCAGTGGGAAAAGGTCACGTTCTCGCGCTGAATCAGGGTTAACAATTGCTCGGGAATGTAGCGTCCCGGATAGACCTGTTTGACGCCCAGCAGCGTGGCGACATAGGGAAACCCCCAAGCGTGAACGTGGAACATGGGGGTGATCGGCATGTACACGTCATCGCGATTAAAGCGGCCCTGGCCAGGGCCGCCCACGGCCGAGCGCAGAGCCAGAGTATGAAGCACCAGTTGCCGGTGGCTGAAGTACACGCCTTTGGGCAGGCCGGTGGTGCCGGTGGTATAGAACGTGGTGGCGCGAGCGTCTTCGGAGAAGTCCGGAAATTTGTAGTCGGAATCGCCGGACATCAACAGGCTTTCGTATTCGGTGGTGATATCCAGGGTGGTGGCTGGCGTCTGGCCGGTGTCGTTCAACAGTACCAGTTTCTTGACCGGCTCGATGCGGTCGCGGATGGCTTCCAGCACCGGCAGAAACTCGGTGTTGACCAGAATGATGTCGTCTTCGGCGTGGTTGATGGTGTAGAGGATCTGTTCCGGGGATAGCCGGATATTGATGGTGTGCAGCACCGCGCCCATCATCGGTACGGCGAAGAAGCATTCCAGATAGCGGTGGCTGTCCCAGTCCATGACCGCCACGGTGTCACCGCGCCTGACCCCAAGGCCCGCGAGACCGCTGGCCAGGCGGCTGACCCGTTCGCCCAGGTCGCGGTAAGTTTGGCGCTTGAAATCGCCATGGACGATCTCCTGCTCGGGGAACTGACGGATCGGATTGCCGAGCAGGCTCTTGATCAGCAGGGGATGGTAGTGGGCGGACGGAGTGTGTTCGATCAGTTGTTCGGACATGTTTGTTCTACTCCATGGCAGCGTTTGGCCACTCAGCCCGCGTGTTGCGTGATATACGCCTTGACCGCTGCTACATCCGCTTCCATCACCTCAAAGCGTTGCGGTAGCGCTTCGATGTTTTCGTAGCCGGTCGGGCGTTCCGGTGGATGGCCCAGCGCTTCGACGATGGAATCCTCGAATTTAGCTGGCAGGGCGGTTTCCAGGCACAGCAGCGGTACGCCTTGCTCGCGATACTCCAGCCCGACTTTGATGCCATCGGCGGTGTGAGTGTCGACGACCACGCCACATTCCTGGTGAATCCAGCGGATCACCGCCATGCGGTCCGGGTGGTTGCTGGAGCCGGACACGAAGCCGGATTGCGCGATGGCGCGGAAGGCGTCGGTGCCGGACAAGTCGAAGAAACCGAAAGTATCCACCTGCCGCCACAGTTCGCGGACCATCGCCGGATCGCGCCCGACCACATCGAAAATGAAGCGCTCGAAATTGGATGCCTTGGAGATGTCCATCGAGGGGCTGCTGGTGTGCGCCACTTGATCGGTCTGACGCACCCGGTAGACGCCGGTGCGGAAGAACTCATCGAGCACATTGTTTTCGTTGGTGGCGAGGATCAGTCGGCGGATGGGGAGGCCCATGCGCTTGGCGATGTAACCGGCGCAGATATTGCCGAAGTTGCCGGACGGCACGGCAAAGGACACTTCCTGGTCGTCGCGCGTGGTGACCGCCAGCCAGCCCTTGAAGTAATAGACGATCTGCGCCACCACCCGTGCCCAGTTGATGGAGTTGACGGTACCGATGGCGTGGCGAGCCTTGAATTCGGCATCGTTGCTGACCGCCTTGACGATGTCCTGACAGTCGTCGAACACGCCATGCACGGCGATGTTGAAGATATTGGGATCTTGCAGCGAGAACATCTGCGCGGTCTGGAACCGGCTCATCTTCTGGTGAGGCGAGAGCATGAACACCTGGATGCCGCGCTTGCCGCGCATGGCATATTCGGCGCTGGAGCCGGTGTCGCCCGAGGTGGCGCCGAGGATATTGAGGTGGCCGCTGGTCTTGAGCAGGGCGTATTCGAACAGGTTGCCAAGCAACTGCATGGCGATATCCTTGAACGCCAGGGTCGGGCCATTCGACAGCCGCAGCAGCCAGACGTCATCCAGCAGATTGGTGGCCGGCGTAATGGCTTTGGTATGGAAGCGGTCAGCGGTGTAGGTACGTTCGACCAGTGCGTGCAGGTCGTCATCCGGCAGGTCGTCGGCGAATTTGCGCAGGATGGCGAACGCCAGTTCCGGGTAGGACAGGCGGCGCCAACCGGCCAGCTCACCGGGCGCCAGGGTCGGGTAGTGTTCCGGAATGGTCAGGCCGCCGTCGGGCGCCAGCCCGCCCAGCAGGATCTCGGAAAAGGTCGCGGGGGCCATGCCGCCCCGGGTGCTGAGGTAGCGCATGTGGTCGGTCCTCGGAAAGCGCGGAAGAGCAAGAGTCTATGAATCTATTGTACCCTTCCGTTTCCCCAAAGGCGCTGATCATGCACAAGGATTGAGGCGACACTCTTGCCCTCCGCTCTGTTTTACGCGCGACGTTTACAGGGGTTTTTGAGGGCGCTATAGAGCATCTTCCGCTGGGCTGTCCGCCGATCCGCGGTTAGAACCCGAGTCGCTTCCAAAATCGCCCGAAGATGCTTGTGCCGCTGCCTTTGGCGCGCGGTGGATCGACAATCTCTGTCTGGTCGATCGATTCGACTGGATTCTGGATTTCGCTGGGCTGTACGGAGCCGGCTTCTTCGTTCGGATGTTGTTGAGGTAGTGCCGTATCCGCCGCCGCTGGAACAGGAGCTTCGGCTTCGGGCACGACTACAGGGGAGATCTCGGGTGCGACGGTGACTTGAACCGGTTCTGAGGATTGCGGCGCTTCACTGATATAGGGGATATCAAAGTTGGTGTAGTCCCGGGTCACATAGCCTGCAAGGGTCCATTCCCGCAGCATCAACACCAGATGCCAACATCCCGGTGGTGTCGGTGCGCGGTGTGCGGTCGTTTGCAGGTTAAGGTGTTGCCCCTGGCCGGGGAGCGAGCCGATAACCACGCCGGCCAGCGGGATGCCATCGAAGGCGCCCCCGGCATAGGGTGCGGCCAAGGCCCACAATTCCAGCGACAGAGTACCGCTCATGTTGGCGGGGTCGCGCGGATTCTGAATCTCCGCAACCGTCAGCTCGATCTGGTCTTCCGTGAGCTGATATTCCACTTTGCCCAGGATACGTGGCAAGGCGAAACATTCGGGGCGAGGATAATTGGCGAAGGCGTGAATGTGTCGGAAATCTCCATCCTCGCCAGCGGCAAGCACCAGGAGCAGGGTCCAGTCACGGGCGCCGGCGGGGGGCGAAACGAAGGTGGAACCCGCGACGGCGATCGATGGCGGAACCGTCTCCGGTAGAGGGTCGAGCGGGATTTCGGCGACCTTGACGCCTGAAAGTTCACCACCCACGAAGGGCATGTCGAGCGCCCAGAGTTGGAGTGCCCAGGCAGTGGACGTCGCGTATTCGGCATTGAGGATGTTCAGGTCGGCGCTAAGGTGAATCTGGTCGCCGGTGATCGCGTAGCTGTGGGTGGCGCCGAGATGAATGGCGGGTGAATCGACCGTCGATGGAACAGTAGGATAAGCAGTCATGGAGTGTAGTGTTTCGACATATTGGTGCGAATGCTGGATTCAAAGGTAATGCGGTATGTGCTTCGCTTCATTGCCCAGTGGCGATGCCGCTTGTTGGTGGACAGTGCGCGACGCACGACCGGGGTTGGCGCGACTCTTCCCGCACCCGCTCAAGGAGCGGGGCGGAGTCTAAAGCAGAACCGGGAATCTGACCATGTTTTCTTCATGGCTTTTTCCGCGCCGGGCGTGTGCGTTCGAACAGCAGGGTGGAGTTTAGGACAGCGACCACGATGAGCCGGAGTTTTTCCCCGTCGGTCCTGCCCGCGGTCGGGGGGATTTCCGCTCCCGAGTCGACCACCACTCATCAAGGAGAGCCATAGTAGATCCAGGTTTCCACAAAAATATTCCAACAATCTATTTTAATTGATATTTTTTTGGCTGGTCGTGCTCGGAAAGCCGCTTGGGGATGGTGATGAGCTTGGTCGTGGACGCCAGTGGTCTGTAAGGCATTTGAGGAGATAAGCAACCATGAGCACAGTATCCAGCGTATCTCGAAGCCCGCTGCATCTGCGGGTGTTTCTGGCTTCGCCGGGGGACGTGGCGGACGAGCGCGCGCTGGCTCTGAACGTGCTGGACCAACTGCAATACGATCCGCTGTTGCGCGGCAAGATCACGGTGGAAATCGTCGCTTGGGACAAGCCCGGCGCGGGTGCACCCATGCTGGCGACTCTGACACCGCAAGAGGCGATCAAGAAAGGTTTGCCGACACCCGCCGAGTGCGATGTCGTCATCGTTATTTTCTGGGCGCGCATGGGCACGCCGTTACCCGATGATTGGCAAAAGCCCGATGGCGGCCGTTATCTGTCAGGGACCGAGTGGGAGTATCTCAATGCGCTGGAAGCGGCCGAAAAACACGAAAAGCCAGCGATCTTGATCTATCGCCGAACCGAGAAGATAGCTCTCGATCCAGACGATCCGGCCTTTGACTCAAAATCGCGACAATGGCGTCAAGTGAAGCAGTTTTTTCAATCCTTCGCCAATCCCGATGGTTCGATAAAACGTGGTTACAACTCTTACCTGAAGCCGGACGAGTTCAGGGAGCAATTGAATTTACATCTGCGAACGGTGGTGCGGGACATTCTGGATCGAAAGACGGCTGTTTCGGTAATTCCTCCAAGCGAGCCGCCGGTTCCTTCGGTGCCGGGTCCACCGCTATGGCCGGATTCCCCCTTCCCCGGTTTGCGCGCCTTTACTCCAGACGATGCGCCGATCTTTTTCGGACGGGGCCAGGAAACCAATGGTTTGGTCGATAATACCATTTACGATTAGATTTTGTTATCATACTCATTTAACCTACTTTTATTGATCCAGTCATGAGCCGCTCATTACAAGTCGAAATCCACGAATCCTCCGAAGAACTAAAGCGCATAATGAATGAACAAACTCACGCCAAGTTTCGAGAGCGATTACAAATTCTATATTGGATTAAAAGTGAGATTTTTCATTCTTTACAAGAGTTAGCCGATCATTTAGGGCGATCGAAATCCGTCATTGTCAAGTGGCTCAAAGTATATCGTACCCAAGGCTTAATCGGGCTGTTGCAGTGGAATTATCATGGCGGCCGTCGTTCGAGAATTACCGAAGCTATGAGAGAGGCACTCCAGCGCCGTCTGGACGATCCGACTCATGGATTTTATAGTTACGGACAAATCCAGCAGTGGCTTCTCCAGGAATACGAGGTCGATATTCCTTATTCAACAGTGCATCAAGTCGTTCGTTATCAACTCAAAGCAAAACTTAAAGTGGCGCGGCCAACGAGCGTTCATCGCCATGAAGAGGCGGTGGTTTCTTTTAAAAAAAACTTCCACGACAACTTGAATTAATTGATATTCTTCAACAAGTTGAAAATGAAGCGGTCCGGCCTTTACGGTATTGGTGCCAAGATGAAAGTCGCTTTGGATTAAAAACGATCACCCGGCGGGTCATCACCGCACTGGGGATTAAGCCAGTTGGTCCAGTTCAATGGACCTTTCAATCATTTTGGCTCTATGGTGCCATTGAGCCACTGAGTGGCGAAAACTTCTTTTTAGAATTTTCCCATTTAGATGCTGATTGCTTTCAGTGGTTTTTGAATGAATTTTCTAAAACTTATCCGCACAGCCTCAACGTAATTCAATTGGATAACGGTCGCTTTCATTCTGCCAAAAAACTCGTAATCCCCGATAATGTCGTCTTATTATTCCAACCGCCTTACAGTCCCGATGTGAACCCCATTGAGCGTGTTTGGCAATCAATGAAAGATCAATTGTGTTGGATCAATTTAAAAACCCTAGATGAACTACGTAAAAAAGTGGATGAACTCATTCAATCGCTTCTCCCAAGCGAAGTGGTTTCTTTGACCAGTTTTGATTTTATTTTATCCGCACTAAAGTAGTAAAATCTATTAGTAATCGGTATTACGATGGGTTTGGGCGGGTGGCGGGTGCTATCGCCAAGCGAGCGGAGGATACCGTCGGCAAGCTGGGCGTGACCCAACAAACGGTGGGCGAGGTTTTTCGGGAACTGGTGGAAATCGACGAGGAAGGCGCCGTCGCGCGGCGACGGGCGTCACGGGCGCGTCTGGTCCATTCGGCGGAGACCGAAAGGTTGGTCAAGGCGTTTGTCGATGATGCCCGCCTGCTGGTGGTCGGTCGGGGAGAGGATGGTCAGCCAGTGGTGGAAGTCGCCCACGAGGCGTTGTTCTCGGCATGGAAAACCGTGCGCGATTGGATCGCGAATCACCGCGAGCAACTCAAAGCGGGGCAGGATCTGGAGGAAGCCGCTCGGGAGTGGCATGGAATCGGCCAACATGGATCTGGATTGGCATCGGGTGCGAGGCTCAGACGTTACCGTCAGGCTGCAAATCCTTCCGAGTTGGCCGCCCAGTTTCTGCGCGCCAGCCGGCGGCGTTTGTGGATTCTTCGAGGCGTGGCGGGCGCCGTTGCCGGGCTGGTGCTGGCGGTCGCGATCGGAACCGTCTGGCTTTATGCGAATGGCCTAACCGTCAGACATGGAACCTCGATGCTGCTCGCCGCTGTTGGTCTTTACCGGGCGAGCGAGCCGGAGATGGTCAGGATTTCGGTCGGCGAATTCTGGATGGGGTTGCGCGAGGATGATCGGGAAGCACGTTTTAGCGAGAAACCGCGCCATCGGGTGACCGTCTCGCGACCCTTCGAGATCGGCAAATACGAGGTCACCTTCGATGAATACGATCAGTTTGCCCATGCCACGGGGCGGGCGTTGCCCAGTGATCAGGGTTGGGGCCGGGGCCGGCGGCCTGTCATCAACGTGTCCTGGGAGGATGCCGCTGCTTATGTCGTGTGGCTCTCCGAGATGACGGGCAAGTCTTACCGGCTGCCGACGGAAGCCGAGTGGGAATACGCGGCGCGGGCGGGCAGCGAAACGGCGCGATTCTGGGGCGATGATGCCAAGCGGGCCTGCCAGTATGCGAATGGGGCGGATCGGAGTTTTCAGCGATATGGATACGGTGGTGAGATTCATGACTGTGATGACAATTATGTTTGGACGGCGGTGGTGGGTTCTTTCAGGGCCAATAAACTTGGTGTGCATGACATGATGGGTAATGTTTGGGAGTGGGTACGGGATTCCTGGCATGAGAATTATCGGGGTGCGCCGCTGGACGGTTCGGCGTGGGAGGAAGCGGGCGGCGGTCCCCGGGTGCTGCGGGGCGGTTCGTGGTACGTCGCTCCGGACTGGTTGCGGTCGGCCGCGCGCCTCGGGAGCAACCCGCGCTACATGGTCAGCGGTGTAGGGTTCCGTCTGGCCAGGACATTAACTCTTTGACATTTTGGCTTTTTCCCTTTGCGGGGGTCCAGGGGGCGAAGCCCCCTGGTCGCCACAAATTTTACATGCTCATCGTCGTATCCGATTGCCGAACGTTCCGGTTGAAGACCGCCAACAAGTCGGTGATTTTTAGATCGTCATTGGAATCCATGGCCGCGACCTTTTCGAGCAAAGGAATACCTTTCTCCGTTTGGCCCTGCCGCGCATACAAATAGGCTTCGCCCTTCAGACAGAGCAAATAGAATCGGACCAGCACCATATCGTTTTCATGGCCTTCGGCAAGCTGTGCCTCGCTGAGTGTGCTCCAGTCTTGGGGTAATCCGAGTTTTTGCCGCACGACTTCACGGGCTTTTTGACTGATGCCCAAGGCTTCAGGATAACGGTGCTGGTAAAAAAAATAGCGAAACAGGGAAACCAGAACCATCAAATTTTCCGGGGCCAGTTGAAAGGCGCGCTGTAAACCCGCCTCGGATCTCCCGTCACTGTAATCTTCGGTGGCTTGTTGAAGTAACCGCACGACCTCCTCGGAAGGCGGGTTGTCGAAATACAGCGGCTCGGCATCGAAAGATAATAGATCCACAACGAATTTCCTCAGCGAATCAACAGGATCGGAAGGGCACATTAAAGCCGAAGGGATCGCCACAATCAAGGCGCGAGGAGAGATGTACCTATAAGGGCGCTGATCCTCGTCATGCTAAAGTGACGAACCGAGACAGGGTGCGGCCCAAGATCGTGCTTACGATTTTCCAGCCTTCGCCATCTCCGCCATGATCAACTGCGTCCACGCCCCGGACCGGAGCCGGGCAGGTTCTGGCCGCCGTCGGCGACCACCGACTTGAAGCCGTTGGGGCTGATCTGTTCGGCGGCGAGGGGGAAATTGCCGGCCGCGCCGCAGATCAGAGTATGAATCGACTCCAGTTCCGCGCGAGCATCCCGCATGGCTTTTTCCAGCGCGGGATAATCGCGCACGTCGGCGGCATGGGCCGAGACTCGCGCGCCGATTCCCCGCAGTTCCGTCGCCGCCGCGTCCAGCTTGTCTTGCGAGCGGCCAACGATGCCGAGGTTATACCATTTACGATTAGATTTTGTTATCATACTCATTTAACCTACTTTTATTGATCCAGTCATGAGCCGCTCATTACAAGTCGAAATCCACGAATCCTCCGAAGAACTAAAGCGCATAATGAATGAACAAACTCACGCCAAGTTTCGAGAGCGATTACAAATTCTATATTGGATTAAAAGTGAGATTTTTCATTCTTTACAAGAGTTAGCCGATCATTTAGGGCGATCGAAATCCGTCATTGTCAAGTGGCTCAAAGTATATCGTACCCAAGGCTTAATCGGGCTGTTGCAGTGGAATTATCATGGCGGCCGTCGTTCGAGAATTACCGAAGCTATGAGAGAGGCACTCCAGCGCCGTCTGGACGATCCGACTCATGGATTTTATAGTTACGGACAAATCCAGCAGTGGCTTCTCCAGGAATACGAGGTCGATATTCCTTATTCAACAGTGCATCAAGTCGTTCGTTATCAACTCAAAGCAAAACTTAAAGTGGCGCGGCCAACGAGCGTTCATCGCCATGAAGAGGCGGTGGTTTCTTTTAAAAAAAACTTCCACGACAACTTGAATTAATTGATATTCTTCAACAAGTTGAAAATGAAGCGGTCCGGCCTTTACGGTATTGGTGCCAAGATGAAAGTCGCTTTGGATTAAAAACGATCACCCGGCGGGTCATCACCGCACTGGGGATTAAGCCAGTTGGTCCAGTTCAATGGACCTTTCAATCATTTTGGCTCTATGGTGCCATTGAGCCACTGAGTGGCGAAAACTTCTTTTTAGAATTTTCCCATTTAGATGCTGATTGCTTTCAGTGGTTTTTGAATGAATTTTCTAAAACTTATCCGCACAGCCTCAACGTAATTCAATTGGATAACGGTCGCTTTCATTCTGCCAAAAAACTCGTAATCCCCGATAATGTCGTCTTATTATTCCAACCGCCTTACAGTCCCGATGTGAACCCCATTGAGCGTGTTTGGCAATCAATGAAAGATCAATTGTGTTGGATCAATTTAAAAACCCTAGATGAACTACGTAAAAAAGTGGATGAACTCATTCAATCGCTTCTCCCAAGCGAAGTGGTTTCTTTGACCAGTTTTGATTTTATTTTATCCGCACTAAAGTAGTAAAATCTATTAGTAATCGGTATTAATGCCGCTGCCGCCACCGGTGATGAACACGGTTTTGCCCTGGAACAGATCGTTGGCGAAACAGGACGTGATTTCATGGCGCTTTCCTGGGTTAAAGTGTGATAAGTCCTTAAAGACTAAGCAAGATAAGATCGGTAAACCTGGCACGGTTTGGCTCGCTTGACCGTTGCGGCGCCCTTACCGAGAATTGCCGTCTGATGTTTATCCTTTTCGGAGTCCGTCATGGCCGACCGCGATCTGTTGATTATAGGAGCCGGTATCAGCGGCTTGAGCATGGCCCATTACGCTGCCGCCGTCGGCCTGAACGTGCTGGTGCTGGAGCAGGAAGATCGGGTGGGGGGATGCTTGCACTCGCATCGTTTCAGCGATGAGATGGAGGGGTTCTGGCTGGAGTTGGGTGCGCACAGCAGCTTCAATTCCTATGGCAACCTGTTGGCGATCCTGGAACCGATCGGCCTGCTGGACCGCTTGCAACGCCGGGCCAAGGTCGGTTTCCGGATGTTTGCCGGTGGCGCGATCAAAAGCATCCTTTCCCAGTTGTACTTCCCGGGACTGCCGCTGGCGCCGTTCCGGCTGCTTGGTCTGATCAAAACCGGGCGCACCGTCGCCGAGTACTACGGCCGCATCGTCGGCCGACGCAATTACGCGGCGGTGTTCGAACCGGCCTTCAATGCGGTGATCTGCCAGCCGGCCGACGAATTTCCCGCCGACAGCCTGTTTCAATCCCGGCCCCGGCGCAAGGACGTACCACGGAGTTTCACCTTGCCTGGCGGGTTGCAAACCATCGCCGATACCCTGGCCGGGCAAGCGGGTATTTCCGTCGAACTCGGGCAGAACGCGCGGGAGATCCGGCGCGACGGTAAGGGCTTCGTCGTCCGTACCGATCGTGGCGAGTACAGCACCCGCGCGCTTTGTCTGGCCACGCCGGTGGCGGCGGCGGCCGAATTGCTGAGCGCGCCGTTTCCCGACATCGCCGGGCGGCTGGCGGAGATCAAGACCGCCAAGCTCGAATCGGTCGGGGTGGCGCTACCGGCCGCGCGGTTATCCTTGCCGCCGGTGGCGGGGTTGATCGGCCGGGGCGAAGCGTTTTACTCGGCGGTATCGCGCGATACCGTGCCCGATGCCTACTGGCGAGGTTTTACCTTCCACTTTCGGCCCGGTGTGTTGGGCGAAGAAGAGAAGATCGAGCGAATCGCCCAAGTGCTCGGCATCGATCGATCCCTGCTCGAATCCGGGAACGTGGTGCCCAAGCTCAACCGGTTGCCCGCGCTGCGGGTCGGTCATGGCGAACGGGCCAAAGAGCTGAATCAGGCGTTGGCTGGAAATCGCTTGGCGCTGGTCGGCAATTACTTCAGCGGAGTGGCGATCGAGGATTGTGTGACCCGCTCGCGGACGGAGTTTGAGCGGTTGCGACGCGAGGGATTGTGAACGGTCCGAGCCGGACCCGGGCGCCAGTCGCGCCAGGCGGGTCCACTCGAGCAAGCGGATTAAAAGTTGGGAAAAACCGTGGACGTTTCGCCGGCCGGGACGAAGAGATTTTCGCCAGTCGACCAAATGTCATCGTTAATCAGGAACTTGCAGGCAACCGCGCCCTTCTTGAGATCATTGTTGGTCCACACCCAAACATCGTTTTCAACGTTTTTCATTTCCACGCCGGTTTCCCAACTGAGGCCGGCGCCCTCGCCGCGGATGAACAGCTTATTACCGAATCCGACATCGTATTTGGCGACCACGACCGTGGCGGTTGAGTCGATTTGTTTTTTGGCCGTGGCCGTGGCGGGCGAGGCTGGGGCTTTGCTGGATTTAGTGGCCTTGGCGGGTGCCGGTTTCGCGGCGGGTTTGGTGATGGTTTCGGCCTTGGCGGGGGTCACGGGCGCCGCGGGCGCGGCGGGTTTGGTGATGGTTTCGGCCTTGGCGGGGGTCACGGGCGCCGCGGGCGCGGCGGGTTTGGTGATGGTTTCGGCCTTGGCGGGGGTCACGGGCGCCGCGGGCGCGACGGGTTTTGGTGCCTCGGCCTTGGTGGGGGTCACGGGCGCGGCGGGTTTTGGTGCCTCGGCCTTGGTGGGGGTCACGGGCGCCGCGGGTTTTGGTGCCTCGGTCTTGACGGGTGCCGCGGGAGCGACGGGTTTTGCGGCGGCTGCCGTGGCTGGCTTGGTGGTTTTCTTGGGGGCCTTGTTGACTGGAGTGCTGGTCGGCTCTTTCTTCTTCGGCATGAATCGATCCTCTGGTGAGTGGTTTGATTACGAAAATACGGTTTGCCATCATGGCGACTTTTTGAGTCTAACCCAAGCGCGAACGAGTCTCCAAATGACTGACAGCTTGGAATAGTGTGGATTATCACGCGCCATTTTTAAATCCAACTCGAGCCAGCTGTATGCTTCAACACGGTTTTTCCTTCGATCCGACCCATGGTTACGATCTTGCCACCTTACTGGCGGTGACGCCACCGGCCGAGCCACCCGATTTCGCCGGTTTCTGGCGAAACTTGTACGCCCGTGCTCGCGAGGTCACGGTTGCGCCGATATTGCGGGAGGTTCCCAGCCCACACCCGCGTATCCATATGTTCGAGCTGGAATTTACATCGCTGAACGGGTTTCTGGTCAAGGGCTGGCTGACCCGGCCGCGCGATGAGCCCGTCGAACGCGGCGTCGTGGTCGGTCACGGCTATGGCGGTCGGGACGGCCCGGATTTTCATCTGCCCATCCCTCGGGCGGCGATGCTATTTCCCTGTGCCCGAGGCATTTCCCGCAGTGCCTGCGCCGGGATTCCGGCGAACCCGGACGATCATGTGTTGCATGGGATCGGTGGGCGGGATACTTACGTGCACGGTGGTTGCGCGGCCGATACCGTGTGGTGCGCGGCTTCGGCGCTCCTGGAACTGTTTCCCACGGCGGCGCGGCGGCTGGAGTATTTGGGGATCAGTTTCGGTGGCGGCCTCGGCGCGCTGGCCCTGCCGTGGGACGAACGGTTTCATCGAGCCCATCTGAACGTACCCAGTTTCGGCCATCATCCGCTGCGCTTGGGAATGCCCTGCGTGGGCAGTGGCGAGGCGGTACGTCGCCACCAGCGGCGGACTGGCCAGGTCATGGATACGCTGCGCTACTTTGACGCCGCTGTTGCCGCGCGCCATTTATGTATTCCCATGCATGTCGCCGCCGCCCGCTTCGATCCGGCGGTGCCGCCGCCCGGCCAGTTCGCGGTTTATAACGCGCTCGCCGGTTCCAAGGAGCTGTTCGTGCTGCGGGCGGGCCATTTCGATCACAGGGGCACGATCGCCGAGGACCGACGCTTGCTGGATGCGCTGGCGTACTTCTTCAACCGCGATTGAGCCACGCCGGGCGGCTGGAGGCGATGGGCGCTCCAGGCCGGGCGGACCTGCCATTCCTCTTTTCAGCAAATCGCTGTGGCACAAGGGGGTCTGGAACGCCACGCACGTCTGGCGGGGGCGGGCGCACAGCCCGAAGCATTGGCGCAAGATGGTGGCGCTTTATGTTTGAGCGCCATTCAAGGCGATGGCGGGATCGTGGCGGTCAATACCCCAGTAACCGCGCGCTCTGATAGAAGACGAAACTCAGCAGCCAGGCCAGTACCAGCGACCAAGCGATACTGACACTGGTGAAGGCCAGACTTTTGGATTCGCTACGCAGGGTCGCCACCGTGGACAGGCAGGGGGTGTAGACCAGCGTGAACAGCATGAAGCTGAACGCCTGCACCCAGTCCATGTGCTGGGCCGTCAATTGTGCCAGGGCGTTGCCCTGTACCCCGTAGACCACCGCCATCGCGCCCAGCACGATCTCCTTGGCGACGAAGCCGAACAGCAGCACCACCGCCATCTGCTGGTCGATGCCGATCGGCCGCAGCAGCGGTTCCAGCCAGCCGCCGAACATTCCCGCCAAGGTCTCGGGTCCCCCGGCCGGTACGCCGGTGGGCAGGTGGGTCAGCAACCAGATCGCCACCACCCCCGCGACGATGAAGCGGGTGGCACGACTGAGAAAATGATGGATCTCGTGCCAGGCGCGCAACACCACTTGCTGAAGCGTCGGTAACCGGTAGGGCGGTAGTTCGATCAACAGCGGCTCGCCACCGCCCAGCCGGTTCTTGAACAGCAGGGCGGTGGCGAAGGCGATCAGGAAGCTGGCCGCATACAGCGCCAGCAGTACCAGCGGCGCTTGGGTCGGGCTGAACAGCGCCGTGATCAGAAAGAGAAAGACTTGCAGCCGGGCCGAGCACAGCGAAAAAGGGATGATCAGCATGGTCAGCAAGCGCAGGCCGCGCGCGCGTATCACCCGGGTGCCCATCAGCGCCGGTACGTTGCAGCCGAACCCCATCAACAGCATCACGAAGCCACGCCCGTCCAGACCGACTCGCGCCATCAGCGCATCCATCAGGAAAGCGATGCGCGACAGGTAGCCGCTGTCTTCGACCAGCGCCATGCCCAGAAAGAACAGCACGATCACCGGTACGAACGAGGCGACCGTACCCAAGCCGTCGTACACGCCTTCCACCAATAGTCCGTACAGCCAGCCGGGCAGCATCGCCTGCAAATGCACCAGTACCGACTCGCGAAACTGCCCCAGCAGCCAGGCTACCCCATCCTGCAGCGGTGTACCCAGGGTATAGACTGTTTGAAATAGCAGGAACAGGGCCAAAAAGAACAGCGGGACGCCAAACACCGGGTGCAGGGCAAAGCGGTCGATACGTTCGCTCAGGCCGTATTCCAACACCCGGGGCATCATGACGGAGCGGGCGATCAACTTCTCGGCTTCGGCGATCAACGCCTCATCGGCGGCGAAGTCGGCCTGCGGGGCAGGGGAGGCGGTGGGAGAATCCAGGCTCAGGATATGCCGCAGCATCTCGCGGGCTTCCGGGAAGCCACGACCGTATTTGGCGCTGATGAAACAGACCGGACAGTCCAGCCCCGCCGCCAGCGCCGCCACATCGAAGCGGATGCCCAACTGTTCGGCTTCGTCGCTCATGTTCATGATCGCAACCGCCCTGAGACCCAGCCGGCGCAATTGCAGCGCCAGCGGCAGTTGCTGGTCGATCTGGGTGGCGTTCAGGATGATGCACAGCAGGTCCACCGAGTTGTTCAGCAGAAAACGCCGCACCACCTGCTCGTCCTCGGCGAATCCGTGCAGATCGTAAAGGCCCGGTAGATCGACGACTTCGACCATCTCGGCGCCGAGCAGGATCTTGGCGCTCAGCAGATCGACGGTAATGCCTGGCCAGTTGCCGATGCGGGCGCCAGCGCCGGTCAGGCGATTGAAAAAGGTGGATTTTCCGGTGTTTGGCATCCCCAGCAGGGCGATGCGTTTCATCCCATGGCTCGAAGATGAATGAAAGCGGCGTCATGTCGGCGCAGCATCACGTTGACGCTGCCGATCCGGACTTGCAGCGGCCCGCCGAACAGCGCTTGGCGAATCAACCGTACTTCTCGGCCGATGCGAAAACCCAGGGCTTGCAGCCGCCAGCGGAATTGCTCCTCGGTTTCCACTTCTTCGATGACGCCGCGCTGGCCGATCGCCAGTTCGGAAAGGCAGATCAATTTCATGCAAGCACACCTCGCGAATGCGAATGATTCGTATTTTTCAATAAGTACGCATAAACCGCAATGGTGTCATGAGAATTTTGTGGGTGGAGATTGAAAAGGCCTGCCTTGCGCGGGTCTGGGTGTCGTGGTGCCTCTCAGCGCTAAAACCGGGATACGGGGGCATTTGGCGGGTTGAGGAGCGGCGGTTCCAGGGATGGCTGATGGGGCGTTGGATGATTGGCGAGCAAGGCACAACCGCGTCCGTGGTGGCGCTGCAAGTTTTGCCAGGCCTCGAAGGAATATTGGTGAAAATCGTTTTCCCGGGCCGTGGCTTGGGTAGCGACGCTTCCGGTTGGGTCCAGCACCGCAAGGGTATTGCCTGGCGTGGGCAGTTGATGGGCATCCAGCAGGGCGACCGCTTGGTGGGTATAGAAGCCGTCCGCTCGTTCGCCAATACCGATTCGGTATAGACGAAAATGTCGCATGCGCGCCATTCTCGGTAAATGGCGCAGCAGGCGGTTGGCGGCGCCATCGCGCGGATCGCCGGTGGCGCTGTTGCTCAGCCCGAAGCGTATGTAGGTTGCATCGATTCGAAGTAGCTCCCGCGCTTTGTCGGGTTCAAGATCTTCGAACCGGGAGGCGATTTGCTGTAGATAACTGGGCATGATTTCTTGACCTCATTCGACCGTAACCAAGGGCCGATGCCTTCCCGGAGCAAAGACCGGGGCTGAGAAGGCGGATTCAAGTTGGATTGTGAATCCGAGGAGCCTGATTGCGGAGCCTGAATAGCTACTATTGTAGTATTGATAAAGCAGATGTATAGGTTTAGACGATAAAATATTTCGTATTGCGCAATCGAAAAAAAGCCCGGCGGAGCCGGGCGGGGTGAGCGAGAAAATCGGCTCAAGCAGATGGGGTATCAGACGGAGCATCAAGCTTGGCGACAGCCTTTTCCATCAGCTTTTGCAGTTCGCCGTTCTGGTAAAGCTCCAAGGTAATGTCGCAACCGCCGATCAGTTCGCCATCAACATAGATCTGGGGAAAAGTCGGCCAGTCGGCGTAGCGCGGCAAGTTATCGAAAATCTCCGGATCTTCCATTACGTTCACGTAGGCGAACGGCAGACCGGTGGCCGCCAGTGCCTGGGTCGCGCGCTGAGAGAAACCGCAGCGCGGCATTTCCGGGGTGCCTTTCATGTAGATCACCACCGGATTGGATTCCACTTGCTGTTTGATCAGTGCCAAGACATCCATTGCATAACCTCGGGTTAGAGTGATTCGGAAAGAAAAGCGGTGCTGCTATCCTGGATGGATACACTCGATTTTAGACCGGCGGCGCGCGAGAGGTTGCATGTCGGGTATCCGATCGGGAGCGGTCAGGGCGCGCCGCTTCGGCCGGCCGAATCCACATTCAGTTGCAGCCACAGTTCCAGCAGCGCCGCGTGCCACAGTTTGCTGCCCAGCAGCCGGGTCAGGTGCGCCTCCGGTTCGGCCAGCAGCGTATCCAGATGGCCGCGCTGGAACAGGCCGCGTTCCCGGCAGGCGCGCGAATCGAGGATGTCGCGCATGAACGCCAGAAACGGCCCACGCACGAACTTGAGCGCCGGTACCGGAAAATAGCCCTTGGGCCGGTCGATCACCGTATCCGGCAGCAGTCCGCGGGCGATTTTCTTCAGCACGTACTTGCCGTCGCCGCCGATCTTCAATGCCGGTGGCAGTTGCATCGCCAGTTCCACCAGTTCATGGTCCAGGAACGGCACCCGGGCTTCCAGTCCCCAGGCCATGGTCATGTTGTCCACCCGCTTGACCGGGTCGTCCACGATCAGGGTGGTGACGTCCAGCCGCAGCACCCGGTCCAGATACTCCTCGGCCCCCGGTTCCGCCAGCCGTTCGGCGATCAGTTGGGCGGTGTGGTCGGGGCCGTGGTAGGCCGGCGCGACCGTGGCCAGCCATTCGTCGTGATCGCGGTCGAAGTAATGCCGCCGAAATCGCTCCAGGTCGCCACCGGTTTCGGCGGCCATGCGCGGGTACCAGAAATAGCCGCCGAACACCTCGTCGGCGCCCTGGCCGCTCTGCACCACCTTGACCGCCTGGGAAACCTGCTCGGCCAGCAGGAAAAACGCCACCGCATCCTGGCCGACCATCGGTTCGGCCATGCAGGTGACCGCCTCGGGCAGGCGTTCGAGCACCCGGTCGTTGGGGATCAGGTACTTGTGATGGCGGGTTTGGTAACGGGCGACGATCTGGTCGGAATATTCGAACTCGCTGCCTTTCTCTTCCGGCTGATCCTCGAAGCCGACCGAGAAGGTCCGCAGGTCGCGTACCCCGGATTCGGCCAGCAGCGCCACCAGCAGGCTGGAATCCAGCCCGCCGGACAGCAGCACGCCGACTGGCACGTCGGCTACATCCAGCCGCCGCCGCACCGCCAGCCGCAGCGCATCGTGCACGGCGTCGATCCATTCCCGCTCGGCGCGCGGCATCTTCGGTCGTTCGGCGCGCAGCCGCCAGTAGACCCGGTTCGTTTCCCGACCGCTGGCGGCGATGCTGAGCGTGGTGGCGGGCGCCAGCTTGCGGATGCCTTGCAGGATCGTGCGCGGCGCGGGGATGACCGCGTGCAGGGTCAATTGATGGTGCAGGCCGACCGGGTCGATCGCGGTATCCACGTCCGGCGCTTCCAGCAGGGCTTGACTGTTGGAGGCGAAACGGAAGGCGCGCGGGGTGCGGCTGGTGTACAGCGGCTTGATGCCCAGGCGGTCGCGGGCCAGAAAGAGTGTGCGCTCGCGCAGGTTCCAAATGGCGAAGGCAAACATGCCGAGGAGATGCTCGACGCAGCGCTCGCCCCATTCGGCATACGCCTTGAGAATAACCTCGGTATCGCCCTCGGAAAAGAAGCGGTAGCCCTTGGCCAGCAGGTCCCGCCGCAGTTCCCGATAGTTGTAGATAGCACCGTTGAACACCAGCGCCAGCCCCAGTTCGGGGTCCACCATGGGCTGGTTGGAGCGGTCGCTGAGATCGATCACCGACAGCCGGCGATGGCCCAGCAGCAAAGGACCGTCGGACCAGGTGCCTTCGTGATCCGGGCCGCGCCGGGCCAGGCGCCGCAGCATCCGTCCCATCAAGACCCCATCGGGTTCACCGCCATCGAGGCGCAATTCACCGCCAATGCCGCACATGGAATCGTCCCACTTGCAGGGTGAGCCGGAGGGGTCCGGCTTATTCGGAGATGTAGTCGATGCTGGACCAGACCACCCGGCGCACGCCAGGCGCCGCGCGGGCCAGCGACATCGCGCGATTGGCGGCACGGGCGGTCAACCGGCCGCTCATGCTAACGACACCCTGCTCGGAAGTGACCGTGATGCTGGTGTTTGATAACAACTCGTCCTGCTTGAAGGCATCCTTGATGGAGGCGGTGATTTCGGAATCGTTGACCTGAGGACCGCGGCGCGCATTGTCGCTGAGGCTGGTGCCGGCGCTGGTGTCGCTGCTGGAACCACCACCCAGGCCGGCGCAGGCAGTGAGGGTCAGGGCGGCGAGGAAAGTGAGAATCAGGGGGATTTTGTTCATTTATTCGGTCTCCGTGGGCTGAAACGCAGGGCGTGCGGACCGACTTCATACCGGTCCGGCGGCCGGTCTGACGGCAAGAATAACACACCCCGCTTGGCTGAAACCCGCGTTGCATCGGCCGGAACCGGCGTCTAGACTAGCCCAGCTTTGCCGCTCGGACCCCACGCCGGCGGTAAAGCTTTAATGCCTTCCCCAGGCTCTAACCGGGCGCTGCAACCCTGAAGGCTCATTTATCACCCACTGGATCAATGGAGAGACGACGATGGTTCATCAACTGCCCGAACTACCCTATGCCAAGAACGCGCTGGAGCCTCACATCTCGGCGGAAACCCTGGAATATCACTACGGCAAGCACCACCAGACCTACGTCACCAACCTCAACAACCTGATCAAGGGCACCGAATACGAAGAACTGCCGCTGGAGGCGATTATTCAGAAGTCGTCCGGAGGGCTGTTCAACAACGCCGCACAGGTATGGAACCATACTTTTTACTGGAACTGCCTGAAGCCCAACGGCGGCGGTGAACCCACTGGGGCGCTGGCCGAGGCGATCAACAAGAAGTTCGGTTCGCTGGCGGCCTTCAAGGAGGAGTTCACCAAGGTTTCGGTCGGCACCTTCGGTTCCGGCTGGGGCTGGCTGGTGAAGAACGCGGACGGTTCGGTGGAACTGATGAGCACCAGCAACGCCGGTACGCCAATGACTTCCGGCAAGACGGCGCTGCTGACCTGCGATGTGTGGGAACACGCCTATTACGTCGATTACCGCAACGCCCGTCCCAAGTACGTCGAGGCGTTCTGGAATCTGGTCAACTGGGATTTCGCCGCCAGCCAGTACGCCTGATCCGGCCAGTCGCCAGCTTACTTCCAAGAGCAGGCCAGCCTCATGCCGGGGTTGGCCTTTTTTGATGCCACGCCGGTTGTCGCTCGAAAATATTTTCGCACTATCCGCCGGGCCACTTCCTCGTGGTTGCCAGCGTGCTGGTGGGTCGGGACACGGTACGGCGGAACCCACCGCTAGCTTGAAAATACTGTTGCGCCGGGTTATGGCCGACTTGTATGCAGTCGGCCAGCCGGTCCACAGTGTCGATATCGTCACTGACCATGGCCGCTACGGTCGCGGCGTCAGCGCCAATCAGGTCGCGGTCGCGGCTTTGTTGCTATTGCTTGCAACCGGCGCTGACCTTGAGCCGGACGGCGGCGCTGCTGTTTTTCGCCCTGGTCAGCTTCCTGGCACTCAAGGAATACCTGACCCTGATTCCCACTCGCCGCGCCGACCGCCGGGTGTTGCTCTGGGCCTATCTGAGCATCCCGGTGCAGTATTTCTGGATTCATATTGAGTGGTACGGGATGTTCATCATCTTCATCCCGGTTTATCTGTTCCTACTGCTGCCGGTGGCGACGGTGTTGAGCGGTGAACGGGGCACGGTGGGATTCTCGATCGGGTGGATAGCCTGACCTACACCGCGCCGCTGTTTTTCCATTTCACCCGATACTTTTATTTCTAAACGTCGCCATGTGGTCCATCGTGTTACGGCTGTTGTTTTTCTGCTGATCGTCAAGCCGTTTTTGCTGCTGGCGGTGGGGATCAAGGTGCGCCGCCGCGACCGCTTGCCTCAACGGGTTCATGGCCGCGTTGGTGGCCAGTCTGGCGCCGCTGGAACCGCAAGCGGCGGCGGTCGGAGAAGGGCGGATTTAACGACTAGGGTGTTATCCCTTGAATACTCAACGTAGTCAAATCTGATGGATTCGTCCGCCGCACCTTGACGCATGGGGGTAAAACCTTAAGCTAGCGGCTTGTGGCGGTCCGGACTAGAGGTTCTGGGCCGTTCTTGTTATTGAACCGACCGGTATGCGTGAGGAGCATTATGTCCGACATCAAGAAAGTCGTGCTGGCCTATTCGGGTGGGTTGGATACTTCGGTGATCCTGAAGTGGTTGCAGGATGTCTACCAGTGCGAGATCGTGACTTTTACCGCCGATCTGGGGCAGGACGAGGAGCTGGAACCAGCGCGGCAGAAGGCGCTGATGGCCGGTATCAAGCCGGAACACATCTTCATTGATGACCTGCGCGAAGAGTTCGTGCGCGACTTCGTGTTTCCCATGTTTCGGGCGAATGCGATTTACGAGGGCGAGTACCTGCTGGGCACCTCGATCGCCCGGCCGCTGATCGCCAAGCGGCAGATCGAGATCGCCGTGCAAACCGGCGCCGAAGCCATCGCTCACGGCGCCACCGGCAAGGGCAACGACCAAGTACGCTTCGAGCTGGGTGCCTATGCCCTGAAGCCCGACATCAAGATCATCGCCCCATGGCGGGAGTGGGATTTGCTGTCGCGCGAGAAAATGCTGGCCTACGCGGAGCAGCATGGCATCCCGGTCGAGATGAAGCGCGGAACGAAATCGCCGTATTCGATGGATGCCAACCTGCTGCATATTTCCTACGAAGGCGGCGTGCTGGAAGATCCGTGGAACGAGCCGGACGAGGCGATGTGGCGTTGGTCGGTGTCGCCGGAGCAGGCACCGGATCAACCGCGCCACATCGAACTGGACTACCGCAACGGCGATATCGTGGCCATCGACGGCGAAACGCTGACCCCCGCCGCGGTGTTGACTAAACTGAACCAGCTTGGGGGTGAGCACGGCATCGGCCGGCTGGATATGGTCGAGAACCGTTATGTCGGCATGAAGTCGCGCGGTTGCTACGAAACCCCCGGCGGCACCATCATGCTCAAGGCGCACCGGGCCATGGAATCGCTGACTCTGGACCGGGAAGTCGCGCATCTCAAGGACGAACTAATGCCGCGCTACGCGAGTCTGGTTTATAACGGCTATTGGTGGAGCCCCGAGCGCAAGTTGTTGCAGACCATGATTGATGCTTCGCAAGTTCATGTGAACGGCACAGCGCGGGTCAAGCTGTACAAGGGCAACGTGATCGTGGCCGGTCGCAAGTCGGACGATAGCCTGTTCGACATGAACATCGCTACCTTCGAGGATGACGCCGGCGCCTATGATCAGAAGGACGCGGGTGGGTTCATTAAGCTCAACGCCCTGCGGATGCGGATCGCGGCGCTGAAGGGACGGCGGTAATTTGGAAAACCGGCACGGCTGGCATGGTCGTGCCGGTTGCGATTCGTGACCCTATTTGGAGGTGAAAAATCATGCGTATTCTCCACACTATGTTGAGAACCGGTGACTTGGAGCGCTCGATCAAGTTTTACACCGAGATCCTGGGAATGAAGTTACTACGCCAACGAGATTATCCCGATGGTGAGTTTACCTTGGCATTCCTGGGATATGGCGATGAATCCGATCATACCGTGATTGAATTGACCTACAATTGGGGCGTGGATCGTTATGAGATGGGAACCGCCTATGGTCATATTGCCATTGAAGTCGATGATGTGTATCAGGCCACGGCGGAAGTCAAGAAACGCGATGGCAAGATTCTTCGTGAAGCAGGTCCCATGAACGCGGGGACCACGCTTATCTCTTTTATCGAAGACCCCGACGGTTACCCAATTGAGCTGATTGGAAAGAAATGACGAGAGAATTCCATGGTTGGTGCAAGATAAAATCCGGGATCAATAAGCTCTGGAATGAGTAATTTGATTTTCAAGTAGTTTTAATAAAACAATTTCGCAGTGATTTTTGATTGATTATGAGGAGCATGCTCATTGGTGGTTACAGAACTTAAGCGCAAGGATAAGCCTCAATATGGCGTGGGAGATGCTTCTTATCAAGCAGCGGGTGGTAAATCAGGAATAAGAAAGCTGGTCGATGATTTTTATGATGTGATGGAACGACTTCCAGAAGCCGAGAAAATCAGAGGCATGCATCCAAAAAATCTGGATATTACTCGGGATAAGCTAACTCGATTTTTGTGCGGTTGGCTGGGTGGTCCAAAACTTTATATGGAGAAGTATGGTTCCATCAGAATACCGCAGGCGCACAGTCGCTTTGAGATTGGATCGAAAGAGCGCGATGCGTGGCTGTTGTGTATGGATACGGCGCTGAAAAACCAACCGTACACGGCGGAGTTCAAGAACTATTTGATGGAACAACTCTATGTGCCGGCGGAGCGGAGTCGAAACAGGGATTAAGGAATGAGTTGTCGGACGCCACGCTTTCGATTCGGTAACTATTGGTCCGTTTGCCTCTTGAAATTATAGTCTTGCCAACAACGATCCGTACCGATTCAATTCCGCATCAAACCCCATGGGGCGACCGGTGTTACCCCTTACCCATCACCCTCTGCTCAAAGGAGCTACCTTGGCCAAGCCTAACTATCAGTACGAAAAACGTCAAAAAGATCTGAGCAAGAAAAAGAAGCAGGAAGCGAAACAGGAAGAGAAACGTCAACGGAAATTGGATAAAAGCAGTGTCCCGCTGGATGAGACACCGAATCAGCAATCTTAGTTGGAATGAAGCGAAGCCAACCCGAGTGGGTAGTCCTGCAATCTTATTGATTCCAAGGGCCGAATCTGAAAGATACAGGAGTCAATCAATATTTGATCGACTCATTATTGAAATAAAGGAGATTCTATGGCCATGCTTGGAAAAGAATTCAATAAGATTCAGATTAACACCAGTGGCGCGGCCATTTTTATGGAACATGGTGGGTCGGGTAGTCCGCTGCTGTTTTTACATGGCTACCCGCAAACGCATGCCATGTGGCGCCAAGTTGCACCGCAATTGGCGGATGAGTTTCGCGTTATTTGTCCAGATTTGCGTGGATATGGCGATAGTTCCAAGCCGAAAAGCACCCCGGATCATGGTGTCTATTCCAAGCGGGCGATGGCTCGGGACATGGTGGAAGTGATGGAATACTTCGGATACCGGGAATTTGTCGTGGCTGGTCATGATCGGGGCGCCAGGGTGGCCCACCGCATGGCGCTCGATTATCCTGATCGAGTCAAGAAAGCATGTATCATGGATATCGTTCCCACTTATCACATGTTCAAGCACACCGACCAGAATTTTGCCACGGGTTACTATCACTGGTTCTTTCTGATCCAGCCGAACGGACTACCCGAACGGATGATTGGAGCCGACCCGGCCTACTATCTCACCGAAAAGCTGAAGCACTGGAGTGCTCCCGACGCACGCTTCGCATCCGAAGTGGTATCCGAGTACATTCGCTGTTTCAGCAATCCGGAAACCATTCGGGCCTCCTGCGAAGATTATCGGGCGGCGGCAAGCATTGATTTGCGGCATGATGAAGAAGATCTGGATAAGAAGATTCGTTGTCCGCTTCTTGTGTTATGGGGCGCCAAAGGCTTTGTTCACCGGACCTACGATGTGCTGGAGGTTTGGCGGCAATATGCCGACCATGTGGAAGGCAAGGCTTTGGACTGCGGGCATTTTCTGCCGGAGGAAAAACCGGAAGACGTGGTGCTGGCACTCCGCGAGTTTTTCGGGAGTTAATAGAGTACGCGGTGGGTTTTTGTCAAGCTTCCCGAAGTACCGCGCGCCCGACGTGCGAACAAAAAAGCCGGCTCACGCCGGCTTTTTTGTTGCTCCTAAGGTTTCATCTGGCCATCCATGGCCATCCATGGCCATCCATGGCCATCCATGGCCATCCAGGCTTCAGGCTGCTTCGACTGTCCACACTTCGGGAGCCTTCTCGGCACGCTTCCCGAACTCTTGGCGCTGCTTTTCGAGTTCCGGTGGCAGCTTCTCGCCAAACTTCTCGAAGAAGCCCTTGATATCCTCGATCTCGCTGAGCGCCTCCGAACGGTTGATGCTGGTGATCATCTCGAACTGTTCCTTGGAGAAATCCATGCCTTCCAAGTCCAGATCCTCGTAGCGCGGCATCAACCCGAACGAGCTTTCCACCGCATCGACCTGGCCGTTGACGCGTTCCACGATCCACTTGAGAACCCGCATGTTCTGACCGAAGCCCGGCCAGGCGAACTTGCCGTTCGCATCCTTGCGGAACCAGTTGGTGCGGAAGATCATGGGCAGCTTAATCCCCGACTTCTTGCCCATGTTGATCCAGTGACCCCAATAGGCCGCCATGTTGTAGCCGCAGAACGGCAGCATGGCAAAAGGATCGCGCCGGATGCCGGTCACGCCAATGGCCGCCGCGGTGGCTTCCGAACCCATGGTAGCCGCCATGAATACGCCATGGTTCCAATCGAAGGCTTGGTAGACCAGCGGGAAGGTCTTGGACAGACGACCACCGAAGATGAACGCCGAAATCGGCACGCCGGCCGGATCTTCCCAAGCGGGGTCGATGGTCGGGCACTGCGCCGCAGGCGAGGTAAAGCGCGAGTTGGCGTGGGCGCCCAGCCGACCGCAATCCGGCGTCCAGTCGTTGCCCTGCCAGTCGATGCCATGGGCCGGGGGCTCCACACCCATGCCTTCCCACCAGACGTCGTTGTCGTCAGTCAGCACCACGTTGGTGAAAATGGAGTTGGATTTGCAGGACTCCATCGCCATGGGGTTGGAATCGTAGGAGGTTCCGGGAGCGACGCCGAAGAAGCCGGCTTCCGGATTGATGGCGCGCAAGGTGCCATCGGGACGCGGCTTGATCCAGGCAATGTCGTCACCGACGGTCAGCGCCTTCCAGTTGCCGAAGCCCTTGGGTGGTACGATCATGGCCAGGTTGGTCTTGCCGCAGGCGCTTGGGAAGGCCGCCGCGACATAGGTCTTCTCGCCCTTGGGCGATTCGAGACCCAGGATCAGCATATGCTCGGCCAACCAGCCTTCATCGCGGGCCATGGACGAGGCAATACGCAGGGCCAGACATTTCTTGCCCAGCAGCGCATTGCCGCCGTAGCCCGAACCATAGGACCAGATCTCACGCGTCTCGGGGAAATGCACGATCGCTTTGCGGCCAATGTCCGGCTCACACGGCCAGGCGACATCCTGCTGACCGGGGGCCAGCGGTGCGCCCACTGAATGCACGCAGGGTATATAGAAACCGTCGCTACCCAGCGTGTCGAGTACCTTTTGGCCCATGCGGGTCATGATCCTCATGTTGACCACGACATAAGCCGAATCGGTAATTTCAATGCCGATCTGGGCAATTGGGCTACCAATGGGACCCATGCTGAAGGGGATCACATACAAGGTGCGACCCTTCATGCAGCCGTTCATCAGTTCTTTCAACTGTGCCCGCATTTCATCCGGCGGTGCCCAGTTGTTGGTCGGGCCGGCATCATCTTTGTTCAGGCTGCAAATGAAGGTGCGATCCTCGACTCGCGCCACGTCGGATGGATGGGAACGAGCAAGATAAGAGTTGGGCCGCTTTTCCGGGTTCAGTCTGGTGAAGGTGCCGGAGGCGACCATCTCGTCGCACAGACGCTGATATTCCGCCTCCGAGCCGTCGCACCAGACGATGCGATCAGGCTGGGTCAGGGCGGCTATTTCATCTACCCATTTCAACAAGTTGGCGTTGCTGGTGCGTTTTGCGCCGTCATGCGTGAGTGCCATCGATAAAATCCCCTCTGGGTTGGGTGACTGAGGCTGAAGAGTCGGCGGATGGGGTTAAACCACCCCTGTCCGGGTAGAGATAGTGGTGAGGGAGGACTCGACTGAGTCAGGTTTCACCATGCAAACGTAAGGTTATCATCAAGCTGTTGCGGATGCCACCAGTCCCGCTGGGCACGCCACCCCGGTGCCGCCCAGCCCGCAGTAGCCGCCGGGCTTTTTGGCCAGATACTGCTGATGGTAGTCCTCGGCATAATAAAATTTGGGTGCGACGCGAATCTCCGTGGTGATCGAACCGTAACCAGCATCGCGCAGCAGGCCCTGGTAAGCAGCCTGGCTGGCTTCGGCGGCGGCCTGCTGGTCCGGGTCGTGGTAGTAAACCGCCGAACGGTATTGAGTGCCGGTGTCGTTGCCCTGGCGCATGCCTTGGGTGGGGTCGTGCGATTCCCAGAAGGCCTTCAGCAGATCGACATAACCGATGGCTTGCGGGTCGAACACGATCCGTACCACTTCGGCGTGACCGGTGAGCCCGCCGCAAACTTCTTCATAGGTGGGGTTCGGGGTGTGGCCGCCGGCGTAGCCGACCATGGTCGAATACACACCGGGCAACTTCCAGAACAGCCGTTCCGCACCCCAGAAACAGCCCATGCCGAACAACGCCAGCGCCATGCCTTTGGGAAAGGGGGGAGTCAGGCGGTTGCCGTTGACGTAATGGCGTTCCGGAACAGACAGTGCCTGGGCGCGGCCGGGCGGGGCGTCTTCCGGCCGGGGCAGGGTGAGCTTGTGTTGGGTGCGGAAGCCGAACATGCTGCGAGTCTCCGTTGGAGGATATGCCAGCGTTGACCATGATTCGGCGGTGAGGTTCAAGATGACCGCTCCAATGGCTCTTCTCATAAAAGCGGGTTTGGAAGAGCAGGGTAGCGGCCGGAAATAAAAAATCCCCGTAAGCAGACCTTACGGGGATTGGTATTGATCAGGCGCTAGTAGTCAGCAGGCGCTCATGCCGCCAGCTTCACTTTGTCCGCCACTTCGCGATACTCCGGTACCTGATCGAAGTTCAGGTACCGGTAGATTTCGGCACCCTTGGCGCCGATTTCGCCCATGTAGCTCATGTACTCCTCAAAGGTTGGGATCTTGCCCAACAGCGCGCAGACCGCCGCCAGTTCCGCCGAACTGAGGTAGACATTGGCGCCCTTGCCCAAGCGGTTGGGAAAGTTGCGGGTCGAGGTGGACACCACGGAAGCGCCGTCGGCCACCCGCGCCTGATTGCCCATGCACAGCGAGCAGCCGGGCATCTCCATACGTGCCCCGGCGCTGCCATAGATGGCGTAGTAGCCTTCCTCGCTGAGTTGATGCGCGTCCATCTTGGTCGGCGGCGAGATCCACAGCCGGGTTGGGATGTTGGATCTACCGGTCAGCACCTTGCCGGCGGCGCGGTAGTGACCGATGTTGGTCATGCAGGAGCCGATGAACACTTCGTCGATCTTGTCGCCGGCCACGTCGGCCAGAGTCTTGACGTCGTCGGGATCGTTGGGGCAGGCCAGCAACGGCTCCTTGATGTCGGCCAGGTCGATGTCGATCACCGCCGCGTATTCGGCGTCGGCGTCCGGTTCCATCAAGGTCGGGTTGGCCAGCCACTCCTCCATGCCCTTGATGCGGCGCTCCAAGGTCTTCACGTCCTGGTAGCCGTTGGCGATCATCCACTTGAGCAGCGTAATGTTGCTGTTCAGGTATTCGATGATCGGCTCCGGGTTCAGCCGCACCGTGCAACCGGCGGCGGAGCGCTCGGCGGAGGCGTCGGACAGCTCGAAGGCTTGCTCGATTTTCAGGTCGGGCAGTCCCTCGATTTCCAGGACGCGGCCGGAGAAGATGTTCTTCTTACCTTCCTTCGCCACCGTCAGCAGGCCGGACTGGATCGCCGCGTAGGGGATGGCGTTGACCAGATCGCGCAGGGTGATGCCGGGTTGCATCTGGCCCTTGAAGCGCACCAGCACCGATTCCGGCATGTCCAGCGGCATGGAGCCGGTGGCGGCGGCGAACGCCACCAGGCCGGAGCCGGCCGGGAAGCTGATGCCGATCGGGAAGCGGGTGTGCGAATCGCCACCGGTGCCGACGGTGTCGGGCAGCAGCATCCGGTTCAGCCAGCTATGGATGATGCCGTCGCCGGGGCGCAGCGCCACGCCGGCGCGGCTGGAGATGAAGTCGGGCAGGGTGTGGTGAGTCTGCACGTCCACCGGCTTGGGATAGGCGGCGGTGTGGCAGAACGACTGCATGACCAGATCGGCGGAGAAGCCCAGACAGGCCAGATCCTTCAACTCGTCGCGGGTCATCGGGCCGGTGGTGTCCTGCGAACCGACCGTGGTCATCTTCGGTTCGCAGTAGGTGCCCGGACGGATGCCGGCGACACCACAGGCTCTGCCGACCATCTTCTGCGCCAGGGTGAAGCCCTTGCTGGAACTTTGCGGCACCACCGGGCGACGGAACACGGTGGACGGCACCAGACCCATGACGTCGCGCGCCCAGTCGGTCAGACCGCGGCCGATGATCAGGTTGATGCGCCCGCCGGCCTGCACTTCGTCCAGCAGCACGTCGGACTTGAAACTGAAGCGGCTGAGTTCGGCGCCGCTGTCATGATTCTTGACCACGCCTTCATAGGGGTAGATGTCGATGATATCGCCCATGTTCATCTTGGTGACGTCGCAGTCGGTGATCGGCAAGGCGCCGGCGTCTTCCTGAGTGTTGAAGAAGATCGGCGCGATCTTGCCGCCCAGGCAGTAACCGCCGAAGCGCTTGTTGGGGACGTAGGGGATGTCCTCGCCGGTCCACCACAGCACCGAATTGGTGGCGGATTTGCGACTGGAGCCGGTACCGACCACATCGCCGACGTAGGCGACCGGATGGCCCTTGGTCTTGAGCGACTCGATCAGCTTCAGCGGGCCAATCTTGCCGGGCTCGTCGGGTTCGATGCCGGGCCGCGCCATTTTCAGCATCGCCAGGCCATGTAGCGGGATATCGGGACGGCTCCAGGCATCGGGGGCGGGAGACAGATCATCGGTGTTGGTCTCGCCGGACACCTTGAACACGGTGACGGTGGCTTTTTCGGGGACCTTGGGACGGTTGGTGAACCATTCGGCCTCGGCCCAGGATTGCATGACCTGCTTGGCGTGAGCATTGCCGGCGTCGGCCTTTTCCTTGACGCCATGGCGGTAATCGAACATCAGCAGAGTGAGCGACAGCGCCTTGACGGCGGCCGGGGCGCACTCGGCGTCGTCCAGCAGGTCGATCAGCGGCTGGATGTTGTAGCCGCCCAGCATGGTGCCCAGCAGTTCGGTGGCGCGGATTCGGGAGATCAGCGGCGATTGGGTTTCGCCCTTGGCGACGGCGGCCAGAAAGGCGGCCTTGACGTAGGCGGCCTGGTCGACGCCGGCCGGCACCCGGTGAGTGATCAGTTCGAGTAGGAAGTTTTCCTCGCCCTGAGGTGGGTTTTTGAGCAGTTCGACCAGATCGGCGGTCTGCCGCGGGTCCAGCGGCAACGCGGGAATGCCCAGGGCAGCGCGTTCGGCGGCTTGTTGGCGATAGTTTTCGAGCACGGAAAAACCTCCTTGGTTATCTGTGTTCCGGTGCCCGCGGGTACGGGCGACCGGCGCGGTTGGATTCCAGCGTGGGAGCAGCCGGAACACGCTCGCCGATGGCATGGCCAGTGTGTTCCGGCGTAAAGAGCGCGGCTATTGTAGCGTTGATGCGCGGTTTCTGTGAATGTTGCCTTGCGGTACGCTCGCCGCTCGGTGGGTGGAGCGCTTATTCCTTTTCGGTGATGGTCAGCGCCAGGAACAGCGCGCCGTTATTGCGCTTGATCAGCACCGGTACGGGGCGTCCCGCCGGCAGTTGCTTGACCAGTTCGGCGAACTGGGCCGGATCGCTCACTTCGGCGTTGTTGATGCGGGTGATGATGTCGCCGGGGCTGATGCCGGCGCTGGCGGCCGGGCCTTCCTTGACATCCTTGACCAGTACGCCCGATTCGCCCGGCTGACGCTGATCGGCGGGTAGTTCGGTCACGATCAGGCCGAGCCGGTTGCGGGCCGGCGGTTCGGCGATGGCCTGCTGCAGCTTGGTTTCCTCGGGCAGTTCCTGGAGCTGAACCGTCAGGGTCTGTTCCTTGCCGTTACGGATCACGATCAGCGGTACGTTGTTGCCGGGTCGGGTGCGCCCGACCATCAGCGGCAGTTCGCTGGAGTGGCGAACCGGCTGGCCGTTGAAGGTGACGATGATGTCGCCGGCCTGGATGCCGGCCGCCAGCGCCGGACCCTCGGCCATCACTTGGCCGACCAGGGCGCCGCGTGGCTTGTCGAGACCGAAGGATTGGGCCAGTTCCGGCGTGACTTCCTGAATCAGCACGCCCAGCCAGCCGCGAGCGACTTTGCCGCCGGTCTTGAGTTGCTCCACCACTTCCAGCGCCACGTCGATCGGTACGGCGAAGGAGAGGCCCTGGTAGCCGCCGGAGCGGCTGTAGATCTGCGAGTTGACGCCGATGACTTCGCCGTCGAGGTTGAATAGCGGGCCGCCGGAGTTGCCCGGGTTGATGGCGGCGTCGGTCTGAATGAAGGGCACGTAATTGTCGCTGGGCAAGTTGCGGCCCAATGCGCTGATGATGCCCTGAGTGGCGCTGCGCTCGAAGCCGAAGGGCGAGCCGATAGCCAGCACCCACTGCCCGACCTTGACTTTGCCGATATCGCCGATCTTGATGGTCGGCAAGGGCGTGTCGGCTTTGACCTTGAGCAGGGCGATGTCGCTGCGGGTGTCCTTGCCGACGACCTCGGCGGGCAGCTCGGTGCGGTCGGACAAGCCGACGATGATGCTGTCCATGTCTTCGACGACATGGGCGTTGGTGATCACATAACCATCCGCCGAGAAGATGAAGCCGGAACCGACCGAAGAGCGTGGCTGCGGGCTCAGCTCGGGCATCTGATCGAAGAATTTCTTGAAATAGTCGAAGAACGGGCTGTTTTCGGGGATTGACGGATGGCCGTGCCAGGGTCGATCTTTTGCCTTGGGTTCCGATTTGGTGTTGATGCTGACCACCGCCGGGCTATAGCGTTCGACCAGGGTGACAAAATCGGGATAGTCCGCCGCGCTGGCGGCCGCGCTCCACAGCAGAGCGAGGACGGCGACCAGCCAGAACGGTTGCCTTAAGCGTTGCATGGAATGATTCTCCTGAAATGAACGGGATCGGTTTGACGAGTGGTGAGGCGACGGAGGCTGGAAAACCATCCGATTCGTCGGGATTGACCGTCAGTTGTCCGCTTGGTTCGGACGCGTGGAGCGGTCGGATAGCCCTTGAACACGCCCGCCGCGCCTTTGAATGGGGCGATGATCTCGGACGGACCATGGTGCAACCGAACGACATGGCGGAGAGTCTGATCCAGTGTTTGGGCGCGAGCCGCTGGCCCGCGACTGTCTAATTGCCCCCCTATAAGGAGATCTAGCCTCATGGCGCAAACCGCTTCCACCATGTTGCCCTTGGGTACGCTCGCCCCCGACTTCAGTCTGCCCGAGCCGATGACCGGCAAAACGGTATCCCTCGGCGATTTTCAGGACGCTCCGGCCTTGCTGGTCATGGTGATCTGCAATCATTGCCCCTTCGTTAAGCACATCCGCCAGGGGCTGATCCAATTCGCCCGCGACTATCAAGCGAAAGGCTTGGCCATCGTGGCCATCAGCGCCAACGATGCCGCCCATTATCCCGACGACAGTCCGGCGAAAATGGCCGTGGAAGCGAAAACCTTCGGCTATCCCTTTCCCTACCTCTACGACGAATCCCAAGCCGTGGTTAAGGCCTACCGCGCCGCCTGCACGCCGGATTTCTTCCTGTTCGACGCCAGCCGCAAACTGGTCTATCGCGGCCAGTTCGACGGTAGCCGGCCCGGCAATAACGTCCCGGTGACCGGGAGCGATCTACGGGCGGCGGCGGATGCATCGCTGGCCGGTCGGTCGGTCCCGTCCGCGCAGCGGCCCAGCATCGGCTGCAATATCAAGTGGAAAGCCGACCACGAACCGGACTATTCGCGCTGATAAATCCCCGTTCGTGGGCGTGGGGCGCGGTTCAGCGTTCGATGCTGTAGATCAGGTCGGCGCCGGAGCCGAGCGCACTGCTGTCGGATTCGAACATCAGGCTTTTGGTCAGCCGGTACTTGATGTAGATGGTGTTGACGGCATTGATCAAACCGACCCCGTACCCGACGTACAGATCCGGGGTTAGATACTTGCCGAGCGTTAGCGACGTGCCTTCCTCGTCGGTCCCATTTTTTCCATTTTTTCCATTGGTGCTCGTGTTGAGCTGTACCGTGTCCAGCCCAACCGCGCCGCCCAGCCCCTTGGCGAGCGAATCACCGCCCAAACCCAGGGCGCTGGCGGCCTTGAACAGCATCGCCGATTCGCCGCCGCTTCCTTGAGTCGCCCGGCCCAAAACCAGGTAGGACAGGATGTCGCTTTGGGGCATCGACGGATTGGAAAACAGGGTCAGGCGCGGTTTCTTCAGCGTGCCCTGGACCTGAGCGCCGACCGTGGTGTCGTCACTGAGATTGCTGCTAAACGTGCGCGCCACCCGCATATCCAGCCCCGGGTTGTCGAGCAGGCTGTTGCTGAACAGTACCCGCCCGCGCTGGATATCGATCTCGGTGCCGTAAATTTTGTAGGTGCCCGCGACGATCTCGGCGCTGCCGCTGGCTCGTGGCGCCAGTTCCGGCGTCTCCACCACCAGCAGGTTGCCCCGGAGCTTGCCCTGGAAAGCCGGGGTGACCACTTGCACGTCGTCGCCCAGGATCACCCGCACCCGGACATAGAGGGCCGGTCCCTTGGCCTGGGGTTTCGCCTTGCCGTCACGATCATTGACGATCACCACATCTTCGGAGGACGTGACCGGGCTCGGGCCGTCGCCCACGCCGCCGGGGCTCAAATACGCCTGCGGGATGGTGACCTGCCCCTCGACGCGCACCAACTCGCGAGTGATATCCAGATTCAGGTCCGGGCTGAGCCGGATGCGGATATCCGAGGTGTCGTAAGCCTGGAAGTCCTGACCCTTGATATTTAGCCGCAGTTGCGGTTTCAGCGGCTCCACTTCGCCGCTCAGTTGCAGTTGGCCGGGCTTGGAGCGCACCGATCCGCTCAGTTGCAGCGGTCCCTGACCGGTGCTGGTGGCGGCGAACTGCAAATTCTCCAGCTTGATGCCGGCCGCCGGGATCGCCGCGCCGGCGTTTTCCAGGCGAATCGCCCCGCGCAGCACCAGCTTGGGCAGCGCGCCGCTCACGTTGACATCGGCCCGCAGTTGGCCGGTGACCTCCTGCGCTTGCGGCACGAACAGCGAGATGATGCCTAGATCGGTGATGGCGGCAATGATTTTACCGTCCACACGGGCGGCCCCGAAGGGATCGCGCACCTGGGCGTCGGCCTGCAACTGCCCGGTCCGCGCCAGATCCAGCTTGACCTGGCCGGTTGCGGTGCGTCCGTCGGTCTGAGCGCGCAAGGCGCCACCCTTGAGGGTGAAGCGCAGCGTGCGGCCATCCGCCAACATTTGCAGGGTGCCGGGGGCCAGGTCGAGGTTGAGCTTGCCTTGCAGGGCGCCGTTGGGATCGCCGCTGGCTTCGGCCTGGGCGTCGATGCGGGTCGTCAGTTTCATGCCGGGCGGCAGAAATTGTTTGAAGCGCTCCGGCTGGAGATTCTGGAGTTGCACGCGGCCGTTGAAACCGCGCGCGCCGTTCCACTGGCCTTGCAGGCAAAGCCGGGTCGGGGCGCTGGCCAGACAGGCGCTGTCGAGACTGGCTTTATCGGCGGCAGCCTGCACGGCCACTGTTTTTTCCAGATTCCAGGTGCCGGCGAGGGTGTCCTTGGCCGTCAGTTGGGTGATGCGGCCCTGCCAGGTCAGCGCCGGCAGTTGCAGCTTGCCGGCCAGCGCCAGCGCGAAGCGGCCCGGATCGCCGCTTAGTTCGGCCTTGAGTTCGTGCGCGTCCGGCGTGCCGCCACCGTCCAGAGTGACGGATTTCCAGCGCTGGCCACCCAGCACCAGCCCCTCGCCGCTCAGTTTCAGCCGGGAACGGTCGCGGCCGCCGACATCGACGTCGGCTTCGCCCTGCAAGCGCTGAATTTGGGTGTCGCCCTGGCGCAGGTCGCGCACCGTGAAGTTGGCCGCCACCCGCGGGCGGTCGCGGGAGCCGCTGAGGGTGCCGGTACTGGCCACGCCGCCGCTCAGGCCGGGAACCAGCGATTTCAGTTCCGGCGCATTCAGCGTCCAGCGCAAATCCCAGCGCTTCGCCAAGGCGCCTTCCGCGTCCAGCCGGGCCGGGCCGGCGTTCAGGCGCAGGGTTCTGATCGTCAGATCCTGGTCCAGCACGCTGACATCGGCGCTGCCGCGCAGTGCCTGGCCGCTCAAGGTGCCGGTCAATTCTTCCAGCAGCAGGTTGGCGCGCAGCTTGCCGTCGTCCAGCCCACCATCGCTTTTGAGCCGCAGATTCAGCTTGCCGGGTACCTCTTTCCACTGCGCGCCGGGGTTCAGGCCGGTGCCGGCCAGCGTCGCTTTCCAGCTCACGGCGGGCGCCCAGGTGGCATCGACGGTGCCTTCGAGGGTGCCCTCCAGGGTCTGGCCGCTCCATTGGACCGCGCGCACCGCCTGATCGGAACCCTGACCGTTCAACGTCCAGCGGCCCTTGGGAATCTCCGGGCCTTGCAGGTCGGCGGCGAGTTGGAAGCGGTAATCCTTGGGTGTGCCCTCGGCGGCGAACTCGCCGCTGGCGCTTTCCACCTGGGCGGGGCCGGTCAACGGCCAGACCAGCGAGCGCCATTGTCCGCTGGCCTTGAAACGCAGTTCGGCGAATTGCAAGTCGCCCTTGGCGTCCAGCGTCAAAGGGTGGTCGGCGGTGGTCAGTTTCAACTCGTTCAGCCGTACCGCCTGGTCGTCGCCGGCGGCGGTAAAGCGCAGGGTGGCGGGGCCGAGTTCCGGCACGGTGGCCTTGATTTCGCCCTGACCCTGAAAGCGGGCCAGCACGCCTTGCGCGGTGATTTGGGCAGCCAGCGGTTTTCCGGCCAGGTCGGGGACGAAAGGCTTCAGGTCGGCCACCTCCAGCTTGACGGTGGCCGACCAGGCGGGTTCCTTGGTCAGCGCCTGGCGAACCTCGCCTTGCAGTTCCAGCGCCGCCGCGCCGGTGATTTTTTGGGTCAATTCCAGGTGATCGCGCAGAGTGCCGCGCAATTCGCCCGTGCCCTTGAAGTCGCCATATTCCGGGACCGGCGCGCGCCAGTCGAGCCGGACGCGCAGCGGGTAGCCGCCGGTGGGCGTGATCTGGCCGTCCAGCCGGACATCGCCCAGTGGCGAGCGCAGATCCAGCACCTCGACCCGCAGCGATTCAGCCTCGGTGCGCGCCTTCAGGGTTATGGCGTCGATCTGGACGGGCTCGGCGCCGGCTGGCCGGATCTGGATGTTGCGGCCTTGCAGATCGGCGACGGTGAGCGCCAGCGGCAACCGGATGTCGGGCAATTCGAGCGGCTGGTCCGACGGCGGCGTGTCCTCGCCAGGCGGCAGCTCCAGTTCCAGGCCATCGACGTGCAAGCGGGTGATGGTCAGCGCCCCGTCGAGCAACTCGGCGGGTTGCCAGTCGAATTCGCTGCTGACCAGCGCCACTTGCAGCGGGCCGTCCTGGTAGCGCAATCCTTCGATCCGCAGCGGTCCCAGCAGCCGGCCGCTGGCCCGGTCGTAGCTGAGCTGGCCGGGCAGCACCCGTTGCGCCAGCGCCAGCAGGCCGTTGAAGCCGGTTTCGGTGGAAACCGCGAAGCTGGCGACCAGCAGTCCCAGCAGCAGCAAAACCAGCGGCAGTGCCAGCAGCCAGTACAGGGTACGGCGCAGCAGGCGGGTGGCGCTCATAGATCGGGTCCGATGCTGAAGGAGAAACGAAAGGCGCTGCCCGGCGGACGGTCCAGGCCGGAGGCGAAGTCCACCCGCAGCGGACCGACCGGCGAGAGCCAGCGTATCCCCAATCCGACGCCGGTTTTCAAATCGGGAGACGCGCCGTCGAAGGCATCACCGGTGTCGACGAAAGCCGCCACGCCCCAGTCCCCCCAAATCCGATGCTCGTATTCCATGCTGGCCACCACCAGGTTTTTGCCGCCGATCACGGTACCATCGGAATCGGTGGGGCCGATGCTTTCGTAGGCATAACCGCGCACGCTGGCGTCGCCGCCGGTGAAGAAGCGCAGGGAAGTCGGTAGCTTGTTGAAGTTATCGACCGCCGTGGCTCCGAGGTTGCCGCGGACGAGCAGCCGGCTGGCATCGTTCAAACCGTAGATCCAGCGAAGTTGCAACAGCCCTTGCAGGAAGTTGGTGTCCGACAGCAGCGCCGTCGATGCGCCGCGCAGCCCGAAGCCGAACAGCAGGCCACGGCGGGGATAGGCACGGTCGTCGGCGTCCACCCAGGTCCAGTTCAAGCCGGGAATCAGCAACAGCGATTGCTCTAAGGGCTGGTTGCCAATCGTGTACTCATCGTACTGCAAGTTTAAATTGTAGTTTTTCAGCCACTTGCCATCTTGTTGCTGCAAGCTGCCGCCGACCTTGTAGGTCTCGTAGTCTTTGTCGTCATAGTTTTGCCGGACGTAGCCGGCGGTGATAGCGTATTCGTCGGTGGTCGGGTCGGTGCCGGGAATCATGTACTTGAAGCCGATCAGTGACTTGATTTGCGAATAGCCCAGTTCGGCTTCGTAGTGATGGCCTTGCGGGTTGAGCCAGCGCTGTTCGGCGCGCAGCTTGCCGCGGAAGCCGGTGTCGGTGCCGTAACCCAGGCCGACGCTGTATTTGCGCTGCTTGCCGGGGTCCAGTTCCACATTGACCGGCGCGGTATCGTCGCCGGCGTCGGGCGGCGCGTTCACTTCCACCCGGCTGAAATAATTGCTGTTGCCGAGATCGCTTTGCAGCTTCAACAACCGGTTGACGTTGTAGGGGTCGCCGGGTTTAAAACGGGGATAGCGGGCCAGCAGTTCGGGCGACAGAAAATCCTGCTTAAAGGTGATGTTGCCGAAGCGATAGCGCCGGCCGGTGTCGTAGTACAGGTGGATGGCCGCGCTGTAGGTTTGCAGGTCAACACGAATGGAACGTTCGGCAAAGCGGGCGTTGAAATAGCCGCGTTCGGTCGCCAGCGATTCCAGCGTGGACTTGATCTGCTCGTATTTGGGCTGGTCCAGGGTCTGCCCCTGAGCCAGCGGCAGGTTGTCCAGCAGTTTTTGAAAGGCGGGGTCTTGCGCGCCCTCACCCAGCACTTTGACGTCGATCTCGGCGATGCGCAGCGGCCGGCCGGGTGTGATGCGGTAGCGCGCCGTCCAAGCTTCCGGTGTGCGGGTCAGGGACGCCTCGATGGTGGGCTCGAAATAGCCGAACGGCTCCAGCGCCTTGCGGATTTCGCGCTCGGCGTTGTTGTGCAACCAGCGCAGGCGGACTTCGTCCGGCGCGGGTTGGTCGGCGAAGCGGTTGAGTTCCAGGTAGGCCAGTACGTTGTCGCGCAATGGGCCGTCCACACCTTCGACGCTCAGGGTCAGGGGCGGGTTGGCGGCGGGCGGCGACTCGGGTTCCTGAGCGCTCAGCGGGCTGGCCGCCAGCATGAGGCAACAGAGCAGGAGCCAGGCCTGGAGGAGGGTCAAACCGGATTGAGGCATGATGAGCGCTGGATGGCTTGAGGTCGGTGGATGGCGCGGGCCGCGGCGGGCTTTGGGCGAAACGGGGCCAGGTTTGCGCGGTCTGCCCTAATGGGTAACAGGTATAATCCTTATCACATATTGACGGGACAGGAAAATGTTTGATGACGCCTTTTCCCCAAACGGGATGAAAGAGAAATCCGGGTTTTGCTATCCCACGCTCGAATCCACGGTCGGCAATACGCCGCTGGTTCGGTTGCGGCGGCTGCCGGGAAACAGCAGCAGTCTCATTCTAGGCAAACTGGAGGGCAATAATCCCGCCGGTTCGGTCAAGGATCGGCCGGCGCTGAGCATGATCGAGCACGCCGAGGCGCGCGGCGAGATCCGGCCCGGCGATGTGCTGATCGAAGCGACCAGTGGCAATACCGGCATCGCGCTGGCGATGATCGCGGCGCTGAAAGGCTACCGGATGAAATTGATCATGCCGGAAAACCAGAGCGCCGAGCGGCGGGCGGCGATGCGGGCCTACGGCGCCGAACTGATTCTGGTGAGCAAGGAAGACGGCATGGAGGGCGCCCGCGATCTGGCCGCGCGGCTGGAGCGGGAAGGGCAGGGGCGGGTACTCGACCAGTTCGGCAACCCCGACAACCCGCTGGCGCATTATGAAAGCACCGGTCCCGAAATCTGGCGCGACACCGACGGCCGGGTGACTCACTTCGTCAGTGCCATGGGCACCACCGGCACCATCATGGGGGTGTCGCGCTATCTCAAGGAACAAAATCCTCGCGTACAGATCGTCGGCGTGCAGCCGACCGAGGGGTCCTGCATCGCCGGCATCCGCCGCTGGCCGCTGGAGTACCTGCCGAAAGTCTTCGACCCGGCGCGAGTGGATCGAACCCTGGACGTCGATCAGGCGGAAGCCGAGGAGATCACCCGCCGGCTGGCCCGCGAGGAAGGCATTTGCTGCGGAGTGTCGGCGGGCGGGGCGGTGGCGGTGGCGCTGCGACTGGCGCGGGAGGTCGAGAACGCGGTGATTGTCACCATCATCTGCGACCGCGGCGACCGTTATCTGTCCACCGGGCTGTTTCCCGATTAAAGGCTCGAACCACTCCGGCGCTTCGCGCCACCCTTCTCTTATCCAAGAGAGGGAAATCCAACCTGTTAAGCACCATGGCTAAAAAAGCAAAAATTCCGGTGGAACCGTTTGTGGTCGGCGTCGATGACCTGGCGCATGAAGGTCAGGGTGTCGCACGGCGGGATGGCAAAGCGGTATTTGTCGAGGGGGCGCTGCCGGGTGAGGAAGTCCGCTGCGTTTACACCGCCCGCCGGAGTCGCCGCGACGAAGCGCGTGCCGTGGAAGTGCTGCACGCCTCACCGGAACGGGTCGAGCCGCTCTGCGCGCATTTCGGGGTCTGTGGCGGCTGCGCCCTGCAGCATTTGCAGCCGTCTGGCCAGCTTGCCGTCAAGCAGCGCTGGCTGCTGGATGGCCTGACCCACATCGGCAAGCTCCAGCCGGAACAGGTGCTGGAACCCATGACTGGGCCGCTATGGGGTTACCGGCGGCGGGCGCGGCTGACGGTGAAATACGTTGCCAAGAAGGGGCGCACCCTGGTGGGTTTTCGCGAGCGGCACAGTCCATTCGTGGCCGACCTGCGCCGCTGCGAGGTGCTGGACGAGCGGGTGGGTAGCCGGTTGGAGGAACTGGCGCAACTCATCGATAGCCTGTCCATCCGCGACCGTTTGCCCCAGATCGAGGTGGCTGGCGGCGATGAAACGACAGGGCTGAATTTCCGGGTGTTGGTGCCGCCGAGCGAGGAAGATCGGGCGCGACTCCAGGCGTTCGGCGAGCGGCACGGCTTTGCGCTCTACCTGCAACCGGGTGGGCCGGACAGTGTGCGGGCATTGTGGCCGGAGCAGCCGGAACTCAGCTATCGCCTGCCGGATTTCGATCTCGATCTGGAATTTCAGCCCTGGCACTTTATTCAGATCAACGCCGCCATCAACCGGCAACTGGTCGGGCGGGCATGTGAGCTGCTGCAAATCGGTCCGGAAGATCGAGTGCTGGATTTGTTTTGTGGGCTGGGTAACTTCACCCTGGCGCTGGCCCGCCGGGCGCGAGAGGTGGTCGGCGTGGAAGGCGACGCCAGCCTGGTGGAGTGGGCGCGGCGCAATGCCGCGCGTAATGGTGTTGCGAACGCCACTTTTCACGCCGCCGATCTGGCCGGTGACTTGAACGATCAGCTTTGGGCACGGGGCGGTTATGATCGGATCTTGCTTGATCCCCCCCGTTCCGGCGCGCTGGAGATGATGCCGCGCGTGGCCGCGCTGGGCGCGCGGCGGGTGGTATATGTGTCCTGCCATCCGGCCACGCTGGCGCGGGATGTCGGCGAGTTGGCGCACCGCCACGGTTACCGATTGGAAAGCGCTGGGGTGCTGGATATGTTCCCTCACACCGCGCATGTCGAGTCGGTGGCGGTTTTGGCCCGCCGGACGTAGCGGGTCGGTCATTGCGTTTTGTGGGGATCGGCCGAGCCCGCATCGCCAATGACGTCGGGGTCGGGTTTTCCACCGCGAGAACGCCGCGCGGTTTGGGGAGCTGTCGGTTTGGGCTATCCTTCTCCGATGCCCGCTTCAAACGGAAGGAAGAATCGTCATGCTGACCCAATCCCTGTCCGGTCTGCCCGCGTTCCTGTCTTACTTTGTCACCGCCATCGGTCTGCTGGCGCTGTTTCTGACGGTGTACGTCTTCATCACCCCCTACCGCGAAATTGCCCTGATCCGCGAGGGTAACGCGGCGGCGGCGGCCAGCCTCGGCGGCGCCGTGCTCGGCTTCGTGTTGCCGCTGGCCAGCGCCATCACCCACAGCGTCAGCCTGCCCGACATGGCGATCTGGGGGCTGATCGCGCTGGTCGTTCAGGTGCTGGTCTATCTGGCGGCGCGGTTTCTGCTGTTGCCCGAACTCGGTCGCGACATCCCCGCCGGCCGGATCGCCACCGGGGTCTTTCTCGGCGCGCTATCGGTCGCCATCGGCATCCTCAACGCTGCCTGCATGAGTTACTGAACCGGCCGCGCGGCTAATCGGACGGCCCCATAACCGAGGAAAGCGCGATCGAAAGCGTGGGCCAGAACCAGTAGACCAGCAGCGCCGCCAGTCCGGCCAGCAATCCGGCCAGAACCCAGGGCAATGCTCGTCGCCACGACAACAGAAGGGCGGCTGGAACCTCGACGCTGGCCCTGTTGGGGATGGATTTGAGCGCCGCCTTGCGGTGGGACGAACGCGGCACCACCACCGTTCTCCCGGTATCCTCGTCCAGCGCCGCCTTTGCTGCCGTTCTCCCGGCCGCCGCGTCCTGTACCGCCACCACCAACTCCTCGGCGCTGGCGAATCGCTCCTCCGGTTCCTTGGCCAATAGCCGGTCGAGCGCCGGCTGAAAGCGGCTGAGTGGTTCCGGCAGGATCGGCACCGGCTCCTTGAGGTGCTTCAGCGCGATATCGAAGGCATCGGCCCCCAGAAACGGCCGGGTTCCGGTCAGCATCTCGTAAAACACCACCCCCAGGCCGTACAGATCGCTACGGGCGTCCGTCGGCTTGGCCAGCGCCTGTTCCGGGCTCATGTAATTGGGCGTGCCGAGCCGCCAGCCGGCGGCGGTCAACTGGGTCTTGTCCAGCGTGTTCTTGGCGATGCCGAAATCCGACAGCAGCGCCGTGTTCGGATTGCGGAACAAAATGTTGGCCGGCTTGATATCGCGATGGATGCAATGCTGCTGGTGCGCCTGGCCAAGCGCCCGGGCGATCTGGCACAGAATCGTCACCGCCTGGTCCGGCGTCAGCCCCGCCTTGATCCGCTCCTTGAGCGTGCCGCCCTCCAGGTATTCCATCGCGATGTAGTACACGTCGTCCAGATTGCCGGCGTCGAAAATGGTGACGATATGCGGGTGGCCGAGCTTGCCGATGGTGCGGGCTTCCTTGATGAAGCGCTTGCTGAAAATGGGGTCGCTGGCCAGGCCGGGGGACAGTACCTTGATGGCCACGCGGCGACCCAAGGATTCCTGGAGCGCCAGATAGACGGTGGACATGGCGCCCTTGCCGATGACTTTTTCGAATTGATAGCCGGAAATCCGGGGCATTTCCATGGGGGTCGCGCTACCTTGCGGGCATTCCAAAGCGGAATGGAAAAATAATGGGACAGGCCGGCGTAAACGGCAAGCTGGGGTCAAGCTTCCGGGCGGGGAAATCCGATTTTAACCCCATTGTGCCGCCGCGGGCGTTTATAGCAGTGAAATCACAACCTTCGAAGGAGAACGCCATGAACCCGTCGTTGTCACTTTACGCGCTGCTGGCCGCCGCCTTGCTCGCTGGCTGCTCGCCCGCCGTACCGCCGCAAGCAGCGGTCGAGTCCAAGCAACAGACCACCGGCCCATCATCCCCGGCGGTTGCCCAGTCCGTGGCGGATCGGGTCGCCACCGTGCCGGCCGCCACCGTGCCATCCGGCAAGGAGGCCGAGCGCTTGGCGCCCCCACCGGCGTTGTCGCCGGTCAGCCCGGTGCTGACTTTTGCCACGTCCCGTGCCCAGCCGCCCGCCGCAAGCCAGAGGGCCGAGGGTTTCGCCGGGCAGGCTCGCATGTCCGGCCGCCGGGACGCGGACGGGTTGCGCGCGCCCAGCGAAGCGACCGATCGTGAAAATTACGCCCAGATCGAGGATAACCCGGTCAAGCGCGCCGCCGAGCAGCCGGTGTCCACCTTCAGCATCGACGTCGATACCGGTGCCTACGCCAACGTCCGCCGCTTCCTCAACGGTGGCCGGTTGCCGCCGCATGATGCGGTGCGGGTCGAGGAACTGATCAACTACTTCGATTACGACTATCCGCCGCCGGACGGCCGCGAGCCGCCGTTCCGGGTCAACACCGAATTGGCCCCGACGCCCTGGAATCCGCAAACCCTGCTGCTGGCGGTCGGCATCAAGGGCTACGAATTGCCGAAAACCCAGTTACCGCCGGCCAATCTGGTGTTCCTGATCGACGTGTCCGGCTCAATGAACTCGGCGGACAAGATCGGCCTGCTCAAGCCGGCGCTGAAGCTGCTGGTCCGGCAACTGCGGCCCGAGGACAAGGTGGCGATCGCGGTCTACGCCGGCGCGGCCGGGATGGTGCTGGAACCCACGCCCGGCAATCAAAAGGCGAAGATCGAGGCGGCGCTGGATCAGCTCAGCGCCGGCGGTTCCACCAACGGCGGCGCGGGCATTCAACTGGCCTACAATCTGGCCCGGCAGGGCTTCGTCGAGGGCGGCGTCAATCGGGTGATTCTGGCCACCGACGGCGATTTCAACGTCGGCACGGTCAATTTTCAGGCGTTGAAGAATCTGGTGGAAGCCCAGCGCCAGAGCGGTATCGCGCTCACCACCCTGGGCTTCGGCGCCGGCAACTACAACGACCGGCTGATGGAGCAACTGGCCGATGCCGGCAACGGCAACCATGCCTACATCGACACCCTGCGAGAGGCCAACAAGGTGCTGGTCGAGCAGATGAGCGCCACCCTGTTGACCATCGCCAAGGACGTGAAGATTCAAATCGAGTTCAACCCGGCGCTGGTCGAGGAATACCGTCTGATCGGTTATGAGAATCGAATTCTGCGCCGCGAGGATTTCAACAACGACGCCGTGGATGCCGGCGACATCGGCGCCGGGCACACGGTCACCGCGTTGTACGAAATCGCCCTGAAGGGTAGCGGCGGCAGTCTGAGCGATCCGCTGCGCTACGGCCAGCCAGCGGCGGACGACGTCGTTCCGCGCGGCGACGAGATCGCCTTCCTGCGCCTGCGCTACAAGCAGCCGGACGGCGAGGTCAGCCAGTTGCTGGAACAACCGATCCGGCGCGGGCAGGCGCTCGGGGACTGGCGGGAAACCAGCGAGCGGTTCCGTTTCGCGGCGGCGGTGGCCGGTTTCGGCCAGATGCTGCGCGGCGGGCGCCATACCCGCGATTTTGGCTACGACGACGTATTGGCGCTGGCCCGTGCCGCGCGGGGCGCCGATCCCCACGGTTACCGGGGCGAGTTCCTGAGCCTGGCCGGGCTGGCGCGCTCGCTCGATCCCGGTCGGGGCGGGGCAGTGGGGCAAGCAATCCACTGATTGTGGTATCAGAGGAGCGGGGACCGGTTTTCCCGGAGTCTGGAATCCGATCCCCGTTCCCTGATACCTTGTTTCCATGCGGACCGAAGACGATGCCGACGAGACTCTCATGCTGCGCTACCGGGATGGCGAGGTCGCCGCCTTTGCGCCGCTGTACGCCCGCCACAAAGGGGCACTGTACCGCTATCTACTGCGCCAATGCGGCCAACCGGCGCTGGCCGAGGAGCTGTTTCAGGACGTGTGGTTGAAGCTGATCGCCGCCCGGGCCGGTTACACCGTGCAGGCCCGGTTCGCCACCTATCTATACCGGCTGGCCCACAATCGCCTGATCGATCACTACCGCGCCAGCCGCCGGGGGCTGCCGCTGTCCTACGCCGAGGATTGCCCGGAGTGGGCCGAAACGCCGGCGCCGGCCGAAAACCAGCCGGAGGCGCAAGACGACCGCCGCCGGCAGGCCGAACGCCTGCTCGAACTGCTGGCCGAACTGCCCGAGGCCCAGCGCGAGGCCATGTTGCTGAAGGAAGAAGCCGGGTTGTCGCTGGAGGAAATCGCCCAGGCCACTGGAACCGGCCGGGAGACCGTCAAGAGCCGCCTGCGCTATGCCATGGCCCGCCTGCGACAGGGTTTGAGAGGTGCGCGATGAACGATCCACGCGATGCGGAATTCCACGACGAGGATCTGTCGGCCTTGTACCGGACCACCCGCGACCCCGAGCCGCCGGCCTGGCTGGACCCGCGCATCCTGACGGCGGCCAACGCCGCGCCGCAACCGGTTCCGACGCTGGCGCCGCCGCGCTCCCGGCGGCGGCGAACCCGAATGTGGGCGGTGCCGGCGGCACTGGCGGCAACCGTGGTGCTGGCGGTGGGCATCGTGCGGCTGGCGCGCGAGACCGGCGAATGGAGTTCGCCGCCCGAGAGCAAGGCGCTCCGTTCCCTGGTGGAACCCGCCACCGAAGTCAACGCCGCTGCTTCCGGTCGTGCCCAGTCCCGCGCCGATGATCGCCCCTCGCCATCCGCCGCCAACCTGCGACCCGTCATGCCCATGGGCGAGGCGGTTCGAGTGGCGCCGCCATCGTTGCCCGCCTTGCCCGCCTTGCCCGCCGCGTCGCCGCTCGGATCGGAACCACGGTCGATGCCGTATCGGACCGCGCCGGCGGAGCAGGAACGACAACGGAATGAGTTCCAGGCCGCGCCGACGGGCCGACGGGCCGACCAGGACGCCGCATTACGGGATCATCTGGATCGCCGCTCGCCGGAGGAATGGCTGGCGGTCATCGCCGAACTGCGGCGTCAGGGCCGGACAGCGGAGGCGGACGCCAGGCTGGCGGAATTTCAGCGGCGGTATCCGAATTATCCGCTGGAGGCCGCGCCGGAGCCGCCACGATGAGCGGAACTCTTCCTTCGCCGTCCGCGCTGGCGGCCTTGGAGGCGCGTTTGCTGGATCTGTTGGCTGCCCATCCCGCTGGACTGAGCGAGCACGAGCTGCTGAAGAGACTGCGCGCCAGCGATCCTTGCTTCGCGGGTTTTAGCGCCCGCGAACCACTCAGCCTGTTTCGGGGTCATTACCTGCTGTTTCACGCGCTCTACCGGTTGCGGGAGCGCTTGGCCGGCGAGCGGCGTGGCCGCTTGCGGGTGGACCCGCTGAGCATTGTGCTGGAGTCCGAACCGCTGCCTTGCGGCGGCGGGACGGCACTCGCGCCGGGTGAGCCCGACTTTGCGCCGTGCTACGCCGATTTGGCCAGGCTGGCGACGGTGACGGTCGCCGAGGTCGCCGAGCTACTGCGTTGCTTTCACGCCGAACGCCGGCGGGCCGGGCGGCGGCGGGCGGCGCTGGCGGCTCTGGAACTGCGGGACCCGGTCGATGCCGCGACGATCAAGCGACAGTACCGACGGCTGGCGATGCGCCACCATCCCGACCGGGGTGGCGACGGAGGGCGGCTGGGCGAGATCAATGCGGCGTTGGCGGTGCTGGAAAAGAGCACTGGCTGACGTGGCCGGAGCGGTCGGTCATTTGGGTAAATACTGCGCGATGGCTTCAAGTAGCGAGGTTTCTTCCACCGGCTTGACGACGTAGCTTTTGGCGCCCTGCCGCGCGCCCCAGATCCGGTCGGTTTCCTGATCCTTGGTGGTGACGATGATAACCGGGATATGGCTGGTGGAGGGGTGCTTGGTGATCTGACGGGTCGCCTGAAAACCGTTGACCTTGGGCATGACCACGTCCATGAGCACGAGATCGGGCAGTTCCGCCTTGGCCGTTTCGACGCCTTCCGCGCCGTCTTTGGCGGTCAGAATCTCGTGCCCATGTTTCTTGAGAATCTTGGAGAGACTTAGCGCCTGCGTGGGCGAGTCGTCGACGATTAGTATGCGGGCCATGCTGCCACTCCTGGAATAATCTTGCGTATCTCGTCTGTGCGTCGCCGGTACGACGGGGCCGCTACCCCTTGCGCGAGAAAATGAAAATCTGGTGGGCTATACGCCATTTATCGATCCCATCATCATAAGCGAAATTCACTGGTTTGGGGGATGCTTTTGTTGTCGCCGGCCGCTTGCCGGTGCGTGGTAGGATACTGGGATAACAGGTTTGATTCGCAGGAGTTTGTTGCATGAGTGATTCACCATTGAGCTTTTTCAACCGTCTGATCCTGGCGCTGCGCGCGGTCGGGCGCATTTTAGCCGATGAGGGGTTCGCCGCTGGCGTACTGCGGCTCGAAGGGGGGGCGGCGCCGATGGCCGCGGAACCCGCCAGACCGGCACTCAAGGAAACTTCACCGGATTCCGCCTTGCAATTGCTGGCGCTGTTACAGCAGGAAGGGCGGTTCGTGGATTTCTTGCAGGAAAACGTGACCGCGTATTCCGATGCCGAGATCGGTGGCGCGGCGCGGGTGGTGCACGAGGGCTGTTGCAAGGTGGTGCGCGATTATTTACGCATTCAGCCGGTGCGTGAGGAAGCGGAAGGCGTGAGGTTGACCGTGCCGGCCGGTTTCGATCCCACGGCGCTGCGGTTGACCGGTAACGTGGTTGGCCAACCGCCCTTCACCGGTACCTTGATGCATCGCGGCTGGCGGGTGGCCGAGATCAAGTTGCCGAAGGTGGCCGAGGGTCATGACGTTCAAGTGCTGGCGCCGGCGGAGGTGGAACTATGAGCACGGCTCGTTACACGGTGGGCATTGATCTGGGCACCACCCACTGTGTGTTGGCGGCGGTGGATTTGGCCGCCAGCGACCATGATGAGGTGGTTGAACGGATCGAACTCATTCCGCAGTTGACCGCGCCCGGCGCGGTCGAGGAGCGACCGATGCTGCCCTCGTTCCTCTACTTGCCGCATCCCGACGAACTGCGGCCGGAAGATCGGGTCCTGCCTTGGGGCGAGCCCCCGTTCGTGGTTGGCGAACTGGCGCGGGCGATGGGCGGTCGGACGCCGATTCGCTTGGTATCCAGCGCCAAAAGCTGGTTGTGTCATCCAGGGGTGGATCGGCGTGCCGCCATCCTGCCGGTGGAGGCGCCGGAGGAAGTGGGGCGGGTTTCGCCGTTGCAAGCCTCGATCCGCTATCTGGAGCACTTGCGCGCCGCTTGGGACCATCAGCATCCCGAGGCGCCACTGACCGAACAGGACGTGGTGCTGACCGTGCCGGCTTCCTTCGATCCCGCCGCTCGCGAATTGACCGCCGAAGCGGCGGAGGCGGTCGGCTTACGCCATTTGGTGTTGCTGGAAGAACCGCAAGCGGCCTTGTATCACTGGGTATTGGCCACTCGGGAAGGGTGGCGCAAGCAGGTCCAGCTCGGCGACATCATCCTGGTGATCGACCTGGGCGGTGGCACCGCCGACTTTTCGCTGATCGCCGTGACCGAGCGCGACGGTTCCCTGGAACTGGTGCGGGTGGCGGTCGGCGAGCATATTCTGCTGGGCGGCGACAACATGGATCTAGCCTTGGCGCACGCGGTCCGCGCCAAGCTGGCGGCGCAAGGCATCCAGCTCGATCCCTGGCAGTTGCAGGGTCTGACCCACGGTTGCCGGTCGGCCAAGGAAACCCTGTTGAGTCATGACGAGATCGAGGCGGTGCCGGTGGTGGTGCCAAGCCGCGGTTCCAAACTGATCGGCGGTACCTTGCGCACCGAACTGACCCGTGATGAGGTCTCCCACACCTTGATGGAAGGGTTCTTTCCAATCGTGGAAGCGGCGGCGCGGCCAGCGGCGCGGGCGCGGGCGGCGCTGACCAAGCTGGGTTTGCCCTACGCGCAGGATGCGGCCATGACCCGTCATCTGGCGGCGTTTCTGGGCCGGCAGGTGGAGGCGACCCGCTATCTGCCCGGTTTCGAGGACCGGCTGCCGGAGCAGGCCAGTTTCCTGCATCCGACCACGGTGCTGTTCAACGGCGGTGTGTTCAAGGCGCCACCCTTGCTGGAGCGGACCCTGACCGTGCTAAACGGTTGGCTGGTGGCCGAGGGCGCGCCCCCGGCGCGCTTGTTGGAAGGCAGCGATCTCGATTTGGCCGTGGCGCTCGGCGCGGCCTATTACGGCTATGTGCGGCGCGGGCGCGGAGTGCGGATTCGCGGTGGCACCGCCAAGTCCTATTACGTCGGGGTCGAAAGTGCCATGCCGGCGGTACCGGGGATGGAACCGCCGATCGAAGCCTTGTGCATCGCGCCGTTCGGCATGGAAGAGGGAACTCAGGCCGAATTGCCGCCACAAGAAGTGGGATTGGTGGTCGGCGAGCCGGTGCGATTCCGTTTCTTCGGTTCCTCGGTGCGGCGCAGCGATCAGGTGGGCGCGGTGCTGGAGCAGTGGACGGCGGACGAGGTCGAGGAACTGGAGGAGATCGAAGCAACCTTGCCCGCCGAGGATCGCCAACCCGGCGAAGTGGTGCCGGTGCGGCTGCACGCGGCGGTGACCGAGGTCGGCACGTTGCGGCTGGAGGCCGTGCCGCGCGAAGGCGGAGCAGCCTGGAAGGTCGAGTTCGACGTGCGCGGGGAGGGATAAGCCGAACCGTTGCTGAGTGATAGATCCATGACCGATTCGCAAATCCAGCGCCAGGATGCCCGCCAGTTATTGCGCCAAGTGCTTGACGATCCACTGGCCGATTTCCACGCCGGCCAGTGGGAAGCCATTGATGCCTTGGTCCACCGCCGAGACAAGCTGCTAGTTGTGCAGCGTACCGGCTGGGGCAAGAGCATGGTGTATTTCATCGCTACTCGTCTGCTGCGCGACCGAGGTTTGGGGCCGACGCTGATCGTTTCGCCACTACTGGCCTTGATGCGCAATCAGATTGAAGCCGCCGAACGGTTGGGCATCCGGGCGCTGACCATCAACTCGGCCAACCGTAACGATTGGCCGTCGCTCACCCGCGCCATTCTGAACGATGTGGCCGATGCGGTGCTGATTTCGCCCGAGCGGTTGGCCAACGATGAGTTCGTGCAGGATGCACTGTTGCCAATCGCCCAGCGTCTTGGCTTGCTGGTGGTTGACGAGGCCCACTGCATTTCCGACTGGGGTCACGACTTCCGCCCAGATTATCGCCGTCTGGTTAACGTCTTGCGGCGAATGCCGCCGAACATGCCCTTGCTGGGGACCACGGCGACCGCCAACAACCGGGTGTTGAGGGATATCGGTCAGCAGTTGGGCGGCATCAAGATCCAACGTGGTTCGCTGATGCGTGAAACCCTGGCATTGCAAACCCTGCGCCTGCCCGATCAGGCGGCGCGGCTGGCCTGGTTGGCGGAATATCTACCGAAATTACCCGGAACCGGCATTGTGTATACCCTGACTCGTCGGGATGCCGAACAGGTGGCCGACTGGCTGAGCCGGAATGGAATCCCGGCTCGCGCCTATCACAGTGACAGCGCAGCGGGCGGTTTTGCCGATGCCAACGCCTACCGGCAGCATTTGGAAACCCTGCTGCTGACCAACCAAATCAAGGCACTGGTGGCGACCACGGCGTTGGGTATGGGTTACGACAAGCCGGATTTGGGCTTCGTCGTCCACTATCAGGCGCCCGGTTCCATCGTGGCTTACTATCAGCAGGTGGGCCGCGCCGGTCGTGCCATTGCTTACGCCGTCGGGATTTTGTTGGCGGGGCGGGAAGATGAGGAGATTCATGCTTTTTTCCGTGACAGCGCCTTTCCCGATGAGACCCAGGTCAACACGATACTCCACGCACTGGAGCAGTCCGATGGCCTGACGGTTATCGAGTTGGAAACAGCAGTCAATCTCAGACGAAGCAAGCAGATCGAGCACGTTTTAAAATTTTTGAGCGTTGAAAATCCCGCGCCAGTGCTCAAGGATGGCGCACGCTGGCGGCGCACGCCGGTGGCCTATTGCTTGGAGCATGAGCGCATCCAGCGCCTGACCCGGCAGCGCGAGCAGGAGTGGTGGGAGATGCAGGCGTATATCGATAGCCAGGATTGCCTGATGCGGTTTCTCGCCACGGCGCTGGATGATGAGAACCCACGGCGATGCGGCCGCTGCGCCCGGTGTTTGGGTCATCCAGTGGTCGGCGAAACCTTCTCGCAGACGCTGGCGGTGGAAGCGGCGCGTTATCTTCGGCGTTCCCAGTTGCCGCTGGAATGCAAAAAGCAGGTGGCCAGTGGCGCGTTTATCATGTATCCCTTTCGAGGCAATTTGGCGGCAAATCTGCGCGCTGAAACCGGACGGGTGCTGTCGCGCTGGGGTGATGCCGGCTGGGGACGGTGGGTGGCCGAGGACAAGCGAGCCGGCCATTTTCGCGATGAGCTGGTGGAAGCCATGGCCGAGATGATTCAGCAACGCTGGCGTCCCCAGCCCGCGCCCGCCTGGGTCACCTGCGTACCGTCCCGCAACCATCCTACCCTGGTGCCGGATTTCGCCCGCCGCCTGGCGGCTCGACTCCGGTTGCCGTTCGTGCCCGCCGTCGCCAAGCAGCGTGACAACCAACTACAGAAACTCCAGCAGAACCGTTACCACCAGTGCCGTAACCTGGATGGTGTGTTCGCTGTTGCTGCTCCGATTCCAAGTGGGCCAGCATTGTTGGTGGATGATATGGTGGATTCGACCTGGACCCTGACAGTCGTGGCAGCCCTGTTGCGGCAGGCGGGGAGCGGGCTGGTATGGCCGACCGCGCTGGCGACCACCGCTGGCGGTGGGGATTGATATGGACCTGCACGTGCAAACCCAGGCGGTATTGTTATTGACCGCCTATTTTTCCAAACCCGCCAAGGATAAGCTGCGCCCGCTGTCGCCGATGGAATGGGGGCGCTTTGCTCGTTGGCTGAAGGAACAGAGGATCGCCCCGGAAATGCTGTTGCGCGACGATCCGGCCCGGTTACTGGCGGGATGGACGGATCGCACGGTGACGCTGGAGCGTATTCATGCATTGCTGAACCGCGCCGGTGCGTTGGGGCTGGCCGTGGAAAAATGGCAACGCGCCGGGCTCTGGATTCTGATTCGGGCCGATGCCGATTATCCCAGCCGTCTGAAAAAACATTTGCAAGCCGATTCACCGCCAGTGCTGTTCGGATGCGGCAACCGTCAGTTATTGGATCAGGGCGGGATTGCAATCATCGGTTCGCGTCACGCCAGCTTGGAGGATTTAGCGTTTACGACTGGCTTGGGTACCGAAGCAGCGTTGCAGGGACTGTCAGTGATTTCCGGCGGCGCTCGCGGTGTTGACGAGACGGCAATGCTGGGAGCGCTGGGGCGGGAGGGAACGGCAGTCGGCGTACTCTCCGATAGCCTCCTGCGCGTCGCCACATCGGCCAGGTTTCGCCCGAGCCTGCTGAACGGCAATCTGGTGCTGATTTCGCCCTTCAATCCGGAAACGGGTTTCGATGTGGGCAACGCCATGGGGCGCAACAAATACATCTACTGTTTGGCCGACGCGGCGGTGGTGATCGCGGCCGACAAGGAACATGGTGGCACCTGGAGCGGTGCGGTGGAAAATCTTAGGCATGGTTGGACGCCGCTGTGGATCAAGCCACATCCCGATCCTGCTTCTGGAAATGCCGAATTGGTACGGCGACGCGGGCGCTGGTTGCCGGAGGTGCCATGCGATCTGGTAACCCTGTTCGGCCGAGAGAACCCGGTGTCAACACCTGCAATTGATCGGGCGCCAGATTTGATCGCAGAACCCAATCCGTCTCTTCTCGGGTCATCGGAAATGCCGGTCTCGTCCGTGGACCCCGCGATTGACAAGCTGGGTTTTTACCAGTTGTTCCTGCGCCGCCTGCGAAAGTTAACCACGAAGATACCGGTTACCGATCAGGAGTTGCTGACTTGTTTCGATATTGGTAAACCTCAATTGCGGGATTGGCTGAAACGAGCTGTAGAGGAAGGGCAGGTGAGAAAACTCAGCAAGCCGGTGCGCTATCAGTGGCAGTCGGCGCGGCCCGAACAAAACTCGTTTTTCGCTAACGAGTAGAGGGCTGAACCATCGCTCGTTCCAGCACACCCCGTTATTTGGTCGGCATCGATCTGGGTACTACCCATACGGTGGTGGCCTACGCCGATCTGAAGGCCGCCGGAGCGGCGGATATCCGTCAATTCCCCATCGAACAACTGATCGCGCCCGGCGCGGTGGCGGCCCGTCCGCTATTGCCCTCGGTGCGCTATCACCCGGCGGAAGGCGAACTGGCGGCGGCGGACATCCAGCTCCCCTGGGTTTTCGACGACCCCGGCGCGGTGGCTAATGCGGTGCTGGGCGAACTGGCGCGGGAGCGGGGCGCGCGGGTGCCGGGGCGGTTGGTGGCCAGCGCCAAGAGCTGGCTGTCGCATGCCGGCGTGGACCGCACCGCGCCGGTGTTGCCCTGGGGTGCGGCGGAGGAGATCGCCAAGGTGTCGCCGCTGGCCGCCAGCGCCGGCACTCTGGCCCATGTCCGCGCCGCCTGGAACCAGCACTTTCCCCGTCAGCCGCTGGAACGGCAGGAACTGGTGTTGACCGTGCCGGCCTCCTTCGACGAAGCGGCGCGGACCCTGACGGTGGCAGCGGCGCGGCTGGCCGGTTTGCCGGCGCTGCGGTTGGTGGAGGAGCCACAGGCGGCCTGCCATGACTGGTTGCATCGCCATCGGGACGAAGTGGCAACGGCCTTGGGCGAGTCCCGCCTGTTGCTGGTTTGTGACGTGGGTGGTGGCACCACCGACCTGACTTTGATTCAGATCGAGTCGGGCGAAAAGGAGCCATGCCTGACCCGGATCGGCGTGGGTGATCATCTGATGCTGGGTGGCGATAATATGGATCTGAGCCTGGCCCGCATCGTCGAAACCCGGCTGGGCGGTGGGCGTCTCAGCGCCGGCGAGCTGTCGCAATTGTGGCAACAATGCCGGAGCGCCAAGGAACGGCTGCTGGCACCCGATGCGCCGGAACAGGTGACGGTGACCGTGCTCGGCGGCGGTGCCCGACTGATCGGCGGGTCGCGCGCGGCGGAACTGGGTCGCGACGAGGTGCGATCGTGGTTGGTGGACGGCTTTCTACCGCTGACGGCGGCGGGCGAACAGCCCCAGGGCCGGCGGGCGGCGGTGGTCGAATTCGGTTTGCCCTATGCCGCCGACCCGGCCATCAGCCGTCATCTGGCGGCGTTTCTGGCCCGGCACGCCGACGCGGCCCGGCGAGCGCTGGGCGAACGGGCGCCGGCCGAGCGTCCACCGATGCCGGACGCGGTGTTGCTGAATGGTGGAGTGTTCCACGGCGCGGCCCTGTCGGAACAGCTGCTGGAACTGCTGGCCGGCTGGCGGGGCGAGCCGCTGTTGCGGCTGGATAATCCCGAACCCGAACTGGCGGTGGCGCGCGGCGCGGTGGCCTACGGGCTGGCGCGGCACGGTCGGGGCCTGAAGATCGGCGGCGGTTCGGCGCGGAGCTATTTCCTGGTGGTGGACGGCGGCGCGCGGGAGTGCAAACAGGGGGTGTGCCTGTTGCCGCGCGGCACGGAGGAGGGGCGGGAAATCCGGTTGGATCGAAGCTTTTCCCTGCGGCTGGGCGCGCCAGTGCAGTTTCACCTGATGTCCTCGACCGGGGATGCGAGCTTTGCGCCGGGCGAGTTGGCTGTGCTGGATGCCGGGAAATTTTTGCCCCTGCCGCCGATCGTCACGCTGATCGAAAGCGAGGCTGGAGCGGGTGAAGTTCCGGTGCAACTGAGCGCGCAACTGACCGAGGTCGGCACCCTGGAGGTGGACTGCGTCGCGGTGGAGCCTTTACCCCCGGCCCCGCTTCCGGTGGAAACGCCCTCACCCCCGGTCCCGCTTCCGGTGGGAGAGGGGAGCGCTGGACCCAAGCGCTGGCGGCTGGCCTTTCAACTGCGGGGCGGCGATGTGGCGGCGCTGGCCCGCTTGCATCCCCGTTTTCCTGAGGCAACGGCGCGGATCGAACGGTTTTACGGTTCCCGCGCCGCCGATATCGAGCCCAAGGAGATCAAGAGCTTGCGCACCGATCTGGAACGCTTGCTCGGCAGACGCGAGACCTGGGAGACGCCGCTGCTGCGCGAGCTGTTCGGGGCACTGTGGGTTGGCGCCCGGCGGCGGCGGCGCTCGGCCGATCACGAGCGGCTGTGGTTCAGTCTGGCCGGCTTTTGTTTGCGGCCGGGTTTCGGTTATCCGTTGGACGAGTGGCGAGCCGGGCAATTGTGGGCACTGTACGAACAGGGCATTCAGCACCATCGGGACGCCCAGGTGAGGTCGGAGTGGTGGACGCTGTGGCGGCGGGTGGCCGGTGGCCTGGACGCGGCGGCGCAACTGCGGCTCAGTGAGGATTTACTGAGCGATTTGCGCCCGTTGGGCGGCAAGATGGCCAAGGACAGGCCGCCGGGAATCGAAGACATGGCGCGGCTGGCCGGCGTGCTGGAGCGCTTGCCGGCGGCGCGCAAGCTCGAACTCGGCGAGCTGCTGCTGGCGCGACTGGCGCGCAAGGGCGAATCCCCACAATTGTGGTGGGCGGTGGGCCGGCTGGCGACCCGCGTCCCGGTGTATGGCAGCGCCCATGATGTGGTGCCGGCGGTAACGGCGACAGCCTGGCTGGAACGGGTGCTGGCGCTGGACTGGAAGGCGGTGGCGCCGGCGGCCTTCGCCGCGGTCCTGCTGGCGCGGTTGAGCGGCGACCGCCAGCGCGATCTGGACGAGCCGGCGCGAGCGCGGGTCATCCAGCGGCTGCGAGCGGCCAAGGCCCCAGCCGCGTGGCTGCGAATGGTGGAAGAGGTGGTGGATCTGGACGAGGCCGATGCTGGCCGAGTGTTCGGCGAGGCGCTGCCACCGGGCTTGCGGTTGGCGAGCTGAGCTGGCCCGTGCCGCAGGATGCCGAAACACGACCGGGACAAGCGACAAGGACTATAATTCGATAAAAATCGCTTTTCAGTCTGCCCCTTGCGAGGTTCTGCCCCATGACTGCCGCGACGCTTGCCCCGTCGGCATCGATCCCGACACCGCCCGTGACCTACCCCGAATTTCTTGCCGCCCTCTTGGCCGGCGACCGTCGGCGCTGCACGGTGTTGACCCGGCGGACCCTGGCGGATGGCATCCCGGTCATCGACTTGTACCAGCGGTTGTTTCAGCAGGCGCTGTATCGCGTCGGCGACTTATGGGAGCACAATCAAATCTCGGTCGCCAGCGAGCACCTGGCCACCTCCATCGTCGAAGGTCTGCTCAATCAGATTTACCCCGAGGTGATTTCGCCGCGCCGGGCCGACAAGAGCATCGTCGTCACGTCGGTGGAGGGCGAGCTGCACCAGGTCGGCGGCAAGATGGCCTGCGATGTATTTGAAATGCATGGCTGGGATGCCTTCTATCTGGGCGCCGACACTCCGGCCCGTGAATTGCTGCGCCTGCTACACGAGCAGCCGCCCGATCTGGTGGGGTTGTCCTTGAGCGTTTATTTCCACATCGGCGACCTGCACGCGACGGTCGACGCCATTCGCGCCGAATTCCCTGTTTTACCCATCCTGATCGGCGGTCAGGGCTTGCGGCATATCGAGCCGACGTTGTTTCAGGGTCCGAACGTCCATTACTTGGCCGATCTGAGCGAATTGAACCGTTTCGTCGCCTCGCTGCAATAAGGGATCGAGGACGCTATGACCGGCGATGAACTGCTGCCCGTCGCGAGAGGATTGCCGGCATGGTGGAACCTGCGCTGACTGAGTCCGCGCCAGCGCTGCAACGCTGGACGGCGGAACTGAACGGAGCGCGCGACGACAGCGCGGCGCTGGCGGTCGGTGTTTTCGATCTGGCCGGTAACGCCTTGTACCTCAATCGCGGCATGGCTCAGGTGCTGGGCGGCGACCTGCCCGACCATCCCCGCCACCGCTATCTGGTCAATCCCAGTTTTGAGGCACTGCTGGAGTTGGCGGGAGACGGCCTGATCTTCAGCGGCTGGCTGACAGTGGGGGATGGCCGCCGGGTTAGCCGCACCCTGCGCACCCAGGTGTTCCGCAAGAGCGAGGAGCTGTTGGTCGCCGGTGAATACGACGCCATGGAGATGGACAACCTCAGCCGGGAGCTGGCGCGCACCAATCAGGAAATCAATAACCTACAGCGGGAACTGATCCGCAAGAACGCCCGACTGTCGCAAACGCTGGAGCAGTTGCGGGAGACCCAGGCGATGCTGGTGCAGGCCGAGAAGATGAGCGCGCTCGGTCAGTTGGTGGCCGGAGTGGCGCATGAGATCAACAACCCCATGGCCTTTATCGCCGGCAATCTGAGCAGCCTGCGGGAAGGGGTGGAATCCCTGAGCGCGGCTTACCAGCAACTGGAGACGCTGGCGCTGGACATGGCGGCCCCGGCCGAACCGGTGCGGGCCATCCGGGCGCGGCATGACCTCGACTTCATTCTCGATGATTTCAGCGAACTGCTGGTCGCTACCGAGGACGGGGTTGGTCGGGTGCGGCGGATCGTGGCCGATTTGCAGACCTTCTCCCGCTTGCACGAAGCCGAGCGCAAGACGGTGGATTTGGCCGAAAACCTGCGTAGCACCCTGGCGCTGGCCAAATCGGAATTGACCGCGCGCCGGATCGAGACCGTGCTCGAATGCGTCGATCTGCCGCCGGTCGAGTGCTATCCGGCCGAACTCAATCAAGTGTTCATGAACCTGATCGTCAACGCCATCCAGGCGATGCCGCAGGGAGGAGCGCTGAGCATTCGCGGCGCGCGGCGGGCCGACGGCTGGATTGCTCTGCGCTTCCAGGACACCGGCACCGGCATCGCGCCTGAGATCGTGGACAAGATCTTTAACCCGTTTTTCACCACCAAGCCGGTGGGGAGCGGCACGGGGCTGGGTCTGAGCGTGTCTTACAATATTATCAAACGCCATGGCGGGCGGATTGAAGTCGAATCCACCATCGGGCAGGGCACCGCATTCACGGTACTGCTGCCGGAGCGTCAACCCTGAAACCTCCCACTCTATCCTGACCACCGTTGCAGCCTGACGGGAGACGCGCCGATGCCATCATCCACTCTCATGACCCGCCTGCGTGAGGCGACCGACGAGATTCACACTCAGATCCAGGAGTTGCCGTATCTGAAGGCGCTCGAACACCGCGATCTGCCGCTGGAGAGCTATGTGGGGCAGCTGCGCGCCATGGCCGTCCTGCACGGCGTGCTGGAGCACGAGTTGCCCGTGCAGCGGGATGCCCGTCTGGGTACCGTCTGGATGGAGGACATGCGCCGGTTTTCGCGGGTGCAGAGCGACCTGACTTTTTTTGCTCCCCGGGCCGTGCTCGACATCCCCGCCGTTCACGAGGCCGCCAAGGCACTGGCGGATCGCATCCTACAGCGCTCCCTGGATATGCCGATGACTTTGCTGGCTTATCTCTACGTGCTCGAAGGCTCCATTCTGGGCGCGGAAGTCCTGGCGCCGTTGGCGAAGAAGGCTTTTGGCTTGGACCTGCGGCACGGGCTGGCCTACCTGGCGTGGGACGGCGCGGCCGCGCGGGAGCGTTGGCGGGGTTTCGGCGAGCGCATGGACGCCGTGCCGGTCACCGCCGAGGAAACCGACGCCATCGTCGTCGCGGCCTTGGAAGCGTTCGCCGGGATCCGCCGTGTTTTTCAGGCGCTTTATCCTTTCGACCCCGCCACCTTGGCTTTGAAGGTCACGGCTCTGAACCCCGAAGCAGGCGCCCATCCGATGCCGGATGATCCCAGAGAGGTGGAGGCCGCGATCCATGCCGGCCGACGCTGTTGTCTGGAGTATCCCTATTTCGCTTGGCGCTACGGCGAGCGCGGCCAGCGCTATACCGATAGCGACAGTGCATGGCTGGCGACCCTGATTTCGCGCGACCAGGCGATGGTCAACGCCCAGGTGGAGTGGCTGGGGGTCGTGCTGGCTTCGCGGGGCATGCCCCGAATCCTGCTCCAGCGGCATCTGGAACTGCTGTACGAGGAGCTGGTTACGCGGGTGCCGGAACGGAGAGAGAAGGATTTCGCGAAACTGATGATCGCGGCCAACCACCTGGCCGAGCAGCGCCGCGCCGTCATTGCCGATGCCGATTTTGACGCGATCCGCGCCCGGTTCGAGCAGGCGGTGGGGCCGGATTGGCGGGCACGCCTGCCGGGGGTGGGGGCCATGCTGGTCAGCGCCGTCGCCGACCAGATCCACGGTATCGAGGAGGCGGTGGCCAGCCTGGAAGGTTGGCTGACCGATCCAAACCGGTTTCCGCCCCATTGGATCGCCGCCGTTCGGGATGCCCTACGGGAGGCCCACGCCCGCGCGGTTGCCATGCGGGTAGAACCCGGTTCAGTCGCTGATTAGGGCGCTGCCCGCCTGTGAGTTGCCGAAATGTCAGCCATGAGTTGTCAGCCATGAGTTCTCCCATAAATCCTTTCGCCCCGGCTGAGTCTGAAGCGCTGCGCTGTCAGGTGTTGGTGATCGATGACGAGCCCGAAGTGCTCAACGCCATGAACCGGCAGTTGCGCCGGGAATTCGATGTGTTTCTTGCCCACAATGCCGAAGAGGCGCTGGCGATCATGCGCGAACGGCCGATTCATGTGGTGATTTCGGACGAACGCATGCCACGGGTGACCGGTTCCGAATTTTTCAGTCAGATCAGGGAAGAGTACCCACAAGCCATCCGTTTGCTGCTAACCGGTTACGCCGACTTGCAGGCGGTGATTCAGGCGATCAACCAGGCACACATTCATCGCTACATCACCAAGCCTTGGGACACCACCGAAATCCGCACCATCGTCCGCGAAGCCTACGACCGCCACCGGATGAGCGCGCATAACCGGGAATTACTCCGCGAGCTGCGCGAGGCCAACGAGCAATTGGAGCGGCGCGTGCGGGCGCGCACCGAGCAACTGGAGGAAGCGCTGCGGGAGCTGCGCGATAGCGAGCAGCGCTATCGCGGCATCGTGGACAACATCAACGATCCGGTGATGGTCACTGATCTGCGGTCGTGCATTCTGTCGGTGAACCCGGCGTTCGTGCGGGTGACGGGCTACGCGGTCGAGGAGGTGCTGGGTCGCCATCCCAGGCTGATGGCCTCCGGGCATCATGACCCGGAATTCTACGCCGGGCTGTGGCGGCAGTTGCTCGCCGAGGGCATCTGGCGCGGCCATATCGTGAACCGCCGCAAGAACGGCGAAGTTTACGTGCAGCGGCTGACGGTTTCCACCGTCCGCGACGATGCCGGCAACGGCTTGTACGTGGCGGTTTACACCGACCTGACCGAAGAGATACAGGAATTGGAGCGGGCGCAGTTCCAGGCCCAGCACGACGCCCTGACCGGGCTGCCCAACCGGACGCTGCTGTTCGACCGGCTTTCCGAGGCGATTCGGGAAGCCCGCCGTCGCGACAACCGGGTGGGCGTGCTGTTCATCGATCTCGACGGGTTCAAGCCGGTCAACGACCAGTATGGCCACGAAATAGGCGATATCCTGCTGCAAGCCTTTGCCCAGCGTCTGGAACAGAGTGTGCGCGAATCCGATACGGTGGCGCGGCTGGGCGGCGACGAGTTCGTGGTGGTGTTACGGGAGGTCGAGACGCCCGAGGACGCGGCCCAGGTGGCGCGGAAGATTTTGGCTGGGCTGCAACAGTCTTTTCAGCACGGCGCCCTGGAGCTGCGACTGGGGGCCAGCATCGGCATCGCACTCTGGCCGGACCACGGCGACGCCGCCGGCGTCCTGTTGAAGAACGCCGACGGCGCCATGTATGCCGTCAAACAGAGCGGTCGCTCGTCCTATTGCTTCCACGATCCGGCCGCGCTGGCCTCGGCCCCACCGGGCGGCTAGCCGGCGACCTGAAGGATGATCTTGCCACGGGCATGGCCGGTCTGGCTGATGACGTGCGCCTGACGGACCTCGGCCAGCGGCAGCACGGTGTGGATCACCGGCCGCATCCGTCCCCCGTCGATCAGGGCGGCGATTTGGGTCAACTGCTCGCCGCTCGGGCGGATGAACACGAAGGCGCCACGGACTCCATGGGTGGCGGCGACCGCTTCCGGCGGCGGACTGACCACCGAGACCAGAATGCCGCCGGGTTTCAGGACCTGCCAGGATCGCTTTTGGGTGTCGCCGCCGATGGTATCGAACACCACGTCCACATCCGTTGCCACGTCCTCGAAATGAGTTTTGGTGTAGTCGATGAACTGGTCCGCGCCCAGTTCGGTCACGATGCCGGAATTGAGCGCCGAGGCGGTGGCGATGACCCGCGCGCCGCGCGCCTTGGCCAGTTGCACCGCCAGGCTGCCCACCCCGCCGGCGGCGGCATGGATCAGCACGGTCTGCCCGGCTTGCAACTGGGCGGCGTCCACCAGCGATTGCCAGGCGGTCAGCGCGGCCAGCGGCACGGCGGCGGCGTGGATGTGGTCCAGGCGGGTCGGCTTATGGGCGGCATCGCTGGCCTTGACGGTGATGTATTCGGCGTAACCGCCATTCCGCTCGATGTCGGGCCGGGCGTACACTTCGTCCCCGACCTTGAACGCGGTTACCGCGGGGCCGACTTCGACCACTTCGCCGGACACGTCCCAGCCGAGAATCAACGGCAGGGTATGGCGCAGGGCGCCTTGCAGATAGCCTTCGCGAATCTTCCAGTCCACCGGATTGACCGCCGCCGCCCGCACCCGGATCAGGATGTCTTCGGGTTCGAGCATGGGCAGCGGGACGTTCTCTTCGTAGTGCAGGACTTCGGGTCCGCCGTAGGCATGAATGCGTACCGCTTTCATGGTTGCCATGTGAATTCTCCGCAGGGTCAATATTCTTGTCGTCAGAGTGTAGAATGCTGGCGGCTTCGTTTTCAGTCCGTTAAGCCAGCGCGATTCGACAAGATCGGCCAGGGCTGGATACTGCCGATCGGCCGCCGACCGCGTTGACGATCGCTTTCCGAGAGCCCAAAATGGCGCGCTTTTTACGCCGCGCCATCGCTTGGTCGATCAACGCGGCCTCAATGTCCCCAGAACCCGCGATCCTGATCCATGGATACTTATAAGCCGACGCATCTCAAGCAGCTCGAAGCCGAGAGCATTTACATCATCCGCGAAGTCGCCGCCGAGTTTGAGAAACCGGTGATGTTGTACTCGATCGGCAAGGATTCCGCGGTGATGCTGCATTTGGCCCTGAAGGCATTTTACCCCGGCAAGCCGCCGTTTCCGCTGCTGCATGTCGATACCACCTGGAAGTTTCGGGAGATGATCCGCTTCCGCGACGAGCAGGTCCGCCGGCTGGGGCTGGAACTGATCGTCCATATCAACGAAGAAGGTGTGCGTCAGGGCATCAATCCGTTCACCCACGGTTCGCGGGTGCATACCGACGTGATGAAGACCCAGGCGCTGAAACAGGCGTTGGAACGGTATGCCTTCGACGCCGCCTTCGGCGGCGCCCGCCGCGACGAGGAGCGCTCGCGGGCCAAGGAGCGGGTATACTCGTTCCGTGACCGCAACCACCGCTGGGACCCCAAGAACCAGCGTCCCGAACTGTGGAACCTGTTCAACGGTCGGGTATACCGGAGCGAGAGCATTCGCGTGTTCCCACTCTCCAACTGGACCGAGCTGGACGTCTGGCAGTACATCCACCTGGAAAGCATTCCAATCGTGCCCTTGTACCTCGCCGCCGAACGGCCGGTGGTGGAGCGCGACGGGACCTTGATCATGGTCGACGACGAACGCATGCCCTTGGAGCCGGGCGAGACGCCGAAGCGGGAGTGGGTGCGGTTCCGTACCCTGGGTTGCTACCCACTGACCGGCGCCATCCGTTCGCACGCCACCACCTTACCCGAAATCATCCAGGAAATGCTGCTCGCCCGTCATTCCGAACGCCAGGGCCGCCTGATCGACCACGACGCCGCCGGCTCGATGGAAGAGAAAAAGCGGCAGGGGTATTTTTAAGATGTCTCTCCTCGAAACCGATATCCAGGCTTATCTGGAAGCCCACGAGCGTAAGGATTTACTGCGCTTTATCACCTGCGGCAGTGTCGATGATGGCAAGAGCACGCTGATCGGTCGCTTGCTGTACGACACCCAGTTGATCTACGAAGATCAGCTTGCCGCCGTGCGCCGCGATACCAGCAAGTACGGGACCACCGGCGAGGAACTGGATCTGGCCCTGTTGGTCGATGGCTTGCAGTCGGAGCGCGAGCAGGGCATCACCATCGATGTCGCCTATCGCTATTTCTCCACCGATAAGCGCAAGTTCATCATCGCCGACACGCCCGGCCACGAGCAGTACACCCGCAACATGGCCACCGGCGCCTCGACCGCGCAATTGGCCATCCTGCTGGTCGATGCCCGCAAGGGCGTGCAAACCCAGACGCGCCGCCACAGTTTCATCGTTTCCCTGCTCGGCATTCGCCATTTGCTGCTGGCGGTCAACAAGATGGATTTGGTCGGCTACGACCCGGCGGTGTTCGCGCGGATTTGCGACGATTACCTGGAGTTCGTGGCCAAACTGGGGGTCAAGGACGTGCGCTGCGTGCCGGTGTCGGCGCTGCGTGGCGACAATGTGGCGCAGCCGTCTACCGCCATGCCCTGGTACGAGGGGGCGACCCTGCTACAGGAATTGGAACAGATCGAGGTCGATGCCGACCGCAATCTGCGCGATTTTCGTTTTCCCGTGCAATACGTCAACCGGCCTCATCTGGACTTTCGCGGTTTCTGCGGCACTCTCGCCGCCGGCGTGGTACGGCCGGGCGACGAAGTCGTGGCGCTGCCATCGGGTCGGCGCAGCCGGGTGACGACTATCGTGACCGCCGACGGCCACTTGCCCGAGGCCTTCGCCGGCCAGGCGGTGACGCTGACGCTGGCCGACGAGATCGACGTCGGTCGCGGCGATCTGCTGGTTCACCCCGACCGCTTGCCGGTGGTCGCCGAGGAGTTCGACGCCCGGCTGGTGTGGATGGCGGATGCGCCGTTGCTGCCGGGTCGTCAGTACGACATCAAGCTGGCCACCCAGCTGCTGCCGGCCACCCCGACCGTGCTGCACCACCGCATCGACGTCAATACCCTGGAGCACCAGCGCGTCGAGGAATTGGGCCTGAACGAAATCGGCTACTGCCGCTTCAGTCTGAACCAGCCGGTGCCCTTCGATGCCTACGAGGAGAGTCCCGGCACCGGCGGCTTCATCGTCATCGACCGAATCAGCAACGCCACGGTCGGCGCGGGCATGATCGTGCGCCCGGTGACCCAGGCGCTGATCGACAAGTCGCATAACGTGGTTTGGTACGAGCACCGCATCGGCAAGGCGCAGCGGGCCAACCAGAAAGCGCAGCGGCCCTGCGTAATCTGGCTGACCGGCCTGTCGGGCTCGGGCAAATCGACCCTGGCCAACGCCCTGGAGCAGCGCTTGTACCAGCGCGGCTATCACAGCTATCTGCTGGATGGCGACAACGTCCGCCACGGCCTGAACCAGGATCTGGGGTTCTCCAAGGACGACCGCATCGAGAACATTCGCCGGATCGGCGAGGTGGCGGCGCTGTTCGCCGACGCCGGCTTGATCGTGATCACCGCCTTCATCTCGCCGTTTCGCGCCGACCGGGCGATGGTTCGGGCGCTGCTGCCGGACGGAGAGTTCATCGAGATGCATGTCCATGCCTCGCTGGAGGCGTGCGAGCAGCGCGATCCCAAGGGTTTGTATGCCAAAGCCCGCGCCGGGGTCATCAAGGATTTCACTGGCATCGATTCGCCCTACGAAGCACCGGAGCGGCCGGAACTGGTCATCGATACCGAGCAGATCCCGGTCGAGGAGTGCGTGGACCGGGTGCTGGGCTATCTGAGCGAGCGGCGCATCCTGCGCGGTGCCTGAGCGACGGGGGTAGCCATTTCATGGGGTGGGAAGCCTGGTTTACCGGCGGCTTGATTCTGGCGCTGCTGGGGGTTCTGGTGACGACGCGGGCCGCACCGGACATGGTGTTCCTGGGGGGGCTGGTGCTGTTGGTGCTGGCGGGGATCGTACCGGCGGCGAAGGCATTCGAGGGTCTGGCCAACCAGGGTGTGATCACGGTCGGGGCACTGTATGTGGTGGTGGCCGGGCTGCGCGAGACCGGTGGGGCGCAGTGGCTGGTGCAGCGGATTCTGGGCCGACCGGCATCGCTGTCCCGGGCCCAGTTGCGCCTGATGTTGCCGGTCACGGTGTTGAGCGCCTTCCTCAACAATACCCCGGTGGTGGCCATGCTGATTCCCGGCGTGGGGGAGTGGGCGCGCAAGTACCGGTTGCCGGTCTCCAAGCTGATGCTGCCGCTGAGCTACGCGGCGATCCTGGGCGGCACCTGTACCCTGATCGGCACCAGCACCAATCTGGTGGTGAACGGCCTGTTGATCGATCGGGCCAACGTCAACCTGGGGATGTTCGACATCGCGCCGATCGGTCTGTCGGCGGCCATCGTCGGGGTGACGTTCATCATTCTGACCAGTCGCTGGTTGTTGCCGGACCGGCGACCGGCGGTGTCGCCGACCGACGATCCGCGCCGTTATACCCTAGAGATGCTGGTCGATCAGGACGGCCCGCTGGAGGGCAAGACCATCGAGGCCGCCGGCCTGCGGCATCTGCCCGATTGTTATCTGATGGAAATCGACCGCGACGGCGCGATATTGCCAGCGGTGTCGCCCCGGGAGACCTTGCAGGCGGGAGACCGGCTGGTCTTCGTCGGCGTGGTCGATTCGGTGGTGGATCTGCAACGCATCCGTGGCCTGACTTCGGCCTCGACTCAGGTGTTCAAGCTGGCCGAGCGGCGCAGCGACCGCCTGCTGGTCGAGGCGGTGGTCTCGAACACTTGCCCACTGATCGGGCGCAGCATCCGCGATGGCCGGTTTCGCAACCGCTACAAGGCGGTGGTGATCGCGGTGGCGCGCAACGGCGAACGGTTGCGCGGCAAGATCGGCGACATCGTGTTGCGGCCCGGCGATATCCTGCTGGTCGAGGCCGGGGTCGGTTTTCTGGAAGGACATCGCAACAGCCGGGATTTTTTTCTGGTCAGTCCGGTGCCCGATTCGACCCCGTTGCGTCACGAACGGGCCTTGCTGGCGCTCGGTATCCTGGTGACGATGGTACTGACGGCCGGGCTGGAGCTGGTCGGCATGTTCGAGGCGGCGCTGACGGCGGCGGCACTGATGGTGCTGACCCGTTGCGTCAGCGTCGCCGGTGCCCGGCAAAGCATCGACTGGTCGGTACTACTGGTGATCGCGGCGGCGTTCGGCATCGGCGGGGCGCTGCAAAGCACCGGGTTGGCCTTGGAAGTGGCGATGGCGATCCTGGGATTGGCGGGGGATTCGCCGACTCTGAATCTGGTGATGGTCTATCTGGCGACGGTATTGTTCACCGCCGTGATCAATAATAACGCGGCGGCGCTGCTGATGTTCCCGATTGCCCAGGCGGTGACGGCGAAACTGGGGGTAAGTATCGTGCCGTTCGCGCTGGGGATCATGATGGCGGCCTCGGCCGAATTCTCCACGCCGATTGGCTACCAGACCAACCTGATGGTGTACGGGCCGGGTGGCTACCGTTTCTCCGATTATCTGCGGATCGGCCTGCCGCTGAATGGGGTGGTGGCGCTGGTGTCGCTATCGATGATTTTCTGGTGGTATTGAGTGAGCGGGCCGATGGCGCGGTTGCGGGGGCTAAGTCTTTTCGGCCGGCGTCAGCGCATCCAGCGGGAACGTCAGCGCGTTGGGCTGTCCGAGCAGTTCCAACAGCACTCGCGCCCGGTGCGCGCCGTCGGTGTGCAGCAATTCCGCCTCATGGCCGGCGAACGGGCCGGTAATGATCCGCACTCGGGAGCCGGGAACCAGCGGCGATGGCAGATCCAATATGCCCCCCTCGCAGACCCGCCGCAATTCGGCGATCACCGGTTCGGGCACCGGCCGCAATTCACCGCCGAAGCGGACCAGTCCGACCACGCCGCGCGTCGAGCGGATCGGCCGCAGGTCGTCCTGGCCCGGCACGGCCCACAGAAACAGATAGCGCGGGAACATCGGCTCGATCACGTCGCGCCACTGGCCACGCAGTCGGCGCCGGATGCGGACCCGCGGCAGGAATACCGTGAATTCCTGCCGCGTCAGTTGTTCGGCCGCTTCCGTTTCCCGGCGCGGTTTGCTGAAGACAGCGAGCCAGCAGCCAGCGGCGGAATGGGTTTGAGCGGGGGAAGTGTTCATCATCGGATGCGCGTGTTTGGGCGATTAGCCTCCAAATATTCCTCACGCGCGCGCAAAACGCAAGCTGGCGTTCGGGTAAAAATCCCTTCGGGCGAGTGAGATAGGCTTGCGCCTAACGCCAAAACAACATTAACCTTACCGGCTGTCGTTCAGCTTTTGAACGAATTTGTGCCACAACGATTTACCGATGATGCCGCCCTGAGTACGGTAGGGCGGTAGCGTGACTTTCCGAACTTTTTTCGTACAAGACAGCCTTTTTAAATCATGAACAAGACCGCCCTCATCACCGGCATCACTGGCCAGGATGGCGCCTATCTGGCCGAATTTCTGCTGGCCAAGGGCTACACCGTCCACGGTATCAAGCGCCGCAGCTCGCTGTTCAACACCGACCGTATCGATCACCTCTATCAGGACCCGCACGAACCGGATCGCCGCTTCATTCTCCATCACGGCGATCTGACCGACTCCAGCAGCCTGATCCGCATCATCCAGCAGGTGCGACCCGACGAACTGTACAATCTTGCCGCCCAGAGCCACGTTGCCGTCTCCTTCGAGGAACCGGAGTACACCGCCAACTCCGACGGGCTCGGTGCTTTGCGTCTGCTGGAAGCCATCCGCATCCTGGGGCTGGAGCGGAAAACCCGTTTCTACCAGGCCAGCACCTCTGAACTGTACGGTCTGGTGCGGGAAACCCCGCAGCGCGAGACCACGCCCTTTTATCCGCGCTCGCCCTACGCCGTCGCCAAACTTTATGCTTATTGGATCACCGTCAACTACCGCGAGGCCTACGGGCTGCACGCCAGTAACGGCATCCTGTTCAACCACGAAAGTCCGGTGCGCGGCGAAACCTTCGTGACCCGGAAGATCACCCGCGCCCTGGCCCGTATCGCCCTCGGCTTGCAGGATTGCTTGTACTTGGGCAACCTGTCGGCCCGGCGCGACTGGGGCCATGCCCGCGACTACGTCGAGATGCAGTGGCTGATGCTGCAACAGGACACACCCGACGATTACGTGATTGCCACTGGCGAACAGCATAGTGTGCGTGAGTTCGCCAGCCGCGCCGCCGCCGTGCTCGGTCTGACGCTGCGCTGGGAAGGAGAGGGCGTCGCCGAGACGGGCATGGTCGCCGCCGTCGATGCCGCCGCCGCGTTGCCCGAGAGTGCTCGGGCGCTGGTCGACCGCACCGTGATCCGGGTCGATCCGCGTTACTTCCGCCCCACCGAGGTCGAAACGCTGCTTGGCGATCCCGGCAAGGCCCGCGAAAAGCTGGGCTGGACCCCGCGCACCGCCTTCGCCGATCTGGTCGCCGAGATGGCGCGCGAAGATCTGCGCCAGGCCCAATGCGACGCTTTGGTCAGGTCGGCCGGCTACCGCGCCTTCGATCGTCAGGAGTAGGGCTATGGAACGCGATGCCCGCATTTATGTCGCCGGCCACCGGGGTTTGGTGGGTTCGGCTATCGTCCGCCGCCTGCAACAGGCCGGTTATTCCCAACTCCTGGTCCGCACCCACGCCGAACTCGACCTGAGCGACCCGGCGGCGGTCGATGCCTTCTTTGCCGCCGAACGTCCCGAGTATGTGTTTCTGGCGGCGGCCAAGGTGGGCGGCATTCACGCCAACGCCAGCTATCCGGCCGAGTTCATCCGCGACAACCTGGCGATTCAGAGCAGTGTGATTCATGCCGCCTGGCGCCATGGGGTGAAGAAGTTGCAGTTTCTCGGTTCCTCCTGCATCTACCCCAAGCTGGCCCCGCAGCCGATTCATGAAGACAGCCTGTTGACCGGGCCATTGGAACCGACCAACGAGTGGTATGCCATCGCCAAGATCGCCGGCATCAAGACCTGTCAGGCCTACCGCCGCCAGTACGGTTTCAACGCCATCAGTCTGATGCCCACCAATCTCTACGGTCCCGGCGATAACTTCGATCTGGCCAATTCCCATGTCCTGCCGGCGCTGATCCGCAAGTTTCACGAGGCTCGAATCGCCGATGCGCCGAGCGTGACCGTCTGGGGTAGCGGTACGCCCCGCCGCGAGTTCCTGCATGTGGACGACTTGGCCGATGCTGCGTTGTTTCTCATGAGTACTTATGACGGTGAGGCGATTGTGAATGTTGGGGTGGGGGAGGACGTGACCATCCGCGAGCTGGCTGAGTTAATCCGTGAGGTGGTGGGCTATTCCGGCAAGATCGTGTTCGACCCCGGTAAGCCGGATGGGACGCCACGCAAGTTGTTGGATGTTGGGCGGTTGAATGGGTTGGGCTGGCGGGCGCGGATTCCGCTGGGTGAGGGGATTACCGCCACCTATGCCTGGTATTTGGAGCAGCAGGATGTCGGGGCATTGAGGCCTTGATGGTCCGCATGAACGGATTAGCGGCATTACGGTTCTTTGCTGAAGCTGCCGAAAATCCAGCGGGTGTATTTGGAGGATTTCGCCGGGGCGGCAACAAAATAATGAAAAATGCTGGTAAACAGTCTGAGCAGCTCATTTACATGAAAAGTGTAGATGGCCATCGCCAGTCGTACTTTGATCTTCTTGGCCCGATGTACGGACTTTCTCCTGTGACCGGTCAGATATCAGGTCGTCTATTTCAGCGCTTGGTTAACGCTAAATATCTGCTGTTCGCCTCACTCGATGAACACATGTTCTTATTCGTCGTTATCTCCATAATCCGTAGCGTTCTCGGTCGTCCCACAGTAGCGCTGTTTCTGCGTGCTCAAAAATGCTTTGAATATGGCAAGCTCATCTATCCCCTCAAGCGTTTCGTTTTTCGGGCATTGCGCCGTGTAAGACTGCTCACTGTCGTAACAATTACACCATTTGAGGTGGCCCCGCGCTACGCAGAGGTGGCGCGTGCCGGCGTGTGCGATCCGCAGTACTGGGATCTACATGACGGCATTGCGCTTCGTATGCCGGGATGCACCAGACTTTCTGACGAGGTGCGGGAGCGCGCTGTTAGCCGCAGAATCTGCTGTGTTTTGGGGGCGCTAGGGATTGGTAAGGGTCTCGGATTCTTAGTCGAGGCGTTGGAGCGGCATCCGCAGATTGTGAATCACGTCCTCATTGTCTGCGCTGGGCGTGTTATGCCGGGCAATGACGATCTCGCTGCACGATTATTGGCTCAAGGCGCACTGATTTTTGATCGGTTTATCTCGGACGCCGAGCTAGAGAGTCTCTACGGTATCGCCGATGCCATTTGGGCCTGCTATGCGCCGGATTATGATCAGGCTTCTGGCGTATTTGGGCGGGCGATCCAATGGGGGGTGCCGGTGATCGTGCGTGAAGGCTCGGTAATAGCCGCCTTCGCTGATAGGGCTTGCGCTGATTATCACCCTGTTGCTTTCGACGCCTACGAGTCCCTCGCGGCGATACTGGATCGGCTGTCTTCGCGGCAGGAGGTTACGCCAGCCCTGTCCGAGTTCGACCGAACCCACCTTGTCGGCACATGGCGGCGTCAGTTCGATGATACCGTTCGTGCGGGGCTGGAGTGTGGCAAGGTTGCTAATGCTAAAGATTGAATCATTCACTCAACAGCGCGTAAGGCAAGGCATCAAAAATACCGATGAAAGCTAAATTAAAACAGTTCATTGAACAGATTCTTGGTTGGAATTTCTGGATAGAGCGATCAGCCGATCCGGCAAGAATTAATGCACTGATTCGATCATTGAGGCCAAAGTCTACTGTCGCTCCATTAGTTAGGATTGGTCCGAATGGTGATGGTGGCTATTTGTTGCCCGATGATCTTGACGGCATCTCAGTCTGTGTCTCCCCAGGCATATCGGTAGAAATAGGTTTCGATTTAGCAATGGCGGAGCGCGGCATTCGTGTATTTATGGCTGATGCGTCGGTTGATGGTCCTCCTCAATCGAATAGCCGCTTTCAATTCGTGAAGAAATTTCTGGATGTCTTTGAGGATGATAAACATATACGACTTGATTCTTTATGCGCTTCAATTCAGCGGGAACTGTGCGGAGATCGTATTCTTCAGATGGATATTGAAGGCGCTGAATGGCGCGTACTGCTAGATGCTAATAGTGAAACTCTAAGAATGTTTCGGATCATGGTGATCGAATTCCACGATTTAAAGCAAGTATTTAGCCGCTATTCATTTGATTTTATTGAGGCTACTTTCCGCAAAATTTTGCAGACCCATTCTGTTGTACATTTGCATCCTAACAATATAGTTAATCCTACAGTATTTGATAGGTTTTCTGTTCCATCACTAATGGAAATCACCTTTTATCGTAATGATAGACCTTTCTCGATGCAAACAAACGATTTCACTTATCCTCATCCACTAGATATCGATAATGTATCTAGTAGTTCGACAGTCGTTCTTCCAGGTTGCTGGCGATCTTAACTAATGGAGAGCAGCGAGTGCTAAATTTTCTTGATCGTATAAAGCCGTCACATAAGGCGTTCTTAGGACGAATCGGACGTCACTTTGGCTTGGAAATTAAATTAAATGGTCCTAGGTCGCGAACTGATCTTAGGCTTGTACATTTTTTGCGAATGCATAATGTCGACCTTACTCTTGATGTGGGTGCAAATAAAGGGCAGTTTGCTCAAAGCCTATTTGCAGCAGGTTATCCTGGCAGGATTGTATCATTTGAGCCTCTTCCGCAAGTGTATACGGAACTATCAAAAACGGCAAAATTATTTGGTGATCGCTGGATCATTGGTCCTCAAATTGCGCTAAGTGACCGAACTGGGATAGCTGAATTTTATGTTACGGCTTCTGATACATCTAGTTCTCTATTTCAGCCGACAAAAAATTTCACTAATTCACTATCAGAAGTTCGAGTTGTCGATCATATTGAGGTTAAAACGGGGCGGCTTGATGATGTTGCTTCTCCATATATTTTGGATGTGAAAAATCTATTTTTGAAGCTGGATGTTCAAGGTGGGGAGCAGCTTGTTTTGAATGGAGCTGGGGATATACTGAGTCGTGCATGTGGGATTATCACTGAATTATGTGTCGATTCATTATATAGCGGGCAACCACCTGTCACCGATATGATGGAATTGCTTGCATCTTATGGATTTGAAATATGGGATATTTCATCGGCCTATAGGCAACCACAATCTCTTCGGCTTGGCGCTATCGACCTAGTCTGCTTTAAGCCTCCAACCACCAGTGAATTATGAGAGCCACGGAATCACTCCCGTTGCTTAATGATCGCGTGGGCATACTCCCGGCAGTAGATCGAGCTTTCGCGGCCTTGAGTGTACTTCTTGCCCCTGGTCGGCTTGGCCGTAATGCGCTGTTCGCTCTTAGCCAAAGCCTCGTTGTAGTATTTTGCATATTTTTCGTTTATCGCCTGCTGGTGGCCCATGTCGGTATTGAGCGGCTCGGCGTCTGGTCGCTGCTGATCGCTGGTTCTTCATTGGTGCGAATCGGTGATATCAGTGGCGCCGGCGCGCTGGCGCGGTTTGTCGCTATGGGTTCTCGAATCGGCGAGGCCGTGCCCGCCTGTGATTATGTGCATACCGTGATGCTGACGAGCATAGGCTTCAATATCGCGCTCGGTCTGGTGATTTATCTCGTGGGGCCGATGGCCTTGCCGCATTTTATCGCGGCGCAGTATTTAGCCGAGGCTGAAACGCTCTTACCCTTTGTGGTCGCTACGATGGTGCTTGGTGGTCTGGCGGTCGCTGTAACCTCCGGTATTGATGGAACGCAACGCGCTGATCAACGGGCTATCGTGGTTATAGTCGCGGCTTTGGCTTTTCTAACTGCAAGCTGGCTGTTGGTGCCGAGCTACGGCGTCATCGGTTATGGGGTCGCGTTGTTGCTACAGCAAATCATCATGTTAGGGCTGGGCTGGCTGGTGTTGCGGCTTCATGTAGCGGGTATTGGTTGGCTGCCATATCGTTGGCGATGCGGCGTGTTTGCAGAGACGACCGGTTATGCGCTGAAGTTGAATGCAATCGGAGTGATGGGCCTGCTGTTTGAGCCTTTGTCCAAGTTTGCCTTCAACCATGCCGGTGGCCCTGGCTTGGTTGCCTATTATGAACTGTCCTCCCGCCTCGTGGTGCAGGTCCGTGGTTTGGTGATTGCCGCCGCGACCCCGCTCATTCCGGCCTTTGCCGCGCTGCAATCCAGTGATCATTCGTCCGTTCGGCGGATGCTGGAGAAATCAACGCGGGTGGCGATGTTGGCAGCAATAGGTGTAGCGCTTCTCGCGCTCGCTGGTGCGCCGTTGATGAGTCTCATGGTATTTGGCCGGCTGGAGCCTGAGGTGCTGTCAATGAATGCAGAGCTGACGGTGGGTTGGGCCATTAATATCCTTGGTGTTCCGCTCTATTTCGCTGCCCAAGGGCAAGGCGTATTGCGCTGGAATTTCGTCAGCCATGCGCTGATTGCCCTCTCGGTGTTGGTGGGCGTGTTTTTTCTGGTTCCAACTTTTGGTTCGACGGGCCTTATCGCTGCAATCGTTACCGGGCTGGTTCTGAGCACATTTACCGTGGTCATTGGCAACGCCCATGTCCTTGGTATGATGGATGTGGTGCGACGCTTGCGCTGGGAACTCTTGGCGGCAAGCTTCGCCATTGCGGCAATAAGTGCGGCGGCGATGGGGGTCTACGTGGTGGCGTTAAGGTGAAGAGACGTGACCCATACTTGTAATTCAAAACAGAGGGCAGATGTAGATGCGCATGATATTCCGGTCACGGGAGGAACATTGATTTTCCCTCCCCGTCGGCCTATGTCTCGTCCGTTGAAGGTTTTCCGATTCCTGACCAGTCCAGCAGCCGCCTTCTTGCTGCTGTTTCCAACTATAGGCTATTACACGTTTGCTGCTTATGTGAATGTCATTTTTCCCGAAGGTAGCGTTGGCAATATCGTAATTCGTGCGGGATCTTTGGTAATTCTATCCATCGCTTTTACCAGTGTCCGTGCCAGACAAAAGAAGGGTTTCAACAAATTTCTGCTTCCGGTAACTATCTTTTTATTTTTCTACACGCTTAGGCTTGTTGAGAATATATTATTTTCGGACATTGAAATTATTCCTGGTAATAATACCCTTGTTCTTATGATATTTTTCTTTTCCAGCATTATTCCGGCTTATGTACTCGCATTCATCGAACCAGCAATTCGTGATGAGGACATGGTTGCACTGCTATCGGGTTTTGCTATCCTTTTCCTGGTCGGTGTCTGGCTTAATCGTGAGGCGCTCGCTGAATCTGCGGAAGTCCGAATGATGTTGACTAAGATTAATCCAATTTCTCTCTCTTATGTTGCTGTTAGTTTCATATTATACTATCTAATTCAATTCTCCCGATCTAAGCGAGTGATAATTGAAGCATTATTGATTACTCCGGTGTTGCTGGTAATAATTTCTCTGGCGCGGTCACGGGGAGCAATGATTTCCGGGATTTTGACACTGATTATTTATATTCTGATTACTAAGGGAAGCCGTAGAATCTCGATGTTGGTCATACTCGGTGGTGCAGTCACATTAATCGCGTTGTTCGCTAACCCTATCTATTTAGAAAGTGCCATGGATGCACTCAACAGAATCGATACCCACGATGACCTGTCAACAAAGGGTCGTATCCTTTCCTTCGAGGGAGCATGGGAACAATTCTTGGAAAATCCCCTCATTGGAAGATATGCTATTGAGCTTCAAACGGGGGTTTATTCGCATAACATTCTCTTGGATTCGCTTATGTCCGTCGGTCTGATTGGGAGTATTCCATTCGCATTACATATTGGCTTGGCTCTTCGTGCGACCATTGGGATTATAAGGAATCACACAGATTCGTTTGCGCATGTATTTATAGCACTCCTTTTCATCAGAGATTTTATTGGTTCACAATTTAGCGGATCACTTTGGGGGTCTTCCGGGTTCTGGATCACTTCGTTTATTGTAATTAGTATTTGGTACGGACGTAAACGTAATCAACTGACTCAGCGAGTAATACTATGAAACCAAAACAAATTGCTAAAAAGTTATGGGCTAAGCTCCAAAACCACTTTTTTGGGCTACTCGGTTTTGATTATATTTCATTATATAAAGTAAACCGTCGTAACGATTTAAAAGAGATTGGCTCACGATATGGAAGCTGGGTAGTCCCATCGACTTTAATTGATGCCAACTCAGTTTGTTACTGTGTTGGCTGTGGTGAAGATATTTCGTTTGATCTTGGATTAATTGAGTATTTTTCATGTGATGTATTTGCTTTTGATCCAACGCCGAGAGCAATTAGTTATGTTGAAAAGGTAGCGGGTCAAAATCCTAAATATCATTTTTTTGAGGTGGGGCTTTGGGATAAGGAAGATACACTAAAATTTTACGTTCCACGCAATATAGAACATGTCTCTCATTCCCTTGTGAACCTTCAAAAAACTGATGAATATATTGTCGTTAAAGTGAAAAGACTAAAAGATATAATGAATGAGATTGGTCATAAAAAAATAGACCTAATAAAAATAGACATAGAAGGAGCGGAGTATAAGGTTATAGATTCTATCATTGAGGATGGAATTAAAGTTAAAGTAATCTGTGTAGAATATGATGAATATTTCAATCAATTAGATAGTAATTATAAAAATAGAATTCGATATTCAATTAGCAAATTACTTTCTGCTGGCTATCTGTTAATTTATGCGCAGGGTAACGGCAATTATACCTTTGTAAAAGCAGCACCAATTCTTGATCCTTGCTAATGCATCTGTGCGCATTCCTTATTCTAGTCCGACCAGAAAGTTGACGAGCGATACCAACCCAGTGAAATGGACGCTCATGATGAAAGATGTGGTTCTTCGTCGATTCTTGTGGGTTTGGTGTTGTTGTAGGGCGAATTTTACGATCTTCAAAGATAACAAGCCGAAGTGAACAAATGCCAACATTCATCAAGAAGTTGATCGCTATTCTTGCCGGTCTAATTGCGCTTATTTTCAGCATAGTATTGACCGCTCGTGAGGTTCAAAGTATAGACGAAGTAGCCAATCAACAGATCAAGCCAGATTGGAGCCAGTTACCAATATTTGCCATGCGTGGTGGGCTAGAGGTTTTTTGGAATGTTCTTGATCGAACCAATGGGGAAAACGAGACTCAAGCGTTCGCACATGGCTTCAAGCCCATTACACTGATCAATCCCTATGCTGATTATCCCGGTAAGCAACAGGAAAATATTGCACATTATCTCGATAAAGGTAATAAAAACCCTTGGGTAAAGCCATCATTTTTTGAGCGGATCATCAAGCGCAACATTACTGCACAACGCAGTTGTGGTATTTACGTCCATGATATCGAGTTCGAATTTCAGGAGGATGCCGCCAAAGCTTGGGCTGATCCGTCCATTCGCGCAGCCTCCAAAGCGGAGACCCTTCACCACTTCGAGGAAACCTACTTCCAAGAGTGGGCCGAATGGTTCTGGCTACCCCTCAAATGGACGAAGGAGATTGATCCCGATTCTCGCGTTGGTCTCTATGGGGTACAACCTTTCCGTCGAGACTATTGGGGGATCGCAGGCAAAACAGCTCAACAGATCGATGGAACACACCACTCTGACTGGAAACTCTGGCAATACATTGATCGGTACGTTGATTTTTATATCGCCAGTATCTATGCTTTCTACGATTCCCCCGAAACAATCTTCTATATGGCTGCAAATGTCGAGGAGAACTATCTGCGTACACGACGGTTAGGTGACAAGCCTTTGTTTGCCTATGAATCGTTGCAATTTCAGAAAGATGGACATCGCGAACTCGAACCGTATCTTGCCGAAGCGATGGCCATACTCCCCTTCTTCAGTGGGGCTAAAGGTATCGTCCTGTTTGGCTATGAACCACAACTGAAGCCTGGTGATGGTCCGCCTTACGCAAGGTTGTCGCTCTTCATGCAATCTCTCAACAGGGTTGCAAACCTGTCGGACAAGATTGGCAAGGCACGTCTTGTTATCGACGAACCAGCCCATGTGCTCTGGAAAGAGAAACGCCCACTTATCCGTCAATTGATTGTGAATGACGGCGAGTGCATCGTTATGGCGATCAATCCCTGGCAGGAAGAAACAGCCGAGACGAATACACCAGTAAGATGTGGCAATACCACCTTCCAAGTCACCATGAGGGGACGTCATACGACACTCACTGAGATTGGGGAGATGGCAAAAATACTACAGCCGCAACACAAAGAACCAAGCTCATCTTGACGGCCTTCCAAAATCGCCCGATGACCACGCCTTGTGCCAAACCCGTATAGCAACCTGTGATGAAGCGCTCAAGTTTACCTTTACGCGTTCTAATATTACAGCCCGTCATACCCACCTACCGAAAGAGGGTATTCGAGATTCTCTCAGCCAGTAGTGATCCAGTATTCACGATTATTGCGGGAGATCATGCAGAGGGATTACGCACACTACAAGGCGCCGAGCTAGATCAAATTCGACACCATCTTGTTGCACCTCGAAACATTCGTTTTGGAGGGCATTCTGGTTTCACTTGGCACCCTGAAGCCTGGCGCTTGGTACGTCGTGAGCAGCCGGATTGCGTAATCGTTCAAGGTAGTGTTTATGACATCACCAGTTGGCTCGTGTTGTTATGGGGGCGCTGGTGCAACGTGCCTGTTCTCAGTTGGACGATTGGTCTTCAAAGGTCAGAGTCTGGACCGAAATGGTGGTTCAGGCGCGCTTTTTACAATCTTGCGCGTGGGCTTTTGCTTTATGGCGATTATCCAAAGCGGCTGCTAACTGATGGGGGAGTGCCTGCTGACCGGATTCATGTTATCTACAATTCACTCGATGTGTCGGCGCAACGTGCGGCTGAGGCGATGGTGCGTGAGGAAGACGTTCAGCAGTTGCGTGAGAAACTAGGAATTGCTGCCGGTGCTTTTGTGCTGCTCTTCATCGGACGAATCGTCCCTCGTAAAAGATTGAGTATTTCTTTACATGCTATTACCGCACTTGCTGCACAAGGATACGATGTTCATCTTCTGCTTATCGGTGACGGTGACGACGTTGATAATTTACATAGCCTTTCACTCCAACTGGCGACCCAAAGAAAAGTTCATTTTGTAGGCGCTATTTATGACGAAATAGAGATCGCTAAATATATGAAGTTGAGCGCAGCAGCTTTGATTCCAGAGGCAGGGTTACCGATTATACACCCTATGGGCTACGGGCTACCTCCAATCATCTCCGATAATTTGGCTCGTCACGGAACCGAGTGGGAGGCTGTTGAAGAAGGACAGACAGGTTTCTTCTATTGCGATAATGATATCGATTCACTCATCACGGTTATTAAAAAATGTTTACTAGATGATGAGATGCGACTTATCATTTCCAAAAATGCTCGGAGGCGTGCGGTCGAACGATACACATCGGAACAGCATGCCGCACGTATTATTGAAGGTGTGCTACGCTTTACTAGGCGTGATTAAGTGCGTTTTTCTAGTAAAAAAACACAATGGTGCAAACATGAAAACGAAAATTCCTCGCCAAGATAATGATGTTTTCCTTGATGGGGAAAAACTCTACGGGAACGATTTCAGTGAGTCCGAAATTGAAGAGTGGTTTCGGGACGAGCAAGAAGGGTACGCTGAACTCGGTCTATATCATAGATCACATCACAGATATGGTTACCATAAGTTAAATTGGCATCATGGTTACTCGTATTTACCTAATAACCAGCGATTTCGGCATGTCCTTTGTTTTGGAGAGGCCTATGGCGAAGAATTGCAACCTATTTCCGGAAAGATAGATTTTGTCACACTATTGGATCCATCCGAAGTATTTTCAGGTGTGGATCGAATCTTCGGTATTCCATGTAGATATGTTAAGCCTACGGCTTTGGGAGATTTACCATTTGCTGACTCGACTTTTGATTTAGTAACCTGCCATGGCGTCATGCATCATATTCCTAATGTTTCCAAAGTAATTAAGGAGTGTTCAAGGTGTTTAGTGAAAGATGGCGTAATGCTTCTGCGGGAGCCAATTTCATCTATGGGTGATTGGCGATATCCTAGACCTGGCCTTATAAAAAGAGAGCGAGGTATCCCTTTAAAGCTGCTAACTTCAATATTGACTAATGCTGGTTTTTTAATCGAAAAAACGTTTATGTATGTTTCCGGTAACGAGGGTGTTTTTTAATAAAGTAAACGTGTCTCCTTATAATAATGCCTTGGCTGTGTGGATCGACTTAGTTATCTGCCGGATTTTCGCATGGAATATTAAATACTACCGAGCTAATATAATTTCTAAACTTGGGCCAGGATCCGTCTATTTTGTCTTGAGAAAAATTTGATATGTTTTTAATCGACATCATTGCGGGAGCGCGCCCGAACTTCATGAAAATAGCGCCGATTATTCGGGCGTTGGATGCCCAGAAAGCGACAGGTGGGCAGTTACGCTACCGCTTGGTGCATACCGGCCAACACTACGATGCCCGGCTATCGGGCACTTTTTTTGCCCAACTTGGCATCCCGGAGCCGGACGTGAATCTGGAAGTAGGTTCCGGCACCCAGGCGGAGCAGACCGCAGCGATCATGACACGCTATGAACGGTTACTGCTGGATGTGCGCTCAGATTTATGTCTGGTGGTCGGCGATGTAACCTCGACGATGGCTTGCGCCATTGCGGCGCAGAAACTGTGTGTACCGGTGGCGCATGTGGAGGGTGGCATACGCTCCGGTGACTGGAGTATGCCGGAGGAGATTAACCGCAGGGTGACCGATGCAATCACCAACTGGTTCTTCACTACCAGCACCTATGCTAATGAGAATCTGCGTAAGGCGGGGGTAAACGAAGAGCAGATTTTCTTTGTCGGCAATACCATGATTGACAGCCTGCTTGCTCACTTGGAGCGGTTGCAGCCCCCGCTGTTCTGGGATGAACTTGGGTTGCGGACAGGCGAATATTTCGTGGTGACTCTGCATCGGCCAGCTAATGTAGACGAGGCTGGGGCGTTAGAGCGAATGTTGACAGCGATCGCCGAGGGGACGCACGGCCTGCCGGTGGTCTTCCCTGTACATCCGCGCACCGCCAAGACCCTGCGCGAGTTGGCTGATTTGCCAGCGAGCCTGCGGCTGGTTGATCCCCAGCCCTATCTGGAATTCAACTACCTGGTCAAAAATGCTAAGGCGGTGATCACCGATTCCGGTGGGATTACCGAAGAGGCAACCGTGCTAGGCGTACCTTGCATGACACTGCGCGATACCACCGAGCGGCCTGAGACCATCACTGTTGGCACCAATGCCTTGATCGGTACCGACCCCATCAAGCTGGCTCCCGCGCTTGATCGGCTGTTCGCCAACAAGTGGCAACAGGGTGGAATTCCGGAGCTGTGGGATGGGCACGCGGGGGAACGGATCGTTGCAGTGTTAGAAAAAATTTTACTAAAAAATCAATCCACAACTTACTAAAGAAGACCTATAAGGTGTCGCTGAGGAGTTAATGCAGAGCATTGATTGGCTTTCGACCGGCGAGGCTTTTTATGAGGAATATAAATTTTATGGAACGAGGGATAGTGATCTTTGATCCCTTGATAACCCAAATCAACCCAAGCTTCCACGGTGGAGAGACCCGGCTGCTGAGGATCTAATTCCTCTTTCAATAACGCGTAGTCATGCCGGCTACCGGCCACTGTTGGGCCAACAACTGGAATGCCTTTATTGCTGTCCCCGATCACCGTGTTTTTCAGAGTATGGTGGCGTTTCTTGCCACTAAAATAATGTTTTTGTTTACGCGCATGGTGAGGGCGGCAACAAAGCCTTTCTGTCGCATCAAAATAATCTTCTGATGATGATCAATAGATTGCTTATCAGTATTGGCAGGCTTAAAATGGCGATACGGTAAGATATGCAAGCGTTTTTCAGCCTGCTTTAAAATAGGCATAAATTTAACAAAATTTTCTTGGGCTTTGGCTAGACTCAGGTCAAACAAGCAACCCAGCACATCAAATGTCGGATAGTTTTTGAGATAAAGCAGGATAAAAAAGAGTTTTAAATCGGGTGAGAATAATGCACCTTTCCGACCGCCACCCGGCTTTCTTTGACGTTGTAAGCGGTGTTTTTGGTAACGCTGTTGTTGGGCCAACTGCAAACACTTTGCAAACTCAGGTAGAATAAGGTCAAATTCTTTCTGAGAGAGTCCAGTACAGGCTCTAAATTGTCTGTAACTCTTCACACCCCTCCCGGTAATGGCTAACTTCCCCTCGGGGAGTAGGTATGGAAAACTAGAGTCCAGCCCCACGATCAACCACCATGCACCTCAGTCCACATAGCCTGCGCCAATGAGACCACGCCTACCTGGATTCGCTGGGGGAGGCCGAGGTGCGTGCGCTGTCGGGCAAGCTGCTGGACGATTTGAAGGAGGCGCTGGACCGGTTGAATCAAGGACCGGACAACAGTTCGCGGCCGCCGAGCAGTCGGGCGCCGTGGGACCGACCGGGTGGCGGGCCGAAATCGGATGCCGCCGATGCGGCGGACGAGGGACCCGAGTCGGCGGAGGCGAAGCCGGAGTCAGCGGAACGGCCATCGGCCGAGGCGAAACCGGCGAAGGTCCCCGCGGCCCGCAAACCGGGCAAGCAACCGGGAGCGCCGGGGGTGGGCCGCACGCAGGTGTTCCAAGCGAATGCCGAACAGGCCCATTACCCCGACACCTGCGCCGGCTGTGGCCGGCCGCTGGACCCGGTGGGCGCGGTGGCCTACACCGGGTTTCAGGCGGTCGACCTGCACTGGGGCGATCCGGCGCGACCGGGGCTGACCGTGTGGGTGGTGGACCATCGCTATTACGAGGTGCCCTGCGCCTGTGGCCATCGGACTCGGGCGCTAGCCGGTCAAGGGGTGGTCGATCCGTTACTGGCGGGTATAACACTCGGGGAATGGCGGCTCGTGGGTCCTGGGCTGGCCACGCTGATCGTGGCACTGGCTTTCCGGTTCCGGCTGTCGCGGGCACGGATTCGCGAATTCCTGGACGAGTGGCTGGGACTGAAGCTGAGTACCGGCACGATCCATCGGACGCTCCACGAAGCCGGCGCGGCGGTGGCGCCGGCGGAAGACGAACTCGTCCAGGCGGTTCTGGACAGTCATCTGCTGCACGCCGACGAAACCTCCTGGCCCGAACACGGTCGGCCGCTGTGGCTGTGGGTGTTTGTCGCGGCGACCGCGACCCTGTACTACGTGGCCGGGCGCGGCAAGGAGCGGGTCGAGAACGTGCTGGACGGCTTTAGCGGCTGGCTGATGAGCGATGGCTGGATGGCGTACCGCCACGACCCGCGCCGGTTACGCTGTTGGGCGCACCTGATTCGCAAGGCGCGGGGCCTGGCCGAGAGTGGCGACCGCGAGGCCCGTGTCTTTGGCCGGTTCGTGCTGGAGACCTTGGAGGCGCTGATGGCGGCGGTCTACGCCGCCCGCGAAGGTCCGCTCCCGGTCGATTGGCCCACTCAACACGCGTCGCGGGTGGCGGCGTTGCGCGCCGCCTGCGAGCGGCGCCAAGGGAGCGACCACGCTAAAACCCACGCCTTGGCGGTGGAGTGGCTCAATGACTGGGACGCCATCTTCCAGGTACTGCGGTACCCGAAACACCCCTTAACGAACAACGAGGCCGAGCGCGCCCTGCGGCATGGGGTGATCGCGCGCAAGATCAGTCACGGCACCCGCACCCCGGTCGGCTCGCGGGTCTTCGCCCTGCTCGCCAGCGTCATCGACACCTGCCGCCAACGCGGCCACTCCCCTTGGCGCACTCTCGAACGCGCCATCGCCGACCGCCGCGCCGGACTGCCTCTCGCCCCTTTACCCCAGTAGAGTAGAGGGGAATGAACGGCTACCCTGATAGATATCCTTCACCACGCGAACGGCATGAGCCAAAGACCCGCTCCTCCTTGGAGTAAAGCGTTTTGAACGATGCTTCGTTCAAGGAGGATGGATGACCCGCGAGCTATCGGTGTTCCACACCATTGCAGGTCTCCAGGTGCAATCGGGCGGCACTTCAAAAGCGGTCGTCGATCTAGCGGATGCCCTGGGCCAGCAACCGGCCATCCATCCGGTGCTGGTTTCGCAAGCGTTGCTGGGGGAATCCACACTCCCCTCGCTGAATCCAAACGTGCAACGATTGATCGCCAATACAAACTCGCCAAATGCCTTGCGGCTTGGATTGCCGTTGCGCGGCGCACTGCACAACCTCATCAAGGATCATGAATTTTCACTGATTCAAAATCATGGTTTGTGGCTGCCGGTCAATCATTGGGTCTCTCGATTCGCCCGCACGCACCGCATCGCCATGATTGCGCAACCGCACGGCATGCTCGAACCCTGGGCCATGAACCATAAGGCATGGAAGAAACGGCTGGCCTGGAACCTTTATCAACGCCGCGATTTGGAATCGGCGGCGGTATTACACGCTACGGCGGAACAAGAAGCGGAGAGTTTTCGTCAACTCGGACTACGCCAACCCATCGCCATTATCCCCAATGGCACCGATCTCCCGGAATGGCGCGACCAAGCGTATCCCAAAGGAACGCCCAGAAAAATGCTGTTCCTCTCCCGAATCCATCAAAAAAAAGGTTTGCTGAATCTGATCCAGGCTTGGCAAATCGTCAGGCCCAGTGGCTGGAAAATGATCATCGCCGGTCCCGACGAAGGCGGACATCAACCGATCGTCGAAGCCGCCATCCATCAAGCCGGCTTGCAGGACGATTTTGAATTCACCGGCTCGGTGTACGGCGACGAAAAAGAAGCGCTGTACCGTTCGGCGGAGGTGTTCGTCTTGCCCACCTTCAGCGAAAACTTCGGGCTGGTCGTTGCGGAGGCGCTGGCCTGTGGCGTTTCGGTCATCACCACCAAGGGCGCTCCGTGGCAAGGCTTGCACACCCACCGCTGCGGCTGGTGGATCGACATCGGTGTGGAACCGCTGGTCGCCGCCTTGCGCGAAGCGATGAATCTCCCGCCTGACACCTTACGCGAAATGGGCCAGCGGGGAAGAACCTATGTCGAACAGAATTTCGGCTGGCCCGGCATCGCCCAGCAAATGCTGTCGGTTTATCGCTGGGTGTTAGGGCAGGGCGAGCGGCCGGATTGCGTTCATCTTGACTGAAAGAAATGCAAAGAAAGCCAAAAGCCAAAATGAACCCCATCGTCTACATAGAAACGTCTGTCGTATCGTATCTCACCGCGCGTCCAAGCCGGGATCTCGTCATCGCGGCGCGGCAGATGTGGACCCGCGAATGGTGGGAACTCGCCTCTCAAGCATGGACATTGCGGATTTCTGATCTGGTGCTGGAAGAAGCCAGCCGTGGCGATTCCCATGCCGCCGCGTTACGGATCGATGCTTTGGGGTATCGAGGCATGGCCCATCACGCCGGATGCGGAAACCTTGGCGACCCGGCTGATTGAATTACAGGCCCTACCGCCGACCGAACCCGAAGATGCGCTGCATGTCGCTCTGGCCACCGTATCCGCAGAGCCCACTACCTCGTGACTTGGAACTTTGCTCACCTGGTCGGGCCAGATTCCAAATTGAAATTGCTCGATGCCCTGCGTGCCTGCGGCTATCGTCCACCCCTCCTCACGACCCCAGAAGAGTTGCTGGAGATCATGCAATGACCCACCCCGACCCCATCTTGGCCGAACTTTGGGAAGTCAAGCGCCAAATCAATGCAGAAGCCGGATATCGTGTCGAAGAACTCACCCGTATGGCTAGAGAATCGGCGGAAAAAATTCGGCATCAATGGCAACAGAAGGGGTTGACCGCGACCCGCCAAGAGGAAAAAAGACCGGCCACCCACGAAGCGTAATGGGCGAACAGTCCCCTCTCCCCCAACCCCTCTCCCGCACGCGGGCGAGGGGAGCTTTACTACGCCGCCTCCGGCGCGCAGGCGCGGGGAGTGAATGCTTACCCCGCTTACTTTAATCACAAGATGAACGACTGATGAAGCTCGAATTTGACCCGGAAGCTGATGCGGTTTACCTGGAATTGATCGATGCCGAAATCGAAGCATCGAAAGAAGTGCAACCGGGCATCATTCTTGACTATGACCTTGAAGGGCGTGTTGTAGGAATTGAGGTGCTTCACGCCCGCCAGCGAAACCAATGACCTTTGCAAAAAGCGCCTCGAAAGGTCAAAGGCGCAAGGCGCAAGGTGAAGACCTCCCGATGACCGACCACGATCACGGCTACAAGCGGCTGTTTTCCCACCCGGAAATGATCCGGGATTTGCTGTTGGGCTTCGTCCGCGAACCCTGGATCGCCGACCTTGACTTCGCTACCCTGGAAAAATACCCCGGCGAATTCATCGACGACCGGCTCCAGCAACGCCGCAATGACATCATCTGGCGGCTGCGCCGCGGGCCGGACTGGCTCTACCTCTACGTCCTGCTCGAATTCCAGTCCGGCGTGCATCCCTTCATGGCCGCTCGGCTATCCACCTACCTCGACCTGCTCTACCAGGATCTGATCCGGGGTCGGCAACTCGAACGACGGCAACCGGGACAACCGCGCCGCCTGCCGCTCGTCCTCCCGATCGTTCTCTACAATGGTCGCCGGCGTTGGACCGCCCCCACCGACCTGGCCGAGCTGATCGAACCCGGCCCGACTGGTCTGGACGCCTACCGACCCCGGCTGCGCTACCTGCTCATTGACGAAAGCGCCTACGCTGATGCCGAGTTGGCGACGATGCGCAACCTGGCCGCCGCCCTGTTCCGCCTGGAAAACAGCCGCGACCCCGAGACCGTGCGCGAAGTGCTAGCCGCCCTGATCCAATGGCTCAGTGCCCCGGAACAGAGGGAACTGCGCCGCTCCCTGCTGCTCTGGTTGCGTGAAGGGTTTCTACAAACGCGGCTGCCACAGGTATCATTCCCCGAACTCAACGACCTGGAAGAGGTGCGCATTATGCTCGCTGATCGTGTACTCGACTGGACCGAACAATGGAAACAACAGGGTCTGCAAGAGGGGCTGCAACAAGGCCTGCAACAAGGCCTGCAACAAGGCCTGCAACAAGGCCTGCAACAAGGCCTGCAACAAGGCCTGCACTCAGAACGGCGGGCCTTGTTGCGACTGATCCGCCGGCGCTTCGGTGAAGCCACCACCGATCAAAGCACCCTGATGCTGGAGCGAATCGAGCAACCAGCCATTCTTGAGGATCTGTTCGAGAAGCTGCTCGACTGCCCGGATGAAAGCGCTTGGCTGGCGCGATTGCAGGCGAAGGTCGAAGAAGGCGAAACACACTGAAGTATCGAATTCGAGAAACCGGATCGGTCCATGACCCATGACCAGAACTTCAAAAACCTGATTCTGGACTACCCACGCCCAGCCTTGGAATTCTTCGCTACCACCGAAGCCGTGGACCTCAGCACCGCCCGGATTCTGCCAGTCCGCCAGGAACAACTGAAGGAACGGCTCGGCGACCGTTTTCGCGAGCTCGATGTTCCTCTACTGGTGGAATGGCCCGATGGCCGACGTGCCGCCCTGCTGTTCGTCATCGAAGAACAAACCGAACCTCAGCGCTTCTCTATCCATCGACTGGCGCATTATTGCCTCGACCTCGCCGAACTGCTTGACACCTGCCAAGTGATCCCCGTGGTCATCTTCCTCCACCCCGGCGCCTATCCCGCCACCTTGCGGATGGGCAGCGACCACACCACCTACTTGAACTTCCACTTCATCGCCTGTGCGCTGCCCCGCCTATCCGCCGCCCGCTACCAGGACAGCACCAACATCGTTGCTCGGCTCACTTTGCCCACCATGGCCTATCCTCCCGAGCAACGGCTGGCGGTCTACGCCAGCGCTCAGGATGGCCTGGCCGGACTGGAACCGGATCCAGAGCGACGGCTCAAATACGTCGACTTCATCGATGCTTACGCCCAACTCAGCGAAGATGAATGGCATGTTTACCAGCGTGACTACCTCTCGCGCAGTACCCAGAAGGAAACTCTCATGGGCATGTTGCACTACTCCCGGCAGGAAGGTCGGCAGGAAGGTCGGCAGGAAGGTCGGCAGGAAGGTCGGCAGGAAGGTCGGCAGGAAGGTTTGAATTCGGAACGACGGGCCTTGTTGCGACTGATCCGCCGTCGCTTCGGTGAAAACACCGCTGATCAAAGCACCCTGATGCTGGAGCGAATCGAGCAACCAGCCATTCTTGAGGATCTGTTCGAGAACCTGCTCGACTGCCCGGATGAAAACGCCTGGCTGGCGCGGCTGCAAGCGGCGGCTGGAGAAGCCGGGTACTAAACTATGCCTGCCAAGCTCCGCAAGTCATTAATCACGAAGGGGTTCCGACATGAGAACTGGATTAGATATTGACGAAGATGTACTTGCGGCTGCCAAGGCTCACCACCCGCTTGACCTCCATCATCAATAAGATAGAACGCGCCAAACGCAGTTCTGTATATTGATCTTTCAGGGGCTAAAGCATGGGAGCCAAGCGAATGACCATAACTGCTTATGAAATTGACTTTTACCAGTGGACACAACAGCAGGCGGCGCTCATGCGTCAGGGTGAATTTAACCGTGTCGATTTAGATATTGAGAACATCGCAGAGGAAATTGAGAGCATGGGACGCCGTGATCGTCACGCTCTCAGGAGCTATTTACACAACATTCTGATACATCTTCTCAAATGGCGGTATCAACCTGAGCGACGTGGAATCACTTGGCGGCTGTCTATTAAGAATGGACGCCACCAAGTTGACATTCTGGTGGAGGATAGTCCGAGCTTGCAGAGGAAAATCCCTGATTTGATGGCTAAGGAATACGCTCAAGCACGAGAAAACGCTGCTCTGGAAACCGGATTGCCATTGGCAACCTTCCCGGAGTTATGCCCGTTCACGGTCGAACAGATCACCGGCGATGGCGGCCGGCATCACCGATCACCTGTGGACGGTCCGTGAACTCTTGTCGTACCGGGTATCGCCTCTTTACTGGCAAGAACAACCCCTCCTGGAAAAGTTGTTCCCCAGTTGGCCCGAGATTCATCACGGAAGTTAAGGGGCACTACCGGGTAGCCTATGGCGCAACCGTTTTATAGCGTTACCTGCAGTTAATGAGCATTTACGGTCCACGACTTTGGGCATGACCCCCCCACCACTACATCTTGTGGTCTCCACGGGAGATCTCATAGAGCCTAAAAACTATGAAAAAAATTGGAATTATTACTTACCACTTTGTCACAAATTATGGTGCTGCACTGCAGGCTTGGGCTCTGCAGAAATTTTTACAATCATTAGGCCATGAAGTATTTATTATTGATTATCGTCCTAGTTATCTAACATCGGGTGGATATTTTTGGTGGCCGGTGGATGCCTGGCATTGCCATGCAAATCTTGTTATTGCTTACCTCAAATTAATGACGCTTCGGCAGGCTCTTCTAGGAGATGGGGGTAAAACTACGAATTTTGCAATTTTTCATGAACGCTTTCTCAAAACTAAAAAACCTATTTATCATTCACTTAATGAACTAAAAAGAAAACCACCTGAGGCCGATATATTTATTTGCGGAAGCGATCAGATCTGGAATGCTTCAGTACAGTTTGGTATTGACCCCGCTTATTTCCTCGACTTTGTACCGTCTGGTATAAAGAAAATATCTTATGCGACTAGTTTCGGTAGATCATTTATTGAGGAACGATTTAAGCAAGAGACTGCTAGATTGATTGCCCGGTTGGATGCAATTGCTATACGTGAGCAAAGTGGTGTGGAGATTGTGAAAAACCTTACAGGTAAAAAGGCAATATGGGTGCCTGATCCTACTCTACTGGTTGAGGATGGATATCCAGAGGTTGAGCGACCTCTCGCAGTACCATCTGATTATTTATTTTCATATACTCTGCGTAGTCGAGAATTAGTTGCAAAGGTTGAAAAACGAGTTGGGCAGAGTCAGAAATTAAAAATTGTTTCCCCTGAAATATTGAAGTTAACTAAGATAGGAGCCCCAGGGCCGCTTGAGTGGTTAGGATATATTAAAGCTGCAAAATTTGTCGTAACTAATAGTTACCATGGGACTATTTTTAGTATTATTTTCCGAAAACCTTTTATTTTTGTGGGTCTCAGCGGACATAAAGCAGATTTTAATGAGCGAGCTTTATCATTGCTTGACAGGCTAAAGTTATCAGCGCATGTAATCTCTGATTTTAACGAGGAAAAGATAGATGCAATTTCTAAGGTTATACCAGATTGGGATTATATATATAGTGAAGTCGCAACTTGGCGGAAAATAGCACGATCTTTTCTTGAGTTAGAGGTTAATTAAGTGCAAAATAAATTTGGTTCTTCGAGGGTTCTTGTGGAAATCTGGGTATTGATATCGCATCAATGCTGCTCACCATGATGGGCTCATTAATAGTCCATTGATCTGCAATAGTATCTACTTCACCGCAAGCTGGCACAATGGGCCAAAATCTGTTTTTGAACACCAGCCTCACAGAAACCATCGAAGAATCCATAAATTTTCTTAAATATGAGTTGAAGCTGCTGATATGATAGGCAAAATAACAAAGCTTTTTCAATTTTTTTTAGAGTATATCAGGGATTTTTTCTTGGCTATTCGCTTTAATACATATTCACCGTTTGAGGAAAAAGACCGTAAATTATTTTATCAAATTATAATTCTTTCTCATGCTATTGAAAAAGGTCTCTCATTTCCAAATTTACGTCCTCTTTTTGGTCGTGAAAAAATTGAATTGATAATGCGAATGATTCAAGAATTCAATAAAAGTTTTTCTTTATTTCCTCTTGAGATGTCCAGCGGAGCACTACAAAACTATGTTGAAGTTCATCGTGCAATGGGGGTTATTGATCCGTTTTTAGAAACAGTCGATAAATTTGCAAGAGATAAAATTATTTTTGATAAAATTGAACCTAAGGGAGGGATTAAAAAAATTTCTTTTTATCCAGATCCAGAAAATAAATTTAGTAATAAAATGAACCTCCAATTTCTTGAATCTAGATTCAGTTGTCGGGTATATGAATCTGGAGTTATTTCTGAAGAGACCATAGATAACGTAGTAACCATTGCACAGCAGACCCCTTCGCAGTGTAACCGCCAGTCTGTGCGCCTACACTGCTTTCAAGAAAAATCAAAAATTGAAGAACTATTGTTACTTCAAGGTGGTGCGGCAGGTTTTTATGAGGGAGTTTATAATTTATTCATCGTTACATCTGAGGCTACTGCGTGGGGAGGCTTTGGACAGCGTAATCAGGGTTACGTTGATGGGGGGTTATTTTCAATGGGTCTCTTATTGGCCTGTCATGCGCATAATATTGGAACATGTGCATTGAATCTCGCAGTTGGCAATTCGCATGAAAATAAGATTAAGAAAATAGCAAACATTCATCCTCGAGAGAGATTAATTATGATGATAGCTTTCGGCTATTATCCTGTCGAGGGTAGGTTAAAAGCAGCGATGTCTCCGCGCTTATCTGTGCAACAGGTTCTCCGAAAACATTCGATTGACTAGTTCTTAAAATTGATATGAAAATGGGATTTGAAAAATTTAAATATCAGAATAATCTGTCATTTTACTCAAAATTCAGGCGATTGCTTTGGAGTCTTTCTTGGGTAATTTTTTTTCTGCCAACACCAGACTGTTGTTTTCATGGATGGCGTCGTTTATTGTTAATATGTTTTGGTGCAAAAATAGGAAAAGGGTTTCGTATTGCATCAACTTGTAAAATTTGGGCGCCTTGGAATTTAGCTGTAGGTGATTATGTTTGCTTGGCTGAAAATGTAGACTGCTATACTGTTTCAAAAATAGAAATAGGTAGTAAAGTTACTGTAAGCCAACGAACATTTTTATGTACAGCATCTCATGATATTACCTCACTAATCCGTCCTCTCACTCATTTACCAATCACAATTGGTAATCATGCTTGGGTTTGTGCGGAAGCTTTTATCGGGCCGGGAGTCACAGTTGGAGAAGGTGCAGTTGTTGGTGTTCGCGCCGTAGTAACTAAACGCGATGTTCGACTTTTCAGGCGATCAGGCTCTCAAACTGCAGGTCTGACCGACCGATTTGCCGGTTCATGAAAATACCCAAGGTGTGCGCCAAGATTTTTCGGGCGATCCGACTCGTCAAGTGCCAAACATCCCGCGCCCGGATTTTCTCAAAATGAAACTGCTCGGTCAGTTGACCGATGACGGTTTCCACGAGGCGGCGGGTTCTCGTCAGTTGTTGGATGATCCAAGGCGCACGGGAATCGGCCATGTTCGCCCGCAAGGGGGTTTGCAAATCGATCCCCGTGGTTGCCAGTTCCGCCTGAAGACAGGCGCTCAGGTATCCCTTGTCGCCAATGACCAAGCCGTGAACGCCGTCCGTCAAATCCCAAAGCGCTTCGCGTTCATCACCGGCGGCGGGGGTCACCGTCCACGCCGTGATCACGCCATCGAATGTGATCATCAAGTGACCATGAAGTCCATAATAATACTGCTTTTTTGCCGCGCAATAGCCGAAGCCGGCCGCCTCGGGAAAACATCGGCATTGCGGGGCACGGGTCAGCATACACACCGGCATGGGGCAGCCATCGACGAGGTGAATAGGGTCCGTCACCGCCCCCAAGTCGATCAGCAGATGCCGATGCAGCCGCTGTTTGACGACCCAGAGATTGGCCGCTTGCTGGGCAAACGTGGTTCGCGATCCGAGTCTTGGAAACCACGACGGCCAATGACGACGGAAATACTTCCAGATGCCCACATCGGTATCCAAACCCAGAAACTCACCCACCACCTCCATGGTGATCACTTCGCTGTCCGCCAACTTCGGGGCAAAACCACGCTGGCGCAAGCGATGATCCCCCAGCAGGGCTTCCAGGTGTTCTTCTACCCAGCAAAACACCGTGATGATAAAGTCTTCAAGCGGCATGGCGGTCTCTCCGTGCGGTTGAGGTGGTTGGTTCCTCTCAGCTTAGCTCGCACCGTCATGCCGCATCGGTCTGCCCTCATCTCTCCTCGAAAAAGTCGAACATCGCGTTAACTAAGGATGTTGAATCATGGACGGTTGTTGCCGGCAATCCAGCCCAATTTATTAAAAAGCGGGTATTGTGTGAGGGTTGATCTAATCAACATCTTCCGCGCTGTGGGGTCGCGACCACATCAGCGATTCCCAGCCTCTTTTGCTCATCTAACTAATTTATAAGTATATTTTTTATTAAACACTGATAAATTTTCGGCTCTCTGGTATTTCAAGGGGTCTTAAAGTATAATACTATCAATTAGTTATTAACACCAAGTGAGAATTCCATGACGTCTAAATCATTAGACGAGTTGAAGAGCACTTTTAATATGCTTTTGGATATTCCTAATGTTGAAGTCGATGAGATAGAAATTGATCGAGACGGGAATTATCGGGTCACGCTCCATAGCACAGCGCGCGGAACGTGTTGTCATCAGTGCGGTAATTTTATTGATCATTTTTATGGAGCGGGGTGTCCATCTGAGTGCGGTGGACACCAGATATTGTGATCTTGACCATCGAAGCGCCCTTTCTATGGTGTGTCAAGATCTAATCCATAGGTACTACCGCACTCAGATGGACACCCCGCTTTAAAAAAATCAACTCTAACTTATTGATTAAATAAAATAATTTTTTATAACTAAATCATAACATGTTGAAAATATTCAAGATAATTATTTGGGGACTTCTCTATTACGCTCAGGCATTTATCGCTGTTCGGTCGGCAGGTTGAACTGCGTCTTCGTCCACCACGGTATCAATGTCCACGATGCCAAGGGCGGCCGACGACGACTCAAAGAGCGACGTGGTATGATCATCGAAGTCGGTGTACCCAAGCCTTCGAAAAACAGGTGTTGTTAGCCTGTGTAAATAGTACGGTTTTGGATGCCAGCATTAAAGAGGGGATTGGCTATGAAACGGTACGAGGAATTATTGATCGCTCTATTGCTAAGAACGTTGATTGGCAGGCGATTAAAAATCTTGAAATTATTGGGATTGATGAAATCTCTTTAAAAAAAGGACACCAAGATTTTGTGACGATTGTGACGATTGTGACGAGTCGTATGGGTGAAAAAACGGTGATTCTGGGGATATTGACCGATCAGAAGAAAGAAACCGTCAAAGAATTTTTCATGAGTATTCCCAAGAGGTTACGCAAACAAGTGGGTTTCATTTGTTCGGATATGCATGTTGGTTTTATCAATGCAGCGAAGGAAGTTTTTGGGAAAAAGGTTCAGGTCATAGTCGATCGATTTCATGTCGCCAAGTTATACTTTAAATTAAGTCAAATTTTACTTTATGGTTGTTTTGTTTTACGGTGTTCCGAGGGTTAATCGGAAGGCCTGAAAGAGGCTGGAGCGCGCACCATGATTCGACTGGTTTTCTCTGATGAGACGCGGGAACGCCTGCGTCACGAACGGCTCCATCATCCACATCCTCGGGTGCGGCAACGGTTGGAAGCGCTCTATCTCAAGAGCGAGGGCTGGTCGCATCAGGCGATTTGCGCGAGTCTGGGGATCACCAAGCCGACTCTGATTGGCTACCTGCGGTTGTTTCAAGACGGGGGCTGGGCGGCGCTGACGAGCTGTCGATTCCGCCAAGCCCGCAGCGCGCTGGCGCCGTATGAAGGGGTGATCGTGGCGGCGTTCGCGCGGCGCCCGCCGGCAACCCTGGTCGAGGCCCGTGCCCGCATCGCCGAACTGACCGGGATCGAGCGCAGTCCCGCCCAAGTGGGCAAGGTGCTTAAACAGTTTGGACTGGGACGGCGCAAGACCGGGGCGATCCCGGGACCGGCGCCGACCGACGAACGCCGGGCCGCACAGGCCACGTTCCAGGTCGAGCAACTCACCCCCCGGTTGGTGGAAGCCCAAGCCGGCCAGCGTGCGGTTTTTTTTTGGACGCCGCCCACTTCGTCCACGGGCTGTTCCTGAGTTGGGTCTGGTGCCTGGCGCGCTGCTGGCAGCCGACCCCCAGCGGCCGGCATCGGCTCAGCGTGCTGGGGGCCTTGAACGCGACGACCCATCAACTGATCACCGTCACCACGGATGCCTATATCAACAGCCAGCACGTCGGCCGGATGCTGTACAAACGGGCGGCGCTGGGCTTGACGGTGCCGATCACGGTGGTACTGGATAACGCCCGGTATCAGCGCTGCGGGTTGGTGCAAGAGATCGCCACCCACTTGAACATCGAGTTGCTGTTTTTGCCGACCTATTCGCCGCAGTTCAACTTGATTGAGCGGTTTTGGAAGTTGGTGAAAAAATGCTGCTTGCACACCGAGTATTATCCCACGTATCCAGAATTTAAAAGCGCGATTCTCGATTTCATTAAAACCGCTCATGTAAAGAAAAAAGGCACCCTCAAATCATTACTGACTTTTAATTTCCAATCCTTCAAAGAAGTTAAAATTGGAATTAGCTAAAGTATACTTCGCTAGCATAGTAATCTCTCGTAAAACCATAGTGGAAGTCAATCATGGGGCATCCGGTTTCTGTGCGGCTGGACGACGGCATTCAAGCGATGCTTGAAGAGGCTGCTAAAGCACATGGTATTGGCTTATCGACGTATCTACGCGAACTAGCGACCCAAGAAGCCAAACGTATACGGCGCGAGCGCATTCGGGCACAAAGCCGCGCTGTGGGGGAGTATGTTGCCACTTCGCCCGAAGGCTGCTCCTTCTATACGGAGTGGGGGACACCGACCCCTGTGGATGAGGGAACATGAGGTTGGCGGCGGGTCAGATCGTCCTGGTGGACTGGCGGGATGGCCTGCCTAAAGAACCCAACAAGAGACGGCCTGCCATTGTGGTTGAGGATCGCGACCTGTTCGATCACGCCTATCCCAATCTCATCCTGACGCCTCTCGGCGAGGACTCGCTTTTAGCCATTGAGGATTTGTCGGTCAAAATTTCACCGACACCGGAGAATGGCTGCACCAAACTCTGCTACGCCCTGGCTCATCATGTCACCACAACCTCGAAGCATCGGATCACGCCCACTCCTTCGCATATCACCGATGAGGAACTCGTGGAAATCCGATGGCTGATCGGAGTCACTATTGGGCTGGACTGAGAGTATTTCGGTGACACAAAACCCGTGAAACTGGTCGCCGTCATCCTAACCCTCAACGAGGCACAACATCTGCCGCGCTGTCTCGCCAGCCTTACCGGCGTCGTGGATGGCGTGCTGGTCGCCGATTCCTTTTCCATCGACGACACCCTGCACATTGCTCAGGCGCACGACGCACGGGTGGTGCAGCATCCGTTCGTGAATCAGGCCACCCAATTCAACTGGGCCTTGACTCAACTCGACGCCGATACCGACTGGGTGCTGCGCATCGACGCCGATGAAGTTTTAACCCCGGCGCTGGCAGCGGAGATTCGCGCCCGCCTGCCGGGTATCGGTCCCACAGTAGACGGGGTGTTCTGCGGACGGCGCATGACCTTCCAAGGCCGACTCATCCGCTTCGGCGGACTCTTTCCGGTGCGGATACTGCGCCTGTTCCGCGCCGGGCGTGGCCAGTGCGAAAACCGCTGGATGGACGAACACATCAAAGTCGCCGGGCCGACCGTCGATTTCCAGAACGAACTGATCGACGACAACCTCAACTCGCTAACCTGGTGGACCGATAAGCACAACCGCTACGCCAGCCGTGAGGCGGTGGACCTGCTGAATCTGGAATACGATTTCATGCCCCACGACTCGGTCGCCAGTCTGCGCGGTGGTAACCAGGCCGGGGTGAAACGCTGGCTGAAGGAACGGATCTATGCCCGGTTGCCTAGCGGATTCCGCGCCTTCGCCTACTTTTTTTACCGCTACGTGGTGCGACTGGGATTTCTGGACGGCCAGGCGGGCACGGCCTTCCACTTTCTACAGGGCTTCTGGTACCGGTATCTGGTGGACGCCAAAGTGGCGGAGGTGAAACGCCATATACAGGCGACGGGTTGCGATGCAGTGACCGCAATCGAGCGAGTGTTGGGGATTCGGGTGTGAGTTGGAGCAACGTTTGCAACCCGTCCTTGCCTGAACTGCTGTCTGGACCCCCATGAAAATCTCCGTCATCACCGCCGTCTATAACAGTCATGTCACCCTCGCCGATGCCCTCGATTCCGCCTTGGCCCAGGATCACCCCGACACGGAATTGATCGTCATCGACGGTGCATCCACTGACGGCACGCTGGAGGTGATCCAGCGCTACGCTGAACGGATTGCCCATCGGGTCAGCGAGCCGGATCGCGGTGTTTATGACGCTCTTAACAAGGGTCTGCACCTGGCCACGGGTGAGGTGGTGGGCTTCCTGCATTCCGATGACCGCTACGCCGATGACCGGGTGCTCTCCCGAATTGCCGCCGCCTTTGCCGACCCGGCCGTGGACGCCTGCTACGGCGATCTGGTCTATGTCCGCCAGGACGATCCCGGCCATGTCGTGCGCTATTGGCGTGCCGGTCCCTACTGCTCGCGCTTGCTCAGCCGGGGCTGGATGCCGCCGCACCCCACCTTCTACGCCCGCCGCGCCCTTTATCAGCGGCTTGGCGGCTTCGACCTCGACTACGAGATCGCCGCCGACTACGATTGCTTGCTGCGCTTCCTGAGCACTGGGCAGATCACTTGCGCCTATATCCCCGAAATCCTGATTCACATGCGCCTGGGCGGCATCAGCAATCGCTCCCTAGGCAAAATCCTGCAAAAATCCCGTGAAGATTATCAAGCCCTGCGACGTCACCAAGTGGGCGGCCTGAGCACGCTGCTGATGAAAAACCTGCAAAAGCTGCCGCAGTTTTTCAAAGATAGGCATTGATGGATCACCAAAATTATCAATGTGGATGGCGACTTGCTACCTTTAGACCTAATCTCAAGCCTTAAGCTGGACAATCATGATCGACTTGCACTGTCATCTACTCCCGGGTATCGACGATGGGGCGCCGGATCTGGAAACCGCGCTGGCCATGGCCCGCATCGCCGTTGCCGATGGCATCGAAGTCATCGCCTGCACCCCGCACATCTATCCGGGCTTGTATGAGAACAGCGGGCCGGCCATCCGCCGGGCGGTGGAGGCACTCCAATATCAGTTGGCCGAGGCCGACATTCCGCTGCGGCTCACCTACGGCGCCGATACCCATCTCGCGAGGGATTTGGTGGAGGGCTTGCGCTCCGGGCGGGTGCCGTCACTGCATGGCAGCCGCTACTTTCTGCTGGAGCCGCCGCATCATGTGGCGCCGCCGCGGCTGGGGGAAATCGTGTTCAATCTGCTGGCTGCTGGCTACGTACCGGTGATTACCCACCCCGAGCGTTTGAGCTGGATCGAAGACTACTACGGAATTTTCGTGGAACTGGCGGGCAAGGGTGCCTGGCTGCAAGTCACCTCCGGTAGCCTGACCGGCCGGTTCGGTCCCTCGGCGCAATATTGGGGCGAGCGACTCCTGGATGAAGGCTGGGTGCATATTCTGGCCACCGACTCTCACGGTGTGAAACGGCGCCCGCCGCTGCTGGCGGAGGGACAGCACGCGGCGGAGCGTTGGGTGGGCAAGGAAGAGGCGATTCATCTGGTGTGGACCCGTCCTAAAGGTATACTGGACAATATCGAGCCGGATCGAATGCCAAAGCTGCTCGATTCAGTTTCGAATGTATCATGGACGCAATCGCTCAAGGCGATGCTAGGCAAATGGATGGGGCAACGCTGAACGGTTTCAAAGCGATGATAACCAGTCGGGGGTGCGTGGGCGTGCGGGTTAAGCAGGTTAAGAGAGTGTTTGCGGGCATGACAATGCTCTGGGTGGTCTCGCTCGGCGTTGCCGGGTGCGCCAGTCCACCGCCTGCCACCGATCCGCCCGCCGCATCGGGTGCCGCGCCCGCCGCATCGGTTGCCGCACCCGCTGCCGCGGTGCCCGCCGCCGTCATGGATCAGCCCGCCGCAATACCGGTTGTGGATGCTCCGGCGATACCGGCGGTCCCGATCCCGGTCGAGGCTCCGAGCGACTACTTTATCGGCCCGCAGGATTTGCTGAAAATCGAAGTGTTTGGCGTCGAAAGTCTGAACCGTTCGGTTCGGGTCAACTCCCGAGGTCAGATTGCCTTGCCGCTGGTCGGCTTGGTGCAAGCGGAGGGGTTGACCGGCGAGCAACTGGCAACCGACATCGCCACCCGGCTGGCCAAGGATTATCTACAGAATCCTCAGGTCACCATTTTTATTGAAGAATTCACCAGCCAGCGGATTGCGGTAGTGGGTTCGGTCAAGACCCCGGGCGTGTATCCACTCAAAGGGCGGACCACCCTAATGCAGCTGGTCGCCAGCGCCGGCGGTACGATCAGCGTGGCTTCCGGTACGGCCACGGTGCTGCGCCCCGAGCCGGACGGTACGCGCAAAATGCTGCAATACGACTTGGTGGCGATCCGCGATGGCGAGGCGCCGGACCCTGAAGTGCTTGGCGAGGATGTCGTCCATGTCGAAACCTCGGGCGTCAAGGCCACCGTCAAGGAAATCCTGGAATTTATCCTGCCGTTCCGAGTGCTTTCCGCGTTCTAACTGGTATTCCGTAATTGGTAACTTTGATTAATGACTATTCCCGAATTGCCCCAATACCCTGGTCCTGACTCGCGGCCGCCCGGCCGGGCGCTGGCGGAACGCCAGACCGGTGTCCCCATGCCAGCCCCGCCGCGGGAGTATCCGTCGTTTGAGGAGGCGTCGGAAGAGGATGCTCTCAACCTCCGTGAACTGTGGCAGGTCATCCTTAAGCGGCGCTGGAGCATCCTCATTTTTACCCTGATCGTGGTGACCGCCACAGTGGTCGCCACCTACCTGATGACGCCGCTCTATCGCGCCAGCCTGACCTTGCAGATTGATCTCGAGGACATCAAGATCATGAAGATGGGGGACGTGTCACCGGTTGAGTCAGGATGGGGTAGCCAGGATTATTACCAGACCCAGTACGAACTGCTGAAGAGCCGCAGTCTGGCTTTGCGGGTGGTCAATCAGATGGGTTTGGCCGACCAGCAGGCCCAGGCCGACGCTCCACCCCCTTCGCTGGGCGCGCAGCTCAAGGGCTGGTTGGCCGGTTGGTTGCCGGCGGCCGGCGATGCCAAGGCGGGATCCGGGCAACAGGACGCAGGCTCCGCGCCCACGGCGGAAACAGCTCGGGTCGAGGGTGCCATCGACGCGGTCCTGGGCGGCCTGACGGTCGAGCCGGTGCGCAACTCGCGACTGGTCATCCTGCGCTACGACAGCCCAGATCCCAAACTGACGCGATGTTCGACTTTTTCGAGGAGAGATGAGGGCAGACCGATGCGGCATGACGGTGCGAGCTAAGCTGAGAGGAACCAACCACCTCAACCGCACGGAGAGACCGCCATGCCGCTTGAAGACTTTATCATCACGGTGTTTTGCTGGGTAGAAGAACACCTGGAAGCCCTGCTGGGGGATCATCGCTTGCGCCAGCGTGGTTTTGCCCCGAAGTTGGCGGACAGCGAAGTGATCACCATGGAGGTGGTGGGTGAGTTTCTGGGTTTGGATACCGATGTGGGCATCTGGAAGTATTTCCGTCGTCATTGGCCGTCGTGGTTTCCAAGACTCGGATCGCGAACCACGTTTGCCCAGCAAGCGGCCAATCTCTGGGTCGTCAAACAGCGGCTGCATCGGCATCTGCTGATCGACTTGGGGGCGGTGACGGACCCTATTCACCTCGTCGATGGCTGCCCCATGCCGGTGTGTATGCTGACCCGTGCCCCGCAATGCCGATGTTTTCCCGAGGCGGCCGGCTTCGGCTATTGCGCGGCAAAAAAGCAGTATTATTATGGACTTCATGGTCACTTGATGATCACATTCGATGGCGTGATCACGGCGTGGACGGTGACCCCCGCCGCCGGTGATGAACGCGAAGCGCTTTGGGATTTGACGGACGGCGTTCACGGCTTGGTCATTGGCGACAAGGGATACCTGAGCGCCTGTCTTCAGGCGGAACTGGCAACCACGGGGATCGATTTGCAAACCCCCTTGCGGGCGAACATGGCCGATTCCCGTGCGCCTTGGATCATCCAACAACTGACGAGAACCCGCCGCCTCGTGGAAACCGTCATCGGTCAACTGACCGAGCAGTTTCATTTTGAGAAAATCCGGGCGCGGGATGTTTGGCACTTGACGAGTCGGATCGCCCGAAAAATCTTGGCGCACACCTTGGGTATTTTCATGAACCGGCAAATCGGTCGGTCAGACCTGCAGTTTGAGAGCCTGATCGCCTGAAAAGTCGAACATCGCGTCAAACTGGCCGCCGCCATCCTCAATGCGCTGGCCAAGGCCTATATCAGCCTGAATCTGGAGCGGCGTTTCGAGGCATCCACTTACGCCCGCAACTTTCTGCAAGAGCGACTGCAACAGGTTAAGGTCAAACTGGAGGAGTCCGAACGGGCACTGGTCGAATTCTCCCGTCGGGAAGAGATTTTTACCGTTGGCGACAAGGAGAGCATCGTCGGCCAGAATCTGGGGGCCACCAATGTCGCCTTGGGCGAGGCGGAAAAGCGGCGGATCGCCGCCGAGGCAGTGTACCGACAGGTGCTGGGTACTCGCGGCCAGGGGCTGAGCCAAGTGCTGGACAGCAAGATCATTCAGGATCTCAAGCAGACCAAAGCCAAACTGGAGGCCCAGTACCAGGACAACCTCAGCATCTACAAGCCGGCCTATCCGACCATGGTGCAACTGCGCAACCAAATCGGTCAGGTCGACAGCATGATTGACTCGGAGATCGGCAACATTCGAGCGGCGATCACCGCCAACTACGAAGCAGCCAAAGCCGAGGAAGCGCTGTTGCGCACCAATCTCGACCGGCTCAAGCAGGAGGCGCTGGCGTTGCAGGGTCGCAGCATCCAATTCAACATCCTGCGCCGCGAGGCGGACACCAACCGCGAGCTATACGATGGACTGTTGCAGCGCTTCAAGGAAGTTGGGGTAGCGGCCGGCATCGGCACCAACAATATCTCGGTCGTGGACGAAGCCAAGGCGCCGAGTTTTCCCTACAAGCCCAACCTGCGCCTGAATACCATGCTAGCGCTGATTCTGGGCCTGCTGGGCGGCATCGGTCTGGCCTTTCTGTTCGAGCATTTGGACGATACCTTCCGCAGGCCCGAGGATCTTGAGAAACTGCTGGGCCTGCCGGTGTTGGGCATGATCCCGGTGACCAGGCAGGAGCGCGGTGACGAGCGCGCCATCGCCTTGATCGGTCACGACGACGCGCGCTCGGCTTTCGCCGAAGCGTACCGCTCGGTGCGTACCGCCCTGCAATTTTCCACCGCCAGCGGCGTGCCCCGGCTGCTGACCGTGACCAGCGCCATGATGAGCGAGGGCAAAAGCACCACGGCGGTCAGTCTGGCCATCCAGTTCGCCCAGGCCGGCAAGCGGACACTGCTGATCGAGGCCGACCTGCGCAAGCCCTCGCTCCACAACACATTGAAACTCGATAACCAAACCGGGCTGACCAACTATCTGGCCGGCGGGGAGGTGCAGCCGGCCGATATTACCCAACCCACATTCATCGCCAACCTGTTTGCCATCCCGTCCGGGCCGCTGCCGCCCAACCCCGCCGAACTGCTGTCGTCTGGCCGGATGGTGGAGTTGCTGACGCTGGCCGCCGAGAAATTCGACCAAGTAATACTGGACAGCCCGCCGTTGCTGGGATTGGCCGACGCGCTGATCATCGGCAATCTCTGCGAAGGCACTTTGTTGACCGTGGAAATGGGTAGTACGCCGCGCGGCTACGTGCAGAATGCTTTCAAACGGCTGCGCGGAGCGCGGGTGCAGGTGCTGGGTACCCTTCTGACCAAGCTGGAGGCCAACCAGCCCGGCTACCATAGCTACTCCTACTACCACGCCGGCTACTACGGCGAGACCACACCCGATGCCAAGAAGCTGCTGGTCGAGAGGGGATAAGAGAGGGAGCGTGAGGCGCAGGGTGTGACCAATCCCGGTCCCGATATCTTCGAACTGGCGCTGGCCTGCTACCGCGCTCCACTGGCTCACCAAAACCGACTGGCTTCCGCCGCGCCACTGCCGCCGGGCATGACCCGGCTGCTGTGGTTGGCCAACGGTTCGCCGGAGACGCTGGAGGGCGCCGTTCGTCAGACCGGGGCCAAGGCCGACGAGCTGCGCGACGCCGCCCGGTTTTTGGTTCAGCAGCTTTGTTTCGCCCGTGGCGCCAGCCAGTACCGCGTATTGGGGCTTGAGCCCGGCGCGGCGGCCGAACAGGTCAAGGAACATCATCGGCTGCTGATACGGTTGTTTCACCCCGACCGCGTCGGTGGCGGCGCGAGTTGGACCGATCACTTTGCCAGCCGGGTCAACGAAGCCTGGACTGTGCTGTCTCGCCCCCAGCCCCGTGCGGCTTACGATGCTCGCCAGTCGCAACCGCCATCGCGGGCCGTCGTCCCGGCTACCGTCGGCCAAACTGACCCCCCACCGGCATCGTCGGTTCGTGCCCCGGATTGGCGGTGGCGCAAAGCTGGCGATTCCCGCCCCCGATTCGCCGTGCCGCGCCGCTGGCTACCGGTTTTGGTATTGAGCGGAGTCGCCTTGGCGGCGGCGCTGGCGGTTTGGGGGGTTTATGAAACCCGGCCACCCTTGGCCGCGCCTACCGTGTTCCCTCATTCCGCGCCCACCGCCGACCCCGAGCCGTCGTCGTTCGCCGACCCGGTCGACCGCAGTGCCATCACCGCGCTGCTGGCCGCGCCGGACTGGCAGGCGCTGGGTCAGCGCGAGCACCAGGCCCGCCAGCGGGCCAGCGAAAGCCACATGGCCCGGGAGCGGCTGGAACAGGCTTACCGGGAACAACTGGCTACCGATGTGATACTGCTGGAACAGATTCGTGCGGAGCGATCCCAACTGGAAGAACAGTTGCGTGCCGAACGTACTTGGAGCGAGCGGTTGGCGGCCGAGCAGGCGAAGTTGGAGCAGTTGAAGGCCGAGCAGGTTCAGGTGGAGCAGGCGCGAGACGAACGGCTGGCGGTTGAGCAGGCGAAACTGGAGCAGTTGAAGGCCGAACAGGCCAAAGCCGAGCAGATGGCCGAAGCCTTGCGGGCCGAGCGGGAACAGCTCGAGCAGGCGAAACTGGAGCAGTTGAGGGCCGAGCAGGTTCAGGCGGAGCGGGCGCGGTCCGAACGGCTGGCGGCCGAGCAGGCGAAGTTGGAGCAGTTGAGGGCCGAGCAGGTTCAGGCGGAGCGGGCGCGGTCCGAACGGCTGGCGGCCGAGCAGGCGAAGCTGAAGCAGTTGAAGGCCGAACAGGCCAAAGCCGAGCAGATAACCGAAGCCTTGCGGGGCGAACGGGAACAGCTCAAGCAAACCCGGCTTGAGCGGGCGGGCGCGACGCCGGTACGGCAGGCGCGGCCCGATCCACAGCCGGAGCAGCCAGCGGACCCGGCGGGCGCATCGCGGCTGACCGCCGTCGCTCCGGATGCCGAGGCGTTGACCATCAAGGAGCTGGATGGACTGATCAAGCGCTACACCAACGCCTATCGGCGCGGTGATCTGGACAGTTTAATGGTTTTATTCGCAACCGACGTGCGGGGCAAGGGGGGAAGCGACCGCGACCGCATTCGCCGGGATTATGGAACCTTGTTCGGTACACACTGGGTCGAGCGAATGCAGTTGCGCGATCTGAGTTGGGTGCGCGGCGGCGGCTCCGTCAGCGCCGCCGGCCGCTACGAATTGTGGTTGCGGCGGCGCGACAACGGCGAGTCGATCCAGTTGGCGGGTACAATCCGCTTCGAAGTGCGCAAGCGGGACGGGCAACCATCCATCGTGGCCATCGATTACGATTGGCCGGGGTATTGAATCGGGCCACAACCTCAACACGCGGCGGTCGAAAGAATCATAAAAAATCATGGCAATGATGAACAATAAGGTGATCGGAGCGGTTGGTCTGACCGTGTTGGGTGCGATGTTAGCCTGGCGGGTGTTGGTGACCGGTTTGGCCGAATACTACGCTGGACGGGACACGCCGGAGGCCGACGCCGGTGCACTGAGCTGGCGGAGTGATCAGTCGGTGGCGTTATACCGGCAGGGTCTGGCGCTGGCCGAGCGCGATCCGGCCGCCGCCAAACGGCTGTTCCAGGCGGCGGCGTGGGCTAATCCCACCGATGCGTTGGTCTATCTGGCGCTGGCCGAACTGCAAGCGGGGGCTGGTCAGCCATCTGTCGCGACCGCGCTGATGGAAACGGCCGATGCGCTGGGGCCGATGCGTACTCCGGTGCTGGCCCGCTCGGCGGCGTTTTGGTTGGCTCAGAGCCGACCGGACCTCACGCTGGCGCGTTGGGATATGTTGCTGCGGAACCGACCGGCGACCGCCGATCAGTTGTATCCACTGCTGCTGCGTTGGGTTGAAAGTGTCGAAACCCGGCCGTTGTTGCGACCGCTGCTGGCCGATCCGCCGCAATGGTGGGATAAATTCTTCGCCTATGTCGCGGCCAAGGCGGCGCGCTTGGAATCAGTGGTCTTTCTGTATCGTAACCGCGAACGGGCTGGAAGACTGCCCGAGGCCGCCGAACAAAAGGTTTATCTGGGGCGGTTATGGCGGGAAGGCCACTGGTTGGAGTCGTATCTGACCTGGTTGAGCGGGCTGGACGAACGCCAGCAACAGGGCTTGGGCAATATCTATAACGGCGACTTTGAGCTGCCGGTCACCGGACTGGGTTTCGACTGGCGCATCTCGACACCGCGCGGGGCGCTGGTCGAAATCACCGAGACTTACGGTACTCACGGCGGCAAAGCCCTGCATGTAACCTTTAATGGTCAACGGGTACGTTTCCGACATGTCCGTCAGCCGCTATATCTGGAACCGGGCCGCTACCGCTTGCAGGGGCGGGTGCGCCCGGACGGCCTGCGGGCGGAGCGGGGCCTGCGTTGGATGGTGCGCTGTGGCGAGTCGGGCGGACGGCTGTTGTCGGAAGGTCCATCCTTTACCGGTGGTTCCGGCGACTGGCAGCTTTTCACCCAGGAGTTCACGATTCCGGAGGCGGATTGTCCGGTGCAATGGTTGCGGCTGGAACTGGAGGGGCGGGCGGAACTGGATTTCGAAGCCCAGGGCGGAATCTGGTTCGACGATCTGGCAATCAGCCGGCAGGGTTAGCGGTCAGCGATTCTCGGCCTCTTATTTTTTGACTGTAATTTTTAAGGACATTTTTTTATAAACGCCATGTAATTATTATAAAAAAATTGTTATAAATCAATGCTGCTAGAATTTCCGGCTAGTAATCTCTCTCCCTGCTTCTGGCTCGGTCGCCGCCAATTTTTCGCGGGCAACGCTTTAAAGCCAGTGTTCGTTTATCGTTTGTCGTATACTTGTACCTAAAGCATAGGTTGTAGCGTTTATCGACTGGGTGTGATGATGGTGATGGTCCAAAGCAGGAGGGTTGACGAATCATGAAAATACGAGCGATGACTACAAGCTTGGTGCTGGTTTTGGCGGGATATGCCGCCGGTGCCAGCGCATTGGAGCCTTCGGCCGTGCTGCGGCAGCCGCAGGGGCGGGTATTCGTCGGCCAAAGCAAAGCGATGGAGCCGGCTCGAGATGGCTTGGCCTTATACGCAGGCAATCGAGTGGTGACAGTCGCTGGTGGCCAGGCGGAAGTGATGTATCCGGATGATTGTGTGGTGGCTCTGCCCGAGAATAGCCTGTTGGTCGTCGGGGGGCCAGAGCAGTGCCATCAAGGATTGGCTCACGTCCGCACCATCAATGGATTCCAGGATACCCGGATTGGTCAGGCACCCCCGTCGGACGACGACGATGACAATCGGATAGGACTGTACATCTTCGGCGGAGCGCTCGGGTTGGCGGCTGTCACGGCCATCGCGCAGGGCAACAACAAGGAAGACGCAGGACCTGCTAGTCCCCAGTAATCATTCTCGCCTGGTTGTGTTGAGGATCTAAGGTGCTTGCGGGCACTGTCACGAACCGCGCCGCTTTCAGCGGCGCGGTTTTGTTTTATGGCCTGACAGCCTTGCTGGTGTTTGCGCCGTTGTATTGGGGGGGCAACCGGCCATTGCCGTTGCTGGTCATGGAACTGGCGGCATTAGCGCTGTTGGTTGGGCTGGCGTGGAGTAGGTCGAAACCGATTCAACCGGCGGTCCTATCCTGGCCGATGCGGGTGTTTCTCGTTGTGTTTTTGCTGTTGCCACTGCTGCAGTTGTTGCCGCTGCCGCTGCCGCTTTGGGCCGATTTGCCCGGACGGGAGTTCTACGCCGGGGCGCTGCGTCTGGCCGGCGTGGACGGAACCGATTTCGACTGGCGGGCGATCTCGCTGGTGCCATCCTCGACCGAGGTGGCTTGGCTGGCGTTGTTGCCACCGTTGGCGGTGTTCGTGGCGGCAAGCGGTCTGTCTGGCCGGCGACTGCTGGCGCTGGTGCAACTGTTCTTGGGGATTGCCGTCGGCCAGGCGCTGCTGGGCTTGATTCAATACGGCGATGGGGTGGACAGCGTATTCCGGTTTGGCAACACGCTGATGGGTGGTAGCGCCTCGGGTACTTACGTCAACCGCAACCATTTGGCCGGTCTGCTGGAAATGGCGCTGCCGGTTGCCTTGGCGCTGTTGGCGGCCACGGTCGGCCACGGCTTGCCCCGGTATACCGGCCATGGCCGGCGCCAGCGGACCCTGCGCCAATGGTTGGCGCGCTTTAGCGTGAACCGGATCAACCAGGCGACGCTGTACGGCGCGACGGCGCTGGTGCTCCTGCTGGGGTTGGTGTTCACCCGCTCCCGCGCCGGGGTCAGCCTGGCGATGTTGGGCATCCTGTTGTGCACCGCGTTGTTTTCGACCCGGTTGGGCGGGCGTAACGCCTATGGGCTGATGGGGACTTTCACGGCGGTTGGAGTCGGATTGGCCGGGCTGATCGGGTTGACGCCGGTATGGGGTCGCTTCGCCTATTCGGACCCGATCGAGGACGGTCGCTGGCGGATTTTCGACGCCACCCTCCAGGCAGTCGGCGAATTCTTTCCACTGGGCAGCGGCGGTGGCACCTTCGAAGATATCTTGCGGCGGTTTCACCCAGTAGATTTTCTGGGGGTGACCATCAACCGGGCCCACAACGATTATTTGGAATGGCTGCTGGAGTTCGGGCTGGCGGCGGCATTGCTAATTGCAGTCTGGCTGGTGTTTTACCTGCGCCAGTGGGGGCGGGTGTGGAAGCGTGGTGAGTGGGCGTCGCTACGCTTCGTTCAGGCTGGGGCCGGGATCGCGCTGCTGTTGATGATGCTGCATACCCTGGTGGATTTTAATCTGCGGATACCGGCCAACGCGGTATTCACCGCCTTGTTGGCGGCGGTGTTTTTCCATCGCCCGGTCGAGGAGGAACGGCAATCCACGCGCCAGCGGCGCGGAGCATCGGGCGCCAGCGACGGGGGAGAGCCGGCCGACGCGCTGGCTCCAGCCTATGAGATTCCACCGGAAAATCGAACCAACCCATTTACATCGTGAAGCAGATCTACCAGCGCAGTGCTCGCCGGGCGTAGGGTAGATCCGCCACTGGCAACCGGCCTTGGAGCGTGCCTTCGCCAATAAATGCTTCCAGCGTGCAGACCTGGCAGCGCAAGCCTATATCCAGTACCCAATGGCCGTCCACCAGCAGCGCGGCGTGGGTGACCCTCAGCGACGGGCCGGCGACCAGTACATATTCCAGCCGGTCCGGGGGGTATCCCCAGCGGATCAGGCGGTCGGCCTTGGCGACGGCGTAGGCTTTGCAGTCCCAGGCGGTCAGCCGGTCGAGATCGGTGGCGTCTGGCCAGTCGCTCAGGCAGAGATCGTCGGGGCAGGGCCGGCCCTGCTGGTTCACGGCAGTGTTGACCCGAACCAGTTCGGCTGGCGCGATAGAGGGTGGAGGCAGGGCCGGCGTAGTCTGGCAGCCGCCGGCGAGTAGCAGGGCAAGCAGGGACAGGGGGGAGTGGCAGCGGAAGCGTGACATGGATGCTAGCATAACAAATTGATCGCGTTCCCGGCGCTTTCGCCCGCCTAGCCCCTGCACGAGACGGTTTTTGCTTCATCGGCAAGAGCATCGCGCAATAGGAGAAATTTTATGCCTCAGCTTGCTTTCATCACCGGCGCCACCTCCGGATTTGGCGCTGCTTGCGCTCGCCGCTTCGCCGTTGCCGGCTGGTCGCTGGTTTTGTGCGGTCGGCGCCAGGACCGGTTGGATGCCCTGCGCGCCGAGTTGGCCGGCATTCCGGTGCATGCTTTCCCGTTCGACGTGCGCGATGGTGCCGCCGTCAAGGCCGCCATTGCCGAACTGTCGCCGGAATTCGCCGAGATCGATGTGCTGGTGAATAACGCCGGTCTGGCGCTGGGTCTGGAGCCAGCCCACCGTTGCGACATGGAGGATTGGGAACGGATGGTGGATACCAATATTAAGGGATTGCTGTACTGCACCCGCGCCATCCTGCCCGGCATGGTGGCTCGCGACCGCGGCCATGTGATCAATATGGGTTCAGTGGCCGGCAGCTATCCTTATCCAGGTGGCAACGCCTACGGCGGCACCAAGGCGTTTGTCAAACAGTTTTCTTTGAACCTGCGCGCCGACCTGTTGGGTACCCGGGTACGGGTGACCAACATCGAACCGGGTTTGGCGGACAGCGAATTTTCCCTGGTGCGTTTCAAAGGCGACGCCGCTCAGGCCGCCAAGGTTTATCAGGACACCCAGCCGCTGCGGCCAGAAGACATCGCCGATATCGTGTACTGGGCGGCGACCCGTCCGGCTCACGTCAACCTCAACAGCATCGAGGTGATGCCGGTGTGCCAGGCCTTCGCGCCGTTTGCGATCAGCCGCGAAGGCTGAGGTGGATCAGGAGTGGTTGCGGGCGGCCAGCGGGCTGAGCGCGGGCCTGACCGGTTCGGTCGCGGTATTCCTCCGGTTCGGTTTCATGGACCCGGCCACGGCGGCCTGCTGCCGGGTCCAGAGCCGGGTGGTGAGCCGGTAGTACAGCACGAACGCGGCAAGGAAGGCATAAAACTGCCAGTGTTCGGGCACCCCTAGTCGCCAGGCCAGAACCCCGCTGGTGGCGGCGAATGTGGCGGTGGCCAGCAGGATCGCGCAGACCCGGCCGTCCGTCAGGCCAATGCCGAGTAGCAGGTGGTGAAGGTGCTGGCGGTCGGCGGCAAACGGGCTGTGGCCGGCGCGGATACGGCGGGTCATCACCGCGATGGTATCCATCAAGGGCAGGGCCACGATCCAGATCGCGGTGACCGGTGCCATTACCGCCTCCCGACCCTGGGACAGGTGAACCAGGAACCATCCCAGGACGAAGCCGAGCATGGTGCTGCCGGCGTCGCCCATGAACACGCTGGCGCGGGCTCGCCAGGGATGGCGCAAGTTGAAGCAGAGGAAACCGGCGATCACCAGAGCCAGCACCGACAGGACGCCAATGACCGCGTTCCCGGTGGTTGGCGCGAGCAGGCTCAGGACGATCATGCACAGGGTAGCGAGCAGCGCCAGTCCACCCGCCAAGCCGTCGAGTCCGTCGATCATATTGAAAGCGTTGATCACCCCAACCACGGCGAAGATGGTGAGCGGGATCGTGAAATCGCCGAGCAGGACGTTACCCCACCCGAACAAATTACCCAAGCTGGTCAACGCTATCTCCCCCGCCAGCACCATCAGCAGGATGGCACTGATCTGAAAAAGAAAACGCACGCTGGGGCGAAGGGGGAATCGGTCGTCATAAAGGCCGACCAAGGTGAGCTGGGTCATGCAGACCAGCAATACGGGAAAGGCGTGAGGCCATTCCTCCGCCAGCAGCAGCATACTCACGCAGAACGCCGCCCACATCGCCACTCCGCCAGTCATGGGGACCGGGTCGCGATGATGTTTACGGTCGCCTGGTCGGTCGATCCAGCCTAGGGTCCGCGCCGGTTTGACCAGCAAGGCGATGAATCCGACACTGCACAGGAATGCACTGAAAAGCGACGAATATCCCCATAATTGATCCATTTCGGCATTCTCTTAGGCTCGTAAAACGATTCGCCGATCACATTCAAAGTACTTTATTGTAAAATTTTAGTAGCATTGAATTTCAAATGAACGACTTTAAGGAAAATCCATTCGTGACTAAGCCCATTATAAGTACGATTCTGAATTTATAAAGGGTAAAAAAGCTTTCATTGTCGTAAAAACCATCGACCGCCTCACGATTCAATCACACCTTTCAACAGGACCCCCTCTACTCCGACAATACGCAGCCGGGTGCTGGCCGGACAGTCTTGGTCCACCAAGACTTTCCAGGTGCTGTCATCGACTCGAACCTTGCCATGGCCGTTGACCACTGGCGCATCCAGGGTGAATACCCGACCCACATACTGATGAGCTCGGCGGTTGAGCAATGGGTCCTCGGTGCGGGTCGGGTGCTTGCGTAGCCGTAGCCGCCAGGTGACGATGGAACCGACCGACAGTAGCGCAAACAGCAGCACCTGATAGGTCCAGGCCAGCTCTGGCAGCACGGTCAGCGCCAACCCCACCAGCAGCGCCGCTATCCCCATCCACAGAAAGAAGAAGCCGGGAACGACGGCTTCGACCATCATCAACACCACTCCCAGTAGCCACCAGTTCCAGTAAACCGGCTCCAGCAGCCAGCCACTCACGAGGGTCTCTCCACCTTGCCCAGCGCCTCTCGCGTCAGTTCGGCCACTCCGGCCAGTGTGCCGATCAGCCCTGAAGTGTCCAGTGGCATCAGTAGCACTTTTTGGTTCGGTGCCACCGCCAGTTTCGCCACTGCCTCCACGTATTTCTGCGCCACAAAGTAATTGATCGCCCGCACGTCACCCTTGCCGATGGCTTCCGACAACATCAGGGTGGCGCGGGCCTCGGCCTGGGCCAGCCGCTCGCGAGCTTCGGCGTCGCGAAAGGCGGATTCCTTGCGGCCCTCGGCTTCGAGAATAGCCGCCTGTTTGAGGCCTTCGGCTTCCAGAATGGCGGCTTGGCGCGCACCTTCAGCGGTGAGAATCGACGCCCGCTTGTCCCGTTCGGCTTTCATTTGCCGCGCCATCGAATCCACCAGATCCTTGGGCGGGGCGATGTCCTTGATTTCGATGCGTGTGACCTTGAGGCCCCACGGCGTGGTGGCTTCATCAACCACGGTGAGTAGTCGGGCGTTGATTTCATCGCGCTTGGACAGCAGTTCGTCCAAGTCCATCGAGCCCATCACCGTGCGGATGTTGGTCATGGTGAGGTTGAGGACGGCGAATTCCAGGTTGTTAACTTCGTAGGCGGCCTTGGCGGCGTCCAGCACTTGATAGAACACGACCCCGTCTACTTGGATCATGGCGTTGTCCTTGGTGATGATCTCTTGCGAGGGGACATCCAGCACCGTTTCCATCATATTGATTTTGTGGCCGATACGGTCAATGATCGGAATGATGAGGTTCAGGCCGGGCCGCAGGGTTTCGGTGTAGCGGCCAAAGCGTTCGACCGTGTATTCCATGCCCTGTTGCACCGACTTGATGCCCAGGAAGATCAGGATGACCGCCAGCACCGCTAGCGCCACCACAAACGCGGAAAAGCCCTCCAGCATGACGATTTCCTCCAGTATGAGTGGGGTAAAGCTTAAAGATTAAAGGGTGGAGAGAAAAGGACCAAGTCCAGCGCTTGGTCGATACGCCGCCGTGCTTGCTCCTGATCCCCGTTACCCGGCGCCTTCATCCTGGATCGAACCCGAACGCGCATCCACCATCACATGCAGAGGTTGGTCTTCGTGGTCCCAGGCGACCACCTGCCAGCGCATCGCGCCGGTTTCGTCCACATAGAGCGAAGCTGAATCGAGGGAGAGGCCGTCGGCGCGGGTGATCAGCGCCGCTTGGGCCACCGGCAGTGCGCGGTCGAGATCGTATAGCCAGGATCCCAGCACCAGTGGAGTCAGCGGCGTGATGGCGGTCAGTTCATCCCATTCCGCTTCGTCGGTCGCCTGCTCGAATTCCCGGTCCACGGCGGTGACCGCAAGCTGGCCGGCCATCGGGTCAAGCAGGATGTCGAAGCTGTACAGACGCCGGATGCGCCGTTGCGGCTGGTCTTCGCAGCCACGGAAGGTGTAGCGCAGTTCCCGGATCTGTGCCGCGCCGTCGGTGCCGCCCTCCAATTCCACCACCACCGCTTCCAATACCGCATGCGGAGCGGTGTGTTGGGCCAGCGGCCGAACGATCGAGTAGCCGGCGCGGATGGTGGCGATCTGGGTTCCAGCCGGTAGCGACTGGCGGTCGACCAGGATGGTGGCGGTGCCGCCGACGAAGACGGACACGTCAATACCGTGGCTGGCCAGTACCCGGCGGGCGTGACGATCGGCGGCGCGTAGGTACAGGCTGGCCAGCGGCCAAGCTTGACGCCAGACCCCCAGCAGTGCCGCCCACGGTCGCGGCTGGGTTACCCGGCCGTCCCGATCCGTCCGCAACCAGCCATCCGCGATCAGCGCCTGAATTTCGCGGGCGTGACGATCGGCCAGCAGGCTGGTGGGATCGTGAGTGGCTCGGGTGGCTGGATCCGGGTCCACCACATGTTCGAGGGCGGTCACAAGCGCGCGGTGCAAGGCGTACAGTGCTCGCGGGTCCCAGATATCCTTCAGTTGCAGCCGCGCCATGTAGGCGGGTGGCGGCAAGCTGTAAGGCAGATTCAGATTGTTGGTGGCCAGTACCCGACCATCTTGCAATTGGGTCGAGAACTCGACGAAACCGTGCGGCGGGCGGGAGCCGGTCGCGAACCGGATGTGGGCGATCAGGGCGACGCTGCCCTGTTCCGGTTGCGCCAGCAGTCGCAGCCACAACACCGCGCCCTGGATGAGGTCATCGCTGCGGAAATCGTCGCAGTGGACGAAACCGGCGGCGGTCAGTGATGCGGCGGCGTCGGTGAGCGTGAGCCAAGCAGCGTCGGGTAGCTCCGTTTCCCGGATCGGAACGAAGCGTGGCCGTAGCGGCTGACGGACGCGCCACAGCGCCAGCGGTGTTCCGAACAGCAGTTGCAAGAGCAGGGCGGGTGGAGCGATCAGCCATTTGATCAGGCGAACCAACAAGACCAGCGTGTAGGATGGCAGCAGCACGATGGTGCGCAGCAGCAATAGCAGTAAATGACGCACCAACGGTCCTCGCTTCAGTGCTCGTCGTCCAACTGGCCGAGGCTGAAGAACTCGCTCTCGCTCCATACGCCATAATCACGACCGCCGCTGGCCGCTGGCCGCTCCTCGCCCAGTTCGATCAGTTCCAGGAACACCGCTCGACTCAGGAGCGCGCGCAAACCGCCGCGTACATGGATGTAGGGCGAGGGTTCGCCGCCGGGGCTGCGGTATTCGACCATCAGCGGATGGGCGGAGCCGGCACTGACCCGATCGCCCAGGTTAGTGGTGAAAAGCAACCGCTGCTCGCGGCCGGTGCCTTCGGCATCCAACCGCACCGCCAGGAACGGCGCGTCATCGACTTGAATGCGCCATTTTTCCACCGGCGTGACCAGGTAGTAATGACCGTCTGGATCGTATCGCAAGATGGAGGCGAACAGCCGAACCAGGGCTTCGCGCTGGATGGGGCTGTCTTCATGGCGCCAGACACCGTCGCGGGTGATGCACAGGTCCATTTCGCCGCTGAGAGGCGGGTTCCAGTGCTCCACTGACGGCAGCGAGGCGGACGGCAGTTGGGAAGCCAGGGTTTCCGGGTTAAGAGTGGAGCGACGCATGACTGGGGGCGGAGTTCAAGGTGCGGTTTCCCGTTCGCCTTTATTATGAAGGATGAACGACCGTGTGGCGAACCTTCATCGCTCGAAGCTTTCGTTAGCTTCGTTCAAGACAAGAGTGATGAGCTGAAACGCCGCACGCCCTTGCTCGGCTTGGGCAAGGGCGTGCGGGTTGACTCCATATTAATAAGGAGCACGAAGCGGATTGGGTTTTTCTCAGCCCTCGACGGTGACTCGTTGCAGCCTGTGGTAGATCCGGATGACCTTGTCTGGGAACGAGGAACGTGTACCCAGGCTGCCGTTATAGTTGAGCAGCGCCCGGCGCAGGTTGCCGGAATGGTCTTCGAGATATTCCACCAGGATTTGCGAGCCGGTGTGGATATTCTTGGCGGGGTCGAACAGCGCATGGCTGCCGCCGATTTTCCGAACCTTACCTTTATGGGAACCCGGCATCACCTGCATCAGACCACGGGCGCCAACCCGGCTGATAGCGCGCTCTCTGAACGTCGATTCGACGGCGATAACGGCGAGGATGAGTTCCGGGTCCACATCGTGGCGCTTGCCATTGCGAACCGCTTCGCGAACGATCCGCCGCGCCTTGGCTTCTGGGACCCGATACTTGCGCTGAATATGGCTGGAAAGGCGGGTGACTTTCCCTTGCTCGGCCGGCTTGAGTTCGACGGCACCGGCACCGGCACCGGCATCGGCATCGGCATCGGCATCGGCATCGGCATCGGTGCCGGAATCAGAGTTGAGGGCTGCTGTGATTGGGTTGGACTCTTCGCCACGGATTGTTTCCGGCGATTGAGCCAGCGCTGCGACAGGCATTAGAAACGCCGCGCACAGCAGTCCTGACTTAAGGGTCAGAGTAAGCCTTTCCTTGACGCATTCCGTGAACTCCATAAAAGACCTCCATCGTTGATCAGCACGAACTGACGGTGCTCAATAGGTCCATATCCTGGGTCGGCTTCGATCCTCCCTGGACCTGGCCGGATTGCTCCAGCGCCGTGGACCCGACTAAGCAACTCCGGGAATGTGGCCTGCCAGCCTGATTTCCGGTGTTGCCTGATGTTCCTGGACCAGTATCAAACTACGGTGCTTGGCCTATGACGGGAACATAGTGCAATACAGCATTGGCGGCTATGAAAGCATGGGACTAAAATGTTTTGCAAGTATCAGATTGCCAAATAAATAATTTTTGTATGTCGAGCAATTGCTTTCCAACTGCTGTTTATTTACTAAATTTGTTTTAAAAAACAATTGCTTAAATTAACATGAATTTTCGACAATCAATTCTTAAAAATATTTTTAAAAACAAAAAGTTATGAAATTTTTTGTAAATTGGCAAAAAAGAACGCCTATCAAGCAATGGTGATTATTTTTTGGTAATGGCATCAGCTTCAATTAGTGTCACAATAAAATTAATTTATTTTAAATCAATTGGTTAAATTGTTTTTTGAATAAACGCCAGCCCTATGATTTATTTTTCAACTTATTGATAAATATGTAATTTACAATAAGTATCTGGACTGGCTCTGGCTCGATATGAAACGGGACCATTGGTGAACGAATCCTGAACGGATCGTTTGTGATGGAGGAAGAGTACAATGACGACGGATGCCGGTCCGGGGCTCAGGGTATGTTGGATGGCTTGGAACAAGGGGCTGACGCACCCCGAACGGATGGAAAACCGGGGCTCCATGGAACGGAAATTTTCCAGGTTTGGCCGCGAAAAAATTTTGTGCGAACGACCGATAGAGGAGTGACGATGGGAAACCGACTTTCCAAAATCTACACGCGCACCGGGGACAAGGGGAGCACCGGTTTAGGCAACGGTGATCGGGTTGCCAAGGATTGCCCGCGCATCGAGGCGATCGGCGCGGTCGACGAATTGAACTGCATTATTGGCCGGGTGCTGGTGCATGACCTGCGGGAGTCTATTCGCGACTGCTTACAGGAGGTGCAGCACAAGCTGTTCGATCTGGGAGGGGAGTTGAGCGTTCCGGGCTACCAGGCCATCAAGGAGGAAGACGTGGCGCGGCTGGAAGCGGCGCTGAACGAATTCAACGGCCAGTTGCCGCCGCTCAAGGAGTTCATACTACCCGGCGGCGGTCGGGCGGCGGCGGATTGCCACATGGCGCGGGCGGTTTGCCGGCGCGCCGAGCGGCGGGTGGTATCGCTGGCGCGGGAAGAAGCTATCAATACAGACGTACAGATTTTTCTGAACCGTCTATCGGACCTGCTGTTTGTGCTGTGCCGGCTTCTCGCCCGGGATGAGGGAGGGATCGAGGTGCTGTGGCGCAATCCAGGGCGAGGTTGAGGTTGAGGTTAAGGCTCGAAGGTTTTTATCTTTCCCTTCATTTTTCCAGCACATATCGACCGGGGGCCGCTTCCAGGGGCGGGTAAGCGCTGTTGCCAGGAGCCGGTGATTCGATCAACGGCCCGCAGTGCTCGCCAAGCCAGCGGCTCCAGTCATCCCACCACGATCCCGTCACCTTGGCGGTGCTTTCCCGCCAGGCTTCCGGATCGTGCCGGCCGTTGGCGTCGCCGACCCAGTAGCGCCGCTTGGGCGGCGTCACCGGCGGGTTGATGATGCCAAGAATGTGCCCGGAGGTGGCCAGGACATAACGCGTCGGACCCTTGGTCAACCCGCAGAGCCGGAAGGTTTGGCGCCAGGGTGCGATGTGGTCCTGCTCGGCGCCAACCGCATACAACGGTTGGTCGATGAGACCCAGATCGAGCCAGCGTCCGCCGATCTCCAGTTCGCCCGGCCGCGCCAGCCGGTTGTTCAGATAAAGCTCTCTCAAATAAAACTCATGCATCGCCGCCGGCATGCGTGTGGTGTCGCAATTCCAGAACAGCACGTCGCTGGGCGGCAGTTCCTCACCGTACAGGTAGCTGTGAATCACGTAGTGCCAGATCAGGCTGTTGGGCCGCAGCAGCCGAAAAGCGCTGGCCATGTCGGCACCATCCAGATAGCCGTCGGCGTTCATGCGCTGCCGCAGGAATTCGAAGCTGTCCTCACTCAGGAAAGCGCCGATTTCGCCGGGATCCTGAAAGTCCACCAGCGTAGTGAAGGTCGTCCAGTGAGCGACCGGGTTAGTGGCGCGGTCGCCGGGATCGGCGTTGAGCCAGGCCAGCAGCATTGCCAGCGCGGTGCCGCCCAGGCAGTAGCCGGTGGCGTGGACCTGGGATACACCTCGGATGGCGCGGGCCGTTTCCAGCGCCGGCCGCACGCCGCGCAGCAGGTAGTCGTTCAGCGTCGTTGCTCGCGCTCCCGGAGTCGGATTTTTCCAACTGGTGACGAACACGGTGAAGCCCCGTTCGACCAGATAACGCACCAGACTGTTGCGCGGGCCGAGATCCATGATGTAGTACTTGTTGATCCACGGTGCAATCAGGACCACCGGTATGGCATGGACCCGTTCGGTGGCGGGTTCGTATTGAATCAGTTCCAGCAAATCATTGCGCAGCACCACCTGACCGGGGGTGGCGGCCAGGTCGCGTCCCACCGTGAAGGCATCCGGCTCCACCATCCGCACCTCGCCAGCGGCGGTATCGCGCAGCCAGTTTTGCAGTCCCCACAATAGGCTGTAGCCGTGGCTGGCGATGCCGCGTCGCAGGGCTTCGGGGTTGGTCCAGAAAAAGTTACTGGGCGCGATGGCGTCCAACCACTGCCGGACCCAGAATGCCGCCCGCTGCCGGCGCGATGGTTCGATGCCTTCGGTGGCGTAGATGACGTTTTCCAGCCAGCGGCTATACAGCAGATACATCTCTTTCAGATAAGCAAAACCGGGCTGTTCGCTCCAGACCAGGTCCTGAAAGCGTTCGTCGCGAGGGATGGCGGCCACCGCCGGTTCGCTGGGAATACCCAGGCTGGCTTGAGTGAAGCGCTCGTGGACCTGCTGGCCGTCCGAAGTCAGGCCTTGCAGGCTGGCGGCCAGCCGTTCGGGCTGCCGCAGCCACGCCTGTTGTACCGCCAGGCTGGAGCCGATGATGTCGAACGGATCAAGCATGGATCCAGATCGAGGGGAAGCAGCCTGTTTGCTGGATGTTTGAGCATTCATGTCGGTTCTCCGGCGCCGCGTCTCAGGCATTACACCTATTATTATAGTGCCTTTTATGGCTGGCATTCCCTCTATTTCACCGCCGCGCGATCCGCCAGCAATGATGGATTTTGGGCTGGCGGGCAAAGTCGGGCGGCAGTGTGCGCCGGCTCCAGTCTTCGATCCACAAATCGGCCAAAGCATCCCGGTCCAGCCGGAACGCACGGTGGTTGGTGGAGAAAATCAGCACACCGTCCGGTGCCAGCAACCGCAGTGTCTGGCGCAGCAGACCGACGTGATCCCGCTGTACATCGAACGATTCCGCCAGCCGCTTGGAGTTGGAAAAAGTCGGTGGGTCGAGAAAAATCAAGTCGTAGCATTCCCGCGCCTGATCCAGCCATTGCCGGCAGTCGGCCCGAATCAGGGTGTGATGGGGGCCACGGATGTCGTTCAGCGCCAGGTTGCGTTGAGCCCAGTCCAGATAGGTCGCCGACAGATCCACGGTGGTGCTGCTGGCCGCGCCACCCAGCGCGACGCAAACGGTCGCCGTGCCGGTATAGCCGAACAGGTTGAGGAAATGCCGCCCGGCTGCCAGTTCGGCCAGCTTTTGCCGGGTAATGCGGTGATCGAGGAACAGTCCGGTGTCCAGATAGTCGGTGAAATTGACCCAGAAGCGGGCCGCTCCTTCGCGAACTTCGTGGAAGCATCCCTGTTCGGCCCGCTTCTGGTACTGGCTGGTGCCCCGCTGTCGTTGCCGGACCTTGAGGAAAACCTGTTCCGGCGGCAGCTCCAGCAGCGCCGGCAGCACCGTCAGCGCCTGCTCCAGCCGTGCGTGCGCCTTGGCGGGATCGATGCTGGATGGCGGTGCGTATTCCTGTACATGCAGCCATTGTTCATAACGGTCCACCGCCACCGCGTATTCCGGCAGGTCGGCGTCGTACAAGCGATAGCAGCGCACGCCTTCCCGCTCCGCCCAGTGACCAAGATGCCGCAGATTTTTACGCAGCCGGTTGATGAAGCCCTCGGCGCCGCTTTCGAGCGCACGCTGCAAAACCCGGGTTCGGGCGCGCTGGTCGGCCGCGTCCCGGTCGACGAAGGAGGCGGGTTCGACCCGGAAGCGCAGCAGCCGGCATTCCAGCGGGCCGTTGTAAAAGACATGGGTTTTTTCGGCGCGCAGCCCCATGCGTTTGCCGAGTTCGGGATTGCCGGTGAGGATCGCGGCCCGCCAGCCGCCAAAACGCACTTGCAATCGTTCACCGAGTTGGTGGTATAGCGCGGTCAGTTCATCCCATTCGCCCAGTCGTTCGCCGTAGGGCGGGTTGGCGATCAGCAGTCCCGGTGGACCGTCCGGCGGTTCGATGTCGGCCAGTTCCCGCCGCTCGATACTGATCCGGTTGGCCACCCCGGCGTGGCCGGCATTGAGCAGTGCTGCCCGCACGGCTTTGGGATCGTGATCGCTGGCCAGAATCGGCGGGATGCGGGTCAGGCCGATCTCCCATCGCTGCCGCGCTTCGGCCAGCAGCCGGTTCCACAGCGCCGGCACATGGCCCAGCCAGCCGCTGAAGCCCCAGCGCTCGCGCGACAGACCGGGCGCCCGGTCGCCAGCGATCCAGGCGGCTTCAATGGCCAGCGTGCCGGAGCCGCACAGCGGGTCGAGCAGGGGGCCGCCGGCCGCGGCGATTTCCGGCCAGCCGGCTTTCAGCAGCAGGACGGCGGCCAGGGTTTCCTTGAGGGGGGCCAGCACCGTGGCCGCGCGGTAACCACGTCGGTGCAGGCTGTCGCCGGACAGGTCGAGACCGATGGTGGCGTGGCCATCGCGGGCCTGAACCTGAATGCGCAGGTCCGGCCGTAGCCGATCGACACCCGGTCGTCGGCCACAATGCGCCCGAAACCGGTCGACGATGGCATCCTTGACCCGCTGCGCACCGTAATGGCTGTGATCGATACCAGCACAGACGCCGCCGAAATCGACGGCGAGCGTACCGTCCGGGTCCAGGTGCTCTTCCCAAGGCAGTGCATAAACCCCACTGTAAAGTTCGTTGGCATCGGCGGCGGGGATTTCGGCCAGCACCAGCAGTATCCGGCTGGCGGTCCGTGACCACAGACAGGCGCGGTAGGCAAGTTCCAGCGGTCCCCGAAAACGGATGCCACCGCGGACGGGCTTGGTCTCCGCCGCGCCCAGCTCGGTCAGTTCCACCGTTAGCAGCGGTTCGACGCCAGCCGGCGCGGTGGCGATAAAGATGGGTTCGTCCATGCATTAATCCTCAATGGCGACGTTGACCAATACCGGCTGGAGCAATCGCCGGACGTCGGTGGACGCCAGACTGACCAGTAGACCACGCCTGCCGCCGTTGAGATAAATCAGCGGTAATTCCAAGATGCTTGTTTCCATGTGGATCGGCATGGGTTTGCGGGTACCGAAGGGCGAGGTTCCGCCGACCAGATAACCGCTGTGTTTGTGGGCCGTGGCCGGGTCGCAGGGATGAATGGTCTTGACTCCCAACAGTCGGGCCAGTTCGCGGGTGGATACTTTGCGGTCACCGTGCATCAGCACGATCAGAGATTGTCGCTGGTCATTTTCCATGATTAGGGTTTTGATGACACAGTGCTCGTCTACCCCCAGGCAGTGCGCGCTGTGAGCGGTGCCGCCATGCTCTTCGTAAGAATATGGATGTACGCTGAAGGCGACTTGGCGGTCCCGCAGGAATCGGATCGCGGGAGTCATTGAAAATTTAATTTTGCTCATTGCATTTTTTCATGGGGCTTGTTGTTTATTTGTTTATTTGATAATTATTGTAAATATAATAAAAATAGTATCATTAATGATAATATCCAGCGTAAGGAAATGGTAATATTAATATATCTATATGTAAAATAATATTTTTTATATAGTACTGATTCGATTCCAGATGAGATCTCCATAGAGTTGGTTAGTGAGCGGCGATATTTGAATATTTAGATGAATGCTGGGAAATCAATTTTTGTTGTTTAATGGCAAAAAAATAGTGGTATGTCTGATTCTTGATTTGGCAAACTTGATTTGCTTAGATGAAGCGAAGGCTCACCAATAAGTAGTTGCTGGGAGGATTTTACGACAATGAGAACAGATGTAGCGTTTCAGCCAAGCAGCGATCATGAAGAGAATCAGCCGGAATTGGGCCGGCGCGGATTCCTGAAACTTGCGGTGGGTGGCCTTGGTGCCTTGGCCCTGACGCCAGCGCTGCTTGAGGCAGCCGTCCGGCGTGATCGCTATCTGCTGTTCTACAACCCCCATACCGGCGAGAGTGTCCGCCAAGTCTACTGGACTCCCCAGGACGGCTATATCCGCGAGGCCATCGGTGAGGTGAGCTGGGGGTTGCGCGACCACCATAACGATCAGGTCAAGCTGTTCGATACCAACGTCCTTGATCAGCTTTACGCCTTGCAGGTGCAAGTCAGCCCCGGCAGGCCGGTGCATGTCATTAGTGGCTATCGGTCACAAAGCACCAACAGCATGTTGCGCGCGCGCAGCCAACGCGTGGCCCGCAATAGCTATCATATCCAGGCCATGGCGCTTGATGTTCGCCTGCCGAATGGTCGGGTATCGGATCTCTATCATGCGGCCCGTTCCCTGGGCGCGGGGGGGGTTGGCTACTATCCTCGTTCCAACTTCGTGCATGTCGACAGCGGCCCGGTGCGTTACTGGAGCTGAGAGGGGGCTTGTCGCGGCGAAAGCTTGCCGCCGCGATTGCCGGCGCCGGATTTTTTGGCGTTGCCGGGTGGCTGGTTTGGCCATTGCCCGATGCCCTTTGCGAGAGTTCCCGCTGCTGCATTGCATCGTTTGATCCCTTTTGAGTCGTGAAAAATCAAAGAGGCGGCTTCTGCCGCCTCTTTGATTTTTCGATCCTTTCTGATAGTTGCCAGCGCTAGAACAGCAACCTGGGCAGGAACAGGCTGATCTGCGGAATGTAGGTCACGATGATCAGGAAGCTGAGCATGACCATCAGCCAAGGTACGGCGGCTTTCACTACATCCCACAGCGGCATACCGGTGACACCGGCGGTGACGAACAGATTCAATCCTACCGGCGGGGTGATCATGCCGATCTCCATGTTGACCACCATGATGATGCCCAGGTGGATCGGGTCGATGCCGAGTTGAGTGGCAATGGGGAAAAAGATCGGGGCCAGGATCAGCAGGATTGACGACGGTTCCATGAAGTTACCGGCAACCAATAGCACGATGTTGACCACGATCAGGAATTGCCAGGCCGACAGTCCCCAACCAACGATGGTTTCCGCCATCACCTGCGGGATGCGCTCGGTAGTGAGCACATGAGCGAACAGCATGGCGTTGGAAATGATGAACAACAGCATCACCGTGACCTTGCCGGCGTCCGCGAATACTCGGGGTACATCGCGGAAGCCCATGTCGCGGTGGATGAACAGGGCGACCACGAAGGCGTAGACCGCGGCGACCGCCGCTGCTTCGGTGGCGGTGAAGAAACCACCGTAGATACCGCCCATCACCACGATAATCAGACCCAGCCCCCAAATCGCCTCCCGGGCCGCCACCAGCAGCTCGCGAAACGAGACGCGCGGTTGTAGCGGAATCTTCATTTTCCGCGCGCTGATGAAAATGGCGATCGCCAGCATCAGGCCCAGCAAGATGCCGGGCACCACCCCCGCCATGAACAACTGACCGACCGAGGTTTCGGTGGCGGCGGCATAGACCACCATGACGATCGACGGCGGAATCAGAATTCCCAGGGTGCCGGCGTTGCAGATAATGCCGGCGGCATATTTCTGTGGGTAGCCACCCTTGACCATGGCGCCGATGACGATGGAGCCAATCGCGGCGACAGTGGCTGGCGACGAGCCCGACACTGCCGCAAACAACATGCAAGCCAATACAGAGGCGATGGCCATGCCGCCGGTGATGTGACCGACGGCGGCGACCGCAAAGCGAATCAAGCGCTTGGCCACCCCACCCGTGGTCAGAAACGCCGAGGCCAGCACGAAGTAGGGAATCGCCAGCAAGGTATAATGATCCATGGTGTCGAACAGCTTCAACGACATGGAGGCCAACGAATCGTTGGTGAAGAACAAGATGGTCAGGATGCTGGACAGGCCCAGGGAGAAGGCGATGGGGACGCCCATCAGCAGGAAAACAAACAGGATGGTAAACAGAAATAGCGAGGTCATGGCGCTTTCTCCTGACGAGCGGAGCCGGCGGGATGCAGAATTTCGACCGCCTCGACCACCTCGACCCCCTCAATCGCCTCGATCGCTTCACGAGCCTCGTCAGCGAGTTGCAAGCCTTCCTGTTGGCCGAGGATGGTGCGCCAGCCCACTTGCAGCAGTCGCAGCAGGGCCAGGGAAAGCCCGATGGGCAGCATGATGAAGGGAATCCAGCGCGGGATCGGCAAATCCTGGGCTTCGATACCCAGCTCGTAGAGCTTGTGGATATAGCCGACCGAACCGACCAGCATGATAATGCAATAGACGCAACAGGCCAGTACCCCGATCAGGCCGATGACGCGGCGCAGCTTGTGTGGAAACTGACGCACTAGCACGTCGATGCCGATGTGCGCGCCAGTCCTGATCCCATAGGAAACGCCGAACAGTACGAGCCAAGCGAACAGGAAGGTGACCAGCTCCAGCGCCCAGGTAAAACCGGTACCAAGTACATAGCGGTTGATCACCTGAACGAAGGAGATGGTGACCATCAGCGCCAGTAGCAGGGCGATAAACCCTTCTTCCAGATGATGGACAACGCGGGCAAACATGAGAAACCCTCCGAACGGAAGCCTGAAAAACTACCTCCCGGCGCTTGCGGTGCTGCCGGGAGGGGATGGCTTATATATAAGCTCTCCTCAATGAGTTGTGGTCGACTCAGGAGCGGAAATCCCTCCAACCCCCTTTTTCAAAGGGGGCACCGCGCCAGCGGCAGGGGGATTGAGCTCGGCGCTCCACAGTTTCCACCACGCAAAGAGGATTTCCATAGGTCCGCTATCACTTGCCATTGGCAGCCAGTGCCGCATCGACGATGTCCTTGCCGATAGCGGGAGTGAACTGGTCGTAGACCGATTTCATGGCTGTCTTCCAGGCCGCCAGTTCTTCGGGCGTCAGCGCCAGGATTTCAGTCTTGCCGGAGTCCTTGATCTTCTGGCGGTCGCCATCGCTGAACTCGGTGGCCCACTGATTGACCTGCGCCGTGACTTCGGTAAGGATTTCTTCCAGGGTCTTGCGCACATCCGCCGGCAAGTCGTCCCAGAACTTGGTGTTGGTTACCAGCATGTAGCCCAGATAGCCGTTGTTGGTTTCGCTGATGTACTTCTGGACCTCGAAGAACTTCTGAGAATAAATATTCGACCAGGGGTTTTCGGCGCCGTCGACCACGCCGGTTTCCAAGGCTTGGTAAACTTCCGAGAATGCCAGCTTCTGCGGGAAGGCACCGACGGCCTCGAACTGGGCTTCGAGAATGTCGGAAGACTGGATGCGGAACTTCATGCCCTTGGCGTCCCCGGGCTTGCGCAATGGCTTGTTGGCCGAAAGCTGCTTCATGCCGTTATCCCAATAGCCGAGACCGGTCAATCCCTTCTTTTTTATTGAGCTAAGGATGGCTTGGCCAGTCGGCCCGTTCTGGAAACGGTGGACCGCGTCAATATCCTTGAACAGAAACGGCAGATCGAACACCTGAATCTGTTTGGTGTAGCGGTCGAACTTCGATAGCGAGGGTGCGATCAACTGCACGTCGCCGAGCAGCAACGCTTCCATTTCCTTGCCGTCGCCGAATAGCGAGCTGTTGGGATAGACCTCCACGGTTACTTTATCCTTCAGCCGTTCCTCGGCCAGTTTCTTGAACAGCAGGGCGCCCTTGCCCTTGGGGGTGTTCTCGGCGACCACATGCGAGAACTTGATCACGATTTCCGCATGGGCGATTCCGCTGAGCAGGGCCAGGGTGGCGCCCGCCAGCAGGGCATGAAAGAGGCTTGATTTACGCATGAGCGGCATTCTCCTTTGGGTATTGCTTTTTCTTGGTTCTGCGGCATTGAGGGTGAATCGATGGCATTAGCCCGATCATTCAGATTCGCGGCGGAACCGGAACCCTAGGAACTAAGCATAGAAAAAAAATAGCGTCATGCGCGGATAACGCGCACAACGGCTATTTGTTGCACCTTGACGGGGAAAGGGAAGTTTTAAGCGCGGATGCCGGTGCCGCGGCGCAGCAGCCACAAGCTGTAGCCGAACAGGACGGCGACGAACAGCAGGATGATGGCGAAAGCGGAGCGGATATCGATGTCCGACACACCCAGGATGCCGTAACGAAAGGCATTGATCATGTACAGGATGGGGTTGAACAGGGATGCGGTTTGCCAGAACGGCGGCAGCATGTTGATGGAGTAGAAAATGCCGCCCAGATAGATCAGCGGGGTGAGCACGAAAGTGGGCACTACCGAAATATCGTCGAAGCTCTTGGCGTAAATGCCGTTGAGCAACCCGGCCAGGGCGAACAGTACCGAGGTCAGGACGATCACCGCCAGCGTGACCAGCGGATGCCGCCACGGCAGGTCGGCGAAAAACAGCGAGACCGCCGCCACCACGCCGCCCACCGCCAGGCCCCGCGCCACCCCACCGCCGACGAAGCCCAGCACGATGATGGTGTTGGGCAGGGGCGAGACCAGCATTTCCTCGATGTGCCGCTGAAACTTGGCGCTGAAGAACGAGGACACCACGTTCGAATAGGCATTGGTGATCACCGCCATCATGATCAGGCCCGGCGCGATGTATTGGGGATAGCTCAAGCCTTCCACCGGCCCGATTTGAGCGCCGATCAGCGTGCCGAAAATGATGAAATACAGCGCGGTGGTTACCGCCGGCGGCAGGATGGTCTGAATCCAGATACGCAGGAAACGCAGGGTTTCCTTGATCAGAATGGTTTGCAGGGCGACGAACTGGGTGCGAATGTTCATAAGGGATGGTCGATTCCGGATTGCTAACGTCCGTTCTTTCTGGCAACGGCGCCATACTCTACTAATATTTCAGTTAGTTTTCATGGTTCGAACAGTATGACGCAACCGTGGCGCAAACGGGGCGTCGGGTGGAGACCGTCAACAACAGAGGGATGCCGGCATGTCGGACGAGAACGCACAAACCGCAACAGAGATGCCAGAGAATTCCGAACGTGCGTCTTCCCAGGAGCACGACCCTCAGACCGCGAAGCTACCGATGAGCGGCATCCGCGTCATTGACGTAGGCACCTTTCTGGCGGGTCCCTACGCGGCTTCGGTGCTGGGTGAATTCGGCGCCGAAGTGCTCAAGGTGGAACATCCGCTGGCGGGTGACCCGATGCGGCGCTTCGGCACGGCGACCAAGCGTCACGACGCCACTCTGGCCTGGCTCAGCGAAGCGCGCAATAAGAAATCGGTGCTGATCGACCTGCGCCAGAAAGAGGGGGTGCAACTGTTCCTCAGGCTGGTCGAAAAATCCGACGTGCTCATCGAAAATTTTCGGCCGGGGACCATGGAGGAGTGGGGCATCGGCTGGAAGGAGCTGAGCGAGATCAATCCCGGTCTGGTTTTTTTACGGGTGTCGGGTTACGGCCAAACCGGACCCTATCGCCACCGCTCCGGCTTCGCCCACATCGCCCATGCTTTCGGTGGGCTGTCCTATCTGGCCGGTTTTCCGGGCGAGACACCGGTGGTGCCCGGCACCGCGCCGCTGGGCGATTACCTGTCGAGCCTGTACGGCGCGATCGGCATCATGCTGGCTCTGCGTCACCGGGAGAAAACCGGGCGCGGCCAGATTGTCGATATCGGCATTTACGAGGCCGTGTTCCGCCATCTGGATGAAATTTCCGCCTCTTACGGCCTGTTCGGCAAGGTTCGGGAACGCGAGGGCGCCGGCAGTTTCGTTGCGGTGCCGCACGGGCATTTCCGCACCCGGGACGATAAATGGATCGCCATCGCCTGCACCACCGACAAGATGTTCGAGCGGCTGTCCGAGGCGATGGAGCGGCCGGAACTGGCCTCTTCCCGGCTCTACGGCGAGCAGCGCAAGCGGCTGGCGGCGCGCGATGAAGTCAACCGGATCGTCATCGAGTGGGTGGGATCGCTCAGTCGTGAGGAAGTGCTGAATCGTTGCCTGGAGAAGGAGGTCCCGATCGGCAAGGTCAACAGTATCGCCGACATCTTCGAGGACGAGCATTTCCAGGCGCGCGGCAATCTGGCCCGGTTGGAAGAGCCGGGGCTGGGCGAGGTGGTGGTGCCCGGTGTGACGCCCCGGTTGTCGCTGACGCCCGGTCAGGTCAGCAATCTCGGACCGCCGATGGGCAATGCGACCTATGAAGTCATGCGCGAGCTGCTCGGGCTGTCGGCCGAGGAGATCAAGCAGTTGCGCCAGCGCAAAATCATCTAGCGAGCGAGAGCACCATGACGACCGCAACTTCTCAGACTGAACTACCGCTCGCCGGCATCCGGGTCATCGATGTGGCCACGGTGATCGCGGCGCCCTATTGCGCGACCATTCTCGGCGAATTCGGCGCCGATGTGCTCAAGGTGGAACACCCGATGGGCGGCGACGTTTGCCGCAAGTTCGGTACGCCGACCCATCGCGGCGACACGCTGGCCTGGCTCGGTGAGGCCCGCAACAAGAAGTCGGTGACCATCGACTTGCACCGCCCCGAGGGGGTCGAGCTGTTCAAGCGCTTGATCGAAAAGGCGGACGTGCTGTGCGAAAACTTTCGGACTGGTACGCTGGAAAAATGGGGCCTGGGCTGGGAGGTGCTGCAACGGATCAATCCCGGCCTGATCATGCTGCGGGTGACCGGCTACGGTCAGACCGGTCCGTACCGGGATCGGCCCGGCTTCGCCCGCATCGCGCATGCCGTCGGCGGCATCGCCTATCTGTCCGGGATGCCCAAGGGGACTCCGGTCACGCCGGGCTCGACCACGCTGGGCGATTATCTGACCGGCCTGTACGGCTGCGTGGGTGTGCTGATGGCCTTGCGTTATCGCGAGCAAACCGGTTTGGGCCAGTATGTCGATGCCGCCCTGTACGAATCGGTGTTTCGTTGCACCGATGAATTGGCGTCGGCCTTTGCCATGTTCGGTACCGTGCGCGAGCGGCACGGGCCGACCCATAACGATTTCGCCTGTCCCTACGGTCATTTCCCGACCAAGGATGGGAAGTGGGTGGCCCTGGCCTGTGCGACCGACAAGCTATTCGGACGGCTGGCCGAAGCGATGGGGCGGCCGGAACTGGCTTCCTCGGGTCTTTATGGCGAACAGAAAACCCGGTTGGAGAACCGCCATGACGTCAACGAAATCGTGCGGGACTGGTGCGGTTCCCTGACTCGCGAGGAAGTGCTTAAGCGCTGTTATGCGACCGGTGCGCCGGCCGGCCCGCTGAACAACATCGCCGATATTTACGGCGACCGGCAGTTTCACGCCCGGCGCAATCTGGTGGCCATCGATGACGAGGATTTGGGCGAGACCATCGTCGTGCCGTCGGTCATTCCCCGGTTGTCGGAAACGCCGGGGCAAATCCGCCATCTCGGCCCCAAACTCGGGCAGCATACCGAGGAGGTGCTTGGCGAGCTGCTGGGAATGAGCCAAGAGGAAATCGCTGAGTTGAAGAAGAAGCGGGTGATCTAGCGTTCCTCGCCTCATGAGTCGATTGTGGATGAGGCGAGGCCGGATGCCGGGCGGGTGGAGTGGCGAGCGATGGCGTGCTGCCGTCGCTGACAGCAATGACTGGTTGATTATAGTTGTTGTTGTAGTTGAAATTTCCAGATTTAACAATTGGTTGACACAGGCTTGCTGTGATTATACGTCAAAATCGACCTAAAGTAAGGCGTCATTTAGGAGGTCTAATTCATGTTCGTCGGCGCTTCGCGCCGACGAACGGGCGCGAGTTGAGTCGAGCTTCGAGTTCTCGGCGCTGCGCGCCGTCGAACTCTCGTTCGAGCGTCACCCCTTCGGGGCGACTTCGTCGTCCCGTACTCGCGTCCCTGCCGCCCACCACGACGGGTGAAACTTGGCCGTTCCTCCGCCGGGCGGCAGCTCCGCTCCGTGCGGGATGACCCTCAACTCGCGCCCGTTAGGAGTCATCATGTTCGGGCGCCAACTTTTCCTGTTGCTGCAATTGGCACCATTCGCTGTGTTTGCAGCAGCGCCATCTCCACAGGGCGTGTGGAGTGGGGCGATTGGAACAAAGGCTATCGCAGCCTGTTTCAATAAGGGATCGCCGTGGACGGCATACGGAAGCTATTACTATACTTTAAATTAAGTCAAAATTTACTTTATAGTTGTTTTGTTTTACGGTGTTCCGAGGGTTAATCGGAAGGCCTGAAAGAGGCTGGAGCGCGCACCATGATTCGACTGGTTTTCTCTGATGAGACGCGGGAACGCCTGCGTCACGAACGAATTCATCATCCGCATCCCCGGGTGCGGCAACGGTTGACGGCGCTTTATCTGAAGAGTGAGGGCAGGTCGCATCAAGCGATTTGCGCGAGTCTGGGGATCACCAAGCCAACCCTGATTGGCTACCTGCGATTGTATCAAGAGGGCGGCTGGGCGGCGCTGACGAGCTGTCGATTCCGCCAAGCCCGCAGCGCGCTGGCGCCGTATGAAGGGGTGATCGTGGCGGCGTTCGCGCGGCGCCCGCCGGCAACCCTGGTCGAGGCCCGTGCCCGCATCGCCGAACTGACCGGGATCGAGCGCAGTCCCGCCCAAGTGGGCAAGGTGCTCAAACAGTTTGGATTGCGACGGCGCAAGAGCGGGGCGATCCCGGGACCGGCGCCGACGGCGGAACGCCGGGCGGAACAGGCCCGCTTCGAAGCCGAGGCGCTGACCCCGCGGCTGGAAGAGGCGCAAGCCGGACGGCGCGAAGTTTTTTTTTGGACGCCGCCCACTTCGTCCACGGGCTGTTCCTGAGTTGGGTCTGGTGCCTGGCGCGCTGCTGGCAGCCGACGCCCAGTGGCCGGCATCGGCTCAGCGTGCTGGGGGCCTTGAACGCGACGACCCATCAACTGATCACCGTCACCACGGACGCCTATATCAACAGCCAGCACGTCTGCCGGATGCTGTACAAACGGGCGGCGCTGGGCTTGACGGTGCCGATCACGGTGGTGCTGGACAATGCCCGCTACCCGCGCTGTCGGCTGGTTCAGGACACCGCCGCCGCCTTGAACATCGAACTGCTGTTTCTCCCGGCCTATTCGCCCCAATTCAACCTGATCGAACGGTTCTGGAAGTGGGTGAAAAAATGCTGCTTGCACGCCCGCTATTATCCCGCGTATCCAGAATTTAAAAGCGCGATTCTCGATTTCATTAAAACCGCTCATGTAAAGAAAAAAGGCACCCTCAAATCATTACTGACTTTTAATTTCCAATCCTTCAAAGAAGTTAAAATTGGAAGCGGGGTGTCCATCTGAGTGCGGTAGTGCCTATGGATTAGATCTTGACACACCATAGAAAGGGCGCTTCGATGGTCAAGATCACAATATCTGGTGTCCACCGCACTCAGATGGACACCCCGCAATTGGAATTAGCTAAAGTATACACACATAATGCAATGGCTGACACTTTTTTTGGATATCATGCACCGTGTGTTCAAGCATCCTTTAGGTTGGGGTAAATCAAAGCGGACCGCCGGGACCGAGTTGAGGAGATATCACAGTGCCCCAAACGTCGAGCCAGCGATTTTGATACTCCGTACCACGAGCACCTGGGACTGTGATGGCAAATGCATTGGGGATTGTACCCTTGAGCTCCGGCGTTTTCGCTGAAAGCTGCATTGCTGTTGTTAGCGCTCCAGTAGTTGCCACCCCCCCAACGACTGCAGCAAAACAAAGTGTTCCAACGGATGCGGCACAAACGGCTGTCCCGGCAAGTCCAGTTGCTGCTCCAGCTACGATTGTCGTACCTGCAGTCATCAATGTGTTAAAGAGATGACCATCCTTAATCGCGAGAACAGCCGTCATCTGCTCTTTTCCTTCCCAACAGCGACCTTGAGCAACAGGATAGACATCAAGCTGTGCAGGAGCTACTGGTTTGTGGTTATTGCCTGTGGTACGAATATAGAATTCCCCCTTCTCATCATAGAGTACGTCACCTGGCTTATACCAATGTACCTCCAGAATGAAGCCCGCTTTGTTCCAGACGCATTGCTTCGCTTGTGCCACGCTAACAAATGCCGCCAAGGACAATGTAATCAAAAGTGCGCTTACTGAAAAGTAAGGTGATCGTTTCGACATATTTATTTCTCCTATTAGTTAAATTACCTCCGGCTTAGTCGGAGGCTTACTTACGCCCTTAAAGGGCTTTCAATGGTGCTAAGGGCGCAAATACCTTAGGCCAATTGATTCTGCCTGTCAAAGCCCTGTCATGGCCCTAACGGGCGCGAGTTGAGGGTCATCCCGCAGGGTAACTCTTCACACCCCTCCCGGTAATGGCTAACTTCCCCTCGGGGAGTAGGTATGGAAAACTAGAGTCCAGCCCCACGATCAACCACCATGCACCTCAGCCCACATAGCCTGCGCCAATGAGACCAAGCCTACCTGGATTCGCTGGGGGAGGCCGAGGTGCGTGCGCTGTCGGGCAAGCTGCTGGACGATTTGAAGGAGGCGCTGGACCGGTTGAATCAGGGACCGGACAACAGTTCGCGGCCGCCGAGCCGTCGGGCGCCGTGGGACCGACCGGGTGGCGGGCCGAAATCGGATGCCGCCGATGCGGCGGACGAGGGACCCGAGTCGGCGGAGGCGAAGCCGGAGTCAGCGGAACGGCCATCGGCCGAGGCGAAACCGGCGAAGGTCCCCGCGGCCCGCAAACCGGGCAAGCAACCGGGAGCGCCGGGGGTGGGCCGCACGCAGGTGTTCCAAGCGAATGCCGAACAGGCCCATTACCCCGACACCTGCGCCGGCTGTGGCCGGCCGCTGGACCCGGTGGGCGCGGTGGCCTACACCGGGTTTCAGGCGGTCGACCTGCACTGGGGCGATCCGGCGCGACCGGGGCTGACCGTGTGGGTGGTGGACCATCGCTATTACGAGGTGCCCTGCGCCTGTGGTCATCGGACCCGGGCGGTGGCCGGTCAAGGGGGGGGTGGACCCGCTGCTGGCGGGGATCGAGTTGAGTGAATGGCGGCTGGTGGGGCCGGGGTTGGCGGCGCTGATCGTGGCACTGGCTTTCCGGTTCCGGCTGTCGCGGGCGCGGATTCGCGAATTCCTGGAAGAGTGGCTGGGACTGAAGCTGAGTACCGGCACGATCCATCGGACGCTCCACGAAGCCGGCGCGGCCGTGGCGCCGGCGGAAGACGAACTCGTCCAGGCGGTTCTGGACAGTCATCTGCTGCACGCCGACGAAACCTCCTGGCCCGAACACGGTCGGCCGCTGTGGCTGTGGGTGTTTGTCGCGGCGACCGCGACCCTGTACTACGTGGCCGGGCGCGGCAAGGAGCTGGTCGAAAACGTGCTGGACGGTTTTAGCGGCTGGCTGATGAGCGATGGCTGGATGGCCTACCGCAACCACCCGCGCCGGTTACGCTGTTGGGCGCACCTGATTCGCAAGGCGCGGGGCTTGGCCGAGAGTGGCGACCGCGAGGCCCGTGTCTTTGGCCGGTTCGTGCTGGAGACCTTGGAGGCGCTGATGGCGGCGGTCTACGCGGCCCGTGAAGGTCCGCCGCCGGTCGCGCCGCCGACCCAACACATGATGGTACTGGCCGCGTTGCGCGCGGCCTGCGAACGGCGCCAGGGTCACGCCCACGCCAAAACCCACGCCTTGGCGGTGGAGTTGCTCAACGACTGGGAAGCCATCTTCCAGGTGCTGAGTCATCCCGAACTGCCACTGACCAACAATGTAGCAGAGCGGGCACTACGCCATTGGGTGATCGCGCGCAAGATCAGTCACGGTACCCGCACCCCGGTGGGTTCGCGGGTCTTCGCTCTGCTCGCCAGCGTCATCGATACCTGTCGCCAGCGTGGCCACTCCCCTTGGCGCACTCTCGAACGCGCCATCGCCAACCGCCGCGCCGGATTGCCTCTTGCCCCCTTGCCCCGGTAGAGGGGGGAGAACGGCTACTGCTGAAAAGATTGAAGAAGCAGAAAAGGGGGCGGATTTATTTAAGTTCCGCAGAATGATTTTCGATAACGAGCAGAAATAAATCTGTCCCCTTTTACAAGCACGCCAAACTTGGAATCTCACTAGTCGAAGGTAGGGAAAAGTCTGTGAGAGTTTTACTTGCAATGGCCTTGGCACTCCTCATTCTGATTCCCATTGGATTAAATGCACAAAACCAAAAAGTGAAAAGTGCTGAATTTTCCCATTTCTGGGTGAAGTTCAAAACTGCCATAGCAAAAAATGATAAAAAGCAGGTCGCTTCGATGACAAAGTTTCCATTTCCCTACAAGGTATATGGCGAAAAAGATCTATCGAGAACCGAGTTCATCACGAAGTATGATGAGATTTTTGATCGGACAACAAGGTTATGCTTTTCTAGAAAAAAGACAATACCAATAGAAAACAACGCGTTCTACTATGGCTACTCAGTATTTTGTGACTCATCAATCTACTCATTTGAGAAACTTGACAGGGAATACAAGTTCTCTGATAAATATCCAGATGATTAGAGTGAAAGAAAAGGGGTCAGACACGATTTCCCTTATGATGTATCGGTAGAACGGGGTCAAGTCTTGCCTTTTGCCTATCAGTCGGGTGAAACTATGCCTAACTGGTTTATTCCAGCCGACCCGGCGCGATAGAGCCGCGCCGGTCGGCTGAATTCTGGCGTTCGTCGGCGCTTTGCGCCGACGAACGGGCGCGAGTTGAGTCGAACTTCGAGTTCTTGGCGCTTTGCGCCGTCGAACCCTCATTGCGATCACGGGCAACGGCGTGTCCATTCCTCCCATGATCGGGTATGGCGCGAAGTTTTCCACCGCCCAGGCCCGTATACTAACCGCCAAGCCCGGCATACAGGCGCTTTTGGACAGGCTGAGGTTTCGCTCGCCGTGCTGGGTGCGCTGGCCTCAAGCCAGCTTCCGGTACTTGATCCGGTGCGGCTGGTCGGCGTCCACGCCCAGCCGGCGCTTGCGGTCGGCCTCGTAGTCGGCATAGTTGCCCTCGAACCACACCACCTGCGAATCGCCCTCGAAGGCGAGGATGTGGGTGGCGATGCGGTCCAGGAACCAGCGATCATGGGAGATGATCACCGCGCAACCGGCGAAAGCCAGTAACGCTTCCTCCAGCGCCCGCAGCGTTTCCACGTCCAGATCGTTGGTCGGCTCGTCCAGCAGCAGCACGTTGCCGCCGCTCCTGAGCAGTTTGGCGAGGTGAATGCGATTGCGCTCGCCGCCGGATAGATCCTTGACGAACTTCTGCTGATCTTGCCCCTTGAAGTTGAAGCGGCCGGCGTAGGCGCGCGAGTTGATCTGGTAGCTGCCGATGGCAATGATATCCAGCCCGTCGGAGATTTCCTGCCAGACGGTCTTATCTGGAGCGAGACTGTCGCGCGACTGATCGACATAGGCCAGCTTGACGGTGTCGCCGACGCGCAAGCTTCCGTCGTCCGGCTGTTCCTGACCGACCAGCATACGGAACAGGGTGGTCTTGCCGGCGCCATTGGGGCCGATCACGCCGACGATGCCGCCCTTGGGCAGCTTGAAGTTGAGCCCGTCGATCAGCAGCCGGTCGCCAAAGCCTTTCCGTAACTGCGTCGCTTCCACCACCAGATCGCCCAGCCGCGGCCCCGGTGGGATGTACAGATCCTGGGTCTCGTTACGCTTCTGGAATTCCTGCGATTCCAGTTCCTCGAAGCGGGCCACACGGGCCTTGCTCTTGGCGTGGCGGCCCTTGGGGTTGGCGCGCACCCATTCCAGTTCCGCCTTCATGGCCTTGGTGTGAGCGGTCTCCTGTTTCTCTTCGATTTCCAGCCGCTTTTCCTTCTGGTCCAGCCAGGAGGAATAGTTGCCCTCCCAGGGGATGCCGCGACCGCGATCCAGCTCCAGAATCCAGCCGGCGACGTTGTCGAGGAAGTAGCGGTCGTGGGTGACGGCGACCACGGTGCCGGAGTAATCCCGCAGGAAACGCTCCAGCCAGGCCACCGACTCGGCGTCGAGATGGTTGGTCGGCTCGTCCAGCAGCAGCATGTCGGGCTTGGACAGTAGTAGCCGGCACAGCGCGACCCGGCGTTTTTCGCCACCGGACAGTTGAGCCACCTCCGCATCCCAGGGCGGTAGGCGCAGCGCTTCGGCGGCGACATCCAGGGTGCGATCCAGGTTATGGCCGTCGGTGGCGTGCAGGTGGGCTTCCAGTTCGGCCTGTTCGGCGGCCAGCTTGTCGAAATCGGCGTCCGGATCGGCGTAGGCGGCATAGATTTCATCGAGCCGGGCCTGGGCGGCCTTGATCGGCTCGACGGCTTCTTCGATGTTGCCGCGCACGTCCTTGCTGGGGTCGAGTTGCGGCTCCTGCGGCAGGAAGCCGATATGGATGCCGGATTGCGGGCGGGCCTCGCCGAGAATGTCGGTGTCGATGCCGGCCATGATGCGTAGCAGGGTGGATTTGCCGGAGCCGTTCAGACCGAGCACGCCGATCTTGGCGCCGGGAAAGAACGATAGGGAAATATCCTTGAGAATCTCGCGCTTGGGCGGTACGACTTTGCCCACGCGGTTCATGGTGTAGATGTATTGGGCCATGCGATCCGGTTCGGTGGTGGTTGGCGGGAGGCGGCCAATCTAACCATTGCCCGCCAAGCCGTAAAGGGGAAAGACGGCGCGGGCGACGAAAAGCCCCGTTCCGGGCTGGGAACGGGGCTTGGCTGGATCGGAACGAGGGCGGGCTAGATTCGACGAAATTGAGTATGCTATATCCATGAGACAAGTGATATTGATATTCCAGCAATCATCGAGGAAGTGTCGTGAACGATCTGCCCCGCCAGAAGCTCCGCGAATTGATCGTCCAATACGGTCGCTCGCTGTGCGACGACCCGCGCCGCTGCGAGGCGTTGCTGAAGGATTATTGTGGACAATACAAGCGGGAAATCTTTGTTCTGGTCAACGCCCTGAAGAGCCGGGTGGCGGAGGAGTTGATCAACGCCTCTGCGAGTGTGCCGCCCGCGCTGGTGTTGGGGCGGCTGATCCAGCGGCTCGAAGACGAATTGGGCTTGGCCGAAAACGCGGCGCGCTGGGCGGTGGAGTCGTGGGCGCTGGCGTTGGGGATGTCGGTTGCCAGCGTCGAGCGACCTCGACCCGTGCCGGAACCGCCCCGCCAGTCCGTTGCGCCGTCTGCATCCTCGCCTTCACCCCTGAAACCCTTCACGGTGTTCCAAGACCGGTTGCGCGATGGCACTGAGGGTCCCGCGATGATCGTGATTTCGGCGGGTGAGTTCTGGATGGGTTCGCCGGAGAGCGAAGTGGGACGGGACAGCGACGAACGCCGGCATCGGGTGAAGATCGAGCAGCCCTTTGCCATCGGTCAATATGCCGTCACCTTCGACGAGTACGACCGCTTTTGTGTCGCGACCGGACGAGAGCTGCCTAAGGACTTTGGCTGGGGCCGAGGTAACCGTCCAGTGATTGATGTTAATTGGCACGATGCGGTGGACTATACCGAGTGGCTATCGGCGCAAACGGGCCAGGCGTATCGGTTGCCGACCGAAGCCGAATGGGAATACGCAGCGCGGGCGGGGACGGAGACGGCGTTTTGGTGGGGAAACAGCATTACTACCGATCAAGCGAACTATAACGGGAATTACACCTACGGTTCACACGGACGAAAAGGGATCTATCGTGAAAAAACGGTTCCGGTGGACCAGTTTCAGCCGAACCCTTGGGGGCTGTATCAGGTGCATGGCAACGTGCGGGAATGGACCGGCTCGCGTTATGACGGAGATTACGGTGGAGCGGAGATGCGGTGCGCCGGCAAAGATGGGGACGACTTCCGGTCGTTGCGCGGCGGCTCCTGGAGCCGCGAACCCGCGTGGGTGCGTTCCGCCCTCCGCAACGGGAGCATGCCGACGTTCCGCACCTACCTCACGGGGTTCCGCCTCGCCAGATCCTTATAAGCCTTTGATCTTTAATCTTTTACCCTTTACCGCGCGCGAAGCGCGCGTTTTTTCGCGCCATTTTTGGGGTTTTTTGAAAGACGGTTGAAGCATCAGGAATCAGACCATGCACCAACTTCTCCAACTCCGCTCCACCGTTCAGGCCGCCTCCGGCCATCCCTGCACCGTCGAAACCTTCCTCGGCGGCGGCGGGCAGGGCGAAGTCTACCGCGCCACGCTGGACGGCAAGCCACTGGCCCTCAAGTGGTACTTCCCCGAACAGGCCACGCCCGCGCAACGGCAAAATCTGGAAACGCTGATCCGCAAAGGCCCGCCCAACGCTCGGTTTCTCTGGCCGCTGGAATTGGCCAGCTCGGCGAGCGCGCCCGGTTTTGGCTACCTGATGCCGCTGCGCGAACCGCGCTACCAGGGCATCGTGGACCTGATGAAAGGACGCATCGAACCCAGCTTCCGTGCCCTCGCCACCGCCGGCCTGCAACTGGCCCAAGCCTTCCTGGAACTACACGCCAAGGGTCTGTGCTATCGGGATATTTCCTTCGGCAACGTCTTTTTCGACCCCGATACCGGCGACATCCAGGTCTGCGACAACGACAACGTCGCCATCGACGGCCAGGGCGACAGCGGCATTCTGGGCACCCCGCGTTTCATCGCCCCGGAAGTGGTGCGGGGCGAAACCGCGCCCAGCACCCAAACCGACCTGTTCTCGCTATCCGTACTGCTGTTCTACCTGTTCCACGTCCATCATCCGCTGGAGGGCAAAAAGGAAGCTGCGATCAAATGCTTCGATTTGCCGGCGATGAACAAGCTGTACGGCACCGAGCCGCTGTTTATTTTCGATCCCACCGACGATGCCAACCAGCCCGTGCGCGGCCTGCATGACAACGCCCTCGAATACTGGCCACTCTACCCGCAATTCCTGCGCGACCGCTTCACCCGCGCCTTCACCGCCGGTCTGCGCGACCCCCACGAACGGGTGCGGGAGAGCGAATGGCGGGCAACGATGGTCCAGTTACGCGACGCCATTCTCTACTGCGGCCAGTGCGGCGTGGAAAATTTCTACGACAGCGACGCCTTGCGTGCGTCCGGCGGGCAACCGGGACCGTGCTGGTCCTGCAAGTGCGTGCTGACGCTGCCGTACCGCATCCGCATCGAGCGCGGCGTGATCATGCTCAACCACGACACCCAACTGTACCCACACCATCTCGATCCTCAGCGACTTTACGACTTCAGCCAACCGCTGGCGGTTGTGCAGCAGCATCCACAGAACCCGAGCTTATGGGGCCTGAAAAACCAGTCTCCGGTGAAATGGGTCATCACCACCCCGGACGGAACGATTCGTGATGTGGAACCGGGGCGCAGCGCTTCGCTGGCGGCGGGCGTGAAGATCAATTTTGGCCCGGTGGAAGGCGAGATACGGGTTTGACGAGGAGGAGACTTTCAGCATGCACAATGCACCCCGCCAAAAGCTCCGTGAACTGATCGTCCAGTACGGCCGCTCGCTGTGCGAAGACCCGCGCCGCTGTGAAGCACTGCTGAAGGATTATTGTGGGCAGTACAAACGGGAGATTTTTGTCCTGATCAGCGCCCTGAAAAACCGGGTGGTGGAGGATTTGCCCAAGGTGTCTCCTGGAGTACCGCAGGCAATGATTCTGGCGCGGTTGGGCAAACGGTTGGAAGATGAATTGGCCATGACCGCCGAGGCGGCGCATTGGGCGGTGGAATCGTGGGCGCTGGCGTTGGGCGTGATCGATCAGCCGTCGCCTGTAGTGAAACCGGCCCTGGTGTCGCCACCTTCACCGCCGCCGACTGTTCCCAAGGTTGCGCCTGCGCCGCAAACTCGCCCGACTGAAACTTTGATGGCGGGTCGTTATCGGGATAACGGTGATGGCACGGTGACCGATGTGAAAACGGGACTGCAATGGATGCGGTTTTCATTGGGACAGAAATGGAAAGATGGAACCTGCATGGGTGAAGCAAAACAGTACCCATGGCGGGAGGCGCTGGACGCTGCTGAAGCATTGAATTGCCAGGGAGGTTATGCCGGTTGCCTTGATTGGCGATTACCCACGAAGAAAGAATTGCAAACGCTAGTCGCCGGTAAGAGTAGCCCAACCATTGATCGAGCAGCCTTCCCAAATACGCTGGGGTGGTGGTATTGGTCCTCCTCGTCCGATGCCGGCGATCCCCACTACGCATTGGTCGTCGATTTCAGCAGTGGCGTCGTGTACGCCGACTATAGGGCGAGCAACGGCCGTGTGCGGCTCGTGCATGGCGGGCAGTGATTTTGGCTTTTTGCTTTCCTTGAATCCAACGGCAAATTCAACCTCTGAATTTCATTTCCAGGAGTTTCTACATGGCCAAACGCCCCGGCGGTGAATTAGCCACCCGCCCGCTGCACTTCATCTGGATCGCCGACTGTTCCGGCTCCATGTCCATCGACGGCAAGATTCAGGCGCTCAACACCGCCATCCGCGAAGCCCTACCGCACATGCGCACCGTCGCCGACGAGAACCCTAACGCCGAGGTTCTGGTCCGAGCCCTCAAGTTCTCCAGCGGCGCGCAATGGCACGTCTCTCAGCCGACCCCGGTCGTCGATTTCAAATGGGCCGACTTGCAGACCGAAGGCGTCACCGACTTGGGCCGGGCGCTGGCGATGGTCGCGGAACAACTGCGTATCCCGCCGATGAGCGACCGCGCCCTGCCGCCGGTACTGGTGTTGATCTCCGACGGCTGCCCAACCGACGATTTCCACAAGGGACTGCAAACCCTGATGAACGAACCCTGGGGCAAGAAAGCCGTGCGCATCGCCATCGCCATCGGCGAGGACGCCGATACCGAAGTCTTGCAGAAATTCATCGGTCACCCGGAGTTGAAACCGTTGCAAGCCAACAGCCCCGAAGCGTTGGTGCGCTCCATCAAATGGGTTTCGACCGCCGTGCTGAAATCCGCCTCCTCACCGGCCAGCCAGGCGGCGGGCATGACCCCGGGTCTCAACGTGCCGATCCCCACCCCGCCCAGCGCCGCCGGCCCGAATTCGGCGGACGATGTGTGGTAGGGCGGCCATGACCGACTGGCGGACGCTCAGGGCCAGCGTGCGCGGCGCGGCCCATCAACGTACCGGCTTACCCAACCAAGACGCGGTGCGCATCGCCCGCGCGGTGAACGGGTTGCCGCTGATCGTGGCGCTGGCCGACGGCCACGGCAGCGCCAAGAGCTTTCGCAGCCAACACGGTGCGCGCTCGGCGGTGGCGGTAGCACTCAAGGTCTGTGGCCGTCTGTGCCAGCTCGGTAACCTGTCCCAAATCAAGCACGGGGCGGAGGAAAAGCTGCCCTTGGAACTGGTGCGGCACTGGCGGGCGCAGGTCGATCGGTCGCTCCAGCTTCAGCCGTTCACCCTGCGGGAACTGGAACCGCTGGATGCGGCGGCGCGGCGGCAGGTCGAAGCCAATCCTTATCTCGCCTATGGTTCCACCCTGCTGGCCGTGATCGTCGCGCCCGGCTTCATTCTCTATCTGCAACTTGGCGACGGCGACATTCTGACCGTCTCCGCCGAGGGCAAGGTCGAACGGCCCCTGCCCAGGGACGAACGGCTGATCGCCAACGAAACCACCTCGCTGTGTTCCTACAAGGCCTGGAATGATGTACAGGTGCGTTTTCAGACTCTGGCCGGCACGCCGCCGGCGCTGATCCTCACCGCCACCGACGGCTACGCCAACGCCTACCGTAACGAGGCCGATTTCCGGCAAGTGGCGCGGGACTATTGGACGATGCTGCGCGACGAAGGCGAAGAGGCGGTGAGACCGCACCTGCGGGAATGGTTGAACGAGGCTTCGCAACAGGGCAGCGGCGATGACATCACCACTGGGATTCTCTGGCGATCAGCGACGACGGCGACCCACTCGAAACCGGACGATCAACCTTTCAGCAACGAGCGAATCGCCGACGAACTCGTCACCTTGCCCTCGCCGCGATAAGCTTCGTGATTGGCTGCGATGTCGCTGAGTTTGTAGAGGTAGTTCACCATCAGCCCGGCCGACTGGGCGATACCCTGAGGCGAGGTGTTGGCCAGCCAGTTCAGCCGCTCGATGCGCGCGCCGTTCGACAGATGAAAATGAGCGACGCGGTCGAACGCCGAACCGCCCGCGCGTTTTTCCTTGGCCAGAAAGCAGGTGCACAGCCGCAGCAGCGGCTTTTTTAGCGCCTTGGCCAGTTCCGGATTCTGGGGCCAGTCCGGCATTTGCAGCAGGCTCGACAGTGAGGCGGGTTCCTTGCCGGTGCCGGCGGCGGTGGCCAGCGTTTTTCGTTCGGACGCGGTCAGCAGTTCCCCTTCCGCGTCCTTGTCGGGTTCGTTCAGCTTGCCGTCCAGCCAGTGGCGGAAGTCGGGGATCGGCGACAGGGTGGCGAAGGTCTTCAGATTCTTGAACTCGCCAGCCAGTTCGTCCACCACCCGCTTGATCAGAAAGTTGCCGAAACTGATGCCGCCCAGCCCTTCGTGGGCGTTGGAAATCGAGTAAAAAATCGCGGTATCGGCCTCGGTCGGATCGATCACCGGCGCGGCTTCGTCCAGCAGCGTATGAACGTTGTCGGCGATGCCGTGGACCAGCGCCACCTGAACGATGATCAGCGGTTCGTTGGGCATGCGCGGGTGGAAAAAGGCGAAACAGCGGCGGTCGGCGCTGAGCCGGTTCTTCAGGTCGTCCCAGCTCTTGATCGGATGCACGGCCTCGTAAGCGATCACTTTTTCCAACAGCGCCGCCGGCGATTCCCAACTGATGCGCCGCAGTTCCAGAAAACCGACGTCAAACCAGGAGACCAGCAGCGACAACAAATCCCGTTCCAATGCCGCCAGCGTTGGGTCATCCTTGCGCCACATCAACAGTTCCGCGCGCAGGTCCACCAGAAAGTGAAAGCCATCGGGCAGGGCGTTGAGCTGAGTCAACAGTCGCAGCCGCGGCGGTTGCAGGGCCTGGCGCATCGCCCGTTCGGCCTTGGCGCGCTCGTCGTGGTTGTCCCCCGCCTTTTGCAGCGCCGCCACCGCCTGGTTCACCGCCTGGTGGTCGATATCGAATTCCCGGGCGAGAATTTGCAGGAAGCGCTTGCGACCCTTGGCGTTGAGCGAGAGATAAATTCGCCCCAGATTGGCGGCTCGGGCGCGGGCGGACACTTCGCCGCCGCGCGCCTCCAGGCAATCGCGCATTTGCGCCTTCAACGCCTCCATGTCCTTTTCGGGCAGGTTGGGGCTGGGTGCCGCGAACAACCCCTCCCGCCAGTCGGCCATTTCCCGCCACGCCTCGCGGAGGTTGTCCATGGTGCGGTTCAACAGGCTGGCGCGGGTAACTTCAGGCTCGCGAGTGGTCAGTTCGGACATGACGGAATTACCTGGTTTTGCAAGGGGTTGCCGTATGGGATGGGTATGACGAATGGCCGCGCGTCGCTGGTGTCGTGGAGACCGCGTGGACATCGGCTTATCAAAGTATAGGTGCTAACCTTAATCAAAGCAGGGGTTTGTAAGGCTTGATGAAGCGGTGGAGTCCCTGGGCCTGCCGGGTGGCTCGGTCGGGCGAACAACAATCCCGCCATTCCAAACAGATCTGGCGGGATCGCCGGACGTCGAACCGGAAAACGGCGCTCAGAACTGTTCTTCGGTCAGCGCCATGATGGAAATGCCGCCGTTCTGAATCGAGCGCAGCAGCGCGCCCGCCTTGGGCAGTAGGTGTTCGACGTAGAAGCGGGCGGTGACCAGCTTGGCTTCGTGGAACAGCGAATCCTCGCCGGTCATCAGCTTGTTTTGGGCCACTCGCGCGGCACGGGCCATCTGCCAGCCGCCGCAGACGGTGCCGACCAGCATCAGGTAATCCACCGATACCGCCATCGCATTGTTGGGGTCGCCGCTGGCCAGCATGTGCCCGGTGGCGTCGGCCAGCGCCCTCGCGCCGTCGCGCAGCCCGTTGCGGATCACCGCCATGTCGTCGCCGGGAATCGGGTCCAGCGTTTCGGCGGTCATTTCGATCTCGGCGATCAGGGCTCGCATCGCGGCGCCCTGGTCCATGTTCAGCTTGCGGCCGGCCAGATCGGCGGCCTGGATACCGGTGGTACCCTCGTAAATAGTGGTAATGCGAGCATCGCGCAGGTGTTGGCAGGCGCCAGCCTCTTCGATATAACCCATGCCGCCGTGGACCTGTAGCCCCAGCGAGGCGATTTCGATACCGGTCTCGGTGCACCAGCCCTTGACCACCGGAATCAGCAGCTCCACCCGGGCCTGATGAGTTTGGCGGGTCGCGGGGTCGGGGTGGTGGCGGGCCAGATCCAGGTGCATGGCAACCACGTAGGCCAGGGCGCGCATCGCCTCGTTCTGCGCCTTCATGGTCATCAGCATCCGCCGCACGTCGGGGTGGTGGATGATGGCGACCCGCTCGCCGCTCTTGGCGCCGGCCGCTCGGCCCTGCACCCGGTCCTTGGCGTATTCGCGGGCCGCTTGATAAGCACGCTCGGCGATGGCCAGCCCTTGCAGTCCGACCTTGAAGCGGGCCTCGTTCATCATGATGAACATATAGGCCAAGCCCTTGTTTTCCACGCCGACGAGATAGCCGACCGCCCCATCCTGGTCGCCGAAGGCCATCACGCAGGTCGGGCTGGCGTGGATGCCCAGCTTGTGTTCGATGGATACGGCGTGGACGTCGTTGCGCGCGCCCAGCGAGCCGTCCGGGTTGACCAGGAACTTGGGCACGAGGAACAGCGAGATGCCCTTGACTCCCTCCGGCGCGTCCGGGGTACGGGCGAGCACCAGATGGAGGGTGTTCCCGGTCATGTCATGCTCGCCCCAGGTGATGAAGATCTTCTGGCCGAAGATCCGGTAATGGTCGCCGTGGGGAACGGCGCGGGTCCGCACCGCCGACAGGTCGGAGCCGGCCTGCGGCTCGGTCAGGTTCATGGTGCCGGTCCATTCGCCGCTGACCATATTCGGCAGATACAGCGCCTGCTGTTCGGCGGACCCGGCCTGCTCGATCGCCGCGATCGCGCCGGCGTTGAGCATCGGGCACAGCGCGAAGGACATGTTGGCCGAATTCCACATCTCCTGGGTGGCGGTGTTGAACAGTTCCGGCAAGCCCTGGCCGCCGTGTTCGACCGGGCAGCCGATGCCGTTCCAGCCACCTTCGATGAAGCTTCGGTACGCCTCGCTGAAGCCGGTGGCGGGAAGGACTCCCTCGGGACCGATCCGGGCGCCCTGAATGTCACCCGACTTATTGAGCGGCGCCAGCACCTCGGCGGCCAGCTTGGCGGCTTCCTCCAGCACGGCCTCCACCAGCTCCGGGCCGACTTCCTGCTCGGCGAAGGCGGGGAGAGCGGCGACCTCGGAGAGACCGGCCAGTTCGTTGATGACAAACTGCATGTCGCGGATCGGGGCGAAATAGGCGGTCATGACGCCTCCTTGAACGTTCGGGGAACGGCGATGAAAAACCCCGCCCCGCCCTCGCCCCACATTGGGGGAGACGGTCGGGACGGGGAAGCGGGGACGACCGGCGGCTTAGCCGGCGGCTTTCAGCGTGTCCAGCTCCTTGGACAGTTCGGGTACCGCGGCGAACAGGTCGGCGACCAGCCCGTAATCGGCGACCTGGAAAATCGGCGCCTCCTCATCCTTGTTGATGGCGACGATGACCTTGCTGTCCTTCATGCCGGCCAAGTGCTGGATGGCGCCGGAAATGCCGACGGCGACATACAGTTCGGGCGCGACCACCTTGCCGGTTTGGCCGACCTGGTAATCGTTGGGCACGAAACCGGCGTCCACCGCCGCGCGAGAGGCGCCCACCGCCGCGCCCAGCTTGTCGGCGACGTCTTCCAACAGTTTAAAGTTGTCGCCGTTGCCCATGCCGCGCCCGCCGGAAACGATGATACGGGCGGCGGTCAGCTCGGGTCGGTCGGACTTCGTTAGTTGCTGGCCGACGAAGCTGGAAATACCGGCGTCGGCGGCTGGCTCGACCGCTTCGACGCTGGCGGAGCCGCCGCTGGCCGCCGCGGCCGGGAAGGCGGTGCCACGCACGGTCATCACCTTGACCGCATCCTTGGACTGGACGGTGGCCAGCACGTTGCCGGCGTAGATCGGGCGGACGAAAGTATCGGCGCTGTCGATCTTGATGACATCGGTGATTTGCGCCACGTCCAGCAGCGCGGCGACTCGCGGCAGCGTATTTTTGCCGGCGGCGGTGGCCGGGGCCAGGATGTGGGTGTAGCCACCCGCCAGCCCGACCACCAGCGCCGCCACGTTTTCGGCGAGCTGGTGGGCGTAGTGCGGGGCATCGGCGACCCGCACTTTCTTGACGCCCGCGACTTGGGCGGCGGCCTCGGCGACCGCGCCGCAGCCGTGGCCGGCCACCAGCACGGTGACATCGTCGCCCAGTTGCGCGGCGGCGGTGATGGTGTTCAGAGTCGCCGCCTTGAGGGTGGCGTTGTCGTGTTCGGCAATGACCAGGATGCTCATGGTTTCGATTTCCGCGGGCTTAGATGACGTGGGCTTCGTTGTGCAGTTTGTCCACCAGTTCGGCGACGCTGCCGACCTTGATGCCGGCCTGGCGCTTGGGCGGTTCCTGCACCTTCAGGGTGACCAGTCGCGGTGCGACATCCACGCCCAAATCGGCCGGCTTGAGCACCTCCAGCGGCTTTTTCTTGGCTTTCATGATATTGGGTAGTTTGACGAAGCGCGGCTCGTTCAGGCGCAGGTCGGTGGTGATCAGGGCGGGCAGCTTCAGCGCCACGGTTTCCAGGCCACCGTCGATCTCACGGGTGACGTTGACCGTCCCGTCGTCGAGTTCGACTTTGGAAGCGAAGGTCCCCTGCGGCCAGCCGAGCAGCGCCGCCAGCATCTGGCCGGTCTGATTGGCGTCGTCGTCGATGGCCTGTTTGCCGAGAATGACCAAGTCCGGGTTTTCCTTCTCGACCACCGCCTTGAGCAGCTTGGCCACCGCCAGCGGTTGCAGTTCGGCGTCGGTTTCCACCAGGATGCCGCGGTCGGCGCCCATGGCCAGCGCGGTGCGGATGGTGTCCTGACAGGCGGCGACGCCCAGCGAGATTGCCACGATTTCCTGGGCCTTGCCCGCTTCTTGCAGGCGGATCGCTTCTTCCACGGCGATTTCATCGAACGGGTTCATGGACATCTTGACGTTGGCGGTTTCGACGCCGGTACCGTCCGCTTTTGCCCGTACCTTGACGTTGTAGTCAACGACCCGTTTTACGGCGACTAAAATCTTCATCATTCACCTTTGCGTGGGATTGCTCAATTTTAAGTGGCGGCGTGGACGCCCGGCCGGGAGCGTGGCGCAAACCCGACCCTTCGAGAACACGCGGCTTTCGGGTTGGATGGTACTTACCGAGTGACCGGATCGATGATGGGGCCGCGCCGGTGGCGCTTCGAAACCATAAATCCGTCCGGGTTAACGTTTGTTAAGTTATGGTATTTATTCACTCCCGGCGATGCAATGGATTTATTGGCCACGGATGAGAGTGGCGTCGGGAGCGCGGGGAGCGTCGGCTCGTGGTGAGGCCGGTCGATTCGAAGGTCTGGAATCCAGTCGGGAATTTCCCACTATTCCGCTCGGTCGTGTAGGCTATGCGCCGTCCGTGGTGGCGATGTTGTCCGCCGGAATCCTTAGCTCTATCGGAGAAATCCATGTACCCCACTCACGAAGGTTATAACGACACTCTGCACGGCTACTATCTGGAGGATCTCCGGATCGGCATGAGCGCGTCTCACGCCAAGACCGTCACCGAAACCGATGTGGTGATGTTCGCCGGCTTGACTGGCGATAACAATCCAATCCATTGCAACGATGTGTTCGCCACTCAGACGCGGTTCAAGGGCCGCATCGCTCACGGCATGTTCTGCGCCGGCCTGATTTCCTGCGTGGCCGGCACCCGTCTGCCCGGACCGGGCGCGGTGTACGTGGACCAGCAGTTACGCTTCACGGCGCCGGTACGAATCGGCGATACCGTCACCGCGGTTTGCACGATCCAGGAAATCGTTGCGGAGCGCCGGCGGGTTATCATGAGCACGATCTGCACCGTGGAGGACAAGGTGGTGGTGGAAGGGAGCGCCACCTTCGTGGTGAACCGCCGCAATTCCTAAGGCAGCGAGTGGACGATCGCCTTACTCTTCCATGATGATCCGGAAGCCGGTTGTCGCATCGTGATAGCTGGGTTTCCGGGGCATGCGCTTGGCCGAGCGCACATCCCCCGCGCCGTTGTTCCAGGAGCCGCCCCGAACGACCCGTAAGCCTTCGGTGGATCGTTGGTCGGAACAGTGCTGCTCCTGGCCGGTATAGGTCGGATCGTAATTGGAGCAGGTCCATTCCCAGACATTGCCGGCCATGTCGCGCAGACCCAGCAGGTTCGGCTGGTAGGTTCCGACCGGCGCGGTGACCGCCTGACCGTCGTCCAGGGTGCCGATGGACGCGCCGGTCGGATCGTTGCGGTCGGAAAAGTTGGCATGGCGAGGGTCGATGTCGTTACCCCAGTGGTAACGGGTCGTGGTGCCGGCGCGGGCGGCATACTCCCATTCGGCCTCGGTGGGTAGCCGGAAACGCTGACCGGTGCCCGCTTCCCAGGACAGCCATTCGGTGAAGGCCGCGGCGTCGCCCCAGTCGACTTGAACGACGGGCTGCTGGTTTCCGTTCAACGGATGGCCTTGGAAGGAGCCGCTGTCATGGCTGGGTTTGAAGCGCCGGTACTGGCTATTGGTGACCTCGGTGTTACCGATCCAGAATCCTTTCACGCAGACTGGGTGGGATGATTCGTCACCACCCCGGTCCCGCTCGTTGGTGGGGCTGCCCATGCTGAAGCAACCGCCCTCGACCCAATGTAGTTCCATGCCCGTGGTGTTGTCGGTCCGGGTTTTGATCTTGGCGCCCGGTTGCCGGGCGGCGAGTAGTTCGGAGCGGGCGGCGGCCACCGCGGGATGGTTCGGAGCGGTGGCCGCCGCCTGATCCAGAAAACTGTCGGCCAAGGACCAGCTTCGGCTGGCAATCGCCTGACGGGCCTGTTCGATGTAGCGCGCGATTTCGGCCTCGCGTTGCTGGGCGGTTTCCTGGGCGTGACGGTCGGCTTCTTCCTGTTCCCGTCGTTGCAGCGCCACTGCCTCTTGCCGGTTCTGTTCCTGAACGCCCTGGTAGTACTGGTAAGCGAACAGGCCGGCGCCCGAGAGCCCTAAAACAGCACAGGCGGCCAACAGGATATGCGTCCAATTAACCGACTTTAAACCATCGGGCACGGGTTGAGCCGAGGGCTGGGGCGTGGAGGACTCGACCACCCTCGACCGCCGTGATGCGGCCGGCTCGACCACTGGTGGAGAGCTGGTCGGCGAAGACGTTTCCAATTGCGTCCGGGGGGGGCTGGTCATGCCCTCGCGCCTGGTCGCCGTGGCTTTTCGCAGGTGTTCTATCGCGGAACCCGGCGCGCGTTTGAGCAGGGGTGACGTCTGGTTGGCCAGGGGTGGCGATTGGGTCTCGGCGGCGTGGGTTGGGCTGGCCGGCTCCGACTTCGGCTCCGATTCGGGCTCTTCCAGATGATCCCAGATATCTTCCAGCAAACTCATCGAGGCCGAATCGATGTTGGTCGCTTTCGGTGGTACCGATGATGGGCTGCTCGATGCGGGATCGGCAAGCGTCCAACTCAGGTTGTCGCTCAGCGCCAGAGCAGCCAGGTCGATGCGTTGGGGGGGGGGCGAGTCGGTTGTCCGCGGCTGAGAAGGTCGGCGCGAGACCCGGGTGCGGCCCGACCAGATGTCGTCCTCGGATTGCTCCAGATCGGTGGAGGAAGAGGACGACGTATCGTCGGCAAACGGGTCAAGTCGCGGTATGTCGATGCGTTGGGATAATTCGAGTAGTTCGGGTTTGATCGGCGGTACTTGAGAAAAGTCCGCCTTTTCGTTGGAGCGTTCCGTGGCCCACAAGGCTTCCTGCATGGCGACGATGCTTTGGAAGCGATCCTCCGGGCGCACGGCCAGTGCCCGGTCGACCATTTGGAGCAGGTTGTGCGAGTACAGTCCAGCTCCCGCCTCGATCGCTGGCTGCACCGGGTCCTTGAGCACCCGGCCCGGTGCTTCGACCGGTGGCGCACCGGTGATGCAGCGGTACAGCACGGCGCCGAGCGCGTAAATATCGGTCCACGGGCCGTAATCTTCGCCGACCGTGACATATTGCTCGATCGGCGAATAGCCCGGCGTTACCACACTGGTGACGCTGCGGCTGCGTCGGCCCAGCGCTTGACGCGCGGCGCCGAAGTCGATGAGCATGACGTGGCCGTCGGCCTTGCGCATGTAGAGGTTACTGGGTTTGAGATCGCGGTGCAGATAGCCTTGGCCGTGGACGGCTTCCAACGCGGGCAGCACGTCGGCCAGCAAGCGGCGCAGTTCGCCCTCGGGCAGGATGCCGCCCCGTTGCAGCAGGGCGCTCATCGACTCCCCCTCCTCGAACTCCATGACGATGTAGGCGCTGCCGTTGGCCGTAAAGTAGTCGCGCACGCGCACCACGCAGGGGTGGTTGATCTGGACCAGGATTTTGGCTTCGTCCAGGAAACGCTGTAGACCCCAATCGTAGGAAGGCGGCTCGCCGCTTTTGGCCGGGATCTGGCCTTGGGCGTTGGGGCGGACGGTCGTGCCGTTATGGTCACGGTACGCCCACTCGGCCGGGAAGTATTCCTTGATGGCGACCTCGTTTTCCAAGGCCTCGTGCATTGCCCGATAAGTGATGCCGAAGCCGCCAGCGCCCAGCACGCCATCGATCTGGTAGCGGTGCAGGCTGAAACCTCTGGGCAATGCGTTCGTTTCTTCGGTCATCGAGTTTCCGTTTGGTGGATGGGCGCGGCGGGTCGGGAAGGCACGGACGGTAAACCAGTGCTAGTGGCCGCGATCGAACAAGGATGCCAGGCCCGCCGACAACCGTCGCAGCCAGGGCATGTGGTCGCCGGTGGCGATGCCCGTGCCCGCGCGCAGCAGCACCAGGGTGGCATTATCCGCCATGGCTCCGCCGCGCCGCGCCGCCTGTTCGGCCAGCAGCCGGGCGGCGGCGACCGGACCATGCTCGGCGGCGGCGGTCCAGAATTCGGCCTCGGCGATGTGTTCCCAGATGCCATCCGAGCACAGCACCAGCAAATCGCCGGGCTGGACGGCAAATTGGCCTTTGTCGGGCCTGGGGTGCTCCTCGCCACCCAGGCAACGGTAGATCCGGTTCTGCGCCGGATGGGTCGCCATCTGCGACTCGTCGATTTCGCCCATATCCATCAAGAGCTGCACGGCGGAGTGATCGCGGGTGCGCATCAGGCGTCGGCCGCGGCGGAAGTGATAGAGCCGACTATCGCCGATGTTCAGCCAATGGGCGCCGTCGCGGTCGAGCCAGACGATCACCACGGTGCTGCGGGCCGTTTCCGACTGACGGTTGATGGCGTCGTGCATTTGCTGGCATAGATGATCGAGCGCGGCGGTGGGGTCGTCGAGCAGCGGGATCGGCAGGTTCTGGGTGAAATCCCGGGCCACGTCGATGACGATCTGGGCGCCCAGGGCGCCATCGAGGTGGCCACCCATGCCGTCGGCCAGCACGGCCAGCAGGGTGTGCTGGCCAGGCAGTTGAAACACTCCCCAGCGGTCCTGCTGTTCGTGGCGGCCGCCTTGCTGGCTGGCGGTGCCGGATTCCCACTGGGGGATCGGACTGGGTTGGGTCGAACTCACAGCGGTATCTCCGGCGGCCGGATGGGGCTGGTGACGGCAGCCGGTGGAGCGGGGGCTGCGGGGGACGGACGGAAAGAGGTTACCCAAGCCGGAACCGGGCTGGAGGAACGATGGATGGTGCGAGCATATCGCCCGGGCATGCAAATCTCCTCGGCAATACTCTGGACAGTCCTGACGGGTGGTTGCGGAGCGGTTTCCGGCACCGCGCGGGTGCCGGGTTCGAGCCGCGTCCTCCGCTTCGACGGGTCACGCAATTATCTTACCGACCGCGGGGGACAAACAATCCAAAATTCCAGTCTCATCGTCATCGGGGTCGGAGATGGCCGGGGAACGGTCGTTAACCAGCGGCTTTACAGCAACTTGAGGATCTCCTCGGCGTGATGGGCGGGATCGGGATGGTCGATGATATGGGCGATGTGATCGCTTTCGTCGATGAGGAAAGTGATACGGTTGGCGACGCCGAACAGGTTCATCGCCGTTCCCACCAGTCCGCCGCCACCACCACCGATCGCTCCATAGGCCCGGCTGACGGCGCCGTCGGTATCGGCCACCAACGGAAAGGGGAGGTTGTATTTCTCGGTGAAGCGCTGGTGGGCCGCGATATCCTGGGTGGAAACGCCCAAAATGGAGGCGTCCTTATCCTGGATTTCCTGGTAGTGATCGCGCAGGGAGCAGGCTTGTTTGGCGCAGCCCGGCGTATCGTCCATCGGATAAAAATACAGCACCAGCTTTTTGCCGAAGTAATCGGACAGCTTGACCGTGCTACCGTCGGTGGTGGTGGCGCTGAATTGGGGGGCGGGGTCGCCGATTTTCAATTTCATCGTTCTATTCTCACGGGTGGTTTGCAACAAAAGACCGGTTCGTACCGCAATCTTGGGGTATGGGTTTGACCGGGGTCATGCGGACAAGCGGTTTTCGATACCGCGTGGGCGGCGCGGTCCGCGCCAGTATTTTTGACCGGTCTATTTTGGAAAACTTCCGGACCGTGCGCCACCTTTGGTAATTATGGCTAATCGCCGCGGCCATCGTGGCCGATCGATGGGGTGGTCGTCACCAATAAATGCCTCGAGTAAACTGCGCGAAGGAAATTTGCTCCAGCGAGGGTTCCTGGGTATCGGGCTGTCCCTTGGCCGCGCTCGATTCGGGGAACAGACGGAACGCGGTGTTCATGATCACGGCGTAGATCTTGGGCGCCACGGCGTGCAGCACCTGGGCGAAGATGCCAACCCGGGTGGCGATGCGTTCCGGTCGATAGATAACCGCCTGCACGATTAGATCCGCCGCTTCCTCCGGACTGAGGGTGGGTACGTGCTGATAGATCTGGGTTGGTGCGATCATCCCGGTGCGCACCAGCGGCATGTTGATGGTGGTGAACTCGATGCCGCTGTCGGAAAACTCGGCCGCCGCGCAGCGCGAAAAAGCGTCCAGCGCCGCCTTGGAGGCGACATAGGCCGAAAAGCGTGGGGCATTGCTGAGCACGCCGATCGAGGAGATGTTGATAATGTGGCCACGCTTTTTTCGCAGCATGCTGGGGATGAACCCCATGATCAGCCGCAGCGCGCCGAAGTAATTGAGCTGCATGGTGCGCTCGTAGTCGTGGAAGCGATCCAGCGAATTCTCGATGGCGCGGCGAATCGAGCGGCCGGCGTTGTTGACCAGGATATCCACCCCACCGTGATCGTCCAGCACCCGTCGCAGCAGCGCATCGCAGGAGGCGACATCGGCGACATCGGCAATGTAGATGAGAGCCTGGCCGCCGCGCGCCTCGATTTCCCGTTGGGTGTCCAGTAGCTTTTCCTCGGTGCGGGCGACGATGAGGGTCTTGGCGCCGGCTTCGGCGATCTTGAGCGCGGCGGCCTTGCCGATGCCGGCGGAGGCGCCGGTGATCATCACCACTTTGCCCTTGATCGCGCCGCTCAGACTGCGGTCGATGAATAGGTCGGGATCGAGATGGCGCTCCCAGTAGTCCCACAATCGCCAGGCGTAGCTTTCCAGCGGCGGCACGGTGATGTCGGTGCCCTTGAGCGCCTTGAGCGTTTCGCGGCAGTCGAAGCGGGTGGGGTAGTTGATCAGGCCCATGACGTCCGGTGGAATACCGAGATCCGCGAGGATCTGGTCCTTGATGCGTTGCACCGGCTTGAGGCGAGCCAACCCAGCCTTGATGATGTCGGGCACGAAGGCGAACATCAAGGCGTTGAAGCGCAGGGTCATTTCCGGGGCATGGGCGGCGTGGGCGAACAGGTTGAGGATATCGCCGACTCGGCGCGGGTTGGGGTCCACCAGATGGAAGCACTGACCGTCCAGCCCAGGTTGGTGGGCGATATGGTCCATGGCATCGACGATGAAGTTGACGGGCACCAGGTTCAAGCGGCCGCCCTCGATGCCGATCATGGGCACCCAAGGCGGCAATAGCTTGCGTATTTTCTGGATCAGCTTGAAGAAGTAGTAGGGGCCATCGATCTTGTCCATCTCTCCGGTGCGCGAATCGCCGACCACCGCGCCGGGTCGATAGACTCGCCAGGGGCGAGAGCATTCGCGCCGGACGATGCCTTCGGATTCGTGCTTGGTCCGGTAGTAGGGATGTTCGAGTCCCTCGGCTTCATCGAACATGTCCTCGCGGAACACGCCCTCGTACAGGCCGGCGGCGGCGATGGAACTGGTCAGGTGGAAGCAGCCAGCCTCGATCGCCTCGGCAAAGGCGACGATGTTGCGGGTACCCTCGATGTTGACCTTCTCCTGAATCTCGGAGCTGGCTTTGAGATCGTAGATCGCCGCCAGGTGGAACAGGTGATGGATGCTGCCCTTGAGCCAAGCGAGATCGGAGTCGGACAGGCCCAACCGCGGTTGAGTCAGGTCGCCGACGATGGGGAAAGTACGGTTGGCGGCGTTGCCCCAACGCTGGCGTAACTGTTCCACCGTGGGCAGTTCGCGTTCCAGAATCAGGTAATAGATGTGGCCGTCCTGGCGCTGTAGCAGCTTTTCGACGAGGCGGCGGCCGATAAAACCGGAAGCGCCGGTTATGAAATAATTCATAATGATCGGGTCCTGGCTGTAACTGTGTCTTGGTCACAAAATATTATAGGGTTGACCATTCGGAAAGGCTCAATATGGATTCCAGACTGTGGATGGTGGTTCGCCCTGATGAGGATCAAGGGCTACATTGACCCCATTCCGAACTGTTGGATATAAATACAGGAGGGAAATCAAGTGGAGAAAATATGGCTGCGGGAGTATCCGGAAGGAGTGCCAGCCGAAATCGACTTGAACGAATTTGCATCCCTAAAGGATATTCTGGAAAAAAGCTGCCAGCGCTTCGCCGACTTGCCGGCCTATTCCAATATGGGCACGACCTTGCGCTATCGGGACATCGACCGGCTCAGCCGTGATTTCGGTGCCTACCTGCAGGGACGGGGCTTGGGCAAGGGCGAGCGGGTCGCCATCATGATGCCCAACGTCCTGCAATATCCGATCGCTCTGTTCGGCGCGTTGCGGGCCGGCTTGACGGTGGTCAACGTCAACCCGCTGTACACGCCGCGCGAACTGGAGCATCAGCTTAAGGACTCTGGCGCGACCGCCATCGTCATCATTGAAAATTTTGCCCACACCTTGCAGGGGGTGCTGGACAGGACACCGGTCAAGACCATCGTCACCACCCAGTTGGGCGATTTGTTCCCCTTCCCCAAGCGTTCGCTGGTCAACGTCGTGGTCAAGTACCTCAAGAAAATGGTCCCGGCCTGGCGCATTCCAGGCGTCGTGCCGTTTCGGCGGGCGCTGGCGGTGGGCGCGGAGCAAACCCTGCAAGAGGTGCCGCTGACGCATGACGATCTGGCGTTTCTGCAATACACCGGCGGTACCACCGGCGTGTCCAAGGGCGCGATGCTGACTCACGGCAACCTGGTGGCAAACCTGCAACAGACCTCGGCTTGGCTCGGCTCCTTTTCCAGACCCGCCGAGGAGACCATCATCACCGCTTTGCCGCTGTACCACATCTTTTCGCTGACCGCCAACTGCCTGACTTTCATGAAGGTGGGTGGCCACAACATTCTGATCACCAACCCCCGCGATATGCCGGGCTTCGTCAAGGAATTGGCGAAGATCCGCTTCACCGTCATCACCGGCGTGAACACCCTGTTCAACGGCCTGCTGCATGCGCCCGGTTTCGAGCGGCTGGATTTCAGCGCGCTCAAGATCAGCCTGGGTGGCGGCATGGCGGTGCAGCGGGCGGTGGCGGAAAACTGGCGGCGGGTGACCGGCACGTTGCTGATCGAGGCCTATGGCCTGACCGAAACCTCGCCGGCGGTCTGCATCAACCCGCTGACCCTCCAGGAATACAACGGCAGCATCGGCCTGCCGATTTCCTCCACCGACCTGTCGGTGCGCGACGACGATGGCCGCGAGTTGGGCATCGGCGTGGACCAGGTCGGCGAGATTTGTCTCCACGGCCCGCAGGTGATGCGCGGTTACTGGAATCGGCCCGAAGAAACCGCCAAGGTTATGACTTCCGACGGTTATCTTCGCACCGGCGACGTGGGCTATGTCGATGAGCGCGGCTACGTCAGGATTGTGGACCGCAAGAAGGACATGATCCTGGTGTCCGGTTTCAATGTCTATCCCAACGAGATCGAGGATGTAGTCGCTCTGCATCCGGGCGTGCTGGAAGCCGCCGCGGTCGGCGTGCCGGACGAGAAGTCGGGCGAGGCGGTCAAGATCGTGGTGGTGGCCAAGGACCCCACGCTGACTGTCGAGGCGCTGATCGAACACTGTCGTCAGCACCTGACCGGCTACAAGGTGCCGCGGCGGGTCGAGTTCCGCGCCGAGCTGCCCAAGAGTAACGTCGGCAAAATCCTGCGGCGGTTACTGCGGGATGGGTAAGCGGGATACGCCCTCTCCTTCCGGGAGAGGGTTGGGGCGAGGGCGTGTTGCTTTCAGGCCGCGGCGGCCGGGCGGGCGGCGACAACCGGTTCCAGCCAGTTCAACAGGGAGTCCGCCGCCGCCTGCCAGTTCAGTTCCAACATCATGGCGTGTGCCATGTTGGGGATGATTTGGGCTTCGGTGCGGTAGAAACGGGCGGTTTCCCGGACCATGGCCGGCGAGATGAAAACATCGTGTTGCGCCCCCTGTACCAGGATCGGCAGCCGCAGTTGTTCCGGGTTCAGCCGCAGCGGGTTAATGCCCATCATGTCCAGCGACACCAGTTGCGATTCCGCCTGGATGTAGTCGAAATACTCGCGTAGCTTTGCGATGGGCATATCTTGGGAAAACAACAATCGCCGCATCATCTCGGGCGAGCCGACGCTGGGGCCGAGCAGCGAGAACAGCGCCATCTGCTGGAACAGGAACGGGTGCCGCATGGCCATGTGCAGGTTGCTCGGCAGCAGGCCCTGTGGCGGTACCGAGGCCATCAGTACCGCGCCCGGTATCTCGGGATGGGTTTCCAGGTATTTCTGAAGCACCATGCCGCCCATCGAATGGCCGATCAGCACCGGCGGAGCCGGCAGGGTCGCCACCGCCTGGGCCAGGTCGGCGACGTAATCGCTCAGCCGCCAGGTGTGCAGGTGCTGGTGGCCCTCGCTGAGACCGTGGCCGCGCAAGCTGACGGCGTGCGCCGCATAACCCCGCCGGGCGAAGTAGGGCAGGAAGTTTTCATCCCAGACTCTGGCATCCGAGAACGAGCCATGCACGAACAGCAACGGGGTTGGCTCGGGCGTGGTTTCCGGATAGCGGCTGATCAAGTCCAGCTTCATGGCAATGATTCCTGTTGGGTGAAAAGAGACGATTGAAGAGAGTGTGCGGCCGGGCCGGCGACGGCCGAGGCGATCGTCGCCCGAGGCGGGGATGGAGCAACCATCAGCGCAATGCCACGGTTTCCACCCAGATCAGTTCGCAGGCACCGTTGCCGGTGTCCTCGCGGCTCAGGGAACTGCGCCATTGCCAGCCATCGTTGCGGTGGGCTTCGACCAGATAGCCGCGCAGGCTGACAATATGACCGGGGCGGATTAATTTCAACCGGTCGGCGACATACCCGGTCGCCGGAATCAGATGCATGTTGGCGCTGTGGGTTTCGATATCCCGGCGCGGGATGAAAAAATCCTTGACGTGCCAGTAATAGAATCGGTGGCGTTGCTGGATATCGATTCGCCCCAGTACGCTGCTGTCCGACATCGGTCCCCAACCCAGCGCCAGATCGAGCGGCGCGAGATCCGCGCCGCTGTCGAAGCGGTAATCCTCCCGGCCCAGCACGCGGGCTTCAAGCGTGAATTCCGCCAGCGCCTTGACGTGGTAGCGGTCTTTTTGAAAGACCGGCGCTCCGGCATCGAGCAGTCGTTGCGAAGGCGGGTCCGGCGCCAGCACGCCGGGCGACCGCTCGATGGGGCGATCCTGCCAGGCCCAGTAGGCGCCCAGCGCGCAGACGAGCAATAACCATCCGAAGCGGCGCATTGGCTAGGGTTCCTCTGGATGGGTCCCGAAGTCGGGCGATGGCGCCCGATTCTCGACATCGATGGCGGTGATCTCGCAGCGCACACGACCGGAACCCAGCAAAACTTCCACCGGGTCGCCGATCTGGAGTGGGTCGGTCCGCCGGACGATGCTCCCATCCGGGTAGCGACGCACGATCGCATAACCGCGCTTCAGAGTGGCCAGCGGGCTCAGGGCATGCAGGGCGCTGCTCAGATTTTTCAGGCGTTGGTGGGTGGCCTGGAAACACTGACGCAGGGTCGCGTCTTGGCGCAGCGCCAGCGCCCGCAACTGCTGACGGGCCGAGCGCAGCCGCGCCACCGGGACCTGTGCCCGCAGGCGCGTTTCCAGTCCGACCAGCCGCAGTCGCTCGCGGCCCAGGCGATGGTTCAGTGCCTGCCGCAGCCGCTGATCCAGCTCGTCCAGTTGCTGAGCATGATCGTGCAGACGGCGTCGCGGTTGCAGTCGTTCCAGCCGCGCCACCAGTGGGTGCAGCCGCTGGCGCCGCTCGCTGAGGCGCCGCCACAACGCGCGTTCCAAGCGTTCTGTCAGCAAATGGGTCGCGCGCAGCCATTCCTGGCGGTCGGGGCTGCTGAGTTCGGCCGCCGCCGTGGGGGTGGGCGCGCGTAAATCGGCGGCGAAGTCGGCGATGGTGACATCGGTTTCGTGACCGATGCCGCTCACCAGCGGAATGGCGCAGTCGATAATCGCCCGGGCCACGATTTCTTCGTTGAATGCCTGCAAGTCTTCCAGCGAGCCGCCGCCGCGAGCCAGCAGCAGCAGGTCGCAATCCTGGCGTTCGGACGCCAGTCGGATGGCCGCGGCAATGCGTTCCGCCGCGCCGTCGCCCTGCACCGGCACGGGATAAAGCAGGATCGGCAGATTGGGGGACCGGCGGCGCAGGGTGGTCAGCACATCGCGGAGCGCCGCGCCGCTGGGCGAGGTGATCACGCCAATTCGCCGGGGAAAGCGGGGCAGGACTTTTTTTCGGTCCGGCGCGAACAGTCCTTCCCGTTCCAGCCGCAGCCGCAGTTCGTCGTAAGCCCGCCGCAGCGCGCCAGCGCCGGCTTCCTCCACATACTCGACGATCAGTTGGAAATCGCCGCGTGGTTCGTACAGGCTGACGCGGCCCCGTACCAGTACCTGCTGGCCGTTGCGCGGGCAATCGCGGAACAGGCAGGCGCGATTCTGGAACAGCGCGCAGCGGATTTGCGCCTTGGCATCCTTGAGCGAAAAATAGAGGTGCCCTGAAGATGGGCGGGACAGGTTGGAAACCTCGCCCTGTACCCAGAGCAGGGAGAATTCACCTTCGAGCAGTGCGCGCACGGCCTGGTTCAGGCGGGAAACGTTGTAGACGTCGCGATCCGGCAAAAGGGTTGCGGCCATCAAGTACCTTTGCAAAATTTTTATTTATTGAGTGTCCAGGCTTATAATTAACGATTTATTTGCATTCGAGTCTTGAGGTCCCGCCATGCGAATCGTTCAAGAAGCCCTGACCTTCGATGATGTCCTGCTCCTGCCAGCCTATTCCACGGTGTTGCCCAAGGATGTCAGCCTCAAGACGCAATTAACCCGCACGATCAGCCTCAATATCCCGTTGGTGTCGGCGGCGATGGATACGGTCACGGAGTCGCGACTGGCCATTGCCTTGGCCCAGGAGGGGGGTATCGGCATTATCCACAAGAACATGTCCGTTGAAAAACAGGCGCAAGAAGTACGGCGAGTGAAAAAGTACGAAACCGGGGTCATCAACGACCCCATCGTCACCGGCCAGAACGCCAGCATCCGCGAGGTGTTGGCGCTAACTCGCGCCCATCATATCTCCGGTGTGCCGGTGGTCGATGGCGAGGATCTGGTCGGGATCGTGACCAGCCGTGACCTGCGTTTCGAGTACAACATGGATGCTCCGGTTAGCACGATCATGACCCCGAAGGAACGGTTGGTGACGGTACGGGAAGGCGCGAGCCGTCAGGAAATCGTCGCCCTGCTGCACAAGCATCGTATCGAAAAAATATTGATGATCAACGAGTGCTTCCAGTTGCGCGGCATGATTACGGTGAAGGACATCCAGAAATCCAGTGATTTCCCGCTGGCCTGCAAGGACGAATGGGGGCGCTTGCGCGTCGGCGCGGCGGTGGGCACCGGCGATGATACCGAGGAGCGGGTGAGCGCCCTGGTGAATGCCGGCGCCGATGTGCTGGTGGTGGACACCGCCCACGGTCACTCCCGTAACGTGCTGGATCGGGTGCGCTGGGTCAAGGCACATTTTCCCCAGGTGCAGGTGATCGGCGGTAACATCGCCACCGCCGCCGCCGCCCGCGATCTGGTGGAGGCGGGCGCGGATGCGGTCAAGGTCGGGATCGGTCCCGGCTCGATCTGCACCACCCGCATCATCGCCGGGGTCGGCGTGCCGCAGATCAGCGCCGTGGCCAACGTCGCCGAGGCGCTGCACGATTGCGATGTGCCGGTGATCGCCGATGGTGGCGTGCGCTACTCCGGCGATTTGGCCAAGGCCATCGCCGCCGGTGCCCATTCGGTCATGATCGGCAGCCTGTTTGCCGGCACCGAGGAAGCGCCCGGCGAGGTGGAGCTCTATCAGGGGCGGTCCTACAAGTCCTATCGCGGCATGGGTTCGATCGGCGCCATGACCCAGCAGCACGGTTCCAGCGACCGTTATTTTCAGGAGGGCAGCGCGGTGGAGAAACTGGTGCCGGAAGGGATCGAGGGCCGGGTGCCCTATAAAGGCAGCGTGTTGGCCATCATCAATCAAATGATGGGTGGGTTGCGCTCCAGCATGGGTTACGTCGGCTGTTGGGATATTGCCGAGATGCGCGTCAAGCCGGCGTTTACCCGAGTGACGGGCGCCGGGATGCGCGAAAGCCATGTTCACGACGTGAGCATCACCAAGGAAGCACCGAACTACCGGGTGGATTGAACATGATTGCTCGCGATATCCACCTTGACCGCATTCTGATTATCGACTTCGGTGCTCAGTACACCCAACTGATCGCCCGCCGGGTGCGGGAGATTGGCGTCTACTGCGAAATTCAACCTTACGACGCCGATCCGGCGGCATTGCGCGAGTTTCATCCACGAGGGGTCATCCTGTCGGGCGGCCCGGAATCGACCACCGTGGCCGACGGACCGCGCATTCCCCAGGCCGTCCTTGAATTGGATACGCCGCTGTTGGGCATCTGCTACGGCATGCAGTCCATGGCGATGCAACTCGGCGGTCGGGTGGAGCCGTCCGATCATCAGGAATTCGGCTACGCCCAAGTCCGCGCCCACGCCCATTCTGCTCTGCTGCGCGACATCGAGGATCACGCCAGCCCGGAAGGCCATGGCCTGCTGGACGTATGGATGAGTCACGGCGACCAGGTGGTCGGCTTGCCGCCCGGTTTCACCCGCATCGCCAGCACCGCAACCTGTCCGATCGCCGGCATGGCCGACGAGGATAGACGCTGGTACGGGGTGCAGTTTCACCCCGAGGTAACGCACACCCGCCAGGGCGAGCGCATTCTGCGCCGTTTCGTGTTGGATATCTGCGGCTGCGCGCCGTTATGGACCACCGGCAACATCATTGAGGACAGCATTGCCGCCATCCGTGCGTGCGTGGGTGGTGACGAGGTGTTGCTGGCGCTGTCCGGCGGGGTGGACTCCTCGGTGGTGGCGGCGCTGTTGCATCGAGCCATCGGCGACCAGTTGACCTGTGTGTTCGTGGATACCGGCCTGCTGCGCCTGCACGAGGGCGATCAGGTGATGGCGACTTTTGGCCAGCATCTCGGGGTGCGGGTGATTCGGGTGGATGCCGGGGAGCGTTTTCTGAGTGCCCTGGCCGGTATCGCCGACCCCGAGCAAAAGCGCAAGATCATCGGCGGGCTGTTCGTGACGATTTTCGAGGAAGAAGCAGCCAGCTTGCGTGATGTGCAATGGTTGGCCCAAGGCACCATTTATCCTGACGTGATCGAATCGGCCGGCGCCAAGACCGGTAAGGCTCACGTCATCAAATCCCATCATAACGTCGGCGGTTTGCCGGCGGCGATGCGGCTGAAGCTGATCGAGCCGCTGCGGGAGCTGTTTAAGGACGAGGTGCGCCGGTTGGGAGTGGAACTGGGGTTGCCGTCCGAAATGGTTTACCGCCATCCGTTCCCGGGACCGGGGCTGGGAGTGCGCATTCTGGGCGAGGTGCGCGGGGAATATGCCGAGCCGTTGCGCCGGGCCGATCACATTTTCATCGAGGAATTGCGCCAGCACGGTTTATACGACCGTGTTAGCCAGGCGTTCGCGGTGTTCCTGCCGGTCAAGTCGGTCGGGGTGATGGGCGACGGCCGCCGCTACGATTACGTCATCGCCCTGCGCGCGGTCGAGACGGTGGATTTCATGACGGCTCGCTGGGCGCATTTACCCTACGAGTTTTTGGATCGGGTGTCGCGGCGCATCATCAACGAAGTTCGCGGCATCTCGCGGGTGGTCTACGACGTGTCCGGCAAGCCGCCGGCCACGATCGAATGGGAGTGAGTGTCGAGCCGGGCGGGCGATTCGCGGAGTCGGAACATGGACAAAGAGAATACGCCGGATGTCGAGCGGGATCGGTATTGGATGCGCCGGGCCCTGGAACTGGCGCGGCGAGCGTCGGCGGCTGGTGAGGTACCGGTCGGAGCGGTGCTGGTGCGGGATGGCGAGGAGATCGGCGAGGGCTGGAACCGTCCGATCGGTGGCTGCGATCCAACCGCCCACGCCGAAGTGCTGGCGCTGCGGGCGGCGGCGGAGCGAATCGCTAATTACCGTTTGGTGGGTAGCACGCTGTACGCGACGCTGGAACCCTGTCCGATGTGCGCTGGTGCGCTCGTGCAGGCGCGGGTGGCGCGGGTGGTGTTCGGCGCGGCCGATCCACGCGCCGGCGCGGCGGGTACGGTATTCGATCTGCTTCAGTCGCCTTTGCTCAACCATCGGTGTGTGGTGATGGGTGGCATTCTGGCCGAGGAATGCGGGCTGCTATTGCGGGAGTTTTTCCGTGCTCGCCGCATCAAGCCCGCGACCGACGAGGAATCCCAGGTCAACGTTGGTTGAAGCCACTGTTGTTTTGATAGTTGGGCGGTTGTTGCCACCAGGGCTGTTGCGCCTCCAACTCGCGCTGGCGGAGTTCTTCCCGTTGCTGCCGTTCGGCTTGTTGGCGACGTATGTCCTCCAGCAAAGCCTGTTCTTCCTGTTCTTCCTGTTTCCGCTGTTTGGCTAGTTGGGCTTCGCGGCGCAGGTTGAGCAGTGCTTGATCGTTGGGCGCGGCGCGCAGCCCGCGGCCGAGGTAAGCCAAGCTTTCATCCAGTTGTCCCTGCCGCAGGCTCTGTTCCGCCACGTTCTGATAGTAGGCGGCGATGCGTTGAATGCCAGCAAGCGCCACCGGGTTTTCAGGCTGCAATTCCAGCACGCGCCGGTAGGTGCTCAGGGCGTTGCCGCTGGCGGGAGCGGTGATCCGGCGGTTGTCCATCTGCTGCTGAGCCTCGGCGATCAACTGTTCGATTTCCGCCTGCGGCGTTGGAGGAGGGGCGGTTTCTTCGGCGGGAGGCGCGGCCGGCGTGTCGGTGGACGCGGTTGGGCTGTCCGGTGCGTCCGGTTGAGGCTCCGGGGTGGTCGGGGGTGCGTCAGGGTCGTCAGCGGGATTCGTGGCGGAGGCGGTTGGCGAACCAGTGGGAGCGATAGGCACGGTGGTTGGCTGGGATTGGGATAGGGTGTCCCGCGGCCGAGTGGTCGGTCGGGAGGATGGCGTCGCCGCCGCGAGAAGATTAGGAACCCCTTCACCGTTGTTGAGCAATTGCGGTAACTCATGCACGATAGGAATTTGCCAAAGAAAGAAAAAACCGATCGCACAGGCGGTCAGGACCGCGCCCATGTAAATGGCAAAGTGCCGCAGCCACCTGAGAAAGCCCGATAGCAAGACCGTTCCGATAGTTTCGGAGTCCGGTCCGTCGTCGCTCGTTGGTGGGTTGTCCGGGAAATGAGGGTCGGCGGTAGGGATGGCCAGTTTCATCGCGTCAGTACGGCAGGTAAGCGTCCTCCCCGCCAACTGGTTTTCGCGACCGGAAGCTGGCGGGGATTACACATAGGGATTGGCAAAATTTCTCCATGCGGTAGAATACGAAGCTCTTCCGCGTTTCTCCATGCGGTAGAATATAAAGCTCTTCCGCGTTTGCTCCAAGCGATTCTTCCCGGAGAGGTACCGAAGCGGTCATAACGGCGCCGACTCGAAATCGGATGGGGGCCTAACCGCCCCACAAGGGTTCGAATCCCTTCCTCTCCGCCAATTCAATAAGTTGCCAACTGCCGTTGCGCGTCGTTTCTAGCTTCAGATTTTGGGCCGTGCTGATTTTGTGCCGCGACACGCTCTGGAGCGTGTGGATGAACTCGCCGGGTCGAGTCAATCCCATCCGCCCAGACATGGACAGCGTGCTCATCCGAGCGGTCGCGACGGTTCCAGGTGACATACGCCTCCGCCCATTCCGCCTTAAGCCGGCTCACCACCGTCGGCGACCAGGCCCAGGGCTTGCTTGTTGCCCAACAGGATCGACAGTGCCTCCCGCAGGTCCCCGGTCGAAATCCCGCGTCAATACCGCCACGGCAGCGCGGCCTCCACCCGTTGGGCTTTGCGGACATAAGGCGACACCCGCGCCGAGTTGAACTTGATCCCACTCCCGGAACGATCACGGACCTTGGGAAGCCGCACCGGCACCGGTCCCAGCCCCGTCAGGATGTCCCGCCCGGGCAGGTTGCCGGTGATCTCAACACCGATCAGGGTCACCCATTCACCCGCACCGCCTTCACCGGCCGCTTGGCGCAGGCCGGCATCCAGATCGGCATGGACGGCCGGGGATGGGCGCACGACAACATCTTTGTGGAACGGTTGTGGCGCTCAGTCAAACTAGGCGGCAGTCTATCCCCATGCCTATGATACGCTCGATCAGGCCCACCAGGGCTTGGGTCGGTACTTCAACTTCTACAACTATCAGCGTCCTCATCAGGCGCTGAACTACCGAACACGCATCGATGTGTATGCCGACAGGCCAGCGATCCTGTCACCATGAGGGCAGAGAACCCACCTTGAAATCAGCTCAATCCTGTCTTGACGATGAGATCCACATCATATGCGGGAACGTCTATAGGGTTTCGATGATGCTGGTCATCGGGTGCGTGGCGGCGGTGAGCCCAGGATGGGCCGCCGTGCCCGATTTGACCCATTTCGATATCGAAGATCTGATGCAGATTAAAGTGGTATCGGCGACGAAGGTCGAACAAGCCTTGGAAGACACCGCATCGGCGGTTTTTGTCATCACCCAGGACGATATTCGCCGCAGTGGCGTTACTAACATCCCGGATGCATTGCGGTTAGCGCCAGGGGTACAGGTAGCGCGGATCGACGCCAACAAATGGGCCATCACCATTCGAGGTTTTAACGGGCGCTTCGCCAACAAGCTGCTGGTGTTGGTGGACGGTCGATCTATCTATACTTCTGTTTTCGCTGGCGTTTATTGGGATATACAGGATTTATTGCTTGAAGACATCGAGCAAATTGAAGTCATCCGGGGGCCAGGAGCCAGCCTGTGGGGCGCGAACGCGGTCAACGGCGTCATCAACATTCTGACCAAGCGGGCCGCTGATACCCAGGGTTTGATCAGTGTAACCGCCGGTAAAGAAGAAGGAGCGATTGTCGGGATGCGTTACAGCGGTCAGTTGGGGGATAGCGCCCACTATCGGCTCTATGGCAAATTCCTCGATCAGGATAGTTTGCTGGACGCTCGGGGGCAGGATGCCGAAGATGATTGGCGTTTGAGCAGCGGTGGTTTCCGACTCGATTGGGCGCCATCGGATCGGGACAACATCTTCGTGGATGGCGGTCTGTTCGACGAATCGCTGCAACAGAATTTGCTCGTGCCTTCCTTGACGCCACCCTTCTCGCAACCGATGCGGGACAAGGCCCAAGTGTCGGGCGGCCACTTGCAAGGTCGCTGGGAGAGAGTCTTGTCGGACACCTCGCGACTGTCCTTGCAGATGTATTATCAGGATCAGCACCGTCGGGACGCGATACTCGGTTTCGACATCGATACCTTCGATCTGGACTTTCAGCACGCTTTTGCGTTGAACGGGCAGAACGATCTGATTTGGGGATTGGGGTATCGCCGTTACAGCGACGATTATCGGCGGACGGCGCTGGGCTCAATGACTCCATCCCGTCTCGATTACGATTTGTTCAGCGCCTTCGTTCAGGATCAAATCGACCTGATTCCCCATGAACTCAAACTAACGCTGGGAACTCGGCTGGAACACAACGATTTCAGCGGCTGGGAATTTCAACCAAACGTAAGGCTAATGTGGAGGCCACACCCGCGACATCGGTTGTGGGCGGCGGTGTCCCGCGCGGTGCGCGCCCCCTCGCGCGGCGACGACGGCGTCGCGCTCGGCTTGGTCGTGGTGCCGCCTCAGCCACCTCTTGATCTTCCCGGTCTATTGGTGTTCCAGGGGGACCCCGCTTTCACGTCCGAAAAACTGACTGCCTACGAACTGGGCTATCGGACTTGGCTGGCCGAGCAATTGTCGCTGGATATCGCTGCGTTTTACAACGAATACGATGACTTGCGTGCCGTGGAACAGCGGAACGATTTGATCACGCTGGAGGATGGCTATCTGCGGATTCCCGCTGTGTTCGTCAACGCGGTTCAGGGTAATACCTATGGATTTGAAATAGCGGCGAACTGGCAGGCGGCGGATCGGTGGCGGCTACAACTGGCTTATTCCTATTTACAGGTGGAATTGCAAAACAAGCTGGGATTTTCCGAGTTGATTCCGGTAGTGCGCGATGGTTCGCAGCCTCATCATCAAGTATCGTTGCGGTCGAGCGTCGATATTCGCCACGATTTGGAATTCGACCTGTGGCTGTATTACGTGGACCAGATGCCCGAGCTGGCTGTCGGCACGCTAGCGCGTACAACAGTCGTTGATTCCTATTTCAGTGTGAACGCTCGTCTCGGTTGGCGACCCCGCCCGGATTGGGAACTGTCGTTGATGGGCGCCAACCTGCTGGGACCGTCACATGTAGAGTTTGTGCAGGAAGCCTATCCGTTCCCCGAGCAAGTGGAACGGAGCATTTATGGCCAGATGAGATGGTCATTTTAGTATCCATCGAAATCAATTTTCAGAATGGTCAAGATAATTCAATGAAATCGCGTGAGATAAAAGAAATCGCGCTATCGCTAATGGTTTTGGCCTGTTTGGGCATGGCGGCCGCTCCGGCGAGTGCCGCCACGCCAGACTTGACCCAATTCAGCATCGAAGACTTGATGCAAATTAAAGTGGTGTCGGCGGCGAAGATTGAACAAGCCTTGCAAGACACTGCGTCGGCGGTTTTCGTGATCACCGCCGACGATATTCGACGGTCGGGGGTGACCAACGTGATGGAAGCGTTGCGGCTTGCGCCTGGGGTAGAGGTCGCGCGTGTGGATTCCAGCCGCTGGGCGATTACCATTCGTGGCTTCAATGGCCGCTTCGCCAACAAATTGCTGGTCATGATTGACGGCCGTTCGATCTACAACCCGCAGTATTCCGGCGTGTATTGGGAAATTCAGGACATGTTCCTGCCCGATATCGAACGGATCGAGGTCATTCGCGGCCCTGGTGGCAGTCTGTGGGGCGCCAATGCCGTCAACGGCGTCATCAACATCATCACCAAAAACAGTCAGGACACGCAGGATGGATTGATGGCGCTCACCGCCGGCAACGAGGAACGAGCCATTGCCGGAATTCGCTACGGCGGCAAACTGGGCGATAACGCCCAGTATCGGGTTTACGGGCAGTTCACCGAACGCGATGGTCTGGCGACTTTCGACGGTCGCGATGCGGGCGACGACTGGAGTATCGGCAAGGGCGGGTTCCGTCTGGATTGGACACCGTCGGCCATGGATAAGATCGCCGTGCAGGGCGACCGCTATAAGGGTATTTTTAATCAGAATTACATATTTCCCACCATCGTTTCGCCGTTTTCCAGCCAGTCGTTTTCCGATCAGCAGTTGGTAAAAGTTGATGCCACGGGCGGCAGCTTGCAGGCACGCTGGGAGCACCAGTATTCCGCGACGTCACAGATGGGCTTGCAACTGTATTACCAGTATGCGGATCGTGACGAGGCGCTTTACATTGCCGACACGGATACATTTGACCTGGATTTCCAACATAACTTCGCGTTAGGCGATCGACAGGAAATGGTCTGGGGATTGGGCTATCGGCGCAATCAGGATCATTTCACCGATACCACCCTGGCGACCGTCGATCCCAAGAGCGCGACGGCGGAATTACTGAGTGCTTTCGTTCAAGACCAAATCGACCTGATTCCGGAGCAATTGCGATTGACGGCCGGCATTAAGCTCGAACGCAACGATTACACGGGCTGGGAATGGCAACCCAGCATCCGTATGCTATGGACGTTGCATCCGGACCATCGTCTTTGGGCGGCGATATCGCGCGCCGTCCGTACTCCTTCACGCGGCGAGGAGGAAGCGCAAATAACCTTGTATATCTTGCCGCCGTCACCGATGGCTGGTAATTTGCCAACGATTTTTACTCTGTTTGGAAACAGCCAACTCGAAGCCGAAAAACTCATCGCTTACGAAATCGGCTATCGCACGCGGGTAGCCGAGCAATTTTCCGTGGATGCCACTGTTTTCTACAACGACTATGATCAAGTCATCGGCACGGTTCCCGGAACGCCATTTCTGGAAACCGAGGTAGTCCCGCCCCATCTAGTGGTACCACTACAATTACAGAATGTTCAATCGGGCTATAACACTGGATTTGAATTGGCGGTGGACTGGCGTCCGACGCAAACTTGGCGGCTGCAATTCGCTTACTCATATTTGCATAGCGATGTCAATAAGTCTAATGATCCGAGCGATGGCGGCACTAATCTGAATCAGATTTCATTGCTATCATCCTGGAATTTACCGAATAATTTTGAAGTGGATGCATGGGGGCGCTACGTCAACCGGGATGGCTTGATTACCACCCTTTCTCCATTTAACGAGGTCAAGATCGATCCATATTTCAGCCTGAACCTGCGTTTGGGATGGCGGCCCGGCAAGGATTTGGAATTTTCGCTAGTAGGCGCCAATTTGTTGGACAAAGGTCACCTTGAATTTGTACAGGAAGCCTACACGTTTCCGGTTGAAGTCCAACGCAGCCTCTACGGCCAAGTGAAGTGGTCGTTTTAAAGTCTCCCTCCGCATTGATCTCGTCGAGCATGAGCGAGACAGGAAGCGAGACCTCAATGGCTGACCAGGATCGTCGCCTGGTGTTTTCATGGCGTTATTGGCTGGTGGTCTTGGCCACGGTGTTGCTGGCGGGTGCGCTGCTGGGTAGCGCTACCTGGGCTAGCAGGTTCGACGAATACGCCGTCAAGGCCGCTTATCTGTACAACTTCGCCAAATTTGTCGAGTGGCCGCCGGAGGTCTTTTCCGCCACCGATTCGCCCTTGGTGATTTGTATTGCCGGTGATAATCCGTTTGGCACCGCGCTGGAGGCGCTCCGTGATAAGGTGGTGGAAGGCCGGCCGGTGGAGGTGCGCCATATTCCAACGGCGACCGGTCTTGATCGGTGTAACGTCGTCTTTATCGGAAGGGCGGAACAAAGGCGACTCAAGACCGTGTTGGCGGAGCTTGCGCGCCTGCCCATACTGACCGTCAGCGACATCGGCGGCTTTGCTCAAGCTGGCGGCATGATTGGCTTGTTTGAGACTGAGCAGCGCATCCGGTTTAACATCAACATTATGGCTGCCCGTCAAGCCAATCTTAAGCTGAGCTCGCAGTTGCTTAAACTGGCCACCATCGTGAATTAAGGTGGCGGAGAAAATTCATGGTCACCTTTGACAGGCTATCGATAAAAAATAAATTAATGGTGGTCATGCTGCTGACCAACGCCCTGGTATTGCTGGCGGTCGGCATGGCGCTTATCGTCAACGAAACCTTTTCCCAGCGTCGGGTTGCCCAAGCTCAGCTCGTGACGCTGGCCAACGTCATCGGCGCCAACACGGCTTCCGCCCTGCTCTTCAACGACCTCAAGGCCGCCGAACAAAATCTCGCCGTGCTACGCACCAAGCCCGATGTGCTCTATACCCTTATCGAAGATCCTCAGGAGAAAATACTCGCCGAGTACCGGGCCGCGGGACTGGAGGACCAGCAACGAAACCGAATGCAAAAGTGGCGTGAGGAGCTTGAGAGCGAATATGAAAAGCGAGTGGCGCAGGGCGGGCAAGCAACACTCAGCGAGACTGGATTGTTCGGTGCCCAAGGTCGAATGCTGGCGGTCAAATGGCCGATCCAACAGGATGGCCAGACGCTTGGCTATATCGAGATTTTTTCGGATTTGCAGGAGTTGAGCGAAAACCTGTACCGCTATTACGGGATTATCGCTGGGTTGTTGGTGGCTTCGTTGGCGCTGGCCGCGCTGCTAGCCTCGCGGTTTCAGGGTTTGATTTCAGGACCGATCCTGCAATTGCGTAACGCCATGCGTGAAATTGCCAAGACCCGCGATTACGCCGTTCGGGTGGCGTGTTCCAGCAACGACGAATTGGGTGCGCTAGTGGAAGGATTCAACGGCATGTTGGCGCAAATCCAGCGTCGCGACGCTGAATTGGCCCATTACAGCGCGGGTCTGGAAGCGGAAGTCGCGGCACGCACACTCGATCTTTCCGCCGCCAACGACGAATTACGCGATCTGGTTGTGGAATTGAGCGTGGCCAAGGAACGGGCCGAGGCCGCGAATCGAGCAAAATCCCAATTCCTGGCCAACATGAGCCACGAAATCCGCACCCCCATGAATGGCGTTCTGGGTATGGTGGATTTATTGTTGGAAACCGAGTTGCAAGCCAAGCAACGCTATTTTGTGGGCATCATCCACCAATCGGGCGTTAGTCTGCTCAAAGTGATCAACGACGTACTGGATTTTTCCAAGATCGAATCCGGTAAGTTGGAACTGGAATCCGTCGACTTCAATCTGTTGGAACAGGTGGAGGAAACGATAACTCTGTTCGCGGAACAGGCGCAGCGCAAGGATCTGGAACTTGCCTGTTCGCTCCCGTTAGAACCGATCGCCGTTTTTGGGGACCCCATTCGTCTGCGCCAAATCCTCGCCAATTTGTTGAGCAACGCCATTAAATTCACCGAGCGCGGCGAAGTGGTCCTGCAAGTGACCATGCTCGAACAGAGTGCCTCCGCCTATCGCTTGCGCTTTGAGATTCGCGATACCGGGATCGGCATTCCCGAAGAAGGGTGGCAGAATATCTTCAACGCCTTCGATCAGGCCGACGGTTCCACCACCCGCAAATATGGCGGCACTGGTTTGGGCTTGACGATCGTCAAGCAACTGGTGGCGATGATGGGGGGCAAGATTGCCGTGGACAGTGTCGTTGGCCAAGGCTCGAATTTTTGGTTTGATCTGGAATTCAAGCGCGCGGTCGATGCGGTGGCGGTGCGAGGAGCCGAGCCATCGTGTGATCTCAATGGCTTGCGTGCGCTGGTGGTGGACGATAACCAGACCAACCGGGAAATCCTGCACCACTTGCTCGATGTCTGGGGCATGCGCAGCGACGGCGCGGTTGACGGCGCCGAGGCCCTGCGCTTGCTGGGCGATGCGCGCCGGGTCGGCGATCCCTACACGGTCGCCCTGCTGGATGGGATCATGCCCGGGATGAGTGGACTGGATCTGGCGCTGGCCATCCGCGGTGAACCGCAACTACGCGATACCAAACTGATTTTGTTGACTTCGGTGATGTTCCAAGGCGACCAGTACGAGAAGGCCCGCCAGATACAAGCCTGTCATTTGCATAAGCCCGTGCGCAAAGAAGTATTGCACAAGTGCTTGCGCAAGCTGCTCGATGATGTGGACTCCGGCCGTCCGCGGCCGAAGGAAAAAAATGATCCGATCGCACCACGGTGCTTGCGTTTCCCCGGCGCTCGCGTTCTGCTGGTCGAAGACAACCTCATCAATCAGGAGGTGGCGAGTACAATGCTGGACCAGATGGGCTGTCAGGTGGATATTGCCGGCAACGGCCAAAAAGCGACCGATGAACTCGTCCGGCATTCCTATGATGTCGTGCTGATGGATTGCCAAATGCCGGTCATGGACGGTTTCCAAGCCACGGCGGTCATTCGGGCGCGCGAATGCACCACCGCCGGTGGCGGTTTGGCCGCGTCGCATCTGCCCATCGTGGCGGTAACGGCGCATGCGGTCCGTGGCGACCGGGAGCGTTGCCTGGAGGCCGGAATGGATGATTATCTGTGCAAACCGTTCGTCAGGGAAGAATTGGCGATGGTGCTAAAGCGCTGGTTGCCGGCATTCGAAACGCAGGATGAGGCGGCAAGCGAGCCAGATGCCGACATGGCGCCGGGCAAGACGCCGCCCGCCGCGCCCGCCGCCACAACCTTCGACAACCCATCGGCGGCGCTGGACGCGGCGGTGCTGGAAAACATTCGCGGGATGGAACGCAATGGATCGCCGGGACTGATGGCGCGGCTGGTCGATTTGTATCAGCGCAATACCGAGACCCTGCTGGAGCAATTGCGCGGCGCGGCGAAGGTTGGAGAGCGCGAAGGGTTGCGAATGGTGGCGCACACTCTGAAGTCCAGCAGCGCCAATGTGGGTGCGGTACGGATGCAGGGCTTGTGCAAGGAACTGGAAACGATGGCGCGGGCGGGGCCAGTGCCGGATGCAATGGCTTATGTAGTGGCGATCGAGCAGGAATTCGCCATGGTGCGGGTTGCGTTGCGGGGGCAACTGGCGCAAGAGGGTGAAAGACGATAATTTCATTGAAACCAATGAGTAGATCCATGCCCAGCAGGAGCGATTCGCAAGAAGAAACGACGGGGCGGACCAAGCAGCCATCGATTTTGATCGTGGATGATGACGATGGTCAACGCTTGCTGACTGGTGCCTCGCTCCGGCAAGGTGGATTCACCATTCTGGAAGCTTGCGGTGGCGAGCAAGCGCTCGAGGTTTTCCAGCAACACCAGCCCGACTTGGTATTGCTGGATGTGGTGATGCCGGGTATGGACGGGTTTGCGACCTGTACCGCGTTGCGGGGTTTGGTCGGAGGTCGGAATTTGCCGATCGTCATGGTGACCGGCCTGGATGATGTCGAATCCATCGAACGGGCTTATCAGGCCGGAGCAACCGATTTTCTGACCAAGCCGATCCAGTGGCTGATCCTGCATCAACGAGTACGGTATATCTTGCGCGCCAGTTGGACACTGCGGGACTTACAGAACAGCGAAGAGCGGTTTCGTACCCTGGTAAACGCGGCGGGTAGTGTCATTATGGTGCTGGACCGCAAGGGTCAGGTGGTCGAGTTCAATCCGGTTGCGGAACGGTTTTTTTTCTTGCGCAGGGGCTGGCCGGTAGCCGCTGACTTTGCGGACGCCTTGCCGGTGGCCGGCGACTGGGGCGCACTGTTGGGGAACCCGCAAAGTTTTGAGAGCACCATCCGGGCGCTGAACGGCGATGAGCGTATCTTGCTTTGGAACCTCTCCGGATTTGCCGACGCCGAAGGCGTTGTCGCGGGCTTGGTGATCGTCGGGCAAGACATTACCGAACGACGCCAAGCCGAGGAGGATATGCGCAAGCTCTCCTATGCGATCGAGCAGAATCCGGTCTCCATTCTCATCACCGACATCTACGGCAATATTGAATACGTCAATCCGAAATTCTCCGAAGTCAGTGGTTATCTGCTGGAAGAAATTCGGGGAAAAAACCCTTATTTTCTGCAAACCAGTACCTTGAACGCCGAGGAATATCAGCGCATGTACCGGTTGATTACCAGTGGCGGGGTCTGGCAGGGAGAATTGTGCAGTCGCCGTAAGGATGGCGAGTTTTTCTGGGAATCGGCGCACATCTCCGCTATTCGAAACCCACACGGCGCGATTACCCATTTCGTCTGGTTGCGCGAAGACATATCGGATCGTAAGCGCGCCGAGGAGCGCATCCGCTTTCTGGCTTATTACGATAATCTGACCCATTTGCCGAACCGTGTGATGTTGCAGGAGCGTTTGCGGGAAGCGATAGAAATCTCCCGAATGCACTCGTGCTTGTTGGCGGTGATGTTCCTGGATTTGGATCAATTCAAACGGATTAACGACTCGCTGGGTCACCGGGTAGGCGATTTGCTGCTGCAACAGGTGGCTAATCGGCTACCAGAGTGTCTGCGGTTCAGCGATCAGGATTATATCGCTCGTCCGGATACTCCATTGCCCCAAGATTTACTGGCCCGACTCGGGGGCGATGAGTTTGTCATCGTGTTGACCGAGATCAACCACGTTGACGCAGTGACCCAAGTGGCGCGAAAGGTATTGGAGGTCATGGCCCAGCCGTTCGTGGTGGATAACGAGGAAGTATTCACCGGTTGCAGCATCGGTATCGCCCTGTATCCTTGCGATGGCGAAGACATGGAGGTTCTGCTAAAGCACGCCGACACCGCGCTTTACCACGCGAAGGATCGCGGCCGGAATAACTATCAGATGTTTTCCCATTCAAGGAACGTGGCCGCTACCCAGCGCCTGGTCCTGGAAAACCATTTGCGTAAGGCGCTGCAAAATCAGGAGCTGATCATTTACTACCAGCCACAGGTTGCGCTGGACAGCGGCCGCGTTACTGGAGTGGAAGCGTTGCTGCGCTGGAACAGTCTGGAATTGGGGCTGGTATCGCCGGTTGACTTTATTCCGGTCGCGGAAGAAACCGGTTTGATCGTGCCGATCGGGGAGTGGGTGCTCCGCACCGCTTGCGCCCAAGCTCGTGCTTGGCAGACGAGGGACGGGCTTTCTGATTTGCGCATGGCGGTTAATCTGTCGCCGCGGCAATTTTCCGATCCTCATTTCCTCAAGCGGATCGCAATGGCCTTGCAAGAAACCGGATTGCAAGCGGAGCTGTTGGAACTGGAAATCACCGAAAGCTTGCTGATGGACGAGGGTTTGCTGGAATCCTTGTATGCGCTCAAGGAGCTTGGGGTCAAGTTGAGTATCGACGACTTCGGAACGGGTTATTCCAATCTGGGATATTTACAACGATTTCCTCTTGATCGGCTGAAAATCGACAAATCCTTCGTGCAGGATATTGACTGTAAATCCAATCACGACACCATTGCCGCCGCGGTGATCGCCATGGCGCGTAGTTTAGGTTTGAGTATCATCGCCGAAGGGGTGGAGACGAAGAGCCAACTAGCCGTTTTGCGTGCGCTGGATTGCGATGAGATACAGGGGTATTACTTCAGCCATCCGCAGCCGCCCGAAAAAATCCTTGGGATATTGAAAAGCCACCTCAAGTCCGATTGAGTCGTGCCCGATTCAAGGGTCGTGTCCTGATGGAAAGGGTGACTCGTGGGCACTGACGGTGAGCGTCGGGTAGGAGGCTGTGGTTTTCCTGAATGGGTTGTGGCCGATGCGCGAGCGGAAATCTCCCCAACTTCCCATGCGATTTTCAAGGGCGCCGCCGCAGCGCGTCTAGCCAGCCTGTCTATCGGGTTCCGGCGGTAGCACCGGTTTCATCCCAGCGCCGAGAATGGTTTTTGGATCTCCCCCCAGGCCCAGCAGATACCGATAGACAGCGGCGTACTCCATAACCCGCTGTACATAGGCCCGGGTTTCCCGGTAGGGAATGGTTTCCGCCCAGACATCGCTGGGCACCGGATGGTCGGCGGGTAACCACTGCATCACTTTGTTGGGACCGGCGTTATAGGCGGCGGTGGCCAGTATCGGGTTGTTCTGCAACCGTTCCAGCATCCGGTGCAGATAGTGCGCGCCGTAACGGATATTGGTCTCCGGCTGGCGCAGGTTGGGCGTATCGACGGCGTCCTGCAAGTCGCGGGCGATTTGCCGGCCGGTCGCGGGCATCATCTGCATCAACCCCAGTGCTCCAACCGGGGAGCGGGCGTCGGCGCGAAAAGCGCTTTCTTGTCGGATGACCGCGTAGACCCAGGCTGGGTCCATGGCATCGGCTTTGGCATTCGCCACGACCTCGTCGTGATAAGCCAGCGGAAAGCGCAGTTCCAGATCATTCCAATGTTCGGCGCGGGCAATGGTGATGATGGCCTGGTGATACCACTCCCAACGATGGGCCAGTCGCGCCGCCTGCTTGAGCGTCGCCGGATCGAAGGCCTGGGTGGCCTGTCGCCATTCGGCATCGGCTTCCCACTCGCGGCCTAGAATGTACAATTCCCGCGCCCGTTGCAGACCGGGGGAACGGGCCAGCAGTGCGTCCAGTTCAGTGGGCGAAACCGTCAGCGGTGTATTGGTCATGGTGTAGGGGACGCCGAGCCGGTCGGCGGCCAGAAAGCCGTAATAATCCCGCTGGTTGGCAATGCGCCGATAGATGGATTGGGCGGATTCGGTCTGACCGAGTGACTCCAGCGCTCGACCTCGCCAGTATTGCCAGCGTGGACTGTCGCGTTCTTCGGGAGTCAACTGATCGAGCCAGTGCAGGGTCGCCGGCCAGTCGCCTTGTCGTAAGCAAACCCGAATTCGCCATTCCCGCACATCCTGATCGACCACCGTTTCCGGCAAGGCGGTCAATCGCGCCAGCGCGCTTGGGTGGTAGTCGCTGGCGATCCACAGGGCCAGTAGCCGCTCCTCGATGGCCAGAGGCGGAGCCAGCGACGGATCGCGTGCCTTGAGCGCATCGAGCGCGGCCAAGGCCGCCAGCGCATCGCGCCGCCGCCAGCGACTCAGACCATCCGCCAGAATCGCGGGAACGCGCGGATCGCCGGCTTTGAACCGGGTAGCGTCGAGAACCAGGCTCGGATCGTCGGCGACCGCCAGCCAGGCATCCGCCAGATCCTGGTCGGTGGCCGACATGTCCGTTCGTAGAAACCGCGCGAGCCCAATCTCTCCCGCCGTCATCGCCAGCGCGAAGCGTTGCCAACGGAGTTCAGGCGTGGGATTGCCCTCGGTCTGCCAGACCGCGATCACTGGGTCGCAGGCGCTGGGCAGCGAACCGCCGCGCCGCCAAAGCGTGGCAAAGTCCCGTAAGGCGGCTTCGCTTTGGCCAGCGTTCAGCAACGCTTGCCGCCGCCAGCATTCGAAAGTCGGATCGCGGCCGGGAACGGCATCGAGCAGGTAATCGTCCCAGCGGCGGGCGCTGGCCAGTTGGCGCAACCAAGCGTTGCGCAAGCGGTGGGCCAGTGGCGTGTCGGGATAGGTTTGCAGAAAGTCCCGCACTTCGACCGCCGGGAATTCCGTCAGCCGCCGGGAGAGATCCCGGTAACGCAGGTAGGGATACAGGGGATAGCCGCGCAGCGCCGCATAGTCCACCGATGCACCCGCTTGCAGTGATCGTTCCACGATCTGAAAAACTTCCCGCCGCGCCCGCAGGGATTTCGTGGCGCTGACATCGCCCCCGAGTCCGATAGTCAGGACGATGACGAGGAGAAAAGAGATGAAAATCCCTGTCCCTCTCCCGCTCATGGGAGAGGGACAGGATCGAGCGTCATTCTTCAAGCACGGCACTCACGATTTCATCAAGCTTCCAGTCGCACCGGATTGTCGAACCATCGGTTGCGAATCACCTTGCGCAGCAGATCGACCGGAATGATCACGACGGCCAGCAGCAGCACGTAAACCCATTCCTGTATCGACAAGCCTACTGTGCGCAGGATTTCACCACCATAGCTAATGAAGAAAATCTGGATGACCATGATCAAGGGGATGATGATGGAAAACAAGCGGTTGTCGAGCAGATGCTCCCACAGATTCAACCCCTGGGTACGGGCGTTGAAGGTATTGAAAACCTGGATGAACACGAAGAAGGCGAAAAACGCCGTCAGGAACTTGGCCTGGGCGGCATCGGAGCCGATCTCATGACCGCCGGAGAATAGGGTCCGGGTCAGGTCGCTGGTCAGGAATAGAATACTGATGAAGGCGATGAAGACGCCGTTGATCAGGATCGACGACCACATGTCGGTGTTGATCAGTTGTTCGTCGCGCCGCATCGGCTTTTCCAGCATGTAGCGTTCCAGCGCGGCCTCGCCGGCGAAGGCCAACCCCGCCAAGGTGTCCATAATGATGTTCAACCACAGCAACTGGGTCATGGTCAGCGGCAGGTCGAAGCCAAAGAACTGGCCCAGAAACACCACCAGAATGGCGGAGACATTGACCGTCAACTGGAAGATCAGGAACTTGCGGATCGACTTGAACAGGGTGCGCCCGTACAGCACCGCCTTGGTTAGCGAGGAGAAGTTGTCGTCGAGAATGACGATGTCGCCGGATTCCTTGGTCATCTCGGTACCGCTACCCATGGCGAAACCAACATCGGCGTTTTTCACCGCTGGCGCATCGTTGACGCCGTCGCCGGTCATGCCGACCACCAGATCCATTTCCTTGGCCAGCTTCACCAAGCGGCTCTTGTCGGTCGGGAAGGCGCGCGCCACCACATAGAGATGCGGTAGTTTCTGCTTCACTTCCTCGTCGGACAGTTGGGACAGCTCGGCGGAGGTGAGGATGATCGCCTGTGGATCGTCTTCCAGCAGCCCCACGTCCTTGGCGATGGCTTGGGCGGTTTCCTTGGCGTCGCCGGTGATCATGATGACGTGAATGCCGGCGTTCTTGGCGGTTTTCACCGAGGCATAGGAAGTCTCGCGCAGTTCGTCGCGCATCCCGAACACGCCGACCAGGGTCAGATGGGTGGGAAGCGTCTTGTCGCCGTCGATCGGCGTTTCGCTCACCGCCACCGCCAGCAGGCGCATGGCCCGCGAAGACAGTTCGTGCATGGCCGCTTGCAGGGCGCTTTGATCGCTGAGATCGATGGCGTTGCCATCGGCATCCAGGCAGCGCGTACAGTTTTGCAGAATCACTTCCGGGGCGCCCTTGACCAGAGTCAACGCCCGGTCGCCGGTGACCTGAGTGGCGGAAAACTTGCGGGTGCTATTGAAGGGAATGAGATCGACGATGTCCACGTTGCCGGTCTGCGCCAAGTACGGCGTGACAAAGCGGAGCAGTGCCTGTTCGGTGCGGTCGGCGCCGACCATTTTAGGGTCGTTCGGGTCGCTGGCGTCGATCACCGCGCTGGTGTTGTTGCGCAAAGCGAAGCCGGCGGTGTCGCGCAAGGTCTGGGGAATGTCGTCCAGTTTTTCATGCCGCGTACCCGCGCCGGTGAGGAAGGCGCTGACCGACAAGCGGCCCTGAGTCAAGGTGCCGGTCTTGTCGGTGAACAGGATGTTCAAGCTGCCGGCGGTTTCGATGCCCAGCAGCTTGCGCACCAGCACCTTGACGCTGAGCAGTTTTTTCATGTTGATCGCCAGCACCATGGCGATCATCATCGGCAAACCTTCCGGTACCGCCACCACCACCACGATGATGGCCAGAATCGCCGCCGTCACGAAATCCTTGATAATGAGTCCGCCCTCCTGCGCCCAGTAGGCGTCGAAACTCTCGGCTTGCAGGAAGATGTTGTTGAACATGAAGGCCAGGAAAATCAGGGTGGCGCCGACGTAACCAAAAGTCGAAATATGCCCGCCCAATACGGTCAGCTTGTGTTGCAGGGGCGAGAGCCGATCCTCGGCGGACAGCAGTTCCTTCATGGTTTGGCCGTAGCGGGTTTGATCGCCCACCGCGCTGGCCCGCATCACGCATTCGCCATCGACCAGCAGACCGGCGCGAAACAACTGATGTTCCTCCGCCGCTGGATCGGCACCTTCGGGCAGCGCGGTCTTTTTGACCGGTTCCGATTCGCCGGTCAAAGCCGCTTCGTCCACCTCGGCATGGCCAGCGATGAGCAGTCCATCGGTCGGAACCGTGTCGCCCGGTTGCAAGAGGACGTGATCGCCGACGACCAGCTCATTGATCGAGATTTCGGTCAGATGGCCATTGCGGAACACCTTGACCAGAATCATTGAGGCTTCTTCCAGCAGTTTCTGGAAAGACTGTTCGTTGCTGTGTTCCGACCAGGTGGCGACGAAGGTGGCGATCACCACCGCAAAGGCGATACCGACGCTTTCGTACCATTCGGCATAACCGAAGATCGTCAACAGGACCGTGATCAGCAGAGCGGCGATCAGGATGATGATGATCGGGTCTTTCAGGTTGCCCAACAGCTTATCCCAGAAGGTTTCAGCCTCCTGGCTGGCTACGGCATTGGAACCGTGCTGGGCGCGGGAAGCTTCCACTTCCCGATCGGTCAAACCTGGATAAGTGAATTTCATGGTGGCTCTTCAACTGGAGTGAGTTCGGAGATAGCGCGAAGCGGGCAGCGGTGTGGAACCCTGGACTCAAGCCCTGGAGGCAGGCGCTTCGCAAGTTTGATTCCCTCGGACATTCCACGAGTTCCGCGACTGGGAACCCTCATTGCGGGGGATCGGCGCGGGCTATCGTGGCGGGATGGAGTTCAGTTTATCAAAGCTGGGGAGGGATAAGAGCCCGCCATGCTAGGCGACCGAGAAATAATCCCGCGAAAGCACCATTGGCCATGGTGCTTTCGCGGGAATGACAGGCCGTTTATACCGCTTATCGATCGTTGCCGGCAAATAGAGAATTGCTGGATGTGATCGTGGGGCGACCCATACTGCTGTTGCCGACGACAACCTGCCTACCGGTGGGGCGCAGGTAGGTGGTTTGCGGGGTACGCGCGGTCCGGCTGGTGCGCGGGGTGATGATGGTCACGCCTCCGGTTCGGCCCGGATAGTATCCACTGGCGTTGTTCAGCGCCAGCGAGCCGCTGCTTGCGCCGGTGTAATAGAGGCCATCCGCCCGGTATTTCTGATAGAAACTCAGCACACGGTCAACGTAGGTTTGGGTTTCCTTGTACGGCGGGATCTGGTTGCCGTATTTTTGCACCGCACCCTCGCCGGCGTTGTAGGCAGCCACCGCCAGCCGGGTATCGTTGAAGTGGTCCAGCAGCCAGCGCAGGTAGCGGGCGCCACCGTGCATGTTGGCGACCGGATCGTAGGCGTTGTTGACCCCGAATCGCTCGGCGGTGCCCGGCATGAGCTGCATCAGCCCCATGGCGCCCTTGGGGGATACCGCCCAGGGGTTGTAGGAGGATTCGGCGCTGATGACGGCGTGCAAGAGTGCCGGGTCGAGCCGGTATTTCGCGGCGATGCGGTTGACGTCGGGGGTAAATCGTTGGCGGTTGTTTTCGCCGGTGCGGGATAGTCTGGCGCGGCTGGCGCGGCCGGTGCGTTGGGGGATCTGCTTGCCGCCGGGGCTGTACAGATTGCTGGGGGCGAAGCTGGAACTCTGGGCTGCTTTCTTGCTGTAGGCTGGTGTGCGCATCACCAGTTTGTAGCGGGGGTCGTTGGGGACGTTGCTCAGATGCCGTACCCCGTTACTGTCGACGAAGGCGTAAATATCCGCCTGGGCGGGTCCGGCCAGCGCCAAGGCCACCGGAACCAAACCGGCCAATAGCAGCCGCTTCATCAGGTTCTCCTTTTATTATCGAAAAGCTTAGTCATTGTAAGCGACGACTGGGTAGCCGTCTGACTCAAGCGGGAGAGTCGAGCGTCTGTCGGTTAATGGAACTAAGATTAACATAAACCGCGCGAACCACACGTTTGCGAGTGTGCCCCGCGAGCCCGTTCGGGGCCTTTCCGGAATCAACGCACTGAATCGTCAGAGAAAAGAAAATATTCTGGCGGACGCCACTTGGTAAAGCCGGTTCGTCCGTTGGGTTTCGCTCCCAGCCTGTGAGAGGTCACGATGTTCAGAACCGCCGAACTGCAACGCAAGCTGCCCAAGGAGGATTATCACCAACAGATTCCTCGGTTGCGGCAGGAGCTGCTGATGATGCAGATGGAGTTGCGGGAGGCCGATTTTCCGGTGATCGTGGTATTTGCCGGAGTGGACGGCGCCGGTAAAAGCGAAACGGTCAACAAGCTGCACGAGTGGATGGATTCACGCTGGTTGATGGCCCGCGCCTTCGGCGAGCTTTCCGATGAGGAGCGCGACCGGCCGGCATACTGGCGGTTCTGGCGGGAGTTGCCGCCCAAGGGGCGAATCGCATTATTCCTCAGCTCCTGGTATTCGGTGCCGATCCTCGACCATGTCTACGGCCGCGTCGGTCTGGCCGAGTTCGATGAGCGGTTGGCGCGGATCAAGTCGTTCGAGAAAACCTTGGCGGACGACGGTGCGCTGATCCTGAAATTCTGGATGCATCTATCCAAGGACGCGCAGAAGGAGCGTTTGCGCAAGCTGGAAAAGAATCCACTGTTGCACTGGCGGATTTCCAAGCGCGATTGGCGGCACTGGGAGCTGTACGAGCAATTCGTCGCCGCCGCCGAGCGCACGATCATGAAGACCAGCACCGGCTTGGCGCCCTGGAAGATCGTCGAAGGTTACGACGCCCGCTACCGGAGTATTTCGGTGGCGATCGCTATCCGCGATGCCATCCGTTTCCGGCTGGAAGAGGCCAAGACGCAAGCGACCGGCGCCGCCGTTCATCTACCCGAGCCGTTTCCGTCGGAGTCGGGCCTGCCGCCGGTCACCATTCTGTCGCGGCTGGACATGGACAAGAGCCTGTCCAAGGAAGACTACGCCGCCGGCTTGAAGCACTACCAGAGTCAACTGAACCAACTGCAGCGCGCGGCTCGGGAGCGCAGGATTTCGACCATTCTGGTCTTCGAAGGTTGGGATGCCGCCGGCAAGGGAGGCAGCATCCGTCGTATCACCACCGCTCTCGACGCCCGCGACTATCAGGTGATCCAGATCGCCGCGCCCACCGACGAGGAAGCCGCGCACAATTATTTGTGGCGGTTCTGGCGGCACTTGCCGCGCGCCGGCCGGGTCACCATTTTCGACCGCAGTTGGTACGGGCGGGTGCTGGTGGAACGGATCGAGGGATTCGCCGGCACCCGCGAATGGCAGCGCGCCTACGCCGAGATCAACGACTTCGAGGCGCAATTGGTGGAAAGCGGCATCGTGCTGGTGAAATTCTGGCTGCACATTACCCCGGACGAACAGTTGCAGCGCTTCAAGGAGCGCGAACAAATTGCCTACAAGGCCTGGAAACTGACCGATGAGGACTGGCGCAACCGCGAGCATTGGGCCGATTACGAACTGGCGGTCAATGACCTGGTGGAGCGAACCAGTACCCATCAGGCGCCGTGGTCGCTGATCGAAGCGAACGATAAACGCTATGCACGCGTCGAAGTGCTGCGGACGCTCTGCGAGCGGCTGGAGACGGCGCTCGCCGGCCAACCGAAACAACCGAAACAAAAACCTTGAAGGTGTGTTTGCCATGACCGAATCCACCGAATCCGTCGTGCATGACGTCGAAACCGTGGAAACTAAACCGCGCGCGCGTCGCGAGCGGCGCGACGAGCAAATCACGGTCGAGGAGGTGGCCGCGCCGTCACCGCCCACGATCGATCCCGACGCTCCCGAATGGTATCTGAACCGCGAGCTGACCTGGCTGGCCTTCAACCAGCGGGTGCTGCACGAAGCCCAGGACGCGCGCAACCCCCTGTTGGAGCGGGTCAAGTTTCTGGCTATCGTCGGTTCCAATCTGAACGAATTTTTCATGAAACGCATCGGTGGTCTCAAACAACAGATCGGTGCGCGGGTACGGGAACTGACGGTGGACGGCCGTAGTCCCGAGCAGCAGGTGAGCGAGTGCCTGGTGGTGGTGCGCGACATCGTGGAGCAGCAGCGACTGCTGGCGTCCGAGTTGCATCGTCTGCTGAAGGAGCAGGGCATCATTTTGCGCAGCCACCGGCGGCTGACCGAGGAACAGCGCAAGCAGATGCGCGAGTATTATCTGCAAAACATTTTTCCGCTGGTTACGCCGCAGACCATGGACCCGGCGCACCCGTTCCCGTTTATTTCCAACCTGTCGCTCAATCTGCTGGTGACCGTGCGCTATCCCAACGACGACGCCAGCGGGCTGGCGCGGATCAAGGTACCGATCGGTTCCGGCATTCCTCGCTTTCTCAAGGTCGGCGACGAAGAGTTGTACGTACCGCTGGAGGAGGTGGTCGCCAGTAATCTCGACCTGCTGTTTCCCGGCATGGTGATCGAGGCCTGCGAGCTGTTTCGCGTCACCCGCAATGCCATCACCGAGCGCGACGAGGATCTGGCCGACGATTTGCTGGTGATGATCGAAACCGAATTGCGCGAGCGCAAGTTTGCTCCCATCGTCCGGCTGGAAGTGCAAAAAGACATGGACCCCGTGCACCGGGGCATGTTGGCCGCCGAACTGGGTCTGGACGAGGCCAGCGAGGTGTTCGAAGTCGATGGCATGATGGCGCTGCGCGATCTGTTCCAGATCGTCGGCATCAACCGCCCCGACCTGCACGATGCCCCGCACCATCCCCTCGATCATCCCAAGCTGAGCGACAAGCGCAATATTTTCCACATCATCCGCGAGACCGGGCCGATCCTGCTGCAACACCCCTATGAATCGTTTGCGACCTCGGTGGAGCGGTTTTTACTGGAAGCCAGCTTCGACCCGAAGGTACTGGCGATCAAGATGACCTTGTACCGCACCTCGGAGGATTCCAAGATCATCGACTACCTGATCGATGCCGCGCGGAACGGCAAGCAGGTGACGGTGGTGGTGGAGCTGAAGGCGCGCTTCGACGAGGCGGCCAACATCCGCTGGGCCAACCGGCTGGAAGAAGCCGGTATCCATGTGACCTACGGAGTGCTGGGGCTGAAGACCCACAGCAAGGTCATCCTGGTGGTGCGGCGCGACTACAACGGCCTGCGCCGCTACGCCCATATCGGTACCGGCAACTATCACGCCGGTACCGCCCGACTGTACAGCGATCTGGGCCTGCTGACCTGCGACCCGCCCATCGGCGAGGATCTGACCGAACTGTTCAACTATCTGACCACCGGCTATGTGCCCAAACGGCTGTACCGCAAGCTGCTGCCGGCGCCCAAGGTGCTTAAGCCGGCGCTGCTGGCCAAGATCGAGCGGGAGATTGAACACGCCAGGGCCGGCCGGCCGGCGCGAATTCAGTTCAAGATGAATGCGTTGGAGGACAAGGACATCACGGCGGCGCTGTATCGAGCGTCGCAGGCCGGCATCCCGGTGGATTTGATCATCCGCGATACCTGCCGATTGCGACCCGGCATCGCGGGGCTGTCCGAGCAGGTGCGGGTGGTGAGCATCGTCGGCCGGTTTCTGGAGCACACCCGGATCTACCATTTTCTGAATGGGGGGGCCGAGGAATACTTCATCGGTTCGGCCGACTGCATGAAGCGCAATCTGGAAAGCCGGGTCGAGGTGGTGGCGCCGGTGGAGCCCCCGGAGTTGCAGCGGGAACTGCGGCAAATTCTGGATGTTCAGCTTAACGACCGGCGCGACGCCTGGGACATGCAGCCCGACGGGACCTACATTCAGCGCATGCCTGGCGAGGGCGACGATCCGCGCGGCTCCCAACTGATACTGATCGAGCTGGCCGAGCGCCGGCAAAAGGAGGCTCGACGCTTGAAGAAGCGCAAACCCAAGGGCATCGCCCGGCGGCCGATCTTCGAGCGCTGATCGGCGGTTGCGCCCCATGAGTTCGCAAGCCGTCACCCACGTCAGGGCCAACCCGCTCTCCCTGGCGGCCGACACCACCAGCGAAGAAGCCTTCATCGCCATCGTCGGCGCCTGTCTGGTGCATGCCGAGGCCAATCGGCCGGCGGTGCTGGACGATCAGGTCGAGGGCGTTCATCAGATGCGGGTGGCATTCCGCCGGCTGCGTTCCGGCCTCAAGATCTTCCGGCCGCTGATCCCGCGCGAGGCCAGCGCCGAACTGGTAACGGATATCCGCTGGCTGAACGGTTTTCTGGGGCCGGCCCGCGACTGGGATGTGTTTCTGGAGGAGGGCATGGCCCCGATGTTCGCCCGTTTTCCCCGCAAGCGCGGTCTGCGGCTGTTGCGGGCCAGGGCCGAGACCCTTCGTTGGAGCCACCATCGAAGCTTGCGCGCGGCGCTGGAAGAACCGCGTTATCCCCTGCTGTTGCAGCGGTTTGCCAGCTGGTTGGATCACCGCGCCTGGCGGGAGAACCTGACTGACTCGCGGCGGGAGCGGCTGGATGGACCGGTGCTGAAGTTTGCCACCCCGCTGTTGGAAGACGATGATCGGCGGGTGCTGAAGCGGGGCGAGGATTTCGTCCGACTGGTCGCCGGGGAACGGCACGCACTGCGGATTCGCATCAAGGAACTGCGCTACGCGTTGGATTTCTTCGCCAGTCTCTACCCGGTGGCGCCAGTCAAACCCTTTCTGGGCGCCCTGGCCAAGCTGCAAGATGACCTGGGGGTCATGAACGACATCGCGGTCACGCGGCGGCTGCTGGATGAGGCGCGACTGAGCACGGTGTCCGCCGCCCGACAGGTGATCGACGGTTGGTACGGTTGTCGGCTGGATGTCCACGAATACCAGTTTGTCGAGTCCTGGCGGCGCTTCGTGGAATGCGAGCGACCCTGGAAGGAGTGACTCGGCCATTTTCCGCGCGGTGGCCAAGTCCATGGCAAAGCACAAGTGCGGTTGGCCGCCGCCGCGACATCCGGCGGCCAATTCGTTCCTTACGGGAGAATCACCATGTCTGGACCAACCTTAACTCAACAATTGACCGAACTGATTACCGGCAAACCGGTCGTGGCCACCGATTTGGAACAGGCGGCGTTGCTGACGCTGGATGCGATGGCCAACGCGCTGGGAGCGCGGACGAGCGAGCCGGGCGCGATCCTGTTGCGCTGGGCCGACGAAACCGCGATCGCCGACGCCGCCCGGCGCGCCTTCCTGTTGGGGTCGCTGACCCATATTCTGGAAACCGACGATCTGCACCGGGCTTCGGTAGTGCATCCGGGTTGCGTGGTGGTGCCGGCGGCCTGGGCGGTAGCGGCGCGGGAAGGCATTCGCGGCCATGCCATGCTGAGGGCGGTGCTGTGGGGGTTCGAGGCAGTGACTCGGGTGGGAATGGCGGTCGGCCCGACCCATTATCGGCTTTGGCACAACACCGCCACCTGCGGTCCCTATGGTTCGGCCATGGCGACGGCGGCGTTGCTGCGGCTGGATATGCCGGCCACGGTCCACGCCCTGGGTAATGCCGGTGCACAATCTTCCGGGCTGTGGCAGTTTTTGGAGACCGGGACGATGACCAAGCACCTGCACGCCGGTCGGGCGGCGGAGGCAGGGGTGTTGGCGGCGGATCTGGCCCGGTTCGGCTTCACCGGTCCGCCAGCCATCTTGGAAGGGGCCAAGGGCTGGTTCGCCGCCACCTGTCCCGATGCCGACCCCGCCGCGGTGACACGCGACCCGGACGGTCCCTGGCAATTGTTGCTCACCTCGATCAAACCTTGGCCGTCTTGCCGGCATACTCATCCGGCCATCGACGCGGCTCGCGAATTACGGCACCGTTGCCCGGTTGGCGCCATCGAGCGGGTGGAAGTGGAGAGTTATCCGGCGGCGCTGGAGGTTTGCGATCGGCCACTGCCGCGGAGCGATTACGAGGCCAAATTCTCGCTGCAACATTGCGTGGCGGCGGCGTTGGCGCGGGATACCGTGGATTTCGCCGCTTTCGCCGAGCCGGCGCGGGCCGAACTGGCGGAATTGCGCGGGCGGGTGACCCTGCGAGTGGCCGAACCCTATGCCGCTGCTTATCCCTCGGCCTGGGGGAGCGCGGTGACGGTGGTGCCGCACGAGGGCGAACGGATCACGGTCGGGCGAACTCATGCCAAGGGCGATCCCGAAGCGCCGCTGACGCCGGTCGCATTGATCGCCAAGGCGCGGATGTTGATGGTTCATGGCGGAATCCGCGAGCCAGACCGGCTCATCGATGCAATACTGGCGTTGTCCGATGATTCGGTGCTACCGGAGTTGCCTTAAATTTGAGCAAATATTTCAGTGGTGCAACAAAAAATTAGAGGTAACTGGTTGTTTTCCAATTAAAATGTTGTTTTTTGCCGAAAAACAACGAAAAATAGTGTGTTTGCTCTAAATTTTTTGCTAGAATAGCCGCCGTGCAGTAGGCATCTTTGCTTCTCCTCAGTCTGCTGCACATCCTCCTTTGGTGGTTTTTGGCCGGACGCTCTTTGTCCGGCCCTTTTTGTTTTCAAGGTACCGAGCGTGGGTTTGAGCTCCGAGACGCGCATGATCGGGTCCCGTCGCATTCCGCCCAAACCACCCGGTTGCGAGTTGTGCGGCAGGTTCATCTCCGCGCTGACCCGCCATCATTTGATTCCCCGCGCCCGCCATCGCAAGAAGCGCACCCAACGGTTGTTCGAGCGCGAGGAAGCACGCGCCCTCATTCTGTGGATCTGCCGACCCTGCCACGATCATATTCATGGCGTGCTCAGCGAGAAGGAAATGGCGGCGGGCTACCGCAGCCGCGAAGCCTTGCTGGCGCATCCGGCGATTCGCCGCTTTGTGGCGTGGATCGGGGCCAAGCCGGCGGGTTTTATGCCGGCGGGGCGAAGCCCGAAGCGCTAACCGGTTGGCCGGAGCGCTCAAGCCCTGGAAACGGCCAGCACGCGCCCCAGCCAGCCGGCGACATCCTGGATTTCCTGCCAGCAGACTTCGTGGCCCATCCCGTAATCCCGCCATTCCACTCGATAACCCAGGCTCTCCAGCGCCTCGGCGCTTTGCTGGCCGTAGCGCAGCGGAATGACGGCGTCGTGGCCGCCGTGGGCCATGAAGATCGGTGTCTGCTGATTGGCCGATCGTCGTTCGCCATTCAGCTTGCTGGCCAGGGGAAGGTAGCAGGACAAGGCCAGAATGCCGGCCAACGGCTCGGGATAACGCAGCGCGGTATGCAGCGCCATGGCTCCGCCTTGGGAAAAGCCGGCCAGTACGATGCGCTCGGCGGGGATTCCGCGCTTTTTCTCGCGTTCGAGCAATTCGTAAATCGCCCGTTCGGAGGCGTACACGCCGTCGGGGTCTTCCTGACGGGGCAGGTCCATGCTCAGCACGTCGTACCAGGCCCGCATCCGCATCCCGCCGTTGATGGTGACCGGGCGACTCGGCGCGTTGGGGAAGACGAAGCGGATACCGAGCTCCGGTGGCAGGCGCAGTTCCGGCACGATGGGTTCGAAGTCGTGGGCATCGGCGCCCAGCCCGTGCATCCAGATCACGCTGGAGCGGGCGGTGCCGGCAGGTTCGATTTCAACGGTGGTCAGCGGCGGCATATCGGTCATGAACAATTCCCGTGGGTTGGCGATTGGGCGGCATTACCGGGGAAAGCGCCCCGGCTTGTCAAGCCACGTCGTTCAGCCCATTGCGCGCTATACTGGCGACGATTTTCATGCCCGACCTCAGGATATTGTTTCGATGCCTAGATTTCGCCCCGGACGGGTGCTGACGGGACTGCTGTTGGCGGCGCTTCTGGCCGGTTGCGGCCAGAAGGGTCCGCTGTATCTGCCCAAGCCCCAGTCGCAACCGTCGTCGTCCGAGCAGCCCCCCACCGCGAAGCCTTGAATCATGGACCATTTCGAATACCGTGACGGCCGGTTGCATGCCGAGGGTGTGTCGGTCGCCGACATCGCGGCGACGGTTGGCACCCCTTGCTACATTTACTCCCGCGCCACGATCGAACGCCACTGGCGCGCTTTCGACCAGGCTTTCGGCGAGCATCCACATTTGATCTGCTACGCGGTCAAGGCCAATAGCAATCTGGCGGTGCTGAACGTGCTCGCCCAGATGGGGTCCGGTTTCGATATCGTATCCGGCGGCGAGCTGGAACGAGTGCTGGCGGCCGGCGGCGATCCCGGAAAAATCGTGTTTTCGGGAGTCGGCAAGCGTCGTGACGAGCTGGAGCGCGCGCTCGAAGTGGGCATCCGCTGCTTCAACGTCGAATCCGAGGCGGAGTTGGCGCTGCTGGAGCGTGTGGCGGCGGAACGGGGCCGGCGGGCGCCGGTGTCGCTGCGCATCAACCCGGACGTGGACGCCGATACGCATCCTTATATCTCCACCGGACTCAAGCAGAACAAGTTTGGCATCGAGGTGGAGCGGGCGTTGGCGGTTTACGCGCGGGCCGCCGCCTCGCCGTATCTGGAAGTCGTTGGCGTGGATTGCCATATCGGCTCGCAGTTGACCCGGGTGGCGCCGTTCGTGGATGCGCTGGAACGAGTGCTGGCGCTGGTGGCACGGCTGAAAGAGCAGGGGATTCAGCTTCATCATCTCGACCTGGGCGGGGGATTGGGCATCCGCTACCGCGACGAAGAGCCGCCGCTGCCGGCCGAGTACGCCGCCGCTCTGATGGAACGCCTGCGCGGCCGGCCCTACGAAATCCTGATCGAGCCGGGCCGGGCCATCGTGGGCAACGCCGGCATTCTGGTGACGCGCGTGGAATTATTGAAGCAGGGCGCGGATAAGAGTTTCGCGGTGGTGGACGCGGCGATGAACGACCTGTTGCGACCAGCGCTGTATTCGGCCTGGCAGGCGATCATCCCGGTCGAGCCGCGCGTTCAGGGTCAGCCGCGCTGCTACGATGTGGTGGGACCGATCTGCGAGACTGGCGACTTTCTTGGCAAGGACCGGGCATTGAACATCGAACCGGGTGATTTGTTGGCGGTGCGTTCCGCCGGTGCCTATGGTTTCGCCATGAGTTCCAATTACAATTCCCGGCCCCGCGCCGCCGAGGTGATGGTGGACGGTAGCCGTTTCCAGGTGGTGCGCCGGCGGGAGACGGTGGCGGAGCTGTATGCCGGCGAAGCGGTGTGGTCGTAAACCTGGGTTTCCGTGGTCCGGCGACGGCCTGGTGGAAGTCCCGTAAAGAGCCCATTTCATGAACCCACGTTTCACCAATCCCTCGACGGATGAAATCCGCGCCCTCCTGGGGCGGATCAAGACCATCGCCGTGGTCGGGCTGTCCGCCTCGCCGGCGCGGCCCAGCCACGGAGTTGCCCGGGCGCTACAAGACTTCGGCTACCGCGTCATCCCGGTCAATCCGGCGGTGACGGAGCTGCTGGGCGAACGGGCGTATCCCCGCCTGCGCGATCTGCCCGAGCCGGTGGATTTGGTGAACGTGTTCCGCGATCCCCGCCATGTCGCCGCCATCGCCGACGACTGTGTTGCCCTGAAACTGCCCGCCCTCTGGTTACAGGATGGCGTGATCGATGCAGCGGCGGCGTTGCGGGCGCGGGCGGCCGGATTGACTGTGGTGATGGACCGTTGTATCTACCGCGACTACCTCCGGCTGGTGGCATGACCGCGCCCGCCGTTTCCAACCTCTAACCGCGCAAGCTCGATTTTGCAATGACCGATCAAACTTCCGAACACCCGGTTCAGCATCGAACCCTCGAGCACCCGGTCCAGCACCGGCTGAAACTACGCAACCTGCGTCTGTCCGACTACGGCGATGTCGAGGAGATCATGGAAGCGGTCTACCCCAGCATGGACGGCGCCTGGAGTCGCGAGCAGTTCGCTTCCCAGATCGCCCGTTTTCCGGAAGGGCAAATTTGCATCGAGGATAACGACAAGGTGGTGGCGGCCACCATCAGCCTGATCGTGGACTACGGTCGCCACGGCGATCGCCACACCTACAATCAGATTATCGGTGACGGCTATCTCACTACCCACGACCCCAATGGCGACACCTTGTATGGCGTGGATGTCTTTGTCCATCCCGATTACCGCGACATGCGGCTCGGCCGGCGGCTGTACGACGCCCGTAAGGAGCTGTGCGAGAAGCTCAATCTGCGAGCCATCATCGTCGGCGGCCGGATCCCCGGCTACGGCAAGTACGCCCACGATATGACTCCCCAGCAGTACGTGGAGCAGGTGCGGGCCAAGGAGCTGGTGGACCCCATCCTGACTTTCCAGTTGGCCAACGACTTCCACGTGCGCAAGATCGTAACCGGCTATCTGCCCGACGATACCGAGTCCCAGGCTTACGCCGTGCTGCTGGAATGGCTGAACATCTACTATGAAGACAAGGAGGTCCTGATCGGTGGCCGCAAATCGGTGGTGCGGGTTGGGGCGGTGCAGTGGCAGATGCGGCAGACTGTATCGCTGGAGGATATGCTGCAACAGGTCGAATATTTCGTGGATGCGGTGGCGGGCTACAAGACCGACATCGTGTTGTTCCCGGAATTCTTCAACGGTCCGCTAATGGCTCAGTTCAACCAGCGCAACACCGCCGAGGCGGTGCGGCAACTGGCCGAGTATACCGAACCGCTGCGCGATGCCATTTCGCAGTTGGCTGTAGCCTATAATGTCAACATTATTGCCGGCAGCATGCCGGAATATGGGAGTGGCGCGTTGTACAATGCCACTTATTTGTGTCGGCGCGATGGTACCTGGGACAAGCAATCCAAGCTGCATATTACCCCGGACGAGCGATCCTATTGGGGTCTTCAGGGCGGCGACTCGCTCAGGGTATTCGAACTGGATGTCGGCAAGATCGGCATTTTGATCTGCTACGATGTGGAATTTCCGGAATTGCCGCGTTTGCTGGCTGATCAAGGCATGCAGATTCTGTTCGTGCCGTTCTGGACCGACACCAAGAACGCCTACCTGCGAGTGCGGCGTTGCGCGCAGGCCCGGGCCATCGAGAACGAATGCTACGTCGTGATTTCCGGCAGTGTCGGCAACCTGCCGCGAGTGGAGAACATGGATATGCAGTACTCTCAGGCGGCGGTGTTCACCCCGTCCGACTTCGCTTTCCCGCATGACGCCATCGCCGCCGAGGCTACGCCGAACACCGAAATGACGCTGATCGTCGATCTGGATCTGGATAATCTTAAGGAGATGCGCATGCATGGCAGTGTGCGCAACTTCCGCGACCGGCGGCTGGATTTGTACAAGATTGCGTGGACGGGGAGGAGTTAGTATTTTGAAGTTCAAAAATAAATTTGCTTGAGCTGGTTGGGGTCGAGGCGATGAAACTTCACTTCACCAAGATGCAAGGGCTCGGCAACGATTTTGTGGTGATCGACGGCGTCAGCCAGCCCGTGGCGTTGACGCCGGAGCACATCCGCCGGCTCGCGAATCGTCACTTTGGCATCGGTTGCGATCAGGTGCTGTTGGTCGAACCTTCCGATCGGAAAGACGCCGACTTTCGCTACCGGATCTTCAACGCCGACGGTGGAGAGGTAGGACAGTGCGGTAACGGGGCCCGTTGTTTCGCCCGTTTCGTGCGCGATCGAGGATTGAGCGACCAGAATAGCCTGTGCGTGGCGACCGCGACCGGTTTGCTGCGCCTGACGATCCAAGCGGACGGCCGGGTGACGGTGGACATGGGGCAGCCGCGGCTCGATCCGGTCGACGTGCCCTTTTTCGCCACCGAGCGCGCACCGCTCTATTCGATCGCCGCCGACGGGATCGAACTGGAAATCGGCGTGGTGTCCATGGGCAACCCACACGCGGTATTGCGAGTGGACGATGTGGAGCACGCGCCGGTGGCGCATCTGGGGCCTTTGCTGGAGCGGCACGGCCGCTTTCCCCAACGCGCCAATATCGGTTTCATGCAGGTGGTCGCGCCTGACCAGGCCCGGCTACGGGTTTACGAACGCGGTGTCGGCGAAACCTTGGCCTGTGGCAGCGGCGCCTGCGCGGCGGTGGTCGCCGGCCGGTTGTGGGGCCTGCTGTGGCCAAGTGTGCGGGTTGAGCTGCCCGGTGGCGTGTTGGATATCCACTGGGCGGGCGAAGGTGAGCCGGTAACCATGACCGGGCCGGCGGTAACGGTGTTCGAAGGCTGGATCGAGCCATGAACGCGAGGCGGCCAACCGCAAGGTGGATCGAACGATGAGTGACGAACAGGCGGTACCGGGTCCGACGGAGATCGAGCGCGTCGTGGTCAACTGGCTGCGCGAGCATCCCGAATTTTTCATCGGTCATCCCGACCTGGTCGAGAGCTTGCGAGTGCCTCATCCCTGCGAGCCGGCGGTGTCGTTGCTGGAGTACCAGAACCGGTTGTTGCGGGAGCGTGGCCAGCGCCTGCATGGCAAACTGTTGGAACTGGTCGGCATCGCCCGCGACAACGACCGGCTGGCGGAACGGGTTCAGCGGCTGGCGCTGGACCTGCTGGATGCGCCGAACGAATTGGATGGGCTGCTGTATCGCATAAAAGCGGTGCTACGGGACGAATTCAACGCCGATTGCGTCGCCCTGTGTCTGGAAGCCGCGCTCGTCGCCGACTCGGGGGCGGCGGAATTCCTGCGCCCGGATGTGCTCGCTCTGTTCGAAGGCTTGCTGCAGGTGGGCAAATCACGTTGTGGCCGCTTGCGTTCGGAGCAGGCCACCGCGCTGTTCGGCGATTGCGCGCCGCGGGTGGCTTCGGCGGCACTGGTTCCCCTGGGCGACGGCCGGTGGCGTGGACTGCTGGCGCTGGGTAGTTGGGACGAGCAGCGCTTTCATCCCGGCGCCGGCACGCTGTTTCTGGGGCGGGCCGGCGAGCTGGTCGGTCGGGCGCTACGGGCGCGTCTGTTGGCCGACGGGTGGCGGGCGCGGTCCGACCCCTCCTCGGCGCATGAGGGCTAAGGCGCTTTCACTGTTCTTCCCGATACCCTAGCCAGCCATCCAGTCGCGCGTGGGCTTCGCCGATACCCTGGCCGGTCGGTGCCGAGAACAACTGGGCGCTGGCGCCCGGATAATTCGCCGCCAGCGCCCGTTTCAACTGGGCCAGCGCCGCCAGCGCCGCGCCCCGGCTGAGTTTGTCCGCCTTGGTCAACAGGATGTGCGCCGGCAGTTCGCGGGCGGCGCAGCCGTCCAGCAGTTGGCGATCCATGTCGGTCAGCGGATGGCGGATATCCATCAGCAGCAGCAGGCCGCGCAGCGCCGCGCGCCCGGTCAAGTAGCGTTCCAGCAGTTCTCCCCAGTGCCGGCGAATTGAGTCGGGAACCCGAGCATAACCGTAGCCCGGCAGATCGACCAAGTAGCGATCCGGCTCCACCAGAAAAAAGTTGAGCAGTTGGGTCCGGCCGGGCGTTTTACTGACTCGGGCCAACTGCCGTTGGCCAGTGAGAAGGTTGATCGCGCTGGATTTGCCGGCGTTGGACCGGCCGGCGAAGGCTACTTCCCGGCCGGTATCGGGCGGAAGCTGGGCCAAGGCGTTAACGCTATACAGAAAACGGACGCCGCGCCAGCGACCGGTGGTCGGTGCGGTTCGGGTAGCGATAGAGGTAGTATCGTTGGGGTTTCTCATTGAACTCAAAGGCCGAAACTGATATATAAAACTGCCGCTTTCGGGACGGGACCGATTCAGGCAAGCACCAGTTCCGTCACCGCCGAGCGAGGCTTGGCCACCGGCCCGCGTTGCTCTGTTCCGCGCCGGCGGCAGGTCGCCTGAACCGAATACCGTCATCGTACAGGAGCCTTCCAAAAATGAAAAAACTCGTTGTGATCGCCGCGACCTGCGCATTGCTCGGTTCCACAACCGCCGTGCTGGCCGCTGGCGACGCCACCGCCGGTAAAGCCAAGTCCGCGACCTGCGCGGCTTGCCATAGTCCGGACGGCAACAGCACCAATCCCCAGTATCCCAAACTGGCGGGGCAAAGCGCTGATTATCTGCTCAAGCAATTGCAGGAATATAAGAGTGGAGCCCGCGCCAACCCGATCATGGCTGGCATGGTCGCGCCATTGAGCCCACAGGATATGGAGGATCTGGCGGCTTATTTCGCGTCCCAGCAGGTCACCCGCGCCGCGGCCGATCCGGCCCTGGCGCCGGTGGGCGAGGCGCTCTTTCGCGGCGGGGATCTCAATAGCGGCGTTCCGGCCTGCGCGGCTTGCCACGGCGCCACCGGTGCCGGCAACCCGGCCGCCAAGTTCCCGGCGCTGGCCGGCCAGCACGCGGAATACGCCGAGATTCAGTTGAAAGCCTTCCGCGCCATGGAACGCGCCAACGACGCCGGGCAGATGATGCGGGTCATCGCGGCGAAATTGACCGACCCGCAAATCAAGGCGGTTTCGTCCTACGTGCAGGGCCTGCAATAAATCTTGGGCGAACCGGGCCGGATATCCGCCGGTTTCGCAAAAGGGTGGCTGAATGGCCACCCTTTTTTCTTCCACGCCATCTGGCTTCGACAGCGATCAGGTTCAAAGCGGTTCGGAAGACCTGAACCGATGCCGCCCGGTCGGGTCGAACAGGCTTCCCGCACGTTTTCCCGAACCATACCGTGAACGAAACCGCCGCGCGTCAATCCGATCACCGCCGTACCCTGGGCTGGGTGTTGTTGGAATTTTTCGGTTCCATGAACCTGGCGATCACCCTGCTGGTGGTGGTGGCGGTCGCCTCGGTGATCGGCACGGTGTTGCAGCAGAACCAGCCCTATCCGGATTACCTGCTCAAGTTCGGGCCGTTCTGGTTCGAGGTGTTGCGTCGGCTGGGGTTGTTCGATGTCTACGGCGCTGGCTGGTTCGTCGCTATCCTGGCGTTCCTGATTTTATCCACCAGCGTTTGTCTGTACCGTCAGGTACCGGGAATGCTGCGGGAGATGGTGCGGTTCCGCGCCAACGTCCAGGCGCGTTCGCTGCGCGGTTTCCACCAGCACGCCGAGTGGCGGCTGCCGGATCGTGGTCTTGACGCCACGCAGAGCGCGGTGACCGAGATGCTGCGGGCGCGAGGCTACCGCTGGCGCGCCCACGATAGCGGCGATCACCGGGTAGTGGCGGCGATGAAAGGCCGCTATAACCGTCTCGGTTATCTGTTCACGCACGCCGCGGTGGTGATGATCGGCATCGGTGGCCTGCTGGATGGCAATCTGTGGCTGAAGCTGAAGGAGTGGCGTGGCGAGATCGTGCTGGAGACCCGAGACCTGGCCGCCCGCGACATCCCTCCGGCCAGCCGGCTGGCGCCCGGCGCGGTGCCGGCGTTCCGTGGCAACGTGATGCTGCCCGAGGGCGCCGCGGCCAATTTCGTGTTCGTTCGCGCCCGCGACGGTTTTGTGCTGCAGGAACTGCCATTCGCCATCGAGCTGAAAGATTTCCAGGTCGCCTACTACGACACCGGTCAGCCAAAATCCTTCGTCAGCCAAGTGCTTATCCATGATCGGGAGCATCTGGGCGGCCAGCCCATGGCAGCGACCATCCGCGTCAACCACCCGCTAACTTATCGCGGTTATTCGATTTACCAGTCCGACTTCGGCGACGGCGGCTCCAAGCTGGATCTGCGCGCCTGGCCAGTGACCGTCGCCCGGCTGGAGCCGACCGAAGCCAAGGGTACGGTGGGCAGTTCCCTGAAAGTGGGAGGACCGACTGGACCGCTTTCCCTGGAAGTGGACGATTTCCGCCTGTTCAACCTGCTGCCGGAGCCTGACGTCCGGCCCGGCGAGCGCAAGTTCCGCAACTTTGGCCCCAGCATTGGTTTCAAGCTGCGCGACGCGGCCGGCGAGGCTCGGGAATACTTCAATTACATGGCGCCGGTGCAACTGGAGGGCCGCTGGTTTTTCATCAGTGGCATGCGCGCCCAGCCCGGTGAGCCGTTTACCTATCTGCATATTCCGGCGGACCCGAACAACAGTCCCGAACGCTTCCTGCGCCTCAACGCCCGCTTGCGCGATTCCGACTGGCTGCATGGTGTGCTGGCCCGCTCCGGGCCGGCAGCGGACGAAAACCCGGAATACCGCCGCGACCTCGAACGAGTGCGGTTGAGCTTGGTCGAATTGTTCGCTCAGGGCGGCACCGCCGCGGTGGCGGAGCGAGCCAAGACGGTGGTGCCGGCCGAACGGCTGCGGGAGGCGAGTGCGCTGTATCTCAATATCCTGCGTGATACCTTGGCCCAAATCTTCATCGAGGTGCTGCGCGAGGAGGGGGTTGATGTCGAGCATGGTGTCGGCGAGCGCGAGGAGGCGTTTTTCAATGACGCCGTGTCGGCGCTGTCCGCGCTGCCGGCCTATGCCTCGCCCTTCTACCTGCAACTGAGCGGTTTTCAGCAGGTGGAGGCTTCTGGATTGCAAGTCACCCACAGCGGTGGAGTCAGCGTGGTCTACACCGGCTTTGCTTTACTGGTCATCGGTGTCTTCATCATGTTTTATACTTCGCATCGTCGGTTGTGGGCTTGGCTGGCGATCGAGGATGGGGCGACCCGGTTGATTCTGGCCGGTACCGGAAATCGCCACCAAACCGAATTTTCCCGCGAATTCGCCGGCTTACAGTCGATGTTCGAGCGGCGGTTGGGGTCAGCGGAAGAAAAACAGTCCGCTTCGTCCGCTGTGCCATCGAAGATGTCGGCGGCGGACGCAAAATAGCGCGGTAGCGATAGTTATGAGAGGAGCGGAATGGCAATGGCGGTAACGCGCGAAGCAATGTTGGAGCAGTGGGAGCAACCGTCTTTTTGGCGCCGCTTGACGGTTCGGGACGGGCTGTGGATGCTGCTGGCGGCGGCTGGCTCGATCCTGGTCTGGTGGTTTTATCGCTCGTACATGGATGGCTACGAGATCGCCATCCAGGCCGGTAGCACTCTGGGGCTGATCGCTTGGGGGTTGTACTGGAAACCGGTACGGTTGTTCGCCCTGGCGGTGGCGGTGTTGGCGGCGCTGGCGCTGTGGCGTTACGATGCGGATTATGCGTTGCGCCAGAGCGACTTCTGGCTCAAATATTTTCTGGAAAGCCAGGTCGCGTTCATGTGGATGAGCGCCTTGTACGTGCTGGCCACCGTCACCTATTTTGTCGCGCTGTTCAGCCGTTCCGAATTTGTCGGCGAGACCGCGACCGCCCTGACCTGGACAGCAACGGTCATGGGTGCGACCGGCCTGCTGGTGCGTTGGCGAGAATCCTATCTGCTGGGGGCCGACATCGGTCATATCCCGGTCAGCAACCTGTACGAAGTGTTCATCCTGTTTGCGTTGATTACCGCGCTGCTCTATCTCTTTTACGAGGATCGCCACCGCACCCGCGCCATGGGTGGTTTCGCCCTGCTGGTGATCAGCGGAGCCGTCGCCTTCCTGCTGTGGTACACCTTTGACCGCGAGGCCCATCACATTCAGCCGCTGATTCCGGCTTTGCAGAGCTACTGGATGAAAATCCATGTGCCGGCCAACTTCATCGGTTATGGTGCGTTCTCCTTGGCGGCGATGCTCGGGGTGGCCTACCTGCTGCGGTCCGGCGTGGAGGCGCGTTGGCCGGATGGCCTGCTGGCGCGGGTGTTGCCGCCGCTTGAGCTGCTGGACGATGTCATGTACAAGGCCATCGCGCTGGGTTTCGCCGCCTTTACCATCGCCACCATTCTCGGCGCGCTGTGGGCGGCCGAGGCCTGGGGTGGTTACTGGTCCTGGGATCCCAAGGAAACCTGGGCATTGATCGTCTGGTTGAACTATGCGGCTTGGCTGCACCTGCGGCTGACCAAGGGCTGGCGCGGCGCGCCGATGGCCTGGTGGGCGGTGATTGGCCTGCTCGTGACCTTGTTCGCTTTTCTGGGGGTCAACATGTTTTTGTCGGGGCTGCACTCCTACGGCACGCTGTAAGCCAGTCCGCCGCCCCGTTTTCGCCAACCGAAATCGAGAGAGTTCCCGTGATGCCGAATCCATTTTGTCGCCTGCTGCTGATCGTGCTGGCCTGCGCGTTGCCGCTGGTCGTCGCCCACGCCGCCGATCCGGCCACGCCGCCGTTTGAGGAGGGTAAGGATTATGTGCGTCTGTCGACACCGGTGCCGACAGAGATGCCCGATAAGATCGAAGTGATCGAGATGTTCTGGTACGGATGCCCGCACTGTTTCGATTTGGAGCCGAAAGTGCGGGAATGGCTGAAACACAAGCCAGACAATGTCGCTTTCGTGCGGATTCCGGTCGCGTTTGGGGCCAGTTGGGAGCCTGGCGCCCGTGCCTACTATGCCGCCGAGGCTTTGGGCGTATTGGAGCAGATTCATGAGCCCTTGTTTGCGGCCATGCATCAGCACAAGCTGAAGGACGAAGATGACCTGGCGGCGTTCTTCGCCGAACATGGCGTCGATCAGGATGCCTTCCGTAAGGCCTACTCCTCGTTCCAGACCGAAACTCAATTGCGTCGCGGCAACCAGCTGGCGCAGCGTTATGGGGTGCGAGGCGTCCCGGCGGTGATCGTCAACGGCAAGTACGACGTGCGCTCGCCGCGCATGTTTGAAGTCGTGGATTTCCTGATCGTCCAGGAAGCCGCCGCGCCCGGAGGCGGCTAGCCGGCGCACGATGAGCGACCAAGGCGAACCACGCCGCTTGCGGCTGCTCAGTTACAATATCCAGAGCGGGTTGACCACCCGCAAATATTCTCAATATTTTACCCGCAGTTGGAAACATCTGGTGCCGGTGCCATCGCGGATGAGCAACTTGGACGGCATCGCTCGGGTATTGACCGACTACGACCTGGTGGGTTTGCAAGAAGTGGACGCTGGCAGCCTGCGTAGCGGTTTCGTCAATCAAGTAAAATATTTGGCGGATTATGCCGGCTTCGAGTACCTGTTCGATCAGTCCAACCGCCGGATCGGCATGATTTCGCAGCACGGCAATGCGGTGCTCAGCCGCATCCGGCCGACCGCCATCACCGAGCACAAGTTGCCTGGACTGATTCCAGGTCGGGGCGTGTTGGAAGTCCGGTTCGGCGCGGGGGAGGATGCCTTGCATGTGCTGATCATCCATATGGCGCTGGGCCGGCGCGGCCGATTGTTGCAAATCGAGTTTCTGGCTCATTTGGTGCGCGATTACCGTCACGTCATCCTGATGGGCGACCTCAACTGCCGGTCGGATAGCCCGGAGATGGGGACATTGTTGGCGACGGCCCGCCTGTGCGAGCCAGCGCCCGGATTGCAAACCTTTCCCAGTTGGCAGCCGGACCGGCATCTGGACCATATTCTGGTATCGCCGTCCATCGCGGTCGAACGGGTGGAGGTGTTGAACCACGTTTTTTCGGATCATCTGCCGATCGCCATGGAGGTGCGGTTGCCGGAGGAATGCAGGGTGCGGGAGCCAGAAGACAAGGATCGGATCAGGGAATTGCATTCGCTCCCCTGAGGTTTATTAAACGGCCTTTATTCCTTTGAATTCAGAATGTTTCTGGAATGTGTTGGAGCAACGCATCGGCGCGGTGACCGACCAGCGCTTCGTCGCTCGGCAGCGCCAGCCACTCGGTGGTGGCTGCATCAATCAGGCTTGGCGAGTCGGAGACGGCGAGCGGGATTTTTTCGTCAAGACCCATGGCGCGGCCACCGTGGTCCAGACCATGTTCGAGGCGGAGGCCGCCGGCCTGGCGGAACTGGCCGCGACCGAAGCCGTGCGGGTTCCCTTGCCAATCGGGCATGGTACCGCCGCCGGTCTGGCTTTTCTGGTGCTGGAGTACCTGCCACTGGGCGGAGGCGGCCCGCGGGCGCTGGATCTGCTGGGCCACCAGTTGGCCGCGCTGCATCGCATTCCCCAAGCGTTTTTCGGTTGGCATCGGAACAACACCATCGGTTCGACCCCCCAGCCCAATGATCGTGGCGATGACTGGATCACATTCTGGCGTGAGCGGCGGCTCGGCTTTCAGTTGGAACTGGCCGCCCACCATGGGCATGGAGGCGAACTGCGACGGCGAGGCGAGCAACTGCTGGCGCGGTTCGCGGGGCTGTTCATCGGTTACCGGCCGGTGCCGGCGCTGCTGCACGGCGATTTGTGGAGTGGCAACGCCGGCTGCACGGTGGATGGAGATCCGGTCATCTTCGACCCAGCCTGTTACTACGGCGACCGCGAGGCGGATCTGGCCATGACCGAATTGTTCGGTGGCTTTCCAGAATGTTTTTACGCCGCTTACCGGGAAGCGCTGCCGCTGGATGTGGGTTACCCGCAACGGCGGACGCTGTATAACCTGTACCACGTACTCAACCATCTCAACCTGTTCGGCGGCGGCTACCGCGCCCAGGCCGAGCACATGATCGACCAACTATTGGCGGAATTGGGTTGACAGGGGACGCCTGATTCAGGAGAACGCTCAATGCCCACAGCCACCGATCACCTCGAATTGCCCGTACCGGCGCCCGGCACGCAGCGGACGCTGCGAGTCCATCGCTACGGTGTGCCCGGCGCGCGGCCCAAAGCCTATTTCCAGGCCGCCCTGCACGCCGATGAAATACCGGGCCTGTTGGTGGCGCAACACCTGCTGCGTGGACTGGAGCAAGCCCAGGAACAGGGCCGGATGGTGGGTGAAGTGGTGGTGGTGCCGGTTGCCAATCCGATTGGCTTGAACCAGCACTGCAACGGTCGCCTGCTGGGCCGTTTCGATTTCGAGGGCAGCGGCAATTTCAATCGCGGCTTTCCCGACTTGACGCCGTTCGCGCTGGAGCGGTTGCGGGGGCGGTTGCGCGCCGATCCGGTCGATAATGCGGCGTTGGTCCGCGCAACCTTGCGGACGGTGCTGGCCGAACAGCGGGTGGCGCGGGAGACGGACGTGCTCAAACTGGCGTTGTTGGGGCAGGCCATTGACGCCGATTTCGTCTTCGACCTGCACTGCGACAGCGAGTCGCTATTGCACCTGTATGCATCGCGCTGGCAGGCCGACGAGGCGCGGACGCTGGGCGCGGAACTGGGGGCGGCGGCGATCCTGCTGGAAGAAGATCCAGGCGGCAATCCGTTCGACGGAGCCTGCGCCAGTCCCTGGTGGAAGCTGCGCGCGGCACTGGCGACGGAAGGTCCGGTGCCGCTGGCCTGTTTCGCGACCACGGTGGAACTACGCGGGCAAACGGATGTAAGCGATGAATACGCGGCGGCCGACGCGGCGGCGCTGCTGCGGTTTTTACAACGACGCGGCGTGATCGCCGGCGAACCGGGGCCGCTGCCGGAACCGCGTTGCCAGCCAACCCCGCTGGATGGGGTGGACGTGCTGACCGCGCCGGCCGCTGGCGTGCTGATCTATCGCAAACAGTTGGGTGAGTACGTCATGGAGGGCGAAATAGTCGTGGAATTGATGGACCCGCTCGGCGACCCGCCCGGCGCGGCTCGCCGAGCAATCCGTACCGCAACGAGTGGTCTCCTGTTTGCCCGCATGACCGAACGGTTGACCCGACCCGGACAGAAATTCTGCAAGGTAGCCGGTCGGGAGTCGTTGGGTTACCGTCAGGCCGGGAAACTACTGGAGGATTGAGCGCGGGTGGTTCAACGCCCTGGCCAGACGCCTAGCGCTGTGGGTTTTAGCGCCACCCGCTGAAATGGCAAAAACGGTGTTCCCGCGCTGAAGCGGGAACGGAATTGAGGTGGGCTCTTGCCGCAAGTCAGCCATAATTTATCGAGAAGCGTTATTGGGAGACGCCATGAAGCTTGCTGCCTGGAGCAATAAAGCCCACATCATTGGCTTTGTGTTTCTACTTGCGATGGGTTTGGTGCATCCAGCGAGTCTGACCCGTGCGGAAACGCTGATTGTGGGAGGAACGGGCTCGGCGGCACCGTTGATCGGGCAATGGGCCGAGGCGTATGGCAAGCGCAAGCCGAACGTCAGAGTGCGTGTGATCGAACCGCCGATGGGCAGTAACGGTTCAATTCGCGCGGTGCTCGCCGGCGCAATTGATCTGGCGGTACCCGGCAAGCCGCTGATCGAGGCCGAAAAGGCTCAGGGTGGCCAGGATTGGGAGCTTGGCCGCACCCCCTTTCTGGTGGTTACGGAGAAGAAACCGCCACCACCCGGATTTACCATCGAGCAATTGGCGGCGATCTACAGCGGCAAGATGACGACCTGGACCGATGGTTCACCCATCCGACTGGTGGTGCGCAGCCTGTCCGAATCGGACACTCTTATCCTGCGCCGGTTGTCGCCGGGTATGAACCAGGCGATCGACGCCGCGCTGGCCCGGCCCGGCATGTTGGTTGCCGCCAATGATCTGGAGAATATAGATCTGCTGGAAAAGACGCCGGGTTCCCTCGGTACGAGCAATCTGGCTCTGGTGCAGGCCCAGAATCGCAAGCTCAATGCCCTGCCCATTGACGGCAAGGCGCCAACTCTGGCCGCCCTGCGCCAGGGCGCCTACCCCTATTTCAAGGGCCTTTACCTCGTGCGCGGCCCCAAGCTGTCGCCAGCAGCCCAGGGTTTTCTGGAATTCATTCTTTCGTTATCCGGGAAGGAAATCCTGGATCGTTCGGGCTACGTTTCAGCCCCGCATCAGCCGTGAACAAGGTTGCCCGAATCGAACGCCTGCTCACCTGGCTGGCTGGCGGTTTGGCGGCGCTCGTCATGGTGGCGCCACCCACCGCGTTTTTTCTTTGGTCCTACCAGAATCGCAGCGGGGCGTTGCAAAGCGAGGCCCAGTCCCTCGCCACGGTCGTCACGGAGTTTGTCAATCACAGCACCGGTTTGTGGCGCTTCCAACCCGAGCGGCTGACGTCGTTACTGCAACGGTATGGCAATCGACGGTACGGCGCCGCCGTGATCGACCAGAACGGCAATACGATTGCCTACCTAATGCCGGAGTTGGCTGCGCCCACCCTCACCCGCACTTATCCGATTTACGATTTCGGCACCGAAGCTGGGAAGGTGGAAGTGCTTGTCTCGCTGCATGAGCTAGTGGTGGAAACGGCTCTGATCGCACTCGCCGGACTGGTGTTGGGCATCATCCTTTTTTTTCCACTGCGGCTTGTCCCGGTGCGTGCGCTACGGCGGACAACGCAGGCGCTCATGGATAGCGAAAATGCCTATCGGCAACTTGTTGAGTTGTCGCCCGATATGATTTGCATCAATCTCGATGAAAAAATCACCTATATCAATGCCAGCGGCGCTCGGATGCTTGGGGCGGATTCGCCGGCGGCGCTGATTGGCACGTCATTCTGGGACCGAATCCATCCTGACGATCGTGCGGTTGTGCGGGAGCGAATAAAACAGATCCTCACACTCAAGACGGCTGCTCCCCTGCTGGAGGAGCGCTACCTGCGAATGGATGGCGCCGCGTTTCCCGTGGAGATGGCCGCCGCCTCGTTTACGTATCAGGGCAAGCTGGCCTTTCAGGTGGTTGTGCACGATCTCTCCATCCGCAAACAGGCGGAGGCAGCGTTGCAACAGGCCAAGGAAGCCGCCGAGGCGGCCAGTCAGGCCAAATCGGAATTTTTGGCGATGATGAGCCACGAGATTCGCACCCCCCTGAACGGCGTGTTAGGCATGGCGGAGTTGCTGCGGGGCACCCCCCTGAATGCCCAACAGCAGCGGTTTGCGGACGTGATTCTCAATTCAGGCCACACCCTGCTGGTCACTATCAACGACATTCTGGATTTTTCCAAGATCGAGTCGGGTCGGATGAAACTGGAAGTCGTGCCCTTCGACTTGCGGGAGTTGATGGAAGAGACGGCGGCGCTGCTGGCTGGGCGAGCACACGAAAAGGGCCTGGATCTGCTCGACGATTTGCCGCTCGATCTGCCGGTCGTGGTGGAAGGCGATCCGGTACGCTTGCGGCAGATTCTGGTAAACCTGACCAGCAACGCCATCAAGTTTACCGAGCGAGGCAAGGTGGTCATGCGGCTACGCCTGTTGGACCAGGATGCCGCGAGGCCGCGCCTGCGCTTTGAAGTCCAAGATACCGGCATCGGGATTGCCCCGGCGGCGTGCGCCCGGATTTTCGAGGCTTTCACCCAAGCGGACGCTTCCACCACCCGCCACTATGGCGGCACCGGGCTGGGGCTGGCCATTGTTCGACAGTTGGTCCAGTTGATGGATGGGGAGATCGGCGTGGATAGCACGCCGGGAGTGGGTTCCCGGTTCTGGTTTAGTCTTCCACTGTCACAGTCAGTAACAAGCGTGCGGTCGCCTTGGCCAGCGCGGGAGGATCTGAGAGGCTTGCGGATTTTGCTGGTGGGTGATAATGCCGCCAACCGCGAGATTTTGCGGCGGCGGACGACAGCCTGGGGTTTGACGAGTGACCAGGCGGAAAATGAAGCCCGGGCCCTCACCCGCTCGCCCCGATTCACCGGCCGGATTCTGGTCGCCGAGGATAACCCGGTCAACCAGGAAATGGCCTTGGCGGTACTGAGTATGCTGGGCTGTCAGGGCGAGGTGGTGGCCGATGGCCAGGAGGCGGTTGAAGCCGTGGCCCGAACCCCGTATGACCTGATTTTGATGGACTGCCAGATGCCGGTGCTGGATGGGTTTGCCGCCACCGCCGCTATCCGTCGCTGGGAACACACGCGGGGTCGGCCGCGCCTCCCGATCGTTGCCCTGACCGCCAACATCGTCAAAGGCTTTCGGGAACAGTGTTTGGCGGGAGGGATGGATGATTATTTGAGTAAGCCTTTCACCCAGGAACAATTGGCCGCCCTGCTGGACCGTTGGCTGCCGGCCAGCGGCGGTGTCGTGCCCATGTCCAAGCCGTCTCCATCCCCGGATTCTCCGCCACCGCCGCGCGGAGATGACGGCCATCAGCCCTGAAGTTTCTATACTGAGCAATCCAATTTTCCAGTTTTCACCAGCGCAAATCGCGCCTCCGCTGGATGAGCAGGCCCTGGCCCAAATTCGCGCCTTGCAACGGCCCGGCCAGCCCAGCGTGCTGGGTAAAATCATCGGCCTCTATCTGGATAGCTCGCCCACTTTTCTCCAGCAGATGCGAGAGGCGATCACGGCCGGGGATAGCGGGGCACTGCGTCAGGCGGCTCATGGTTTCAAGTCGGGTAGCGCCAACCTGGGGGCGATGCAGTTGGCGGCGGTGTGCAAGGAGTTGGAGTATCGGGGGCGGGACCAGTGCCTGGAAGACGCCCCCACCTTGCTGCGGGAGGTGGACCGCCACTATGCACGGGTGCGGGAAGCACTGGTTGTGGAGATGGAGAGAGAGCGGCGGGCGAACCCGGCGTCCGCTGGCCCATGAGGGCCAACCGGCAACCTCGTTCAAGTGTAAGGCTTTCTCCGGTTTGTTGATCCGGGATCGCGATGGGGATCCCGAATCGATGCCGTACTCCGCTATTGTTATATCGTTTCCCGATAGGTTTTGTTCTTTTCGGAGGCCAATAACCACCCTGTTCGTCATACCCGCGAAAGCGGGTATCCCGTTTTTCAGCGGCGGCCTGGATTCCCGCATTCGCGGGAATGACGAAAACCTATTCAGAATTGGTATTATCGTATCCGATTTAAGAGGAGCCCTCGATGAGTGCTGATACCGTTTCCGCGCCAGCCAGGATTTTAGTGGTGGACGACGATCTTGCGACCCGCTTCCTGGTGAGTGAAGCCTTGGAGCAGGCCGGTTTCCGCGTCGAGCAGGCTGAAGACGGTCGTCAGGCACTCGCGATTTGCGAGCGGATCAACCTCGATCTCATCACCCTGGATGTCATGATGCCCGAGCTGGATGGGTTCGCGACCTGCGTCGAACTGCGCCGGCGACCCGAGGGAGCGCAGGTGCCGATCCTGATGATGACCGGCCTGGACGACTATGAATCCATCAATCAGGCGTTCAAGGCTGGCGCGACCGATTTCATTACCAAGCCCATCAACTTCATCCTGCTCGAATATCGAGTCCGGTATCTACTGCGGGCCAGCGCGGCCATGGCCAGCCTGCACGAGAGCGAGCGTCGGCTCACGACCGCCCAACGCATCGCGCGACTGGGATACTGGGATTGGAGTGAGGGTCATGACTTTCTCCATCTGTCGCGGGAGGTTTGCGAAATGCTTGGGCTCGATTCCCAAGCGCCCAAGGTTCCGTTCCAGGTTATTCTCGCCCGTGTGCATGAGAAGCATAGAAACCTTGTAGAGCAATGGCTTGAAGAAATACGGCAGGGCGGGAAATCCAGGGCGATCAGTTACCGGCTGGTGGATACCGTCGGCGGCGGGCGTTACGTTCAGCAACAGGCCGAAGCTGTCCTGGATACCTCCGGTTGTCCCACCCATTTGTACGGCACCCTGCAAGACATCACCGAACTGCATCAGACGGAGGAGCGCATTTGGCAATTGGCCTTCACCGATAGCCTCACGCGACTGCCCAACCGCGAATTATTCAAGGACCGCCTCGACACGGCGCTCAAGCGGGTCCAACGCCACGGTCGCCAACTCGCGCTGCTATTCCTGGATCTGGACAACTTCAAGCGCATCAACGATACCCTGGGTCACAATGTAGGCGATCTCCTGCTCCAGGCGATGGCCGACCGGCTGGAGTTGAGCGTTCGCGCCAGCGACTCGGTGTCGCGGAGCGATGCGGAAGTGCAGGACGAGAGTATCGCCCGGCTGGGAGGTGACGAATTCACCGTGCTGCTGCCCGAGATTCAGCGCAGCGAGGATGCCGCCATTGTCGCCGAACGGATTCAGGTTAATTTATCGCGGTCGCTCGTCCTGGAGGGTCACGAAATCTTCGTTACCCCCAGCATTGGCATTGCCGTGTTTCCGCGGGATGGAGAGAATTCGGAAACATTGCTCAAAAATGCCGATATGGCCATGTATTCCGCCAAGCGCCAGGGCCGAAATCTCTACCGATTTTACGATGCTGCCTTGAATGAATCCGCTCACAAGCGCCTGACGATGGAGAACCAGTTGCGCAAGGCCATCGAGCGAAACGAGATTTCTCTGTGTTACCAGCCCCAACTCGATCTTCCGAGTGGTCGCATCTGCGGCGTCGAAGCCTTGGCGCGCTGGACGAATGACGTGCTGGGCACGGTTTCTCCCCTCGAATTCATTCCGCTTGCCGAGGAGACCGGCCTCATCATCCTCATCGGCGAATGGGTGCTGCGCACCGCCTGCCGGCAAGCCAAGGCCTGGCAGGTGGCCGGGATCGGCCTGGAGCGGATGGCGGTCAACATTTCCGTTTTGCAGTTTGTGCAACCCCGCTTCACGGATGGGGTAGCGCGGATTCTGGAAGAGGTCGGCCTTGAACCGGCGGCATTGGAACTTGAGATCACCGAAAGTCTGTTGATGAAGGACCCGGAGGGGGCCTTGCACACACTTCGGACCCTCAAGGATCTCGGTGTGCAACTGGCCATCGATGATTTTGGTACTGGCTATTCAAGCTTGAGCCGCCTCAAGCAACTGCCGTTGGACCGGCTCAAGATCGATAAGATGTTTGTGCGCGAAGTGGACTCGCAGCCCAACGATGCCGCCATCGCCACGGCGGTGATCGCCATGGCCGAAAGCATGGGGCTGCGAGTCATCGCCGAGGGCGTGGAGAACGAGGCCCAACTGCGCTTTCTCAAATCCAAGCGCTGTCATGAAATCCAGGGATACTATTTGAGCCGGCCGCTGCCCGAGGCTGAAATGACCGCGCTGTTTCACAACCACCCTGTTTCAGACCGTGACGGCGGGTGATTTCCCGGCAAACTGGCGGGCAATCCTTTCCAGCACGACATATTGCAACGGATTAACGGTAACGGATTCAGGGTTGCTGTAACAGATCGAAAGGAGCATTACATTGAAATCCAGAACATTCACCCATTGGATGTTGGGAATCATGGCGGCGGCGTGGGTTATTCATGCCTGGAGCGCCACCGCGCGGGATGCCGGCGTAGCGCACAAAGCGCCGTATAAGGTCCTCCACATCATGAGTTACCACTCGCCATGGCGTTGGACCGACGGCCAGTTGGAAGGCTTTAAGGAAGGGATGGCGGATGCGCCGGTCGAATATCAGGTGTTCCAGATGGACACCAAGCGCAACAGTACGCCGGAAGCAAAGGACAAAAAAGGTCAGGAAGCGCGTGCCTTGATCGAATCATCACAGCCGGACCTGGTTTACACAAGCGATGACGATGCCCAGGAATACGTCGCCATTCACTATGTCAACAAGAAATTGCCTTTCGTATTCAGCGGGGTTAACAAGGATCCAGGGATTTACCACTTCGTGGGCAGCAATAACGTTACTGGCGTTCTGGAACAGGAACACTTTATCGAAACCGTAAACCTGCTCAGGCAGATCGTGCCGAATGTCAAGCGGATTGCCGCCGTGTTCGACGGCGATACCATGTGGGACCCGGTGATGGCGCGTATGCGCGAGCGTATCACCCAGATCCCCAATGTCGAAATTGTGGCCTGGGATCGCTTTCAGACGTTCGACGAGTACCAGCGCAAGATCAGGGAATATCCGGGCCAGGCGGATGCCATCGCCCTAATCGGTATCTTTAACTTCAAGGATTCGCAAGGCAAAAACGTTCCCTATCAGGAGGTATTGCGTTGGACCGCCGAGAACAGCACCTTGCCGGATTGCGGTTTTTGGGTGGATCGCGTGCATTACGGCACACTGGCTGCCGTCACCGTATCCGAGCACGAACAGGGACTCGCGGCGGGCCGGTTGGCGCATGCGATTCTGGTCGAAGGCCAGAGTCCATCGAGCTTACCGATGCGGCCTACCGTCAAGGGCCGCGCTGTCGTCAGCTTGGCGCGCGCTAATAAGCTGGGTATCAAGATGAAGAGCGGGGTGTTGCTCTCAGCCGAGGTGATCGAGAAATTCGAGTGGGATCAGTAAATGCGTCTTGGGCTGCGCGCCAGAATTGTGCTGATCGCGGCCAGCGTCGTATTGGCGGCGATGGCCGCGATCATCGGCGCCAGTGGGTATATCTTCTCAAACCAGTACGAGAAGGCGCTTGAGTCGCGCTCGCTCGCCATTGGCAAGAGTCTGAAACTCCAGTTGGAGCGAATCCTGGCGCTGGGAATCAAGGTGGGGGACCTGATTGGTTTCGAGGAGCAGTGTCAGGAAATCGTCAGCCTGTACCCGGGGATCAGCCATGCTTTCGTTGCCACGGACGACGGTCGGATCCTGTTCAGTAGCGAGTCGGTAAGGATGGGCGGCGAAATCATGCGGCCCGCCCTGCTCGAAGCCCTGCGGCTGGATAACGACTCGATCACGGGCATCAGTCTTGGCTCGGCCTATTTCCATATGGCGGTGATTCCGGTCTTCGGGCGGGACGGTATACAGGTCGCAAGTGTCGTGGTTGGATTTCCCGGCGGGCTGGTGGTGGACGAACTGCGGCGGGTACTTTACATCGGCGCCGGCGCGGGCTTGCTCGTTCTCGTCGCCGGGATCGCGCTGCTGCTAAGCGCGCTTGCGGCGTTCGTGACCCGACCGCTAAACCAACTCATCGAAACGGTGGAACGTATCGGCCGCGCCGGCGCCGACCTGTCCGTGCGTGTTCCCGGACAACCCGGCGCGGCCGAGTTTGGCGTGCTGATCTCCGCGTTCAATCACATGCTGGATCAACTCGAACGGCGCGATACCCAGCTTCGGTTTGCCAAGGAAGCCGCCGAGGCGGCGAGCCGGGCCAAGAGTGAATTTTTGGCCATGATGAGTCACGAGATTCGCACGCCGCTGAATGGCGTCCTGGGCATGACGGAATTATTGCGAGGGACGGTGCTGACCACCCAGCAGCGGCGGTTTAGCCACACCATTCTGCAGTCGGGTCAAACTCTGCTGGCGGTCATCAACGACATTCTGGATTTCTCCAAGATCGAGGCGGGGCGACTGGAGCTGGACATCGTGACCTTCGACCTGCGGGAACTCATCGAGGAAACCGCCATATTGTTGGCCGCGCGAGCCCATGGCAAGGGTCTGGAGCTGGCGGTTGACGTGGTGGCGGACTTGCCGGACCCGTTGCAAGGTGACTCGGGGCGGCTGCGGCAGATTGTGATGAACCTGCTAAGCAACGCCATCAAGTTCACCGAACGCGGCGAGGTGGTCCTCCGCCTGACGGCGGTGGCGCAAGGCCCCGACACCGCGCGGCTGCGCTTAACAGTGCGCGACACGGGGATCGGAATGACCCCCGAGGCGCAGGCCCGGCTTTTCGAGGCCTTTACCCAAGCCGACAGTTCCACCACGCGCCGCTATGGCGGTACCGGCTTGGGCTTGGCCATCTGCAAGCGCCTGGTGCAACTCATGGGTGGGGAGATGGGCGTCGAGAGCACCCTGGGCGCCGGCTCGACCTTCTGGTGCACCCTCACCCTGGCGCGCGCCGAGACGGCGTTGCGTCCGATCCCGCCGCCCCGTGCCGATTTGCAAAACGTGCGGGTGTTGGTGGTGGACAACCACGCCACCACCCGCGAGATCCTCCAGCGCCAGTTGCGCGGTTGGGGCATGCGCGAGACCGGCGTGGCGGGCGGATCGGAGGCGCTCGCCATCCTGCGCCAGGCGGTCCAGACCGGGGCGGCTTACGGTATCGTCATCCTTGATGGGCACATGCCCGGTATGGATGGTTTGAAGCTCGCCCGCCAGATTCGTGCCGATCCCACCCTGCGCGCGCCGCGGTTGCTAATGCTCACCTTGAGCGGCTTGAGCGATGACAATCCTCAGGAGGCGGGGGCCGAAGTGAACCTTTACTTACAAAAACCCATGCGCCAAGCCGAACTCCATGACGCCCTGTGCCGGCTCGCGCGGCCGACCGCCTTGGCGGTGGACTCCGTGAGCTATCGTTCCGTCCGGCGCGAGGAACCGCCGCGCTTCGACGGCCGAGTGTTGGTGGCCGAGGACAACCCGGTCAACCAGGAAGTGGCGCTGGCCATGCTCGAACATCTGGGTTGCCGGGTCGAACTGGCCAATGACGGACGCGAAGCACTGGCCGCGTTAGCGCGCGAACCCTTCGACCTGGTGCTGATGGATTGCCATATGCCGGTGCTGGACGGTTGGAGCGCCGCCACTGAATGGCGGCAACGAGAAAGCGCCACCGGTGGCCGGCGGGTGCCGATCATCGCCTTGACCGCCAACGTTATCAAGGGGGTGCGGGAGCAGTGCCAGGCGGCAGGAATGGACGACTACCTCGCTAAACCCTTCGAGCAGGCACAGTTGGTGGCGATTTTGGAAGGCTGGTTGCCCATTGTCAGGCAGCTTGCGCCCATGCCCGCCGCTGCCATGCCCGCCTCGGCCACACTATCCCAGCCGCCTGCCTCGGAGGTAGCGGCCAATAACACCGTCATCGCCCTCTCGGCAGCTCCACCGTCCCCCACACAGCCGATCGCCCTAACCGATTCACTGTTGGACGAACGCGCCCTGACCCAAATCCGTGCCTTGCAGCGGCCCGGCCAACCCAGCGTGCTGGGTAAAATCATCGGCCTCTATCTGGATAGCTCGCCCACTTTTCTCCAGCAGATGCGAGAGGCGATCACGGCCGGGGATAGCGGGGCACTGCGTCAGGCGGCTCATGGTTTCAAGTCGGGTAGCGCCAACCTGGGGGCGATGCAGTTGGCGGCGGTGTGCAAGGAGTTGGAGTATCGGGGGCGGGACCAGTGCCTGGAAGACGCCCCCACCTTGCTGCGGGAGGTGGACCGCCACTATGCGCGGGTGCGGGAAGCACTGGTTGTGGAGATGGAGAGGGAACGACGGGTGACCCCGACGTCTGCTGGTCCATGATGGTTAACCGACAGACTCCCCCAAGCGCAACGCTGTTGCCGGTTTGGTCCGGGATCGTGGCGGGTGGTCTCGAATCGGTGCCGCATTCCGCTATTGTTATCGTATCCGACTCAAGGAAAATCGCCGATGAGCGCTGAAACCGTTGCCGCGCCCGCCCGGATTTTTAGTGGTGGACAACGATCTTGCGACCCGTTTCCTGGTGAGCGAAGCTCTGGGGCAGGCGGGTTTTTGCGTCGAACAGGCCGAAGACGGCCGTCAGGCACTCGCGGTTTGTGAGCGGGGCAAGTTCGATCTCATCACCTTGGATGTTCCACAACCGCCCTGTTTCAGACCGTGACGGTGGGTGATTTCCCGGCAAACTGGCGGGGTGGGAGCCGCTGATTTATCGCCGGACAGGGAAGCTGCTGGGAGATTGATGCGGGCGATTCAACGCCCCGGCCAGTTGCCTATCGGGATACCCCACACCCCGATACCTCGTTGTTGGGCAATTTTTTCCAGCACGACATATTCAGGCGGGGCGTCGGGCGCGGCGGCGGCCCAACCTTGCTGAATCAGCCAGGCGGCCAGATCCTCATCGTTGACCGTGCAACTGGCGAGCACGTCGTCGTTGGGCAGGCGCTCCCGAATATCGCAGTGAACAAAATTGACCCCGATCTTGAAATTCAGCGCCAGCGCGGCGCGTGGCGCGCAGTGGATGGGACGGACGTTGTCTTGGCAACCCTGATCGGTCGGTGGAATGATGATGCCGTACAGCCGCACGGTCTGGCCACGGATGCGCAGGCTGCCATCGTCGTTGACGAAGGCAAAACTGGAGAGATCGCTGGCCGGCGCGGCGGTGGTATACAGCAGGACGATGAGCAGCGGAAAAATAGCGGGCATGGTGGGAGCGCCAGACAGGCGATGCGATGATCGAAACACATTTGGGCTCTGTTCGCGGGTGAAGTCTATTTGGTCTGTAGCTTTCATGCGTTATGATCGGTGGAACCACGAGCCACTCTTACACAGGATAACATTATGGATTTAATTGGGTTTCTAATTATCGGCCTGATCGCGGGCTGGATTGCGACCACCTTCATGCGCGGCGGCAGCATGGGGCTGGGCGGTAATCTGGTGATCGGCGTGATTGGCGCCTTCGTCGGCGGTTTTCTGTTCCGCTTGCTCGGTTTTGCCGCGATCGGCCTGATCGGTCAGCTCATCACCGCCACGGTGGGCGCCATGGTCTTGCTGTACGTGGTGCAAGTGCTCAAGAAAGCATGAGGTTTTGCAACGCCTTGATTCCGGTCGCTGGAAAGCGACGCAATCGGCCCCGCCCAACGCCGGACGAGACGGTATCGTGCCGATCCCGCCCGTGTTTTCATCGGATTCCGATCCGGGAGTTTTGCTGACCCATGGATGCTTTCTGGATTGCGCTCGCTTTTTTTCTGGGATTACTGTTTCGCTATTTGGGTTTGCCGGCGCTGGTCGGCTATCTGGCGGCGGGGTTCGTGCTAAATGCCCTGGGTCAGGAAGGCAGCGAACTACTCGAGCAGATCGCCCATGCCGGGGTACTGCTGCTGCTGTTCAGTGTCGGTCTCAAGCTGCGGATCAAGAGTCTGATTCGTCCCGAGGTTTGGGGGGGTGGGCTACTGCATCTGGCGGTCAGTGGGGCGTTGTTGGGGCTGGGCCTGCTCGCGGTTTTGACGCTGCCACCGGGACAGGCGTTGCTGCTGGCGATCACCCTGGGCTTTTCCAGCACGGTGCTGGCGGCCAAGAGTTTGGAAGAAAAGGCGGAACTGCGCGCTTTTCACGGCCGAGTGGCAATTGGCATTCTGATCATTCAGGACTTGGCGGCGCTACTCTTGATGACGGTGGCGGGCGTGGGAGCGCCGTCGCCATGGGCCTTGCTGGTGCTGGGGCTACCGCTGTTGCAGCCACTGGTGATGAAATTGCTGGACTGGAGCGGCCACGACGAATTGCTGGTGCTGTACGGACTGGTGCTGGTGTTGCTGGTCGGCGGTCTGGGTTTCGAGCATCTGGGCCTGAGTTCGGAGTTGGGCGCGCTGTTGTTGGGGGTTTTGCTGGCGAGTCATTCCCGGGCGACGGAACTCTCCAAGGCATTATGGTCGCTCAAGGAAGTGCTGCTGGTCGGTTTTTTCCTGCAAATCGGGCTGGAAGGCTGGCCCAGTCTGGCCACGCTGGGCGGGGCGCTGCTGCTGGCGCTGCTGCTGCCGCTCAAGGCAGCGCTGTTTTTTTTCATTCTGGTCGCCTTCCGGCTGCGCGCCCGCACCGCTTTTTTGACCGCGCTGGCGTTGGCCAGCTACAGTGAGTTCGCGCTGATCGTGGTGAAATTCATGGTCGGCAACGGCCAATTGGACGCCGAATGGCTGGTGTTGTTGGCCCTGACCGTGGCGCTGTCCTTCGTCATCGCCGCGCCGCTCAACCGCTTTGCCCATGTCCTGTATGAGCGATTTGAGCACCGGTTGGCGCGGTTCGAGCGGGCCGACCGACATCCCGACGAGCAGCCGGTGTCGCTGGGCAGCACCCAGATTCTGATTCTTGGCATGGGCCACGCCGGCACTTCCGCCTACGATTTTCTAAAGAAGCGCCAGCATGTTCCGGGTCAGCCCAAGGTGCGGATGGTGTCCGGCATCGACTCGGATCTGGTCAAGGTCGAACGGCATCTGCACGAAGGCCGGCGGGTGGTTTACGCCGACGCCGAGGACCCGGGATTCTGGCATCGCTTGCGCCTGGACGGTCTCAAGGCGGTGGTACTGGCGATGCCGGACCCGGAGGCAAAGAGCATCGCCGCCCGGCAGTTGCGGCGGCACGGCTTCCAGGGGTTGATCGGCGCGGTCAGCAGCTATCCCGAGGAAGAGCAGGCACTGAAGGCGGCGGGCGCCGACATGACCTTTCTGGCGTTCAACGAGGTCGGCGTGGGTTTGGCCGAGCATGTTTGGGAGGCGCTGGAAAGGCAGGCCAGCCAGCCGGATTGAACGCGGGCGGGTCCGACACCAATTCGGGCGGTTGCGGTCTATCGAGCGTAGGCCCCAACCCATGTAAGGAGCAGTCATGAGCTACAAGATCAGCAAATCCGACGCCGAGTGGCGGGCACGGTTAAGCCCGGAGCAGTATCGAATCTGCCGCCAGAAAGGGACGGAACCGGCCTTTACCGGGACGTATCACGATTGCCACGAACCGGGGGTTTATCGCTGTGCCTGCTGCGGCGCCCCGCTGTTCGATGCCGGGGCCAAGTTCGACTCCGGCACCGGCTGGCCGAGTTTTTGGGAGCCGGTGGAGGCGGAGAAGGTGACTACCGCCGAGGACCGTGGTTTGTTCATGCGCCGCACCGAGGTGCTGTGCGCGGATTGCGGGGCTCATTTGGGCCATGTGTTCGATGATGGTCCGGCCCCGACCGGCCAGCGCTATTGCATCAATTCGGCATCGCTGAAGTTGGAGGACAAGACGGGTGAATGACCCGGCGATGACCGAGGCGTGGCGCGCCGGGAAACCGGCTTAGCGCTGGGCAGTGGGATTTTCCAGCACAAAACCGCAGGCCGCCGGTAAGCGGTCCTCGGACGGCGGCCGAGGTTTCCGGTAAGGGCGCGGCGACAGTACCGCCCGCACGATGTCCCGCACCCAGTTGCTCAGGTCGGAGCCGCATCCGTCATCGAGCGGGATCGGTTTTTGCGGCTTGCACTGATCGGAACCGGGTGGGCAGGCCAGCCGGACGTGAAAATGGGCATCGTGTCCCCACCACGGCCGCAGTTTATACAGCCAGCTTCGGTCGGTTTCGCTGGCGCACAGCGCCTGTTTGATGATCGGATTGACGAAAATCCGCTCCACTTCGGGCGCCAGGGCCGCCTGTTTCAGCGCGTCCCGATAGCGCGGTGACCAGCGGGAGTTGTTCAACACGCCTTCGTCGGCGCGCACCATCGAGAGCATCTCAATCCGCTCCACTTCGCTGCGCGACAGCAGCCGGTCGCGCGGCTGTTGCAGGAACCAGATATCCGCGTCCAGCCCGCTCTGGTGGCTGCGGTGGCCGTTCGGCATCGGGCCGCCGCGCGGCTGGGCCAGATCGCCGACCAGCAGCCGCCCGCCACCCGCCGCCGTTTGCCGGCCCAGCCGCTCCACCAGCCGCACCAGCAGAGGGTGACCGTAATAGCGGTTGCGGCTGGGGCGCATGACCTGATAGCCCTCGCCCGTTAGCGGCAGTGCCATCGCCCCGCCGATGCAGCCGGCGGCGTAGGAGCCGATCACCTGTGGCGGACCCGCCAGCGGATAAGCGATTCTGCTCCACGCATTGCCAGCCCAGGCCGGTGTCCATCCCCAAAGCAGCGAAATCAGTAATGCGGCGAACCGAAGCGTCATGGTATTCCCCCTCGAAGCACAACCCAGTTTCTTAAGCTTATCATCGCCAAGGGCAATGTGCTCAAGACACTGGAGTTGCCGCCGATCCTGGAATTGGCGGATGTATTGTCTGCGTTATTGGGCGGGAGTCGGGATGGGGAGTACTGCTTGATATGCTGGCGGCTTTAGTGCGAGGCGCGGACATTTTCGCGGACATCTTTCTTGGTTCATCGGGCATAACACTCTATGCCCCAATGGAAAAATGAGCCTTGAGAGGTGGACATTCCAATGGACCCGAACGCTTGGCGGCGGCTGGATCGGTGGATTGAAACGGCCCGATTCGGTCCTTTCGCCTTTCAGATGGGGACTGATCCCAGTGAAGTCGCGTTGCTGTTGTCAAGACGCGGCGGCATTGGCATCTGTTGCCCTCTTTGAGTTGTGGAAGCGTGGACTGCCGAGATCAATCCCCCCTGCCGCTGACGCGGCACCCCCCTTTGAAAAAGGGGGGGTTGGGGGGATTTCCGCTCTTGGGTCGACTACAACTCATTGAGGAGAGCTATAAAAGCCCCTTCGAGGAAGGGGGTGTTACGTTGAATCCGAGAAAAAGCTATCGGCTCCGGAGCGCCGGACATTCCCCAATCAATTCCGCCTGGCCGTCTTCGTCCACCGTTTCCAAGCGCACCGTGAAGCCCCATAACCGATGCAAGTGCTTAAGCACTTCCTGAGCGCTGTCGGTGTGCAGCGGTCGGCGATTGTAGGGCATGTGACGCAGGGTCAACGAGCGATCTTGACGGTGGGCGACGTTCCATACCTGGATGTTGGGCTCGCGGCTGCCGAGGTTGTACTGATCGGCCAACGCCAGCCGCAGCCGCCGGTAGCCGGCCTCGTCATGGATAGCGGTGATCTCCAGATCTTCCTGCATATCGTCGTCCAGCACCGCGAACAACTTGAGATCGCGCATAACCTTGGGTGACAGATACTGGGCGATGAAGCTCTCGTCCTTGAAATTGCGCATGGCGAAGTCCAGCACCTTGATCCAATCCTGCCCGGCGATGTCCGGGAACCAGTGGCGATCCTCGGCGGTGGGTTCCTGACAGATGCGCCGGATGTCGCTCATCATGGCGAAACCCAGCGTGTAAGGGTTGATGCCGGAATAGTAGGGATGATCGAACGGCAATTGCTGAATGACGCTGGTGTGCGATTGCAGGAACTCGATCATGAAGCCATCGTTGGCATAGCCCTCGTCATAGAGCCGGTTCATCAGGGTGTAATGCCAGAATGTGGCCCAGCCTTCATTCATCACCTGGGTTTGGCGCTGTGGATAGAAATACTGAGCGATCTTGCGCACGATGCGCACCAGCTCACGCTGCCACGGTTCCAGTAGCGGCGCGTTCTTCTCGATGAAATACAGCAGGTTTTCCTGCGGCTCGCTCGGGTAGCGCGACTCGACCGCGGCGGTGGCTTCGGACGCTCGAACCGGTACGGTCCGCCACAGGTCGTTGAGCTGCGATTGCAGGTAGGTCTCCCGCTCCTGCTGGCGCAACTTTTCTTCCCGCATCGACAGCGGCGCCGGATGCTTGTAGCGGTCCACCCCATAATTCATCAGCGCATGACAGGAATCGAGGAACAGTTCCACCTCTTCCTCGCCATGGCGCTCTTCGCACTCGGCGACATAGTTGCGGGCGAACAGCAGGTAATCGATGATCGCGTCGGCGCTGGTCCAGGCGCGAAACAGATAGTTGCCCTTGAAAAAAGAGTTGTGGCCGTAGGCGGCGTGGGCAATCACCAGCGCCTGCATCATGGCGGTGTTTTCCTCCATGAGATAAGCGATGCAGGGGTCGGAGTTGATTACGATTTCGTAGGCCAGCCCCATTTGCCCGCGCCGGTAGTTCTTCTCGGTCAGCACGAACTGCTTGCCGTAGGACCAGTGCTTGTAACCCAGCGGCATCCCCACCGAGGAGTAGGCGTCCATCATCTGCTCGGCGGTGATGACTTCGATCTGGTTGGGGTAGGTGTCGAGCCGGAACTCCTCGGCGGCGATGTGGCCGATGACTTCGTTGTAGCGCTCCAGCATCGGGAAGGTCCATTCGGACGACTCGGCAATCAGTCGCGACGCACTCATGACACGCGCCTCTTGAACAGGTCCCGGAACACCGGGTAGATGTCGGCCGGCCCGTCGATCTGCCGCATGGCGAAGTGTGGGTGTTGCTCCTTCACTTCCTCGTAGGCTTCCCACAGGCTCTGATGGCGGTCCGGGGTGATTTCGATGTAGGCGTAGTAGCGCACGAACGGCACGATCTGCTTGAGCAGGAGGTCCCGGCAGGCCGGCGAATCATGGTGCCAGTTGTCGCCGTCCGAAGCCTGCGCCACATAGATATTCCAACTGGCGGTCGGGTAGCGCGCGACCATGGTCTCGCCCATCAGGTGCAGGGCGCTGGACACCACGGTGCCGCCGGTCTCGCGCGAGTAGAAGAACTCCTGTTCGTCCACCTCCTTGGCCACGGTGTGGTGGCGGATGAACACCACCTCGATTTTCTCGTAGTTGCGTTTGAGAAACAGGTAGAGCAGGGTGAAAAAGCGCTTGGCCAGATCCTTGCGCGCCCGATCCATCGAGCCGGATACGTCCATGATGCAGAACATCACCGCCTGAGTGGTCGGCTGCGGCTGTTTGACCCGATTGGTATAGCGCAGGTCGAAGGTATCGATGAACGGCACCGCCCGCGCCCGCGCCCGCAGGCGTTCGATCTCTTCGATCAACTCGCGGGCGCGGCTTTCGTCGGCCGGCGGTTCGTCCAGCAATTGTTGCAGTTGATCTTCCGCCTCCCGCAGCCGGCGAGTGTAGGGCGCGGCCAGCGCCATCCGTCGCGCCATGGCTCCCTTCAGCGAGCGCACCACATCGATGTTGGCCGGGTTGCCGGCGCTGCTGAAACCGGCGCGCACCGACTTGAATTCGGTGAGCTTGGCCAACTGGGTGCGCACCAGATTGGGCAGTTCCAGATCCTCGAAAAACAGCTCCAGGAACTCCTCGCGCGACAGCTCGAACACGAAATCGTCTTCGCCCTCGCCACTGTTGCTGGCCTGGCCGCCGCCCGCGCCGCCGCCCGCGCCACCTTGCGGTCGGGCGGCCCGGTCGCCGGCGACGAATTCCTTGTTGCCTGGGTGGATGGCTTCGCGCCGACCGCCCGGTCCGTGGCCGAACACCGGTTCGGACAGATCGCGGGCGGGGATGTTGACTTTCTCGCCGTTATCGATATCGGTGATGCTGCGGCCGTTCATGGCCTCGGTCACGGCCTTCTTGATCTGATTCTTAAAGCGCCGGATAAAGCGCTGGCGGTTGACGGCGCTTTTGTTCTTGCCGTCCAGCCGTCGGTCGATAAGCGTGGCCATGCGCGGTTTCCTCCGTTTAGTCCGTTTACGATGCCTTGCGGACCCGCAGATACCAGTCGGACAGCAAACGCACCTGCTTGGCCGTGTAGCCCTTGGCGACCATTCGATCAACGAAATCGGCGTGTTTTTTCTGCTCGTCGGCACTGGCCTTGGTGTTGAAGCTGATCACCGGCAACAGGTCCTCGGTGTTGGAGAACATCTTCTTCTCGATCACCGCCCGCAGCTTTTCGTAGCTGGTCCAGGCCGGGTTGTGGCCGGCGTTGTTGGCCCGCGCCCGCAGCACGAAATTGACGATCTCGTTGCGGAAGTCCTTCGGGTTACTGATGCCGGCTGGTTTCTCGATCTTTTCCAGTTCGGCGTTGAGCGACGCCCGATCGAACGACTCGCCGGTGTCGGGATCGCGGTATTCCTGGTCCTGAATCCAGAAGTCGGCGTAAGTAACGTAGCGGTCGAAGATATTCTGCCCGTACTCGGAATAGGACTCCAGGTAGGCTTGCTGAAGTTCCTTGCCGATGAACTCGGCATAGCGCGGCGCCAGGTAGCCCTTCAGGTAGGACAGGTATCGCTCCTCGGTCTCGGCCTGGAACTGCTCACGTTCGATTTGCCGCTCCAGCACGTAGAGCAGATGCACGGGGTTGGCGGCGACTTCGACATGGTCGAAGTTGAACACCTGCGACAGAATCTTGAAGGCGAAGCGGGTGGAAATGCCGTTCATGCCTTCGTCCACCCCGGCGTAGTCGCGGTATTCCTGCATCGACTTGGCCTTGGGGTCGGTATCCTTCAGATTCTCGCCGTCGTAGACCCGGATCTTGGAGAAGATGCTGGAGTTTTCCGGTTCCTTGATTCGGGTCAGGGTCGAGAACTGGGCCAGCATCTCCAAGGTGCCGGGCGCGCAGGGCGCTTGCGACAGCGAGCTGTTGGTGAGCAGTTTCCGATAGATCTTGACCTCGTCCGATACCCGCAGGCAGTAGGGTACCTTGACGATATAAACGCGGTCGAGAAACGCCTCGTTGTTCTTGTTGTTCTTGAAGCTTTGCCATTCCGACTCGTTGGAGTGGGCCAGAATGATCCCCTCGAACGGGATCGCCGATAGCCCCTCGGTGCTGTTGTAGTTGCCTTCCTGGGTGGCGGTCAGCAAGGGGTGCAGCACCTTGATCGGCGCCTTGAACATTTCCACGAATTCCATCAGTCCGCGATTGGCGCGGCACAGGGCACCGGAGAAGCTGTAGGCGTCCGGGTCGTTCTGGGCGAAATGCTCCAATTTGCGGATATCGACCTTGCCCACCAGCGAGGAAATATCCTGATTGTTTTCATCACCCGGTTCGGTCTTGGCGACGGCGATCTGATGCAGGATCGACGGCCGCAGTTTCACGACCCGGAACTGGGTGATGTCGCCGTTGTATTCCTGCAAGCGCTTGGCGGCCCAGGGCGACATGATGTGGCGCAGGTAGCGGCGCGGGATGCCGAAATCCTCTTCCAGGATCGGACCGTCCTCGTCGGGATTGAATAGCCCCAGCGGCGATTCGAACACCGGCGAGTCGGCGATGGCGTAGAATGGCACCTTCTCCATCAACTGCTTCAGCCGTTCGGCCAGCGAGGACTTGCCGCCGCCCACCGGACCCAGCAGGTAGAGGATCTGCTTTTTTTCCTCCAGGCCCTGCGCGGCGTGCCGGAGATAGGAGACGATTTGCTCGATGGCGTCCTCCATCCCGTAGAATTCTTCGAAGGCGGGGTAGAGCCTGAGCACCTTGTTCTGGAAAATGCGCGACAGACGAGGGTTGTCGCGGGTATCGACCAAACTCGGCTCGCCGATGGCTTTCAGCAACCGTTCGGGGGCGCTGGCATAGGCGTTCGAGTCGGTCTTGCACAGCTCCAGATAGTCGTGCAGCGATAGCGTTTCTTCGCGGCTCTCTTCATAGCGCGATACATAGCGATTGAAAATCTTCATCGGTCATACCTCTCTATATGGTCGCGGGAGCGGGGCGGCTTCCCGGTACGAGCCTTCGGGTTCAACTGCGACGATTCCTTCCTCGATCCTGGCGTCCCCGGCGCGGACCGGCGGCGGGAGGGCCGCCGCGGATCTCCAGCGTATTCCTGGCCGGATCGACCGAATGACCCCGGTGCCGGGTGGTTGCGGTCGGCTTCCTCCGCTGACGCTGCTCGGGGAGATGCAGCAATTAACGGACCAACCGCCGCTGGTGGCTGGCGAGGTCGGGGCGCGGTTGCCGGGTGGAGCGTAAACGGATTCCATCCGGGTATTGTTCGAGGTGAAAACAACAAAATCAGTTAGTTGATGATGCTTGATTCACCTGAAATCAGGCTGAACAACCGGTGGGGCCGGGCGTGAGCAGCCATGCGGCGCAGTCGATCGAAGAGAATGAATCGTCTGCTAATTGCACAAGTTTAGTGCAACGCACTCAAACTGACAGCTGGTGCGTTGACTGGTTTGTTCGTTGCGCCGCGCGGGGTTCGGTTCCAAGACCTGATAGACCACGGTAGTGGCGGGCGGTTCAGAGGTGGGCCATTACGGTTGGGAGGGAGGCGGCTTTGTTGCTAACATCGCCCGCCACGTGGACGCATAAGCTTACAAGGCATGCCATGAAGATTATCAGTGACTGGTTTCGTCAGCTTTTCAACGATCCCCAGGCGGTCATTTTGACCGTCGTACTGGTGCTGGGCACCAGCGTGGTCCTGATCATGGGCCGAGACCTGGCGCCGGTGTTGGCCAGCATAGTCATCGCTTACCTGCTGGATGGCGTCGTGCAACTCTTGCGGCGTTGGTTGCATTTGCCGCGGCTGTTGGCGTCCGTACTGGTGTTTGTCCTGTTCGTCGCCTTCGTGCTGTTTTTGTTGCTGGGCTTGTTGCCCATGGTTTCCCAGCAGTTGTCCCAGTTGATTCAGCAACTACCCAATATGATCGTCAAAGGTCAGAACCTATTGCTTAGTCTGCCGGCGATGTACCCGGAATTCATCACCGAAGTGCAGGTGCTGGGCGTCATCAACGCCATGAAAGCCGAGATCGCTACTTGGGGTCAGAGCGTGCTGTCCTGGTCGCTGGCGGCGGGGATGGGCATCATCACCATCACCATCTACGTGGTGCTGGTGCCGCTGCTGGTGTTCTTCTTTCTGAAGGATAAGGACTTGATCCTGAGCTGGTTGCACGGCTTCCTGCCGCATGATCACACCTTGGCGCAGCAGGTCTGGCGCGAGGTGGATCGGCAGATGGGTAATTATGTGCGCGGCAAGTTTTTGGAGGTGCTGGTGGTCTGGGCCGCGACCTTCATGGCCTTCGCTCTCATGGGCTTGCAGTTTGCCATGCTGCTTGCCCTGATGGTGGGGCTGTCGGTGATCGTGCCCTATATCGGTGCGGTGGTGGTGACGGTGCCGGTGGCGCTGGTGGCGTTTTTCCAGTGGGGCTGGGGTTCCGAGTTCATGTGGTTGCTGGGGGTTTACCTGATCATTCAAGGCTTGGATGGCAACGTGTTGGTGCCGCTGCTGTTTTCCGAGGTGGTCGATTTGCATCCGATCGCCATTATCGTGGCGGTGCTGGTGTTTGGTGGTCTTTGGGGGTTCTGGGGGGTGTTTTTCGCCATCCCGCTGGCGACCGTGGTGCAATCCATCCTAAAGGCGTGGCCTCGGCCGGCGGTGGTGGTGGAGTCGGAGTCGCTCTGACCGCTCGCCGCAGGAACCAACTCAGACCGTCGGGCAGCTTGACGATGGTGAACCAGAAGTCCTTGATGGATTTTACTACGGCGCAGGCTGGGCGGCTGGCGCCGCCCATCCCCGGCTCACAGCAGCGGCGACAGCAGCCGGGCGGTGGATTGGCCCAGCCGTTGGCCCAGGGTGGCGCGCCGGCCTGGTTTAACATAGCGGTGAGCGTGGCGCAGGTCGGCGGCGAAGCCGCGAGCCAGTTGCCCGGCGAGGCCGGCGTCGTACAGCACCGCCATCGCCTCGAAATTCAGCGTCAGGCTGCGGTTGTCGAAATTGGCGCTGCCCACCGTCGCAATACGCTCGTCCACCACCAGCAACTTGGCGTGCAGCATGGGCGGGCCGTACTCGTGAATCGTGACGCCGGCACCGACCAGTTCGTCGTAATAACTCCGCGCGGCGGCGGAAACTAGCCGCGAATCGCTTTGCTTGGGTACCAGTACCCGTACCTCCACGCCGCGCAAGGCAGCGGTGATCAGGGCGGCGGTCAGCGCCTCGTTGGGGACGAAGTAAGGCGTGGCCAGCAGGATTTGTCGCTGGGCGCCGACGATGGCGGCGAAATACAGCTTGGCGATGGCGTGGCGATCGTTGTCGGGGCCGGATTCGACGACTTGCAGCCATGGACCGGCCGCTTCGGCAAAATGGGGGAAAAATTCCGGTTCGAGCGGTTCCTGGCCGGTGGCGAAGTACCAATCTTCCAGAAAGATGAATTGCAAACGATGGACCGGCTCGCCCTCGATGCGCAGGTGTAGATCGCGCCAGGCATCCGGTCCTTGCTGGATATTGCTGTGAGCGTCGCTGACGTTGATGCCGCCGGTGAAGCCGATCCGGCCATCGCAGACCACGATCTTACGGTGGGTGCGGAAGTTGACATGGCGCAGGCGCAACCGGCGCGGGCCGATGGGGTTGAACCAGGCGACCTGGACCCCGGCGTCCCGCAGGGGTTGTAGAAAGCGGCGATTGGCGCGGTCGGAGCCGATGGCGTCCAGCAGCAGTCGCACTCGTACTCCGGCGTGGGCCTTGTTGGCCAACAGATCGCGCAGTCGGGTGCCGATCCGGTCCGGTGTCCACAGGTAATATTCCAGATGGATGTGATGCGTGGCGGTGGCGATACCTGCCTCGATGGCCTCGAAACAGGCGTCGCCGGTTTCCAGCGGGAGAACGGCGATGGCCGGCGTGGGCGCGCCCTGGCCGACCCGTTCCAGCAGCAGCGCTAGTTGCCGCTCCAGACCGGCGTCGGGAAAGTGGGGCGGAATGGCCTGATCGGGGCGTAGATCGCGGGTGGATTGAATCAGGCGTTCGCGGGCGCGGCCGTAGCGCCGCCGGCGCCGATGCAGCCGCCGCGGTCCGAACAGCAGATACACCAGGAAGCCGAAGTAAGGCATGAACAGCAGGGCCAGCAGCCAGGCCAGCGTCGCCGCCGGCGAACGACGTTCCAGGATCAACCCGACCGCGACCAAGGCAATCCACAGCAGCCAAGCCAGCGAGAATAGAGCGAGCAGGTGATCGGTCATGCGTGGCGCTTAAAGCCGGTCGGACGCGAATTCGGCCAGTCGCGAGCGCTCGCCGCGACGCAGGGTGACGTGACCGCCATGTGGCCAGTCCTTGAACCGGTCCACCACGTAAGTGAGACCCGACGTGGTTTCGGATAGATAAGGGGTGTCGATTTGGGCGATGTTGCCCAGACAAATTATCTTGGTACCGGGGCCGGCGCGGGTGATGAGGGTTTTCATTTGCTTGGAGGTCAGGTTCTGGGCTTCGTCGATGATGACGTACTTATTCTGGAAGGTGCGGCCACGCATGAAGTTGAGAGAGCGGATCTTGATCTTGCTGCTGAGTAGATCGGCGGTGGCGGCGCGGCCCCATTCGCCGCCTTCCCGCGGGGTCAGCACTTCCAGGTTGTCCATCAATGCGCCCATCCAGGGCGTCATCTTTTCCTCCTCGGTGCCGGGCAGGAAACCGATGTCCTCGCCGACCGGAACGGTCACGCGGGTCATGATGATCTCGCGGTAGCGCTTCGTATCCAGCACCAGCGCCAGTCCGGTCGCCAGCGCCAGCAGTGTCTTGCCAGTGCCGGCGGCACCGAGTAGGGAGACGAAATCGATCTCCGGGTCCAACAGCAGATTGAGCGCGAAATTCTGCTCGCGATTGCGGGCGGTGATGCCCCAGACCGCATGATTGGGGGTGGTGTGATCCCGGAGAATTTCGATGACGGCTTCCAGGCCGCGCAATTGGCGGACGATGAACGCCGCATCGGTTTCAGCTTGAAACAGACCTTGATTCGGATGCCAGTTGCTTATGTCGGGACCGTGGACCCGATAGAAGGTACGGCCGCTTTCCTTCCACGATTCCATCTCCTTGCCGTGGCTGTCCCAAAAATCGGCCGGCAGGTTGTGTGTGCCGCCATAAAGCAGGTTGACGTCGTCCAACACCTGGTCGTTGTAATAGTCTTCGGCGTGGATACCGAGGATGGCGGCCTTGATCCGCAGGTTGATGTCCTTGGAAACCAGCGTGACCTGACGGCGGGGATGATCCTGTTGCAGGGTCAGCGCCATGCCGAGAATATCGTTGTCCGGGGTGTTGCCCGGCAGCGTGGCGGGCGGGCTCAGGCGGGTGGGGCGAATCTGGAAATAGAGCCGGCCACTGGTTGGTTCCCCGTGGTGATTGGCGGGGCCAGGCAGGGCTAGGCCCCGTTCGATCTCGTCCTTGCTGGCGCCGGCGATCAGATCATTCAGGAGGTGGCTGACCTGACGGACGTTGCGGGCGACTTCGGAAACGCCCTTCTTGGCGCGATCCAGTTCCTCCAGCACCATCATCGGCAGGTGGATATCGTGCTCCTTGAAGCGAAACAGGGCGGTGGGATCGTGCATCAGCACGTTGGTGTCGAGCACGAATAGGCGGCGGTCGGCCGGATGAGGGGAGGGAGTCGTGGCGGCGGTTTGGGGTATCGGGGCGGAATCGGGCGTCATGGCTCGGGCTTGCGGGGTTGAGCGAGGGAACGGGAAGGACCGGCACGGCGGGCGCGGCGGGCATGTGGACCGGGTGTCGGCGTGGGTTACGAAGCCATGGATTCCACCGCCGCCAGCACTTCGGCGGCATGACCATCGGGTTTGACCTTGCGCCATTCCCGCCGCGGCACGCCCTCCGAATCGATCAGGAAGGTACTGCGTTGCACGCCCACTACATCCTTGCCGTACATTTTTTTCGGTTGTAGCACGCCGAACAGTTGGCACAGGGTCTGGTCGGTGTCGGCGATGAGATGAAATGGAAAGTTTTGCTGGGCGCGGAAACGGTCGTGGCTGCGCAAGCTGTCGCGCGATGCGCCGAACACCACCGCGTTCAGAGCGGTGAAGCGGTCGTGCAGATCCCGGAACTGCTGGCCTTCAAGCGTGCAGCCCGAGGTATTATCCTTGGGATAGAAATACAGGATTACCAGGTGGCCGCGCAGTTCGGAAAGCCGCACGATCCGGTCGCCGGTCGCGACGGCGCTGAAGTCGGGAACAGGCTGGCCCACGGTCACGCTCATATCGGTTTACCCCTTGATCGGTTCCAGCACCGCGTCCAGGTTCAGGTCGTCGCAGAAGTCCAGGAATTCCTCGCGCAGCAGGGCGATGTGGGTGTTGGCCGGAATGCCGATGGCCAGGTTGACCGAGAACATCGGCGTGCCGGTATGCGGCGCGCTGTAGCTGCGCGTGACCATATCCTCAATGTTGATCGAGCGGCTGGCGAAGAAGCCGGCCAGGTGATGGACGATGCCCGGTTGGTTGACCGCCACCACTTCCACGGCGTAGGGCAGGACATCGCCCGCCGGCACGCGGCCCTCGGTGCGTTTGGCGACGATGGTCAGGCCCAGCGCCTGCTCCAGCCGCTTGAGCTGCATTTCCATCTTGGTCAGGGTATTCCAGTTGCCCTGGACCAGCAGCAGGATGGCGAACTCGCCGCCCAGCACGGTCATACGGCTGTCCACGATGCCGCAGTCGCATTCCAGGATCACGCGGGACAGTTCGTTGACCAGGCCGGGACGGTCTTCGCCGAGGGCGGAAACGACCAGATAATTTTTCACGGACGGAGCTTCCTACGGGCAAATAACCAAGGGATGATAAACCGCAGTGTACAGGCATCCAGCAGGGGTGAAAACCGCCCTCGCGCCGCGCCGCGCGGGCGCTTGTCAAGCTTGCCCGGTATCCGTACCATGCGGTGATCGTTTGGAAAATTAGAGAGTATAAGATTATGTTTCGTGGCAGCATGGTGGCGATCGTTACCCCAATGCGCGCGGATGGCGCGCTGGATCTCGAAGCGCTGGCGCGGCTGGTGGAATTTCATATCGACAACGGCACCGACGCCATCATCGCGGTCGGCACCACCGGCGAATCGGCGACGCTCGATTATGAGGAGCACATCGCGGTGATCCGCAAGGTGGTGGGGCAGGTCAAGGGGCGGATTCCGGTGATCGCCGGCACCGGCGCCAACTCCACCCGCGAGGCGCTGCATCTAACCCAGCGCGCCATGGAGACCGGCGCCGACGGCTGCCTGCTGGTAACTCCTTATTACAACAAGCCCACGCAGGAGGGTTTGTACCAACACTACAAGCTGATCGCCGACAGCGTGGCGATTCCGCAGATTCTGTATAACGTGCCCGGTCGCACCGCCTGCGACATGAAGCCGGAAACCGTCGAGCGCTTGGCCGATATTCCCAACATCGTCGGCATCAAGGAAGCCAGCGGCAGCATCGAGCGCATTCAGGAACTGGTGAGACGCCTCGGCGATCGCATGGACGTCTACAGTGGCGAGGATGGTATCGCCGCCGAAGCGATTCTCAACGGCGCCAAGGGGACGATTTCGGTCACCGCCAATGTCGCGCCGCGCGCCATGCACGAGATGTGCGCCGCCGCGCTGGCCGGCGACCGCGCCCGGACCGAAGCCATCAACAACCGGCTGACCGAACTGCACAAGGCGCTGTTCCTCGAATCCAACCCGATCCCGGTGAAATGGGCGGTCAACCAGTTGGACCTGATCCCGCCGGGCATCCGGTTGCCGCTGACGCCGCTATCCAACGCCTTGCACCCGGCGGTGCTGGCGGCGATGCGGCAGGCGGGAGTGATTGGATAAAACCATGACGATGCGATTCTCGTTTTCCCTTTGGCGCGTGACCGCGCTTGCCGTTACCATCCTGGCGATTTCTTCGGGTTGTTCCACCAGCTTCGATACCCTATTACCGGACCGGCGGCCGGATTACCGGCAAAGCACGGTGTCGCAGCCGCTGGAAATCCCGCCGGATCTCACTGCCTCCACCATCGACGACACCTTGCTGGTGCCGGAGCTCAACCCAGCGGGTTCAGCCAGTCTGTCGACCTACGCCAAGGAACGCGGTGGACCACAAGCGCAGGCCCGCGCGCCCGAAGCGGTACTGCCGCCGCAGCCGGGCATTACCCTGGAGCAGGACGGCAACCAGCGCTGGCTGGTGATCGCGGCGCCCACCGATCAGGTGTGGTCCAAGGTTCGGGAGTTCTGGACCAGCAACGGTTTTATCCTGAAGCGCGACGATCCCACCATCGGCATCATGGAGACCGACTGGGTGGAGAACCGCGCCGATATTCCCCAGGACGGCCTGCGCGGCCTGCTGAAAAAATATCTGGATATCCTCTACTCGGCGCCTACCCGCGATAAATTCCGGGTCCGGCTCGATCGCGCCTCGGACGACAAGGTGACGGATCTGTACCTGACGCATTATGGGGTGGAGGAAGTGGCGGTCGGCGGCACGTCCGCCAGCGCCAGCAATGCCTACATCTGGCAGCGGCGACCCTCCGATCCGGAGTTGGAAGCCGAAATGCTCAACCGGCTGACGGTCTACCTGGGCGCGTCGGAGAAGCGCGCCGAGACCCAGCAGGCCAAGGCGGCCGCGACGACGGGCCCACGCGTGCGCCTGGTCGAGCAGGGTGGCGAGAGTCAGTTGATCATCGACGAGGACTACTCCCGAGCCTGGCGGTTGGTGGGACTGGCGCTGGATAGCAGCAATTACGCGGTGGAGGAACAGAATCGCGGTCAGGGCCTGTATGTGGTCGAGTATCGTGATCCCGAAAAAGAGAATCAGAAACCGGGTAGCGACGCGGGCTTTTTCTCCAAGTTGGCCTTCTGGCGCGATAAACCGGAAGCACCGGCGGTGGGAACCCGCTACCGGGTTCGGCTGGCGGGCCAGGGTGCGCACACCCTGGTAGTGGTTCGCAACAGCGACGACCAGCCCGATGATTCGGCCGGCGCCCGGCAGGTGTTGGACGTCTTGCAACAGGTCATCAAGTGATGGCGCATGGCGAGCGGCGATTAATGGTTCGCCACCTCGCCATGTCTCCGCCCGTTGTGGGATGCACTTTGCGGTGAGCGCGGACATCCGGCGGTTGCCGCCACAACTGGTCAGCCAGATTGCCGCCGGCGAGGTGGTCGAGCGCCCGGCGGCGGTCGTCAAGGAACTGATGGAAAATAGCCTGGACGCCGGGGCGACCCGCATCGCCGTTGAAGTGGAGCAGGGTGGGATACGGTTGATCCGGGTGCGCGACGACGGCGACGGCATCGCTCCCGACCAACTGGCGCTGGCGCTGGCCCGCCACGCCACCAGCAAGATCGCCAGCTTCGAGGATCTCCAACAGGTTGCCAGTCTGGGTTTTCGCGGCGAGGCGTTGCCCAGCATCGCTTCGGTATCGCGGCTGACCTTGACCTCCCGCGTCGCCGGTCAGGACAGCGGTTGGCGCATCGGTGGTGACGGCGGCGATACCTTCGGCGAGCCGGTTCCGGCGCCGCATCCGATTGGCGCCACCGTCGAGGTACGCGAGCTGTTTTTCAACGTTCCCGCCCGGCGTAAATTCCTGCGAGGCGAGCGCACCGAGTTCGGGCATATTGAAGAAGGTGTTCGCCGGCTGGCCCTGAGTCGGTTCGCGGTGGGATTCCATCTGTGGCACAACCAGCGCACGATATTGCGCCTGGAACCGGTACCCGACCGGGAAGCCGGCGCCCAGCGGCTGGCGGAGTTGTGCGGCCGGGAATTCGGCGCGGCCAGCGTGTGGGTCGACCGTGCCGAGACCGGTTTGCGGTTAACGGGTTGGTTGGGCTTGCCAGCCGTGTCGCGCGCTCAAGCGGACTTGCAGTATTTTTTCGTCAACGGCCGACCGGTGCGCGACCGGATCATGGCGCACGCGGTCCGGCAGTCCTATCGGGATATCCTCTATCAGGATCGTCAACCGGCGGTCGTGCTCTATCTGGATATCGATCCTGATCGGGTCGATATCAACGCTCACCCCGCCAAGCATGAAGTGCGTTTTCGGGAAAGCGCGCTCGTCCACGAATTCATCCGCCGCGCCGTGCAGGCGGCGCTGGCCGAGATCAGGCCCGGCACGGCGCCGCAACCGGTTGTCCAAGCCGGCGAGCGCTGGCGACCCATGGATGGACCCGGCGGCGGACCCGTTCCGGCGGGTCGCTGGGAGGCCCGCCAGCCGGGGTTGCCGTTGCGAGTGGGCGAACAGATGGCGGTTTACGGTCGGATGCACTCATCTTCGGCGCCCGAACCGACTCCGACCGATCCCCCTCCCGCCGCCGATGCCGAACGACCACCGCTGGGCTACGCGCTCGGCCAATTGCACGGTTGCTATGTGCTGGCGGAAAACGCCGCTGGGCTGGTGGTGGTGGACATGCACGCCGCGCACGAACGCATCCTGTACGAACGATTGAAGCGTTTGCAGGCGGAAGGCATGGTCAAAACCCAGGCGTTGCTGGTGCCGGTGACGCTTGCGGTGGGTCCCAGGGAGCGTCAGTTGGTCGAGGAGCACGGCACGCTGTTCGCCCAGTTCGGTCTGGACGTGGCGGTATTGGGACCGGAGACCCTGGCGGTGCGACAGGTGCCGGCGCTGCTGGCGGGTACCGACATCGCCGGGATGGTGCGCGACATGCTGGCCGATCTGGCGGTGCACGAAACCAGTGACCGGCCGGAAAGCGCCAACCAGGCGTTGCTGGCCAGTCTGGCCTGTCACGGTGCCATACGCGCCAACCGGCCGCTCAACCTGCTGGAAATGAATGCCCTGCTGCGCGACATGGAGCGCACCGAACACGGTGGTCAGTGCAATCATGGTCGGCCCACCTGGGTGCAACTGACGCTGGACGAGCTGGATCGGCTGTTTCGGCGTGGGCGCTGAGCGTGGGGCGTTACAAGGGCGGTGATGATGGGTGAGACGAGCCTGAAGGCCGATCGTGAACGTACCGATCCGCGCCCGCCGGTGCTGTTTCTGATGGGGCCGACCGCTTCCGGCAAAACCGCGCTGGCGGTGGCCTTGACCCAACGCTTGCCGTTCGAGATCGTCAGCGTGGATTCGGCCATGGTCTACCGGGGAATGGACATCGGCACGGCCAAGCCCGATATGGATACCCTGCATCTCGCCCCGCACCGGCTGGTGGATATTCTCGACCCCGCCGATTCCTACTCCGCCGGCCGGTTCCGGGCCGACGCTCTGGCCGAGATTGCCGCCATTCAGGCCAGTGGTCGTTTCCCGCTGTTGGTTGGTGGCACCATGCTGTACTTTCGAGCCCTGGAGCGAGGTCTGGCGGAATTGCCGGTCGCCGATCCAACGATTCGTGCCCGGCTGGTCGAGGAGATGGCCGAGAGTGGTAGCGCGGCGGCGCATGTCCGGTTGGCGCGGTGCGATCCGGTGGCTGCCGCGCGGATCCATCCTCACGACGCCCAGCGAATTCAGCGGGCACTGGAAGTATACGAACTGACCGGGCGTCCGCTCACGGAACTTTGCGCCCGACCGTGCGACGAAACATTACCGTTTCGAGTCGTCAAGCTGATTTTGGCCCCGGCGGAGCGGCGGGTTATACATGACCGCATTCAACATCGATTTCAGCTCATGCTGGAGCAGGGTTTCATTGCCGAAGTGGAACATCTGCGCGCGCGCGGCGACCTGGATTTGGCCAAACCCTCAATGCGGTCGGTCGGATATCGGCAGGTTTGGGAATACCTGGACGGCTTGTTGGATCGCGTGGAGATGATCGAGCGCGCCGTGGTGGCCACGCGCCAGTTCGCCAAGCGGCAGTTGACCTGGTTGCGCGCGGACGCGGCGGCGGCATGGCTGGACAGCGGTCAGCAGCGGTTGCTGGAGCAGGTCGTTGTCGAATTGCGTGCACGCGGGTTTTTCCCCAAGGACGTGCGACGCTTATGCTAGTATTCAGGCGTTTTAGACCGGCGGCTGTTTCACCGTCTTATGCTAGTATGCGAGCGTTTTAGACCGGCAGCTGTTTCACCACCGGCGCGAGCGCGGTATCTTGGGAACTGGGTTATTCCCGCGAAAATACATGCTGGGAACGTGGCGAGCCGGTCCAATGAGTATTTCTGAGGGGGTAGGCACGCATCGTGCATGACGCCTGCGGTTTAGGATGATTTCAAGAATCCTTGAGATTTTTTGTATGTTTCGTGCCCATAACAACAAGGGAGAATCGTAATGGCGAAAGGTCATTCCCTTCAGGAACCGTTCTTGAATGCATTGCGCAAGGAACGAATTCCGGTTTCGGTCTATTTGGTCAATGGGATCAAGCTGCAGGGCCAGATCGAGTCTTTCGATCAGTTTGTGGTGCTGCTCAAGAACAGCGTCAGTCAAATGATCTACAAACATGCCATTTCCACGGTCGTGCCGGTGCGCAACGTGCGCTTGAATCTGGCAACGGACGACGGCATCGCCGGCGATCCGTCCTGATAGGTCCGAGCGGAATTACGGGGGGCGTTTTGTTCGAGCGTCCGCGCGGCGGCGAACGTGCTGTTCTGGTGCATCTGTCGCTGGATAAGCCCGAAAGCAGTCAGGACTTCACCGAGTTTCAGGAACTGGCCGCATCGGCGGGCGCCGAGTGCGTGGCGCTGATTACCGGGCGACGGCGCGCGCCGGATCCCCGCCTGTTCGTCGGCGGCGGCAAGGCCGAGGAAATCCGGGATGCGGCACGGAGCGGCGGGGCGGAGCTGGTTATTTTCGATCACGCCCTGTCGCCCAGCCAGGAACGCAACCTGGAGACACTGCTACAATGCCGAGTTCTGGGTCGTACCGGCCTGATCCTGGATATCTTTGCCCAGCGGGCGCGCAGTTTCGAAGGCAAGCTGCAGGTGGAACTGGCGCAGTTGCGCCATCTATCCACTCGGTTGGTGCGTGGCTGGACGCACTTGGAGCGACAGCGCGGCGGCATCGGGCTGCGCGGTCCTGGTGAAACCCAGCTTGAAACCGACCGCCGCCTGTTGGCCGACCGAATACGGCAGATACGCCTGCGTTTGGATCGGGTCGAACGGCAACGTGAGCAAGGGCGACGAGCCAGACGCAAGGCCGATCTGCCGACGGTCTCGCTGGTCGGCTACACCAACGCGGGTAAATCCACCCTGTTCAATGCCCTGACGCAGGCCGGTGTCTATGTGGCGGATCAGTTGTTCGCCACCCTGGATCCGACGCTGCGGCGACTGAATCTACCAGGCGCCGAACCGGTCGTGTTGGCCGATACCGTGGGTTTCGTGAGCCGCCTGCCGCACGAATTGGTGGCGGCCTTCCGCGCGACTTTGCGGGAGACCTGTGAAGCCAGCCTGCTGCTGCATGTGATCGATGTTGGCCATCCGGATCGAGACGACATCATTGCCCAGGTGGATGCCGTACTGACGGAGATCGGCGCGGCGGAAGTACCCCGCTTGCAGGTGTTCAACAAGATCGATCTGATGGGTGAGTCGCCCCGGCTGGAGCGGGATGCTGAAGGACAACCACGGGCCGTCTGGCTGTCGGCGGCGTCCGGCACGGGAACCGATCTGCTGGTCGCGGCGCTGGCCGAGCGGCTGCGGGGCGAAACCGTGCATGGCTGGTTGTGTCTACCTCCGGCGGCCGCCCGGTTGCGAGCCCGCCTGTTCAATCTGGACGCCGTGGTGGATGAACGGATCGGACCGGAGGGAGAATGGTTGATCGAGGTGCGTACATCACGCGGTAATATGGATCTGCTCCGTCGCCGGGACGGCTTGCAAGCGGAATGGGTGCGTTCGGGTCTGGCAATCCCGGCGGTATGAAGAATATCGGAGATAACGAATTTTGAGGTACGACATGGCCTGGAATGAACCGGGAGGCGGTAATCGCGATCCCTGGAGTGGAGGCGGCCGCGATCAGGGGCCACCCGATCTGGATGAGGTAATCCGCAAGCTGTCGGATAAGTTTGGCGCCCTGCTGGGTGGTCGGCGAGGCGGCGGCGGCGGCGGCGGCAGTGGCGGCGGTGGATCCGCGGGCTCCGGATTTGCTGGGGTCGGTCTGGTGGTCGGGCTGATTGCTCTGATCGGTTGGTTGATCGCCAGTATTTACATCGTCAACGAGGGCGAGCGCGGCGTGGTGCTACGCTTCGGCCGCTATCTGGAGACCACGCTGCCGGGTCCGCACTTGCGATTGTTCCCCATCGACCGGGTGGAGATCGTGAATGTCGAGCAACGGCGCTTCCGGGAAATCGGTTATCGCTCCGGCGGTAACGGTGGCCGGCAAGCGGCGATCCGCTCGGTGCCGAAGGAGGCGTTGATGCTGACTCAGGATGAGAACATCGTGGATGTACGGCTGGCGGTGCAATACCAGGTCAAGGATCCCCGGGCCTACCTGTTCCACCTGATCGATCCGGAAAGCGTTCTGGTTCAGGTGGTGGAAAGCGCCGCACGGGAAACCATCGGCAAAAGCACCATGGATTTCGTGCTGACCGAAGGCCGCAGCGATATCGTGGCCGATATCAAGACCCTGAGCCAGCGTATCCTGGACAGCTACGGCCCGGACCAGCCAGTCGAGGCGCCGCCGACGGGGGAGGAAGCGGTGCAGGCGGGATTGAATAAACAGCAGGGTGGCGCCGGTCTGCAAATCGTGACCGTGGTGCTGCAGGATGCCCAGCCGCCGGAAGAAGTGCAGGATGCGTTCGCCGACGCCATCAAGGCGCGCGAGGACGAACAGCGGCTCAAGAACGAAGCCGAAGCCTACGCCAATGAAATCATCCCGAAGGCGCGCGGTCAGGCGGCCCGGCGGCTGCAGGAAGCCTCGGCTTATAAAGAACAAGTCGTTGCCCAGGCACAGGGCGAGGCCAGTCGCTTCGAGCAGTTGTTGTCGGCCTATCAGAAGGCGCCGGAAGTCACTCGCGAGCGCTTGTATCTGGAGACCTTGGAGTCGGTGTTGTCGCAGACGAGCAAGGTGTTGGTGGATGTCAAAGGTACCAACAATTTGTTGTACCTGCCGCTGGATCGCCTGCTCAACCCCGCGGCGGGATCGAGTGCGGCTGGCGCGGCGGCGGGAAGCTCCTTGTCGGAGACCTTGCCCGCCACCTCGTCGACATCGATCGACGGCAGCGCGGCGGCCACGCGCTTGCGCGATCTTAACCGCGGTCGGGAGGTGCGCTAATGGCTCTATCTCAATTGCCGGTATCCCGGAACGTGTTGCTGGGCGCGGTCTCCGCCGTCGTGCTGCTACTGTCGCTGTCGCTGTTTACGGTGGATGAAACCCAGACCGCGCTTCGCTTTCAGTTGGGTGAAATGGTCGAGGCGGACTACCAGCCGGGCCTGCACTGGAAATGGCCGTTGATCAACAATGTCCGCAAATTCGATCGGCGCTTGCAAACCCTGGATACCGAACCGGAGCGGTTTCTGACCGCCGAAAAGAAGAACGTCATCGTCGACTCCTTCGCGATGTGGCGAATCCAGGATGTGCGCCGGTTCTACACGGCGGTGGCCGGCGAACCGATTCAGGCCAACGTGCGGCTGGATCAGATCGTCAAGGACGGCCTGCGCAGCGAATTCAGCAAGCGTACCATCCAGGAAGTGGTATCGGGTGATCGCGACCAGATCATGGAAACCTTAAGTCGCCTCCTCAAGGAGCAGGCCAGGCAGTTGGGGATCGCCGCCGTGGATGTGCGGATCAAGCGGATCGATTTGCCGGCGGATGTCAGCAGCTCGGTGTTCAGCCGCATGAAGGCCGAGCGATTGCGGGTGGCCAAGGATTTTCGCTCGCGTGGCGCCGAGGCCGCCGAACGCATTCGCGCCGACGCCGATCGGCAAAGCACCGTGACTCTGGCGGAAGCTTACCGCGATGCCGAACGGCAGCGTGGCGAGGGTGACGCCCAAGCCACCGACATCTACGCTCAAGCTTATGGCAAGGACCAGGATTTTTATGGTTTCTCACGCAGCCTGACCGCTTATCGGCAAAGTTTCGGCGACAAGGGCGACGTGCTGGTGCTACAACCGGAAGATTTTCAGTTCTTTCGATATTTCAATAAGCTGCGATGATCGAAAGCGATGGCTGGGTCGGCAACGGTATCGCATCTCCCGGCGGCCGCCATGTGGAATGAACTGCTGGCGGCTTTCGGCCTGATGCTGGTGCTGGAAGGTGTCCTGCCGTTCCTCAGCCCAGGTCGTTTGCGCCAGACGTTGTTGCAGATGGCAAAATTGGAAGATCGCGCGCTACGCCTGGTCGGATTGGCCAGTATGTTGCTGGGGTTGTTGGCGTTGTATGTATTTCGCTGAGTTCACCTAATCCATTCTCCACCGGTTTTTCCGAATCTCATGACTTTTTTTTACCATGACTGCTGAAGATCGCTGGCTTTTGCCCGAAGGTATCGAAGAAATCCTGCCACCCGCCGCCGGCCGGATGGAGCGGTTGCGCCGCAAGTTGCTCGATTTGTACGAGGGCTGGGGTTACGAACTGGTCACTCCTCCATTGATCGAGTTTCTGGAGTCGCTGCTAACCGGTACCGGCAACGATCTGGAACTGCAAACCTTCAAACTGACCGATCAGTTGAGCGGGCGAATGATGGGGGTGCGGGCCGATATGACGCCACAGGTGGCCCGGATCGATGCTCACCTGCTCAAGCGCGCCGGCCCGGTCCGGCTATGCTACATGGGGACGGTGCTGCGCACCCGAGCCGATGGCTTTGGCGGTTCGCGCAGTCCGTATCAGGCCGGAGTGGAGCTGTATGGTCACCGTGGCCACGAAAGCGATCTGGAAGTATTGATGCTGATGCTGGAAACCCTGCAAGCGGCGGGTATCGGCGTGGTGCATCTGGATTTGGGGCATGTGGCGGTGTTCCGCGCGCTGGTCCGTCAAGCCGGACTGGATCGGGAACGCGAGGGGCTGCTGTTCGAGGCGTTGCAACGCAAGGCCTTGCCGGAAATACGTCAGCAACTGGCCGCCTGGGCGTTGCCGGCGCCGTGCGAACAAGCACTGCTGGCGCTGGCCGAGCTGAATGGGGGGCCGGAGGTGCTGGATGAGGTGGACTTGCGTTTGGCGGCGGCCGGCGAGGACGTGCGCGACGCGCTGGCGATGCTGCGGCGGCTGGTGGCGGCGCTGCGGCGGCGCTGGCCGGAACTGCCGGTTCACATCGATCTGGCCGAGCTACGGGGATATCGCTATCACACCGGCGTGCTGTTCGCGGCCTATGTGCCGGGACAGGGGCAGGCGGTGGCGCAGGGTGGGCGTTACGACGAGATCGGCCAGGTGTTCGGCCGGGCCCGCCCGGCGACCGGCTTTAGCACCGATCTGGCGACGTTGTTGTCGCTGGCGCCGCCAGTGGAGGCCACCGCTACCGGTATTTACGCCCCCTCGGTCGAGGATGCGGCGCTGGAGCGGCGGGTGGCGGCGTTGCGGAGCCGGGGAGAACGGGTGATTTGCGCCTTGCCGGGCGCGGCGGCGGCGCCCGAAACTTTGGGTTGCGATCGGCTGCTGGTCCAGCGGGATGGGGAATGGGATGTGATTCCCCCACCGATGCCCTCCGCCGCGAACGAATAGCCTTTAATCAGGAAACATCGGGATGTTGACATGGGCAAGAATGTAGTCGTTATCGGCGCGCAGTGGGGCGACGAAGGCAAGGGTAAGATCGTCGATCTGCTCACCGAGAGCGTCGCGGCGGTGGTGCGGTTTCAGGGTGGGCACAACGCCGGGCACACGTTGGTCATCAACGGTCGTAAGACCGTACTGCATCTGATTCCCTCCGGCATCCTGCGCGAAGGCGTGCATTGTCTGATCGGCAACGGCGTGGTGTTGTCGCCGACGGCATTGCTGGCCGAGATCGATCGACTGGAAGCGCAGGGCATCGCGGTGGCGGACCGGCTGCGGATCAGCGAGGCCTGCCCGCTGATCCTGCCCTATCACATCGCGCTGGATCAGGCGCGGGAAAAGGCGCGCGGCGAACGGGCGATCGGTACCACCGGCCGCGGCATCGGGCCGGCCTACGAGGACAAGGTGTCGCGGCGCGCGGTGCGCTTGGGCGATCTGTTCCAGCGCGAGCGTTTCGCCGCCAAGCTCGGTGAGGTGCTGGATTTCCACAACTTCGTGCTGCGGCATTATTTCCAGGCCGAAACGGTCGACTTTCAGCAGGTGCTGGAAGAGACGCTGGCCATGGCCGAACGACTGCGACCGTTGGCGGCGGATGTGACCGATCTGCTGGACGTGCATCGCCGGCGCGGCGACAATATGCTGTTCGAGGGCGCGCAGGGTGCGCTGCTGGATATCGATCACGGGACTTATCCCTATGTGACCTCGTCCAATACCACCGCCGGCGGCGCGGCCACCGGGACCGGATTGGGGCCGCGCTATCTGGATTATGTGCTGGGGATCACCAAGGCCTATGCGACCCGGGTCGGCGGTGGGCCGTTTCCGACTGAACTGTTTGACGAAACCGGCGAGTATCTGGCCGACCGAGGGCACGAATTCGGTTCGACCACCGGCCGACGACGGCGCTGCGGCTGGTTCGACGCCGTGGCGCTGCGCCGCTCGATCCTCAACAACAGCGTAACGGGTCTGTGCGTGACCAAGCTGGACGTGCTGGACGGGCTGGACAGCATTCGGATGTGCGTGGATTATCGTTGCGGGGTGGAACGGCTGGACCATGCACCCTTGGGCGCCGAGGCGTTGGCGGCCTGCGAACCGATCTACGAGGAGATGCCGGGCTGGCGGGATTCGACCTTCGGGGTACGGCGGTATGAGGACTTGCCGGCCACCGCCCGGGCTTATCTGCGGCGCATCGAGGAATTGGCCGATGCCCCGATCGACATCATTTCCACTGGTCCGGATCGGGCGGATACCATCGTGCTGCGAAATCCGTTCGCGGAGTGAGGGAACGGGAACGCAAAAGGCCCGGTTATCGACCGGGCCTTTTGCAATCTGGTGCCGAAGAGAGGACTTGAACCTCCACTGGGTTACCCCAACTAAGACCTGAACCTAGCGCGTCTACCAGTTCCGCCACTTCGGCTTGATCGTCGCGCCGGTTACGGCGGCAACGGGAGCGCACTATACGGATTGCTTCCCGGCCTGTCAATCGTTTCCGATTCATATTCTTGTAACCATTTCGAAGTGTTCTCATGACTCAAAAAAAACGTAGTTCCTGGCGACAGATGGACCCTTTCCTGGCCCGGGAACAGGAGCAGTACGGCCGTCCCTCTCCCAGCCGCGAGTTCATTTTGCAGTATCTGGAAGAGCGGGGGAAGTTGCTGACCTTGGAAGCCTTATGCGCCGAATGGGGGATAGAGGATGACTGGGAAGTCGAAGCCCTGTCCCGTCGGTTGCGGGCGATGGAGCGGGACGGGCAACTGATCCGTAATCGCCGCGAAGGCTACGGACTGATCGCCAAGATGAATCTGGTGACCGGACGGGTGATCGGTCATGCCGAGGGGCACGGTTTCCTGATCCCCGACGAAGGTGGCGATAACCTGTTCCTCTCCCCCCGGCAGATGCGCAAGCTGCTACATGGCGACCGGGCGGTGGTCCGGGTGATCGGGCTGGATTATCGAGGCCGGCGCGAGGGCGCGGTGGTCGAGGTGCTGGAACGCAACACCGAGACCGTGGTGGGCCGGTTTAGCGAGGAGCGCGGCGCCTGCTTCGTCATTCCCGACAACAAGCGCATCAATCAGGACATCATCGTGCCGCCCGATGGCCGTGGCGCGGCCCAGGCCGGTCAGATCGTCATCGTTGAGCTGATCGAGCAACCCAGCGGGCGAACCCGGCCGCTGGGCCGGATCAAGGAGGTGTTGGGCGAACACATGGCGCCGGGGATGGAAATACGGATCGCCATCGCCAGTCACGGCATCCCGGTGGAATGGCCGGAGATGGCGCTGGCCGAAGCGCGCGATTTTGGCGAGGCGGTGCCGGAAGCGGCCAAGCAGGGTCGCTGGGATTTGCGAGCGACGCCGCTGGTGACCATCGATGGCGTCACCGCCCGCGATTTCGACGATGCGGTGTACTGCGAGCGGCGCGGCGCCAACTGGCGATTGCTGGTGGCCATCGCCGACGTGTCCTGGTATGTGCGGCCGGGCACGGTGCTGGATCAGGAAGCGCGCAAGCGCGGCAATTCGGTGTATTTTCCGGACCGGGCCATTCCGATGCTGCCCGAAGCGCTGTCCAATGGCTTGTGCTCGCTGAACCCCGAAGTGGACCGATTGTGCATGGTCTGCGAGATGACCTTCAACACCGAGGGCCGCATCGTCCGCTCGCGTTTCGCCGAGGCGGTGATGCGCTCTCACGCCCGGCTGACCTACGATACCGTGGCAACCATCGTCGTCGACCGCGATCCGCGAGTCCGCGCCGAATTCGCCAATCTGGTGCCGCACCTGGATCGATTGCACGAACTGTATCAAGTGTTGCGGACAGGCCGGGAACAGCGCGGCGCCATGGACTTCGATACGCAGGAAACCATGATCGAATACGGGGCGGATCGCAAGATCGAGCGGATTTTAGCGACCGAGCGCAATGACGCGCATCGCCTGATCGAGGAATGCATGATCTCCGCCAACGTGGCGGCGGCGCGTTTCCTGCAGCGCCACAAGATGTTGGGCTTGTACCGGATTCACGAGGGACCGAGCACCGATCGCCTGAACAAGCTGCGCGCCTTTTTGGGCGAGATGGGTCTGGGGCTGGGTGGCGGCGACAAGCCCTCGCCGCTGGACTATACCCGGCTGCTGACTCAGGTCCGCGACCGGGCCGACGCCCATCTGATCCAGACGGTGATGCTGCGTTCCTTGGCGCAGGCGGTCTATAACCCGGGCAATGCCGGTCATTTCGGGTTGGCGCTGGAGGCCTATGCCCATTTCACCTCGCCGATCCGTCGCTATCCCGACTTGCAGGTGCATCGCGCCATCCGCCACGTACTCAACGGCGGCAAGCCGGCTGATTTCCCTTTTACCCATGCCGATCTGATCGGCTTGGGCGAACATTGCTCGATGACCGAGCGACGGGCCGACGAGGCGGTGCGCGATGCAGTGGAGTGGTTGAAGTGCGAGTTCATGCTGGACAAGATCGGGCAAGTGTTCGACGGCAATATCACTGGGGTCACGGGTTTCGGCCTGTTCGTGGAATTGCGCGGGGTGTTCGTGGAAGGCTTGGTGCATGTGACTTCCCTGCGCAATGATTACTATCAGTTCGATCCAGTGGGCCATCGCCTGCACGGCGAGCGGTCCGGGCAGGTTTATCGTTTGGGCGATAGCCTGCGGGTGCGGGTGGCGCGGGTCGATCTGGACGAGCGCAAAATCGATTTCGAGCCGATCGAAAGCGAGCGCGGCGAGAAGACCGAGCGTCGGAGTCCTCGCGGTCGTCGCCGGCGCAAGGAATGAAGGTCGTGGCCGAGGAACTGATTCATGGATTGCACGCGGTGGCGGCGGCGCTGAAATACGAGTCGGGGCAGTTGCGTGGGTTGTGGGTGGAGAGTCAGCGGCGGGATACGCGGATACAGGCGCTGCTGGACGAGGCAGCCCGTCGGGGTGTGCCGATTCGACCAGTCAGTCGGGCGGAACTGGATCGACTCAGCGGCGGTGCGCGCCATCAGGGCGTCGTCGCGCGGTTGGCGATCCCGCGGCGGGCTTGCGACGAGGCGGATTTGCCGACCTTGCTGGCAGCGGCTGGACCGGCGCTGGTACTGGTGCTGGACGGGGTGCAGGACCCGCACAATCTCGGCGCGTGCCTGCGCGGCGCGGCGGCGGCGGGTGCTCATGCCGTGATTGCGCCCGCTGACCGCGCCGCCGGTTTGAACGCGACGGTGCGCAAGGTGGCCTGCGGCGCGGCGGAGATCGTGCCGTTCGTCGCGGTGACCAATTTGGCGCGGACCTTGCGCGAGTTGCGGCAACAGGGACTGTGGATCGTCGGCGCGGCCGGCGAGGCGGACGCCAGTCTGTATGAGGTGGATTTCACCCTGCCGACGGCTATCGTGTTGGGCGCGGAGGAAAAGGGGTTGCGGCGGCTGACCCGCGAAGTCTGTGACCGGTTGACGCGAATTCCACTGGCCAAGGGCGGGGTCGAAAGTTTGAACGTGTCGGTGGCGGCGGGGGTTTTTCTGTTTGAGGCAAGGCGGCAGCGCGGCGTGAACGGTTGATGGGGGTGAATGATGGATGCGGCGGCATTGGCGGAAAAATGGCGGGAAGTGATCGATAACCCGTATCTGCGGGATTTTCCCTTCAAGCTGGAGTTGAACGAAGACGGCAAGGTGGAGTTTGCGATGAGTCCGGCGACCAATCGGCATTCCTATTGGCAATTCAGAATCGGGGTGATGTTGGAGCGGGCGCTGGGTGGTGAGGCGCTGGTGGAATGCTCGATCCTGACCGACAAGGGTGTGAAGGTTGCGGACGTGGTTTGGTGTTCGCCCGCTTTCCTGGCGCGACATGGCTATGAGACGCCTTATACTCAGGCTCCGGAATTGTGTATCGAAGTGGCCTCGCCATCCAACACTACCGATGAACTGACGAAGAAAATCCGATTGTATCTGGAAGCGGGCGCGGTCGAGGCGTGGATCGTGTGCGGGGATGGGGTGGTGGAAGTGTACGGCCCCGAGGGACGGCGGACGCAATCGTCGTTTGGAATCGCGGTGGCGCCGCTTGAGGTGTAGCTGAAATCAGCGCGTTGAGGCAGTCGATTCGTAGCGAGTCATTTCCAAATATCCCTGCCCCGCAATCGCCTGATCTCCAGCGTACCCGCCAACGGCCACCGCGCCTTCCCAGTAACGCACCGTTAGCCGCATTTCCTGATCGGCGATTTTGGGGGTGACGGTCAGATCCAGTTTCTCGGTTGGTACTCGCAGCCGCCAGCCGGCGGGATAACGGTCGCCGGTGTGCGGGCTGGTCCATGTGCCGAGTGGCTGCAAGTCCACCTCGTTCCAGCGCAGCACGCGGGGCAATCCATCGGCCGCGACCAGCACGCCCTTGCTGAACGGCTCGACGCCGCCATCCTTGCGGCGTAGCCGGTAGAACATCACCTCCCGCCCGTCGTCCAGTTGTAGCGCGAACCAGTCCCAGCCGCTCTGCTCCGATCCCAGTGCGCTGGTGCTCCATTCCCGGTCCAGCCAGCTCGCGCCGCTGACGGTGAACGTCTGTTCGTTGAGAGTGATCGTGCCTCGGGTCGGTAAGCGGGTCAGTGAGTAGTAGTAGGATGCGTTGCCGGGTTCAGCGCTTTTCTGACTCAAGCCCTGTTCTCCTTGCAGGACCAGCGGCTTGGCGGTATCCAGCATCAGGTCAACGGCGATTTGGTCTTGATGTGCCCGAACCCTTAGTGGAAACGTCTCGGGTCCGATGCTCGCTAGTTCCCAATCTTCCAGCCAGACGCGCAGCGGCGCTGCTTGCGCGCCAGCCAACCTCATTGCGCCCCGGCTGAAGCGTTCGAAGGCCCGATGTGTGTCATCGGCTACGTCAGTCAGCGCGAAATGGCCCATGTAGACCTGATTGGTGCGCCAAGCCGAATCCATGACTGGGGCGGTCGGGGCCAGCGCGATGCGGAACAGCGTCAACTGGTAACCGAACTCCCGGCCGTTGGCATCGGCCAGATTGCCGGTCGCGTACCACCATTCGTTGCGAAATGCCGGGTGCGGGCCGTGATCGGCGGGGAAGACGAACGGCCGTGGTTGGTAGGCCCGTTGGTAGCCGGCGCTGTCATCGCCACCCAGGGCGGAGCCGACGCTGACATCGCTGCTCATGTTGCTCTGCGGCTGAGGGCGGAGCCAGAGGTAATAGCGAGTCGCCGCCAGGGCCAGAACGGCTGACAGAATCGCTAATCTGATCCGCCAAAATCGCTGATTCATAAACCCGAACATCCGTTACTCGGTACGCAACGCATCGGCGGGCCGGGCACGGGCCATCCGCCAGATCGGATACAATCCGGCCAGCAACGCGGCGCCGATCGCCAGCGCCAGCGTTTCCAGCAATAGCAATGGGTCCACCTGAAACGGCAGGCTCCAGCCGAAGGCCCGGCGGTTGATCACGAAGATCAGCACCGCCGCCAGCAGCAGGCCGGTCGGTAGCGCCAGCAAGCCGGCGGCGGCGCCCATGAACCCGGTTTGCAACGAGACCAGCCCGCCGATTTCTCCCGCCGTCATACCAGTGGCGCGCAGCACCGCGAACTCCCGCGCCCGTTCCAGTTGCAGAGCCAGCAGCGCGCTCAACACGCCGACCACCGCCACCAGGATTGCCAGCAGCCGCAGCACGTTGGTGATGGTGAAAGTGCGCTCGAAGATTTCCATCGTGATGCCTTGGATATCACGGTTGGAGCGGATCAGCAGCGGCTGAATCGGCCCCAACCGTTCCCGCAGACGTGTCCGCAGGGCCGTTAGCTCCATGCCCGTCATCGCGAATACCGCCGCCGAACCGATTGCCGGATCGTGCCAATAGCGTTCGTAGCCGGAGCGGTGCAGTAGAATCCGGCCGTGCTCCGAACCATAGTCCAGGAATACTCCGGCGATGGCGAATGGGTGCGGCCCCTGTTCGGTCGATAGCGTTATCCGGTCACCGGCCGAGAGCTGGCGACGGTAGGCCAGCGGTTCGGAAATCAACACCGCCTCGCCGGTTTGGAACAGTCGCCAGGCGATATCCGTGTCGCCGGCGATCAGGTGGTAGCCAGTTTGGGAGGCGGGGGCAAGTTCCGCCGCAATCAGGGTTACCGGGCGGCGCTCCAGTTCGATCTTGAGGGCGCGATAGGTGGAAACCGCCGTCACGCCCGGTGTATCCCGCAACACCGCCAGCGCTGCGGGATCAAGCGTCTCCGAGCGGTCGCTGTCGTCTTCGACGGAAAGTGGCGCGATGTAGAGATCGGCGTTCAGCAGATCATCGATCCAGATCGTCACCCCGCCGCGGAAGCTATCCACCATTACTCCGACCCCGACCGTGGTGGAAAAGGCGACCATCAGCGCCGCGACCGCGATGCCGGTGCGGCTTAAATGGCGGGCGACGTCGCGATTGGCCATCCGTGCCAGCAAACCCAGCCGGGCGGTCAGCGGCCGGTTCAGCCGGACCAGCCCCACGATGATGGGCGGGGTCAGCAGCGCGCCGCCCAGAATCAGCAGAAACAGCCCAGCGAAACCCGCTACGAGCGAGTGGGAAACCGCGAGTATCAGGCCGCCGCCAGCCAGCAGTCCCAAACCGGTTAGCGCCAGCCGGGGCAGGGCGGCGCGCCAGCGGGTTTCGAGATGGGCGCGGCTCAGTACCGCGCCTGGCGGGGCGTCGGCGGCTTCCCGCGCCGGCAGCCAGGCCGCCGCCAAGGTTGCCAGCAGGCCGAGTGCCGCGCCCTTGGCCAGCGACCATGGCTCGATCGCCAGTTCACGGACGCTGAGCGTGAAGTACAAGTCGTTGATGGTGCGGGTCACCAGATGCACCAATCCCGATCCCAGCCATATGCCCAGCACGCCGCCGAGCAGGGTACCGGCCAAGCCCAGCAACAACGCTTCGCCCAGCACGCCGGTAAACAGTTCCCGGCGGCTGACGCCCAAGGCCCGCAATAGGCCCAGCAAGGCGCGGCGTTGCACCACCGAGAAAGTCATGGCGTTATAGATCAGGAACATCCCGACCACCAGCGCCAGCAGGCTCATGGCGGTCAGGTTGAGCGAGAAGGCGGCGCTCAAGTCGGCCGTGGCCTGGTTGCGCTCGGCCGCTCGCTCCAGGCGTAAATCCGGCGGTAGCCAAGCGCGGAGTTCGGTCGCCAGGCGCTCGCCGGTGGGACCGGTTGGTAGAATCAGGTCGATGTGGCTCAATCGACCGAGACGGCCCAGCAAGGTTTGCGCCGTGGCGATGTCGGTGATGATCAGACTTTCGAAAGCCGCCCCTCGCAGCGTGCCAGCACGGTGCAGGCTCAGACGCTGCCCGCCGCGTTGCAGTGTGACCTCCGCGCCCAGTGCCTCCGGCAATAGCGCGGCGTCTGGATTCAGCAGCAGGGCGCTTAAATCGAAGCTGTCGCTGCTCAGGTCGGCGGCGAGATCGCGAAAGGGCGCTTCCGCGAACGGATCGACGCCAAGGATTTGCAGCAATTGTCCCGGATGGTCGGCGCGGGGCAGGTAGCCGGTTACCACCGGAGCGGCCGGCCGGAAGCCGTGTTCGACCCGCAAGCGGGTATAAACCGTTTCGGCCACGCCTTGCGGTCCGCCGAGGATGCGGTGGGTGGCGTGACCGGTGATGCGGTTCATGGCCAGCTCGAAACCGCGGCGGGCGCTGGTGTTGGCCAGATCCACCGCCAGCACCACCGCCACCCCCAGCGCGATGCCGAGCACCGTCAACCCCAGTTGCCAGGGATGCCGCAGTGGGTGCCGCAGCAGCGCCCGCCACAATAATGGCGTCATTGGGCTTCCCGGATGTGCCCGTCGTCCAGCGTCAGAATCCGGTCGGCGCGGGCGGCGACTTCCCGGCTGTGCGTGACCATGACGATGGTGGTCGCCGCTTGCTGATGCAGGGTCAGCAGCAGATCCAGGATTCGTTCGCCGGTGGCGGTATCAAGGTTGCCGGTGGGTTCGTCGGCCAACAATAATAACGGATCGTGAACCAGTGCCCGCACGATGGCCAGCCGTTGCTGTTCGCCGCCGGACAGCCGTTCCGGGAAACTGTGGCGACGGTTGCCCAGCCCGACCTGATCCAGCAGTTCCAATGCCCGGTCGCGCCGATCCGCGCTCGCCAGCCCGTTCAGCTCCAGCGGCAGAAGCAGGTTTTCCCCGGCGGTCAACGTCGGAATCAGGTTGAAAAATTGGAAGACGAACCCGATGTGGCGGCGACGAAACCGGGTGCGTTCGACCTCGCTTAAATCGGTCAGCGGCCGGCCGTCGATGCGAATTTGCCCGGCATCCGGCAGATCGATGCCACCAAGCAGGTTGAGCAGGGTGGACTTGCCAGAACCGGATTGACCCAACAGGGCGACAAACTGACCACGAGGGATGTTTAGGGTCAAGTCGGCGAAGATAGTGCGCCGCAGGTCGCCTTCCGTGTAGTGTTTGACCAGATTGCGAATTGCGATGAAGGCGTCTGCGGGGTCCATTGAATCTGTCGGAGTTGTTGTAACTATGGACTGAATAATGTATCAACCACTACTATGATTGTTGAGGGCACAAAAGAGACTGTGGCGTGGTGTTTGAAGTTCCTCACCGACTGGCATTACGGGTTTGAGATTGGAGGCGGTGGTGGTTCCAGGTGGCCCATCCAACCACACAGTCAGGGCGGCGTCGCTGGTATATATTTCATAATCAAATGGTTGCATTGAATATGCGAAAGCTTGGAAAATTCAAAATTGAGGCGTGCATGGGGGTAATGGCGGTGGTGCTCGTGCTCGGTGCCTGCGCCAAGCAACCGGGTCTGCCACCTTCGACGCAATATGGTTCACAGACAACTTCGCCGGAGACCTACAATTACTTGATCGGTCCTGGCGACCAGTTGCAGATTTTCGTCTGGCGGAATCCGGAAGTTTCGCAAACCGTGACCGTTCGTCCGGATGGCAAGATCAGTACACCGTTGGTGGAAGATTTACAGGCCAGCGGCAAAACATCTGCCCAATTGGCGAAGGATTTGGAAAAAGCACTGGAGACTTACATCCGCCAGCCGATCGTCACTGTGATCGTGGCGGGCGGGATCGGACCGTACAGCGAACAGATTCGAGTCATCGGCCAGGTGACCGGATCGCAAGGCGGGCAAGCGACCGGGTCGCAAGGCGGGCAATCCAGCGCGCAAGCCATCGCCTACCGACGGCAAATGACTTTGCTGGACGTGATGATTACGGTCGGTGGTTTGAGCGAGTTCGCCGCCGGCAATAAAACCAAGTTGGTTCGCATGGTGGATGGAGAGCAAAAGGAATATGAGGTTCACGTGGACGATCTGCTCAACGGCGACATTTCCGCCAACGTGGATATGTTGCCGGGTGATATCCTGATCGTCCCGGAGTCCTGGTTCTGAGCCGGCGGCGACGGATTCCAAGGACGCGCTCATGAACGATATCATCGAACAGTTGCTAGGCTATCTGCGGGGGATCTGGCGTAATCGTTGGTATGCCATGGTTTGCGCGTGGCTGGTTTGCGTGCTCGGTTGGACGGTGGTCTGCATCCTGCCCGATCAATACCAAGCATCGGCGCGGGTGTTCGTGGATACTCAGACTGTCCTACGCCCCGTATTGCAGGGATTAACAGTGGATCTCAATCCTGATGCCCAGGTTGAATTGATCACGCGAACTCTGTTCAGCCGTCCGAATCTGGAGAATATCGCTCAGTTAACCGGATTGGATACCAAAAATAAAGAGCCCGAGGCAAGGGAGCGGTTGCTTATACGATTGCAGAAGCAGATTGATTTAACAAGATCTGGCCCAGATTTGTATACCATTTTTTACGAGGACCCCGATCCGCAACTGGCCAAGAAAATGGTGCAGACTGTAGTAAACGTTTTCGAAAAAAATCTGGTTGGAAATACCCAGCAGAGTACCGATACCGCTCAGCGGTTTCTGGATGAGCAGATCAGTGGATACGAATTACGGTTGGCGGAAGCAGAAAATCGCCTTAAGGACTTCAAGATCAGAAATGCAGGCCAGATGCCTTCGGAAGGCCGAACTTATTACGCGCGCATGCAGCAGGTGGCCGCCGATCTGGAAGCGGCCCGACTGGAGTTGGCGCAGGCGGAAAACCGCCGCAATGTTTTGCAACAAGAGCTTGACAAGTCGCTGCGGCAGCAGCTTAAGGGCGAAGGCGAACAAACGATAGTCCTGCCTATCGACGGGCGCATTCAGGAATTGGAACGAAAGCTGGGCGATCTGCTGGTTCAATACACCGACAGGCATCCAGACGTCAGTATCTTGCGACAAACGATTGCCGATCTTAAGAAACAACGCGAACAGGAACGCGCCCAATACACGGCCAGCCTTGCGGAAGGCAATAGCGGCGGCGCGCGTGGTCCAAAGACTTATTCCTTTCTCGACGAATTGAAAGTCAAGCTGGCCGAGGAAGAAGCAGGTATCGCTTCGCTGCGGGTTCGGGTCGATGAATATAAAAGGCGACATAGGGATCTGCAGGATCAAGTGAATGTCTTGCCTCAGGTCGAGGCCGAACTGTCAGCGCTGAACCGTGACTACGATATCAACCGTAAGAAACACGATGATCTGGTGTCTCGTCGGGAGGCGCTCAGGTTGTCCGAGCAAGCCGAGCAGTCCAAACAGGAAGTTAATTACAGGGTCGTGGATCCCCCCCGTGTGCCGTTGCGACCGACCAGCCCCAAGCGGTTGTTGCTAGCGACCCTGGTGCTGGGGGCTGGTTTAGGCGCCGGAGTAGGGCTGGCATTTCTACTCTCGCAGCTTTGGCCGACCTTCGATAGTCGCCGCAGCCTTATGGAGGGGACGAATATCCCGGTGCTTGGTAGCGTCAGCATGGCACTGTCGCCACCAGCCTTGCGCCACGAACGGCGGTTGACGGTCGCATATGCTTCTTTGGGCGGTATGCTGCTGGTGGTATATGCCGGTTTGATCGTCGCGGGACAGATCGGTTTGCTATGACCGCACAGATCGAGAGCTGGAGAACATAACAGTATGGACAGCATTGAAAAAGCCATGCTTGGCCGGTTGGGGCCGGTTTCACCGCCGCTGCCGGCAACTCCTCCTGATCTTCCCGCCAAGGTCGATATCATCGAAAGAGCTACTGTTGGTCTGATGGTGGCTCCACCAGGCGGCGGGGTTGCCGGTAAACCGACCGTCACGGTCAAGCGGACCGAGCGCTCGGTCGTGCTGGATTTCCAACAGATTCAGACGATGGGTCTGCTGGTGCCAGAGACCCACCGTAGCCGCACTAAGGAAGAGTATCGTTATATCAAGCGTCCCTTGCTCATGAATGTCGATGGTAAGGGAGCCGCCGCCGTTGAGCACGCCAATTTGATTGTGGTGACCAGCGCTCGTCCCGGCGAGGGCAAAACCTTCACGGCCTGCAATCTGGCCTTGAGCATTGCCACCGAGCGGAATCGGACAGTTTTGCTGGTGGATGCCGATGTGATTAAGCCCTCCGTAGCGAAAACATTGGGGTTCGAGGCCGATCTGGGGCTAGTGGATTTTCTCATCGACGATCAATTGGATCTGGCCGACGTGCTGGTGGATACCAACGTGCCGTCGTTGACCGTCCTGCCTGCTGGTGGTCAGCACCATCTGTCCACCGAACTGCTGGCGGGCGAGAACATGCGGCGGTTGGCGATAGAAATGAGTCAGCGTTATCCCGATCGTGTGGTCATTTTCGATTCTCCGCCGTTGCTGGCGACCACCGAGGCCAGCGTGCTGGCGCGCTTGATGGGTCAGGTGGTCATGGTGGTCGAGGCCGGGCGTACCCAGCAGTCTCAGGTCAAGGAAGCCTTGGCTTTGCTCGACCCCAATCAGATCGTCGGTTTCGTGCTGAACAAGACCCGTGGTTTTTCAGGCCCGGATTATTATGGGGGCAGCTACGGTGCAGGGGGCGGCGGGGGTGGAGTGAGTGCCTAGCTACAGTGAAGCTGAAGCAGGGACAGGTGAATGCACGGGCATAGAAAAAAACCCCGCGTGCCGTGGCTCAGCCCGCCGGTACCCAGGACCAATAAAACCACCCAAATTGTTGGCGGCGGCATCATTGCTGGTGGGATTCAGCCTCGGCTGTGACGCGCAAGAAGCAGATGGTTATTCGGTAGGAGGGTGGCGGGTGACTCCGCGAATTAGCGTGGGGACTACCTACTCCGACAATATCCGACTGGCGCCGTCCGGTGAGGAGGAAGGGGATACAGTCCTGCAGGTCGATCCCGGCATTTCCGTGCGCAAGCAGGGTGGACGCCTGAATCTTCGCCTGGATTATACCGCCCAAGGCTTGTTTTACGCCGATTATCGCGATGCCGATCAAATCAACAATAATCTATTGGCGTTTGGAACTGCGGAACTTTATCAAGGTAACCTGTTTCTGGATGCCTATGGTTCAGTCTATCAAGTTCCTATCGTCTCCAGTGGACGAGTTGATGCTGGCAGCTTGGGATCGAATGGAGGTTTACCGTCCAGCCTCGAATTCTTTAACAACGCGTTGGATATTTTGCCTAGGGCTTCGGATATATTTAATCCAATTGGTATTTTCAGCAACATCGCCCTGACCGACAACCAGACAACTCAGTCCACTTTCGGTATCAGTCCCTATTGGCGCCAGAATATAGGTGGCTGGGCGGAAGCGTTGCTGCGTTACCGCTATGAGAATATCAGCTACAGTGGTTCCGACAGCTCAATCGATGGGCAAGAGGAATTGTTAGATAGTCAAATTAATTCAGTTGATTTTAATTTAAGTAGTGGTCGCAATTTTGATGCGTTTAAATGGAATCTCAATTATTTTTATCTAAAGCAGGATGGCCAGCAGAATAATAATGACATTCAGGATAACGGAAATGATCAGCAGGAGAAGATAGCTGGGCAGTTAGATTATCGGCTGAACAGTACTTGGGCGTTGGTGGCCGAAGCAGGGTACGTTAATAATCAATCCACTACTTTCAGTGACAATACCAATGGTCCTTACTGGGGATTGGGTGCGACTTGGAAGCCAAGCCGTTATTATTCACTTACCGGCTTGTATGGACTGAATTATAATAATATAGCCATAGAATGGAACCCTGCCCAGCGGACTAGTCTAATCATCAGTCGCGCTTATCAAGGTGTCGGTTATAGTCCCGGCGTGTACTGGAATGGGTCCTTCAGACACCGGACTCGTTTCACCGTTTGGTCGGCTGATTACACTCAGGAAGTCACCACTGCCCAACAACTGGCAGGCAGTAATTTGACCGGGGTTGGTCCTGATGGTCGGCCTATTGTTCTCGATGACCCAAGTCAAATTATCCCTGATAGTTCGTTGGGGCTGACTAACGAGCAGTTTTTACGCAAGTCTTTCAATTTGGGTATGACGTATCTGCGTAGCCGCACTGGATTGACTTTTGCCGCTTTCAGCGATAATCGTGAATTTCAGGAGCCCACTCAAAACGAAGATACTTATGGTGTCGGTGCACTTTGGACTTGGCGGTTCGCGCCGCGTACCGCTTCCTTTCTAGGAGCAGGTTGGGGACATGATGACTTGGGTCTCGATCAGCAGAATGAATACTGGTTATCGGTCATCGGGTTGGCGCGGGTATTTTCGCCGGATACGGGTGGTCTGATCAGCTACCGCTACTATCGGAACGACGCCGATCCCGCCGACCAAGGCTTTCGAGAAAATCGACTCAATATTCGCTTCAGCATGAAATTCTGAAATGGCTCCTAATGTATATTGATTATTATGGCTTCAGTGCCAAGCCTTTCCAGCTTAGTCCCGATCCACGCTTTTTCTTTGGCAGCAGCGTGCACAGCCGGGCACTCGCCTACCTGCGCTATGGCTTGAGCCAGGGTGAGGGCTTTATCGTCGTCACCGGCGGAATCGGAACGGGTAAGACGACCCTGGTTAAAAACCTGTTCGCCGAATTGGATACCAGCCAAGTGGTCGCCGCCCAATTGGTGACGACTCAATTAGAGGCTGACGAGTTGCTACGCAGTGTGGCGGCCGCATTCGGCTTGCCTTATGAAGAGGTAGGCAAGGCTGCATTGCTGAGGCATTTCGAGGATTTTCTGCGCGGTCACGCCCGACAGGGGCGGCGAGTACTGCTGGTGGTGGACGAAGCTCAGAATCTGCCGGTTCGCTCCCTGGAGGAACTGCGGATGCTGTCGAATTTTCAGGTGGCCGCCACGCCGTTGTTGCAAAGTTTTCTGCTAGGACAAGAGGAGTTTCGTCAAACCTTGCAGGACCCCGGCATGGAGCAATTGCGGCAACGAGTCATTGCTTCCTGTCATCTGAATCCGCTGAGCGAGTTGGAAACCCGCGAGTACGTCGAGCATCGTCTGCATGTGGTGGGCTGGGTTGAGGGGCGGCCGGGTTTTAGCGACCACGCGTATGCGGCTGTTTACCGGCATACCCAGGGCATTCCCCGTCGGGTCAATATTTTTTGCGACCGCTTGTTGCTGTATGGATTTCTTGAAGGGTTGATGGAGCTTTCCGAAGGAGCGGTCGAAGAGGTGGCGCAAGAACTGGTTCAGAACGAGCAGGGCGGCGGCGTGCAGGCGCAAGCAAGAAGCAGCGGTAGCAGTTCGCTGCTGCGGATGGGTCACGCGATGGAGCAACGTCTATCCGAGTTGGAACAGACGGTGGAAACCTTATTGCATCATCCGGAATGGCAAGATATCCAGTTTGATCGACTCGAACGACGCCTCCAGCAACTGGAACCGGTAGTACGAGTTCTCCGGCGGCAGTTCGCCGAGATCTCCCAAGGCATGGGGGAAGAAACGCTGTCCGAAAAGACCGCAACCGCGGAAAAGCCGCCATCCTGAGCGTGTTTGGGCTTATCGCCAAGTAGCCGGAGCGATGACCGTCCGGTTTCCGGCCATCCAAAACCCATGGTTTCCCATAGCATGCGGGTCATTTTGCCGATATTGGCGTCGGGATCGGAACTGCCGCTGCCAACGACCAGCAGCCTTGGTCCGCAACTACCCTTCTCTGGTTCGGGAGATCCGCTTTTTCGCTAGCGTCGACAAAGGGTTTCGCTTTCATCCCGATGGCCCGACAGTCTGGTGCTTGGGCGGTCATTCCGTTGTCGGCTGGAAACGAAAAAGGGCGCGTTGTGGCGCGCCCTCGGTTTCGTCTTCGTCGTTAAGAAGTTAGGCAGGGTGATCGTTGGCCATCCAGCGGTGGAAGAAGCCGGCCAGCGCCGCGCCGACGATGGGCGCGAGCCAGAACAACCACAACTGTTGCAAGGCCCAGCCGCCGACGAAAATTGCCTGGCTGGTGCTGCGCGCCGGGTTGACCGAGGTGTTGGTGACCGGGATGCTGATCAGATGGATCAGGGTCAGGCACAAACCGATGGCGATGGGCGCGAAGCCGGCCGGGGTATTCTTGTGGGTGGAGCCCAGAATGACGATCAGGAAAAAGAAGGTCATGACTACTTCTGAAATCAGCGCGGCGTTCATGCTGTAGCCACCCGGTGAATGTTCGCCGAAGCCGTTGGCCGCGAAGCCGCCGAGTGTGGAAAAGTCGCTCTTGCCGGTGAAAATCAGGTAGATGATGCCCGCGCCGGCAATGCCGCCCAGCACTTGAGCGATGATGTAGGGGATCAGGTCGGAGGCCGGAAATCGGCCGCCGGCCCACATTCCCACCGATACCGCCGGGTTTAGATGGCAACCGGAGATGTGGCCGATAGCGTAGGCCATGGTCAGCACGGTCAAACCGAAGGCCAGCGCCACGCCGACCAGGGCAATGCCCAAAGGATATTGATCGGGGCCATAGAAGACGGCGGCGAGTACGGCGCTACCGCAGCCACCCAGCACCAGCCAGAGGGTGCCGATGAACTCGGCGGCCAGACGATTTGCAATTGGCATGTATGGATTCCTCCGAAATCAGGATGAGGTTGTGATCGTTGTTGAACCTGGACCACGGATGTGGGGCCGGCCCGCCGACTGGGGATGAGTCGGGATATATGATGCGCGGGCGGCACTGTAAAGGTAATCGGCGCCCTGTTACAAAGTCAATCGAGCATTAGGCACTTTCGCCCCGGCCGAGCAGTACGCGCAACTTCTGTCCCAACTCGTTCTTGCGATAGGGTTTGGCCAATATTTCCACGTCCTCGGCAAGCTGGCTGCCAACGATCAATGGGTGCTCGGTGTAGCCCGAGGTGAACAGCACGCGCAGACCGGGATGCCGGCGTTGCGCCTCGGCCGCCAGTTTGACGCCGTCCATCTCGCCCGGCAGCACGATATCGGTGAACAATAGAGCGATCTGGGGCGTCGTTCCCAGTAGTTCGAGCGCCGCCGCGGCATCGCCGGCCTGTCGGGTGTCGTAACCCAGGGCACGCAGAGCGTTGACGGCGAACAGCCGGACATCGGTGTCGTCTTCGACCACCAGGATGGTTTCGCCGTGGCCCTTGAAAACGGTATCCGCCGCTTTCACGCCCGTCGGCGGGCTGGGGGGGGCCTGCATTTGCGGCAGATAAAGCCGCACTGTGGTGCCTTGCCCGGGTTTGCTGTGAATCGCGATGTGGCCGCCGGACTGTTTAACCAGGCCGTAAACCATGCTGAGCCCCAAACCGCTGCCTTTGCTGGTTTCCTTGGTGGTGAAAAAGGGTTCGAAGGCATGTTCCAGCACCTCGGGTACCATGCCGCCGCCGTTATCGCGAACCGCCAGCATGACGTACGGGCCGGGTCGCAGGTCTTGCTGGGCCGCGGCGTAGTTCTCGTCGAGTTGAACGTTATCGGTTTCCAGCGCGAGCTTGCCCCCTTGTGGCATGGCGTCGCGGGCATTGATGACCAGATTGAGCAGGGCGCCTTCGAGCTGATCCGGGTCGACTAGAGTCTGCCGCAGGTTGGTGGCCAGCATCGTATCGATCTGGATGTTGGCGCCCAGGGTGCGCCGCATGAGATCGAGCATGCCGAGTATCAGCTTGTTCAGGTCGGTCGGTTGCGCCAGTAGCGGCTGGCGGCGCGCGAACGCCAGCAGCCGCCGGGTCAGATTGGCGCCCCGGTCCACCGCCCGCAGCGCCTGCTGGGCCAACTCGTGCAGCCGGGGCTGAGCGGTCAACTGTTCATGCAGGAGTTCGAGATTACCCATGATGACGGCGAGCAGGTTGTTGAAGTCGTGGGCGATGCCACCGGTGAGCTGACCGATGGCGTGCATCTTCTGCGCCTGGCGGAGCTGCACCTCCGCTTGCTTGCGCTTGGTGATGTCACGGGCGACCACGATGGCGGCGGACTTGGCGACGATCTGCACCTCCGGCGGCGGAAACAGATATTGCTGGGCGGTGTTGGCGGGGATAGTGGAGCGGTCGGTGAACTGAACGTCCAGTGGCGCGGTGCGCGATTCGAACCAGCGTGGTCCCGAGGAAGTTTCCAGTTCGTATTCGGCGATTTGAATTTGCTGGGTGCGCAGCGCTCGCAGGATGATGTCGAGGAAAAACGCCGCCATCTCTGGCGAGTGGACTTCGCTGAGCAGTTTGCCGCGGATGGGTGCGGGAACTTTGCTCCGCACGGGCGTGGCGCCGATGTCCCGTCCCGCGGCCAGCACTTCCCGGTAGCGCCCGTCCTCGTCGACCACAAAGACCAGATCCGGCATGGCGCGGGTCATGGCCCGAAGTCGGGCCTCGCTTTCCCGCAGGGCGGCTTCTGTCTGATTACGAACCGCAATTTCCTTGATGAGGGAAAAATTGCTGGTTTCCAATTGGGCGGTGCGTTCCATAACTCGCTGCTCCAGCAGGGCATAGGCTTCGCGCAGTACCGTTTGGGACCGTTGCATCGAAGCGCGCATGGTATTGAACGAACGGGTGAGTTCGCTGAGTTCGTCGTTGTCGCCGCTGGTGGTAATGTTTTCGCTGAGACCGCCCGCCGCCAGTTTTTGGGTTGCCACGGCCAAAGCGGTAATTGGCAGGGACAGATCCCGGGCGTGTTTTCTCGACATGCCGTAGGCAACGACCAGCATCGCCAGAATCATCACCACCAGATTCCACACGGTGATGGCGCTGGCGGCCCGCGTGGCGTCGGCTTCCTGTTCGAGACGGGTTTTGGCATCCGCCGCGATTGCGGTGACCAACGCGATCACCCGGTCCGCCAGCGGGTCCGTTTCCGACGCCAACCGGTGCAGCGCGATATTCCAGTCCACCGCCTGGCGCTGCCGGACAACCTCCTGGGCGAAGGTCAGGAAAGCGTGCAGTTCACGCTGAAAGAGTTGCAGCAACCGGCTCTGTTCGGGCGTGAGCAGAGGGTTGGCCACCGCTTGCGCGACCAGGTTTCGGGTGGCGTCCAGTTGCCGCCGGAGCTGCAAAGTATAGTGCGGGCCGTTCGCACCCAGGGTTTCCCGCAGCAGCAGTTGGCTGGTGGACAGCGCGGCCTGAATTTCCATCAGGCGCGAGAGCAGAGCTTTCCGACCCTTGCCATCTTCCTGTGCTTTCTCCTCAAGCAATAGCGCCACCATCACCGAATCCAACTCCTGTGCACCGGGTTCGATATTGAACAGGTAGGTGATCCGCGCCGGTTCGTTGCCGGGAGCGCGCACGATTTCCTGCACCCACCACTGCGACTCCTGAAGGTCGGCAAGCAGGGCTTGCAGTTCCCGTAACCGCTCCGGGATGCAGGTTTTTCCGTCCATAAGATGAGGGCATTGCTTGATCTGGGCGACCGCCGGTTGGATTTCCCGCCGCCAGGCCGCCCGCCACTCATCCAGGAAAAGGGGGTTACGCAGGCTGACCCAGCCGCGCAGGCTGGCCAGCGAATGCCGCACGCCGGACAGCATCTGGGCAGAGGCTTGCGCCAGCGGCACCCCTTCGGTGGCCAGCAGGATGACTCTGGCCCGTAGTTCGTAGGTCGAGATCAGAGCGACCACCAGCATGCCCACGCCGATCAGCGCCACCGACAGGTGGGAATACAGCAGACGGCGGTGAAGCGGATGTGGTTGCGCGGCGTGCTCAGCGCTTCGGGGTGCCTGAGTCATGTTTGATCCTGCCCAGGGCTGTCTGATCGGCTGCGATGAAACGCTCGAGCTGTTGCAGTTGCGCTTGCAGGAGTCCGGCCCGCTGGTAGCTGTGCGCCGGGAATTTCCGGCCGGGATAGAAGGCTTGTGGTGGAGGTTTATCGCCACCCAGTTGTTTATACAGATGGTCGAGTTGTGAAACGATCAGGGAAGCCACTACAAAAACGTCGCCGGGGGTAAGTTGAGTCAGGTCGGTTTGGCGGGTGTCGATGTCAAGCACGGCAAGACCCAGGGTTTGGTCGATGCGGCTGATGCTCCGCAGGCACGAGATCAGGCGTTGATAGACGTCGCCGGGTTGTTTGTCCGGTTCGAAGGGCGGTTCTTCCGGAATTCGGCTTGCTTCCGGGTAGCGGGCCAGCAGGCGGGCGGCATAGCCGACGGCCAGCGTGATTTCCATATAGGTATCGCTGGGCGCGAAGTGCCGTTCCAGCAACAGGTCCGCCTGGCGGTTCAGGTCGAGCAGGGCGGCGAACAGATCGATCCGGGCCGGAGTTTGCCCGGAGCTTGCCTCGGGTTCGGTGGCAATCCGCAACTCGCGCAAAATCTGCTGGAGGATCTCATGGGCGTTCTGGAGGTTTGCCAAAATATCCGCGGTTCCCAGTTCCCTCTTGGGCGTCGGCGGTGGAGTTGCGCGCACTCGACTGATTTCGAACAGCAGCCGGTCGGTTTTCCGCCACAGTGTCAACGTCTGGAAATACAGATCACGCGCCAGGTCGCTGTGGATACCGATATTGAATGCTCCGATCCTGGGTGCGCCCATGAAGCGGCGCAACCGTTCCAGGTCCTGGCCGTAGGCCGCGATTTGCGTGGGGATTGCGCCAGCATCGGTTCCGGCTGCTTCAGACGGGAAGGCATCTGGCTGGGCATCCCCGGCGCGGCCATTGCTTCCGGCGGCGAGCAGCAGGAGGAGCGCGGATAGCCCGCAAGCGCGCAACGGACCCCACGCCATGGCCAGCCATCGCGAGTGGCGCGTGGTCCGGCCGACCGGACCGGTTCGGTTGGAATAGCGATTGAATTCCGGTTTCCCGTCGGCGGTTGGCAGCCGCTGTTGTGTCATGGACAGTCCAGTTGAAGGGAGTTGTGGAGGGTTCCAGGATTTGAGAATGGGCTCATCCCGCGACAGGTGTCAACCCTTGTGCGATGCGTCGCCTGTTGGATCAACGAAGCCCTCGTGGCCGGGTGGTTGTCGGCGGGCACGTTGCGGCTCGGGCCTTCCCGCGCTGTTTTGCCGTCAAGTGTCGCCGTGGGCGGAGGCGGAACGCCGTTCCAGGGCAGCCTGATACCGCGGCGCATACATCGCCGCCAGCCGGATGGCTTCGAATAGGCTTAAGGGATTGGCGGTGCCCTTGCCCGCCTGGTCGAAGGCCGTGCCATGATCCACCGAGGTGCGGATGAAGGGCAGGCCGATGGTGATCGCGATGGTGCGCTGAAAATCCACCATCTTGGTGGCGATATGCCCCTGGTCGTGATACAGCGACAGCACGGCGTCGAAAGCGCCGTTCAGGGCGAGATGGAACACGGAGTCGGCGGCGATGGGGCCGACGGCGTCGATTCCCAGAACCCGCGCGGCGGCGATGGCCGGTTCCAGCTCCCGAACTTCCTCGTCGCCGAACAGGCCGTGCTCGCCGCAGTGGGGATTGAGCCCCGCCACCGCCAGCCGCGGCTGGGGGATGCCCAGGGCTGTCAGCGCCTCGGCGCAGCGCTGGAGATAGTCCAGCACCCGTTGCCGGGTGATCAGTTGAATGGCGCCCGCCAGCGAGACGTGGCGGCTGAGAAAAAACACTTTCAGGGCGAAGACCTGGAACAGGGTCAGCGGATCGGTGGTTCCGGTCAGCCGGCCCAGCAGCTCGGTATGGCCGATATCCTGAATGCCGGCGGCCCGAAAGGCTTCCTTGTTGATCGGGGTGGTGGCCACCGCGTCGATCTGGCCGCTTTGGCACAGCTCGACAGTTTTTTGGATGAACTCGAAGGCGGCGCGGCCGGCTTCCGCCTGTACTTGGCCGAACGCGATCCGTTCGGCATCCACATTGGCCAGATCCACCAGGTCGATCGCACCGGGTCGGTATTGGCCCTGGGCGGGGTCGTCCACGATCCGGACAGTCAAGTCCAGTCCCGCGACCCACAGCGCCCGACGCAGGGCACTGGCTTCGCCGATGACCAAAGGTCTGGCGATGTCGTACAGAGCGGGTTGCGCCAGCGCCATGGCCACGATTTCCGGGCCGATCCCGGCGATGTCGCCCAGGGGAATGCCGATGATGCCGTGGCGGATTGTCTGTTTGTCGCCCATGCCGTCACCTCGTCGCCGGGGTTTGAAAGGTTTCGCGCCTCAAGGGTGAAAACGGGGTCGGACCGTGGTCTCAGGGTGTGCGGTCCCCCAACATGATGGTGTTATACTCCACCGCTTTGCTGGAACCGGCCAGTCCGGACAAGCCATCCGATGCGGCATATCCGCTTCACAATTGTAGACGAGTAGCAGCATGGCAGAGAATCGATATCTCCTGAACACGCAATTGGCGCAGATGCTCAAGGGCGGGGTCATCATGGATGTGGTTGACGTGGAACAGGCCCAGATCGCCCAGGAAGCGGGCGCGGTGTCGGTCATGGCCCTGGAGCGGGTACCGGCCGACATCCGCAAACAGGGCGGAGTGGCGCGCATGTCCGACCCCGGTCTGATCAAGGCCATCAAGGAAGCCGTCACCATTCCGGTCATGGCCAAGGCGCGCATCGGCCATTTTGTGGAAGCGCAGATCCTGCAAGCTCTCAAGATCGATTATATCGACGAGAGCGAGGTGCTGACCCCGGCCGACGAAGAGTGTCATATCGACAAGACCCACTTCGAGATTCCCTTCGTCTGCGGCGCCCGCAATCTGGGCGAGGCGTTGCGGCGGATCGCCGAGGGCGCGGCCATGATCCGCACCAAGGGCGAGGCCGGCACCGGCAACGTGGTGGAGGCGGTGCGCCACATGCGGGCCATGAACCGGGAAATCCGCCAGTTGGTCGGCATTCCGGCCGAGGAAATCATGGGTTTTGCCAAGGCTAACGGTCTGCCCTACGAACTGGCGCTGGAGGTTAGGGCGCTGGGCCGGCTGCCGGTGGTCAACTTTGCGGCCGGTGGCATCGCCACGCCCGCCGACGCCGCTCTAATGATGCAATTGGGTTGCGACGGCGTATTCGTCGGCTCCGGCATTTTCAAGTCGGGCGATCCGGTGCGCCGTGCCCGCGCCATCGTCAAGGCCACCGCCTATTTCAACGATCCCGAAAAACTGCTGGAGGTTTCGATGGATTTGGGCGAGCCGATGCCGGGGCTGGATGTGACCAACATGCCAGGCGAGGAACGCTTGGCGGGGCGGGGCTGGTAATGACCGCGACCGTCGGCGCCGGCCCGGTCGGCGTGCTCGACCTGCAGGGTGGGGTGCAGGAGCACCTCGATCACCTGCGGCGGCTCGGCATCCCCGGCCGGTCGGTCAAGCGCGCCGCTGAACTGGACGGTTTGGCGGGCTTGATCATCCCTGGCGGCGAAAGCACCTGCCTGTCGCGCCTGCTGACGATTTTCGATTTGAGGGAACCGATCGAACAGGCTTATCGGGGCGGTTTGAAGCTGTGGGGTACCTGCGCCGGGGCGATCCTGCTGGCCCGGGAGAATCTTGGCGAAACGCCGTATTTCGGCCTGATCGACATCGCGGTCAGTCGCAACGCCTTCGGCAGTCAGCTCGATAGCTTCAACCGCGCGGCGCTGGTGCCGGCGGTGGCCCGCGAGCCGGTGCCGCTGACCTTTATCCGCGCACCGAAAATCGTGCGGGCCGGGTCCGGCGTGCGGGTGCTGCTGCAACTGGACGACTACATTGCGGCGGCGGAGGACGAGCGGATTCTGGTCACCGTATTTCACCCGGAACTGACTCCAAGCCTGGCATTTCACCGCTACTTCGCTCGCAAGTGCGGTCTGAACCCGGTCGGGACGGACGATGCCGGTCTCGATCCCGATTGGACGCCGCTGAGCTGGACCCACTTCAGCTCCCACGCCTGAAGGTCGTTCGAGGTCCCGGCACCGATCGAGGCGGGGCAGGCGTTTTTTCCTCCGGGCGGTGAGGTCAAGCTCGGCCGGAGCGTTATGGTCGGATTTCAATCGGCGTGCCGTCCGGAATCGTCTGCCAGAGTTCCTCGATTTCTTGGTTGGTGACGGCGATGCAGCCCGCTGTCCAGTCCCGCAGTCGATGCATCGGTCCCATCGATCCCATGCCGTTGGGTAAACCGTGAATCATGATGCTTCCGCCGGCCGAGCGCTTTTGTTTGGCGGCGAAGGCGGCTTCCTGGGGACGAGGATAGGAGATATGCAAGGCGCGGTGGTACGAACTCTCCCGTTTGCGGAAATCAATGACGTAGCGGCCTTCGGGCGTTTTGTTGTCGCCCTCGAACTGCTTGGCGCCCACCGGTTGGCGGCCCAGGGCGATTTCATAACTCTTGAGCGGCCGGTCGTTGCGAAACAGTGTCAGTCGGCGGGCATTTTTCTCCACCAGTACCCGGTCGGCGATACGGTTTGAGAGACGCGGTGGCGGCGGTGGCGACAGCATCGCGTGCTGTTCCACCGGCGTGGTCTGATCGGGGGCTGGCGTCGGAGTGGAGGGTTGCGCGACCGGCGGGGCGGTTTTGTCCATTGGCACCCGGTCGATCGGTGAGCCGGGCGGCGGCGGGCGCAAAAAACGGTAGGCCACGATCGCGCCGTTGATCGCGGTGAGAACCAGAGTGATGGATAACAGAATCCGAAATTTCATGATGGAAGCCGTCGATCTGGACAAGAGCGGATATTGGACGCCCGATGGCGTGAACAATAGGGTAACCAGTCAGCCCGGCTACGGGCAACGGGGATTTGAAGTGCGATTTATATCATCTTCATCCCGCACAACAATCTATCGATGATTTCCGGTTGAAATAGTCAGAAACTGGCTACACTGGGAAGCCCGATCAAGAAAATGGCAATTTCCGGCGGCGGACACACGACATGGCGGCGCGATCGAAAGACTTAAAACGGTCTTCAGTGGGCGAGGTCTATCTGGTGGGTGCTGGCCCCGGCGACCCCGAATTGCTGACGCTCAAGGCGCTGCGTTTGATGAAGCGAGCCGATGTCGTGGTGTACGATCGGCTGGTCGCCCCCGCCGTTCTGGATCTGCTGGAGCCGCGCGTCGAGCGGATTTTCGTCGGCAAGGAACCGGACCACCACACTTTGCCGCAGGATAATATCAATCAGTTGCTGGTGGATCTGGCCTTGCGAGGCCGGCGGGTACTGCGGCTGAAGGGTGGCGATCCATTCATCTTCGGGCGTGGCGGCGAAGAAATTCAGACCCTAATGGCGTTCGGCATCCCGTTTCAGGTGGTGCCGGGCGTGACGGCCGCCGCCGGGTGTGCCGCCTACGCTGGCATTCCGCTGACCCATCGTGATTATGCCCAGGCTTGTGTGTTCGTGACCGGCCATCTCAAGGACGGTACGCTGGATCTGAACTGGCCGGTGCTGGCGCAGCCGCGGCAGACGGTAGTGTTCTATATGGGTCTGAAAAGCGTCGGCCACATCTGTGGCCAGTTGCGCGAACACGGCATGACCGACGACATGCCGGCGGCACTGGTGGAACAGGGGACCACGCCGGAACAGCGGGTATTTTGCGCCACCTTGGCCACGTTACCCGCCATGATCCAGCAGGCTGACATTCACGCGCCAGCGCTGTTGATCGTCGGCGAGGTGGTGAAACTGCATTCGCAACTGATGTGGTTTCGGCCTACCCCGGTGTAGTGCGACCGGCGCGGCAACGCTGTTCAGCGTCCCCTGAATACCCCTCGCGATTGCGGTGCAAGGCCCGCCGGGGCCGGATTGAAAGGCGGGTTGGGCTTGGCCAGCGGTGGACGCGGGCGCGGCGACGGTTCGGGGGGCGGCTGGCGGCAGGCTGGCCACGGTTCGCAAGGCCGGCGCGGCGGCGGGCCAGGCGGGTAGGGTCGGTAGGTCGGCGGATAGGGATAAGAGGGATAAGTGGGGTAGTAGGGCGGTGGATAACCAATGATGGTGCTGTTGTCGTCACTTTGCTGCTGCTGTTCCAGTTGCTGCTTAAGCAAGTTGTTCTGTAGTTGCTGGTTTTTTAGCTCCAGGTTGCGGAGTGCCTGTTCCTGACGTGCTTTTTCCACCGCTTCGCGGTCACTGGCCATTTGTTCGGACAGCGCATTGATGCGTGCGATCTCGGCGGTGGAGTCGGCGTTAGCCGGTCCGGACGGCGGCGACGGCGCGATATCCAGAGCCTGCACCTGTTCGGCGTTCTCCGGTTTTCTTTCGCCGTAGTGAACCCGTCCGCTGGCGTCGGTCCACTTGTAAACCGGCTGTTGGGCGAGCGCGATGGCGGGTGAAGCCAGCCAAACGATCGTATTGAGCAGAAGGGCAAGCGGTCTGTGGTTCATAAGGCGGCTTTGATGGAGCGAGGCACCCATGTATTTATAGGCTAAGGTGCAGGCTCGACGGGTCTGAGGAGGGGTGATCGGGGCAGCGAGTTGCCCGCCCGCCCGCCCGCCCGCCCGCATGGTCGCATGGTCGCATGGTCGCATGGTGGGGTTGCGCGGGAGTTGCTAGAATCCTCAGCCCCATTCCAACCACGAACTAAGGGCATTCTTTTGGACATTCTGTTGATTCTCAAGGCACTGGTTCTGGGCTTGGTGGAAGCCGCCTCGGAATTCCTGCCGATTTCCAGTACGGGCCATCTAATCATTGTAGGAGATTTTCTGGGGTTTACCGGGCCGCGGGCCGAGACCTTCGAGATCTTCATCCAGCTTGGGGCCATTCTGGCGGTGGTATGGATTTACCGGGAACGTCTGCTCAACGTCGCCACCAACGCGCATCGAGATTCAGGGGCGCGGCGGTTGGTGTTGAATCTGCTCATTGCGTTCATGCCGGCGGCGGTGTTGGGCCTGCTACTGCACAAGACCATTACTCACTATTTATTCAACCCCGTCACCGTGGCGGCGGCGCTGGTGGTGGGCGGCGTCGCCATCCTGCTGGTCGAGCGCTATGCTCCGGCCGGTCGGGTGCGGGCGGTCGATGACATGAGCTGGAAGGATGCGTTGGTGGTGGGGGTCGCGCAAAGTCTGGCCCTGTTTCCGGGGGTTTCCCGCTCGGGGGCAACCATTATGGGCGGGATGTTGGGTGGACTGTCACGTTTCGCGGCGACCGAATTTTCATTTTTTCTGGCCGTTCCGACCATGTTCGCCGCAACCTTTTACAGCTTATATAAGGAGTGGGGTCATCTGACGGTGGCGGATGTGCCGATGTTTGCGGTCGGATTCGTGGCGGCGTTTCTGGGAGGGCTGGCGGTGGTGCGTTTTCTGCTGGCTTATGTGGGCAAGCACAGTTTCATCCCCTTCGCCTGGTACCGGATCGTATTCGGCGGCCTGTTACTGGCGTATTTCCACTATCGCCCCTGGGTGGGAAGTTGATCGATGCCGCGGGTGGCGGGCGCGAGTCGATAGCGCTTCTATCTGACGGGTGGGATCACCGGTTCGAACCACCCCGGCGCTGGTGCGCCACCCCTCCTTGTCCAAGGAGCAACTGTGTTGAAACCCCAGGACCTGCATTCCTCGGGAGGTAAGGGGTCTTGGCCTTGAGCATCGCGTTCAGGATCGTCAACAGTTTGCGCATGCAGGCGGTCAGCGCGATCTTGGCGGGTTTGCCGGCCGCCCGCAACCGCGGGTAGAACGCTTTGATCACGGGATTGCACCGGCTGGCGGAGACCGTGGCCATTACAGCACCGCCCGGACCCCGCTCCGCCCGCCGAAGATCATCCGGCGCCCCCGGCACCGGCCCAGCGATTCTTCTCGGCGGTCAATATTTCGACCCACGGCACCACCGCACCCCCCCGGTCGCTTCCCCCCGGAAGATCGGATCGTCGAGAATGAACAGCGCCCCAGCATGGCCGCCAGCGCCGTCAAGATGATCGGCTTGGCCCGCACCGCGCTGGCGCGGATCGAGACGGACCGCGAGCCGCGGTCGCCGTGGTGGATCAAGGGCGGCCGGGTCGTGTCGAAGGTTGGAGCCTCCTCGAAATCCGGGGCGGTTCAGTTTGGCCCCTGGAGCGGATTTGAGTGGCCTCGCATCCGCCGGAACCGCGTGCGACTCGACTCTTCCCCATCGTCGATGGAACGCCCCGACGCTGCGTGGTCTATGCTGGAAACCTTAACGAGAGAACCCATCGTGATACGCCAATTGTTACTGTTGACGCTGAGCATACTGCTGATGTCGCCGGTTTGGGCGACGCCATCGCCGGTGCAGCACTATTTCCAGGATCTCCAATCGCTGCGGGCCGATTTCATCCAGCGGGTATTCGACGAGCGGTCGCGGGTCGTGCAAAGCTCCAGCGGTCGGATGCTGATGCAGAAGCCCGGTAAGTTCCGTTGGGATTATCGAACACCCTCCGAACAGATCATCGTCGCCGACGGCAATCGGCTGTGGGCCTACGATGTCGATCTGGCGCAAGTGACGGTCCGCAAACTGGACAAAGCCCTGGGTTCGACCCCGCTGGCTCTGTTGAGCGGCGCGGCGCCGATCGAAGAGACCTTCACCGTCGGCAGCGCGCGCGGCCAGGATGGGCTGACCTGGTACGAGCTGGCGCCCAAGCAAGCGCAGCCCGAATTCCGCCTGCTGCGAGTCGCTTTCAAAGGCGACCTGCTGGTCAGTCTGGAACTGGAAGACAGTTTCGGGCAGCGCACCCGGCTGGATTTCCAGAAACTGGAGCGCAACCCAACACTCGATCCCGCGCTACTGAAATTCACCCCGCCACCCGGTGTGGACGTGGTCGGTGATGCCGGCTGAAACGCCCGACGCCGACGCACTCCGGCCGCTGGCCGACCGTTTGCGTCCGCGCGGTTTGGATGAGTTTGTCGGGCAGTCCCATCTGTTGGCGCCGGGCAAGCCGTTGCGGGCGGCCATCGAACGAGGCCAGCCGCACTCCATGGTGCTGTGGGGACCGCCCGGCACCGGCAAGACCACCTTGGCGGAACTGCTGGCCGGCGCCTGTCGGGCGGAATTCATCCGGCTATCGGCGGTGATGGCCGGGGTGCGCGAGGTGCGGGCGGCGGTGGAACGAGCGCAGGTGTTGTGGCGCGAACAACGGCGCCGCACCGTGCTGTTCGTGGACGAGGTTCACCGTTTCAACAAGGCTCAGCAGGATGCCTTTCTGCCTTATGTCGAGGACGGTACCCTGACGTTTATCGGCGCCACCACCGAAAACCCCGGCTTCGCCCTCAACAACGCCCTGTTGTCGCGAGTGCGGGTCTACGTGCTGAACAGTCTCGATCCCGCCGCCATCCGCCAGGTGCTGGATCGCGCCCTGAGCGATGTCGGGCGCGGTCTGGGTGGCCGCTGGCCGCTGTCCGAGGCGGAGCGGGACCGCTTGGCCCAGTCCACCGACGGTGACGCGCGTCGTGCCCTGATCTGGCTGGAACTGGCGGCGGAACTGGCGGCGGCGCAAGACACGACCTTGGAAGCCGCGTTGCCGGAGGTGATGAGCGAGGGAGCGGGGCGGCGCTTCGATCGGGGTGGCGATCTGTTCTACGATCAGATTTCCGCCCTGCACAAGGCCGTGCGCGGTAGCAGCCCGGACGCGGCCTTGTACTGGCTGGCCCGGATGCTGGACGGCGGTTGCGATCCCCTGTACCTCGCCCGGCGGGTGGCGCGAATGGCCAGCGAGGATATCGGCAACGCCGACCCGCGCGCCCTGCGACTGGCGCTGAACGCCTGGGAAGCGCAAGAGCGGATGGGCAGTCCCGAAGGCGAACTGGCCATCGCCCAGGCCGTGGTCTATCTGGCGGTCGCGCCCAAGAGCAACGCGGTCTATACCGCGCTGGCGGCGGCGCGGCGCGATGTCGAACATCACGGCACGCTGGAGGTGCCGCCGCATCTGCGCAATGCGCCCACCACGCTGGCGCGGGATCTGGGACACGGCGAGGGTTACCGCTATGCGCACGACGAAGCGAATAACTACGCCGCCGGCGAATGCTACTTTCCCGAAGTGCTGCAAGCCGCCCGCTATTACCAGCCAACCGCCAACGGTCTGGAAGGGCGGATCGGCGAAAAGCTGGAGCGGTTGCGGGAGCTGGATCGGCACAGCAACCGGCGGCGATACTCGTAGAAGCCGTAGAAGCCGTAAGAAAGCTCTTCCCTCCCTCTGGGAAAAAGATCGGGGATGAGGAGGCGTTGCAAACGAACCACTGGGAGCGTGTTTATGAGTCGATTAACGGGTAAAGTCGTGATCGCCCAAGGTGGCGGTCCGACGGCGGTGATCAATCAGAGCTTGGTCGGCGCGGCGCTGGAGGCGCGCAAGTTTCCAGAGGTCACCCGAGTCTGGGGTGCGCGCCACGGGGTGCGCGGTATCGTCGCCGAAACCTTCGTCGATCTGTCCGAGGCGACCACTCACAATCTCGAACGGGTTGCCCACACTCCTTCTTCGGCGTTGGGTTCCACCCGCGACAAGCCGGACGCGGCGTACTGCCAGCGTATTTTTCAGGTATTCAGAAAGCACGATGTCCGCTATTTTTTCTACATCGGCGGCAACGATTCGTCCGACACCGTGCGGATCGTCAACGAATACGCCAGCCGGGAAGGTCATGAACTACGGGCCATCCACATTCCGAAGACCATCGACAACGATCTGCCGGTTAACGACCACTGCCCCGGTTATCCTTCCGCCGCCCGCTTCGTCGCTGGTGCCTTCAGCGGGATCAACGCCGATATGATGGCGTTGCCAGGGGTCTATATCGGTGTGGTCATGGGCCGTCATGCCGGCTGGCTGACGGCGGCCGCGGCGCTGGCCGGTCGGCACGACGACGACGGTCCACACCTGATTTACCTGCCGGAGCGGCCATTTTCGATCGAGCGCTATCTCGCCGACATCGACCGCGCGCACCAGCAACAGGGCCGCTGCGTCGTGGCGATTTCGGAAGGGGTGTGGGCGAGCCGGGACGGGCAGGGCAGGGAAGTTCCGCTCGCGGCCGAGCTGATGCGCAAGGCGGGCCGCGAACCGCGGGCCGATGCCCACGGCAACATCCAGCTTTCCGGCGGCGCGCTGGCCGACGAACTGGCCGATATCGTGCAGAAGCGACTGGGCATCAAGCGGGTGCGCGCGGATACCTTCGGTTATTTGCAGCGCTCGTTTCCGGGCGTGGTATCCAGCGTGGACGCTCGCGAGGCGCGCGAGGTGGGCGAGAAGGCGGTCCATTACGCCTGCGGGCACAACATAAGCGGTTCGGTGGTGATCAAGCGCGTTGGGGATTACGTGGCAAGGTACGAACTGGCCGAGCTGAACGCGATCGCCGCCCAGACCCGGCACCTGCCCGACACGTTCATCAACGCCGAGGGCAACGGGGTGACCGAGGCATTCCGCGGCTATCTGCGGCCGCTGCTCGGCGACGATCTGCCCCGCCTGGAGCGGTTGTGGGCGCCAATGGTCAAGCTGGGCGACTGATCGGGTTCTCGCCGCCTGTTGGCCTAGCGGCGCAGGTAGGCCAGTTCCTTGGGCAGGGCGATGTTGTTACCGAAACAATCTTCGCCGTAGCCGGATTGGGCCAACAACAGCAGGTCGCTCAAGACCCGTTTGTCGCCGGTGAACGCAATGGTCAGGTCGGTCCTGATATCGATCTGGCCGGTGGCCAGCAAATGGGCGATTTCGGCGGTGATGTTTTCCAGCAGGATCCCGGTTCGATCGAATTCGTGCGAGAGTTGCAGTGGCTGTTGGTAGAGAAAGAGCTTACCCTGTTCGGCCAGTTTGAATACGACATCCCGGATGATGGTTTGGATTTGCCGGTCGTTCAAGTTGCCGGCCGGTAACGGAAAGTAACCGATTTCCAGAATCAACCAACGCCTTTTTCTGGCGTTGATCTTCTCGTTGGCCCTGAAAATATCCATGGGCAAACTGGCATCGTAGGATTGGCCGTCCAACTCCATGTGTATGTCGCTGCCGTAATGGCGCACGATTTTCGCGATCAGAGTGGCTGGTCGGACGTGTAATCCTCTGTAGCAAGGAACAGGTACCGTAACCCTTCCCACTTCGGCATACCGTCTGAGCATGGTATACGACAGGGATCGTCCCTGATTGAGGTAAAGCCCCGCAAAAGCGATTGCATAATTCATGAGCATGGCCAGCAGAGTTTGGGGCGCGATGACTGGCTTGCGCCGCAATGAAGAGTCGCCTGTGTCTATATTGAGGTGACGCTCGTAATAGTGGACCAGCTGGGTAGCGATTTCCAATAGGTGATAAACCACGCTGACATGACCACGCAAGATCGGTAAGCCTGCATCCATGCCTTCGACTTCGGTCTCGGAGACGTGGGTGTCGTAAAGAGATTGAAGGCTGTGAAAGCGGAATTTCAAAAAGCGCAGATTGTCCTCGCTGACGGGATCCGGAAAGCAGGCGGAATATTCCGCTGGATCGGTCTTCTCGACGATGTTCAGAAGCTCGCTCTCGGCGGCCAGATTCAGATAGGCGGTGGCGAGTTGGGTGACGGTTTCCGCGGCACTCTTGACCTTGCGCGTGGCTCGGTCTCGCGCCAGACGACCGGAGGGGAGGTGTTCGGTGAATTGCTCTATCGCGGTGTCGTCGACCGGGACCGGCAGGTTCAGACGAGCAGCCTGCACGATAATCCCATGGGTTGCCGTGGCCAGGATTTCGCGGATGAGTTCCAGCGACCGGGCGGTGCTTACGGCGAAGTCCCGGTCGATGGGCAACAGCTGGTAGGATGGCAGAGAGTGCTTGATGTGGAGCAGTTTGTAACAGACGTCGGCAAATAGCTTGATGGTGGCGGTCAGCGATCGAAACCGGGACCAACGGTGGTTGTTGCGCGCGCCATAAGCATCAAGAAATTCTTCCAGTTGAATGGATTGAGATAATAAATCACCTATAAAAATGCGGCTTACATAGCCGGAATTTGAGTTTTTCGTCGAAAATAGCCGTGCCAGTTGCAACAAACGGCGGGCGCGTTTGCCGGTTAGATAAGTGAATTCATGGTCGTTGATGGTGCCCGTCGCCACAAACGGCTTCGGGTCTTTTTCAAGGGTCATGACGGTATCTCTTTGGCTCCGCCAATCTGGCCAAGGCGTTGAACCGATGAATCCAGTCGGAAGAGTAGCTTACTCGCTACCGGTTATCATGATGGCCACTAGATAAAATGACAACCCGATTAGTAAAGGGTATTTAGAGTGCATTGGCGATGGATTCTCCATGCTGGTCATGGATGCGTTGCGTCAAGACCGAGCATGACGGCTTAATAACCAGACCAACAACATGGTTATTATTTACGCTCATAATAAATATAGCTAAACCAGAACCTTCTGTGAGGCGCGTTTTATATCATCATATTTTTTACCAGACAACAGGAAAAATTGACATACGCCAAAGTTAAGCTTTACTTTCCAACGTCCGTTCACGCGCTACCGCAAGTACGCGTGGACACACAAGGTAGGAGACTTCGGCAACAAGGTCGGGGACAGGACCGAGCCAACGCGCAACTACCGTCACTACACAAAATCCGAGGAGTAACTAATGGCTCTTAAAGAAGTCGTGATTGTCAGCGCCGCTCGCACGGCGATCGGTAAATTCATGGGCAGCCTCAAGGACGTATCGGCTCGCGATCTGGCGATAACCGCGGCCAAGGGTGCGATCGAACGGTCTGGCGTTCCAGCCGACAAGATCGACGAAATCTGCATGGGCCAACTGTACACCGGGATGCAGGGCTCCCTGCCGGCCCGCCAGGTGAGCATGCGGGTTGGCTTGCCCGCCCACAGCAGCGCCGTATCGGTCAACCAGAATTGCACGTCCGGCATGCGCGCGCTGGAGATCGCTTGCCATAACATCATGTTGGGCCAGACCGAAATCGGCTTGGCGGTCGGCGTTGAGAGCATGACCAATGCGCCCTACCTGCTGCCCAAGGGCCGCATGGGCTACCGGATGGGGCAGGGCAACATCGAAGACAGCATGATTCATGACGGCCTGTTCGACGAACTGGTGCCCGGTCACATGGCCATGACGGCGGAAAACGTCGCGACCAAGTACGGCATTACCCGCCAGGAATGCGATGAACTGGCGTTGATCAGCCACACTCGTTGCACCACCGCCACCAAGGAAGGCGTTTTCAAGCGCGAGATCGTGCCGGTCGAACTCAAGTCCAGAAAGGGTTCAACTTTCTTCGATACCGACGAAAACTTTATCCCCAACGCCAGCATGGAAAGTGTTGGCAAGCTGAAGCCGGCCTTCAAGAAAGATGGCGTGGTCACCGCCGCCAACGCCTCCAGCATCAATGATGGCGCCAGCGCGGTGGTCGTCATGTCTCTGGACAAGGCCAAGGAATTGGGTATCAAGCCCTTGATGAAGCTGGTCGGCATCTGCAACGCCGGCATCGAGGCGGAAGTCATGGGGCTGGGTCCGGCGGTGGCGATTCCGAAGTGCCTCAAGCAGGCCGGTTTGAAGTTTGAAGACATCGATTACTGGGAAGTTAACGAAGCCTTCGCCGCGCAGTGGTTGGGCGTTGGGCGGATGCTGAAAGAGCAGGGGATGAGCCTGACTCCGGATAACTGCAACTTCAACGGATCCGGCATTGCCCTGGGCCATCCGGTCGGTTCGACTGGCCTGCGTATCGTGGTCAGTCTGTACTATGAGCTGGAACGGCAAGGCAAGAGCATGGGTGGCGCTTCCTTGTGTGTCGGCACGGGTCCGTCGATGGCCTCGCTGTGGACCCGCGACGTCTAAATTGACCTGAGTTTTTGCGCCATAAGGCGGCCTGAAAGGGCCGCCTTATCAAAATCCCGTATTTATATCATCATCTAAAATCCATGCCTTCAACTCCGATATAATCCCGCCCCAGCCAAATAACCAAACACAGGATCATCACACCTCTATGCTGGACCCCAAACTCCTCAGAAGCGAACCGGAACAAACCGCCACTAAACTAGCCCGGCGCGGTTACACGCTGGACGTAGAGTTCATCAGCACCCTGGAAACCCAGCGCAAGAATCTGCAAATTCGAACACAGGAACTACAGAACGAGCGCAACATCCGCTCCAAGACCATCGGTCGCGCCAAGGCCAGCGGACAGGATATCCAGCCGTTACTCAACGAAATCGCCTCCCTCGGCGACGAACTCAAACAAGCCGAAAGTGAGCTGGACGCCATGCAGCTCCAGTTACTCGCTCTCCAACTGGAAATTCCCAACACGCCTCACGACAGCACCCCGAGCGGTAGTCGCGATTCCGACAATGTCGAAATCCGTCGTTGGGGAGAGCCACGCCAACTTCCATTCGAACCGCGCGATCATGTGGACTTGGGCGCGGACGGTGGTCTGAACTTCGAGGCGGCGGCCAAACTAACCGGAGCCCGATTCGTGGTCATCCAAGGCCAGCTGGCTCGATTGCAGCGGGCGTTGACCCAGTTCATGCTCGACCTGCACACGCAGGAACACGGCTATCGAGAAGTCTATGTACCCTACCTGGTCAACGCTGATAGCCTGCGCGGCACCGGACAACTACCAAAATTCGAATCCGACCTGTTTAAACTCAGTGGCGATCTAAGCTACTACCTCATCCCCACCGCGGAAGTCCCCGTCACTAACCTGGCGCGCGGCGATATCCTCGAAGCCGACCGCCTCCCGCTGCGCTACGTCGCACACACCCCCTGCTTTCGCAGCGAGGCCGGTTCCTACGGCAAGGACGTGCGCGGCATGATCCGCCAGCACCAGTTCGAAAAGGTGGAACTGGTACAAATGGTCTGTCCCGAAGACTCCTACGCAGCGCTGGAAGCGCTGACCAGCCACGCCGAGACCGTGTTGCAGCGGCTGGAACTCCCTTACCGGGTCATGGCCCTTTGCACAGGTGACATCGGCTTCGCCTCGGCTAAAACCTACGATCTGGAAGTCTGGCTACCCGGGCAACAAAAATATCGGGAAATCTCCTCATGCAGCAATTTCGAGGATTTTCAGGCCCGACGACTACAAGCCCGCTGGCGCAATCCCGCCACGGGAAAACCGGAATTGGTTCACACGCTGAACGGCTCCGGCCTGGCGGTGGGCAGAACCTTGGTGGCGGTGATCGAGAACTACCAAGACGAGCGAGGCCACATTCAAGTTCCCGAGGTGCTCAAACCTTACCTGAAAGGGCTGGAAACCATCATCCCCGACGGGCGCTAAGCCGCCAGAACCGCAGGTTCAGCAGCACGGCGGCCACAGTCAGACCCACGATCAAACCCAGCCACGGACCGGCTGGTCCCAAACCCTCGCGAACTCCCAGACAAGCCAGCGGAAAGGCCAGCAGCCAATAAGCAACCAATACAATCACCAAGGGCAGCCGGGTGTCCTTAAGACCACGCAGCGCGCCTAGCGCCCCCACCTGCAAGCCATCGGAAATCTGGAATAGCGCGGCCAATTGCAACAAATCCGCCGCCACCGCCACCACCGCGGCATCATCGGTATAGAAACGCGCTATCGTTCGATGGCCGATGAAGATCAGTACCGCCATGGCCGCCATGAACAAACCGGATAGGACGATACCGATCAAGCCGCTGAATCGGGCCGCGCGTGAATCGCCAGCACCCATGGCATGTCCCACCCGCACAGTGGTGGCCATACTCAAGCCCAGTGGGATCATGAAGGTCATGGCCGCTACATTCAAAGCCACCTGATGCGCGGCCGCCGCCACCGCGCCGAGCCGGCCCAGCAACAGGGCGACGGTGGCGAAAATGGCGGTTTCCAAAAACAGCCCGATCCCAATAGGTAATCCCAAGGCCATCAACGGTCGCAATTCCCGCCAACATGGCCAAGTCCATTGTCGAAACAAGCCATAGCGGTGATAGTGGGTATCCAAGCACATCACGACGATCATACCCGCCAGCATCGTCCACATGCCAAGAGCGGTTGCAATCCCGCAGCCCAGCGCACCCATGGGCGGAAAACCCCAATGACCGAAAATCAGTATGTAGTTGGCTGAAACATCGACCGCCAACCCCAGCAGACTGACCAGCAGAACCGGACGGGTTCGAGCGACCCCTTCACTAAACAAGCGCAGACCCATATAGACGAAGATTGGCGGCATCCCCCAAGACAGCGCCCGCAAGTAATCGCCGGCAATGGGCACGATAACCGATTCGATGCCCAACAAGGTCAATCCAGCCTCCATCTGACGCAACGTCACCCAGCAAAACAAACCCAAGGCTGCCCCCAGCCACAACGCCTGCCGAACCAGCGGTGCGATCGCGGCGATTCGACCAGCACCGTTGAGTTGGGCCACGGAGGGGCTAAGCGCCATCAGGATACCCAGCGCGAACAAGAACAGGGCGTGCCACAGTCCAGTCCCGATGGCCACCGCGGCGAGCTCAATCGGCCCAACCCGGCCCATCATGACCGTATCGAAAAACCCCATCGCCGTCTGTACCAACTGAGCGGCTACCAGCGGGCCGCCAATCCGAAGCAGGGCAGCAAGTTCGCCGCGCAAGCGGAGACTGAAAAGTGGCGATGGCCGGCGACTCATGGTGGCGCGATCCGACTAATGAAGACACTGGCGTTCCCATCGAGCGATGATAGTATGGCGTCCCCCCGGGAAAAGAGGCTCTGGCCACTCCATTCAGGTGCAAACAACGCCATGATCATCATTCTGGATCCAAACATTACGGAGATCTCCGAAGCGTATCGGATAACGCTCGACCATCTGTCCCGGATGCCAGGCATCACCATGCGTGTTCATAAGGTGCAGGGTGCACAACAGGCGCTCACCGAGATTTACCTGATCGGTGACACCAAAACCTTGTCGACCGAGGATCTTCATGCCTTGCCGGGGGTGGAACGGGTCATCCGGGTATCCGAAGAGTACCGTATTCTGGGCCGGCACCAGGACGAGAAACGCACCAACGGCTTCGAATACAACGGCATCCGATTCGGTCAGGACACCCTGAATATCTTCGCCGGGCTGTGTGCCGTGGATACTCCCGAACATGTGGAGCAGATGCTCGCGGCCCTGCGGGACCACGGACAGACCTGCACACGGATGGGCGCTTACAAACCTCGCACCAATCCCTATTCCTTTCAAGGACATGGTAAGGATTGTCTGCCATATGTATTCGATCTGGCGGGCCAATACGGCATCAAGGTCATCGCCATGGAGATCACCCACGAGGATCATCTAACGGAAATCCATGAAAGCCTGGAGCAGGCCGGACGACCCACGGGAGTCATGGTGCAAATCGGCACGCGCAACACGCAGAATTTCGAGTTACTGAAAGCGGTGGGGCGCCAGCAAGAATTTCCAGTGCTGTTCAAGCGGGGGTTCGGCATCACCCTGAACGAGTCGCTCAACGCCGCCGAGTATCTAGCCAGCGAGGGCAATTCACGGGTGGTATTTTGCCTGCGCGGGGTGAAAACCAACATGGGCGACCCACACCGCAACCTGGTGGATTTCAGTCAAGTACCGGTAATCAAGCGGCTGACCCGCATGCCGGTATGCGTCGATCCCTCGCATTCGGTCGGTTCGCGCGAGCATTCTCCGGACGGGATTCTGGATCTGATGCACGCCGCCGCACAGGGCGTGATAGCCGGTGCCAACATGGTGCTGGTGGATTTCCATCCGGAACCGACCAAGGCGTTGGTGGATGGCCCGCAAGCCCTATTATTGAGCGAACTGGGCTGGTTCCTGGATGATCTTGCTTTGGCGCGGGAATGTTACGAGAAGCGGCTGGCGCTCAGCCGCCAGCGGCACGGCCAACACTGAAGTTCCTACCGGCGAAGCAAGAGGTCCCGTGCCTGGTTGATCCGCGCGGCCAGATAACTGGAGCCGCCCTGATCAGGATGAACCCGCTGGATCAAACGACGGTAGGCAGCCTGGATTGCGTCGTGGCTGGCGCCGGGTTGCAGATCGAGGATCCGATAGGCTTCAGCCTGGTCCATATGATCGTTTTTCGTGGCTTGCGTCCAACCTTTCCGCCCAATGTCCGCCTGTTCGCGCCAACCCGCATCGACATGACGATCCAGATAGGCTTCCAGCACCGCCGCCGACTGCGGATCGGACTGACACTCCCGCCAGAGTTCCAACAGTTCCGGGAGGATCAGGTCTTGCAGGGAACGACCGACGAACCGGCCGGCGCGAACCGAGCCAGACATGACACCGGAGGCATGATCGAGCGTCATGACCAGGAAGCGGGTTGTAACGGCGGATTGGTCTGGACCGGTGCTCTGACCGGCTGAAGCCGGGGAGGGAAGCTTCAACCAGCGAACCAGAAATGGCGCCAGCACGGCGAGCAACGGCACGGCGATCTCAGCGCCGCCGCGCAGGGTCAACAGTAACAGGAAGCCGGCAATTCCAGCCGCCGCCAACATGCGCGGCAAGCGGGCGCCCGACCCCGACCGGCGTAGCCGGCGGACCAACAAGTACAGGCCGGTCAACACGGCCGCGACCAGCAGCATGCGAATCAGCATCAATCTTCTCAGATCTGGCGGGTTAACTGCCGGATTAGATCGCCACGGTGTCGGCTGAATTCTTCCAGCGCCGGACGCCCTCCCGCGGCATAGACCGCCACGGCGGCGAGCAACTCGCGCAATTGCCGGGCGCTGCCGCTATCGAAGACGCAGTAGGCGCCGTGTGCCAGCCGGGCGATTTCCCGGAAACCCAACGCGGCGTCGGAATCATTACCTTCCTGAAAGACAAAGGCCGGCACTCCCAACAACCCCAGTTGACCGGCCTGATGGCAAAGGGGATCAACCGGCTCTTCCAGGCAATCGCCAACCAGAACCAAGGCGTTAACCCGATGCAGCCGGGTTTCGCGAGTGGCGTGTTCCAGCACCCGACCGATCTGGGTCAAGCCACCCCGGCATTGCACCGAAGTCATGCGTCGCTTCAGGTCGGCGGAGTCGGTCAGCCACGGTTCGACCTGAAACTCACCATGGCCCCGGTACCAGACCAGCTGCAGGGCCAGCCCACCGATCTCCGCCGTCGCCGCGAACATATCCCCTTGCCACTGGCAGGCTCGATCCCAAGTTGGCTGGCGGCTGGCGGTGGCATCCAGGGCGAAAATCAGTCGGCCACGCGGTTGCGCGGCGACGGGAGTGCGGGCTGCCGCCCGCAGGAATCGGGCGACCTCGCTCTCCGTGGAGCGCGGCAGGGAGAGCGAGAAGGGTAAATCCTGATCCGTCATTTGCTACTTCTGCAACACGTAGGTGCCCGGTGCCTCGCAAATCGGGTACAGCCCTTTTCCCGGCATACCCATCGGTGGGGGCGAGACCTGATGCGCCGCCGAATGTTTGACCAGCCACGCCTCCCAAGCTGGCCACCATGAGCCTTCCTGCTTGGGTACGGTCGCCTGCCAGGTCTCCGGATCGATGTAGCGGTCTTGGTCGCTGCGGCAGGCGGCCTGGAAGCTGCGCCGCCGATGACCCGGTTCACTAACGATACCGGCGTTGTGGCCACCGCTAGTCAACAGGAAAGTCACTTCATCGGCATCCGCCAGCAGGTTGATCTTATAGACCGACCGCCAGGGCGCGACGTGATCCTGTTCGGTGGCAACCGTAAAGACCGGCGCGCGGATGTCCGTGATGGAGATGGTCCGGTCATCGACTTTATAATGGCCGGTGGCGAGCTCGTTGCCGAGGAAGATATGCCGCAGATATTCGGAGTGCATGCGGAATGGCATCCGGGTCTGATCGGCGTTCCAGGCCATCAGATCGTTGAGCGGCTGACGGCGGCCCAGCAAATAATCATGGACTATCCGCGACCAGATTAGATCGTTGGAGCGCAACATTTGGAAGGCGCCCACCATCTGGTCGGCATCCAAATAGCCCTGATCCCACATCATGTCTTCCAGGAAGGAGACCTGACTTTCGTTGATGAACAACAGCAGTTCACCCGCTTCGGTGAAATCGGTCTGAGCCGCGAACAGGGTCAGGGTCTTAAGTCGATGATCGCCGTCGCGGGCCATGGTGGCGGCGGTGAGCGTTAGCAAGGTGCCACCGAGGCAATAGCCAACTGTGTGGACCTTGCATCCGGGCAAAATCGTGGAAATGGCGTCCAGCGCCGCCATCACGCCATACTGCTGGTAATCGTCCATGCCGAGGTCGCGATCCGCGGCGGTCGGGTTTTTCCAGGAGATCATGAAGACCGTATGGCCTTGTTCCACCAGGTACTTGATCATGGAGTTATGCGGCGACAGGTCGAGAATGTAGTACTTCATGATCCAGGCCGGCACCACCAGGATCGGCTCAGCGTACACCTGAGCGGTAGTTGGCTGATATTGGATCAGTTCGATCAAGTGGTTACGGAAGATCACTTTACCCGGAGTGACGGCTACATCGCGGCCGACCACGAATTGCTCCGCCTCGGTGCCCAACTGCTTACCGGCCACTACCTTTTCCATATCGGCCATAAAGTTGGTCCAGCCACGGACCAGGTTTTGACCCCCTTCCTCCATGGTGGCCTTGAGGATCTCCGGGTTGGTGAGTGGCGAGTTGGAAGGCGAGAACATATCGAGGATCTGCCGCGTCACGAAGGAGATAATCGCTTCATTCTGTTTATCGACACCGCGGATATGGGTCGTGGCGTTGTGCCACCATTGCTGAGTCAGCAGAAACGACTGCGAAATGAGATTGTAGGGCCATTGCCGCCAGCTTTCGCTATCGAAACGGTGGTCCTGAGACAGAGGCTCGATGGAGGGTGGGATCTCCGGATTCTGGCTCGCCTTGAACGCGTACAGTGCCAGCCGCACCATCTTTCGAATCGCTTTTTCGTTCAGCAGCGCCTGTTTGCCCGGAGAAAGGCCCAAATGCATCAACCAGTCGAGGTAGGCCATGGCCAGCACCGCTGGTGAGGTGCCGGCCGTACCGCGAGCAAGGTTGGCGCTGACCATCCGGTCGATGGTTTCGGGAATGTGGTTGCCGAGGAACGAGCGCTCGATGCCATAGGCGCGGTGCGCCGAGGCCTTTTGGCCAGACGGACCGAGCCAGGAACGAATCGGTTTGGGGGCAGGCTTGATTTCAGGGGTGGCCGGCTGCTCGGGCGTCGCTGTTTGGACGGGGGAAACCGGGGTGGTTTGCTTGGAATCAGACATAATTGCACACCTCACGGATACGAGGATCACGCGGTGCCGGACAGCGATGGAAGCGGCAGGTCCGCCGTTGCTCGCACCGCCCTCACAGTGTAACGCAAACCGGGACCGGCTTGTATCCAGCGCTTTACTTGCGCTGCTTGCGGTGGTCCACCACCCGCACGGCCTTACCTTCGGAACGGGGAATTTCGCCGATGGTCTTAACCACGACCTTGGCGGTTACGCCGATGAAATCCTTGATGTCCTTCTGAGCCTTGAGCGCCACCCGATCCATCGCGTCCCGACCTTGGGCGACCAGCGGCGGGCTGCCTTCCACATTGACCGTCAGCAGGTCGAGATTATTCTCGCGGGATATTTCCAGTTGGTAAAACGGCGACAGCGTTTCGGTCTGCATGAGGATCGCCTCGACCTGTGAAGGGAACACGTTGACTCCGCGGATAATCAGCATGTCGTCGGTGCGCCCGGTAACGCGCTGCATGCGAACGTGGGTCCGGCCGCAGCGGCAGGGCGCGGGGTTGAGCACCGAGATGTCGCGGGTGCGATAGCGGATGACTGGAAAGGCTTCCTTGGTCAGCGAGGTGATGACGATCTCACCCGGTTCACCGTAGGGAATCGGCTGACCCGTATTGACATCGACCGCTTCGATCAGGAAGTGATCCTCGAACACATGCAGGCCATCCTTGGCTTCGAGGCACTCGATCCCCACGCCGGGGCCGATCACCTCGGACAGACCGTAAATGTCGATCGCATCGATGCCCAGCCGCGATTCCAGCTCGTAGCGCATTTCCTCGGTCCAGGGCTCGGCGCCGAACACGCCGACCTTGAGTGACAACTTGCGCAGATCCACGTTCATGTCCTCGGCGGTTTCGGCGAGGTTGAGGGCGTAGGACGGTGTGCAGGACAGGCCGGTAGGTTCGAAATCCCGCATCAGCATGATCTGGCGCTGGGTTTGGCCACCGGAAATCGGGGTGACCATAACGCCCAGTTCCTCGGCGCCATAGTGCAACCCCAATCCGCCGGTGAACAGCCCGTAGCCGTAAGCGTTGTGCAGGCGATCGCCGGGCCGCATCCCGGCGGCGGCCAGACTGCGGGCCATCACTCGCGCCCAAGTGCGAATGTCGCGGTGGGTGTAGCCAACCACCGTGGGCTTGCCGGTGGTACCGCTGGAGGCGTGGATGCGCACCACCTGATCGGTGGGGACGGCGAACATGCCGAAGGGGTAATTCTCGCGCAGGTTTTCCTTCTTGGTGAATGGCAACAGCCGGACGTCGGCCACGGACTGGATATGGCTCGGCCTGACGCCGAGTTCATCCATGGCTTCACGGTAGTAGGCGACCGTCTGATAACAGCGCTCAACGGTGGCGCGCAACCGGTGCAGTTGCAGGTTCTGGAGTTCTTCGCGCGGCAGGGTTTCCTGTTCGATATCAAGAATCATGGGGCTCGGTTCCATTGTTCCGTGTTAAGAAAGGGTTGGGGGGCAAAGGGCGGATTTCCCGACGCTTCAAGCCGCTGGCAGAGTTTCGGCGAGCAGTTCGTATCCCAGTTCTCTCAGCCTTCGGTTCAGGGCGCGCGGGTCGCCGGCGCGGTAGCGCACCACCGCCACGCGCAGACCGCTTTGATCGGGGTGTGGGGGCGAGACGACGGTGGCGATGTAGCCACCAGCGTCGTTGATCGCGGCCAGCAGCTTGCCCAATTGACCAATGGTATCGGGTAGATGCACGGCGATGCGGGCGGTGTCCCACATCAGGCATCCGGTGATGTCCAGGAAAAAATCCAGTAGATCTTCATGGGTGACGATACCCACCAATTCGCCGCTTTCCGTTACCACCGGCAGGCAACCGATCTTTTCCTGGCGAAGCAGGCGCGCGGCTTCCTCGACCAGGGTATCGGGCGCGCAGGTGATGATCCTGGTGCGCATGACCTTGGCGGCGCTGAGCTTGCCCAATAGATAGTTGGCCTCGCCGACCGACAGGGTGGTGACCGACGAGGGCGAAACCCGTTCGAGGTCGTGGGAGGTGATCAGTCCGACCAGATGGCTGTCGCGCACGACCGGTAGATGGCGGATGCGGTGGTCGCGCATCAGTGCCGCCAGTTGCGGCAGGCGGGTCTCCTCGGCGACCCACACCACTTCGCGGGTCATGATCCGGTCTACATACATGGTGCCTGTCCGGTAAGGGGAGGGCAATCGGCGATTATCCGCATCAATAACCCAGATAGGCCCGGCGCACCGCGTCATCGGCGAGCAGCTCCGCGGCTGGGGCGGTCTTGACGATGCGGCCGGTCTCCAAAATATAGCCCCGATTGGCGATGGCCAGGGCGGCGCGGGCGTTCTGTTCGACCAACAGAATGGTGACGCCCTGGCTGTTCAGTTCGACGATGACCCGGAAGATCTCTTCGACCAGCAACGGCGCCAATCCCATCGACGGTTCGTCCAGCAGCAACAGGCGCGGGCGGCCAAGCAGGGCGCGGCCGATGGCGAGCATCTGTTGCTGGCCGCCCGAGAGGGTACCGGCCAGTTGCCGGCGCCGTTCGGCCAGAATCGGAAACAGGGTGTAGACATGTTCCAGTTCCCGCCGCACCCAGCCATGGTCGCGAATCCGATAGGCGCCCAGTCGCAGATTGTCCTCGACGCTCAGCGGGGCGAAGACCTGACGCCCTTCGGGAACCTGACAGATGCCGGCGGCGACGATACGGTGCGCCGGCCAACGAGTGATGTCCCGGCCGGCAAAGCGGATGCGGCCACCACTGGAGAGTTGCAAACCCGAGAGGGTGTGGAGCAGGGTGGTCTTGCCGGCGCCGTTGCCACCGACGATGGCCACCAGTTCACCGGAGTGGACCTGCAAGTCGGTTTGATGGATGGCGTGAACTGGACCGTAGTCGCTGCTCAGGCCGGCGACTTCGAGCAGCAGATCCTCCTGCTTCGAAGGGAGAGAGGCGGTAGGAGAGAGAAGAGCGTTAGACGGCATATTGCACCGCGCCTCCCAGATAGGCGGCCACCACTCGCGGGTCGGCCTGAATTTCCGCCGGTGTGCCCTCGGCCAATACGCTGCCGTAATCCAGCACCAGCAGACGATCTGAAACACTCATCACCAGCGGCATGTGGTGCTCGACCAGCAATATGGTCACACCGGTGGCGCGGATGCGGGCAATCAACTCACGCAAGGCCCAGGTTTCGGTGTCGTTGAGACCGGCGGCCGGTTCGTCCAGCAGCAGCAGGCGCGGGCGGGCAGCCAGGGCGCGGGCGATCTCGACCCGCTTCATCAGGCCGTAAGGCAGGGAACCCACCGGTTGCGTGGATCGATCCGTCAGATCACACAATTCCAGTGCTTCGCTCGCCCATTCCCGCAGCCGTCGTTCCTCGCGTCGCACGCGGGGCAGGCGCAGGGCCGCGGTCAGCAGGCCGGTTTTGGCCCACAGGTGGCAGCCGACCATGACGTTTTCCAGCACCGTCATGTTGAAGAACAGTTGCAGGTTCTGAAAAGTACGGGCGATGCCCAGCGCGGCGATGCGGTGCGTCGGCAGGCCGCACAGTTCGTGATCGTTGAAGCGAATCGAACCAGCGGAGGGGCGATAAAAGCCGCAGAGGTTGTTGAACAGGGTGGTTTTACCAGCGCCGTTGGGGCCGATCACGGCGTAGATCAATCCTTCCGGCACCTGAAAGCCGACGCCGGCCAAAGCCATGACGCCGCCGAAGCTTTGTTCCAGATCGTTGACCACGATTAACGAGGCGGCGGGAGAAGAGCGATGAATAGCGCTCTCGGCAGTTGACAGACCGGGGGAGTGTAGCCTTGGCTCGCAAAGCTTCTGACTCATGGGCGAGTTATTCTTCTACCGCATAATGTTGAAGTTCATTATATGCAAACCGAGCCTTTCGCGCTTCAGTACAAGGACCCGCCAACCTCGTTGCCATCGCCGATCACCGAGAAACCATAGGCCGCATTCATGGCTTGGCCGTTGAAGCCAGCAGGGTCCATAGCCGCCGTCCGCCCTGACTCAAACCCACGAACAAGCCTTGTGGCAGAAAAATCATCACCACCATCAATAGCGCGCCGTGGATCAGCATCTCGTAGTCCTCGAACACCACCAGTCCTTCGTTCAGCAGGGTCAGGGCAATGGCACCGCAAGCCGCGCCAAAGGTGGAAGCCATGCCACCGAGCACCACCATGATGACCAGTTCGACCGAGACGAGCAGGCTGAAGGAATCCGGGCTAACGAACGCCTGTTGGTGAGCAAACAAGCTACCGGCGAAAGCGGCGAACAGGGCGGAAACCACAAACACCTGGGTCTTGGCGCGGGTCGTGTCGATTCCCATCATCCGCGCGGCGAACTCGGAACCGCGCACCGCTCGCAAGGCCCGGCCGATCCGTGAATCGACGATGTTAAGCGACAGCCAGATCGCCAGCAGCGCGGCGACGGCAACCACGCCGTACCAGCGCTGGTCACTATCAACCTCCCAGCCCAGCAGATTCAGTGATGGGATACCGGCCATGCCGTCTGGTCCGCCGGTCCAGTCGGTGGCTTGCACCATGACGACATGGACAATGATGCCAAAGCCCAGCGTCGCCATGGCCAGATAGTGACCACGCAGGCGCAGGATCGGTCGGGCCAGCAGCCAGGCGATCAGGCCAGCAACCAGCAACCCTGCCGCCATGGCCAACAGCGACGGCCAGGCGTAGCGGGTGGTCAGAATGGCGGAGGCGTAGGCGCCCATGCCGAAAAAGGCGGCGTGGCCAAGGGAAATCTGCCCGGCGTAGCCCATCAACAGGTTGAGGCCAACCACGAGAATGATGTGCAGACCGGCGGACACGCCGACCACGGTGACAAAGTAATTGTCCGGGAACAGCACGGGCAGCAGCGCAATCCCCGTCGCGAAGGTACTCAAGCCAGCCAATCGCATCACTCTAGACCCGTTCGGCCGTCTTGTGGCCGAACAATCCGGTCGGCTCGAAGAACAGCACCATCAATACGAACAGGAAGGCGATGGCATCCTTGTAGCCGGAGGAGATCAAGCCCGCGCCGAGGCTTTCCAATACCCCCAGCAGCAGACCGCCGGCCACCGCGCCCATCGGGTTGCCGATGCCACCGACGATGGCGGCGGAAAAGCCCTTCAGGCCGAGCATGACACCGGCCTCGTAGGAGGTGAAGGTGATCGGCGCAACCAGAATGCCGGCCAGCGCGCCCAAGGCGGCGGACAGGGCGTAAGCCAGACGCAGCATGACCCGCACGTCGATGCCGACCAACTGGGCGGCGTTGCGGTTAAACGAGCAGGCCAGCAGCGCCTTGCCCAGCAGGGTGCGGTTGAAAAAGGCGCGGACCAATGCCACCAGCAGCGCGGTGATGCCGAGCACCCACAGGCTCTGCGGCAGCAGGGTTGCGCCCCAGAACTGGATGGGTGTGTCACCGGTGAAGGGGGGCAGGACGTGAAATCCCTTGCCCCACAACAGCAGGACGACGCCGCGCAGGAAGATCGCGGCGCCGATGGTGATGATAATGGTGCTGACCACCGATGCGCCCGCCGCCGGTTCGATGGCCAAGCGCTCCAGCAGCAGGCCGACCAGCGCGGTTAGCAGCGTCGCGACAACCCCCGCCAGCGCCAGCGGCAAACCAGCGTTCAACAGGGCGACGGTGGTCATGGCGCCCAGCATCACGAATTCCCCCTGGGCGAAGTTCACCACATCGGAGGCGTTGTAGATCAGGGCGAATCCCAGCCCCACCAAGGCATAGATTGAACCGACCGTCACCCCGGTCGCCAGAAACTGGAGCAGTTGCTCGGGCATCGGCGGCGCTTATTCGACGATTTTCCAGGTACCGCCGCGAATCTCCACCATCTTGAAGGCATCGAGACTCAACCCCATGTGGTCCGTGGGCGTCATGTTGAACACGCCGGCCGTGCCGATGAAGCCATGGGTTTTCTCGATTTCATCGCGCACCTTGGCCTGATCGGGACCACCGGCCCGCTCGATGGCCGCCACGACGATCATTAGACCGTCGTAGGCGTGGCCGCCGAAGGTGGAAACCGGCCCGTATTTGGCCTCAAAACGCTTTTTGTAATCGAGCAAAATCGGTTTTTGGGGATCGGCGGCGGGCAATTGTTCGGCGACGACCAGGGCCGCCGCTGGCAGGCGCACGCCCTCGGCCGCCTCGCCAGCCAGGTCGATAAAGGTTTTGGAGGCGACGCCATGGGATTGGTAAAGCGGCAGATCGATGCCCAGTTGTTTCATGTTCCTGGTGACGATGGCCGGTGCCTGGCCAAAGCCGAAGTTGATGAGCGCCTGGGCGTCCGAGGCGCGGATCTTGGTCAACTGGGCGGTCATGTCGGTGTCCTTGTTGCCGTAGGACTCGTCGGCGACGATCGAGATGCCGTAATCAGGGGCCAGTTTGAGCAGTTGCTCGTGCCCGGACTTGTCGAAACCACCGTCGCCGCCGATCAGCGCGACCTGGGTCAAGCCGCGTTTGCGCAAATCCTCGAAGATTTTGGCGGCGGCCATGCGGTCGGTGTGGGCGGTCTTGAAGATCCATGGCTTGACCGGTTCGACAATATCGATCGCGCCCGCCAGCGATACCAGGGGAATGCCCGCCTTTTCCACTTCCGGGATCACGGCCAAGGTGTCGCCGGAGGTGGTGCCGCCGACGAGGATATCGACTTGATCGTTACGGATCAGGCGCTTGACGAAACCGACCGCATCCTGGGCCTTGCCGCCGGTGTCGTAGTGGATCCATTCGATCTTCCGGCCCTTGATCCCACCCTTGGCGTTGATCTCCTCGACCAGCATTTGCAAGGTCTTCAGTTCAGGATCGCCCAGAAACGAGGCCGGGCCGGTAACCGCCAGAAAAGAACCCAGCTTGATCGGATCGGCGGCTCCGGCGGGCTGGACGCCGGTCAACAGCAATGCCGACACCAGAATGGCTTTCCATACTTGATTTTTCATTATGATTTCTCCCCGAGGGTGGTTATTTGGAGTATCCGGCACGAAGCGCTCGATTGGTCAGGGTTCACCCATCGGCTTGGTTAACGACCGTTACGAGAGTGCCCGAGCCTGTCCGGCCTCCCGCCCGGTATCGAACGCCCGGGCATTGATCTCCGCCAGTTTGGGTTTATAGGCGCGAAAGCCCTCAACAATGCATTCCCTGAGCACGGCGGCGGGGAAGGGCAGGTAATCGCCGATCGCACCCAGCATGATGGTGTTCACCAACTTGGCGTTGCCCAGTTCTTCCGCGATGGCGCCGGCGTCGAAGGCATGAACCTCGATTCCGGCCAAGGTCAATTCGCCGATGGGATCGACGGGGTAATCATACAAACCGACCGACACCACCGGCGGCGCGAGACGCAGGGTGTTGACCATGGCGACCCCGGTGGGGCGCAGATAGGGCAGCCAGCGCAAGGCCTCGGCGGCTTCGAAGCCGATCAGCAGATCGGCCTCGCCGGGATCGATTTGTGGTGAATAGATCCTGGGACCGAAACGAACGTGGGAGGAGACCACCCCGCCGCGCTGGGCCATGCCGGCCACTTCGGTCTTTTTGACGTCGTACCCTTGGTTCAGGGCGGTGCGGGCCAGCATTTCGGCGGCGGTCATCACGCCCTGACCGCCGATGCCGACCACGAGGATGTTGGTGATGCCGTCAAGCATGGGGTTGAATCCGAATGACGCGGTTTTGCGGTTGTGGCTGGACGATGGCCTCGGGGGCGCAGGTCTCGACGCACATGTGGCAACCGGTGCAGGCGTTGGTGTCGATGCGGGCGAATACCAGTTCCTTGCTCTTGCCGCTCTTGGAAATGACCGTCTCGCGGCGGGACACGGAAATGGCCGGACAGCCCAGATCGATGCAGTTACCGCAACCCGTGCATTTGTCGTCGATGACCGCGTAGGGCCGTAAGCTCTCGAAGCGGTCGGTGAGCGAGCAGGGGCGGTTGGTGATGATGACCGATGGCTCCTGCATCTTGGTCTCTTCCCGCACCAGCTTGACCATGTTGGGTAGTTCGTAGGGATCGACCATGCGGATGCGCTCGGGGCGAACGCCCAGCGCCTCGACCAGCTTGGCGAAATCCACGCGCGGGGCAGGGAGACCGTGTAAGTCCTCGCCGGTACCGGGATTCTCCTGGCCACCGGTCATGCCGACCGACCGGTTGTCCAGCAGCAGCACGGTGACGTTGCCCCGGTTGTAGATCATGTTCAGCAGGCCCTGCATACCCATGTGCAGGAAGGTGGAATCGCCGATCACCGCGACGATGTGCTTCTTCTCGTCGGACTCGCCGCGCCCCTTGTCCATGCCGTGGGCCATGCTCAGCGAGGCGCCCATGCAGGTGCAGGTGTCGAGCGCGTTCCAGGGATGGCCGGCGCCGAGGGTGTAGCAACCAATGTCGCCGATGATGTTGAGGTTGCGGATGTGGGAGAGGGCGAAATAGGGGCCGAGATGCGGGCAGGAAGCGCACATGGTCGGCGGGCGCGGGAAGACGGTCGATTGCGGGCGGGTCGGAACCTGGTAGGGTTCGCCCAGCAAGGGCTTGATCGCCGGACGTAGCACACTGGGCGCCAGTTCGCCCCAACGCGGCAGGATATCCTTGCCGCGCACCTCCAGACCGGCGGCGCGGATCTCGATTTCCAGCAAGGGTTCGGTTTCCTCGACCACGACGAGGGTATCGACCTGACCGGCGAAGGCGCGGATCTTTTCCAGCGGCGGCGGATAACTGAACCCGAGCTTGAGCACGGGTGCGTTGGGGAAGGTCTCGCGGACGTGCATAAAGGCTGGTCCGGCGGTCACGAAACCGATTCGGCGATCACTGCCGGCGACCGGGAAGTTGAGATCGCTGATTTCGCTCAGTGCCTGTAGTTGCCGCTCGCGCTGGTGCATCACCGGCAGGCGCGGCCTGGCGTTGGCCGGCGTCATCACCCAGCGCTGGGGATTTTTCTGGAAGCCGGCGGCGCGATGCTCGATGCGGTCGCCTTCGACCACCACCATCGCCTTGACGTGGCAGACGCGGGTGGTCATGCGGACGATGACCGGGACCTCGTATTGCTCGGAAAGCGCGAAAGCCTGCTTGACCATGTCATAGGCTTCCTGGGAATCCGCCGGCTCCAGTATCGGCATGTGGCCGAAGCGGCCCCAGTAGCGGGAATCCTGTTCGTTCTGCGACGAGGACAGCCCGACATCGTCGGCCACCACGATCACCAGACCGCCGACCACGCCGGCCAGCGACTGGGTCATGAAGGCGTCCGAGGCGACGTTCATGCCGACGTGCTTCATGGCCGCCAGGGCGCGCGAGCCCGCCAGCGAGGCGCCGATGGCGACTTCCACCGCCACTTTTTCGTTAACCGACCACTCCGAATAGAGGTCTGGATACAGCGCGATGTTTTCCAGGATTTCGGTGGCGGGAGTACCCGGATAGGCGGCGGCGACGCGGACGCCAGCCTCCCAGGCGGCGCGCGCCACCGCTTCATTGCCCGAGAGCAGATGACGGCTCTCGGCCTTGGCGTGAACCACGGCATTCATGATGTTGGGGACCTCGTTATTCTGTCCGATACGGGGGTGGATGCAGCATCCATTGAAAATACAATGATTTTAGGAACTATTTCCAATGATAAACAAGACGTGCTCCGAGAAGGGTCACCCCGATTCGGGGAGACTCTTGGGGTCGGGTTGTGCTTGTCGGCTCATTTCAAAGGATTGCCGCAAGCGGTTTTGCGCGTCCAGCGCTGCTCTTAACTCGTTACGCAAGGCGTCGGTGGCACGCGCCATGTCACCGTAGCGGCCTTCGGCGGTGACCAACGCGGCGCGGGCTTGCCGCAGTTCGGTATCCCGCACCCGCAGGCGTTCCTCGGCGATGGCCAGCGCGGCGCGAGTCTCGATATTTTCCCGACGCTGGGTTTCCAACTGCACACGCCAGCCAGCTTCCCGGTTTTTCCACTCCTGACGTTCGGTCGCGAAGGCCTGACGCTCAGCCGTGTGTTCGGCGCGATCCTGATCGAGAAGATGCATTAACCGGGTCTCGTTGGCCTCGGCGCGCTGGCGTTCGTCGTCAATGCGTTGTTGGGCCTGCGTCTGCTGGCTGGTCATGTCGGCCCGCAATTGTTGCAACACGGCTTCCATTTGGGCGATCCGGGCTTCGGTCTCGGCCCGGATTTGCGCGGCGGTCTCCATCGCGGCCCGAGTGCGTTGTTCGGCGGCCTCGATCGCGATTTCCGCCGCCGCGCGGCGTTCCCGTGCCACCAGCAATTGATCGGCGAGCTGGCGCGCGGACAAGGTGGTGGCATCGAGTTGGCGGCTCAGATCATCGGCGATGGCCTGAGCTTGTCGCTCGCCGGCAACGGCAGCATCGCGAGTTTGTTCAGCGGCGGTCACGGCTTGCGCCGCCGCCGCGCGCTGTTCCTCGAAGGCGGCCTCGGCTTGTCGCACCGCGATTTTCCAAAACGGTTCCAGCGCCGTCATCACGGTTTCTGGAACGGTGGGAGGCAGAACCGCCTTGGGCGACTCGGCCAGTTGTTGTTGCCAATGTTTCAGGTGCTCGCTGATCGTGGTGTTGCTGCCGGTACCGAGCAGTTCGCGCACGCGCTGAATAGTGGGGTTGAGGCCGCGACCGAGCAGGGTTTCGGCGGCTTCCTGGACTTCTTCGTAGCGGATTCCGGAACGAGCCATAGGGGAGAAACTCCATGGAGTTATATTTATTGAATGATTACATAATACGTATTTTACAGCAATATATAGGGCCAAAATTCAAGATTATGCTTATTATCATGAATAACGAATGGAGCCTTGCAAGCGCCCAAACCGCCTTGGGTTCAACTCGGATATACTGCCGCAATCTTCCCAAGAGTCAGGCTTTGGAATCAGTCTCATGAACGACGCGATCACCGTGCTCATTCCATCCACCGCGCCCTTGCCTCTGGAACGCCTGCGGGTACCGGCAGCCTTCGACGGGCGCGCCGGCGGCAATCGTGCTGGCCCGGAGGTGGTCTGCCAATTGACCGCAAGCAACGATCTTGAGGCGATCCAGGCTTGGCTGGCCGAGTTTCACGATTCGCCGCAGACCTTGCGCAACTATCGCAAGGAAGCCGAGCGCCTGCTGTTGTGGGCCTTGCTGGAACGCGGCAAGCCCTTGTCGAGCTTGACCCGTGAGGATTGCCTTCAGTACGAACTTTTCCTGGCCGATCCACAGCCGCGCGAGCGCTGGTGCGGCACCAAGTCGCCACGCTTCAGCCCTCGCTGGCGGCCATTTCTGGGACCATTGAGTCCCACCAGCCGCAAGTTGGCGATGTTGATTGTCAATTCTCTGTTCAGCTATCTGGTCAAGGCTGGCTATCTGGCCGGCAACCCGCTGGCGCTGATCCGGCGTCGCTCGCGCGGTCTCCAACCCTTACGCCAAGTGGAACGGTTTCTCGAACACGATCAGTGGCAAGCCCTGCTGGCCGCCGTCGAAGATCTGCCCCGCGATACCGAACGCGACCGCCAGCACCACGCCCGAGCCAAGTATTTGGTGGCCTTGCTCTACCTGCTTGGGCCTCGGGTCGGCGAAGTCGCCGGTCATACCATGGGTAGCTTCACCCGGATTCGTGACCGCTGGTGGTGGCGCGTGATCGGCAAAGGCCGCAAGGAGGCCCAGGTACCCGTCAATCAGGACATGCTGGAGGCGCTGAGCGAATACCGTCGTTTCCATGGTCTACCACCATTACCCGCCCCTGCCGAGCCGACCTCGCTCGTGTTGAATTTAAAAGGCACCGCCGGTATCGGCGATAACATGATCTACCGTATCGTCAAGGACTTGGTGGCGCGGGCAGCGACTCGCTTGGAGACGGACGATCCCCATCAAGCCGAAAAACTGCGGCGGGCATCCACCCACTGGTTCCGTCATACCAGCATCACGCATCAAGCCGATGCCGGCATCGAACTCCGCCACTTGCAGCGCAACGCCCGCCACGCCCGACTCGATACCACCGGTCTTTATCTGCACGTCGAGGAAAAGGAATGGCACGAAGCGATGGAACAACACCGTCTTAAGGAGTGAGTGGGTCCGGGTCCAGTCGTGCCAGGAATACAGCATGAAGTAGAGGCGACAGGCCCCCATCTGCCCCGATACCCCGGCGTGGTAGTTGCGCGGCCAAAAATCCAATCATACTATTGCCCGCTGCTGCCAAACTTATCGGCTGGCGTGCTTATCCGCGCTTGACGCGTGGACTTTATTCTGCGGGGACGCCACCCTCCGACCGTGATCGAGGAACGCCTAATGCGTCATTTTGACCAAACCTCCACTCACCAGGGCCTTTATGACCCGCGTAACGAACACGACTCCTGCGGTATTGGTTTCGTCGTCGATATCAAAAACCGCAAGAGTCACCAGCCGATCAGCCAGGGTCTGGAAATTCTCGCCAACTTGAGCCATCGCGGCGCGGTGGGCGCCGACCCGCTATCCGGCGACGGCGCGGGCATCCTGTTACAGATCCCCGATGGTTTCCTTCGCGCTGAATGCGCCTCGCTGGGCTTCGAATTGCCCGCGCCCGGCGATTACGCGGTGGGCATGGTGTTTTTTCCCAGAGATACGAATGCCCGTGCCCAGAGCGAAGCCGCGCTACGCCGCGCGCTGGCCGCTGAAAATTTCCAACTGCTGGGTTGGCGAAACGTACCGGTCGACAACTCCTGTCTGGGTCACAGCGTGCGTCCCACCGAGCCGGTCATCCGCCAGGTGTTTGTCCACCGTGCCCCGGACTGCCCGGCGGGCGACGCGGTCGAACGCAAGCTGTTTATCATCCGCAAGCAAGCCCACAACGCGATTTGGAATCAGGAGCTGTTGGGCCGTCAGCAGTTCTACATCGCCTCGCTATCGTCGCGGACCATCATCTATAAGGGCATGATCCTGGCCCGCAATCTGGGCATTTACTACCCGGAATTGCGCGACCCGCGCATGGAGTCGGCGCTGGCGCTGGTCCACCAGCGCTTCTCCACCAACACCTTTCCGTCCTGGGCGCTGGCCCAGCCATTTCGCTACCTCTGCCACAATGGTGAGATCAACACTCTGCGCGGCAACATCAACTGGATGCTGGCCCGTCGCCACAGCATGACGTCGGACCTGCTCGGCGACGACCTGGAAAAGCTGTGGCCACTGATCGGTGATGGCGCCTCCGACTCCGCCACCTTTGACAACGCCGTGGAATTGCTGCTGTCTGGCGGCTATTCGCTGCCACACGCCATGATGCTGATGGTGCCGGAAGCCTGGGCCGACAACCCGCTGATGGACCCACAGCGCCGTGCGTTTTACGAATACCACGCCGCCTTGATGGAGCCATGGGACGGTCCGGCCGCCATCGCCTTCACCAACGGCCGCCAGATCGGCGCCACGCTGGATCGCAACGGCCTGCGCCCCGCCCGCTATCTGGTGACCAGTGACGACCAGGTGATCATGGCTTCGGAAATGGGCGTGCTGCCGGTTCCCGAGGAGAAAATCGTCAAGAAGTGGCGCTTGCAGCCGGGCAAGATGCTGCTGATCGACCTTGAACAGGGTCGCATCATCGATGACGATGAGATCAAAGCCGAATTGGCGTCCAGGCACCCCTACCAGACCTGGCTGGACGCCACCCAGATCCGGCTCAAGGATTTGCCGGCCGAAATCGGCCCGATGGCCCCCGACCCCCAGACCCTGCTGTGCCGCCAGCAGGCATTCGGTTACACCCAGGAAGACTTGCGGGCTTTCCTGATTCCGATGGCCGTCAACGGCGAGGACCCGATCGGCTCCATGGGCCGCGACATTCCGCCCGCCGTACTGTCCGACCGGCCCAAGCTGCTGTCCGACTACTTCAAACAGAAATTCGCGCAGGTCACCAACCCGCCGATTGATCCGATCCGCGAGGAACTGGTGATGTCGCTGGTCTCGTTGGTCGGCCCCCGGCCCAACCTGCTTGACCTGACCAGTGGCGGTACCCACAAACGACTGGAGGTCAAGCGGCCGATTCTCGGCAACACCGATCTGGAGCGAATCCGCCGCATCGAATATCACGTGGATAGAGCCTTCCGCACCCAGACTCTAAGCATCTGCTACCCGGTCGAGCGCGGCGCCGACGGCATGGCGAGAGCTTTGGGGGATCTCTGCCGCGAGGCGGCCGATGTGGTGCGTCGCGGCTACAACATTCTGATCCTCTCCGACCGCAAGTTGGACGCCGATCACATCGCCATCCCCGCCCTGCTCGCCACCGCCGCCGTGCATCACCATCTGATCCGTACCGGCCTGCGCACCGAGGTCGGTTTGGTGGTGGAAACCGGCGAGGCCAAGCGGGTGCACGATTTCTGTCTGCTGGCCGGTTACGGCGCCGAGGCCATCAATCCTTATCTGGCATTCGACACGCTGTCCGCCGCCTTTTCCCGCCTGCCCCAGCAGATATCGGAAGCCGAGGCGCACGAGCACTATACCAAGGCCATCTCCAAGGGCATCCTTAAGGTGATGTCCAAGATGGGCATTTCCACCTATCAATCCTACTGCGGCGCCCAGATTTTCGAAGCCGTGGGGCTGGCCGACGAGTTCGTTCACCGCTTCTTCACCGGCACCCAGGGCGTCATCGAAGGCGTGGGCCTGAACGAGATCGCGCATGAGGCGGTGCGCCGGCACCGACTGGCTTTTGGCGAGGCCCTGCTCTACCGCAATGCCTTGGATGTGGGCGGCGAGTTGGCTTATCGAATTCGCGGCGAACAACACGCCTGGACCCCGGAAACCATCTCCCTGCTCCAGCATGCGGTTCGCTCCGAAAGTTACGAGCAGTTCAAACAATACAGCCGGGTCATCAACGACCAAAGCAACCATCTACGCAACCTGCGCGGCCTGTTCGAACTCCGCTTCGCCAACCAGCCCCTGTCGCTCGATGAAGTGGAACCGGCCAGCGAGATTGCCAAGCGCATGGCCACCGGCGCGATGTCCTTCGGTTCGATTTCCTGGGAAGCGCACACCACTCTGGCGATCGCCATGAACCGGCTCGGCGCCAAATCCAATACCGGTGAGGGCGGCGAGGACCCCAAACGCTACCAGCCGCTGGACAACGGCGATTCCACCCGCTCGGCGATCAAACAGGTGGCCTCCGGCCGCTTCGGTGTCACCACCGAATATCTGGTCAACGCCGACGCCATCCAGATCAAGATGGCTCAGGGCGCCAAGCCCGGCGAGGGTGGCCAGTTGCCCGGTCATAAGGTCAACGACTGGATTGCCCGGGTCCGTCATTCCACCTCGGGCGTCGGCCTGATCTCGCCGCCGCCGCACCACGACATCTATTCCATCGAGGATCTGGCGCAACTGATTTTCGATCTCAAGAGCGTCAATCCCCAGGCGGCCATCAGCGTCAAGCTGGTCTCCGAAATCGGCGTCGGCACGGTGGCGGCGGGCGTGGCCAAGGCCCATGCCGATCACGTCACCATTTCCGGCGAGGACGGCGGCACCGGCGCCAGTCCGCTGACCTCGACCCAGAACGCCGGTTCGCCTTGGGAAATCGGCTTGGCCGAGACCCATCAGACCCTGGTGCGTAACCATTTACGTGGGCGTATCGCGGTACAGGTCGATGGTGGCTTGCGCACCGGGCGCGATATCGTGATCGGCGCGCTGCTGGGGGCCGACGAGTTCGGCTTCGGCACCGTTGCCCTGATCGCCGCCGGTTGCGTGATGATGCGCAAGTGTCATCTCAATACCTGCCCGGTGGGTGTCGCCACCCAGGATCCGGAATTGCGCAAGCGCTTTCCCGGACAACCGGCCCATGTCATCAACCTGTTCACTTTCCTGATCGAGGAAGTCCGTGAACTGATGGCCCAGCTCGGTTTCCGCACCTTCAACGAAATGATCGGGCGCTCCGACCGGCTCGACATGCGTCGAGCCATCCATCATTGGAAGGCGCGCGGGCTGGACTTCAGCCGTTTGCTGGCCACCCCGCCGGCTTCTCCAGGTGTGGCGGTCCACCACTGCGAGTCGCAGGATCATGGATTGGACAGCGTACTGGATCGTCAATTGATTGCCCAGGCGCGGCCGGCTCTGGAGGAGCAGCAACCGGTACGCATGGATCTGGGGGTGCGCAACACCGACCGCACGGTTGGCGCCATGCTGTCGGGTCAGGTGGCTCGGCGTCATGGCCATCAAGGGCTACCGGACGACACCATCCACATTCACCTCAAGGGCACCGCCGGCCAAAGTTTCGGCGCCTTCCTGGCGCGCGGCGTCACTCTCGAACTGGCGGGTGAAGCGAACGACTATGTCGGCAAGGGGATCTGCGGTGGGCGAATCGCCATCTATCCGCCCGCTGAAAGCACCTTGCGAGCCGAGGACAACATCATCATCGGCAATACCGTGTTGTACGGCGCCGTCGCCGGCGAGTGCTATTTCCGGGGTATGGCGGGCGAACGCTTCGCGGTGCGCAATTCCGGCGCGCTGACCGTGGTGGAAGGCGTTGGCGACCACGGTTGCGAGTACATGACCGGCGGCGTGGTGGTAGTGCTCGGTTCCACCGGTCGCAACTTCGCCGCCGGCATGAGTGGCGGTCTCGCCTACGTATTCGATGAATCCGGCGATTTCGCCCGCCGCGCCAATCCGGCCATGGTCGAGTTGGGGCCGTTGAACGATATCGAGGAAACCCTCAACGTCCGGGTGTTGCGCGACGACTGGCGTGGCTTGGCCGAAGCCGCGTTGCCGGAAGACATGCTGCGCCATGATGCCCACCGGCTGCGGATTCTGCTCGCCCGTCACCATCTGCATACCGGTAGTGAACCCGCGCACCACATCTTGGAACACTGGCGCGAGTCCTTGCCAAAATTCGTCAAGGTGATGCCCTTGGATTACCGCCGGGCTTTGCAGGACATGCAAGTCAAGGCGCGTGCCGCGCGCCGCGACGAAGCCACCGACCTGGCCGTGGGAGCTTGATATCATGGGTAAGCCAACTGGTTTTCTGGAAATCACCCGTCACGATCACGGCTATGTCCCGGTCGAAGAGCGGGTCCAGCATTTCCGCGACTTTGTGGTTCCCCTGCCGGAGCCGCAAGTGCGTGAACAGGCCGCGCGCTGCATGGACTGCGGTATTCCCTACTGCCACAACGGCTGTCCGGTCAACAACATCATCCCCGACTGGAACGATCTGGTGTATCGCGGCAACTGGCGCGAGGCCCTGGACGTGCTGCATTCCACCAACAACTTCCCGGAATTTACCGGGCGGATCTGCCCGGCGCCCTGCGAAGCATCCTGCACCCTGAACTTCAACGATCAGCCGGTGACGATCAAGGATATCGAGTGCGCCATCATCGATAAGGGTTGGGCCGAAGGCTGGGTGGTGCCGCAAATCCCCGCGCATCGCACCGGCAAGCGCGTGGCTGTGGTCGGTTCCGGTCCCGCTGGACTGGCCTGTGCCCAGCAACTGGCGCGGGCGGGCCACGGTGTAGTGGTGTTCGAGAAAAACGACCGCATTGGTGGCCTGCTGCGCTACGGCATTCCCGACTTCAAGCTGGAGGTCGACATGATCGACCGCCGTCTGGCGCAGATGCAGGCCGAAGGCGTCGAATTCCGTCCCAACAACCACGTAGGCACCGATATTTCCGCGCGCCGTGTACTGGCGGAATTCGATGCCCTGGTGCTGGCCGGCGGCGCGGAGCAACCACGCGATCTGAACGTACCGGGTCGCGAGCTGCGGAACATCCATTACGCCATGAATTTCCTCACCCAGCAAAACCGCCGGGTCGCGGGCCAGAAACTCGTCAATGAGGACATTCTCGCCGACGGTAAGGATGTGGTGGTCATCGGCGGCGGCGATACCGGTTCCGACTGCGTCGGCACCTCGATCCGGCAGGGTGCGCGTTCGGTGACCCAACTGGAGATCATGCCCAAACCGCCCCTGCACGAAAACAAGCTGCTGACTTGGCCGAACTGGCCGCTGAAGCTGCGCACCTCCAGCTCTCAGGAGGAAGGCTGTGGGCGGGACTGGTCGATAGCGACCCAAGCCTTCGTCGGTCAGGACGGACAGGTGAGCGCCATCAGGCTGGTTCGGCTGGAATGGCGGCAGGTCGATGGCCGGCAGACCATGACGGAAGTACCGGGTAGCGAGTTCGAAATCCCGGCCGGATTGGTGCTGCTGGCCATGGGTTTCGTTCACCCGATCCACGAGGGTATGTTGCGGGAGTTGAGCGTGGCTTTGGATCCGCGCGGCAATATCCGCGCCGATACCCAAGGCTACCAGACCTCGCTCAACAAGGTGTTCAGCGCTGGCGATATGCGGCGCGGCCAGTCTCTGGTGGTCTGGGCCATCCGCGAAGGCCGACAGTGCGCCCGGGCGGTGGACGAATATTTGATGGGCAAATCGGATTTGCCACGCTGAAAAACCAGAGGGGCGGTGTGCGGGGACGGAGACGAGAACCCGCACATTTGCCTCTTGTTCCCTGTTCTAAGCGCTAACCCGTGCCCGTGTGGTCAGGGTCGCCTCATCCAGCCCATACAGCGTATCCAGTAACGCCACCTGCAAGCTTCCCGGTCCCCTCGCCTGCTCCGCCGCTATCTCCCCGGCTACGCCGAACACCGTCAACGCCGCCACGGTTGCCGCCAACACATCGGCTTCCACGGCCAAAAATGCGCCAATGACCGCCGTCGCCGAACATCCCAGTCCGGTGACCCGCGTCATCAGCGGATGGCCGTTATGAATTTCCACGACCCGTGGACCATCGGTCACGTAATCCACCGCGCCGGTGATGGCGATCACCGCGCCGCTGTCTTCGGCCAGTTGCCGCGCCGCATTCAGCGCGGTGTCCGAACCGTGGAGACTGTCGACCCCCCGGCCCGGCCCGGCCCCTGCCTGTTGCGCCAAAGCCGGAATCTCCGACCCATTGCCCCGAATGACGCTCGGTCCCAACCGAGCCAGGGCAACCGCCGCAGCCTGTCGGTACGGAGTAGCCCCGGCCCCCACCGGATCGAACGCCCACGGTACGCCAGCCGCCTTTGCTCGGATCGCCGCTAACTTACTGGCGGCGATCTGCTCCGAATACAAGGTGCCGATGTTGACCACCAGCGCCTGGCTGAGCGCGACAAAATCCTCTACTTCGTCACTGGAATGCACCATGGCCGGCGAGGCGCCCAGTGCCAGCAGCGCATTCGCACTGTTGTTCATCACCACGAAGTTGGTGATGTTATGCACCAGAGGCCGCCGCTCGCGGATGGCGTTCAGTAATCTCCAAATCTGGTCAGCGGTCACGGCAGTCGACATCTACTCATTAAAAATTGGATTGTGCTGTTCCATCACCCGGACAAAGGTGGTGCGCTTGCTCAGTTCCTTGAGTTGGCTGGCTCCGACATAGCTACAAGCGGAACGCAGTCCGCCCAAAATATCCTTGATCGTTTCCTCCACGGGTCCCCGGTACGGTACGGTGACGGTCTTGCCTTCCGAGGTGCGGTAATCGGCCACCCCGCCGCTGTATTTCTCCATCGCCGTCTTGGAACTCATGCCGTAGAACCTGATTCGGCGCTGTCCGTCCCGCTCTTGCAGGATTTCCCCGCCACCTTCGTCGTGCCCCGCCAGCATTCCGCCCAGCATGACAAAATCCGCTCCCGCGCCAAACGCCTTGGCCACATCGCCGGAGCAGGTGCAGCCACCATCCGAAATAATGTGTCCGGATAGCCCATGCGCGGCGTCGGCGCACTCGATGATCGCCGACAATTGCGGGTAGCCCACGCCGGTCTTGACCCGTGTGGTGCAAACCGAGCCTGGCCCGATGCCGACTTTGACGATGTCGGCGCCGGACAGCAACAGTTGCTCCACCATCTCGCCGGTGACCACGTTGCCGGCGATGATGATTTTGTCCGGATGGCGTGTCCGCACCTCGCCGATCCGGGCCACGAAATCCTCGGAATAGCCATTCGCCACGTCCATGCAGATGAAGGCCAATGCCGGATGGCGCTCCATGATCCGGCTCAATTTATCGAGATCGTGGTCCGAGATGCCGGTGCTGATCGCTACATTGCCCAACAGCTGGCTTTCGTCCATGTTATTCAGTTGGGTGATGAACGCCGCCCATTCCGCCGGCGCATAGTGCTTGTGCACGGCCGCGCACAAGCCGCGGCGGGCCAGCGCCGTCGCCATGGCGAATGTGCCAACGGTATCCATGTTCGCGGCCATGATCGGGATCCCGCTCCAGCTTCGGCCCGTGTGCCGGAATTTGAAGCTGCGCTCCAGCCTGACGTGGCTGCGGCTGTTCAGCGTTGAACGCTTGGGTCGGATTAATACGTCCTTGAAACCCAACTTCAAACCGGCTTCGATACGCATTCAGAGACGTCCGTACAGGTGCATGAGATGTTGGTAATGATCGGCCACATGTGGTGCGATCTGCTCCCAGTGGAACCGCCAGCGCCAATTGCCATCCGGTACGCCCGGTCGGTTCATTCGGTCCTCGCTGCCCAACTCCAACAAATCCTGCATTGGTATCACCGCCAGTCGCGCCACGGAAGCGAAAACCGTTCGCACCAACAGATCCGGCATTCGCTCTGGACCACCGCCCAGGTAGTCGAACAGATGGGTCCGCGTCGGTTCGTCCAGTTGCTGAAACCAGCCCATGGTGGTGTCATTATCATGGGTTCCGGTATAGGCCACCGCATTGATAACGTGATTGTGTGGCAGGTAGGGATTGTCGGCCCCACCGCCAAAGGCGAAATGCAGGACCTTCATCCCCGGCAGGCCGTGGGTGTCGCGCAACGCTTCGACTTCCGGCGTGATGATGCCCAGATCCTCCGCAACCAGCGGCAATCGGCCAAACTCTTCCTGCAAGGCTTCGAGCAATTCATGGCCCGGTGCCTGCCGCCAACAGCCGTTGATGGCCGTCTCGGCCGCCGCCGGTATTTCCCAGTACGCCTCCAGGCCACGAAAATGGTCGATGCGCAACAGGTCGAATTGAGTGAATTGTGTGCGAATTCGCTCCTTCCACCATGTAAATCCGTCGGCACGCATCTTGTCCCAGGCGTAATGCGGATTGCCCCAGAGCTGGCCAGTGGCGGAAAAGTAATCAGGTGGTACGCCAGCGACGACTTTTCGCCGCCCTTCCTTGTCCAGTTGAAAGGCATCGCGGCGCGCCCACACATCGGCGCTATCGTAGCCGACAAACAGCGGAATATCGCCGAAGACCAGGATGCCGCGGTCATTGGCGAAACGTTTGAGGGATTCCCATTGCTGGTAGAACAGGAATTGTTCGAACTTGCACTGTTCGAAGGCGATCCCATACTGTTGCCGCGCCGTCGCCAACGCTTTTGCATGGCGGTCGCGCAGCTCGACGGGCCAATCGAACCACGCCCGCCGCTGGTGAGCCGCATGGATCGCCTGATAGAGCGCATAGTCGTCCAGCCAATATTTGTGCTGGCGCTGAAACACCGCGTAAGCCTCCTGCTCGGCGCCGCCGTGCCGCTGAAATCCCTGATAGGCCTCGCTCAGCCGCCGCTGGCGGTAGTTCCAACCCTCTTCTCCCGCCCGCGGTCCTTGATCCGCTGGTAGCCAGCCGGCTTCGATGAGTGGATCGAGCGCGATCAGTCGCGGGTTTCCAGCGTGAACCGACTGTGCCGAGTAGGGGGAAAGGTCGTCGTGGGGTGGTCCCAGTGGCAGCGTTTGCCAAACACTGAAGCCGCAAGCGGCCATGAATTCGACGAACCGATAAGCATCCGGTCCCAGATCGCCGTTGCCGTGACCTCCAGGCAGCGAAGTGGGATGCAACAATAAACCCGCGCGCCGTCGGTCAAGTGGCGAATCCTGATTCATAATTGATTAACTCCTTGGATTGTAAAAATTCTTGTTTTATTGGGCCGGAAAGGGTGAAGTAAAATGACTGCGGTGATTGCGGTGATCGGATCAGCGAACGGGGGGAGATTCCTGGCCCAGCATCTCGCGGGCAACCAGAACCACGCCTTGCTCGGTGCGGTAGAACCGACGGGCATCCTCTTCCGGATCTTCGCCGATGACGGTTCCTGGAGGAATGATGCAAGCGCGGTCAATGATAACCTTGCGCAGTCGGCAATAGCGGCCGATATCGACACCCGGCAGGATCACGGCATCTCGCAGCTGAACGTAGGAATGGACCTGGACTCCGGAAAACAGCAGGGAATGATTGACGTAACCGCCGGAAATGATGCAGCCATCCGCGATCATGGAATCCACCGCCATGCCCCGGCGGCCTTCGTCGTCGAAGACGAACTTGGCGGGTGGCGATTGATCCTGATGAGTCCAGATGGGCCAGTGCTCATCGTATAGGTTCAGTTCGGGGTCCACGCCGACCAGCTCCATGTTTGCCCCCCAGAACGCATCCACTGTCCCCACGTCGCGCCAGTAGCTCTGTTCCTTGGTTTGCACGTCGCGAAACGGATAGGCGATTACTCGATGTCGCCCGATCAGACGAGGTACCAGATCCCGGCCGAAGTCATGGTTGGAGTCTTCGATACCGGCATCTTCGATCAGTTTTTCGAACAGAAAACGCGTGTTGAATACATAAATGCCCATCGAGGCCAACGTGATGTCGTTCTGCCCTGGCAGGGTTTCCGGGTTCTGCGGTTTTTCCACGAAACGGAGGATTTCGTTGCGTTCGTTGACTGTCAGCACCCCGAATTCGCGAGCCCGTTCGCGGGGAACCTCGATGCTGCCGACTGTGACGTCGGCCTTGCTTTCCACATGCTGTGCCAGCATCGGACCGTAGTCCATCTTATAGATATGATCACCGGCCAGAACAAGAACGAATTCAGGAGCATGAGTGCGGATAATATCCAGATTTTGGTAAACCGCGTCGGTGGTGCCTTTGTACCACGAGGATTGGTCGATTCGCTGTTGAGCCGGTAGCAGTTCCACGAATTCGCCGAATTCGCCGCGCAAAAATCCCCAGCCACGTTGGATGTGTTGGATCAGGGAATGAGCCTTGTACTGGGTGAGCACGCAAACTCGCCGGATGCCGGAATTGATACAGTTGGATAAAGGAAAATCGATGATTCGATACTTGCCGCCAAAGGGGGTTGCCGGCTTGGCGCGCCACAGCGTCAGGTGCTTGAGCCGGCTGCCCCGGCCACCCGCCAGAATGAGTGCAAGAGATTCCCGAGTCAGTCGGCTGACGAAGCGTGAGGTGATGGCCGCGCTCATGCGTTAACTTTCTCTCTCTGTTATGCTTTCCCCTTGCGGGTTTGAAGTCCCGGCAAGGTGGCGGTCGCTTCCAGGTGGGTGGCCCGCGCACGGCGGGCAGGCACTGCGCAATTTCTCGATAAATTATAGTAGGTCCCGAATGCGGCTTTTTGCTACTTGCGGTGCTCTGGTCCGGGTTACTGGAAGGCGATTGAGAACAACAGCGATTAACTTCCCCCGATGACCCATTCTGACCACGAAAACAGCCAGCGGTATCCAGCTTCCCTGGCTGATATCCCCATGATTGACCATGCCGCTCTGCTGCGGGCAGGGCGACACCCGGATCCGGGCTCGATACTCGGATGTCACGGTTGTGGCGATCAGGCGCTGGTTCGAGTATTTCTGCCCGGCGCCCGCCAGACCAGTCTGCTCGGTATCGGCCAACCGCTGCTGCGGTTGGCCGATACCGACTTGTTCGAATGGCGGGGTCCGCTCGCTAGTCTGCCGACTCACTATCAATTGATCTGGCTGGATGCTGGCGGCGATCAACGTATCGCCTACGATCCTTATAGTTTCGCACCGCAGTTGAGTCTGTATGATTTGCACCTGTTCAACGAGGGCCGCCATATGCATGCTTACCGCGTGCTGGGGGCACACCCGCGCGTGGTGGATGGCATCGTTGGAGTCCTGTTCGCGGTCTGGGCACCGCATGCCGCTTGTGCCAGCGTGGCTGGCGACTTTAACGAATGGGACGGTCGGTTTCATCCCTTGCGCCGTCGTGGTGAGGTCTGGGAATTATTTGTGCCCGGTGTGTCGGCCGGTATGCGTTACCGTTTTGATATCCTCGGCCGTGAAACCGGCGAACTGCTGAATAAGATTGATCCTTATGGTTATGGGTTTGAGCGACGACCGGCCACCACCTCGATCGTTGTGGACAATACCGCCTATTCCTGGCGCGACGATCTCTGGATGCGACGACTGCGGCGGCGGGACTGGATGAAGTCTCCGCTGTCCGTCTACGAGGTACATCTTGGTTCCTGGCAGCGGGATGAGATCGGTGCCTACTTATCTTATGAAGAGTTGGCAAGACGCTTGGTGGCTTACGTGAGCTCCTTGGGTTTTACCCATATTGAATTGATGCCGGTGACCGAGCATCCGTTGGATGCATCTTGGGGTTATCAGCCGACTGGTTATTTCGCGCCGACCAGTCGTTACGGTACAGCGGATGATTTTCGCCGCTTGGTTGACTGCTGCCACCAGGCGGGCATTGGAGTGATCCTCGATTGGGTACCCGGCCATTTTCCCAAGGATGCTCATGCCTTGGCGCGATTCGATGGTACGCACCTCTATGAATATGAGGATCCGGCGCGTGGCGAGCACCGTACTTGGGGTACTTTGGTCTTTGATTACAACCGTAATCAGGTTAAGAATTTTCTGCTGGCTAGTGCCTGTTTCTGGTTGGAGGAATGTCATCTGGATGGCTTGCGGGTCGATGCCGTGGCCTCCATGCTCTATTTGGATTACGCTCGCGAATCGGGCGAGTGGGCTCCGAATCCATTTGGGGGCAATGATAATTTAGAGGCGATTGCTTTTTTGCGTGAACTGAATGAGGTCATCCATCGTCGTTATCCAGGCGTATTGATGATCGCTGAGGAGTCTACTGCTTGGCCCTTGGTTACTCGACCGACCTGGATGGGTGGTTTAGGCTTCGGTATGAAATGGAATATGGGTTGGATGCACGATATCTTGGAGTATCTTTCGTTTGATCCGGCTGTGCGTCGTCATCATCACGACTTGTTGACCTTCAGTTTATTGTACGCTTTCACCGAAAACTTCATGTTGCCTTTGTCTCACGATGAAGTTGTTCATGGTAAGGGCTCGTTACTTGCCAGAATGCCGGGGGATCGTCACCAGCGTTTTGCCAATTTACGGCTACTCTATGTTTATATGTGGATGTATCCGGGTAAAAAGTTTTTATTCATGGGCAACGAGCTCGCACAGGAGCGCGAATGGGATTACGATGGCGCGCTGGATTGGGAGTTGTTGCGCTTACCGGAGCATCGGGGTGTGCAGAAACTGCTTCGCGACCTTAATTTCCTATATTGTTCCACTGATAGTTTGTATGGCCAGGAATTTAGTCAGGAGGGTTTTGAGTGGCTGGACTGCCATGATGCCGCTCAGTCGATTGTGGTGTATCTGCGTCGCAATGGCAATAACGACCCACTGGTAGTGGTTGCGTTGAATTTTGCGGCGGTGGGGCGCTTTGGCTATCGGATTGGGGTGCCGGAACCTGGGGTTTACAAGGAGGTATTGAACTCCGATGCTCGTTGTTATGGAGGTAGTGGCCTGACTAATGCTACTAGGGGTGATATTCTTGCCGTCTCGGTTTTTCACATGGGACAAACTTATTCGTTGGTGGTGGATTTGCCTCCTTTGGCTGGAATGGTGTTTTTGTCTTGCCAGACGCATTCTGTGGTGGATTGATGGTTGTGCCTCATATTGATTGGTTCTCGAATGGAGTGGCTTTGTGAAATTGCAACAACTGCGATATTTGATCGCGATTGTGCGTAATAATCTGAATATTTCCGCTGCGGCCGAGAGTCTGTATACCTCGCAACCGGGTATCAGCAAGCAGCTACGATTATTGGAGGAAGAGTTGGGTGTTGAACTGTTTAGCCGCAATGGCAAACATTTGACCGAGGTAACTCCCATCGGTCGTCATATTATTGCCAAGGCTGAAAGCATCCTGTGCGAAGTTAACAATATACAGATTTTGTCGGAGGAGTACCGTGACGACCGTCGCGGTAGTTTGTCCATCGCGACCACTCATACTCAAGCGCGTTATGCGTTGCCGCCGGTCATTAAGATATTTCGGGAGCGTTATCCAGCGGTGACTTTACAGATCCATCAAGGTTCTCCTGGGCAGATTGCCGAGCTAGTGCAATTGGGTGAAGTCGACTTCGCCATTGCCACTGAAGCTTTGGAGTTGTTTGAGGATTTGATAATGATGCCTTGCTATGTTTGGCAGCGTTGTGTTTTGGTGCCGCATGGTCATCCATTGAGCGAGTTACCTTATTTGACCTTGTATGATGTCGCTCGATATCCCTTGGTGACTTATGTGTTTGGCTTTACGGGTCGTTCGCAGTTGGATGAGGCTTTTCGTAGTGTTCAGGTCAAACCGAATGTTGCGTTCACCGCGACTGATGCGGATGTAATTAAGACTTATGTGCGACTGGGCATGGGGGTTGGGATCGTTGCACGGATGGCATATGATCCATGTCAGGATCAGGATTTGGTGCAGTTGGATGCTGGTCATTTGTTTGCGACGAACACGACTAAGATTGGATTTAGGCGAGGAACCTTCTTGCGTAGTTACATGTACGATTTTATTGAGCTTTTTTCTTCGCACCTCACCCGGGAACGGGTGCGGGAGGCGGAACGGACCTCCTCTCCCGAGGAAGTTGCCACTATCTTTGATTCTTTAAAGTTGCCTTTGCGGTGAGTGGGTTTTTTTGAGGCATTCAGATGATGGTATAAAAGGAAGTGCGTATGACGACTCCCTCAGCGATTCCCTTACGCCTTGCTCTATTGGAACGATTTGAAACATTGCTCGGGTGCTTGAACGTATTTTGCGCGGCGGTCCGGCGGGACACGGCTTTGCCGTCCTGGGTATCGCGTACCGAGCCCGAACTCGCGGCCAACCTCGATATGCGACTCAAGGCGATCCAACTTTATCGAGCGCTTTGGTATGAAGATTGTAAGGATGGGAGAGAAACTCTGACCTGCCCTGGTATCGTCGGCGCAAGCTCCGAAACCTTGATCGCGGCGCATGCTTGCAATGTTGCCAAGGATGCGTTCAAGCAAGCCGTGTTGGCTTTGAAAGTGCTCGGTCGGCTCGAAGCAAATGCCATGATGGCTGATCTCCATCACCGTCAGGAACCGGTAGTGGCGGCGATGCGGCGCATGGGGGCCGCTCGTCTGAACCTCAAACAAGCGTATCGACACCTTCCTCTGCTCGAACAGTGGCCGTTGAAAATCGGCTTTACCTGGTCTAAACAAGGCCGTGTAATCCAGCGCACCAGCGTGGCCGTGGCCCGCCGGTTGTTGGAACAGCGAGTTGAGACCCCGCAGATTCGCCTGGAGCTGCAACGGCTGACCGAAGTGCCAGCCGATGAAATGCTGGCGCGCGTGCGTGGTGTTTGCCCTCACCTACGCGCCAATATTGTTTTTGCCGATCAGGAAGGCACTGGGGTTCGGCGACGGTTGATGCAAGTTCCCCTGCCGGTGTTGATACCGCTGCGGCGCGATGGATGTCTACCCGAGTTCGTGCCGGTTGCCCCAGAGCCCGTCGCCAATCCTCGTTTGCGACGGGCGGATGTGCGGATTGAAGACGAACCGTTTTTACCTTCGATTCGCGTCCATCGTTATCGTCGCGCTTATCGTTAAAAGTTTGAGAAAGATGCCGGCAATAAAAAGATGATATAAGATCACTTTATATAGCGCAAAGCGAGCACTTTGCGTGAAATGTCATAAACTATTTTCGAAGCGCCGCGGATGAACGTCCATCCGTGCATTTTCCTACCATCACAACACTTAACCCTCTCCAGGAGAACCGACCATGTCATCGCGCGCCCGTGTGTGGCCAGGCAAACCTTATCCGCTCGGCACAACTTGGGATGGCAAGGGCGTTAATTTCGCGCTCTTTTCCGCTCATGCCGAAAAGGTCGAACTGTGCTTGTTCGATTCTTCTGGCCAGCGCGAGATCGAAAGACTGGTGTTGCCGGAAAACACCGACCAGATCTGGCATGGTTACGTGCCTGGGCTGTGGCCGGGCACCTTGTATGGCTACCGGGTGTTTGGACCCTACGAACCGCAGATCGGTCACCGTTTCAACCACCACAAACTACTGCTCGACCCCTATGCCAAGCAGTTTTATGGTTCGCTGCACCTGCGCGACGAGCACTGTGGCTACCAGGTCGGCCACTCGAACGCCGATCTATCCTTCGATACCCGTGACAACGCCCACGACATGCTGAAGTGCGTGGTGGTGGACACCAGCTTTAACTGGGACGGAGACCGTCCTCCCGAAACCCCCTGGAATCGAACGGTTATCTACGAAACCCACATCCGCGGCTTCACCATCCGCCACGAAGGGGTACCCCACCATCTGCGCGGTACCTTCGCCGGGATGGCTCACCCCGAAATTATCAAACACCTGCAGGCTCTGGGTGTCACCGCCGTCGAATTGATGCCGGTCCATGCCTTTGTCGATGACCGGTTTCTCACTGATCGCGGCTTGCGCAATTATTGGGGCTACAACACATTATGCTTCTTTGCACCGGAATCGCGCTATCTGAGCGGCGGCGATCTGGCCGAGTTCAAGACCATGGTCAAACGCTTGCACGACGCCGGCATCGAAGTGCTGCTGGACGTGGTCTACAACCATACGGCCGAAGGCAACGAATTCGGCCCGACTCTCAGCTTTCGGGGCATCGACAATGCTTCCTACTACCGGCTTATGCCCGACGATCGCCGCTTCTACATCAACGACACCGGCTGCGGCAACACCCTCAACCTGATCCATCCACGAGTGCTGCAAATGGTCATGGACAGCCTGCGCTACTGGGTCAACGACATGCATGTGGACGGTTTCCGCTTCGATCTGGCGGTCACCCTGGGTCGGGAAGAATACGGCTACGACCGCTGGGGCGGCTTTTTCGACGCGATCCGCCAGGATCCGGCCTTATCACGGGTTAAAGTCATCGCCGAACCCTGGGATATCGGCCCCGGTGGTTACCAGCTCGGCGGCTTCCCGGCCGGCACCACCGAATGGAACGATCGCTTCCGCGATACCGCGCGCCGGTTCTGGTGCGGCGATGACGACATGCTGCCGCGACTGGCCTCCAACCTGCTGGCATCCAGCGACCTGTTCGATCACGACTGCCGGCGGCCTTGGGCTTCGGTCAATTACATCGCCAGCCACGACGGCTTCACCTTGGCTGACCTGGTCAGCTACAACGAACGCCACAACGAAGCCAACGGCGAAAACAACCGTGATGGTCACCCTTCGAATTTCAGCCACAACCAGGGCGTCGAAGGACCCACCGACGACCCGGCCGTCCGGCAATTGCGCCTGCGCCTGCGCCGCAACATGCTGGCCACCGTGTTATTGGCTCAGGGCACGCCCATGCTACTGGCCGGAGATGAATCCGGGCGCACTCAGGGCGGCAACAACAACGCCTACTGCCAGGATAACGAGATCAACTGGCTGAAATGGCACGACATCCCCGCCGAGGATTTGGAATTTCAGGATTTCGTGCGCCGGTTGATTCACCTGCGCTCCGAGCATCCGGTGCTGCGTCGGCCGCGGTTCCTGCACGGCTTGCAGATCTCGAAAACCACGGGCTTGCGCGACATCGAATGGATCAGCCCCGGCGGCGGCATTATGAGTGATTACCACTGGCAGGAGTCCAAGGCCCGTTGTTTCGGTATGTTGCTGGCCGGCGATACCAGCGAGTACTTCACACCGGACGGTTATCCGGAAACCGACGATACCCTGCTCGCCCTCTTCAATGCCGGGAAAGCCGTCGTTCCGTTTCGCATGCCCGACGTTCGCAACGCTCGTGGCTGGCGCTGCCTGCTCGACACCTCGCGACCTCAGCTTGCGGCGGGTGATCTCCTGATCGGTACCGGCGACGATTTTCAGATCGAGCCTCAGACCATCACCGTGTTCGCCTTGATGATGGATGAAGCGGCTTGAGCTGAATTCACCAGAGGCGGCATGAACCCCATCGACCAAATCGCCGAAGCCCGCATTCGCGAGGCCATCGAGCGCGGCGAGCTGAGCGGCCTACCCGGTGAGGGCAGGCCGCTGCAACTGGACGACGACTCGGCAATTCCAGAGGAGTTGCGCGCCGCCTACCGTATCCTGAAAAATGCTGGCTTCCTGCCACCGGAACTCCAGTTGCGCAAGGAACTACGCGAGGCTGAACATTTGCTGCAACAACTACCGGAGAGCGAACGTAGCCGGGCGCGGGTCCGCCTTGAATTATTGCAGCTACGGCTGGCCGCCAACCGCCACCAGCCGATCAACCTGCTGCTGGAAGATCGCTACCGACAACGACTGCTGGAGCGGCTTGAGCCGGGCTTGAACCGGTAGCGCCTGGCTGATCTGCTTGCGTGCGAAAGAGTTAGAAGATGATATAAAAACCATGCATAAGACAAACTCGCAACTACCTCGGCCGACCACGGATTGACTGGAAGACCGGGATCAGTTCCGCCGCCTCAACCCCAATCCCCCCACTCGTCCTCAGCTTCGTCGCCATCGCTTTCGGGGTACAGCAGCAGTACGCGTTCGGGCGTAAATTGCGCCAGCTTATCCGCGGTTTCCCGTGACACCAACGGAAAATCAAACTCGCCACGATCGCCACGGACGATGGCCAGACGGCCCGTGGCCAGCGCCTTGCGTTGGGCGGGCGTGACCCGGACGGCGCGGACAAAGCGGCCATCCTGAAAATTGTAGATCGCCTCCGCCGACGGCTCGTTCAAGCGGTGAGCATCGATCAACTGACGGGCGCGGGCAGCTTGCTCCCGTTGTTGCCTTTCCGCTTCGCGTTTCTGATTTAGCTGCCGGTCCTGCTCGCGCTTGCGGAAAGCCTCGGCCTCGGCGCGCTGGCGCGCTTCCTCGCGTCGCGTCGCCTCTTCGGCTGCCAGTGCCCTGTTTTTCTTGCGCTGGTGCTCCTGCCGGCGCGTGTCCGAATCCCGCTTTTTAGCCTGCTCAGGAGGAACCAGTCCCGCTTTTAATAACTCATCTCGCAACGACATCGCCTGTTGACCTCATGGCCGTGCCTGCATGGGCCTTGCCGGTTCAGTATAGAATCCGGCTTCGAATCGTACCGTCCACTTCCTCCAGCCGTTTCTTCAAATGCAACGTCTCGGCGCGTTCGTGGCTGTCCAGATCGATCACCACGTAACCGATCCTGGCGTTGGTTTGCAGGTACTGGCCGGCGATGTTGATACGCTGCTCGGAAAAAATGGCGTTGATCCGCGACAGCACGCCCGGCTGATTGCGGTGGATGTGCAGCAACCGGTGCTTGCCGGGGTGCTCGGGTAGCGATACCTCCGGGAAATTGACCGAACTGAGGGTCGAGCCGTTGTTGCTGTACTTGATCAACTTACTCGCCACTTCCAGACCGATATTCTGCTGGGCTTCCTCGGTGCTACCGCCCACATGCGGGGTCAGCAGCACGTTATCGAAACGGCGCAGTGGCGAGATAAATTCCTCGTCGTTGGCCTTCGGTTCCCTCGGAAACACGTCAACCGCCGCTCCAGCCAGATGTTTGGATTCCAATGTCGCCACCAGCGCATCGATATCCACCACCGTACCCCGGGCGGCGTTGATCAAGCGGGCGCCCGGCTTCATCCGCGCCAGTTGTTCGGCCCCGATCATCTGAAAAGTCTGCGGAGTTTCCGGCACATGCAGCGTCACGACATCGGCGAGTTCCAGCAGCGCGTTCAGCGAGGGCAGCGCTTGGGCGTTGCCCAGCGCCAGCTTGGTCTCGATGTCATGGAACACCACCCGCATGCCCAGCGCTTCGGCCAACAACCCAACCTGGATACCAATGTGGCCGTAGCCGACAATGCCCAGACACTTACCGCGCACCTCGTGGGAACCGGTGGCGGTCTTGATCCAGCCACCGCGATGCGCCATGGCGTTGCGCTGGGGAGTACCGCGCAGCAACAGGATGATTTCCGCCAACACCAGCTCGGCCACGCTGCGGGTATTGGAAAACGGGGCGTTGAACACCGGGATGCCGCGTTCCTGGGCGGTATCGAGACTCACCTGATTAGTGCCGATGCAAAAACAGCCGACGCCGATCAGGCGGGGGGCACGCTCGATGACGCTGGCGCTTAACTCAGTGGCCGAACGGATGCCGACGAAATAGGCGTCGCTGATCGATTCCAGCAACTGCGGTTCGGACAGCGCTTTCGGATGGATTTCGATATTGCTATAGCCGTCCGCCTGGAACGCCTCGACGGCGCTGGAATGGATGCCTTCCAGCAACAGAATTTTGATCTTGCTCTTGTCGAGTGAAGTTTTGCTCATGGCTGCACGGAGTTTCACCGGTGATAGAATGCGGTTGAACGAAGTCTGACCCATGATGGATAAGTAACCTTACCTTCTTTTTTCCCACGGCGACAACTGTTGACGACCATGCCTACCCTCAACGAACCGGCCGCGGCCCTACTCGATGGCATCCGCGCCTTCATCGAACCCGCCCAGGTCCGCGCCGACCCGGATAGTTGCTTGAACTACGGTCGGGACTGGACGCGTCTATACACGCCAAATCCGCTGGCGGTGGTGCTACCGGATAGCATCGAGCAGATTCAACGACTGGTGTGTTACGCCAACGAACATCGACTGGCGCTAGTGCCGTCGGGCGGTCGCACCGGTCTGAGCGGCGCGGCGGTCGCCCGCCGAGGCGAAATCGTGGTCTCCATGGAGCGGATGAACCAGATTCTCGAATTCGACCCGACCGACCGCAGCGTGACCTGTCAGGCCGGCGTGATCACCGAAGCGCTGCAAAATTTCGCCCGCGACCGTGGTTTGTACTACCCGGTGGATTTCGCCTCGCGCGGCTCCAGCCAGATCGGCGGCAACATCGCCACCAACGCCGGTGGTATCAAGGTGGTGCGCTATGGCCTGACTCGCGACTGGGTGACCGGTTTGAAGGTGGTCACCGGCCGTGGCGATCTGCTTGATCTCAACCGCGGTTTGATCAAAAACGCCAGCGGCTATGACCTGCGGCACCTGTTCGTCGGCAGCGAGGGCACGCTGGGGATCATCGTCGAGGCAACGCTGAAGCTGGCCCGGCCGCCGCGCGAACCGAGCGTCATGGTGCTGGGCGTACCGGATCTGGACAGCGTGATGTCGCTGTACCACGTCTTTCGCAACAAACTGGAACTGAGCGCCTTCGAATTCTTCTCGGAACTGGCGTTGCGTCACGTACTGAAAAAAGGCCCGCAGCGCCCATTCGACGCCGAAACCCCTTACTACGTGCTGGTCGAATTCGAGAACCCGGAAGGCTCGCACACCGACCAGGCGCTGGCGCTGTTCGAACACTGCGCCGAACAGGGTTGGCTGGCAGACGGTGCGATCAGCCAGAGCGAGAGTCAGGCCAGGGAACTGTGGCGGTTGCGCGAGGACATCAGCGAGTCGATTTCGGCGCATCAACCCTACAAAAACGACATCGCGGTACGGATTTCGCGGGTACCGGCGCTGCTGGCGGAAATCGATGCACTGCTGGCGCGGGAATACCCGGATTTCGAGATGCTGTGGTATGGCCACATCGGCGACGGTAACCTGCACGTCAACATCCTCAAGCCGGCGGACCTGGATTCGAGCGCTTTCGCGCAAAAATGCGGTGCGGTGAGCGAGCATCTATTTGAAGTACTGCGCCGTCATGGCGGCAGCATCTCGGCCGAACACGGCGTCGGCCTGACCAAGAAGCCGTACCTGCACTACACCCGGGATGAAACCGAGATCGGCTACCTGCGGGCGATCAAGCAGGCCTTCGATCCGAACGGCATCATGAATCCGGGAAAGATATTCGATTGATGAAGATGAAGCGGAGATTTCGATCCCCATGCTGACGCACGATCAGCTTTCCGTTCTGCTTTCCGATCTCGAACTGGATCATGTCGAGCGAACCAGTTCGACGAAGGATACCGATAAATTTGGTGAAGCCATCTGTGCTTTCGCCAATGATCTACCCGGCCATCGTCAACCGGGTTATCTGTTGATTGGCGTAAGAGATGACGGTCAGCGCTCTGGGCTTAAAGTCACCGACGAGCTACTGAAAAATCTTGGTGCCATCCGTTCCGACGGCAACGTACTGCCACAGCCGGTGATGAACGTCACCCCTTTCACCTTCGCCGATGGTGATGTGGCGGTGGTAGAGGTTTTGCCGTCCGATCTACCGCCCGTTCGCTATAAGGGGCGGGTGTGGATTCGAATTGGACCACGTAAAGGTATTGCCAACGAACAAGAAGAACGCATTCTGACCGAGCGGCGTGTCGCGCTGGCGCGCTCTTTCGACGCCCGTCCGTGCCCGGAAAGCACTATTGAAGATTTAGCACTGGGACAATTCGAAGCTTATCGCCATGAAGCGATTGATTCGGAAACCATTGCCGCCAATCAACGATCAATCGAGCAACAACTTGGCTCGCTGCATTTCTTCAACCCAGAGCGAAATTGCCCAACTCATGCCGGCATCCTGCTATTTGGTAAAAACCCCCGTTACTTTCTACCTGGCACCTACGTCCAATACCTGAAATTGCCAAACATCGATCTGACTGATGTCCCCGAAGATCAAGCGGAAATATCGGGTGACTTACAATCCGTGCTGCGTGAATTGGAGCTTCGGATCAAGGCGCTGATTCAAACCAGCCTCAGACCGGCTGCTGGATTTCGGGAAAAACTACTCCCCGATTATCCTGAATGGGCACTGCGCGAGCTATTGATGAATGCGGTCATGCACCGTAATTACGATAGCAATACATCTATCCGCTTTTACGTGTTCGACGATCATATCGAAATCATGAGTCCTGGCGGTCTTTATGGAGAAGCCACTCGCGAAAATTTTCCTACACGCAACAGCTATCGCAATCCTATCATTGCGGAAGCCATGAAAACACTGGGGTTTGTCAACCGCTTCGGTTACGGCGTGCAACGGGCACAATCACTGCTTAAAGCCAACGGCAATCCACCCGCACAATTTGAATTCGACGAGCACTCCGTTCTAGTCAAAATTTACCGGAGACTGGAATGAAAACCATCGCTTTCTTCAACAACAAGGGAGGGGTTGGAAAAACCTCGCTGGTTTATCATCTCGCTTGGATGTTCGCCGACCACGGCATTCCCACACTGGCCGTTGATCTTGACCCGCAAGCTAACTTAACCGCAATGTTTTTGGACGAGGAGCGTCTGGAAGAATTGTGGCCTGACGACGATGAGCATCCACAAACGGTGTATGGGGCCATACGCCCTATCCTTCGCGGCATTGGTGATATTGCCAAACCTCATGTGGAGAAAATCAATCCTTCCTTGGGAGTCGTACCGGGTGACCTGGGTCTCTCTCGCTTTGAGGATAAGCTGTCCGATGCCTGGCCTCGTTGCCATAATCGCGACGAGTCCGCTTTTCGGATCATGACGGCGTTTCATCGCCTTATCGAATCGGCCACAAAATGGGGAGCGGAAATAGCGTTGATCGACGTTGGCCCCAATCTCGGCGCGATCAACCGTTCGGCGCTGATTGCTTCCGATCAGGTTTGTCTTCCTCTCGCTCCCGATCTATTTTCCCTGCAAGGACTTAAAAACCTGGGTCCAACCTTGCGCGACTGGCGCGCCATCTGGGCCGAATTACTCGCTAAAGCACCTTCCGATCTGCCAATGCCTAAGGGAGCCATGCAACCAGCTGGATATATCGTCATGCAACATGGCATCCGCGATTCGAGACCGGTTAAAGCTTACCAACGCTGGATGGAGCGAATTCCATCGATCTATCGCACCGCCGTCCTGAATGAAAAACCGGCTTCCAGGACTCCTCAAGTCGACCAAGACCCCTACTCCCTGGCATTGCTCAAGCATTATCGCAGCCTGATGCCACTCGCCATGGAGGTTCGCAAGCCTATGTTTTTTCTCAAACCCGCCGACGGCGCCATCGGCGCTCACGTCGATGCCGTAAAGAAGTGCTACCAAGATTTCCAGAACCTTGCCCGGCGAATTGCGCGGAGTGCTGGCATCGCCATGAGCGGGTAACGTTCAATCGCTCGGCTCGAAAACACAGACCCATCCTCTTCAATCCCTACCCCGCCACCCCAAACACCCGCGCCCGCTCCAGCACCCCCATCGCCCAGCGCCGATGCGTGGCGGGCTCGCAGAATGAATCGTGCATCCTGAATACCGCCGCCACATCCGGCGCCACCAGCGCCGCCGCCGTCTCGTAGTCCTCGCGCGGCACTCGATAGCAACCCTCGATCACTGGAATCTGCGTGGGATGAATCGCGGTCTTGCCGATCAAGCCATGCTGCAAATCGGCTTCCACCTCGCGCACCAGCACCTCCGGCGTATCCAGATAATCGAACACCGGCGCGCTGAGCCGGTAGCTGGCCGGATGAAAGACGCACGCCAGATCGGCGATCACCCCGCGCAGCGGTGTGTCGTACACCGTCGCGCCGCGCGCCCGGCGGATGCCGAGCAGATTCAGCAGATCATTGCCACCGATGCGCAAACACGGGACATGATCGCGCAGGCCGTTCTCCTCCAACCGGTCACGCAGCAGTTCCATCCGGCGACGGTCGAAAACCGCGGCGGTCTCCAGAATCGGCATTAGATAATGACCAAGCCGGTCATCCCAAACCTTCAGCCAATCCCCCAGCGTATGCGGATCGAACTTGGGCAACGCGAAGCCTTGTACCCGCTCAATGCCCTCCATCCGCAACAGTCGCCGCAACACCGCCGGATTGCGTGGGCGGATAAACTTCAGCGGCGGCCCGGGGTCCAGTTGCGGCAGCAGCGCCGCCAATTGGGCCAGCGCCCGCTCCAAATCCCGTTCATGCACCGCATCCTCGGTGCAAAAAATCAGCGCCCGCGCCCCGGACCGCTGGCGGTCGCGGGCGATAGCCGCTAAATCCGGCCGGCTGGCGGGCACGTACAGCGTGGCGCCCAGCAGCGCCGCCGACAGCAAGGACACGGGCTCGACGTGAGCATGCCCTCCAGGTTGCAAGGCGCGAGCATCGAAGGGAATGACCCTCATGACAAATCCTCGATCAGAGCGGTGGCCTGGATGGGCATGGCCGGATCGATAACGACGGGCACCTGTTTCTCCTCCGCCAGCAATCGTAGATGCTCGACATCGGGATGATCGGTGGCACGCAACAGCAGCAGGCCCGGCAAGCGGCGCAGCAATACCCGAGTGGCCTCGGCCACGCCCGGCTTAACGAAGTTGCGATCTCTGACGCGGTAGCGGGCGTGCAATCGAGTCAGAAAACCCGTCATCGCTCGATGCCGCTCCCGCCGCTCTCCCGGATCGGGGCGTAATGGAAGCGGTTCGGCGGCGGCGAAATAGCCGGCCACCCGGTCGAGAAACCAGCCGGACCGGTCGTGCGGCTCGAACTCCTGGTAGAACACGCAGCCGTGAAAATCGTCCGGGCCGATGGCGGCATTGAGAATCGAACGGCTGGTCAACCCCGACACGGTGGCATTCAAGATCCCGCTGGGAATGGCGTAATCGTCGTAGGTCGCCGCCACGTCGGCGACGCCGCCGATATCGGACACGACATGCAATGCTTCCTCCAACGGTTCAGGCTGGTGGGCATTCCAGCGCTTCAGCGCCTGGCGCAACTCCTCGCCGATCACCCCCTTGGCGGTCCAGCCGTCCACAAACGCCAGTCCGGCCGACTCACGCCCGGCGTTTCGCAAGATGAACGCCAAGGCATTTTCGTCGATCCCCCGATCGCGGATGATCGAAATCGAGTAGTGGCGAACGTCCGTCCGCCCCAACCAGCGCAGGGCGCGCGCCAGCAATGCGCCCACCGGCGTACCGGCGCGGGCCAGCGACACTACCGTTACCTGCCGGGGCCGGGTCTCGGCCAGATAGCGCGCCAGCGTCAGGATCTCCGCCGCCAGTCGCGGCGCGTAGCGGTCGATCAATACTTCGAACAGCGCCAGATAGCGCGGGCTGGGCGCCCGCTCGGGGGACAGCATTTCGCTGTAGTGGCGCGCGCCGGACTGAATCAGCCGCTCCTTGGCTTTCACATCCACCATCTCCAATCGCAGCGGCTTCAGCAGAAACACGGTGTCTTCGGGCCGGTAGCTGCCGGAAAAGGGGATCATGGCGCGTACTCGCGCCAGGTCTCCATCTGAATCTGGCTGTCCCTGGGCACCAGCGCGAAATCGCAACCGCGCAGAAACGGAATGTCGGTGAGACTGTCGCCGGCGCCGATGGTGACGATGGGTCCATCCCGTTCCAGCTCCATCCCCACCCGCCGCACGGCATCGTGCTTCTGTGCGCCCCGGACGGTAACCGCCAGATTGTTGCCGTTGTGATGCAACGCCAGTTCCTCCGGCAAACCGGCGGCGACCAGTCGCGCCCGCACCCCGGCCAGCGCGGCGTCGTCGGCGTTGGCCTTGACGGAAATATAGCTCAGCCATTCATCGACCGAGTGGCCGCGCACTCGATAACCACCCGCCGTCGCACCCTGCTCCAAGCAGGCGGTACACTCCCGAAGTAGCGGTTGCGCCGCCACCAGCAACGGCCGAATCTCGGTGTACCACCAAGCCGGCAAGCGACCGTCGGGCTGACGGATCACGGCGCCATGATGAGTGATGCGCCAGGACTCGAACTTCAGCATCACCCGTGCCAGTGCCTCATCGGTGCGTCCCGTGACCGGAATTACCGTGCCCCGCTCCAGCCAAAACGCCAGCAGCCGTTGTTGGGCACGGGTCATGAACGACAGCACCTGTCCCGCCCGGTCCACCGCCGCCGGCTCCACCGGTTCGGTGGGCGGGCATTTCGGCGCGGTCTGCAAAATCGTGTCGTCGAGATCGAGAAAGATCACGATGCGCGGCATGACTCCTCCACGGCGAAAGCCAAACCACCCAGCAGGCCGGGCAGCACATGCGCGGCCGGCATGGCGGCATGTTCGTAGATGATGACCGGCAAGCGGTCCGCATCGAGGTTATAGAGATAGTTGGGGATACCGTCGCCATGGTGGTCGGGAAATTCGCGGCGGCTGGCGATGGCGTCGCCCACCATGATCGGCGAGCGGGTGGTGGACTGAAAGCGCACATCGTATCCCGCTTCTTCCAGCGCCAGCGCGAGGCGAAACGGCGTATAGGCATACTCGCCGGTGCCGATGACCGCCAGCGGACGCTCCGATGGATTCTCTCGGCTCACCACCTCGGGAAAAGCCGATTCAACCGCCGAGCGCCAGCGACCGGCGAGCACGCCGGTACACGCCGGGTCTGCCGCGATGCCGTCATGCGCGCGATCCGCGACTGCGTCGACCACCGGCAACGCCGGCGGGGGAAAGTCGGGGTCCGGTTCGAACCGGAAATCCCCCTCGACCAACGCTGGGAAGCACACCGGTCGCCCCAGCAACAGCGCCAACTCCCGTTGCCGACCCTCATCCAGCCAATTAGCGATGCTGACCAGCGCGATCTGTTCGAGTCGCGGGTTAAATCGCAGATAGGCGCGCGCCAGCTCCACCAAGGTGCGGCCCGTGGAAATTTCATCGTCCACCAGCACCAGGCTCCGCGCCGCCCGAAACAGCGGCTGCAACTCCGGATCGGGCAGATAGACCGCATGATCCGGGGCATGACTGTGGCATTCGTCGAAAGCGAACGCCAGCGGACGCGACAAGCGGCAACGGGTGGTTTGCAGATACAAGACATCGTCGCGCCCCGCCCGCGCCGCCGCTTCCTCCGCGACCCCACGCCCCAGGGCGGTCGCGGTTTCCGCCATCCCCATCACCAGCAACGGCCCCGGCAAAGCCGCGATCCTGGCCGCCAGCCGGACATGGGTGTCGCGCATGACGCTGGGCCGAACCGGCCAGTGCTTGCCCAGCACTTTGCTGACGAACAGATACAAGCGTCGGGGGTTCTGGCGGGTGGCGTAGGTCAGGCAGTGCTCCACGGGCCGCTCCTCGCGCCGGATGGTTAGGGTCAGCCGCCCGGCTTGAATCGGCGCCGTCAGGGTTCTGCCAGTCAAACCGTCGTCTCCACGCTCACAAGCCCAAATCGTTCAGTATGGTGGTAATCCGATGTACGTAGGTATGCTCGGCCAGCACCCGCCGCCGGCCCGCCGCCGCCACGCGATTGGCGAATGCCGGCTCGCGCCGCAACCGGGCGATCAGGGCGTTTAATTCATCGGCGTTACGATAAACCAGGATCTCCCGTCCGGGCTCGAAACAGCGCGGCAAATCGACCAGATCGTCGTTCAGCACCACCGCGCCGCAGGCCGGCGGCTCGAAGCTGCGCTGGTTGAGGCCGTGCTCGACATTGGCCTCGTTGCGCGCGTTCAATACCGCCACATGCCGCTGGTAAAGCCGCACCAAGCGGGTACGGCCGATCTTGCGGTTGCGCACTCGATGAAAGCCTTCCTGCGCCAGATCGCTCCAGTCGGTGCCGACGATCCGGGCGGGCGCCTCCAGACCGCGCACCACGGTCTCTCGGAACGCGGTGCGACTGGCCACGAACAACACCTCGGGCTGACGCGTGACGCGGGCCGGACGAAACAGTTCCGGGTCGGCCGCCAGCGGCAGGTAGCGGCCTCCGGTGGTAAAACCGGCGGCCTCGGCATCCCTGAAAAACCGGGTGTCGGTATAATACAATCGGTCGCAGTGATCGGCGCGCGCCCGGCTCCCGGTCGCGGGAAAGCGGTCACCCACCAGACCGGCAATCACGGGACGCCGTGCTTGGGCGTACAGCAGCCGGTAATAGTCCAGCGGTACCCCGAACACGCCGGCCACCAGCACCAGTTCAGGGCGGAAACGCGCCAGAACGCGCTCAAAACGGGCCAGCATCCAGTCCGAGTCCATCGCGGTATATTCCCGCCACTTGCTCCATAAACCCAGCAGCGGGGTATTACCGTTGATGGCGAAAACCTGCGCGGGATAATCCAGCCGGGCGCAGGCGTGATACAGGTTTTCCAACCACAACACCAGGCTACCGCGCTTGCCGAGCAACAGGATACGGGCGGGCGTTCCGGCGGTCCGCCGCCCCGCTGCTGTCACAGCGCCACCGCCGGTTCGACTGTCATTGCGCGCCGAGCACTGTCCCCGACCGGGCGACTGCCGAAGGGCCGGTGGCGGCATTGTTCACCGCGATGCCTGACCTCGATCCAGCAGAACGCCCACTTGCGCCGCCAAACCAGCGGCCGCCCGCGAACGGTGCAATTTTTCTCGAGCAGATGCGATTTTTTCACACCGCGCATGGCTCTCTATACCCTCTCACAATCAGCAATCCTCCGCTTCCGCGGCCTGGCGACGGAGCGCCACCCTCCAAAGCGTCGCAGCAGCTCTTTTCATGACTCTATAACAGCAAACAGTATCCCCGCCACCTCTTTGCAACGACAGAAACACGATAACGGCACGTATTCTGCAAAAACAGGCGTGATGCCTTCCTCCCCCACTACAGGATTCATCGTGGTTCTACTACCCTTGTCAATATCGGGTTAATACCCCAACAACGGTTTCCGTCCCACCCATACCCAGGAGGCATCCATGAACGGGCGAACTCTCAGCGCCAATCTCGTCATCACCGTACTGCTGCTGGCCGTCGCCAATGGCGCGCGGGCCGGTACGACCCTCAACGCCGTCAAGGAACGTGGCTATATCAAATGCGGCGTCAGCGATGGCCTGCCCGGCTTCTCCTACGCCGACGAAAAAGGCAAATTCAGCGGCATCGACGTAGACCTGTGCCACGCCGTCGCCGCCGCGGTATTCGGCGATTCCACCAAGGTCAAATTCACCCCGCTGACCGCCAAGGAACGATTTACCGCCTTGCAGACGGGCGAGATCGATGTGCTGTCACGCAATTCCACCTGGACCTCCAGCCGTGATTCCGCTTTGGGGCTGAATTTTACCGGCGTGACCTACTACGACGGTCAGGGCTTTCTGGTCAATAAAAAACTCGGCGTCAAAAGCGCCAAGGAATTGGACGGCGCCACCGTGTGCGTGCAGGCCGGCACCACCACGGAACTCAATCTGAGCGACTATTTCCGCACCAACAAAATGAAGTACACCCCGATCACCTACGACAAGTCCGACGAGAGCGCCAAGGCGCTGGAAGCCGGCCGCTGCGACGTACTCACCTCCGACCAGTCGCAACTCTACGCCCAGCGCATCAAACTGGCCAAGCCGGGCGATTATGTCGTGCTGCCGGAAGTTATCTCCAAGGAGCCGCTGGGTCCAGTGGTCCGCCACGGCGACGACGAGTGGTTCGATATCGTCAAGTGGACGCTGTTCATCATGGTCGACGCCGAGGAACTCGGCATCAACTCCAAGAACGTCGAGGACATGAAGAAATCCACCAACCCGGATGTGAAGCGGATGCTGGGTGTCGAGGGCGACAAGGGCAAGGACTTCGGCCTGGCCAACGACTGGATGGCGGTGGTGGTTAAACAGGTCGGCAACTACGGTGAAATCTTCGACCGCAACGTCGGCAAGGGCAGCGCTCTGGAGATCGAACGCGGCCTGAACGCGCTATGGACCCAGGGCGGCTTGCAGTACGCGCCGCCGGTCAGGTAAGCGGTCAACAGGAAGTCAAGGAGGCGCGGAGCACGACATCCGCCCCTCCTTCTCCCCGCCATCACGAGATCCGCATGGCCGAGCACACCTTTACGCCAGTCAAGCCGCCGTTCTGGAACAACCCGGAAATTCGGGCCATCGCTTTTCAGATCATCGCCCTCGCCGCCACCGTCGCCTTTGGGTATTACCTCTTCGAGAATACCCAAACCAACCTGCGGCGGCTGGGTATCGCCTCCGGTTTTGACTTCCTCTCCACATCCTCGGGCTTCGGCATCCTTCAAAGCCTGATTCCCTATTCCGAAACCTCAAGCTATGGCCGGGTGTTCTGGGTCGCCCTGCTGAACACTCTGCTGGTTTCCGCGCTGGGCATCGTGCTTGCTACTCTGATCGGCTTCATCGTCGGTATCGCCCGGTTGTCGAAAAACTGGCTGATCGCCAAGCTGGCTTTAGCCTACATCGAGACTTTCCGTAATATTCCGCTGCTGCTGCAAATTTTCTTCTGGTACTTCACGGTGCTGCGGGCGATGCCATCGCCGCGCCAGAGCCTGAGCCTGGGCGAAGCCGTATTTCTGAACATTCGCGGGCTCTACCTGCCCGCGCCGCGGTTTCAATCCGGATTCGGCTGGGTGCTGGCAACGTTCGCTCTGGCCCTCGTCCTGATCTTTATCCTGGTGCGCTGGTCCAAGCGGCGACAGGCAGCGACCGGTCAGCCATTCCCCACGATCTCGGCCTCGCTGGCGCTACTGCTCGGCCTGCCGCTGCTGGCGTTCTGGCTGACCGGCTCACCGCTGATCTGGCAATATCCGGAGCTGCGGGGCTTCAACTTTCAGGGCGGCCTGGTCATCATCCCGGAGATGGCCTCCCTGCTGCTGGCTCTGTCGATCTACACCGCCGCCTTCATCGCCGAAATCGTCCGCGCCGGTATCCAGGCGGTCAGCCACGGTCAGACCGAGGCCGCATTCTCCCTGGGTCTCAACTCCAGGCTGACGCTGCGGCTGATCATCCTGCCGCAGGCGCTGCGGGTGATCATCCCGCCGTTGACCAACCAGTACCTGAACCTCATCAAAAACTCCTCGCTGGCCGCCGCCATCGGCTACCCGGACCTGGTGGCCGCCTTCGCCGGCACCGTACTGAACCAGACGGGCCAGGCCATCGAGTGCATCGCCATCACCATGGCGGTCTATCTGACCATCAGTTTGCTGATTTCGCTGCTGATGAATGGGTACAACCGGCGGGTCGCCCTGGTGGAGCGTTGAACGATGGCCGAAGCGCATATCTCTCGTCCCGATCCGCCGCCGGCCAGCACCATCGGCGTGTTCGGCTGGCTGCGCCGCAATCTCTTCTCCTCGCCGTTCAACATCGCGCTGACCGTACTGGCATCGTACCTGCTCTACCTCACCGTCCCTCCCCTGCTGCGCTGGGCGCTGCTGGACGCCACCTGGAACGGCGACAGCCGCGAAGCCTGCCAAGCGAACGGCGGCGCCTGCTGGGTGTTTATCCGGGTTAATTTCGAGCAGTTTATGTATGGCTTCTACCCGGAAACGCAGCGCTGGCGGGTCAACGCCGCCCTGCTGTTACTGATCCTCGGCGCGGCGCCGCTATTCACGCGCACCGTGCCCAACAAGTTCAAGGTACGGTGGGGGCTGGGGTTGCTGGTGGTCTATCCGCTCGTCGCCTTCGTGCTGTTCAAGGGCGGCCTGTTCGGCTTGCGGGTGGTGGACACCAGCCGCTGGGGCGGACTGCTGCTGACCCTGGTCATCGCCGGGGTCGGCATGACCGCCGCCCTGCCGCTTGGGATATTGCTCGCCTTGGGCCGGCGCTCGCAAATGCCGGCCATCCAGACCTTGTGCGTGACCTTTATCGAGCTTTGGCGCGGCGTGCCGCTGATCACCGTATTGTTCATGTCCTCGGTGATGTTACCGCTGTTCCTGCCCGTGGGGGTGAATTTCGACAAGCTGCTGCGGGCGTTGATCGGCGTCACCCTGTTTCAGTCGGCCTATATGGCGGAGGTGGTGCGCGGCGGCCTGCAAGCCATTCCCAAGGGCCAGTTCGAAGCCGCGGCGGCGCTGGGGCTGGGCTACTGGAAGACCATGGCGCTGATCGTGCTGCCGCAGGCTCTGAAACTGGTCATCCCCGGCATCGTCAACACTTTTATCGCCCTGTTCAAGGACACTTCGCTGGTGCTGATCATCGGTCTGTTCGATCTGATGAACATCGTCCACAACGCCACCACCAACCCGGCCTGGCTGGGTTTCTCCACCGAGGGCTACGTCTTCGCCGCCGCCGTCTACTGGCTATTCTGCTTCGGCATGTCGCGCTACAGCCAGAACCTGGAAAAACGCCTGCACACCGGCCACAAGCGTTAGGAAACCGACCGATGAATGAACCTGAACCCTCTCCCGCGCCGCTGTCCGAGCAAGAGATGATCCGTATGGAAAAGGTGCATAAATGGTACGGCACTTTCCATGTGCTAAAGGATATCAATCTGACCATCCGCAAAGGCGAGCGCATCGTGGTCTGCGGCCCGTCCGGCTCCGGCAAGTCCACCGCCATCCGCTGCATCAACCGCCTGGAGGAATACCAGCGCGGCCGAATCGTGGTCGATGGCCAGGAACTCAGCAACGACGTGAAACAGATTGAGCAGGTCCGCCGCGAGGTGGGCATGGTGTTCCAGCACTTCAATCTGTTCCCGCACCTGAGCGTGCTGGAAAACTGCGCGCTGGCGCCGATCTGGGTGCGCAAGCTGCCACGCCGACAGGCGGAGGACATGGCCATGGAGTATTTGGAGCGGGTCAAGATCCCCGAGCAGGCCGACAAATACCCAGGTCAGTTGTCCGGCGGCCAGCAGCAGCGGGTTGCCATCGCCCGCAGCCTGTGCATGAACCCCAAAATCATGCTGTTCGACGAGCCGACCTCGGCGCTGGACCCGGAGATGATCAAGGAGGTGCTCGAAACCATGGTGACGCTGGCCGAGGACGGCATGACCATGATTTGCGTCACCCATGAAATGGGCTTCGCCAAGACCGTTGCCCATCGGGTGATTTTCATGGATGGCGGTGAGATCATCGAGGAGAACGAGCCGGAGGAATTTTTCACCCATCCCCAGTCGGATCGGACCAAACTATTCTTGAGCCAGATCCTGCATAACTGAAGCTCAGGCGATCCTTGCCACGATCGATACCGACAAGCTCCATGAAAACCTCACTCGGGCCAGGGATGGCGCCACGGTTCGCAGGCCGGCCTCGGTATCGAGTTACCCCAGCAGAAACGCCAACGGAATATGGACTCGCTCCCGCCAGGCCCGCTCGGAATGCTCCGCGCCCTCGAACTTCCGCGTTGACCAATCCTGACCTTCCCGATAGCCCGCCGTTCTCAACCACCCGTCCATGCGCCGTTGCCAGGGTTCGTAGTCCGCATCCAGGGTCTCGGTACCGTAATCGAAATACAGCCGATGCCGGCCCGCTGGCGCTAAACCCGCTCCCAGCGCATCCACCAGCGCCTCTTCCCCAATCGGCCAATGCGTGGACAAGCAACCCGCGCCGCCGAAGATATCGGGATATTCGATCACGGCATACAGGGAAATCAGCCCGCCCATGCTGGACCCCATGATCCAGGTATGCGCGGGGTCTGGCATGGTCGGATAATGGGTGTCGATGAACGGCTTGAGTTCCTCAACCAGAAACTTCAGATACCCGTCCGACAGCGGCTCTCCCCCCGTCTGTTCGATAAATCGGCTCAGGATGCGTTGCCCTTGGGAGGACGTCAGCGGCTGTTGCGGCATGTACTCCTGTAAGCGTAACGGACTGTTCCAAATCCCCACGATGATGGCGCCCGAATGGCGACCCTCACGAATCAGGCGCATCATCGCTTCGTCCATGCCCCAATCGACGCCGATAAAGGACAGGGCCGGATCGAACAGATTCTGGCCATCATGCATGTAGATGACAGGGTACCGGGTTGCCAAACCCGTTCCATCTTCTGGCGGACACCACACATCGACATGCCGGGACGCGATATGGCGGGATGGAAAATCGGCATGGCGGTTGATGGCGTTGGCGGGGGAGAGCTTGGGCATCAGTTCACGCTAGCGGGTCTTGCGGGATCGGGGCGGCGCCGGGCTGGATCGCCCCGCCGTCCGGCCCGATCACGCCGAACGCCACCGCATCCTTGCCCTGACTCTTGACCTGATACATCAGATGATCGGCCGCTTTGACGGCCTCGTCCGCGCTGGACGGGGCTTGCTGAAACGTCACCGCGCCAACGCTACAGGTGACCGGAAAGCCGGCGGCATCGAGCGACTCCCGCAGCAGATGCCGGGCCTTCCCAATCACTTCCACAGCCCCCCCAGCGTCGGTATCCGGCAGTAACAAGGCAAATTCGTCGCCGCCCAGGCGTGCCACCCGGTCCGTGCGGCGGGTGCCTCGCCTCAGGGTCTGCCCAACCACGCGCAATAAGCGGTCGCCTTCGCCATGGCCATGCCTGTCGTTGATACGTTTGAAATCGTCCAAATCGATATACGCCAGCGTCAATGTACTTCCATTACGCCGGGCCAGCCCGAGGTTGTACTCCAACTGCTCCGTAAACGCCCGAGAGTTGAATACTCCGGTTAGCGCATCCATTCTGGCAAGCCGTTGTTCGTTGGTTAGATGCTCGCGCAGTTCGGCCAGCAGGAAAACGTTGCTCAGAAAAAAACCGAGGCGGATCAGGGTATTCCAAAGTGGAATCGCCAGATGGCTGTACGAGTGTCCGGCTCCCCAGTCGGCGGCGAACCAGACGATGGCCGACAGCACCGCCATGCCAAAACCCGCCCGCCGCCCGACGTTCCAGGCCGCAACGTCAATCGGTACCAGGTACAGCAGCGAAACCCCCAGTTCGTACCCGGTCAGGTAGTCGACCAGCCCAATCAGTAAAACGCCGCCCAAAGCAAGAGCGAACACTTGCGCGCGCGACCAACGGGCTAATACTGTATTGATGGTGGTTAACATGCTTGCTATCGCGGCGAACCGCCGCTCGGTGGAGAATGAGAAAAGGATAGCCTGGCTTGACCGGAACGTGGGCGCCCGCCGGCTCGCCCAGTTATTCGGAATGTCATCGAACGGCAAACCTCACGGCAAGAAAGGCGACGAATGAGTTCCCAGTTTCTCCCCGACTATGGTTTGTACCTGCTCCGCGCCGGGGTCCAACCGGCAACGCGGCTGGTCTTTTTCGATCTCCCGATCAACCACCTGACCCGCCCGGAGCGGCGCATGGTCAGCATCACCCTCAGTACCGACGCAGGTGGACGGGAATATGCCATCTCCTTCGATTTCATCGGTCCCCGCATCGATGATCTGCTGGCTGCTTTCCCGGAATCCGTCGGAGACCGGGCCTGGGCCTGGCTGGAGAATCCCGCCACCGTTGGCGATCACCTCGAACTGTCGCCACCCCTCACCGTGTTCTGCATCGAAGCCACCCTGGGAACGCTGCAACAGGGCGTCCACGAAAAATTCGTCCCGCTGATCGTGCGCAAGGTCACGGCAAAACCGTCTCCGCCAAGCTCTTAAAGCTACTGCGGATGTTGGCCGTTCCCGATCAATAAAGGCATATCTCCCGCCGCACCGCCTCGAACGCCGCCCGCTCCAGCGCCCAGTCGGTAGTCAGTTCCGCCAGATCGCCGCCGGAACCCAGCGCCAGCCGCAGCCGTTCATCCCCCGCCAGCAGATCGATGGCGGGCATGTCGGTCACGAACTCATAGGGTTTTTCTCGCCAAGCGAATACCTCCGGGGCAACCCGCTTGACGCTTTGCAGAAAAGCGGCTCCGGTCGCGCAGGAATCGAAAAGCCGGCGGTCGGTGACGTGGATTTGCACACCCCCGCAGGTGTTCCCGGCGTGCTTCTGAAACTTGGGCCGGAAATAGAGCGGGCGAAACCGGCAACCGGGGAGATTCCGGCGGGACAGGTCGGCGGCGAGCGCCTCGGGATCGATACCCGGCGCGCCGGCTACTTCGAACGGCCGGCACGTCCCCCGCCCTTCCGACAGGTCGGTGGCTTCCACCAGGCACATGCCCGGATAGACCAGCGCGGTATCGACCGTGGGCATGTTGGGCGAGGGATAGACCCAAGGCAGCCCCGTCTCCTCAAAAAACATCTCGCGCCGCCAGCCGCGCATGGGCACGATATCCAACTCGCATTCGACACCGCGCCGCCGCTGGACAAAGCGGGCGACCTCGCCGGGCGTCAGCCCGTGGCGATTGGGAACAGGATGCAGGCCAACGAAGGACTCGAAGCCCGGCTTGATCAGATTGCCCTCGGTGCTCAGACCGTCGAGCGGATTGGGACGGTCGCAAATCAGCACTCGCACCCCTGCCTTGCCGGCCGCTTCCATGCACAAGGCCATGGTCCACACAAAGGTGTAATAGCGCGCGCCCACGTCCTGCAAGTCGATGACCAGGGCATCGAGCCCCCGAAGATGTTCGGGACGGGGCGTCAGACTCTCGAAAGTCGCGCCGTACAGACTATGGACGGGAACCCCCAGTCGAGGATCGAGGGAAACATCCTCAACATCCTCCATATCCTGCGCTTCGCCTCGGGCGCCGTGCTCCGGGCCGAAGATGGCGACGATCCGGGCGCCGGCCGCCGGCAACAGGTCCAGCGCATGACGCAATTCGGCGTCGATGCTGGCGGGATGGCATACCACTCCGATCCGGGCGCCACGAATTTTTTCGGGAAAGTCGCTGATCAGTACTTCCAGGCCAGTCTGAACGCGGGACATCAGGGCCATCGCTCCTTGGTGGTTTCGGAAGCGTCGATTCTAGCCCTGCTTGATGAGTTGTCGTAGTTCCGGCAAGCAGGAACCACAGTGAGTGCCGGCTTTGAAGGGATCGACCGCCGAATTGAGTGCCGTGTTGATCCGCCCGCGCCAGCGTGTTCTCGCTGACGCCGAAGGCCCGCGCATCCACCGGATATATAGCAACCCTCTTTAGATTTGTGGAAGCGTGGACCGCCGAGATCAATCCCCCGCCGCTGACACGGCGCCCCCTTTGAAAAAGGGGGGTTGGGGGGATTTCCGCTCCCGAATCGACCACAACTCATTGCGGAGAGCTATATCTCCACATAGGGCTCGGGGATATGCCCGGTCAGCCGCGCGGTCTTGTCGGTGTGGATCATGGATGTACCATTAATCGCGAATCCGCCCGCTGTTGAGCACCAGCGGGAAACAGTCATCGACCACATCGGCAGAACCGCTCGCCGATAGCGACGCGGCACGCCTTGTGGTCGGCGGCAAAGAATCCACCCGCGCCAAGCAGCCGCGCCGCACTCAACAACAACGGTGTTCGGCTACGCTCTTCCTCGACAACCCAATCTCAGCGACCCCATGGCGTGGTTGTCCTGTTGCGGTGGCGTCCGTGCCCACGACTGCGCCGAACCGCTGAACCAGCAGGCTGGCCTGATCGTTAGAATATGATTTATATCATTGAGTTGCATGGATAATTGACACGGTTTGCGCTATCATGTCTGTCAAATTCACCCATGAAGCCCGGAGCGTCGCATGAATTCCGTATCCCGCATCCCGAAACTGAGCGCGGTTTCGTTTGACGACGCATTGCAGTGGTTCTCCGAAATGCAGTGTCGGGGCCTGCTTTTTCACCCGGATGACGATCCGGCGGATATCGTGGTCATCCGGAATGGCGAAAAGATGTTCCGGAACCGGGAAACAGGGGAAGTCCGGTTCGTACTGGACGAACTGTTCGCCACTCTGGGCGATGGCGTTTATGAAGCAGCTTATCCCATCATGATGAACGCCTGTAGCATCCGGCTGGATGCATGAGCGCGGGGCGGCCCCAGCCTCCATACCGTTCCGTGACTAAGCCATCAACGCCTGTCCTGGGGCTATCGCTCGAGGCCACAGGAGCAGAACCCCGGTCCGAGTCGTTGCGCCAGACGACGGATCAGATCGACACGCAGATCCGGGTGATGGATTTGTTCGCCGGCCCCGGCGGTCTGGGCGAAGGGTTTTCAACTCTTGAGCCTCGTCCCGGTTACCGACCGTTTCGGATTATCGCGTCGGTCGAGAAGGATCCCGCCGCCTGTCGGACCCTGCGGCTGCGAGGTTTCTACCGCCGACTGATGCAGGTGAGTGACCAGTCCGCACTGGACACCTACTACGCCTATGTGCGGGGAGAGCGGGAATCACCGGTTGCACCTGACAGCGATGTAGCCCGAGTCGCTTGGCAGCAGGCGGGCGAAGAGACGCTGCAACGCACCTTGGGCGAACCAGACACTGGTCTAGAGCTACAAACCCTGATTCGTCGAGTGCGGACAAACGCTGATAAGCCGTTGGTGCTAATTGGTGGTCCTCCCTGTCAAGCCTATTCCTCAGTAGGACGGTCTCGCAATATCGGTATTGACAGCTACCAGCCCGCTTTGGATAGCCGACACTTTCTATACCGCGTTTATCTGGATCTGTTGAACAACCATCGGCCGGTGGCGTTCGTGATGGAAAACGTCAAAGGTATCCTGTCATCACAGATCGCCGGTCGACGTCTGTTCCCACGTATTCTTCAGGATTTGGCCAGCCCGGCCAGCGCCTATGGACAGGATAAGCGGCGACGACTTCCACGGTACCGGATTTATTCGCTGGTTGACGGCAGTTCGTTCCGGCATGGACAAGATCCCACATTGATCCAAGCCGAGCGGTTTATCGTTCAAGCAGAGCGCTATGGTATCCCTCAGAATCGGCACCGGGTAATTCTGTTTGGGCTGCGTGAAGATCTGGCCGACACCTTCGACCGTCTGGGTAATGCTTTTCCATGCCTCGGTCCGCTAACCGGGACGGAGCAACGACCCAGCGTCTTCACCCGGCACGCGCTGACCGATCTACCTCCACTGCGCAGTGGGCTGTCCTGGCTCAGGAGCGCGTGCAAGGCTGGCAGTTGGCAGGACACCCTGCTGCCGCTTTTCACCCATAGCGCGCGGACCATCGAGAATGCCGAGTTGCGCATCGCCTTTGAGGAATCTGCCCGACAGGTAGCAAACTCGAACCTGCCACGGGGCGGGCGTAGCGTCACCCCATCCAGTGAGGCTGGCTTTGCCGTCGGCTTACCGGAAAATTTGGCTGCCTGGTATCGCGGCCAAGATCCACCTCTGGTGCTGAATCACGAAACCCGCGCCCACATGCCGGAGGATTTAGCGCGCTACCTGTTCTGTTCCGTGTACGCCGGGCGGAAGGGAGTTTCGCCCAAGGCGAATCAGTTTCCAGCCGCGCTGGCGCCCCGCCATCGAAACTGGGCGTCGGGTCATTTCGACGACCGGTTCCGGGTGCAGGTGGCGGATCAGCCCGCCACGACGGTGATGAGTCATTTCGCCAAGGATGGTCATTACGCCATTCATTACGACCCGGCGCAATGTCAGCATTTTTCAAACGACGGAGTCGTTGTCGGTCAGTTCCGCTACAACAGCAGAAGGCAACGTATTTTCAAGCTCAAATGTAACCAGCATCGGCGCATCTCTTTCAGCAGAAACAAACCGTACTTTACCAAGATAAACAGCAGATTCGTGAGATCGCGGTTGAACGAATAAATGTAAGTTCAGTCCCCGCTGTTGATGCTCCATAATTCTTCGCCCTGCCTCATTATCTCGGCGCTGCCTGTTTTGACTAGACCATACAAAAGTTTTATTGTCCACAAGTCGATTGTAATACTGAAACTGGGAATGCGCTCCACTGGTGTCTATTTTGGTCATAATCATACATTCATTGCCAAACCAACAAACGCCAACATTATGACGTTGTGGATCATACTGTGTTCCAAAATAGTTTACTGCTTCGGCTCTTGAGTATTTTCGATGTAAAACTATATCTGATGGCGTCCTCAAAATCCCACCATGACGCATTTTCCAGTCTCTATCAAGAGTCCAAGCTAAACGTCCTTCAATCTGAAACAAAACTTCTTTGTTTGAAGGCATCACAAAAATATCTTGTCTTAAACATGCACCATCTAATAAGTCATTGTCTAAGCATTTTTGCACCCCTGCAAATCCAATGCTAAAAGACTCTTTCTCGACTTGCCAACGAGGATAATGAATAAAGAAATCATTAAAACCCACTTGCGGCTGTTCAGGGTTAGAACACATTGCCCATAGTGCAGCGTAGGCGGATATTCTAGAGCGTTGCCAATCCTTTTCAGCAGCAGCAAGTAATCTAAATAGTGCAGAATCTCTCGCTAATCCTGACGACCATTCTGTAGCATCTTCAACCGCAATCTGTAACTCCAACCAAGTCTTAAACGCTCGGCGATAGTGACCTAAATCGGCAACATCCTCGCGATGCAAAAAATCTACCGGCAGCAATGGATGCCCTAAATCTTGCCTGACCTGCTGATAAAGATTTATCCAGCGTTCCTTAATTGACATGGTTTGCTTGCGAATCTTGACTAATATTTCCTTGGTTCGATCTTGAAGCACTATTTCACATCCGGGGGGCGGGTCAATATCCAATTCTGGAATGCTGGACGGGTTGCGTCCCCTGCCGGGATCGTGGAGCGCACGCAATGCAAGCCAAGCATTCCGATGATGTCCAACAAAATCCAAAACGGTTAACATTTCCGTGCCGTCGAAAAGGCGCAAACCCCGCCCAAGCTGCTGAATGAAAATTGTCGGAGAATCGGTCGGTCGAAGAAATAGAAGGCTGTTGATTGCTGGAATATCGACACCTTCGTTTAAAACATCCGAGACGAATAGCCATTCCAGTACATGCGAAGAATCCCCTAGATTCGCGTAGATAGCCTTGCGAGATTCTAGGCTCATACTACCATCTACATAGGCGGACTCTAATCCTCTTCGTGTGAAGGCTTCTGCCATATATCGAGCGTGCCGAACCCCCGCACAGAAACCTACGGTAGCGCGTTTGACCCCATCGTAGCCGTGCTTGATCGCGTGTTCGAGAATGAGGTCAACACGCTTTTCAATCATCAACGCATTTTCCAACACATCTGGATCGAAACCGCCTTTTCTCCATAATCGCTCAAAGTCAACGGTGTCATCTGCAATCCCAAAATAGTGAAACGGCAAAAGCCATTGCCGACGTATTGCTTCCGGCAATCTGACTTCATACGCCACATTCCAATTACACCACTCCAGAACATCATGACCATCCTGGCGCTCAGGAGTCGCAGTCATACCTAACAGAAATCCTTGTGAAGCCGTGATTTTCAACGGCGCATAACTCGGCGCTGCGGCATGGTGAAATTCATCTATCACAATGTAATCAAAATGCCTATTTAGCACACTGGGGTTTCTTGATAGCGCCTGTATACTGGCAAACAGGATTTCAGCATCTATATCTTTGTAGGATTCGACCAAAAAGCCGAATTCCTTTGATGAACCGAGTACGTTAGCAAAGGTAGTCCATGCCTGATCTAAATGTTCTTTTCGGTGCGAAACATAAAGCAGTGTCCGAGAACTTGATGCTTTAAAGTCAAAAGCGGCAAGATAAGTTTTTCCCACACCTGTAGCGGCGATTACAGCCGCGCTTTTTTCCCCACATTGCCGGATTTCAGCAAGCTGCTTTAATGCTTCGATTTGAGCCTTGTTTGGCTGCGGAGCGATTACAAACTTTGGTATATCGGCAGATAGATTATGGTTTAATTCCCTCAATATCTGACGGTAAGAATGAATTAAATCGGAAGTAAGCGGTTGAACATCAGGCCGATTCCAAAGAGTATCAAAATTAAGCCTTGCGTCAGCAACTGCTATTTGATCTTGAGTAACTAGATTCCACTCGACATTGCTCGTTAATCCACCTCGCGTAAGGTTTGAAGAACCTACCCAAACTTGATGATTACCAAACATCCAAAATTTTGTGTGAAAGGCTGTATGTCCAGTTTGAACGCGGCACTCGATACCTTCCAGAGAAAGTATTGATTCCAGCGCATCAGGCTGAGTGATATTTAGATATGTGGATGTCAACAAGCGTAATTTTGCACGGCGACAACCAAATTTTACGAGATAATCAAGCAAAAGCGACAAACCACTGCAACGAGTAAATGATATTGCAAATGCAGCTTCGTCAGCCCAAGTAAGACCATCCCGAATAATGTCTAACATTCGGGCGTCATTTGGTAAATTAAGAACCGAAGATTTATTGTTTATAATGTTCATTATAATTACAATTTAGCCGAAATATAAATCAATTTTTCAGCGGCTGACTGGATTCCCATATCTGCGGGAATGACGGAATCCGGGAACCCTAAATGCGAAAAATTACCGGAAATTTGTATTACCAATCCACTGGCTGAAACGGCGGATCATTTCATCGATCACGGCGCTGCAATCAATATCCTTACCCCAGTCAGGTTGCTTGAGGCGGTACAGATTCACCATCTGGTCAATGTGTTCCTGGATGATCGCTGGCGTGATATGGCTGCGATCCTCAACTTCCAGCAACATCTCCTGCGTCATCTTGACGATTTTCTGCTCGTTCGCGTTCATGCGGATCTCTGGGGAAGTTATGCGAGGGTCGGAATGTCCGGCAGGTTGCGGACCAGATCGGGATACTGATGAAATGGTTCGGTGCGGAGCAGTTGCTCACGCGCCATCTGTGGCGAAAGGCCCTTTCTCTGGATCATGTTCCTGAACATCACCTCCAGAACAGCCACAACCTCGGCTGGCGCTTCGCCCACGAAGCCGGTACGTGGGACTTCCTTGCCCTCGGTGGTATCCAGCCAGATGCGTTGCACCGGCACGGTTTCCTCGATTACTCGTAACATGACGCGGATTTGTGGAAGCAGTGCCCCGGCACTTTCGAGAACGGCTTTGACGGCTGGGTGGTCTTCACTGATTCGGTAGCGCATACCCCCATTGCCCTGTTCGGCCTGCCAGGCTTCCACAAGTGATTCTTTCCCACCCACCTGGATTATCCGCCCACGGTGAGCAAAAACCCGTCGCGCACGCTGACGGATATCCTCGGCAAGGCTGAGCAACCTTCTACGCAGAGCGACCGGTGGCCGGGCCGTAGACTTGCGGATGTCGATTTTCCAGTCGGCATCAGCGCTGTTGGGGATGTCAATGCGGATCCGCGCCAGCCGATGGGCTTCCTCCCGTGTCCAACTGCGTCCCTGACCCAGTCCCAGCCAACCACCTGCGACCAGCAGCCGGGCATTACGATAGACGTAGAAGCCCTGTTGCGAGGTCCAGCCTTCCGGCCCACCGGCCGGTTCATAGGCTCCGGACTCCAGCCGATCATGGTGCGGAAGTACATGGCCTTGAACTTCAACCAGAGCTGCCCCGATCCGATAGGGTTGCACCGGGGAAGACCAGGTGGCGGGATGGTCGATCAGAAACGGATCCCACGGCTTGACCGGACGGTCGTTAATCAGAATCCGCAGCCGGGGATGCAGCCCGTCAAGATAACGGTGAAAGACCATGGACAGGTGTTGTTCGACCCGATCCATCAGGTCGAGAAAGTCCTGTTCGCTGAAACCCGGCGTGATGATCCGATCCAGAATTTCCCATAACACCAGGGTTCCCTGCGGCTGTTCATCCAGAATCCGAAGGTACTCGACCGAACCATCGGCGGCATCTTCCAGCAGATACCATCCATCGTCAGGACGCCGGGCAATCTCGTCCAGATCCCAGCGCAGGCAGTGGGTTTGCCCGTCCCGACGACTGGCGACGGTCAGCCGCCGACATTGCGACAGTGAAGCCGTTTTCAGGCCCAGTCCAAACCGGCCCAAATCGTCAGCAGCACGGGGGTCCAGTGGGTTGCGTTCGCCCAGCCGCATAGCCTGGTCCAGTTCGTCGGCGTCCATGCCATCGCCATCGTCAAGAATGTGTATGGCGCTACCCGATTCAGCCCACACAAACCGGAGATGGACGGTTGCAGCCCGGGCGGCGATGCTGTTGTCAATGACATCGGCCAAGGCGGTAGCGGTGGAGTAGCCCAGCCCACGCAGGGCTTCGAGCATCGCGCTGGCTTTGGGCGGCGCATGTCGGGATCGGGTCATGCTGGCTTGAGTCATGGCGACAGGAAATCACGCAACAGGTCTGAACGATTGGGATGAGCCAGCTTTTTTAGCGCTTTGGCTTCGATCTGGCGGATACGTTCGCGGGTCACATCAAACTGCTGGCCGATTTCTTCAAGGGTTTGTGCAAACGGTCTATCGATTCCAAAGCGCAGGCGGATGACTTCAGCATCCCGTGGCTTGAAATCATCCAGCAGTCGGCGAATGTTTTCTTCCAGGTTGTCGTTGATCGCTGCCTGTTCCGGCGATACGGCCTGCAAGTCTTCCAGCCGATCAGCAAAACTTTCATCGCCCTCGCCATCATCCATCAGCGCTTCCAGCGAAATCGGTTCCTCAACGACCTTCATCACCTTACGCACCCGGTCTTCGGGTATCTCCATCCGTATGGATAGCTCCTCTGGGGTAGGTTCTCGTCCAGCCTCCTGCCACATCTGCCGGGAAATCCAGTCCAGTTTGTTAATGGTCTCAATCATGTGGACCGGAATGCGGATGGTGCGGGCCTGATCAGCAATGGCGCGGGTAATGGCCTGCCGAATCCACCACGTCGCATAGGTCGAGAATTTATAGCCGCGCTGGTAATCGAATTTATCCACTGCCTTCATCAAGCCAATATTGCCTTCCTGAATCAGGTCGAGAAAGTCCAAGCCCCGATGGGTGTACTTCTTGGCGATGGAAATCACCAGTCGCAAATTGGCCGTAGTCATTTCATGCCGGGCGTGGCGGACTTTGGCATCGCTGCTTGACAGTCGATAATTGAGATCTTCGATGAATTCAATCGGAAGATGGGTTTCCCGTTCAATGGCCCCCCGTTCCTGCTGTAGGTGCGGGCCGTTCCGATCCGGGTTGCGCGTCTCCAAGGCATGAATGCGTTTAGCCATGCCATACACTTGGGCAATCAACCGATTCAGCGTCTTCGGCGCAATGCGGAATTGCAGGAAACACTCGCTTAATTGCTGGCGCAGTGCCTGTGCCCGAGGGTTCAGGAGACCGACTTTATCAATGCTGGAAAGGGTCTGCTGGTACAGGGAGCGCAATTCTGTGAAGTGACGGGCGATTTCCTCAGGATCGAGGGTGTTTTCAGCAGCAGATGATGTGCTGTCTTCGTCCTCATCCTCGTCTTCGTTATCGAAGGCTGCCGCCTTGTCACCAGCGACCACCGCATCCTGGTCATCAGCGGCCAGCAGCAATTCAACGTCCAGCAAGGGCGGCGCAACGTCTTCGACATCCTTGAAACCACTGATTACTTCGGTCAGCAGACTACCATTCTCACAGGCCAAATCATAAAGTCGCAGCAGTTCGCTAATGGTCAGCGGATAATCAGCCAGAACCAGCAGCACTTGGCTGACGCTTTCCTCAATGCACCGGGCAACCTGAATTTCTTCTTCAGCCGTCAGCAAATCAAAGTCACCAAGATCACGTAGATAGCAACCAACAGGCTCCATGCGCTGATCCAGCCATGATTCAATAAAGGACAGCGCTTCATCGATGATCGGCTCCTCTGGATTCTCCTGTTCAGGATCCAGAGGAGCGAAGTCAGGCGGCAAATCATCATCCACCCAGTCGTCAATTTGAATGCCCAGTTCTCCGAGAATACGATTCAGCAATAGCTCCTGCATTTCCAGATCGGGTTGGTCATGCTGTAGTGCGTATTCGATGTCAGCGCGGGAAACTCTCCCGACTTGGAGACCTTGAATCAAAACCGGGGTGATGCTTGCCCAGCGCTCGGCCCACACTCGATCACGCCGGCTCGTGGGCAGGTTCGGCAGGTCGATCTCAATATCCGACCAGTCCGCGTCAGTATCGACGGGAACGTGATGGGATATGATCTGGTGAAGGACACGGGTGCTGTCAAGGCAGTCGAGATCGCCTTCTGGCGGCGGCGTTTCGATCTCTGCTTCCCAGGCCATAGCGTCAAAATCCAGCGCATCGGCAAAGGAATCCGTCAGATCTTCAATCACAGTTTTATCATTGACAGCCTGACTATCGGGATCCGGTACGCGGGTAGCAGCAGCGGCCCGTAGTATGGCTTCCACTGTGCCATGGCCGGCAATGCCAGCCAGATCCAGTGCATCTTGGCCCTGACGGTTTTTCAGAACTGGATCGGCTCCAGCATCCACCAGAATCTGGCAGATTTCCGCACGGCCACGGACGGCAGCGAACATTAGCAGCGAAGTACCGCTGTCATCCTGCCGGTTGATATCGCCGCCGCGCTGGAGATGAAATCGAACCAAATCCAATGCACCAGCGCGAATAGCCATCTTGAGAAGTGGATTCATCGTGTCCGGCCTTGACAGGTTTCACCAAGGCATGCTCTGTATCTTCAGAATGTACCACAAAGATAGCATATGTCAGTGAAAAACATAAGGTTGCCGACGGCAGGCCATAACAGTCTCCCCCCATCCCCACTCGCCCGATTTGGCAATTCGCCGAAATCAACGATAATTAGGCCACGCCGCCCGCCACGGGCGCTCGCGATAAAAAAGCATAACCACCCTTGACATGAAACAGCTCATCCTCGGCGGCGCCCGGTCCGGCAAAAGCGCCTTCGCCCAGCGCCAGGCCGCCGCCGCTGGCCTGAACGTCGTTTACCTCGCCACCGCCCAGGCCGGCGACGCGGAAATGAGCGAGCGCATCGCCCACCACCGCGCCGACCGCCCCACCGATTGGGGTCTGGTGGAAGAACCGCTGGCCCTCGCCGCCGCCCTGCAAACCCACGCCGCTCCGAACCGCTGTCTGCTGGTGGACTGCCTGACGCTGTGGCTCAGCAACCTGCTGGCCACCGGCGACGACCGCCTGGACGCCGAAACGCGCGCCCTGTTGAACACGCTGCCGGGACTGCCGGGACAGGTACTGCTGGTCAGCAACGAAGTCGGCCAGGGCATCGTCCCCGCCAACCCCCTGGCCCGTCGCTTCCGCGACGAAGCCGGCCGATTGCATCAGGCGGTCGCCCGCCGCTGTGACCGCGTCACCCTCGTGGTGGCCGGCCTGCCCCTTACCCTCAAGGACTGCCCCGCATGAGCCATCACTGGTTTGACGACCCGATTCCCGGCCCCGACGCCGCCACGCTCGCCGCCGCCCATGAGCGGCAGGCGCAACTGACCAAGCCGCCCGGCTCGCTGGGCCGGCTGGAACAGCTCGGCGCGACCCTGGCCGCGATGCAGGGCACCCAGCAGCCGCGGTTGGATCAGGTCTGGATCAGCGTGTTCGCCGCCGACCATGGCGTCGTCGCCGAAGGCGTATCGGCCTTTCCGCAAATCGTCACCGCCGAAATGGTGCGCAACTTCGCCCGTGGCGGCGCCGCGATCAGCGTGCTGGCCCAGGAATGGAACGCCCGGCTGGAGGTGGTCAACGTCGGCACCGTGCAAGCGCTGGGCGATCTGCCGGGGGTGCTGGATGCCCGGATCGCCGCCGGCACCGCCAATTTCGTCCATGAACCGGCCATGAGCGTCGAGCAGTTGCACGACGCGCTGACGGCGGGCCGCGAAGCCGCCGAGCGCGCCTCGATCGGCGGGGCAAGGCTGTTTATCGGCGGCGAGATGGGCATCGGCAACACCACCAGCGCCGCCGCCGTCGCCTGCTCCCTGCTCGGTCTGCCGGCCGCGCAACTGGCCGGTCCCGGCACCGGCCTGGACGCCGCCGGCGTCGCCCGCAAGGCCCTGACCATCGAACGAGGGCTGGCCCGTCACCGCGCCGACCGGCCGCTCGCGGCCCTGCAACGACTGGGCGGCTTCGAAATCGCCGCGCTGGCGGGCGCCTACCTGCGCTGCGCCCAACTGGGGATTCCGGCGCTGGTGGACGGCTTCATCGCCACCGCCGCCGCGCTGGTGGCGGCTCGGCACCAGCCGGATCTGTCCGCCTGGCTGTTCCACGCCCACCGCTCCGCCGAACCCGGCCACCGCCGGCTGCTGGACGCGCTGGACGCGCAACCGCTGCTCGACCTGGACATGCGCCTGGGCGAGGGCAGCGGCGCGGCGATAGCGATGCCGATCCTGCGCGCCGCCGCCGCCCTGCACGCCCGCATGGCCACCTTCGCCGAAGCCGGAGTCTCGCGCACATGAACGATTTCACCACCGTCGATCTGCTACGACACGGCGAACCGGCGGGCGGCAAGAAATTTCGCGGCGCGCTGGACGATCCCCTCAGCCCGCTGGGATGGCAACAGATGCGCGCGGCGGTCGGGGACTTTCGCGGCTGGCAAACGATCGTCAGCTCGCCGCTGACCCGCTGCGCCGCGTTCGCCCGCGAGCTGACTCAACGCCTGGATCGACCCCTGGAAATCGTCGAAGGCTTCAGTGAACTGCGCTTCGGCGTCTGGGAAGGCCGCAGCGTCGCCGAGGTCCATGACAGCGACCCGCTGGCACTGGCGCAATTCTGGCGCGACCCCATCGCCCACCCGATCCCGGGAGGCGAGCCCGTCGCCGACTTCGACCGACGGATCGGCCAAGCCTGGGCGGCGCTGCTGGAACGCCATCGTGGCCAACATGTGCTGCTGGTTGCCCACGGCGGCACCATCCGCATGGTGCTGCGCCGGATTCTGGACATGCCCTTGCAACGCCTGTGGCGCTTCGAAGTACCCTTCGCGGCACTCAGCCGGGTGCACTGGTTCCACGATCCAGACGCCGAGCCTCGCCTGGTGTTTCACAATGGCCAGGTGGCATGATCCTCCGCGCCTTCGCCCTGGCCCTGCAATTGCTGACCCGATTGCCGGTCCCGTCGTCCACCACGCCGCCGCGCCCCGAAGAATTGGGGCTGTCGGTGCTGTTCTTCCCGGTGGTGGGGCTATTCATCGGCGCGCTGCTGGCCGGACTGCACACCACGCTCTGGCTGATCGACCCCGGCGTGCTGGCGGCCCTGGTGCTGGCGGTCTGGGTGCTACTGACCGGTGGCTTGCACCTGGACGGGCTGGCCGACACCGCCGATGCCTGGATCGGCGGCCACGGCGACCGCGACCGGACCCTGAGCATCATGAAGGACCCGCGCAGCGGCCCGATGGCGGTGGTCATCATCGTATTGGTGCTGCTGAGCAAGTTCGCCGCCCTGCAAGTGCTGCTGGCCGGAGATGCCCGCACCATACTGTTGCTGGCGCCGGTGCTGGGCCGCTCCGTCATCGTGCTACTCCTGGTCACCACGCCCTATGTGCGGACTGAAGGACTGGGTGCGCCTTACGCCGACTATCTGCCGCGACTGAACTGCGCCACGCTGGTTTTGCTGGTGGCCCTCGCCACGGTCGGGCTGCTCGACTGGCAGGGTGGCGTGCTGCTCGCTGTGCTGGCCGGCGGGTTTTTCGGCATGCGTCACTGGCTGCTGATCCGATTGGGCGGCACCACCGGCGACATCCTCGGAGCCGCCTGCGAGTTGACCGAAACCGTCGCGCTGCTGGTGCCGGCGCTGCTGGTGGAATAAGCCGCTCGGGGACATCGATCCATGGATTTTCTCCGATGCCTTTGTTTTTCGCCTTGAAACATTAGATATTGCTAATATATAAAGACCTTATACCCGCTCAGGTCAAAGGGAGAATTCCATGCCCATACCGACACGCCCGCTGCTGCTCTGCTGCCTGTTGACCGCCGCGCCGGCGCTCCTCGCCGCCGAACCACCGTTTCCGGTCGCCGAGGCCCAACGGCAAACCCTGCCCGACGAGCAAGTGCTCGACGGCGTGGTCGAGGCGGTCAACCAAAGCACCGTTTCCGCCCAGACCGCCGGTCAGATCGAGGACATCATGGTGGATGTCAACGATTTCGTCCCACGGGGTACCCCGATCGTCCGCATCCGCAACATCGAGCAGCGCGCCGGACTGGAGCAGGCCCAGGCCAGCCTGCGCGAAGCCCAGGCCCGCCATATCGAAGCCCAGGCCGAATACAACCGAATCAAGAATATCTACGAGCGGCGACTGGTGTCCCGGGCGCAAATGGATTCCGCCACCGCCGGCTTCAATGCCGCCAAGGCCCGGCTCGACGCCGCTCAGGCTGGCGTCGCCCAAGCGAAGGAATCACTGGGTTACACCATCATCAACGCCCCCTACAGCGGCATCGTCCTGGAGCGCCACATACAGCGAGGCGAAGCCGTCCAGCCCGGCAAGCCACTGATCACCGGCTTCTCGCTCGATGAACTGCGGGTAGTGGCCGACATCCCCCAACGATTGATCGTGCCGGTGCGCAAGCACGGCCAGGCGCGGGTCTTGCTGCCGCCGGACGGCAAAAACAGCATCGCCGCCAAAAAGCTGACCTTCTTCCCCTACGCCGACCCGCGGAGCAACGTATTCAAGGTGCGGGTCTACCTGCCGCCCAAGACCAAAGACCTCTATCCGGGCATGTTCGTCAAGGTTGCTTTCCGAATCGGCGAGGACAGCCGCTTGACCGTGCCGAAGCAGGCCTTGGCGCAACGTGGCGAAGTCAGCGGCGTCTACGTAGTCAAGGACGGTCGCGTCACCCTGCGGCAGGTCCGACCCGGCCGGACCGAGGGTGACCTGGTCGAAATCCTGGCCGGACTGGAACCGGGCGAGCCGGTGGCGCTGGACCCGATCCGGGCCGGCGTCTACCTGAAGGAACAACTACAGCGGACGGTGGAGAACTAGCATGAGCGCCGCCACCGAACCGCGCCTCGGCCTGTCCGGGGCGATTGCGAAAAAATTTCTGCTCAGCGAAATCACCCCGTTGCTGGCGCTGGTGGGACTGTTGATGGGCGTGTTCGCGGTGCTGGTCACCCCGCGCGAGGAAGAGCCGCAGATCAACGTGACCTTCGCCAACGTGTTCATCCCCTTCCCTGGCGCCACCGCCCGCGAGGTGGAGCGGCTGGTCAGCAGTCCGGCCGAGCAGATGCTTGCCGAGATCGAGGGCGTCGAACACGTCTATTCGGTGTCGCGGCCCGGCATGGCGGTGCTGACCGTGCAATTCCTGGTCGGTCAGCCCCGCACCGACGCCATCGTCCGGCTGTACAACAAGCTGTATTCCAACCTCGACTGGCTGCCGGCCAATCTCGGGGTCGGTCAGCCCATCGTTAAGCCCAAGGGCATCGACGACGTGCCGATCGTCGCCCTGACACTGTGGACCGAGGACCCGCAACGCGGCGCCGACGATCTGAGCCGGGTAGCCCACACCCTGGAAAGCGAGTTGAAGCGCGTCTCCGGCACCCGCGACCTGTACACCATCGGCGCGCCGGATCGGGTGGCGCGGGTGCTGTTCGACCCGGCCCGGCTGTCCGGCTACGGACTGGCGCTGGCCGATTTGCGCCGCTCGCTGCAAGCCGCCAACGCCTCGACCGACGCTGGTTTCCTGGTCGGCGACAACCGCGAAATTCCGGTACAGGCCGGCAGCTTCCTGGTGGACCCGCGGGAAATCGGCAGTCTGGTGGTGGGGCTGCACCAGGGCACGCCCGTTTATCTGGCCGATGTCGCCACGGTTGAACTGGGTCCGGATTCGCCGGAGCGCTACGTCTGGCTGGGTACGGGTCCGGCGGCGGCGGCGAACGGCATCCACAGCCGGGGCGAGTTCCCGGCCGTCACCCTGGCCATCGCCAAAAAACCCGGTGAGAACGCGGTCCAGGTTGCCGATCAACTGCTGGAACGCGTCGAGCAACTCAAGGGCACCTTCATTCCCGAGGGTATCAACCTCACTGTCACCCGCAACTACGGTGTCACCGCCAACGACAAGGCGATGACCCTGATTCACAAACTGATCTTCGCCACCAGTCTGGTCATCATGCTGGTGCTGGTGGCGCTGGGCTGGCGCGAGGCCATCATCGTGGGTACGGCGGTGATTCTGACCCTGACGATCACGCTGTTCGCTTCCTGGGCCTGGGGTTTCACCCTCAACCGGGTGTCTTTGTTCGCCCTGATCTTTTCCATCGGCATTCTGGTGGACGACGCCATCGTGGTGGTGGAAAACATTCACCGTCATATCCACTTGGGCGGGCGCAAGCTGGTCGAGGCAATTCCGCTGGCGGTGGACGAAGTGGGCGGGCCAACCATCCTGGCGACCTTTACCGTGATCGCCGCCCTGCTGCCAATGGCTTTCGTCTCCGGGTTGATGGGACCGTACATGAGTCCGATCCCCATCAATTCCAGCATGGGTATGCTGATTTCGCTGGCGGTGGCCTTCGTATTCACCCCGTGGCTGACCTACAAAGTGCTGCGGCGAGTGGTGGAGAAGCGCGCGGCCTCGGCCTCGCCGCCGCACGCAGACGAGGGCCATGAAGCCACCGTTGGGACAGGTCGAGAAGATTTTGCGCATCGCCTGTTCCGCCGCGTGGTCGGCCCCTTCCTGCGGGGGCGACGGGGTAAACCGCTGCGCTGGGTGCTGGGCGTGGGCGTGCTGCTGCTGATCGGCGCTTCGGTCAGCCTGGCTTATTTCCAACTGGTCGTGCTCAAGATGCTGCCCTTCGACAACAAATCGGAGTTTCAGGTGGTCGTGGACATGCCGGAAGGGACGACGCTGGAACAGACCGCCCGGGTGCTGGGCGAGCTGGGCCGCTATCTCGGCACGGTCGAGGAAGTCACCGACTATCAGATCTACGCCGGCACCGCCGCGCCGATCAATTTCAACGGCCTGGTGCGACAGTATTACCTGCGCGCCGGCGCCAATGTCGGCGACATCCAGGTCAATCTGGTTGACAAGAAACATCGCCATCGCCAGAGCCATGACATCGCCCTGAGCGTGCGCGGCCCCTTGCAGGACATCGGCAAGCGCTACGACGCCAACGTCAAGGTGGTCGAGGTGCCGCCCGGTCCGCCGGTCATGTCGCCCTTGGTGGCCGAGGTCTACGGTCTGAACTATCCCGGCCAGATTCAGGCCGCCCAGGCAGTGCGGCGGATCTTCAGCGCCACGCCGGACATCATCGATGTGGACGATACGGTCGAAGCGCCCACCGAACGGCTGATCGCCCATGTGGATCGGGCGAAGGCGGCCCTGCTCGGCGTGTCGCAACAGGCGGTCGCCACCGATCTCAACACCGCGCTGCGCGGCGAGGATGTCAGCTATCTGCACTCCAGTACCGCCAAATACCCGATCCCGCTGCGGCTGGAACTGCCGGTCGCCGCCAAGGCCGGCATGGCGACCGTGCTGGATTTGAAAACCCGCGCCCAGGGCGGCCAACTGGTGCCGCTGTCGGAGATCGTCGACATCGAACAAACCCAGCGTGAAAACGCCATCTACCACAAGGATCTGCTGCCGGTGGTGTTCGTGTTCGGCGACATGGCCGGCGCGCTCGACAGTCCACTGTACGGCATGTTCGAAATCTTCGCCCACCTGCGGGAGCAGCCCATCGGCGGCGAACCGCTGGAGCAGTTCTTCATCCGCCAGCCGGACAATCCCTACGGCTACAGCCTGAAATGGGACGGCGAGTGGCAGATTACTTACGAGACCTTCCGCGACATGGGCATCGCCTACGCCGTGGGGATGATCCTGATCTACCTGCTGGTGGTGGCGGAGTTCCGTTCCTATCTGGTGCCGCTGATCATCATGGCGCCGATTCCGCTGACCATCATCGGCGTGATGCCGGGCCATGCCCTGCTACACGCCCAGTTCACCGCCACCTCGATGATCGGCATGATCGCGCTGGCGGGCATCATCGTCCGCAACTCGATCCTGCTGGTGGATTTCATCAATCTGGAGGTGGCCGGCGGGACGCCGTTCGAGGAGGCGGTGATCCGCTCCAGCGCGGTGCGGGCCAAGCCGATCATCCTGACCGCGCTGGCGGCCATGCTGGGGGCGCTGTTCATTCTCGACGATCCGATCTTCCGGGGGCTGGCGATCTCCCTGATCTTCGGCATCATGGTGTCCACCCTGCTGACGCTGATCTTTATCCCGGTGCTGTATTACGCGGCGTTCCGCAAGCGGCTGTGTGTGGAGCCAAGCTAATATCGACCACAACTGATTGAGACTCCCCATGGACGGAAACCCCGCCGACCGACAGCGAAAACAATTTCCGCTTCCGCGTGTTTCGCGTTGTTCAATGGCGAAACTCACCCTACTATTTTAATCTGCTTTTAGCCGTTCCTTTTATTTTCCCCTTAAGTTAGTGAGGTTAGTATCTCCCATGAGCAAGCCCAAGAAAGTCGCGATCCTCACGGCGGGCGGTTTGGCCCCCTGCCTCAGTTCGGCCGTTGGCGGCCTCATCGAACGCTATACCGAGGTCGATCCCAGCATCGATATCATCTGCTACCACAGTGGCTACAAAGGACTCCTGCTGGGCGACTCTTACGTGGTCACTCCGGAAGTTCGCGAAAAAGCCCGACTATTGCATAGCTTCGGCGGCTCGCCCATCGGCAACAGCCGGGTCAAGCTCACCAACGTCAAGGATTGCGTGAAGCGCGGCCTGATCAAGGAGGGCGAGGACCCGCAGAAAGTCGCCGCCGACCAACTGATCAAGGATGGCGTCGATGTGCTCCATACCGTCGGTGGGGACGACACCAACACCGCCGCCGCCGATCTCGCCGCTTTTCTGGCCAAGAACGACTACGGACTCACGGTCATCGGCCTGCCCAAGACCGTCGACAACGACGTGTACCCGATCAAGCAATCGCTGGGTGCCTGGACCGCCGCCGAACAGGGTGCCCGCTACTTCCAGAACGTCGTCGCCGAAAACAACGCCAACCCGCGCATGTTGATCGTCCACGAAGTCATGGGACGCAACTGCGGCTGGCTCACCGCCGCCACCGCGCTGGAATACCGCAAGCTGCTCGACCGCGCCGAATGGCTGCCCGCCATCGGGCTCGGCCGACCCTCCTTTGACATCCACGCCGTCTTCATCCCCGAGATGGAAATCGATATCGCCGCCGAGGCCAAGCGCCTGCACGCCTTGATGGACCAAGTCGATGACATCAACATCTTCGTCTCGGAAGGCGCGGGCGTGGAGGCGATCGTGGCCGAACTACAGGCCAAGGGTCAGGAAGTGCCCCGCGATGCCTTCGGCCACATCAAGCTCGACGCCGTCAACCCCGGCAAATGGTTCGGCGAACAATTCGCCCAGATGATCGGCTCGGAAAAGACCCTGATCCAGAAGTCCGGCTATTTCGCGCGCGCTTCCGCCGCCAATATCGAGGATATCCGCCTCATCAAGTCCTGCGTCGATATGGCCGTCGAATGCGCCATGCGCCGCGAAGCCGGCGTCATCGGCCACGACGAAGATCGCGGCGGCGTGTTGCGCGCCATCGAGTTCCCGCGCATCAAGGGCGGCAAGCCCTTCGATATCGATACCCCCTGGTTTACCGAGATGCTGGCGGCCATCGGGCAACCGAAAGGCAAGAAGATCACGGTCAGTCACTAGGAGAAAAACCGGAATACGCCGGAATGAAGCCGTGCAAGTACACGGTCGATCCCGGTGTATTTCCGGCTTGCGTCGTCCGTCCCCTCCCCCTCAAGGCGGCGGGGGCGCGATGACCTCGCGGCTGCCGTTCGACTGCAACGGCCCCACCACGCCGGCGCTTTCCATTTCCTCGACCAGCCGCGCCGCCCGGTTATAACCGACGCGCAAACGGCGCTGCACGCCCGACACCGAGGCACGACGGGATTCGGTCACGATGCGCACCGCTTCATCGTAGAGCGGGTCGCTCTCGCCGCCACGACCCTCGCCATCGCCGTTGCCGTTGTCGCTCTCCTCGCGCGGCTCGGCCAACACATCGTCGATGTAATCCGGCACCCCGGTCTGGCGCAGATAGTCGACCACGCGATTGACTTCGTGATCGTCCACGAACGCGCCATGCACCCGCTGCGGCAAACCGGTGCCGGGTGGCAGGTACAGCATGTCGCCGTGCCCCAGCAACTGCTCCGCTCCCATCTGATCGAGGATGGTGCGCGAATCCACCCGCGACGAGACCTGAAAAGCGACGCGGGTCGGGATATTGGCCTTGATCAGACCGGTAATCACGTCGACCGACGGCCGCTGGGTGGCCAGGATCAGGTGAATACCGGCGGCGCGTGCCTTCTGCGCCAGCCGGGCGATCAGCTCCTCGACCTTCTTGCCGACGATCATCATCATGTCGGCCAGTTCGTCGATCACCACCACGATGAACGGCAAGGGCTGCAATACCGCGATTTCGCCCGGCGCCTCCGCGCGCTCCGGCGTCCAGAACGGATCGGCCAGCGCCTCCCCCGCCGCCAGCGCGTCGAGCACCTTGCGATTGAAGCCGGCGATGTTGCGCACCTTCAAGGCCGCCATCAAGCGGTAACGACGCTCCATCTCGGCCACGCACCAGCGCAGGGCATTGGCCGCTTCCTTCATGTCGGTGACCACCGGGGTCAACAGATGCGGGATATCCTCGTAAATCGACAGCTCCAGCATCTTCGGATCGACCAGGATCAGTCGCACCTCGCTGGGCGGCGCCTTGTACAACAGGCTGAGCAACATGGCGTTGATCGCCACCGATTTACCGGAGCCGGTGGTGCCGGCCACCAATAGGTGCGGCATCTTGTTCAGATTCGCCACCACCGGATTGCCACCGATATCCTTGCCCAGGGACAGGGTCAGCGTTGCGCTCGACTGGGTGTAGACCGGCGCTTCCAGCACCTCGCGCAGATAGACGATCTCGCGATGCTGGTTGGGAATCTCCAGGCCGATCACCGATTTGCCGGGAATGATCTCCACTACCCGCACCCCGATCACCGACAGGCCGCGCGCCAGATCCTTGGCCAGATTGCTGATCTGGCTGACCTTGACGCCCGGCGCCGGCTCGACCTCGAAACGGGTGATCACCGGACCCGGTTCCACCGCCACCACCTGAGCCTCAATGCCAAAACTTTTGAGCAGGACTTCCACCCGTCGGGACATCTCGACCAGTGTCTCGCTGGAATACCCAGCGGTGCGAGCCGGCGGTTGGTCCAGCAGTTCCAGCGGAGGTAGCAGTCGGGGCGCGGCCGGGGCCGGCGCGGCGACCCGGCGCGCCAGAGTCGCCACCGGCGTGGGAGATGCCGGCGCGCGCGGCGCGGGATGCGGAACCACGACGGGCGGCGGCGGCAAATGCTCCGGCTTATCCAGCATCTCTTGTGCTTCCGGCGCAAAATCGGCTTGCGCGCCAGCAACCGGATGGAGCGGATGGGGAACCGAAACCGCGCGAGCGAGCCGATCGCCACCGGCCGGAACCGCCCGCGCATTGGCCACTCCACCGGCAAACCCCGCGCCCGTGGGCCGGTCCGCCCGTGCTGAAGCGGCGGGCGTCACCGGTTGGGCCGTTGCTGGCAGCGGCCGGCTAACAGCGGGATTGCGGCCGATGCTGGCGGTAGGCACCAGCGTCAGCATATCCAGCGTCGACCTGGCGGGGGTTCCATCGACGGGTTCGGGGGCGGCTGTAACCGCATGCGGCCGGCGGTCCTGCATCGGCAAATTCAACACTGGTTCGATGCGCGCCGATGGCCGCGAACCGGCCACCGCCTCGGTTTTTCCGGGCGGCGGCGCGGCATCGGGTGGCGGAATGGCATCGGCCGGTGTGGGGTTTCCCCCAGCGGCATTCGCCGTGGGCGTCCGATCCATGGCCGGCTCCTCGCGCTCGCTGGCCCGCCGATCGCGCCACCCCGCCAACAAGCGGATAGCGGCACCGCGCAACCACGCCCCTGGAGCCGGTCGCTTCGCCGCCACCGTTGGCGCTACCCCGGCATCGGCGGTTGGCTCCACCATCGTGGCATCGGGTGGCAACGCGGCGTCGCCGTCCGCCGGACGACTCCGGGACAGTGGCGCCAGGATCAAACCGCCAACCCAATCCGTTGCCTTCAACACCGCACTGCCCAAACCCTCCACCAGCACCAGCCACGATAAACCGGTGCCCAGGGTAAACCCGGCCAGCAACAAGGCCACCATAAACAGATTGCCACCCGTAAACCCGAAGGCCTGAATCAAAAACCGGCCGACATGCGTGCCCACCAGCCCGCCGGCCGATCCATCGCCGGGCACCGTACCGGGAGCCGCGTGCAGATGCACCGCCGCCAAACCGCAGGCGGTGGCCAGCACCACCGCGAACCCCAGCACCCGGAACACCACCACCTCCGCATCCAGATCCAGCAGCACGCCACACTTGAACAGCCGCCAACCGCCGAACACCACGCCCAGCGGCAGCAAATAAGCGGAATAGCCGAAAAAATACAGAGCAATGTCGGCGAACCATGCGCCGGTCGCGCCACCGAGATTATGTGGTTGCGTCACGGGTCCGGTATGGGTCCAGGCCGGGTCCGCCGAATTGTAGGTCACCAACGCACCGATCATTCCCAACGTGACCGCAACCAACAGCCAGAAGCCGATTTCCCGTAACATACTCTTAATGAAACGAAAAACATTAACCCGAATCTCATGCCGTTCGGTCTTGACTCGACGTGCCTGCGCCAAAATGAAGTCCTATGGTGGTATGGTGATATGAAGAATGCGCCCGAAGATCAAGGCCCGCTCGCCCGCGTTGGGCGCGATCGCCACCGATCGGCGACCGGACAAATCGGATGAGGGTTATTGTCCCATCCTCAGACGATCAGGTGAAGGGCGCCAGCACGCCGGGCACGAACCAACATGCCGTTTCGAGTTCAAAACCGCATGGCGTGCTTTCGATCCGATCCCCCTGCCACTCCAACCCATGACTCATGCGTATTCAATTCCTCGCTAGCCTAAGCGAACTTTCCGCGTCCGAATGGAACGCGCTCGTACCCGAGCACAACCCTTTTCTCAGCCATGAGTTTCTCAGTGCCCTGGAGCGGCATCAATGCGTCGGCGAACACACCGGCTGGCTGCCCTGGCACCTCGCCTGCCGGGACGAAAACGGGCGCCTTCTGGGGGCGGCGCCGCTGTACCTGAAATACAACTCCTACGGCGAGTTCGTCTTCGACTGGGGCTGGGCCGAAGCCTACCGCCGGCAGGGCCTGTCCTACTACCCCAAACTGGTCGGCGCCATTCCTTACACCCCGGTCGGCAGCCCTCGGCTGTTGCTGGCACCCGATCAGCCCAACCCTCAAGCGACGGTACGGGCCATGATCGACCACGTCTTGGAGGAGAGCCGCCGCCGCCAGTTCTCCTCGATCCATTGGCTGTTCCCCACCACCGCCGATCTGGACCCGCTGCTGGCCCAGGGCTTTCTCCACCGTCTGGGCTGCCAGTTCCACTGGCGCAACCGCGGTTACCGGGACTTTCAGGATTTTCTCGACGCGCTCACCGCCAAGCGGCGCAAAAATATCAACCGGGAACGTCGGCTGGTCCGCGACGCCAATTTGGAATTACGGTTGTTATCCGGCCACGAGGCGACCGAGACCGAATGGCGAGTTCTGCACGATTTTTATCGCTCGACCTTCGACCGGCTGGGCGGCACGCCGACCCTGACTCTCCCTTTTTTTCAGGAGATCGCCGCCACGCTGGGTGACCGAATCGTGCTGGTATTGGCCAGCTCTCAAGGCCGCGAAGTCGCCGGCGCCATCAGCTTTCGTAGCGATACCACGCTCTACGGCCGCCATTGGGGCTGCCGATCCGATTATGACAGCCTGCACTTTGAAGCCTGCTATTATCAGGGTCTGGAGTACTGTATCCGCACCGGTCTACAGCACTTCGAGCCCGGCGCACAGGGCGAGCACAAGATTTACCGAGGCTTTTTACCGACGCTTACGCACTCGATGCACTGGATCGCCCATCCGGGTTTCCGAAGCGCCGTGACCGATTTTCTTGCTCGGGAGACACCTGCTCTGCACCAGTATGCCGGGGAACTGTTACGACATTCGCCCTATCGGGATGAGGTGACACCGGATGCGCCTGACGTGGCTGGATCCACATAACGACAATCAACCTTTTCCTCATCCAGACCGCGCCCTGACCGAACCGGACGGCCTGCTGGCCGCCGGCGGCAACCTGACGCCGCGCCGCCTGCTGCGCGCCTACCGGATGGGTATCTTTCCGTGGTACTCGGCCGATCAACCGATCCTGTGGTGGTCACCGGACCCACGTTTGGTCTTGCTTCCGGAATGCCTCAAGGTTTCGCGCAGCTTGCGCAAGACCCTCCGCAAGAGCTTGTTTGTCATCACCGCGGACACCGCCTTCGAGCAGGTCGTCGCGGCCTGCGCCGGTCCGCGTCAGGGGGAACCGGGCACCTGGATCACCTCGGAAATGTACCGCGCCTACTGCCGGCTGCACCGGCTCGGCCACGCCCACTCCATCGAAACCTGGCAACAGGGCGAGCTGGTGGGCGGGCTGTATGGGGTAGCGCTGGGCCAAGTGTTTTACGGCGAATCCATGTTCAGTTGGATCAGCGATGCCTCCAAGATTGCGCTGGTCGCGCTGACCGCCCAGCTCCAGCGTTGGGAGTTCGCCGTCATCGATTGTCAGGTCACCACCGCCCACCTCCTAAGCATGGGCGCGGTCGACATCCCTCGCGCCTCGTTCCTGCAATTGCTGGAACGCTATTGCCCTCAGCCCGACCAGCCCGGCCCCTGGCGGCTGGACGCCGATCTGCTCGACTCCTTGTTTGCCGGCGCGCACCCATGAGCAACCCTCGCGATTCGTTGTACGACCTGCGCATGTTTCTGACCACTGACTATGCGTGCAGCTATTTGCCGGGCCGGCGCGCGCGCAACCTGGTCGCCGATCCGGCGATGACCGACAACCCGCTTTACACTCAACTGGCGGAACTCGGTTTCCGCCGCAGCGGCGAGCATGTCTACCGGCCACATTGCCGAGGCTGCGCGGCCTGCCGGTCGCTGCGCGTTCCGGTGGAGCGGTTTCAGCCGAACCGCTCGCAGCAGCGGCTGTGGAAACGCAATCGGGATCTGCGGGTACGGGTGCTACCAGCCGAGTTCGATGGCGAACACTTCGAGCTATTCGCCCGCTACATCGGGACCCGCCATGCCGGCGGCGGCATGGACCCCGCCAGCCCGGAAAACTACTGGTCGTTCGTGGCCTCACGCTGGTGCTCGTCCTGGCTATATGAATTCCGCCTCGACCAGGAGCTGCTGGCGGTGGCGGTGGTGGACCGGCTGGATGAGGGACTGTCGGCGGTCTATACCTTTTTCGACCCTCTCCGGGAAGCGCGCGGTCTCGGAACCTACGCGATCCTATGGCAAATCGCCGAGGCGCGGCGGCTGGAATTACCGTGGGTCTATCTGGGCTACTGGATCGAGCAGTGTGGCAAGATGGCCTACAAGGCCCGCTTCAACCCACACGAGATTTTCATCCCGGAACGCTGGGGGTGGGTGGGGGTGGATAACTAGGCTGGTTTTCGCGCAAAACCCCGGAATTCCAGTCGAATAAAAATACCCATGATCTCGACTTCGATCCCGGCATAATTCCAAACAAATCCTTAAAGACATCCATCATGTTAAATACAATCAAGATATTATTCCTATTTATTTTCTTGAGCATGCCCTCAACGATCCACGCGGCCACTCCTACCAAACAGGCCGTCACGCTGCTTACACAATCAAGCGCACGATCCAATAAAGGGGTGGTTGGCATCATCACAGGGGGTATCAATGGTACCTATATACGTATCGCTTCTGATCTTGCCACTGTCTTGGACACCGATAGTTTGCGTATTTTAGCTATTGTTGGCAAAGGCTCGGTTCAGAACATCAGTGACCTTTTATATCTAAAAGGCATTGATATAGCGATCGTTCAATCCGACGTATTAGAATACATAAAACGTCACGGCACCTATAAAAATATCGAAAATAAAGTTTACTATATCGCAAAACTCTATAATGAAGAATTTCACCTGCTTGCCAATACGGAAATTAAAAACCTGAGTGATCTTGCCGGTCAAAAAATTAATTTCGATACAAAAGGCAGCGGCACATTTATTACCGCCTCTATTATCTTCGACACTTTAAATATTCCAGTGGAACCCACTTATTATGATCAAGCCACTGCGTTGGATAAATTAAAAAACCACGAAATCGACGCCTTGGTCTATGTCGCTGGCAAGCCCGCCCAGTTATTCGATAAACTGACAGCTAATAACTCCTTGCATTTCGTGCCCATCGATCATACCCCGGTATTATTGGAAACCTATCTACCAACCCAACTCAACAGTCAAGATTACCCCAATCTGATCGAGCCCAACCAAACGGTAAAAACCATCGCCGTCGGGGCCGTGCTGGCGGTATACAATTGGAAAAGTGCTAGCCCTCGTTACCAAAAAACAGCCAATTTCGTTAACCATTTTTTTGAGAATTTCAATGAGTTTCAACAGCCAACTCGACATCCAAAGTGGCGCGAAGTCAGTTTATCCGCCGTCATTCCCGGTTGGACACGATTTAAACCCGCGCAGAAGTGGCTGGAGCGCCAAAAATAAGGTGGCGCGTGCTCAGCCTGCAAATCCCGTTTTCGTTGGAGTCGAAAATTCGATTCCAATTAGCACTGGCTATCGCCCACAATAGACATCACCAATGTTTTTGCTCAGGGTGAGGGGCACGATATATAGCTCTCCTCAATAACTTGTGGTCGGCTCAGGAGCAGAAATCCTCCAACCCTCTTTTCTCAAAGGAGGTGCTGCGTCAGCGGCAGTGTGGATTTAGCCCGGCGGTCTACGCTTCCACAACTCAAAGAGGATCATTATCCTTTACCATTCATCGGCGGTCTTCAATTTAGTACAGTAACTGCTTCAGCCTACTCGCCTCACTTTCTCCTAACGCCGGTAAATTGGATAACCAATATCTTAGTGCCTCAAGACGCTCGATACTTTGTGGATCAGCAGTCTTCTCCTTAGCTTTCAAATACCACTCTACCGCCTTGACGGGATCAGGATAAAACCCTTTAATTTCCAGTCGATCCAATATGACTGGATCATAAGTTTTGCCGACCGCGACCATCGCTTCCACCGAACCGGCACTGGCCGCTTCCTGATAAAAAAGACGCGCCGAAGCCACATCGCCCCGTTCCAACAACAAATCGCCATTCCTCATATAAGATAAAATAACCGATGCATCAAGCGGTTTCACCACCGTTGGTGATGGTGATGGCGAAGTGGGCGCTACTTCGATCTCCTCGCCAGGATAAGTAGTTTTGGCTACTACTGGAGAGGCTGGGAGAGATTTTAATGGTTTTTCCGATGATCCCGCCTCTGGCTCAGCGGATGATTCCTGGCGATTGACGGGGACCGGCTTTGCCAATTCTGATGAAGGCGACAACTGAGACCCTTTGGTTGGCGCAGGCGTGGGCGTTGTCATACCCACTGGCGCCAACATTGGCGCCAGTGGTTTGAATTCGGAGATAGTACGCTGATAAAAATAGACACCCCCAATTCCTCCAAATAAACCCGCCAACAATGCGACTGGTAGTCCAGAGAAATTAAGCCGTCTGGAATGCCCTTTTCCAACTTGACGATCATCCCTCCATTCGGATTCACTCGCCGACAGTGGCCTGATAGCCAAAGAGCGAGTTGAGTCATGCATCAGACCATCATGGGCTAGCCATCGTTCCGTTTTCGCACTCTGAGTGGCACTGCCTGAATGCGTTGTTTCATTATTCATGATATCCACATGGGCCAGCAATTGCTCTACCATCGCGCTCTGAGTGGCACTGCCTGAATGCGTTATTTCTAAAGAATCGAAATCAATTTCAGGAGATAAATCTATTTGCCTACCTTTAAGACTCAATTCACTGGCAGCTTCATCAACAATTTCCGTCGATAGAGTGACTTGTTCCCTAACTTTAGCGATTAACAGTGCATGCTCACAGAGCATATTAATTAAACGAGGACTACCGCCGGTATAATCGTTGATCCGCTCAATGATGGGTGGTGAAACCAACGAATCCATGATTGGCCCATCGACATCATGTTGCACTTGTCTGGATATGAAAGCCGCCACATCCATGGCAACCAAAGGCTTCAAATAAACATGGATGGCACCGGCCACATTACTACGGAGAATTTTTGTCTCACTCAATATCTCTTCCAATACCGGGGTTCCAGTCAGCACAATTTGTACGGTGCGTCCTTTTTCAAACTCAAAGTGAGACAAATTAAGCAAGCCATCCAAGGCTTCATTTTTCAAATGATGCGCATCATCGATCAGCAAAACCACTCTCATTTCTTGTATAATACAATTAGTTAGATGTTTTTTTAGCGCTTCCAACTTAGTGGAGAACTCCCTATTGGTCACTACCACCCCTAATTGATCGTTAATAACAGTAAGCAAGCTATAGAAATCAAAATTAGTCGCGCAGCAATAAGAAAACTTGATATTTGTTGGTGATTCGCTGATCAGTTTACGCAATAATACGGTCTTTCCCACACCCGCTTCACCCGTCAATATTAATAAACGACGATTCTCACGGATACCATCGAGCAACCGAATATACGAATCTAAATATGCAGCATTGATGAAAAAGAATTCCGCATCCGTAGACGTCTCACGCTCAGACACAGGATCCATGGAATTAACTCTCAGAATGTCCGTAACATCAATCACGGCCATATCTCCTTAACGACTCAACGAGCACTAGCTAAAATCAGTGGATTGTTTTTAATGGATTGCAGATCCTACCCCGTCTCTTCAATCTCAAACATCCCCCATCACTTCGGCCAAGCGACTGACACCGCGCACCTCCAGTCCTTCCACCCGCCCGCCGCGCCGGGGCAGGTTGGCACGTGGCACGATCGCCTGCTTGAAACCATGCTTGGCCGCCTCCCGCAACCGTTCCTCGCCGTTCGGCACCGGGCGGATTTCCCCGGCCAGCCCGACTTCGCCGAACACCACCAGATCGATCGGCAGCGGCCGGTCGCGAAAACTCGACAGTGCCGCCAGCAGCACCGCCAAATCGGCCGCCGTCTCGTTGATCCGCACCCCGCCGACCGCGTTGACGTAGACGTCTTGATCGTACATCGCCACCCCGCCATGCCGGTGCAATACCGCCAGCAGCATCGCCAAGCGGTTTTGCTCCAGACCCAACGTCACCCGGCGCGGGTGGCCGCCGTGGCACTCGTCCACCAGCGCCTGGATTTCCACCAGCAGCGGCCGGGTGCCTTCGCGGGTCACCATGATCACGCTGCCGGCCACCGGCGTGTCGTGGCGCGACAAAAAGATCGCCGACGGATTGCTGACCTCTTTCAAGCCGCGTTCGGTCATGGCGAACACGCCCAGTTCGTTGACCGGCCCGTAGCGGTTCTTCACCGCCCGCAGCACGCGCAACCGGCCGCTGGGATCGCCCTCGAAATACAGCACGGTATCGACCATGTGCTCCAGCACCCGCGGCCCGGCAATGGCGCCCTCCTTGGTCACATGGCCGACCAGAAACAACGCCGCGCCGCCGGCCTTCGCGTAGCGCACCAGTTGCGCCGCGCTCTCCCGCACCTGCGCCACCGAGCCCGGCGCCGATTGCAGCCGTTCGGTGAATACGGTCTGGATCGAGTCGATCACCATCGCCTGCGGGTGTTCGATCTCGGCGGTGGCCAGAATTCGCTCGACGTTGACCTCCGGCAGCAGCCGCAGCCGATCACGAGCCAGACCCAGCCGCTGGGCGCGCAGGCCGATCTGTCGAGGCGACTCCTCGCCACTGACGTACAGCGTCCGGTTGCGCACCGCCAGTTCGGCCAACACCTGCAACAGCAGAGTGGACTTGCCGATACCCGGGTCGCCGCCGATCAGTGTCACCGAGCCGTCGACCAGGCCGCCGCCCAGGACCCGGTCCAGCTCGCCGTTACCGCAGGACTGACGGATTTCCGCCACCGCGTCCACTTCGGCGAGGGTGCGCACCTCCGCCGCCTGGCCGGCATAGCCGGCGAACGGGCTCTTCCCTCCCACCGGGACCGCCGCGGCCTCCTGCAGGGTGTTCCAAGCTCCACAGTCGCTACACTGGCCCGCCCATTTGCTGGCCTGCGCCCCACACTCGGCGCACACGTAGACCGTGCGCCCCTTGCTAGCCATCGGCCGACGGCGCGGGAATCACTTCGCGGCGCACCCGCGCCGTCACGCCACACAGCAGGGTGTAGGAGATCGTGCCGGCAGCCTGGGCGATTCGCTCCACCGGCAACCCTTCGCCCCACAGCAGCACCGGATCGCCGATCCGTGCTTCGGGATGCTGGCGCAGATCCAGCGTGATCATATCCATCGAGACCCGGCCCACCAGCGCCGCCGCGCGGCCGTCGATCAGCACCGGCGTTCCGGACGGCGCATGGCGCGGATAACCATCGCCGTAGCCCGCCGCCGCCACGCCCACGTCCATGTCCTCGGGACAAAGCCAGGTTCCGCCGTAGCCAACCGGTTCGCCTCGGCGCAGCCGCCGGATGGCCACCAGCCGGGTGTGGAAATTCATCGCCGGGCGCAAATCCTCGTCGGGTGCCAGGCTATCCACGAAGGGAGAGGCGCCGTACAGCATGATGCCCGGTCGCACCCAGTCGAAATGAGTATCCGGCCAACCCAGAATGCCGGCGGAATTGGCCAGCGAGCGCTCGCCCGGCAGGCCGGCGATGGTGGTCTCGAAGGTTTGGAGTTGCTGGCGGGTGTAGTCGCAATCCCGCTCGTCGGCCCGCGCCAGATGGCTCATCAGACCGATTTCCGCTTGCACCGTCGGGCAGTCGCGCAACCGTTGAAATACCGCTGACACGGTTTCCGGTTCCAAACCCAGGCGGTGCATCCCGCTGTCGATCTTCAGCCAGACCCGCAGCGGCCGTTCCAGCCGGGCACGTTCCAGCATCCGTAGCTGTTCGGGATGATGGACGGCAATGTCCAGGGCATGACGGGCGCACAACGGCAGTTCATCCGCCTCGAATACCCCTTCCAGCAGCAGGATTCGCCGGTCGATGCCGGCTTCGCGCAAGGTCAGCGCTTCCTCGACACAAGCCACCGCGAAGGCGTCGGCGTCCAGCGCGCGGGCGGTTCGGACCAGACCATGGCCGTAACCTTCGGCTTTCACGGCGGCCGCCACCCGCCGGCCCGGCGCCACTGCCCTGACTCGCCGCAGATTGTGAACCAGCGCCCCCAGATCGAGGCGCGCCGTGGTTGCTCGACTCATGATTTGGAACCCGCCGAGTAGAATTCGGGAGCGTAGCTTTCGAAGCGAGTGTACTGCCCCAGGAAGGTCAAGCGAGTGGTCCCGATGGGGCCGTTACGCTGTTTGCCGATGATGATTTCGGCGATGCCCTTGTCGGGACTGTCGGAGTTGTAGACTTCGTCGCGGTAGATAAAGCAGATCAGGTCCGCGTCCTGTTCGATCGCACCCGATTCGCGCAGATCCGACATGATCGGCCGCTTGTCGCCGCGCTGCTCCAGCGTGCGATTGAGCTGCGACAGCGCCAGCACCGGCACCGATAACTCCTTGGCCAGGCTCTTGAGCGCCCGGGAAATTTCCGAAACCTCGGTGGCGCGGTTTTCGTTGGTGCCCGGCACCTGCATCAGTTGCAGGTAGTCCACCACGATCAGGCCCAGTTGCCCTTCCTGCCGATGCAGGCGCCGCGCCCGCGCCCGCAGTTCGTTCGGGCTCAGATTGGAGCTGTCGTCGATGAACAGCCGCGCCTCCGACAGCATGGTCACCGCCGAGGTCAAGCGCGGCCAGTCCTCTTCCTCCAGCCGCCCGGCCCGCACCCGATGCTGGTCAATCCGGCCCAGCGACGACATCAAGCGCATGATCAGGCTCTCGCCCGGCATTTCCATGCTGAACACCGCCACCGGACACTTGGCTTGAATGGCCGCATACTCGGCGATATTCATGGCGAAAGCGGTCTTGCCCATCGACGGCCGGCCGGCGACGACGATGAGATCACCACGCTGCAAACCGGCGGTTTTGTCGTCGAAATCGGACCAGCCGGTGGGCAGGCCGGTGATCGGATTGTCGCGCTGGAACAGCAGGTCGATCCGCTCCACCGTGCGCGCCAGCAAATCCTTGATATTGGCGAAACCTTCGTGGGCGCGGAAACCGCGTTCGGCGATAGCGAACACCTTTTTCTCGGCATCGTCCAGCAATGCCTTGCTGTCGCGGCCCTTGGGATCGTAGGCGCTGTCGGCAATCTCGGTGGCGGTGCGAATCAACTCGCGGCGGATCGCCCGCTCGCGAATGATGTCGGCGTAGGCACGGACGTTGGCGGCGCTCGGCGTATCCCGCGCCAACACGCCCAGATAGGCGAAACCTCCGCCCGCCTCCAGTTCGTTGTGGTCCTCCAGCCATTCCGCCAGGGTCAGCAGATCGAACGGCTTGCCCTGTTCGGCCAGCCGACGGATGGCGCGAAAAATGAGCCGGTGATCGGCGCGGTAGAAATCGTGTTCATCCAGCCGGTCGGCCACCTGATCCCAAGTGGCGTTGTCCAGCATCAGGCCGCCCAGCACAGCCTGTTCGGCCTCGAGCGAATGCGGCGGCACCCGCAGCGCCTCGGTGGCGGCGTCCTTACGGTGGGGAAACGGGGAAACGGGCAGCATGACGGAACTCTCGGAAACAACCGGCGATCCGCCGCCCGCCGCGATGGTTCGGCGGCACGGCCACGAAATTCCCGCGGGGGGATGGGTACAAGACGCTCGATACAGCGCTGGCCCGCGGGCGTTGCCCGCGCGGGGATGGTTTGAGTCTAGTTCAAATCCCCAGCGTGGGCATGCCGGCCGCGGCTCAGACTTCGGCGATGATATTGACCCGGATTTGGGTCTTCACTTCGGGGTGCAACAGCAGATCCACATCGTACTCGCCAATCTGGCGGATGGAGCCGGTCGGCAAGCGGATCTCATTCTTCTGCAACTCGATCCCGGCGGCCGACACCGCGTTGGCGATGTCGGCGGCGCCGACCGACCCGAACAGCCGACCTTCGCTGCCGGTCTTGACCGACAAGGTGACAATCAATTCGGCGAGTTGCTCGGCGCGGGACTTGGCTCTGGCCAGCAACTCGGCGGCAACCCGTTCCAGCTCGGCGCGACGGGCCTCGAACCGGGCGAGATTGGCCGCGGTGGCCGCGGTGGCCTTGCCTGTCGGAATCAGGAAATTGCGAGCGTAGCCCGGCTTAACATTGATCCGATCACCCAGGCTGCCCAGGTTATTGATTTTTTCCAGCAATATGATTTCCATCGTCAAACTCCGATGTGCGCTTCGATGCGTGTTGTAAGGAGAATTCAGGGTTTGCTCGGGCGCGGCCGAACGCGGGTCCGGAAATCGGCCCAGGCATCGGCGATCCCCAGCGCCATGACCAGTTGCGACAGCAACGGAACCAGTAGCAGATAAAGCAGCAGCAACCAGGCCGGCGAGAGTCGCAGCTTGAAGACCAGAGCGTGTGCCACGGCGATGCCTTGCACGCTGTAGAGCGTTCCCAGCACCAAGACCAGATTGCTCAGAACCGGCCAGCCAGACAACAGCGCCGCGCCGAACAGCGCCAGTGCCAGCAGCGCCAGCGGGCGACCCAAGCGCAGCTGATGAAATTCGGGACGAAAACCGCCCGGGTGGAACAGTAGCGCCTGCCACCAGCGGCCGAGCAGCAATCCCGCCAGCACGAATAACAGCGCCGCGCTCACCACCTGTCCCGGCAACAACGGCGCCCAGCTCCGTAACAGATCCAGCAACTGCTCCAAGGTAGCCCGTTCGCCCGATGGCAACGTCGTCAATCCCTGCCGCAGGCCGTCAAGCACCTGGCTCCACCAAACCGCTGGGTCACCCAACATCAGGTAGAATCCGCCCACGCCCAGTAGACCCAGCAGGGCAGCGGCTCGCAGCGTTACGGACAGCGAGACTGTGGCACGCAGCAACGACGCCAGCACCCATAACGGTGCCCAGCAGGCCAGCAACACCGACAGCATCGGCCACATGGCGCCCAGACCCAGCACCAGCCCGGCCAGTGCGCCGGCACCCAATCCGGCCAGCACCGCGAGCAATGCGCCTTCGGCCGCGCCCCGGCGCAAGGTCACCAGCGCCACCACCGCGCCGGATACGATCAGGATTGGCGGGAATAACCAGAACAGCACTGCCGTGGGCGCCGCGATCAGCACCGCCGCGAACCGGCCGCGCATGATGAAGACGGCAATGGATTTCACGCCAGACTCCTGCCGCGGCCGGACCGCTCGACAGACTTAATGCCGGTCGCAGTACGGCAGCAACGCCAGAAAGCGGGCGCGTTTGATCGCTACCGAGAGTTGCCGCTGGTAGCGGGCCTTGGTACCGGTGATGCGACTTGGCACGATCTTGCCGGTTTCGCTGATGTAGTTCTTCAGGACAGCGATGTCCTTATAGTCGATTTCCTTGACGCCTTCGGCGGTGAAACGACAAAACTTCTTACGACGAAAAAAACGCGACATGGGATTCAATCCTCGGATGATTCGTGATCAAGCATCTCAATGCGGGCGGCGTGCAACACCAAACGGTATTCGCCCTCGCGATAATTGGCGCGGCTGACAAAACCCCGCACCCGCAACCGGGCGCCCGCCACCAGCGGGCCGGCGATGCCGGCCAGGGCTTCGCCACAGGCCACCACCGGAATCCGGCAACGCGCCTCGCGCGAAATACCGGCTTCCACTTGGCTGGAATGGTGTTCCAGCAGGAAGCGGCTGATGGGTACGCCCGCCGGCGACTGGCGGGTTTCGCAACCCCCCGCGACCTGGCCGGCGATGATCAGGTAGTTGTCGGCGGGTGGCACGAACGGCATGGTGACGCGAGGCTAACGCCAGCTCAGGCAGATTCGTCACCGGTCTCGACTGCCTCGTCGGAGTCGTCGCGGTCACTACGGTCACCGCGATCACTACGGTCGTCGCGGTCGTCGCGGTCGTCGCGGTCGTCGCGGTCGTCGCGCGACCTGACCAGCGGCGACGGTTCGATGTCCGGACCATCCCGCTCGATGATCAGGTTGCGGATCACGGCGTCGTTGAAACGGAAAGCGCTCTGCAACTCTTCCAGCACTGTCTGGCTGCACTCGACGTTCATCAGGACGTAGTGCGCCTTGTGGATCTTATGGATGGGATAAGCCAGTTGTCGCCGACCCCAATCTTCCAGGCGGTGGAGATGGCCACCGTCCTCTTCGACCATCGCGCGATAACGCTCGATCATCGCCGGAACTTGTTCGCTCTGGTCGGGATGGACCAGAAACACGATTTCGTAATGTCGCATTGCGGCTCCTTACGGATGATAGACAGCCTCCCGAAATTGGTGAGGCAAGGAGTCGCGGTCCAAGCGGACCGCAAGGGGCAGGTATTCTAGGAGGAAAGACCAGGGGACGCAACGACGGGAGTAGCCAAGCGATTTGCCTGGATGAAACGGGCCGGGTCCGGCTTACCGTTGCCAAAGCAAGTCCGGCCGAATAAGCTGCGATCAGTTAAACCACCTGAATGATCCATGCTGCTTCGACGCTGCCCTCATCCCCGCATGGCGAATGTCGCTTTGACCTTGCTGGCGATTTTGTTGCTACTGTTCGGACTGACGCTGGCGGACGCGGCGTGGCGCTCTCGTTCAACGGATCGCGCCACCAACCGGGCGCTGGTCCGCGAACTGGGCTTGACCGACCTCAGCCTGTTCACCGAGGCTCGCTACACCCGCCATCCCAGCCAAGCCGACCGGCACAGCCCGTTTCAGGATCATCCGGCGGCACTGGACCACTTTCCCACCGGTACGCTGCTGCCTCCTCCGCCTGGTTTAACGCCCTCTTCCCGCTGAACGGTTTTTTCATCGCCAAGGCTTTCAGACTGGAGAATTGTCAATGCCGGTCGGTCTCGATTTCCGCGACGATACCGTTCCGCCACTCCTGCTCCCAACCGCCGCCGATTCCGCCATGCGAGCCTTCCTCGAACGGCAGAAATACCTGATCGACTACACTCTCGCCGCCCTGTTGCGGCGCAAGACCCGCAATCTCGGCCTGCTGCTGGTTTATACCCTGCTGGTGTTTCTGTTTGCCTCGGTGCTGCTGCTCAGTCAGGGGCTGCGGCGGGAAGCGACGCTACTGCTGCAAGATGCGCCGGAGGTGATCGTGCAACGCCTGGTCGCCGGTCGCCACGATCTGCTGCCGGCGGCCTGGCTGGATACCTTGCGGCGAATTCGCGGGGTCGCTTCCGCGCGGGGCCGGCTGTGGGGTTACTACTACGATCCGGCGGTCAAGGCCAACTATACCCTGATGGCCGCGCCGGAACGCGGGTTGGCGGCGGATGAAATCGTCATCGGCGCGGCGCTGGCGCGGGTCCGCCAGATCGGCGTTGGCGACTATCTGAGCCTGCGCGCGACCGATGGCCGACCACTGCCGCTGAAAATCACCGGCGTGCTGGAATCCGCCTCGGAACTGCTGAGCGCCGACCTGCTGCTGTTGTCCGACGCCGGCTTTCGCCAGCTTTTCCAATTGCCGCCGGAGGTCTACACCGACGCCGTGCTGGCGGTACGCAACCCGCGCGAGGCCGTTACCGTGGCCGGCAAAATCGCGCTCGCCCTGCCCGCCAGCCGGCCAATTCTGCGCGCGGAAATCCTGCGCACCTACGACGCCGTGTTCCACTGGCGCGAGGGTATGGTGTTTGTCGCGCTGGGTTCGCTGCCGCTGGCCTTCCTGATCCTGGCCTGGGACAAGGCCGCCGGCCTCAGCGCCGAGGAAAAGCGCGAGATCGGTATCCTCAAGGCCATCGGCTGGGAAACCGGCGACATCCTGCGCATGAAACTGTGGGAAGGCGCGCTGCTGTCGCTGACCGCCTTTCTGGCTGGCTATCTACTGGCCTGGTGGCAGGTGTTTTACGGCGGTGCGCGACTGTTCGCACCGGTGCTCAAGGGCTGGGCGGTGCTGTATCCCGACTTCCGGCTGACACCGGCGGTCGATTTGCAACAGGTTCTCGTACTGTTGGCGGTGACCGTGCTGCCCTACATCGTCGCCACCCTGATCCCCGGTTGGCGGGCGGCGATCGTCGATCCCGACGCGGCGATGCGCGGATGATCGAACTGCGCGAGGTCAGCAAGGTATTCAATCAGGGTCAGCCCAGCGAATGCCGGGCGCTGCGCGAGCTGAGCCTGAGTCTGGAACGCGGCGGCATTACCGTGTTCAAGGGACCCAGCGGTTCCGGCAAGACCACGCTGTTGACCCTGATCGGCGGTCTGGCGCGGCCCACCGCCGGACGGATTACGCTCGACGGCCGGCTACTGTCCAACCTGCCCGAGCGTTTTCTCACCGAGGTGCGACGACACACTTTCGGCTTCGTGTTTCAGCAGTTCAATCTGATTCGAGGACTGACGGTACTGGAAAACGTGATGCTGCCGGCCTATCCGCTGGGGAAACCGTATCGTGAGCTGCGGGACGGCGCGCGAGCGCTGCTCGACCGTTTCGGGCTGGGCGCGAAGGCGGAGAACCGGGTCGAATGGCTGTCCGGCGGCGAGGCGCAGCGCACCGCCCTGGCCCGCGCCCTGATCAACGATCCGGCGGTGCTGATCGCCGACGAACCGACCGCCAACCTCGACAGCGCCCTGTCGCGCGAGGTGCTGGCGCTGCTGGGCGAACTGGCGGCGCAAGGGCGAACCGTGCTGATCAGCAGCCACGATCCGCTGGTATTCGAGGCGGCGCGGGTGGACCGCGTGATCGAGTTGCACGACGGAAGCATCGTGGGAGACACGCGATGCTGATCACGCCCGCCATCGTCGCCCTGCAACTCATCGCCCTGAGCGTCGTCGGCACGGTGCTGCTGGCCGCTGGCTTCGCCTGGAAGATCCTGCACCGCTGGGACATCCACAGCGGTAGCGAATTGCAGCTCAGGCTGGAACGGCGAACCTATCTGATTTCCACCCTGCTCGGCTTCGCCCTGGGCGCGGAATTGCTGTCGCTGCTGCTGTTCGCGCAGACCGCCGAAAGCCTGTCCGGCCAGTTCGTCGGCGCGATGTGCGCCACCGGCGTACTGAACGTCAACCCTTTCGGTTTCCCGACTCTGCTGCTGAAGATCGCTCTGTTTTTCCTGGCGGCGCTGTGGCTGCTGCTCAACCGGGTGGATAACCGGGGCTACGATTATCCGCTGGTGCGGGTCAAGTACGGGCTGTTGCTGACGCTGGCACCGCTGGCGCTGCTGGAGGGGGCGGTGCAAACCCGCTTTTTCCTTGGGCTGGAACCGGAGGTGATCACCTCCTGCTGCGGTTCGCTGTTCAGCGCGGCGGGCCAGGGCGTGGCGGCGGAACTGGCCGGTTTCCCGGCGCGCCCGGCACTGGCGCTGTTTTACGCGATGGCGGGACTATTGCTGATCATGGGGCTGGCGTTTCGGCGCTGGCCCCGGCTGGGACCTGTGTTTGCCGCCGTCAACCTGTTGACCTTCGCGGTCGCCATCACCGCCATCGTCGCCTTCCTGTCGCTGTACGTGTACGAAAATCCCAACCATCACTGCCCGTTCTGTCTGCTGAAAGCGGGCTACGATTACGTCGGCTATGCGCTATACCTGCCGCTGTTCGCCGCTACCGCCGCCGGCATGGGCGCCGGGATCATCGCCCCGTTCCGCCGGATTGTCAGCCTGCAAGCGACGATTCCAGGCGAGGTTCGGCGGCTGACCAGACTGGCGCTGGCGGGATTCGGCGTGTTTTACGGGTTGGCGACATGGTTGATGCTGCGGTCGAATTTGATTTTGCTGGGGTGACGCTAAAATCGTTTCAGCAGACCGGCCTGCTTCAATACCCCGTTGGCGGTATGGCGAGATTTGATCGCACCATCCACCACGAAATGTCGGGCTGTCATCGGGCTGAACCAGATTTCGTGATCGCCCTTCCCCTGTCGCGCGAAATGACAACCCGCATCCCGCAACATGCGTTTCAGGTCCGGCGTCAAGTCATCCATCAAGCCGTCCGGACATGTTCGAGTCGCTCACTACGCAGGCGGAACGGAATATCGCCCGGCCGCGCCATGCCATTGAGCGCCAGCAATTCGGGAATCATGATCCGCAACCTTGCCAGCAGGATCTCCATGGTCTCAGCCTCCGTGACCAGTCCTGGCACATCGTCGCTGGCGGCAACCCAGACTCCGGCTTCGGCATCCCATTCAGCGATAATTTCAAGTGGGAAGTTCATCAATCGCAACTCTCATCAGGTCATCCACGATGCTATATAAGGTGTTCAATTTAACATCGAATTTGCGGGATCGGCAAAGCGCCGGCTTGTTGCATGCTCCATCCCCGCCTTGGCTTTTCCCCACCCTCCTCCTGCTCGCCCTCCTCGCCGGCTGCGAGCAGAACGTCACCGCCGTCAAAACCGACGCTCCCGCCCCCGCCTTCACCCTGGAGCGGCTGGATGGCCCCGCCGTCCGCTTCCCCGAGCAGTATCGCGACCAAGTGGTTGCCATCCGCTTCTGGGCCGACTGGTGCCCCTACTGCCACGCCGAGATGCAGGCGTTGGAGCCGGTCTACCGCCAGTACCGCGACCGGGGACTGGCCATCCTCGCCGTCAACGTGCTGCAACCGCTGGAAACCGTGCGGCCCTTCGTCCAGGGACTTGGCATTTCCTACGAGGTGTTGCTGGACCCGCAAGGCGAAGTAACCCGCGGCTATGGGGTCATGGGCCTGCCGATGACCTTCATCGTCGATCGGCAGGGCGTCATCCGCGCCCGGATCGTCGGCGAATCCACGCCAGAGGTGTTCGAACGGGCGATCGCCAGTCTGCTATGAGCATTCTCAAAACGCTTCGTGCCGCCTTGTCCTAAAATGGCGCTCTTAAAACCACAGCAGGAGTCATGCAATCCATGAGCGATCCCATCCACACCGAGCGCCGACAGGTTTTGCGCATTCTCGCCGCGGCGGGCGCCACCGCCAGTATCACGGCCCTGAGCCCGGCGGCTCACGCCGCCCCGTGCGCGGACGACGGCACACCCCTGCAATTCGTACCCAAGACCCAGCCGGACCCTGATCCGCTGGACAATGAGCTGAGCAAATACCCCAAGTGCCCCTATTGCGGCATGGATCGGCGCCAGTTCCACTACAGCCGCCATCTGGTTCACTATCAGGATGATCGAGTGGACCCGACCTGCTCGCTGCACTGCGCCGCGCTCAGCCTGGCGCTGAACCTGGACCGGGGACCCAAAGCCATCTACGCCGCCGACTACGGCGCCACCACCGAGCCAAAGCCGCTGATGGACGTCGATAAAGCCATCTATCTGATCGGCTCGAAGTTGCCGGGGGTGATGACCCAGCAGAGCAAGGTCGCCTTCAGCGCCAGGCCAGCGGCGGAAGCAACCAGGGCCGAGCAGGGTGGAGAGTTGGGCAATTTCGATGCCGCCTTGCGCGCCGCCTATCTGAGCATGGCCAGCGACACCCAGATGATCCGCAAAAAGCGGGCGGAACGGCGACAGCGCGCCGGACAAGCCGGACAAGCCGGACAAGGACAGTGAAAAGCGGCCCTTTCCCCGAACCACGCAATTTTTACCACGTCCCCTTTTTTAAAGCGGAGCCAATGCTCAGCATCCACCGACTGGCGGCATGGTTGCTGATCTTCAGCCTGGCGTCGGCCTGGGCGGAACCTTTACCACTACCCGCGCCTGGCCCCAAGGACACCTGCCCGGTCTGCGGCATGTTCGTCGGTCTTTACCCCGACTGGGTAGCGACGGTGGTGTACCAGGACGGTCACGCCCACCACTTCGACGGCGCCAAGGATCTATTCAAGTACCTGCTGAACCTGCCGAAATACGCGCCCGGTCACCACCGGGACGACATCGCCCGCATCGGCGTGACCGAGTACTACGGTCTGAGCCGGATCGACGCCCATATCGCCTGGTACGTCATCGGTTCCGACATGCTCGGGCCGATGGGCCACGAACTGGTGCCGCTCGGCACCGAAGAAGAGGCCAAGGATTTCCTGCGCGATCATCGAGGCCGGCGGATCGTCCGTTTCGACGACGTCACGCCGCCGCTGCTGGAACAGCTCGACCAGGGAAAGCTCGATTGAGGGGCGTTTTGCACAATCCCTTGGGATAGGGTTTGAAGGTGGAAAAATTTTTATTTCTGAGTTGCTTACTCTGGTATTTGATTCATTTGAAGGCTATATTTCAAGCTGCAAATGAGATTGAAATGCATTTGCAAGCGAGGCTGTTCGCGTTCCGAATCGCCTCCAACCTTAGCGGATCGTTCATTGGGACCTGGCTTTAAGAGGATCAATCAATGAAAAAGCTGTTCTCAGTTGTCGCAATCGCGTCCATGGTGTTGTTATCGTTCAACGCCCATTCCAAGCTGGCCGCTAATAAGTTAGCCGCCAATGGCGTCAGCTTGAATGATTTAGATCAAACCTTGAACCTCCGGGGCTTGGCCCAAGTGCCGCTGATCAAGGCAAACTAAGCCACCCTCGACCAACCCCCGGCGCACCCACGCCATCCCTTCATGCCCCCGCTGCCGGTGCTGCCCGCGTGGATTCCCAACCGGAACGCCCAAGCTCGTAGTGCTTGGGCGTTCCGGTTGGGACCGGTTCCGGCGTGGACCTGCGCTACGTCAACAAGGAAAGAATGAATAATCGCGACGGGCGGATTTAGCGCCCTGGGTCGAGGAAACACCCCCATGCGATGCCGCGCCCGAGCCTTTACCGCGTGCCTTTCCACCGGCCTGGCGATCTTCGGCCTCGCCGCGTCTGGTTGCAACCCTCGAACGCCGCCGGTTAGCTGTCCGATCGCCGACGCCACGTCATCCCCGCAACGCTATCCCCTAAACGACCCAGCCAACCGCATCGCTCAGACTGAGCCCGGCCGAGAGTTCATTAAATATCTGACCGACTGCGCCCTGTGCGCGGGCGTCACCGCCTACGCTGACGTCGCGGGCCAACACTACGAATTTCCCGGCACCCTGGGCTTGGCGCCCCATTGGATTCATCAATCCCTGACCGAAGACGAGCAACGCTGGGTCTCGGCCTGCATCCTCGCCCGAACCAACCATTTCGGCGTCGAGGTCCAGATCTCACTGCGCGCCGACCACGGCCCGTATCCCGCCTTGCAAACCACCGAACCGGAACGCCGGGAATTCACCCTTCACGAGGGCGATTTCTTCGGCAACCTGTTCGCAGATACCCCGGTCGCCGCCGTGGCCGTGGGCCGCGCCACGCCCGAGCAACGCCGCGATCCTGTTTTCCAACTCCGCGTCTGCGCCGCCGAAGACCCGGACGCCACCCCTGTCGCCGGCCAAAAACTTTCGCGGTGCCGCTTCATCATCACCGGCGACGCCCGAAACCCTGATGCCCACACCCTCAACGGCCAACATTACGAGCAATACATCAGCGTCTACCTCAAACCCCAAGCCCCATCGACCCGCCCACCCGAACCTTAACCTGTGGCGTTGACTTGATTTCATTGAACCTGCCGAGGCGTGCCTGGAAACACGCATTGAGGGGAAGTCCGCCCAAGGTTATACCGTTTCCCGGTAGGTTTTCGCTTTCATGGCTCTTGCTATTCCGTCATACCCGCGAAAGCAGGTATGACGAATGGCGCTGTTTTTGACCTGAAAATACAAAACCTATCGGTAAACGGTATTACCCCAATCAGGAGGTCGCAATGACACTCGAACACCAACCCATTGATTACCGGCCAGTCATTCAGGAAGTGCTGGGCTCACCCGGTTTGCCGCTGGAGCCTGCCGTCCGCATTCTTATGGAGGCGAGGTTCGTCCGCGACTTCGGCCATGTGTGCCTGCACACCGACGGACGGGCAGCCGCCTCCGCCCGAGCCATCGGCGCGGGGGCCTACACCGTCGGCTCGCATATTGTCTTCGCGGAGGGACGCTACAGCCCCGAAGCGCGAGCGGGCCTGTGGCTGCTCGCCCATGAGCTGGCCCATGTCGTCCAGCAGAGCGGCGCAGACCCGCCCTCGCCGGTGCAGGTGGGCGCTGTCAACGACCCGTTAGAAAGCGCGGCGGATCGGGCTGCCGACCTCGTGGCCGCCGGCCGCCCGTTGCCGCTGGACTTCGCCTTCGGGGCTGCTCCAGCCGGCGTGATCCAGCGCCACCCCGGTCCAGCCTGTAATGGCAACCTGGTCGCAATCGATGAAAATGCGGTACTGGATGCTGCGGATATCATTGCCCGCGCCTATTTGACTAATGCCAACGTACAGGAAGCTGCGGTCTTCCGCAGTATCAACTGGGATTACAATTTCCAGGTTCCGGGTGGCGCACCGAACCAGCCATTCGCAAGAGAATTGCTAAACACGCTCCGCCAGTGGGCGCAGGGGGATCGCCCGGACATTGTCGATTTCAGGAATCGGCAAGCCTACTTTTTCATGCCAGAACTCGGCGTCAACCCTGATGCCGCGCCTTATATCAATCGCTTTCACCACGTTGCGCACAATCTTGGGCGCAGGCATAAAGAGCAGGCGTGGAATTCTTGGGAGGCTAACTGGTTCCCCCCTCATGGCTTGCCGTTCCCCAACGACTTGCTCGAGCGGTTCGTCTGTACGCAGAATACTAACCACACTCCGCCGCGAGGACTGATCCTCTACGACATTCGCCAACCGGTAAGGCGGAGGAGGAGGCAGCAGCCCGCGCGCCACCTGGATCTCGTGGCCGTGGACCCGGCTTTCATCCAACTTACTGGAGATCTGCGGGCCGAGCTCCCGAAGAAGATTCGTTTCTTTGATCCGGGCGCTCCGAATCACGTCATCATCGCGCCACGGGAGGTCGCCTGGAAGTTTTACCAGCAATACAACGAGACGCTCAAGGACAAGTACATGCGAGTCAAGCCGTCCTACGATTTCCCGGGCGGCCGTGATGTAAAGGACATGAGGGCACGGCTGCACTATGTCTCCATATTACTGGGGGCTGTAGCCGCGGGCGTCATCATTGTGGGAGCCAGCGTGGCTCTCGTCCACGTCGTCGCCGTGGGCGCAGGCGCATCGGCCGGCGCAACGGTCGGGACCGGCGCAACGGTCGGAACGGGAGCCACGGTCGGGACCGGGGCGGCGGTCGGATCCACTTCGACGATAGTCGCCCCTGCGGCGATCGCCGGCAAAGTCGTCGCAGCCACTGGCGCGGCGGCCACCGCGACCGAAATAGCGGCCTACGCGGCGCTTCTGTCCGCACCCGCCGCCAAGACGGTGGCCGCGTCGGCGGGCGTCCTCATGATCGTCGGCTTCACCAGGAGTAACTCTTCACACCCCTCCCGGTAATGGCTAACTTCCCCTCGGGGAGTAGGTATGGAAAACTAGAGTCCAGCCCCACGATCAACCACCATGCACCTCAGCCCACATAGCCTGCGCCAATTAGACCACGCCTACCTGGATTCGCTGGGGAGGCCGAGGTGCGTGCGCTGTCGGGCAAGCTGCTGGACGATTTGAAGGAGGCGCTGGACCGGTTGAATCAGGGACCGGACAACAGTTCGCGGCCGCCGAGCAGTCGGGCGCCGTGGGACCGACCGGGTGACGGGCCGGAATCGGATGCCGCCGATGCGGCGGACGAGGGACCCGAGTCGGCACCGGCAGACGCGAAGCCGGTGCCGGCGGAACCGCCGTCGGCCGAGGCGAAACCGGCGGACGCGAAACCCGCCCGTAAACCGGGTAAGCAGCCGGGGGCGCCGGGGATCGGCCGGACTCAGGTGTTCCAGGCGAATGCCGAACAGGCCCATTACCCCGACACCTGCGCCGGTTGTGGCCGGCCGCTGGACCCAGTGGGTGCGGTGGCCTACACCGGGTTTCAGGCGGTCGACCTGCACTGGGGCGATCCGGCGCGGCCGGGGTTGACGCTGTGGGTCGTGGACCATCGCTATGACGAAGCCCCCTGCGCCTGTGGCCATCGGACCCGGGCGGTGGCCGGCCAGGGCGTGGTGGACCCACTGCTGGCGGGGATTGAACTCAGCGAATGGCGGCTGGTGGGGCCGGGGTTGGCGGCGCTGATCGTGGCACTGGCTTTCCGGTTCCGGCTGTCGCGGGCGCGGATTCGCGAATTCCTGGACGAGTGGCTGGGCCTGAAGCTCAGTACCGGCACGATCCATCGGACGCTCCACGAAGCCGGCGCGGCCGTGGCGCCGGCGGAAGACGAACTCGTCCAGGCGGTTCTGGACAGCCATCTGCTGCACGCCGACGAAACCTCCTGGCCCGAACACGGCCGGCCGCTGTGGCTGTGGGTGTTTGTCGCGGCGACCGCGACCCTGTACTACGTGGCCGGGCGCGGCAAGGAGCGGGTCGAGAACGTGCTGGACGGCTTTAGCGGCTGGCTGATGAGCGATGGCTGGATGGCCTACCGCAACCACCCGCGCCGGTTACGCTGTTGGGCACACCTGATTCGCAAGGCGCGGGGCTTGGCCGAGAGTGGCGACCGCGAGGCCCGTGTCTTTGGCCGGTTCGTGCTGGAGACCTTGGAGGCGCTGATGGCGGCGGTCTACGCGGCCCGCGAAGGTCCGCCGCCGGTCGCGCCGCCGACCCAACACATGATGGTACTGGCCGCGTTGCGCGCGGCCTGCGAACGGCGCCAGGGTCACGCCCACGCCAAAACCCACGCCTTGGCGGTGGAGTTGCTCAACGACTGGGAAGCCATCTTCCAGGTGCTGAGTCATCCCGAACTGCCACTGACCAACAATGTAGCAGAGCGGGCACTACGCCATTGGGTGATCGCGCGCAAGATCAGTCACGGTACCCGCACCCCGGTGGGTTCGCGGGTCTTCGCTCTGCTCGCCAGCGTCATCGATACCTGCCGCCAGCGCGGCCACTCCCCTTGGCGCACTCTCGAACGCGCCATCGCCGACCGCCGCGCCGGACTGCCTCTCGCCCCCTTGCCCCGGTAGAGGGGGGAGAACGGCTACCACCAGGACTGCCCAGGCCGCCGGACCCAAGAGCGCCCAGGCCGCCCGGCCCACCATCGAAAGAGTCTTGGCGATTCGCGCCGTCGCGCTCGGCGACTTCAGGCCCATTGGGGCCGTGCAATCCGCCAGCAGCGTTGGGGCACCGCCGGACTTTATCCACACCCCGGACACGTCCCGGGGAAAATTCAATTTAGGAACGGAGGTCCTCTTCGACGGCCTGCCGCATGTCATCATCGGGCAGCTCGCGGTCAGATAGCGTTCTACCGGAACACTCACCCTCAACCCCTCTCCCACAGGGAGATGGGAGTGACGGCGGGACCTGTTGCCACGCCAGGCCGGCTCAACCAATGTCGAAACGGTCAAAGCGCATGGTGAACTGACCTCGGCCGTGGGTCATGCCGCGCAGATCGGTGATGTAACCGAGCAGCCGGTCCAGGGCGCAATCGCAGTGGATCGCCGTCACTTCGCCCAGGCTGGTGGTATCCCGGATCACCGCCCGGCGGGACTGCAAATCGCCCAGCACCGCGCCGACGTCGCTTTCGGGCACCACCACCTCGGTGGCCATGATCGGCCGCAAGATCAGCCCACCGGCCCGGGCAAGCGCCTTGCGGGTCGCTTCCGCCACCGCCACCCGCAATGCCTGCGGGCTGGACAGGGCACCGAACAGCTCCACGTCCAGCACTCGGACCGCCAGATCCTGTAAGGGCGCGCCGGTGCTTGGGCCGTTGGCCAGCACGTCCTCGACGGCGCCGGCGATGGCTTCGCGCTGGGCTGGATTCAAGTCAATGCCTTCCGGTCGCGGGCGCGGTTCGGCGCCGACGGTGGCGCCGGCCCCACGCGGCAGCGGCTCCACCGCCACGCGCGCCCACGCCTTCATTTCCAGCTTCTTGCCATCGGGCTGCTCGATCACCCGATGAAACAGGTGGTCGGCCTCGGCCGCCTGGGCGACCGTCTCGCGCAGCACCACATCGGGATTGCCGACCCGGATATTGACGTGAAACTCCCGCCGCAGCCGCTCACCGGCGATCTGCAAGTGCAACTCGCCCATACCGCGCAGCACGCGCTGGCCGGTCTCCTTATCTTCCTCGACCCGCAGGGTCGGATCTTCCTGCTGCAACTTGTCCAGCGCCTCCAGCAGCTTCCCTTCGTCGGCACTGGACTGGGGCTCGATCGCCAGCCCCAGCACCGGCTCGCGGGTCTCGATACGCTCCAACCATAGCGGATGGTCCGGCGCGCACAGGGTATCGCCGGTGGTCGCCCAGCGCAGCCCGGCCAGCAGCACGATCTGCCCGGCGCTCACCTGATCCAGCCGCGCCTTGTGGTTGGCGTCCACCTCGAACAGCCGCGCCACCCGTTCCTGCCGTGTCGCACCGTCCGGTCCGGGAATCGTCACCTCGTCGCCGGCCTTCAGCGTGCCTCGATACAGTCGGGCGAACACATGGCGGCGGCCTTCCCACATCTGCACCTTGAACACCAGCGCCGCCAGCGGACCGGCCGGGTCCATCGCCACCCACTCCTCGCCGTCATCGGCGCGGCGCGCCAGGCTCGGCGGACGCTCGGGCGGGGCCGGCAGCAGGCGCACCACGCCATCCAGCAACGGTTGCACGCCCTGATTGCGCAGGGCACTACCGGCGAAACAGGGGCAAACCTTGCCGGCCAGCGTGGCCTGGCGCAGCGCCGCCCACACCGCCGCCGGTTCCGGTTCCTGATCGGTCAGCACTTGTTCGGCCAGTGCTTCGTCCATCTCCGCCGCCGCCAGCAGCAGACTTTCCCGCCAGGGTTGCGCCCAGGCCCAGGTTGCCGGGTCGCAGGCTTCGACCTGTAACTGTTCGCCGCGCTCGCCGCTGAAGCGCAGTCGGGTGCGGTCGATCAGGTGGACAACCGTGCCGTCGTAATCGGGCAGCGGCACCGTCACCGCCACCGATTCCACGCCCAGACGCTCCCGCACCGTCGCCAGGGCGCGGCTGAAGTCGGCGCCGGGCCGGTCCAGCTTGTTGATGAAGAACAGAGCCGGCAAAAGAAAGCGGGTGCGCTGGCGCCAGACGGTTTCGGTCTGCGGCTCTACCCCACGCACCCCGTCCAGGACGATCACGCAGCCGTCCAGCACCCGCATCGAGCGCTCGACTTCGATGGTAAAATCCACATGACCCGGTGTATCGATCAACTGGATCAGGTGATCCCGCCAGGGCAGCCGGGTCACGGCGGCGGTGATGGTGATGCCGTGCTCCTGCTCCTCGATCATGTAATCCATGTGGGCCGCGCCTTCGTGAACCTCGCCGATCTTATGGGAGGCGCCGGCGTAGTACAGCATCCGCTCGGTCAGCGTGGTCTTGCCGGCGTCCACATGTGCGGCGATGCCGATATTGCGAACCCAATTCAAGTCCGGGGCCTTGGACATTTCAAACTCCTCGTCAACCAGGCGTCAGCCTATTCAGCTTATGAAACAGGGTGCGGAGCGCAGGTCTTCGTCTCCGTCCGTCCCCTGCCCCTGTCCTTGATCCATCAGGGCACGATCCGGCGGCACTCCAGATAAAAACGCTTCTCGTCGGCATCACCCATCGAGAAGGTTTTACGCGGCAGGGCGCCGTCGCGGATGATGGTGCGGAAAAAGTCGTCCTTGGCCAACGCCGGCAGAGAGAAGCCGATATTGCCGGGCCGGGCGCCGAGTTGCTCCAGGGTGTCCTCACCATGGATGTAATCCAGCCGGGCGCCGGTCTGGTCCGCCAGATAACCATCCAGGAACGCTTGCAAGGTGGCAACCGGCAGGGTCAGGCGTGGCTGCTCGATCACCAGCACGCCGCAACGTCCCTCCGCCACAAAGCCGATCACCTGCCGGCCGGGCTGTTGCATCTCCGCCCAGCGCTGGCGCGCCGCCACCCAGGTCGGGCTTTCGATCCGCGTCAGCGCCGAGCCTTGCGTCTGGCAAAACGCCGCCAGCGCCGCCAGCAGATGCTCGACATCCACCGCAAACGCCACCCGATGGATCGCCTCGAACTCCAGAGCTTCGTCGTGCAGGTTGACCAGTTCGACCAGGGCGTGGCGGGCGGGATGGTTCATGATCGCCGCCGGGTCGGGCGCGGCGCGCTTGAGGTTCTCCCAGATCCGCTTGGCGGTGGCGAAGGAGTGGTTGCCGTCGCCCATGGCGTACAGCAGAACCGGCTCGTCGGTCACGCCGTAACGCTCGGCGAACAACGTCGGATCGGCCAGCCGCGCCAGCTGCTCGACCACCCACTGCACCAACAGTGGATGCCCCAACCGCCAGCCGCGCACCCGACCACCGTTCAGCATCAGTGGAACGTCGTACAGAGGTTCCAGCGGTTCGGAGAACAGCGATTCGATCACCAGATGCCGTGGATCATCGATCAGCACCATGACGTGCGGCAGTTCCAGCGGCGCGTGCTCGCGCACTCGTACCCGCGGTGGCAAACGCTCCAGGATAGTGCCCTCGGTCGGGCGAATCAGGGTCTTGGCGCCGGGATTGAAGTCGTAATGCTCCAAATCCAGGGCCACGATCAGTCCCCGGCGGGTCCGACCGCGCGCCGTCTCCCGCTCCACCAACACCAGACCCGGCGGTTGTGGCGCCAACACACCCTCGGCCAGATAGCGACGCATGGCCTCCTGAATGGCTTGAATCCGCGCGGCCTCGTCGGCGGCGCCGAGATAAACCTCCGGCAGGATCAGCCGCAACGTGGAGGGCGCCTCGCCGACCAGCGCCTCGGCCCTTGCCCAGTAATCCGGCTGCGAAGTGTATTGGTCGCAAGCGACCACCGCCCAGCGGGTGAGGTCCGTCTCCGACCGGGGTAGCAGGAGAGTCGGAATCTGTAGAGCGATCTGCGCGAAATTCATGGATGGCCTCTTTTCATTGGTGGCGGCGGCGACCCCGGCCAGCGCGCCGGCAGCACCTTCGCAAGCTTAACAAATGACCTGAATCGAACAAACCATCCTCATGTCGTTCAGCAAGCTTACTGGCCGCAGCGTATCATTTAACCATTGAGCCATGGCCGCCGCGCCACCCACAACCCGCCACCCGCAACCCGCAACCCGCAACCCGCAACCCGCAAGGTACCCGTCATGCGCAAGCTGATGAAAATCATGGCTGCCCTTCTCATCGTCCTGATCCTGATCGCTGGCGGTGTGGGAGGTTACCTGTGGTACAACACCAAACAGCAAGTTGATCAATTCGTGATGATGGCCAAGCCGTTCGCCGAAATCAGTTACGGTGGCATCGCAGTCTCGCCGGCTGGATCGCTGGGGGTCACGCGGCTACGGATCGCGCCCAACATGGTGAACGACGTGATCACCATCGGCGCCATTCGGATGCACGCTCCCAACATTCTGGCCCTGCTGAAAACCCGTTGGCAGTTGAGCCAAGGAGAACTACCCAGCGCGCTGTCGCTCTCCGTGCGCGAATTCGAGCTTCCCTTGCACGGCGGCATTCTCGGCGCGTCGTCGCCGCCTTCCCGGCAGAGCGGCCCGCTCGAGGATCTGGATGCGCTGGGGTGCGGGCAGGTCGCCCATCTCAGCGGTACCGAGTGGCAGGAGATGGGTTACGATCATTTTATCGGCAACGTTGAAATCGGTTACCGCCTCGATGCCGCTCGCAACGTATTGGAAGTTCGGGTAGACAGCAACACTCGGGATTGGGCGACGATGAACATGGACATCGGCTTCTCCACCCCCGGTTCCGTGCGATCCATCATGGAATTGGCCGCCCAGACCAAACCCAAGCTGGCCAGCTTGAACGTCACGATCCAGGACGACGGTTTCAACCAGCGTAGAAACAATTACTGCGCCGCCAAGGCCGGCAAAACCATTGACGACTACCTCGCCAACCATGTGCGCTTGCTGGTCGAACGCCTGGGCGCCAACGGCATCAATCCGGGTCCGGGACTGGTTGCGGCGTACCGGCGCTTTCTGTCCGAAGGCGGACGGATCACCCTCACCGCCACGCCTCCCGCGCCCATCGACCCCACCGAGCTTCAGCATTACAGCGCCGAAGACGCCATTAAACTGCTGGGTCTGAAAATGCAGGTCAACGACGAAGCGGTGACCGACTTGTCCGCAAGTTGGGACAGCGCCAAGGTAGCCCGCGCCCTGGGCGCCGAACCGAAACCGGAACAATCGGTGGAAAAAGTCACGCCGGCCCCCTCCGAACAGGTCGTCATGATCCGAAAAAGCTACCACCCGACTCCAGTCGGCGAACTCGGTCAATACGTCGGCAAAATCGCCAAGCTGAAAATCGCCACCGGCGCCACCTTCAGAGGGCAGTTGGAAACGGTCGCGGAAGGGATCGTCAAGATCAAGATTCGCAAATCCGGTGGCAACGTGACCTTGTCCCTGCGAAGCAATGAGATCGACTCGGCGCAGGTGCTTTACTGAACGCGGTTCATCGTTCCAATCCGCGCCCGCCAATGACGGCGGGCGAATTACTCATGGTCGATCCCCAGGAAGGCGAGATCGTTTGCGACCCGGCCAGCGGTTCAGGCGGTTTTCTGATCCGGGTGTTCAAGATCGTGCGCGAAAAGATCCTCGCCGACGCCGACCGCGAATACAACGCTTTCAAGGCCGAAGTTGAGAAGGACAAGTCGCTCACCGAGGAGCAGCGGGCCAAGAATCTCCAGGACAAATTCAACGAGGTACAGGCGCTCATCGACCAGAAGCGCGATGGCTCTCGTCTGTGGAAACTCTCCAATCGCTGCATCTACGGCACCGACGCCAACGACCGCATGGCCCGCACCAGCAAAATGAGATAGCCGCACCTGCTTCATGAACGACGGGGAAAGCCCGGTGCTGATTTTCGAACAGCGCGGCAGTGAGCGCGATATCGTGCATGACGACTACTATCAGCTTCTGCTTGAAGAGGCCAGACGACGAACACCAAACGAAAAACCACGCCATCCCCGGAAGGGCAGCGTCAGTTGGAAACGCTCCGCCAGGCCGTCGGCAAGACATTACCGCGATTCTGGACGGCAAGCGGGTCATCGCCCCGCCCCGCGAGGTGCAGGAGGTGAAAAATGCCCTGGCCGCCTACGACCGGTTCGACACCTGGAATCCCGAGGCGGAAAAAGACCTGCTGGAGGCGCATCGGATTCTGATGTCCGGCCTGATCGACGAGGCGGGACTGTATCGGCACGGCGGCGTGGGGGTGATGGCAGGGCAGCAGGTAATCCACATAGCGCCACCCGCCGACCGCGTACCGACCCTGATGGCCGATCTCTTCGGTTGGCTGACGGCCACCGACGCCCATCCTTTGATTACCAGCTCGGTCTTTCACTACGAATTCGAATTCATCCACCCCTTTGCCGACGGCAACGGCCGCATGGGGCGGCTGTGGCAGAGCCTGATTCTGGCCCGATGGAATCCTCTGTTCGCCGACATCCCGGTGGAAAGCCTGATCTTCGAGCACCAGGCCGAGTATTACCAAGCTATTCAGGAGAGCACCCGGCAGACCGACTCCGCGCCCTTCATCGCCTTCATGCTGCGGATGATCCTGGATACCATGACCACTTCGACCCCGGAAGTCACGCTGGAAGTTACCCCGGAAGTCAGACTGATCTCGGTCCTTACTGGCGAAATGACCCGTCAACAGCTCAAAGAGGGACTCGGGCTAAAAGACGATGAGCATTTCCGCAAGGCCTATCTGCTCCCCGCTTTGGATGTCGGTCTGATTGAAATGACCATCCCCGACAAGCCGCGCAGCAGCAAGCAGAAATACCGCCTGACCGACAAGGGCCGCCGCAAGCGACTGGCACAGCGTGACGGTGGATAAACTCGCGACATGAAAAGTCCGGCCTTCCATCGCTATATTGGAGGGTGGGTTCTCGGCGTGATGCTGGGAGTCCGCCACTCTGCCTAAAAACCCAGCGCGGGTCATCCCACCCCAACAGCCGAACTCACCCCCGCACCAACTGGGTCAACAGGATCACGAACAGCACCACCAGCGCCAGCGGGATCAGCACCGCCGGCCAGTCCTTCTTGGCGGTACGGCTGCGTTCGATGGACGCCTTGATACCTGGCCGGAACCATAAAATCACCAGCAACGCCGCGACTCCGCCCAACAGAATTTCCCACCATGCCGGTTCCATCGTCACCTCCCCTCGCCAAGCTGTTTTGAATCCGACTTTCAGTCCTTGCCGCGCCCGCCACCGGGCGGTATCACCGGCTGCGGGAACGGCATCACGTTGTCGCCGCCTTCCGTCGGACGAATCTTGCTGACCCCCTCCCGCTCCACTTCATCGATCCGCATCACCGCGTTAATCGGAATGAAGGTGCGTTTCACGTCGGCGAATTCGTTTTGCAGTTTTTCCTCGGCCGGGTTGACCAGTACGCTGGAGTGTTCGCCGAAGATCAGTTCCTCAACTTCGATGAAGCCGTACAGTTCGTCCTGGTGGATGTCACGGGCGTACAGCTCGTACAGCTTGCCGTGGTTGATGAACAGGATGCGGTAAATACTTTTGGTGATTTTGGACATGGGAATAGGGTTCGGCGGAGATGTGGGCAATCTAACCCCGTTTGCCACGGCGGGCAAATCCCCTCACGCTGTTAACCTTGTCATATCGACGATCATGATCGCGCCATCGGCCCGGATCGTCTCCGTTGCCGATCCCTCCAATCCATGACGCTAAACTATATGAAGGCTTGATATGTTCAGCGATTGAGGTCACTCCCGATGCCTACTCCCACTTTCGACACCGCCCAGTTATGCAACCATGCCACCGACCGTTCCATCGAGCGCGGCCGGGAATATGTCCAGGAAGGCGTAGTCGGGCCGCTGACGCGGCGCGGTGACGAACTGGAAGCCGATGTTCAGGGCAGCATGCCCCGTCCCTATCGAGTGTGGATTCAGTTCGAGGGAACCAGGATCGCCGACGCGGGCTGTACCTGCCCTTACGAGTACGAGGGCTGGTGCAAGCACATCGTCGCCGTGCTGCTGACCTGCGCCGCACAACCGGACGCGGTGGAAATCCGCCCACCTCTCGCTGAGACGCTGGCGACGCTGGACCGGGCGCAATTGCAGGCACTGTTGCTGAAACTGGCGGATCGCATCCCGCGCCTGAACGACATGATCGAAACCGCCCTGCCCTACATCACCCCGACGCCACCGGATGGTTCCACCGCGGCTTCCACCCAGCGCGCCGCGCCGGTTCTGGTGAACACTCGCGCGCTGCGGCAAAGCGTCCGCAATACCATACTCACCCACAGCGACTGGGACAGGAGTTATGACGAGGACGGTTACGGCGCGGTCGATGACATCGTCGAACTGGCGGAACAGGCCCAGACCGCGCTGGAGGCCGGAGACGGCCGCGCCGCACTGGCGATTCTGGAAGCCATCACCGATGAATTCAGCAAGCACTGGGAAATGCTGCACGAAATCGGCGAGGACACCAGCGTCTTCTTCGACGGCACTCAAGCGCTGTGGAGCGAGGCGCTGCTCGATCCCGACCTGAGCGCCGAGGAACGCCGGCACTGGGCCGACCGGCTGGGGGACTGGGTGGACGACTTCGATGAATCCGTCGCCGACACTCTGGAACTCCTGCAAACCGTGGTCCGGCAAGGCTGGGACGACCCCACGCTGAGCCGTATTCTGCAAGGGGAAACGGTTCCCGGCGGTCTGTGGGGCGACGATCCGCCGCCCTACGCTCAGCGGACGCAAATTGCCCGGGCGCGGCTGCGGATTCTGGAGCGGACCGGCCAACACGAAGCTTATCTGAATCTAGCCCAGGCCGAGCATCGTTATGATGAATATGCCCTCAAGTTGCTGCGGCTGGATCGGGTTGAAAACGCCGTGCGCACCGGAATGGAACAGCCGCTTTCCGACCAGGGGATGCTGGAACTCGTCAAGGCATTGTACGAACGCGGTGAGATCGAAGCGGCGTTCCAGGTTGCCGAGCATGGCCTGCGCCCGCCAGACTCGACGGCACCGCATGACCCGGAACCGGTGGAACTCATGGAACACAGGTGGGAATTCGGCCGGTACGACGCGCACCCTCAAGCCGAACTGGCGATCTGGCTGCGCGACCGGATCGCCGCGCATGGACAAAACGAACGGGCGCTGGCGGCGGGTCTGATCGCGTTTCGGATCGTGCCCAGCCTGGACGCCTACCAGCGGGTGCAAACGCTGGCCGGCGCCGGATGGCCGGAGCAACAGCCGAAACTGCTGGATTTTCTGCGCGACAAGGCTCAAATCGCCACCGAAACCAAGGTTGACGTTTTCCTGCACGAGAACCTGATCGACGATGCTATCGCGGTGGTCGAGCATCACTACGTCTTGCCCCGAACCCTGGCGCGGGTCATGGATGCCGCCATCCCGTCGCGGCCGGAATGGGTGATCGCCCAAGCCCGCCAGCAGGCGGAACCGATCATGGACGGCGCCAAGTCGGCCCACTACGAAGATGCGGCCCAGTGGCTGCGCAAAGTCAAACAGGCCCACGAAGCGTGTGGCCAGAAAGTTGAATGGCGCGCTTACCGCGATGCCCTGCGCGAGAAGCATCAGCGTAAATACAGGCTAATGCCGCTGCTGAATGCGCTGTGAGGCGCAACTGGCGCGGATACCGTCCCATAATCCGGGGCTTGCGGAGCCGGATTCAAGGTATGCTATAGCGCTCCTGTCCGACGAGTGGACTCGTGGACTCAGCGTTTCGAACCACCCCGGCGCTGCGCGCCACCCCTCCTTGTCCAAGGAGGGGAGATTCCACAACCGGGATGGGAGCGCTATATGCACCGACAAGCATCGACAAGCATTCACGCCCAACCTCGATTCAGGATCGCCCCCGATGAGCCAGTCTCCAGTCACCCGCGATGTGTTCGACGACGTCATGGTCCCCAACTACGCCCCGGCGGCGATCATTCCGGTGCGCGGCGAGGGCTCCCGCCTGTGGGATCAGGATGGACGGGAATACATCGACTTCGCCGGCGGCATCGCCGTCAACGTGCTGGGCCACGCCCACCCGAAGCTGGTCGCGGCGCTGACCGAACAATCCCGCAAGCTCTGGCACGTCAGCAACGTGCTGACCAACGAACCGGCGCTCAAGCTGGCCCGTCGGCTGTGCGAGCTGACCTTCGCCCAGCGGGTGTTCTTCGCCAACTCCGGCGCCGAGGCCAACGAAGCGGCGCTCAAGCTGGCCCGCAAATACGCCGCCGACCATTTCGGCCCCGACAAACGCGAAATCATCGCTTTCGGCCAATCGTTCCACGGTCGCACTTTATTCACCGTGACCGTCGGCGGCCAGCCCAAGTACACCGAGGGCTTCGAACCGCTGCCGCCAGCCATCACCCATGTGCCGTTCAACGACCTGGCCGCCTTCACCGCGGCGATTTCCGACCGCAGCTGCGCGGTGATTCTGGAGCCGGTGCAGGGCGAAGGCGGCGTGACCGGCGCCACGCCGGAATTCCTGCGCGGGGTGCGCGAACTGTGCGACCGCCACCAGGCGCTGTTGATCTTCGATGAGGTGCAATGCGGCAACAGCCGTTCCGGCCACCTCTACGCCTACATGGGCTACGGCGTGACGCCCGATATTCTGACCACCGCCAAGGGACTGGGCGGCGGCTTCCCGATCAGCGCCATGCTGACCACCGCGCCGATCGCCACCAGCCTCAACGTCGGCAGCCACGGCACCACCTACGGCGGCAATCCGCTGGGCTGCGCGGTGGCCGGCGCGGTGCTGGATCTGATCAGCGACCCCGAACTGCTGGCCGGCGTGCGCCGTAAGCACGCCGCGTTCATGGCCGGGCTGCGCCGCATCAACGACCGGTTCGGTGTCTTTCGCGAGCTGCGCGGCAAGGGCCTGCTGCTCGGTTGCGAGCTGAGCGATGCCTGGCGGGGGCGCAGTCGTGATTTCATCAAGGCCGCGATGGATCAGGGTCTGCTGGTGCTGGTGGCCGGACCGGACGTGATCCGGCTGGCGCCCTCGCTGATCATCCCCGACGAACTGATCGAGGAAGGACTGCGTCGCTTCGAACGGGCCATCGCTCAATTGCTCCAGCAAACCGCCCTCGCGGGCGAGGAGTCGGCTCATGCGGCGCGATAAGGCGGAACCGGTGCAGGTCGAGTGCCCGAAGTGCCGTTACACCGAGATCATTTACATCCCGATCGAAGAAATGCCGCGTTGCCCCAAATGCGGCATCCGCATGGTGATCAGGGAATTGCTCGACGAGGGAAAATCCACCTGAACGCTGGCCGACCGCCATATTACAGTGGGATGAATTTTGTATATCATGACCGATACTCGGCCATGGGTTTTGCCAGCCGTGCCTAACAATAACCATCCAAAAAACCATCCAAGGAGTCACGATCCCATGAAAAAATTCCTGGTTGCGCTCGGTGTCAGCCTCGGCCTGCTGCTTGCTCTGGCCAATGCTCCCGCCCGGGCCGACGTGCTTAACGAAATCAAGGAGCGCGGCGAGCTGAAAGTCTGTCTGGAACCGGCCTACATGCCCTTCGAAATCACCGACAAACGCGGTCGGATCGTCGGCTTCGATCCCGATCTGGCGGCGCTGATGGCCGAGGCGCTGGGCGTCAAACTGGTGCTGAGCAGCACCGCCTGGGACGGCATCATCCCCGCGCTGATCACCAGCAAATGCGACCTCATCATGAGCGGGATGACCATCACCAAGGCGCGTGCCGAAACCATCGATTTCTCGGCGCCCTACATGGTGATCGGCCAGACCGTGCTGCTGCGCAAGGATCTGGAAAGCAAGGTCAAGTCCTATAAGGATCTGAACAAACCCAAGTACAAAATCGCCTCCAAACTTGGCACTACCGGCGAAATCGCCGCCAAGAAATACCTGCCCAAAGCCACCTACCTGTCCTTCGAGACCGAGGCGGAAGGCGTCATGGAAGTGGTCAACGGCAAGGCCGACGCCTTCATCTACGACTCGCCCTACAACGCGGTCGCCATCGGCCAGCGCGGCGAGGGCAAGCTGGTCTTCCTGGACCAGCCCTTCACCGACGAGCCGCTCGGCTGGGGCGTGCGCAAAGGCAACCCCGAATTCATCAAATGGCTCAACGGTTTTCTCGCCAAGGTCAAGCAGGACGGCGCCTACGACAAGCTGTACCAGAAGTGGTTTAAGAGCACCGACTGGCTGAAAGACGTGCAGTAAGCCGTGGCACTCAAACATCGCCCCGCCGCCTGGCCCTGGTATCTGCTGCTCGCCACCATCCTGATCGGCTTGGTGGCGGGTCTGTGGGTGGCCACCAAGCGCGTTCACTATGAGTGGCGCTGGGAACGGGTACCGCAGTATTTCGCCTACCGGGCCGAGCTTCCCCAGGAATCGCCGGTCGCCGGCCGGGTCAGCGCCATCCAGACCGACGGTGCGCTGAGTCGGGTCGTCGTCACGCCCACCGACGGCGGCGCTCCGGTTGTCCTGCCGGTGGAAACCGTGCAGGTGGCGGTCGGCGAGGTCATCGACCGGGAAGACAGCGTCGGCGACAACCATGAATGGCGGATCGGCCCGCTGACCCGAGGCTTGTGGGTCACCATCTGGATTTCCTTCGTGTCCGGACTGGTCGGGCTGCTGATCGGCCTGATCACCGGCCTGTGCCGCATTTCCGACAACCCTGTCCTGCGCGGGCTGGCGGTGCTCTACATCGAACTGATTCGTGGCACGCCGCTGCTGGTGCAGATCTTCATCTTCTACTTCTTCATCGGCACGGTGTTGAACCTGGATCGCATGGTCGCCGGCATCGGGGCGCTGGCACTGTTCGTCGGCGCCTACATCGCCGAAATCATCCGCGCCGGCATTCAATCCATTCCCAAGGGCCAAACCGAAGCAGCGCGCTCGCTGGGGATGAGCGCCTTCCAGAACATGACCTACATCGTGCTGCCACAGGCTTTCAAACGGGTGCTGCCGCCACTGGCCGGACAGTTCATCAGCCTGATCAAGGATTCTTCGCTGGTATCGGTCATCGCCATCACCGACCTGACCAAGAGCGGGCGGGAGATCATCACCGCCAGCTTCGCCACTTTCGAAATCTGGTTCACGGTCGCCCTGCTCTACCTGGTGGTCACCTCGGTGCTGTCGCAACTGCTCTTCTGGCTGGAACGGAGGTTCGCCCGCAGTGATTGAAGTCAAAAATCTGCTCAAAGTGTTCGAGGGGCGCGGCCAGACGGTGCGAGCGGTGGACGATGTCAGCACCGCGATCGCCAAGGGCGAGGTGGTGGTGATCATCGGCCCGTCCGGGTCGGGCAAATCCACTTTGCTCCGCTGCCTGAACGGCCTGGAAGAATTCGACGACGGACAGGTCGTGATCGACGGCATCGACATCGCCGGCAGCAAAACCAACCTCAACGCCGTGCGCCGCGAGGTGGGGATGGTGTTCCAGCATTTCAACCTGTTCCCGCACAAGACCGTGCTGGAGAACGTCACCCTGGCACAGCGGGTGGTGCGCAAGCGCAGAGCTGGCGAGGCCAATGAAAGAGCCATGGCGCTGCTGACCAAGGTCGGTATCGCCGAGAAGGCCAACGAGTATCCTTCACGGCTATCCGGCGGCCAGCAGCAGCGGGTGGCCATCGCCCGCGCCCTGGCCATGGACCCCAAGGTGATGCTGTTCGACGAACCGACCAGCGCGCTGGACCCGGAAATGGTCGGCGAGGTGCTGGACGTGATGAAGCAGTTGGCCCGCGAAGGGATGACCATGGCGGTGGTGACCCATGAAATGGGTTTCGCCCGCGAGGTGGCCCAGCGGGTGCTGTTCATGGACGTCGGCCGCATTCTGGAAGACGCGCCGCCGGCGCAATTTTTCACCGCGCCACAAGAACCTCGGGCACAGGCGTTCCTGAAGCAGGTGCTCTAATACCGAAAAGTGCCATGAGCCTTTACGCTAAACCTTATTCCGAAGCCTGCGAACAGAACAAGGAGCCGATTCTGGCGGTGCTTCGCGAGATTTTTTCCGAGCCGGGCCTGATTCTGGAAATCGGCGCCGGCACCGGGCAACACGCCGTTCACTTTGCACGGGAATTGCCGCACCTGGACTGGCAAGCGACCGATCAGGCCGACTACCTGCCCGGCATTGGGCTGTGGATCGCCGAAGCGGGTCTGCCGAACCTGCGCCAACCCCTGGAATTGGACACCTGCCGCACACCGTGGCCAGTCACTCAAGCGGCGGGCGCATTTTCCGCCAACACCACCCACATCATGAATTGGCCCGCGGTGGCCGGCTTGTTCCAGGGGATCGGCCGGGTACTGCAACCCGGCGGAGCGTTCTGTCTGTACGGGCCGTTCAATTACAACGGTCGCTACACCAGCGCCAGCAACGCCGCGTTCGACCAAATGCTCAAACACCGCGATCCGGCCAGCGGGATTCGTGACTTCAGCGATCTCGACCGACTCGCGCGGGATCACGGCCTACGGTTTCGGCAAGATTATTCGATGCCGGTCAACAATCGCACTCTGGTCTGGACACGCCACATTGAGTCATAGCCTATCCCCTTCAACATAGCGGCGAACATGTCGCATCACCCATGTACGCACTGATAGTGAATCAGATCGGGATTGTCGTCGGCGACCGCCTGCCCCAGACAAATCACCCCACAGTCGTGCAAGGCGAACTCCTCGCGCCGCACGAAAAAGCGCGCGCCGTTTTCCAGCAGTAGATAGGTGCCGTTGGTGCTGTGCTCCACCAGAATGAACTTGCCCTGCCGGAACTCGATATCGGCGTGGCTGCGGGACACCAGTTCCCGGTCCACCACCAGATTGTTGCGCTCGCCGCGACCCATGGTGAAGGTTTGCGAGCCGGGCACCACCTCAATGGTCCGTTCGCGATAGTCCAGTACCAGTCGGGCGAACAGCAGGCCACGAAGCTCCTCCTGGCCACCGCTGGCCATCTGGGTCAGGCTGCTGGAGTCGTGCCAGATGATCTCGACGATGTCCATCTCGTCCTGCTTGCCCCGCACCCACGACCGTCCGAGATCGCGCGTCATCTGGGCCAAATCGGTCGGCAGGCACGCCACGGTTTCCCGAGTGGTGATGATCTGATCGGCCTTGGCCAGGGCAACCATCCGGGCGGCGACGTTCACCGCATCGCCGAACAGGTCGCCTTTTTCGACCAGGACCGGCCCGTAATGCAGACCGATCTTGACGGCGATGTTCAACTCGGCCAGATCCTTATCCTCCTTGAGCACCCGGTGCATCTCGCAGGCGGCGCGCACCGCCTGTTGCGCGCTCGCAAACCGGCTCATGATTTCATCGCCGATGGTTTTGATCACCACGCCGTCATGCGCGACGGTGCCCGCGGTCAGCACCTCCAGCACCCGCGTTTCGATCTGCCGTGCCCGCCAGTCACCATGCTTTTCGAACAATCGGGTGCTGCCGCAGATATCGGCGAACAGGATCGCCGCCGCCACTTGTCGCTGGGATGCCGCCCGATCCTCCAGCGTCGCTCTCAGGTTGCCTAATTTCAGTTTCATGCCCCGCACCCCCGGAAAATGCCGACGCTGGTTTCAGCCGTAACCGCGCGCGCGCAAGTTTTCAATGACCCGGCGGATATTGTCACGCGCGATTTGCTCGTAACGCCGCTGGAAAAATTCGGTCAGGAAGAAAGTCGGCCGGTTTTGCAGGGACCGCAGAAAGCGCAACTGGCCTGGACAATAGGTCTCGTCGCCGATCTCCGCGCATTCGGCGCGAATCCGGCGGCCATCCCGTTCGAATGCCTCCCACGGCAACCCAAAGCTGGAAAGGTCGATATCGACGACGAAGCGCTCGTCCCGCCGGATGGGCGGATCGCGATGGGTGGTGGCCATGATCAAATCGTCCACCCGTTGCAGGAAGGCGGCATCCGCATGCCCCTCCGACCACTGCCGGAACAGGTCGGCGCTGCGCCGTTCGTTATCCACCGCGCCCGACCGGTAAATCGCATCGTGGAACCACAACGACATCTCGACGGCGTCGGGGTCGTCCATCAACGCCGCCGCCCGGTCGAATTCACCCAGGCAATGCCGGATATGATCCAAGGTATGATAGCGGCGATGCGGCTCCCCGTAGAGTTCGAGCAGCCGGGCATGAACCGTTTCCGCCAACGCGCGGCCGCCGCTCAGACACCGCTGCCACAAAGCCGCAAAACGGGCCTGCTCTCGCATCGGATCGTTGTCCGCCGGCGCGGCGGCGGTTTTGCTGGATCGCTCGAACATCGCGGGCCTCCAAGAGTCGCTTGCGCCCTACCCGGCGCGCGTCACAAAGTCTTCGACCAGTCGCCACGCCATGCTCATCGGGCTGGGCAAGCCCGGCAGATTATCCGGCGCAAACCAGCGGGCCTCCAGGATTTCCCGCCCGTCGGCCCGCGGCTCGCCTTCGGCATGGTCGGCGGTGAAGGCCATCATAAAGGAATGCGGAAACGGCCAGGATTGACTGGCGAAATAGCGCAGGTTCCTGACCCGAATGCCCACCTCTTCCGCCACCTCCCGGTGGAGGGCCTGCTCCAGCGTCTCGCCGGCTTCGACAAAACCCGCCAACACGCTGTATACCCCCGGCAGGAAGCGCGGCGCGCGAGCCAGCAGGATCTCGCGTCCCCGACTGACGCGCACCATCACCACCGGCGACAACCGCGGATAGGCGGCCAGCCCACAAGCCGCGCAGCATCGGGCGCGTTCGTCGTCACGCCGCTGGGTGGCCGTGCCGCAACGACCGCAATATTGGTGCGTGCGGTCCCATTCGATCAACTGTAGGGCGTGACCGGCCACCCCCAACAGGGTCTCGTCCAGCCGCGACCACAAACCGCGCAAGCCTTCGAACGCCATCCCCGGCGGCGGGGACACCTCCGCCACCTCGACGGCATGGCAGGGCCGGCCGCGCAGCGTTCCCAGATACAAGCGGCGCAGCACCGGCCAACCCGCAAACGGCCAGTCCACCGCCATCGGCAGCTCGGCCTCGGCTCCGTCGGATCGCACCAGCAGTTCGCTGCCTCCGAACACAAACCACCAGCCGGCTTCTCTGGCAACCGGCGAGCGAACCAGACCGGGTTCGAAATCGTCGGGCAACACCAGCATCGGCGGATCTCCTCTTCAAGCGATTTTCAGACGATCTGCTCGGCCAGCAAGAACCAGTCGATCAGACTTCACTCAAATCATACCGCACCGTGCCAGCGCTTGCGTTGGATTGGCCGACGGTGGGCCGACAACCACCAAGCCACCGGCCAGAAATTTTGGATCAATCAGCTCAACCGCTTTACTAGGCACGAAAATTGCTAGAATGCATCCCGCTCTCTGCCTTTCCAGAGAATCCGGAACCTCGCCTCACCATCACCTCACCAGGAATCGCTCGAACCCCCATGGCTGATAATTTCGACGAACGCGCCCTGCGCTACCATCGCATGGCTCCCTACGGCAAGATCGAAGTCACCCCGACCAAGCCGCTCGCCAACCAGATCGATCTGGCGCTGGCCTACTCCCCCGGCGTCGCCGCCGCCTGCGCGGTGATTGTCGAAGATCCCCGCGAGGTGTCCACCGTCACCGCTCGTGGCAATCTGGTGGCGGTCATCACCAACGGCACCGCCGTGCTGGGCTTGGGCGACATCGGCCCGCTGGCGGCCAAACCGGTGATGGAAGGCAAAGGCGTGCTGTTCAAGAAGTTCGCCGGCGTCGATGTATTCGATCTCGAAATCAACGAACGCGACCCCGACAAACTGGTCGAGATCATCGCCAGCCTGGAACCGAGTTTTGGCGGCATCAACCTGGAAGACATCAAGGCCCCGGAATGCTTCCAGATCGAGCGCCGGTTGCGCGAGCGGATGAAAATTCCGGTGTTCCACGACGACCAGCACGGCACCGCCATCATCACCGCCGCCGCCGTGCTCAACGCGCTGTCGCTGGTGGGCAAGCATATCGCCGAGGTCAGGGTGGTCACTTCCGGCGCCGGCGCGGCCGGCATCGCCTGCCTCGATTTGCTGCTTGGTTTGGGCCTGCGGCGGGAAAACGTCATCGTCTGCGACAGCCGGGGCGTGATCTATCAGGGACGCGGCCCTCTCGACGCGGAGAAAGCCGCCTATGCCGCCGATACTCCGACGCGCACCCTGGGCGAGGCGATCGTCGGCGCGGATATTTTCCTGGGGCTATCCAAGGCCGGGGTGCTCACCGGGGATATGGTGAAAACCATGGCCAATCAGCCGCTGATTCTGGCACTGGCCAATCCCGTTCCCGAAATCATGCCGGAGGAAGCCAAAGCCGCGCGGCCCGACGCCATTATCGCCACCGGCCGTTCCGACTATCCCAACCAGGTCAACAACGTCCTCTGCTTCCCCTATATTTTCCGGGGCGCGCTGGACGTAGGCGCCACCACGATCAATCAGGAGATGCAACTGGCCTGCGTCCGCGCCCTGGCGGAACTGGCGCGCGAACCGCACTCCCAGGAGGAAACCGCCGCCTACGGCGATCAGCCAATCACCTTCGGACCGGAATACCTGATTCCCAAGCCGTTCGAGCCGCGCCTGCTGCTGACCTTGCCGCTGGCGGTCGCCAAGGCGGCGATGGACAGCGGTGTCGCCACTCGCCCGATCGAGGATTTTAGCGCCTACCACACCCAACTCAGCCAGCGCGTCTACCGTACCGGCCTGATCATGCGCCCGGTGTTCGATCGCGCCAAGACCAATCTCAAGCGAGTGATTTATGCCCAGGCCGAAGAAGAACGGATGCTGTGGGCGGTGCAAGGGGTCATCGACGACGGTCTGGCCAAACCCATTCTGATCGGGCGGCGCGGGCGCATCGAACAACGCATCGCCGAACTGGGTCTGCGCATCCGCCCCGATCAGGATTTTGAGATCATCGATCCCCAGAACAATCCTTACTACGAGGAATGCTGGCAGGAATACCACCAGCTACGTGGGCGTTATGGGGTCGATCCCAACAAAGCCCGGGTTCGGGTCAACACGCGCGCCACGGTGATCGGGGCACTGATGCTGCGCCTCGGCTACGGCGACGCCCTGTTGTGCGGATTGATCGGCGGCTTTCCCGATCATGTGGAATACGTGCTGGATATCGTTGGTTTGCGCAAAGGCGTCAAGACCCCGGCGGCCATGAACATGTTGATTACTTCGCACGGACCGCTGTTCTTCTGCGACACCGACATCAACACCGACCCAACGGCCGAGGAAATCGCCGACATTACCTTGTTGGCGGCGGAGGCGGTCGGCTGCTTCCTGCCGCCGAAAATCGCCCTGCTGTCCCACTCCAGCTTTGGTTCACACAAGTCGTCGCGGCAGGCGCGCAAGATGGCGGAAGCGTTGCGGATCATCCGCCAACGCGCGCCCGACCTGGAGGTCGACGGCGAGATGCGTAGCGATGCCGCCTTGTCCGAGGCATTGCGCAGTCGGGTATTTCTGCATTCACGGCTGAAAGGCGCGGCCAACCTGTTGATCATGCCCAATGCCGATGCCGCCAACATCTCTCACAATCTGCTCAAGGAACTGACCAACAGCGTCCCGGTGGGACCGATCATGCTCGGTCTGGCTAAGCCGGCGCATATTCTGACCCGCTCGGCGACCGCGCGGCGGATCATCAACATGACCGCCATTGCCGCGGTCGATGCGCAGGAATATCTGCTTCACCGGCAGCCGGTCTGATCTAAAACAGGGCCATCTCAATTCGGGACTTTCGCTCGGCCTGTCGTTCCGTCAAGCGACAAGGCGGCGAAAGTCCTGATGGCCCACCCGCCTAATTGACCGAAATCTTGGCCTTCGCGGCGAGAGTCGCAACGCCGGTTGGACAGCATCCGACCCACGAGCAGGCGTCTCCCAGCCGTTCAGGAGATCTGCTCGGTCAGCAAGGGCCGGTTGGTCGCGGTTTCACCCAAATAATGCCGCACTCGCGCCAGCGCCTGCGGCAAGCTGGACGACAGTAACAATTTGCCGGGAATGTTGTGCAGCCCGGCGCGACGCATCAGCAGTGCCGGCTGGCCATGCACGCCCGCCACCGCCACCAAGACACCGTCACCCCGCAGCCGCTCGATGGCCGAATCCAACGCCACCAATCCCGACACATCCATGACCGTCACGGCTTCGATATCGATGATGACCGCTCGCGGCCGGACCCCGATATCGTGCAAGGCGCTCATCGCCTTTTCCGCCGCGCCGAAGAAGAGCGAACCGGAGACTTCGTATAAGCGCACACCGTCCGGCAGCGGACTTTCCAGATGAGGATGATCGGCCTCCACATGCTTGCCGCCCGTCAAGGCCGCCATGCGGTTCATGAACAGCAGCGCGGCCAGCACCACGCCGATGCTGATGGCGACCACCATATCGAACAGCACCGTCAATCCGAAACAGACCAGCAAGACCAGGATATCGCTACCAGGCGCCACCTGAATAATATGACGAAAGTGCTTGAGTTCGCTCATGTTCCAGGCCACCAGCAGCAGCAAGGCGGCCAGCGCGGCCATGGGCAGATAACCCAGCAGCGGCGCCAGTGCCAGCAAGACCAGCAACACGAACAAGGCGTGAAAGACGGCGGCCAGCGGACCTCGGGCGCCGGCGCGGATGTTGGCGGCGGTGCGGGCCAGCGCGCCGGTCGCGGCAATGCCGCCGAAAAACGGCGCCACGACGTTGCCGATGCCCTGCCCGATCAGTTCAGCGTCGGGATCGTGCTTGGTCCCGGTCATGCCGTCGGCCACCACCGCGCACAGCAGTGACTCGATAGCGCCCAGCAGGGCGATCGCCATCGCCGGCCCCAGCAGATCCTTGATCAATCCCAGCGACAACCCCAACACTGCTCCGTCCGGACCGGGCAGTTGCCACGGCAGCCCGAAGCTCGGCAGGAACGGCGGAATACCCGGCAAGGTCTCTCCGCCCAACGTATAGCTGAAGCGCGATGCGATGGTGGCGACTTCGAAACCGTCCACGGTTCGACCGAGCAGCCAAGCCAGTACGGTGGCGATCGCCATACCGGCCAGCGGTGCCGGCAAGCCGGTTTTCAGGCGCGGCCAGAGGATCAGCAGGACCAAGGTCAACGCGCCGATCAGCAAATCCGGCGGGTGCAAACCGGGCAGCGCCTGCCCCACCAACCACAGCCGTTCCACGAAATGTTCGGGCTGGACAGCCAGTTGCAAGCCGAAGAAATCCTTGAATTGCAGGCTGGCGATCACCACCGCGATGCCGGCGGTGAAACCGGTGGTCACCGGATAGGGAATGAACTGGATCAGCTTGCCCATCCGCCCCATGCCCATGCCGATCAGTATGATACCGGCCATGCAACTGGCGGTGACCAACCCACCAAGGCCATATTTTTCGGCGATGGGATGCAGGATGACGATGAAGGCGGCGGTCGGCCCGGACACGCTGTAGCGGGAACCGCCGGTCAGGGCGATCAGCAGCCCGGCGACGATGGCGGTATATAAACCATACTGCGGCGGCACTCCGCTGCCGATTGCCAACGCCATCGACAGCGGCACCGCGACAATGCCGACGGTAATGCCGGCCAGCAGGTCGGCTTGCAGCTTGTTGAGGTTGTAGCCCCCGCGCAGCTTGTCGCGCAGCGCGGTGCCAAAAGGCAGATATAAGGGATGCCGTGAGTCAGGTTTCATGAACGCTATTTGGCCTCCCGATGCTGCTCGAACGACTGTCCGCAACCCTGGGCCATCTCCCCATCTATCGAATGATCTGTTTGAATAGCAGCCGTTTTTTTTGCAATTGATGAAGATTTATCGATGATATACCCATACTCGTTCTCCAAATGGAACTCGATGACTTCAAGCGGCATGGATCTGAGCTGGTTTAAGAACACCACGGAGTTTTTGAAGTTTTCCAATTCAGCAATGGTAATGGTCATACAGATAACCTCGATGGAGTAGCACACGAGCGGAAAATGGCGGTCCTGGAATATGGACGCTTCATCGGATACCGGACCGACACGGTCTCCAAGACCGCGTCGGCCCCACCGTTTTTCAAAGGCAGCTTCCCGTCGCTCGATGAGCGGGACTACCCAGGAAAATCATTGGATCCGCAACAACGCCAGCAAGCCTTCGAGCAATTGCAGAGGAGTCGGCGGACAGCCGGGAATGTGCAGATCGACCGGAATCACTTCGGCCACTCCGCCGACGCAGGCGTAGCCGCCGGCGAACACCCCGCCGTCCCGCCCGCAATCACCCACCGCGACCACCCATTTCGGATCGGGCGTGGCGGCATAAGTGCGCTCCAGCGCCTCGCGCATGTTGACCGTCACCGGTCCGGTCACCAGCAACACATCGGCATGGCGCGGCGAGGCGACAAAATGGAAACCGAAGCGTTCCAGGTCGTAAAAAGCATTGTTCAGCGCGTGGATCTCCAACTCGCAGCCGTTACAGGAACCGGCGTCCACCTCGCGGATCGCCAGACTGCGGCCGAGGCGTCGGCGGGCGGCCTGATCGACCTTCGCGCCCAGTTCGGCCAGGGCCTGTTCGGAAGGGGCCGGAGCGGGAAGAGTCAGCGGCGACCGCCACCCATTTTGCAACAGCAGCTTGCGCATGATGGAGCGCCTAAAGATCGTGGCCCGAATACGAGCAGTTGAAGGATTTGTTGCACAAGGGAAAATCCGCCACGATATCGCCTTCGATGGCGGCTTCCAGCAGCGGCCACTGCAACCAGGAGGGATCGCGCGGATGGCAGCGCGCCACCGTGCCGTCGGCGGCCAAGCGCAACCAGATCAGGATGTCACCGCGAAAGCCCTCGACCAGCGCCATGCCCTCGACCAACCGGCCGGGCTGGTTCAGTGCCCCACGCACCGGACCCGGCGGCCAGCGCGCCAGAATTTGCTCAATCAGGGTCAGACTCTGTTCCACCTCGCGGATGCGAATCCACACCCGGGCGTTAACATCGCTGTCGCGCCGCACCGGCACCTCGAACTCAAGCTGATCGTAGGGCGGGTAACCCGGCTGGCGGCGGGCGTCGAAGGCGCGGCCGGCGGCGCGGCCGATCACCCCGCCGCAACCGAACTGCTGGACCAGCGTCGGATTGAGCGTCCCGGTATTGGCGGTGCGGTCTTGCAGCGAGGCGGTGTTGTCGTATAACTCGACCAGGGGTGGAAACGCGCGGCGCATTTCGGCCAGCAGGGCTCGCAAGATCGGTACGCCATCCGCCGGCAAATCGACGGCCACACCGCCCGGAATCACGCAATCCATCAGCAGACGATGACCGAAGCAGGCGGCGCTGGCGCGGAGCACCCGCTCGCGCAACACCGCGCAATGGGCCAACATCAAGGCGAAGGCGGCGTCATTGCAGATCGCGCCGATGTCGCCGCAGTGATTGGCCAGCCGCTCCAGCTCGGCCATCAGCGCGCGCAGCCAGTGCGCGCGCGCGGGAATCTCCGTTTCCGTCGCCGCCTCGACCGCCCGGGCGAAGGCCCAGGCATAGGCCACCGTGCTGTCGCCCGACACCCGCCCCACCAGCCGCGCCGCCCGCTCCAGCGACGCGCCGTTCAGCAGGCTCTCGATACCCTTGTGAACATAGCCCAGCCGCTCTTCCAGCCGGACCACGGCCTCGCCGTTGGCGGTGAAGCGGAAATGACCGGGTTCGATGATGCCGGCGTGTACCGGCCCCACCGGAATCTGGTGCAGGCTTTCGCCCTCCGCCGGCAGAAACGGATAAGGTGGCATCGCTTCGGTCGGCGCGGTTGCGGCACCCAGGGGATGGCGCAGCGGCCAGCGGCCGTGATCCAGCCAGGGACGAAGATCGGGGCCGGCGGCCGGCTGTAAACCGACCAGATCGGTGATGGCCCGTTCCAGCCGTTGCGCCGGTGGATGCAGACGCCCCACCGAGGGGAACTCGCCGGCCGGACAGGGCAGGCTGGCGACACCCGGCGTACCGGTTTCGAACTCATAGGCCGCCAGATGCGCCACACCGGGTTCGGCCCATAATCCGAGCAGGCTCCAGCTACCGTTCGCCAGTCCGGCCAGCAGCGTGTTCCAGGTTTCGGCGCTCACCAAAAACCGGGGCCAGGGCCGATGCCCGGTGACCGGCTGGCCGGCGCCCAGCACGGCGAGCAAGGCGGGATTGGCGTTCGTCGCTTTCATCCTATCGCCCTCAACCCAACAGGACCGCGACATGGCGGAACCAGGCCACCAGCGGTTCGGGTAGCCAGAACCCGGCGACCAATACCAGCCCCAGATGCACCGTCGTCGGCAGGGTACTGGCTCGCACCGGCACAACGGCGGTACTGTCCGGCTGGCCGAACGCCACGCTGTGCAACCGCCACAGCAGGGTGCCGAAGGCCAGCAGCAACCCCACCACCAGCGGCAACGCCAGCAGCGGCTGGCGGGCGAAGGTGGAACTGACCACCAGGAACTCGCTCATGAACACCCCGAACGGCGGCATCCCGGCGATGGCGATCACGCCCGCCACCAGCCCCCAGCCGAGGGTCGGATGGGTGACGGTCAAACCGCGAATAGTGGAGATCCGCTGGGTACCCTTGACTTGGGAAATATGGCCCACGGTGAAGAAAATCGCCGATTTGGTCAGGCTGTGCAGGGTCATGTGCAGCAGCCCGGCGAAGTTGGCCAGCGGCCCGCCCATGCCGAAGGCGAAGGTGATGATGCCCATGTGTTCGATGGAGGAATAAGCGAACAAGCGTTTGATGTCGCCCCGGCGATAGAGCATCAAGCCGGCGAACAGCAGGGACAGCAGCCCCAGAATGACCATCAGCGGCCCCGGCGCCAGCGCGGACGGATTGGCGCTCATCAGCATCTTGAAGCGCAGCACCGCATACAGCGCCACGTTCAGCAGCAAACCGGACAGCACCGCCGAGATCGGCGTGGGGCCTTCGGCGTGCGCGTCCGGCAGCCAGGCGTGCAGCGGCACCAGACCGGCCTTGGTGCCGTAACCGAGCAGCAAAAACACGAAGGCCAGGTTGAGCAGCGCCGGATCGAAGGCGTCGGCGCGGGCCAGCAGCCGGTCCCAGGCCATGGCCGGCAGCCCCTGCCCGATCACCGGTTGCGCCGCCAGATACACCAGGATGGTGCCGAACAGCGCCAGGGCGATGCCGAGGCTACCCAGAATGAAATACTTCCAGGCGGCTTCCAGCGCGGCATGGGTCCGGTAGAGACCGACCATCAGCACCGTGACCAGCGTCGCCAGTTCGATCGCCACCCACAGCAACCCGATGTTGTTGGCGAGCAGCGCCAGGTTCATGGCGAACAGCAGCGCCTGATACATGGCGTGATAAAAGCGCAGATACGCCGGGGTCAACCGGCCGGTTTCCAGTTCGTGGGCGATGTAGCCGGCACTGAACACGCTGGTGGTGAAGCTGACCCAGTTGTTCAGCGCGATCAGATAGATGTTGAAGTCGTCCACCCGCAGATAGAGATTGGCCTCCGGCCGCGCCTGGAACAGGGTGGCGGCGGCCAGCAGGCACAGCAGCGCCGCGCCGACATTCAGCCTGGCGCCGAGCCGGTAGCCGGACACCAGCACCAGCAGCAGCGCCGAGCCGGCCGGAACGCCCAGCAGCACGGCCATCGCCACGAGACCGAGATCCGCGCCGCTCATCGCCGCCGTTCCTCCCGAAAGGTATCCATCGCCTGCATGTCCACGCTGTCGAAGCGCTCCCGGATGCGAAACAGAAAAATACCGATCACGATCATCGCGATCAGCACCGAAAACGCGACGCTGATTTCCACCGCCAGCGGCATGCCGCGTGCTCCGGCGGCGGCCAGCACCAGTCCGTTCTCCAGCGACATGAAGCCGATCACCAGGCTGACCGCGTTGCGGCGGGTGACCATCAGCAGCAACCCCAGCAGCACCACCGCCAAAGCGAAGGCCAGATCTTCGCGCGCCAGCGCGTCGGCGCTGGCCGTCACCGGCAGCATCACCAGAATGGCCAGCGCCACCAGCCCGGTGCCGGCCAGCATGTCCCGGCCCACGCCTCCCACCGCTTCCAGCGTGCGATGGATGCCGAGCCGCCGGACGATGCGGTGGAGCGCGACCGGAATGACGATCGCCTTGAACACCAGCGCGATTCCCGCCGTGATGTACAGGTGATGCGCGCCCTGAATGGCGGCCTGCCAGCCGACCGCCAGCGCCAGCACCAGCGAGTGCAGGGCGAAAACGCTGATCAGGGCATACAGGCGATCCTGGTACAGCAGCAGGAAACTCACCACCACCATGCCGCCCGCCAGGAAATGGGCGATATCGAAGGCCAGGCCGTGCATCACAGGCTCCGGGACACAAACAGCAACAGGGTACCGAGCAAACCCAGCATCAGCGCCGCCCCCAGAAATTCATTGACACGGAACACCCGCATCTTGGCGATGCTGGTTTCGAACAGCGCCAGCAGCAGACCACCCACCGCCAGCTTGGCCAGATACACAGCCACACCCGTCAGATAATCCAGCGGACCCGCGCCGGCGGTCGCCATGCCCCAGGGCACGAAGATGCAGGCCATCAGCGACAGATAGAGCAGCAATTTCAGGGCAGCGGCCAGCTCGATCAGCGCCAGATGGCGACCGGAGTATTCCAGCACCATTGCCTCATGCACCATGGTCAGCTCCAGGTGGGTGGCCGGATTGTCCACCGGAATCCGGGCATTCTCGGCGATCGCCACCATGACCAAAGCCAGCAGCGCCAGCGCCAGCGACACCCGCAGGCCGACATCGGCATTCAGCATGAAACGGGCGACCGCCGACAGTTCGGTGGTGCCGGCCAGCAGCGACAGGGTGAATACCATCATCAGCATGGCCGGTTCGGCCAGCGAGGCGATCATCATCTCGCGGCTGGCGCCGATGCCGCCGAAGCTGGTGCCGACATCGAGCCCGGCCAACGCCAGAAAAAAGCGGGCGGTGCCGAGCAGCGCGACGATGGCGATCAAATCGGCCGTCCAACTGAACGGCAGGCCGCTGGCGAAGGTCGGCACCAGCGCCGCCGCCACCCAGATCGCGGCGAAGATCAGATAGGGCGCGACTCGAAACAGCCAGGAGGCGGAGTCGGCCAGCACGACCTCCTTGCGCAACAGCTTGAGCAGATCGCGGTAGGGTTGCAGCAGGGTCGGGCCACGCCGGCGCAGCAGTCGCGCCTTGAGCGCGCGGACAAAACCGGTGAGCAGCGGGGCCAGCAGCAGCGTCAGCAGCATTTGGCAGCCCTGCACCCCATAGTCGGCGGTCAGCGCCATAGCACCATCCCCAGCAACAGCAGGACCAGCGCGCCGAACACCAGACTCAGGTAACGGCGGATGGTGAGGTATTGAAAGGCATTGAAACGGCTGGAGAGCGCCACCACGGCCGCGATGATCGGGGCGTAGCCACGCTCCCAGACCGGGTCGTGCAGCTCGACCTCCAATCGCGCCGGCCGCGAATCGCCGGGCGGCGGCATGAACACCCGTTCCCGCGCCTGGAACACCACGCTGCCGAACACCCGGCGGATCGGTTGAGCGAAGCTGCCGGCGGTGTACTGGGTCGCGGGGCTGGCTTCGGGAAAGCCGCAATCCCAGGCCGGACCGCGCCGCGCCGCGGCGGAAGCGAAACGATGGATCAGGAGGGCGGCGCCGGTTCCGGAAAATGCCATGAACAACAGCACCAGCAAGCCGTTGTAGGTGCTTTTGACATCCACCACCGGCACCAGTGTCAGCCAGGGCTGGCTGCTCTGCGCCGTCAGCCGGGTGCCGCCGTTAAGCACACTCACCACCGGAGACAGGCCATCCACCACCAGTCCGGGCAGGATGCCGGCCAACAGGCAGAGCACCGCCAGAACGAACAGCGCGACCAGCGAATAGCGGTCGGTTTCCCGTGCCCCGGCGGCGGCCGGCGAACGCGGCCGGCCCAGGAAGGTGATGCCGAAGGCTTTGACGAAGCAGGTGGCGGCCAGCGCGGCGGACAGCGCCAGCAGCGCGCCGACCGCCGGCACCAAAAACTTGAGCGGCCATTGCGGCAGCTCCGGGCTGGCCAGGATGGCCTGGAAAGTCAGCCATTCGGAGACGAAGCCGTTCAGCGGCGGCAGCGCCGAAATCGCCGCCGCGCCGATCAGAAACGCCAGCGCGGTCCACGGCATCGGGTGGATCAACCCACCCAGCCGTTCCATGTCGCGCTCTCCGGTGGCGGTCAGCACCGCGCCGGTACCGAGAAACAGCAGACTCTTGAACAGCGAATGGTTGAAGATGTGGAACAGCGCGGCGGTCAGCGCCAGTGCGGCGTTCGCGTACATATGATTCGCCTGAAACGCCAGCGCCAGCCCCAAACCGATAAAGATGATGCCGATATTTTCCACCGTGTGATAGGCGAGCAGCCGTTTCAGATCGTGCTGCATCAGCGCGTACAGCACGCCCAGCACGGCGGTGATTCCACCCAGCGCCAGCACCAGTCCTCCCCACCACCAGGCCGGCGTGCCCAGCAGGTCGAACACGATGCGGATGAAACCGTACACCGCCACCTTGGTCATTACCCCGCTCATCAATGCCGACACATGGCTGGGCGCGGCCGGATGCGCCAGCGGCAGCCAGACATGCAGCGGCACCAGACCGGCCTTGGAACCGGCTCCCACCAACGCCAGCGCCAGCACCAGCGCCGCCGCGCCCGGCGTGGCCTGAGCGGCGCGGATGGCGCTGAAATCGTAGCCGCCGTCGGGACCGGCCAGCAGCCCGAAAACCAGCAGCAGCGCCAAGGTACCGAAGCAGGCCATGACCAGATATAGATAACCGGCGCGAGCGTTGGCCGGCTCCCGATGGTGGGCCATGACCAGTGCCCAGGAACTGAGCGACATGAATTCCCAAACGAATAAAAAGGTAAAGGCGTCATCGGCCAGCACCACCAGGTTCATGCCGGCCAGAAAGGCCGGGTAGAACGGCAATACTCGTTCGGGCGTTTTTTCATGCTGGCCGTAGCCCAGGGCGAACAGGCTGGCCACCGCGCCGCCAAGATTGACCACGATCAGGAAAAAGGCCGACAGCGCGTCCAGACGGAAATGCGCGCCCAGCCAGGGCAGGCCAATGGGCAAGGTCAGCGTGACCGGCGTTCGGTCACCCAGCAGATGCGCCAGCGCCGTCCCCAGCAAGAGGATGCAGATGACCAGACTCACCCCGTAGACCTGGCGGGTGCAACCCGTCCGGCGCGATGCGGCGATCGCATGGAGACCGACGGCAAGCAGGGCCATGGCCAAGCCCAATGACAGCGACAACGGCATGGTGACGAATTCCACTCCTTCCGACCCACATCACTACGGACTGATTGAGCGGTTCAGCGCTTCAGCCGAACCCCGCGCCCGCCACCTTCGCTGGCGGCGCCCTCCCCGATCAGCTCCACGCCGGCGGCGTCGAGCGCGGTGATGAGCTTGACCAGGGAATCCACATTGCCGCGAATCGTGCCTTCGCTGGTTTCCATCCGCTGGATGGTCGGCAGGGACAAACCGGCGCTTTCGGCGAGCGTTCGCTGGTCTATACCCAACAGCGCGCGTGCCGCTTTCAACTGAGCCGCTGTGAGCATAATGAAAATCCAGGTTCCAAGACAGGCATTAATTATCACTAACGAAAAGTTTAAATGCAATAATAAATATTGCATATTGATTTATTAAACATTAGCTTCACGACGCCGTTTCAGCAGATGGGAAACCTCGAAACAGGAGATATGGCGCTCCTGTCTGACGGGTGGAATCACCGTGTCGGACCACCCCGGCGCTACGCGCCACCCCTCCTTCTCCAAGGAAGAGAGATTCCATAACCGGGATGGGAGCGCTATATATCGGATTCATGCCGTTGTTTGTTTTGTCGTTATGACAACGCGGGTAGACTTGCGCGCAGACGATGCGGCGCCTAGAGACCGATAAACTTTCAGGATTCATTTCAGTGAACGAAACAACCTTTTTTGCGGCGATTCTCTGGATACTGAACGTTCTGATTCAATTCGCCTTCATCGCGCGGGTGCTACTGAGACCGCATCGGGAGCCCGCCTCGCGCATCGCCTGGATGGTGATCATTCTGGTCCTGCCGGTGCTGGGTATTCTGGCCTATATCCTGTTTGGCGAAGTCAACATCGGCCGACGGCGCGTCGCGCGAATGCAGGCGGTGCTCGCGCAAATGCCGAAGGTGGCCGATGCGGTGGGTCTGGACGCGGCCATCCAGCGGGTCGAGGCGTCGGATCGCTACACGCACCTGTTTCGTGTCGGGCACTCCATCAGCGGTTTCGAACCGGTCGGCGGCAACCACGCCCGCCTGCTGGCGGATTCGAACGCCACCATCGACGCCATGGTGGCCGACATCGATGCCGCCAGCGAGCATGTGCATCTCCTGTTCTATATCTGGCTGCCGGACCACAATGGCCGCAAGATCATCGAGGCGCTAAAGCGCGCCGCCGCGCGCGGCGTCACCTGCCGGGCGATGGCGGACGACCTGGGCTCGCGTCTGCTGATTCATTCCAAATACTGGCCAGACATGGATCGAGCGGGGGTCCGCCTGGCCCGGGCCTTGCCCGTTGGCAATCCGTTGCTGCGGCCTCTCAAGGGGCGGATCGATCTGCGCAACCATCGAAAAATCGTCGTGATCGACGATCTCATCACCTATTGCGGCAGTCAGAACTGTGCTGATCCGGAGTTTCTCATCAAGGCCCAATACGCGCCCTGGGTGGATGCCATGATGCGTTTCGAGGGGCCGATCGCCCGTCAGAATCAACATCTGTTCGCCAGTGACTGGATGGCCCATGTGGACGATGACATCGCGGACCTGCTGCGGCGACCGATCCCACCCGCCCTGTCGGGGCTGCCGGCTCAGGTCATCGGCACGGGGCCGACCGTGCGCTACTCCGCCATGCCCGAGATGTTTGAGTCACTCATGCACACTGCTCGCCATGAGTTGATCATCTCGACCCCTTATTACGTCCCCGATGAGTCCATGCAGGGCGCCTTGTGCGCCAGCGCCCGCCGTGGCGTGGCCACGACCATTGTCTTCCCGGCCAGGAACGACTCGTGGATCGTCGGCGCGGCGAGTCGCAGCTACTACGGCGAGCTGCTCACCGCTGGAGTACGGATCTTCGAATACGTGGGCGGATTGCTACACACCAAATCGCTGACCCTGGACGGTGAAGTGACGCTGATCGGTTCCGCCAACATGGATCGCCGCAGCTTCGAACTGAACTACGAGAACAACATCCTGTTCCACGATCCGGCGCTGACCGCCGATGTCCGGCGGCGCCAGCAGGAATATATCGCCCGGTCGCGCCCGGTCGAGCTGAGCGAAGTGGCCGCTTGGCCGATGACACGTCGCCTCTGGAATAACGCCATCGCCATGCTCGGGCCGGTGCTCTAGAGCGTTGACCGGTTCAGCGTCATGGACGGCCTGGGCGGCGAGGACTTGTGCCCGATCCAGTTCTGAATCGCACAGACCCGCCGGGGGTGGTCAGTAGCACCTGGAGACATTGCCAGCGACCTTCCTGACGGTGAATCTGCTTTACCGCCGCCACCGCGCCAGATCGCGGCGGCGGACCTTGCCGTTGGCGGTGCGCGGCAGGCTATCGACGAAAATAATCTCGCGCGGGCACTTATAGCCCGCCAGATGGGCGTGGGCATGGGCCAGCAAGGGCGCGGCGTCCATCCCGTCCGGTTCGTCGGGATCGCGCGGCACCACGAAGGCGGCGATTACGCTGACGCCCTCGCGCACGGCCAGCTCAGTGACCGCCACCTCCGCCACCGCCGGATGCCGGCTCAGGCAATGTTCCACCTCCAGCGGCGACACCCGGTAGCCCATGGCGTTCATCACGTCGTCGTTGCGACCGTGGTAGATCATGTAGCCATCGGCGTCGAAGTGAACCAGATCGCCGCCGAGGAACCACTCGCCCCGGTAAACCAACTCCTCTTCTTCGGGGCGATTCCAGTAACCCAGCATCAGCCCCGGATCGCCGCGATGCACCGCCAGCAACCCGGTCTCGCCCGGTGGCAGCGGTTCCTCACCGCCTTCGACCGGCAATGCCGCCACGCAACGACCCGGCTGGGCCTTACCCGGACTGCCGGGGTTGACCGGCTCGCCCGGCGCCGAAGAAATGTAGGTCGAGCATTCGCTCATCCCCAACGCCTCGTACAGCGCCTTGCCGGTCGTCGCCCGCCACTGTTCCAGCAAAGCGGTGCTCAGCGCTTCGCCGGCGGTCAGCCCGTGGCGCAGGCTGGACAGGTCATAAGCACCCAGATCATTGTATTTCAGGATCTGTCGGTACAGCCCCGGCACCGCTGCAAACAGAGTGGCCCGGTACTTCTCCATCAGCGCCGGCCAAACCGTGACATCGCGCGGACCGTTGTAGAGTACCGCCGTCGCGCCGTTGGCCCAGGGATCGGTCAACCCCACCCCCAGGGTATAAGTCCAGTTAAATGCCCCGGCGTGCAGAATCACATCGTCCGGGCGGATGCCATACCAGCCCTGGTACATCGGTCGCCGACCCCAGGCCGAGCGCTGGGCGTGCAACACGCCCTTGGGCTGACCGGTGGTACCGGAGGTGTAGATCAGGAACGCTGGATCGTCGGCGGCGGTATCGGCATAGTCCAGCGGCTCGTGACCGGCCCGTAGCGCGGCGACCTCGGCCAAGCCCAACACTTGCACACCCGGCGGTGGCCGGATCGTCAGTTCATCCGCCATGGCCAGCAACCGGGCACCGGAATCGGCCAGCAGGAAAGCGGCCTCCTCCTCGGTCAGTTGCGCCGAGGATGGCAGCGGCACGCAACCGGCGGCGATGGCGCCGAAAAACAGCAGGGCGTAATCGCTGGTGTTGCCCATGCGGATCATCAGCCGCGCGCCTGGCGCCAGACCCAGACGGCGCAGCCCGGCCGCCGTGCGCCGCACCGCCTCATCCAGTTGCGCGTAAGTCCAGTGCTCGGCCGCTCCAACCGGCGCGTCGGCGTCGGAAACCACCACCAGCGCCACCTTGTCCGGCGTGGTCCGCGCCGCCGCCTGAAGACAGTAGCGCGCCAGGTTGAACCGGGCCGGCGGCAACTCGCCGGTGTAGCCTCGCTTTGGATTCATGATCAGCCCTTCCAGAAATCCGGATGGAACAGCAGCAACACCGGGAACACCTCCAGCCGGCCCACCACCATGGCCACCGTCATCAACACGGTGGCGGTATCGCTCAGCGGGCTGAAATTGGAAGCCGTATCGCCCAGACCCACGCCCATGTTATTCAAGCCGGCCGCCGCCGAACCGAACGCCGTCACCAAATCCAGGCCAGTCGCCACCAGTGCCAGCGACAGCGCGCAATAACAAAAGATGTAGAGATAATAAAATCCCCACACCGCCTGCATCACTCGCTCCTGTATGGGCCGGTTGCCCAGTTTGACCGCGATCTGCGCGGTGGGACGGATCAACAGGCGGATTTCGCGCACGCTCTGTTTGTACAGCAGCAGGAATCGAACCGCCTTGATACCGCCGCAGGTCGAGCCGACGCAGCCGCCGAAAAAGCTGCCCAGCAACAGCAGCAAGGGGACGAAAAATGGCCAGTCCGCCGAATAGCCGGCCGCCGTATGACCGTTACTGGTCACGATCGAAAGACTCTGGAAAAAGCCGTGAGTGAGCGACTCCTGGAGCGGAAAGGTGCCGCTGAAGTACAGGTAGGCGCAGGTGAGCGCGACAATCCCGCCGATCACCACCAGAAAAAATTGGAATTCCGCGTCATGGAACACCAGCCAGAGGCTGCGCCGGCGCCACGCCATGAAGTACAGGGCGAAATTGACCGCCGCGATCAGCGTGAAAATGCCCGAGATCAACTCGATGGTCAGACTGTGGAAATAACCGATGCTGGCGTCGTGGGTGGAAAAACCGCCCAGCGCCAAGGTGGAGAAACTGTGACAAACCGCGTCGAAGGGACTCATTCCGGCCGCCCAAAACGCCAGCGCGCAGGCGATATTCAAACCAAAGTAGATCACCCACAGGTTCTTGGCGGTCTCGGTGATGCGCGGAGTCAGCTTCTCATCCTTCATCGGCCCCGGCGTCTCGGCCTTGTAGAGCTGCATCCCACCGACGCCCAGCATCGGCAGCAAGGCCACCGCCAGCACCACCACCCCCATGCCGCCCAACAGGTTCAATTGCGCCCGATAGTAGAGGATCGCCTTGGGCAGGGCGTCCAGGTCGGACAGAATGGTGGCGCCGGTGGTGGTCAGCCCGGAGGCGGTTTCGAACACCGCGTCCACCACCCTCATGTGCGGATGTTCAGCCAGCACGAACGGAATGGCGCCCAACAGGGACAGCAGCACCCAAAACGCCACCACCACCACGAAACCGTCGCGGTTGCGCAGATCGACCTTGAACCGGCAGACCGGCAACCAGCACAGCAAGCCCAGCCCCAGGGTGGCGGCCAGGGTTTCCGCGAACGGCATCACCACCGCCATGCCGTCGTACCACCACGCCACCACGATCGGCGGCAGCAGGGTGGCGCTGAACAGGACCATCAGCACCCCGACCATGTACAGCGTCGTCTTGACCGGCGCCCGTCGCTGACGGGTTTGCCACGGGTTCCAGCCGGTTTCGGGCCGTGGCGGGGCAGGACCGGACTCGTCTTCCTCCCCCACTCGCGGCCGCGGCGTCCGTGGCGCGGTCCCGGCTTCCCGCCAGTCTTCGAGTTCGGCCGTGCCTTCACCCTGGCCCGAAATCAACTCCGACCCCGCCTCCAGGCGATCCGTTCGCTCGCTCATGCTCATTTCCAGAAGTCAGGCAGAAACAGCAACAACAGCGGGAAGATCTCCAGCCGGCCGATCACCATCGATGCCGACAGCAACCAGGTGGCGGCATCGTTCAACGGGCCAAAACCAACCGCCGTCTCGCCCAATCCCACCCCCATGTTGTTCAGGCAACCCGCCACCGAGCCGAATGCCGTCACCAGATCCACACCGGTCGTCGCCAGCGCGAAGGAGAAAAAACAGTAGCTGAGGATGTACAGGAAATAAAACCCCCACACCGCTTGCATCACCCGGTCCGGCATCGGTCGGTTACCGACCTTGACCGCGATTTGCGCGGTGGGCCGGACCAGCAATCGGGCCTCGCGCAGGCTCTGCTTGAACAGCAGCAGAAAACGGAATGCCTTGATGCCGCCACAAGTCGAACCGACGCAACCGCCGAAAAAGCTACCCAGCAACAATAGTAGCGGCACGACGAACGGCCAGTTTTCCGGATAGCCGGTGGTGACGAGACCATTGTCGGTGATGATCGAGGCGGTCTGGAAAAAACCGTGATAAATCGATTCCCACAACGGAAACTTGCCGGAGATATACAGGTAACCGCAGGTGAGCGCGATGATCCCGGCCATGACCACCATGCAGAACTGGAATTCGGCATCGCGAAACACCACTTTCAAGCTACGGGAGCGCCACGCCAGGAAAAACAGGGCGAAGTTGACCGCCGCCACCAGCGAGAAGAAGCCGGCGATCAGTTCGATCGGGGCGCTGTGAAAATAGCCGATGCTGGCGTCGTGAGTAGAAAAACCGCCCAGCGCCAGGGTGGCGAAACTATGGCAGATCGCATCGAAAAAACTCATTCCCGCCGCCCAGAACGCCAGCGTACAAACCACGTTCAGGCCCACGTAGATGAACCAGAGGTTCTTGGCGGTCTCGGTGATGCGTGGGGTCAGCTTCTCGTCCTTCATCGGCCCCGGCGTCTCCGCCTTGTAGAGCTGCATCCCGCCGATCCCCAGCATCGGCAGCAAGGCCACCGCCAGCACCACGATGCCCATGCCGCCCAGAAAATTCAGTTGCGCCCGGTAGTACAAGATCGCCTTGGGCAAGTTGTCCAAGTCGGACAGGATGGTGGCGCCGGTGGTGGTCAGACCGGAGGCGGTTTCGAACACCGCATCCACCAAGCGCATGTGCGGATGCTCCGTCAGCATGAATGGCAGCGCCCCCAGCAACGACAACAACATCCAGAACGCCACCACCACCACGAAGCCGTCGCGGTTGCGCAGATCGACCTTGAACCGGCACACCGGCAGCCAGCAGAGCAAACCCAGCGCCAGCATCGCCCCCAACGCCTTTGCAAACGGCATCACCACCGGCATGCCGTCGTACCACCACGCCACTCCCATCGGCGGCAACAGAGTCGCGCTGAACAGGATCGTCAGCAGTCCGACCATGTACAGCGCCGTTCTGACCGGCGCCCGCCGCTGACCGGCCCACCGCGCCTTTTCAGTCATCGTCAGCGGCGGTTCGCCGACGTACTCCACTTTGTCCATGCCCACTCACTTCCAGAAATCCGGCAGACATAACAGCAACAGTGGAAAGATCTCCAGCCGGCCGACCACCATCGACAGCGCCAGCAAAAAAGTAGCGGTGTCGTTCAACGGACTGAAGTTGGAGGCGGTATCCCCCAACCCCACTCCCATATTGTTCAAGCCGGCCGCCGCTGAACCGAACGCCGTCACCAGATCCACACCGGTCGCGGTCAGCGCCAGCGACAGCGCGCAGTAACAGAAGATGTAGAGATAGTAAAACCCCCACACCGCCTGCATCACTCGATCGGAAATGGGGTGACCCCCCACCTTGACCGCGATTTGCGCGGTGGGCCGGATCAGCAGCCGGGCCTCGCGCAGGCTTTGCTTGTACAGCAGCAGAAATCGGATCGCCTTGATGCCGCCGCAGGTCGAACCGACGCAGCCGCCGAAAAAACTACCCAGCAGCAACAACAACGGCACGAAAGCCGGCCAGTCGGCCGAGTAACCGGCGGTGGTCAAACCGTTACCGGTGATGATCATCACGCTCTGGAAATAGCCGTGCTGAAGTGCTTCCCACAGCGGAAACTTGTCGGTGAAATACAGGTAGGCGCAAGCGATCGCGACGATCGCGACGATCACCGTCATGAAGAAGCGGAATTCGGCGTCCCGAAAAACCATCCAAACGCTGCCTCTGCGCCATGCCAGAAAGTACAGGGCGAAATTGACCGCCGCGATCAGCGCGAAGGTCCCCGCGATCAGCTCGATGGCCGGATTCTGGTAATAGCCGATACTGGCGTCGTGGGTGGAAAAACCGCCCAGCGCGATGGTGGTGAAGGCATGACAGATCGCGTCGAACGGACTCATCCCCGCCGCCCAGAACGCCAACGCGCAGACCACGTTCAGGCCCACGTAGATGACCCAGAGATTCTTGGCGGTCTCGGTGATGCGTGGGGTCAGCTTCTCGTCCTTCATCGGCCCCGGCGTCTCCGCCTTGTACAGCTGCATCCCGCCGATCCCCAGCATCGGCAGCAAGGCCACCGCCAGCACCACGATGCCCATGCCGCCGAAAAAGTGCATTTGCGCCCGGTAGTACAAGATCGCCTTGGGCAGGGCGTCCAGGTCGGACAGGATGGTGGCGCCGGTGGTGGTCAGCCCGGAGGTGGTCTCGAACCAGGCATCCAGGAAAGAAATATCCGGTTGCTCCGCCAGCATGAACGGCAGCGTGCCCAGCAGCGACAGCAGCACCCAGAACGCCACCACCACCACAAAGCCGTCGCGGTTGCGCAGATCGACCTTGAACCGGCACACCGGCAACCAGCACAGCAAGCCCAGCCCCAAGGTGGCGGCCAGGGTCTCGGCGAACGGCATCACGACATGAAGATCGTCGTACCACCACGCCACCACGATCGGCGGCAACATGGTGGTGCTGAACAAAACCAGCAACAAGCCCACCATGTGCAGCGCCGTTCTGAACGGTGCCCGTCGCGGGTAAGCGACCGGTCGTGCGCCGTCGGGAAGTTTCGAAGAGACCGTCGCCACCGGCTGGCCGGTTTTCAGCCCTTCCTCGGCTTCGGTGCCAAGGCCATCGCCTTCCGGGAACGCGCTCCCCGTGAGTTCACCTCGCGCGCTTCGATCGCTCATGGGTCCAATAGACCTCCATCCTCTGGTGCGGAAACCACGGTCAAAACGCCGGATCGGCTCGCCAGTCAAGTACCCGCCTGGGTCGTCGCCACCACGATGGCTTCCGTGGTGGCTTCGCGGCGGAGGCGATCAATTCCATTTGCCGGCATCGCGAATTAACGTGCTATGTTGTATGCGTTATCATAGATCGATAAAAAGCAAACCCATTGCCCGGATCGTTCACGAGCCACGGCAATTCTTTAAGAACGGCGAAGACAGGTCAAGCGAATACCGCTACCTTGACCGGTCGAATGCCAGAGCAATCCCGGCTCCCGATACATCGGTCGCGCCCCTCGCCGCCGACGCGTCGATACCACTCCCGGCCACACTCTGATTGAAGGAAAGAGTGCATGAAACTGACTAGCCCCGTCTTGCGCGATCATCAACCGATCCCCGCCGAGTTCGCCTTCGGCGTTGCCGACCCCCAACAGCACGTCGTGCTTGGGTCCAACACCAACCCACCACTCCAGTGGAGTGATCTGCCGCCGGAAACCCGCTCGCTGGCGCTGGTCTGCCACGACCCGGACGTACCGACCCAGGCGGACGACGTCAACCAGGAAGGGCGGGAGGTTCCGGCCAGTCTGCCGCGTACCGATTTCCATCACTGGATACTGGTGGACCTGCCCCCCGAACCCGCGCAGATTTTGGCCGGCGAGTTCTCCGAGGGCATCGCGCCCGGCGGCAAGCCGGGGCCGGACGGCCCGCGCGGCACCCGCCAGGGCATCAATAACTATCGGGAATGGTTTGCCAGCGACCCGGCGATGGCTGGCCGCTACTTCGGTTACGACGGCCCATGCCCGCCCTGGAACGACAGCATCGTGCATCATTATATCTTCACGCTGTACGCGCTCGATGTGGAGCGCTGTCCGGTGGATGGCGAATTTACCGGCCCCGAGATGCTCGCCGCGATTGCCGGACATGTGCTGGATCAAGCCAGTTTGACGGTTACTTACAGCCTTAATCCAGCCGTACCGGCCTGAAACGCCCGACGATGAACGCCACTCTCGACCAGGCACGGTCTTTTCCTCCAACGACCTGTGCGCTCCGCGGATGCTTACCGCGAGTGGCGCAACGGCATTGCAAACAGGCCAAGAGATCGCCATGAGCCCTCCCGACCCGCCCGGAGCCGAACAGCGTCGGCTCAAACGCTGGTATCTGGTGATGTACCTGCGCGTCTACAATCAGGACGATCAAGTGTTATTGGGCCACATTGTCGATATCAACAAGGAAGGCATGCGACTGGTTAGCGACCGCCCCATCCCGGTCAACCAAATTTTCCGGTTATGGGTGGATGTTCCCAGGGAAGGCAATTCGCGACAACGCATCTCGCTGGAGGCGGAAAGCCTGTGGAGCGGTCGAGACATCAATCCCGATTTCTACGACACCGGCTTCCGCATCCAGAACATCAACATGCAGACGCTGTTGCAGATGCAGTTGTTGATCGACGAGTTCAAATTCTGAAGCCGGCCGGGTTCGCCAGCCATCGCGGATGAGAAGGTGTGGCGATGGGACGACGAGCGAGCGGTGGTGAGTTTCTGGCGCAGGCCAAAGTAAGGTCTCGGCGGGGACATTCGGGTGCAAATGCATGTAGACGGCAACCAGCATAATGGCCACGATCAACAGGTTCGTCAGGTAAAAGATCTTGTCCCCCACCACGCCCGCGAATTTCTTGTCAAAGGCGAAGAATGCCAACAGCAGCAATCCGCAGCAATCCGCTTGAAATTTTACCGGCCTGTCCGACGATGGCAGACAGTCTCGGCCAGGGCAACTGGCTTAGGGCAATCTGGTTCGCGAACAGGGTCGTGAAGGGCTCGAAGAACTTCGTCGTGCCCCCAACAACATGAAGGCGCCCAGGATAACGCCTCCAACCGGGCATTGGGCAGCGGCGTTTCGTGGCGGCGGGCGTGCTCCACATTGACCGTCTGCCAGACCACGGTCAGTTCATCCTTGTCAAAGCTCGAGTTCGCAAAAAGCTCGTGAACCAGCCCGTAGCCCTCCAGCAGTCCGGGCGCTTCGGCCATGACCGCGGGCAGGCCCGGGATCATGCCGTAGGCCTTTTTTGACTGGGATTGGGTGCCGACATGATCCAGGCTGTCGGTCGCTGTGTTTCGAAACCATTCGAGTGCGCGCTTAGCCGGCGTTCTCTCGGGATGGCTCAAGACATTGCAGCATCAAGGCCAGGGTCGGCCAGTGCGCGCACCCGCCTGAATTGAGCCCGGCTGGGGGGAGGCCAGGCTGCCTTTCTCGATAATTTGTAGCAACAGGGCGATATTGTTGAGCAGCATTATTCGGCATTTCCGGATTATCTTTCCATATTCTGTCGAGTTATCCGGCTTTGGCAAGCCGCTATATTTGTCCTATCGCCACTCAAGGAGTTACAGCCATGACCACACTGACCATCATCGCCAACATCCACGCCAACCCCGATCAGATTGACCGGGTCAAGGCCGAGCTGGAAAAGCTGGTTCCGATCACGCGGGCCGAAAAGGGCTGCCTCCAGTATGACTTGCACCGCGACAATGAGGACCCGGCGCATTTCATGTTCTTCGAGAGCTGGGAATCGCGCGAGCTGTGGCAGGCCCACATGAATGCCCCGCACCTCGCCGCCTATATGAAAGCCACGGACGGCGCCGTTGCGGAGTTCATTCTGAATGAAATGACTCCCATTCGTTGACCAACCCCACGGATCAGGAGATACCACAATGAAAGCAGTCGCCCTCACCCATTATCTTCCCATCGATAACCCGAAATCCTTTCTTGACGTGGAGCTGCCCAAGCCCACGGCGTCGGGCCGCGATCTTCTGGTCGCTGTGAAGGCCGTGTCGATCAACCCGGTCGATACCAAGGTCCGCGGCCCAAAAGACACGGTGGAAGAAACCCCTCGCGTTCTTGGCTGGGATGCCAGCGGGATCGTCGAAGCGGTCGGCGAGGACGTCACGCTCTTCAAGCCCGAAGATGAAGTCTATTATGCCGGTGACATTACCCGGTCCGGTTCCAATGCGGAATTTCAACTGGTGGATGAGCGCATTGTCGGATTCAAGCCGAAAAGCCTCGGCTTTGCCGAAGCCGCGGCGCTACCGCTGACCACGATCACCGCCTACGAGGCTTTCTTTGATCGTCTTAACATCGATCGTGATGGCGCCGACCAAGGGCAGTCGGCTCTCATCATCGGCGCGGGTGGCGGTGTCGGTTCGATCGGCATCCAATTGGCCAAGGCGGCCGGGCTGGTTGTCATCGCCACGGCCTCGCGCCCAGAGACGGAAAGCTGGGTCAAAGCGCTGGGCGCGGATCATGTGGTTAATCACCGCCAACCCATGGTTGAGCAGGTGCGTGCGCTCGGGTTTCAATATGTCGATCACATCGCGATCTTCAATGACATGCGCCATTGGGAAACGGCGGTTGAACTGATCCGGCCGCAGGGCGGGATTGTGACAATCGATGATACCCACCTGCCGATGCCGATGGCGGGCATGAAGATGAAGGCCGCCAGCCTGCACTGGGAATTCATGTTCGCCCGCGCCATGTTCGAAACACCGGACATGATCGAGCAGCACCAGTTGCTGAACTATGTGGCCCATGAAATCGACGCTGGACGAATCCGCACGACGCTCGACAAAGTGCTGAGCCCGATCAACGCCGAGAACATCCGGGCCGCCCATGCGCTCATCGAAACCGGGCAGGCCAAAGGCAAGATCGTCGTTCAATCCTTCTGAAGACGATCCCCTCGCCCGGATGGCGGGAGGCGACCTCGTCGAGGCACACCTGCCCGCATGGGCGATTAACGCGGGACGGATCAGGGCATCCAGCTGACCGTCGGCCACCGAGACCGCCTGGGCGTAAGAGTATTCTTGCACGACCATGGCCTGGCGCAGCGGCCGAACCGGCTTGAGGCACCAACCGCTCGCGAACGCTTACCGGTCGGCTTTTCAACCGTCAACCGGTATTCCGCAATCCCGCCGCCAGCGCGTTGATGGACCGCAGCAGGGGCCGCAGCCAGGTCTCCGCCTCGGGCGAATCCGCGCCCTGATCCTTAAGCGCCTGCCGGTAGCGGCGCAGCAGCGTGACCTGGATGTGATTGAGCGGGTTCAGGTAGGGGTCGCGCCGGTCCAGCGATTTGGCCAGCACCGGATTTTCCTCCAATAGCGTCGCGATCCGCGCCACCGTCAGGATCTCCTGGCAGGTCCGTTCGTATTCCACCTGAAACCGCTCGTAGATGCCGGTCCCGGTCCCGGCGTCCTCGCACAGCCGGGCGTATTCGCGGGCGATGTCCGGGTCCGCCTTGCTCAGCGACATTTGGCTATTGTTGAGCAAGGCGTGGAAGAACGGCCATTCCCGATACAGCTTTTGCAACAGCGCCAGCCGCTTGGGATCGTTGCCGCGCCAGGCCGCCAGCGCGCCGCCGATGCCGTACCAGCCGGGCAGGGTATGCCGCGCCAGGCCCCAGCCGAACATCCACGGAATCGCCCGCACCGAATATTTGGAGCGGTCGCCCTGGGCGCGGTGCGAGGGCCGCGAGCCGATGTTGAGCTGGCCGATCTCGGTGACCGGCGTGGCGGTGTAGAAATAATCGATGAAGCCGGGTGTTCGTTCGGTGAGATCGCGATAGGCGGCCTCGCCGTGTAAGGCCAGTTCGGCCATGACCGTTGCCGCTTCCGGCGGGTCGGCCGGCACGTCCTGAATCAGGTGGCGGCTGGCTTTCATCAGGCCGGTGATACCCAGCGTCAGTTCGTAAACGGCGGTTTCCAGATTCTGATACTTGAACGACAGCACTTCGCCCTGTTCAGTGATCTTGATCTGGCCGCGCACCGTGCCGGTCGGCTGGGACAGGATAGCATCGTGGACCGGGCCGCCGCCGCGTCCCACCGTACCGCCACGACCGTGGAACAGGCGGCAGTCGAAGCCGCGCGCCGCCGTCAGGGCCACCGCCTGTTGCTGCGCCTGATACAGCCCCCAGTTGGAGGCCAGGATGCCGCCGTCCTTGCAGGAATCGGAATAACCCACCATGACGTCCTGCACCCCACCAGCCGCCGCCAGCAGTTCCCGGTAGGTCGGCTGGTCCAGCAGCCGGGTCAGCAGGGTCTCGACCCGGTTCAGATCGGCGATGGTTTCGAACAGGGGAGCGACGCGGATGTCGCAGTGCCAGCCGCCGTCGGCGCGGCGTCCGACCAGTCCGGCGAAGCTGGCCAAAAACAGCACCTCCAGCACATGGCTGGCTTCGTGGGTCATGGAAATGACGTAATTGTCAAACGCGCGCGGACTGATTTCCTCGCGCGTCCGCGCCATGGTCTGGAAGACCTCCAGCGTCTCGCGGGTGGCGGGGCTGAGCGAATCGCAGTACAGCAGCGGGGTGCCCGGCCGGGCCAGCAGTTCGCCGAGCGCCCGCAAGCGTTCGTCCTCGGTCAGGGCGGCGTAGTCCGGCAGGTTGGGCGCCATGGTGAAAACTTCCGTCACCGCCGCCGTATGCCGGCCCGACTCCTGCCTCACGTCCAGCGCCGCCAGATAAAAGCCGAAGGTTTCCGCCAGCCGGATCAGATCCTTGAGTTCCCGCTCGGCGACCGCGCCGTCGCCGTGGGCGACCAGCGAATCGCGGATAATATAAAGTTCCTCAAGAAATTCCCGTTCGGAATCGTAGCCCCAGAAAGGAACCGGGATCTTGTCCGGATGGCCGTCGATGCGGGCACGAATGCGGTCGAGGTTGTGCCGCAGCCGGTGGTAAATCAGAAACAGCTTGCGCCGGTACGGTTCCTGGGCGTACTGCCGGGGCGTGTCGTGGAATAGTTCGGCCATGCGCCGCAAGTCCGCGTCCAGGCTGGCGGTGAACGGCGGCGAAGGCGTGACCAGCGAGCCGGAATAGGTCAAGCGCCGGTTCAGATCCTCGATCCGACGCAAATATTCGCGCAGGATCTCCTGCGCTTGCAGGCGCACGGCCAGCGCGGTGGTGTCGGGGGTGACGAAGGGGTTGCCGTCGCGGTCGCCGCCGATCCACGAGCCGAAGCGCAGCAGGCAGGGGATTCGCACCGTCGTCTTGCCGCCCTCGTCGCCATAGACCGCGCTCAGCGCCCGCTCCAGATTGCGGTAGAGCACCGGCAGGGCGTGAAAGATCGATTCTCGAAAGTAGTAGAGCCCGTTCTTGATTTCGTCGCGCACCTGCGGTTTGTAGGCGCGCACCTCGTCGGTATGCCACAAAACCTGAACCTGGCTGCGCAATTCCTCCAGCACTTCGTCCCGCTGGAGCGGGTTGAGCGCCGGATCGTCGAGCTGACCGTTGCTCAGGAAGATGCGGCGCTGCGCGCCGAGCAGCACCCGGCGCTTGGCTTCGGTCGGGTGAGCGGTGAACACCGGCGTGAAGCAGAGCCGGTTCAGCAGTGCCTGCAACTGGGCGGCATCGACGCCGGCGGCGCGCAGGGTGCGCAGCGTCTCGTCGAAGGAACCACGCCACAGCGGCTCGCCACGGCGGACCTGCTCGCGGCGCTGCTGGTGCTGGAACGATTCCTCGGCGATGTTGGCGAGGCTGAAGTAGGCGCTGAAGGCTCGTACCACATGGTTCAGCATCTCCGGGTTCAGCGCGGCGATGAAGCGCATCAGCCGCTCGCGAATTTCCAGCGCGGCGCCGGACTGGCGGCGCAACTCGGTGAAACCCTTGCGCAGGGTTTCCACCGCGTCCAGCACATGACGGCCTTCCCGGTCGCGCAGGGTCTCGCCCAACAAGCGACCTAGCAGTTTGACGCGGTCGCGCAGCGGTTGATCGGAGGAGGTCGGCATGGCGGTTGCTTCCTTCGGGTGAATGGAATGAGTTCGCCGCGGGTCGCGCGGGAGAGCGGGCTTCACAATGCGGTTGTTATACCAATTCTGAATAGGTTTTCGTCATTCCCGCGAATGCGGGAATCCAGGCCGCCGCTGAAAAATGGGATACCCGCTTTCGCGGGTATGACGAACAGGGTGGTTATTGGCCTCCGAAAAGAACAAAACCTATCGGGAAACGATATTAGTAGCGGAACGACGCGAGGGGTTCACTTGCCGCGGTCGCGGGGCCGCGCGATTCAACAGCCGCCCTGGCGAAAACTATAGTAACCCAAGAGTCCCGCCCGCGGCGGCGCGCGTCACCGGCCGTCCCCGACCCACACCTATCGCGAGGTCCTGCGTCAGGCCCCGCGGACCGAGGCGCGGGTCCATGCCGAACTGGCGAATGCCCAACCGCTGGAGGAACAAAGCATCAATATGTTGCAACGCGAACGGCGCTGAATAGTCGAAGCCGGGCTAATTCCATATTTCAATTCCATGGTGAAGCGATAATCCAAGCCCAACTCCAGTGGCGACCCCAAGGCTTGCGCTGGTCAATTCCTCGACCGTCCGCGCCTTCGCCCAGCCCCCTTTGGCCTGCTCCAAAAACTCACCACCGTTCGCTCGTCGCCCCATCGCCACACCTCCTCTGTTATGGAATAACTTATTGGCATCAATAATGCTTCGATCAGTTTGACGCCTATGTGTCAGTCGGCCCGAACACGGGGGTTTCGGGCCGGTTTCGATCACTCAAACCGAGGGGATGCCATCATGTCATTAGCCATTGCAGCCGACAAAACGCTGGTCTGGGACCACCAGCAAACCAGGATGGTGCAGAAAACCCGGGTAGCGGTTCAACTGGTGGGCAACCACGGCGGTATCTATCGCGAAGCGGGGCCGCTGTATGTGGAAACCGCGCAGGAAATCTTCGAGGCCACGCAACTGTTGCGGGAGCGGCTGATCAAGTCGCTGCTCTCGGGAGTCGGCTGAAGCGGGGACGACACCGTCATGATCCACCGTCTCCCCCTTCCGTATGTTCCCTACCGGCATTTCGCCGGCAAACCACCTGGCGCGGCCTGACTCGCTCGGGCCGCCGCCGCCTCGCGCCTCCCAAGCCGCCAATCGTCGCAACTTGCTCCCATAGTCCAAACCCAGCAGGATCGGATCAGTTTGAGCCGGGACCATGGCCCACTCCCAAACTGGATGGCGTTCGTTGCCGCCGCGTTCTATGCTCAAACGCAAGCTGGGCCAGAGCTATCCACCAATCGGCATGGACCCCAACCTCTCGTCTTTCATCTCCTACTTTCACTGCGGAAAAATCCATGACAACGGCAAAAAACGCACTCGGCGGCAGGTTGGAAACCTGCTGCACTTCACCCATGACCGGCTTTACCCGTACCGGCAAATGCGAAACCGGCCTCCAGGACCCAGGCATTCACGCGATCTGCGTCCAAATCAGCGCCGAGTTCCTGGCGTTTAGCCAATCGCGCGGCAACGATCTGAGCACCCCCGTACCGGCGTTCGCCTTCCCCGGCTTGCGCCCCGGCGACCGCTGGTGCCTGTGCGCCGCCCGTTGGCAGGAAGCGCTGGATGCCGGCGTGGCGCCGCGCGTGCTGTTGACGGCGACGCACGAGGCGGCGCTGGAAGTGGTCTCGCTAAAAGATCTCAAGCAATACGCGCTTGATCTGAATTGAGTTCGAACCACCCCGGCGCGCGCCGCCTCTCTTTTCCGAGCAGGGGAACCGTAAAAACCCCTGCCCGCTATTTAGCCAGCCTGATACCCGGCGCCGGCGTTTCTTCGAATATCTCCCGATAGCTGACGTAAACCGCGCAGACGGTGACCGGCCCCAGCACGAGCAAACCCAGCCCAAGCGGAATGACCGCCACCACCGCCAGCACCAGATAGATCAAACCGAACACCAGCAAGGGCAACATGTTGATCCAGCAGGCGGCAACGCTGGCCTGCACGGCGGGCCAGGCATTCTGGCCGGACAGCATGACCAGGGGAACACCGTAGAACAGCGCCATGGCGACCACCAGGCCGATGCTCATCACGACCAACAGGGCAATAAGGCCGGCACCGACGAACAGTCCGCCCATCGCCTCGGGCGGCACGCCCGCGCCCGCGCCGTTCATCATCGCGCCCATCATCATGCCGCCCCCCACGAACATCACCACCACCAGCGTCATCAGCACGTAACCGGCCACGCTGATCAAACCCAGCATCACCAGCGGCCCCATCCGCTCCTGATCCCGAAAGCCCTGGAACAGATGGCCGATTTCCAAAGTCTCGCCCCGCGCCTGCGTCGCCGCCCCATACAACATCCCGCCGACCAGCACCGGACTCAGCAGGGCCTGGGCGATCACCCCCACGAACGGGATCAGTGACAGCACCACGCTGATGGCCAGATAAATCAGCAGCATCACAATCCAGACTCCGGGTGCTTTGACGAACAGCCCCCAACCTTCGACGATCCAGCCCCAACCCCGTCCCGCCTCCACACGTATCGCAGTCATGAACCATCTTCCTCCTGGTTAAGCCATTAGATTCTTGCTGGCCAGCATAGCGCAAAGCCGCCACCGCGAGGTCGGATCAACCACCCGACCCGCCTTGAGCCGGTTACAGCACTTCGAACACCCCCGCCGCGCCCATGCCGGTGCCGATGCACATCGTCACCATGCCGTACTTGCCGCGGCGGCGGCGCATCCCATGCACCAGGGTCGCGGTGCGGATCGCACCGGTCGCGCCCAGCGGATGGCCCAATGCAATCGCCCCGCCCAGCGGGTTGACCTTGGCCGGGTCCAGGTCCAGCTCGCGCATCACCGCCAGACTCTGCGCGGCGAACGCTTCGTTCAGCTCGAACCAGTCGATATCGTCCTTATGCAACCCGGCCAGATCGAGCGCCTTCGGAATGGCGGCGATGGGGCCGATACCCATGATCCGCGCCGGCACACCCGCCACGGCATAGCTGATGAAGCGCGCCAGCGGTTTCAGGTTCAACTGATTGATCAGGCGCTCGCTCATCAGCAGCACCGCCCCGGCGCCGTCGCTCATCTGCGAGCTGTTGCCGGCGGTGACACTGCCTCTGGCCGCAAACGCGGGCTTGAGCTTGGCCAGGGCTTGCACGCTGCCATCGGGGCGCGGACCTTCGTCGTTCTCCACCACCCGCTCGCGGATTTGTACCTGCATGCTCCGATGGTCCGGCACCCGGTCCGCGACCGTGTAGGGCAGGATTTCCCGCCGGAATTCGCCGCCGGCGATGGCGGCGGATGCCCGACGATGGCTCTCCACGGCAAAAGCGTCCTGATCCTCGCGCGAGATTTTCCACTGCTCCGCCACCTTCTCCGCCGTCAAACCCATGCCGTAGGCGATGCTGATGTTCTCGTCTTTCGCGAACACCTCCGGATTGAGGGCGAGCTTGTTGCCACCCATCGGGATCATGGTCATGGTTTCCGTACCGGCGGCCAGCATCACGTCGGCCTCGCCCAGGCGGATGCGGTCGGCGGCCTGCGCCACCGCCTGCACACTGGACGCGCAGAAGCGGTTAATGGTCATGCCCGGCACGCTGTCCGGCAATCCGGCCAGCAGCAGGCCGATACGGGCCACATTCATGCCCTGCTCGCCTTCCGGCATGGCGCAACCGACGATCACGTCGTCAATCAGTTTTGGGTCCAGCCCCGGACATTGATCCACTATCCCGCGCAGCACATGGGCCAGCAGGTCGTCCGGGCGGGTGTTGCGGAACGCGCCGCGCGCCTTGCCGACCGGCGTCCGCGCGGCGGCGACGATATAAGCATCCTGGATTTGCTTGCTCATCGATCACTGCTCCCGTCAATCAGTTGCGCAACGGCTTGCCGGTCTTGAGCGTGTGCTCGATCCGGGCCTGGGTCAGCGGGGTTTGGGCCAGCTCGACGAAGTGCTTGCGCTCCAGCCCGAGCAACCATTCCTCATCCACCAGGGTATTGGCATCGACCTCGCCGCCGCACAGGGCGTGGGCGATGCTCAGTCCCAATCGGTGGTCGTGGGGGGAGATGAATCCGCCGTCGCGCAGGTTGACCAGCACCATCTGACAGGCGGCGATGCCAGCACGGCCCGCCACCCGGATCTTGCGCGGTTGCGGTGGCCGATAACCAGCCTCGGCCAGTGCCCGCGCCTGCGTCTTGGCGACGTACAACAGTTCGTGGGGATTGAACACGATCACATCGGACGCCTTCAGGTGGCCCAGTTGCCTGGCCTCCTCGGCGCTGCGCGAGACCTTGGCCATGGCCATCGCCTCGAAGTACGGACGCAAAAACGGCAATAGATCGCCGCCCTTGGCCTCGGTCATGGCGCGCAGGGCGAACTCCTTGCAGCCGCCGCCGGCCGGGATCAGCCCGACCCCGATCTCGACCAGCCCGATGTGGCTTTCCAGCGCCGCCACCACCCGGTCGCAGTGCATCAGAAACTCGCAACCGCCGCCCAGCGCCAGCCCTTGCACCGCCGCCACCACCGGCAGCGCCGCATGGCGCAGCGCGGCGGTGGTACGTTGAAACTTGGCGACGGCGTTTTCGAAGGTCACGATATCGCCGGCTTGCAGCACCGGCATCGCCTGCGCCAGATCGGCGCCGACACTGAACGGCGCCTCGGTCTGCCACAGCACCAGACCGTCGAAGCGCTGCTCGGCGATCCGCAATGCCTCCAGCACTCCATCCAGGACCTCGTCGCCGATCATGTGCAGCTTGCTCTTGAAGCTCAGCACGCCGATGTCGTCGCCACTGGTCCACAGCCGCACGCCCGCGTTCTCGAACACGGCCTCGCCGTAGCGAGGCGGCGCTTCGCCCAACACCTGCTCGGGATAAAGCTGGCGCCGATAGACCGGCAGGGTCGAACGCGGCTTGTAGGCGTCCTCCGCCGCCGAGTAGGCACCTTCGGGCCGATGCACGCCATCCACCTGCTTGACCCAGACCGGTAGCGGCGTCGGGCTCATGGCCTTACCGGTGGCAATGTCCTCCTCGATCCAGGCCGCCACCTGTTGCCAACCCACCGTCTGCCAGATCTCGAACGGCCCCATGCTCCAGCCGAAACCCCAGCGGATGGCAAAATCCACATCGCGGGCGGTATCGGCGATTTCCGCCAGCAGCACCGCGGCATAGTGGAATACGTCGCGCTGGATCGCCCACAGGAACTGGGCCTGCGGATGCTCGCTGGCGCGCAGGGCGGCAAACTTCTCGGCGGGATTTTTGATCTTGAGGAGGGCTTGCACCGTCTCGTCGGGCTGGGCACCGGCGTCCCGATAGTCGCCGGTGGCCGTATCCAGCACCTGTTTGCCTTTGTCGGCATAGATGCCGGCCCTGCTTTTCTGACCCAGCGCACCTTTTTCGACCAGTGCGCTCAGCCAGTCGGGGACGGTGAAATAGCGCCGCCACGGATCTTGTCGCAACGCCAGCGCCGAACCCCTGATCACATGGTCCATGGTATCCAACCCGACGAGATCGGCGGTGCGGTAGGTGGCGCTCCTGGGCCGGCCGATGGCTGGGCCGGTCAGTGCGTCCACCAAATCCAGCTTCAACCCCAACGCCTGGGTATGGTGCATGGCCGCCACCATGGAAAATACGCCGATGCGATTGGCAACGAAGTTCGGCGTGTCCTTGGCGCGAACCACGCCCTTGCCCAACACGCTGACCAGAAAGGTTTCCAGCAGATCGAGAATGGCCGGATCGGTGGTTTGGCAGGGAATCAGCTCCACCAATGCCATATAGCGAGGTGGATTGAAGAAATGGATGCCACAGAAACGCGGGCGCACATTCTCCGGCACCGACTCGGCCAGCAGGCTCAGCGGCAGACCGGAGGTATTGGTGGCCAGAATCGCCCGCTCGTTGAGATACGGCGTGATCCGCCGGTACAGATCGGCCTTCCAGTCCGGGCGCTCGGCGATGGCTTCGATCAGCAGGTCGCAGCTCCGCAATACCTCCAGGTGCTGATCGTAGTTGGCGGGCTGGATCAGATCAGCCCGTTCCCGGACGGTGAACGGCGCCGGACTGAGCTTGATCATGTTGGCGATGGCCTTGATCACGATCCCGTTGGGATCGCCGTCCTTGACCGGCAGATCGAACAACACCACCGGCACGTCGGCGTTGGCCAGATGAGCGGCAATCTGCGCGCCCATCACGCCCGCGCCCAGAACCGCCACCCGGCGGATCGCTGCCGCGTGACTACTCATAATGCGTTACTCATCATCGTGGATATCCTCTCGGGCTGCTGTCGAAATGCTCCCTGCTCCCAATCGCCGCCGCCATCATGGAAAGAGCGGGGCGAGCGGTCACGCTAAAAACAAAGCCGGGGACGGCAGCCCGGCTGTTTCGAATGGGCGGCATCGTCGCCGGGTCCCGGAGTGATTTGCACGATGATCGGGCACACCCATTCCAAAACGCGCAAAATCCGTTCAATCGGGCTGATGACCGCATAACAGGCGCCGGACCCCAGCCTCATCGAAAGGCCAATCCAGCTCGTTGTCGGTATCCAGGCGACGCAGGACCGGGATGCGGACACCGTAGCGTTCCAGCAACGCCGCATCGTCAACGATCTCGACCGTGTTGACCCCAGCGGTTTGCCGCCGGACCAGCACCTCGGCTTGTTCGCATAGGTGACAGCCGCTGGTCGCATACAGCACCAGGATCGGTTCGACCCGCCGAGATTTCATGCGCCTCCCTCCAAGCCAGCCAGGAAATTATCCCTCCGGCGTTCGCCACCGCGCCGGCTATTATCGTTCATAATTATATTCATCATCCGCCCACGAGATTCATTCACCTATACGCATGGCCAGACTGCTGCACGAACTTATTCTCGAACAGGCGGAACGCGCGCCCACCGCCGTCGCGGTCGTTCACCGGCAGGCCAGCCTGGACTATGCCGCGCTCGCCAGCCTGGTTCAGGCCGCGGCTCGCGGCTTTCTGGCGCTCGACTTGCACCGAGCCGAACGGGTCGCCATCTACCTGCCGAAACGCTTGGAAACCATCGCCGCCCTGTTCGGTACCGTACTGGCCGGCGGCGTGTTCGTGCCGATCAATCCCTTGCTGAAAGCCGAACAGGTAGCCTATATCCTGCGCGACTGCAACGTTCGAATCCTGATCACCGCGCGCGACCGGGTCGATCTACTGGAACCGACCCTGGCCGACTGCCCGGACCTGCACAGCCTGGTGCTGGTCGATGCGGTCCCGTCCGCCAGCCGCCACCTGCATCACACCCAGATCATCGACTGGTCCGAGCTGCTGGACGCCGATGCCCGCCAGCCGGTGGCTCGGGTCATCGACATCGACATGGCGGCCATTCTGTATACCTCGGGCAGTACCGGCAACCCCAAGGGGGTGGTGCTTTCGCATCGCAATATGTTGAGCGGTGCCTTCAGCGTCGCCGAATACCTGGGCAATCGCGCCGATGATCGTATTCTGGCGCTATTACCGTTCAGTTTCGATTATGGCCTCAGCCAGACGACCACTGCTTTCGCCACCGGTGCGCGCATCGTGCTGATGGATTATCTGCTGCCGCGCGACGTAATCAACACGGTCGCCCGCGAAGGTATCACCGGACTGGCCGCGGTGCCGCCGATGTGGGTGCAACTGGCGCTGCTGGAATGGCCGGCGACAGCGGTGAACAGCTTGCGCTATCTCACCAACTCCGGCGGCGCCATGCCGCGCGCCACGCTGGCGGCCCTACGTCGGGCCTTGCCGAAAACCACGCCTTTCCTGATGTACGGCCTGACCGAGGCGTTCCGCTCCACCTATTTGCCCCCGGCGGAAATCGAGCGCCGGCCGGACTCGATCGGCAAGGCCATCCCCAATGCCGAAGTGCTGGTGGTGCGCGAGGATGGCTCGCCCTGCGCGCCCGGCGAGCCGGGCGAACTGGTGCATCGCGGCGCGCTGGTGGCGCTGGGTTACTGGAACGATCCGATCAAAACCGTCGAACGCTTCCGCCCGGCACCCGGCCAGAACCCCGGCCTGCCCTTGACCGAACCGGCGGTCTGGTCCGGCGATACGGTACGTGCCGACGAGGAGGGTTTCCTGTACTTCATCGGCCGCAAGGACGACATGATCAAGACCTCCGGTTATCGGGTCAGTCCCACCGAAGTCGAGGAAGTGCTCTACGGCAGCGGCCAGGTCGTCGAAGCGGCGGCGCTGGGTATTCCGCACCCGATGCTCGGCCAGGCGGTGGTCGCGGTGGTCAAGCCGCTGTGCGACGATTTCAACGAAAGCGAGCTGATCGCCCGCTGCAAACGCTACCTGCCCAATTTCATGGTGCCTTTGCGGGTGATCGTCCGCCGCGGCGATCTACCGCGCAATCCCAACGGCAAGATCGACCGCAAAAGCCTGGTCGAGGAGTTCCGCGCGCTGTTTCCGGAATCAGTGATCTGAGGATCGAAAGGATATGACCGATGGGTAAAACCCGTCCCACGCACTGGCCCATGAGCCAATTTCCGGTCGTCGACGACTGCTTGCGGGTTAGCGGCATGCCGCTGACCCAACTGGCGGCGCGGGTTGGACAAACCCCGTTTTATGCCTACGAGCGCCGGCTGCTGGACCAAAGAGTGGCGCTGCTGCGCGACGCGCTGCCGCCGGCCATCGAACTGCACTACGCGGTCAAGGCCAACCCGATGCCGACGGTGGTCCAGCACATGGCCGGATTGGTGGACGGGCTGGACGTCGCCTCACTGGGCGAATTGCGCGTCGCGCTGGATGCCGGGGCGAACCCGGCCCGGATCAGTTTTGCCGGCCCCGGCAAGCGCCCGCCGGAACTGGCCGCCGCCATCGCCGCCGCCATCACCGTCAACCTGGAATCGCCCAGCGAATTGGAAACGCTGGCGCGGCTCGGGCAAGAACAGGGTCGGCGGCCCAAGGTCGCGGTGCGGATCAATCCGGATTTTGAGTTGAAAGCCTCCGGGATGAAGATGGGCGGAGGACCCAAACCGTTCGGGGTGGACGCCGAGCAGGTTCCGGCCCTGCTGCGACGGATCGGCGAGCTGGAACTGGATTTTCAGGGCTTTCACATCTTCACCGGCTCACAGAATCTGCGCGCCGAGGCCATCGTCGAGGCCCACGACCGCAGCTTCGAGCTGGCCCTGCGGCTGGCGGCCGACGCGCCGGGAGCGATGCGCCTGCTCAACATCGGCGGCGGTTTCGGCATTCCCTACTTCCCCGGCGACCGACCGCTGGATCTGGCGCCAATCGCCGCCAATCTGGAACGCTGGCTGCCGGTGGTCAAGGCGCGGCTACCCCAAGTGCAAGTGGTGCTGGAACTGGGCCGCTATCTGGTCGGCGAAGCCGGTATCTACGTGGCCGAGGTGGTGGACCGCAAAGTGTCGCGCGGCCATACCTTCCTGATCACCAATGGCGGTTTGCATCATCACTTGGCGGCATCCGGCAACTTCGGCCAGGTGATCCGCAAGAATTACCCGGTCGTGGTCGGCAACCGGGTCGTCGGCACCGAACGGGAGACGGTCTCGGTGGTCGGGCCGCTGTGCACACCACTGGATATTCTGGCTGACCGGATGGATCTGGCGAAAGCCGACATCGGTGACCTGATCGTGGTGTTCCAATCCGGTGCTTATGGGCTGACCGCCAGCCCGACCGCGTTTCTCAGTCATCCGCCCTGCCTGGAAGTGCTGGTGTGACGGGTGGCGTAAAAAAACCACGATCATTCGCTTTCCGCCAGTCACAAAGGCCATGATTTCCATCCGCTTAAACACCTTGCCGATTCCGTTGCGCCTCAATCGCTCTTGAGGCGCTCGACCGTGAAACTCCGCGGGATCGCGAGCGGCGGCCGGGCCAACCTCAGTGTGATGGATCGCCCAAGCCCCCGATGTCTTGGCCCAAGGGGCGGGCAAAAGTGTAGTTGGCGGGTTGTACGACGAGTGTCCGCGCGGCTTGTTCGGTGCTGCCATTGATCAAGGTAAGGGGCAGCCCCACCACGAAGATAGCCGTGCCGAGCACCGTCGCCACGAGGCCACCAGGTCTGGCGAGCAGGAGGTCAGCGGTCGTGGCGCCGGCGGTCGCCTCCGGGTTTGAACGATTCTCTCCAGCGCCCGTCAGGCAGGGAGTCAAGCTCAGAGTGGCCGCCAAGATAAGGACGGTGCGGCGTGGAGTGATCACGGAATTCATCGCTTGGAACCTCTCAGTACGGTTACGGGGGTGTGGGGCGCTCAGAGTCCGCCCCAAATAATGTGGCTGGATGGTGACCACGCGCCTCTACCCCACCGAAAAGCGCGGGGCGGTAAGCATAGACCCCATCAGTTACCCGTGGGGCACGGGATCGTTCGCTCAGCAAAGCCTTCTGTCCTCTCGGTTCGGTCAAGCGAGCGGCCAAGACTACCGGCCAAGCACCCACGGGCACATGGTCCCCGTTCCCAGCTAACGGGCCTGATCCCGTCATCGAACCGCTTTAGCGGTGATTATGAATAGAATGGCGAAATAGATCAGATTGCCCCGGCGGATCAATTGCGTCATCTCCTGCCGCTGTTCCGCCGCCGACTCGTCCGTGAGCGCACACAAGCGTTCGTGAACCACGCGCCGACGGTCGACGATCCGCCCCAACCGATTACTCAGGATCGTAATCAGGGTGCCCATGGCGACCAGCAGGAACGCTGGGGCAACCGAGAGCTGAATGACGCGGGTAATGTCGCTGTAACTTCTCAATAAGTCATGGCGGCCTTGGCTGACGATATTCAGTTAGAGTACCCCATCGAGTCTCCCATCCTCACCCTGGAATCACCCCCCGGCATGCCGACTCCCCCGATCCAACTCCCCGACCTCCCCGACGCGGAACGGACCCCGCTGGTCGAGCAGTTGTTGGCATTGATCGAAGCGATGGCCGAGACCATCCATCGTCAAGCAGAGACGATTCAGCAGTTGCGCGATGAGATTGCGGTGCTCAAGGGCGAGAAGCCGAAGCCGACGTTCAAGCCGAGCGGGATGGAGAAGCAAACCGATCCCAACGTGACGGACGGCCGTGACGGTGACGGTGACGGGGAATCGAAGGGCAAACGGCCGGGTTCGGCGAAGCGGCACAAGACCCAGGACTTGATCATCCACGAGGAGTGTCCGATTCCGCCCCGCGACGTGCCGGCGGGCGCCCGCTTTAAAGGGTATCGGGATTTTGTGGTGCAGGATCTGAAGATCGAGCCGCACAATACCCGCTATCGGCTGGAAGTTTGGCGGACCCCCGACGGCGAGTATCTATACGGCGAGCTGCCGCCGGCGCTGCAAGACGGGCATTTTGGTCCGGGGTTATACCGTTTCTCGATAGGTTTTACCTTCCCACACGCCTGCTGGGATTGCGCTACACTTCATCCTGGCCTACCAGTTAAAAAGTCAAAATCTACCGGGAATTGGTATTACGTGCCTACATGCTCTATCAGCACCATCAGTGTCATGTCACCCAGCCGCTGTTGCGCGAACAACTGCTGGAATGGGGCATCGACCTCTCCGCGGGGCAGATCGATGCCCTGCTGAGCGGGCACAACGAGCCGTTCTTTGCCGAAAAGGATCGGCTGCTTGCGGTGGGTCTAGCGGTGAGTTCCTTTATCTCGGTCGATGATTCGGGGGCTCGCCATCAAGGCCGCAACGGCTACGTCACGCAGATTGGCAATGATTTCTTTGCCTGGTTCTCCAGCACCGAGAGCAAGAGCCGGATCAATTTTCTGCAACTTCTACAAGCGGGCACACCGGTCTATCGGCTCAATGACGAGGCGTTGGCGTATTGGCGCGAGCAGGGGTTACCCCAGGCGCTCTGCCAAAACCTGATGGCGCATCCCACGGTGGAGGGGGTCACCACCGCGGCCTGGGAGCAACAGCTCGACGACTGGGGCCTGGTCACCGAACGGCATCGCCGCATCGCCACCGAAGGGGCCCTGGTGGGCGGGCTGTTCGCGAAAGGACTCTCGCACGACTTGGTGATCGTGAGCGACGGTGCCGGGCAGTTCGCCATTCTGCTGCATGCCTTGTGTTGGGTGCATGCTGAACGCCTGATTCACAAACTCATCCCGCTCGATGAGAACCATCGCCAGGACCAGGAACGGGTGCGCGACGAACTCTGGACGCTCTACGCCGACCTCAAGGCGTACCAGCGCGACCCCGATCCAGCGGCGATGGACGCCCTGCGCGCGCGCTTCGAGGCCCTCTTCACTCAGAAGACCTCCTTTGCGACCCTCAATAACACGCTCAAGCGTCTGTATACCCATCAGTCCGAGTTGCTCCTGGTGCTCTTGCGCCCCGACGTCCCGCTGCATACCAATGGCAGCGAGAACGACATCCGGGGGTTTGTGAAATGGCGCAAGGTCAGCGGCGGAACGCGCAGTGACTTGGGGCGACGCTGCCGCGACACCTTTGCCAGCTTGAAAAGACCTGCCGGAAACTCGGGATCTCGTTCTGGGACTACCTGAACGACCGGATCGGGCAGGTTGGTGCGATCCCCCCTTTGCCAGAGATCGTTCGAGAACGGGCGGCGGCGGCAGAGGCCGTGCCGTGAGTTATTGAGAAGTTATACCATTTATGATTAGATTTTGTTATCATACTTATTTAACCTACTTTTATTGATCCAGTCATGAGCCGCTCATTACAAGTCGAAATCCACGAATCCTCCGAAGAACTAAAGCGCATAATGAATGAACAAACTCACGCCAAGTTTCGAGAGCGATTACAAATTCTATATTGGATTAAAAGTGAGATTTTTCATTCTTTACAAGATTTAGCCGATCATTTAGGGCGATCGAAATCCGTCATTGTCAAGTGGCTCAAAGTATATCGTACCCAAGGCTTAATCGGGCTGTTGCAGTGGAATTATCATGGCGGCCGTCGTTCGAGAATTACCGAAGCTATGAGAGAGGCACTCCAGCGCCGTCTGGACGATCCGACTCATGGATTTCATAGTTACGGACAAATCCAGCAGTGGCTTCTCCAGGAATACGAGGTCGATATTCCTTATTCAACAGTGCATCAAGTCGTTCGTTATCAACTCAAAGCAAAACTTAAAGTGGCGCGGCCAACGAGCGTTCATCGCCATGAAGAGGCGGTGGTTTCTTTTAAAAAAACTTCCACGACAACTTGAATTAATTGATATTCTTCAGCAAGTTGAAAATGAAGCAGTCCGGCCTTTACGGTATTGGTGCCAAGATGAAAGTCGCTTTGGATTAAAAACGATCACCCGGCGGGTCATCACCGCACTGGGGATTAAGCCAGTTGGTCCAGTTCAATGGACCTTTCAATCATTTTGGCTCTATGGTGCCATTGAGCCACTGAGTGGCGAAAACTTCTTTTTAGAATTTTCCCATTTAGATGCTGATTGCTTTCAGTGGTTTTTGAATGAATTTTCTAAAACTTATCCGCACAGCCTCAACGTAATTCAATTGGATAACGGTCGCTTTCATTCTGCCAAAAAACTCGTAATCCCCGATAATGTCGTCTTATTATTCCAACCGCCTTACAGTCCCGATGTGAACCCCATTGAGCGTGTTTGGCAATCAATGAAAGATCAATTGTGTTGGATCAATTTAAAAACCCTAGATGAACTACGTAAAAAAGTGGATGAACTCATTCAATCGCTTCTCCCAAGCGAAGTGGTTTCTTTGACCAGTTTTGATTTTATCTTATCCGCACTAAAGTAGTAAAATCTATTAGTAATCGGTATTACATGTCGCTGAGGTGCGGTTCCATCATGCATGGGGCAAGGTCTGAAGTGGGCTCTAGCAGTCCATCACCACTCGGTCTCTCACTACAATCTCGCCTCAATCATCTCCTGACAGGCACCGTTGTTGTTGCCGATCCCGACCATCTCCACGCTTAAAAAATGAGCGTTTTCCGGTCCTTGTGCTTGGGTTTTGATTCAGACGGTGGAGCCTGAGTCGTCACAAGAAATCGGGCGGGTCCTCGACGATCCGCCGGTAGGATTTAGCTGGCTTGGCCAGAGCGACGGCGCTCTGCTCGGCTCGGCGAGGACAAGCGGGCAAGCATTTTTCCAGATACTTCAAGGCGGTTTCCCGCAGGGCTGTTCCCTTTTGCGCCGGATCGGCCAGCGCCGGATCGGTCAGGACCGCCGCCGCCCAGGGATAGAGGGGATCTCGATCAAAGCCGCTGCCCAGCACGAAGGCCAAGGCCAGGTAGCTCATCATGCCGGGTTCGGTGGTGACGCCGTAGTACTTGGCGGCTTCATAACCGGAGCGCACCACAGCGCGCAACGTCCCTTCGCCGAGCGCCTTGTACTTCTCCGGGGCCAGCGTTTGCAGCAGCAACAGTACGCGGTGGCCGAAGCTGGGCGCGTTCGGCAATCCCTCGAACACCTGCGGATGGCGCAACACGCTCAGCGTCTGCCGCAAAAACTCATTGTCCGGCCCCACCGTCCGATCCAGAAACGCCATCGCTTGCTCGTACAACGGCACGATGCGGGTATCCGGTGTTTCCGGCGGAGGCGCGGGCTCGGTTTCCTCGGGTGGCGGCACAGCGGTCGGAGCCGGAGTCGGAACCGCCTCGGCTGGAGGCGCCGCTTGTTGCGGTTCCTCGGCGGGTGGTGGTGGCGCGGGCGGTTGCAGCGGTGGCATCCAGGCGAGTTGCGGGTCCTCGTCGAATGCGCTGCCCAGCATAAACATCAGGGCGAGGTACAGGTACAGGCCGCGTTCGGTTTGCAAGCCCCGGCTTTCGGCCCGCTGCAAGCCGTAGCGCACGACCTTGCCCAACTGGGCGGTACCCAACGCGGCGGCCTGTTCTGGAAAAAAGGCTTGCAGATGAGCCAACAGGCCGGCTTCGAAGCGTTGCACCGCGACCTGCTCGAAAACCTTCATCTGCGACTTGCGTATCACCAGCATCGCTTACCCCTTCCCCGCGCTCTGGCCCGGCCCGCCTACCGCAGACCGCGCCGGCGACTCCAGTTCGACCCGCTCACTACCGAGCTGGCCGTCGGCAACCCAGAACTTCAGCAGCTTGCCTTCCTCATCCTCGCACAGCAGGCGGGAAATCGGGCCGAACAGCGTCCGCAACTCGTCGGCGTCGCAGGTCGGCAGATAAACGCGCAACACCCGGGGATCGTAGTAACGGAAATACAGCGGCTGAAAATCCGGATCGTAAGCCATGACCAACCCGCACAAATGCTCGCGCATCGGCCGCCATTCCGTCGAACTGAGGGCAAAGATGCCCCAATGTCGCCCCCAACCCTGCTGGAGCAGCCAAGCCGTAAAGGGGGACTCCCGCTCCAGGATCACCTGATACGGCGCCACCCGGGCCAGTTCGGGGATCAGCTCGCCGCGATAGAGGCACACCGCCTCCATTCGGTGCTCCCGCAACGCCCGCGGCAAATCGGGGATAGCGGCGCCGTCCAGCACCGCGTAGACCCGCGCGCCGGGATCGGCGAACAAGTGCCGAGTCAAGACATCGAGTGGATTCTGGTTAGCCATGCGTGCTGTCTCCGGCGACGATCAGTCGTTCCGGTCAATACCGGATGGAGCGCGACGCCGGAAATGGCGACGACCGGTCGGCCACCAGCAAAGCAGGGTCATGCCATCAGTCATGCGTGGTTCTCCCCCCTCGCGGCGGGGCCGGCGGCGGCTGGTAAGCCGGCTTGCCACTATCGCTGGCGTTCTGGGCCGTCTGGGCTTGCGCGGCCTGCTGCTGCGCTTGCGGCGATGGCGGCGGCGGGTTGGAGGCAGCGGCGGGCGGTGGCGCGGCCGACGATCCGCTTCCGGCCGGCAGCCCGTCATCCAACAGTTCGACGTCGCCGACGCTGGCCGAATCCAGACTTTGGCTTTGCTGCCGCGCCTGGGGTCCGGCCTGGGCATCGCTGACCTGACCGGATTCGGCGGTGGCCGCTTCCTGGGGTGCCGTGGGCGGTGACGGCGGCGACGGCGCGGCGGGCGAGCACCCGGCGCCGGAACCGGCCGCGCCACCACTGTTGATCATGACCAGCGTGCCTTGAATGAATACACCCGCCGGATTAATGTTGACGAAGTTACCGCCAACCTTGATGGTCAGCGACGCGCCGGCCTCGATCACCACGTTCATGCCGCCCTTGATGTGGACCTCCATCCCAGCGTCCACCGCGCACTTCATGCCGGCCTTCTGCTGCAAATCCATGCCGGCATCGACCGAAATCGTGCCACCGGCCTTGATGTTCTGCCGGCTGCCGACCTTGAGGTGCTGATCGCCGCCGATTTCCTCTTTCTGATCGCCGCCAATCTTCAACGAGGCCGTGCCATCGACCTTGGCTTTCTGGTCGCCATTGACGGTCAGATGTTGATTACCCTCCACTTTTTCCAGTTGGTCGGCCTTGACGATCAGATGCCGTTCGTTGCCGATCCACTCGAAGGCGTCCTTCTTGACCCGGATGTCCTGGTTGCGCTGGGCGTGGATGAACATCTGCTCGCTGTCCTTGGCGTCTTCCAGCCGGATCTCGTTGAAGCCGTTGCCGCCCTTGCTGGAATTGCTCTTGAGCGTGGACATGGTGGCCTTGGCCGGCAGACCGTAGGGCGGCATGTTGATGCCGTTGTAGACCCGACCGGTCACGATCGGCTGGTCGGGATCGCCCTCCAGAAAATCGACGATCACTTCCTGGCCGATACGCGGAATGTTCATCGCGCCCCATTGCTTGCCCGCCCACATTTGCGAGACTCGAATCCAGCAGGAACTGTTCTCGTCGGCCTGACCGTAGCGGTCCCAGTGAAACTGGCATTTCACCCGCCCGTACTGATCGGTGTGGATTTCCTCGCCGCTGGGCCCCACCACGGTGGCGGTTTGCGGCCCCTGCACCACTGGCTTGGGGGTCACGCGCGGCGCGCGATACTGCTGCTTGGCCTCAATGGCGACGATCTCGCTCCGGTGCGGTTTGCCGGAAATCCCGCCTTCCAGGAAGGATTCGAATTCGTCCGACTCGATCTGATGCATGGCGGACACGATCAGATATTCGCGGTTCTGGTCCTCACGCGAGCAGTTGCTCAGACTAAACAGGTAACCGGCCGCCAGTCCGGCGGCGTTACCCTCCCCTCGGGCGACCTCGTGCTGGGCCAGCAATTCCTCCAGCCGGATCTTGGAATAGCTGCTGCCATCGCCAGGGTCGGTATACTCGCCCGGATAATCGTAGATCTCCATGTTCGCCAGGGCGTGGCTCTTGGGCTTATTCAACACCGAGCGCAAGTTCTTGCGCGGGGCGGTAAAATCGTAATCGTTCAGGGCATAGACGCCCGGTTGCACGTTCTGGACGACATGCCATTCGTACAAGTGATCCCGCTCGCGGTGGTCGTGAGTATCCGGCGGAAAATAGGGCACGGTCTCGTATTTCGGGAACTTTTCGTGGGAACCGTAGTTGTCGGCCAGCACCAGTATGTGCTTGCCGTTTTCGTGCTTGAAAAAGCAGTATATGCCCTCCTGTTCCATCAGCCGGCAGACGAAATTGAAATCGGTCTCCCGATACTGCACGCAGTACTCCCACTCGCGGTAACTGCCACCCAGGGCGTCCTTGAAATCGGTGAAACCCTGCTCCCGGAACACGTCCTTGATGATGTCGGGCACTTTCTTGTTCTGGAAAATCCGGCAGTCGGCGGTGCGGGTCAGAAACCACGGCCAAGGGTTGAGGGTGGCGCGATAGGCCCCATAGCGCAGGCCCCGGGTCCCGATATAACTAAAACGGGTCACCAGGCCATTGAAGTAGCGGGTACCCTGTTTGTAGGGCAGTTCCAGGCGGACCGTCATGTTGGTGCCCAACACATCCGCCAGCTTGATGTCGGTTTTCTCGCTGAACAGTTCCAACTCGCACTCGAACAGCCGGCCCATTTGCTCGGTGACGGTCATGCGTCCAAACAACAGCACATCCTCGCCCAGGACGCTGTTGACGGCGATCATCCGGTGTTTTTGCGTGGCGGTAGCCATACCCTCAAACTCCACAAGCCTGCTGCGCGACGCAGCCTTGTCGTTGAGTGTAGCAGCAAAACCGGGGCAAAAAAGCGGCGAGTCACCCATCGCCAAAGCCACCAAGACCGCACTAAACTTAGCAGTATCAGTCACCGCTTCGGAGAGTCCGCGCCATGCCCGGCCGAATGGAATTTCAGTTCGAACTGCCCCGTTCCGCTTCGCGGCCCCACCGCCGCGATTCCGATACCCCGCCGCGCGTGCTGATCATGGCCGATTTCAGCGGACGGGCGCGGCGGGAGAACCCTTCCGCCCTGCTGGATCTGGCCAGCCGGCCATTGTTGGCGGCCAGCGCCGACAATGTCGACGCGGTCATGGCCCGGCTGGCGCCGAAGTTGCGGCTGGCGCTGGAGGGCGGGGCCGGCGGGGCATCACTGACGATCGGCTTCGCCCAGCTTGACGACTTTCATCCCGATGCGCTTTATCAGCGGCTGGAGCTGTTTCAGTCCCTGCGTCGCAGCCGCGCCCGCCTGCTCAATCCGGCCAGCTTCACCCAAGCCGTCGCCGAATTGAGCCCCGCGCCGCTCCAGGAACCCGCCAAACCGGAACCGGCCGCCGCGGAAGACGACTCCGCCCTGCTCGAACGCCTGCTGGGCAAAACCTCCGACCCACCGTCGACGCGGCCGGCGGCCGATGTGGGAACGGCCACCATCAACACCCTGCTGCAAGCGGTGGTCCAACCGCATATCGTGCGGACCGATCCGCGCCAGGAAGCCTGGATCGAGGCGGTGGACGCGGCGATCGGCGAGCAGTTACGGGCGATTCTGCACCAGCCGGCGTTCCAGGCCCTGGAGGCGACCTGGCGCGGCGTGCAGAGCCTGGTCGCCAACCTCGACAGCGATATGCTGCGCGTCGACCTGCTCGACGTCACCAAGCAGGAGCTGCTCGCCGACCTGCGCGCCGCCGGCGGCCAACCACGCGCCACCAGTCTTTACACGCTGCTGATCGACCGGGAAGTCCAGTTGCCCGACAGCCAGCCCTGGTCGCTGCTGGTGGGAGACTACACGTTTGGCGCCACGCCAGACGATATCGCCCTGCTGGCGGCGCTGGGATCGGTGGCCGCCCACGCCGGCGGCCCATTCCTGGCGGCGGCCGATCCCGGCGCACTGGGCTGCGCGTCCGCCGCCGATCTGGCCGACCCCACGCAATGGGCGCCGCTGCCCACCGCCACCGAACAGTACTGGCAGGCACTGCGCCGGACCGAGATCGCACCCTGGCTGGGGCTGGCGCTGCCGCGGATGCTGCTGCGGCTGCCCTACGGCCGCAAGACCGAACCGGTCGAGCAACTGGAGTTCGAGGAGATGCCGCTGGGCCGCGATCCCGATGCCTATCTATGGGGTAATCCGGCCTTCGCCTGCGCGCGGCTGATCGCGGCGGCGTTCGCGGAGAACGGCTGGGATTTCAGCCCCGGCGACGTGCTGGAACTGGAGGACCTGCCGGCACATGTGTATGGAGAAGCCGAGGAACGGCTGATGCAGCCGGGCACCGAAGTTCTATTGGGCGAACGGGCCATGCAAGCGCTGCTCGCCCGGGGCATCATGCCGTTGCTGGGTCACCGTCAGCGCAACGCGGTGCGGCTGGCGCGGTTTCAATCGCTGGCCGATCCCCCGGCGGCGCTGGCGGGAAGATGGCGGGGATAGACCGCGCGTCTCGTGGGAACGGAGGATGGGCGGGACGACCCTGACCCTGTTCGCCGCGAGCCGTCCCGGAGCTTGCCCGCCGCCTCATTGCCCCCTCTCACTACGCCCGCAATGCCTCGATCACCGGTTTCGTCTCCGGCCAGACCCCGCGCCAGAGATGGAACGACTCCGCCGCCTGCTCCACCAGCATCCCCAACCCGTCCAGGGAATGGGCGGCGCCATGCGCCCATCCCCAGCGCACGAAGGCGGTCGGCTCCTTGCCGTACATCAGGTCGTAACACCAGCCATCGGTCGCCAGCACACCGTCCGGCAACGGCGGCACGGCATCGTGCAAACCCGCCGCCGTGGCGTTCAGGATCAGATCGAACCGGCGTCCGGCCAGATCGGCGAAGCCGCCACCGGATACCCGCCCCAGGTCGCTGAAGCGCAAGGACAGTTCCACCGCCTTAGCCGCCGCGCGGTTGGCGATTGCCAGATGTGCCGGCCGTTCGGCCAGCAGCGGCTGCAACACCCCACGCGCCGCGCCGCCCGCCCCCAGTAGCAAAATCTTCTTGTCCGCCAGCGCACAGCCGTGATTGACGGTCAGGTCGCGCACCAGACCCGGTCCATCGGTATTGTCGCCGCGCACCCCGGCCGGATCGAAGATCAGCGTGTTCACCGCCCCGGCCCGTTCGGCGCGCGCGCTGAGCAGGTCGGCGAACACCCAGGCGTCCTGTTTGAACGGTACGGTCACGTTCAGTCCCTTGCCGCCGGCATCCCGGAACGCCCGCGCCGCCGCCGCGAAGCCGTCCGCTTCCGCCAGAATGGCGCGGTATTCGAGATTCTGGCCCGTCTGGGCGGCAAATAGCGCATGAATCCGCGGGGATTGACTGTGGGCGATGGGATTACCCATCACGGCATAGCGGTCCGGTAACGCAGTCATGGTCGTTCCTCGCTCTCCCGGTTATACAGCGGCGTCCGCAACCGTTGCTCGAACTTGGCCGGCGGCACGTATTGCAGCAGCGCCCCGCCATTGTCGCCGAGCAACAGGTCCAATCCCAGCGGCGGGTACAGCCAGTGCATCCCATCCTGAACGGGCAGACGTTCGGCCGGCTCGCCGAAGCGCTTGCGCACCAGATCGGCGTCGAACTTGATCACCGGCAGATAGGTGATGGCGACCACCACCGCGTCCAGCGCCGAATCGTGATCGGCTTCGCTCAGCGAATAGCGGCGGTCACCGCCGGCGGTGGGCTGGCCCGCGCCGGCATGGGCGCGGAAGGCATCCAGCCTCTCCTCGGGCCATTGCGCCGACAGCACCAGTCGGGCATTCAAACCACCGACCACCGCATCCCGAAAATAGGCTTCCAGGCTCAATCCTCGATCCCGCTCCTGAAAAATCCCCATTTCGTAGCGCCGGCCCAGTTTGTGTACCGCATCCCGCAGCGTGCTCTTGCCCAGGGTCAGGCCAAACACGGTCGAGCTTGCGCCGTTCTGGCCGATCTCCACCTGCCAGGGCAAATCCCGTCCGGGCGCGGCGGATGGGTTGCCCGGCGGGCGCATGATCGCCAGAAAAAACCCGCTCATGGCCACGCCCGTCGCAACCAGCAGCAGCATTTTCCAGTGTTTCATGCCGCCCGCAGCCAACCGGCTGCCCGACCGGCGAAATAGCTCAATATTGCGTCGGCCCCAGCCCGCTTGATCGCCAGCAACGACTCCATTGCCGCCGCCTGCTCGTCCAGCCAACCGTTGCGGGCCGCCGCCAGCAGCATGGCGTATTCGCCGCTCACCTGATACACGAAGGTGGGCACGGCGAACTGGTCCTTGACTCGACGCACGATATCCAGATAAGGCAACCCTGGCTTGATCATCACGATATCGGCGCCCTCCTCCAGATCCAGAGCTACTTCGCGCAGCGCCTCGTCGCTGTTGGCCGGGTCCATCTGATAGCTGGTTTTGTCGCCCTTGCCGAGCGCGCCAGCCGAGCCGACCGCATCGCGAAACGGTCCGTAAAAGCTGGAGGCGTACTTGGCGGAATAGGCCAAAATCCGGGTATGGATGAAATCGTTGGACTCCAATGTCTCGCGGATGGCGGCGATACGCCCGTCCATCATATCCGAAGGCGCCACGATGTCCGCGCCCGCCTCGGCGTGCGACAGCGCCTGTCGCACCAGCACCGCCACCGTTTCGTCGTTCAGCACGTAACCGGTTTCGTCCACCAGCCCGTCCTGGCCATGGCTGGTGAATGGATCCAGGGCCACGTCGGTGATCACGCCCAATTCCGGAATCGCCGCCTTGAGCGCGCGCACCACCCGCTGCGCCAGACCTTTCGGGTTATACGCCTCGGCGGCGTCCAGCGACTTGGCCTCGGGCGGCGTTACCGGAAACAACGCCACCGCCGGCACGCCAAGGGCCGCCAGCGTCTCGGCCTCGCGCAACAGTTCGTCGATGCTCAAGCGCTCCACTCCCGGCATCGAGGCGACCGGCTCGCGCCGCTTCTCGCCCTCGATCACGAACAGCGGCTGGATCAGATCGGCGGGAGTGAGAACGGTTTCCCGCACCAACCGGCGAGAGAAGTCGTCGCGACGCATCCGGCGCGGGCGAACGCCGGGAAACTGGCCGGGAATGATCTGAGCAAATCGGGACATGGGAATATCCTTCGGTACGGAGGGTCAAACGACCGTCGTGTTCATGGAGCAGAGTGCGGCATTATAGACCAACCTCACTCCCCCTCATTCTTAACCAAGAGCATGGATATCCAAGGGAGCTTTTCCATGACTGAGCTGCACCACAACGAATCCATCATCCGACTGGGCTGCTTCTTCTCCGTCCTGCTGGCGATGATGCTGTGGGAATGGCGAAAACCGCGCCGCGCCTTGAGTCTGCCGCGAGCGCGGCGCTGGCCCGCCAATCTCGGCATCATCGTGGTGGACAGCATCGTGTTGCGGCTGGTGTTCCCGGTGCTGGCGGTCGGGGCGGCCGAACTGGCGACGGCGCGGGGCTGGGGTTTGTTCCACGGGCTGGATGCGCCGTTCTGGCTGGCGTTGGTCGTTTCCCTGCTGATACTGGATCTGGCGATTTACACCCAGCATGTCGTCTTCCATAAGGTAGCGGTGCTCTGGCGGCTACACCGAATGCATCACACCGACCTGGATTTCGACGTCACCACCGCCCTGCGCTTTCATCCGCTGGAAATCGTGCTGTCGATGCTGATCAAGCTGGTGCTGGTGATGCTGCTGGGTGTGCCACCGGCGGCGGTCATGCTGTTCGAGGTGATTCTGAACGCCACCGCCCTGTTCAATCATGGCAACGTGGGATTGCCGCGACGGCTGGATCGGGCCTTGCGCTGGATCTTGGTTACGCCCGACATGCACCGGGTCCACCACTCGATTCGACCGGAGGAAACCGACAGCAACTTCGGCTTCAACCTGCCCTGGTGGGACCGGCTGTTCGGCACCTACCGCGACCAGCCGCGCGACGGTCATGCCGGCATGCGCATTGGACTGGAATACTTTCGCGACCAGCGGGCGACCCGGCTGTACGGGTTGTTGCTGCAACCGTTTCTGAATCCCGGCCAGCGAACCGAGGGCGAGTTGCCAGTCCGCTAGAACGGCGTCTCCGCCGCGATCGGCTCTCTCAGCCAAACTTCAAGCGGAAACCGGCTTTTTTCAGATAGCGCGCTTCCGCCGCCAGATCGGCCTGGGTCAGCGGATAATCGTCCAGCCAACCCGCCGGGAAACGCAAATCCAGGCGGCTTCGGCCGGCACGCAGTTCCAGCGGCGGCAACGGCTGGCGGCTGCGGCTGCGATGCAGCACCACCGCCAGTCGCAGCACCACGCCCAGGCGCTGGGTCAGTGGCGCCACCTCCTTGGGCAAGTGCTTGAACGCGCTTACCGAAAACCCCCGCCGATGACGACGGACCAGCGCCGCCAGCAGCGTCTGATCGCTGTTTGAAAATCCCGGCAGTTCGGCATGTTGCAGGATATAAGCACCGTGCTTGTGGTGGCGATCATGGGTGAGCAACAGGCCGATCTCATGCAAGCGGGCCGCCCAATCCAGATTGTGCGTCCACTCTTCCGCCGTCAGGCCCCAGCGATCCCGCAGCTGATCGAGCAGCATCCGGGCGGTCGCGCTGACCCGCTCAGCCTGTGCCTGGTCCAGGCCGTAACGGTCGATCACCGCCGCGATGCTGCGATCGCGCACGTCCTCATGGCGGATGCGGCCCAGCAGGTCGTAAATGACCCCTTCCCGCAGCGCGCCGTCGGACACCTCCATGCGGGTCACGCCCAGCGCCTCGCACAAACCGTGCAGCACCACGAAGCCACCGGTGAACACTCGGGCGCGGGCCGGTTCCAGTTGCCAGCGCGCGGCCAAGGCCGCCGTCTGTCCGCTTTCCAGCAGCGCGGCGCGCAAACGGCGCAATGCCTCCAGCGTGATCCCCTCGCGGCTCCATCCTTCCTTCATGATCACTTCGTGGATGGCCTTGATCGAACCCGAGGCGCCGGTCGCCACCTGCCAGCCCAGCGCCCGGAATTCCTCGCAAACCGGTTCCAACTTCAAGCGCACCAGCAACTCCGCCTCGCGCAGGCGGGATTCGCTGATCCGCCCGTCGTCGAAGCAGGCCCGGCTCAGACTGACGCAGCCCATCTTCAAACTGGTCAGGGACCGGGTTGCGAATTTCTCGCCGACGATCAGCTCGGTGCTACCACCACCGATATCCACCACCAGCCGCCGACCGGTGACGTCGGCGACGCTGTGCGCGACCCCCAGATAGATCAGCCGCGCCTCTTCCTGGCCGCTGATGATCTCGATATTGTGCCCCAGTACCTGCTCGGCGCGGCTCAAAAACCCGGCGCTGTTGCGCGCCTGACGCAGGGTGTTGGTCCCGACGATGCGCAATTGTTCGGGAGCAAGATGGCGCAGGCGCTGGCCAAAGCGCGCCAGACAGTCCAAAGCCCGCTGCTGCGATTCCTCGGACAGGCGGTTGCGGTTGTCCAGGCCACTGGCCAGCTGCACCATCTCGCGCAAGCGGTCCAACACCTGCACATGGCCGTTGGCGATCCGGGCGACGATCAGATGAAAGCTGTTGGAACCCAGATCGATGGCAGCGACGACATCGGTGGACATGGCGGTTTTCCTTCAATCCTGCTTGAGACCGCGCAACTGGCCGGCGGTTAACACCCAGTGCAGCACACCCTTGCCGGGCGCGACGCGGCCGGGAAATTCCAGCAGTGCCACCCCACCCTTGCGAAAGGCGATCAGCGGACAAGGTATCCCTGTCAGCAGCAGGCCGGACAACAAACCGAGATGGGGTTCGTGGCCCACCGCCGCCAGCACGGTCTCAGCCGGATACTGCCCCAACCATTCCGTCGCCGCTTCGGGCGGATGGGTGAAATCCAGTTCGGGGCGCTCCAGCACCGGCAGTTCGCCAAAAGCGCGGGCGATGATTCCGGCGGTTTCGCGCGCTCGCAGCCGCGGGCTGCACGCCAGAACATCGATCCTGTCCACTTGGGAACGCAGGCGGTTGGCGCCCTTGCGCATCTTTTTTCGACCGATTTCGGTCAACGGCCGCAGCGCGTCGGCGCCGGCGGCGGACGATTCCGCATCCTCGGCGATGGCATGACGGACCAGCAGTAATTTCATCGGACACTCCTCGGCGAAAACACCGTCAGTTTAACATCGGGCGGCGGCTCCATTGCATGCCGGCGCGACAACGGCCGGCCCCACCCGCAGTTCCCCCGGAAAATCGCAGCTAAACACGCTACCCACGCCCAATTCGCTGGTAATTCGCAACTGGCCGCCATGATTGTGCAGAACGTGCTTGACGATGGATAACCCCAGCCCGGTGCCGCCGCTGCCGCGCGAGCGGTCACGGTTGACCCGGTAGAAGCGCTCGGTCAGTCGCGGAAGGTGCTGAGGGGCAATGCCCTCGCCGTTGTCCTCCACCACCAAGTGCAGGCCGCTGGCGTCGCTAAACCAGCAAATTCGGATCCGCCCGCCCGCCGGAGTATGGCGCACCGCGTTGAACGCCAGATTGGAAAACGCGCTGCGCAATTCCTTCTCGCAACCAAGCAACCACAACGCCAAATCGGCTTCGATCTCGATCCGATGGCCCTGCTCGCCGCTGAGGGCGATGGCGTCCCCGGCGATATCCGCCAGCAGCGCCGGCACCGCGACCGGCTTGCGTGGCGGCCGTTCGCGCTGGGTTTCCAAGCGCGCCAGCATCAACAGGTCCTCGACGATGTGCAACATGCGCCTGGATTGCCGCTGCATGCCCGACAACGGCTGCCGCCATGCCGCCAGTGCCGGGCTTTCGCTGTCGAGCAGCGTCTCCAGATAGCCGCTGATCACCGTCAGCGGCGTGCGCAGTTCGTGCGAAACGTTAGCGACGAAATCGCGCCGCATCTGCTCCAACTGGCGGACCCGACTGATGTCCGCCGCCAGCAGCAGCCGCTGTTTTTTGCCGTAAGGCACGACGCGGGCGCTGAGCAGCACACCGTCATCCACCGGCGCGGGAAATTCCACGCTGTCGCGACAGCGCCGCTGCGTCAAGAACGCCACGAAACCAGGATGGCGCAGCAAGTGCGTGATCGGCAAGCCGACATCCCGGTTCGGCGACAGGCCGAGCAAGGTGTGGGCGGCGCCGTTGCACCATAACATCCGGTCGTCTTCGCTCAGCACCACGGCGGCGTCCGGCAAGGCGGCGGTGGCTTGCTGGAATTGTTTCAGCAGCCGACTGAGCTTGCGTTTGCGCTTGCGGCTCTGCCGACGCAGGCGTGCGACATGGGCGCCGATATCCGCCCACACCAGCCCGCCGAACGGCGCCGGGCCGGCGTCCCGTCCCTCGCGCAGCCAGCGATCCAGTTGCCACAGCTTCCACATCTGCCAAGCCAAACAGCCCAGCGTGGCCAGCAGCAAGGCACCCAGCGGATGACCCACCAGCCAGCCGGCCCACGCGGCGCCCAGCAGGATCGACGCTTGCCGTCGCAGCAGCGACCACCAGGAACGGGACACGCTAGATCCGGGTCGAAAACCGGTAACCGGCGCCGCGCACCGTTTGGATCAGCGCCTCGTAGCCGTAGGGCTCCAGCACCTTGCGCAACCGGCGGATATGCACGTCCACGGTGCGCTCCTCAACATAGACATTGCTGCCCCACACGCGATCCAGCAACTGGCCACGACTGTACACCCGCTCCGGATGGGACATAAAAAACTCCAGCAGCCGGTATTCGGTCGGCCCCACCTCCAGCAGCGCATCGCCGGCACTCACCCGATGGCTGGCCAGATCCAGGGACAGTCCGTTGGCGTGCAGGATTTCGTCCGCCGCCGCCGGTCCGCCCCGCCGCAGCACCGCCCGGATACGCGCCACCAACTCACGCGGAGAAAAAGGCTTGGTAATATAGTCGTCGGTACCGCTTTCCAGGCCCTGCACCTTGTCTTCCTCCTCGGCACGGGCGGTCAACATGATGATCGGCAGTTCGCGCGTCAAATCTTCCTTTTTCAAACGCCGGGCAAAATCGATGCCGCTGATGCCGGGTAGCATCCAGTCCAGCAGGATGAGATCGGGCAGGCGTTCGGAGATGGCGGCCTGCGCCTGGCGGGCGTCGCCGGCTTCCCGCACCTCGTAGCCGACCCCGGCCAAGGCAAAGGAGATCATCTCCCGGATCGGCTGCTCATCCTCCACGATTAAAATGTGCTTTGCGTTCATGAGTCCTCTTGAATTTACTCGAACCGTCCCAAGCTCCTTGCGGAGCGATCACCGCAGCTTCCTTATTAAGGAATCTTTATGACAGGAACGTGACAAGCCCGGCGCGTAAATTAGTAAATATCTATCGATACGTTTGCATGATTCAATTTCCATAATGAGCGATCCTCGCTTAAGCTACATCCCAGTTCATCGTTCCAACCTTCGACAAACCTCAAGGAGCCCTGCATATGAGCGTATTAGTCACCCAGCCCGCCCCGGACTTCACCGCCGCCGCCGCCATGCCGGACGGCTCGATCAAGGAAGATTTCAAGCTGTCCGATCTGCGCGGTAAGTATGTGGTGCTGTTCTTCTGGCCACTGGACTTTACCTTCGTCTGCCCGTCCGAGATCATCGCCCACGATCACCGCATCGCCAAGTTCAAGGAACTCGGGGTGGAAGTCGTGGGGGTCTCCATCGATTCGCAGTTTACGCACTATGCCTGGCGCAATACGCCTCCCGAAAAGGGCGGCATTGGTCCGGTACAGTTCCCCATGGTTGCCGACGTCAAGCATGAAATTACCCAGGCTTACGGCATTGAACATCCGGCCGGCGTCGCCTTGCGCGGTTCCTTCCTGATCGACAAGGCGGGCGTGGTGCAGGCACAGATCGTCAACAACCTGCCGCTCGGCCGCGAAGTGGACGAAATGGTGCGCCTGGTCGAGGCCCTGCAATTCACCGAGGAGTATGGTGAAGTCTGCCCGGCCGGCTGGAAGAAAGGCCAGAAGGGCATGAAGCCCACCGCCGATGGCGTGGCCGCCTACCTGGCCGAGAACGCCTCCGCGCTGTAAATCTCAAGGCTTTACCTCAACCCTCTCCCTCACCGGGAGAGGGTGTTTCACGGGGCAGCAGGGGTCAGGATTACCGCAGTGCCCGCACGCCAGCGCCCGACCCGGACGTTCGCGTTCCGGCATTGTCCGCCACCAACGCACGATGGGGAGACTCACCGATGAGCAGTAAAACACCCAAGCATTGCCGCCTGTTGATTCTGGGCTCCGGCCCGGCTGGCTACTCGGCGGCGGTCTATGCCGCCCGCGCCAACCTGCAACCGGTCATGGTCACCGGCCTGCAAATGGGCGGGCAATTGACCACCACCACCGAAGTGGACAACTGGCCCGGCGACGTCGAGGGCTTGCAGGGACCGGATTTGATGGACCGCATGCGCCGGCACGCCGAGCGCTTCGGCACCGAGATCATTTTCGATCACATCCACACCGCCCGCCTGGAGCAACGGCCGTTCCGGCTGAGCGGCGACGCCGGCGAGTACAGCTGCGACGCCCTGATCATCGCCACCGGCGCCTCGGCCCAGTATCTGGGGCTCCCATCGGAGCAGGCGTTCATGGGCAAGGGTGTGTCTGGCTGCGCCACCTGCGACGGTTTCTTCTACCGCAATCAGAAAGTGGCGGTGGTCGGCGGCGGCAATACCGCGGTCGAGGAAGCGCTATACCTGGCCAACATCGCCAGCGAAGTCACACTGGTGCACCGCCGCCAGCAGTTCCGCGCCGAGAAGATCATGGTCGAAAAGCTGATGGAGAAAGTGAACGCCGGCAAGATCCGGCTGCAACTGGATTGCGTGCTGGATGAAGTGCTCGGCGACGACAGCGGCGTGACCGGAATTCGCGTGCGCGACATCAACACCGACCAGACCAAGGACATCGCCCTGCAAGGACTGTTCGTCGCCATCGGCCACAAGCCGAACACCGACCTCTTTACCGGTCAGCTGGAAATGCGCAACGGCTACCTCCTGGTCAAGGGGGGCTCCGAGGGCGGCGCCACTACCGCCAGCATCCCAGGAGTGTTCGCCGCCGGCGACGTGGCCGACCATGTCTATCGCCAGGCCATCACCTCGGCCGGCAGCGGTTGCATGGCCGCGCTGGACGCCGACAAGTATCTGGACGGACTGGGGCATTAAGCCCATGGCAAGGTGGGTTTCCCCACCTTGCCCGCCTTGCCCGCCTTGCCCGCCTTAGCCACCCGCCAATCAGATCAGCGGCTTGGCCCACTCATTATTGTCGCCGTCCGCAACCGGGACGATCAGCACCGGGCGCTTCGACAGCAGGGTAATCCGACGGGTGGTCGAACCCAGCAAGTCGGCACGCACGCCGGAGCCAGTGTGCGCGCCCATGACGATCAGATCGACGTTGTGCCGGTCGGCCTCGGACAGGATCACCTCGCAAGCCAGGCCGCTGGCCACCCGAACTTCCGCAATCACCTCCGTCTGCGCGAGCGTGGCGCCGAGTTCCTCCGCGCAAAACGCATCCATCCGCTGGTGGATCTTCTCCAGCATGCCCTCGCTGGCCTGACGATGCAGATCCTTCGCCGCGTCCGGCTTCAGATAGGAGTCGATCAGAAACCGCACCGAATTACTCAGCGGCTCAACCACATGCAACAGAATGATTCTGGCCCCAAGCTGCTTGGCCAGCCCCACGGTGAACCGAAATACCGGCCGCGTGTGGCTGCCTAGGGCCGTGGTGTACAAAATGGTCTTGACTTGGGGAATCATACGCTTCGCTCCGCTCACTGAGAGTTGACACGCCTTGCGGCCCGAACCGCCGCCGTATCGGGGTCACGGCCGGTCATCGCGCAAGAGGACAAGGACAGTAGATTACGGAATTAGCGGAAAAAAAACTAATATGAACCTCTTTCTCGCCCTTGAGCGGGAAAAGACAATATAAACTTTACAGGCTTTCGGCCATGTCCCGGTTGCGCTAATCTTTGCCAAATCCTGCGGGCACTCCAAACCCGCGCACACTAAACCTCACAGGAGAACCGTTATGCCCAAATCCGCGCGTCCCCGCCGCAGCGTGCTGTATATGCCAGGCTCCAACGCCCGCGCCCTGGAGAAGGCCCGTGCCCTGCCGGCCGACGGCTTGATTCTCGATCTGGAAGACGCCGTTGCGCCCGATGCCAAGGAACAGGCGCGCAAGCAGGTGTGCGAGGCGGTCGCCGCCGGCGGTTTCGGTATGCGCGAGACCATCATCCGCGTCAATGCCCTGTCCACCCGCTGGGGCTACGAAGACATCGCCATGGCTTCCAAATCGGGCGCCGACGCCCTGCTGTTGCCCAAGGTGGAAAGCGCCGACGCCATTCACCACATGGAAGCGATCATGGTAGCCAACGGCGCGCCGGCCGGCATGACCATCTGGGCGATGATGGAAACCCCGCGCAGCATCCTCGAATCGCAGTGGATCGCCCGCGCCTCGTCGCGCATGGAATGCCTGGTGATGGGTACCTCCGATCTGGCCAAGGAACTGGACTGCGCCCATACCCACGAACGCCTGCCGTTCGTCACCTCGCTCGGGCTGTGTCTGCTGGCCGCCCGTGCCGCCGGGCTGGCCATCCTCGACGGCGTCTATCTCGATCTCAACGACGACGCCGGCTTCGAATTCGCCTGCCGTCAGGGCAGCGAGTTCGGCTTCGACGGCAAGACCCTGATTCATCCCAAGCAGGTGGGTCCCTGCAACGGGGTCTTCACCCCGAAGCCGGAAGATGTGGCCTGGTCGCGACAGATCATCGAAGCCCATGCGGCGGCGGCGGCGCGCGGCGAGGGCGTGGTGGTGGTGAACGGCCGACTGGTCGAAAACCTCCATGTCGAGAGCGCCCGCCGGGTAGTGAGCATGGCCGACGCCATCACCGCGATGGAAGCGGCGGCCAGCGCCTGAACGAGTCCCCCTCCGTAACGACCGGCGGCGCCTGCCTGGTACCGCCGGTCTCGCTCGGCCCACGCGCGCCAGCCCACTGACCTTCATAACGCCATCATGTCGAACCGCCTTTGCAGACCGCCGCGCCATCGGTGGCCAACCTGCGTCTTGCCGTTGCTGGTCGGACTGACGCTGGCCGCCTGCGACAGTGCCCCACCCGACCCCACCGTGCGCCTGACCGGCGCCACCATGGGCACCAGCTACGAAATCAAGCTGGTGCCGGCGCCTGGGCAAGTTGTCCCCACCGACCTTCAGGCACGGGTCGAGGATCTGCTGGTCCGCATCAACCGGCAAATGTCCACCTACGATCCCGATTCGGAACTGTCGCGCTTCAACCAAAATCCCCGTACCGACTGGATCGCGGTTTCTCCCGAATTGCAACAGGTGGTTGCCGAAGGATTGCGGATCAGCGAACTCAGCGGCGGCATTTTCGATCTCACCGTCGGCCCGCTGGTCAATCTCTGGGGCTTCGGACCGGAACCACGCCGCGATGAGGTTCCCTCCGCGGCCACCATCGCCCAGGCCCGCGAGCGGGTCGGCTACTGGCACTTGCACGCCCGCGCCGAGCCGCCGGCGCTAAAAAAGGATCGCGCCGACCTGTACGTCGATCTTTCCGCCATGGCCAAAGGCTACGGCGTGGATCGGATGGCCGCCTTGATCGACGCTACCGGCATCGAAAATTATCTGGCCTCGATCGGCGGCGAAATCCGCGCCCGGGGCCACAACGGTCGCGGCGAACCCTGGACCATCGCCATCGAAAAACCGGTGGCCGGCCAGCGCGCGGTCGAACGATTGATCCGACTCGGCGAGCGCGCGGTCTCCACCTCGGGCGACTACCGCAATTTTTTCGAGCAGAACGGCCAGCGCTACTCGCATGTCATCAATCCCCGCACCGGCTGGCCGGTCCCGCACACCCTGGCTTCGGTGACGGTGATCAGCGACCGCTCCATGGTGGCCGACGCCACCGCCACGACCTTGCTGGCCGCCGGCCCGGAGCTGGGGTTCCAACTGGCCGGCGAACACCATCTGGCGGCTTTTTTTATGCTGATCGGCCCCGACGGCGGCTTTCAGGAACGCTTCACCCCTGAATTCGAGCCGTATCTGCTCCCCCAGCAACTCTGATTTCCCGCCTGACTCCGAACGCACCATGACCGCTCACGCCCTGACCCTGCGCCAGTTGCGCAAGACCTACGCCAACAGCCTTGAAGCCCTGCGCGGCATCGATCTGGAGGTCGCGGAAGGCGAGTTTTTCGCCCTGCTCGGCCCCAATGGCGCCGGCAAATCCACCACCATCGGCATCATTTGCTCGCTGGTGCGCAAATCCGGCGGTTCCGTTCAGATCTTCGGGCACGACCTCGACCACGAACTGAGCGCGGCGAAAGCCTGTATCGGGCTGGTGCCGCAGGAGTTCAACTTCAACCAGTTCGAACCGGTCATCGAGATCGTCATCAACCAGGCCGGCTATTACGGCATCCCGCGCGAACTGGCTTACCAGCGAGCCGCAACCTATCTCAAGCAACTTGGTTTATGGGAAAAGCGGCGGGTGATGGCGCGAGAGCTGTCGGGCGGCATGAAGCGCCGGCTGATGATCGCCCGCGCACTGGTTCACGAGCCGAAGCTGCTGATCCTGGACGAGCCGACCGCCGGAGTGGACATCGAGATCCGCCGCTCGACCTGGGATTTCCTGCGCGCCACCAACGCTCGCGGCACCACCATCATTCTGACCACGCATTATCTGGAAGAGGCGGAAAGTCTGTGCCGGCACATCGCCATCATCGATCAAGGCCGGATCGTTGCGAACGACCGGATGAGCACCCTGATCGGCCGCCTGCATCTGGAAACCTTCGTGCTGAATCTGCGTCAGCCACTGGCCGAACCGCCAGCCGCGCCCGGCTACGTACTGCGGCGGATGGATGAGTGGACTTTGGAGGCCGACGTCTCCAAGGAACGGGGCCTGAACGGTCTGTTTCAGGATCTGTCGGCGCAGGGCATTGAGGTGGTCAGTCTGCGCAATAAGACCAACCGGCTGGAAGAACTGTTCGTGCGGCTGGTGAACAAGGGTGAACAGGCCGCCTGAACCAGCGGCGCGAAAGACTCAAAGGCGCGGTCCCGCCACCACCTTGTCCTCATGCAGCCGGGAAATCTCGGCATCGCTCATGCCGAGAATCCCCGACAGAATTTCGTCGGTGTGTTCGCCCAGCACGGCGGCCCGCTTGGGCGGAGTACGCTCGAACTCGCCGAACTCGAAGGGGGAGCCCGGCACCAGATACTCGCCGATCCCCGGCTGTTCCAGCAGGCTGAACATCGGATGCCGCGCCGACAGGTCGGGCTCCTGCTGGACGGCCTGCTTGAAGCTGCGGAACACCGACCAGGTGACCCCGCTCTCGTCGAAAGCCTGGGCAAACTCCTCCACTTTCCTGGCCCGGAACCAGGGCGCCAGCAGCGCGGTGATCTCGGCGCGGGCCTCGAAGCGATCCCCTTCCCGATGCAGATTCAAACCGAGCTTCTCGCCCAGGGCATCGAATTCCGCCTTCAGGCCGGTGATCTTGCATAGCCCATCCCACTGCCGCCGGGTCAAACCGACCACCATCACCTTGCGGCCATCGGCGGTGTCGAATTCGTTGCCGTAAGCACCGTACAGATAATTGCCGTACTTGGGCCGGTCGAAATCGTTGACCATCACCTCGCCGATGATCCCCAGGTTGCCCAGCATGGCCAGGGCCACATCCTTCAGGGCGATCTCCACCGCCTGACCCTGGCCGGTCAGGCGCCGGTGCCGCTCGGCCGCCAGCAAGCCCAGCGCCGCCATCTGGCCGGTGATGCAATCCCAGGCCGGCAGCACATGGCAAACCGGGTCGCTGGAACCCTCCGGCCCGGTGGCATGGGGAAAACCCACACCGGGGTTGATGGTGTAATCGACCGCCGGGCCGCCTTCGCGGTTGCCCAGCACGGTCAGCATGATCAGGTCTTCGCGGTGCTGCTTCAGGTGCTCGTAATCCATCCAGCCGCGCACTCGGAGATTGGTCAGAAAAATACCCGCTTCCGGCCCGGGGGCGCAGATCAACTGGGTGGCGATCTCCTGCCCGCGCGGCGTGCCCACATCCACGGCCAGGGAACGTTTGCCCTTGTTCAAGCCAGCCCAGAACAGGCTTTTGTTGTCGTGGGTGACCGGCCAGCGGTGATGGTCCAGACCGCCCCGGAGGCGGTCGAACCGGATCACATCCGCACCCATCTGCGCCAGCGTCATACCGGCCAGCGGCGCGGCCACGAAGGCGGTGCCTTCAACCACTCGCAGTCCTTCCAATATTTTCGCCATGGCATATCGTCTCAGTTGAGTAATCCCGCCAGTCTAGCCCTTTCAACCAGGGTGTGGCAGATTCTGAGCGAAGCGACGTCGATCATTTTTCCCTTGACGCTGAGGGCGCCCCGGCCCTCTTGCCGCGCGATCTCGTACTCGCGCAGCACGGTTTGCGCCCATTCAATGTCCTTGGCCGACGGGACAAAAGTATGGTTGACCGTTTCGATCTGGCTCGGGTGAATGCACCATTTGCCATCGAAGCCCATGGCCCGCCCGATTTTGCAGGCTTGCGTCAAGCCTTCGGGATTCTTGATGCCGGCGAAAGGTCCATCAATGGCGCGCTTGTTGTAGGCGCGGGCGGCGGTGACAATCGAATGCATGATGTGATGCCAGCGGTGACCGGGATACGCCGCGTCGTTTTCGTCCAGTTCCCCGATCGATTCCATCGGCATCCGCACCGACGCCGCATAATCGCCGGACCCGTACACGAATCCTTCCAGCCGGGCGGAACAGGCCGCGATTTCCCGGATGTTGACGCAGCCGGCCGCCGTCTCGATCAGCGCCTCGATGCCGATGGGGCGTGAGAATTGCCGGTAGCTCTCGATCTGCGTCAGCAGCGTTTCCACCACATAGATATCTTCGGGGCGGTTCACCTTGGGCACCACGATCAAATCGATGCTATCGCCGGCGGCTTCCACCACCTCGATCAGATCCCGATAGGCATAATGGGTGTCCAGTCCGTTGATCCGGTACATCCTCAGCTTGTTGCCGAAATCCAGTTCCTTGTATGCACGAACCACGTTGGCCCGGCTCGTCTCTTTTTCGTCCACCGTCACCGCGTCTTCCAGATCGATGCAGACCGCATCCGCGCGGGCGGCGGCGGTCTTTTGAACCATGTTCCAGTTGGAAGCCGGCACCAGTAAGATCGAACGCTCCAGTCTCTCCGCCATCGACGTTATCTCCAGGATAGGGTGGCCTGCATGCCAATATGGTTATCGGTGTTGGCCGTATATAACTCGTGGCCACCATCCGGATTGGGTCGGCCGCAAACCGACACTTGATCAAAATCGAAAAGGGGCCGTAGCGCGCGAAAGCGGTAGCTGGCCGGTTGTCGATTCGGGTTATTGCGCTTTGCCGATTCCAGCAGCAACACAGCCTGCAAGGGACCATGCACCACCAGGCCCGGATATTTTTCCACCTCGGTGGCGTATTTAATATCGTAGTGGATTTTGTGAGAATTGAAGGTCAGCGCCGAGAAGCGGAACAGCAGCACTGGATCGATGGGATATGCCTCTTGCCATTCAAGATCCTCGGGAATCGGGTTGGGAGCCGCCGGAACGAAGGTCTTGGGCATTGGTAGATAAACGATATCCTGTTGTTCCTCGATGGCGATCCCTCTGGCGGAACCGATCGTGTGCCGGACGGTGACAAACACCATGCGGCCCGCTTTACCTTCCTTTTCCGCTACCTTGAGGATCTCGGAGGTTTTCGTTACCACCTCGCCGATCCGTAAATTCTGATGAAACGTCAATTGGCCGCTGGCCCACATCCGCCGTTCCAGGGAGACCGGCGGTAAAAAGCCGCCGCGTTTCGGATGGCCGTCTGGACCTATTTCCGCGCGGGCAACCAGCGGCAAAAAATACAGCCAGTGCCAGAGTTCGGGCAGCGGATCGCCTTCCTTGCCTGCAAAATCCCGATCATTCAAGGTCAGCGCCAGCGCCTTGGCTGGCGTGGGATAAATACAATCCTGGATTTCTTCCTTTCTGCCCACCCAATCCTGCAAATTAGTGTCATTCATCGTTCATCATCCTCATAATGACTCACATTCTCACGAAATATGGAATACCTGAGAGCACAGCACCCACTATGACGAGAAGGGCGGTGCTGGAAATGAAATAAGAAACGACCATGAGAACAAGACCACAAACAAGAGGTACGACTGCTCGCTGCTTCTTGCCATACAAAAAATAGCCAAGCCCGACTGAGCCGAAAAGCACACCGAAAAGGAGCAAGGAGGTATTCACTGTTGCTTTACAGAGGGTCTAATGATGAAATTCAGCAGTTGGGCGCTTACGGGCGATCTGCTGTTAAGCATTTTGTTAGGCCATGCACATGGGGACACGGAAACAGATATTTCTCTATTGCATAGAATGCAAGCCAACCATATTTCCTTCCATATCTGCTATGAGCACAATAAACCCGTATTGCCCAATAGATATTTTTTCTTTATGAATCTGGCCTCCAGCATTCTTGGTTTTTATAGCCTCAACCCCGCAATAAAAGTAACTAAAGTAAATAATTACACTGTTGGCACCCACAGAAAAACCAGGCATTCTTACTAATGCTACAGGCGCGCTATAACCTTCTGGCCGCATTGGAAATGCTAACATCTCTATCTCAGCATTTTCCAGCTCTGAGAGTTGTAAATCGAAGACTGTTTCATAGAACGCTTTCGCGCGACCCAAATCCTCAACATAGATCTCAAACCATCCAACGGGATTATTCATGCTGACTCCTTAACCGGCGAACCCGGACAAAACGCAGTTTTGGACGGGCGAAGCCCGGTTGATCGTTGATCCGCGTGCTTGTGCGGCGCGGAGCGCCATACAACCAGCGGATGCCTATCCGTCGCCCCGTTGTCGCGGGCGCGAAGCGTCCGCGAAATGACCAAGCTCACCGGCGGCAATGGAGCGCGGCGGAATTGCCATCCGTGTGCAGCGCCTTGTTAGCTTTCTAGCCACTCATCCGTTACCGCACGGTATTTCTTAATAAGATCATCTCGACCACAAAGCCTCGGGTCAGACAGCAGTTCATACGCTCTATTGAACGCCTCACCAATTTCCTCTCGGTGAAGCTCAGTGCAGAAAACAGAAAAGAAATCTGTAAGGTCAACAATCGCCAAATCGAAAGAAAGTCGTTCAACAAATTCAATCAACTTTGCAGCCGGGTGTAGTTCAGAATCACTGCGGACATTCGATGCAAATATGACATATTTTGGCAGGCCACCTTCTGAAACTTTTTTTCCGAAATCAGCAAGTCTATTTTTCCAGTCATCTCTGACCGTAACTTCATAAGCCGCGACGAGATCATGATCCCTGAACTCCTCAATATCCCCCTTTGTTCCATCAAACTTATCAGATGCATGTGGATGATGAGTAACAACTCGATGACCAAAGCGTTTGCGGTGCACTTCAATAAATGCTGCCACAAGAAATTGCTGGATATGGCCTTCTGATGGAATTGCAATTAGCTTCTCACAAAGATACAGACTGCGTGCATATGAGAGGTAGCTTGAAGGAAGTGGAGGAAGCGCCTGAGGAACAACCCGAGAAGACTGCAATCTCCATGCAATGTGATTCACCAACGACTTCCGATCTTGTTCGGAAAGCGATTTTAAGTCGGACAAGAATTCTGAAAAGCGAGTATCTTTTGAAAGATCGAACTGACGAACAGCTCCTTTCCAACCCAAGTTCTCGCCGAATGCTGTTATACTTTTATGGAATGTGACATGCCGGAATGTTAATTCACCGGCTAAAAGCTTATCTCCGTACTTTCCTCTTACGCCCGTCGGCACCGAGGAAAAATCCCAATCGCTGTCAATGACGGAGTAAGCAGCAAGAAACGCACATGCAAGCCTAACGCTACCTCCATGAGATTCGACATGATTATCAAAAATATTTCTTATCTTTGATGACGCCGGAGCGCCAAGTGATTCCCCGTCAGTCAAGTTATCGACAAGCTCAATTAACAACCGCGCTGCTTTTTCGATATTCTCGTTTCTCACAATACAAACTCAGTTTGGATAGGCTGCGCACCCTTAATGTCGTCAAGGTAGCGAATTGTGTCGGACTTGCCATTGAGCTGAAAGTAAAGAGATCTTCCAAGAACAAAGGCGAGGTCAGGAGGCACGGCATCTCCAACTTGTTTGTATTGCGCAGATCGTTGCCCGGCAAATACTAATTCTCTAGGAAACGTCTGAATAATTGCACATTCTTCAACACTTAAACGTCTGGCTCCAGGAACCTCGCCTTCCCAAGGGGCTCCTCCCGAGCGAAGATGAGCGTGATATTCCGGTGCAACATTCTCTGTATCAATCCAGTGAGTCTTATAGCCGCCAGATGAGGCGAGAATTGTGTGGCATGGCCCATTCGGATCAATAGGACGGCCTCCTCCATTGTAGACATGACCAGCATAAGGGCTTGGCCGTAAATCAGGATATTTTGCGAACTTAACGGGGCAATTGGGGCTTTTACCAATTAGCTGCTTCCCTAATACATCTAAAGCACTTACATGCGGCATATCAGTACCGGGGCCATGAGATGGCACTGGAAACCGAAGCTGAATACTACGGGCTCCCATCACTATGAGCCGCTTTCGTTTCTGCGGCACTCCGTAATCTGCCGAATTTAAGACAGCCCAGTTGAGTCTATAGCCACACTGAGATAATTGAGACAATACTGAATCAAAATATGGTCGAGACTTCTTATAAATTAGCCCAGGGACATTTTCTATAAGAAATGCTTCTGGCTGAACTTCTTTGAGGCACCGTATGAATTCAGGAATCATATCCCTTTCATCAGCCTTTCCTTTCCGAAGCCCGCCTATAGAAAAAGGCTGACAGGGGGGGCCGCCAACGACAATATCAACTTTTCCCAGAAACTGGCTAAATGAAATTCCCCGCACATCTTCGTTGAAATGGATGGCACTTGCGTCATGGCTGGCATAAGTATCCATCGCATCCCGATTAAGCTCTACATTTGCGATCACATTAAGCCCGGAACGACGGAGTCCCAAAGAGAGCCCGCCAGGCCCGGAAAAAAGATCAATTATGTTCATTTAGGTTCTCCAAGACCCAATTGTCTCGTACCGAGGAACATTCGGAAAGCTAACGGGGCGGCGGATAAGCCGCGAGGGCGGAAAAGCCGAAGGCTTTGACGGCCGATGTCGGCTTGATCCGCGTGCTTGTGCGGCGCGGAGCGCCATACAACCAGCGGATGCCCATCCGTCGCCCCGTTTCGCGGGCGCGAAGCGTCCGCGACAACGGCAAACATAACCGGCCCTGTAAAGTTGCACGAGAAACGAGTGCGGCTTTACAGGGTCCGAGTTTATACTTTTGTTATGCGCTTTTCTTTATCGCATTTTTCATATACAAACTGTGGATCTAGATCAATACCATCAGACCATTCAATGGTGTCAAATGAAACCCTTACTTTAGAAAATACGTTTCTATCACGAATTTTTCTAAACACACCAAAATCTAGATAAGGCTCCATATTTAATACGCCACACTCATTATTATCAAATTCAATGTAAATCTGATAATTTTCCTTTGCTTCTACTTTAATCACTGAAGGATACATGACTTGATTCTCATTGAAGGGGTTGTATTTTAAATGGTTCTTCACCATTCATTACAAGATTCCAATCGGCCATCAATTCATCTTGATGTAATTCGGCCCAGGCAAGGACCAACTTGGTTTGTTTCTTTGGTATATTTCCTTCCATGATTTCACAAGTACGTATATCAACGGTTGCCTTGAACTCAGCATAATAGACATGAAAATGTGGCGGTGGATGTTCATTCGGTGCAAAATACATCCGAATGATAATTCCATAGAACATTGATATTGTGGGCATTGCTTTCTATTTCTCATTCATTTGTTACATAAAAGAGCTAGATGTTGCCTCGCATAACGGGGCGGCGGATAAGCCGCGAGGATGGAAACGCCGAAGGCGTTGACGGCTGATGTCGGCTTGATCCGCGTGGTGGTGCGGCGCGAAGCACCAAGCAACCAGCGGATTGCAATCCGCCGCCCCGTTTCGCGGGCGCGAAGCGTCCGCGAAACGCCCTGCTTCACCTGCCCCGCGTCGCGGGGTCAGGTGCAAGCCCCAGTTAGACGGGTTGATTTTTTATCCACGAAACAATTTTATTTACAAAATCATCTTTTAATAAATACTGAGGATGCGATACTACAAGCAAGCGTACAGTTCTACCATCATGCATCACTAATTCTCTATCCCACCATCTCATTTTCTTCTGGCCTATAGTTCTCGGTTGATTTGTGACTTCTTTCTGTGTTTGGACACTATTCGGATGACGCAAATAGTCATCATATTCGTAATGGGAATAAACAACTATATTTTTTGGCATAAGAACATCAATTTCCTTCCAAAAAACTCCAATCTTTTTAAGACAATTATTTTTCATGAGAACAGTCGTATAATCACTCGTAGTTCCATCAGAGTTCCTACCCTCATCATCCATAGCGTTGTTACATTTTATTAAATTAGTCATTGCGATATTATCTATAGCATCTTTTTGACCAAAAAGTCTTACAGAGATTTCTCTTGTGTAATTCCAAAATGCAGAAAAAGGGTTAGATAATGAGTCTTTTCCAAATGCAGTAGCATCAATAATTCCATGCCTTTCATAATCATTAACATTTGGATATAGCTCTCCTCTAGCTACTTTTCCAACAAAAAGCACTTTATAATTGTTATCGTGAAATTTATCCCCAACATGCCACACTGAAATAGGCTTTGAAAACCCATTTGTATTTTCTTTTTTACATTCTTGGCATATTTTATTCTTCCCTAGTTCTAGGGTCGAATACATCTTAAATATGCTTTGTGTCATCTGATTCATCTGAGAACCCCTTAATTTGGTGGCAGACACGCATAACGGGGCGGCGGATAAGCCGCGAGGGCGGAAAAGCCGAAGGCTTTAACGGCCGATGTCGGCTTGATCCGCGTGGTTGTGCGGCGCGGAGCGCCAAGCAGCCATGCGGATTGCAATCCGCCGCCCCGTTTCGCGGGCGCGAAGCGTCCGCGAAACGCCGCGCTCTGCGGCAAATTTGGAGCGCAGCGGAAAATTTGTCCGACAGCAGCGCCTTGTTATGCGAATTTTACGTCCGTGCTAAATCATGCTTTGCTGGACCGGACTTCGAGCCATGACGACAGTACTTGAACAAAGAATTTTTGGAAGTGCTGTTGCACTGCTTTCTTCACTAAAAACCACAATGCTAGGCTCTTCTGAAATAAGTTGCCTATTTAAATCAAACATTGGGTTGTTTAAGTGCTGCTTTTCATCGTAGATAACTGCCCTAGGTATTGAATAATCTTTGGCGTAACCCATTGCTAATCTGGAACCGCTATCATTTCCTATATCGTTCTTGGCGTAACTAGCAGACAATACGATTGAATTGCTAAAAAGGGCCTGTAATCTATCTCGCTCTTGATACCTGCCACTTAGCTCCATTTTGGATTTTGGCGCGGTAAGATACTCAGAAATTAATAATCCACCGCTTGCGACAATATCCTTGGCCAAATCTTTGTTCTTGGCTGGCATAATATCGTTTAGCGGGCTTGGGAGGATTGCAACTGTCTTTCCCTTGGAATCTAAAGTTTGCAGATGAGCAATGGAGTCACAACCCAACGCCAGACCACTAACTATTACAGCACCATTGGCCACCAAGTTAGCAACAAGTTTCCGTTCTATCGCTTCTATCTCTTGGGTGGGATTCAGCAGTCCTATTACAGCAATATTGTTACTTTTAGTGGATAGCAGCGAAAGATCGCCTTTATAAAATAGAAAAATCGGGCGTTCACTATTTTTCACGGAGCCGCGATGTGCGGGGAAATCATCATCTCCAATAGCGACAACGCCATCAACTGCACCCACTGACTCGGAAAGTATTCTTCGCAACATCGATTTTTTCTTGTTGAAGTCCTCAATGGTGATTGTGCCCTCTGACTTAGGGGATTGGTTTAATAGCTTAACGATAGCTTCTTCGGGCTTTGGGGTTGAAAGATTTTTAACAATCCAAGCCCGTCCAATACCTTTATAAATTCTGGCAGCCATGACATTGATGGCGTTTTCGCTACATTTCATATTAGCTTCCCATTCCTCAGAATCTTTTTGGCGTGTTACCGATCGCGTAGAACACTACCGACCTAGCCCCGTTATCAAACAAAGCTTGCACCATATCTTCATCAATGTTCACCGTTTTTGTGTAGATGTCATCAACGAGTAAGATGTCGCACCCCCTGATATGCGCTGAAAAATTGCAGGTATCTGAAGCGATGCCCCGATAGGGCATTCGACCATCGTTCTCGAATCCATCAACAGGGTTTCGCAAGTGGGTAGTTCGGGTGTTCGTATGCCGGATAATAAAATCCGATCCATCTGCAAATCCGGGGGTTGAACGAGCATATTCCCCTACCGTTGCCTTAAACAATAACTGGTCTGGACGATAAGAAGCTTCTGCCTTAGCTCTTGGGACGACGCAAACTGTCAAGGTGCTTGCCTCGACCTGCTTGATAATTTCGGGGAAATCTATACCGAGAACCGCATTCAGATCGTTGATCGCGTATCTGATATTTTGTTGGCTCCATTTGTGATGGGGATCATTCTTGAGTTTGTACAGGAAATCCGGATTTCCTGGTTGACCCGCTCCATGAAAGTCGGCATGAAAATAGCCTGGCACATTTCGGCTCAAGAACTGGTTTGCTTCCATTATGAATTTGTTCATCTTGTAATCCTGCGTACATCTATTATCTGGTCAATTCCAATGCCGCAAGCAATAGCTGACTCAATGGCCTTTTCATCATTCTCAAACACCAAAATGGACATGCTTCCTTTCGGAAGTTCAGCCATCAATTGCACGTACTTATCTCTTTGAGATTCAGCGTCTCTATAGATCTTCCGTGTGAACTTCTCGATAAGTCCGTGATGGTTGAGTAACATTTCCGCTCGACATCTGCGACTATTTGTGGCCAATACAACTTCTTTGTCTTGGGCGCGTGCAACTATTTCAATTAGTCGCGGGCTGGCCTTTGTTTCTGAAAGATATTTATGATATGTGCGCTCTTTAAGTAAGGTAATCTCTTCAAGTTGTTTGTCAGTGATGCCCGGAATAAGCTCTTCAAGTACTTCTCGCGTTATTCTGGTGCCCAGAGTGAAATCCATTTCTATTTGTGTAGATAGAACGCACATCACAGCATCCTTATACGCCAAGAAGTTGGCGTGATCGGAATCCACCAAGGTTCCGTCCAAATCAAATACGATAACTTCCGCTCGCTCAGCTTCGGCCAGCCATTCTTCACGTGCTTGACTTCCGTCAACCATGCTCCACCTCATTCGCATAACGGGGCGGCGGATAAGCCGCGAGGACGGAAAAGCCGAAGGCTTTGACGGCCGATGTCGGCTTGATCCGCGTGGTTGTGCGGCGCGAAGCGCCAAGCAACCAGCGGATTGCAATCCGCCGCCCCGTTTCGCGGGCGCGAAGCGTCCGCGAAACAAGTGATTATATGGTTTCCGTCTATCTACCAGAATCCGCCATTTTTGAAAATAATCAATTGATTTCACTGGTCTTTAATAGCTGCATAACATTCATTGCAGCCTCATGCCATCTCAGTAATGCATGACACGGCCAAGGGACGCTCCCTTGCACAAGACCTCAAGAATAGTTACATAATTATCGTTTGGTTCGGAAAAATTGCCAGTCCGAGCTAAAGGCAAAACCGCAGACAACCCCACCGGTACTGGTGACCCCGTCTCCTGCCCCGCCCTGCCCCATGCGCATTCCAACAAACCGTGTCGAACCCGTACAATTCAACCAGCACACCAACGAACACGGCGGGTTCCCATACGGGTATCCAGGGTGTTTGTTGGACGCCCTCCCTCGCCGCGCCAAGAGGTTCACCCGTCATGCTGCTCATGATCGACAACTACGACTCCTTCACCTACAACCTGGTGCAATACTTCGGCGAGCTGGGCGAAGAGGTATGGGTCTACCGCAACGACCAGATCGACCCCGACCAGATCGCCGAATTCGCCCCGGCGCGCATCGTGCTCTCGCCCGGCCCCTGCACGCCCAACGAAGCGGGCGTCTCGCTGGCCGCCATCGAACGCTTCGCCGGCCAGATCCCGATCCTCGGCGTCTGTCTGGGCCACCAAAGCATCGGCCAGGCCTTCGGCGGACACATCGTCCGCGCCGGGCAAGTGATGCATGGCAAGACCTCCGAGGTCCATCACCGGGGGCAAGGCGTGTTCGCCGACCTGCCCAGTCCGTTCACCGTGGTGCGCTATCATTCCCTGGTGATCGAAAAATCCACCGCCCCGGATTGCCTGGACATCACCGCCTGGACCCAAACCCCGGACGGCGACATCGATGAAATCATGGGCGTGCGCCACAAAACCCTGCCGGTCGAAGGCGTGCAGTTCCACCCGGAATCGATCCTGACCGAACACGGCCACACCCTGCTCCGCAATTTTCTGACCCGGCACTGAACCGCCCCGGAGAACGCCTGACATGTCCATCACCCCCCAGGAAGCCCTGCAACGCACCATCGAACACCGCGAGATCTTCTACGACGAGATGCTCTCGCTGATGCGCCAGATCATGGCCGGCGAAATTTCCCCGCTCATGACCGCCGCCGTTCTGACCGGCCTGCGGATCAAAAAGGAAACCATCGGCGAAATCACCGCCGCCGCCACGGTGATGCGCGAGCTCTCCACCAAGGTCCACGTCCCACCGCCGCACGAACATTTCGTCGATATCGTCGGCACCGGCGGCGACGGCGCGCACACCTTCAACATCTCCACCGCCACCATGTTCGTCGCCGCCGCCGCCGGCGCGCGGGTCGCCAAACACGGCAATCGCAGCGTCTCGTCCAAATCCGGCAGCGCCGACGTGCTGGAAGCGCTGGGCGCTCGTATCGACCTGCACGCCAAACAGGTGGCCGACTGCATCGCCACCACCGGCATCGGCTTCATGTTCGCGCCTAATCATCACTCGGCCATGAAGAACGTCGCGCCGGTGCGCCGCGAAATGGGCGTGCGCACCATTTTCAACATCCTCGGCCCGCTGACCAATCCCGCCGACGCGCCCAACCAACTCATGGGCGTCTTCCATCCCGATCTGGTCGGCATTCAGGTGCGGGTCATGCAGCAACTCGGCGCGCAACACGTCCTCGTGGTCTGGGGCAAGGACGGCATGGACGAGATTTCGCTGGGCGCGCCCACCCAGGTCGGCGAACTCCGGAACGGCGAGATCGTGGAATACGAGATTCACCCCGAGGATTTCGGGCTGGCCATGGTCTCCAACCGGGGACTCAGGGTCGAAAACGCCGAACAATCCAAGGCCATGCTGCTGAACGCGCTGGACAACGAACCGGGCACCCCGCGCGACATCGTCGCCTTCAACGCCGGCGCGGCGCTGTACGCGGCCAACCTCGCGCCTTCCATCGCCACCGGCATCGAACTGGCCCGCGAGACCCTGGCCAGCGGCGCGGCGCGGGTCAAGCTGGATGAATTCGTGCGCTGCACACAGTCCTTGGCGTCATGAGCGTCATGAGCGACACGCCCGACATTCTGCAAAAAATCCTGGCCCGCAAGGCCGAGGAAATCGCCGAGCGCCAGCAGATGCTGAGTTTGCGCGAACTGCGCGGGCGGATTGAGCGTCTGCCCGCTCCTCGCCCCTTCTTGGGCCAGTTGACGCGGACGATCGCGACCGGTCGCCCGGCGGTCATCGCCGAGATCAAGCGCGCCTCGCCCAGCAAGGGCCTGTTGCGCGATCCGTTCGAACCGGCCGCTATCGCGCAAAGTTATGCCGCCGCCGGGGCGGCCTGCCTGTCGGTGCTGACCGACCGCGATTTTTTTCAGGGTCACGAGGATTATCTAGAGGAAGCGCGAGCCGCTTGCGGCCTGCCGGCGCTACGCAAGGACTTCATCATCGACCCCTATCAGGTCTACGAAGCGCGGTTGATCGGCGCCGATTGCATCCTGCTGATCGTGGCCGCGCTGGACGATGCCGCACTGATCCAACTGGCGCGACTGGCGGCGGAACTGAGTCTGGATATGTTGGTGGAAGTCCACGATGCCGAGGAGCTGGAACGGGCGCTGGCCACCGGTGCGACCCTGATCGGCATCAACAACCGCAACCTGCGTACTTTCGAAACCCGGCTGGACACCACGCTCGATCTGCTGTCCCGCATTCCCGAGGACCGCACCGTGGTCACCGAAAGCGGCATTCACACCCCGGCGGACGTGGCGCTGCTGCGCGAGAACGGGGTACATGCCTTTCTGGTGGGCGAAGCTTTCATGCGCGCTCCCGACCCCGGCCTGAAACTGGCGGAGTTGTTCGGGACGTGATGCCCCCCCTGCATGGGCGGCCAACCTGGCCGCCCATGCAGGCTCTACCGCTCTATTTCCACCCGGTTGCGCCCCGCGCCCTTGGCACGATACAGCGCGCGGTCGGCCCGGCTCAACACCGACTCGCTTTTGGTGTCGGCCGACGCAAACAAGGTGATACCGATGCTGACGGTGAAGCTGATCGCGCCGGTTTCAGCGCTGGCGGGTGATTCCGCCACCAGATTCCGCAATCGCTCGGCCAGTTGCCGCGCCCCCTCTTCATCCGTGCCCGGCAGCAACGCGCCAAACTCCTCGCCGCCCAACCGGCCGATGCGATCGATCTTGCGCAGCGCCTGCCGGGCGAGCGCGGCGAAATGCCGCAACACGGCATCGCCGGTCGCGTGGCCGTAGTCGTCGTTCACCCGCTTGAAATGATCCAGATCCAGCATCAGCAGCGCCGTGGGCTTGGCATAACGATGGAACCGCGCCAATTCCAAGCTGAGCTGCTCCAGGAACCGGCGACGGTTGGCCAATCCGGTCAGCGGGTCGGTGGTGGCCAACCGGCGCAACTCGCGCTCCTGCGCCTCGCGCTCGGTGATGTCGTGGATGATCGAAAACAGGATCGGTTTCGCGTGCAGCTTGATCGGGGACGAATGAACTTCCACCACCCGGATGTCGCCGCTGGCAAGCCGGTGATGGAAAATGAAGCAGTTGTGCTGGGTTTGCAGCGCCTGCCGCCGCTGCCACGCCACCTCCTCGGACGGCAGGGTGTTGATGTCTTCAATGCTCATCGTGCGGAGTTGCCACACCGGGTAGCCGTAATAACGCACCGCCGCCTGATTCACATCCAGGATTTTCCCGCTCTCCGGCTCGATCAGCAGCATGACCGCATCGTGCTTCTCAAACATCTGATGAAAGCGCTCCTCGCTTTCCCGCACTTCGGCCGTGCGTTCCCGCACTTCGTGCTCCAAAAAACCCTCGCGGTTGCGCAGCACGCCGACAAAGGCTGTAAACACCCCAACCAGCAGTAGCCCCGCCAACCCGACCAACCAGCCGGCACGCGGGGGGTATGCGGTATCAAAGGCCGGCGTGCCTTGAATCAGGACCGCATAAGTGCGACCAAAGTCAAACAGCGGATAAATGGCCTGAAAATTGCTGGCACCGAACCGCGCGATGCCGACGGGAGTTTCGCTCCCGGAGTCGGGCGGATACATCGCCAGCAGCCTTGGTTCAAGGCGACCGGATGTCAGGCTCAGCAGGCGTATCGTGATCTCGTCTTCGACGCCAGTTCTGGCTGGCGTGATCTCGCTCAGCAAGGACTGCAAACGCAAAATGCCCACGGCGAAGCCACGCGGCCATGCGGCCAGTCGACCGGCACCCGAGTTCATTTCGCCGGTTGCGCCCAGCGCAAATAGCGGTTGCAACACCAACACCCGATACGGCCGGCCACTATCCTGGACCAGACTGATCGGTTCGGTGGCGGCAACCAAACCGGTGCGAGCCGCCGTTTCCAACGCGGCGCGCCGTAGCGGTTCGGAACCCAGATCGAATCCCTGGGCCACCTCATTGCCGAGCAGTGGCTCCACAAAATAGATCGGATAGTAATCCGCCTGGCCCTCGGCGGGAACCGGCCTGCCAGAAGCATCGCGCTGCCAAATCGCGAAATCGTCTAAACCCTCCCGCCGCGCGGCAAGCTCCACCGCTTCCTTGTCCGCCGCCGGCACCCACGCAATCCATTCGTAGGATTGGACCAGACTGGATTGCAGCATGGGTGCGACGAAAGTACGAAATTCCTCACGCTCCACCCGCTGGCTGGATTCGAAGAATCGGGCCAAGACCTCCAGGTTGGTGCGGATGTCTTGCAGGTTGCCGCGGATGTTGGCGACGCGGGCGTCGGCCAGGCGGTGAAAAATGATCCGATGCTCGCGATTTTCCACCTCGATGTTCAGCGCCGTGACCGACGCCGCCAGCAGCAGCCCCCAACCGCCGGCCAGCGCGGTTTCCAGGTGACGCCAGCGCGAGCGTCGCGCGTCCGGCAGCCGGTTGCGCCATTCAACCATGCTGACACCCGCCAGGAACGCCAGCAGCAGGATCAGGTTGCCGGCGATGACCGGCAGGCGGCCGGCGGCAATGCGGGCGTCCCATTCTTCGGCCAGCACATCCAGCCCGACCAGCATCAACACTTCGCCCGAGCGGGGGTCGAGCACCGGCGCCAGCGCCGAAACGAAGCGGCCGTAGCTGTCGGTTACCGGCCCCACCACCGCCGGCTGGCTGGTTCGCAACACCTCAAAACCCATGGAATCGGGAACGTCGTAAACCGTGCCGGGCGCCGAGGCCATCGGGTCGTCCTCGGCGTAACTTTCCGGTCCGAACACCAGGACGCCCCGGCGCAAGCTCATGCTGTAGATGCCACGCACCGGATAGATTTGCCGATAGGCGATCATCTGCTGGCGGATCCGCTCGAATACCGGCGTGCCCCGATCCGCCGCCGTGAAAGTGAGCGCCTTGGCGTACTCGGGCTTGATGGTTTTGGCGATCTCCAGCGCCTGCTCCAGCAGGCGCTGGCGGTTTTCGGCGTCGATATTATCGCCCTGCCAGGCGGCGGTGAGGCCACCCAAAGCGACCAGCAGCGCGAATCCAATGGGACGCCACCAGCGCCGGACCGGCCCATCGCGCCGTGGTTCGGGCTCACACCGCAAACGGTAGAACCATACACCGGCCAGGGCACCCAGGGCACAAGCCATGCGCGGCAACTGAACAGGGAATCCGGCGGTGGTCAGGAAGTGGTCCTGATTGAGCCAGGAGGCCGGGAAGAACGGAGCGGCGGGCGGCGCCAGGCCGACCAATACGCCATAAACCAGCAACGAACCGGCCGCCAGCCATAACCCGAAGCGCCGCTCATTCACTTCCAGCCGGGAAGCCCGCCACAGCGCCACGGCGGCCAGCACGCCGCCCGGCAAGCCGAATGCGTAACGACAGGCGGCGTTGAATCCGTTCGCGCCGCCGGACAGCGCGCCCAGCGCGACCAACCCCGCCAGCCCCAGCCACCCGCGCCAGCCGAACAGAACGCTCCTTTCAGAGGTGCCCCGCCGGCCGAATTCGAGCAGCGGCGGGAACGACACCACCAGCACTGCCAGCCGCACGCTCTGGAACTCCGGTGAATCCGCCCAGCTCAGCGCCAGCAGATCCAGCCATTCGTTCAGCCCATGCAGAAACCCGAATGCCGCCAGCCACCGCCACGGCAAGGCGCTGTCCCGATCGCCGGGCATCACGGCCATCGTGCCCAGCAACACGAACGACAGGCCATAGAGGAAAAAAACGTAGTCCAAGTTGGCGGAAAATATACTCATCGGTTCTTCCCGAGCTTCCCTGACTGACGCGCAGGATGTCATCGGCCCGTTTGCGTTCGGTAATATCCATCACGAAACCATGCCAAAGCGCACCGCCGTCGGGCAAGCGCTCGGGCACGAAACGCCCCTCGATCCAGAGCTCGCCCTTGATCGGATGCGGGATGCGGTATTCATCGTGCCACTGCGTCATGGTCCGGACCGACTCGGCGATGCTGTCCTGGACATGCCCGAGATCATGCTGATTTTACTCAACACTTCACCCAGCGCCAGCAGCAGGGCGGCGTTGTTGCTCAAAGCGGTCAGTACAGCGTGACTCATGCTTCCCTTCCCTTCCAGGCACCCCGACGGACGCCGCTCGATGTGTTTCGATAGTCGCGGATGCAGGGGTACGACGATGCGGGGAGCACGAGGCGGTACGACCCCCGCTTACATACACAGTTTCCAGGCGGCGAAGAACACCAGCATCATATCGGGACTGCGATAAGCGACGAACGCCAGCAGCGCGGCCAGCGCCAGCAGGCCGATAGCGAGCGCGCCGGAGAAGGACAGCGGCTTGCGCATTGCCGTCAGGCCGGCGCGGTGGCCGGGCGCACCGCCTGTTCGCGAATCGGCCAATTGAGCAGGGCGGCGGCGAGACTCAAGCCGATGGCGATGATCCAGACCGCGCGGTAGGAGCCGGTGGCATCGTACAGATAGCCGCCCAGCCAACCACCGAGAAACGCGCCGACCTGATGGAACAGGAACACGATGCCACCGAGCATCGACATATTCCCGACCCCGAACACCGTCGCCACCGTGCCGTTGGTCAGCGGCACCGTGCTCAACCAGAGCAGGCCCATCACCATGCCGAAGGCATAGGCGCTCCAGGCCGTGACCGGCAGCAGGATAAACGCGGTGATCACCACCGCCCGTGTCAGATAGATCCCGGTCAACAGCATCGGCTTGCGGAATTTGCCGCCACCCAACCCGGCCAGGTAGGACCCGAAAATATTGAACAGCCCGATCAGGGCGAGCACGGTGGTGCCCACCAGCGGGGACAGACCCCGGTCCATCAGAAAGGCGGGAATGTGGGTGGCGATGAACACCACCTGGAAGCCGCACACGAAAAAGCCCAGCGACAACAGCCAGAACCCCCGGTGGGTGAACGCCTCGGCCAGAATCGCCCGCAACGGCCGCGCCGGCACGGCGGAATTGCTAAACGGGCGCTCGAACAGCGCGGCCGACAACGGCGCCATGCCGATCCCCAGCAGGCCCAGCACGACCAGCGCCGCCGCCCAGCCGAATGCCCCAATCAGCCACTGGCTGCCCGGCAGCAGCACGAACTGCCCGAGCGAACCAATCGCCATGGCGATGCCCATGGCGAGGCTACGCTGTTCCGGCGGCACCGCCCGGCTGACCGCGCCGAATACCACCGGGAAAGTGGTGCCGCTCAAGCCGAGCCCGATCAGCACGCCCGCGCTCAGCGCCAAACCGAAGGTCGATGTGGATTGAGCCATCAACAGCAAACCGGCCACATACAGCAGGGTTCCGCCCAGAATCGCCCAACCGGCGCCGAAGCGATCGGCCAGCCGGCCGGCAAACGGTTGGGCGAGCCCCCAAACCAGGTTTTGCAAGGCGATGGCGAAAGCGAAGATTTCCCGGCCCCAGCCGTTGTCCAGGCTCATCGGTTGCAGGAACAGGCCGAAGGTGTGGCGGATGCCCAGCGAAACCGCCAGGATCAGCGCGCCGCACCACAGGATGACCGCTGGAGTCCGCCAGTCCTCGATCTTCACCATCCGCTACCCCTCTTGAAGCCTGACCACCGGACGTGCGCCGACGACCAAAATGGGAATGGCCGGACTCACCCCACACCAGCGCCCTTGGCCTGCAAATCGGCGTGATAGGACGAACGCACCAGCGGCGCGGAAGCGACATGGGTGAATCCCATGGCCTCGCCCAGCTCGCGCAGGTGCGCAAACTCCTCCAGCGGTGCGTAGCGCTCCACCGGCAGGTGATGGGCGCTGGGCTGGAGATACTGGCCGAGGGTCAGCATTTCCACCCGATGGGCACGCAGGTCGCGCATAACCTGTTCGATCTCCTCCGTCGTCTCGCCCAAACCCAGCATCAGCCCCGACTTGGTCGGGACATGCGGATGCCGTTCCTTGAAGCGCTGGAGCAGGGTCAGCGAATATTGATAGTCGGCGCCGGGCCGGGCCTGCCGGTACAGGCGGGGCACGGTTTCCAGGTTGTGGTTGAACACATCCGGCGGTTCCCGCCCCAGAATCTCCAAGGCCACGTCCATCCGGCCGCGAAAATCGGGGGTCAGAATTTCGATGACGATGCCCGGCCAAGCGGCGCGCATGGCTCGAATACACTCGGCGAAGTGCGCCGCGCCGCCATCACGCAGATCGTCGCGATCCACCGAGGTGACGACCACGTACTTCAGCGCCATCGCCGCGACGGTGCGCGCCAGATTTTCCGGTTCCTGGAGATCGAGCGGGTTGGGCCGGCCGTGGCCCACGTCGCAGAATGGACAGCGGCGGGTGCAGATGTCGCCCATGATCATGAAGGTGGCGGTACCGTGCCCGAAACATTCGCCCAGATTAGGGCAATTGGCTTCCTCGCACACAGTGTGCAGGCGATTCTCTCGCAAGATTCGCTTGAGCCGCTGCACTTCCGGTGTGCCGGGGAACGGGGCGCGAATCCAGGCCGGCTTGCGCAGGCGCTGGCTGGGATCGCTGGGCGCGATCTTGACCGGGATGCGGGCGACCTTGTCCTCGCCACGCAGTTTCTCACCCTGTCGCGGCGCGGTTCTGACCGTGGTGGACTGGGCGGAAGCGACTGGGGCAAGAGCGGTTTCGTCGGGAGCGGTGCGTTCGGACATGGCCTGTTCCTGGGGGGATGGAGGGCGAATTGTTGAGGGTTTGACTCAACATTATGCCGCGGGTTGCCCGGCAAATCCCGATTCGGACGATACCCGACGTTTAGGGCAAGCCCTCGACCCGTGCGAAGGCGGTGTAACCCAGATTGCGGCTCAGGTCCGCCAGCAATTCGGCGGCGGCGGCCTCGGGGGCCAGTGCGATGCCCAGATCGCGCAACTGAGTCACTCGCAGGCCGGGATAACCGCAGGGGTTGATCCGGGTGAAGGGTTCCAGGTCCATGGCCACATTGAGGCTCAGGCCATGGTAGGAGCGACCCTGGCGCAGGCGCAGGCCCAGCGAAGCGACCTTGGCGTCCCCCACGTAAACGCCCGGCGCGTCGGGTCGGGCACGACCGGCGATGCCGTGAGCGGCGAGCAAGTCGATCACCGAACGCTCCAGCACCGTCACCAAGCCGCGCACGCTCAAGCCCAGCCGTCGCACGTCCAGCAGACAGTACACCACCACCTGGCCGGGGCCGTGGTAAGTCACCTGACCGCCGCGATCTACTTGCACGACCGGGATGTCCCCCGGCGCCAGCAGGTGTTCGGCCTTGCCGGCCAGTCCCTGAGTGAAAATCGGTGGATGTTCGACGCACCACAGTTCATCCAGCGTGGCGGCGTCGCGGGCTTCGGTGAAAGCCCGCATGGCGGCGAATACCGGTTCGTACTCACGGCGGCCGAGGCCGCGCAGGCGCAGGGGTTCGCAACGGGAAACGGGCGTCGCCATGCCCGTGGTCACAGCACCATCGCAACGCCCGGATGGCTGCTGAGTTCCCGATAGATGGCGTCCAGTTGCGCGCGGCTTTGGGCGTTCACCACCACCGTCACCGACTGGTAGCGACCGGTGCGACTGTCCCGCACCTGAATCCGTGCCTCGTCCAGATCGGCGGCATGCCGGCGCACCAAATCCACCATCAGTCCCCGAAAATCGGGCGTGCCGGCACCCATGATCTTGATGGGGAACTCACATGGAAATTGCAGCGGCGATTCGTCGCTCATGCCGGACCACGCCTCAAGCCGGGTTCAATTGAACAGCGAATAGAAAAACAGCAGAATCGAGTCGATCATCCGCCCGAACCAGCCGCTCTCCGGCACCTCTTGCAACGCGACCAGCGGCGTCTTGCTGACTTCCTGTTCGCCTAGTTTGACCACGATGTCACCGAATGCTTGATCCTTCTGCACCGGCGCGACGATGGTCGGCTGCACCACGGTGGTGGTACTAACCTGGGGCGCCTGCCCCTTGGGCACGGTCACGTACAAGGGCTGAGTCACGCCCAATGGCAATTCGTTTTCCTGACCCTTCCAGATCCGCGTGGTCACAATGGGCGTATTGGCATCGTACAGCTTGCGACTTTCAAAAAAACTGAAGCCGTAGTTGAGCAGCGCCTGGCTGGCCACGAATCGGTCCCGCTCCTTGGTGGCCCCCAACACCACGCCGATCAAGCGAGTATCGTTGCGCTTGGCCGACGAAACCAGACAGTAGCCCGCCGAATCGGTATGGCCGGTCTTGACTCCATCCACCGAGGAATCGGTCAGCAGCAGGCGGTTGCGATTTTGCTGCTCGATATTGTTGTACTTGAAGCTGCGAACCGAGTAGCGGGCGTATTGTTCCGGAAAATCTCGAATCAACGCCCGGGTCAAAACGGCAATATCTCGGGCCGACATGTAATGATTGGGATCGGGCAGGCCTGGCGCATTGGTGAAATGACTGCTGCTCATCCCCAGTTGTGCCGCCTGTTCGTTCATCAATTGGGCGAACGTCTCCTCGGAGCCGGCCACATGTTCGGCCAGCGCTACCGTGGCGTCGTTGCCGGACTGTACATCCATGCCCATCAGCAGATCTTCCACCGGCACCTGGCTGCCGACCTTGACGAACATCCGAGAACCTCCGGTCCGCCAAGCTTTTTCACTGATGGTCACCTGATCGTCGTGGTGGATCTTGCCGGACTTCAGCGCCTTATAGATGACATAGCCGGCCATCAGTTTGGTGATACTGGCTGGCTCCATCCGCTCCTCGCCCTTCAAGTCCGCCAGCACGTTGCCACTCTGGTAGTCCATCAACAAATAACCCCGCACCGGGACTTGCGGCGGGGGTGGTATGGTTTCGGCGTGGACAGCGGTCCAGCCGGAACACAACACAGCGAATGTCAGCACCAGCGGCAACAACAGAGAACGAAACACTGTCGAGTACAACATGAATCGTGTAGGACTCCCGTGGTTGAAAATCATCACCCGGCGATTCTAGCCAGACACAGTCGCGAAACAAACCGCCATGCCAATGGCGCGACCCCGCAAAACGGCGCCAGCGCTAGCCCGACGTGAGGCTCAATCGGCGACGACGCGCGAATGGCTGATTCCCAAACTGGTCAGCCGCACCGCCACCTGTCGGGCCTCACTCGAATCGCGCAGCGGCACCCGCACCTGGTAACGGCTACCGGCGGTGGATTCCACCCGCACGCTACGTTGCAACTGGCTGGCCAAACGATTCTGCAACTGGCGAGGAGGATTGCCGTGCGCGCCGCTGACCGTGCCCACCAGATACAACGTACCGTTGTTCTTGCCGACCGGCGCGGCGCGGCGCTCCACCGACGCGCGCTTGCTCTTCGCGATCGGCGCGGCGGACGCCAGCCGCACGGTGGCGGCGGGTTTAGCTCGCGGTTCCGTTCTGGTGGCCGGCGTGGCGACCGCCAGCCGTTGCGCTTTCCGCTCCGCCGCCGCGGCCAACCGCTCCCGCTCCGCCGCGCGCCGAGCCGCCAGTTCCGGTAGATGCTGGTACGGCTCCAACGCGGCCACTTCCACCAGAGCGGTCCCCCGCTCCAGCATATCGAGCCGCAAGGCAGCGGCGTAGGAAAGATCGATAATCCGCCCGGAGACGAACGGGCCGCGATCGGTGACTTTGACCACGATGCTGCGGCTGTTCTCCAGATTAGTCACCCGCACGTAAGTCGGCAATGGCAGACTCTTGTGCGCGGCGGTCAGCTCGTACATATCGTACAACGGGCCGCTGGAAGTCTTGCGGCCGTGAAAATCCTCGCCGTACCAGGAGGCAGTGCCGTCCTCCCGATAGCCCTCGCTGGTTTCCCGGACCCGGTAACGCCGGCCAAAAACCACATAGCTATCGGCGTTCCCGCCACGGCTGGGAGGTTCGGCCCGCGGGATCGGCTCGTCTCCGCTTGGAGCGGTGTCGAGGCTGGTCCCGACAGACCGTATGTTTACCGGCCGATCGGGGATGGTACCGCAACCGATTAGCGTGCCCGCCAGCGATGTCAACAGCAAGGCCTGGCTCCAGGATTTCGCCATAAATTCTCCCTTGCACCGGGCAACAACTAGTCCGTGCCGAGGCCGATGCGGTTGTTTTCAGGTTATTGTCGGAAAAATTCAGTCAGCGCGAACGACGCGTTCCGGCTGAACGGCGCCGGGATAAAAGGCGTGTTGCTCGCGGATTTCCTGACCGAGCTGGTATACCGCCATGGCATACAAACGGCTGTGGTTGTAGCGGGTAATCACGTAAAAATTATCGAAACCCAGCCAGTACTCCGGGCCATCGCGCCCCTGGTACTCCAGCAGCATCGCGGCCTGCGCTCCGCTGACCGATGCCTCGGGCGCAATGCCTTGGGCTTGCAGACTGGCGACGCTGTCCCTGGGCGGGCTCAGCCGCTGACTGACCAGCGCGGGGTAGCGGGTACCGCTCACCCGTGCCGGCACCGCGACTGGCTCGCCGGCTCGCCAGCCGTGACGCTGGAAATAATGGGCGACACTGCCAATCGCATCGCGGGGATTGCGCCAGATATCGCGGTGGCTGTCGCCGTCGAAGTCCACCGCATAGGACAGGAAACTGCTCGGCATAAACTGGCCCAGTCCCATGGCCCCGGCATAGGACCCGCGCAGAGTCAGCGGATCGATGCCTTCCTGCCGGGTCAGCAGCAGGTAGTTCTCCAGTTCCTTGCGGAAATAGGCGGCGCGCCGGGGATAGTCGAACGCCAGGGTGGACAGTGCCTCCAGAACCCGGAAACTGCCCATGTTGCCGCCGTACTGGGTTTCCACGCCGATGATGGCCACCACGATTTCCGGCGGCACGCCGTAAATCCGTTCGGCCTGGGCCAGCGCCGCCGCGTTGGCCCGCCAAAACCGCACACCGCCCCGGATACGGTTGGAATTGACGAAAATATCCCGGTAGGCATACCAGGGCTTGGCCTCGCCCGGCCGGGACATGGCGGAAATGATGCTGGGTTTGACTTTGGCTCGACTGAAAACCGTCAGAAGATAATCGACATCGAAACGATGCCGGTTAGCCATTTCCTGGATAAAAGCTTGTACATCGGCCCGATTGGCCAAGGAATCCGCGGGGATCCGGACACTTGAGCTGGCCACCATCATTGGCGGGGGCACGGGCCGAGAGGCACTTGGTATCGTAACCCTCGAAACTTCCGGTAATCGGGGAATTGTCACCGCTGGCGGTGACGACGATGCACAAGCGTTCAACAACAGGGTGACACCAAGCAAAAACGGGCTCTTCACGCGCAGATCTCGTCGTTGGTCGTGGTAGCGATTACCGCGTCGGGGTCCGGCGGTGCGAATAGACGCTCATCAGGATACCGAAGCCGGCCATGATCGTCACTAGGGATGTTCCCCCATAGCTGAACAGCGGCAGCGGCAACCCCACCACCGGCAACAGGCCGGAAACCATTCCGGAGTTGACGAAGGCGTAGATGAAGAAAATCAGTGTCAGACTGCCGGCCAGCAGCCGGGTATAAGTATCCGGAGTATGGGTCGCCATATACAGGCAACGGGTGATGACGAAGAAATACAGCGTCAACAGCAGGCAGCCGCCCACCAGGCCAAACTCCTCCGAGAACGCGGCGAAGATGAAGTCGGTCGAACCTTCCGGCAGGAAATCCAGATGCGACTGGGTGCCATTCAGCCAACCCTTGCCGTAGATGCCACCCGAACCGATAGCGATCTTGGATTGAATGATGTGATAGCCGGCCCCCAGCGGGTCGCTTTCCGGATCAAGGAAGGTCAGCACCCGCTGGCGCTGGTAGTCGTGCATGGTGAAAGTCCAGAACAGCGGCACCGCGGCACCCAGCGTCGTGACCAGACCGAGCAGGATGGTCCAGCTTAGTCCGGCGAGAAACAGCACGAACGCCCCGGCGCAGCCCACCACCAGCGCCGTGCCCAGATCCGGCTGTTTGGCGATCAACAGAAACGGCACCCCGGTAATCAACACCCCGCCCAGCAAATGCCACAACCGCGGTGGCAGTGGTTTGTTGGCGAAGTACCAGCTCATCATCATCGGCACCGCCAGCTTCATGATCTCCGAGGGTTGAAACCGCAGCACGCCCAAATCCAGCCAACGCCGCGCGCCCTTGGAGACATCGCCGGCCACCATGACCGCCAGCAACAGCAGGATTCCGGTCAGATAAATCCACGGCGACCAGAAGCGGAAATAATGCGGCGGCACCTGTGCCAGGGCCAGCATGATGGCAAATCCCAGGCCCAGCCGCATGGCCTGGCCGGTCACCAGCTCCAGATCGCGCTGACCGGCGCTGTACAACACCACCAGCCCCGTGCCCGATATCGCCAACAACCCCAGCAGCAATGTCAGGTCCAGATGAATCAGCCTGAGGAACTTGCCTTCATTACTCCGATCCATCTCGCCGGGCGTCTCCCTGGGTGTCCCGTGCCCCATCGGCGGCGGGTTGGTCGTACTTATCGAGCAGATAGGCGTCCATGACCTTGCGCGCCATCGGCGCGGCGGTTTTGCTGCCACCGCCGCCGTGTTCGGCGATCACCGCCACCGCGATGCGCGGATCATCGGCCGGCGCGAAGGCCACGAACAGGGCATGATCCAGTAAATGTCGGGCCAACCGTTTGGCATTGTAACGTTCGTTCTGACCCACGGTGAATACCTGGGCGGTACCCGTCTTACCGGCGATACGATACTTGGCGCCCGCACCGATACGATGGGCGGTACCTCCTTCCACCACATGGATCATGCCAGCGATCACCGTATCCCAGAACTGGGGGTTCTTGAGCGTCACCGGCGGCAGCGACCGTGGGACTTCCGGCGTCTTGACCCGAGTACCGGGGTCTTCGGTGGCCAGCAGAACACGCGGCTTGAAATCGGTCCCTCGTTGGGAAATCACCGCCGTGGCATGCGCGAGTTGCAGCGGCGTCGTCAAAAAATAGCCCTGTCCGATCCCGACGCTGATGGTGTCGCCCGCGAACCACGCATGCTTGCGAACCCGGCGCTTCCATTCCTGAGACGGTAACAGTGCGCTCTTTTCTCCCGGCAGATCGACACCCGTCGGTCGCCCCAGATGGAATCGATCCAGAAATTCATGAATGCGATCGATGCCCAGATTGAAGGCCAGACTGTAAAAATAAACGTCGCAGGATTGAGCAATGGCCCGATCCAGGTTGACGTGGCCATGACCGCCACGTCGCCAATCGCGGAACTTGTGGCTGGAGCCAGGCAGCCGGTAGAACCCCGGACAAAACACCCCGCTATAGCGGTTGACTTCCCCGTATTCCAGCCCGGCCAGCGCCATCAGCGGCTTGATGGTGCTACCGGGCGGATAGATCCCGCGCAGGGCACGATTGAGCAGCGGCCGGTCCTTGGAGGTGTTGAGCAGGCGGTAGGAGGCGAAGTCGATGCCGTTGACGAAGGGGTTGGGATCGTAGGTCGGCTGGCTGGCCAGCGCCAGTATCTCGCCGTTGCGCGGGTCGAGGGCGACGATGGCGCCGTTGTAGTCTTCCAGCACCTTTTCCGCCACCGCCTGCAAGCGCACGTCGATGCTGAGGTAGATATGCTGACCCGGCACCGGCGGGGTACGGCTGAGAACTCGCAGCGGACGACCCTCGGCGTTGGTTTCGACCTGTTGCCAGCCGGTGCGTCCACGCAGCAACTCCTCGTAGGATCGCTCCACGCCGGTCTTGCCAATATGGGTACTGCCGCTGTACTGGCCAGGGTCGAGTCGACGCAGCTCGTTCTCGTCGATCCGCCCGACATAGCCAATGGCGTGAACGGCCAGCGGCCCGAGCGGATAGCGACGGGTCAGATCGGCCTTGATGTCCACGCCCGGCAAGCGGTACAGATCGACCGCCAACCGGGCGATTTCCTCGTCGCTCAGACGAAAGCGCAGCGGCACGCCAGTGTAGGGTGGCACGCGGCGGGCCAGCTTGCGGTAGCGCTCGATGTCGGCGTCGGTGAGCTCGATGCGCTGACGCAGTTTCACCAGAGTCGCGTCCAGATCCTTGACCTGCTCGTGGGTGATTTCCAGGTGATAGGAAGCCAGATTGTCGGCCAGCAGCACCCCGTTACGGTCGAAGATAAAGCCGCGGGTCGGCGGCAGCGGCTGCAAGCGGACCCGATTGCTATCGGACAGGGTGGTGAAGCGCTCGTGCTTGAGCACTTGCAGGTAGACCAATCGGCCCGCCACGGCCAGGAAGCCCAGAAACACCGCGAATAGCAGCACCAGGGCGCGACGGAAAAACAGCTCGCTCTCGGCGGTGTTGTCCTTTTCCCGAGCCAGCGGTTCACCGGTGGCGGGCTTGGCAAACGGTTGCCAGGTTTTCATGGTCGCCTTGCCGGGCTCTCAGGTGACTTGGAAATAACGACGAACATCGCGCAGGATCACGAACAACAGAGGCCACATCACCATGCCGCCCAGCGCGGGCGCCAAGTACCACCAGTCACGCGGCGGGTAGCCGATCACTCCACTGATCCAGAATACCAGAAGTTGTTCGACCAACAGAAAGAGCAGGATGCTGAACGCCTGCTGCCAGGGCGGCGCCACCCGGACGCGCCGGTAAGTCTGCAACGTCAGATAGGCCACGACCGCCAGGGCCAAGGCATATTGGCCCAACAGCGCGCCCCGCGCCACGTCCAGCAACAACCCGACCAGCCAACCCATTCCGAGCCCAACCCGATGCGGCAATGCCATGCACCAGTAGATCAGCACCATCGCCACCCAATCGGGCCGAAAACGATCCAACCCACCCGGCAAGGGGATGGTGGACAACAGAAACGCCAGCAGCAGGCTCAAGGCCATGATCCCACCGCCGGTGGGGCGAAGCGTGCTCATGGCGAGTGGGGTGGAGCGGAGCGTTCGGCCATGGCGGGCACAGGCGATTCCGACACGCCCGATTCGTTCTCCAGCAACATCACCTCGCGGATTCGATCCAGCGCCGCGAGCGGCCGGGCGACGATGTGGGCAAACGGACTACCGGGATCGAATTCCACTTTTACCACCTTGCCCACCGGATAACCGCGCGGAAATCGCCCGCCCAGACCGGAAGTCACCAACAGGTCACCCACTTTCACGTCTTCATTGTTGGGAATATGGGGCAGTTCCAGCTCCTGAAAGTTGCCGGTACCCAAAGCCAGGGTGCGAACCCCGGTGCGGTCAATCTGAATCGGCAGGGCGTGGTTGGGGTCGGTGATGAGGATGGCCGTGGCGGTAAAGGGATCGGCCCGGACGATCTGGCCGACGATGCCATGCTGGTCGAGTACCGGCTCGCCGACGTAAATGCCATGCTGGCGCCCGCGGTTGAGCAGAATGTGATGCCGGTACGGATCGAAATCCACCGCCAGCAGTTCGGCGATCAGCACCCGCTCCGGGGTATTGACCGCCGATTCCAGCAGGGAACGCAGTCGGCGGTTTTCCGCCTCCAGCGTGGTCAGCTTCTGCAGTTGGACGTTGAAAAACACCTGCTTTTCGCGCAGGCGGGCGTTCTCATCCAGCAAGGTGCCGCGACCGACCAGATTTTCGGCCAGCCAAGTTCTGAGGTCGCTCGGCAGGCGCGCCAGATACTGTAGCGGGTAGATCGCCGTGGCCAGGACATCGCGCGCGCCGTCGAGATAGTGATAGCGGTGATCCACCGTCATGATGACGATCGACAGCGCTACCCACAGTCCGAGCCGGAGAGTCGCCGTGGGGTTGACCGTGAACAAGTAGCGGAACCGCCTGCTGGGTTTGAGGGCGACCAACCGCTATTCGATGGCGAACGCTTCGACGGCGTGTTCGTCCTTGGCGATCAGCTCCAGCACCCGGCCGCCGCCGCGCGCCACGCAAGTGAGCGGATCCTCGGCGATCACTACGTTCAGGCCGGTCTCCTCCATGATCAGCTTGTCGATATCCCGCATCAGCGCGCCGCCACCGGTGAGCACGATACCGCGCTCGGCCACGTCGCCCGCCAGCTCCGGCGGCGTGGTCTCCAGCGCCATTTTCACCGCGCTGATGATGCCCGACAGCGGCTCCTGCAAGGCTTCGAGGATTTCGTTGCTGTTGAGGGTGAAGCTGCGCGGCACGCCCTCGGCCAGATTGCGGCCCTTAATCTCGATTTCGCGCACTTCCGAAGTGGGGTAGGCGCTGCCAATCTCATGCTTGATGCGCTCGGCGGTGGGCTCGCCGATCAGTACGCCGAAATTGCGGCGCACGTAGCTGATGATGGCTTCGTCGAAGCGGTCGCCGCCGACCCGCACCGCGCCGGCGTAGACGATGCCGTTCAGCGAGATGACCGCCACCTCCGAGGTACCGCCGCCGATGTCCAGCACCATCGCTCCGCGCGCTTCCTCGACCGGGATGCCAGCGCCGATCGCCGCCGCCATCGGCTCGGGAATCAGGTACACCACCCGCGCGCCGGCGCCCATCGCCGATTCGCGGATCGCCCGCCGCTCCACCTGGGTGGAACCGCAGGGCACGCTGATCAGGACGCGCGGACTGGGATTGAGAAACTTGCGGGAATGCACTTTGCGGATAAAGTGTTGCAGCATCTTCTCGGTGACGGTGAAATCGGCGATCACACCGTCTTTCATCGGCCGGATGGTGGAAAGATTGTTGGGTGTGCGGCCCAGCATCCGCTTGGCGTCCGTACCCACCGCCGCGATGGTGCGAATCCCTCGCACCGGGTCCTGATTGATGGCGACCACCGAGGGTTCGTTGAGGACAATGCCGCCTCCCCGAACATAAATCAACGTGTTAGCGGTCCCCAGATCGATCGAGAGATCGTTGGAGAACTTGCCCCGCAACCATTTGAACATGTTGTCGAAAGTCCTATCCGTCAGAAACGGCTAATGCTAGCAAGCGGGGGGGTTAGGAGCAAGCTGGCAAATTATGGTAGGGTTGCGCGTCCGTTTTCTTCGATCCCTTGCAAGGAGAATTCTCGCGATGTCTCTGGGACCCGCCGAAGTCGCCAAAATCGCCCATCTGGCGCGCTTGGCCATCCGCGACGAGGATGTGCCGGCCCACGCCCGCAACCTGTCCGCCATTCTTGAACTGGTGGCGCAGATGAATGCCGCCGACACGGCCGGCGTCGCGCCGATGGCGCATCCGCTGGACATGGCGCAACGCCTGCGCCCCGACGCGGTCACCGAACCCGACCAGCGCGAACATTTCCAGGCCATCGCCCCGCAAGTCGAAGCCGGGTTGTATCTGGTGCCGAAGGTGATTGAGTGAAGCTGATCTCTCGCTCCCGGCTTCGCGCCCTCGCTTCGCTCTCCCTCAGGGAGGGCGGGGAGTTTTTGGATAATGATCCCCGATCCCATTGCCATGCATGAGAAAACCATCGCCCAACTCAGCGCCGGCCTCGCCGCCGGCGAGTTCAGCAGCGAAGAGCTGACCCGTGCTTTCCTGGAGCGCGTGGAACGGTTCAACCCCCAACTGAACGCCTTTATCACCGTCACCGCCGAAGCAGCACTGGTCCGCGCGCGCGCCGCCGACCAGCGCCGCCGCCGTGGCGAAGCGGGGCCGCTGACCGGCGTCCCCATCGCCCACAAAGACATTTTCTGCACCGAGGGAGTCCGCACTTCCTGCGGCTCGCGCATGCTGGACCGCTTCATCGCGCCCTATGACGCCACCGTGGTCGAGAAACTGAACGCCGCCGGCGCGGTGATGCTGGGCAAGACCAACATGGATGAGTTCGCCATGGGTTCGTCCAACGAAACCAGCTTCCATGGTCCGGTGCGCAATCCCTGGGATCTGGAGGCGGTGCCCGGCGGCTCCTCCGGCGGGTCCGCCGCCGCCGTGGTCGGTCGGCTCGCACCCGGCGCGACGGGCACCGACACCGGCGGCTCGATCCGTCAACCGGCCGCGCTGTGCGGCATCACCGGCCTCAAGCCGACCTACGGCCGGGTCTCGCGCTGGGGGATGATCGCCTACGCCTCCAGCCTCGACCAGGGCGGACCGATGGCGCGCAGCGCCGAGGATTGCGCCCTGCTGCTGGGCGCGATGGCCGGTTTCGACCCGCGCGACTCAACCAGCGCCGACCGGCCGGTACCCGACTACGCCGCCCTGCTCGACCGGCCATTGGATGGCCTGAAGATCGGCCTGCCGAAAGAATATTTCGGCGAGGGCCTGGATGGCGCGGTGGCTCAGGTGGTGGAAGAAGCCATTGCCGAGTACCGGAGACTGGGCGCGGAGACGGTCGAAATCAGCCTGCCCAACAGCCGGCTGGCGATTCCCGCCTATTACGTGATCGCCCCGGCGGAATGTTCCTCCAACCTGGCCCGCTTCGACGGGGTGCGCTACGGTCACCGCTGCGAAAATCCGAAGGATTTGCTGGACCTGTACACCCGCTCGCGCGGCGAAGGCTTCGGCGCCGAGGTCACCCGCCGCATCCTGGTCGGCACCTTCGCGCTGTCAGCCGGTTACTATGATGCTTACTATCTGAAAGCGCAACAGATCCGCCGCTTGATCAGCGACGATTTTCAACGGGCGTTCGAACGGGTGGATGTGATCGCGGGGCCGACCTCGCCAACCGTGGCCTTCAAGCTGGGCGAGAAAGTGGACGATCCGATTACCATGTATCTGTCGGACATCTACACCATCGCGGTCAATCTGGCCGGCCTGCCCGGCCTGTCGCTACCGGTGGGCTTCGCCGCCGGGTTGCCGGTGGGCTTGCAGCTCATCGGCGACTACTTCGCCGAAGACCGCTTGTTGCATACGGCGCACCGCTACCAGCAGGCCACCGACTGGCACCTGCGCGCGCCCGCCGCCTTCGCTTGACGTTCAATTTGCAAGGTTTCGATCTTATGGAATGGGAAACTGTGATCGGGCTGGAAATCCATGCCCAGCTCGCCACCAAGAGCAAGATTTTCTCCGGGGCCTCCACCGCCTACGGCGCCGCGCCCAACACCCAGGCTTGCGCCATCGACCTTGGCCTGCCGGGGGTACTGCCGGTGCTGAACCGGGAAGCGGTACGCATGGCGGCGATGCTCGGGCTGGCCATCGGCGCCGAAGTGGCCCGCCACTCGGTGTTCGCTCGCAAGAACTACTTTTATCCCGACCTGCCGAAGGGCTACCAGATCAGCCAGTACGAACTGCCGGTGGTCCAGAAAGGCCAAACGACCATCGATCTGGAGGACGGCTCCAGCAAGGTGATCGGCATCACCCGCGCCCATCTGGAGGAAGACGCCGGCAAGTCGCTGCACGAGGATTTTCACGGTCGGTCCGGGATCGACCTGAACCGTGCCGGGACGCCGCTGCTGGAAATCGTCTCCGAGCCGGATATGCGCTCGGCCAAGGAGGCGGTGGCGTATATGAAGAAGCTGCACCAACTGGTGGTTTATCTCGGCATTTGCGACGGCAACATGCAGGAAGGTTCGTTCCGCTGCGACGCCAACGTGTCGGTGCGACCCAAGGGCGACTCGAAGTTCGGCACCCGCGCCGAGATCAAGAATCTCAATTCCTTCCGCTTTGTCGAGCGGGCGATCGAATTCGAGATCGAGCGGCAGATCGATCTGATCGAATCCGGCGGCAAGGTGGTGCAGGAAACCCGGCTCTACGACCCGGACAAGGGTGAAACCCGTTCCATGCGGAGCAAGGAGGAAGCCAACGATTACCGCTACTTCCCCGATCCCGACCTGCTGCCGCTGGTGCTGGACGACGCGTTCATCGATGCCACCCGCGCCGCGTTGCCGGAACTGCCGGACGCCAAGAAGCAACGGTTCATGGAACAGTACGGCCTGTCCGCCTACGACGCCAGCGTGCTCACCACCAGCCGCGAACTGGCCGACCACTACGAGGCGACGGTCGCGGCGCTGGGCGGCGAACCCAAACTGTGCGCCAACTGGGTGATGGGTGATTTTTCGGCGTTTCTGAACAAGGACAACCGGGACATCGCCGACAGTCCGGTCAGTGCCGCGCAACTGGCCGGCCTGCTGCGGCGGATTCAGGATCGAACCATTTCCGGCAAGATCGCCAAGGAAGTATTCGAGGCAATGTGGGCTGGCGAAGGCGATGCCGACGCGGTCATCGAACAACGTGGTCTGCGGCAGATTACCGATACTTCAGCGATTGAAAAGGTGATCGACGACGTGATCGCCGCCAATCCCGAGCAACTCGCCCAATACCGCGCCGGCAAGGACAAGCTGTTTGGCTTCTTCGTCGGTCAGGTGATGAAACTGTCCAAGGGCAAGGCCAATCCGCAGCAGGTGAATGACTTGTTGGTCGAGAAGTTGAAAGTTTAGCGCACTAGACTCGGTACCCTATAGCCACCGCCGGGAGGGTTACCGATGCGCTGCCCCGAGTGCAAACACAACCAGAAATACAAGGACGGCACCCGCTGCAAGCAGTGTCGCTATCAGTTCGTGTTTCGCAAAAAACAGGATGAGATCAGCGACTTTACCCTGCGGCAAATCATCCAGCGCCTGTCCGACAATGGGCAGCAATCGTTTACCGCCACCCAACTTGCCCTGGAAATCTGCCGGCTCTGGCGCAAAAAAACGCTGGGGCCGGTTGGCTGCGGCGTCATCGCGCTCATCGTGAGCGTGATCGCCGGGTTGATCGCATTCAATGAATGGCGCTGGTGGGGCGGAGCGCTGATCCTCGCCGTGCTTCTGCCTCTGGCGATCTGGCTGGGCCGGCGGGAAAAAAGCAAACTGCCGTTCGGCAAGGCCCGCGAGATTATCAACAAATACCATCAGGCCCATCCGATCCAGGCGCTGGCGGACGGCACGGCGTTCCGACAACAAGCCGCGACACCCGACCTGCACGATCCGCACTACGCACCCGAACGGATTCTGGTGGTGGAGCGGGACGATCTGGTGGATATGCTGATCCGCAACCGCTTCCACCTGACCGCCAAGGCGGTCGTGGTCAGCCGCACCGGCTACCCGGAACGGGTGTTCGCCGCCTGTCGGGAATTCCTGCGCAATCATCCCGACACCCCGGTGCAACTGGTCCACGATGCCTCCACGCAAGGGTTCGCGCTCGCCGCGCAACTGACCGACGAGTCGAAATGGCGGTTCGCGCGCACGCGCCTGAGCGATCTGGGTATCTCCAGGGCGGCATTGCAGCGTGGAGCCACCCTGCCCTGGCTGCCGCCGGCTCTCTCCCGATCCGACGGTGCTTTCGGCGGCAATCCGACGGAAATGCTGCGCACCGGCTATCGGCTTCCCCTGGACTACGTCGGCCCGAAACCGCTGATTGGTCTGCTGAGCGCGGCGCTGGTCGGGGGGGCGCTGTTGCTCGCGCCGGAGGTTCTGAACGCGGCAAGCAGCAGCGAGGTGGAGATCGACTATGGCTGAGCATTCCGGAAACCCTTAGCCCCATGTCCTGCCTGTTCGGCTATTGCGGGCCACCGGCGGACGGTTTGCTGGCGCGCATGGCGACGTTGCTGGCCCACCGTTGTCCGCTGGGCTGGGAACGCACGGCCAGCGAGACCGCCGGTCATCACGCCGAAATCGGCCACGGCATTGCTGCCTGGAACCAGAAATCTCAGCTTGCCCGGCGTGATCATGAGCTGCTCGGTTATGGCGGCGTGCTGTTCAATCTGGATGAATGGGCGGCGCGGAGCGATGCCGCAACCGATGGCGCGGACCGGCTGCTGGCGGCACCGAGTCTGCGTCATGCGCCCGAACCCCACCTGGAACAACTGACCGGCTGTTTCGTGCTGGCCGCAAGCTTAGGCGATGCTTTTTACCTGCTGCGCGATCATGCGGGCGTAAAGGTGCTGTACTGGACCGTCCACCAGGGCCGGCTACTGTTCGCCAGCGAGATCAAGGCGCTGTTCGCCGATCCCACCCTGCCCCGCCGGATGCGCGCCGGCGCGCTGCCGGAATACCTGACGTTCAGCTTCGTCCCCGGCGCCGGCACCATGTTCGAGGGGATCGAGGAATTGCAGCCCGGTTCCCTCCTGCGCTTCCGCCACGGCCAAGCGCGGGTACGGCGGCATTTCCGCTTCGAAAAACTGGAAACGACACCCGATTCTCCCTCACAGGACTACCCTGCCCTGACGCGCGCCGCCCTGGAGCAATCGGTGACCGAGTGCCTCGCGGTCAGCCCGAACCAACCGCCGGCGGTGTTCCTGTCGGGCGGCATCGATTCCAGCGCGGTGCTGGCGGTCGCCGCCCGGCAGTTGCCGGAGGTCCGCATCCCGACCTTTTCGGCGCATTTCGGCGCGGAGTACGCCCGGGAAAACGAGTTCGTGCAGTTGATGGTGGATCGCTACCACACCGATCACCACTGGCTGGAAATCCGTCCCGGCGGCTTCCTGGAACGGCTGCGCGAGATCGTCTGGCGGCTGGACGACCCCATCGGCGACCCGGTGACCGTGCCCAATTATCTGCTAGCGCAAGCGGCATCCCAGGTCGCGGACGTGGTCTTGAACGGCGAAGGCGGTGATCCCTGTTTCGGTGGTCCGAAAAACATCCCCATGCTACTGGCCCGGTTGTACGGTCCCCTGCCGGGCGAGCCGCCCGCCGGCTGGCTGGAGCGCAATTATCTGCGGGCGTTCCAGCGCTGCTATCAGGATTTGAGCGCCTTGCTGGACCCGGCGCTGCTGCGGGAAGCCGGCGGCGAGGAGGCGCTGATTGCCTTGCTGGACCCGTATTTCCGCGAGCCCGAACCGCGGGATTTCGTCAACAAGCTGATGAGCATCAACATCCGGCTCAAGGGCGCCAATCTGATTCTGGTTAAGGTGGAAAAGATGAGTTCGGCGCATGGCCTGCTGGCGCTGCCGCCGCTGTTCTCGCGGCGGATCATCGAAACCAGCATGGCCTGTCCGCCGGGCGCGAAACTGGCGGGCGCGGTGGAAAAAAGCGTGCTCAAGCAGGCGGTGCGGGATTGGGTGCCGGAAGCGATCATCGCCCGGCCCAAATCGGGAATGATGGTGCCGGTGCGGTTCTGGTTTCAGGGCGACATGCGCCGTTATGGGAGAAAACTGCTATCCCGTTCACAAATTCGGCGCGGCGGGCTGTTCAACCCGGACTATGTGGAACGCTTGCTGAATTACGAAATGGAAGGCGTCCCCGGTCTGCGCCACGGTTTGAAACTGTGGATGCTCGTCACCTTCCTGCTGTGGCATGAGCAGATGGTGGAAGGCTCTCTCGCCCCTTGAGGCATGGCAGCGCCGACGAACAATGCAATGGAGTATCATTCTTGAGATTTATCGAACGAGAAACGTATCCTTTTACCCCATCATTCCAGGACGATTTTACTAAAAAACAGTCACTTGAATTGTGACAATGAAGTTTGTCATGATCATGTCACGGGAGGGTGCTCCGAGCGGGGCACCGGAGGCTGACTCCCGAGGCTGTGGCCGGGCGGAGAAGGACGGCAAGCTCACTCGATCAGTCGGTTACGGTTGACCGGTTCAGGCGTTTGCTATGGCGTAGAGATTAGAGATATTTTGGGAACCTGCCTTGTGGTATAGGCAGCTTCTATTCTCCGTATATCTTGCCATGGCGCAGGATATACGGAACAACATAATCACTTGTTAGAAATACAAAGGCATGGACATAGATCAAGAAACTATTGCGAAGGGATTTTACATGTCGCTATGCACTCATGAGGAAATTGAGCGCATATTCAATGTTTGGTAGTGTCCCTCAGTTTCCGTGATGAGCTTTCCCATTTTAGTGACAAGTTGGCATTCTCGATGGCGGTCATGGTTCCATCGAGGAGGTCGGCATGGACTGGGAAACGTTGTATTGTCCGAATGAACGGTGCGAGCACTACGGAAAACCTTTTAAAACTGGTGGGTTAGTACGCAATGGCAGCAGTCGAGGCGAACCTCAGGCGCGCTGCCGGAGCTGCGGGAGTACGGTGACCTTGCGTTATGGGACGGCTTACTATGGGCTGGAAGCCGATCCGGTGCAATTTGAGACCGCCCTGCGCGCGCTGGCCGAGGGGAATTCGCTGCGGGCCACCGCGCGCATCGTCGAAGTGGATAAGGACACGGTTTGCGCTTGGCTGGATCGAGGTGCCCGGCAATGCCGGGCGGTCGTGCTGTCCTTGTGGCGAAACTTGCCGGTCACCGAATGCCAATTGGATGAATTGTGGAGCTTTATCCATACCAAACAAGAAAACTTGCCTGGCGCCAAGGAGTATGTCGAGACCTATGGCGACGCTTGGGTGTGGTTGGCGTTTGCGCCGGTCTGGCGCCTGATATTGGGGTTTGTCATCGGCAAACATGATCAAACCCAGGCCGACCGGCTGGTGGAACAAGTGGCGTCGGTGACCGATGAAACCGTGCCCTTTTTTACCAGCGATCAATGGCCTGCTTATACGCAAGCGTTGTTGAACATGTATGGGGAATGGTACTGTCCGCCCCGCTGCGGGACGCGCGGCCCGCATCCCAAACCCCGCCGGCGACCGCATGCCGATCTGCTGTATGCCCAAGTGATCAAGCATCGAAGGGGTGGGCGTATCACCGCGATCTCCACTCAAGTCGTTTTTGGGGACCGGGCGACCGTCGCGGCGCGACTGGCCCAATCGCCCGTCAGTCAAACCATCAATACCAGTTTCGTCGAGCGGGACAACCTGACCCAGCGGCAGCAGAACCGCCGCCTGACCCGTCGCACCAACGGGTTCTCCAAGAACTTGTCTTGGTTCGAAAAACAGTTGTGGTTGTCGTTGGCCTACTACCATTTGGTGTTACCCCATGACAGCTTGCGCCGCTCGTTGCCGGTCACCGAGCCGACGCGCGGATCGGGTTCTCCCCGTCGATGGTGTTCCATCACGCCTGCGATGGCGGCCGGCGTGACCCATCACATCTGGACCACCCGGGAGCTGTTATCGTATCGGGTCTCACCGCTGTATTGGGCAGAATGCCCCCATCTTGAAAAATTGTTCCCCGGTTGGCCTGAAGCTCATCACGGAAACTGAGGGACACTACCCAATGTTTCATCCGCTAGTGACTATCTACTGAAAATTAGAGCTGACGCTACTGTTGATCATGTAAGAATTTACCGTGTATTTAGGCGAAGGATGGCCGATGCAGGAGAAAGCTGGTGTTTCAATGACTATTTTGACACCAAGCCATTTGAGAACTATGTCGAACACTTAGCAGATGAAGATTACACAGCAGCAAAGGAGTTAACGGCCGGGTTTGTATTTTGCAATAAGCCGAATGGTCAAATTGAAAAGACAGAGTTTGGAAATATAATCACGATATCTGAATCATTAAGATACTTCTTGTATTTTATGAATCTAGCAATCCTAGCTCATGGTGATGCAGAAGTACCCCAAGATGTTAGAAGTGCAGCAATAAAAATTGCGATTAGAACAATGCTTCAAAGTGAAGCGCTTGATTTTGACCTAGACCCTAGAGGTGAAATACCCAAACAAGTCCACGATAACGTTCAGTATCATACTGATAGACAGTTGGAGTTTATTGTAGGGCATGATACCATTTATGATTAGATTTTGTTATCATACTCATTTAACCTACTTTTATTGATCCAGTCATGAGCCGCTCATTACAAGTCGAAATCCACGAATCCTCCGAAGAACTAAAGCGCATAATGAATGAACAAACTCACGCCAAGTTTCGAGAGCGATTACAAATTCTATATTGGATTAAAAGTGAGATTTTTCATTCTTTACAAGAGTTAGCCGATCATTTAGGGCGATCGAAATCCGTCATTGTCAAGTGGCTCAAAGTATATCGTACCCAAGGCTTAATCGGGCTGTTGCAGTGGAATTATCATGGCGGCCGTCGTTCGAGAATTACCGAAGCTATGAGAGAGGCACTCCAGCGCCGTCTGGACGATCCGACTCATGGATTTCATAGTTACGGACAAATCCAGCAGTGGCTTCTCCAGGAATACGAGGTCGATATTCCTTATTCAACAGTGCATCAAGTCGTTCGTTATCAACTCAAAGCAAAACTTAAAGTGGCGCGGCCAACGAGCGTTCATCGCCATGAAGAGGCGGTGGTTTCTTTTAAAAAAAACTTCCACGACAACTTGAATTAATTGATATCCTTCAGCAAGTTGAAAATGAAGCGGTCCGGCCTTTACGGTATTGGTGCCAAGATGAAAGTCGCTTTGGATTAAAAACGATCACCCGGCGGGTCATCACCGCACTGGGGATTAAGCCAGTTGGTCCAGTTCAATGGACCTTTCAATCATTTTGGCTCTATGGTGCCATTGAGCCACTGAGTGGCGAAAACTTCTTTTTAGAATTTTCCCATTTAGATGCTGATTGCTTTCAGTGGTTTTTGAATGAATTTTCTAAAACTTATCCGCACAGCCTCAACGTAATTTAATTGGATAACGGTCGCTTTCATTCTGCCAAAAAACTCGTAATCCCCGATAATGTCGTCTTATTATTCCAACCGCCTTACAGTCCCGATGTGAACCCCATTGAGCGTGTTTGGCAATCAATGAAAGATCAATTGTGTTGGATCAATTTAAAAACCCTAGATGAACTACGTAAAAAAGTGGATGAACTCATTCAATCGCTTCTCCCAAGCGAAGTGGTTTCTTTGACCAGTTTTGATTTTATTTTATCCGCACTAAAGTAGTAAAATCTATTAGTAATCGGTATGAGTTTGCTCATCATTTTCTTGGGCATCTGAATGATTCCAATTTGATTGAGGGGACCTATTTATCTGTCCAGGAACTGGGCAAAAAGACCCATATGTTTTTCTCATATGCCCAGCAAGATGAATTGGATGCTGACATTAGCGCAATCGAAAGGCCGGTTTACACTCCTTATATGAAAGCAGACCTTGTAAACAGAGCTTTATTCTTTTTTGTGTACTTACACATATATCAAGGGGTGAAGGATCAAATAATGCCGTCTATGGGGGGTGCAAAAACACATCCAGATCCAATAGATCGATTTCATCATATGTACAATCATTTTAAGGGTAGTGTCGAGCTGGATGAAGAGAACTTAAAAAGTCTATTGAAGTTGAGCGACATCTACAAAGAATCTTTGGTTGAAGACGTAGCTTTAAACTTTGAATCATATGAGTCATATGGCTCGATATATTGTAACTTCTCAATAACTCACGGCACGGCCTCTGCCGCCGCCGCCCGTTCTCGAACGATCTCTGGCAAAGGGGGGATCGCACCAACCTGCCCGATCCGGTCGTTCAGGTAGTCCCAGAACGAGATCCCGAGTTTCCGGCAGGTCTTTTTCAAGCTGGCAAAGGTGTCGCGGCAGCGTCGCCCCAAGTCACTGCGCGTTCCGCCGCTGACCTTGCGCCATTTCACAAACCCCCGGATGTCGTTCTCGCTGCCATTGGTATGCAGCGGGACGTCGGGGCGCAAGAGCACCAGGAGCAACTCGGACTGATGGGTATACAGACGCTTGAGCGTGTTATTGAGGGTCGCAAAGGAGGTCTTCTGAGTGAAGAGGGCCTCGAAGCGCGCGCGCAGGGCGTCCATCGCCGCTGGATCGGGGTCGCGCTGGTACGCCTTGAGGTCGGCGTAGAGCGTCCAGAGTTCGTCGCGCACCCGTTCCTGGTCCTGGCGATGGTTCTCATCGAGCGGGATGAGTTTGTGAATCAGGCGTTCAGCATGCACCCAACACAAGGCATGCAGCAGAATGGCGAACTGCCCGGCACCGTCGCTCACGATCACCAAGTCGTGCGAGAGTCCTTTCGCGAACAGCCCGCCCACCAGGGCCCCTTCGGTGGCGATGCGGCGATGCCGTTCGGTGACCAGGCCCCAGTCGTCGAGCTGTTGCTCCCAGGCCGCGGTGGTGACCCCCTCCACCGTGGGATGCGCCATCAGGTTTTGGCAGAGCGCCTGGGGTAACCCCTGCTCGCGCCAATACGCCAACGCCTCGTCATTGAGCCGATAGACCGGTGTGCCCGCTTGTAGAAGTTGCAGAAAATTGATCCGGCTCTTGCTCTCGGTGCTGGAGAACCAGGCAAAGAAATCATTGCCAATCTGCGTGACGTAGCCGTTGCGGCCTTGATGGCGAGCCCCCGAATCATCGACCGAGATAAAGGAACTCACCGCTAGACCCACCGCAAGCAGCCGATCCTTTTCGGCAAAGAACGGCTCGTTGTGCCCGCTCAGCAGGGCATCGATCTGCCCCGCGGAGAGGTCGATGCCCCATTCCAGCAGTTGTTCGCGCAACAGCGGCTGGGTGACATGACACTGATGGTGCTGATAGAGCACGTAGGCACGTAACCCCGGACCAAAATGCCCGTCTTGCAGCGCCGGCGGCAGCTCGCCGTATAGATACTCGCCGTCGGGGGTCCGCCAAACTTCCAGCCGATAGCGGGTATTGTGCGGCTCGATCTTCAGATCCTGCACCACAAAATCCCGATACCCTTTAAAGCGGGCGCCCGCCGGCACGTCGCGGGGCGGAATCGGACACTCCTCGTGGATGATCAAGTCCTGGGTCTTGTGCCGCTTCGCCGAACCCGGCCGTTTGCCCTTCGATTCCCCGTCACCGTCACCGTCACCGTCACGGCCGTCCGTCACGTTGGGATCGGTTTGCTTCTCCATCCCGCTCGGCTTGAACGTCGGCTTCGGCTTCTCGCCCTTGAGCACCGCAATCTCATCGCGCAACTGCTGAATCGTCTCTGCTTGACGATGGATGGTCTCGGCCATCGCTTCGATCAATGCCAACAACTGCTCGACCAGCGGGGTCCGTTCCGCGTCGGGGAGGTCGGGGAGTTGGATCGGGGGAGTCGGCATGCCGGGGGGTGATTCCAGGGTGAGGATGGGAGACTCGATGGGGTACTCTAACTGAATATCGTCAGCCAAGGCCGCCATGACTTATTGAGAAGTTACGATATATTTAGCACAATGGCGCGGCAAAGTGCTCATTGATCGTGTTGATTTCTAACAAGCGCATGTTGTCGGACTTGTTTTCCGCTGCGCTCCAAACCAGCCGCAAATGCGGGCGTTTCGCGGACGCTTCGCGCCCGCGAAACGGGGCGGCGGATTGCAATCCGCTGCTTGCTTGGCGCTTCGCGCCGCACAACCACGCGGATCAAGCCGACATCGGCCGTCAAAGCCTTCGGCTTTTCCGTCCTCGCGGCTTATCCGCCGCCCCGTTAAGGTGATAATGTACAACATCTTGCAGGCAACGAATCGAAGTATTGTTTCGTGCCCCCAGAGCGTCTGATCCGCGACTTCCAAGGCCAGATCGAGAGGTGAAACCATGAAAACCGTGACGCTTGAGGTTCATAGTCTTTCGGACATCATGGCCGACCTCATCCAGACCTGAAAATCTGGCAAACAGAAGTAGCTGGCGCCTCAACCACTCAGCCCAGCGGTATCACCGTCCGGTTGATCATCGGGTGATCGTCGTCGCGCGGCCCGAAATCGCTATCGGGATGCCAGGCAACCACATCCAGCGCCGCTTCCCCGGTGAAAAAAGAATGCAGGCAACCGGTCGGAATGTACCAGCCCATGCCTGGCCGCAGCGGAAACACGCCATCCGGGGTGCGGCATTCACCCGTCCCCTGCATGATGACCCCGATCCGCGCCGAGGGATGGGTATGGGGCGTCTGGTCGGTATGCGGCGGAATATGCAGGTGATTCAGACACGGCTCGCCCACGCGGGGCGGGCAAATCAACAGCGTATCGCTGCACCCGTCGATATAGCGCAAACGCCCGACGCTCTCCAAAGGCCCGCCGATCTGCCGCAAACCGCGATAGCCGGACAGGACGATAACCAAACCGGCGCCACCGCACACCGAACCCTCGTCAGGCAGCGCGAAAAACATCCCTTGGCCTAACTCACAGCCACCCCAGGGATCGCGCAGCACGGAACGGCCACGAGTCACCATGCCGTAGCCGGTCGCGCCGTCCGGCAGCGTCAAGCATTCCTCCTCCCACCCCCAAATCTGAATCGAGTCCAGATCCAGCAGCAGGCCGTGGCGAATCTCCAGCGGTGTAAACGTGCTCATGGTGTGCCCGGAAAAGCGATGGCCGCGCCGCGACGCAGGATCGGATAGCCGGCTCTCGGAAGGAGCCGCAAGGGGAATCAAGTGGGAACCGGCCTGTAAGCCGGGTTCTGTCGAGGACGATCATTCATCTGCGACGCCTGTCACCAGACGCCTGTAGCGACCTACCCAGGAGCCGCGCGGACCACGCGTGAATGCCCCTCTATTTGGTCTTGCTCCGGGTGGGGTTTACCCTGCCGCGCCTGTTGCCAGCCGCGCGGTGCGCTCTTACCGCACCATTTCACCCTTACCGGTTCTCGCGAACTTAGGCGGTGTATTTTCTGTGGCACTTTCCGTCGGCTTACGCCGCCCAGGCGTTACCTGGCACCCTGTCCTATGGAGCCCGGACTTTCCTCCATACCGCAATGCGATACAGCGACCGTCCAGCCGGTTCCCGGCTCTTAGTGTCCACCGCCGGGCGCTGCTTGGCAAGGCCGGCACGCGGATGGGAACACCTCTCAATCCAACCCCGGCCGCCTCTCCTTATTCCCCCTCCCCCTCCAGGGCAGAGGAAAGTGGGGAATCGCTCCCCAGCGCCAGCGCCAGATCGTACAGCGCCTTCTTCCGCAGACCAGTCAACTTGGCCGCCACCGCCGCCGCCCGGCTGGCGGGCAGTTCCGCCAGCAGCGCCACCAGCAAGCGGCGGGTCTCCGCCGTCTCCGCCTCGCTCGCGGCCGGCGGCGCACCCTGCACGATCACCACGAACTCGCCCTTGCGACGGTGAGGATCGGCCTCCAGCCAGACCCCCAGCTCGCTCAGGCTGGTGTTGTGAACTTCCTCGAAGCGCTTGGTCAGCTCGCGGGCGACCGTCGCCGGACGCTCCTCGCCGAACACCGCCGCCAGGTCGGCCAGAGTCTCCGCGATCCGATGACTGGCTTCCAGAAAAATCAGCGTGCGTTCCTCCCGCGCCAGCGCTTGCAGACGCTCGCGGCGGGCGGCGGATTTGGGCGGGAGAAAACCCTCGAAGGTAAAACGGTCCGTCGGCAGACCGGCTACCGACAGGGCCGCCAAAATGCTGCTGGGACCCGGCACCGGGATCACCTTCAACCCCTGCCGACGCAGCTCGCGCACCAACGGAAAGCCGGGATCGCTGATCAGCGGCGTGCCGGCATCCGACACCAGCGCCAGCGCCTGACCCTCGCGCAGACGCGCCACCACCTGTTCCAAACGAGCGCGCTCGTTGTGGTCATGCAAGGAAAACATCGGCGTATCGATGCCGAAATGCGTGAGCAACTGACCGGTATGCCGGGTATCCTCGGCGGCGATGGCCGCCACCTCGCGCAGCACCCGCAGGGCGCGCGCGCTGATATCCTCCAGATTGCCGATGGGGGTGGCGATCACGTACAACGCACCGGATTCGACGGTCATACGGCCTCTCGATCCGGCTCCGCAAACACCGGGCGCGCTTTAAACTTCCACATAACATGTCCTTCACGTTTTATCCGCAACTTCATTGTCTTGATGCCAATGACATCCATCATGTCACTGATTGCGACTAAACTCGGGATAATTTAGCATAAGCGAATCGTCAACGTATCCGATATCAATCGATTTGGAGAACAACCGATGGCTGATACAATTTTAAGTTATTGCGGTGATCGCATTACCATAAACCCCAATGTCTGCAACGGCAAACCCACATTGCGCAACAAACGCATCACCGTCCAAACGGTACTGGAGTTTCTGAGCGCGGGTGAAACGACGGACGAGATTCTACGCCAATATCCAAGCTTGGAACTCGAAGACATCAGGGCTTGCCTGCAATTTGCCGCCCGTCTGATGGAACGACATTACACTCTGAAAGCGGTTGCCTGAAATGGCGTATTTCCTGATCGATGCCAATCTGCCATACTATTTCGCGTTATGGCGCGGCGACGATTACTTACACGTATTCGACCTGAATGATGAATGCTCGGATAGCGAACTCTGGAATTATGCTAGAGAAAATAACCTTGTGATCGTTACTAAAGACGCCGATTTTTCCGACCGAATTATTTTAAACGAACCGCCTCCCCGCGTGATCCATATTCGAATCGGCAATATGAAAATGCGAGATTTTCATGGCTTCCTGCATCGCATCTGGCCTGAAATCCGCGAACTCGTCACAAGCCACAAATTGATTCGAATCTACCCGGATCACCTGGAATGTATTGGGTGAACCCATCGTGATCAGCCGCGTCGCCCAAGGCAGCGCCGCCGAGGATCTGGCCTGCCGCTATCTGGAAGCACACGGCCTGGATCTGGTGGTCCGCAATTTCCGCTGCCGGGGCGGCGAACTGGACCTGATCATGCGCGACGGCGAGCACCTGGTCTTCGTGGAAGTGCGCAGCCGCCGCCATACCCGCTACGGGACGCCGGCCGAATCGGTCACCCGAACCAAACAGCAACGCCTGCTCCGCGCCGCCGCGCTCTACCTGCAACGCCAGCGCCTCGACCTGCCCTGCCGTTTCGACGTGGTGGCGATCCTCCAGGCCGATGGCGAACCGCGGATAGAATGGATTCGGGATGCCTTCCAGCTGACTTGAAGACCCAAGCAGCCGCCAGGGTATCGGCTCCCAAGGCGAACAACCCGGCTGCCTGCTCTTCCGCCTTCTGATACCTTACAAGTATTCCATCGAAGTTGCCGAGTACCTGACCGATGACCGTTGACCGCACCACCGAACTCTCCGCCCTGCTCGCCCGCCGCATCCTGATTCTGGACGGCGCGATGGGCACCATGATCCAGGGCTACCGCCTCCAGGAAGCCGATTACCGGGGTGAGCGCTTCCGCGACTGGCCGAGCGATCTCAAGGGCAACAACGATCTGTTGGCGCTGACCCAGCCGGCGATCATCCGCGAGATCCACGCCGCCTATCTCGATGCCGGCGCCGACATTATCGAAACCAATACCTTCAATTCCACGACCGTGTCCATGCACGACTACGGCATGGAGAGCCTCGTGCCGGAGTTGAATCGGGCAGCGGCCCGGCTGGCGCGCGAAGTCGCCGACCAATACAGCACGCCCGATAAACCCCGTTTCGTCGCCGGCGTGCTTGGCCCCACCAACCGCACCGCCAGCCTGTCGCCGGATGTCAATAATCCAGGCTTCCGCAATATCACCTTCGAGGAGCTGGCCACCGCCTACACCGAGGCCGCCCAGGCGCTGGTCGAGGGTGGCGCGGATATCCTGCTGGTCGAGACCATTTTCGACACATTGAACGCCAAGGCGGCATTGTTCGCCATCCAGCAGTTTTTCGACGACAGCGGCATTCGGTTGCCGGTGATGATTTCCGGCACCATCACCGACGCTTCCGGCCGCACCCTGTCCGGGCAAACCACCGAGGCGTTCTGGAACTCGCTGTCGCACATCCGCCCGCTGTCCTTCGGCCTGAATTGCGCGCTGGGCGCGACGCAACTGCGGCCCTACGTCGCCGAACTGGCGCGCATTGCCGACACTTACCTTTCCGCTCATCCCAACGCCGGCCTGCCCAATGCCTTTGGCGAGTACGACGAAACCCCGGAGATGATGGCCGCCACCATTCGCGAGTTCGCCGAGAGCGGTTTTCTCAACATCGTTGGTGGCTGCTGCGGCACCACGCCCGCGCATGTACGCGCCATCGTCGCAGCGGTCCAGGATCTGCCGCCGCGCCCGATTCCCGCCATCGAGCCACGCTGCCGGCTGGCCGGGCTGGAACCGCTGAATATCGGCCCGGATTCGCTGTTCATCAATGTCGGCGAGCGCACCAACGTCACCGGCTCGGCGGTCTTCAAGCGGCTGATCAAATCCGGCGACTATAACGCCGCGCTGGATGTCGCTCGCCAGCAGGTGGAAAACGGCGCGCAGATCATCGACATCAACATGGACGAGGGGATGCTCGACTCCAAGGAGGCCATGGTCACCTTCCTCAATCTGATCGCCGCCGAGCCGGATATCAGCCGGGTGCCGGTGATGATCGACTCCTCCAAATGGGAGATTCTGGAAGCCGGGCTCAAGCGCATCCAGGGCAAGCCGGTGGTGAACTCGATCAGCATGAAGGAAGGCGAGGCCGAGTTCATCCGTCAGGCCCGGCTGATCCGCCGTTACGGCGCCGCCGCCATCGTCATGGCCTTCGACGAACAGGGTCAAGCCGATACCGAAGACCGCAAGTTCGCCATTTGCCAGCGCGCCTACCGGCTTCTGACCGAACAGCTCGGTTTCCCGCCGCAGGACATCATCTTCGATCCCAACATTTTCGCCGTCGCCACCGGCATCGCCGAACACAACAACTATGCGGTGGACTTCATCGAGGCTACCCGGCGGATCAAGGCGGAATTGCCTTATGCGCTGATCTCCGGCGGCGTGTCCAACGTGTCGTTCTCGTTTCGCGGCAACAACCCGGTGCGCGAGGCCATCCATTCGGTGTTCCTCTACCACGCCATCCAGGCCGGTATGGACATGGGTATCGTCAATGCCGGGCAACTGGCGATCTACGAGGAGATTCCGGCGGAATTGCGTGAACGGGTCGAAGACGTGATCCGCAACCGCCATCCGGACGCCACCGAACGGCTATTGGACATCGCGCCGCAATACCAGGCCGGCGAGGCTGCATCCGCCCCGGAGAAGGTGCGGGAATGGCGTTCCTGGCCAGTCGCCAAACGACTGGAACATGCACTGATCAAAGGCATCGACGAGTTCGTCGAGACCGACACCGAGGAAGCCCGCCAGCAGGCGGAACGGCCGTTGCACGTCATTGAAGGCCCGCTGATGGATGGCATGAACGTGGTCGGCGACCTGTTCGGCGCCGGCAAGATGTTCCTGCCGCAGGTGGTGAAATCGGCGCGGGTGATGAAAAAATCGGTGGCCTACCTGATCCCGTTTATCGAGGCGGAGCAGACCGACGGCGAACGCCGCACTAATGGCCGGATCATCATGGCCACGGTCAAGGGCGACGTGCACGACATCGGCAAGAACATCGTCGGCGTGGTGCTTCAGTGCAACAACTTCGAAGTGGTCGATCTGGGTGTCATGGTCCCAGCCCAGAAGATTCTCGACGCGGCCCGCGAGCATGGCGCGGACATGATCGGCCTGTCCGGCTTGATCACACCGTCGCTGGACGAGATGATCAATGTCGCCAAGGAGATGAAGCGGCAGGGTTTCAGCGTGCCGCTGCTGATCGGCGGCGCGACCACCTCGGTCATGCATACGGCGGTGAAGATCGACCCGCAGTACCCCGGCCCGGTGATCTACGTCAAGGACGCCTCGCGGGCGGTGGGCGTGGCGCAGAACCTGGTCAGCGTCGAGTCCAAAGCCGATTACGTGGCCAAAACCAAGGCCGACTATGTACAGAAACGCGAACAGCACGCCAACCGCCGTGAACGAGAAGCCTTGCTGCCGTTAGCCCAAGTCCGTGCCAATCGCCCAGTGCTCGACTGGTCTGCTTATACCCCGCCCAAACCGGGTTTTCTCGGCATCCGCGCGTTCGACGACTACCCGCTGGCGGAACTGGCGGAACGGATCGATTGGACACCGTTTTTCCATGCCTGGGAACTGCGCGGGCGCTATCCAGCCATTTTCGACGATCCCGCGCAGGGCGAGCACGCCCAGCACCTGTTCGCCGACGCCCAGACCATGCTGGACAAGATTCTGACGGAAAAATGGCTGACGGCGCGGGCGGTGATCGGCTTCTTTCCGGCCAACCGGACCGGCGAGGACGACATCGCGCTATACCCCGACGAAGGCCGCGAGCAGGCATTCATGACCCTGCACCACCTGCGCCAGCAGGGACCGAAGCCGGACGGCAAGCCGCATTATTGTCTGGCCGACTGGACCGCGCCGCGCGAAACCGGTGTGGCCGATTATGTGGGCGCGTTTGCCGTCACCGCCGGCATCGGCATTGACGAACGGGTGGCGGAATTCGAGCGTGCGCACGACGACTACAGCGCCATCCTGCTGAAAGCGCTGGCCGACCGGCTGGCGGAAGCCCTGGCCGAGCGACTGCACGAACGAGTACGGCGGGAGTTCTGGGGTTACGCGGCGGCGGAGACGCTGAGCAACGAGGACCTGATTGCCGAACGCTACCAGGGCATCCGCCCCGCTCCCGGCTATCCGGCCTGCCCCGACCACACCGAGAAGGGTTTGCTCTGGCAATTATTGGATGTGGCCCACAACGCCGACATCCATATCACGGAGCATTTCGCCATGACCCCGACGGCGGCGGTGAGCGGCTGGTACTTCAGCCATCCCGAGGCGCGCTATTTCGGCGTGGGCCGGCTGGATCGCGATCAGGTCGCTGATTACGCCCAGCGCAAGGGCTGGACCGTGGCGGAGGCGGAAAGATGGCTGGCGCCGAACCTGGGCTACGAGCCGGAAGAATAGAAGCCAAGCGGGCCACCGGCGGTGCCCTCGAAAGCGTCGCCCACCGGTAGCACGATCTCGACCCGCAACCCGCCATCCGGACGATTTCGCGCGTAAATGCGCCCGCCATGGGCTTCGATGGCCCGGCGAGCAATCGCCAGGCCCAAACCGAAACCGGCGGTCTTGACGCTGCCCCCGCCGCGAAAAAACGGCTCGAAAACGGCTTGCAGGTCGCTTTCGGGAACGCCGGGACCCCGATCCGAAACCATGACGACCAGGCTATCGGGCGCGGCTCGCCGTTCGATCCACACCTCGACCGCCGTGCCTTCGCGAGTGAACTTCACGGCGTTGCGGATCACGTTCTCGAAAGCGCGATGCAGCAATTCCGCGCGGATCTTGACGATGACCTCGCCCGCGCCGGAAAACAGCACCCGACGCCCGGTTGCCTCCGCCTCGAATCGCGCGTCATCGGCGATGCCCGCCACCAGTTCCACCAGGTCGATCTCTTCGTCCGCCGTGCCGCTGATGCCGGCTTCCAGCCGCGACAGGGTCAGCAGCTCCCCCACCAGTGTGTCCAGGCGGCCGGATTCGCGTTCGATGCGATCCAGCGAGCTCTCCAGCTTCTCCGGTTGCTGGCGCGCCAGGCCGATGGCGGCTTGCAAGCGCGCCAGCGGCGAGCGCAGTTCGTGCGAAACATCGTGCAGCAAGCGCCGTTGGGAGCCGAGCAGAATTTGCAGTTGCTGAGCCATGCGGTCGAAATCCCGGCCAAGATCGGCAATCTCGTCGCGCCGTCGTCCCATGCGCGATCCGATCCGCGTATCGAGCTTGCCCGCCGCCACCGCATCGAACGCGCCACGCAAGTGGCGGATCGGTTTGGAGAGATACCAGGCCAGCAACGCGCTGAAACCGAGGCTGGCCAGAATGCCGATGCTGATCGGAATCCACGGTGACGGTGGCGGGCCATGGGACGAGATCTTGCTCGCGACGGGAATGAAAAACAGATAGGCGTGCTGGGACGTTGCCTCCAACCAGGCGATGCGCGGGGTCTTCTGATCTTCGTCCGCCAAGCGACGGGCCTGCGCCAACGCCTCGGCCGAGACCACCCGGCCCAACAGCTCTCGACCCGTCTCGTCGACGACATACACCCGCGCATCGCCCTGCTGGATTCTCCATTCTTCCAGCAGATCGCGCAGCGCCTCAATCCCGCCATGCCGGAACACCATCGCCGTCGTATTCACCAAAAACGCGGTACGCGGTCCTCCCGCCAACGCATAATCATGATCTTCCAGCGTCTGTCCGTGCAGCCAGACAGTCGTACCGACGCCACCGCTCGCAATCAGCAGCGCCAACCAGAACGCGAAAAAAAACTTCCAGAACAGCCGGCCCAAGAGGCTTATTCCTTGATGAGCTGATAGCCAATGCCACGCACGGTTTGAATCGGTGAGCGCCCTTCCCCACCGCCGAGCTTGTGGCGAATGCTACTCAGATGCACGTCGATGCTGCGGTCGTAACGCGCCAGCGGGCGGCCCAGGGCCTGCTCCGACAGCTCCTTCTTGCTCACCACCCGACCCGCGTTGCGAACCAACACTTCAAGCAGATTGAATTCGGTGCTGGTGAGATCCAAGAGTGCGCCATGCCATTCCACCTCCCGCTTCTCCGGCCATATCGTGAGCGAACTGGCCGTGAGCGGGCCGGATGAGGCACTGGACACTTCCCCCAGCCGGGCGCGTCGCAGGATGGCCCGGATACGCGCGACCAGCTCACGGGGGGTACACGGCTTGGGCACGTAGTCGTCCGCGCCCAGTTCCAACCCGATGATGCGATCCACATCGTCGCCCCGGGCGGTGAGCATCAGCACCGGAATGCGACCGTCACGCGCCCGAATGCGCCGCAAGGCTTCGATGCCGTTCATGCGTGGCATCATCACGTCCAGCACCACAATCCCGTATTCGCCCGATAACGCATGGCGCACGCCCGCTTCGCCGTCGGACACGGCCGTCGCGCCGAAACCCTCGCGTTCGAGGTATTCCGTCAGCATCTCGCCCAATTCGATGTCGTCATCGACCAAGAGAACCTGGGTCATCGCCGTCAACCACTTCGCTGATCTTTCATCTTGTCCATCATAGCGGTCCACGCCCGATAGCCAACCGCATTTACCTGTTTTTTCCCATCTTTACCTTTCTTTACACCACGCTAACCCGCATTTACGAATAGGGGGGGTACAGTGGCGGCATTCTCGTAACGCCCCTGAAACTGGCTTTCCGGGGCTCCCTGTCTGTAATACCGGGAAAAGACAAGATGAACGGAAGTATTCCATGCGAACCATAAAACGCACCTTCTGGATTTACCTGCTGCTGCTCACGGGTCTCTGGTGGCTCACCGATCAGACCGTCTGGTCGAACCTGAGTGGCCTGTTCGCTTGGCGCGCGGTGTTGATGCAATACACCGGCGTGCTGGGCATCGGCGTCATGAGCCTGGCGATGCTGCTGGCCATCCGCCCCGTCGTGCTCGAACCTTACCTGGGCGGTCTCGACAAGATGTACCGCCTTCACAAGTGGCTGGGCATCTCCGGGCTGGCGCTGTCCGTGAGCCACTGGCTGATGGCCCAAGGACCCAAATGGCTGGTGGGTTGGGGTTTGCTGGCGCGCCCGGCGCGCCCGGCGCAGTCTGCCTTGCCGGCAGACTCGATCCAGCAGTTTGTTGTGAATCAACGCCATCTGGCCGAGAGCATCGGCGAATGGGCGTTCTACGCGGCGCTGGCCCTGATGGTGCTGGCCCTGATCAAACGGTTTCCGTACCGCCACTTCTTTAAAATCCATCACCTGCTGGCCGTGGCGTACCTGGCTCTGGTCTGGCACTCGGTGGTCCTGCTGAAATTCGATTACTGGAGCGGCGTGCTGGGGCCGGTCATGGCCGTGCTGATGGCCGCTGGCAGCGTGGCCGCGATCCTGGTGCTGTTTCGTCGCGTGGCGGCGAACCGCAAGGTCATGGGCGAGGTGGCGTCCATCGTCCATCACGACGCCTTGCACGTCGTGGCGGTCGGAATTCAACTCAAGGGGCGCTGGGCCGGTCACGAGTCGGGGCAATTCGCCTTTCTGACCCTGCACGAGGACGAAGGGCCGCACCCGTTCACCATTTCGTCGGCCTGGACCGGCGATGGCCGGATTCAGTTCATCATCAAAGCCCTGGGCGACTACACGCGCACCCTGGCGGATCGCCTGCGCGTCGGGGACGCGGTCAAGGTGGAAGGCCCCTACGGACGTTTCAACTTTCAGGGCGAGTCACGGCGGCAGATCTGGGTGGGCGGCGGCATCGGGATTACGCCCTTCATCGCGCGGATGAAAGCCCTGACTCGACAATCCGACGGCAAGGCGATTGACCTGTTTCACACCACGGCAGTGTACGACGACGAAGCCATCGGCCTGCTCGAACGCGACGCGCAAGCCGCCAACGTTCGCCTGCATGTGTTGTGGGACGAGCGCGACGGTCGGCTGGACGCGGAACGCATTCGCAAAGCGGTCCCCGACTGGCGCAACGCCGAGTTGTGGTTTTGCGGACCCTCGGCTTTCGGGCAGACGCTGAAGAGAGACTTGATCGCGATGGGGTTGCCCGGCGCCTGCTTCCATCAGGAACTTTTTGAGCTGCGCTGATCGCCAGCCCACGGTTCTCGCTGGCAAACTTCCCTTGCAATCAGGAACACGACTTTGAAACCAACCCTTCGCGCAATTTCCGCCCAGAGATTCGGGCGCTGCCCCGGCTTGCTGACAGCGGTCCTGCTGCTGTCGGGCTGCGCGGTGGTTGGCCCGGACTATATCGCGCCGGACCCGGCGGCGCCGGTTAGCTGGCAAGGCGCGGCGGCGGCCCAAGTCACGATATCGCCAACCACGCCGACCGATTTGGCGACCTGGTGGAAGCAACTCAACGATCCGACACTGACCACTCTGATCGAACAGGCCCTCCGTGACAGTCTCGATCTTCGTACCGCCCAGGCGAAGCTGCGCCAGGCGCGCGCCCAGCGGGCTTTGGCCGGGGCGGAGCGGTTTCCGACGATCTCAGGCTCGGCGGCGGGACAGCGGGTCAAGGCCAGCGGCGAATCCGGCGGCGGCGGAACGTTGAACTTGTTCAGTGCTGGGTTCGACGCCAGTTGGGAACCGGATGTGTTCGGCCGACTGCGGCGCGGCGAGGAAGCCGCCCAGGACGATCTCGAAGCCAGTGAAGCCAGCCTGCACGATGTCCAGGTCTCGTTGACCGCCGAAGTCGCGCTCAACTATGTGGAACTGCGCAATTTCCAGACCCGCTTGGAGATCGCCAAAGCCAACGCCGACTCCCAGATGGAAACCTTGCGGCTGACCCAATGGCGCGCCCAGGCTGGGCTGACCACCGAGTTGGACGTGGCCCAGGCCCGCTCGAATCTGGAACAGACCCGCGCCCAGATTCCCAGTCTCGACACCGGTCGCGCCGCGGCCGAGCACCGCCTGGCCATCCTGCTCGGACAACAACCCGGCACCCTGCACACGACCTTGGCGAACTCAGCCAAGATTCCCGAAATACCCGAGCGGGTGATCGTGACCATCCCCGCCGACACCCTGCGCCAGCGTCCCGACGTGCGCGCCGCCGAACGCACCCTAGCGGCGGAAACCGCCCGGATCGGCGAGGTCGAGGCCAAGCGCTATCCGAGTTTTAACCTGAGCGGTTCAATCGGCTTGGCGGCCTTGACCCTCGGCGGTTTGAACAGCGTCGATGCGACCACAAGCTCCCTATTGGGATCGATCGCCGGGCCGATTTTCGACGCCGGGCGCATCCGCCAGCAGGTCGCGATTCAAACGGCGGTGCAGGAGCAGGCATTGCTCAACTACGAATCGACGGTACTCGGCGCGTTGGAGGAAGTCGAAAACGCCCTGGTCACCCTGGCCAATACCCGTCAACGCCGGCAAAGTTTACAGAACGCCACGCGGGCGGCCCAGCTCGCGGCCCAGCTGGCCCGCTATCGCTATACCACCGGTATCATCGATTTCCAGACGGTTCTGGATACGGAACGCACCGTGCGCACGCTGGAAGACAGCCTCACGGCCAGCGAGGCTGAACATGTCTCCGCTTTGATTCAACTTTACAAGGCGCTGGGCGGCGGCTGGTCGCCGATATCCGTCGAGGCGGTCGCCAGCGCGCAAGGAAAATCGTCGTGAATTCATCCATGCAGCCCGATCCCGATCTGGCGAAAATCATCGATGCGGGAAGTTCGAACAGTCGCCTTGGCAGCCTGATACGTTGGTTGCTCGCGGCCAGCGTTCTCGCCGCATTGGGCGTCGGTGGTGTCGCGTTCCTCCGTTCCAGTGCCGAAACCCAGGCGACGCCCCGCTACCAGACCGAAACGGTCAGCCGGGGCAAGCTGCGGGTTACGGTTTCAGCGACGGGTAAACTGGCGCCGGTCAACGAAGTTGAGGTAGGCAGCGAGTTGTCCGGCACCATCGAAGCGGTGTTCGTGGACTACAACGACCGGGTGAAAAAAGGCCAAATGCTCGCTCGCCTGGATCTCGCCAAGCTCCAGGACGCCACTGCCAAAGCCAAGGCGGCGCTGGCCTCGGCCGACGCCAAGGTGTTGCAAACCGTGGCGACCGTCAAGGAAGTACGCGCCCATCTCAAACGCTTGCGGCAAGTGGCCAAACTGAGCGGCGGCAAGGTGCCTTCACCGGCGGAACTGGAGACCGCCGAGGCCACCCAGCAACGCGCCATCGCCGATGAGGCCAGCGCGCGAGCAGCCGTGAACGAAGCCCGCGCCACCCTCCGTTCCAGCGAAACCGATTTGACCAAGGCCTCCATCCGTTCGCCCATCGACGGCGTGGTGCTCGCCCGCTCGGTGGAGCCAGGGCAAACGGTGGCCGCCTCGCTGCAAGCGCCCGTGTTGTTCACGCTCGCCGAAAATCTGGCGCAAATGGAATTGCAGGTGGATGTGGACGAAGCCGACGTGGGTCAAGTACACGAAGGGCAAGCCGCGACGTTTAGCGTGGACGCCTATCCCAACCGGCGCTTTCCCGCTCGCATCAGTCTGGTGCGGTTCGGTCCCGAGACCGTGGACAACGTGGTCAGTTACAAGACCATTCTCAATGTGGATAACAGCGATCTCAGCCTGCGTCCCGGCATGACCGCCACGGCGGAAATCGTCACCGCCGAACGGGAAAACGTGCTGCTGGTTCCGAATGCGGCGTTGCGCTTCACCCCGCCAAAACCGGCGGCGAATGCGCAACCGAGCAGCGGCGGCGGTTTGTTGGCCAGCTTGCTGCCCCGGCCGCCGCGCTCGGCGGTCAAGAAATCCGTGACGGAAACCCCTGACAAAAACGCCGCGCAGCGAGTGTGGGTGTTAGGCGACGATCAGCCGATGGCGATTCCGGTGATCACCGGCCAAACTGACGGACGCACGACCGAGGTCACGGGCGCGGGTTTGGCGGCGGGCATGCCGGTGATTACCGCCCGACTGAGTGCGACGCCTTGAACGCGACCAGCGAGCGCGCCGCGCCGGAAAACGGCGCGCTGATCGAATTGCGGGATGTCACCAAAGCGTATGGGCAAGGGCCGGCGGCGTTTCTGGCGCTGCGCGGGGTCAATCTACGCATCGACGCCGGCGAGTTCGTCGCGATCATGGGTCCGAGCGGTTCCGGCAAATCCACCGCCATGAACATCCTCGGCTGCCTGGATAACCCGACTTCGGGCGCTTATCTGTTTCGCGGGATGCACGTCGAGAATCTAAGCCGTAACCAGCGCGCCTTGCTCCGCCGTTATTACCTCGGTTTCGTGTTCCAAGGCTTCAATCTATTGGCCCGCACCACCGCCCTGGAAAACGTCGAACTGCCCCTCGTGTACCGGGGCGAACCGCGCGCGGCCCGTCACGCCAAGGCCCGCGCGGCACTCGACGCGATCGGCTTGCGACAGTGGGAGCACCACACGCCCGCCGAACTGTCCGGCGGCCAACAGCAGCGTGTTGCCATCGCCCGCGCCATCGTGACCGATCCGACCATCCTGCTCGCCGATGAACCGACCGGCAACCTCGACAGCCAGCGCAGCCACGAAATCATGGATCTACTGGTCGCCCTGAATCGCGACCGGAACATCACCGTGCTGATGGTCACCCACGAACCCGACATGGCGCGCTATGCGAAGCGCGTCGTCCACTTCGTGGACGGCAAGGTGGAGTCGGATCGCTACAATGAGGAGGGATCTTGATGTTCTGGAGCAGCGTTCTACTGGCCTTACGGGCCATTCGGCGCAATTTGCTGCGGTCGTTCCTGACCATCCTCGGCATCGTGATCGGCGTCGGCGCGGTGATCACCATGGTCACGCTGGGCAATGGCGCCACCCGCGCCGTTTCGGATCAGATTTCCAGCCTCGGCAGCAATCTGGTCATCGTGCGCCCCGGTCAGCGGCTCGGTCCCGGACGGGATTCGGCGGGCGCGGCCAGATTTAAAGCCAGCGACGCGGACGCCATCGCGGCGCAGATCGGCTCGCTCAACGCGGTCGCGCCGGTCGACAATAAAAGCGTGACCGTGGTGTACGCGGCGCGCAATTGGTCCACCACCGTGACCGGCAGCACCGCCGCTTATTTCACCGTGGGCAACTGGCAACTCGCCGATGGACGGGTTTTTACCGAGGCCGAGCAGCGCGCCGGCAAGGCGGTTTGCGTGATCGGCGCCACGGTGCGCAAGGAGCTGTTCGGCGACCAACCGCCGTTGGGCGACGGGTTGCGGATCAAGAATTTCGCCTGCGAGGTGATCGGTCTGCTGCAATCCAAGGGACAGTCGGCCATGGGCACGGATCAGGACGACATCATCGTGATACCGCTGCGCACCTTGCAGCGCCGCCTGACCGGTACCCAGGATGTCAATACCTTAATGGTGTCGGCGCAAGACGGCGGGGATATCGACCGTATCATGGCGGATTTACGGTTGCTGATGCGCGAACGCCGCAAGATCACCGCCAACGAGGACGACAATTTTTCCATCCTCGATACCCGGCAGATTGCCGAGGCCATGACCGGCACCACTAAGGTATTGACCATGCTGCTGGGCGCGGTGGCCGCCGTCAGCCTGCTGGTGGGCGGCATCGGCATCATGAACATCATGCTGGTGTCGGTGACCGAGCGCACCCGCGAAATCGGTATCCGGCTGGCCATCGGCGCGCTGGAGCGGGAGGTCTTGCTGCAATTTCTGATCGAGGCGGTGGCCCTGTCGTCGCTGGGCGGCGTGGTCGGGATCACCTTGGCGACGCTGGCATCGATCGGACTGGCCAAGGTCATGCAAGTGCCGTATATCTTCGATCCCGGCATCAATCTGCTGTCGTTCGTGTTCTCGGCGGTGATCGGGGTGGTATTCGGATATTTCCCGGCCCGGCGCGCCGCGCGGCTCGATCCGATCGACGCGCTGCGGCACGAGTGAACGTCATCGGGCGGGACGAACCCGGATCATGGATGAGCACGCACCGAGCCGGGGTCGCTCAGAACAAGCGTTCGATGCTCGCCCATTCCGCCGCCGGATCGGCGCCGATGCGGACGATCTTATCTTCCAGGTCGGCCCACATGGCGTCATCGACCAGTTCGTAGCTGTGGCCCCAGAAGAAAAACACCCCGTCCGTCGTCCTAGCGCGTTCGTAACGGGGCCAGAACAGGGGATCGGCAAACCGGCAACTGACTCCGAATTCGAAGGGATCGGCCGCTGGAAACACCGGCTCGCATTCGGTCACGGTGCGGGCGTACACATGACCGGCGGCGCGCACCACCTCCTTCACCGCCGGATTGAGCCCGCCGAAGGGATAGCAAAAACCGCGCACCGGCTGCTGAAACCACTCTTGCAGAATGCGCCGGCTGTCCCGCACCTCACGTTCCAGATCGGCGGGAGACAAATCGGGCAGGTTGGGATGGCTCAGGGAATGATTGGCGATCTCGAAGCCGGCGTAGACCTCGACCAGTTCGTCGCGGCCGAGTCGCCATACCTCCTTGTCGCCATAACACCAACTTAAGGAACGCCCCGCCTGGTGCAAGCCGGGATTGAGGTTAAAGGTGGCGCTGGCCTGGTGGCGGCGCAGCAAATCCGCCAGCCGGATATCATCCACGATGCCGTCATCCCAGCTCTGAACGACTTTCATCCATCACCCGCGCATGTCGGAAATCCGGTAGTCAAATAGAGCCCGGCCAACCGCCGCACTACTACCAGGCGCTGTTGCGAACCTTATGCACCAAGGCGGACAACTCCTGGTCGGGCATATCGCCCAATCCTCGGATGATCTCGGCGAACAGCATCGGCCGTTTGACGATGACCTCAAGAATGTCGCTGGCCACCAAGTCCGCTTTGGCCAACAACAAGTCCACGTCTTCCCCCAGATCGGCCGCCAACCGCCGCATCGTCTCTTCCGCCGGTGGGTAAATTTCCCCGCGCTCGATCTTGCTGAGGTGGGTCGGTTCTACCCCGATCCGCTCGGCGGTCTGCCGTACCGAGTACCGGCGATTCACCGCTCGGCGTTGTTCGCGAAGCCACCGAAGATGAGCCCCGAAACTCTTGGCCTTCGCCTCATCGTCCTTTTCATCAGCGCTTAACAAGTACCGTTTCGGTTTTATGTCAAAACAGGTGCCCTGTACAGCGGAGAATAATTTTATAACCATCATCATCACCATTTGCCGACCAACACAAAAAACCCGCATAAAAAGTTTGGATTTTGTCTGGTTCCGATGTCTTAACGATTATTCTAACTGTAAATCATATCTTGCATGAAATACCAATAATGGGATGGCGTGCGCCTTAGTCACTCTTCTGGAAATTCTCATCCTGCTGGATGAGAATCCCGCCGGTCGGCGGTGTTCGCGCCATCGCCGACCGGCGGGAATCAACCCCGGAAACCCGGCGTCAATCCCCTCGCCGCCGCAAATCCAGCGTACACGGAAAGTTGGGGTTGGGCTCCTCGGCTGGCGCCATCATCGACCCAGGGGTGTGGCCATAAGGCCAGAATCGGGCGAAACGCCGCGCCTCGGCTTCGTTGGCATTGACGGGGAAAGTATCGGGGTTGCGACCGCCTGGATGCTGAACATGGTAGGTGCAACCGCCGATGGAACGCTGGTTCCAGGTATCCACCAGATCGAATACCAGTGGCGCGTGAACCGGGATGGTCGGGTGCAACGCCGACGGTGGTTGCCAGGCGCGGTAACGAACCCCGGCCACGAATTCGCCCGGAATCTCGGTCGGACGCAGCGGCACTCGCCGACCGTTGCAGGCCACCACATGCCGCTCGCCGACCATGCCGCGCACCTTGACCTGCATACGTTCCACCGAGGAATCGACGTAACGGGCGGTGCCGCCCAGGGCCTGCTCTTCGCCCAGCACATGCCACGGTTCCAACGCCTGGCGCAGTTCCAGATCGATGTCGCGATGAACGATGTTGCCATAGTGCGGAAAGCGGAACTCGAAGAACGGCAGAAACCAGTCGCTCGCGAACGGGTAGCCGGCATCGTTCATCTCGCCGATCACATCCTTGAAGTCTTCCCATACGTAGTGCGGCAGCATGAACTGATCGTGAATCCGTGTACCCCAGCGCGCCAGATCCCGACCCGCATAGGGCCGCTCCCAGAACCGTGCCACCAGGCCGCGCAACAGCAGCATCTGCATCAGGCTCATGCGGGCATGCGGCGGCATCTCGAAGGCGCGCATCTCCACCAGACCCAGCCGCCCGGTGGCCGAATCCGGCGAGTACAGCTTATCGATGCAGAATTCGGCGCGGTGGGTATTGCCGCTCAGGTCCACCAATAGATTGCGCAACAAGCGATCCACCAGCCACGGTTGCGGCACTTCGCCGGTCGGCATCTGCTGGAAGGCGATTTCCAACTCGTACAGGCTATCGTTGCGGGCCTCATCCACTCGCGGTGCCTGACTGGTCGGGCCGATAAACAGCCCGGAGAACAGCGTGGACAGGCTGGGATGATGCTGCCAGTAGGTGAGCAGACTGCGCAACAGATCGGGCCGGCGCAGGAACGGGCTGTCGCTCGGCGTGGCGCCGCCCAGGGTAACGTGGTTGCCACCGCCGGTGCCGGTGTGCCGCCCGTCCAGCATGAATTTTTCGGTACCGAGCCGCGCCTGACGTGCATCTTCGTACAGCACTTCGATGTTGCGCTTCAGTTCGTCCCAGTTGCCGGCGGGATGGATATTGACCTCGATCACGCCGGGATCGGGCGTGACGGCGAACTTGCGCAACCGCCAGTCGGAGGGCGGCGCGTAGCCCTCGACCAGCACCGGCATTTCCAGATCGGCGGCGGTTTGCTCGACACAGGCCAGCAGATCCAGATAGTGCTCCAATTGCCCCAGCGGCGGCATGAAGACGTAGAGGTGACCTTCACGCGGCTCCACGCACAAGGAGGTATGGATCACTGCCTGGGTATCCGCCGCTGCCGCCGGTTGTTCCTGGAAATCGCCGCGCGATGCTTCCGCTCGACCCTTCAGGAATTCGCTATAGCGACGCGTCACCTCGCCGTGGACATCGCCCAACGCGGTGCGGAACTCGAACAGCGATTGCGGATGGGGCACTTCGCGGTCGGTTTCCCCAACCTGTGGCAATGCCGCCAGCGGCAGGCGGTAACCCATCGGCGAGTCGCCGGGGATGAGATACAAATGTTCGCGGCGCAGCGCCCATGGCCCGCTCATCCATTGCCCGCCATCCGGCGCTTCGTGCCAACGAATCGGCAGCGTATAACCGGTGATAGTGTTCAGACCCCGCTCCAGCAGGATCGCCAGTCGCCGGCGCTCTTCATCGTCCTTGAGATCGTACTTCAACGGATCGACGTTGACCGGCAGCGTGCGTTCCTTCCACAGGTAGTAATACACATCCTCGTAGCCGGGAATCAGGCGCTCGTCGCTCACGCCCAGACGCCGGGTCAGTTCCCGCGCAAAGGTCAGCGCCTGCTCCGGACCGAACCCTTGCGGCGTCTCGTCGTCGGCGATCCAGCGTGGGTCATGCCACAAGGGCAGCTCGTCGCTGCGCCAGTAGCAGGACAAGGCCCAGCGCGGCAGGGATTCGCCCGGATACCATTTACCCTGACTGTAATGCAGGAAGCCGTTGGGCGCGAAGCGATCACGCAGCATCTTCAGCAGCCGGCCGGCCAGCTTGCGCTTGGTGGGACCGATGGCGGCGGTGGTCCATTCCGCGCCGTCCATGTCGTCGATGGAAACAAAGGTCGGCTCGCCGCCCATGGTCAGCCGCACGTCGCCCGACTGCAATTTCGCGTCCACGTCGTGGCCCAGCGCCTCGATGGTCCGCCACTGCTCCTCGGTGTAGGGCTTGGTGACGCGCGGGTCCTCGTGGATGCGGGTCACTTTCATCTCGAAACCGAATTCCGTTTCGCACGGATCGGTGCAGCCGGTCACCGGCGCGGCGCTGGGCGGGGTCGGGGTGCAGGCCAGCGGAATGTGGCCCTCGCCGGCGAGCAGGCCGGAGGTCGGGTCCAAGCCGATCCAGCCCGCGCCCGGCACGAAGACCTCGGCCCAGGCGTGCAGGTCGGTAAAATCAACCTCGGTGCCGGAAGGGCCATCCAGCGACTTGAGATCGGCGGTCAACTGGACCAGATAGCCGGAGACGAAGCGCGCCGCCAAACCCAGATGCCGCATGATCTGCACCAGTAGCCAGGCCGAATCGCGGCAGGAGCCACTGCGCTTGCTCAGGGTTTCCTCACTGGTCTGCACTCCCGCCTCCATGCGGATGATATAGCCAATATCCTGACCCAACCGCCGGTTGAGTTCGACCAGGAAATCGACGATCGTCTGGGGCTTGCGGTCAACGCCAGCCAGCCAGGCGTTCAGCAATGGGCCGTTTTCCCGCGTTTCCAGATAGGGCGCCAACTCCCGGCACAGCGTGGGTTCGTAGGAGAACGGATACTTCTCGGCGTAGCTTTCGACGAAGAAATCGAAAGGATTGATGACCGTCATCTCGGCCACCAGATCGACGGTCAGGCTCAGTTCCCGAACCTTTTCCGGAAATACCAGCCGGGCCTGGAAATTACCGAAGGGGTCCTGCATCCAGTTGATAAAGTGCTGGGCCGGCTCAATCTTGAGTGAGTAGGCATGGATCGGGGTGCGAGTGTGCGACGCCGGGCGCAGGCGAATCACATGCGGCGACACATTGACGGCGCGATCAAATCGATACGAGGTATGGTGGTGGAGAGCAACACGTATGGCCATGGCCTATCCTTCACAGTCGGCTACAATCGTGGCGCGCATTATGCGGGAACAATCCGGCTTGGCCAATGCCGGCGACACCCCGTCAAACGGGAGAAGATTGTTTATAATTCACTATGTTGCCCCTAATTAGTGCAGGGCGGTTTTTCATGCGCCTTTCTCGTGCATTCAGGCCGTTTTCCCATGGACCATCGTCCGTCATGCCTCCCATGCCACTGAAGGCAGCTATTGTATTTTTGTTTGTCGCACCGTCAACCAACTCCAACCATCCTGCTTTATTCCAAACTGGCTTGGATTTTGCTGCACTCAAGCGCAACAATGATCGAGCATGCCAATGCTAAGGATAACGATAGATGACAATCGAATGGCGGAATTATGCCGCGACCGGCGCATACGACGAACTCATCGACGGCGCGACTGGACCACGACCGGCGGCGAAGACTCTGTGTGAGTATCTGGCCTCGCTGAGCGATGAGGAACTGCGCGAGCGCAAGACCGCGGCCGAACTGGCCATATTGGTCATGGGCATCACCTTCACCGTCTACACCGAGGGCGGCAGCATCGACCGGGCCTGGCCGTTCGACATCGTGCCGCGCATCATCCCGAAACACGAATGGGATCGCACCGAAGCCGGCCTGAAACAACGGGTGCAGGCGCTCAACCTGTTCATCGACGATCTTTACCACGAGCAGAAGATCATCAAGGACGGCGTGTTTCCGGCCGAGGTACTAGCACAGTCGGTCAACTTCCGGCCGCAGTGCGTGGGAGTCAACCCGCGTCACGGTGTCTGGGCGCATATCTGCGGCTCGGATCTGGTGCGCGACAAGGACGGCACGGTCTACGTGCTGGAAGACAACCTGCGGGTTCCCTCCGGCGTGTCCTACATGCTGGAAAACCGGGTGGTCACCAAGCGGGTATTCCCGGAACTGTTCGAGTACCAGCGCATCCAGCCGGTGGACGACTACGCCCCACGGCTGTACGACATGCTGGCCTCGCTGTCGCCGCGCCCCGGCGACAACCCCACCGTGGTGGTGCTCACCCCCGGCATCTACAACTCGGCCTATTTCGAACACTCCTACCTTGCCCAACAGATGGGCGTGGAACTGGTGGAAGGCAGCGACCTGGAGGTCGGCGACGACGACTGCCTCTACATGCGCACCATCAAGGGGCTGGAACGGGTGGACGTGATCTACCGGCGGGTCGACGATCTGTTTCTCGATCCCGAAGCATTCCGGCCGGACTCGGCGCTGGGGGTCAAGGGTTTGATGCGGGCCTGGCGCCAAGGCAATGTGGCGCTGGCCAACGCGCCGGGCGCCGGCGTGGCCGACGACAAGGTCGTGTACACCTTCGTCCCCGACATTATCAAATACTATCTCGATCAGGACCCCCTGATCGCCAACGTGCCATCCTACCTGTGCATGCGCGAGAAGGACCGGAAGTACGTGCTGGCCAATCTGGACAAACTGGTGGTCAAGCCCGCCAACGAATCCGGCGGTTACGGCATGATGGTCGGACCGCACGCCACTTCCAGCGAGCGCAAGCGCTTCGCCGAACTGATCCAAAAGGACCCACGCAACTACATGGCCCAACCCACCCTGTCGATCTCCACCTCTCCGACCCTGTGCGACGACCAGATGGAACCCCGCCATGTGGACTTGCGGCCGTTCATCCTGTCCGGTCCCACGACCTACGTGACCACCGGCGGCCTGACCCGGGTGGCCCTCAGAAAAGGCTCGCTGGTGGTCAATTCCTCACAGGGGGGTGGTAGCAAGGACACCTGGATCGTCGATACCGAGGGCTTCTAACATGTTGTCACGCGTCGCCCAAAACATCTATTGGATGGCCCGTCAAATCGAACGGGTCGAAGACACCGCTCGCATCATCAACGTCAATAGCAACCTGCTGCTGGATCTGCCGCGCAACACCACCTTTGGCTGGCTGCCGCTGATCTTCATCGTCGGCGCCGAAAAATTGTTCTTCGAGAAGGACCCGAACCGGCTGGCTGATGAAACCACCGTGCTCAAGTTTCTGATCAGCGACCGCGATCATCCGAGTTCGATTATTTCCAGCCTGGCCGCCGCCCGCGAGAACCTGCGCACCACCCGCGACACCGTGCCGCAAGAGGTCTGGGAACAGGTCAACGGCTTATACATCTACGCCCGCGACCATATCCCCACCCGGCGCGGCCGTTTCGAATTCATGCGTCGGGTCATTCATGGCGCGCAACAGATCAACGGCATGCTGTCCGGAGCCATGAGCCGCACCGCCGCCTACGATTTTGTCCGGCTGGGCCGCTATCTGGAACGGGCCGACATGACCACCCGTATTCTGGACGTGCGCTCGGCCAACCTGCTGCCGCGCGCCGGTCAGCCGGCGACGGTCGCGGAATCCCGGCAGGAACAGGAGGCGACCGAGACCAGCCAGGCCCAGTCGCAATCCCAGGCCGTCACGCCTGAACGGCAGGAACAGGACCCTTTCGAGAACATTCAATGGATGAGCGTGTTGAAATCGCTGAGCGCCTACCAGATGTACCGCCAGCAGGTGCGGCTGCGGGTCGGCGGCCCCGACGTGCTCAAGTTCCTGTTGCAAGATGAATGTCTGCCGCGCGCCGTGGCCTATTGCCTGACGCAGTTGGAAATCTGCCTGCGGGAGTTGCCCAAGAACGCCACGCCGCTCGCCAGCATCGCCGCCCTCAGACAACGCTTGAACACGGCGGCGGTGCCGGAACTCGCCCGCGAGGGTCTGCACGAATTCATCGATGAATTGCAGATCGGCCTGGGTCAACTGCACGACCAGATCGCCACTACCTACTTCGCCTAGCGCGCGGGTTCCGGCCGGCTTCGCCCGGCCCAGGACATCCACTTCGCCAGCCTTCGGGCTGGCGTTTTTTATCGTGTCCACCGTTGCGACCCCGGCGAGCTTACCCGACAATACATCATGGACTTTGGCTGCCGGCGAAACGGGTTGGGCGCACGACATGGACTACATTTTGAGCGATCATGCTCGCAAGCGAATCCTGAAGCGGAAAATCCGTACCGAGTGGATCGAGATGACCTTGACCCATCCGACACATACCGGAAATGACGATGTGGATCCGACCTTGGCTCATGCATTGCGGCCGATCCCAGAGAAAGGTTTCCGAATGCTCCGGGTCATCTACAACGAAACGACCGATCCGGTCATCGTGGTGACGGCCTATTTCGACAACGAGGCGAGCGCCCCATGAAATTCGAGTTCGACCCCCAAGCCGACGCGGTTTATCTGGAATTGACGGAGGCCGAGGTGGAGGAATCCAAGGAAATCCAACCTGGCATCATCATGGACTACGATGCCGAAGGGCGGATTGTGGGCATCGAGGTTCTCCATGTGAGCAAGCGAACCCAACTGCCCTTGCGGAAAGCGGCTTAACATTCCGCCAAAATCCCCCGCGACTCAGGCTGTGACCCATCGCGGCTCTCGCGGGAAAGGTCCAATTGTTTGCCTGCGCGGCAGACCGTGTACGATCATTTCAGCCCGCTCTAATCCGCGTCCTCCCACCCAACGGACGCGAATCTTTCGGACAGCCTACAAGGGAATCTTCGTGGCTTACCAACACCGCTATCTGGACGGCAACCCGCTGGCACAGCCGGCCGGCAAGGTCGTCTGCATCGGCCGCAACTATCTCGACCACATCCGCGAACTCAACAACGCGGTGCCGGAAACGCCCATCCTGTTCATGAAACCGGCCACCGCGCTGATCGGGCTGGACGAAGCGATCCAGTTGCCGGCGGGACGAGGCGCTTGCCACCATGAAGTGGAACTGGCGGTGCTGGTGGGCCGGGAACTGCGCAACGCCGATGCCGTGGCCGCCCGCCAGGCCGTGGCCGGTTACGGCATCGCCCTGGATCTGACCCTGCGCGATCTCCAGAACACACTGAAGCAAAAAGGCCATCCCTGGGAAACCGCCAAAGCTTTCGATGGCGCCTGTCCACTGTCGCCGTTTCTGAAACCCGAGGCACTGCCCGAACCACAGGCAACCGAGCTGGCGCTGCGGGTCAACGGCGAATTGCGTCAACAGGGCAATACTCGCCAGATGATGGTCGGCATTTTCGAACTGCTAGCCTACATCTCCACCCACTTCACCCTGCAACCGGGCGACGTGGTGCTGACCGGCACGCCGTCCGGCGTCGGCCCGCTCGCTTCCGGCGATGCGCTGACGCTCAGCCTGGCCGGTCACGATTTCAGCGCGCGCGTAGCCTGAGCCATGATTCGAAGATGAATATCCTGCTGGTTTACGCGCACCCCAACCCGCGCAGTTTCAATCGGGCCCTTCTGGAAACGGTCGATGCCGAACTTTGCGAACGGGGACACGCGACCTGCATTCGCGATCTGTATCAGCTGCGGTTTCGCTCGGTGCTGGACGGCGAGGATCTGATCCGCAACTGGCGCGGCGACCTGCCGAATGACATTCACCAGGAACAGGAAGCCATCCGCTGGGCACAAGGACTGGTCTTTATCTATCCGATCTGGTGGTTCGGTCCCCCCGCCATTCTCAAGGGCTGGATCGACCGGGTGTTCGTGCGCAAATTCGCTTTCGACTTCACCGAAGCCGGCATGCAGGGTCTATTGACGCACGAGAAAGCCTTGATCATCAACACGCTGGGCGGCGATGAGGCCACTTACCAGCGTCTGCGCTGGCACGAATTGCTGGTGCGGCCGATGGCCGAAGGCGTGTTGGAGGCCTGCGGCGTTCGCACCGTCACCCATCGGGCGTTCTACCAGGTGCCGACCGTTTCGCCGGCCGAACGGCAAGCCATGCTGGCGGAAGCACGCGACCTGGCGGCGGCGTTTTAGCGCAACGGGACAGTTATTTGACCGGCAACTCCTTCGCGGTCGAACTCAAAACAGCGGCTTCAAGCGCGCCAGGATATCGTCGCGAGCCTGCGCCAGCAGCGATTCACGGTCCAGACTGTCGAGGATATCCTGCACCACTCGCTTCGGCCCGCCCTCGCCCCAGGACTTGCCTTGGGCGAAATACTGCTCGGCGGCCCGGCCAACCACATAGGTGCCATACCAGGCCACCGCGCCCTGCGCCCCGGCGGTCACTACCGTCGACAGCCCCAGACTGATACCCTTCAGCGCCGCCGCCGCCAGGTTCATAACCCAGACCGTGCCCATCAGAAACACCAGTTGGGTGAAGATGGTCTTGAGCAGCGCCCCCGCCTCGACCCGGTTAATCGGCAGGCCGTAAACCCGGCCGAGATGCACGACCATCGCCGCGTCGGTGGCGACCGCCGCCAGGATATCGGCAATGGGAATGGGGTTCAGCGCCACCGCCACGCCCTTGGCCAGGCAATACTTGCGCACCACCTTGTCGGCCAGGTCGCGGCGGATGGCGACGATCTCGCGGCTCAAACGGTCGGAGAAGCGGCCGGCGAACAAGCCGGCGTTGAGCGCCGCCATGGTCTTGCCCTCGGCCTTGAGGATGTCCCAGATCCGCTCGCGCAACACGGTCACGTCGGCCGTCGGCCGGCGGCGGGTCTCGGTCTCGTTGCCCTCGGCGTCCACCAGAATCACGATGCGCTCGGCCGGCTGGGCGGCGACGGTCAGAATGTCCCGCGGCTGGATCAGCCCGACGCTGCGCCGACGCAGTGTTTCCAGCAACAGCTCGCGATCGGTCGGGGTATAACGGTCGATCTTGTTCAGCACCAGCACCAGCCGCTGGGCCACGCCCTTCACCTGCCGCAGCGCCTTCAGCTCAGTATCGGTGATATCGCCGTCCACCACGAACATGACCAGATCGCTGCGACTCGCCACGTCGTGAGCAAGCTGCTCGCGGGCTTCGCCGGATACTTCGTTGATGCCGGGGGTGTCGATCAGAAACACCCCGCCGGCGTCGTATTCCTGCCAGCGGGCGTGAGTGGCGCGGGTGGTCTCGCCGTGCAGCGGGCTGGTCGAAAACCGCGTCTCGCCCAGCAGGGCGTTGAGCAGCGCCGACTTGCCGACGCTGACCCGGCCGAACACGGCGATATGGATATGGCCCTGTTCGATCTTTTCCAGCAACACTTGCAGTTGCCGGTACTCCTCCGCCAGCGCCGCGCGCACCGGCGGCGGCACCCGCTGGTCGTCCAGCAGCTCGCGCAGGCTCTCGCGGGCCAGGGCCAGATGCCCGTCGCCGTTAGCCGGTTGCGGTTCCAGCACCTTCATCGCCTCGCTGTCGCGTCCAAGCCAGTTGGAGTAAACGCTTTGCACGCGCTTCCAGATTTTCACTCAAGTCATCCTCGAACATCCGCAAGGTGGGTCCGCTCACCAGGTCGCCACGACTTTCCAGGGAGCGGGCCACCGCCTTCCCCAGGCTTTCGAATATCAATCCATAGACCACGGCGTGCAACATGCCGCCCACCACCGTACCCATCCCCGGAAACGCCTTGAACACGTTGCCGACCAGCGCCAGCAGCAGGTTGAGGCTGCGCTTGATCTGGTTGCCGGCCAGATCCAGGAAGCGCTGCATATCGACCTCGCGCGCCGGTACTTCGTACAGCGCGCACAGCTCCTTGAGCAATCGGATACCCAGATAGCCCTGGATCAATACGTCGGTCCCCGGCCCGACCGCCGCCAGCGCGCCGAACACCGCCTTGCGGGAATACCCCTGAACGATCTCCTCGGCCCGCTGGCGGCGGTGTTGGGCGACCGCCTCATCCAGCTTCTGCTGGACCAGCACGAACACCGCGGTATCGCGCAAACCGTCCAGAACTTGCGGGTCGGTATCAAGATAGCGCTGCAAGGCTCGGCGCAGATCCTCGACCCGCGGCTTGCGTTCGCGCAGGGTGGTTTCCTCGCGGCCATCGTGATAGATACGGGTGACTTCTTCCACGCCGCCGCACTGCACCGGCGCCACTTCCACCCCCTCGCCCACCCGCTCGCCCAGGCGTTCGCGCACCAACTCCAGTTCCCCGCCGATCAAGCGATCGATCTTGTTCAGCGCCAAAATCACCGGGCTGCCCAGCTCCACCAGCGTCCGCAGCGCCTGATACTGGTCGCGGGTCAGGTCGCCTTCGCAGACATAGATCACCACATGGGCGCGCAGCGCTTCGTCGCGGGCTTCCCGGTCCAGCGCGCCATCCGCTTCATTCAGGCCCGGCAGGTCGACCAGAATCAGCCGATCCCCAGCCGGGCTGGTCCAAGTGTAATTGGTCACTTCCCGGGTGGTGCCGCCGCGCACGTCGACCGCAATGTCAGTGCCCGGCAGCAAGGTGCGGATCATTGAAGATTTACCGGTACTGATCTCGCCGAACACCGCCACGATGATCTCGCCCGCCGCCCGCCGCCGCTGCAATTCTTCCAACTCGCGGCGGATGTGATCCACCGGCACGCCGTCCTTGTCGTGTTTCTCCACTTCGACGACCAGGGTCCCTTCGTCCGGCGGCTTGGTGGGCGTGGCCGGGCGGGATTTGCCAGCCGGCCGGCCCCAGCGCAACACCCGCCAGACCAGGTAGGCCCCGCCCATGCTCAACAGACCCAGCACCAGCAGGTAAATCACCCAGAACGTGGTGGGCGCCCGATGCAGGCGATCCCATACCGACAGTCCGAGATCGGTGATATACAGCACCAGCACCAGCAGCACCGCAACGCCCATGCTGGCGCCCACGGCCAGCAGCAGGCGGACCGGTAACCAGGACCGGGCGGCCGACGGTTTAAGAGACGGCGACATCGTGCGGGAACAGATCGAGGAAGGGTTGCGGCACGGGTTGAACCGCACGTTTCCGGTAGTTGAAGAATACAATGCCGGTTTTGGCTCGCGCCACTTCGCGCCCGCCGGTCCGTTCGGTCACCCGGTAGACGAAATCACAGCCATATTTATTGAAATCCACGACGGCCACCGCGATCTCCAGTATCTCGCCAGGGAACGCCTCGGATTTATAGAGGACGACGCTGTCGGTCACGACCAGGCCGAGGCCAAAGATATCCAGTTCGCCCAGTCCGTATTGCGCCAAGAACCGCGCCCGTGCCTCCTGCAACAGGCCCAGCAGGGCATCGTTGCCCACATGCCCGGCATAATTGACATCGGTGACCCGCACCCGCAGCTCGGTGACAAACGGAAAATCCGTCGGCAGGTCCAATTTGATTCGCGCCATGCGCTGCCTCGACAAAAAGTGATAATACGCTTTATAAATTATAATGTTAACCTAACCACAACTTTAAAGGAACCAGTGGTCGCGGCGGGAATTGTAAACGATTATCGCGGAAAAACGGACCATCAACCGGCCACCAAACATGGCAGGATTCACCAATAACTACAATTATTCAAGTAGCAACCAGCAAGGTGAGGCGGGCGTTCCCGCCAGGATTCCCAAACAGGCGGTCGCGTGGATTGAGTCGAACCATAAGGCGGCAACGGTGGGGAAAGAGACAACACAAGCAAGTGCCTCGGGATCACAGCGGTGGAAAAATCCATGGCTAGCCAGTTCGCCAGCCCCAACAGGGCGACACGATCCACGGTCGGCGCAACCTCCGGGTCACGCGCCACCCGCATAGTGGGTGACGACGGCATTGCGATTCAGTTTTCCGGCGCCGGTGAGGGGCAATTCGGCAACCGCTCGGATTTGCCTGGGTACCTTGTAATCGGCCAAATAGTCCCGACAAAATAGCTTAAGCTCTTCTTCCGTGACACTTCCGCCGGCATGGAAAATGACGAGCGCGACCGGCGCTTGTCCCCATTTCGGATCGGGAATACCGGCGCAAATCGCCCCGGCGATGGCGGGATGCCTGCTCAAAGCTTGCTCGATCTCTTCCGGCGAGATGTTTTCTCCCCCGGAAATGAACATGTTGTCCGCCCGCCCTTTAATGAAAACCAAGCCATCCCGATCCTGCTCGGCCAAATCGCCCGTATAAATCCAGCCTTCTCGATCGATGACCTGCTCGGTCCGTGCCGGATCATGGAGATAGCCGTCGAAGTTATGCGGGCTGCGCAGACACAATACGCCCGTTTCGCCGGGCGCCACGTCTTGTCGGGATTCCGGATCGACGATCTTGGCGTCGCAGTGAAACATGGACGTGCCGATACTGGCCGAATAGGTCAGTAATTCCTCCAGCGAATCAGAACGGGGGATGTAGGCAAAATTAGAGGGGCCGGCCTCGGTCATCCCATAGGTCTGACTGACAGGAATCCCTTTATCCAGGAAGACTTGCATGACCGCTTTCGAACAAGGCGCGGCGGCGGTGGTGATCGTTTTCAACCTGGAAAAATCGGTTTCTCCAAACTTCGGATGAGCGATCAGGAATTGCAGCATGGCTTCCACCGCGCCAAAGTTCTCGACGCGCCCTTCGTGGATCAGTTCCAGCATCAGGCCGGGATTGAATTCGCGCATCAAGATGCCGGTGATGCCCGCGTAAAACAGCGGCGTAAAGGTGTTCCATCCGCCGATGTGAAAGAAAGGAAAGGTGATCAGCACGGTTCCGTAAGCGCCGGCAAGGCCAGTGGCAAGAATATCGACCGCGTTCCAGACCATTTGCCGATGCGACACGATGCAGATTTTCGGCACGGCGGTCGTGCCGCCGGTATGGACGTAGAGGCAGCTATCGTTCATCGCCAGTGGAACGTTCACCTCTCTGGCGTCGGTCTTCAGGATGACGTTTTCGAAAAAGTTTCGCTCATCGTCGATATCGATGATTGATCGAGCCGATGTGGGCATCGACAGGGAAGCGACCGGTTCGGTGAATAAGTGCTCGTAAACGAGGGCGCTGGGCTGGAGACGCGCCAGTAAATCCTCCAGTTCCGGCTTTTTCAAACGCTGGCTCAACGGCGCCAAGATGATCCCCAGTTTTCCGCAGGCCAAATAAAGGTCGATCGCCTCGATCCGGTTGCGACAAATCAGCGCGATCACCTCTCCCTTGCGCAGTCCCAGCACGTCGCTCAGATAAGTTCCCACCCGACAAGCCCGGTCGTTCATTTCCCGAAAGGTGTAGGACTGTTGGGTGAAGGAGTCGTACAGGGCAGTCCGATTGGGCGTCAGGGTAGCACGGCGTCCCGCCCAATCGCCGACCCAGTTCATGGGCAGATCGTCGTAACTTTGAATGAATCCCATTGGAATCTCCTCCGATCGAGTACTAATCAGTTGAGTGTCGTTGCAACCGAGGTTTTCTGGGGAACGTGGTGATTGATTATAGGAGTGGAGAGACGGTTGCGAGGCGGTTTCCACGATGAGTCGGCTTGGAGCCGATTCCTTCCTCATCCAGCGGGGATGCGACTATCGCTATCCATGTCAAGCACATCGTCAACCACCTCCAATCGATATCCCGTGGTACATCGAAGTACCCACCACCAGACAATCGGTCTTCATCGTTTTGCCGTAACGCGACCAGTAACGGATCGGTGGTAAGCTGTTTGTTCGGCCGGTGGATACCGGCGCTTCCTTGGAGGCTACCATGCTGATCGACTACGACATGCCGCTCTGGCGCCCCCCCTCCGAGGCCAGCAGTTTCATCCTGCAAGCCACGCTGGGTTGCAGCTTCAACCGGTGCAGCTTCTGCTCGATGTACCGGACCAAGACTTTCGCCATCCGGCCGCCGAATGCGGTCAACGCCGACATTCAGGCCGTGGCACGGCGGTATCCCGACACCCGGCGGGTCTTTCTGGCCGACGGCGACGCGCTGGCCACGCCGACCGAACAGCTATTGGCGATCCTGCAATCCCTGCGCCTTGCCTTCCCCCAACTGGAGCGGGTGTCTAGCTATGCCCTGCCCGCCAATCTACTCAAGAAATCGATCGACGAACTGCGGCAACTACGGAATGGCGGGCTGACGCTATTGTATTACGGCATCGAAACCGGTTCGGCGGATTTGCTGAAACGAATCACCAAGGGCGCCACGCCGGAAGTGATGGTCACTGGACTGACCAAGGCCAAACAGGCGGGCTTGACCCTGTCGGCGACGATGATTCTCGGGCTGGGCGGACAAGCCTACTGGCGAGAGCACATCGACGCCACCGCCGAACTGGTCAATCGGGTCGAGCTGGATTACCTGTCCACCTTGCAGTTGATGCTCGAACCGACGATCGAGGACGAGTTTCGCCGCAAGTTTCGCGAACCGTTCCAATGGCAGGACGACTCAGCGTTGCTGGAGGAACAGGCCCGGCTGATCGAGCGGCTGGACCCACCCGCGCCGCTCACCTTCCGCTCCAACCACGCCTCCAACGCCCTGGCGCTGGCCGGCATCCTGCCGCGAGATCGGACGGCGCTGCTGGGCACGCTGGCGACGGCTCTGAGCGGTCGGCTGGCGCTAAGGCCGGACTGGCTGCGCGGCTATTGACATCGGCGCCAGTGCGCGGATTTACGGCTGTGGCGGCGCCGCGCCGCGCAAGGCGGCGACGATCCGGTCCTCCAGCTCAATGCGTTCCGCCAGATTCTCGCCCAAACGCGACAGCTCATCCTCCAGTCCGGCCAGTTCCGCGGCGGACGGCGTGCCGCCGTAGCGGTCGTGAAAGGCCAGCGCCACCTGAGTGGTGCTGGCGATGGGCGCATAAAGCTGCCGGGCCAGATCGCGGGCCGGGCAGTAAGGCGAATCGCCCGGCTGCTCTTCCAGCGCCTGATAGACCTCGAATGGCCCCAGCGCCAGGTAGTCGATCAGCGACTGGCGAAACTGGCGCAGCAGGTGCCGAACCGGCTCGGCCAGCGTGAACGGTTTCAGCGCCGCCAACTTGTTGTACAACACCAGACTTTGCTGGCGGGCCGCCAACAGCTTGCGCACCAGATCCGGCAGCGCCTTGCTGTGGAGCGGATCGACGATGGTCGCGGCATTCATGTGGCATCCTCACGATGGTGGGTCTGTTCCGTTTACTTTTTTAGAGCTTATCGACCGCGAGGCCGCTCGCGGTTCTCGCCCTATGCTAATCAACGGCGGCGTGCTTTCCAACCGATAAAATCTCTAACGGGAACTGGCGACCCGTTGGCTCACCACTTCGTTGCGCAGGTAGACCGGCAGCGCCAGATCGGGAGACACCCAGTCGGCGCGCTGGCGCGGAACGGCCGCCAGCCGCGCCACGTCGGCGGCGCGGGGATAGCGCTCCTCCAACCAGCCGCGCACCGGCAGTTGCCGGGACAAAACCGCCGCGTGAACCCGCCAGCCACCGCCGGCGCCGAACCAGCCGTCCCCCGCCGGCGCGGTCACGGCCGCCGGCGCGCACACCCGCTCCTCCCCCAGCAATTCGGCATCGTCGGCGGTAACGGCGTAGGTTCCCCAATAGACCTCGCTCATGCGGGCGTCCAGCGCCGCCGCAAGGCGGGAGTATCCGGTTTCCCGCCCCACGCCCAGCGCCAGCGCCGCCAGCGTGGATACCGGAACGACCGGCAGATCGGCGGCGAAAGCGATACCCTGCGCGATGCCGACCGCGATCCGCACCCCGGTGAAAGCGCCCGGCCCGCGCCCGAAGGCAACGACATCCAGTTGCTTTGGGCTCAGGCCGGCTTCGGCCAGCACCGACTCGATCATCGGCAGAATCAGGGCGGCGTGGCGACGCGGCGCCAGTTCGTAGCGTTCCCACACGGCGCCGTCCACCCACACGGCGGCGGAGCAGGCTTCGGTGGCGGTATCGAGAGCGAGCAGTTTCATGGGGCTCCTGGGTTACGGCGGGGTTTCGGGAAGTATTGGTCAAGGTCGCCGCCCGTATTATATTGGCCGCCATCCTCGAAACGAGCCTCGGAAACCCAAAGAATCCCGGCCCCTGGAACAGCCACCCCCATGAACCTCGAAAAAGTCATTTTCGGTTTCTTCATCGTCCTCGCCGCCACCCTGAACTTCGGCTTTTTTGTCGGCGACATCGACAATCCCGTCCATCACGACGTGTATGAGTTATTCGCCGCCATCGTGGTCAATCTGATCGCCACGGTGCTCAAGTTCGGCGACCGCACCCACATCGGCGCGATCCATCTGTCCACCAGCCTGGTGGCGGATCTGCAACTGATCGCGGCGGCGCTGGTCTGGAGCTACGGCACCCAGGTGGTCGGCGCCGACCTGACCCCGGAAACCACCGCCAAGGTGGTCTCGCTCTCCGGCGGCGCACTGTTCGCCAATATCGTGTCGATGGTGATCCTGATCGCCGAAACCATCATGCAGAAAAGATGAACCCGGACATCCAGGAAAGCACCTTTTTTTTAGCGCTGCGGCGGATGCGGGCGCCGCTGATCACGCTCATCCTGATCTATGCGGTCTCGGTGCTGGGCCTGACGCTGATCCCCGGCATCGACGCCGAAGGCCAGCCGACCCGGATGAGTTTTTTTCATGCCTTCTATTTCATCAGCTACACCGCGACCACCATCGGTTTCGGAGAAATCCCCAACGCCTTTTCGGAGTCGCAGCGACTGTGGATCATCCTCTGCATCTACCTGTCGGTGATTGGCTGGGCGTATTCGATCGGCGCCCTGCTGGCGCTGCTGCAAGACAAGAACTTCCAGAACGCCGTGCGCGTGCAGCGCTTCAATCGAGTAGTGCGGCTTCTGCGGGAACCGTTCTATCTGGTATGCGGCTACGGCGAAACCGGGCAACTGATTTGCCGTGCGCTCGACCAGCTGGGGATGCGAGCGGTGGTGGTCGAAATCGAAGAGTCCCGGGTCAGCCAACTCGATCTACACGGCCACTCCGCCGATATCCCGGCACTGGTGGCCGACGCCCGGCAGCCGGAAATCCTGAAGCTGGCGGGGCTGACCCATCGCAGCTGCCTGGGCATCATCGCCCTGACCAACGACGACCACGCCAACCGGGCCATCGCCATCTGCGCCCGCCTGCTGGCGCCCGAATTGCCCGCGCTGTGCCGGGCCGAAACCGCCGAAACGGCCACTAACATGGCGTCTTTCGGCACCCGCCACATCATCAATCCTTTTGATAAATTCGGCCACTACCTGGCGCTGGCCCTGAACGCGCCGGCGGCCTACCACCTGCTGGAATGGCTGACCGGCGTCCCCGGTACGCTGGTCGTCCCGCATCGCGATCCTCCGCGCGGTCACTGGCTGCTGTGTGGCTACGGTCGCTTCGGGAAAGCCATGGTGTCGGCTTTGGAACAGGAAGGCGTGTTGGTGACCATCATCGACCACGACCCGCCTCCGGACGACACGCAACGACATTGGGTGCGCGGCGATGGCACCGGGGTGCCCGCCCTGTTGGAAGCCGGCATTGAAAACGCCGTGGGCATCGCCGCCTGCACCTGCGAGGACATGAGCAATCTGTCGATCGTGGTCACGGCACGGGAACTGAACCCCGCGCTGTTCGTGGTGTTGCGGCAGAACCTGCAAGCCAATCAGGCGCTGTTCGACGCGTTCGAATCCGATTTCACCGTCGTGCCGAGTCAGATCATCGCCCGGGAGTGTCTGGCGATCCTCACCACGCCCCTGCTGGCGCCCTTTCTGTGGCAGATCAAGCAACGCGGCGAGTCCTGGGCCAGTACCCTGCTGGATCAGCTAACCGAACGCTTCGGCTGGCAAGCGCCAACCGTGTGGAGTGTGTGCGTGGACGCCAGCCAGTCCCCGGCGCTGTTGAACTGGCTGGCGCAGGGCCATCACGAGGCGGCGCTGGGTGACCTGCTGCGCGACCCGCACGATCGCGCCGAGGAACTGGCGTGCCGGGTTCTGTATCTGGCGCGAGACGATGGCGTTTCGGCCGTGATGCTCCCGCACCGCCACACCGCGGTCCAGGCGGGCGACCAGTTGCTGTTTGTCGGCCAGGCGACGGCGCGGCGCGCGCTCGAACTCACCCTGAACAACGAGAACGCGCTCGATTATGTACTGCGGGGTCGGGAGATTCCCGGTGGCTGGGTTTGGGAACGGCTGGCCAGGCTCCATGGCGGCACCGCGCAATCCAGCGGCGGCACAAAAACGAACCGCGCCATCGCCCGATTGCCGTGATTCGCGGTTCGCTTTGCCCTTTGGGAGCGCGATTCGGCTCTAGACCTCCTGTTCCCGCTCCCGGGCCCGCGCCCAGGCTGGACGCGCCAGCAGACGCGCGGCATAGGACTCCAGATTGTCGTGCTCCAGCGGCAGCTTGAGAGCTTGTGCCCAAGCCAGCGTGTGCGCGACCAGAATGTCGGCGGCGCTAAAGCGGTCGCCAAGCATGAACTCGCGTCGGCCGAGCCCTTCGGCCAACACCTTGGCCGCCACCGGAAACTCCCAGCGCGCGGTATCCAGCACCGCCGGCGCCCGTCGCCGTTCGGGCAGAGCGAAGGTGTGCTTGCCGATGGTCCAAAGCGGCTGCTCCAGTTCGCTCAAGACGAAGTAGCACCACTGGTTGTAGCGGGCACGTTCCCGGCCGCCGACCGGCGGGGTCAGCCCCGTGGCTGGAAACCGATCACCGATATAGGTACAAATCGCGCCCGACTCGGTCAGCACGAAGTCGCCATCGACCAGAGTGGGCACCTTGCCTCCGGCGTTGAGGGCCAGATACTCGGGCCGCCAGCCAGCGCCGGCCTTGAGATCGACATGGACATATTCGTACTCCGCGCCGACCTCCTCCAGTGCCCAGATCACCCGGCTGGAACGGGCGTTGGGAAACCCGTAAACCATGAGCATGGCTGTATCCTCCAGCGGATTCGAACCGCTTCACGAATTCTGATGGTGATCGGGACTTTTCTTTCTGGGTTTGCGCTCGGCCGGTTTGTCTTGGCCTTCCCTAAACGGTTTTTCCCGAGAACCCGAGGTTCTGGAAGCCGGCCGTCTTCGTTCCGGTTCGGCTGCATCGAGGCGGCTGATGTTCAACATACACTGCCGCACCCGGACTTTCTTGAGATGTTGGAAGATATCGGTGGGCATGCCGTCGGGCAGATCCACCGTGCTGTAGTCGTCGTGGATCTGGATACGACCGATATAGCGGCTTTCGATCCCCGCCTCGTTGGCGATGGCGCCAACGATATTCTGCGGGGTCGCGCCGTGCTGGTGGCCGACTTCGAGCCGGTAGCGCACCAGATCGGCATCGGCGGATTCTCTCGAACGTTTGCGCGGTTTGTCGGATCTCGCCGGCTCTTCCGCCTCTGACCGGACACGGGCGTTGGCGGCCTCCGCCGGATCGGCGGCTTCCTCGACCCGCAACGGGCGGTCGCGCTGAGCCAGATAGGTCAACGCCGCGGCGATGTCGTTCGGGCTGATCTCCTGCTCCTTTTCCAGTTGGGCGACCACACCGTGGAAAAAGTCCAGATCTTCCGCGGCGAGCACGTCCAGGATCTGCTGCTTGAACTGAGTCAGGCGATGGGCCGCAATCACTTTTCGAGTCGGCAACGGCATCGATTCGATGGGCTGACGGGTCGCCTTTTCGATAGCCCGCAGCATCCGCATCTCGCGCGGCGCGACGAAGAGAATGGCATTGCCCGAACGACCGGCGCGGCCGGTGCGGCCGATGCGATGAATATAGGCTTCGGTGTCGTAGGGAATGTCGTAATTGACGACGTGGCTGATGCGCGGCACGTCGAGCCCACGCGCCGCCACGTCGGTGGCGACGACGATATCGAGGCCGCCATTCTTGAGCTGTTCGATGGTGCGCTCGCGCAACACCTGGCTCATGTCACCCTGCAGGGCGGCGCAGGCGTGGCCACGCGCTTCCAGCCGCTCCGCCAGTTCGGTGGCGGCGACCTTGGTGCGCACGAACACCAGCACCGCGTCGACATCCTCCACCTCCAGGATGCGGGTCAGGGCGTCGAGCTTATGCAGGCCGCTGACCTGCCAATAGCGCTGCCGGACCGAGATGACGGTGGCGGTACTGGTCTGAATCTTCACTTCCCGCGGATCGCGTAGATGGCGGTGCGCCACCCGGCGGATCTGCTCGGGCATGGTGGCCGAGAACAGGGCGATCTGCCGCTGCGGCGGCGTGTGTTCGAGGATCCAGTCCACATCCTCGATGAAGCCCATCCGCAGCATTTCATCGGCCTCGTCCAGCACCAGGGTACGCAAGCCTTCGAGCACCAGACTCTCCCGGCGCAGGTGATCCATGATGCGGCCCGGCGTGCCGACCACCACATGCGCCCCGCGCTTGAGCTGGCGGAGCTGGTTGCTCATGCTCTGACCACCATAGATGGGCAACACATGAAAGCCGGGCAGATGGTGGGCATAGCCCTGGAAGGCTTCGGCGACCTGAATGGCCAGCTCGCGGGTGGGCGCCAGCACCAACGCCTGCGGTCGCCGCTCGGCCAGATCCAGTTTTTGCAATATCGGCAGGGCAAAGGCGGCGGTCTTGCCGGTGCCGGTTTGCGCCTGGCCCAACAGGTCGTGGCCGTCCAGCAGGTGGGGAATGGTGGCCGCCTGAATCGGCGAAGGGGCTTCGTAGCCGAGTTCTTGCAGTCTTTGCAGCAACGGCGGGGAAAGTGCCAGTTGTTCGAATTGGGTAATGGGGGATGACATACGTGAAACGATACCTTGGTTGGGGAGGCGCTGATCAAAGACGGGCTACCGTGGACGCAATAATAATGGCAAGGACTTCAGCCTGGCCAAAGCGTCTCAGCCGGAGCAGGGTGCAACCCGCCGCCGCCGCCGAAATTTGTTGACGATATACCAGCGCCAGAACAGGTGAGCGATGCAGAAGGTGAAAGTTCCCGCCACCACGCCCACGACCAGCGAGCCGACCAGCAACGGCAGGCCGATGACGCCGGCCTGTTGCAATAGCCAATGCAGCGAAAGCTCGAATGTCCAGCTTTGCGGCGGGCTACCCAGCAGCCAAGCGCCAAACCGGTAGGTGAGGTAAAAGATGAGGGGCATGGTCAGCGGATTGGTGATCCAGACCATCGCCACCGCCACCGGCAAGTTGAAGCGCAACCAAGCCGCGGCGGTGGCGGCCAGCAGCATCTGCCATGGAAAAGGAATGAAGGCGAAAAACATGCCGGCCGCCAGCCCGCGCACGGTGGGACGGCGACTGAAATGCCACAGACGGGGATCGTGCAGCAGTTCCCCGAGAAAACGGAGATTCTTATGCGCGCGCAAGTGCTGCGGATCGGGCAGGTAACGCTGCAAAAACGGTTTCATGGGCGACGACAATTCAACCAAGGCGCACACGTTGACGAAGAGCACGACTTTCGGACGCTGCAAAACTTCTGGCCGGTGGGCGATTATACGCTAACGGCCGCAACACAAACCCCTTTTTATAATGAGTCATTTGCGCCCTGCCGGCCGCCAGCACCGCCGGCCGGCAGCCTAAACCCGCTCGCGCAATCCTGGTGGGCTACTCGCGGGCGGAACGGCGGGCGCTTCGCCGCGCAATTGCGCCGTCAATCGCTGCTCGATGGCGTTGACCGGCCGGGTAAACCGCGCCAATAGATCGTATAGCACCGGGGTCAGAAACAGCGTCAGCGCGGTGGACAGCAGCAACCCGCCGATTACCACCACACCGATGGCGAGCCGGCTTTCGGCGCCGGCCCCGGTCGCCAGCGCCAGCGGCAACGCCCCCAGCACCGTGGACAGCACGGTCATCAGAATCGGTCGCAGGCGCTGGCTGGCGCCGGCCAGCACGGCAGCTCGCACGTCCAGGCCTTGCGCCCGCATCTGATTGGCGAATTCCACGATCAGAATGCCATTCTTGGCCATCAGGCCGATCAGCAACACGCAACCGATCTGGCTGTAGAGATTGATCGACTGACCGGTCAGCAGCAAGGCCAGCAAGGCGCCGGTCACCCCGACCGGCACGGTCAGCAGGATGATGAACGGATGGATGAAGCTCTCGAACTGGGCGGCCAGCACCAGAAACACGATCAGCAGCGCCAGGCCGAAGGTGAAATACAAGCCGCCCGACGTTTCCAGAAACGACTCGGCGGCACCGGTCAACGAGACACGCGCCTCCGCCGGCAGGGTTTCGGCGGCGATGCGATTGAGATCGGCAATGGCTCGGCCGAGATCGTAGTCGCCAACCAGCGAAGCATCGATGGTAACCGCCGGCAGGCGGTCGAAGCGGCGCAGGGTCAGCGCCGAGTCGTCCTCGCGCAGATCGACCACCGCGCCGAGCGGCGCCAGTTCGCCGTTCTTGTCGGCGCGCACGAAGATCCCCCGCAGATCGCCCGGCTGGCGCCGGTCGGCGGCTTGTGCCTGCAGCAACACCTCGTACTCGCGGCCCCGGTCGATGTAGGTGGTCACCTCGCGCGAGGCCAGCAGGGTCTGCAAGGTGGCGGCGATGCGCTCGACCGGGATGCCCAGTTCGTCGGCCAGGGCGCGGTTAATCTCGACCCGCAGGGTGGGCTGGTTGGCCTGATAATCGCTATCAATGGAGGTCAGCCCCGGATTGTCGCGGGCGCGGGCCATGACCGCCTCGCTCCAGGCCACCACGGTCGGATAGTCCGGCCCGCCGATCACCAGTTGCACCGCTTGCGAGCTGGCGCCGCGCCCCAGGCTGGAGCGGCTGATCGGAATGGCCCGCAGATCGGGAATCTCGCGCAAATCGCCGCGCAGCGCGTTGACGATGGCCTGCTGGCCGCGCGCGCGCTGGCTCCAGTCGGTGAGGCCGACCACCACGAACGCCCGATTGCTGTCGCCGCGGCCGATGATCGACACCAGCCGCCACGCCTCGCCGCGCTCGAACAGGGGTTGTAGCACCCGCTCGATCTTGCGCACGCCGGCATCGGTAAACGCCAGCGTCGCGCCTTCGGGCGCCTTGACGGAGATGAAGAACACCCCGCGATCCTCGCTGGGCGCCAGTTCCTGGGGTAGATCGCGATACAGCAGCAGCGCGGCGATGCTCAGCAGCGCGGCGGCGGCCAGCACCACCAGCGGCATCGCCAGCGCGCCGTTCAAGGCGGTCCGATAGCCGCGTTCCAGAGCGGCGAAGGCGCGTTCCGCCCCCCGCATGAAGCGATTGGGCGTCGCGCCGCGCCCCAGCAGTTGCGAGCACAGCATGGGGGTCAGCGACAGCGCCACGAAGGTGGAAATCGCCACCGCCGCCGCCAGTACCAGCCCGAATTCCCGAAACAGCTTGCCGATCTCGCCGCCGAGCAGCGACAGCGGCACGTAGACCGCCACCAGCACCGCGCTGGTGGCCAGCACCGCGAAGGTCACCTGGCGGGTACCGCGATAGGCCGCGACCAGCGGCGGCTCGCCGTGATCCACCCGGCGCTGGGCGTTTTCCAGCACCACGATGGCATCGTCCACCACCAGCCCGATGGCCAGGATCAGGGCCAGCAGGGTCAGCAGATTGATCGAAAACCCCAGCGCCGCCAGCAGCATGAAGGCACCGATGATCGAGACCGGGATGGTCAAGGCCGGAATCAGGGTGGCCCGTAGCGAATAGAGGAAGGCGAAGATGACCAGCACCACCACACCGACCGCGATCAAGAGCGTCACCACGACCTCGTCGATGCTGGCCTGGATGAACAGGGCGTCGTCGGTGGCGACGATCATCCGCACCCCGTCCGGCAGTTGCGGGCGGATACGCTCCAGCTCGGCGCGCACGCCGGCCGATACCGCCAGGGTATTGGCTCTGGACTGGCGGATGACCCGCAAGGTGATGGAGTTCTCGCCGTTGGTGCGCACCAGGGAACGGTCGTCCTCTACCCCCGGCTCCACCTTGGCCAGTTCGAACAGGCGGATCGGGTAACCGTCGCGCTGGGCGATGGCGAGATTGCGGAATTCCTCGATGGTTTTCAGTCGGCTATCGACCCGCACCGCCAGTTGCCGGTTGCTGGATTCCAGCCGGCCGGAGGGCAGTTCCACGTTGGCCCGGCGCAAGGCGGTCTCGACGTCGCCGACGGTCAGACCGCGCGCCGCCAAGGCCTCGCTGTCCAGCCAGACCCGGATGGCGCGGCGGCGGGCGCCGCTCACCGTCACCTCCCCCACCCCGGACACCGTGGCCAAGCGGTCCACCACCACCCGTTCGGCCAGATCGGTCAGTTCCTCGCCGGACAGGCGGTCGCTGGTCAGGGAAACCCGCATCACCGGTTGGCTGTCGCTGTCGGCCTTGACTACCCGCGGCTCGTCGGCTTCCTCCGGCAAGCGGTTGCTCACCGAACCCACCGCCTCGCGCACGTCGGCGGCGGCGCTGTCGATGTCCCGACCGGTGGTGAAGGTGATCCGGGTCTGGCCGACACCTTCGCTGGAGCCGGATTCGATGCGCTTGACCCCATCGATCCGGGCCACCGCGCCCTCGATGACTTCGGTGATCTCGGTATCGACGATGGCCGGCGCCGCGCCGGTGTAAGTGGTGGTGACGGTCACCACCGAGGCATCGACATCCGGCAGTTCGCGCACCGGCAAATCGCGCACGGCCATGACCCCGCCGACCACGATCAGCAGGCTGACGACGATGGCGAACACCGGCCGTTGGATGAACAGATCGGACAGGAACATGGCGGCGCCCCTCAGCTCCGATGCCTGTCCCACACGGGGAGAGCAGCGATTGATTTCTTGCGGATCATCAGTCCTCACCCCTGGGAGCAAGCGCGGCGGCGGTCTTCGCGCTCCCGTCGACCGGCCGCACCGGCGAGCGCTCGCGCAGCGCCTGATGGCCCTTGGTCACCACCTCGGCGCCCGGCGCCAGTCCGGTCAACACCTCGATCGCGGCGTCGCGCCGTTGCCCGGTGACGATCACGGTCCGGGTCGCGATACCCTCCGCCACCACATGGACGTAGCTCCGGCCATCCTCGCTGACCACCGCTTCCTCGGGCACCAGCACCGCGTGGTCGCGCTCGGCGACGGTCAACCGAACCGCCATGAACAGACCGTCCGGCAACAGGGCGTCGGGGTTGGGCAGTTCGGCCCGCACCCGGAAGGCGCGCGCCGAATCGATACGGGTATCCACCTCGCGCACCGCGCCACTGAAGGTTCGGCCCGGAAAAGCCGCGCTGACGGCACTGACCGTTTGTCCGGGCTTGACCGTGGCGAAATAACGCTCCGGCACCTTGAACTCCAGTTCGATGGTGTCCAGATCGTCGAGCGTGGTCAGCGCGGTATCGGTATCGACGTAAGCGCCGAGATTGACGTTGCGCAGCCCCACCACGCCGGCGAAGGGTGCCCGAACGGTTCGTTTTTCCAGCCGGCTGCGCGCGGCTTCCAGGCGGGCCTCGGCCATGTCGAGCTTGGCGCGCAGGTCGTCCAGATCGGCCGCCGACACCAGCCGTTGAGCACGCAGCGAGTCCGCGCGCCGCACTTGCAGGCGCAAGTTCGCCAGTTCGCTCTCGGCTTCGCGCACCGCCGCCCGTTCGCTGGCGCTGTCCAGTTCGACCAGCGTCGCGCCGGACTGGACCCGCTGTCCGGCCTGGAAGGCGATGCGGGTGATCCGACCCGCCGTGCTGGGCACGATCTTGACGGAACTGGTGGCGCGGGCGGTACCGACCGCCGCGACGGTTTCAGTCACCGTGCCGAGGCGTGCGGGGGTGGTTTCGACCGCCACCGCGCTGGCCGGACGCGCGCTTGGAACCTCATCGCCACGCTCGCTCTCGGCGGTCCAGTACCATCCGCCGCCGGCCGCCAGAGCGGCCAGCAGAATCACGATACCGAGTTGAGGGATCAGGCGCATTGGGTTGGGTTCACCGGGTAAGGTTGTGGCGTCATCGTCGGGTCGCTTCACTGCACAGTACAACGGCGAGCCGTCCCGCACTTATAACCATCGAGGCGGATAATCTGCCTCACCGGCAGAGCGCCTCGCACGGCACCCCATCCTTATCACGATCCAGGCGCTTGACGCCACAACGATCGAGATAAAACCGCGCCTCCTCGCAGGAGGTCATTTCCCCGCAAGTCCGTTTCGTTCCGCACCGGGACGAGGCCGACGGCGATGCCGGCGGTGACGGCTTCGAGGTTTTCCCACCGTGCCGCCAGTCCCATGGCGGGATCGGATTCGAGTCGGCCCACAGACCGCGTCGGGCCTGTTTCGCCTCCGCCTCCAACGCATACAACCGCCGTGATCGGGCATAACGGCGGTAGACCCACGCCATCCCACGCCGCACCTGTTCGGCATCGAGATCCCGACCACCCGACCGCACCGCGCCGACCGTGCGACCATAATCGTCCTCGGCTACCACCCGCACCCGCACGACCCGATTGAGCGCCAGCCCCGCCAGTGACCGGGTGGCCGCCGAGCCGTAGGGTTGATCGTGCTCCGGCGCATCGATCCCCGCCAGCCGTACCCGCACCCGCCGATTGTCGTCGGTTCGCACCGTCAAGGTATCGCCATCGCTGACGCCCACCACCCGGCCGCCGAACTCGGCGGCGTGAACCGCCAGCGGCCACAGCAGACCCGCAACGAGCAGGCTATTGCGCCAATACCCGTTCAAACGCTTACGGCTTGAACTGGGGCAGAAGCTGAATGGTGTCGTCCACCCACGCATCCACCGCGCCCAGCAAAGGCGGCAGCAGCTTCCCTTGCCACTCCTGCTGGGTGCTGGCCAGCGCGGTTTGAATCTCGGCTTCGAAGTTCTCCCGCGCCAGCAGTTCGATGCCCTCCTGAATCAGCCAGTCCACCGCCAAACCGGTGCCCGCGCCGATCACGACACCCGCCGCCGCCCCGAGCGGCCCGCCCAGACTGCCACTGGTTCCGCCGGCCGCGCCGCCGGTGACCAACAGCAGCGCCCGTTCGACAAACGGCAGGCTGAGTCGAGCGGCGATGACCGCGCCGACCTGGCTGCCCAGCACCTTGCCGGCCGCCGCGCCCAGCGTGGTCAACGTGATCCCCCGAAACGCCCCCAGCGTGGAATTGGCATCCGAAGCGATGCGGACCTTGTGCAACTGCGCCGGCCAATCCAGACGCAGTTCGGCCACCGGCTGCTGGCCGGAATCGAGATGGGTAGTGTGACGGGCGACGAAGACTTGAAAGTCCGCCTGCATCGTGGCCAACACCAACAGATAGGACTGCCGCGCCTGCTCCAGGGTATCGCGATAAAGCTGCTGCAAACGGGGATCGGTGATTTCCGGCTTCAGCACCAGCAGTTCGTAGTGTTGTTGCAGCACCCGCTCCAGATCGGCGACGACCCGCTCCTTCACGTCCCCATCGCCGAAATGACGGACGGCGGAACTCAGCGCTTCCCACAGCAGTTGATAATTGGTGCCGTAGCCGTAGTACCAGTCGGCGAACAGGGGCACGCGCTGGCGCAGATCCTGGAAAGTCGCGTCCATGCCGGCTTCGAACCGCGTTTGCAGCTGCTGGCGCAATTGCTGGCGGCTCTGTTCCAAACTCGCGGTGTGAGCGCGCACGAATTCGGAGTATTGCCCGGCGTCGGCCAGCACCCGCACCAGTTCGCCGTTCTGATTTTGGTAGGCCAGGGCGACCTTGGCCGGCACCTGGCGTTCGACCGGGGCGACCACCTCGGTTCGGTCGGGGTGAACCGGCGCGGTATCCAGCGGCGACGCCTGACGCCACAGGTAGGGACCACCCCACGCCAGCACCAGACCGAGCAGGAGACCCAGCCAAAAGCGGGAACGCCGCCAGACCGGCGGAGCCGCTTGCGTTGTGTTGATGATGATGGGCGGGAGCGTGCTCTCCCGGCGCTCACCGCCCGCAACCGGCACGGCAGACAGTTCGTTCATGGCTACTCCTTCGGGCGACTTCTCCCTCTGAAACGAGAGAGGTTCAAAAGCGGATCATGGGGATAAATCCAGAGAATGGAAGGGCGCGGGGCGGAATATTGCAGTGTCGGTCTTTCCGGAAATTGCCTTATGCGGACTCGCGCCAGTTTTCCACAACCAGGCCGCCGACTCGCTGAAACTCACCCACGTTGAACGTTACCACGATCAGCCCTCTGGCCAGCCCGCAACCGGCGATCAGGACATCGTAGGCGCCAATCGGCTGCCCCTGCCGTTGCAGGGCGGCGCGAATGCCCGCCGCCGCCTGAGCGTCAGCCGCGTCAAACGCCAACGTGGCCATGGAACTCAGGAAGGCATTGATGACGGGCGCCAGCTTCCTGGCGCGCTCCGGGTTCAACATGAGTCCCCATTCGATCTCCATCCGGGTGATGCTGGAGATCGCCACCAGGTTCGGCGCGGTCGCCTTAAGCCGAGACAGCACGCCCGGTTGTCCCTTGACGAAATCGCTGACCGTACAGGTATCGAGCAGGTACTTCATGCCAGCGGGTTCGCTGCTGGCGGCTTGAGTTGATCACGGCTGGATTCAAAGGGTGGCATCTCCGCCATCCCGGTAAAGGAGAGCACTTCGTCCGGCCATTGAGGTTGGCCATGGCGGGCCAGCCATTCGCTCACCGCCTTGCGAATCAGGGCGTTCTTCGTCTCTCCAGTCCGTTCCGCCGCCGTAACGAGCAGCCGACCGGTAAAATCATCGAGATAGACGTTGAAATTCATGACGATTCCCAATGCTATAACATGTCAACATGTTATAGCCGTTGAATCAGGGATTCAATCTCAAGTCGGTACGGGTAGTCGGCAAGGACCACCGTGAGCGAATGGCGCCGCTACCAGACGCGCGGGCGTCACGGCATCACATCCTCGCTTCTCAGGTGCGACTCCGGCAACTGCGGCCCCGGCCCGTCGAGCGGCTCGCTCACGAACAGCGGACACGGCCGGTCACTGGCCCGCCAGCGGTCGGCGAACTCGCCCCAGTGCGGCTGTGACTCGCGGTTCGCCTCCAGATAATCCAGCAGGTGTTGCACACTGGCATTGTGGCTCCGCGCGCTGAGCCGGGTGCTGAGACAGGCCCAGCGCAGGTACAGCACATAGGTATTGAGCACGTCGCCCTCGCAGTAGCGATTGATGGCGGCGTAGTCGCCGGCGGCGGCCTGCTCCGCCACCGCCGCGCCGCGGCCGTTCCACTTGCCCGGCAGGCCCAAGGCGCGGGCGGCTTCGTCCAGACCCAGCCGCGGCGAAGCCCCGAAATCGCTCAGCGCGTCCATCAGGTCGCAGTGCCAGTTGGATTCGTAGCGGTAGTCGTAACCGAAACGGGCATCGGTGCGGTGCCAGTTGTAGGCGGTCAGCCCGTGGATCAGGGAACGCTGCTTAAGCACGGCGGCATCGAAACTCCGGCCGTTCCAGGTCACCAGCCGGGGCCGCTGCTTGTCGATCATTTGCCAGAACCCGGCCAGAATCTCCCGCTCGCCGCGTTCGGCGAGGCTGGCCGCGCCCAGTTTGCGCACGCTGTAGCGCTCGTACTCGCCGTCCCGCTCGATGCGGGCCAGCAGGAAACCCAAGGTCACGATTTCATGCTGGATCGGCTTGGGGAAGGCCTCTGGGTCGCGGTCCTCCGGCAGAATGGCGGTATCGGGGCGGGTTTCGAGATCGATGACAAGCAGGTTGAGTGGATGGGCCATGGGTCGCCTGAAGGAGTCGGGATGGTGGAAAAACGAGGATTTCCGAAAAAGCCTCGCCGCATTCATCTCATGTTAGCGCACTGATTTTTCCAGCCCCATCTCTTTCCAGATCGCCGTGACCGCGCCCATGGCATGGCCTTGCAGGGAGATCGACTTGCCGGCGATTTCACGAGGTACTTGCGGATATTGCAGGTTTACCCGGATGAGATGGGCGCGCGGATGCGCGTGCACGATGCGCTCCATCGGCCAGCGGATGACGCTGGGCGTGTTGAACCCGGCGCCGATTTCCAAAACCAGCAAATCCCGCTCGTGGTTGTTGTCGAGCCATTGCTCAAGGCGTGCGGCCTGTTCCCGATACGGGTCCTCGATAAACCAGTGGCCGCCGCGCACGTTCATGATCACGTCCTCGCCGCAATTGGGACAGCGCGGCAGCACGCTGGAATCCGTCACTTTTTGGGTTGCTGGGTCGATCTTCGGCAGAATGCGCTCAATCACCGGCCAGCTCGGCCATACGGCGTTCGAGCAGGGCGTTTGACACTGCATGAGCGCGTAGTCGCCCTGAGGCGTAAACAGCCGGTCTTCGGCAAAACCATTCTTGGTAAACAGCCCATCCACGTTGGAGGTGATAACGAAATACTCTTTTTCCCGCACCAGATCCAATAACCGGGCATAGACCGGGTGCGGCGGCGCCTGGAACCGCACCTGATGCACGTTCGCCGCCAGATAGCCCCATTTCAGTTCGGGGCTCCAATCCGAATAGCCCATCAACTCGGCCCGCCGGTGGAAACCGAGTTTCACCATGCCGGGAAAATCCCGGGCGAACGATTCCGTATCCATGTAATTGATGCCGGCTTCGACGGCCAAACCGGCGCCGGCCGCGATCAGCACGGCGTTGGCCTGGCGCAACAAATCGCGGCAACGCTGGATGTCAGGATCGTTAAACATGGGCTTCCTCCGTTCCTCCGCCCCGCGGCAGGCGCTGGTAGATTTGGAAATCGTCCTGGCTGAACACGTTCAGGACAATCACATCGATCGCGCCGGGATGATCGTCCAGCCAGCCGCCGATGGCGCGCAGCGCGACCCGCGCCGCCGGCTCGCGCGGGAAGCCGAACACGCCGGTCGAAATGCCGCAGAAGGCGACCGAGCGAATGTCCGGCACCCGGCTGGCCAGATCCAGGCACGACCGGTAGCAGGCGGCCAGCAATCGTTCGTGTTCGGGCCGCAACCGGTCCGGCGCGACGATGGGACCGACCGTATGCAGGATGTATCGGGACGGCAGGTTGTAGGCGCGCGTGACCTTGGCCCAGCCCGTCCCCTCGGGGCCACCTTGGCGTTGCATGATTCGGGCGCAATCCTCGCGGACGCGGGGACCCGCCGCCGAATGGATGGCGTTGTCGATACAAGCGTGAAAAGGCTGGAAACAACCCAGCATTTGCGCGTTGGCCGCGTTGACGATCACGTCGGCGTTCAAGGTGGTGATATCGCCCCGCCACAGGATGGCGGCGGTCGCGGTGTCACGGTCGGCGCCCAGCCAATCCCGAGAAAGGCGCGGCAGATTCGCGATATCGATCAGCCCCCTGTCGAGGACCTCACGCCGCAGGAGCCGATCCAGCCGGGCATGAAACCAGTCCGGCAACGGGTCGGGACCACGCACGGTCAGCAGGGCGCGCAGTAACCGCCGCCTTTCCTCATGGGATGACAAATTCCCGCGATCGGCCCCGCCGCGTTCGGCTTGCAGGTACGCCAGAAGATCATCCACCAGAGCGGCCTGCTGCTCCGCCGCCGCCGGGGCGGGAGGAGACGCGACGAACGGTTCATCCAGGCGAACCAACGACCGGTAGTCATCCAGGTCCAGGGGAGTGACGTGGGAGGGCTCGACGCTCGAAGATGTCGCGCTAAGCCAGTCGCCGTCGGAAGCGGAAGTTGTTTTCATGGATCGCGGTTATTGGATGTGAGAATTGAATCATTGTAGCAAGCCGGTCAAGAGCAAGAAGGCGATACGGTGTAACCGTTTGCTCCCCTTGGTACCGTTGCCAATTCCAGCAGAGGTTGCCAACCAAAAGAGTGTTCAGTGAGCGTAGTATTCCCGTGAGATTCCGCACTCCATGAACAAGGGCGTGCTTGAGCGATTTCGATCTTCAGCAGCTGGACGAGCCGCAGATAAAAGGAATAGCAGCAGTGGCATTTGTGGTTGATGATGCAATTCCCTCAACTCGCGCCCGTTAGGTCTCTGCATGGAAAAACTTCGCACAGTTGTTGAGTCCGACTTCGAAATGATCCTCAAGCTCAATGAAATGGAGGTTCAACAAACAAGCCCAATGGATCTAGATCGGCTCCGCTCGCTTGTCAGAATTTCCGCTTATTGCAAGGTTGTAACTGTCCAGAAGCAGGTCGCGGCTTTTCTAATCGCACTTCGGGAAGGTGCTCCATATGAAAATGACAACTACGGGTGGTTTGCCAGACGCTTTCCGAATTTTCTGTACGTAGATCGTGTGCTCGTTGACTCGCAATTCGCTGGCCGGAGCATTGGTAGCAAGATGTACAGCAACCTGTTCGCATTCGCGCGAGCGGAAAGGATCGGAACAATTACTTGTGAGTACAATATTGATCCGCCAAATCCCGCCTCTCGCAGATTCCACGACAAGTTCGGGTTCAAGGAATTTGGAACCCAGTGGGTCGCGAGCGGTACCAAACAGGTCTCGCTTCAGACGGCGGAGACCTAACAATTCATTCAAGCCGACGCCGCTTCGCGGCTTAATTCAGATGTTATACCGATTACTAATAGATTTTACTACTTTAGTGCAGATAAAATAAAATCAAAACTGGTCAAAGAAACCACTTCGCTTGGGAGAAGCGATTGAATGAGTTCATCCACTTTTTTACGTAGTTCATCTAGGGTTTTTAAATTGATCCAACACAATTGATCTTTCATTGATTGCCAAACACGCTCAATGGGGTTCACATCGGGACTGTAAGGCGGTTGGAATAATAAGACGACATTATCGGGGATTACAAGTTTTTTGGCATAATGAAAGCGACCGTTATCCAATTGAATTACGTTGAGGCTGTGCGGATAAGTTTTAGAAAATTCATTCAAAAACCACTGAAAGCAATCAGCATCCAAATGGGAAAATTCTAAAAAGAAGTTTTCGCCACTCAGTGGCTCAATGGCACCATAGAGCCAAAATGATTGAAAGGTCCATTGAACTGGACCAACTGGCTTAATCCCCAATGCGGTGATGACCCGCCGGGTGATCGTTTTTAATCCAAAGCGACTTTCATCTTGGCACCAATACCGTAAAGGCCGGACCGCTTCATTTTCAACTTGCTGAAAAATATCAATTAATTCAAGTTGTCGTCATTGTACAGGACAAAAATAACTTGCTGAAAATTAAGATAAAAAATAACAGCTATTTTGAGGGTAGTAGGATCGCGAGGTTGCTGTTATCATAACTAATTGATTGATAACATTAATTCTAAAACAGGCGAGGTTAATTCCGTGAATTCCCCTTTTTTAATACCCGGCACTTTGCAGAAATGCTTCATCATCATTTTCACTGGAACCGAGCGCGTATCTCTTGCATCGTCTATTTAATTATCGGAATCATCCAGATGGGAACGGTCAATCTCGCAAAGATTGCTGTCACCTTTCCTGGGCGTGCGCAACCGGCCTCTCATTACAAACGCCTTCAACGACTTTTTTGTCAATTTTCTCTAGATCTGAATCAAGTCGCCCGGTTCATTGCCAGTCTCATTCCTGTGCTTCAGTTCAAATTGACACTCGATAGAACCAATTGGAAATATGGTGATGTCAATATCAATTACCTTGTTTTAGGAGTCGTCTATCGCGGATCTGCTTTTCCTATACTATGGGTTGCTTTAGATAAAAAAGGCAACTCAAATACCCAAGAAAGAATAGCATTAATGAATCGATTCCTTACGATTTTCGGCCCGCAAATGATCGCCTGCTTGTTTGCGGATCGCGAGTTTATTGGGATTCAATGGTTTGGTTATCTTATTGAAAATCAAATTAAATTCGTAATACGCATCAAAAAGAATACGCAAATCTCTAACTCCCGAGGGGTCCCCGTCTCCGCCGAAAATCTTTTTCGAGGCCTACCCCGTGGCAGCGCTCTGGTTTTATCGGGCCAACGAACCGTGTGGGGGCACTCTCTTTATGTGATTGGTCTGAAAATGGCCAACGGTGAATTCGTTATTCTCGCAACGCAAGAACAACCGGAAACCGCGTTGGAAAATTATAAGGAACGCTGGCCGATCGAAACGCTTTTCATTTGCTTAAAAACTCGGGGATTCGATCTGGAATCCACCCATATAACTGACCCCCAGCGACTTGAAAAATGGATGGCTTTTCTCGCTATTGCATTTAGTTGGGCGCATATTATTGGTGAATGGCGCCATGAAATTAAACCGATCAAGATCAAAAAACATGGCCGTCCCACCCAAAGTCTTTTTCGCTATGGATTAGATTATTTGAGAAGTTGTTTATTTCATCACCAAGAATCCGCCCGGCAATACGCTTTTCATCAGGCACTGGAGTCGCTCTTTAAACGGTTGGGATCGAGCCCTCAAAATCGCTGTTTTCTACCTCTAACCAATACGCCACCCGGCAGAATTTTAACGTAAATTCATTTGGTTAGATGATTTTGTCCTGTACAATGAGTTGTCGTGGAAGTTTTTTTTAAAAGAAACCACCGCCTCTTCATGGCGATGAACGCTCGTTGGCCGCGCCACTTTAAGTTTTGCTTTGAGTTGATAACGAACGACTTGATGCACTGTTGAATAAGGAATATCGACCTCGTATTCCTGGAGAAGCCACTGCTGGATTTGTCCGTAACTATGAAATCCATGAGTCGGATCGTCCAGACGGCGCTGGAGTGCCTCTCTCATAGCTTCGGTAATTCTCGAACGACGGCCGCCATGATAATTCCACTGCAATAGCCCGATTAAGCCTTGGGTACGATATACTTTGAGCCACTTGACAATGACGGATTTCGATCGCCCTAAATGATCGGCTAACTCTTGTAAAGAATGAAAAATCTCACTTTTAATCCAATATAGAATTTGTAATCGCTCTCGAAACTTGGCGTGAGTTTGTTCATTCATTATGCGCTTTAGTTCTTCGGAGGATTCGTGGATTTCGACTTGTAATGAGCGGCTCATGACTGGATCAATAAAAGTAGGTTAAATAAGTATGATAACAAAATCTAATCATAAATGGTATTATGTTTTGAAGAGCCTCCTTGACAAGCGCATGGAATAGCATACGCTTTTAGCCAAAGGATGGCACCACCATGACCATTCTCAATGTGAAAGAAGCACGATTAAAGCGTTACAGCCTAATTGATGAGGCTGCGGAAACTCACCGACCCATTGTAATAAAAGGAAAACGGGGGAATGCAGTTCTCGTGTCGGAAGAAAACTGGAATGCAATATCCGAAACGGTGAACTTGCTGTCCATTCCAGGTATGCGTGAGTCGATCCGGGAGGGAATGGAAACTCCATCAGCTGAGTGCATTGAAAACCTTGATTGCTGAAATGGAATCTGGTCTACACGAAGCAAGCTCAGAAGGATGCAAAGAAGCTGGTCGCATCGGGTCTCAAAGGAAAGACGCAAAGCCTGTTAGAGGTGCTTGAGGAAAATCCGTATCGAAATCCCCCACCTTACGAAAAGTTGGTCGGCAATCTCGTGGGGGCTTACTCAAAGTGTATCAATATCCAACACCGCATTGTTTATCAGATTCTGGAAAAGGAGCGCGGTTGCCGTCCGGCACGCTGTCCGAGTCACGGTAGGGTCCGGTGCTGATGCCAGCCCTTTCGCGCGGACCCTCAGACCGGCTCCCATGGCGACCACGCCCCCCATACCTGCCAGAAATGCCCGTTCTTATGCGAATGAACCTGAGAAAAATTGGTGTCTTATGCGGAATCGTAGGGCCAATACTTTGGTTGCTGCTTATCATCGTGGCGGGCACCGTGCGGCCCGAATTCAGTCACGTCGCACAGTACATCAGCGAACTTGGGGAAAGGGGAAGCTCCACAGAGTACATGATGCGATACGCTGCATTCGGGCTCACGGGCCTGTTGTACCTCAGTTTCGCTACAGCGCTGCTGGCGATCTTCCGCGGTGGAAGATTATCAGCGGTGGCTGCGGCACTCATTGGCCTCGACGGGTTGGGTCGAATTGGGGCAGGTGTTTTCGCCTGTGATCTCGGATGCGAAGGGCTATCGACCAACCAGGAATTGCATCGGCTATTCGCAACGATTGGCTTTTTATCAGGTGTTCTGGCCGCGGTGGTGTGGGGAATAACTTTCAAGCAGTATCGTTTCCTGCAACGATATGCTAACTACTCAATCTGGTCCGGAATTCTGGCGCTGGTTTTCCTCCTTCTTATGTCTTGGTCCAGCAATCCCGTGAATGCTCCCGGTCTGTTTGAACACCTCGCAACCGGTCTGCTCTCTTTGTGGATATTGGTGTTCGCTACAACATTAATGCGCACACCGGAGCAACATTTGGAGCGATCGACACTTGAGCACGGCAACTTTGGCTAACAATGCGTTCAAACCGTTCACTGCGCTCACTCGGACGGCTTCTCTCCAAAACACACAGTGCTCATGATGGAGGAAGGCACTGATCGTCGTCCAAGGGCTGTTCATTCGGGTGGGTCCAGCTCTGAACGTCCAAACAGGTTGCGTTTTAATCTAACAAGTCGGCGTGGCGGCGAAGAGAAACTGGGCTCCCGGAAAAACGCTCACCGGCTGCGCGATGCAGCTCAGCTTTGGGCGAAGTAGCGGGCCAGGAATTCATCGAACGAAATCTCGTCCGCCGCTTCGATCTCGGCCTGCTCCCGCAGCGAACGCTCGGCCGCTTCGGTGAAAACCCGTATCTGCTCCTCGGCCAGCGGCCGCGACTCGAAATGGCGGCGATGCTGTTCCGACCAGTGCCGGGCGTAATGGAAGAAGTTTTCACCGCTGGCGCGCATGGCCGCCACGATGCGGGCGGACGGGGTGCGCTCCGGCTCGGCCAGTGTCGCGCGCTGTTCGGCCAGCGCCGCCGCATAAGGCTGCCCCGCTTCACCCAGGTCGAGCAGTTCGCACACCGGTTGCAGCCGACCGAGTATTTCTTCCGCCCAGCGCCGCAGCGGCAGCGCCGGATCGCGCCGACGGCGCAACACCAGCGCCGGGTCGCGGCCGCTCAGGGCCACCGCCATCTGATTCTCGTCGATCATCGCCCGTTCCTCGGCATCGAACGGCGGGGAGTCGTTGAGCAGACAAAACAGCAGGAATGCTTCCAGAAACCGCAACTGGGTCTCGTTCGCGCCCAGCGGCTCCAGCGGGTTGATGTCCACCGAGCGCAATTCGACGTAACGCACCCCGCGCTCCCGCAGCCCCACAGTCGGTTTTTCGTTGCCTTGCGGCGGCTGCTTGGGCCGCATCGACGCGTAGTACTCATTTTCGATTTGCAGGACGTTGGCGTTGAGCTGGCGGTAGTCGCCATCCACCTTCACCCCGATCCGCTGGTAGGGCGGCCACGGAGTCGCCGTCGCTTGCGTGAGGCTGGCGATGTACGAAGGCAGCGAGTTGTAGCACACGTTGACGCCGCTTTTCTTCTCGCTGTGGTTGGTGTAGCCGACGTTGCTCATCCGCAGCGACGTGGCATACGGCCCATAACAGGTGTGTTCGTCAAACTCGGCCAGTGAGGTCGTCCGGCCGTCGAGGAACGACTTGCACACCGCCGGCGAGGCGCCGAACAGATAGAGAATCAGCCAGCCGAAGCGTTGCAGGTTGCGAATCAACCCGAAATAGGACTCGGAGCGGAAATCCTGGAGCGAACGGCGGTCGCCTTCCCTCTGTTGGAACGCCGCCCAGAATTCGTCCGGCAACGAGAAGTTGAAGTGGATGCCGGCGATCACCTGCATGGTCCGCCCGTAGCGCCACGCCAGCCCGCGCCGGTAGACGTGCTTCATGCGACCCAGATTGGAGCGACCATACTCCGCGATCGGAATGCTGGCTTCGCCGGCCAGGATGCAGGGCATGCTGGCCGACCAGAGCAGTTCATCGCCGATCCGCCGGCAGGCAAAACGGTGCGCCTCATCCAGGAAGCGTAGCGCTTCCCCAGGATCGGCCAGTGGCGGGGTAATAAATTCCAGCAGCGCTTCGGAGTAGTCGGTGGTGATCCAGGGATGGGTCAGCGCCGAACCGAGCGCGGGCGAATGGGGAACCTGCGAGATATAGCCATCCGGCGCAACCCGCAGCGCCTCCCGCTCCAGGCCCAGCAGGCGGCCGTCAAACACGGCGGGTGGACTGGCATTGAACAGCCAGGTCAAGCGCTGGTCAAGAATTCGGTACAAGATCTTCGCCTCGCGGATGCGGCGGTCCCCATTCCGGGTATCGCCGGTTCGACGAAACCGTCCTTTCCAACCGGAGAGGGCGCTCGGCACGGGCCGGGATTTTGCGCTTTTTATCGGTGAAAATCACTGGGCGGCCAATATCGCGCCGCGCTTGAGCTGAGAGAGGTTCGCATGAACGATGGTTTGTTGCCCGCCCGCACTCCCGATTGCATTCCCGTCATCCCGGTGATCGAGAGCGAGTTCGGCCCGTGGCTGGAGCGGCAGGAGGATTTTTTACGCCACTGGCTGATCGCGACCGATTTCAAGGCGAAACCAGGCAGTTTCAATTTGATCCCCGCCTCCGACGGCCAATTGCGGACGGTGGCCGCCGGGATTGCCAAGGCCGACGATCTCTGGGCGCTGGGCGGTCTGCCGGCGGCGCTGCCGGAAGGAAATTACTACCTCGACGGCGCCTTCGATCCCTGGCGGCTGGAACGGATGACTCTGGGCTGGGCGCTGGGTTCCTATCAATTCACCCGTTACAAGGCCCCGAAAAGGCCGATGGCCAAGCTGGCGCTCGATCCCGTCAGCGATGGCGACCGCATCCGCCGGCAGGTGGCGGCGGTCACGCTGGTCCGCGATCTGATCAACACGCCGGCCGAGGACATGATGCCGGAACATCTGGCCAAGGCGATGCTGGCGCTGGGCCGGGAATTCGATGCCTCGGTGGAACAAACCGTCGGCGATGAGCTGCTGGCGCGAAATTTCCCGCTCATCCACGCCGTCGGCCGGGCCAGTACGCATCCGCCCAGGTTGCTGGACCTGCGCTGGGGCGACCCGACCCATCCCAAGGTCACTCTGATCGGCAAGGGTGTTTGCTTCGACAGCGGCGGGCTGGATTTGAAGCCGTCCAGCGCCATGCGGCTGATGAAAAAGGATATGGGTGGGGCGGCGACCGTTCTGGGACTGGCGCGGCTGATCATGAGCGCTGGTCTGCCGGTGCGGCTGCGGGTACTGGTCGCAGCGGTGGAAAACGCGGTAGCGGGCAATGCCTTCCGCCCCGGCGACGTCCTGCGCTCGCGCCAGGGCTTGACGGTCGAGATTCACAACACCGACGCCGAAGGTCGGCTGGTGCTCTGCGACGCGCTGGCGGAGGCCGGTACGGAACAACCGGAGATCCTGCTGGATTTCGCCACCCTGACCGGCGCGGCGCGGGTGGCGCTGGGCACCGGGATGCCGGCGCTGTTCTGCAACGATGAGACCATGCTCTCCGGCTTGCTGGCGGCGGCGGAACATGAGCAGGACCCCTGCTGGCGGTTGCCGTTGCACACCCCTTATCGAGAGATGCTGGACAGCAGGATCGCCGATATCGCCAACGCCTCGGACTCGTCCTATGCCGGAGCGATCACCGCCGCGCTGTTCCTGCAAGAATTCGTTCCCACCGGTATTCCTTGGGCGCATTTCGATTCGATGGCCTGGAACCTGAAAACCCAGGCTGGGCGGCCGGAAGGCGGCGAGGCCATGGGGATGCGAGCCGTGTTCGGTTGGCTGGAGCAGCGCTACGGCGGTGGTTGAGGCGGGAAATAGAGGATGGAGGTGTTGATGCGCCATCCCTGGCGCGAATGCTTATCCGGGTCGGGCGTGGATCAAGCGACGGGATGACGCAGGGCCGGGTTCGGGATCGGCGGCTTGACCGAATAGTCATAAAAACCCTTGCCGGTCTTGCGACCCAGATAACCCAACTGAACCAACCGGGTCAGGGTATGCGGCGAGGACACATGCGGCTGGTGCATGTCCTGATAGATGTTCAGCGTCATCGCCTCCACCACGTCCAGCCCAATGTAGTCGGCCAGCTCGAATGGCCCCATCGGATGCGCGGCGCCCGACTTCATGGCGTGGTCGATGTCGCCGATGGTGCCGGTACCCATTTCCAGCAGGCGGATGGCGCTCAGCATGTAGGGAGTCAGCAGGCGATTGACGATGAAGCCGGTGGTATCCTGGACGATAACCGGGTCCTTGCCGAGCTTCTTGCAAAAAGTGTTCAGAGTGCTGACGACGGCGTCCGAAGTCTCGAAGCCGTGGATGATCTCGACCAGCTTCATCACCGTTGCCGGATTGAAGAAATGCAGCCCCGCCACCCGGTCGCGCTGCTTGCAAACCGCCATCATCGCCGTCACCGACAGCGTCGAGGTATTGGTGGTCAGCAGTGCCTGAGGCGAAACGATGCCTTCCAGCCGCTGGAACAGCGCTTTTTTGGTTTCCAGATCCTCAATGATGGACTCAATGATCAGATCGCAACCAGCAACATCCTCTTCCTTATTGGTCAGTTGCAGTAAACCGAGGGTGGACTCCATTTTCTCGGCGGTCATCTTGCCGCGTTCGACCATCTTGCCCAGCGATTTCTCCAACCCCGAGCGGATCTTGTCGGTCGAACCTGGCGTTGCCTTGACGGCGATGGTTGGGATACCCGCCTGCGCGCAAACCTGCGCCACGCCCAAACCCATCGCTCCGCAACCCATAACACCTACTTTTTTAATTTCCATTCTACATTCCTTCACTTAACGGGATTGTTGAACATACTGTCTTTCCGGCATCAAAACAGGCCGGCATTAACATTAATGACAATGATGAAATTCTTCGGCGGTCCGGTCAAATCTTTCGAACAGTCCAGCCAAACCACCCCATCCACCAAGCAGCTTCAACGGTGCTTGAACGCCGGTGACCGCTTACCCGCGAAGGCTTCCATCCCCTCTTTCTGATCCTCGGTGGCGAACACGGCATGGAAGGTCCGGCGTTCGAACAACAGTCCTTCGGCCAGCGTGGTCTCATAAGCGCGGCTGATACATTCCTTGGTCATCATCACCGAAGGCAGCGAATACCCGGCAATGGTCTCGGCGGTCTTGATCGCTTCCTCGATCAGTTCGGCCACCGGCACAATCCGGCTGACCAAGCCCGCTCTTTCGGCCTCCTCGACATCCATCATCCGCCCGGTCAGGCACAGTTCCATCGCCTTGGATTTCCCCACCAGCCGCGTCAGGCGCTGGGTGCCACCGGCTCCCGGCAAAATGCCGAGCTTGATTTCCGGCTGGCCGAATTTGGCGTTGTCGGCGGCCAGAATGAAATCGCACATCATCGCCAGCTCGCAGCCACCGCCTAGCGCGTAGCCGGCCACCGCCGCGATCACCGGCTTACGACAACGACTGACCCGCTCCCAGTTGCGGGTGATGAAATTACCTTTATAGGCATCCATGTAAGAGTAATCCTTCATGCCCTTGATATCGGCGCCGGCGGCGAACACTTTCGCGCCACCGGTCAGCACGATGGCACGAACGGACTCGTCCGCCTCAATCACATCCAGCGCCTGGGTCAACTCCTCCATGAGTGCGTCGGACAGGGCGTTAAAGGCCTTGGGCCGGTTCAGGGTGATCAACGCCACCGGGCCGCGGGTTTCAACCAGGAGATTCTGGTAACTCATGTGCTTATCCTCTTTATCTAAATAGTTATGGGTGGGGTCACCACGCTTTTGGTGGAAACCATCCCGGCACGGCTTGCACGAAAAAGCCTTTCACAGCCGGTGCTTGGCTAATACAAACGGCAGTATAAGCCAGAATGGAAGTCAGGATGGATTCGAGCGGAATGGATGATGAAATGGCTGTCCAACGAGGTCGGCGCATACGCGCTTTTGGCGGCGGAAATAGCCCTTCAGCCCATCGCCGCATGTACTTCTTCTATCGAGCCAGCCTGTTTGGCTGGCGCCCGCGACAGCAGGATCAACGGCGGGGCGCCCAACACTGGTCAGGATGAGACCTCAAAGAAGTCGATTCGGTGCTCTGCAAGATTGAGGGTGGAGGCGAAATGCCGGGCTACCAAATTGGCTTGGCGCCGCTGATCTTTCTGAGCAAAAGCGTACCTGGTCCACGCCAGGGCGATTTCCGCCTGTTTCTCACGAAAACTTGCTTTCGTCGCCGCAAGATCGACACGCACTTGCGCTAGCTTGGCCTCGGCCTTTGCCAAGGTCATCCGAAACGGCACGGGATCGAGCCGGACAGGAACCCCGCCTTATCGAAGAAAGGCTTCTCGATTCGGGGAAAAAGACTTGCGAAGATGGAAGATGAAGGAGCGGGACAGTAGGACGCAGGTACGACATGGTTGGCCTGTTCCATAAGCCAGGATTCGAGCAGGAATTCGATTACTGATTGGGAAGCTGATCGATTTTCTTAAGCGACACGAGCGGAGCACCGGCGGCTTGGATTTTTTCGTCGCGGGCCAGCTTTTCTCGGCTCACCAATCGTTCCACCGCCATGGGCTGAGTCTGTGACCTCTCACCCACACTCGCATCAAGAGTGGACACGTCATCAGCTTGCGGTATCTGAGTCTTTATCGGAAACCGCCACGTGATGGCGGTTTCACGCGTGACGATCGGCGGCTTCGCTGGCGCGGCCTGCCTGACCGGCGCATATACGCCAGATTTCGGTTGCTGCTCGGGTCGCTGCGGCAAAGGAATCAGATAGGACGCCATCGCCAGTAACAGAGCCAACACCAGCACAATGATCTGCTTACGATGGATCTGATGGTTCATCAACATGTACTCCAAGTCTGGCCTTATCACTCGTGATCCGATGAAAGCAAAAACAGTTCCAATAAATAAAAATAAATAACAAATAAACTTATCTATCTGAAAGATAAAATAAAAAACATAAAAAACATAAAAAACATATTAAAAACACAATTTTTACCTTGTATTTCCACAAAATCGCGGATCGTCACTTCCCTAGCGTCAACGATCCACACATGACTCCCCACAACTTTGGTCGGGTCAATTTGAACCGGTTACGCGTTCATCGCGAGTGAGAAACCGTTCTGAGCGGCAGGAAGGAAGAGTAATGTTGGCGACACTTGTCGGGGTTGTTTGACCGCATTCCGCTTAAGTGCCATATTGTCAAGTTCGATCAGCTTGGGGAACCATTCCCCTGAACCTTAAGATTCAAGCGATGAAACGAGAACCGATTAGCCCCTATTTCGATATCAAAAGCGACACCGAAGGTCATGAGTACATGGAAGTTTATCTGGAAGGCATTGCCCTGTTGCGGCTGGTCCTCAGCAACAAGGGCACGGCCTTTACCGAAGACGAGCGGGTCTCCCTGGGGCTCGACGGTCTGCTCCCGCCACAGGTCAACACACTGGAGCAGCAGGTTGAGCGGGTCTACCGCGGTTTTTTACGCGAGCCCGATCCCATCTCCAAGTATCAATACTTGCGCGCCCTGCAGGAGCGTGCCGAAACCTTGTTCTACGCCCTGCTGGAAAGGCATCTCGAAGAAATGATGCCGATCATCTACACGCCAACCGTCGGTCAGGCGGTCCAGCAATTCAGCCATCTCTACCAGAATCCGCGCGGAATCTCGTTCTCGCCGCTCAATATCGACCGCGCCGATCGAGTGGTCCGCAACTATCCCTGGAACGATGTGCGGATGATTGTCGCCACCGATTCCTCGGCCATTCTCGGCATCGGCGATCAAGGCTACGGCGGCTTGGCCATCGCCATCGGCAAGCTGGCCCTCTACACCATCGGTGGCGGCGTCAACCCCTTCCATACCATGCCGGTCAAGCTGGACGTCGGCACCGACCGGATGGAATTGCTGAACGATGAGTTCTATCTGGGTGTCCGGCACCGGCGGCTGCGCGGCGAGCGCTATCTGGTGTTTCTGGATAAGTTCGTCAAGGCTATTCACAATCGTTGGCCACGCGCCATTATCCAATGGGAAGATTTGGCCAAGGATGTGGCGTTCGCGGTCCTGGAACGTTATCGCAAGCAGATCCCCTCCTTCAACGATGACATTCAGGGTACCGGCGCGGTGGCGCTGGCTGGCCTGCTGTCGGCCAGTCGGCTCAAGGGCGAGTCGCTGCGCGACCAGCGCATCGTGATCCATGGCGCCGGCGCCGGTGGCGCCGGCGTGGCCTGGGCCATCACCGAGGGCTTGATGCGCGAGGGGCTAAGCCGCGAGGAAGCACGCGACCGGGTCTGCGTGCTCGATTCGCGCGGCCTGCTGGTGGAAGGGCGCAACGTGGAAGCATACAAACAATGTTACGTTCAGCCCCGTGAGAAGGTGGCAAACTGGCAAATTGCCAACGAAATTCCGACCCTGCTGGAAACCATCGAACACACCAAGGCCACCGCCCTGTTGGGGTTGAGTGGCCAGGCCGGCTCCTTCAACCATCCGGTGGTGCAGGCGATGGCCCGCAATACCTCGCGCCCGATCATCTTCCCGCTATCCAACCCCACTTCTGCTTGCGAGGCCCTGCCGCAGGACATCCTGGACTGGAGCGAGGGTCGAGCGCTCGTCGCCACCGGCAGCCCCTTCCCCGATGTGGTCTGCGACGGCCAGACGCATCATGTCGGCCAAGGCAACAACGCCTTCATCTTCCCTGGCCTGGGTTTCGGCTCCATCCTGGCCGAATGCCGGGAGATCACCAACGGCATGGTGCTGGAAGCCGCCTATGCATTGGCCGAATATACCGCGGCGGCACATCTAAAGTCCGGCCGGGTCTATCCGCCGGTGGGCGAGCTACGCGAGGTCAGCATCCGCGTCGCGGTGCGGGTGATCGAACAATCGCTCAGAGAAGGCGTGGCCGGCAAGACCGATCTGGCCGGACGCGACCTCGATACCTACCTGCGCGCCCGGTTCTGGAAACCGCGCTACCTGCCAATCGTGCGCGGCGACCACACCGCGATGATCGATCATCCCGGCTACTAGCCAGCCTGGAGCGACCGGTAGCCCGGCACGGGCTGGGCTGGCCCCTGACCAGCCCGTGCCCCGGGTGACAACCAGCCGGGACCGGCCGCATTACTCGACCGACACCCCGAACCCGGAATTTTCCAACTGGCCGGGCGTGATGAGGGGAACGGAGCTTTCATAGGTTCGCCGTACCCGCCCGGCGATCCGCGCCGACAAATTCGCCGAACCGGACGCGCTGTTGCGGACCACAAAGCTCAAGGTCATGCCCGTGGTTCGATAAACCTGCATCGCGCCATTCAACAACGTTTGCCGGCTCACCGTCCGCCCGACATAGCCGTTCAACACCCGCATGACCTCGGAACGATCCGCGCCGCTCAACCAGCCGTCCACGCGCACCGAACCGATCCGCCACGCCCCGGCCCGTGACGGCGGTGACGGCGGTGCGGACGACACGGATGGCGGTGCGGACGACACGGATGGCGGTGCGACCGAGGTCGTTTTTCTTTCCAGTGCCACCGGCAAAGTGACATCGCCATCGACGATCCGCACGGTCATCCGCTTCGTTTCATAGCCCGACTGGCCAACTTCCACCGTGTAGCTGCCCGGCGCCAGTTGGATGCCAGGTCGGTAAACCGGACGGATACCCAGCAGCCGGATTCGGGCATTGGCGGGATCGGCGCGCACCGTCAGCCGGTATAGAGCCGGTCGCTCCGGCTCGGGTTGCCTGGACAAAGATACCGGCACCGTCACGTCGCTGTCGGCGATCCGCACGGTCACTTCCCTGGTTTCGTAACCGGACTGGCTGACCTCCACCGTGTAGCTACCCGGCGCCAGCTGGATGCCGGGCTGGTAAACCGGACGGATACCCAGCAGCCGGATTCGGGCATTGGCGGGATCGGCGCGCACCGTCAGCCGGTATAGAGCCGGTCGCTCCGGCTCGGGTTGCCTGGACAAAGATACCGGCACCGTCACGTCGCTGTCGGCGATCCGCACGGTCACTTCCCTGGTTTCGTAACCGGACTGGCTGACCTCCACCGTGTAGCTACCCGGCGCCAGCTGGATGCCGGGCTGGTAAACCGGACGGATACCCAGCAGCCGGATTCGGGCATTGGCGGGATCGGCGCGCACCGTCAGCCGGTATAGGGTCGGTCGCTCCGGCTCGGGTTGCCTGGACAAAGATACCGGCACCGTCACGTCGCTGTCGGCGATCCGCACGGTCACTTCCCTGGTTTCGTAACCGGACTGGCTGACCTCCACCGTGTAGCTACCCGGTTTCAGTTCCATCCCAGGCCGGTATTCGGTCCTTTCATTCAGCAACCGCACCTTGGCTTGAGGGGGATCGACCTGTACGGTCAAACGATACTGAGCCGGTGGCGCCGGTTCCTGCTTGACCAGCGTCACCGGTACGGTGACTTCGCTGTCGACGATCCGCACCGGAAACTTGCGGGAGGCGTAGCCATCCCGCGTCACTTCGATCTGATAGTCGCCAGGGGCCAGTTGCACGCCGGGTTGATAGATGGTCGGGTTGTTCAACAATCGAATTTGCGCGTCCGCCGGTTCCGAACGAATGGTTAAGCCGTATTTGGCTTTTTCCAGCGCGATATTGAGCGTTACGTTGCGATCGGCGATCCGCACTGCTTCCTTGCGGGCCGCGTAGCCCGGTTGCGTCACCTCGATTTCGTAGTTGCCGGACGGCAGCCGGATGCCCGGCTGATACGGAGTCGAACTGTTCAATAGACGGACACCGGCGCCGGCTGGGTCGGTCTTGACTGTCAGGGCATAGGTCGGCGCCACCGGCGGCGGCGCCGTGATCATGGCCGCCAGTTCGTTGACCTTGATCTGAATGGTGTCGATATCCTTGCCCTGGATCTGGCCGCTGCGCAGTAGGGAAGCCGTCCTGGTATCGATCAGCCGCGCCGTAACGGTGATCAGGTCGCCCAGCTTGTACACGCCACCGGTCACCACGGCATCCACCCCATACAGCCGCCCCAGTTCGGCGGCGGTCTTGGGATCGAGTAGGCCGGTGGAGCCGAATTCCTGAGCTTTGGCGATCTTGGCCGCCGCCGACAACGGCAAGCGATCTTTCAAGGTAAAGCGGCCGGTGTTGGCGATCGCCGACATCATCAGATCGGCGATGATCGCCCCGGCCTGTTCATTCAGGCCGCCGCGCACCGCGAATTCGATCACCGTCGCCGTCATCCGTTCGGGCGGTTTATCCGCCGCCGCTAGCGCCAGTCCCGGCAACCCAATCGCCAGCACGAAAAGCAGCGCCAACATCGGCTTCAAGAGCTTGAGAATCACTCTGTCCACACTTTTTCCTCCGCCGCCGACCAAACAGCCGGCCATCGTGCTCATCATGGCTCCAGCACCAACCGGAATCCCAGATCGAATTTCCCATATTGCGGGGAAGCGGGAAACCGATAAGCGAACCGCACCAAACCCGGATAATCCGACCACGACCCCCCTCGCAACATCCGGCGCCCCACCGCCGCCGCATTCTGATCGGCGCACCGGGTCTCGCCACCCGAGTACGCGCTATCGTAATCCGAGCAGGTCCATTCGGCGGCATTACCCAGCATGTCGTGCAAACCAAAGGTGTTAGCCTCGTACTTGCCAACCGGAGCGGCCACGGCTTGGCCGTCATCGCAAGGATAATTGGCCCAGTTGAATTGCAGGGCTTGCTTGGCGGTCGCATCGTAGATGTTGGCGTAATCGCACGCTCGGTTCGAATCTTCTCCCCAGTCGCGGGAAATCGTCTTGCCGGCGCGCGCCGCATATTCCCATTCCGCCTCGGTCGGCAGGCGGAATCGCAGGGCGGTCTTTTCGGACAGCCAATCGGCATAAGCAACCGCTTCCTGCCACTTGACCCGCACCACCGGCTGCTCGGGCGCGTTCAGATCGTGAGTATCGTAGCCACCGCTGTCGTGATTGGCGTCAAAGCGCCGATACTGCTCATTGGTGACCTCGAATTCACCCATCCAGAAGCCCTTGAGACAAACTCGATGCGGCACTTCGTTGGCGCTGCGATCTTTTTCGGTTTCCGGGCTGCCCATGCCGAAACAGCCGGGCGGAACCCAGACGAACGCCATGCCGGTCTCGGGCTCGGTGTAGACCTGGCCGGGCCGCGGGTTGGCCGGCGGCTCCGGCTTGGGAGGTAAAGGCGGCTTAGCCGGCTCGGCCGGCGAACCGTTCGAGGGCGTTGACGGCCCCGTCAGCCAATACGCGATCCCGCCCCCCACCACCGCCAATATCGTCAGAATGCCGATTCCCCAACGCCATCCTGTCCATCGAGGTCGCGCCGGCGGCGACGGTTCCCGAGCCGGTTCGACCAGCGCCGGACGGGGCTTCTCGCCGCTGCGATGCAAATCGGGACGTAATGGCAGCTCCAACTTGACCGTACGCTCGCCGCTATCTTCCAGCGGGGCCTCCAAAGCTACCCGCATTTGCTCGATCGATTGGAAGCGCCTCTCCGGTCGGACCGCCATGGCCCGGTCGACCAACCGCAGCAAAGTCGGGTTGTATCGTCCAGCCGCGGCTTCCTCCGCGGGGCGCAGCGGATCGTCGAGCACTCGCGCCGGCGCCTCGATCGGCGCGGCGCCGGTCACGCAGTGATACAGCACCGCGCCCAGGGCGTAAATATCGGTCCACGGGCCGTAACCCTTCCCATCGACCAGGTATTGCTCGATCGGCGAGTAACCCGGTGAAAACACGCTGGTGACGCTTTTGCTGCGTCGGCCCAGCGCCTGACGGGCCGCGCCGAAATCGATCAGGATGGTGCGGTTATCCGAGCGGAGATAAAGATTGGCGGGTTTCAGGTCGCGATGCAGGTAGCCCTGGTCATGCACCGCCTTCAGCGCCGGCAGCACATCGTCGACCAAGCGGCGGACCCGCTCTTCCGGCAGGGTTTTTTCCCGCTGCAAAAGCTGGCTGAGCGCTTCGCCGTCTTCGTAGTCCATCACGATATAGGCGGTGCCATTCCCCTCGAAGAAGTCCCGCACCCGCACCACGCCGGGATGGTTGACCTGGGCCAGGATCCGGGCCTCGTTGAGAAACCGTTCGAGACCCCAGGCGTAGCAGGCTTCCTCGCCGACCTCGGAGGTCGGCAACGTGCCCTGGGTGTTGGCCAGGACATTGATATCGTTGCGGTCCCGGTAGGACCATTCGACCGGAAAGTATTCCTTAACCGCCGCCCGGGTTTGCAGCGCCTCATGCACGGCCTTGTAGGTGATCCCAAATCCACCCGCGCCCAGCACCGCTTCGATGCGGTACTGATGCAGGCGATAACCGACGGGTAGCGTGTTGGATTTCTTGGTCATGGCATCCTATCGTGTATCGGCGAGCACCTTCAGGCGCTTCTGGCAGAGCCGCGCGGCCCTCCCGAATATTCCAAACATTTTGAAAACGAACTGGGCGGCTTCATTCGGACCCATCGCTTTCCACAGACAATTTTACCTGTCCCTACCGCAAAGGCACACTGGATTCGCGCTCCAGCAGATCGATGGCCTGCTCGCACTCCTGGACCTGAACACGCTGGCCGGTATGTCGGGCGATGGTTCGGGCCTGCCGATAAAGCTCCAGCGCGCCGCGCGAATCGCCCTGTTCCTGGCGCACTCGCGCCAGCAGGGTCAGATCGTGCGCCAGACCGGACAGGTTTTCGGCTTCCCGATCCAGCTCGACGGCTTCCCTAAGCCAGGCATCGGCTTGACGGGTCTCGCCGCCCCACAGCGCCAGGCTGGCCCGATTGGCCAGTGCCGCCGCCAACAAGCGCTTTTCCCCGCTGGAACGCGCCAGCGCCTCGGCCTCGTCCAAGAACCGCCACGCTTCGCGTACCCCTCCCAAGCCCTTGTAAGTTAACCCCAAACCATTCAGCGCCGCCAGCACGGCGGCATTGTCCCGCTGCTCGCGCCCCTCGTCCAGCGCGTATTGGAATTCCGTCCGCGCGGCCGCGAACCGACCGCGCCGCAACTGGATCTCCGCAAGACCCAAACGCGCTTGCAACCAGCTTGCGGGATCGGGCAGCGCCGCCGCCGCCCGCAGCGCCTTTCGCAAGTTCCGTTCCGCCAGCGGCCATTCGCCCAGCGCCAGCGCGACCGCGCCCACGTTCAGGGATTGCGCCATGATCGCCGGACGGTCGTCGGCGATTTCGGCCCAGCGCAGGCTGTCCTGAAATCCCTGCAAGGCTCGCGGCAATTCGCCTCTCGCATAGTAGCGCAGCGCCCGTTCCGCGCTGCTCTGGTATTGCGACTGCAACGGTGTCAGCGCCGGGCCACCGCACGCCGCCAACCCCGTCAACAACCCACCCGCCAGCAACGCCGCGCCCCAGCCGCGCCTCAGCGCCATGTTCGCCATCCGCCGGTCACGCGCCACCATCCGGTTGCTAGCGAGACGGCACGGTGGGCGTGGACCATTCGATATCCCGAGGTGCCTCCAGCAAGCGCCGGCCCGGTTCCGCCGGGTTCAGGATTTGCAACAACGCGCTGCGCTTGATCCCGCCAACCATGTCATCCACGTCCTCGGCCACCAAGCGGCTCTTGTCGATCAATCCGGGCACCTGCGAGCTGGCCTCGGCCAGTGTGGCCGTCATTCGCTCGGTTTGTTGCAGGATCCGCTCGACCTGCTGGCCATAAACCGGCAATCGGTCGCTCAGCTTCTCCAATCCCGTCAGCACCGCCCGCAACTTGCGCGTGCTGGCCGCCACGTCGCGAGAAATCGGGCTGTTGCTGTCGGTCATGCCACCGAGCACGCCCTGACCTTCGCGGATCCGCGCGCCGACCGCGGCCAGATCCGCGGCCGAGCGGCTTGCTTCCCGGCTGACGGCCGTCAGTTCCCGCAGCAAGGGGCCGAGCTGCCCGCTCAGCTCAGCCGCATCGCGCAGGACACCATCGATCCGTTGCAGGTAACCGGACAGCCGGGTCGAAAATTCCTGCGTGACCCGGGCAAAGGCATCCAGGGTCCCCAGCAATCCGCCCTCGGGTTTCTTGAGTTCCTCCGTGATGGTTCTGACGTTGGCCAACACGACGGAAACCTGGGTCAACTGTTCCTGAGCCTGCCTCAGCAATGCATCCAGATCGGGAGAGCGCAGGAAGGGAATGTCCGCCCCATCCCGCAACACCGACCGCGCGGGGTTACCCATATTGATTTCGATATGGGCGTTACCCAGCAGGTCGGTCTTGACTTGGGCGGCTGAATCCTCGCGGATACGCGGCTGATATTCCCGGTCGAGAATCAGTTCGATGCGAATCCGGTTGTAGTCGGTGATCGCCAGATTGTATACCTCGCCGACCTTCAATCCCGCCAAGGTGACCGGGGTGGCTCTCTGGATGCTCTTGACGTTGTCGAGAAATCCGTGCAGACGGTAGGTCTGACTGAACAATCCGAATTGGCGGTTGGTCATCCACAGCATGGCGAACAGCACGCCCAGCGTGGCCAGAACCAGCAAGCCCACCGCGCGCTGGTAGAACCGGTAGCGGGCGCTGATCAGAGTCTCAAGCATGATCGAAACGCGCGAAGTGTCTGACCAGGGCATCCGGATGCCCGGCAAGGTCCACGGCCGTCCCCGCCGCCAGCAACGTCCCCTGATCCATGACCAGCAGGCCAGTCTTCGGACTCACCGGCAGCGCTTGCGGGCCGGCATCGACCATAATCGTCATCTGCATCGGCACGACTACCTCTTCGAAAAACGCCCACACTCCGTAACCCGCCACCAGGGTTTCCCGCGGCAGATAAGCGCTGACCAGCAGCAGCCTGGGCTTGATGATCAGCGCCCGCAGCAAGCCGATCCAACTGCTTTCCAACGGCGATAGTTCATTGGCGTGTCGCGCCAGGATCGTCGGCGGCAACCGACAGGACTCCACGAAAGCCGTCACATAAGCTTCGATCTCGCCATCCGGCACCAAGCGGTGGTAGCGCACCAGCAGCGCCAGATTTTCGAACACGCTCCAAGCCGGCACCAGGCCCGCATGCTCCAGCATCACCCCGATCCGGCCGCGCAGCCGCGCCCGCGCCCGCGGTCCCATTCGTTCCACGACCCGCCCGAACAATTCGATGTGGCCGGTTCGGGGCATGGCCAAACCGGCGATCGTTCGAATCAGCTCGCGGCGGCCCGAACCGACCGCGCCCACCAGCATCCATGTCTCGCCCGCCATGGCTTGAAAATCGAAGGGACGCGGCGGCGGGTGCAGATTCAGCTCCAAGCCACGCAACCGCACCAGGGTCTCAGCCATAACGCAGCAACGAAACCAACAGGGTGATGATCAGGCAACCGATGAAGGATTGCGCGAACGCGCTGGGCAGCGCCCGGGGAATATCCACATAGGCATGGACTCGAAAAGCGCGCTGGGTCTGCACCAGGACGATGTGGATACCCTGCATCACCACCATCCCGCCGGTCAGCAGCAACGACCCGTGGCTTAACCCCGACCAGCAAACCCGGAAAAAAACCGTCGGCGAGATGTTCTGATAGACGCTCAGCATGACTCCCGCCCCGACCGTTACCCCGACATTCAGCCAGAGCGTCAAAACCAGCAGCGACAACACCACGCCGATCAAACGCGGCAATACAAAAAAGCCGTATGGGTTCAACCCCATCGCGGCTAAATGCTCGATCGCCTGATTCGCCTTGAGTTCGCCCAGTTCGGCGGTGATGGCCGCGCCCGACATGCCCGCCACGAACAAGCTCGCCAGAATGGGATCGAGCTGATGATACATCATGATATGCATGATACGCCCCAGCAACTGGGGGTCGTGAATGCCGAACACGATCAGCGGTAACGCCACCAAGGCACCGATGATCAGGCCGACGACGGTGAAGATGTACGCTCTTTGCACCGCCGTAAAATAGATCTGCTGCAAGGTATGCCCGAGCAGAAACCGCCATTGCCCCCGCGTGACCAGACCCGCGCTGATCAGCATGATCGCCAGAAAATCCAACTCCTCCCGCAATCGCGCCAGGGGACCGGTCACTAACGCGCCCACACCCTCGACAATCCGCCAGAACCCACCCCGGGCGGCGGTCTTCATGATCTCTCATTCAGGTTCAGGACGGCGGCACGCTCAAGGCAGCTCGCGCACCAGGCGAAAGCCCAGAAAGTAATCCCGGAAATCGGGATCGCTGCGATGCCGTTCGGCCGAACGCACGTTGCGCGGCTCGTCGTTCCAGGAACCGCCGCGCACCACGAATGGGCGGCCCGCCGCCGGCCCCTCGCAACTCTGAACAGGTGCCTGGGAATCCTCGCTATAGAGCGAACAGGTCCATTCCAGCACGTTGCCGGCCATGTCGTGCAGGCCGAAATCGTTGTTCCGGTAACTTCCGACCGGCGCTGTATAGATCTCGCCATCATGACACTTCATGATCGTCCAGCCGACAAAAATCCGCTTGCCGTCCAAATCAGCGGCGTTGGCGTAGGTACAGCCCTGGTCGGGATCATCGCCCCAGTAGCGGCTGGTTTTCGTTCCGGCCCGCGCCGCGTACTCCCACTCCGCCTCCGTGGGCAAGCGGTAGCGCCGGCCGGTTTGCTGGGACAGCCACTCGGCGTAGGCCGCGGCATCCCGCCAGCTCACATTGAGCACCGGGCGCCGGCCGCGCCCCCAACCCTGATCGGGAGGCAACGAACGCCCCGTCGCCGTCGCGAAGCGGTCGTATTCGTGAAACATCACTTCGTATTTGCCGATGGCGAAGGATTTCGCAATCCGTACCGAATGCAACGGCTCGTCACTGTAGCGACCTTTTTCGTTGGTCGGGGAACCCATTAAAAATCCGCCAGCCGGGATGACGGTCATTTCCGGACCCTGCGAACCGTCGTTCAGCCGATCCCGGATCAACGGGTTGTTCGGGCTCAACCGAGCTAGCGCGGTCTCGGCTTCGGCCCGGTGACCGCATGCCGACGTGCAGCGGTCCAGATAGGCCCAATACGATTCGCGGGTGTTGGCACGCCGGGCAGTGGCGAAAGCGTCGGCATCCAGACCTCGAGCCTGATCCATCGCTTCGGCTTCCTCCAACCTCCGGGTCAGCTCCACCAGTTCGGGCGGGGGCGGCCGCAAGGACTCAAGCTTTTTGAACCACTTGCGAGCTTCACCCAGTTCCGAGCGATCCAGGCTAGCCCGTGCCCGCGCCATCCAAACCAGCACCACTTGCCGCCGCCCGTCCGCAATGAACGGATCGTCCGGCGCCAGTTTCGCCAGGGCGTCCAGTTGGGCCAGCGCTTGATCGCTCTGCCCACTGCCGCCTTTCTGATCCAGACCTTGAGTCAGCGATTCGAATTTTGCCTTGAGTTCACCAACTTGCTGCTGGATCTCCAAGTCCAGGATAGCCTGTCGCGCCTGCTTCTCGTAGCCGCAGCGTGGACAGCGTTGCAGGTAAAGCCGGTAAGCCAGCAGCGTGTTCACTCGTTTGGCGGCTTCGAAAGCGCGCAGATCGACCGTGCTTTCCATCTCGTGCAAGGAAGCAGCCTGGTCCTCGGCCGGTAGCGTTGCCACTCCTTGATCGGCTTCGCCGGTAGCGACCGAAGGGTGCTGGCCAGACTCAAGCACCTGCTCTTGCCGCGTGGCCAGCCAGAAAATCGCGGCGGCGGCGGCCAAGCTCAAACCCATCATCAGCATCCAACGAGGTTTCAGGATCGAATGCAGTCCTTGGCGCGTCGCCACCGTCGGCCGTTGCGCCGCATCCAGCGCGCTGATGAACGCGCCGGCCTCGGTCGGGCACAACTCGCTGGGATAGGCCAAACCCCGCCGCAGGACGCGCCAGGCATCATCCATCAATCCTGGCGGACGCGGCACTATGTTGGGCGAATCCCCTTGGGCCTCGTAGGCGCTTCGCCCGGCCAGGGCTTGGTAAACCAGCAATGCCAGGGCGTACACGTCGCGGCGGAAGGCGATATTGGCGGCGACCGATTCCACCACGCCTTCGGCGGTCGCCTCCCTCGCCGAGCCGCCGGTGTTGAACAGGACGCTGCGTGGCTCTCGCGGTTCGGTCGCCAACCCGAACCCCAACAGTTTGATTTCCTCCTGGTCACTGGAAAACACCATGTCCGCGTCCAAATGCTGGTGGGGCAGTCGATGTTCCCGCCGGGCGTAATCCAGTGCGGCCGCTACCGGGCTGAGCCATTGCAGCACCGTTTCCCAAGGTAAGCCGTTTTGATCCTGCTCTCGCAGTAATTGGCCGAACGTGCGCCCCTGCCGGTGATCGATATACTCCATCTCGGCGAACGCCCAACCATCGGCGCCGTGCCGCCAGCCTTCAATACCGGCGATATTGGGATGCGCGAGCTTCGCGGCCTGCTCCACTCGGGCCTTGACCTTGGTCAGATAGGCACGCAGGCCGACCAGATCCGCTCGCAACGCCCGTTCGTCGCGCCCGGGCTCGCGCGGGCCAGACAGAAAGCCCGCCGGCAGAAAAAGCTTGATGGCGCGAAAATCGCCGCCCGCGCCATTGCCGCTTTTGGAATCCGGAATAACGATGCGCACCAGCCATATCCGTTTGCGGCCGCTGAGATCGTGCAACAGACGGACCCGCCGCTCGGCGGGTCCAATCGCCATTCCAGTGTCCAGCGCTTCCAGTTCCTGCTCCCGCCAGAGTGGCGGTACCTGCGGATCGGGCTCGGCACCGATCATCAACCCGCCCACCGTAGACTGAACGCCATCGACGCAACCCTCCGAAACCGCTTCCCGCAATAAGGTCTCCTGACGGCGCGCCAGTTCGGTCTCGTCCAACCGACCGGTGGCATACTCTGCCGCAAGTTCTTCAAGACGCATTTCGAGATTCATAACACACTGATTCGCCATGTAATTCTGAAGATGTGTTTGAATTGGCGACTATAAACTGCATTATTGTCTAGTTTAGCAGAATGCTGAAACCAGCTGAGGCCACTCTCGAAGAGATTCCATGGGGTTCCGTCGCGCGGGGATTTAACATACCTGTAGCGATGCCCTTATCCATGACCAGCCCTGCCTATAGATGAGCACCCACACCGATCCTACCATCACGAACCCAGCCAACGCCGCCGAGCGATTGTTACCGGACAATGTAACTTTCAGAGGACTCGATTCCGAGGATCTTCCGGGGGAAACAGCCCTCCAGGACGATGCTTCGTTGGAAATCGCCGTGCGCTCGCTGCTTTCGCCGACCGGCCACGGTCGTCGCGAAAATCAGGATAATTTTCTAACCGTGGACAGCTTGGGCCAAGCCCGCTTGCTGTGGCACGAACAGGAAACCCGGCTGCGGCTGGCCGACTGGCCAGCCGGACACCGACGGCTCGCCGTACTCGACGGCATGGGCGGTCACAGCCACGGCCGGGAGGCCGCCGAAAAAGTCATCGAAGGGTTGCTTGGCTTACCAGCCGCCGCCGATCTTGTCCAGCTTTCCGAGGCCCTTAACGCCCTGCACCAGCAGCTTTATCAGGAATTCCACACGGCGGGGCTGGAAACCGGCTGCACCTTGGTGCTGCTGGAAATCCCCCCTCAAGGTTCCGCCATGCTGTTTCACGTCGGCGACTCGCGGCTGTACGCCATCGACGAGCATCGGGTCCAGTGTTTGACCGTGGATCACGTCCCGGCCACTCACCTGGCGATGCTTGGTCTGCTGAATAGCGCCCAGTGGTTCCAGCAGGTCCACATTCAAACCAGCTCCCAAATCAGTCAGGCGTTCATTCTCGGCAGTACCCTAGGCGTGCCGCACCTTTACGCGGAAACTATCGACGCCGAGCTGTACGAGTTGCATGAAGGTAATTTGCCTCTTTTTCTGCAAGGCCTGGGCGACCGTCGCATCCTGACGCTGGAACCGGGCTGGGTTTACCTGATCGCCAGCGACGGTCTCTGGCACTTGAGCAGCCCGCAGGCTTTCATTCAGCGTTGGCCGGTGCTACTGGCGCAACCGCAACGCCCTTTGGAGGAACTGATGGACGAGTTGCTCGAGGTCCTGGCCGAAACCATCCACCAGCAGCACAGCCTGCCCGACGATAACTGCACGGTTATCCTGGTCCGCAAACCCCTCCAGACCAACTGTCCGCCAAATCAATCCTGAGCTACCGCATGGAGGACCCGCGCTTGAAGATCCGGCATCTCCTGTTCTTGTTACTGGCCCTGTCGGCGATCGCCTTCATGCAACCGCTGGTCTTTTTTCTGGGCGGGCTCACCCTGTTGCTGGGTGTGGGAGCCTTGATTTATCGGGATCTGTCGCCGGCCGGTCAGGATGCCGTGGAACGCCGGGTACTTGGCTGGCTGCGGCGGACTCGCGCCGGTTCGCCGGCGGAAAACAGCTCGCCGGCGCTCTCCGTCCGGCACTTGTCGGCCGCTTTGTCCGAAGCCGGCATACCCACCGAACGGGTCCGCCGCGCTCGAACCAAAGCCGCTCGCACCGACCCAGCGGCAGCTATCCCGCCGCGAACATTCGACCCGACCGATGACCCACCAGCCATTTGATTTTCAAGGTCAGGGAAACTGATCGGATCGCCGGTCCCGCTAAAACAAGAGCGCCGAACATTGCGGCAATGCCCGGCACCCGTCGATCTCGGTGAAAAGCCTCAGATCAATGCCCGAGCCTGCGCCATCCCACGCAAAATCGTATAAATCTCGTCTTTAAGATGCAGCCTTTGCTTTTTGAGGTCTTCCGTGTAGAAATCCGAGGGTGTCTCGATCTGCAGCTCGATACGTTCCACTTCACCGTTGACTACATGATATTCGTCGTATAGCTCGGCGAACCTGGGATCGGCGGCTTTCAACTCGGCGATGCGATCCTTGTATTCGGGGAATTCGTGGAACAGATCGTGGCTCTCTCCAAACATCGGGTTGTCCTCCTGATCATGGTTTTATTGTGGACAGATGAACGTTTGATGAAAGTTGAGTATAAAAGCATCATACGCCATTCGTCAGCACTCGAAACGCGGGGAGGTTCATGCGCCGCGCGCGATCACGGCGGCAATGATCGCACCGAATTCACCCCGCCATCGCCGATAGCCCGAAGCGACCCGTAAACCAGTTGTTCGCCAGATATTCAAATACATCGAGAGATCCATCCCATGAAGCATAAACCCGCCGGGTTGATTCTGTTGTTATTTGCCGCATCCCTGTGCCTGACCGGCGCCGGTCTGAGCGGCTGCAACACCGTCAAGGGGGCCGGTCAGGATCTGAAGTCCGCCGGGCAAGCCATCGAACGCAAGGCCGAGCAGAAAAAGTCTTACTGAGCCAGCCGCGCGCTCAACCCGGTGATCTGGACTCCAAATCCTGGCTGCCCTCGATCGGGGGCAGCGGGGTGATTCATCACGCCCGCCACCAATGACTGGAGCGGCGTTGCTACCGCGCGGTACCAATGCCGCTCCACGAACATCAATCCCCCTCGTGGCAGAAGTTGATCAGGCCCAGAGTCGATGCATCGTGCCCGGCCGCCGGCCGCTCGCCCTTCAACTCCGGCAGGATGGCGTTGGCTAGTTGCTTGCCCAGCTCCACGCCCCATTGATCAAAGGAATTGATGTTCCAGATTGCTCCCTGGGTAAACACCTTATGCTCGTACAGCGCCAGCAGCGCCCCCAGTACCTGGGGGGTTAGGCGCTGGTAGAACAGGCTGGTGCTCGGCCGATTGCCGGGGAAAACCTTATAGGGCAGCAACTGCTCCAGCGCCTCGCCGCTCAGTCCCTGTTTTTCCAGTTCGGCGCGGGCCTGCGCCTCGGTCTTGCCCACCATCAGCGCCTCGGCCTGTGCCAGGCAGTTGGCCAGCAGGATCGGATGATGGTCGCCGATGGGATTTGGGCTGTGCGCGGGGGCGAGAAAATCCGCCGGCACCAGATGCGTACCCTGGTGCAGCAGTTGGTAGAACGCATGCTGACCGTTGTTCCCCAAGCCACCCCATAGAATCGGTCCGGTCTTGACCTGAACCGCCTGACCGTCCCGGTCGATGGACTTGCCGTTGCTCTCCATGTCCAGTTGTTGCAGATAGTCGGGCAGCGAGCGCAGATAATCGTCGTAAACCAGCGTCACCTGGCTGTCGGCGCCGAAAAAGTCGATGTACCAGACCCCCAGCAACGCCAGGATCATCGGCAGATTTTCCTCCGGCGGCGCGGTGCGGAAGTGCTCGTCCATCTCGTGCGCGCCTTCCAGCAGCTCCGTGAAATGCTCCACACCGAGATACACCATGATCGGCAGGCCGATAGCCGACCACAGCGAATAGCGCCCGCCGACCCAGTCCCAGAACTCGAACATGTTGGCGGTATCGATGCCGAACTTGCCCACCCCGGCGGCGTTGGTGGACACCGCCACGAAGTGCTTGGCCACCGCCGACTCCTCGCCCAGTTCCTTGATCAACCAGGCACGGGCGGTGTGCGCGTTGGTCATGGTCTCCTGGGTGGTGAAGGTCTTGGACGCGACGATGAACAGCGTGCTTTCCGGATCGCACTCGGCCAGTACGTGGCTGATGTGCGCGCCGTCCACGTTGGAGACGAAGTGCATCCGCAAGGTCGGGTCGCCGTAGGGCTCCAGCGCCTGGCAAATCATCTTCGGCCCGAGATCGGAACCGCCAATACCGATGTTGACCACATCGCGGATGCGCTTGCCGGTGTGGCCGCGCCACTTGCCGCGCCGGACCTGCTCGGAGAACTTGCGCATGTGCTCCAGCACCTCGTTCACGCCCGGCATCACGTCCTGCCCATTGACGAGGATCGGGCGGTTGCCGCGGTTGCGCAGGGCGGCGTGCAGCACGGAGCGACGTTCGGTGTGGTTGATCATCTCACCGTTGAACATCCGCTCGACCCAGGCGGGCACCCCGGCCTGGCGGGCCAGCTCAGCCAGCAGGCGCACGGTTTCCCCGGTGATGCGGTGCTTGGAAAAATCAACCAGCAGATCGCCGAACCGTCGGGAAAATTTGGCGAAACGCCCCGGGTCGGCGGCGAACAAATCACGCAGATGCAGGTCGGCGATAGCGGCATGATGGACTTTCAGTTCTTGCCAGACCGGCAGATTGCTGGGAACGGACATGGACAGCTTCCTTCATGTTAAGTGCTGACGAAACCGGATGAAGAGCCAGGCCGGGCGCCGGCCGGTGACGCGCGCCGCCGCGGGCGGGACTCCTGGCTTACTATAGTTTCCGCCAGAGTGACTGTCGAATTGCGCGGCTCCGACACGATTCCACGGATGCATCGGGCGAACCCAACACAGCGTTTCGCCACCCATCGCGAGGAGGTTAATTCGGCCGCGACGGGCGAACTTTTCCCATCGCATCCGAAGGAAGCGACTCTCATGCCCACCTCCTCCGACCCAGTGCTTTCTCTGGCGCACAAGGCTTGGCGCAGCTCATCCGAGGAGCTGGCGCGCGGACCCATCGACAGGCGGCGACATTCGATGTCGGTTTCCCCTCAGCCCCGTTTTCGCCCATACACCGTCGCCAGATAAATCCCCAGCGCGATCAAGCCGATGCCAGCGGCGTGAAAGGCGTACAGCCGCTCGCCCAGAAAGATCATCGACAGCACCGCGCCGAAGGCCGGCATCAGGTGCAGGAACTGCCCGGTACGGTTGGCGCCCAGTTCCGCCACCGCCCGGTTCCAGAAGATATAGGCGAGAATCGAGGGGAACAGCGCCAGATAGGCAATGCTGGCCACGGCCGCGGCATTCACGGCGACAAAGCGCTCGTGCGCCAGATCCCAGCCGTACAGCGGCGTCAGAATGAGCACCCCGATCACCATGGTCGCGGCCTGGAAATTCAGCGGCTTGAGTGCCGCCGGCCGCCAGCGCAGGCAGACCGAGTACAATGCCCAACTGGCCACCGCCGCCAGAATCCACAAATCGCCGGCATTGACCCGCCACGCCAGTAGCGCCCGAAGGTCGCCGCGCGCGACGATCACCAGCACACCGGTCAACGACACCAGAATCCCCAGCGCCTGCCAGCCGGTCACGGTCTGACGCAGCAGCAGAAATGACAGCGCCACGATCAACACCGGCGTCACCGACAGCATGATGACGGCGTTGGTGGCGGTGGTGAACTGGAGGCCAAGGTAGACGAAGGTGTTGAAGTTGACCACGCCGAGCACACTGAGCAGCAGCAGAACCGGCCCGTGGCGGCGCAACAGCGGCCCCTGCTCGCGCAGCGAGGTCCAGACGAACGGTAGCAGGATCGCCAGCGCCACCGCCCAGCGCCAGAACGACAGGGTGAACGGCGAGAACACGGTATGCACCGCCCGGCCCAGCACGAAATTGCCGGACCAGAACAGCGTGGTCAGCACCAGGAGCAGATAAGGCGAAGGATGCCAGGCGATCAATGACTTAAACATGGTGGACGTATTATGGTTGTTCTTGCTCGCGAATTGGCGGGCGATCGCGCCGGACGGCGATGCATGATTCGGGGGTCATTGTGCGTTCGCGGCGGTTATTTTAATTTTGCCGGGCCGATTCGGTTCAGCTCCACCCCATTCGAACCGGCAACCCAAATCATACGCAACTTTCGGATGTATCGATGTCCCAACTCATGCAACACGCACAGCCTCCATGGACCCCGGCAAGCTGGCGGAACCAGCCGGCGGCGCAACTGCCGGATTACGACGATCCTCCGGCGCTGGCCGAGGTCGAGGAACGGCTGGCGCACTCGCTGCCGCTGGTGTTCGCCGGTGAAATCGAAACCCTGCGCCAGCAACTGGCCGAAGTGGCCGCTGGTCGGGCCTTTCTGCTGCAAGGCGGCGACTGCGCCGAGAGCTTCGCCGACTTCCACGACCGCGCCATCACCGACACCTTTCGGGTGCTGCTGCAAATGGCGGTGGTTCTGACCTTCGCCGCCGCCTGTCCGGTGGTCAAGGTCGGACGGATGGCGGGCCAGTTCGCCAAGCCGCGCAGCGCCCCCACCGAAACCCGCGGCGGGGTCAGCCTGCCCAGCTACCGGGGCGACATCGTCAACGGTCTCGATTTCACCCCCGAAGCGCGCCGGCCCGACCCGCGCCGGCAACTGCGCGCCTACTCGCAATCGGCGGCAACCCTGAACCTGCTGCGGGCGCTGGCGCAGGGCGGCTTCGCCGACCTGCACCGGGTCCAGCAATGGAATCTGGATTTCCTGCGCGCCAGCCCCCAGGGCGCCCGCTACCGCGATCTCGCCGGCCGCATCAGCGAAACGCTGGCGTTCATACGTGCCTGTGGCCTGGACGCCGCCACCGACCCGCAGGTACGGCAGGTGCAGTTCTATACCTCGCATGAAGCGCTGCTGCTGGGCTACGAGCAGGCGCTGACCCGGCGCGAACCGCTGACCGGAGAATGGTACGACGGTTCGGCGCATTTACCGTGGATCGGTGAGCGCACCCGCCAACTGAACGGCGCCCACGTCGAATTCGCCCGCGGCATCGCCAACCCGCTGGGTCTCAAGCTGGGTCCGAGCACCGACCCCGATACCCTGTTGCGCCTGCTGGATGTGCTGAACCCCGACGACCGGCCGGGCCGGCTGACTCTGATCAGCCGCATGGGCGCCGACCGGATCGACACCGCCCTGCCACCGTTGATTCGCGCGGTCCAGCGCGAAGGGCGGCAAGTGATCTGGTCCTGCGATCCGATGCACGGCAACACCCTGGAGGCCAGCACCGGCTATAAAACCCGGCCCTTTGCCCGCATTCTCGACGAAGTACGGTGCTTTTTCACCATCCACCGCGCCGAGGGTAGCTATCCCGGTGGGATGCATTTCGAACTGACCGGCCAGGATGTCACCGAATGTCTGGGCGGCGCCCAGGCCATCACCGAACAGGGTCTGGCCGACCGCTATCACACCCAATGCGACCCGCGCCTGAATGCTTCGCAGAGTCTGGAACTGGCGTTCCTGATTGCTGAAATGCTGAAGGATTACCGACAAGCCACCCTGAAGGATGAACACGATGAGTGAGCTTCCCCGCCTGCTGCTGGTGATGCAGACCGCCGACGGCGGTGCCGGCCGCTGTGGCCGCAAGCTGCGCGAGCGCGGCTACCAAACCGATTATTGCTACCCGCAATCCGGCCAGCCGCTGCCGACCGGCATGGATGGCTATGCTGGAGCGATGGTGTTCGGTGGACCGATGAGTGTCAACGACGACGGCAAGCTGCCCGGCATTCGAGCGCAATTGGACTGGATTCCCACCGCACTGGCGTCCGGCCGCCCGTTTCTGGGCATTTGCCTGGGCGCGCAACTGCTGGCGCGGGCGCTGGGGGCAGCGGTCAAACCGCATCCGGCCGGACTGGCGGAAATCGGCTATTTCCCGATACAACCCACCGCCGCCGGTCAAGCCGTGTTCGAATCCCCGCTGCATGTCTATCACTGGCACCACGAAGGTTTCGAGCTGCCGGCCGGCGCCGAACTGCTGGCCGCCGGCGACCGCTTCCCGCACCAGGCCTACCGCTACGGAACCCACACCTTCGGGGTGCAGTTTCACCCGGAGGTGAACCGGAAAATTCTGGAGGTGTGGCTGGTGGAAGGAGCGAAGGAACTCGCCGCGCCCGGCGCGCAATCGGCTAGCGAACAGCGCGGCCACCACGCCCGCCACGACGCGGCGCTGGATCGCTGGTGCGATGACTTTCTGGACGGATGGCTGCGAACCGGCGGCACGGCGGAGTAGCGTAGAGAAAACCCGTCGTTCCGCATCTCCCTAAACTTATACCGTTTCTCGATAGGTTTTAGCTTCCCACGCGCCTGCTGGGATTGCGCTACGCTTCATCCTGGCCCACCAGTTAAAAAGTCAAAATCTACCGGGAATTGGTATTACCCCACGAGGATTCAGCCATGCCGCTCAAGAATTCGGCCGCCCAGTACGGCACGGTGACCCGCTTCCTGCATTGGGCGGTGTTCCTGCTGTTCGTCTGGCAGTACCTCAGCGCCAACATCATGACCCGCCTCGGCCGGGACAGCGCGTTGCTCGGCCTGAATCCGAACGACTATTACAATTGGCATAAATCCATCGGTCTGGTGCTGCTGGCGCTGGCGCTGGCGCGATGGATCTGGCGCAAGACCACGCCCCTGCCCGACTGGGCGCCGACCCTGTCGCCGGCCGAGCGGGCGATCTCCCACCGCAACGAAACGCTGCTGTATGGCTGCATGTTCCTGCTGCCGGTCAGCGGCTACCTGTTCGTGATGGCCGGCGGCTACGGGATCAAGCTATTCGGCGTTTACCCCTTGCCCGATCCCATCGGCAAGCAGGCGTGGCTCGCGATGCCGGCGCGGCTGCTTCACATCCTCGCCGGCTACGCCACGGTGGTCTTCATCGCCTGGCATGTCGGCCTTGGCCTCAAGCATCACATGTTCGACCGCGACCGTTTTCTGTACCGGATGCTGCCGTTCAGGCGGCAATGACCGGAGAGCCGCTGGGTATATAATGGTCCGAAAGGGAACACGGGAGGCCGCCATGCTCAGACCGCTCATCCCCGAGGGCGAGGCGCTGCGTCGGGCGTTTCTCTGGATCGCCGATCATGGGGGGCATTGCACACTGAAGACCGTCGAACAGGCCAGCCTGCTGTTCGATCTGACCCCGCGCGACGAGGAGTTTTTGTTGCGGCAATTCGTCCACCATCGGGGCGCAAACAGCGACACCCCCGATTCAGGGCAGTAGCGGATTCCTGAGCCGCCGGGCAAAGCCGACCAGCATGGCGGCGGTCGCTCCCCAGATAAAGCGGTTCTCGTAGGGGATCACGTAGTAGCGCCGCTGCTGGCCCTTGTAGTGCATGCTGCGATATTCGTGATTGCGAGGATCGAGCACGAACTCCAGCGGTACCTCGAAGGCCTCGGCCACTTCGAACGCATCCAGCACCAAGTCAAAGGGCGGTTCGACGAAACCCACCACCGGCGTGACCAGGAACCCGGTCACGGTTTGGTACAGATCGAGAAAACCGGCGACCTCCCTGACATGCCGGCGGTGCAAACCGATTTCTTCCTCGGCCTCGCGCAGCGCGGTCTCCACCGGGCTGCGATCATGGTCCTCGGCGCGACCGCCGGGAAAGCTGATCTGGCCGGCATGGTGCTCCAGATGCGCCGTGCGCTGGGTCAGCAGCACGGTGAACCCCTCGGGCCGCTCCACCAGCGGCACCAGCACCGCCGCCGGCATCAAGGTCCGTTTTTCGCGCTCCAACCCGGCTACCGTATGATCGCCGGTAATCGTATCCATCTGGTGGGTCGGGTGCAGGCAGCGACGAATTCGGTCGTGCAATTCCGAAACGTTCACCTTACTCCGCCTCCACCGCCACCCCGAACAGCCGGCCATAGTTGGCGGTGGTGGTCGCGGCCACCTGCTCCAACGGTTCACCACGCAAGCCGGCGACGAACTCCGCCACATGGCGGACCCAGGCCGGCTGGTTAGGTTTGCCCCGATGCGGAACCGGCGCCAGATAGGGCGAATCGGTTTCCACCAGCAGCCGTTCGGCGGGCAGGCGCCGGGCTACGTCCTGAATCTGCCGGGCGTTCTTGAAGGTAACAATGCCGGAAAACGAGACGTGAAAGTTCAAGGCCAGTGCCTGTTCCGCCATGGCCCAGTCCTCGGTGAAACAGTGCAGCACTCCACCGACCTCGGCCGCGCCCTCTTCTTCCAGAATGCGCAGGGTATCGGCGCGGGCGTCGCGAGTATGCACGATCAACGGCTTACCCAAATTCCGGGCGGCGGCGATGTGCACGCGGAACCAGTCCCGCTGACGGTCGGCGCTGTCGGCGCCGTAATAGTAATCCAGCCCGGTTTCGCCGATGGCCACCACCCGCGACTCGCGGCCCAGCGCCGTCAGCTCCGCCACCGTCGGGGCACGTCCACCGTCCTCGCTGGGGTGTACACCCACCGATAGGGCGATTTGCGGATAGGGTTCGGTCAGCCGGATCAGCGCCGGCCAGCTTTCCAGATCCGTCGCCACGCTCAACAGGCGGGTCACGCCGTGCGCCGCGGCGGTCTCCAGTACGCCGGCCAGGCCGCCGAAACGCTCCAGATCAATCCGGTCCAGATGGCAGTGGGAATCGACCAGTATCATCCGCCAACGCGCCTACATGGTGTTGGTCATTTGCTCGGCGCGGGTATAACCAGCCAGCAAAGCTTCAATCTTCTTTCGCAGGTTGGCACCCTCCACGCCACCGAACTGAATACCGACTCCCATCTGCCGACCACCCGGCGTGGTCCGGTAATTGATCCAGATCACCTTGCCGGTGATGGCAAAGCGCTCCGGGTCCTCCAGCAGAGTGAGCAGCAGAAATACCTCGTCACCCAGTTCAAAGGATTTCTCGGTCGGGATAAAAATCCCTCCTCCGTTGATAAAGGGCATATAACTGGCGTGCAGCATCGCCTTATCCTTGATGGCGAGGGAAATGACACCTTGTCGTGGACCCGCCATATCGTTCGGCCTCCGGTAAATCGCGTCGGCAAGACGCCAAGAATGATTTCAACAAGGATCCGCGCCGCCAGCGAGAAACGCTTCCAGCAGCAGCTGCGCGTTGGCTTGCGTGGTCGTGCATAAAGTGTACAACTGAATCGCCGCGTCCAAACGCCCGAACAGGACACGCGATGGGTATCGATCGGCCCAACGCCGTAACATGTCACCTAAATCGGCATTATTCAGATGCGGCGGTTCGGGATTCATCTTAAGCCGAATCAGATCGGTATGCCAACCGATCAGCCAGCGCAGATTTTCGGCCAAGCTCTCCTTCATCCAACCTTCCGCGGCCAGTATCGGGTCGGCCCGAGCGACCGATATCTGCTCATAACTTTCGGCCAGTTCCCGCCGCCGGCGCCAGTGCCCTTCGTCGGCATAGGCCAACGCCGCCAGCGGGGCGCCGCCAGCCCAATCGAGTAAGGTTTGTGGGTCGGGTCCCTCCGTCACCCGCGCGGCCAACCAGGGAACGGCCAGTGTCGGCGACGGTGTCCCGAAGCTCAGCCGCTGACAACGACTGCGCACGGTGGCGGGCAAGCGCGCCGGCCAAGCAGTCACCAATAGCAGCAGACAGGCGCCCAGCGGCTCTTCCAGTGTCTTCAGCAGGCTGTTGGCGGCATTGCCGTTGAGGCGGTCGGCCGGTTCCAGCAGGGCGATTTTGTAACCACCGTACCGCGCGGTATAACCCAGAAAGGCGCACAGTTCGCGCACCTGATCGATCTTGATGAGCTTGCCCGCTTCGAGCGGCCGCACCGGACTGTAATCGGGATGACTGCCTGCTTGAAACAGCCGGCAACTCCGGCATTGACCGCAGGATTCTCCCTCGGCGGCGGGTGCTTCGCACAACAGCGCTCGCGCCAGCCGGCGGGCGAACAAACCCTTGCCCAGCCCAGGCGGACCGACCAGCAGCAGCGCATGCGGCAGGTGGTCGGCATTGCGTCGTTGCTGAACTTGTCGCCACTGCTCGCGATGCCAGGGGAGACGCGGGTCCATCAGTCGCTCTCCAGCCACTCGGCGAGTACGGTTTCCACTTCGGCCCGCACGGTCTCGACCGATTGGCTGGCGTCCACGACTCGGCAACGGTCGGGCTCGTGGGCGGCTCGTTCCAGATACATCGCCCGAACCCGCTCAAAAAAATCCACGTCTTCCCGTTCGAAGCGATCCGCCGCGCTGCGTCGCCCAGCCCGCGTCAACCCCGTTGCCACCGGCAAATCGAGCAACAGGGTCAGATCAGGGCGCAGTGTGCCCTGCACCCACGCCTCCAACACCGCGATCCGCTCCAGGGGCAGGTGGCGACCGCCACCCTGATAGGCGTAAGTCGCGTCGGTAAAACGGTCGCATAGCACCCAGCAACCGGCGTTCAGCGCCGGCCGGACCACTTGTTCCACATGCTCGGCGCGAGCGGCGAACATCAGCAGCGTCTCCGCCGCCGTCGTCATGCCTCCGTGGCGATGCCCGAGCAGCAGGGCACGGATTTCCTCGCCCAGCGGCGTGCCACCCGGCTCCCGAGTCGTCATCACCTGGCAACCTCTCCGCTCCAGATACTCGCGCATGAACGCGATTTGGGTGGTTTTACCGGCGCCCTCACCGCCATCGACCGTCACAAATCGGCCGGGCATTTCATCTCTCCCGTAGCTGATAGCGTCTGACCGCCCGGTTGTGCTCATCCAGCGTTTTGGAAAACACATGACCGCCCTGGCCGTCAGCCACGAAATACAAGGCCTCGCCATCCGCCGGACGGACGGCGGCGGCCAGCGCGTCCGCTCCCGGCAGGGCGATCGGCGTCGGCGGCAAGCCCTTGCGAGTATAGGTATTGTAAGGCGTATCGGTGACCAGATCGCGACGGCGAAGATCGCCATCGAATGCCGCGCCCAAACCGTAAATCACCGTCGGATCGGTCTGTAACAACATTCCCTCGCGCAGGCGCCGCGCGAACACGCCGGCGATGGCGGGCCGCTCCGCCGCCAGTCCGGTTTCCTTTTCGACGATCGATGCCAGGATCAGTGCCTGATACGGATCGTCCAGCGGCAGATCGGCGGCGCGCTGGCCCCACGCCCGCGTCAAGTGCTGCTCCATCGCCACCAGCGCCCGCCGCAGAAACGCCTCGTCGGTGAAGCCAGCGGGAAAATGATAGGTATCCGGGAAAAACCAGCCCTCGGGATGCTGCCCCGGTCGATCCAGCCGCGCCATGATCTCGGCATCGTTCGCTTCCCGCAGGGTCCGCGCGATCTTGGGATGCGCCGCCAGCGCCTGTCGTAGCTGCTGGAAGGTCCAGCCCTCGACCACGGTCAACGGATATTGGATCACTTGAGCGGTCGCGATTCGTTCGAGCAAATCACGCGGAGTCATGCCCGGCGCGAGGGCGTATTCACCAATTTTGAGGCGAGGCGCCAAGCCATTGAACCGGGCGTAGACTTCCAGATAGAACGCCGAACGCAACAGGCCTGGCTGCCGCTGTAACTCTCGGGCGATCGCGCCGATCCCCATCCCCGACTTGACTTCCAGCACCAGACCGCCCGTGGGCACACCAAGAGGCGTATCGAGAAACCGGCGATAATCAGCGTGGAACCCCAGCGTCACCGCGCCGGCAACCAACGCCAGCGCCGTCAAAATCGATAATGAGGGATGAAGCCGCGCGGAAAAACGCATCCCTTACGCCCGGCCCTCGATGTACCCGCGCGCGGGAACGGTATCCAGCCTTTCCCGTCCCGAATCGGCTACGGCCGCGGGCAATGTCGCAAGAGTTTGAACAGGCCGATGGGAAAGCAACGGCAAGGCTCGCGGTCAATCCAGGGCGCGGAACGCCACCGTGCCGTTGGTGCCGCCGAAACCGAAGGAATTGGACAACGCCACCCGGACCCGCCGTTCCTGCGTCTGGTGTGGGACGTAGTTCAAATCGCAACCCGGCTCCGGTTCGTCCAGGTTGATGGTGGGCGGCGCTACCTGATCGCGGATGGCCAGCACCGAGAAAATCGCTTCCACCCCACCGGCGGCGCCCAGCAGGTGGCCGGTCATCGATTTGGTCGAACTCATCGCCAACCGATGGGCATGATCGCCAAACACCGCCTTGGCGGCATCGCTTTCGATTTTGTCGCCAGCCGGCGTGGAAGTGCCGTGGGCGTTGATGTAATCCACATCCTCTGGAGCGATTTCCGCATCGCGCAGGGCGTTGATCATCGCCCGTCGCGCACCGTCGCCGTTGGGCGATGGCAGTGTCATGTGATAGGCGTCGCCGCTCATGCCAAAACCGATCAGCTCGGCGTGGATGCGCGCGCCACGCCGCTTGGCGTGCTCGTATTCTTCCAGCATCACCACGCCGGCACCGTCGCTCAACACGAAACCGTCGCGATCCTTATCCCATGGCCGACTGGCTTTTTCCGGCTCGTCGTTGCGCATCGACAGCGCGCGCGCGGCCGCGAAGCCGCACAAACCGGTGGGCGTGGTCGCCATCTCCGCGCCACCGGCCAGCATCGCGTCGGCATCGCCGTAAGCAATCAATCGCCCGGCCAGGCCAATGCTGTGGGTACCGGTGGTGCAGGCGGTCACCACCGCCAGGTTCGGACCCTTGATCCCGTACAGGACGGACAGGTTGCCCGATATCATGTTAATGATGCTGCGCGGCACGAAAAACGGCGTCAGCCGGCGCGGACCGCCCTTCAGGAAGGCCGAATGACCTTCCTCGATACCCGGTAGACCACCGATTCCCGAACCGATAAAAGTACCCACCCGCTCGGCGTTGGCTTCGGTGATCTCCAGCCCGGAATCCTGGATCGCCTGCACCGCCGCGCCGATGCCGTAATGAATAAAGAGGTCCATCTTCTTGGCTTCCTTCAGATTCAGGTACTGTTCGACCTGAAAATCCTTCACCGGCCCACCGATGCGTACCGGAAAATGGCTGGCATCGAAAGCGGTGACCAGCCCGATCCCGCTGCGGCCAGCCAGAATGTTCGCCCAGGCGGTTTTCACGGTACTGCCGACCGGGGACACAATACCCATGCCCGTTACTACCACTCGCCGCTTGGCCACAAAGCTATCCTCTTGTACGCTGCACCGACAAAACAAAACCGCGGAACCCGGCGAGGGCAACCGCGGCGACGGATTTTGACCGGTACGGGACTGACACCTTTAACCGTTATGGGACGAGATATAGTCGATGGCCTGTTGCACCGTGGTGATTTTTTCGGCGTCCTCGTCAGGGATCTCCAGTTCGAACTCCTCTTCAAGCGCCATGACCAGTTCCACGGTATCCAGGGAATCGGCGCCGAGGTCTTCCACGAAAGAGGCTTCGTTGGTGACCTGTTCTTCCTTCACCCCCAGTTGCTCAATAATGATCTTCTTGACGCGGGCTTCGATGTTGCTGATGTCAGTCATGATAATTTGTTTCCTCGTTGTGAACCCGGACAACCATGGCATTGCCGCAGGGTATTGTATGGAAAACTCCGGCGCGGATGCCATTCATTCTAGCCCCCAGCACCGTCAGGCCATGAACATGCCGCCATTGACGTGCAGGGTCGCTCCCGTAACATAGTCCGCGTCCGCCGACGCCAGAAACGCCACCACATTGGCGACATCCCGCGGCTCGCCCGGCCGTTGCAGTGGAATCGACTCCACCAGGGCCAGACGCTGCGCTTCCGGCAGCGCCCGGGTCATATCGGTATCGATCAAACCCGGTGCCACGGCGTTGACGGTGATGTTGCGGGAACCGACCTCGCGCGCCAGCGACTTGGTGAAACCAATGATACCCGCTTTAGCCGCGGCGTAATTGGCCTGCCCGGCGCTACCGGTGGCACCGACCACCGAGGTGATGCTGATGATGCGCCCACGATGGGCTTTCATCATCCCCCGCAACACCGCCTTGCTCAGCCGGTAAACCGAAGTCAGATCAGTGTCGAGAACGCTCGTCCATTCGTCTTCCTTCATTCGCAGCAACAGATTGTCGCGCGTGATGCCGGCGTTATTGACCAGAATGGTCGGCGCACCGAATTCCTGGATCACCGCCTTGAGTGCCGCGTCCACGGCTGCCGGATCGGTGACGTCCAGACGCAAGCCGCGCCCCCCGAGGTCAAGATCGCGCAAATCCCGATCAATCGCTTCGGCACCAGCCCGCGTGGTCGCGGTACCGATCACGGTCGCGCCTCGCCGCCCCAGCTCACGGGCAACGGCTTGGCCGATACCGCGACTGGCGCCGGTCACCAGTACGATTTCGCCATCCAGTGTCGTCATCGTGAAATCTCCTTCGCGTTCAATACTTCAGCAGGACCGCGCCCCAGGTGAACCCGCCGCCGAAACCTTCCAGCAATAGGATATCGCCGCGCTGGACGCGACCATCGCGCACCGCCACATCCAGCGCCAGCGGCACCGAGGCCGCCGAGGTGTTGCCGTGCAGGCGCACGCAGTCCACCATTCGCTCTTCAGGCAAACCCAGCCGCTTGGCGGTGGCCGCCAGGATACGGCGATTGGCCTGATGCGGGATCAGCCAGTTCACGTCGGCGACCGTCATGCCGTTGGCGGTCAAAATTTGTTCGGCGATTTCTTTAAGGGTATGAACCGCTACCTTAAAGACTTCACTGCCGCGCATCTCCACGAAGGCGGCATTCCGTCGAGTCTGGTCGTAACCGCTGGACACACCGGCTGGTACCCACAACAGCTCCTTGTAACGGCCGTCGGCGTGCAGCCGGCTGTCGATGATCCCCGGTTCGTCCGTCGCTTCCAGCACCACCGCGCCGGCACCGTCGCCGAACAGGATACAAGTACCGCGATCCTGCCAGTCGATGATGCGAGTGAAGGTATCCGCCCCCACCACCAGCGCCCGCCGCGTCGCGCCGGTGGCGATGAAACGCCGGGCGATGTCCATGGCGTAAACGAAACCGGTGCAAACCGCCTGCACGTCAAAAGCGGGGCCACCGTGGCAACCCAATCGATGCTGCAACTGCGTGGCCACGCTGGGAAACACATGATCGGGCGTGGTGGTCCCCAGCACGATCAGGTCGATATCGCGTGCCTCGATACCGGCGGCCTCCAGCGCGCGGCGGGAAGCCTGCTCGGCCAAGTCGCAGGTGGTTTCCCCAGGGGCGGCGACATGGCGTTCCTCGACGCCGGTCCGCTCAACGATCCAGTCCGCCGTGGTCTCGATCATCTGTTCGAGATCGGCGTTGGTCAGTACCTTTTCCGGCAGGTAGCCACCGGTTCCGATGATTCTGGCGTGGTTCAAAGCACTTGCCTCGCGGCGTGAAGGACGGCCAGATGGGCATCGATGCGCCGCGGTACCGCCTGCTCGACTTCCAACATTGCTACCCCGATGGCGTTGGCAAACGCCAAGGCATCGGCACCGCCATGACTCTTGATCACGATACCCTGCAAGCCGAGCAGGCTGGCGCCGTTGTAGCGGCGGGGATCGATCCGGCGGCCGAAGGCGCGCAGCACTGGCAGGGCGACCAGTCCGGCCAGCCGGGTCAGCAGATTCCGTTTGAATTCCTGGGTCATATAATGGCGGATCAACCGGGCCACGCCCTCACTACTCTTCAGTGCGACATTGCCGACGAAGCCATCGCAGACCACCACGTCCACGTCCTCCAGATACACACCGTCGCCTTCCACGAAACCGATGTAATTGAGGTCGCTGGCCGCCAGCAGCCCAGCGGCTTCCCTGACCTGCTCGTTGCCCTTGATCTCTTCCTCGCCGATATTCAGCAGAGCGACGCGCGGCCGTTCGATGCCGTTAACGGTCGCCAGCACCGAACCCATCACCGCGAATTGCAGCAGGTGCTCGGCCTTGCTGTCGACGTTGGCGCCTAAATCGAGCATTCGGGTCTGGCCGCGCACGGTGGGCAATGGCGTGCAGATGGCGGGGCGGTCGATGCCGGGCAGGGTTTTGAGCACGAAGCGGGCGGTCGCCATCAGCGCGCCCGTATTGCCGGCGCTCACGCAGGCGTCGGCTTCACCCTGTTTGACCAGGTTGATCGCCACCCGCATCGAGGAATCTTTTTTGACCCGCAGGGCCTGGGCCGGCGACTCGCCCATGCTCACCAATTGCGAGGCATGGCGGATGATGATTTGAGGATGCCCTCCGGCCTTAAGCCTGAGCAGAGCGGCCGACAACACGTCTTCCTGCCCAACCAGAATCAGGCGCAATGAATCGCCGGCGGCTTCGAGCACGCGTAACGCGGCGGGCACGACCGTGTCGGGACCGACATCGCCGCCCATGCCATCCAGGGCAATGGTGAGCGGTTTGCTCATGAGCCAAGCAAGGCGGCGGAGGAATCCAGAACGCGGAACGGCACGGCGACTACGCCTCTTCGCTATCGACCGCGGCGGGCTCGCTGATGACCTTGCGGCCACGATAAAAACCCTGAGGCGTGACGTGATGGCGGCGATGCAGTTCGCCGGAGGTGCGATCCGTCGATAACGTGGCCGCGGTCAGTGCGTCGTGGGCGCGGCGCATGCCGCGCTTGGAGGGGCTTTTACGGGATTTTTGTACGGCCATGACTCAATTGCTCCTCTTGAAATCTTGCAACAGGGACGCTAGCGCCGTGAAGGCACGAGGTTGCCCGGCATCCAGCGCCGGCCCACTGGGCGGCGTATAATAACCAGCAGCCTCGCATTCGCACACATCCCGATGGCGGGGAATCTGCGGCAAAGCCAGCAATAGTTCGTCTTCCACTAGATCGGCGACGGCGAGGTCGGCGCCAGCAGCCAGCAGCGGCTCACGCTGCTCGGGCAAGCGGGCGGCATCGGCCTCGGCGCGCACCAGCGCCAAGCTGACCGCAACCTTCAACGGCAGCCGCAGCGGACCCAGGCAACGCTGGCAAATCAGTTCGACTTCGGTTTGCAACGAGCCCTCGACAAACCGCAACCCTTGCTCGTCAATCCCCGCCGCCAGCGCCACGTTGACCGTGCCATCGGCATGTTCGAGCAAAGCGGCCAACCGCGGCAGCGCCGCCAGCTTCAACTCGCCATCCAGCCGCCCGCTCCCGGCGGCCAGTTGCCAGGGATCGATCCGGTCGGGAAGCGTTGGGATTTGCATAAGGCGCGGAATAATATAGGCCTGCTTGATTTCTGTCAAAACAAAGCCGGATTCCGCATAATTACCCGGATTTCCAAACCGTTCGCCACGCCGCCACCATGATCGAAACCCTGCCCGATGGCCGTCGTCTGATTCTCGCTTCCACTTCGCCGTTCCGGCGCGAACTGCTGACGCGACTGGAGTTGCCCTTTGCCATCCGGGCGCCCGACACCGACGAAACCCGCCAACCCGACGAACCAGCGGCGACGTTGACGGCGCGGCTGGCGGAAATGAAAGCCCGCGCGGTCGCCCGTTGTGAAACGGCGGCGCTGGTGATCGGTTCGGACCAGGCGGCGGAGTTGGATGGCGAGGTCATCGGCAAACCCGGCGGCCACTCGCGGGCGGCGATGCAACTGCGGCGGGCAGCGGGGCGCACGGTCACTTTTTATACCGGGCTGTGTCTGCTGGACAGCGCCAGCGGTCAATGCCAAGTGGCGGTGGAACCGTTCCGGGTCGTATTCCGGACACTGACGACGGAGATGATCGAGGGTTATCTGCGGCGCGAACAGCCGTACCATTGCGCGGGCAGTTTCAAGTCCGAGGGCTTGGGCATCGCCCTGTTCGAACGGCTGGAAGGCAACGACCCCACCAGCCTGATCGGCCTGCCGCTGATCCAGCTTACCCGGATGCTGGAAGCGGCCGGGGTGACGGTGTTGTGAGCACGGGCGATCAAGCTTCAGGCAGTCCTGCCCCGTCGCGAAGATCCGCCAGCCGGCAACCCTACCGCCACCGCGCCGTTCCATCGAATTCCAGCACCTTCAGCAGCGCCGCGCCCAAACTGGCCTCCGCGCCATCGAACAACCGCTCCACCCAGCGGGTACGCTTGGTGTAATCCACCACGGTCTTCTCGCCGATCACTTCCTCGGCCACGTAGCGGGTACCGCCCAGCGCGTCCACCAGCCCCAGATCGACGCTCTGCTCGCCGGTCCACATCAGACCGCTGAACACCTCCGGATTATCCTTCAGACGCTCGCCTCGGCCCTGCTTGACCGCCGCGACAAACTGCTGGTGGATCGCGTCCAGCATTCCCTGTAGATGCTGGACTTCCGCCGGATTGACCGGCTTGAACGGATCGAGAAAATCCTTGTTGCTCCCCGCCGTGTAGGCCCGCCGTTCGATGCCCAGCTTGGCGATGGCGTCGGTGAAGCCAAAGCTATCCATCCGCACGCCGATGGAACCCACGATGCTGGCCTTATTGGCGTAGATGTTCTGCGCCGCCGCCGCGATGTAATAGCCACCCGAGGCACACACGTCGCTGGCCACCGCATGGACCGGAATCTTGGGATACTTCCGACGCAATCGCTGGATCTCGTCGTAAACTTCGCCCGCCTGCACCGGACTGCCGCCCGGACTGTTGATCTGCACGATCACTCCGGCCGTTTTCTCATCCTCAAACGCCTTGCGCAGTGCCTCGATCACATTTTTAGCACTAGCCTCGGTGCTACTGGCGATCAGTCCGTCAACCCGGACCAGCGCGGTGTGGCGCTTGCCGCCGCCGGTGGTGGTATCGAGGCTGTCCGGCCAGGCCAGTACCAGCAGTAGCACCAGATACGCAAAAAACAGCAGCTTGAAGAAAATCCCCCAACGCCGGGTCCGTCGCTGCTCGGTCACGGCGGCAAAAGCCAGCTTGGCTAGCACTTCGCGTGCCCAGCGCTCGTCGTCGGGTAGTTTCGGGTTCTGATTTGGGTCGGTCATGGCATGTCTCTCGCTTACCTTGCGCGCAAGTTCACCAAACGCAAGCTTTCCAGCACCCCTTTGAGATCGGCATTCAGCGGGGCGCTTACCGCGATGTCCCGACCACCCAGCGGCAGGTTCAAGCTGTGGGCATGCAGGAACAACCGGCGCAGGCCGCATTGCTCGACCATCGCCCGGTCGAACGCGGCATCGCCGTATTTCGCGTCGCCAGCCAGCGGATGACCGATGTGGGCCGCATGAACACGGATCTGATGGGTACGGCCGGTGACGATACTCGCCTCCAGCAACGAGGCCAGCTTGAACAGGCTGACCGGGCGAAACCGGGTCAGGGCTGGCTTGCCGTCGCCCACCACCTCGACCAACCGCTCGCCGCCGCGCAAGACGTTGCGGCGCAAAGGTTGGTTCACCTCGCGCGGGCCGTGGTTCCAATAACCTCGCACCAAAGCGAGATAGCGTTTCTCCACCCGCCCGGTTCGCAAGGCGTCCTGAATCAAGTGCAGCGCCGCCGGAGTCCGGGCCAGCAGCAAACAACCACTGGTGTCACGATCCAGTCGGTGCGCCAGCTCCAGAAACGGCTCTTGCGGGCGCAGGGCGCGCAAGAGTTCGATCACGCCATAATCGATCCCGCTGCCTTTATGCACCGCCAAACCGGCTGGCTTGTTGAGTACCAGCACCTCGCGATCCTCATACAGCACGGCCACCCGCAGGCGTTCCGCCCACTCTGGCGGTGGCAGGAACACCCTCTCATCCCGCTCGCCCAGTCGCACCGGTGGAATACGCAGTTTATCGCCGGCTTGCAGCCGCTGGCTCGGCTGCACCCGGCCGCCGTTCAAACGGACCTCCCCCTTGCGCAGGATTCGATAGATCAAGCTTTTGGGCGCACCCTTCAGCTCGCGCAGCAGGAAATTGTCGAGACGCTGCCCGGCATATTCCAAAGTAATTTCCAGGTGGCGTACCCCACCAGGGGACACAGAAGCAGGCATCGTTTGAAGCGTACCAGTCGGACTGTTATAGTTCGGGAAGTTGTCGCCGATTGGCCCGAAAGGCCGGCGAAACACGATTCGCACACGATATCGGTTTTCACATCCGTGCGCCAGTGACACAGGCGCGCAGGATTTGTTAAACGGGTTTATTCGCCGCTCACCCGACCTATTCTAAGCGGCTCTTGACCGCGCTCCCAGCCGACTGGTTACGACCTCGCGGCGTATCTGGGCTTGTCCGACGCACTGTACTCGATCGCCGGGCCGTTCGTTATGCCAGTTACGCCTCGGCGACAACCGCGTCGCCGCCGGTGATGGTCGAGCGCAGGGAAATCTTTGCAATGAAACGTATGCTGATCAACGCGACTCAGCAGGAAGAGTTGCGCGTGGCCCTCGTGGATGGCCAGAAACTTTACGACCTCGATATTGAAACTCCCGCTCGGGAGCAGAAAAAATCCAACGTCTATAAAGGCCGCGTCACCCGCGTCGAGCCAGGACTGGAAGCGGCGTTCGTCGATTATGGCGCCGACCGGCACGGATTTCTGCCCTTCAAGGAAATCACCCGCAACTACTTTGCCCCCCAATCCATCGCCGACGGTGGTCGGCCGAACATCCGGGAAGCCATCAAGGAAGGCCAGGACCTGGTGGTCCAAGTGGAAAAGGAAGAGCGTGGCAACAAGGGCGCGGCGCTGACCACCTTCATCAGCCTGGCCGGCCGCTATTTGGTGTTGATGCCCAACAACCCGCGCGCCGGTGGCGTGTCGCGACGGATCGAAGGCGATGATCGCCAGGAAATCCGCGAGGTGATGAGCAGCCTCGACATCCCCGACGGCATGGGTCTGATCGTCCGCACCGCCGGCGTGGGCCGCTCGCAGGAGGAATTGCAGTGGGATCTCGATTACTTGCTGCACCTGTGGCAAGCCATCGAAACCGCCTCCTCCCAGAAAAAAGCCCCGTTCCTGATCTATCAGGAAAGCAACATCATCATCCGCGCCTTGCGCGACTACCTGCGCGCCGACATCGGCGAGATCCTGGTGGACAACCCCAGCGTCCACCGCCAGGCGCAAGATTTCATGCAGCAGGTGATGCCGCACAACCTGAACAAGCTCAAGCTGTATCAGGACAACGTACCCCTGTTCACCCGCTACCAGATCGAATCGCAGATCGAAACCGCTTATCTGCGCGAGGTCAGCCTGCCCTCGGGCGGTGGGATCGTCATCGACTATACCGAAGCGTTGGTGTCCATCGACATCAACTCGGCCCGTGCCACGCGGGGCGCCGATATTGAGGAAACGGCGCTCACCACCAACCTGGAAGCCGCCGAGGAAATCACCCGGCAATTGCGGCTGCGCGATCTGGGCGGTTTGATCGTCATCGATTTCATCGACATGAACATCGCCCGCAACCAGCGCGAGGTGGAAACCCGGATGCGCGAGGCGTTGAAAATGGATCGTGCCCGCGTACAGGTCGGCCGGATTTCCCGGTTTGGCTTGCTGGAAATGTCGCGGCAGCGGTTGAGCCCGTCGCTGGATGAGGCCAGTCACATGATCTGCCCCCGCTGCAATGGTCAGGGTACCATCCGCAACATCGATTCGCTGGCGCTCAGCGTGCTGCGGCTGATCCAGGAAGAAGCGATGAAGGACAAGACCGGCCGGGTCGTGGTGCAGTTGCCGGTCAAGGTCGCCACCTTCCTGCTCAACGAAAAGCGGGAGGCGATCCGCGCCATTGAGCAGCGCCATCGGGTCGGCGTCATGCTGGTGCCGAACGAGTCGCTGGAAACCCCACACTTCAAGCTCAATCGGCTGCGGGTGGACGAACTGTCGGAAACCCAGTTGCTGTCCTACACCCTGGCCGAAGACTTCGAAGAACAATTCGAGCCGGCGGTAGGTACCGCGGAGCGGAGCGCGGACGAGGAACCGGCGGTCAAGAGCGTCGCGCCGACCACTCCGGCTCCGCTTCCCCCACCCGCGCCGACACCCAAGCCCGAAGTGAGCCCGAGCTTCTTCCGCTGGCTATGGAGCAATCTCTTCCAGCACGCCCCACAACAACAATCTCAGCCAGAGCGGACCGGTCGGCCGGGAGGAGGAACCCGTCCCGCCAAACCGGAGCGGCAGCGCCGCGACCGCGCCGGCCGGCGGCCCGAGACGGAGCCTGCCGTGGAACCCGCCGCCAGTAAGAGCAACGGCGCACCGGCCGTTTCCGCACCGCCTCCAATCGTAATTGCGCCACCGGCCGAGGATTTGCGGCCAGAACCCAGCGTCGAAGCCGAAGCGCCGGCGGCACTCCTCCCCGGCGAACCGGCTGGCGAACAGACCATCAGCCCTGAGACCGAAGAAGAAAGTTCCGGTGCGCGCAATCGACGGGGTCGACGCGGCGGCCGACGGCGGCGGCGTGGCGAAGCGGCAACCCCAGCAGATGCGACCCCGGCCAGCGTCGATTCCGGCGGCGAAGCCGATGAATCTGATCAAGCGGCCACACCCGGCTCTCGCGACACGGAATCGCACGACGTGAGCGGAACCGCCGCCGCGCCGCCCTCTCCAAGCCCAAATCCGGTCGAGGCGCCACCAGCCACGCCGCAGCGGCGCATCCGCAGCGGCCGCCCTCGCCTGTCCCAGGGAGCCGCCGCCGTCGTTAAGACCCGCTCCACGGGCGCCGTGCCACCACCGACATCCGTATCCGAAGCGCTGATCCCACCGTCACCTCTACTTATGGAATATCCAGTGGCTGAGGAAGAGGCGGAACAGCCAGGGAACGATCACGAAACGGCCTCGTCTCTGGCGCAGGCCGAACCGCCGGCGACGGAACCCCCGCCGCCCTCAGCCAAACTGATCGAAACTTCCGAACCAGCGGCTACCACGATGGAAACAGCGGCTGTATCGGCCATTCCCGATTCCGTATCGACCCTGCTTGAACCATCCACCCCGGCGGTTTTTAGTGAAGTGGCGATAGATCAGCCAGCGCCCACTGCCGTGGAGCCCACCGCCAGTGAAGTGGAGCCCACCGCCAGTGAAGTGGAGCCCACCGCCAGTGAAGTGGAGCCCACCGCCAGTGAAGTGGAGCCCACCGCCAGTGAAGTGGAGCCCATTGCCAGCGAAGTGGAGCCCATTGCCAGTGAAAGCGGGTATGTCGTGGTCGCGCCAGCCCCCACCGAAAACGAAGCCGCTGTCGCACCTATCACCGAGGATGCAACGGTATCTTCATCTGAAGCGCCCGAACCCTGCCCTCCAGCGCCCGACACGACGATCCTCGCTGTAGCCACGACCGCCGTCGAGGACATGCCAGCCACATCGCCGCCCCATGCGATCGCGGAGATCGAACCCGAAGCGCCGGACACAACCACCCAAGAGGAGGCCACCCCTTCCATGCCGGAAGGCGATCCGGTCACCGCATCGCCTTCCCAAGAAAATATGATTTCGGTCGAGGTCGAGGGCGAAGTCGTGGTGGCAACACTCGCCGCGGCCGATGACATCGGGCAGACGGAACCCGCCTCGAACGAACCGCCATCCGTCGGCTCGACCGATTCGCCACAGTCTGGACCCGACGCCGATCGGAAACCGACACCTGATTGACCGATGAAAAAAGCGGGGCTGGATGACAGCCCCGCTTTGCCCCGGATAAGCGCTTGGCTACCGCCGCTCAAATCCGATAGCGTTCGCGCAAATGAAGCAGCAGGCCCTGGGCGCCTTCCTCAACCAGATCCATGACCCGTTCGAAGCCGGTCGGACCGCCGTAATAGGGATCCGGTACTTCCCGTTCCGGCAAGGCGGGGGCGAAGTCCATGAACAAGCGAATGCGGGACCGTAGTTCCGCATCCTGGCACGCGGCCAGCAGATCCTGGTAATTGGCGCGATCCATCGCCAGCAGGTAATCGAACTCGACAAAATCGGCCGCCACCACCCGTCTGGCGCGGAGGTCGCGCAAATCCACACCCCGGCTCAGCGCGGTGGCTTGACCGCGGCTATCGGGCGGCGCACCGATGTGGTAGGAATGGGTGCCGGCCGAATCGACATAGACCTGTTCAACGAGACCAACCCCTTCCAGCATGCGCCGGAATACCCCCTCCGCCATCGGAGAGCGACAAATATTACCCATGCACACGAACAATACTTTAACCATCGCCTTCGACCTCGCCGCCTCCAAGCGCCGCGGGGAACCGAACACCGCGCGCATCGTTTGCATTACTTTGAATTTGATCATGTTGGCCGCCGACCATGCTTCGGATTGATCCCGAAAAACTGAAAAAATTACTGGGTCAGGTCCTGCTTTACCAAGGCCGTGCCTGTCAGGTCATCGAAATCCTGAGCGAGGAGCCGGCGGTGGTATTGCGCGACCACCAGGATCGCAAGGTCCTGCAAGCCAACCAATACGGTCATGCCAGCGGCTGGGCGCCGCAAACCTTCACCGTTGCCTTATTGGATGCGCGTCGCGACCATCTCAATCCCGATCTACCCGAACTGGCCACCCTCGACCTGCTGATCTGAGCGTTCGAACTCCGCCACCACCCGCGCCAGGTCGGCTTCGGTGTCGATTCCGGGCGGCGGGGCTTCGGTGGCCTCGACGACGTGAATGCGGATGCCATGCCACAGGGCGCGCAATTGCTCCAGCGATTCGGCCCGTTCGGCCGGCGCCGGCGCCAGACGGGGATAGCGGCGCAACACCGCCGCCCGGTAGGCGTAAATCCCGATATGGCGGTAATAAACGACACCATCGTCCGGTAGCTCGGCCAAACCGCCCACGCCGGTCGCAAAGGTCTCGCGGTGCCAGGGAATCGGAGCGCGGCTGAAGTACGACGCATCGTTCCGTGCGTCCCGCACCACCTTGACCACGTTCGGGTCAAACACTTCCTCCAGCCGCTGGATCCGGACGCAGGCCGTGGCGATACCGGCTTCGGGACATGCCTCCAGCGCCGCCGCCACCTGTCGGACCAGCGCGGCCGGCATCTGCGGTTCGTCGCCCTGAAGATTGACGATGATATCGTCATCCGGCCAACCGCGCCGGTTCGCCACTTCCGCCAGCCGGTCGGTGCCGGATGGGTGTTCGGACGCGGTCATGCACACCGTTGCACCGAACCCTTCGGCCGCGACGCGGATACGGGGATCGTCGGTGGCAATCACCACCTCCAGGGCGCCGCTGGCCAAGGCCCGTTGGTAAACATATTGGAGCAAGGGCTGCCCGGCCAGCAACCGTAGCGGCTTGCCCGGCAGACGGGTCGAAGCGTAACGGGCCGGAATGGCCACGCGAAACCGGGGACCGCCCTCACTCACCCGGGCCGACCTCGTCATCCGCCAAACGCCGGGCCTCGGCTTCCAGCATGACCGGAATGCCGTCGCGCACAGGATAGGCCAGACGACTCTCCCGGCAGATCAATTCCTGCCGCGCCTTATCGTAAATCAGCGGTGCCTTGCTGACCGGGCAAAGCAAAATTTCCAGCAGTTTCTTGTCCATCTCGTTCACCTTAGCCTTAAGAAATACGGGGCTGGGAACGCACGCCAACCCCTCGGTCCGTTTTGCCCCGTTCGCGTTGTATGCCCTTGGCTAGGGCAATCGCCGCCAGCCGCTTGAGAAAGTGTTCCTCGAAATCCGGATCGAGCCTGGCATCCACCGGAATATACCAGCACCCCTCGGCCGCGAACGCCCGACATTTGATGGCGTCCTTCTCGGTCATCAGTACCGGCAAATCCTGTCGAAAATGCAGGTCTTCGGGTTTAAAGCAATGATGGTCCGAAAAGGGATGCTCGATCAGTCGCAACCGGGCGTGCCGCAAGTGATCGAAGAACCGCCCCGGATCGCCGATGCCGGCCACCGCGTGAACGGTGCCGTGACGGAACCCGGTCAGCGCGCTGCTGACGCAGGGATCGTTGAGATTCACCGCGGTTTCGCCGCGCAGGGACATCAAATATTCCCCGCCGCGAGCCGCGCCGTTGCCGATTACGAAATCAACCTCGCGCAAGCGGGAGGGCGGTTCCCGCAGTGGTCCGGCGGGCAAGCAGGCCTCGTTGCCCAGCCGACGGGAACCGCAGACCACCGCAATTTCGATATCGCGCCGCAGGCGATAATGCTGCAAGCCATCATCGCTCAGGACCACGTTGCAATCGTAAGTTTCGAGCAGGGTCCGCGCCGCCGTGACTCGATCGGGATCGACCACCACCGGGCACCGGCAGCGCCGGGCCAACATGACCGGTTCGTCGCCCACCTGGCTCGGGTCGCTGTCAGCCGTGACGTGGCGCGGCCATTCGGCGGATTGGCCGCCGTAACCGCGACTGACGATGCCGGGTTTGTAGCCGGTTTCCCGCAGCAGTTCCACCAGGCGGGCCACCAATGGCGTCTTGCCGGTGCCACCGACGCTGATGTTGCCCACCACAACCACCGGCGCGGCGACCGCTTCGCTGTGCAGGAAGCCGTGCTTGTACAACAGTCGCCGCCCGCGCACCGTCGCCCCGAACAACAGGCTGAACGGCCACAACAGCACGGCGACCAGATTCAGGGAGTAACCATGGCGATCCAACCAGTTCATATCAGGGTGTCGGCGTTGGGTTGGCGGCGTTGGGTGGTGGCGCGATAGTGGGCGCGGCGTTCATGGTGGCGATATCCACCTGCCTCAAACCCAGTTGGCCAGCGACTTCCAGCACCGTCACCACCGCCTGGTGCGGGGTTTGGCCATCGGCGCTGATTTTCAATGGCAGCTCCCGCCCGCCAGAGGCTTTCAGCAGCCCTTCCCGCAACATCGCCACATCGGTCGTCGCGTCCAGCAGCCGCCCCTTGATGCCATGGATGGAATAACGGCCCGCCGCATCGATGCTCACTTCCAGCGACGCCAGACTGTCCGGCAACGACTTGCCCGATGATGCCTCCGGCAACCGGATCTCCAGTTCCGACTCGTGCCGCAGGCTGGTGGCGATCATGAAAAAAATCAACAGCACCAACACCACATCGATCATCGGCACCAGGTTGAGTTCAGGATCGTCACGGCGGCGGGGACGCAGGTTCATGACCGCTGCTCCCTTGCCTCTGTCCCGCTATCCAGCAAATCGATCAATTGCAGGGTTTCCTGTTCCATGCGCACCACCAGCTCATCCACCCGGCCCTGGAAATAGCGGTAGAACAACAAACTGGGAATAGCGACGGTCAACCCGGCGGCGGTCGTTACCAGCGCCTCGGCGATCCCCACCGACAGCAGGCTGAAATTACTGTTGCCCTGTACGGAAACCACCTGAAAGATCTTGATCATGCCGGCCACGGTGCCCAGAAGACCCAGCAGAGGACTGATGGCGGCGATGGTACCCAGGGTATTGAGAAACCGCTCCAACTCATGCACCACATGGCGGCCAGTGTCTTCGATCCGTTCCCGCAAAACTTCGCGGGAGCGGCCGCGGTTGGCCAAACCCGCCGCCACGATCCGGCCCAGCGGCGAAGCCAGCGGCAGCGTTTGCATTTCCTGCGGGTCGATCGCTCCGAGGGTCATCCAGTGTTGGAGAATCGCCATCAACCGCCCTGGCAGCACCCGCGCCCGCCGCAACGCCAGCAGGCGCTCGAAGATGATGATCGCCGCCACCAGCGAGCAGACCAGAATCGGCACGATCAGCCAACCGCCGGCCTTGATCAATTCAGGCATGCCATCATCTCCATCCCGCTTTGCATCGTCACTTTGTCCCAATCTCGTAGTAGGCGTTCAATCATACTGGATTTAGCGGATTTATCGCAGGCTCGCCCCAGTCAGGGCGCGGTCCAGTAGCGACGGTGGTCACGTCGGTATCGCTCCGGTGCCAATGGCCGCCCCGGTTCCAACCGGAAGGTAAGTGCCCCTTCGTAAGAAGCGTCGAGTAGCGTGGCGCCAGTCGCTCGATAGCGTGCCAGGGTTTCCGGGCGAGGGTAGCCGAACCGGTTGCGGTAGCCGGTCGAAAACAGGATATAACGCGGCTGTACCGCAGCCAAAAACGCGGACACCGACAGATTGCGCCGGCCCTGATGCGGCGCGACCAGTACCTCGGCGGCCAGTTCGGCACCGTGGGTCGTGGCCAGGGCGGTTTCGGCGCCGGCTTCGATATCCCCCGGCAACAACACGCGACCGATCGATCCGATCACCTGGAGCACGCAGGAAGCTTCGTTGCCAACAAACCCCGTTTCTGGTGGATGCAGCAGCCGAAACCGCACACCATCCCACTCCCAGTCCTGGCCCGCCCGGCAAAGTTCGGCCCCATCGATCGGTGTCTGTTCCAGCGATGAGGTCAGAATGCGCTCGACCGGCATCTGCTCTCGCAACGAACGCACACCGCCGGTATGCTGCTTGTCGGCGTGGCTAACGATCAGCATATCCAGCTTGACCACGCCTTGCTGGCGCAAAAAGGGCGCGATCACGGCTCGACCGGCATCCAGCGTTTCTCCCAAGCGCGGCCCGGTATCGTAAACCAGCACATGATTCCGGGTCCGCACCACCGCCGCCAGCCCTGGCCCCACATCCAATAGGGTGAACCAGACCCCACCCAACAGCGGAATGGCGGCGGGCGGCCACAACAAGGGCAGACACAGCGGCAGGCCCAGCCAGCGACCCGGCAGGCCGCGAGGCCCCAGCAGTAGCGCCACGCCCGGCAGGGCAAACGCCAGCGCCCACAGCGGTGGCTCCGGCCGGTACCACACCAGACCCGGCCACTGATCCAGCCAGCGCAGAATCCGCCAAAGCCCCTCCAGGGTCAGCGCCGCCCCCTCCAGCAACGGCACTTGCACAGCGGGGCCGATCCAGCCCGCCAGCACCGCCAATAAAGTCAAGGGCAGCACCGTGCAACCCACCCAGGGAATGGCAATCAGGTTGGCCAACGGCGAAAGCAGCGGGAATCGCTGGAAAAAAAGCAGCAACAACGGCAACAAAGCCAAGGTGATGCTCAACTGTAAGTGGATCGTCTGGCCGAGCGGCCGGTGCTCACGCCAGCGCCCGCCGACGCTATGGAGAATCGCCACCACCGCGCCGAATGACAGCCAAAACCCTATCAGCAAGGGTGCTTCGGGATCGACGACCAGCACCGCCAGCAGCGCTAGGGCCAGAATGCGGCCGGGCGCGGCGGCCCGCAGGAAGATCAACGCGGCCATCGCCACCGCCAGCATGAGGAAGGAACGCCGCGCCGGCACCGACAGGCCGGACAATAGTGCGTAGCCACCCGCTCCGACCAAGGCGGCCAGCGCCGCCGCCCGTGTGGCTGGCCAACGCAAGGCCAACGCCGGAATTCGGCTCCAGAATCCCCAGACCAGCGCGAATACCATGCCGGCGATCAAGCCGATATGCGAACCGGAAATGGACATCAGGTGGCCAACGCCGGTGCGGTTGAATACCTCCCATTGCCAGGGTGTGATGCCGCCTCGCTCGCCCACCGCCAGCGCGGTCAATATCCCGGTTTGCGGGTTACCGGGCAGCAGGCGCTCGAAGGCTTCGGCCACCCGCTGGCGGTACCGATCCAACGGATAGCGTTCGGCCTCGGCCAGCAGATGGGGAAGCGGATGGGAACGGATGGCGCCAGTTGCGACGATGCCTCTGGCGTACAGCCAGCGTTCATAGTCGAAACCGCCAGGATTGAGCAGGCCATGCGGCCTCTTTAGCCGTACCGCAAAGCCCCAACGGTCGCCAACCCGCAAGGAAGGAACTGCTTTCGCCTTATTTTTGATGCCAGTGGAGTCGCTCCACCACGATAACCGCACACGTTGGCCAATGAGGACAGCGGACGCCTTTCCTTGCGTCAGCACCTGATCGATCACGAATTCAAATCGGGTGCTGCGTCTCTCACGATCGGGGATGGCGGCGATCCAGCCCTCCACCCACATATCGACGCCTTCCAGTTCCGCCGGTAACAGGGCAGGCGGCGGCGCCAACCACAGCGCCCACAGAAATCCGGCCGCACCCCAAGCCGGCAACCGCCAGCGAGGCGCGAACACCAGCACCGCCAACACACCGGGCAACCCCAAGATCCAGACGCGACCCGGTAGTTCCGGCAACGCCTGCAAGACCAGAATCCCCAGCAAAAAAGCGACGGCTCCCAAGCGCATGGGCGATCACCGCCGTCTCAGCATTCTCGCGCCAACACTCCATCCGCCAATCGCCACACTGCATCCATGCGAGTTGCCAACACCGGATCGTGGGTGACCACCACGAAACTGGTGCCAAGATCGCGATTCAGTTCGAGCATCAGTTCGAATACCTGTTCGGCGCTATGCCGATCAAGGTTACCGGTCGGTTCGTCGGCCAGCACGCAGGCCGGTTCGGTGATCAAGGCTCGCGCCACCGCCGCCCGCTGGCGCTCGCCACCCGACAGTTCGCCCGGCTTGTGCTGCAATCGCTGAGCCAGCCCGACCCGTTCCAGCAGCCTCACCGCCCGCCCGGCCGCCTCAGCCGGCGTCTCGCCGCGGATCAGCAACGGCATCGCCACATTCTCCAGGGCCGTAAACTCCGACAGTAGATGGTGGAATTGATAGACGAATCCCAACCAACGATTGCGCAATCGCCCCCGATTGGCATCGCCCAGCCGGCTCAGCTCCCGCCCCGCCACCCATACCGAACCCGCGGTCGGCGTATCCAGACCACCCAGCAGGTGCAACAAGGTGCTCTTACCCGATCCGGAACTGCCGACAATGGCCAACCGTTCGCCGCGCCGAATCTGAAAATCGACCTCCCGCAGCACCTCCAGCCGCTCGCTGCCCTGCCGGAACGCCTTGGCCAACTGGCGGCATTCCAACACCATCGTTCCATCGTCCGCCGCGCCCATCGCCTCGGCCTTATTCATAACGCAGGGCCTCCGCCGGCTGGGTCCGCGCCGCGCGCCAGGCGGGATACAGCGTCGCCAGCGTGGCCAGTCCGAATGCCAACAGACCGATGGTCGTGACATCGCCCCATTGGACCTGCGAGGGTAAGTCGCTGATCAGATACACGTCCGGGGCCAGGAATTTGACACCGAATAACCGCTCGATAAATGGCACCACTACATCGACATGGGTCGCCAGCGCCACTCCACCGGCCAAACCCAGCAGGGTACCGACCAGACCAATGGTAATGCCTTGCACGATGAAGATGCCCATGATGCTGAGCGGCGTTGCGCCCAGTGTACGCAAGATGGCGATATCGGCCTGTTTGTCGGTCACCACCATCACCAGGGCGGACACGATATTGAAGGCCGCTACCGCCACGATCAAGGTCAGGATCACGAACATCGCGGTTTTTTCGATCTGCACCGCCCGGAAAAAACTGGCGTGATCCTGGGTCCAGTCGCGAGCCAGATAACCGTCCGGCAAGCGATCAGCGAGCTGGCGGGCCAACCGCGGCGCCTGGAACAGATCGCGCAACTTCAAGCGCAAGCCGTTGACCGCTCCATCCGGATACTGGAATAGCTTGCCGGCATCCGCGACATGCACCAACGCCAAACCACGGTCGTACTCATACATACCGGCCTTGAAGATCCCAACTACATCGAAACGCTTGAGCCGGGGTAACACTCCGGCTGGAGTCACGGTGGCTTGCGGGGTAATGACCGTCACCTTGTCACCCACCATCAGCCCCAGGGCATTGGCCAGTTCCTTACCGAGAATGATGCCGAAACCGCCGGGGCGCAGATCGTCCAGAGAACCTTGCACCATCTTGCCGCCGATATCGGAAACCTGTCGCTCTTCATCCGGCAAAATCCCCTGGATCAGCGCACCGCTAACCAGCGAAGCATTATTCAGCATCGCCTCACCGCGGATAAACGGGGCTCCACCCTGGACCTCGGGATTTTGCAGCACCTGCTCTCGCACCGCCCGCCAATTTTCCAGCGGCCCGCTCCAGCGACTGATCGTGGCATGGGCGGTCATGGCCAGAATGCGTCCGCGTAGCTCCTGCTGAAACCCATTCATCACCGACAACACGGTGATCAGAGCGGTAATCCCCAAGGCAATGCCTAGCATCGAAGTCAGGGAAATGAAGGAAATGAAGTGATTACGACGCTTGGCGCGGGTGTAGCGCAAGCCAATGAATAATTCCAGGGGACGAAACATGAACACGATCCCGATCATGAGTTACGGCGGCTGCCGGGAAACGCGTCATTATAGGACGTTGGCCGCCCAAGGGGCGGCCAATATTGACTTCTCGATAAATTTAAGACCGCGCGATGATTACTGCTTGGCTGGCTCAACCGGCGTCGCTGGCATGGCGGCCTTTGGCACTTCGGGCATCTTCGGCGTCGCTGGCATGGCGGCCTTTGGCACTTCGGGCATCTTCGGCGTCGCTGGCATGGCGGCCTTTGGCACTTCGGGCATCTTCGGCGTCGCTGGCATGGCGGCCTCGCCGACCATCAACATATCCTTATTGGCGGTCACTGTCTTTGCACCAACACCAGACACCTTACTCAAATCCTCCACGGACTTGAAAGGGCCGTTGGCCTCCCGATACTTCACAATTTCGGCGGCTTTCTTCGGGCCGATCCCCTTCAATCCCTCCAGCTGCCCGGCGGTTGCCGTATTGATATCGATCGCTTGCGCGAACGCCACCGCGGAACAGAAAGCCAGCAACAAACCAAAGATCACATTTGTCAATCTCATCAGCATCCTCCCAAAATATGAAATTGGAAATAGTGTTCTGCTAGTGCGCCTACACCAGCACCTTATAAACATAGACAATAAAAATACGAATGCAACTTGTATGGAGCTTATTGCGGCAAAAAGGCTGGAAATGATGCAAGACGCGTTTTCAACTGACAGAGATTCGACAGTTTGTACCGCCACAATAAGATCTGCTAGGCACTGGTTTTCATCACCAAGTCGGGTATCGGCTTGATCGTGCTCCACTGCAGGCAACTGGGGCAACACCAGTGCAGGGATTTGACGACGAAACCGCAGTTATTGCAGCGGTAACGGGCGGCATTGTTAAGCATCTGAGTGCTAATACAGTGCAAGGCTTTCAAGTCAGCGTATTCCGTGCCCTCGCCCCGCCCCAACTTAATCTCGACTAATCGGCGCAGTCCGAGCAGGGTCGGATACTCCCGTAGTTCTCGTTCGAGAAACCGCAGCGCCGCCGCCTCGCCTTCCTGTCGCAGCAACCATTCGGCCAACGCATCCGTGATCCGGCCGCCGTGGTCCCGTTGCTGGACATCGCGCAGGTAGCTCACCCATTGATCGAGATGGCCCAACGTACCGTAGCACTGACCAAGAGGCGCGATCACTTCCGGAAAATAGCCGCGATCCTGCCGTTCGACCGCCTGAAAAGCCAGGATCGCGGCCTGATGGTCGCCCGCGCACATCGCCAAATTACCCAGCAGCAGGTTGGCCCGAGTGCAATCCGGATCGCGCGCCAGCGCGTCGAGCAGCCACTTTTTTACTTCGGCAAGCTCGTTGCGCGAATTCGCTTCCTCGGCCAATTCACAGCAGAAATGCGCGGTCTGCCGTCGCCTGGATTCACCGCCGATCCGCTCCAAGCGATCACAATAGGTGATCGCCTGGCGCCAGTCTTTTTCCTGCTGCAAGATGTGGATCAAGCGGGACAGCGCTACCTCCATGTGATCGGGCTGGTCCACCAACTCCTGAAACAAGGCCTCGGCCCGGTCGAACAAGCCAGCGCGCAAATAATCTTCGCCCAGCTCCAACATGGCCCGGCGGCGCTGGTCGTCGGTCAGGTTGGTTCGCGCGATCAGGCTGCCGTGGATATGGATCGCCCGATCCACTTCACCACGACGGCGGAACAGGTTCCCCAAAGCCAGGTGCGTTTCGGCGGTATCCTGATCCACATCGGCCATGCGGGTAAAAACCTCGATGGCTTGATCCGGCTTGTCGTCGATCAGATAATTCAAGCCCTTGAAATACTCGGCGCTGCGCACGGCCACATCGCTCCGCCGCGCGCGGTCGTGCCGGGCCACCCACCAGCCGGAGGCAGCGGCAACAGGCAATAGCAGCCACAGTAATTCCATCATGGCCCAGCGGAGCAGCGCCGGTCGCTCAACGCATTTCCCGACCTGCTTTCCTGACCAGCAAGTTGATTTCCTGCTCCTTGCCGGATACGGCCTGACGCAACCGGGCCACCTGCCAGCGCAGTGGCAACACGATGAAAGTTCCAATCAGCGCGGTCACCAATACGCCGGCGGCGAAAGCACACACCACCACCAGCGCCAGCGATACTTTTGTCTCGCCCTCGCCTAACAGGTATTTGACGGTCACTTCATCGGCGTTGAGCGTGGAAAATTCCACCCCCAACAGCAACACGACCAGCAAAATGGCAGCAATCAGAATAAATTTGATCCAGAACATCAGCTTCCCCCACCGCCGGAGCGGCTTGAAATCGATAGAACGAAAAAGCCTATTGATTTTCGAGCATTTTTCCAGACTCTCAACAAAAAACCCACTCTATACCGTGGGTTTTTGAACGGCCAATGACAGCCGACCATCTGCCGGACCGATGGAGATATTACAAAAACCCATCGCCACCGTCATGATAAGCGTGGTAGTCGTTGACTCGTTCGCGCAACTCCTTACCCGGTTTGAAGTGTGGCACATATTTACCGGTCAGCGTCACGGCATCGCCGGTTTTAGGGTTGCGGCCGATCCGCGGGGGGCGAAAATGCAGCGAAAAACTCCCAAAGCCACGAATTTCGATCCGCTCGCCACCCGCCAGCGATTCGCTCATCTGCTCCAACATGGTCTTGACCGCCTGTTCCACATCCTTATAGGGAACATCGCCGCGTTTACGCGCGAGAATTTCGATTAACTCCGATTTCGTCATGAAGTCCCCCATCGAAAAAATACCTACGCCCTCCCTCCCTTGCGGGAGAGAGGAGATTGTTACAGGCCTTATTCGTCTTGCGCGCCCATCTGCTCCTTGAAAATATCTCCCAAGGTCGCGCCGGTACTGGATTTTCGGCTGTAATCCTGCAGAACCTCCGCTTCATCGGCCATATCCTTGGCCTTGATCGACAAGGTAATGGTACGGTTCTTGCGATCGACACCGATGAATTTCGCCTCGATTTCCTCGCCTTCCTTCAACAGCGAGCGAGCATCATCAACCCGCTCACGCGACAGTTCGGAAGCGCGCAGCGTCCCCTCGACACCATGCCCCAAATCGACCATGGCTCCCTTGGAATCCACCGAGACGACATGGCCCATGATCACGCTGCCCTTGGGATGATCGGCGACAAAATTGGAGAAAGGATCCTTGTCGAGTTGCTTGATACCCAGCGAGATGCGCTCGCGCTCGGGATCGACCGCCAGCACCACCGCCTCGACTTCCTGGCTCTTCTTGTAGTGACGCACCGCTTCCTCACCGGGCATGTTCCAGGAAATATCGGACAGATGAACCAAACCGTCGATGCCGCCATCCAGACCGATAAAGATGCCAAAATCGGTAATCGACTTGATCTTGCCGGAGACGTGGTCACCTTTGGCGTGGCCTTGGTCGAACTCTTCCCAGGGATTCTGCTGGCACTGTTTCATGCCCAGCGAAATGCGGCGGCGGTCTTCGTCGATGTCGAGCACCATCACCTCAACTTCATCGCCCAGCGCCACCACCTTGTTCGGGTTCACATTCTTGTTGGTCCAGTCCATCTCGGAAACGTGAACCAAACCTTCGACGCCTTCTTCGATCTCCACGAAGCAACCATAGTCGGCGATGTTGGTCACCTTGCCGAACACTCGTGTCCCAACTGGATAACGGCGGGCCAACGCGATCCAGGGATCGTCGCCCAACTGCTTGAGGCCCAGCGAAACGCGGTTGCGCTCGCGGTCGAACTTGAGCACCTTGACCTGGATGTGATCGCCGACGGCAACTACCTCGGAAGGATGTTTGACCCGTCGCCAGGCCATGTCGGTGATGTGCAACAGGCCATCGATACCGCCGAGGTCGAGGAAGGCGCCATAGTCGGTGAGATTTTTGACCACGCCTTCGACAATCTGGCCTTCCTGTAGATTTTGCAGCAGAGCCTCGCGTTCGGCGCTGTATTCCTGTTCCACCACCGCTCGGCGCGAAACCACCACGTTGTTGCGGCGACGGTCCAGCTTGATAACCTTGAACTCCTGTTCCTTACCCTCCAGATAGGCAGCGTCCCGCACCGGCCGCACATCCACCAGCGAACCGGGTAGAAAGGCGCGGATCTCACCGATATCCACAGTGAAGCCGCCCTTGACCTTGCCGCTGATCAGGCCCTTGATGATTTCCTCGCCTTCGAATGCCTTTTCCAGGGCACTCCAGACACGGGCGCGCTTAGCCTTTTCGCGGGAGAGCCGAGTTTCTCCGAAGCCGTCCTCAAGCGCGTCCAAGGCGACCTCAACCTCGTCTCCGACCTTGATTTCAAGCACGCCCTCCTCGTTGTAAAACTGTTCGAGCGGAATCAGTCCTTCCGATTTCAGGCCGGCGTTAACCACCACGGTATCCGCCCGGATTTCCACCACCAATCCCTGGACAATGGCGCCGGGCTGCATCTGCTTATCGACCAGGCTCTGTTCAAACAGTTCGGCAAAACTTTCGGTCATGGGTTATAGCTCAAAAACCGGCGGCACGGGCCGCCACGGGTTGGTTTGCATGAGGTTCGGCAACGACGGGGCGCCCGAACCGGCTTCGAGTGACTGCGTTTCCGCTATCGCGGAAACCTTCAGGGCTTGCGCCCAGAGCGCCCAGTCGCGGCGCTCGGCTCATTCGGTAACGTCAAAGTATAGTTAGTAACGTCAAAGCGTAGCCAAGGGCGCCGCCAACGTAAAGGCTGAAACTCTAGGGGATTACCGTTACCGCCAGCCGTTGAACCGCAAGCGCCAGCGCCCACTCGCAAACCTCGGTCACGCCTAGTTGGGTAGTATCCAGCATTTCCACATCGGCGGCAGGCCTGAGCGGCGCCACCGCACGGCAGGCGTCGCGAGCATCTCGTTCGGCAATCTCTTCGATAAGACTGTTAAGGTTAGCATCCATGCCTTTTTCAATCAACTGCTTATACCGTCGACGGGCACGCTCTTCGGCGCTGGCGTTCAGGAACAGTTTAAGTTCGGCGTGCGGAAACACCACCGTGCCCATATCCCGGCCGTCGGCGATCAGACCGGGGGGGCGGCGGAAATTCCGTTGCCGTTGCAACAGCGCGGCGCGCACCGCCGGCAGCGCCGCTACCCGAGACGCGGCATTACCGGCGGCTTCGCCGCGCAGGATGTCGCCCACTTCCGCACCGTCCAGCAATACCCGTGAAGTGCCCGCAACGTCGGCCACGAAAACCGCATCCAGCGCAATAGCCACCGCCGCCACCTGGGCTTCGTCCTCCAACGGCAAGCCCCGGCGCTGTGCCGCCAGCGCGGTCAGGCGGTACAGCGCGCCGCTGTCGAGCAGATGCCAGCCCAACCGCGCCGCCAGCCATTGGCAGAGCGTGCCCTTGCCAACCCCGCTCGGTCCATCAATGGCGATCACCGGCACTTCGCCACTCATACGCCCCCCCGCTCGGCCAGATTCAAGCCGGCGATGCGCGCCAAAGCCATAAAATCAGGAAAGGAGGTGTTGACATTGGCGCAATCGCGGATCGAAACCGGATCGCGGGATCGCAGCGCGGCCATGGCGAAACTCATGGCGATACGGTGATCGCCGTGGCTGTCGACCGTGCCTCCAGACGGCGCGCCGCCCCGGATGACGATACCGTCCGTGGTCGGCCCAGCAGCGATGCCCAGTGCCGTCAAACCGTCGGCCATCACCTGGATACGGTCGCTTTCCTTGACTCGCAACTCCTCGGCGCCGGTCAGCACGGTGATGCCCTCGGCGCAGGCGGCGGCGATAAACAACGCCGGAAATTCGTCGATGGCCAACGGCACCAGGTACTCGGGAATTTGAACGCCATGCAGCGGCGCGTGGCGCACTCGCAGATCGGCCACTGGCTCGCCGCCGGCCAGCCGCGGGTTCAACACCTCAATATCAGCCCCCATCAAGCGCAGGATGTCGAGCACCCCGGTGCGGGTCGGGTTGACGCCCACATGCTTCAGCAGTAGATCGGAACCTGGCGCGATGCTGGCGCCGACCAGGAAGAAGGCCGCCGAGGAGATGTCGGCTGGCACATCGATTTCGGTTCCCGCAAGCTTCCCGCCACCGGTAATCGCGATGGTGTGGTCGCCCTCGCGCACCAGCGGATAACCAAACCCTTCCAGCATGCGTTCGGTATGGTCGCGGGTCGGCGCTGGCTCGGTGATCCGGGTGACGCCCGCGGCGTAGAGCCCGGCCAGCAGCAGGCAGGACTTGATCTGAGCGCTAGCTACCGGCAGTGGGTAGTCGATACCGATCAAGTGCCGGCCGCCGTGAATCCGCAGCGGCGCGGCGCCGGTTTCGCTCGTCTCGATCCAGGCGCCCATCCGCGTCAGGGGTTCGGTCACCCGCCGCATGGGCCGGCGGTTGAGCGAAGCATCGCCAGCCAGCGCTGTATCGAAAGCCTGTCCGGCCAGAATGCCGCTCATCAAGCGCATTGAGGTACCGGAATTGCCCATGTCCAGCGGCTCGGTCGGCGCGTGCAGCCCGTGCCGGCCAACGCCATGCACGGTCACACGACCCTGATCCGGGCCGTCGATGCGCACGCCCATGGCGCGGAACGCCCGCAGCGTCGCCAGACAGTCCTCGCCTTCCAGAAAGCCGGTCACGGCGGTTGTCCCTTCGGCCAGCGCGCCGAGCATGATGGCACGGTGGGAAATCGATTTATCGCCGGGCACCCGTAAACGCCCGCGTAGAGCGCCACCAGGTTCGATGGTGAAGGTCAAGTCGGTCATGGGGAAGATCAGTCGAGATAGAGATTATCGCGAGCGCGTTTGGCTCGCTGGAACAGGGCGAGAACAGCGGCGCGATCGTCGGCGCGGATCGCCTCGGCCAACCGCGTCAGATCGGCGCTGAACAGGGCGATCATCTCCAGCAACTGCTCACGATTGGCCGCACAGATATCGTGCCACATTTTCGGGTCGCTGGATGCAATGCGGCTGAAGTCGCGGAAACCGCCAGCGGCGTAGCGGAAAATCTCCGCCCGGTCGTCGAGCCGCGCCAGGGTATCGACCAGAGTGTAGGCCAGCATGTGCGGCAAGTGGCTGGTGGCGGCCAACACCGCGTCGTGATGGCGCACGCCCATGTCCACCACTTCGGCGCCGGTCAGCTCCCACATCCGCTTGATCAGACCGTGCGAAGCGGCGGCGGTTTCCGCCAATGGAGTCAGGATCACCCGCCGGCCTTGAAACAGGGTGGCGAACGAAGCCTCCACTCCGCTCTGTTCGGTGCCGGCGATGGGATGGCCGGGTACGAAATGCGGTGGAATATGGCCGTAAATCCGCTCGACGTCCGCCACCACGCTGCCCTTGGCACTGCCGACATCGGTCACCACCGCGGCGGAGGTCAAATGTGGAACGATGGCGCGCAATACCGGCTCCATGGCCCCCAGCGGCACGGCGACGACCACCACATCGGCGCCGGCCACCGCGCGAGTCGGATCGGTATCATAGCGGTCTATCACGCCCAACCGCACGGCGGCGCGCAGATTATCCTCGCCGCGCCCGGAACCGATCACCTCACCCACTTCGCCCGCCTGCCTGAGCGCGCGGGCCAGCGAGCCTCCGATCAGGCCGACACCGATCACGCACAAGCGCTGGATCAATGGTTGCTCCGCCGCCATATCAACCTCGCAATATGTCGTGCATGGCCTCGATCCAGCGGGCGTTTTCCGCTTCGGTACCGATGCTGATCCGCAGATAGCGCGGCAAGCCGTAGTTGTCCACCGGACGGGCGATGACGCCGCGCTTCAGCAATGCCACGAATACCTCCCGGCCCGGCCGGCCCATGTTCACGCACAGAAAATTGCCGGCCGATGGCAACCACGTCAGGTCCCATTGGCGGCAAGCGTCCCGCAACTGTCTCATGCCGGCGCGGTTGGTCGCCCGACTGTGCTCCAAGTGCTCGACATCATCCAGCGCCGCCGCCGCCGCGACCAGCGCCAGGCTGTTGACGTTGAACGGCTGGCGCACCCGGTTTAACAGATCGGCCACCTGAGGATGGGAGACCGCATACCCGACCCGCAGCCCGGCCAAACCGTAAGCCTTGGAAAAGGTCCGGGTGACGATGAGATTGGGGAAACGGTCGAGCCAGCGCAGGGCGCTGGGACAGTCCGCCTCGGTCTCGACGTATTCGCTATACGCCTCGTCCACCACCACGATGACCCGCGTGGGCACGGCTTCCAGCAAAGCTTCCAGTTCCGCCGTTTTCAGCCAGGTGCCGGTGGGATTGTTGGGATTGGCGATGAACATCACCCGGGTACGGTCGTCGATCGATGCCAACAGGGCCGCCGGATCGTGGCCATGGGGTATGGCATGGTCGGGTGGATTGGCCTTGGCGATACGAGCGGTCGCGCCGATGGCTTGGGTGACAATGGGATAGACGGCGAAAGCATGTTCGGAAAATATCGCGGCGTGCTCCGGCGTCAGAAAGGCTCGCGCCACCAGTTCCAGCACGTCGTTGGAACCGTTGCCGAGCGTCAGCATCGAGGTGGAGATACCGAGCTTGGCGGACAGCGCCGATTTAAGCTCGAAACCGTTGCCGTCGGGGTAGCGGGCCAGCCCACCCAGCGCTTCCCGCACGGCGGTCATGGCCCTGGGGCTGGGACCGAGCGGATTCTCGTTGGAGGCCAGCTTGACGATGTCGCTTAGACCGTATTCCCGGCGCAATTCGCTCTCCGGCTTGCCGGGCTGGTAGGGTTGCAGGGTGCGCACGCCGGGGGCGGCGAGGGAGAGGAAATCGCAGGACATGGAAAATGAGTTCCTTTGAATTTGAAGATCGCTTCTCATATCAAGGCAATGGGACACCACCGCGTTCAAACCACCTCGACGCTAAACGCCGATCCCCCCTTAATCCAGGGAGGAAAAATTCCGCCCGCCACCCATCGACCTCAAAGCACGCCCTTGGGATACGAGCCCAGCACCCGGAACAGGCTGGCCTGCTCGCGCAGTTCGGTCAGCGTACTGGCCACTGGTTCGTCCTGAGCGTGACCATCCAGATCGATGAAGAACACGTAATCCCACATGCCGCGCCGCGAGGGCCGCGATTCGATGCGGCTCATGCTCACATTGTTCCGGGCCAGTGGTTCCAGCAGCTTGAACAGCGCGCCGGACCGGTTGAGCGAAGCCACCAGCAGCGCGGTCTTGTCGTCGCCAGACGGCGCAATCGGCTGGGTGCCGATAATCAGGAAGCGGGTGGTGTTGTTCGGCTCGTCCTCGATATTGCGCACCAGGGTCGGCAATCGATAGATGTCCGCCGCGCACTGGCCGGCGATCGCCGCCGCGTCCGCCTCGTCGCGCACCCGCAGCGCCGCCTCGCCGTTGCTGCTCGCCTCGACCTGTTCGACCCGAGGCAAATTCGCATCCAGCCATTCGCGGCACTGCGCCAGCGACTGCCGGTGGGAATAGATGCGGCGGATGGCCATCAGATCGACGGCGCGGGTGATCAGATGATGGTTGATGCGGATCTGCACCTCGCCGCAAATCCGCAGCGGCGATTGCAGAAACATGTCCAGAGTATGGTTGACCACCCCTTCGGTGGAATTCTCCACCGGCACCACGCCGTAGTCGGCGGAGCCGGCCTCGACCTCGCGGAACACCTCATCGATGGCCCGCAAGGGGATGCTGTGAATGGACTTGCCGAAGTGCTTGAGCGCCGCCGCCTGGGTAAAGGTCCCTTCCGGGCCGAGAAAGGCGATGCGGAGTGGCTCTTCCAGCGCCAGACAGGCCGACATGATCTCGCGGAACAGCCGGGCCATTTCCTCGCTGCTCAGCGGCCCTGGATTGGTTTCGATCACCCGCCGTAACACCTGTGCCTCGCGTTCGGGGCGGTAAAAATTGCCGGTGGCGCCAGCGGCCTGCTTGATCGCGCCCACCTGCTGCGCGCAGCTCGCCCGCTCGGAGATCAATGTCTGGATTTGTCGGTCCAGCGCATCGATGCGCTCACGCAGCGCACGCAGGCTGTCCGCCTCGCTCATGCCGCCGGCTCCTCGTCATCCTGGGCGTCTTCCGGCGGCGCGCTTTCGTCATCGACCGATACATCGTTGGGAACGTCCACCTCGCCGATGCTTTCGATTTTCTCGACTCCGACCAGCTTCTCATCGCCTTGCAGGCTGATCAGCTTCACCCCCTGGGTGTTGCGACTCACCAGTGAAATCTCTTCGACCCGGGTGCGCACCAGCGTACCCCCGTCGGTAATCAGCATGATGTCGTGGTCGCTCTCGACCTGCACCGCGCCGGTGACCCGGCCGTTACGCTCGGAGGTCTGAATGGAAATGACGCCCTGGCCACCCCGGCCCCGGCGTGGGTAGTCATCGACCGGCGTGCGCTTGCCGTAACCGTTTTCGGTGACGGTCAGCACCGTGCCTTCACCCACCACGATCAGGGCGATGACCTTCTGCTCGGCGCCCAGGCGGATACCGCGCACCCCACAGGCGGAGCGACCCATGTCGCGCACCTCGGTCTCGGCAAAACGCAACACCTTGCCGGCGTCGGTGAACAGCATCACATCGCTCTGACCGTGGGTCAGCGCCACGTTGACCAACTGGTCGCCCTCGCGCAGGTCGATGGCGATGATGCCACTGGGACGCGGCCGGGAATAGGCCGATAGCGGCGTCTTCTTGACCGTGCCGTTGGCGGTGGCGAAGAACACATCATGATCATCGCTGAACTCGCGCACCGCCAATACCGCGTTGATCCGTTCGCCCTCTTCCAGCGGCAGCAGGTTGACGATGGGGCGACCGCGCGCGGTCCGGCTGGCCTGCGGCAGCTCGTAGACTTTCTTCCAGTACACCTTGCCGTAGTTGGAGAAACAAAGGATGGTGTCGTGGGTGCTAGCGACAAACAGTTTATCGACAAAATCCTCTTCCTTGAAGGTGGTGGCCGCCCGGCCGCGCCCGCCGCGTTTTTGCGCCCGATACAAGGACAAAGGCTGCGACTTGACGTAGCCGGCGTGCGACAGCGTGACCACCATGGCCTCTTCATTGATCAGGTCTTCGAGATTCAGATTCTGTTCGTCGGGCAGGATCTGGGTGCGGCGGGCGTCGCTGTACTGGGCGCGCAGCTCCAGCAGTTCGGCGCGAATCACCGCCGTCAAGCGTTCCGGCACGGTGAGGATCTCCAGGTAGTCCTGGATGCGGGATAGCAAATCCTGATACTCGTCCAGCAGTTTGCGCTGTTCCAACCCGGTCAGCCGATGCAGTCGCAAATCCAGAATCGCCTGCGCCTGGGCCGGCGACAACCGGTAGCCGACTTCACTCAGGCCACATTCCGCCGGCAGATCCTCCGGCCGCGACGCCGCCGCGCCGGAGCGGGCCAACAGATCGGTGACCGCACCCGGCATCCATGCCTGCTCCAGCAGCGCGACGCGGGCGGTGGCGGGATCGGCGGCGGCGCGGATCAGCGCGATCAGGGGATCGAGGTTGGCCAGCGCCACCGCCAATCCTTCGACGATGTGAGCCCGCTCGCGGGCCTTGCGCAGATCGAAGACGGTGCGCCGCACCACCACTTCGCGGCGGTGCGCCAGGAAGGCTTCCAGAATCTGCTTGAGGTTGAGCAGGCGCGGCTGGCCTTCGACCAGCGCCACCATGTTGATGCCGAACACGCATTGCAGCGAGGTGTGCAGAAACAGGTTGTTCAGCACGACCTCGGCGGCCTCGCCGCGTCGCAATTCGATATAGATGCGCAAGCCGTCCTTGTCGGATTCGTCGCGCAGTTCGGTGATGCCCTCCAGTTTGCGGTCCTTGACCAGCTCCGCGATTTTTTCAATCAGCCGAGCCTTATTCACCTGATAGGGCAGCTCGGTGACGATGATCGCCTGCCGGTTGCGCAGCTCGTCGGTTTCGATTTCGGTCCTGGCGCGCATTCGCACCCGGCCGCGACCGGTCTCGTAGGCTTCGCGGATGCCGCTGGCGCCGTTGATCAGCGCGGCGGTGGGGAAATCCGGCCCCGGAATGTAGCGCATCAGCTCGGCGATATTCAGCAACGGGTCGTCGATCAGCGCCATGCAGGCATCCACCACCTCGGTCAGATTATGCGGCGGGATATTGGTGGCCATGCCGACGGCGATGCCGGAGGAGCCGTTGACCAGCAGGTTGGGCAAGCGGGTCGGGAAGACCGACGGCTCGCGCTCCGATTCGTCGTAATTGGGGACGAAATCGACCGTTTCCTTGTCGAGATCGGCCAGCAGTTCGTGGGCGACGCGGGCCATGCGCACTTCGGTGTAGCGCATCGCGGCCGGGGCGTCGCCGTCGATGCTGCCGAAGTTGCCCTGCCCGTCCACCAGCATGTAGCGCAGGGAAAAGGGCTGCGCCATGCGCACGATGGTGTCGTAGACCGCGGAATCACCGTGTGGGTGGTACTTACCGATCACGTCACCGACCACGCGGGCGGATTTCTTGTACGGTTTGTTCCAGTCGTTGCCCAGTTCGCTCATGGCGAACAACACCCGCCGATGCACCGGCTTCAGTCCGTCGCGCACGTCCGGCAGCGCCCGCCCGACGATCACGCTCATGGCGTAATCGAGGTAGGACTGCCGCATTTCGTCTTCCAGATTGACCGGCAGGATTTCTTTGGCGATATCAGTCATGCGGAACCCTCGTCAGCACCCAACCCGGCCGCTAAGGGCAGCCGTGAGACGATGGATTTTAGCACAGCCAGGGGTCGGAGTTCGGACGGCGTCATGACCCTTGGCACAGGCAAGAGCACCGTGAAAATTCCCAATGCACTGACGCGGATGGGCCATGAATACAAGTGGGCCTGGGACCATTGAATTATTGAGCAAATGCCGCCATGTCACCGTCACCGACCGGCCTATCGCAAGCCGCCAGCCATCATGGCCAACCAGTACCTGAATCCACGGCGCGGCGGGCAACCATGAGAGTTGGCGAGACAGGCTCGCGTCTTTCGTGTATAAAAATTGGGTGTTGCCCCTGACGTCAAAGACCCTTTGCTGAACCGTTCGCGTTGAACCGTTCGCGTTGGGAAACGGTCAATAGCATTAGCTCATCAATCCTTGGGAGGTTCGATTTACGATGTTGCAGAAAAACGATGTTCTGGCCAAGGCGCCCTTCACGCTGACGCTGGATAAGCCGGCCGTCGGCAACAAGGTCCTGCGCAATACCTACCTGCTGCTATCGATGACTCTACTATTCAGCGCGGTTACCGCCGGCATCGCCATGGCTGCCAACGCCGCGCCGCTGCACTGGCTGATCACGCTGGGCGGTTATTTTGGCTTATTGTTCGTGGTCACCCGGTTGCGCGACAGCGTCTGGGGTCTGGCCGCGGTGTTCGCCCTGACCGGCTTCCTTGGCTACACGCTGGGACCGATTCTCAATTTTTACCTCAGCTTACCGAACGGCTCGCAGGTGGTGATGACCGCGCTGGGCGGTACTGGCGCGATCTTCCTGGCGCTGTCCGGCTACGCGGTGGTCAGCCGCAAGGACTTCAGCTTTATGGGGTCCTTCCTGATGGTGGGTATCCTGGTCGCGTTCCTGGCCGGGCTGGGCGCGATGCTGTTCAACATCCCGACCCTGTCGCTGGCGGTATCGGGGATGTTCATTCTGCTGATGTCGGGCATGATCCTCTGGCAGACCAGTGAAATCATCCACGGCGGCGAAACCAACTACATCATGGCCACCGTCAGCCTGTACATCACCATCTTCAACCTGCTGCTGAGCCTGCTGCAGATTCTGGGTGTCGTGTCCGGCGACGACTGATCGCACGCCGGTCCACCGATCCGTATCGAACCCCGCTCACGCGGGGTTTTTGCCATGAATGACTAGCGTGAATTGGCCTGCCCGTTCACGATCACGAAATTCTGGTGGGATTCGGACCAGCGCACGGCAATGTCATTGCCGGTGACTGGAAAATTCGGCAGGACAAACTCGCCGCTGACTCCTTGCAGATACTCCACGCCCAAGCTGGTCACGGTAAAGTTGACGTTGGCGAATTCCACACCGTCGGCGAAGGCCCGCAAGTTGTGGCTACCGTTGCCCAGCCGGTTCCAGTTGAAGGTGTAACCAAAGCCGTTGTCGGCGTCACCGCAAATTTCGACCGTGTCGGGCCGCGCGGTGCCGTAAGCCACTTGCCGCCGCGCGCCGCCATCGATCTGGATTTCCACCGTGCCGGCTTGGCAGATCCAACCCCGGATCAGGCCGATCCCGCTTTCGAAGGAGCCTTGTTGGGGGCTTTCCAGATAGGCGGGGAATTGCGCCAGCGGGACGGTCATGGTCAGCTGTGGATCGGTCAGATTTCGGTTGGCATCGACCATCATGAAATTCTGATGAGGCTCGGACCAGCGCACGGCAATGTCATTGCCGGTGACTGGAAAATTCGGCAGGACAAACTCGCCGCTGACCCCTTGCAGATACTCCATGCCCAAGCTGGTCACGGTAAAGTTGACGTTGGCGAATTCCACACCGTCGGCGAAGGCCCGCAAGTTGTGGCTACCGTTGCCCAGCCGGTTCCAGTTGAAGGTGTAGCCAAAGCCGTTGTCGGCGTCACCGCAAATTTCGACCGTGTCGAGCCGCGCGGTGCCGTAAGCCACTTGCCGCCACGCGCCATTGTCGATCCGCACCTCCACGGTATTGGCTTGGCAAACCCAACCCCGGATCAGGCCGATCCCACTCTCGAAGGAACCTTGTGTCGGGCTTTCCAGACTGGCGTTTGGCGAAGTAGCCAACGCTGGGTAGTGGACTTCGTTGGAGAAATCGCTTCTGATCGTCTGGGTCGTATCGTAGGCGGTAATCGCAAAATAGTAAGTCGTTCCCGCCTCAAGGTCCGTCAAGGTATATTGGGTCTGATCACCAACATCGATGCTGTCGGTGTAGTTCCGGCTGGCATGACCATAGTACAACGCGATGTTCGACTTTTTCGAGGAGAGATGAGGGCAGACCGATGCGGCATGACGGTGCGAGCTAAGCTGAGAGGAACCAACCACCTCAACCGCACGGAGAGACCGCCATGCCGCTTGAAGACTTTATCATCACGGTGTTTTGCTGGGTAGAAGAACACCTGGAAGCCCTGCTGGGGGATCATCGCTTGCGCCAGCGTGGTTTTGCCCCGAAGTTGGCGGACAGCGAAGTGATCACCATGGAGGTGGTGGGTGAGTTTCTGGGTTTGGATACCGATGTGGGCATCTGGAAGTATTTCCGTCGTCATTGGCCGTCGTGGTTTCCAAGACTCGGATCGCGAACCACGTTTGCCCAGCAAGCGGCCAATCTCTGGGTCGTCAAACAGCGGCTGCATCGGCATCTGCTGATCGACTTGGGGGCGGTGACGGACCCTATTCACCTCGTCGATGGCTGCCCCATGCCGGTGTGTATGCTGACCCGTGCCCCGCAATGCCGATGTTTTCCCGAGGCGGCCGGCTTCGGCTATTGCGCGGCAAAAAAGCAGTATTATTATGGACTTCATGGTCACTTGATGATCACATTCGATGGCGTGATCACGGCGTGGACGGTGACCCCCGCCGCCGGTGATGAACGCGAAGCGCTTTGGGATTTGACGGACGGCGTTCACGGCTTGGTCATTGGCGACAAGGGATACCTGAGCGCCTGTCTTCAGGCGGAACTGGCAACCACGGGGATCGATTTGCAAACCCCCTTGCGGGCGAACATGGCCGATTCCCGTGCGCCTTGGATCATCCAACAACTGACGAGAACCCGCCGCCTCGTGGAAACCGTCATCGGTCAACTGACCGAGCAGTTTCATTTTGAGAAAATCCGGGCGCGGGATGTTTGGCACTTGACGAGTCGGATCGCCCGAAAAATCTTGGCGCACACCTTGGGTATTTTCATGAACCGGCAAATCGGTCGGTCAGACCTGCAGTTTGAGAGCCTGATCGCCTGAAAAGTCGAACATCGCGTTAGTACAGAACATATCCTCCCACATTCGGAGACGTACTCGGGTCCCATGCCAAGGTGATTTGAGCCGCTTGGGCAACGGAAACACTGGGCCAATATCCTAATACTCCCGCCAGCGCCATCAAGCCGAGAATTTTCACGGTGGTCTACCTCTGCTTGTCGATAACCCACCCACCACCCGCGGACTCCGGGAAACCTGAAGTCAAATCGCTGGGTACCTCTTACAAGAAATTTCTTTTGGCCAAGCCACACAGCACCTCGAATAGAATCTCTGAAATTAAAATAATCGCCGGATTAGCTTATTTTTCAAAAATACTATAATAATATCAATGCGTTAATTTTTGCACAGCTCCTCTGGACGCCCAGTATCTCGAATCAGTGGTCGAGAGCGGAGCGACCGATAAGCTGAATTGGCTGGTTAGGCCGGCACTGTAAGTTTAAGACCGACAATACCCGCAATGATGAACGCTACACTTATGAGGCGAGCCGTATTGGCCGGCTCTCCAAACAGTACGATTCCGAGGATCACGGTGCCGACAGCACCCACACCGACCCATACACTATAGGCTGTGCCGACCGGGAGTGTCTTCATAGCAATCCCCAGTAGCCACAGACTAATAACCATCGCCAGAATCGTCCATAAAGTCGGCCACAACCGGGCGAATCCATCCGTGTATTTCAGCCCAATAGCCCATCCCGTTTCAAACAGTCCCGCAAGAAAAAGCATAGCCCAAGTCATAATTCTTCCCTTTCCAGTCGTGGGGTCGTCCCCGGTAAATATTGGAGCGGCATGGTTAGGCATTGATTGATCGAAGCTCTGTGGTGGCGGCACCCAATACAAACAGTGCTGACCGAAGGAAGAGGCCGGCTAGCGCCAAGCCAACCAGAATGTCTGGCCAACCGGAGCCAGTGAGGGGCGGCGGTGACGCGAGTACGGGACGACGAAGTCGCCCCGAAGCGGTGACGCTCCAATGAAGGTTCGACGGCGCGAAGCGCCGAGAATCTGATGTTGGAGTCAATGCTTGCAAGTTTCGTGATAACAACAACTCGAATCAGCCTGTCAGTGAATCAGACCAGACCAGACGCCAGCAATTGCATCATCAACGCCAATGCCACTGCCGCCCTCCATGTCAACTATTCTAGTCGCTAGGATTCGGACATTCAGTCAGAAGCCATGTTCTCGCATCAAGCCAATTCCGCCAGCCAGGTCCGCGCCTGTGCCGTCGCCGCGCGCACTCGGTTCGGCGCGGTGCCGCCCAATACATCGCGGGCCGCCACCGACCCCTCCAGCGACAGCACCACGAACACGTCGTCCTCGATCAATGGCGAGAACCGTTGCAGTTCCACCAGCGTCATGTCCGCCAAATCGCGGTCGGTCTCGATTCCCAAGCGTACCGCCTTGCCGACGACCTCATGCGCGTCGCGGAATGGCACGCCCTTACGCACCAGATAGTCGGCCAGATCGGTGGCGGTGGCGAAACCGCGCCGGGCGGCCTGAAACATATTCTCGCGCTTGGGACGCAAAGCCGGCACCATGTCGGCGAAAGCACGCAGACAACCCAGCACGGTATCGACCGTATCGAACAGCGGCTCCTTGTCTTCCTGGTTATCCTTGTTATAAGCCAAGGGCTGGCTCTTCATCAGCGTCAGCAACGCCACCAGATGGCCGTTGACCCGCCCGACCTTGCCGCGCACCAGTTCCGGCACGTCGGGATTCTTCTTCTGCGGCATGATCGAGGAACCGGTACAGAACCGATCCGGCAGATCGATGAAATCGAACTGCGCCGACGACCATAGCACCAACTCCTCCGACATCCGCGACAAATGAGTCATCAGGATCGCGGCGGCGGCGGTCAATTCGATGGCGAAGTCGCGGTCGCTGACCGCATCCAGGGAATTGGCGCAGGGCGCATCGAAATCCAGCAGTTGCGCGGTGTAATGCCGATCCAGCGGATAACTGGTGCCCGCCAGCGCCGCCGCGCCCAGCGGCATAATGTTGACCCGTTTGCGACAGTCCATCAGTCGCTCGTAATCCCGCTTGAGCATCTCGAACCAAGCCAGCAGATGATGGCCGAAGGTCACCGGTTGTGCGACTTGCAGATGGGTGAAACCGGGCATGATGGTATCGGTCTCGCGGGTCGCCAGATCCGCCAAGCCACCCAGCAAGCGGCGCAGTTCGGCTTGAATCGCGTCGATGGCATCGCGCAGGTACAGCCGGATATCGGTGGCGACCTGATCGTTGCGCGAACGACCGGTATGCAGTCGCTTGCCGGCGTCGCCGATCCGCTCGATCAGCCGTGCCTCGATATTCATATGTACATCTTCCAGCGCCAGCGACCATTCGAACTCGCCGCGCTCGATCTCGGCGCGAATCTCCTCCAAGCCGCGCACGATGGCCGCGCAATCCTCCCGCGACAGCACCCCCACCCGTGCCAGCATCCGGGCGTGGGCCATCGAAGCATTGATATCCTGGCGGTACATCCGCCGGTCAAACTCGACCGAAGCGGTAAACGCCGCCACGAACGCATCGGTGCTCTCGGTAAATCGTCCGCCCCAAGTCTGATTGGTCTGTGTGTCGCTCATGAGATATTCTGTATGTTAAATAAAGAGAAGCCATAGCTTAGCAAAATCATGCCCTCCGATATCCTGCGCATCGCTACCCGCAAAAGTCCGCTCGCCCTCTGGCAGGCCGAACACGTCGCCGCGCGCCTGCGCCAACTGCATCCCGGCCTGCGGGTTGAATTGGTCGGCATGGTCACCCGTGGCGACCAGATTCTCGATAGCCCGCTGGCCAAGATCGGCGGCAAGGGCCTGTTCGTCAAGGAACTGGAACAGGGTCTGCTGGACGGTCGCGCCGATCTCGCCGTCCACTCCATGAAAGACGTGCCGGTGGATTTCCCCGCCGGTTTGGGTCTGCCGGTGATTCTGGCGCGCGAGGACCCGCGTGATGCCTTCGTTGCCAACGCTTATCCCCACCCCGACGCCCTGCCGACCGACGCGCGGATCGGCACCTCCAGCTTGCGCCGGCAATGCCAGTTGGCGGCCCGCTATCCCGGCTGGCGGATTCGCGGCCTGCGCGGCAACGTCAACAGCCGACTGGCGAAGCTGGACGCGGGCGAATTCGATGCCATCATTCTGGCTGCCGCTGGCCTGAAACGGCTGGGCTTGGAAGAACGCATCACCGTCGCCCTGGAGCCGGAATTCAGCCTGCCGGCTATCGGCCAGGGAGCGATCGGGGTGGAATGCCGGCTGGACGACACTCGAACCCGGACGCTGATCGCCCCGCTTGACGACGACGCCACCCACACCCGGATTGCGGCGGAACGGGGCTTCAACGCCCGCCTGCAAGGCGGTTGTCAGGTGCCGATCGCCGGTCATGCCCTGCTGGAACAGGAGCGGATCTGGCTACGCGGTCTGGTCGGCGAACCTAACGGCAGCCGGATCGTGGCGGGCGAAATTCGAGGTCCGGCCACCGACACCCGCGCGCTCGGGGTCGCGCTGGCCGAGGAGCTGCTCGGGCGTGGCGCCGGCGAAATCCTGCAACGACTGTTATGAAAGCGCGATGGGCACACCCCTAGATCTGCGTGGTCTCGGCGTGCTGGTCACTCGGCCGAAACACCAGGCCGAACCGCTGTGCCGACTGATCGAAGGCCATGGCGGCATCGCCATTCGCTGGCCGACTCTGATCATCGCCGCACCGCGCGACCCCGCGCCGGCCCTGGCCCTGTTCGACCGCTTGGTCACTTACGATCTGGCAATTTTTACCAGTGCCAATGCCGTGGAGCGGGCGTTGCCGGCAATCCGCGAGCGCGGCGGCATTCCCGATCGACTGGATATCGCCGCCATCGGCCAAGCCAGCGGCCGGGCACTGGCCCGTCATGGTATCGACCGCTGCCTGCAACCCGGCGGCGATTTCAGCAGCGAAGGATTGCTGGCGTTGCCACGCCTGAGGGAGGTGGCTGGCCAGCGCATCGCCCTTATCTGCGGCGAAGACGGCCGGGAACTGCTGGTCGAAACCCTGAGCGCTCGCGGGGCATGGGTGGACCGCGCCGAAGTCTACCGGCGCGAGCGGCCGGCGACCGCTAATATCGAGGGACTGCTGGCACGCTGGAAGCGCGGCGAAATCGGTGCCGTGACAGTCACCAGCGGTGAAAACCTGCGGAATCTGTTTGATATGCTTGGCGTAGCCGGGCAAGATTATTTGTGTGATACACCTCTGATCGTGGTCAGTGCCCGCATCCGGCGGATCGCCGCGGAATACGGCTGCCGCCGCCTTTTGCTCGCCCGGGAGGCCGGCGACGACGCCATCGCCGCCGCGCTACTCGACCTAACGACAAATTCCCTCTCACCCGCTCGGTAAATATGACATGACAGACAAAGCAACCGATCCCGGAACCACCAACGCCGCGCCCGCCGCGCCCGAAACCCCAATCACTCCACAGCTCGCCAAAACCGCCCCACCCGCTCCGGCGCCCGCGCCCGCGTCCAAGAGCGGCCGAGGGCTGGCGGCGTTCGCTTTACTGGTCGCGCTGGGTGCCGGCGGCGGCAGCGGTTATCTCTGGTACCAGGGACAGCAGGATCAGGCGGCCCAGACCACCCGGCTGGACCAGGCGGTCAAACAGGCCATCGCCCAGCGCGACCCCGAATTTCAGGCGCTGAAGAACCAGATCCAGCAACTGCAAGCGCTCAAGGGTGGGCTCGATCAGTTGCGCGCCGACAATCAGGCGCTCAAGGAGCAACTGCTGGGCCTGACTGGCGACTTGCAACCACTGAAAAACGCCGCGGAGCTGAGCAAGGGCGAGGTCGAGGTCGTCAAGAATGAAATCAAGCTGCTGCGGGAAGGTCAGGACACCCACAAAACCACCGTCCAGCAACAGAAAGAACAACTCGACGCCGCGCTGCGGGAGCAGGAGACCCGCCTAGGCAAACTGAGCGAGCATATCCAGAACCTGCAACTCAGCCATAATGGCTTGTCGGAAAATCTGGAAACGGTTAAGACCGTGGCCGCGCAAGGTGGCGATGTCAATGCCTTCCCATTGGCGGAAGCGGACTTCCTGCTGCGCTTGGCCGACACCAAGCTCAAGTTGGAACGCAATGTTCCCGCCGCCCAACTGGCACTGGAAACCGCTCAGAAGCGGCTCAAGACCGTCAAGGAAAATGGGCTCGCTCCACTGCGGACCATGCTCGGCGAGGCCATCGCCAGCCTGCGCGGCGTCAAGCTGCCCAATTTCTCCGGCCTGGCGCACAAGGTGCTGGAGCTGGAAAAGGAAGCCGATGCACTGCCGCTGAAAATCGACTCGGGCGTACCCGACATCAAGAACCGGGTCAAGCCGGCCGCCAGCGCCACCGTGAGCGACGACGCTGACCGCCCCTGGTGGGACCGTGCCACCGAAGCAATCTGGAATCAATTCAAGGATATCGTGGTGATCCGGCGCGAGCGCAACGAAGCGCCGCCGCTGATCGCCCGCGAAGCGGAGTACTTCCTGCGCCAGAACCTGCAACTGGCACTGGAAAGCATGCGAATGGCGCTGTTGGGTGACGATGCCCAAGCCTTTCAGGATTCCAACCAACAAATTCGCGATTGGGTCGAAAAGTATTTCGATACCCAAGACTCGCGGGTCACCGCGTTCCTCGCGGAGTTGCAAGCCCTGCGGGCGGTGCGGTTCAATCCCTACATCCCGGACCTGACCAGTCTGAACCGGGCATTCAACGACTTCATGACCCAACGGCAACCGATTCGCGCCGTGCGGCAGGTTCCGGTGACCTCGACGGTCGTACCGGCGGCGGCCCCAACGGCGGCTGAGAGGGAACAACCATGAGGCTATTGATCGGCGTTATCGTCACTTTGTTCGTCTCGGTCTGGATGGCGCTGTCGCTCCGCCAGGATCCCGGCTATGCCATGTTCAGCATGGGCCAGTGGACCGTCGAAACCAGTCTTGCCTTCTTCGTTATTTTCCTGGTGATTGCCTTCTTCGTGTTTTATCTGCTGGTACGGTTGGCGGTCCGGCTGTGGCAGACGCCGGGACAAACCTTGCATGCCAATCAGCGCCGACTGAACAAGAAGGCGCGGCGCTTGCTGGACCTCGGCAACCGACAACTGGCGGCTGGTCAGTGGCTAACGGCCGAGAAAACCCTGCTGAAAGGCGCGGAGTACAGCGAAACCCCCGCCCTACACTATTTGGGCGCGGCGCGCGCCATTCACCATCTCAACGACGTCAGGTGGCGCCGCGACTTGCATGTGCGCCGGGCCGAGGATTCGCCGGACGCCGACAAACTGACGGTGCAATTGACCCGCGCGGAGTTCCTGCTGGACGACGGGAACGCCGAGCAGGCTCGCATCATCCTGGAGTCGCTGCACAATCTCAACCCGCGCCATCCGGGCGTACTGCAATGGCTGGCCAAAACCTACCAGCAACTGTGCGCCTGGGAACCATTGCAAAAACTGCTGCCGGAGGCGCAGAAACAAAAGGCGCTGAGCGCCGAATCGTTTGCCGAGTTGCAAAGCCAGACTTATCGAGCGTTATTGGAAAGCGCCGCCGCCAGCGGCTCGCTGGACCGGTTGCGGGCGCTATGGAAACAGGCGCCGGCGACACTGCGCGAGGAAGACGAAGCATTCCTGGTCGATTACGCCATTGCCCTATGTGATTGCGAGGCGATCGACGATGCCGAGGCACTACTGCGCGAGGCGATCGACCGGCGCTGGAGTGTGAAGCTGGTGGTCGGTTACGGGATGCTGGGGCGCGGCAATGCCACCGCGCAACTGGCCGCCGCCGAAGGCTGGCTGGCCAAGCACGGCGACGACCCGTATTTGCTGCTGACGCTGGGTCGGCTGGCCAAGCGCTGCCAGCAGAATGGCAAGGCCCGCGACTACCTGGAGCGCAGCATCCGGCTGATGCCAACACCGGACGCCTATCAGGAACTGGGCGAACTGCTGCAATCCCTGCATGAACTCACCTACGCCGGCCAGTGCTTCCACGCTGGCTTGCGGCTGCTGGTCGGCAAGCCGCAGGAAAAACAGGGTGCGATGCTGCCCGTCGGCGAACCCGTGCAACAGCTTGAGGGACCGGCGGACCAAACACCCGCGCCGGCGACGGCGGGCTAAACCGGGCTAAACCTGGCCAAACCGGCGGGTGGTTGCGAAGACCGCCCGCCAGTATTTCCAGGAGCATCAGCTACTGCCAGCTATGCTCTGCCATAGCCTAGCGTAAAAACCGCGAGGATAAACGAAGTGGCACTGATCGAGGGGTTTCGCGTACAAAATTACCGCGCGCTACGAGACGTAACGCTCGGTAAACTCTCCGGTCAACCAAAAATTGATTCGCTAACCCCCTTCACAGTGGTGATTGGAAAAAACGGCACAGGTAAAAGCACGCTTTTCGATGCCTTCGGTTTTGTCGCTGATTGTTTGACGCTGGATATAGAAACCGCTTGTGATCAAAAACAGCGTGGTGGTTTCGAGCGTCTACGTTCGATGGGATCAAAAGAAGCCATCCGCTTCGAAATCCATTACCGCGAAGCGACTAACGAACGACCTATTACCTATGAACTAGCAATTGCGTTGGATGACTTTGGAAGACCATTTGTCGAGTCCGAGGTCTTGAAACAACGCCGCAAAGGGCAAAAGTACGGTCGACCTTATCCTTTTTTGCGCCTCCACCACGGCAGGGGTATGGTGTGGGCTGGTGAGGATGCGGTAGAAGATGATGCAAGAACCGAGAACGAGGAGGACCGTGCCCAGGAAACAGTTGAATTGACTGATCCACGCCAACTCGGCATCGCCACACTCGGGACGCTCAGAGAACATCCTCGCATCAAGCGCTTCCGCGATTTTCTAAAAGGCTGGTACCTATCTTATTTCCACCCGGACGCTGCACGTAGTCTTCCTAGTGCGGGTCCGCAAAAACACTTAAACGTGCACGGAGACAATATCGGCAACGTCGTGCAATTTATGGAGCGGGAACACAAAGCGCGATTCAAAACTATTCTGGAACGCATTGCAGCCAAAATCCCAGGAGTTACCAGTATCGACACTCATGTAACTGAGGATAAGCGAGTGCTGCTTCGTTTCAATGATGGCGCTTTCAAAGACCCTTTTTTTGCCCAACAAATGTCTGATGGCACATTGAAAATTTTCGCTTACTTGTTGCTGCTGGAAGACCCAGATCCTCCACCATTCATTTGCATTGAAGAACCAGAAAATGGTCTGTATCACAAGTTACTGGAAACATTAGCTGAAGAGTTCCGCTCCCACGCAACCGGAAAAAAAAATGCGTCACAGATTTTCGTGACTACACATCAGCCGTATTTTGTCGACGCTCTAACACCAAAAGAGGTTTGGACCCTGGAGAAGGAAAAAGATGGTTACTCTACCGTTCATCGTGCCTCCGACCTAGAAATCGTGAAAAATCTGGTTGCTGAGGGATTACCACTGGGGGGATTGTGGTACAGCGATTATCTCGATGTGAGGTGAGTATGCACATCGAGATTCTGGTCGAAGATCAATCGGGGAAAAAATTGTTGGAAACGCTGCTGCCACAACTACTGGGATCACAGGGCGAACCTCATACTTGGCGCCTATTCGCCTACAAAGGCATTGGCCGCATCCCTCAAGGATTATCTACGAAAGGCGACTCTTCCAAACGGATTCTGCTCGATCAATTGCCGAAACTGTTGCGTGGCTATGGGAAAACACCTGGAATTGATGCGGTTGTGGTGATATTGGATGTAGACAAACGCAATTGCATTGAATTTTTGCACGAGCTGCAAGTCGTGACTGAATCTTGTCACCCTCATGCACCAAAAACCTTGTTCCGACTAGCCATTGAAGAGATGGAAGCTTGGTATCTTGGCAATCAACAAGCCTTGATGGAGGCTTATCCACGCGCCAAGCGGAAAGTGCTGGACAGCTATATACAAGATAGCGCCTGTGGGACTTGGGAGCTACTCGCGGACGCAATATATCCAGGAGGCTCGGCAGCCATCAAAAAAGCCGGATGGCCATTGCCGGGACAGGTGAAGTACGGATGGGCTGAAAAAATCGGGCCGCTAATGGACCCGGAGCAAAATACATCACCCAGTTTTTGCAAACTGCGCGATGGCTTACGTCGACTGGTCGCGAGCGCAAGCTAAAGTAAAATCAGGAGTCATCTTCACCCATTTGGGAGCATTTGCATCTCATGCATCCGGTTTTTATCGCGTCGAAAACTCGAAAGAATCATAGAACAGCTGTTCGACCGGTAATCCTCGGGCGGCGAATGCCGGCTTGGCGGCTTCAATCATCGGCGGCGGGCCACTCATGTAGACGTCATGGCCGCTCAGGTCGGGATAATCCGCCGCGACTGCCTCATGCACCCAACCGGTACGCCCTTGCCAATCGTCCTCTGGACGCGGCTCCGACAGCACCGGCGTATAGCGGAAATTCGCATGTTCCGCCGCCCATCGACGCGGCAGCGCATCCAGATACAGATCCACCTTTGCCCGCGCGCCCCAGTACAAGTGCAGCGGCCGGTCCAGCCCGATGTGAAAGGCGTGATCCAGCATACCTTTCAACGGCGCGAAGCCGGTGCCGCCGCCGATCAGGATGATCGGCCGTGGCGAGTCCTCGCGCAGAAAGAAGGTCCCCAGCGGCCCCTGAAACCGCAGCAGCGCCTTGTCCTTCATCCGCTCGAATACGTGATCGGTAAAAAACCCGCCCGGCACATGGCGCACATGCAGTTCCAGCAGATCGTCGGCATGAGGCGGGTTGGCCAGCGAAAACCCGCGCCGCCGCCCATCGGCCAGCAGGATATCCACGTATTGACCAGCCAGAAATTGCAAACGCTCGACGCTCGGCGGCCGTAGATAAAGCCGCATGACGTCCGGCGCCAGCAATTCCCGCCGCTCCACCCGGCAGGGTAAAGTTCGAACCACGATATCGGCCACACCCTTGACTTCACGCGCCTCGATCACCAGATTCGAACGCGGTCGGGCCTGACACAGCAGCACTTTACCGGCATTCTGCTCGGCTTCGCTCAAGGCCGGCGGGCGGCCATCGGGATAGCTGACCTCGCCGGACAGCATCGTCGCCATGCAAGACCCACAAGTTCCATTGCGGCAACCGTAGGGCAATACATTGCCCTTCTCGCGCAGGGCGGCGTCCAGCACCGACTCATCGTTCCCGACCTGAAATTCATGGCCGCTCGGCTGGAGGGTGACGTGATAAGACATCATCGATTTCGTCTCTCTATTTTTTATTGGGCGCGGGCTGTTTAGAAGCGGATTCACCCGCGCGGTTCGCCGGCACTACAATCCCAGCTCATCCCACAACGCATCCACCCGCTGTTTTACCACCGGACTCATCGCAATCGGCCGACCCCATTCACGCGTGGTTTCACCCGGCCATTTATTCGTCGCGTCGAAGCCGATCTTTGAACCCAATCCCGACACCGGCGAGGCAAAATCCAGATAATCGATCGGGGTATTTTCGATCATGACCGTATCCCGCGCCGGGTCCATCCGTGTGGTCATGGCCCAGATGACATCCTTCCAGTCGCGGGCGTTCACATCCTCGTCCACCACGATCACGAACTTGGTATACATAAACTGGCGCAGGAACGACCAGACCCCCAGCATTACCCGTTTAGCGTGCCCCGGATACTGCTTGCGCATCGCCACCACCGCCAACCGGTAGGAACAGCCCTCCGGCGGCAGATAAAAATCGATGATCTCGGGAAACTGCTTTTGCAGGATCGGCACAAACACTTCGTTCAAGGCCACGCCGAGAATCGCCGGCTCGTCCGGCGGACGGCCGGTGTAGGTACTGTGATAAATCGGATTCTCGCGGTGGGTGATGCGCTCGATGGTGAATACCGGAAACCGGTCCGTCTCGTTGTAGTAGCCGGTGTGGTCGCCGAATGGCCCCTCCAGCGCGGTTTCCTCGGGGGCGATGTGCCCCTCCAGCACGAACTCGGCGCTGGCCGGCACCTGCAACTCGCTGCCCAGACATTGCGCCAGTTCGGTGCGCGAGCCGCGCAGCAGCCCGGCGAAGGCGTATTCCGACAGGGTATCCGGCACTGGCGTCACCGCCGCCAAAATGGTCGCCGGATCGGCGCCCAGCGCCACCGTGATGGGAAACGGCTCGCCGGGTCGGGCCTGCCGCCAGTCGCGAAAATCCAGCGCCCCGCCGCGGTGGGCCAGCCAGCGCATGATCACTTTATTCCGCCCGATCACCTGCTGGCGGTAGATACCCAGATTCTGGCGCGACTTGTGCGGCCCCCGAGTTACCACCAGACCCCAGGTAATCAATGGCCCGGCGTCCTCCGGCCAGCAGTGCTGCACCGGCAGTCGCGCCAAATCCACATCGGCCGCTTCGATCACCCTCGCCTGACAAGGCGGCCGACCGATCTTCTTCGGCGCCATATCCAGCACTTTCCTGAAGATCGGCAGCTTCTCCCAAGCATCGCGCATGCCCTTGGGTGGGTCCGGCTCCTTGAGAAAAGCCAGCAGTTTGCCGACCTCGCGCAACGCTTCCATGTCGTCCGCGCCCATACCCAGCGCCACCCGACGCGGCGTGCCGAACAGGTTGCCCAGCACCGGAATCGCATGACCCTTGGGATTCTCGAATAGCAGCGCCGGCCCACCGGCCCGCAGCACCCGATCACAAATCTCGGTCATCTCCAGATGAGGATCGACGGCAACCCGGACCCGCTTCAGCTCGCCGAGCCGTTCCAATTGAGCGATAAAGTCGCGCAGATCCTGATAATGCATGGCTGCCTCCCCCGGCATCGGTCCGCATGGGCCAAGAATGAATGGTGCCGATATCCAAATGCACCAATCAGCACATTTTACCGTCGAACACCCGAATAGTGCTCTTAAAGTGACCATGAAGCGCCACAACGAATTGATTTATTAGCCATGCCGTGGCATCTCCAACCCCAACAGCTACACTTTTCATTTCGATCACGGACGGATCGGAAACCACGCCGCTAGCCGGCACCGCTTTCCGCTGCCCCGCGCCCGATCCCGAGGAGAGCGCATGAAATCCCTGCTTCGCATCGCGGCATTCATCGACGCATTGAATACGGCGATCGGCCACTGGATGACTTGGCTCATCCTGTTCTGCACCCTGACCAGCGCCACCGCCGCCACCCTGCGCTACGCCTTTGACTGGGGCTCGAACGCTCTGCTGGAGGCGCAATGGTTCATGTTCGGCCTGGTGTTCCTGTTCTGCTCGGCCTGGACCCTGCGGGAGGGCGGCCACGTTCGCATCGACATCCTGTCCTCCCGGCTGCCACCGGTGGTCCGGGTGTGGATCGATATTTTCGGAACGCTGCTGTTTCTGCTGCCGGTCTGCCTGTTGATCGTGGCCGACTCCTGGAATTTTTTCCTGCTCTCCTTTCACACCCGCGAAGCCTCGCCCGATCCCGGCGGGCTGGCGTGGTGACCGCTCAAGTTCGCCATCCCGGCGGCTTTCGCCCTGCTCAGCCTGCAAGGTCTGTCCGAGATCATTAAGAACGTGGCGGTGCTGACCGGCAACCGGCCGATGCCCGAGTTCCGGGGAGGGCACTGACATGGCCGAATTTCTGATTGCCTACATGGCGCCGATCATGTTCACGGCGCTGATGGTGTTCCTGCTGATCGGCTATCCGGTGGCCTTCTCGCTGGCGGCGGTCGGCATGGCTTTCGGCCTGGTCGGCATCGAACTCGGCCTGCTCACCCCCAACCTGCTCCAAGCCCTGCCGGATCGCGTGTTCGGGATCATGAAAAACGAGATCCTGCTGGCCATCCCGTTTTTCACCTTTATGGGCCTGGTGCTGGAACGCAGCGGCATGGCCGAGGATCTGCTGGACACCATCGGCCAGTTGTTCGGCAACGTCCGCGGCGGGTTGGCGTTCGCGGTCATCTTCGTCGGTGCCCTACTGGCGGCCACCACCGGCGTGGTCGCCGCCTCGGTGATCGCCATGGGGCTGATCTCGCTGCCGATCATGCTGCGTTATGGCTACGATAAATCGCTGGCGTGCGGAGTGATCGCCGCCTCTGGAACGCTGGCGCAGATCATCCCGCCTTCGCTGGTATTGATCGTGATGGCCGACGTGCTGGGCCGCTCGGTGGGCGATATGTACAAGGGCGCGGTGTTGCCCGGCCTGATCCTTGGCGGGCTCTACGTCGGCTGGGTGCTGATCAACACCCTGTTCCGCCCGCGGCTCGTTCCAGCCCTGCCACCGGAAGCCCGCACCCTGCGTGGTTGGGGGCTGGCCCGACGGGTGGCGATCACGATGCTTCCGCCGCTGGTGCTGATCTTCCTGGTGCTGGGAACCATCTTCATCGGCTGGGCCACCCCGACCGAGGGCGGCGCGATGGGTGCGATCGGGGCCCTGCTGCTGGCGCTGTCCAAGGGCAAGCTGAACCGGCTGATGTTGACCGAGTCCCTGCGCTCCACCGCCAAGATCGCCAGCTTCGTGATCTTCATCCTGATCGGTTCCAGTGTATTCAGCCTGGTGTTTCGCGGGGTCAACGGCGACCTGTGGGTCGAACACCTGCTGCTCGATCTGCCCGGCGGGGCAATGGGGTTCCTGATCTTCGTCAATATCCTGGTCTTTTTTCTGGCTTTTTTTCTCGACTTTTTCGAGATCAGCTTCATTATCCTGCCGCTGCTGGCGCCGGTGGCCGATAAGCTCGGCATCGACCTGGTTTGGTTCGGCATCCTGATGGGGGTGAACATGCAGACCTCGTTCATGCATCCACCGTTCGGTTTCGCGCTGTTCTACCTGCGCAGCGTGGCGCCGCCGGAGATCCGCACCAGCGATATCTACTGGGGCGCGGTGCCGTTCGTGGTCATTCAGGTCATCATGGTGGTACTGATCATCTCCTTCCCCTCGCTGGTCACGATAGGTTTGGATCGCCCCACGCACACCGGCCAGCCAGCCCCAATTCAATTGCTCATGCCGCAGGACAATCGGGGCGGCGTCAACCGGGACGACGCCGCCGACCTGTTCCGGCAGCTCCAGCCCTCGGGGCAGTGAGCGCGCCTTCCCTTCCTTGAATCCCTTTCCTGAGAAAGGAGAGGAGCGCATGACGATGGCGCGCTGGCTATTTGCCGGAGCGCAACATGGCCTGCATGAAGTTGGCCAAGGTGCCTTCCGGCAATCCAGCCCAGATGTCGGATGCCCGCTGGAAGGCGCGCATCGAGTCATACAGCTTCTTGAAATCCGGATTCTTCGCCGACTCCTCGGCGTAGATCTTCTGTGCCGTCTCATAGGCCGCCTTCATCACGTCGTCCGGATAGCGACGCAATTGCGTGCCGTTTTGCACCAGTCGCTGGATCGCCAGTGGGTTCTTGGTATCGTAGGCCGCCAACATGCCGACATTGGCCTCGGCCGCCGCCGCCTCGAACGCCGCCTGATAGGGCTTGGGCAACTTGTCCCACTGTTCCTTGTTGACGTAGAACGACAGCACCGGACCCGGCTCCCACCAACCGGGGTAATAGTAGAATTTGGCAACCTTGTAGAAGCCGAGCTTTTCGTCGTCGTAGGGGCCAACCCATTCGGCGGCGTCGATGGCGCCTCGCTCCAACGCCGGATACACTTCGCCGCCCGGCAGCGACTGCGGCACCGCTCCCAACGCCGAAAACACCTCCGCGCCGAAACCGGGAATCCGGATCTTCAGGCCCTTCAGATCCGCCAGTGAATTGATTTCCTTTCGGAACCAGCCACCCATCTGCGTGCCGGTATCGCCACCAAGGAAATTCACCACGTTGTACTTGGCGAAAAACTCCCGCAGCAGAGGACCACCTTCGCCATGATAATTCCAGGCGAACATCTGCCGGGCGGTGAGGCCAAACGGCACCGAACAGTCGAGCGCGAATGCCTTGTTTTTGCCGTGAAAGTAGTACGAGGCAGTGTGGCAGAGTTCGACCGTATTCTGCTGCACCGCGTCCAGCACCCCGAACGGCGGCACGATCTCGCCACCGGCAAACACCCGAATTTCGAATTTCCCTTCGGTGATTTCCGACAGCCGTCTGGCCAACACCTCGCCCCCGCCATAGATCGTGTCCAGACTCTTGGGGAAGCTCGACGCCATCCGCCACTTGATGGTGGGCAAAGCCGCGGTCTGCGCCATCGCGGGAACGGCGGCCGTACCAGCGGCGGCCGCCAAACCCAAACCGGTTTTCTTAATAAAATCACGACGCTCCATCACTATCCTCCACAGGGTTTATTGGTATGAAATGCTGTTTCAGGGTCCTGGATACTGGACAAAAATCGCCAGTCCCGACAGGGATAACTCTATCAGACCCAAGCCGGATTGCACCCGTGCATCACGGCGGGTTTTCGGTTTCGTCGCGCTTGCCGCCAGCATACGGATTTTTGACAACCCTCCAGAATATTCGCATAATTTAATTGTAGTCTTTACAGTACGCTCTCGGATTTTCACGGGACGCCCCATAGCGTCCCAACGCGCGGAAGGTGAACGACATGCTCGCACAAGAACAGATCCCCATGTGACGCCTTCCGTGCGGCCTCCGGAAGGCGCTGCCCGTCTTCCGAGTCTGCATCCCCCGCAACTTTGAAAAACCCTGGATGCCCCCCACATCCAGGGTTTCTTGCTGGGGAATCAGACCACGCATCACCATCGAGAACCCATCATGCCGATCCAGCAAATCCTGACCGGGGGCAAGGTCCCGGTCAAAATCTATACCGACGACGTGGACCCCAAGGCGCTGATCCAACTGAACAACATCGCCTGCTTGCCGTTCGTCCACAGCCATGTCGCGGCGATGCCCGATGTCCATGTCGGCATTGGCGCGACCGTGGGCGCGGTCATCCCCACCAAGGGTGCGATTATCCCGGCGGCGGTCGGGGTCGATATTGGCTGCGGGATGAACGCCGTCCGCCTCAGCCTCAAGGCCGGGCAGTTGCCGGACAACCTGCGGCCCCTGCGCCACGTCGTGGAAGCGGCGGTGCCGGTCGGTTTCGACATGCACCCCGAAGGGCGCGGCGCGCCGGCCTCGACCGTGCGGACCCTGTCCGGCGGGCTGGAGCGCATCGCCAAGCAGCATCCCGGCATTCTGAAAATGCAGAAGAACGTCGAACGAAGCTGGATGCGGCAACTCGGCACCCTGGGCGGCGGCAACCACTTCATCGAACTGTGCCTGGACGAAAACCAGGATGTATGGGTAATGCTGCACTCCGGCAGCCGCGGCATCGGCAACATCATCGGTCGCTACTTCATCGAACTGGCCCGCAAGGACATGGGCAAACACTTGGCCAACCTGCCGGACCGTGACCTGGCTTATTTGCGGGAGGGCGCCGAACATTTCGACGATTACGTGGACGCCGTGCACTGGGCGCAAGACTACGCCATGACCAATCGCCGCGAGATGATGCGGCTGATCCTGGAGGCGCTGGCCCGGCAACTGCCGCCGTTCACTCCGACCAGGGAGGCGATCAACTGCCACCACAATTACGTGGCGGTGGAGCATCATTTTGGGAAAGATTTGTTCGTCACCCGCAAGGGCGCCATCCGCGCCGGCGAAGGCGATTTGGGTATCATTCCCGGCAGCATGGGCGCCAAGTCCTACATCGTCCGCGGCAAGGGCGAACCGCAGTCGTTCTGCTCCTGCTCGCACGGCGCCGGCCGACGAATGAGCCGGAGTAAAGCCAAGAAGGCGTTTAATCCACAGGATCTGATCGACCAGACCGCCGGGGTGGAATGCCGCAAGGATGCCGGCGTCCTGGACGAAATTCCGGGCGCCTACAAGGATATCGACGCGGTGATGGCCAATCAGTCGGACCTGGTCGAGGTGGTGCATACCCTCAAGCAGGTGATGTGCGTCAAGGGTTGATCGCCAGCTTGCCCCCGCCAAATCCGCTACCAGCGCAACAGCACCCAGGCCGGGATCGCCAAATTGCTTTCCAGGTCGTTGAAGCGGGTTTCCAGGCTACCGTCGCCGTCGCTATCCACCAGATAGTAGGCAGCACCCTTGGCGGGATTGACCTTGACCATATACAGCACCCCACCGGCCCGGTACTCCTCAATCGTGCCCTCGTCGCCGCGACGGCGGATGGTCACTTCCGGTGCCGGGACGTTTTGCTCGGCGCTCCCGGTCGGCGAGCCATCGGGAATGGGTTCCAGACCGGCGGGCTGTGAAGCGTCCTGAGCCCAAACCAGGCCCGGCACCAGCCACAAGAGAATCAAAAAGCGAGCACGCATGGTTATTCCTTTCAAGAAGGGTTGGGTGAGTGAATGCGCCGGCGGGTCCGTTCGAACCCGTGGACCTGCACACTTCGAAGCCGTTCGCTTCATGGGCCAGGTTCGGCAATTGGGCCGGTCTCCGGCATTTCGTTTCCGGCACGCGCCTGGAGGTTGTCGATGAAGCGTCGGATGTGCGGTACGTGGCTGCCCTCCCAATACAACTGGCCGCACTCGCCGCATTCCCAAAACGCTTCGATGTAGCGGCGGGTTTCCGGTAGCAGCCGTTCCCAAACTTGCTGCTTGGGCACTACCGCCAGCAGGCCGTTGCAACGGGCGCAACGCTGGAGCGGCCGGATCGTGCGGTACAAATCCAACCGATCCACCACCTCCTCGACCTGCCGGCGCGGTTCGACCGCGCGCACGTAGTAGCCGTGGGTCACCACCGCCCGTTTCAGCAGATCGCGGTCGCGGGTCAGCAAAATCCGCCGTTCGGCGCTGGCCAACCGCGCCAGTTCGGCATCTTCGTAGTCGTTACGGTACAGGGTATCGAACCCCAGCAAGCGCAGGTAACGCGCCAGCTTGCCCAGATGCACGTCCAGCACGAAGCGACTGACCCGCAGCGGGCGCGGGTGAACCCGAATCAGTGGCTGGATATCGAACGTCTCGAACAGTGGATAGACGCTGATGTGGTCGCCATCCCGGACGATATGGCTAAAATCCACGGATTGGCCGTTGACCAAAATCAGATCGATTTCCGTATGCGGCACACCGAGCGCCTCGATCATGTCCTTGATCGAGGCGCGGCGCTGGAATTCGTGAATGAAACGGACCTTGCGGCGCGCGGGCGGCAAAAAGTCGTTTAGTTCCTCGTAAAACCGCATCTGACACTTACTTTTCAACAACTTTCAGCCACCTCGAAAACCGGCGCGGCGCGGTCGTGGAAGCCAGGGATTCGCCGAACCTCTCTTCCTGAATAATAGTTCAGCATGCTGCTGATGCCGCATTCCGTCCCAACCGACGAAATGCGGCATCAGCAGCATGGCGCATCGCTCGGATATTGGCGACCGGCCAGGGTCTCCGGGCTGGTCAGGGCGAGATAGAGATCCACATCCTCATCCATGCCACGCAGCAACTCGAAAACCTGCTTGCGCGTAGCCACCTGTCTGCGAATCACTTTGAACAGATCAGACTGACGCACGAAAGCGTTGCGACTATTCCAGTGCATGCGCAGAAAATCCGGGAGGCTTTCGCTACCCAATCGCCCCACCATGTTTTCCCAACGATCTTCCAGATTCTTGAGTTCGTACTCGTGTTCCCGCTGCCGATGCAACATCGAGAACAAGTAGCTCTTCAACAAATCGGTGGCGGAGAGACGGACACCACGCGCATTGAGCGTCTCGAACACCTTGTAGGCGTTGAGTTCGTCGGTGACGGTAATGACGTTGGCATCCTCCCCGCCCTAAAGGACGGGGATTCCTCTGTAGAGGGTATGATGCCCCATACCGAGAACACTGAATGTTCTCTGATCTCCCCGGTGCAGCAAGCCACACCGGTGGCACAACCCACCGGCAACAGGTGAGCCGAAACCCCATGCTTTTGAACACGATTCAGGTTTTACGCCTTCGTCTTCCGAAGGCAACCGCAGACCTTTTGTTGTCAAAGAGCCAAAAACGTCGGTGCGTGATCGCGATAGCCGACCAGAGCATGCTAGCAGAAAAGCAGGCGAACTCCGTTCGCCGCGCTATCCATCCCCTCCCTGAAGGGCGAGGCTTTTCGCGCAATTCGGGGTAAAAAACAGCCGGTCGCTCATGCTCTTTGCGGTAGGTATCGTTCTTGGTATTAAAATTGGTCGCGGACATGCTTGTTCTCCCGATTTCGCGCCGCCCCGCTCAATGCGCCTCGTCCCAATTGGCGCCCACGCCGACATCCACCTCCAGCGGCACGCGCAACTCCGCCGCCGCGATCATCGCCGTCCGGATGTGCTCCCCGGCCTCCGCCACGGCGTCCTCGGCCACTTCGAATACCAACTCGTCGTGAACCTGCATCAGCATCCGCGCCGGGAAGCTGGATTCTTGCAGCCAGCGATCCACCACCAGCATGGCCCGCTTGATGATGTCGGCGGCGGTACCCTGCATCGGCGCATTGATGGCGGCGCGTTCCGCCGCCTGCCGGAGTTGCGGATTGCGGGCGCGGATATCCGACAAATACAGCCGGCGACCGAACACCGTCTCCACGTAACCCCGTTCGGCGGCCAAGCGCCGGGTGTTTTCCATGTAAGCCTTGACGCCGGGATAGCGGGCGAAGTAGCGATCCACGTAATCCTTCGCCGCGCCGCGTTCGATGCCCAATTGCTGCGCCAGCCCAAACGCCGACATGCCGTAGATCAATCCGAAATTGATGGCCTTGGCGCTACGCCGCTGCTCAGCGCTGACCGCCTCCGCCGCCACACCAAACACCTCGGCGGCAGTGGCGCGATGCACGTCGGCGCCAGCGGCGAAAGCACACAGCAGACCGTCGTCGCCGGACAGATGCGCCATGATCCGCAGCTCGATTTGCGAATAATCCGCCGCCAGCATCGCCCAACCCGGTTCCGGCACGAAGGCTTGCCGGATGCGCCGCCCTTCCGAGGTGCGGATCGGAATATTCTGCAAATTGGGATCGGAAGACGACAACCGCCCAGTGCTGGCCACGGCTTGATGATAGGAGGTATGAACCCGGCCAGTCTGTGCATGAATCTGCTCGGGCAAACGGTCGGTATAGGTCGATTTCAGTTTGCTCAGGGTGCGATGCTCCAAGATGACCTTGGGCAACGGATAGCTCAGCGCCAGCTCCTGCAACACGTCCTCGGCGGTGGATGCCTGGCCGGTCGCGGTCTTCTTGCCCACCGGCAACCCCATCCGCTCGAACAGAATCGCCTGCAATTGCTTGGGCGACCCCAGGTTGAAGCGCTCGCCCGCCAAATCGTGAGCTTGCTGTTCCAGTTCCCACAAGCGTTTGGCAAGTTCGCCGCTCTGCCGGCGCAACGCCGCCGCGTCCACCCGCACCCCGATCCGTTCCATCCGCGCCAGCACGTCGATCAGCGGGATTTCCAGCTCCTCATACAGCCGTCGCAAACCCGGTTCCCGTTCCAGTCGCGGCCACAAGCAGCGATGCAAGCGCAAAGTTACGTCGGCATCCTCGGCCGCGTAGGGTCCGGCCTGCTCCAGCGCCACCTGATTGAAGGTCAACTGTTTGGCACCCTTCCCCGCCACATCCTCAAAGCGGATAGTACGCAGCTTCAGATGTCGCTCCGCCAGCGAATCCAGGTCGTGGCGGGCGGTGGAATCCAGCACGTAGGATTCCAGCAGGGTGTCATGCCGGATGCCGCGCAGCGCGATGCCGTGATTGGCGAGCACATGCGCGTCATATTTGAGATGCTGGCCCAGCTTGGGTCGGGCCGGGTCCTCCAGCAACGGGCGCAGCCGTTCCAGCACCCATTCGCGGCTCAATTGATCCGGGGCACCGGGATAATCGTGCGCCAAGGGGACATACGCGGCTTCGCAAGGATTCACCGCGAAAGACACGCCAACAATGCGGGCGTTCAAATAATTCAGGCTGGTGGTTTCGGTATCGAAGGCGAACAAATCCGCCGCCTGCAACCGCGCCAACCATTCCTCGAACGCTGGCCGATCCAGGATGAGCTGATACGCCACCGGTTCGGCGGGGGTCTCCTGAAAATCGAGCGCTGGCTGAATCGGTGCCGGAGCTGAACTCGCTTGCTTGTCGGGCTGTAGGTCTCGTAACCAGGAACGGAATTCGAAGCGCTCGTACAGCGCCCGCAACGCGGCGGTATCGGGTGGCGCGGGCCGCAGTTCCTCAAACGTGACAGGCAGCGTGACCTGACAATCCAGGGTCGCCAGTTGTCGGGACAGCGGCAGTTGCTCCAAACCGGCGCGCAGCTTGTCGCCGATCTTGCCGGTAAGAGCAGCGGCATCGGCGATCAGCGCATCCAGCGAACCGTATTGCCGCAGCCACTTGGCGGCGGTCACCGGCCCCACGCCGGATACGCCGGGGATATTGTCGGAACTGTCGCCGACCAGCGCCAGATAATCCACGATCCGCTTCGGTGGTATCCCGAATTTCCGTTCCACTCCGGCAACGTCGGTCACCGTGTTTTTCATGGTGTCCAGCATCCGCACCCGCTCGTCCACCAGTTGCGCCAAGTCCTTGTCACTGCTGACGATCAGCACCGGCAAGCCTTTCGCGGTCGCCTGTTGGGTCAGCGTACCGATCACATCGTCGGCTTCGACGCCCGAAACCTGCAACAGCGGCAATCCCAACGCGCGAATGCAGGCGTGCAAGGGTTCGATCTGCCGCGCCAGTTGCTCGTCCATGGGCGGCCGGTTGGCCTTGTAGGCGGCGAACCGCTCGTGCCGGAAGGTCTTGCCGGGCGCGTCGAACACCACGGCCAGATACTCCGGTCGGTAATCGTCCAGCAATCGGCGCAGCATGTTCAACACGCCGTACAACGCGCCGGTCGGTTCGCCGGATTTCGTGCTCAAGGCCGGCAGCGCGTTAAAGGCCCGATGCAACCAGGACGAACCGTCCACTAGCAATAACGGCTTAGCGACGATCTCCGGCATGATCTGCTTCCTCACTTGCCCAAGCGGTGCGCGTGGCGGCGCAAATGATCGATGGCCTGCAATTGCGCCGTGGCTTCGGCCAGCGTCCGCGCGCACTGTATGTCGCTTAGACACGCCGTCAACGCGCAGCGGGCGGCCTCGCGCGCCCTGATAGCAGCGGCCTCATCAAGGTTGGCGGCGTTCTCGGCGTAATCCGCCAGTACCGTGACCACCTGTGGCTGCACTTCCAGCAGACCGCTGGAGATATAGAACACTTGCGTTTCCTCCGACGACAATCGTACCCGCACCTGTCCGGGTTTCAGGCGTGCCAAAAACGGGCTGTGCCCCGGCAGAATGCCGACCTCGCCCAGATCCGCCGTCGCGACCACCATTTCCGCCAGCCCGGAAAACAGTTCTTTCTCCGCGCTGACGATATCCACATGCACCTTGATCGCCATACCGCCCTCATCCACCCGATTCCGCTCATCTCACGGCTGATTGATCATGCTGGCCAGACAGGCGGCCCCGAAGCCGTTATCGATATTGACCACCCCAACCCCACCGGCGCAGGACGTCAACATCCCCAACAACGCCGCCAACCCGTCGAAACTGGCACCATAGCCGACGCTGGTCGGTACCGCGATGACCGGACGGGCCACTAAACCCGCCACCACGCTGGCCAAGGCGCCTTCCATACCGGCGACGACGATCACGACCCGCGCGCTTCGGATCAGATCCAGCCGCGCCAACAGGCGTTGCAAGCCGGCCACGCCCACATCGTTGACCCGCGTCACCCGGTTGCCGAACAGCAAGGCGGTCTCGGTCGCCTCCTCCGCCACCGGCAGATCGGACGTGCCGGCGGTGACGATGGCGATGGTGGTTTCCGCCAGTGGCCGTTCGCGGCGTTGGATGACCACGGTCCGTCCCAGCGGGTTGTAACGCGCCGCCGGATGCAGTTTCAAAACCACCGCCGCCATCTCCTCCGTGGCGCGGGTGGCCAGTATGTCGCCCTCCCCTTCCAATAGAGCGGCGACGATGGCACGCACCTGAGCGACAGTCTTGCCCGCGCAGTAGATCGCCTCGGGATGGCCACGCCGCAACTCGCGATGGCTATCCAGCATCGCCTCGCCCAGATCGCGAAACGGGAGATCCCGCAGTCGGTCGATTGCGCCATCCACCGCCAGCGCGCCGGAGCGGACCTGTTCCAGCAGCACGCGCAAGGAGGCCTCGTTCACCACCATCCTTGATTGGCCAACACGGCTCTATTGTGTTGCCAGCAACGATTCATATACATTTTGGAGAATTCCGTCGGACGCTTGCGTCTAACTCTACCTTCGCCAACCTCACCAAGCCCACACCGTTCGATACCATTCCATGCGCAACTTACCTCTTCTTCTCGTCTTTCCTGGCCTGATGCTATCTTTTGCATCGGGCTGCGCCAACAATCCCGGTTCGCCGGCACCCGAGGCCCAGCCTTCCTATATGAATGACGATTGCAGTGCTCAAAGCCGCTACGATGAAAAATCCTGCATCCCGGCACCGGCACCCCCACCCCCGTCGATCCTCGACGATTATTGAAGATTGTCTGGCCTCTCCGTTCAGGTCACGACGTTGAAGCTTCCCCGGCGATAGCCCTGCAAATCCAAAGTGACGTAACGAAACCCGCATTCCCGCAACGTCGCCACCACCCGCGCGCCGACCGCCTCATCCAGCAAACGGGCACGCTCGCTCCGATCCACCTCGATTCGCGCCAGGTCGTCGTGGCAACGCACCCGCACCGTGCCGAAACCCAACGCCAGCAACGCCCGTTCGGCTGCTTCCACCCGCCGCAGCAGTTCGGGCCGAACTTCGGCATCGTGCGGTAATCGCGTCAGCAGGCAAGCGTAGGCCGGCTTGTTCCAGACCGGCAGCTTCAAGGCCCAGGCATAGCGGCGGATCTCGGTCTTGCCCAGCCCGGCTTCCAGCAACGGGCTGCGGATCTCCAGCTCGCGCAAGGCGCGCATTCCGGGCCGGTAGTCATTCAGATCGTCGCGGTTGCTACCGTCGGCCAGCCAGGCGCAACCCTCGGTGGCGGCAACGGCTTTCAATTCAGAGAACAGCTTCAGCTTGCAGCGATAGCAACGGTCGGGGGGATTGTGGGCGATATCCGCCGCGAGGGGCAATTCCAGCACCCGATGGCGCGCGCCCAGCAGCTCGGCCAATTCCCGGGCCTCGGCGATCTCCCAGGACGCCATATAGGGCGTCGCCACCGTCAGCGCCAATGCCCGTTCGCCCAGCGCCGCGCGGGCCGCCGCCAGCAGCAGGCTGCTGTCGAGCCCACCGGAACAGGCCACCGCGACCGAATCCATGCCGCGCAGCAGTTCCAGCAAATCCCGGTAGCCGGGCTCGTCCAGGGGCGAGAGCGATCCGGCGGTCACGGCAACCACTCCGACGGTTCCGGCGCTAAACCCCGCGCCGCCAATGCCACCCGCACCGCTTCGTAAATCCGGTGAATCGGCACACCGTTATCCAGCGCCAGCCGCTTGCAATCCTCGTATTCCGGCTTGCCGCGCAGCGGCCGGCCGTGATGGTAGGCCATCTTGAGCGCGATTTCACCGTAATGGGTGGCGATCCGCCGGACTTCCCGCCTCAGGGCAGTACGGGCCACCGCATGCCGGCGCACGCCCAGCGTGGTGGTTTCGACCAGCAAGACGTCGGTCAGCGCCAGCGCCAGCAACGGGGCGCACAACAGGCCGAGCAGCGTGCCTGGCCGGTTCTTCTTCATCAGCACCGGCGTCAGCCAGACATCGTGGGCACCGGCCGCGAACAGCCGCTCCAGCACATGGTCGTAGCATTCCGGGTTCATGTCGTCGATATTGCATTCCAGTACGCATAACTCACCCTGTTCGTCCTCCCCGCCGGAGGCTTCGCCCAGCAAAACCCGCAATACGTTGGGAATCGGGCCGTCGCGATGACCGATACCGTAGCCGACCCGCTGGACCCGCAGCGCGGGACGCGCCACGAATTCGTCCACGAAGGTCGCCAGCAGCGCCGCGCCGGTCGGGGTGGTCGCCTCGAACGGCACCGCGCCCAGCTTGACCGGCACCCCCTTGAGCAGCTCCAGCGTGGCTGGCGCCGGCACCGGCAACACCCCGTGGGCACAGTGCGCCACGCCGCCGCCCAGTTCGACTGGTGAGCATAAAATCCGGTCCACCTTCAAGCGTTCCAGGGCGATGGCGCCACCGACGATATCGACGATGGCATCCAAGGCGCCGACTTCGTGAAAATGAATCTGGTCCGGCGAAGTATCGTGGATGCGAGCCTCGGCCTGAGCCAGGCGGCGGAACACCGCCACCGCCCGTGCCCGCACGCACTCCTTGAGCGAGCTGGCGCCGATCAGCGCCTCGATCTGCCGCAGATTGCGGTGATTGGGTTGCTTGGGATCGACCACCACCCGCACCTGAGTGCCGGCGATTCCTCGGCGGCTGGCGCGGTTGGCCTGGACGCCGTAACCGTCCAGCCCCAGCTTGGCCAGTTCCAGTACCAGTTCGTCGTAATCCAGCCCCAGATCGAGCAGCGCCGCCAGATGCATGTCGCCGCTGATACCGGCAAAGCAATCGTAATAAAGGATGTTCATCGCTCGAATCGGTGGTCGATGGGCGAAATAGCCCGGAAAAACAAAGCGGCCTCCGGGAAAGTTTTCATTTTATCCAAGCCGCCTTCGGAAAAGCGTCCGATGGCGGCAAACAAAACCGTCAGAACGGAAATCCACGGTCTGGCTGGTATTCAAGCGGTTTGGCCGATGGCCGGAGCGCCTGCCGCTGTACCGGATGGCCGTCCACGTAGATCGCCCGGTGCGGCCGGGCGGGACAGGCATTCTCGCAAGCGCCGCAGCCCACGCACAGCACCGGCCGCACCTCGGGGATAGTTAAACCATCCTGATAGGGGATCATGTGCACCGCCTTGGTGGGACAGTATTCGTCGCAAGCGCCGCAAGCGGTGTGATCGGTATGGACGATGCAGTTGTCGCGAACGAAATGAGCCACACCCAATTGCACGGTCTGCTTGGCGACCAATGCCAGCGGCGGGATCGCGCCGGTCGGACAGATTTGGCCGCAACGATTGCATTCGTAGCCGCAATACCCGCTCGCGAAATCCAGATGCGGTTGCAGCAGGCCGGACCACCCATAGTCCAGCAGAGACGGCTGCAACACGCCGTAAGGGCAGGCGCTTACGCACAAGTGACAGGCGGTGCACAAATCGTTGAAGCGAACGATATCGCGGGCGCCGGGCGGCGCCACCGGCCAGGTTTTGGCGTTGACCAATCGAGTGGGAACATGGTTGCTCGGCTTGGCCTCGACGCTCGACGACCGGGGCAGACTCGCCAAACCGACCAGCGCTGTCGCACCCGCGCGCAGCAACGCCCGCCGCGCCTTCCCTTCCCTGGACAAGGCGGCGCGACGCACGACATCGAGGGAATTCGACGGTTGCGACTGCGGCAAGGCAACCGGGGTTGAGCGGCGCAACAGCACCGGCCCCGACCACGCATAACCGATGCCGTGCGTCTCGCACACGGTCATGCAGTTGAAACAGGCCACACAGCGACTGAAATCCACCTCTTTGGTTTTCAGCCGGATACAGCCAGCCTTGCAATGAATGGAGCACTGGGCGCACAGCACACAGGCATCCTGGGGAATACGGATCTTGAACAGGGCGAAACGGGAAAGCAGCCCCAGCAGCGCGCCCACCGGACAGAGGGTGTTGCAGAACAGCCGGCCCCTGGTGGCGCTCAGCCCGATCAGTCCGAGCAAAAACAACGCCGGAAAGATCAGGGCGGCCAGCGGTGGCGCTTTCCAGTGCAGTGGAAACGGCCCGTAAACCCCAACGCTTTCCAGCAATTGCCCGAATCCGTTGTGGACGACGACATAGAGCGGCCGGAGCAAGTCGCCGGCGATGCGACCGAAATTGCTGAAAGGGTCCAACAGGCTCAGCGCCAGCGTGCTACCGCCGAGGAACAAACCAACCGCCAGCGCCAGCAGTCCATAGCGCAGGACATTGCGCGGTCGCTGGTAGCGGAATTTGACCTTGCGAGGCTTGCGCAATTGGTCGGCAACGCGGATCACGATGTCCTGCAAGGTACCGAGCGGACAAATGGTCGAACAGTACACCCGGCCGAACAGCAGGGTCAGCGCCAGCACCGCCAGAAAACCAGCCGCCCCCCAAGCAAAGGTCTGACTGAATTTCAGCAGCGATGGCACAAACTGCGGATACAACGCCACCGTTGCGGTCGGCGTTTCACCAATGCGGTCGAAATCGACGAACAGCAAAGTGGTCAGCGCCAGAAAAACCAGCGAGACCACTACCCGGATTTTCTTCAGCCACGCCTGGTTCATGAACGGCTCTCTCGCGGGAAATCGCGCCGGTCGGCTCGGGAATTTCCCGCCACCGAATTCAGAGCACGATCCGTCGGATGGCGAGATTCTCCAGATCCATGCGGCCCGCGCCCATTTCACCAGCGATGCGGATATAGCCGACCTCTTCGGGCTGTTTCAAGCCAAACAGCCGGGCGGCGGCGGCATCCGCCGTCACCAGATCGGTGGACAACAATTGCGACCGCATATTCACGACATCGGCCGCCGACACTCCGCGCGGTCCGTGACGCAACATCACGTTCCAGGCATCCACCACGTTCAGATCGGGTTTGCGATAAGTGGCGAAGTCGGCGATGCACTGATGCAGGTCGTTGGAGTGCCATTCGCCGCGATCCCAGACCACGCCCATCAGATTTTTCATCGCCACGCTCAGCCGAGCGCCGCCGTGGCTCTTCAGCACCGGTACGTTGATGAATACATCGGCTTCCAACACCAGCTCGTGCTCCCGGGTTCGACGCAGCCGACGCCCATTTGGAATCGCGACGGTCTGGAAATAGCTTTCGCTGTTGCCCGGCGCCAGCTTGCCGCCAGCGTCCTTCACCGCCTGTTCGATCCCGCTGGTACGATAACTGTCGCGCCAGGCATCGCAGGTGTGATCGAAGACGTAGACCTCTTTGGCGCCGGCTTGCAGGCAGTGTTCGACGATGCGGCGGACCAGTCGCGGATGGGTGTTGGCGGCCCGCTCCGGCGACACATTCCAGCCGATGTTGGGCTTGACCACCACCTTCTGGCCCTTTTTGACAAAGCGCCCCATGCCACCCAGCGCTTCGATGCCACGGTCGAACAGCACGTCCGGTTCACCGTTTCTGACCGCCACCAGATCGGGGGTTCCGGCCGGTGGCTCGCCGGCGCATGACCGGCGGCCATAACCACCCAGCGCCAAACCGGCGCCGGCCCATGCTCCCGCCCCAAGGGCGGTTAAAAAACGACGACGTTGCATGGCCGATTTCCTCCACTAATCAGAGGTCGAAAGGCAATCACCGTATCCGAACACCCCCCGGCGCCGCGCGCCGTTCCTGCCGGTCGGGGAACGCCCCTCGCTTGCCTTGCGCGGCTTAAAAGCGGAACCGTCGGAGAATGGTCAACGAAGATAGCGAGCCGACCAGCTTGCGGTCCGGCCCAACCACCGGCAGGCGGATGTAGCCCTCCGCCAGCAGCCTCAGTGCATCGGATAGCGGCGCTTCCGGCTCGACCACCGGATGGGCGACGGCGAAATCGCCCACCTTGCGGTGCAAATGCGGGATAAGGCGGTTATCGACATCCTCGGCGGTCTCGACTTCGGCATCGTCCGGCAATTGCGGTTCCGGCGGCAGCAGCATCTTGGAGAACATGAACGAGGTGATGGTGCCCACAAACTCCAGTTGGTCGTTGACCACCATCAGATCCTGCATGTGCTTGCGTTCCATGATCGCCAGCGCTTCCGACAACGGCGCGGTGTCGAGCACGTAAGTGGGCGCCGACATCATGTAGTGTTTGCACTTCATTTTAACTTCTCCCGCTGGGTTTGACCGGTGGTACCGGGCTTCGGTCGTCGCCCCGAACCGAATTATCTGCAATCTGGACTTTATATTAGTCGGCTTGGCCGCGCCTCATTCGGGTATTATTACCTAGCCTTGGCCGCCACGCATGCGGACCATGCAAATACTAAGTACGCCGTGGAGGGAATTATATGATTGTCGGAATTCTAGCCCTGGTATTGGGCTTGGGGGGGCTCGCCTTTGCCGCGAGGCTTTACAGGAGCATTGTCCGCCGGTCCACCGGCGATGAGTTGATGACCTCGATCGCCGCCGAAATTCAACTGGGCGCCATGACCTACCTGCGCGCCCAATACGTGAAAATCGGCATTTTCGCGCTGGTGGTGGCCATCCTGTTGTCAGTGCAGCACGGTTTCGACACCAGCCTGTCTTTCCTGCTCGGAGCACTGGCTTCGGCGGTGGCGGGTCTGGTCGGGATGTACGCGGCGACCAAGGCCAACGTTCGCGTCACCGCGGCGGCGCGGGAACACGGCGCCGGCGAAGCCTTGCTGGTCGGGTTCGACGGCGGCGCGGTCATGGGCTTGGCCGTGGCCAGTTTCGGCCTGATCGGCCTGGGCCTGCTGTTCACGGGCCTGTCCTCCCAGTTCGCCATTAATCCCCACTCGGTCTCGGTGCTCTGGGGCTTTTCGATGGGCGCTTCGTCGATCGCCCTGTTCGCCCGAGTCGGCGGCGGCATCTTCACCAAGGCGGCGGACATCGGCTCCGATTTGGTCGGCAAGGTCGAGGCCGGCATTCCCGAAGACGACCCGCGCAATCCGGGCGTGATCGCCGACAACGTCGGCGACAACGTCGGCGACATCGCCGGCATGGGGGCGGATATCTTCGAGTCCTACGTCGGAGCGATGGTGGCATCGATCACCTTGGCGGCCACCCTCACCGTCGCTCAACTAACCCCGTACTTCGGCGATGACGTTAGCCGTCCGATGCTGCTGGCGCTGCCGCTGACGCTGGCGATGATCGGTCTGCTCTCTTCCCTGGTCGGCATCCACGGCATGAACGCCTTCAAAAAATACGGGCCGGAGCGGGCGCTGGCGATCTCCGAAACCAGCGCCGCCACGATCTTTCTGCTGCTGACCATGCTGGTCATACTGGTATTCGGCTACAGTTGGTCACTGTTTTTCGCCATCCTGGCCGGCAATCTGGCGGGCGTCGCGATCGGCCGGGCGGCCTGGTACTACACCTCGTCCAAACCGGTGACACGAATCATCCAGGCATCAAAGACCGGCCCAGCGACCAATATCATCACCGGGTTGGCGGTGGGACTGGAAAGCTGCGCGCTGCCGATGCTGATCATCGTGCTGACCATCTTCATCGCCCACGAGACCGCCGGCCTGTATGGCATCGCCATCGCGGCGGTCGGGATGCTGGCGACCGCCGGCGTGACCATGACCATCGACGCTTCCGGCCCGATCTCCGACAACGCCGGCGGCATCGCCGAAATGTCGCATCAGCCGCCCGAAGTTCGGGCGATCACCGACGAGCTCGACGCCATCGGCAACACCACCGCCGCCACCGGCAAGGGCTTTGCCATCGGTTCGGCGGCGCTGACCGCGCTGGCGCTGTTCGTCTCTTACAAGCAAGCCGTCGAACTGGCAACCGGCCAACCCATGCCCATGGATATCACCGAACCCCGGGTCATCGTCGGCGTATTGCTGGGTGGCATGGTGATCCTGCTGGCGGCGGCCATGACCATGAGTTCGGTGGGCCGGGCGGCCATGGAAATGGTCACCGAGATTCGCCGCCAGTTCCGCGAAATTCCCGGTCTGCTGCAGGGCACCGCCAAACCGGATACCGCGCGCTGCGTGACGATCTCGACCGATGCGGCGTTGCGCGAGATGATCCCGCCGGGCGTGCTCGCCGTGCTCTCGCCGGTCATTGTCGGGTTCTTTTTCGGCCCGGTGGCACTGGGCGGCATGCTGCTGGGTTCCTTGCTCACCGGCATGACCATGGCGTTGCTGATGTCCAACGCCGGCGGTGCCTGGGACAACGCCAAAAAAGCGATCGAGGCCGGCAAGCTGGAAGGCGAACGCAAGGGCGGCGAGGCGCACGCGGCGGCGGTGATCGGTGATACCGTGGGTGACCCCTTCAAGGACACCAGCGGCCCGGCCATGAACATCCTGGTCAAGCTGCTCTCCATCGTTTCGCTGATTCTGGTGCCTTTCATCACCTGAACGCTGGAGGAACGATCGCCGACCCAGGCGTCCGAAGCGACTGGGCCGGCCATTGCGGCTGACCCTTCCGGCAAGCCGGGGAGTTACGCCGGCCGGCCGGCGAGTTACGCCGGCCGGCCGGCGAACCATTCCGTCAGCTCGTCCAGGCGGCTGACCACCACATCCGGTTCGACATCCCAAGGATCGAACACCGCCTCCGGTTGCCGCCGGACCCAAGCGGCGCGCAGACCGGCGGCCTTGGCACCGATCACGTCCCAGGCGTTGCTGGACACCAGCCAGGTTTCGCCCGGAGCGTGTCCGGCCCGCCGCGCCAGATAGGCATAGACCGCCGGATCGGGCTTGAAAGTGCGTAGATCGTCCACGCTGACCACATCCTCCAGATACGGCAATACCCCGGCGTTGCTCAGCAACGCGCGGATGCTGGCTTCCACGCCGTTGCTAAAAGCCATCAACCGATGACCCTGGGTCTTGAGAGAGGTCAAGGCGGCGGTGACTTCAGGAAAAGTCGGCAGGTAAAGATAGGTCTCCAGCAGCCGACCCTGATCGGATTCCGGCAAGTCGCAGCGCAGCGCCTGCTGGGTATAAAGCAGCGCTTGCCGGGTGCAGGCATCAAAATCCACGTAGCGCTGCATCAGACCGCGCCGGAACGAATATTCCAACTGTTTGGTTCGCCAAAGTTCGGCGAAACGGACGGCCTGCTCGCCGACCAGCGCCTGCAAGGGTTCGGCCAAAGCCAGCGGATCCACCAGCGTACCGTAGACATCGAATCCCAATGCGTAGGTTCTTTCCACGTTCAACTCCATCTTCCTCGTCTGAAGGGCTTGCTGTCATCATATCCGCCCTGGATATACTCGCCGCGGATCGCCGCCTCTAAGCCGCCCGTAGGACCGCGATCACCCACAGCAACCAGGCCAGCAGAAAGCTCATCCCGCCCAGCGGGGTGATGGCGCCCAACCAGCGGATACCGCTGAGGGCGAGTGCATACAAACTGCCCGAAAACAGCAACAGACCCACAATCATCAGGATGCCCGAACCGCGCAGGAGCGTCGTCGTCGGCACATGCAACGCCAGCAGCCCGACCGCCAGCAATCCCAGGGCATGATAGAAATGATAGTTCACCGCGGTTTCGTAAATGGCCATGAGATCGGGCGCCAGGGTCTTTTTCAGAGCGTGCGCGCCGAACGCGCCCATCGCCACCGCCAGCAGCATTCCACAGCCGCCCAATATCAAAAATGCCTTTGCCCATACCGACATCGCGACCCTCCACGGAACTCGCTTGACCGGTGATTCACCCGGGATCTTAGCAACCACTCTGGAAGAAGCCGGAAAAGAAACGATGTAAGGCTCACGCATCACACCCGCCATGATGGTGGCAATGCATACCGCCTTCGATACCACCCGCAATCTCCATCGATCATACCCCAAAACGCGCCACCGGCCACATTCCCTTGGAGCGAGCGGCCCGGCCCAACGGCGTCATAAAACATAGCTCGGGCGCGCGACCTCAGCGATAGCCGATGATGTGCGTCTCGCTGTTCCACTCGCCGAAAAACGGCTTGCCTTCCGCTTGCAGGATCAGTTGCCGGTTCCGCGGCATTGGCAGCCAAATATTGTCGGAATTGTAGCCCCACCCCCCCTGCGACTGACCGGTGGCGTACAGGTAATATGACACCTCACGGCCATCGGCCAGCGCCACCGCCACCCGGAAGCGATGCGGTCCACCCTCGACGTAACCGGTGGCCACTTGGGCGTACACCAGGATTTCGCGCGCCGAATCCGGAACGGTGGCTGGGATCGGGTGCACGACCTGTTTGCCCTCCCCTTCGGGAAACGCGCCCAAGGACACATCGATCGGCTGGTACGCCTTCCAAACCGGATCGTCGGCCGCGCTCGTCGGCCGCGCCACCACCGCGGGCTTTTCCACCTTGCGTCGTAGGGCCGCGACGCTCTTCCGGGTACCCTGGATGTCGCGACCGACCTCGGCCAGCGACTGATCGAGCGCCAGCCACTGTTCTCGCCGCTGTTCGACGATCTGACGCTCCAACGCCGCCAGTCGGGTATCGAGCACTGTCAGCCTCGCCTCCAACACGGTTTGTCCCACCAGCGGCGCCGGTTCCGATTCCAGCGTCGCGCAGCCTGCCGCCAGCATCCCGCTCAGGGCGAACAACGCCCAAATCCGTAGCAACTTCATGTCATTTTTCCGATCGTTTTCCATTTAAATGGGCCGGGCATTATACCGGTCGCACCGCGCTGGTACCCGCTCGCTTGCAACCACCGCGGATAGGGTATATTTCACCCAGTTTCACCAGTGTTTCCCGAGAGGCCCCGGATGAACGAGCTCGACCTGTCCCGACAAACCCCGTTCGGCGCGGATTTCAGCATCGCCGAATTCGCCGACAACCCGGAACCGCGCTGCCCCTGCGTGCTGCTGCTGGACAACTCCTGGTCCATGAGCGGCCACCCGATCGCCGAACTCAACGAAGGACTGGCCACCTTCAAGGACGAACTGCTGGCCGACAGTCTGGCGGCCAAGCGGGTCGAAATCGCCATCGTCAGCTTCGGCCCGGTTCAGGTGGTCAACGAATTCCAGACCGCCGAGCACTTCACCCCACCGCAACTGGCGGCGTGTAAGGACACACCCATGGGCCTGGCGATCACCCAAGGGCTGGAACTGCTGGAGCAGCGCAAAATGCTGTACCGCGAACACGGCATCCCCTTCTTCCGCCCTTGGGTGTTCCTGATCACCGATGGCAGCCCCACCGATGACTGGAAAGCCGCCGCCAACGCCGTGCGCAAGGGCGAGGAAAACCGCGCCTTCGCCTTCTTCGCGGTCGGGGTCGAGGATGCGAACCTGGACATCCTGCAACAAATTTCCGCGCGCCAGCCGCTGCGCTTGAAAGAGCTGCGGTTCCGCGAACTGTTCCAATGGCTGTCCAACTCGATGCGCTCGGTGTCGCGCTCGGTGCCGGGCACTGAAGTACCGCTGAGCAACCCCGCCGCGCCCGGCGGCTGGGCCTCGGTGTGAGCGACGCGGACGGCTGGCGTCATGTCCACGCCAGCGTGGTGGGCGTGGCGCACCTTGCCGATGGGATTGGCTGTCAGGACGCCTGCGCGGCCCAACTGCTACTGCCCGGATCGGAACCGGGCGTGCTGGTGTTGGCCGCCGCCGACGGCGCCGGTAGTGCCGCCCTCTCGGGCGTTGGCGCGGAGCTGAGCTGCCAGACCCTGCTGACCGAATGCGCGGCCTGGCTGGCGACAGCCCCCCTCGACGAGGACTGGACGCCGACCGTGGCGGCAACGCTGTTCCAGCAGGTTCGAAACGCGCTGGAGCGCCTCGCGGCGGATGAGGGACAACCGTTACGGGAATTCGCCTGCACCCTGCTGGGTGCGGTGGTGGCCGCCGACCGCGCGCTGTTCCTGCAAATCGGCGACGGCGCCATCGTGATCGACGCCCCGGACACGGGTTACCGGCCGGTGTTCTGGCCACAGGCCGGCGAGTACGCCAACGAAACCTACTTCGTCACCGACGCCACCGCCGCCGCTCATCTGGAATACGCGATCCTGAGCGAACCCGTCGTCGAAATCGCGCTGCTGACCGACGGCCTGCAACGGCTGGCGCTGCACTATCAAACCCGTCAGGCTCACGAACCGTTTTTCCGCCCCTTGTTCCAGCGCTTGCGCGAACATCCCGAGCCCGGCTGTCCGGCGGTGCTGGTCACCGCGCTGGAACGCCTGCTCGCCGACCCGGCGATCAACCAGCGCACCCACGACGACAAGACCCTGATCCTGGCCACCCGGCTAGTGGCGACGCCGTCCGTCGAGGGCACCACCGAGGCCGGCATCGACCCTCTCCCCCCAGCTTCCGCCTCCAGCGGCGAGGGAGAACCGGCCACCGGCCCGGCAGGGACGCTCTACCCCACCGCCGGGGAAAACAGGAGCGAAGAAGCCCCCCCCGAATCCGAGCCGCGGGACGAATCCGGTGACGAGGCTGTATAGCGGCGCTGGCCACCCCGTCGAGCTGAGCAAGGCGCTGGGACGTGGTGGCGAAGGCGCGGTCCATGACATCGTCGGCCGGCCCGGCTTCGTCGCCAAAATTTATCATCAGGCGGTCAGCGCCGACAAAACGCTCAAGCTGGAGGGGATGGCCCGGCAAGCCCATCCCAGCCTGCTGGAAATCGCCGCCTGGCCGGTGGACGTGCTGCGCGCCCATCCGAGCGGTCCGATCCGTGGCTTCGTCATGCCCAAGGTCAGCGGCTACCAGGAAATCCACAGCCTGTACGGTCCCGCGCACCGCAGGCGGGCCTTCCCGCAAGCCGACTGGTCTTTTCTGGTCCATGCCGCCCGCAATCTGGCCAGCGCGTTCGAGACCATCCATGCTCGTGGTCACGTCATCGGCGACGTCAATCCCGGCAACGTGGTGATCTCGGCCCAGGCGCTGGTCAAACTGATCGATTGCGACTCCTTCCAGATCGACACCGGCAACCGGCTATTCCCCTGCGATGTCGGCGTACCGCAGTTCACCGCGCCGGAATTGCAAGAGCGGCCGTTTCACGGGCTGCGGCGCACCCCGGATCACGACGCCTTCGGTCTGGCCTTGCTGTGTTTTCACCTGCTGTTCATGGGACGCCACCCTTTCGCCGGCCGCTATCGGGGCAAGGGCGACATGCCGATCGAGCGTGCCATCAAGGAATGCCGGTTCGCCTTCGGTCAGCACGCCGCCGCCCACTCGATGGAGTCACCGCCGCATACCCTGCCGCTTGCCGCCCTGCCGCGTCCGGTCGCGCATCTGTTCGAACGCGCCTTCGCGCCCCCCAACCCGGCCCAGCGGCGACCTTCCGCTCGCGAGTGGCTGTCGGCGCTGGAACAGCTCGGCGACGAGTTGCGCACCTGCCGGCACAGCGCCTTGCACAAATACCCGCAACGGTCGCCAGTCTGTCCATGGTGTACGCTGGAACAGGCCAGCGGAACTCTGTTTTTCGTTCCACCGGTCCATCAGTCGGCGGCTGGCAGCCCTGTCGCCGGCCTCGGCGACGCCGATCTGGAACCGATCTGGAACCGCATTCTGGCGGTGGAACCACCGACGGACGAGGAGCCACCGGCACCGGCCTCGACGCCACTGGCGCCGGTCACCCCCACCCCGCTGCCGGAGCCACTGCGCCGGAGCCGCCGTCGCAATGCGATCAAGACCGTGGCCAGCGCTAGCATCGCTCTGGTGGCGACATCGATCCACCCGCAATTGAGCTGGCTGTGGCTGCCACTGGCGGCCGTCGCTTGGTCGCTGACACAGGACAACGCGGCGCGGCGGGAACGCCAGCGCCGCCGAATGGCGTTGCTGGCCGCCCGCCGGGAACTGGTGGACCTGCGAGCGGCCTGGCAACGACACGCCACCGCAAAACCCTTCACCGACAAGCTGCAAGCGTTGCGCGAACTGCGCGAGCGCCACCGCCAGCTGGGTGCCGAATATCAACGCGATCTGCGACGATTGGAAACCGGCCAGCGCCAGCTTCAATTGCAGGCGTTTCTGGAGGGTCACTTCGTCGATGCGGCCCGGATTGCCGGATTGCGCGCCACCGACCGAATGGCGCTGGAATCCTACGGCATCGAAACCGCCGCCGACGTCACGCCCGCCGCGATCCAGGCGGTGCCCGGTTTTGGCCGACACTTGGGCCAGCAGCGGTATGCGGCGCTGCTGACTTGGCGTCAGGCCCTGGAACGCCAGTTCCGTTACGCTCCCGACCAGGGCGCCAATCCAATCGCCGTCGCCAACCTGCGCCAACAACACGCCCAACAACGACAACAGATCGAACGGGAACTGCTGGCGGGTCCCGAGGAACTGGCTAAAATCAAGACGGACATCCTTAAGCAACGCGCCCAGCTCAACATCGCCCTGATCCGCCAAGCGATGCGAGAGGCGCAGGCGCAGGCCGACTTGCGGGTTTTTTATCCCGATCTCGGCGTTTTCTGGCGGCGCAGCGGCGGCTAGACGGTTGTGGTGAAGAGATTCTGATGGGCAGACGCAACGAACACACGCGCGAGGAACTCCGGCGGATCGCCCTGGAGGCCGCCGAGGAACTGGTCGCCGCGCAGGGGCTGTCCGGCTTGAGTACCCGCAAGGTGGCCGCCCGCATCGGGTATACGGTCGGCAGCCTGTACATGATCTTTCGCAACCTCGACGATCTGATCGCGCAGGTGAACGAACGAACGCTGGATGCGCTGCACGCGCGGCTGGTCGCCGCCGTCGCCGGACAGCCACCGCCGGCCGTCGCCATTCGGGCCTTGGCTCAAGGCTACATCGCCTTCGCGCTGAACGAGCCCAATCGCTGGCTGGCGATTTACCAGCACCGCTTGCCGGAGGGGGAAACCGTGCCGGACTCCTTCAGCGAGAAAGTGGCACGGATGTTCGCGCTGGTGCAGCAACAACTGATGTTGCTTTGCCCCCAGCGACCGCCGGACGACAGCGTCCTGGCCTCCCGCGCGCTATGGAGCGGCATTCACGGTATCTGTATTCTCGGCCTGGGCCAGAAACTGGAAGCCGTCGGCGGCCATTCGATCGAGGAGGTGGCCGGCTCGCTGTTGGATTACTACCTGACCGGCTTCGCCCGCGCCGCGCCGCTCTAGCGGGCCGCTGTTTCATCAAGAGGGCGTGTGCTCGATCGAATCCGCCAGGCGCGTGGAGTCGCAGAAGTACCGCCGCTCTCGCGGAAACCCTCCCGTTTTTTACTGCTTCGATCCGTCTTCCAGCTCGCGTCGAACATGCGCGAACAGCGGCTCGAAAACCGCCATGGCCAGCTCCATGAACTCCCCATCCAGCGGATCGGTATCGCGGAACGCCAAGCGATAATAGCCATCTTCCCGCTCTGGACGGCTCCGCCGGTACTCACTACCTTCCCACTCGGTTTGTGCCGCCCGTAACGCGCGTTCCCCGTCGCCGTCCTTGCCCAGCTTCTCGACATAAGCCAGCGCGCTTTTCGGAAAAAAATGCAGCAAGCGTCGCGTCCCCCGCCAGTACAGCTCCAACAGCGCCCGCAAGGTCTCGTGGGGATTGGCAACCGGCTCCAGCACCACATCCTGATCTTCCGCCACCCAATGGCTGCACGAGGCACCTCCCACCGGGGCCACGGCGTTCGAGGCCAGATGATGCAGCCACAGATTCAGATAATCGCCGGCTTTCATCGACGCCAGCCGGTAGCCCACCCACCCATCCGGCGTCAACCCGCTCAGCCGGCCGCTCAGGCGGAATTCCCCCAACATTAGGTCCAGATTCAGCGGTTCGGCCACCCGTCGCGGCACCACCCGCCCCAAGCGTCCGGCGAAGCGGACCACCCGTTCTTGCGCCCCGGCGAACACGCACTCGCCCACTTGCCCGTGCGGCAACGCCCCACCGGCCCGCAGCACCGCCTCGATTGCCGCCGCCGGCCGATCCTCACGGTACAGCTCCAGCGCCCGGCCCAACACCTGATAATTTTCCAGCCCGTTCAGCACGAACGGCTCGCGAGTTTCCAGCGCTTCCTCGCCCTCTTCCACCCGGATGCCCAGCCGCTCGCGCAACAGCCAGCGCGCCGGATTCCTGAAGAACCGGACCAGCCCCTCCAAAGTGACTGTGCGCAAGGCCAGTTCCGGCTCCGGCAACGTGCCCGCCAGCAGCGCCGTCGCCGCCCGCTCGCCGCGCCCGGCCCACCGGCTGGCTTCCACCCATTCCCGCGCGTAGCTGAACAGGCGCGCGTCGCCGCTGAAATAGCGCCGGCTGAACGCCTGCAAGGGATGGCGGGTCAACAGTTGCGTGCTGGCCCGGCCGTCGGCGCCATAAAAACCCCGATCCACCACATCCAGCAGCTCAGCGATCAGTACCGAGGGCGGCAGCACCGAGTTGTCGCGGATGTTCTGGCCGACGTAGCTGAGGTAAAAACATGTCCGGGCCGACAGCAGGGTCTCCAGAAACAGATAGCGGTCGTCCTGGCGGCGGGAGCGGTCGCCGCGCCGGAAGCGGGTCGCCAGCAAATCGAAACCGACCGGCCGGTGCGGGCGTGGATAGGCATCGTCGTTCATGCCGAGCAGGCACACCACCGGAAACGGGATGCTGCGCATCGGCACCATCGCGCAACAGGTCACCCCACCGCCCAGAAATCGCCCCGCGCCGCTCTCGGCCGTGTTCAACTGCCCGCGCAGCGCCGATTTCACCACCGACAGCAGGACCGGCTCGTCGAACCCCGCCAGTTCGGCGTTGCCGCGCAGCGTTTCCAACGCGGCCCGAATCAGTTGCAGCTCGTTCTCCTCGCGGTCGCGAGGTTCGAAAAATTGCTCCAGCACACCGCGCAGCACCTCCACCCAGGCCGCCAGCGGCCGGCGCTCGCGCAAGCGGGCATCCAGGCTAAACAATGCCTCGGTGAAGCTCTGCAAGCACCCCAGCGCCCGCGCCTCACCGCCTTCCACCTCGTCGTAGGGCAGAATGCCGTCGTACAGCTCGCGGCCGTTTCCCGGCAGCGCGTAGCCCAGCAGCAACCGGTCCAACCCGGCCCGCCAGGTGTGCTCGGCGGTGACAGGCAAATCCCAGGTACTCTTGATGCTGGCGTCGATGCCCCAGCGAATGCCGGCGCCGCGCACCCAACGGCGAATGCGATCCAGATCGTCTTCCGTCAGGCCGAAGCGCCGCCGCACCGCCGGCGGCTCCAGCAGGCCCAGCACCTGCGCGGCGTCGTAGCGCCCGCCACCCAGATCCAGCAATTCGAAAAACACCTCGACCAGCGGATTCTCGACCGGCGCGCCCTGATCGGCGACGCTGAACGGTATCCGCCGTTCGCGCGGGGCACTGTCGAACACCGCTTCGATCAGCGGCCCGTACACGGCGATGTCCGGCGCCATCACGATCACGTCCGACGGCTTCAGATCCCGCCGCGCCGCGAACAGCGCCAGCAACTGATCGTGCAAAACCTCGACCTCGCGCATCGGCCCGTGGCAGGCGTGGATTTGCAGCGAGCGGTCGTCCGGCCGCAGCGGCAAGGGCGGGCATTCCTCGCCGCCCCGCTCGCGCAAATGCAGGAGATCGGCTTGCAAGCGCTGCAACAGCGTTTCGCCGTCGGGCTCGGCGAAGCCGTCCCACTCGGTTCGCGGATACGCTTGCAGCAAGTCGATAAAATCCCGCCCCTGCTTGCCCAGGGAGGCCAACAACGGATTGCCGACCGTCAGATAGGCGTCCTCCGGGTCGGTCTCCTCGCCCAGCCGGGCCAGATCGCGTTCGGCCCGAATGTCGCCCCAGTATTCCTGGCAGGGATTCAGCACGAACAGATGCAGATCCACATGGCGCGCCAGTTCCGCCAGCAGATCCAGATACAGCGGTGGCAAGGCCGCCACACCGATGACGACGACCCGTTCCGGCAAACGGCGGCGGTCGAAATCGCCGTCGCGCAACGCCTTGCGAAACTGTTTCTGCACCCGTACCCGGTGCGCCGCGCCCGTCCGCGCCAGCCGCCGCCACAGCTCCGCCTGCCAGTGATCTTCCTCGCCCGCCTCCCACTTTCCGATCCAGTCCGGACGGTAAACCAGATACTGATCGAAGCCGTCGGCGATGCGGCTGGCCAGTTCGTGGCGACGAAAATCGTCGCCGCCCTCGCCGAGATAGGCTCGCGGCGGCGCAAAGCGTGGCGTGTCGTCCAACTCCCGCAACAGCGCCATGACCCGCCAAACCAGCACCGGCTGTTCGAATGCCGAGGTCGGCGGCAACTGGCGCAGCACCGCCCGGCTCATCTCCCAAAGAAAGGGCGCCGGAAACTGGAACGACAGATTGGCGCAAATCCCCAGGCGCTCGGCCAGCCGCAGCGCCAGCCAGCGGGCCATGCCGTTGCTCTGGGTAACCACGATCTCCCGCGCCAGCGGCGCGCGCAAAGGCCGTCGCAATAAGTCGGCCAGTTGCTCGGTCAGGACTTCAAGCTGGTTGCTCTGATAGCTGTAAAACACGAGGAGCGCCTTGATGGCTGGAAAAAGCACGGCGCGGGCCGGTCGCCGCCCATTTGGGTCCGGCGATCTTAAGTGGTCCCGGAGGAACTCGCATGTTGCGCCAAGCGCCGCAGGGCCGCGCTCAGGCGCGAGTCCGGCACGTTGCGGGCGGTGACTTCCAACAGTTTCGCATTGCGTTGGGTCAGCGTCAGCCTCGGCCGCCGGGGGCGGGGCGGGAAGGCGGGCGGCACGACCCGAACGCGCGGCTTGGGCAAGGGGATGCCAAGTTGCTGACCGAGCGTCTCGCGGATATTGTGCAGAGCGTAGCGCAGCCGGGTGGCCCAACCGGACGAGTCGGCATGCACCGTCCAATCGTCCTGATCCAGCCGGACCAATACCACATGATCGTGCAGGTGCGGTGGCAGGTAAGCGCGGAAGATGCGGTTAAGCTGAGTCAGCCGGTCGGCGCGCGCCATCAACCGCCCCAACATCCCCTGCGGGCGGCGTAGATACTCCCCCACCGTCGGGATGGAACCCGTTCGCTGGCGCGGTGGCGCTTCCTGAATAACGGGGACAGATGGAGCGCGCGGCGCCGCTCGAACCGGTGTCGCCGCCGGAAGTGGCGGAAGTGGACGGTAGGGCGCGGGAACCTCGGCTATTGTCGCGGGTGCGCCAAGGCTGGGCGCGGGCGGTTCAGTTCGGACGGTTTTGCCAGGCGCGGAGCTAATAACCGCAGCAGGCCGCGCCGGGTCCGCCGGCGCCGTGCCGGGTTCCGAACCGTGGCCGCGTAAGATATTCAGCAGGTGCGCGGTATGCCGGCGGGCGGACGCGCGGCTGTCGGATTCAGCCATGGTCCCACCCACCGCCCGCGCGAGGCGCTCCACGCCACCGGCATGGAGCCATTCGTTCGAACCGTTGCCGGAAGATCATCACAGTGAACAGTTGTGCCGCCGGATTAGCCCAATACGGCACTTTCGCGCAGATCCCGCCAAACCGCAAGTCAAGACGGCGCGGAAACCACCGTGAGCGAACGCAAGCTCAGGACTGGGCGAAATCCGTCACGAAACCGGCGATACCGTCCAGGTCGGCCAGCGGGAATACCGGCAAACCGGGACGGCCGTATACCACCGGTTCCAACAACGGCTCACAGGCGACGGCGACGATGGTCGGGTCACTCGGGAAACGCGGCGGCTTGTCCTCGGCGAGCCGCCGCCAGATTTCCAATTTGGGATAGGCGCCGGTTTTCCAACCCTCCACCAACACCAGATCCACTGGTTGCAGATGGGCGAGCAACTCGACCAGCGTGGGTTCCGGTTCCTCGCGCAGTTCGTGCAACAGGGCCCAGCGGCGGCCGGTCGCCAGAATCACTTCATGGGCGCCGGCCTGACGATGCCGCCAGGTATCCTTGCCGGGCGAGTCCAGATCGACATCATGATGAGCGTGCTTGAGCGTGGACACGGTCAGCCCACGCGCCCGCAGCCGGGGCAGCAGGGCCACGATGAGCGTGGTCTTGCCGCAACCGCTCCAACCGCTGACGCCGAGAACTTTCACCGCCGCCCAACCGGATCAGCGCTGCCGCACCACCTGATACGGACGAGTCACGTAGGTGACTGGTGCGCTCCAGATGTGTACCAGACGGCTAAACGGGAACACCAGAAAGACCGTCAGGCCCAGGAAGATGTGCAGCTTGAACAGCAGACCGACCTCACCAATAGCCGCCACTGCCTCCGCCGGATCGAAGGTGACGACATTGCGCCCCCAGGCCATCAGATTCAGCATGTTGTGACCATCCAGATGCATCAACGACAGTGGGATGGTCAGCAGGCCGAGAATCAACTGGGCATACAGCAGCAGCAAGATAAAGATATCCATCCGGGTGCTGGTGGCCCGCACCCGAGGGTCGGTCAACCGTCGCTGCACCAGCATCGTTAGCCCAGCGAAGCACATCAACCCGGCGACACTACCGGCGACGATGGCCAGTATCTGCTTGGCCCCGGCGGAAACCCCCAAGGCGTGGAATACCTCCGGCGGCGTCAACAAACCGATGAAATGACCGGCGAACAGCAACAGGATACCCACATGAAACAGATTGCTGGCCCAACGCATGTTTTTGTTGCTGATCATCTGGCTGGAATGCGCCTTCCAGGTGAACGGGTCGCGGTCGAAGCGCGCCAAACTGCCGAGCAGAAACACCGCGCCGGCCAGATAAGGATAAACGCCAAATAACAGAGTATTCAGGTAACTCATGATCTTGTACCTCGGAAATCGTTTCACAGGGAACGAATGGCGGGTGAGCTTGAACCAGGTGGAGGCGCCCAGCGCACCGGCTGAGCCACACCCTGACCGTCTTGGCGGGCTCCGCAACCGTCCTGATTCGCCAGGAAGGTCACCGCCTCCTCTTCCCAAATCTTGTCCATGTTCACCACGGTTTGATCGGGGCCCTCGGTAGCCGCTTGCCGACGAATGTCCTCGATGTCCGCCGGTTCACCGACCAGCGCGGCAAGGGCATCGAACACGACGTGATAATCACTGCCGCGCTCCGTCAGCCGGGCGCCGAGCAAGGCCATGACGTGCATGGCGTCGGCCAGCATGTCCAGCGCCTCTCCAGCCGGGCGCTGCGCCAGATATTCCAGAAACAGCGGGAGGTAGTCGGGTAATTCCCGGGCGCTGAGTTCAAAGCCGTGTTGCCGGTAAACCTCCAGCAGGTTGATCATGGCCTGGCCGCGATCCCGCGATTCGCCGTGGATGTGTTCGAACAGATGCAGCGACAGCGCCCGGCCCCGATCGAACAGCCGGACATACCGCTCCTGCAACTCGATCAGATCGGTCCGCCGCATTTGGCTCATCATCGCCAGCAATGCCCGATGCTCGCGTTCCGGCAACAAATTTTCCTGATCGAGAACCTCGATCATTTCACCCAGCGCGGCTTGCAGTTCCGGCTGCGGGTAGCAGAGCAGAGCGGACAGCACTTTCAGGGTTTTCATGGTGCAATCTCTCCTTGCGGGGGTAGCGGGGGCAGGGTGGGCATTGCCCACCCTGCAGGCTGAAAGTCCGCCCTACTTCGTGGGCTCCACCCGGATCGGAGTCGCCCGGCGCGTGGTCACCTTCTTGCCGCCGAACAAATTGCTTTTGTCCGTGCCCGGCGAGCAGCCGTTGCCAAAGCTGAAACCGCAACCGCCGCGTTCGCCAAAGGCGTCATAGGTCGCACTGGCATATTCGCGATGACTGGTCGGAATGACGAAGCGATCCTCGTAATTGGCGATGGCCAGATAGCGGTACATCGATTCGATCTGATCAATACGCAGACCGACCGCTTTCAACACATCGTCGCGGATTTCCCCATCCACCGTCTTGCCGCGCATGTAGGCCCGCATGGCCAGCATCCGCTCCAGCGCCAGTTTGACCGGCTTTTCGTCGCCGGCGGTCAGCAGATTGGCCAGATACTTCAGCGGAATCCGCAACGAGCCGACATCGGGGATGATGCCGTTCATGCCGATCTGACCGGACTCGGCGCGGGACTGGATCGGCGACAGCGCCGGTACGTACCAGACCATCGGCAGCGTGCGATACTCGGGATGCAGCGGGAAAGCGATTTTCCACTCGATCGCCATCTTGTAGATCGGCGATTCCTGAGCGGCTTCCAGCCACGGTTCGGGAATGCCGGCCTTGCGCGCTTCGGCTTGCACCGCCGGGTTGAACGGATCGAGGAATATATCGAGCTGTGCCTGATACAAACTCTGCTCGTCGGTAACACTGGCGGCCTGTTCGATCTGGTCGGCGTCGTACAGCAGTACCCCCAGGTAGCGGATGCGACCCACGCAGGTTTCCGAACAGACGGTCGGCTGGCCGACTTCGATGCGCGGGTAGCAGAGGATGCACTTCTCGGACTTGCCGGTGTTCCAGTTGTAGTAGATTTTCTTGTACGGGCAGCCGGAGACGCACATCCGCCAGCCTCGGCACTTGTCCTGGTCGATCAGGACGATGCCGTCCTCCTCGCGCTTATAAATCGCGCCCGACGGGCAGGAAGCGACGCAGGCCGGATTCAGGCAGTGTTCGCACAGGCGCGGCAAGTACATCATGAAGGTGTTTTCGAACTCGCCGTAAACCTCCTTCTGCATGTTCTCGAAGTTGGTATCCTTGGAGCGCTTGGCAAATTCGGTGCCGAGGATTTCCTCCCAGTTCGGCCCCCACTGGATTTTCTGCATCCGCTCGCCACTGATCGCCGAGCGTGGCCGGGCGGTGGGCATGGCTTTCGACTCCGGCGCATTCTGCAAATGCGCGTAGTCATAGTCCCACGGCTCGTAGTAGTCGTCGATGGCCGGCAGATCGGGATTGGCGAAGATATTGGCCAGAATCCGCCACTTGCCGCCCTGCTTCGGTTCGATTTTGCCGTCTCGGCGACGCTTCCAGCCGCCGTTCCACTTCTTTTGGTTCTCCCACTCCTTGGGATAGCCGACGCCGGGTTTGGTCTCGACGTTGTTGAACCAGGCGTATTCCATGCCGTCGCGGCTGGTCCAAACGTTCTTGCAGGTCACCGAACAGGTGTGGCAGCCAATGCACTTGTCCAGATTCAGGACCATGGCGATTTGTGCGCGTACTTTCATGTCAATGAGCCTCCACGGTGGCGTCGGCCGGGATTTCGTCATCCAGCCAATCGACCTTGGCCATCTTGCGGACAATGATGAACTCGTCGCGATTGGCGCCGACGGTGCCGTAATAGTTAAAGCCATAACTCTGCTGGGCGTAGCTACCGATCATATGGGTTGGCTTCAGCACGGTGCGAGTGACCGAGTTGTGAATGCCGCCCCGAGTGCCGGTGATTTCCGATCCCGGCGTGTTCACGATCTTCTCCTGGGCGTGATACATCATCGACATACCTTCCGGCACGCGCTGGCTGACCACCGCGCGGGCGGCAATCGCGCCATTGAGGTTGTAGGCTTCGATCCAGTCGTTGTCCTCGATGCCCGCCTTTTTGGCGTCGATTTCGGACATCCAGATGATCGGGCCACCCCGCGACAGAGTCAGCATCAACAGATTGTCGGTGTAGGTGCTGTGGATACCCCACTTCTGGTGCGGGGTGATGAAGTTCAGCACGATTTCCTGGTTACCGTTCGGCTTCTTGCCGATGATCGGCTCGATGGTTTTCATGTCCACCGGCGGCCGGTAGGCGCACATCGCTTCACCAAAACCGAGCATCCACGGATGATCCTGATAGAACTGCTGGCGACCGGTCAGGGTCCGCCATGGAATCAGTTCATGGACGTTGGTGTAGCCGGCGTTGTAGCTGACCTTTTCATCTTCCAGACCCGACCAGGTCGGCGAGGAAATGATCTTGCGCGGCTGGGCCTGAATGTCGCGGAAGCGGATCTTTTCGTGCTCCTTGGGCAACGCCAGATGGGTATGGTCGCGGCCGGTGATTTTGCCCAGCGCCGCCCAGGCTTTCACCGCCACATGGCCGTTGGTCTCCGGAGCCAGCATCATGATCATTTCAGCGGCGTCGATGTCGCTGTCGATGCGGGGCCGGCCCTTGGAAACGCCTTCCTCCAGTACGGTGTAATTGAGCGTCGCCAGCGCCTCGACCTCGTGCTCGGTCTTCCAACTGATGCCTTTACCACCGTTGCCGATGGTGTCCAGCAGTGGCCCGACCGAGGTGAACTTCTTGTAGGTATTCGGATAGTCGCGCTCGACCACGATCAGGCTCGGCGCGGTCTTGCCGGGGATCAGCTCGCATTCACCCTTTTTCCAATCCTTCACGTCCGGCATGGCCAGTTCGCTGGGGGTGTCGTGCTGGGTTGGCAAAGCGATGATGTCCTTCTCCACGCCCAGATGACCGACGCAGACCTCGGAGAAGGTTCGAGCGATGCCCTTGAAGATGTCCCAATCGGTGCGTGATTCCCAGGCCGGGTCCACCGCCGCGCTCAGCGGGTGAATGAACGGGTGCATGTCGCTGGTGTTGAGATCGTTCTTCTCGTACCAGGTGGCGGTCGGCAGCACGATATCCGAGTACATGCAGGTGGTGGACATGCGGAAATCCAGGGTCACCAGCAGATCAAGTTTGCCTTCCGCACCCTTCCGCCACTTCACCTCCATCGGCTTCTCGCCGCCCTCCTCGCCCAAATCCTTGCCCTGCACGCCATGCACCGCGCCGAGCAGATACTTGAGGAAGTATTCATGGCCCTTGCCCGAGGAACCGAGCAGGTTGGAGCGCCAGACGAACATGTTGCGCGGGAAGTTGACCGGGTTGTCCGGGTCTTCAAAGGCGAAATTGACCTTGCCGGCTTTGAGACTCTCCGCCAGATATTCGTTCGGGGCCTTACCGGCGGCAGCGGCATCCTTGGCAATTTGCAGCGGATTGGCGTCGAAATGCGGCGCGGTCGGCAGCCAGCCCATGCGCGCTGAACGCACGTTGTAATCGATCTGCGTCCCCTGCCATTGCCGTGGATCGACCAGCGGCGACAGAATCTCGGTCATCGCCAGCCTTTCGTAGCGCCACTGGCTGCTGTGGATGTAGAAGAACGAGGTCGAGTTCATGTGCCGGGGCGGACGGTGCCAGTCCAGGGCAAACGCTAGCGCCGTCCAGCCAGTCTGCGGGCGCAGCTTCTCCTGACCGACGTAATGCGACCAGCCGCCGCCGCTTTGACCGACGCAGCCGCACATCATCAGCATGTTGATGACACCCCGGTAGTTCATGTCCATGTGATACCAGTGGTTCATCGCCGCGCCGATGATGATCATCGACTTGCCATGAGTCTTGTCGGCGTTCTCGGCAAACTGGCGGGCGACCGTAATGATCTGCTCACGCGGCACCCCGGTAATCCTTTCCTGCCAAGCCGGGGTATAGGGCACATCGTCGTCGTAGGTCTTAGCGACGTTATCGCCACCCAGACCCCGATCCAAACCGTATTGGGCCAGGCTCAGGTCGTAAACGGTGGCCACCAGCGCCTCGGAACCATCGGCCAGCTTGACCTTCTTCACCGGCACATGACGGACTTGCACGGCCTCGTGCTCGGTGCAGGCGAAATACGGGTGCTGGGTCGAACCGAAATACGGGAAACTGACCGGAACCACTGCGTCCTTGATCTCGTTGACCGACAAGCGCAACTGGGTCTCGGCGCCGCTCAGTGCTTCTTTCGGCTCCAGATTCCACTTGCCGACCATGCCTTCCTTCTCGCCCCAGCGGAAACCGATGGAACCGTTCGGAACCAGCAAATGGCCGCTGTTTTCGTCAAATGCCAGGGTTTTCCATTCCGGGTTGTTCGCCTGACCCGCGCCATCGGCCAGATCGGCGGCACGCAGGAAACGGCCATTGACGAAAGTCCCGTCTTTGCGCGGATCGAGCATCACCAGATAGGGGAAATCGGTCTTGGTGCGGACGTAATCGGTGAAATACTCGCTCTTTCCGTCGAGATAAAACTCGCGCAGGATGACGTGACCCATGGCCATGGCGACGGCCGCGTCGGTACCCTGCTTGGGATGCAGCCAGATGTCGGCAAATTTCGACGCTTCCGAGTAATCCGGACAGACCACCGCGATCTTGGCGCCCTTGTAGCGCACCTCGGTCATGAAATGCGCATCCGGGGTGCGGGTCTGCGGCACGTTGGAACCCCACAGCATCAGGAAGGTGGAGTTGTACCAGTCCGCGGATTCCGGCACGTCGGTTTGTTCGCCCCACACCATCGGGCTGGCCGGCGGCAGGTCGCAGTACCAATCGTAGAAGCTGCCGCAAGCGCCGCCGATCAGCGACAGATAGCGGGAGCCGGCGGCGTAGGACACCATCGACATGGCCGGAATCGGCGAGAAACCGTAGATGCGATCCGGTCCGTATTGCTTGGCGGTGTAGACGTTGGCGGCGGCGATGATGGGGTTGACCTCGTCCCAGCTAGAGCGGATGAAGCCACCCAAACCGCGCTGACTCTTGTACTCGGTTGCCTTGGCCGGATCTTCGACAATCGACGCCCACGCCGCCACCGGGTCCTTATGCATCGCCAGCGCCGTGCGCCAGAGTTTGATCAGCCGGCCGCGAATCATCGGGTATTTCACCCGGTTGGCGCTGTACAGATACCAACTGTAGGACGCGCCACGCGAGCAACCGCGTGGCTCGTGGTTCGGCAGATCGTCGCGGGTGCGCGGGTAATCGGTCTGCTGGGTTTCCCAGGTGACCAGACCGTTCTTGACATAGATTTTCCAGCTACAGGAGCCGGTGCAGTTCACCCCGTGAGTGGAGCGCACGATCTTATCGTGCTGCCAGCGGGCGCGGTAGGCGTCTTCCCAGCCACGGTCTTCGTTGGTAACGACCCCGTGCTCGCCGGAGAAAGTGTCGGTGACTTTCTTGAAGAAATTCAGTCGGTCGAGAAAGTGACTCATATCGATAACCTCACTGTGGGGACAGGGCCGCTCAGGGATTCTTGAACTCCGCCTTGGGGCCGAGGTAGTACCACCAGTTCAGCAGCAGGCAGATGAAGTAGAAAATGGCGAAACCGTAGAGCGCGTACTCGGGCGTGGTGGCCTTGATCTGCTCGCCGAACACCTGCGGAATAATAAAAGCGCCGTAAGCCGCCACCGCCGAAGTCCAACCGAGCACCGGTCCAGCCTGTTCCTTGGGAAACACCATGGCGATGGTGCGAAACGTGGAACCATTGCCGATGCCGCTGGCCGCGAACAGGATCAGGAACAGCAGGAAGAACGGCATGAAATACTGTTCCGGCGTGGCCGATTGATAAGCGGCGCTCATGTAATAGGCCACACCCAGCGCGGCGCCGATCATCACCACGGTAATGATCTGCGTGACCAGGGCGCCGCCGACCTTGTCGGAAATCCAGCCGCCGATGGGCCGGATCAGCGCGCCAATGAACGGACCCATCCACGCGTACATCAGCGCGCTGGGTGCGTTGGGGTTGACGGTGGCATGAGTCAGTACGCCATCCGCTCCTTCGATGTGGGTGAACCCGAAAATGACCTTGATGGCCAGGGCAAAGGCGGCGGAATAGCCGATGAAACTGCCGAAGGTCATGGTGTAGATCACGCTCATGACCCAGGTGTGCTTGTTGCCGAAGATGAGGTACTGCCGTTGAAGATTGGGTTTGATCTCGCCCGGAATCAGCTTGAGCAGAAATACCGTCAGCGCGATCACGCCGGGCAACACGACCCACTTGGCCCACGAGGGTAGTCCGAGTCCAGCCGGTGCCGGCAGGATCAGGTACAGGCCCACACCAGCGGTGATGAAGCCAATGAGCAACATACCGGTGATCTTGGAGATCGCCCCCAAGGGCGAACCGATATGTGGCGAGACTTCCTCGGTGTGGATATTATTCATGCCGAACCAGCCAATGAAGGCCAACGGTATCAGCAGGAATAGCCAGACGAAGCCGGCGTTCTGAATATAGGTCGGCGTACCGGCGGCGATCTTGCCGACCAGCGAACCGGACGCCTGCTCCAGCACCACCGGGTCGCCGCCAAAGCTGCCCAATAGCGGAAAGGTCATCACCAGCGGCACCAGAATCTGCATGGTGGTCACGCCGGCGTTGCCCAGTCCGGCATTCAGGCCCAGCGCCAGCCCCTGCATCCGCTTGGGAAAGAAGAAGCTGATGTTGGACATGCTGGAGGCGAAGTTGCCGCCACCGAAGCCCGACAGGAACGCCAACAATTGGAACACCCATAACGGGGTTTCCTGACTCTGCAAGGCCAAACCGGTGCCGAGCGCCGGGATCATCAACAACGCGGTGGTAAATACAATCGTGTTGCGACCGCCGGCGATGCGGATGAAGAAGCTCGACGGGATACGCAGAGTCGCCCCGGTCAGGCCAGCGATGGCCGCCAGCGTGAATAGTTCAGCCGGCTTGAACGGAAAACCGGCGTTAAGCATCTGGACGGTGATGATGCTCCAGTAAATCCACACCGCGAAGCCGCACAACAGGCTGGGAATGGAAATCCACAGATTACGGTTGGCGATGCCTTTGCCCGTGGTTTCCCAAAAATGGGAGTCTTCCACGCGCCATTCACGGATATCTGCCATGTCGCGAAACCTCTATGATTATAACCAGTTGTTAAATATTGTTTTTATCAACGTCTTTGCTTTCAGCACGCCACTTCGGCCCCCTTGCGTGAATACCACCGCCAAGTCACCAGCACGCAGCTCAGATAAAACAGGCTGAAGAAAATCAAGGCGCTTTGCGGGCTCCCGGTCAGTTCGATGGAGGTGCCATAGGCCATGGGGATGAAGAACCCACCGAAGGCCGCGATCGCCGCGCTCAAGCCCATGGCGGCGGCCGCCTCGGTCGCGCCGTCGCGCCGCGCCTGTTCGAGTGCGACCTCATCATTCCGGTCGGTGACCTGCCGCTCGCGCAGGGTGCGGAAGATGATCGGAATCATGCGGAAGGTGGAACCGTTGCCGATGCCGGCGGCGAGGAACAGCACCAGGAACATCGCCACGAAGCCCATCACGTTGCCCCCACCATTCGCTCCCGGCAGGAATGCCGCGGCGGCCAAGGGCGCCACCGCCATGATCAGGAAGATTCCCAAGGTGATGATCGCGCCACCCACACGATCCGCCAGCCAACCACCGATGGGTCGGACAAAGGCCGCGAGCAGCGGGCCGATGAAGGCAAACTGGAAGGCGTCCACCCCAGGGAATACGGTGTTGACCAGCATCGGGAACCCGACCGCCAGCCCGATGAAGGAACCGAAAGTGCCGATGTAGAGCCAGCTCATCAACCACTGATGCTTGTGCTTGAAAATCGCGGCCTGCTCGGCGAAACCGGCCTTGACGCTGGCAATGTTGTCCATGCCAAAGTAGGCGGCGATGGCGGCGGCGGCGATGAACGGTACCCAGATGAATCCGGCGTTCTGCACCCAGATCTGGGTCGTTGCGCCCCCATCCGCATGGCTTTGCGGGTGGCCGCCCAGTACCAGCAGCGTCCCACCGTAAATTGCAATCGGCGCGATCAACTGCGCCAGGCCCACGCCCAGATTACCGATACCCGCGTTCAACCCCAATGCGGTGCCTTGCAAACGCCGCGGATAGAAAAAGCTGATATTGGCCATGCTGGAAGAAAAGTTGCCCGCGCCCAGTCCACACAGCAGGGCGATGACGACGAATACCGGATACTGGGTATTGGGGTCTTGCACCGCGACGCCGATCCACAGGGTCGGCAGCAACAGCAGGGCGGTGCTGAACACCGTCCAGTTGCGCCCGCCGAAGATCGGCACCACGAAGGAGAACAGCATACGGAACAGCGCCCCGGACAAGCCAGGCAGCGCCGCCAGCCAGAACAACTGGTTGGAAGTGAACTGGAAGCCGATATGCGGCAGTTCGACCACGATCACGCTCCACACCACCCAGACGGCGAAGGCCAACAGCAGCGCGGGCATCGACAGCCACAAATTGCGATTGGCGATGCGCCGCCCGGTCTTTTCCCAGAAGGTTTCGTCGTCGGGCCGCCAATCGACCAACCGCCGCCAGTGTGGTCGCACATGCTCGATGAGTTGCGCCTGTTCCATCTCGGCGCGGACATCGGCGTGCCGTTCCAGAATCGCCTCGCGCTCATCCCGCTCGGCCAGCCAGGTCCACAGCATGGCCGCGGCCAGCACCGCAAACATGATCATGTAGGCACTGCTGCGCACCCCAATGGCGTCCAGGGCGATACCGAACATAATCGGCATGGTGAAACCACCCAAGCCACCGATGACCCCGACCAAACCACCGACCGAACCCATATTATTGGGATAGTAATCGGCCAGGCAGCGGTAGACGCTGGCTTTACCGATGCCTTGGGCGATGCCGACCAGGAACACCAGCACGGTGAAAGACACCACGCCCAGACCGACATGGAGCGACACATCGCCGCGCAAGGTATGAACGGTCATGGTGGTCTGCGGGTAGCAGAGGAAAAACAGGCTGATCAGCGAAATCCAGAACACCCACCAGGTGGTCTGGCTGCCGCCGTAACGGTCGGAAATCCAGCCGCCCAAGGCGCGGATGACCCCGGAAGGCAGGGTAAACAGCATGGTGACGAAAGAAGCGGTTTTCAGGTCAAGACCGTATTCACCGACGTAGTATTTGGGCAGCCACAACGCCAGCGCCACGAAGCCGCCGAATACGAAGTAATAGGCCACGCCGAACCGCCACACCCGCAAATCCATCAGGGGGGTGAGCTGTTGGCCGAGCGTCAGCTTGACCCCGGATTTTTTGCGTTCCTCGGTCTTGGGATCGGGATAGGTGAAGAACCAGAATATGACGGCCATCACCAGCATGGCGATGGAATAGACCTGCGGCACCATTCGCCAGCCGTAGGCGACGACCAGCAACGGCGCGACCAGATTGGTGATGGCGGAACCGGCGTTGCCAGCACCGAAGATACCCATCGCCGTGCCTTGCCGCTCCTTGCTGAACCAGGCCGAAGTGTAGGCGATGCCCGTGGCAAACGAGCCACCGGCCAGTCCCACGAACAGACCGAGGGTGAGGTATTGCCAGTACTGAGTCGCGAATGCCAACCCGTAAATCGGAATGGCGACGATGATCATCTGGATGAAAAACACAATGCGCCCACCGAAGCGGTCGGTGAGAATGCCGAGCGGCAGCCGGACCAGTGAGCCGGTCAGAATCGGTGTGGCGACCAGCAGGCCGAATTCAGTTTCACTAAGATTGAGTTGCTGTTTAATGCGGATGCCGATAATGGAGAACATGGTCCACACGGCGAAGTTCACCGCAAAGGCCAGCGTGTTCATCGTCAGGACGGAGAGCTGTTTTTGTTGGAGCGTCGTAGCCATTGCGAACCTCGCGATAATGCTGCAAGTGCGATCTTACGACGCGCGCGGCGCTTAATTCCTGATCCCGGCCGTTGGTTTTTATCTTTAAAACCGGCCTGTTAGCTGCGTTAATACCTCTTTGGAGGTATATTCATCATACACATTAACCCACTGTTATTATTTAATTTATCCAAATTTCTCCGATTGCCGCGCGGATAGTTTGCCCGCCCGCATCATTCCGTGGGGGTATCCACAATACCCTTGCAGTATTTCCAGTGCCTCCGCGCCGCTGCGGGCAACAACCCGTTCGGACGACGATGAGAGAACCTTTCGTGGAAAACAACGAATCCATTATTTTCCGCAACGGCCTGACCATGAGTGGCATCGTGCTGCTGGCGCTGCTGAGCATGATCAGTTCGGTGTTTATCGCCGAATCCAGCAAGGGCGACGCCGCCGCCATCAACCTGGCCGGCTCCCTGCGCATGCAGTCCTACCGCATCACCACTCGTTTGCGGAACTCCCACGACGCCGATACTCAGCATGCCGAGGATGTGGCCTGGGAAATCGACCAGTTCGAACGCCGCATGAATCATCTCTGGGAAACCGGCGCGATCTCCCCGGCGACAGGGGATTCCAAAAACCGGACGCTCAAAGCCATCGAGTCATCCTGGCATGACGAGCTGCGGCCGATCCTGGAAAGCTCCGCGGCGGACAACTCGCCCTCCACGGCCTATTTGCAACAGGTGGATGAATTCGTCGCCAAGCTGGATGCCTTCGTCATGCTGCTGGAACAGGACACCGAGGCGAAAATCCTGCTGCTGCGGCTGATACAGGGCATGGCCCTGTTTTTAATCCTGGTGCTGATTTTCGCCGCCATGTACCAACTGGACAGCGGCGTGGTCGTGCCGCTGCGCGATCTGGTGGACGTGGCGCGCAAGGCCCGGAGCGGTGATCTGACGGTGCGCGCCAGCCATGTCGGCAACGACGAACTGGGGATGCTGGGTCACGCCTTCAACCTGATGGCGACCGACCTGTCGGCGATGTACGCCGATCTGGAGGCGCGGGTCGAACGGCAAACTCAGGCGCTGCGGGTCAGCAATCGCTCGCTGGAACTGCTCTACCACACCGCCAAACGGCTCGGCGAATCGGTTCTGGACGATGCGGACCACCAGGCGCTGCTAGCGGAAATCGAAAAACTGACCGGCATGGGCTCGGTCACGCTGTGCCTGATCGATCCTGTCACCCGCCAGACCAGTCGGGTCTTCACCGCCCGGCCACGACCAGCCAGTCGTCCGGCGTTTTGCAGTCGGCCGAATTGCGAGCCCTGTCTGGGCGATGGCGCCACCCATCCACTGGATGCGGGTCACGAGCTGTTTTCCATCCCGATCAAGGTCCAGGAACGACAGTTCGGGGTGCTGATCGTCCGTAACCCCGGTCTGGAAACGGCCGCCGCCTGGCAACTGCCGCTGTTGGAAGCGGTGGCGCGCAATATCGCCGCCGCGCTGCGGGTCAACGAACAGACCGAGCAGCGCCGCCGCCTGGCGCTGCTGGAAGAACGCGCGGCTATCGCCCGCGAACTGCACGATTCGTAACTTCTCAATAAGTCATGGCGGCCTTGGCTGACGATATTCAGTTAGAGTACCCCATCGAGTCTCCCATCCTCACCCTGGAATCACCCCCCGGCATGCCGACTCCCCCGATCCAACTCCCCGACCTCCCCGACGCGGAACGGACCCCGCTGGTCGAGCAGTTGTTGGCATTGATCGAAGCGATGGCCGAGACCATCCATCGTCAAGCAGAGACGATTCAGCAGTTGCGCGATGAGATTGCGGTGCTCAAGGGCGAGAAGCCGAAGCCGACGTTCAAGCCGAGCGGGATGGAGAAGCAAACCGATCCCAACGTGACGGACGGCCGTGACGGTGACGGTGACGGTGACGGGGAATCGAAGGGCAAACGGCCGGGTTCGGCGAAGCGGCACAAGACCCAGGACTTGATCATCCACGAGGAGTGTCCGATTCCGCCCCGCGACGTGCCGGCGGGCGCCCGCTTTAAAGGGTATCGGGATTTTGTGGTGCAGGATCTGAAGATCGAGCCGCACAATACCCGCTATCGGCTGGAAGTTTGGCGGACCCCCGACGGCGAGTATCTATACGGCGAGCTGCCGCCGGCGCTGCAAGACGGGCATTTTGGTCCGGGGTTACGTGCCTACGTGCTCTATCAGCACCATCAGTGTCATGTCACCCAGCCGCTGTTGCGCGAACAACTGCTGGAATGGGGCATCGACCTCTCCGCGGGGCAGATCGATGCCCTGCTGAGCGGGCACAACGAGCCGTTCTTTGCCGAAAAGGATCGGCTGCTTGCGGTGGGTCTAGCGGTGAGTTCCTTTATCTCGGTCGATGATTCGGGGGCTCGCCATCAAGGCCGCAACGGCTACGTCACGCAGATTGGCAATGATTTCTTTGCCTGGTTCTCCAGCACCGAGAGCAAGAGCCGGATCAATTTTCTGCAACTTCTACAAGCGGGCACACCGGTCTATCGGCTCAATGACGAGGCGTTGGCGTATTGGCGCGAGCAGGGGTTACCCCAGGCGCTCTGCCAAAACCTGATGGCGCATCCCACGGTGGAGGGGGTCACCACCGCGGCCTGGGAGCAACAGCTCGACGACTGGGGCCTGGTCACCGAACGGCATCGCCGCATCGCCACCGAAGGCCCTGGTGGGCGGGCTGTTCGCGAAAGGACTCTCGCACGACTTGGTGATCGTGAGCGACGGTGCCGGGCAGTTCGCCATTCTGCTGCATGCCTTGTGTTGGGTGCATGCTGAACGCCTGATTCACAAACTCATCCCGCTCGATGAGAACCATCGCCAGGACCAGGAACGGGTGCGCGACGAACTCTGGACGCTCTACGCCGACCTCAAGGCGTACCAGCGCGACCCCGATCCAGCGGCGATGGACGCCCTGCGCGCGCGCTTCGAGGCCCTCTTCACTCAGAAGACCTCCTTTGCGACCCTCAATAACACGCTCAAGCGTCTGTATACCCATCAGTCCGAGTTGCTCCTGGTGCTCTTGCGCCCCGACGTCCCGCTGCATACCAATGGCAGCGAGAACGACATCCGGGGGTTTGTGAAATGGCGCAAGGTCAGCGGCGGAACGCGCAGTGACTTGGGGCGACGCTGCCGCGACACCTTTGCCAGCTTGAAAAGACCTGCCGGAAACTCGGGATCTCGTTCTGGGACTACCTGAACGACCGGATCGGGCAGGTTGGTGCGATCCCCCCTTTGCCAGAGATCGTTCGAGAACGGGCGGCGGCGGCAGAGGCCGTGCCGTGAGTTATTGAGAAGTTACCACGATTCGCTGGCGCAATCGCTGTCCTACCTGAAAATTCAGGTCGGCTGCCTGCAACTGCTGGCGGGCGGCGCCGAAACCGCCGCGCAAGCGCGCGACATCGTCGCCGAACTGCGCGAGGGTCTCAACAACGCTTACCGACAACTGCGAGAACTGATCGCCACCTTCCGTCTGAAAATGGAACATCCCCGGCTGGAAGACAGCCTGCGCGAAGTGGCGCGGGAATTCAGCCATCGTGGCCAACTGCCGATCGAGCTGGATCATGCCGGCTGGAACTGCGCGCTCGATCCCAACGAGCAGATTCATGTGATGCAGATCGTGCGGGAGGCACTGAACAACGCCGTCAAGCACGCCCGCGCCCAGCGAATTTCGGTGCGGCTGCACGGCACGCACGACGGCGAGGCGGCCATCGACATCACCGACGACGGCATCGGGCTATCGGCCGAACCCGACCGCGAGAATCACTTTGGCCTCAACATCATGCGCGAGCGGGCCGCCCAGATGGGCGGTGTGTTGAGCCTGCATTCCCAACTCGGCCGCGGCCTGCAAGTGCAATTGAGGTTCCTACCGGCCGCTCGCCAGCGTTCCCTCGGCAGCGCCGGCCAGCCCCGCGACGAGGTGCATTATGCTTGATGAAGTCCAGACCATCCTGGTCATCGATGATCACCCGCTGATGCGCAAGGGGATTTTGCAACTCATCGCCATGGAGCCCTCCCTGCGGCTGGTCGGCGAGGCCGGCGACGGTCAGCAGGGCATGGAGCTGGCTCATCGCTTACGGCCGGATTTGATCCTGCTCGATCTGAACATGCGCGGCCTGAGCGGCATGGAGGCGCTGAAAGCCCTCAAGGCCGCCGACCTGGATACGCGGGTGATCATCCTCACCGTCTCCGACAGCGAGGAAGACGTGGTGGCGGCGCTGCGGCTCGGCGCCGACGGCTACCTGCTCAAGGACATGGAACCGGAAGAGGTGTTGCACAGCCTGAAAGCCGCCGCGCAGGGCCGCATCGCGCTGGGCGAACGGGTCGCGGCGATTGTGGCCGATGCCCTGCGGCACGAGAGCCGGCCCAAACCCATCGACAGCGTCAAACTCACCGAGCGAGAGCGGGAAATTCTGTCGCTGATCGCCGTCGGCTTCAGCAACAAGCTGATCGCCCGCAAGCTGAAGATCACCGAAGGCACGGTGAAAGTGCATGTCAAGCACCTGCTGCGCAAGCTCGATCTGGCTTCGCGGGTCGAAGCAGCGGTTTGGGCGGTCAAGCATGGGTTCCGCGATTAGCGGCGACTGGTTCCGCCGACGGACCGACGGGTCGGGGCCGATTTCCCGCCATCGCCGACATCCGTCGGTCACTTCCATGCCACTTCCAGGCGTGCCAATTCCTCCGGCGTATTGACATTGCGAAACAACATCGGCCGGTCGGCAAACTCGGCCCGCGCCGGCCGATGCCGGCGCAGCCAACGACCCACACCGCCCTCGCCCACCGCCAGCCAGGCGGCCAAGTCTTCTTGTAGCGCCACCGGCAACAACGCGAACACCGGCTGCCAACCACCTTCGCCATACGCCACGCTGACCGTGGCCTGTTCCCGTTCCAGCGCCGCCAGCATCCGTTGCGCGTAATCGGCCGGTAGCCATGGGGAATCGCAAGGCGCGGTCAATAAATACGGGGTCTCGGCCGCGCGCAGCGCCGCCAGCACGCCGGCCAACGGACCCCGGAAGCGGAGATCCGGATCGTCGCCGACCACCCGGCAACCATACGCCCGATAGGCATCGTGATTGCGGTTGGCGCTAATCAACAGCTCGGCGACTTGCGGCCGTAACCGGCGGACGCCGTGCGCGATCAGCGGTTCACCGGCCAGCGGCAACAGGCCCTTGTCCCGGCCGCCCATCCGCTCGGCGCGTCCACCGGCCAGAAGGACCCCCGTCACCGCGGTTTGAGGATTCACCGCCATCCGCCGGGACCGGTCCGGCTCAGCCCTGATCGCCAAACTCGCAAGGCGAGCGCAACTCGTCCGGCACGTTCGGTGGACACTGGCCGCAGAGTTGGTTGCCGGGCACCGCGAACGCCATTTTCTTCGGATTGGGCAGGTCGAGGCCGTTCATGATCGCCACGAACTGCTCCAGACTCTTGCCACCGCCCAACCGTAAGTTGCGCGCCTTTTCCTGGGCGATGGACGACACGAAACGTCCGTCGTAATCGTGGCCCGGATACACCAGTGTCTCGTCCGGCAGTACGAACAGTTTGTCGTGGATACTGCGATACAGCGCCACCGGGTCGCCGGACTGAAAATCGGTGCGCCCGCAACCGTCAATCAGAAGGACATCGCCGGAAAACAACAAGGTGTGAACACCGGCATCCGTCATATAACAATGATGGGTATCGGTATGACCCGGCGTGAACAGCGGCCGCAGTGCGATCTGACCGATCCGCAGCGGCTCACCCTCACGCAGGCCGAGATCGGCGCAAGGCGGCGCATCCATGGCCGGATAGGCGATCCGACTACCAACCAGATGCTTGAGTTTGAGCGCGCCGGTCAGATGATCGGCGTGGACATGGGTTTCGATGGTGTAAACCAGGCGCAGCTCGAGATCCCGAATCACCGCCAGATCGCGTTCCGCGGTTTCGATCACCGGATCGATCAGGACACACTCGCCGGTGGTCGGACAACCCAACAGGTAGGTGTAGGTGCAGGACACTGGCTCGAACAGTTGCCGGAACAGCATGATTGCCTCCTTATTAAGCCTATCGCTAAGGAACTGCGCAAAAATAACTTGGTTATTTTGATTAAAATATGATTGTATGTAGTATGCATGATGAAGAGGCGATCAAACACAAATTTCAGGTACTTAAACCACTTTTAGACGAGCGGAGCCGTCGATGGTGGGCGGCTTGTGAGGCCGAGGTACTGGGTTGGGGCGGAATAGCGGTCGTGTCGCAAGCCACGGGAATCTCCCGAACGACGATTGCGGCAGGTTTGCGCGAATACCGACAACCAACAGAGCGGTCGCAAGCGGTGGCGGTACCCCGGACACGGCAGGCGGGCGGGGGTCGAAAACCGCTCACGCAGCAAGATCCTCATCTGTTGCGCGATTTGGAATCACTGGTCGATCCGGTCACGCGGGGTGATCCGCAATCACCCCTGCGGTGGACGTGCAAAAGTACCTACAAACTGGCGAACGAACTCGACGGGATGGGACATCAGGTGGGGGCGCGCACGGTTGCACACCTCTTGCGGAAGATGCACTACAGTTTGCAAGCGAATCGGAAGACGCACGAAGGGGGAGATCATCCCGATCGGGATGCCCAGTTCCGTCATATCAATGACCAGACGAAAGCCTTTCAAGTCCGCCATCAGCCGGTAGTGTCCGTCGATACCAAGAAGAAGGAGTTAGTGGGCGACTTCAAAAACGCTGGGCGAGAATGGCAGCCCAAAGGGACGCCCGAGGCTGTTCGGGTCTACGATTTTCTGGATCCGCAGCTGGGCAAAGCGGTGCCCTATGGGGTCTATGATGTCACGACCAATACCGGCTGGGTCACCGTGGGCATGGATCATGATACGGCGGAATTTGCCGTGGAAACCGTGCGACATTGGTGGCAACAAATGGGGATGAGGACTTATCCGGGCGCTACTGAGTTGTTGATCATTGCTGATGGGGGCGGGAGTAACGGCTCGCGTCTCCGACTGTGGAAAACGCAGTTGCAACAACTGGCGGACGAGACACAGTTGCGGATCCTGGTCTGTCATTTGCCACCCGGCACCAGCAAGTGGAATAAGATCGAGCATCGACTGTTTGCTTACATTACGCAGAATTGGCGCGGACGCCCCCTGACGAGCCATGCGGTGATCGTCAATCTCATCGGTAATACCACCACACAGACGGGTCTCTCTATCCATGCCGAACTCGATACTCGCCCCTACGCGACGGGAATAAAAGTCACCGATGAGGAATTGGCTGCGGTACAGATCGAGCGGGACGCCTTTCACGGTGAATGGAATTACACCATCGTTCCCAGAGCATCGGGAAAATAACCAAGTTATTTTTGCGCGGTTCCTAAGCGCATCTGATGACTTGGAACAGCCAAGGCATCACCATTCTCCATCCGTATGACCGATATGACCGGAGTACGCTCAATGCTCAGTTCAGTGGCAAGGACACATGCAAGACTCCGGGATCGTCAAACGTGGCCTGGATCTTGAAATTGAGCGCCCGATTGAGCCGGAGCATCGCCTCATTCTCGCGCAACACCTCTCCATACAACTCCTTGATACCGAGCTTTCTGGCGTACTCGATGATGTAGCGCATCAGCATCGGCCCCAACCCGATGCCGGTCATGGCCCGATCCACCAGAATGGAATACTCGGCCTTTTCCATGTCCGGGTCGGCGTTGCAGCGCACCACGCCCCAGATCTTGGTTTTTCCCGGCACGCCATCGGATTCGGTCATGGCGATCGCCATCTCCCGGTTGTAATCGAGCTGGGTCAAGCGGGCGGCCATATCGTGCGACAACTCGCGTATTGGCTGGAAGAAGCGCATCCGCACGTCCTCGGCTGGCATACGTCGCACCAAATCGATAATTTGCGGTTCGTCTTCGGGCAGGATCGGTCGCATCAGGAATCGGCGGCCATCGGGCAGCACGAAGAGTTTTTCCAGCTCTTTCGGGTAGGGCAAGATCGCCAGCCGCTGGCTGACGGCGGATGGATCGACCGGCTCGATCAATATGTTGGCGTCCAGCGCCAACAAGCCCTTGTTATTGATCCAGAGCGGGTTGATGTCCATCTCCACCACCTCGGCCAGATCGACCACCATCTGGGAAACCTTGATCAGGGTCAGGGCGATTTCATCCAGGTCGACCGGCCGGCCGCGGTTGCCGCGAAGCTGGCGGTACAGGCGAGTCCGCGACATCAGATCACGCGCCAGTTGCATGTTCAACGGTGGCAAAGCGTAGGCCATATCGTTGATTACCTCGGCTTCGGTGCCACCGTGACCGAAGAAGATGACTGGCCCGAAACGGCGGCCGGTGCGCACGCCGACCATCAATTCGTAGGCGCCGTGCCGGGATTGCATCGCCTGCACCGCAAATCCGTCGATCACCGCCTCTGGCGCGAGTTCGCGCACCCGCGCCAACATGTCGCTGGCGGCGACCAAGACCTGCAGCGGATTGTTCAGACCAAAGGCCACGCCACCCACCTCGGATTTACTGGCAATGTCGGGCGAGAGGATCTTGAGCGCCACGGGAACCTTCAACTCCAGGGCCATTTCACTGGCCGCTTCCGGCGTGGAAGCAAAATGCAGCGGTGTTATCGGGATTTCGTAGGCGCTCAAAACCTGACTGGCTTCGTAAGCGTTCAGCCGGCGCCGACCGGCGGTCAGGGCGATCTGGATAATGCGGCGGGCGGTCTCGGTATCGGGCGTAAACTCCTCCGGGATCGAAGGTGGAGTCTCCATCAACAGTTCTTGATTGCGCCGATGCTGGGCCAGGCGCATGAAAGCCTCCACCGCTTCGCCGGGCGCCTGATAGGTGGGAATGTGCGCGGACTTGAATAGATCGCGCGCCGATTGCACCGACGACTCGCCGATCCAGCAGGTCATGATCAATCGACGGCCACCGGCGCGCTCGACCAGGGCTTTCGCGCTTTCCATCGAACGATCCACCGAGGAGGGCGCATGCACCACCAGTATCCCGTCGGTACCCGGCTCCTTCAACAACAAATCCAGTGCCTTGCCATACTCTTCGGCACCGGCCATATCACCCAGATCGACCGGATTTTCGATCGGATAGTCGGGCCGGCAGGCTTGCGCCACCTGCGCACGGGTCTCTTCGCTGATCCGAGTCCGATGGCCACCATAGCGATGCAAAGCATCGCTGGTCAGCAAAGCCAGACTATAGCTGTTGCTGAGGATCATGAGCCGGTCGCTGAACACCGGTTTGGCGGTGGCGAGGGTTTCGGCGGCGGCAAACAACTGCTCGATATTGTCCACCCGCAAAATGCCGGCCCGCTGGAACACGGCGTCGTATACGGCGTCTTCGACCGGCCCGGTCCGAAAATCGCGCGGTTTGAGCACGATCACTGGTTTGACACGAGCGGCGGCGCGAGCGGCCGAAACAAACTTGCGGCGATTGCGGGTATTTTCCATGTACATCAAGATGGCGCGGGTGTGCGGGTCCCGCAGCAGGTAATCCAGCAAATCGCCGAAATCCACATCCCAGCGCATGCCGACCGAGATCACATGCGAGAAACCAATCTCGTGGCTGGTGGCCCAATCAAGTAGGCTGCGCATCACCGCGGCGGACTGACAGAGCAAGGCGATGTGACCCGACAAAGGCCGGCTGGCGCTCAAGCTGGCATTGACGTTGGCCGACGGTACCGCATAACCCAGATGATCCGGACCCATGACGCGGAGCAGATACGGCTTGGCGGCGGCCAGTATCCTTTGCTTCAGACTCTCGCCCTCATCCGTATACCTGCGGGAAATTTCCGGACCCAGCAACGCCGCCTTGGCGCCGCGATGATCCTGCAAAACTTCCCGGCTGAGCAGCAACACCGCCTTGGTTCCCCGCGCGCCCAACTGGCCGATCAGCTCCGGGGCTTCTTCGACCGGCGTGGTCAAAATAGCCAGATCGGGCACCAGCGGCAAGCTATCGACATCCTTGTAGGCCAGCACGCCGGCGACTGCCTGCTGGTCCGGATTGACCGGCATCACCGGCCCCTTGAACCCACCCTCGATCAGATTGAACTCCACGGTGGCATCGAAACCACCCACCCGTCTGCCTCGACCGACGATGGCGATGGAGCGGGGCTTGAACAGGTATTCAAGATTGCGAACGGTCATGAAAGGGTCTCATGCGATGGTCGTCACCGGTGACGGTGGGACCGATGGGTCGAAGCGGAATGCGGATATGGTAACGCGATTCCCGTCAGTATGAACCTTATCGCGGACCCGATGGCCAGCCAGTACCGTGGATTTTTCCTACAATCGAAACGACCCGAAGCTCATCATCCCTGGAGACCATCAGCATGACTTGGACAACGATATGCAAGAAGCCAACCCCTGACGAGCCGGCGCCGAACTTGATCGATGAGAAAGCGATGCGAGCCGGCTTCTCCTGGGAAAATGCCCGCGCCGAACTGGCTGGATTACCCGGTGGCGGTTTAAATATCGCCTACGAGGCGGTGGACCGCCAGGTCGAAGCTGGCCTGGGCACAACCGTGGCGCTGCGCTGGCTGAGCAAAAACGACGAGCGACGAGAATATACCTACGCCGATCTGGCCTACTTGAGCAATCGCTTTGCCAACCTGCTGGAGCGGCTTGGAATCAACAAGGGCGACCGGGTCTGCGTGCTGGCCGGCCGCATCCCCGAACTGTATATGACCGCGCTGGGAACACTGAAGGCCGGCGCGGTGTTTTGTCCGCTGTTTTCCGCCTTCGGTCCGGAACCGGTGCGGGTGCGCCTGGTCAAGAGCCGGGCACGGCTGCTGGTGACCACCTCACTGCTTTACCAGCGCAAGATCCTGCCGCAGCGCGAACAACTACCGGATCTGGAGCACGTATTGCTGGTCGACGGCGACGGCGACGGCGATTCTGGCGTTCGTTCCTTTCACGCTCTCATGGGGGCCGAATCGGAGCGACGAGCACCGCCCACCACCCTACCGGAAGACCGGGCACTGCTGCATTTCACCAGTGGCACCACCGGCACCCCCAAGGGCGCGATTCACGTCCATGACGCCGTGACCGCCCATCGCCTGACCGGCCGCTGGGTACTGGACCTACGGCCCGGCGACACCTTTTGGTGCACCGCTGACCCAGGTTGGGTCACCGGAGTGTCCTACGGCATCATCGCTCCGCTGGCCAACGGCGTGACTCTGGTGGTTGACGAGGCTGAATTCGATGCACGTCGCTGGTACGCCATTCTCGCAAGGGAACGGGTCAATGTCTGGTACACCGCCCCGACCGCGATCCGCATGCTAATGAAGGTCGGCGCCGACGCCGCGCACGGCCACGATCTGAGCGCGTTGCGGTTCATGGCCAGCGTCGGCGAGCCGCTGAACCCCGAAGGCGTGGTCTGGGGCCTGGAAACGCTGGGCCAAGCGTTCCACGACACCTGGTGGCAGACCGAAACCGGGGCGATCATGATCGCCAACACCCGCGGCCAAGACATCCGGCCCGGCTCCATGGGCCGGCCGCTGCCGGGCATTGAGGCCGCTATCGTCCGGCGGCGGCCGGACGGGAGCGTGGATCTGCTGGAACCGGATGAAGAAGGCGAATTGGCCCTGCGGACGGGTTGGCCCTCCATGTTCCGCGGCTACCTGGAAGACGAGGCACGTTACCGGCAATGCTTCGCCGCCGACTGGTACCTCAGCGGTGATTTAGCCACCCAAGACGCCGACGGCTACTTCTGGTTTCTGGGCCGTTCCGACGACGTGATCAAGACTTCCGGGCACCTGATTGGGCCGTTCGAGGTGGAAAATGCGCTGCTGGAGCACCCAGCGGTGGCCGAGGCCGGCATGATCGGCAAGCCGGACGATTACGCCGGTCAAATCGTCAAGGTTTTCGTGGCACTCAAGCCCGGCCATGCTCCCGACGACGCACTGCGCCGGGAACTGCTCGGTTTTGCACGTAACCGGCTGGGACCGGCGGTGGCGCCGCGCGAGCTGGAATTCATGAGTGATTTACCCAAAACCCGTAGCGGCAAGATCGTGCGCCGGCTGCTGCGCGCTCGGGAACTGGGGTTGCCACCAGGCGATCTCTCGACTCTGGAAAACAGTGACGGAAACGAATCCTGACTTCCGTTTAGTGAGTTTATTCTAATTATTGCTGGTAAGATTATTGCAGGACTTTATCAAGAGCAGTTAAGCGCCGGCTACCGAAACTGGCTTGCTTTTCCAACTGATTGATGAGACACTCATGTTGCAGTGCAACATATCGTCATACAATGACTTACAGAGTTTGAGCGTGCCTTACCCCGCGCGAGAGGAAAAACCCATGAGCACCATGAACAAAGAACAAATCCGCGAAGCGATCCTTCGCATCCTTGCCGATGTCATCCCGAACGCCGATACCCAGGCGATCAACCCTGACATCAGCTTTCACGACCAGCTCGAATTGGACTCGATCGACTTCCTTCGGCTGATGATGAGCCTGGAAAAAGAAATGAATGTGACCATCTTCGACTTCGACTATCCAAAGCTGTCGACATTGAAGGGATGCGAACGTTATTTGGCTGAACAACTGCTGCTGACAGCCTAACCGGGGAGGTAACATCCCACCATTTCAGGCAGGAAGCATAGTGGTAAGCATGTTCCTGGAAGCCCATGCCCCCAGAAAGCTTTTCATTACTGGCGAAAGTATTGTCCGCGAACCTTACCCGCCCTACAGACGACCCGCATCCATCGCGACGCATGCGGGAAGCGCGATGTAGTGTCCAAAATGAAGAAAACCGATCCAACGGGGGATCGGTCGTCATGTTGCCATGAGGATTTTAGGGTGCTTACTCTAAACTGGAATCCTAGAATCGGCGAAGTTGGGTAGGTTCATTGAACTTCCTGAACTATCGCTCAATCCTCCTTTGATGATTTTTGGTCAAGCACTTTGCCCGGTCATTTTTCGTTTTCTTTGGATTCCGCCAACCACCGCAACCCTGACAACAAAAAATCCCCAACTGGGGAAATCGCCATTAATTCTAATATTGGCACGACCTTGGCGACGGTCGCATTATACCGATTGTGCCTGATCGCGCAACCCTTGGATGAGCGAAATACCATCACGACAGATCCGGTCATGCGGACCATGCACAAGTTCCGACCTGCTGAAAGCAAGGTTAGGTGATTTCCGGATTCTTTCATACCGGGCAAGCTGGCGAGATAAGGATGTCCCATTTCGGCAGCTGTGGATTGCGGACCAAGCGCGCTTCAACTGCGCGCATCGCCTCCTTGGTCAAAGTCACGCCTTTCTCGTAGACGGTACGGCTGAGCTCTACCACCGGGTGAAGACCTTTCCACGTCATGGTCTTGGCCCACTCAAGCATGGTCTGGGCATCGGTCAACTTGGTGCCGTTCCAATGCTGCTCGAGAATCCCCCAACAACGCTCGATCGGATTGTACTTGCTGTGGTACGGCGGGTAATACAGCAATTGGATCGGTTTGCCGATGATGTCGGCAAACTGCACCATTCGATGGAGGAACTGCGTGCGTCGCCCGCTGCTTTCGGGACCATTATCGGCTTTGATTTGGAGCAGTGAGATGCCATTGCGCTGTTGCACCGCAAGCTGTTCCCACCAGGCCTGCATCTGGTCGACAATGAAGTCGCTGGTCTTCGCGGAACTGCCGAAGGTCACATGCAGCTCGCCGCTATCTTCGTTGACAATGCCGAAGGGTGTGTACTTCTCTTGGCATCCCATATCATGATCGGCAGCCCTGTTGTCTCCACGCGTCTTGCCGCCACGCGAGTACTCGCCGATTTTCACTGTCGCCTTACAGTCCATGCTCACGCGCAGAACGCTCGGGTCTTCGCCGCGCGAATCTTTGGCGTTGATGTTGGCGAAGATGGCGTCGGTTTCTGGGACTTTTTTTGGGGCTTCGCCTTGAGTACCGGGCGTAGGCGGTAGCCATTGCGGTTGAGTACCTCGGCCATGGTGCTCGGGGAAGGCAAGGCGTCGTCGGAAAATCCCTGTGCACGCAGTCGCCGCAGTGCTTCAGCGGCCGTCAAGCGTGTATACGCCAACGGACCGCGAAAGCTCGGATCTTGTTGTGAATGCAACTGCGCCAACGACCACAGGGCTTCAGCCACCTCGGGGTGCTTCTCCTCCCACAACTTGTCGCCGCCGAAGACCGACTGTGCGCCGAGGCAGACCACCCCCGTGCGTTTTTCGTGCAAACCCAGTTGCACGGCGTCGCGGCTCCAACCGAAGATATCCTCCGCTCGCCTCGCGTTTCCGGCGCAATATTTCACCACCATTTCTGCTTGGAATGCGCGCCGATCGATAAGCGACATTTTCGAGGCAGCAAGCTTGATGTCGCCAATATGGTCAGCGTCTGGGAAGGTATCGGTGCCGGAGGTCTTGAATGGTTTCATGCGGTTTAGCCCACGTCTTAATATCGTGTGCCAACTATCGCATACAGTCTCACGGTTCGCTTAAGCGAAGATCGACTTTTGAGAATTGAAAGTGTCAGGTAATATGGACATCTGGTAGGCGTTCCGCAGCCCCTTACCGATGACGGGGAGCGCGGTGCAGACCGGAACTAACCCATTAAATCGCTTGGGCTCCTCACCTAACGGTCATGTCGTTGGGGAACGTCGCCCCGGACGATGAAAGTCGGTACTTTCATGGCAACCCGCCGCCAGCGGGCCATAACGATCACCGGTCCCCCGAATGCTGGACGAGATCATCCGCCTGATTAAAGTCGAACGCGTCGACGACCTCCCGGTCGTGTTGGCCCAAGTCTACCAGATGCAACTTCCAGCCCTGCTCGATCGATTCTATCCGACCCATGGCCACTGGAAGGGCGACTTGAGTTTGGGCGACGTGGTGGCGGTGTGGCTGACCTTCATCGTCTCGGAGGGCGATCACTGCCTGTCTCATGTCCAGCCTTGGGTGGAGGCGCACCTCGATACCTTGACGGTGTGTTTGGGCAAGCCGGTACGCCCGCTGGATCTGAGCGATGATCGGTTGGCCAACATCTTGGATCGGTTAGCTGACGCCGCGACCTGGGCCGAGTTGGAAACCGCGCTGAACGGGACGGTGCTGCGGGTTTATGAGGTGGGCGGCGACCGGGTACGGCTCGACAGCACCTCGGCCAAAACCTATGCCGGGGTCAGTGAGGGGGGCTGTTTCAGTTCGGGCATAGTCAAGATCATCGGCCGGACTTGCCGCAAGTCAAGATCAGCCTGTCGGTGCTCGACGCTCTGGGCTTGCCGTTGACGACCACCGTGGTGAGTGGGAACGGCGCGGATGACCCCTTGTACGTGCCCGAGCTTCAGCGGGTCCAGGCCACCTTGGGGGCTGGCGGCAAGACCTACATCGGCGACGGCAAAATGGGGTACCTGGCGACCCGGGCCTGGATCGCCCGGAGTGGCGACTATTATTTGTGCCCCCTGGGGGTAAGCAAATGCCGGAGGACACCCTGGACGCCCTGCTGGCGCCGGTGTTCGGCGGCGCCCAGCCCCTGGAGCCGGTCTACGAGCCGGACCCGGACCCCACCACCCCACCCCGGCTGATCGCCGAGGGTTATATGGTGGTGGTTGACTTGGCGGCTACGGTGGAGGGCCGGCCGGTGACGTGGCGGGAACGGCGGCTGGTGGTGCGGTCGGTGGCCCAGGCGACCCGGCAGACCCAGGCGCTTGACGCCCGCCTGCAGCGGGCGGTAGCAGACATTCACCGCCTCAACGAGCGCAAACAAGGCAAGAAAATTCTGGAAGCTCCCGCGCTGAGCGCCACCGCCGAGCAGATTCTGGCCGAGCAGCGGGTGGTGGGCCTGATCCATCTCGACCTCGAGACCACCACGCAAGTGATTCCCCAGCGCCGCTATGGCGCGCGTCCGGCCACCTGCCGGGTGCAGCACCAGAGCACGATTCGGGCGCGGATCGACCCGCTGGCCGTCGCGGCGGCCCGGCAGCGGCTGGGCTGGCGGGTCTACGCCACCAACCACGCGACCCTGACGGTCGAGACCGCCGTCCACGCCTATCGGGGGCAGTATCTGATCGAACGGAGTTTTGGCCGTCTCAAAGGCCGGGCGCTGGCGATCACGCCCTTGTTCCTGCAAACCGATGCGCGGGTGGAGGGCTTGATCCGCCTGTTGAGCTTGGCCTTGCGCGTGTTGGTTCTGGTCGAATTCGTGGCGCGCCGGTGCCTGGCCACCACCCCGGAGCCGATCGCCGGCCTCTATCCGGGGCAGCCCGACCGGGCTACGGCGTCGCCCACCGCCGAATCGCTGTTGCGCGCCTTTCGGGGCATCAGCTTGAGCGTCGTGGCGATCGCCGGCCAGGTCCGCGCGCTGCTGTCGCCGCTCAGCGCTCTGCAGCACCGCATACTCACACTGCTCGGCTGGTCGGCAGAAATCTACGAGCGACTGATGGCGCATTTTCTAAAACCAGCCCTCGTTTTGAGCGAACCGTGAGTACAGTGGTATAAAAATCCTCGGAAATCACCTTAAATGCCCATTGACCGCCACACAAACGCACACGGTGAAAGCGTACCATCAACTTTTCTTCACCCTCGCCGTCAACCCGGTCAGCGCCAGCGCGGCGACGATCACCAACAACGCAGTCAACGCATCGCTCAACCCTTCGGGATAAACCAGTAGCAGCAATCCCAATCCCATCATCATGACCCCCGACAACAGTTTCAACAACCGCCCTTCCCTCTCCCGCAACTTGCGTGAACCCAGTGTCCAGGTAAATACCAGCACGATCGCCAGCAGCGGTAGTACGTAAATCAGATTGTAGAGTGCCAGGTAACCGTAATATGCCTCGGTGGATAATTGGTTCAGGGTCAGTGTACGGGTATAAACCATCGGAAAGCCGGCGGTGCACAGCAGCTCGTAGCTGTTGGCGACGATGGCCAGCGCGACCGTGCCCGTCAACAATGACGGCAACCTCTCCCCACCCACCAACGCTCGCATCCGCTTGAACAACCCAGGCTTGGCCGCATCGGCGATGCTGAGCGATGGCCCTTGCCGAAAAGCGAAAAAATCCTTGACGTTCAGCCCGCCCATCGACACCGCCAGCAAACCGGCCAGCACGGTGATCAACCGCAACTCGCCCAGCCACAAAAAGACATTGAGCCAAGCGGCCATGAACACGAAATAGATCGCGCCCGAGAAGAACACGAACACCCCGCCGATTAACAGCATCCGTTTGCGGTCGCGGGCATGCACCAGCAGGCTGAGCAGAAACAGCAACACGAAGAACGCGCAGGGATTAAAGGCATCCAGTCCGGCCAAGACCACAGTCAGCGCCGGCAGGGACAGCGACGCGGGGTCCAGCGCACCGAGCAACGGTAGGCTCAACAACGGTGGCTCGTCGGCGACAGGCGGCGCGGGCGTAGAAGCCGTCGTGGATTGCGCGTAGCGGCGGTGACACTCTTCCAGTTGTTGGCGCAGAGCACGGCCGGTGCTATCGGGGCTATCGAAGCCGGTTATCATCCGGCCGCAGAACAGCAAAGCCGGCACGGCGCGGGCCGACTCGCCCAATGCCTTGGCCATTTGCGCGTACCGCAACCCCGCGGCCATGTCCCGCGACAGATCGTGGCTGTGTAGCTCCAGCCAGGGATATTGAGTCGGCAACGACTCGACGAAGGGCCGCGCCCGGCGGCAATGAGGACAGGTCCGTGTCCAGAAGAAATACAGATGTACACGCGGCTCGCCGCTCGCTGTGCGGGTCAGCCACCAATCGTCCGGCGCGGTCGGAGTTTCCTGGGCAAAACTGCTCGGCGCAAACCACCCAACCAGCAACAGGGCCAGCAACACCCCACCCAGCTTCAAGCGCGACATGGTGGGATCAGGGCTCCAACCGCTCCAGCAGCCACCCACTCTCGTTGCGCATGCGATAACGCAACCGGTCGTGCATCCGGCCATGGCGACCCTGCCAAAACTCCAATAGGTCCGGTTTAACCCGATAGCCACCCCAGTGATCGGCCATCGGAATATCATCATCCGGATATTGGGCGGCCAGTTGCTCGAAGCGCTGGTCCAGAATTTGGCGGCTGGCCACCACTTGACTCTGCCGCGATGCCAGCGCGCCCAACCGGCTTTCGCGCGGCCGGCCACGGAAATAGGTTTCCGATTCGGCCGCGGGTATCTGGCTGATCGTACCCTCGACCCGCACCTGCCGTTCCACCTCCAACCAAAGAAACACGAGAGCGACATGGGGATTCTCGGCGATCTGCCGGCCCTTGTCGCTGCGGTAGTGGCTAAAGAATACGAAACCGCCGGCATCGCACTCCTTAAGCAGCACCACGCGAGCGTAGGGGCGTCCAGTCCGATCGGCGGTGGCCAGCGTCATGGCGTTGGGCTCGGGCAATTGCGCGGCGATGGCTTCCTGCATCCAGCGCTGAAATTGCCGGATCGGATCAGAGTCCACATTGGTTTTGGTCAAGGCTCCCAAAGTATAATCTCGACGCAGTTCGGCAAGAAATTGGCTCATGACGGTTCCGGTTTCCCGTGGCGGGTTGGCAATAAGGCACGATTATTATACCCAAGGTTGGGGGGCCGCTTCCTCGAACATGGCTTCCAGTTCCGCTAAATCAGGCGTTGGGTTCGGCCAAACGCTCTTCCTCGCCGGGTCCGCGAAGAGACCGCGGACCTGATCAAGGCAGGTCCGCTCATTCCGCGTTGGCATTGTCAATGTAGCTAAAACGATATTCACCATTATGCCGTTCGAAGCCGAACGCCAATGCGTCTTCGCACTCCACCAAATAACCTGGAAAACCGGTCTCTTGCCGCGGTTCGGCGTCGACAAAACAGGCCACGATCTCCGGGCGGAAGATTTTTTGGAACCGCTCGCGCAATACCGCCGGCGACTGGATGACGCCACCGAAGTCGTTGGACGCGATCGGAAACCGCGATAGCGCGGCCACCTGGTCGCTGTCACCCGCCGCCACCGCCTGCCGATAAGCCCGCCAAACCTTTAACAATTCGGGCGGCACCCCGCCACTCGCCCAGCAGCCTGGCGTCGAAACGCTCAGCAACGCGGTCAAGATCAATACCAGAAATCCGTTGAGGCCAATGCGAGTTCGTTGCATGAGGGCAATCTCCAAAGAGGTCAAGTCAGGGTCGCCTGATCCAAATAGGGCGTAGGATCGAGTAAATCGCTACGCCGCTGATAAGGCGGATTGCCGCGCACGGTCAGGGAACCGCTGGCGGTACCCGCATACATCTCGAAATGCAGCATCGAACTGCCACTTTCCAATTTACCGACAAAGGCGATCACTTGCCCACGGGTAACCGAGTTGCCCGTGCTGACGCCCTGAGCAGCCGTGGAGATTTCTCCATAACGCACGACGAAACCACCGGTATGGCGTACTTCCAGCGCGTAGGTGCCCGAGTAGAAATAGTACGGGTTCCGGATCACCTCGCCGTCCGCCACCGCCACAATCGGGGTCCCCTTGGGAACGATCAAGTCGCAACCGGCATGGGAACGATGACCACCGGTACTGGTCGTGCGCGGCGCGCCAAAATAACGACCACCGGTTTTGTAGCTCAGACTCGGCCGGCTGTTCAGCGGAAACCGCAAAACGACGCCGATCCCGGGCGTGGCCGGAGGAGCGGGTAACGGTGCCGGAATCGTGGGCGCATTGACGCCTTGATTGAGCGCCCGCAGGGTTCTGCCGTTCGGGTCTACCCGGCCATCCGGATTGGACAGACCAACGATACAGCGTTGGAACTTGATAATGGCATTGATGGTTTCGGGGCCGACCAAACCATCGACCGTGATCTCCCGCGCGTCGGGAACCCGGGCGCGGTTCTGATTCAACAAATTCTGTACCTTGATGACATCCTGGGGCCGATTCGCCCCACCCGCTCCGACCGCGGCTGAAATCGTCTCCATAAATCCTCCTCGTGCCTGACAGTGGTTGCCGCCAGGTAAGTGATTCTGGAATTCCCAATTCAAAGATTAGATCGTGCGGGCGTAAAAATAACCGGCTACTTGGCCCAACGGCTCGGGGAACGCCATAAGGCGTTGCCGAATCAACGCACCGGGGCGACGACACGTCAATATAATGGACGGGCCTCGTCCACTAACTCGAACCGGAATGAACCCCGTCCAACCGCCCATGCCCACCATCCTGCTCTCGACCCTGAACGCCCGTTATTTTCATGCCTCGCTCGGGCTGCGCTACCTGCTCGCCAACCTGGGCGAGTTACAAACCGATGCCGCCATCCGCGAATTCATCATCACCCAGCGACCGCTGGACATCGCCGAAGCGCTGCTGGCCGAACAGCCACGCATCGTCGGTTTTGGCGTCTATATCTGGAACGTGATGGAAACCGCCCAGGTCGTCGCCCTGCTCAAGCAAGTGCGGCCGGATCTGGTCGTGGTGCTCGGCGGTCCCGAAGTGAGTCATGAATGGGATCGGCAAGCGATCATCGAGCTGGCCGATTATCTGATCACCGGCCCAGGCGACTTGGCATTTGCGGACCTGTGCCAGCGAATCCATGCGGGGAACCCGCCGAATGACAAGATCATCGCCGCCGAGTCGCCCGCGCTGGACCGCCTGTGCCCACCGTACCGGTTCTACACCGACGAAGATATCGCCCACCGACTGATTTACGTCGAAGCCTCGCGCGGCTGTCCGTTCAAATGCGAGTTCTGTCTATCGGCGCTGGACAAAACCGCCTGGCCGTTCCCGCTGGAGCCTTTCCTGGCCGAACTCCGAACGCTTCATCAGCGCGGCGTGCGCCATTTCAAATTCGTGGACCGCACTTTCAATCTGAACGTCAAGACCTGCGCGCAAATTTTGGATTTCTTTCTGGAGCAGCTGGATGAACGCTTGTTCCTGCACTTCGAACTGATTCCCGACCACCTGCCGGAACCGCTCAAAACCCGGCTCGTGCGTTTCCCGCCCGGATCGCTGCAATTCGAAATTGGGATTCAGAGCTTCAACCCTACCGTGCAGGCGCGTATCAGTCGTCGGCAGGACAACCGCAAGACCGTGGACAATCTTATCTGGTTGCGCCAGAACACCCACGCCCACCTGCACGCCGATCTGATCGCCGGTCTGCCGGGCGAGGACCTGGCCAGTTTTGCCGTCGGTTTTGATCGGTTGGCGGCGCTCGACCCGCACGAAATCCAGGTCGGCGTGCTGAAACGGCTGCGCGGCGCGCCGCTTGACCGCCATACCATGCCTTTCGATTGCCGTTACAATCCACATCCCCCTTACAACCTGCTGTGCTCGACCACCCTGGATTTCGCGACGATGCGGCGGCTGGAACGCTTTGCCCGCTATTGGGATTTGATCGGCAATTCCGGGCGGTTCCCGCAAACCCGCCCGCTGCTACTGGGCGACCAGCCGTTCGACCGCTTTATGCGCTTAAGCGACTGGCTGTTCGCCACCACCGGACAAACCCATCGGTTCGCGCTGGAGCGACTATTCGATCTGCTGTATCGAGGGCTGGTCGAGGTGCTGAGCGTCGCCGAACCGGCCGCGCGGGCGGCGCTGACGACGGATTATCAAGCGAGCGGCGCAAAAAGCGGTCCGGCATTCCTGCGGCCAGCGCAACTTTCAGCCAGCGACGGGAGCAACGTAACATTCGGAACCACCACACCCACTCGACAGGCACGACACCGGCGTTCCGAACGATAAATCGCGGAAGCGCACTTGACTGTGGGTCACTCAGCTGTTGCGGCGCAACAATTTTTGTTGCATTGCAGAATAAAATCGTCAAGACTGTTGCCGAAGGGACGAAAACGCGTCTTCACGAGGGAAATACAGATGCAGGTTTCACAACAAATCTACATGGTCTGCCCGCATTGCAAGCGGCCCGTTGCAGTCACCCGCGAGCAGCCTTACGCCCATTGCGCGGAACACGGCAACATCGTGCCAATGCGCAGCGCCGTCGCTAATTCACCGCTCCCGCGTGCCCTGCTTGAAGCAGCGAATGTCTGAGCGCACGGTGTCTGGACGGTATCATTCCGGCCGCAGATGCGGGAACAGCAGCACATCACGGATCGAAGGTACATCCGCAAACAGCATGACGAGCCGGTCGATGCCGATGCCCTCCCCCGCCGTCGGCGGCAGGCCATACTCCAGCGCCCGGATGTAATCGGCGTCGTAGTGCATGGCTTCCTGGTCGCCGGCCGCCTTGGCTTCGACTTGCCGGCGAAAGCGGTCCGCCTGATCCTCGGGATCGTTCAACTCGGAAAACCCGTTGGCGATTTCCCGTCCGCCCACGAATAGTTCGAAGCGATCGGTGATGCCGGGATCGGCGTCGTTGCGCCGGGCCAGCGGCGATACTTCGGTCGGATAGGCCGTGATGAAGGTGGGGTCGCGCAACTGATGCTCGACGGTCTGCTCGAAGATATCCAACTGCACCCGACCCAAACCGTGCTCGGGTTGCACCTTCAGACCCAACCCCGCGGCAATGTGCCGGGCCGCATCCAGATCGTCCAACTCGGTGGCGGTGATCGCCGGATTGAAGCGCAGCACGGCCTCCCGAACCGTCAGCCGCCGGAACGGCTGGCCAAAATCGTAACTCTCGCCCTGGTACTGAACGGTGGTACGTCCCAACAGCGCGTGCGCCATGCCGCGCAAGAGTTCCTCGGTCAAATCCATCAGGTCGCGGTAATCGGTATACGCCTGATAGAACTCCAGCATGGTGAACTCGGGATTATGGCGAGTGGACAAGCCCTCGTTGCGGAAATTGCGGTTGATTTCATAGACCCGCTCGAAACCGCCCACCACCAAGCGCTTCAGATACAGTTCCGGCGCGATGCGCAGATACAGCTCCATATCCAAGGCATTGTGGTGGGTGATGAACGGTCGCGCCGTCGCGCCGCCGGGAATCGGCTGCATCATCGGCGTCTCGACTTCCAGGAAGTCACGCCGGTTAAAAAAGTCGCGGATGTAAGCCACCATGGCCGAACGCAAGCGGAAAGTAGCGCGAGTGGACTCGTTCATGATCAAGTCCACATAGCGCTGCCGGTAGCGGGTTTCCTGATCGGCCAAGCCATGGAATTTCTCCGGCAACGGCCGTAACGATTTGGTCAGCAAGCGCAGCGCGTCCACCTTGACCGACAGTTCGCCGGTCTTGGTCTTGAATACCGTGCCTTCGGCACCCAGGATGTCACCCAAGTCCCAGCCTTTGAAGTCCTCATATCGTCCGTCCGGCAGGGCGCTTTTCTGAATAAACAGTTGCATGTCGCCGGACTGGTCACGCAGGCGCGCAAAACTGGCCTTGCCCATGATCCGCTTGGCCAGCATTCGCCCAGCGATGCAAACCCGCCGGGGTTCAGCGTCCAATTCCACACTCCCTTTATCACCACAGGCAGCGTGCAGTTCCGCCGCCAACGCATCGCGACGGAAATCGGTGGGATAAGCACTGGCAGCCTGGCGCAACTCGTGCAATTTCTGGCGGCGCAAGGCGATCAGTTTGTTCTCATCGAGGTGTTCTTCGGAAATGGCGGTGGGATTTTGTGGTTCCAGGGACATGGGACGAAAACCGGTTTGGGTGAACGAAGGAACGGCTTACAGCCCACTCTTCAGGCTGGCCTCGATGAAGGCATCCAGATCGCCATCCAGCACCGCCTGGGTATTACCGGTTTCGAGCCCGGTACGCAGATCCTTGATGCGTGATTGATCCAGTACGTAAGAACGGATCTGGCTACCCCAGCCGATGTCGGATTTACTGTCTTCCACCACCTGGGCCTGGGCGTTGCGCTTTTGCAACTCCAGCTCGTACAGCTTGGCCTTGAGTTGCTTCATCGCGGTGGAGCGGTTCTTGTGCTGGGAACGGTCGTTCTGGCATTGCACAACGGTATTGGTCGGCAGGTGGGTGATGCGCACCGCCGACTCGGTACGGTTGACGTGCTGGCCGCCAGCTCCGGAGGCGCGGTAGACATCGACACGCAAATCAGCCGGATTGATCTCCACCTCAATGCTGTCGTCGATTTCCGGCGACACGAAGACCGCCGCGAACGAGGTGTGGCGGCGATTGCCGGAATCGAATGGCGACTTGCGCACCAGGCGATGGACACCGATCTCGGTCCGCAGCCAGCCAAAGGCGTAGCTGCCCTCGAAACTGACGCTGGCACTCTTGATTCCCGCCACTTCCCCCGGCGACACCTCCAGCAGTTCGGTCTTGAAACCGCGCCGCTCGCCCCAGCGCAAGTACATCCGCAGCAGCATCTCCGCCCAATCCTGGGCCTCGGTACCACCGGAGCCGGCCTGAATGTCGAGAAAAGCGTTGCTGGCATCCAACTCGCCGGAAAACATCCGCTGGAATTCCAGATCGGCGACCACTCGGCCGTAACCGTCCAGATCGCGAACCACTGCGATCACCGCCGTCTCGTCGCCCTCTTCGCCAGCCAGCGTCAGTAATTCAGCGACTTCGTTCAGACCCCGGTCGAGGCTCTCCAGTCGGTTTACCACGGCTTCGAGCTGGGCGCGTTCCTTGCCCAGCATCTGCGCCCGCTCTGGATCATTCCAGACATTGGACTCTTGCAGTTCCCGGTTGACCTCGTCCAGCTGCTCGCGCCGGGTCTCGAAGTCAAAGATACCCCCTCAGAGACGCGCAGCGCCCCTGGAGGTCTTGAATCTGATGAAAGTAAGGGTTGAGTTCCTGCACGATACAGCTCCGGGCCTAGTGAAAAGGAGTGAATGTCATAAAACCAACATGGTGCGACTCGGCATAGGTTTGACCATGCCGCTGGCCACCGTATTGGCGCCGATGAGTCCGAACACCCCTAATATTTTCTGAAATAAATCTTCGGAAAAAAAAGCCCACCGAAAACCCGGCAGGCTTTTTCCGTACTTAACAGCCAGCAATCAGCAAGCAGCGGTTCTCACGCCGCCAGCGACTTGCCCTTGGAACCAAGATCGGCGAACGCCTCGTTCAACCGCGCCACCATGTTCTGCTCCGCCAGGCGCAGATACTTGCGCGGGTCATAGAACTTCTTGTAAGGCTTGTCGGTTTCCGGGTCGATCTGATACAGAAACGCCTTGGGGTTCTCGCTGACGAACTTGCCGATGGCTTCGGAATAGGCGAACTGCAGGTCGGTGTCGATGTTCATCTTGAACACCCCGTAACTGACTGCCTCGGTGATCTTCGCCTTCTCCGAACCGGAGCCGCCGTGGAAAACCAGATTCAGCGGCTTCGGGCCGGTGCCGCGCTGCTTCTCAATCAGTGCCTGTGAGTTCTTGAGGATTTCCGGGCGCAGTTGGACGTTGCCGGGCTTGTACACCCCATGCACGTTACCGAAAGACGCGGCGACCGAGAAATGGCCGATGGGCGACAAGCGCTCGTAAGCCTGCAACACATCTTCCGGCTGCGTGTAAAGATGGGAATTGTCAGCGCTTTCGTCGAGCTCGCCACCAATACCGTCTTCCTCGCCGCCAGTGACGCCGAGTTCGATTTCCAGGCTCATGTCCAAAGGAGCCATGCGAGCTAGAACACGGGCACACTCGCCAAGGTTGAATTCCATCGGGTCTTCGGAAAGATCCAGCATGTGCGAGCTGAACAGCGGCTTGCCGTGCTGCTTGAAATAGACCTCACCGTGATCCAGCAGCGCATCGACCCAGGGAATCAGGCCCTTGTTGGCATGGTCGGTGTGCAACACCACGCAAACCCCGTAGTGCTCGGCCAGCAAATGCACATGGTAGGCCGCCGCCACCGCGCCCAACACCTTGGCCTTGAAACCATCTTTCATGCCTTGGCCAGCGTAGAACTGCGCGCCGCCGTTGGAAAGCTGGACGATGACGTCGGAATTATTCTTCGCCGCAGCTTCCAGCACCGCGTTGATCGTGCTGCTGCTGGCGACATTGACCGCCGGCAGAGCGTAACCGCCCGCCTTCGCGGCAGCCACGAGAGTAAGGTAGTCTTTGCCAGAAACGACACCGGGTTTGAGCTGCGCCATAAAAAAATCCTCTTATATAGCAATAAGTTGTCTTAGGAGCTACGCTTGATTCAGGGATAATCCGAGTCTTAGTATAGACCGGGTTTGCCAGGGTCACGAACAAAAAACGCAAGACTCAGCGAGCATCTCGCCCATCGCCGCCCGCGGCCTCGCACGCAAGTTCCCGGAAGCGGGGCTGTTGGCTGTTGCGAACCGCCGCCGCTACCGCCTTGCCGCACAACGGATGACAAGCGGACGAGGGAAAAGGTTGGCTTGCACTCAACTCAAGTCCACCAGTCATAATCGCACTTGGGGGCCATGATGAAATTCACCGATCGCTTTGTCCAGAACCCTAAACCCCAAACCAGCCTTCGTGAAGTGTGGGAAGGAACTTGGCTAGGCGTTCGCGTATCCAGAAAAGGCCGCGCGTCTTGGATCATGAGCTGTCGTCACCAAGCCAGGTCGCGTTTATACCACGCATGGAGCCCATCCGGCCATGTTCGTGGCCTTGGCGGCCAAGGCCATCGCGGCCATAGGGATATTGATGAGGACTGGGCAAGCGGACTTCACGGTACCGCCATTCATGCGAGAGGCGGACCCCGTGGAGACGCTACCCGACCGCCGTCCATCTTTTGCCAACCGGCCCGATCCCCACCGCTTCGGCTTTGGAAAAGCCAAAGAAAAACGGCTCGACGTTTTAATGTCAAGCCGCTGTTTTCGTTGGTCGGGGCGAGAGGATTTGAACCTCCGACCACCTGCACCCCATGCAGGTGCGCTACCAGGCTGCGCTACGCCCCGGTTTGCGGCGGATCACCCGCCGCAAGGGTTGGCAATGTTAATTCAATCCATGCCGCTTGCCAAGCGCTTCGTCATGAACGACCTACTGCGCTTCCCCCTTAAAAGCGTCTACCCGTGCCTTGAGCTTCTGTCCAGGCCGAAAAGTCACCACCCGTCGCGCGGTAATGGGGATTTCCTCACCCGTTTTAGGATTGCGGCCCGGGCGCTGGTTCTTATCGCGCAGGTCGAAATTGCCAAACCCGGACAACTTCACTTGTCGCCCCCGTTCCAGAGCGCTGCGGATCTCCTCGAAAAAGATCTCCACCAAATCCTTGGCCTCGCGCTTGTTAATGCCCAGTTCTTCGAACAAACGTTCCGCCATATCGGCTTTTGTCAGTGCCATGCTCTAAACCCTAAGCGTTGCGCCAAACTGTTCCGCCAGTCCAGCGATGATGCCGGATACGGTTTCATCGACCACATTGTCGGTAAGATTGCGCGATAAATCCTGTAAAATCAATCCTAAAGCCAAACTTTTCCAGCCTTCGGAAATTCCCGGACCCCCATACACATCGAAAAGCAACACATCGCGCAATAATTCGCCACCATACCGACGTATGCAATCCTGAACCGCCTGAACCGGGGTCGCCTCATCCACCACAATCGCGATATCGCGGCGACTGGCCGGAAAGCGGGACAATTCGTGAAAGGCTGGCGCCCGCGCCGGTTGCAAATTCGCCAGCGCCAGCTCGAATACGAAGGTGTCGCCCTCCACATCCAGTTCCCGCCCCACTCGTGGGTGTAATGTGCCCAGCCAACCGACCGGTACACCAGCCCTCTCGATCCGTGCGCACTGACCTGGGTGCAACGCCGGGTGAACGGTCGCCACGAAGGCAAACGCCTCCGGCTCGCCGGTCAACGCCAACAGTGCCTCGACATCGCCCTTGAGGTCGAAAAAATCCGCCGCCCGTTTCGGCAATCCCCACTGTTCCGGCAAAGCGGTGCCCGCCAGCACCCCGCCGAGATACGGTTCCTGTCGCAGACCGTCGTTGGCCGGAACAAACGTCAGGCCGTGCTCGAACAGCCTGACCCGCGGTTGCTGACGCTTCTGGTTGTGGATCAGCGCCTTGAGCAGACCGGGCCACAAGCTGGTGCGCATCGCCGCCAAGTCGGCGGAAATCGGATTGGCCAAGGCCAGCGGTTGCCGCGCCGGGTCGAGCGCGGCCTGGAACACCGGATCGACAAAGCTATAGGTGATCGCCTCCTGAAAGCCGCGCTGCACCAGCGCCTCCTTAAACCGCGCCAGCGCAACCTGTCCTTCCGATTGCGGCGGCATCTCCATGCGGGTCAGGGACCGGTTGCCCGGCAGCCGGTCATAACCATGCACTCGGGCGATTTCTTCGATCAGATCCACCTCCAGGCGAATATCGAAGCGGCTGCTGGGAGGAACGACCAACCAGTGATTCACCTCGACCGCCACCGCCATGCCCAACCGCCGCAGGGTGTCCTCGACTTCGACGGCGGGGATGTCCAGACCCAACAACAGGCGGACTCGTTCCGGCCGCAACCGGATAGCCGACTCCGCCGGCAGGAATTCCGGTGCCACCACCTCGACGATCGGTCCGGGCTGGCCACCGGCGATATCCAGCAACAGCCGGGTGGCCCGCTCGGCGGCGCGGCGCTGCAATTGTGGATCGACACCACGCTCGAAGCGGTGCGACGCATCGGTTTGCAGGCCGTGGCGGCGGGCGCGGCCGGCAATGCTGGTCGGAGTGAAGAAGGCGCTTTCCAGAAACACGTCGCGGGTCACATCGGTGCAGGAGCTGATCTCGCCGCCCATGATCCCCGCCAGCGCCAATGGGCCACGCCCGTCGGCGATCAGCAGGGTTTCCCCATCCGGCTCCACCACTACCCCGTTCAGCAGCTCCAGACGGTCGCCGGGCCGGGCACGGCGCACTTCGATGCCGTCGCTCAGTCGACCCAGATCGAAGGCGTGCATCGGCTGGCCGAGTTCCAGCATCACATAATTGGTCACGTCCACCAGCGGCCCCAGGCCGCGCAGGCCAGCGCGACGCAGACGCTCCTTCATCCACAGCGGCGTCTCGGCAGCCGGATCGACGCCACGGATGACCCGACCCACATAGCGCGGACAATCGGCCGGATCGAGCAGGGTCACCGAAAATACCGCGTCCACTACCGGTTTCACCGCCTCGACCGGCAACGGCCGGAACTCGCAACGGTTGAGCGCCGCCACCTCGCGGGCGATGCCTTCCATGCCCAAACAGTCGCCGCGATTCGGCGTCAGCTCGATCTCGATAACGACATCGTCCAGCGCCAGCAACTCGCGCAGGTTCTGGCCGGGCCGGCTATCCGGCGGCAACGGCAACAAGCCTTCCGATGTTTCCGCCAACCCCAATTCCTTGGCCGAACACAACATGCCCCGCGACTCGACGCCGCGCAGAGTGGTTCCTTCGATGGCCAACCCACCGGGCAGCACCGCACCGATCAATGCCGTCGGCGCGCACAGGCCAACGGTCACATTCGGCGCGCCGCAAACGATTTGCAGCGGTTCCGTACCGCCCACATCCACTGTCGCCACGCGCAGCCGGTCGGCCTGGGGATGCGGGATCAGCGCCATCACCCGGCCGACCACGACCTGCTCGAAGACCGGAGCGGCCGGCTCGATACGATCCACTTCCAGACCAGCCATGGTCAGTTGCGCCGCCAGTTCGGCGCTGGACACCGCGGGATCGATCCATTCCCGCAACCATTGTTCGCTTGCTTTCACCTCGGATCTCCCAGTATCGCTCTACTGAAACTGCCGCAGAAAGCGCAGATCGTTATCGAAGAACAGCCGCAGGTCATTGACGCCGTAGCGCAGCATGGCCAACCGCTCGACGCCCATGCCGAAGGCATAACCGGTGTAGCGTTCGGCGTCGATGCCAATCTGCTCGAACACCGCCGGATGCACCATGCCGCAACCCAGTATCTCCAGCCAGCCGCTGTGTTTGCAGACCCGGCAACCGCTACCGCCGCAGATCACGCATTGAATGTCCACCTCGGCGGACGGCTCGGTGAACGGAAAATAAGAGGGCCGGAAACGTACCGCCAAATCGCGTTCGAAGAACTGGCGCAGGAAATCGTCCAACACGCCCCTCAGGTCCGCGAAACTGACCGCTTCATCCACCAGCAATCCCTCGACCTGATGGAACATCGGGCTGTGGGTCACATCCGAATCGCAGCGGTAAACTCGGCCGGGCGCGATGATCCGCACCGGCGGGTCCTGTCGTTCCATCACCCGGATCTGCACCGGCGAGGTGTGGGTGCGCAGCAGGGTATGCGCGTCGAAATAGAAGGTGTCGTGCATGGCCCGCGCCGGATGATGGGCGGGAATGTTGAGCGCCTCGAAGTTGTGGAAATCGTCCTCGACCTCTGGACCTTCGACGACCGTGAAACCGACCTGGGCGAACAGCGCCTCGATGCGGGCCAGAGTGCGGCTGACCGGATGGTGACCACCCGAGCGCTGGCCGCGCCCCGGCAACGTCACATCGATGGCCTCGCCCGCCAGCCGGGTATCCAGCGCCATCGCCTCCAACTCGGCCTTGCGGGCGACCAGCGCGGTTTCCAGCGCCTGCTTGGCCTCGTTGATCGCCTGACCGGCCTGACGCCGCTCCTCGGGCGGCAGCCGCCCCAGTTCCTTCAGGCGCTCGGTGAGCGCGCCTTTCTTGCCCAGATAGCGCACGCGCGTCTGGTCCAAGGCAGCGAGATCGCTGGCCCCGGCAATCGCGGCTTGGGCAATTTGCAGCAGTTCGGGCAATGCATCCACGCGAGTGCTCTCTCCAACTATCAAACAGCCACTCACTCCCCTTGCCCGCTGGCGGGAGAGGGGTTGAAGCGAGGGTGGATTACAAACGAAAAAGGGAAAGGACCACGCCCTTCCCTCGTTGCGGAATCCCGCGAGCCGCCAGACCGGAATCCGGCCCGGCGGACGACTCAGGCGATACCGAGCGCGGCTTTGGCGCGGCTGGCCAATTCGGCAAAGGCCGGCTTGTCCAACACCGCCAGATCGGCCAGCACCTTGCGGTCGACCTCGATGGCGGCCAGCTTCAAGCCGTTGATCAGCCGGCTGTAGGACAGGCCGTTTTCGTGGGCACCGGCGTTGATGCGGACGATCCACAGCGCGCGGAATTCGCGCTTCTTCTGGCGGCGGTCGCGATAAGCGTATTGACCGGCCTTGATCACGGCCTGCTTGGCAACCCGGTACACCTTGCTGCGGGCGCCGTAATAGCCTTTGGCCAGCTTCAGAACTTTTTTATGGCGGGCGTGGGCGGTAACGCCACGTTTCACTCGGGGCATGGCTTATTTTCTCCGGTCCGGTGGCATCAAGTGTAAGGCAGCATCCGACGCACCGCCGGGGTATCCACCGCGGCGACGATCGTGGTACCGCGCAACTGGCGTTTCCGCTTGGTGCTCTTCTTGGTCAGAATGTGCCGGAGATGCGAGTGAGAACATTTGTACCGGCCGGACCCGGTACGGCTGAAACGCTTGGCCGCACCGCGGTTGGTTTTCATCTTGGGCATTGCATGGCTCCGCAATTTTCAAAAAGTCGGTTCAGGGATTAACCCTGATCTGCGTCAGAGGATGGGAGAATCAACGCCTGGCGGGAAGGATTATTGCTTTTTCAGTGGCGCAATGGTCATGACCATCTGCCGCCCTTCCATCCGAGGCCGCTGTTCCACCGTACCATATTGAATCAAGTCGCCCTCGACGCGCTTGAGAAGGTTGACGCCAAGCTCCTGGTGTGCCATTTCGCGGCCCCGAAACCGCAGCGTCACCTTGGCCTTGTCGCCTTCACTCAGGAAACGGATCAGGTTGCGTAGTTTGACCTGATAGTCCCCTTCGTCCGTACCCGGACGGAATTTGATTTCCTTGACCTGGATTTGTTTTTGCTTCTTCCGGGCCTCATTCTGCTTTTTGGCCTGCTCGAACCGGAATTTGCCATAATCCATGATGCGACAAACCGGCGGCTTGGCGCTCGGGGAGATCTCCACCAAGTCCAGTTCGGCTTCCTCGGCCATTCGCCTGGCTTGCATCAGGAGCACAACCCCCGCCTGCTCGCCATCCTGATCGATCAGACGCACTTCGCGCCCGGTAATCTCTTCATTGAGCCGGAGTTCGTTGTTCGCGGCGATGTTGCTGTCCTCCTAAGGATTATTCGACTCGTCCGCGCCGGGCGATGTCGGCTTGCAGGCGCTCGGCGAAAGCCGCCAGTGTCATGACGCCCAGATCCTGGCCGGCGCGGGTGCGTGCGGCGACGGTCTCCGTTTCCAGTTCCCGGTCGCCAGCCACCAGTAAGTATGGGACGCGTTGCAAGGTATGCTCGCGGATTTTAAAGCCGATCTTCTCGTTTCTCAAGTCAGTCGCAACACGGAAACCTTGTTGCATAAGGAATTTTTCGACCTGGGAGACATAATCGGCCTGATGGTCGGTGATGTTGAGCACCACGACCTGCACTGGCGCCAACCAGGCCGGCAGCGCGCCGGCATACTGCTCGATCAAAATACCGATGAACCGTTCCAGTGAGCCGAGAATCGCCCGGTGCAACATGACCGGTACCCGTTTGCCGCCGTCCTCGGCGATATAGTGGGCATCCAGCCGACCGGGCATGGAAAAATCCACCTGAATGGTACCGCACTGCCAGAGTCGGTCCAGGCAATCGCGCAACACGAATTCGATCTTGGGGCCGTAAAAGGCCCCCTCTCCGGGCTTGAGCTTCCAGGGCAATTCGGTGCGGTTCAGCGCCAGTTCCAACGCCTTTTCCGCCTTGTCCCACACCTCGTCGCCACCGACTCGCTGGTCGGGGCGGGTGGCCAGGGCCAGTTGCACTTCGTTGAAACCGAAATCGGCATAGACCCGGAACAGCAGATCCATGAACGCCGATACCTCGACCTGAATCTGTTCTTCGGTGCAGAAAATGTGGGCGTCGTCCTGCACGAAATTGCGCACCCGCATCAATCCGTGCAGCGTACCGGACGGCTCGTTGCGATGGCAGGAGCCAAACTCGGCCATGCGCAGCGGTAGGTCGCGATAGCTTTTCAGCCCCTGATTGAAAATCTGAATATGGCCGGGGCAGTTCATCGGCTTGACCGCGTAGTCGCGGTTTTCCGAAGCCGTGGTGAACATGTCGGCGCGGAACTTTTCCCAGTGTCCGGAACGTTCCCACAAGCTGCGGTCGATAATCTGCGGCGTGTGGACTTCCTGATAACCGTGTTCGCGCAACATCTGGCGGATGTAATTCTGAACTTCGACGTAGACCCGCCAGCCATGATCGTGCCAGAACACCATGCCCGGCGCTTCTTCCTGGACATGGAACAGGTCGAGTGCCTTGCCAACCCGGCGATGATCGCGCTTTTCCGCCTCTTCCAAGCGGTGCAGGTAGGCTTTCAGCGCCTTCTGATCGATCCAGGCCGTGCCGTAGATACGCTGCAACATCTCGTTGCGGGAATCACCGCGCCAGTAGGCGCCGGCCAGCTTCATCAGCTTGAAGGCTTTGAGCTTGCCGGTGGAGGGCACATGCGGGCCACGGCAGAGGTCGATGAAGTCGTCCTGCCGGTACAACGAAATTTCCTGGCTGGCCGGAATGTCGGCGATGATCCGCGCCTTGTACTCCTCGCCCATGTCGCGAAAAAAAGTCACGGCCTCGTCGCGCGGCATAACCGAGCGGGACACGGGGATATCGCGGGCGGCCAACTCCTCCATCCGGGTCTGGATGCGCTCCAAATCCTCGGGAGTAAAGGCGCGTTCGAAGGCGAAGTCGTAGTAGAAGCCGTTTTCGATGACCGGGCCGATGGTGACCTGAGCGCCTGGATACAACTGCTTGACGGCATGCGCCAGCAGATGCGCGCTGGAATGGCGCACGATCTCCAACCCTTCCGGGTCGCGTTCGGTGACGATAGCCAGATTCGCATCCCCGGTGATGAGGTGCGAGGTATCCACCAGCCGGCCGTCCACCTTGCCCGCCAGAGCAGCCTTGGCTAATCCCGCGCCGATCGCGGCGGCAACTTGGTGAACGCTAACCGGCTCGTCGAAAACGCGCTGGCTGCCATCTGGAAGCGTGATTACCGGCATCGCTGCAATTCTCTCGATCCGTTTGTTTAGCCTAGGCTTGTAAATAGTAAAGGGCGCGCCATGAAACCCTTCTTTTGGAAGGAAGGCGCGCCCTTTTGCAAAACGGTCTGTGTGCGCAACTCAACAAAAATCTGGTAGGCGCGATTGGACTCGAACCAACGACCCCCACCATGTCAAGGTGGTGCTCTAACCAACTGAGCTACGCGCCTAATGCGATAGGAGCGGAAGGGTACCCAATGGCGGCCGGCTTGGCAAGAGGTTAAAGGTATTTTTGCGATCCATGCTCGAGTCCCCGTGCCCCAAATCGGCTTGGCACTCATCGCAAAAAGATAATAATTAATTGATAGTTAACGCGATGTTCGACTTTTCAGGCGATCAGGCTCTCAAACTGCAGGTCTGACCGACCGATTTGCCGGTTCATGAAAATACCCAAGGTGTGCGCCAAGATTTTTCGGGCGATCCGACTCGTCAAGTGCCAAACATCCCGCGCCCGGATTTTCTCAAAATGAAACTGCTCGGTCAGTTGACCGATGACGGTTTCCACGAGGCGGCGGGTTCTCGTCAGTTGTTGGATGATCCAAGGCGCACGGGAATCGGCCATGTTCGCCCGCAAGGGGGTTTGCAAATCGATCCCCGTGGTTGCCAGTTCCGCCTGAAGACAGGCGCTCAGGTATCCCTTGTCGCCAATGACCAAGCCGTGAACGCCGTCCGTCAAATCCCAAAGCGCTTCGCGTTCATCACCGGCGGCGGGGGTCACCGTCCACGCCGTGATCACGCCATCGAATGTGATCATCAAGTGACCATGAAGTCCATAATAATACTGCTTTTTTGCCGCGCAATAGCCGAAGCCGGCCGCCTCGGGAAAACATCGGCATTGCGGGGCACGGGTCAGCATACACACCGGCATGGGGCAGCCATCGACGAGGTGAATAGGGTCCGTCACCGCCCCCAAGTCGATCAGCAGATGCCGATGCAGCCGCTGTTTGACGACCCAGAGATTGGCCGCTTGCTGGGCAAACGTGGTTCGCGATCCGAGTCTTGGAAACCACGACGGCCAATGACGACGGAAATACTTCCAGATGCCCACATCGGTATCCAAACCCAGAAACTCACCCACCACCTCCATGGTGATCACTTCGCTGTCCGCCAACTTCGGGGCAAAACCACGCTGGCGCAAGCGATGATCCCCCAGCAGGGCTTCCAGGTGTTCTTCTACCCAGCAAAACACCGTGATGATAAAGTCTTCAAGCGGCATGGCGGTCTCTCCGTGCGGTTGAGGTGGTTGGTTCCTCTCAGCTTAGCTCGCACCGTCATGCCGCATCGGTCTGCCCTCATCTCTCCTCGAAAAAGTCGAACATCGCGTTAGTTAGTGATTATATAGTTAAATCGGCGATGATGGGCCGCAGTACCAGTGCGTCGGATAGCTTGGGTTCAGCGGTTCGATCATGAGATGGGTTTGCCGCAACCTGGCGATCTGCCGCGCCGGTTCGTGATCGAAGGGAAATTCCGGGCGGATGCGAGACGCGGTTCCCCAGTAACCTAATACCATTTACGATTAGATTTTGTTATCATACTCATTTAACCTACTTTTATTGATCCAGTCATGAGCCGCTCATTACAAGTCGAAATCCACGAATCCTCCGAAGAACTAAAGCGCATAATGAATGAACAAACTCACGCCAAGTTTCGAGAGCGATTACAAATTCTATATTGGATTAAAAGTGAGATTTTTCATTCTTTACAAGAGTTAGCCGATCATTTAGGGCGATCGAAATCCGTCATTGTCAAGTGGCTCAAAGTATATCGTACCCAAGGCTTAATCGGGCTGTTGCAGTGGAATTATCATGGCGGCCGTCGTTCGAGAATTACCGAAGCTATGAGAGAGGCACTCCAGCGCCGTCTGGACGATCCGACTCATGGATTTCATAGTTACGGACAAATCCAGCAGTGGCTTCTCCAGGAATACGAGGTCGATATTCCTTATTCAACAGTGCATCAAGTCGTTCGTTATCAACTCAAAGCAAAACTTAAAGTGGCGCGGCCAACGAGCGTTCATCGCCATGAAGAGGCGGTGGTTTCTTTTAAAAAAAACTTCCACGACAACTTGAATTAATTGATATCCTTCAGCAAGTTGAAAATGAAGCAGTCCGGCCTTTACGGTATTGGTGCCAAGATGAAAGTCGCTTTGGATTAAAAACGATCACCCGGCGGGTCATCACCGCACTGGGGATTAAGCCAGTTGGTCCAGTTCAATGGACCTTTCAATCATTTTGGCTCTATGGTGCCATTGAGCCACTGAGTGGCGAAAACTTCTTTTTAGAATTTTCCCATTTAGATGCTGATTGCTTTCAGTGGTTTTTGAATGAATTTTCTAAAACTTATCCGCACAGCCTCAACGTAATTCAATTGGATAACGGTCGCTTTCATTCTGCCAAAAAACTCGTAATCCCCGATAATGTCGTCTTATTATTCCAACCGCCTTACAGTCCCGATGTGAACCCCATTGAGCGTGTTTGGCAATCAATGAAAGATCAATTGTGTTGGATCAATTTAAAAACCCTAGATGAACTACGTAAAAAAGTGGATGAACTCATTCAATCGCTTCTCCCAAGCGAAGTGGTTTCTTTGACCAGTTTTGATTTTATCTTATCCGCACTAAAGTAGTAAAATCTATTAGTAATCGGTATAAACCTTGATCCAGTCGCACCGTCCAGCTGTCGCCGTCGTTCCAAGTCAAGGTCAATTCGCGGGCATGAGGCAGCTTGCGGGAGGGTTTTTCCTGCCAGACCCAGGTTGGCCAAGTGCCCGCAAACCACGTTTCAACCACGCGCCGGCGATCTCCGGCGTCGCGCCAGTCATGAAACAACAGGCGGGGCATTTCCACGGCGGGCCGATCCAGTTCGGCGGTTTCGATGCCGATGGCCGTTTCCGGCGTCAGGCCGCCGGGATAACGGGTCAGACCGGTCAGCACACTATGCAGCAGCAGGAAAACCAGTGGCGAGCGCAGATAACGGTCGGCATAACGTACCGAACGCAAGGGCGTCGTACCGTGCAGGCGTTCGGCCCATTCTGGAACCTGCCGTTCCAGCAATTGCCACATGCGCTCGCCGAAGGTCGCGGATGGGCCATCGAGTTCGCGGGTTATGGACAGGGCGATGAGGCCCGGCGTGGCTTGGCGCAGGTCGGCTGGGGCAAGTCGTCGCCATGTGTCGGGCAAGGGTGTCAGGGGTTCAGATTCGGTTACGCGCACGAAGGGACCGCCATTCTTTCCTCCGCCCCAGGCCGGCCAAGGAATCAGCGCGGCAGGTTCGCGCGCCGCCCAGCGCACCCGCTGATCGACACCACCCATCTCCACCATTAGTGGCAAGTCTGCCGCCCGGCTCACGTCGGGCGCGCGATACAGTTCCGCGTCGGTGTAGGCCACCAGCGCTGCGAGTTCATCGCGCTGGCTGGCGTTGAGCTTGTCCAGCGTTGCCGCCGGGCCAATCAGGCGCACGCGGGTTCCGGCCTGCTTCCATCGTGTCAGATCGTCACGCAGCCGCCAGGCCAGCGGTTCCCAGTCCCGCGCCTCGCCCCCCAGATAAACCCGCAGTTCGGTTGCATCCAGCGATTGCCCTTCGCGGTTCAATGCCAAGACCAGCGGTTCCATTTCCAAGCGACTGTTGGCTCCGAAAGCCCGCAATTCGTCCGGCAACTCCAGCGCGGCCAGAAAATCAGCCGCCAGCAGGGCAATCGCGGCATGGCGATCGAGATGCTCCCGGTGATGTTGGGTATCGTGAGTCAGCAGGCAGCTTTGACAAGCGGCGTCGCAGTCGCGCGGACACTCCAGCGCTTTGCGGGCTTGTCGCAACAGCTCGGGCAAGTGGGAAGCAATCTGGCTGACATAGCCCGCGCCGCCCGTCGCCATATCGTACAGATAGAGCGAATAGGTGGCTTGATCGTCGGCATCATGCCGCTGTTGGGCTGCCGACACGCCGACTTCGGCTTCCTCGATGCCCAGATGCAGGCATAAGGCGCGGCGCAACGCCACGGCCAGGGTGTAAGCGGTCGTCTGGTCGATGGGTCTGCCAGCGAAATCGGACGGTTGTAGCTCGAAAATTTCGGTGTGCGCCACCACGCCCAACCGCACCTCACGCTGGATTGCCCAACTGGCTTCTTGGTTGCCGGGACAAAGTTGTTCCCGGTCGTTGAGGCGCCCACCGCGCAGGCGTTTGTGATTTTTTAGCGTCGAAGGCAAAACGCCCTGCTCGCTTTCCGAATCGGCCCGCCCGCAACGCAAACACAGCGCATAGCCTTCACCGTAAAGTCCGTCGCTGTAGTGGAACAGAGAGCCTTGAGCAGTCGTTCGGTAGCAACCCAACACCGGATTCGGCAACGGCATCCAATCCGCGCCTTCCAGCGAGATGAGCGGATTACGCACCGGGATGTACTGGGGCAAGGTGATGTCATTGTGAGGTTTATCGCGAAGATCGACAGCAAAACCCGCCGGTTGGATGAAGCGATAGTAGTTGAAACTGTTGCGACCGCTCGCGCCGCAATGCGGGCAACGCTCGGGCATGGTGATCCGGGTTCCGTTGTGGCCGCACTTTCGGCAGCGCCAGACCCAGCGCAAGTTCTGAATTTCCGGCTCCGCTTCGGCTTCGGCAGGGATTTGCCAGTTCAGAGTCACGCCGCTGCTGTGATAAACCCGCCCGTCCAGTACGGTGTCCGTGCCGGGCGCATAGTCGCGTATGGCGATAGCAAGATGGCGACTCGGATAGCCAGCCCGACGTGAACGGTTATCCTCGCGCTCGTTGCCGCTGTTTTTCTTCTTCCCAGCCAAGTCTTCCATCGTCGTGGTGACGAACGGCACGACATCGGTGGGAAAACCGTAACCCGGCAGGAATCCCAGATTGGCCAGTTCGCCCAGTAGATATTCACCGCGCAGCCGCTGCAACTGAATCGCGACAGCCTGTTCCGGCTTGCTGTCGCCTTCGCGAGTTGCAACGATCTTTTGTTGGTCCAGCAAAGCGTCCAACTCGCGCCGCCAGCGTTCGGCAACCCGGCGCATGGTTTGCGCGGTGCGAGCCAGCAGGTAGGCGGTGGATCGGCCTGCCAGCACGGTGCGATGGGTCAGGGCGGCCAGCCCCGCGGCCATTTGGTCAGCGGATGATGCTTCCTCGCACCAGGCGGCGAAGCGGTCGCAGGGTGCCGAAGTTTCCGCATCGGCGGATTCAAAAAACCAGCCGGTATGCAGGCGGCGAATGTCGGGCGCGCAGGCGCGCAAAAAAGCCGCCAGCGCCAAGGCATTGAGGTGGCGTTGCACGATGGGTTCGCTTTGCAGGGCGACGCGCGGCAGACCGAGCCGGCTGACGAACGGCCAGAGCGGGTTTTGGAACACCGCCTCGCCTTGGGGAGTGGCCTTGCAAAGCGTGAAACTGAGCGCGGCGGTTTCGCCCCGGCGTCCGGCCCTCCCGGCCCGTTGCAGGAAGTTGGCCGGGTGCGGTGGGACATTGTTCATGGCGACGGCGGTCAAGCCACCGATGTCCACTCCCATCTCCATGGTGGTGGAGCAACTCAACAGATTGATCTGACCGGCCTTGAATGCGGTTTCGCGGCGGGTCAGGTTTGCGCCGGCAATTTGCGCCGAGTGCTCCATGACGCGAATGTAGCGGCGATGTCGGGCCAGCCGGTCGCTGAGGTCGGGCCAGGCGCCCAATGCCCGTAATGCGCGGACCTGTGGATCAGATTCCAGCCAGTTATCGGCTTCTCCAGGATCGCGGCCCAGCCAGAACGGATGCGGAACACGAGGCATTTCGACCCGGTGGCATTGCGTCAGGGCGTCGGGCGCGGGCAGCCCCGGTAGATAGGGCGTGGTCTCGCGGAACACGACGGGCAGCAGACGGCGGGTCATCGGGCAAAACCAGGCTTCGCGTACCTCGGTCAGCACGGCCTGTTTTTCCAATTCCAATTGAAAACCGTTTTCGGTTTGGGAGAGCAAGGGGCGAATGCCGTCCCAGATGGCGATGAGCATTTCCTCCAATTGGCCGCGTTGTTCCGCATCCTCGATATCCAGGCGGAACACATGACCGAGCAGGCGGATCAGGCGAGTTCGCTTGGCCCAGGGGGAATAGGCTGAAGGCCAGGCACGTTGAATTTTCCGATTGACCACTGGCACACCTGGTGTCAGCAGAAAATTAGGCCAGCCGGGATAACCAAGCCAACGAGTCACATCCGGCGGCGCTTGAACGGTCGGTTTTCCGCTGCGCAGAAAGTAATCGACTGCGACTTGCAGCAGCGCCCGCCACTCTTTCGGTTTGACGCCACGCTGCTTCATCACCGCCGGTGGGTCAGCCTTTTCCAAAACCGGGTAGCACAATTGCGCCAGTCCCAGACCCTCCAGTGAAAACTGCCGTCTGGGACGCAGGAAGAATTCTCGTAACAGGCAGAGCTTGACCAATAAACGATCAGATAACAGGCCGAAGGTCAGTTCCTTGAGCGCCGGCAACAACCAGCGATGGAAGTCGTCGGCACCGAGTAGCTTGTTCTCGGCTTCTTCCCACGTCAGGCGGCCCAGCGGCGGCGCTTCCAGTTTCGTCAGTTCCTGGCGCTGTCGCGCAAGCATTCCTTTCAGGTCGGGCACCAATTTGACCGCTTGTTCCAACTTGGCAATATCGGCTTGGATTTTTGCAATTTCCGCCGAAGCGGTTGGTTGAGCGCTGGCGATCAGGGAGTGGTAAAGCAGGCTCCGCACATAGTCGCGTTCGCTTTCCTGCTGCAACTTGGCGGCGAAGCGAGCGGTGCCCTGGCGGCTGTCGGTGAAGGTGATCAGCCGCCGCCCATCGAGCGGTCGGGGTTCCTGTCCCTCGATCAACGGCGGCATGGCTTCAAGCAGAGTTGGAATAGCGACACCCAGCAGAAACGGTGCCCCGACACGCACTGGACGAAACAGCATTCGCTCGCGCTCTTTATCCCCGCAAACCGCGCATTCCAACCCCTTTTCGCCAGGGAACCGCAGATGCACGGGAATACCGGTCGAGCCTGACGAGTCGAGCCGCCCATTCGCAGCCAAGCCCCAATTTTGTTGCGTGGCTTGATCGAATCGGGTCAACAGTCGCGGTTGTTGCATCGTTGGCGCGCTGGGCGTCGTGGCACTTTCCTCACCCTCGTCGTCGGTTATGGGTTCCAGTTCCTGCTGAAACTCGTCCTCGTTCAGATCGCACTCACGCGGAACCAACCAGTCGTTACCGTTTTCGTGCTGTTCGGCGGCTGCCAGATATTCAGCTCCGCATTCCCCGCACTGCACCAGTTCAAAAACCGGATTCCCGCAATGCCGGCAGTGCTCCCGCCGTTCCAGAAACACCGCGCCAAACGGCCAGGCCGATTGATCCAGCACAGTACCGGTTCGCCCGGAACACGCGCCGTTGGCGCAGGCCCACAAGCCGCTGACAGTCCGCTGGAACAGGTGGCCGCGCAATGGCAGGAACGGTTCGTCCTGAGCATTTTCCGCTTGGGCGCAGAGATCGAGCCATTGCAAGGTCTCCCGACGGGCCGACGCATCGTCGCGATTCAGCAGCGTTTGCGCCAGTTCGCTCAACCGGCTGGCTCGCTCCACCAATCGGGCGCGCAACTCACGCATTCGCCCGTCGCTCGCCAAGGCGATAAAGCGTTCCTGGGCGGATCGAGCGCGCAGCGTTTCCAGATCGGGACAAGGCAAGTTGTTATTGAGCAATGCCTCCGGTAGAGCGGGGATTTCGCGCCGGCCTTCGATGACCCGTACCCGATCCACCGATACGCCCGCCACATCCGCCAGAAATTCGGCCAATTGCCGGCGGGAGGTTTCGCTGGCCTCGCCGAGCGTGGCCGACGTGGCGATGAAGCGCACTTCTCCGGGGTGGCAACCGAACGTGTGCAGCACCCGCCGCAACAACAGGGTCAATTCCGCCGCCTGCGAACCAGCGTAGGTATGCGCTTCGTCGATCACGATCCAGCGCAATTGGCCCCGCGATTGTTCGATGATCGGCCGGTCCTCATTGCGCACCAGCAGGTATTCCAGCATGGTCGAGTTGGTGACCAGCAACGGCGGCGGATTCGCGCGCAAGGTTCGGCGGTCGGCCACCTCACATTGCCAGTCGCTGCTTCTGGCCTGATCCGGCGTGTCGCCGTTGTAGAGGCAGAAGCGGATACCGCCGTTGAACGGTTCCGACCAGGCGACCAACCGATCCTTCTGGCTCTTGATCAGCGCGTTAAGCGGGTAGAGAAACAGCGCCATGACCCCGGTCAGTGGCGCTTTCTGGCGCTGTTCGAGTTCTACCGCCAGATCGTTGAGGATCGGGATCAGGAAGCATTCGGTTTTGCCGGAGCCGGTGCCGCTGGTGACCAGAATCGAGCGCGGTGGCTGATCTTGAATCAGGGTTTGCCAGGCTTCCAACTGATGACGGTAAGGCCGTCGTCGGGCGGGAAAGCTGTAATCCTCGCTTAACCCCTTTTTTTGCGGTTCGCGCAAGGCCCGAACCAAATCGGGATGCAGCAGCTTGCCTTCGAGTCCACCGAGCGTCCGCTCTGCCGGTTGCCAGCCAAAGCTGGCCTCGAAAACTGGATCAGCCAAAAATGCGCCCGGTGTGCCCGCCTGCCGGTCGAATAGCGCGCGCAGATACTCGCGCAGAGCATCGTTGCGGAAACCGCACAAACCCAGGACCGCGCGCGTGGCGCGGCGGCCCAGTTGCTCGACCAGCGTGCTGTAAAATTGCGTGCGTTCCATGATTCAGGCTTCCGGCGGTCGTTGAGCGAGGCCCAGGGTCAACGCGATGGCATGGACATTATCGAACCACTCCCGGTCGAAAGCGCGCAGCAGGCGCAGTTCGTAGATCAATCGCTCGTTGGGAGTGACGCCATTCAGGCTTAGATGCGCGGCGACGAAGGGCGCGCACCGTACCGGCTGATAGAAGGGAGCGAGGTGGGCAAAACGGTATTTTGGAGCAATGTCTCGCCGCCAGCCCATCACCTCAACGCTCTCCGGCCATTTTTCTTCTGCGTCATGGCGTCCCATCAATTCCTGCTCCAGCACTTCAATCTGCTGTTCCAAGCATGACGGATAGCAGCGCGCCATACTCAGTTCACTGCCTTGCAGCGGCTGTTCGGGAAATAACAATTCCTGAAGCCAGTCGCACAACGGTCGCCAATAAGGACGACGGGCGCTGGCGCGTTCCCGGAATCCTTGGAACAGGCCAAAAACCATCTCCGCGCCCTCCTCCATTTCCGCCAGCGTAGCCTGAAGTCCCTCAAAATAGGTGATTGCCGCCTCCCGCCAAGTGTTGACCGCCAGCAAAACCCACAAAAACGGCATTTGCCGGGAAAGCGACCAGACCGGCTCGAAAGTCTCATCATCGGCTTTGAATAAGGCCAGCGCCAACGTGTGGGGGTGAGTCGGCAACCCGCGCAGTACATCCAGCGAACTCGGTGGAAATTCCCGCGCCAGTCGCACATAGTCAAATAACAGCGGCCAGTCAGGATGATCGGGGTTTTGCCCCAGTTCGGCGAGAATGGCGTTTAATTTCCGCTCTCGTTGCTCGGAATCGGCTTCCCGAATCGCCACCATCAACGAGCCATCGGAAAATTCGACAGGCGGATCGTCAGCGGTTGCGACCCAGAGCAGCGGGCGAAACCGCGCCCAGTCGCCATCCCGTCCCACCACCCACCAAGGACCAGGATCGAGATCAGGAGGGACTTCCCAACAAGCTGTCTGGTTCGGGCTGGCCTGCGGAACGACAGGTGGATCTGCTGGCGCCCAGAGTCGGATCATCTGCAACTGGACGCGCGTCTTCCATTCTGGGCCAAGCCGGGTCAGGGAATCCTCGGGAATACGCACCAGGCCTGCCGCGCGGTCGGGTTCGATCACTGCATCAAAACGGGACGCTCGTATTTTCGCGAGCCGTTCACCTTGGGCGGTCTCGACCACCAACCGCACTTGAGCATCCAGATTGCGACTGCTGGCCAGCAGGGAAGCGATGCGCTCCTGCCAGGGAAGCAACAAAACTTCGAGTCGCCCCTGTTCGAGAAATGGCAGGCATTCGTGAAATCTTTGGCGAAAGTCTTGCGCGGTTTCGCCCGCGCAAGCGATCAGTTCGCCTTTCAGCCAGAAGTGACGGCCACTGGCCGGGTCCTGAACGAACAGGCGCAGACCGCCCAGTCGATCCAGAGGAATCCAATCATCGTTGGGCAACGACTGTCCTGCCAGTCGAAAAAACGCGCCCCGCTGGGGATAGGGCAGAATCAGCGCAATTGGTTGCGATCCAGGCCAACTCAGCAGAAGGGTCAACGGCGGTGGCAAGACGCCCGGCAAGGACGGGCATACGATCCGCGCCTGATCCTCGGTATGGTTGATGGAGACATCAGCGGGGCTATCCGGGTCGAGCCGCACTTCGGCTCCGGCCAGTCCGGTCAATCGCACGACGCCGACTTGGTTTCCTGTGCCGATATCGGCTTCGATGTGAAAATTGCAGGGCGCCACATCAGTCTGCCGCCGGCAACATTCCGCGCCGCTGGCGTCAATCAGCCGCACCCAAATCCTCCCTCGCGCCGCTTCGCAGCTTTCCCGCCAGGGCTCGGTATTGCCCAGAAACCGCCATTGCCGTGGCCCGATAGCCGGTTGTCGCCGACCCTCCCGATCAAACGCCTGAAAGTGTGGAATACCGCGATACAACGGCCGCTGCTGAAGTGCTTGGGGAATGGTGTCGCCGACCACAACGAAGGTTTCCGCCGACTCGGTTTCCGCTCGGCAGGCGATGCGGTAGCGATCCTGTTGCGGGGTCAATAGCTCGATCTCACCGCTGACCCGGTACACCACTCGGTCGAGTTCGGCGATGGTTCCCAAGCCTTCGCAAACGCCCGCTACCTCTCGTGGAATGAGTTCCGGGGCGGCCAAAACCCAAGCCTGTTCCGACCGGGTGCGGGCCGAACCTTCGGTCAACCATTCCCTTTCTCCCGACGCCCCCCGCCCGACAAATACCCAAGGAGAATCGCCCCACGGTTCGCCATCCCGTACCGTCAGGGCGTACTCCTGCTGGCCGTCGTGCAAGCTCAACCAGTGAGGTTGCCAGACCGCCGCGCCGGCGAGTATCACCCCGCCGTGCCGCAGCCATTCCCGACGGTACGAAGCGGATTTGCCCTCACCTTGAATCCGCGTCAACCAAGCTACTGCTTCGGTACCGGCGGATGTATGCAGCAGCAGGCGCCAGCGGGGCCGATCCACCGCTGACGAACCGATCCATTCGCCGATCTGAACGCCGGTCGGACGCTCCGGCACTTCCAGGCACTTTTCCACCTGCCAGCCGGACAGGGTTTCCCGTAACCGTCCCCGCCAGCGCAGCTGGGCCGTACTCTCACGAGCCAGTTCGCCGGAACGGCGCACCAAACCCGTCAACAGTGTTTCCGCCACTCGATCTTCCAGCCGCAACGGCAAGTTCCGCCGCCAGTCCGGAACTTTGGCGTCAAGCGCCGCGAGGGGATCGACGGCCTCACCGATCAACGATTGCAATTCACCGACTTTGGCAATGAGCGTGCCAGCCAGATGAAACACAGCGTCTTGACGCAGGCTGCGCGGCAAACGGTGGGCTTGTTGCTGGGCAATGAGCGTAGCGGCTTGAACGTCGCCCCGACCGGTTCGGTAATAGCTTTCGAGAACGGTGCGGAAAAACTGGGTCAGGTGGGCATTTTCCTGCTGGAGCAGGCGCAGCGGCAACCCGCCTTCACAGACCATCGTCATTAGGAACAGCCGGCTGCCGTGTGTACTGCGCAGTAGGGGGCGTCGCCACCACTTCAGGCCCTTTTCGACCCACTCACTGATTTGCTGATGAGGTGGCGCTTCCATGCCCAGCGGACGGAACACCGTTTCCCACGTCCAGTTACCCTCGGCGTGTTCCCGGCGGAAGGTCTCAGCGGCGTAGAGGCAGAAAATGGGCGCAAAGCGGGTTGCCAACCGACCTTGCGGGTCCAGGAGAATGATTTGATGAAAGTGGGTTCGGAAGTCCACGTATTGAACATCGCCCATTTTGTACGCATACAACGGGCGACCGTCAGGCGTGGTTTGCCGGGTGTGGGTAAAGAGAAATCGCGCCAACCAGTCCATATCGTCGTTTCCAAATTGGAGTGATACCTGTCATAAAAGTAGTCACTCTGACGCATTTTGCTGGATTCAGTAGACATCCGCGATTTGGCGAAACAGCTCGTTTCAGGTGATTGCGATTCCCTCTCGGTGTTAACGATGGCTCACTGCGGGCATTCCCAACCCCAACCGCTGAATCCGCTGAATTTCATCCCGCAGTTTCGCGGCTTCCTCGAATTCCAGATCGCGGGCGTGGCGATACATCGCCTGTTCCAACTGCTTGATCTTCTTCATCAGCAGCGCCGGTGATTCGCGGGCGTAGGCGGCGGTTTCCTCGGCGACCTTGGCGTATTGCATCGCCGGCGTCGGCGCGCCCGGATACGCGCCTTCCATGATGTCGGCCACCGCCTTCTGAATCCCGCGCGGGGTGATGCTGTGCGCCTGGTTATACGTCTGCTGCTTGGTCCGACGCCGATCGGTTTCGTCCAGCGCCCGCCGCATCGAACCGGTGATCCGGTCGGCGTACAGAATCGCCTTGCCGCGCAGATTACGGGCGGCGCGGCCGATGGTCTGAATCAGCGAGCGCTCGGAGCGCAGGAACCCTTCCTTGTCGGCGTCGAGAATCGCCACCAGCGACACCTCCGGTAAATCCAGCCCTTCCCGCAACAGGTTGATGCCGACCAGCACGTCGAACTGACCCAAGCGCAGATCGCGGATGATCTCGACCCGCTCCACCGTGTCGATGTCGGCGTGCAGATAACGCACCCGCACCCCGTTCTCGGCCAGATACCCGGTCAAATCCTCGGCCATGCGTTTGGTCAAGGTGGTGACCAGCACCCGTTCCTTGCGATCCGCGCGCTCGCGAATTTCGCCGAGCAGATCGTCCACCTGATGCTGGGCGGGACGCACTTCGACCTCGGGGTCCACCAAGCCGGTGGGACGCACCACCTGCTCCACCACCGCGTCGCCGGAATGCGCCAACTCGAACGGGCCGGGCGTGGCGGAAATGAACGCGGTCTGACCGCTCAACCGCTCGAATTCGTCGAAGCGCAAGGGCCGATTATCCAGCGCCGACGGCAGCCGAAACCCGTAATCGACCAGCGTTTCCTTGCGCGAACGGTCGCCCTTGTACATCGCGCCCAATTGCGGCACGGTCACATGGCTCTCGTCGATGAAAATCAGCGCGTTCGGCGGCAAGTAATCGAACAGGGTCGGCGGCGCTTCGCCCACCTCGCGGCCGGACAGATGGCGGGAATAGTTCTCGATGCCGCTGCAATAACCCAGTTCCAGCATCATCTCGATATCGAAGCGGGTGCGCTGCTCCAAACGCTGCGCTTCCAGCAGCTTGTTGGCGGTGTGCATCTCGGCCAGCCGTTCGCGCAATTCATCCTTGACCGCGTCCACCGCCCGCAAAAGCTGCTCGCGCGGGGTGACGTAATGAGTCTTGGGATACACGGTATAGCGCGGCGTCTTGCGCAACACATGCCCGGTCAACGGATCGAACAGACTAAGCGACTCGATCTCGTCGTCGAACAATTCCACCCGCACCGCCTCGGTATCGGATTCGGCCGGATGGATGTCGATCACCTCGCCACGGACCCGAAAGGTGCCACGCGCCAACTCCAGGTCGTTGCGGGTGTATTGCAAATCCGCCAGCCGGCGCAGGATGGCGCGCTGATCGACCCGCTCGCCGCGCACCAGATGCAGCAACATCTTCATATACGACTCGGGGTCGCCCAAGCCGTAAATCGCCGATACGGTGGCCACGATGATGGTATCGGGCCGCTCCAGGATGGCCTTGGTCGCCGACAGCCGCATCTGCTCGATGTGTTCGTTGATCGAGGCATCCTTCTCGATATAGGTATCGGACGAGGGCACGTAGGCTTCCGGCTGGTAGTAGTCGTAATAGGAGACGAAATACTCCACCGCGTTGTCGGGGAAAAACGCCTTCATCTCGCCGTACAGTTGCGCCGCCAGGGTCTTGTTGGGCGCCAGCACCAGCGCCGGACGCTGCACGGCGGCAATGACGTTGGCAATGGTGAAGGTCTTACCGCTACCGGTCACGCCAAGCAGCGTTTGATGCGCCAAGCCGTCGTTCAGACCGGCGACCAGCGCGCGGATGGCGTCCGGCTGATCGCCGGCGGGTTGGAAGCGGGCGCGAAGGGTAAAAGGCTTTTTCGTTTGCATGGGGAAATTGGTTGGCATGGGAATTTTCAGTATGATCCGACAATCTGAGCCATTTCCGTGTTCAACTTTTCGGTCCGTATCCAGGAGTCCCCGTGAGTACCCCTCTTTCCGAACGTGTACAGCGCATCAAACCTTCCCCTACTCTGGCGGTGACCGCCAAAGCCAACGAACTGAAGGCCGCCGGCAAGGATGTGGTCGGCCTGGGCGCCGGCGAGCCGGATTTCGACACGCCCGACTTCATCAAGGATGCCGCCATCCAGGCCATCCACGCCGGTTTCACCAAATACACGCCGGTGGGTGGCACGGCGAGCCTGAAGAAAGCCATCATCGCCAAGTTCCAGCGCGATAACGGCCTGAGCTACGAGCCGAAGCAGATTCTGGTGTCCTGCGGCGGCAAGCAGAGCTTTTACAACCTGGCCCAGGCGTTGCTGGACAGCGGCGACGAAGTGATCATCCCCGCGCCGTACTGGGTGTCCTACCCCGATATGGTGCTGCTGGCCGACGGCACGCCGGTGATCGTCGAGGCCGGCATCGAACAGCATTTCAAGATCACCGCCGCGCAACTGGAAGCCGCCATCACCCCGCGCACCAAGCTGCTGGTGATCAACAGCCCCTCCAATCCGACCGGCGTCGCCTACAACGCCGCCGAATTGAGCGCGCTGGGCGAAGTGCTGCGCCGGCATCCTCAGGTTTATATCGCCACCGATGACATGTATGAGCATATCCAGTGGACGGGAGAACCATTCCGCAACATCCTCAACGTCTGCCCGGATCTCTATGATCGCACCATCGTGCTGAATGGCGTCTCCAAGGTGTATTCGATGACCGGCTGGCGCATTGGCTACTGTGGCGGTCCCAGCGACTTGATTACCGCCATGACCAATATCCAGTCGCAGAGCACCTCCAACCCGACCTCGATCTCCCAGGTCGCGGCGGAAGCCGGGATCAACGGCGATCAGTCTTGCGTCGCGACCATGACCCAGGCGTTCAAGGAGCGTCACGACTACGTCTATCAGATGCTGAAGGCAATGGAAGGGGTCGAGGTCGCGCCGGCCGATGGCACCTTCTACATCTTCCCCAGCTTCCAGAAGGTGATCGAGCGGCTGGGCCTGGCCAACGATATCGCCTTTGCGGAGCTACTGCTGAACGAAGGCGGCGTGGCGCTGGTGCCGGGCTCGGCCTTCGGCGCCGAAGGCTGCGCGCGCATCTCCTTCGCGACCAGCATGGACAATCTGGTTAAGGCACTGGAGCGCATCCAGCGGGTGATCGCGCGCTGAAGATCGCGCCATGCGGCCGGTCACCCGCATTTCAGGGGACCGGCGGTCGCCAAACCCGGCGCGATTCGGCTAAAGTGACCCCTCCCGATTGACTGTTCCCCGGCCCCCTGGCCGGGGATTTGGCCCGAGATGCCTTGCCCATCATGCGCGACTACCTGATCGCACCCTCGATTCTCTCCGCCGACTTCGCCCGGCTCGGCGCGGAAGTGGACGCCGTGCTGGCGGCGGGCGCGGACTGGGTGCATTTCGACGTTATGGATAATCACTACGTCCCCAACCTGACGGTCGGCCCCCTGGTGTGCGAGGCGCTGCGCAAGCACGGGGTCACCGCGCCCATCGACGCCCATCTAATGATCCGGCCGGTGGACCGCATCATCCCCGACTTCGCCCAAGCCGGCGCGACCTACATCACCTTTCACCCGGAAACCAGCGACCATATCGACCGCAGCCTGCAATTGATCCGCGACTGTGGCTGCCGCTCCGGGCTGGTATTCAATCCCGCCACTCCGCTGGAATACCTGAAATACGTGATGGATAAGGTGGATATGGTGCTACTGATGTCGGTCAACCCCGGTTTCGGTGGCCAAAGCTTCATCAACGGCACCCTGAAAAAATTGCGCGAGGCCCGGCGGCTGATCGACGACAGCGGCTATCCGATCCGGCTGGAAGTGGACGGCGGCGTCAAGATCGACAACATCCGGCTCATCGCCGAAGCGGGCGCCGACACCTTCGTCGCCGGCTCGGCCATCTTCAACACTCCCGACTATCGGGCCACCCTCGCCGCCCTGCGCGCCGAACTGGCTCAGGCGGACCCCTAACCATGTTTGAGAATATCGCGGCCCTTTTCTTCGATCTCGACGGTACCCTGGTGGACAGCGTCCCCGACCTGACCGCGGCGATCAATGTCATGTTGCGGCAACTGAAGCTGCCGGCGCGCGAAGAAGCGCAGGTACGCACCTGGGTCGGCAACGGCATGGACAACCTGATTCGCCGTGCCTTGGTCGGCAAGATGGACGGCAGCCGGGTCGAGCCCGAACTGTTCGCCCGCGCCAAACCGCTGTACCGGGCCGCCTACGCCGACCATATCAGCGTCTACAGCGCGGTTTACCCCGGCGTCCGCGCGGGGCTCGCCGATTTGCATGCCGCCGGTTTTCCCATGGCCTGCGTCACCAACAAGCCCGCCGAGTTCGCGCAACCGCTGCTGGAACGGCTCGGCATCGGCGAGTTCTTTGCCACCGTGGTCGGCGGTGAATGCATCCCCCAGCCCAAACCGGCCCCGGACGCGCTGCTGCTGTGCGCGGAACGCCTGCGCGTGCCGGTCGCGCAAGGGCTCATGATCGGCGACTCGATCAACGATGTGGGCGCTGCCCGTAATGCCGGTTGTCCCATCGTGTGCGTGCCCTATGGCTACAACCACGGCCGCGACATCCGCGATGCCCAACCGGACGCCGTGATCGACTCCATCGCCGAGTTGCCCGCCCTGCTGCGAAAGACGACCTGATGTCTCCTCCTCCGCTCCGCCGCCCCGCGCTCCCGAAACCGGCCCCGGATTTTCGATGGCGTCGCCCGGACTGACGCCTTCCGCTTTTTTGACGCCGTTTCCCGTTTCCGTTGCCCGAGGCTGTTTCACCCATGAGCCCGAACGAATTTCAACGCCTGCTTGGCGAGGGTTTCAACCGCATTCCGGTCGCCCGCGAAGTGCTGGCCGACCTCGATACTCCGCTCAGCACCTACCTTAAATTGGCCGACGCACCGTACAGCTACCTGCTGGAATCGGTGCAGGGCGGCGAGAAATGGGGCCGCTATTCGATCATCGGTCTGCCCTGCCGCAAGATCGTCCGGGTACGCGGCCAGCGGATCACCGTCGAACACGCTGGCGAAATCGTCGAAGCGCTGGAGTGTCCCGACCCGCTGGACTGGATTCAGGATTTCCAGAGCCGCTACCGGGTGCCGGCCACCGGCGAAGGCTTGCCGCGCTTCATCGGCGGGCTGGTCGGCTATTTCGGCTACGACACCGTCCGCTATATCGAGCCCCGGCTGGCCACCTGCCCGAATCCCGATCCGCTGGACAACCCGGACATTTTGCTACTGGTGTCCGAGGATCTGGTGGTGTTCGACAATCTGGCCGGACGACTGTACCTGATCACCCTGGTGGACCCGGCGGTGGAACGTGCCCTGGCCCGCGCCCAGCAACGGCTGGACGAGTGGGTGGAGAAACTGCGCGCGCCCCGCTCGCTCTACGCCCCGCGCCGTCCAAGTCCCGAGGTGGACGAGATCCAATTCGTCTCCGGCTTCACCCAGCAGGGTTATGAAAACGCGGTCGAGCGGATCAAGAAGTACATTCTGGCCGGCGACTGCATGCAGGTGGTGCCCTCGCAGCGCCTGTCGGCGCCGTTCCGGGCCGCGCCGCTGGATCTGTACCGGGCGCTGCGCGGCTTGAACCCCTCGCCCTACATGTATTTCCTCAACCTGGGCGACTTGCATATCGTCGGCTCCTCGCCGGAAATCCTGACCCGGCTGGAAGACGGGCTGGTGACGGTGCGGCCGATCGCCGGCACCCGCCGTCGCGGCGCCACCGAGGAACAGGATCGGGCGCTGGAAGCCGAGATGCTGGCTGATCCCAAGGAGCTGGCGGAACACCTGATGTTGATCGATCTGGGCCGCAACGACGTCGGCCGGGTCAGTGAGATCGGCAGCGTCCGCCTGACCGAGAAGATGGTGGTCGAGCGCTACTCGCACGTCATGCACATCGTCTCCAACGTGACCGGGCGGCTGCGTCCCGAACTGAGCACCATCGACGCGTTGCGCGCCACCTTTCCGGCCGGCACGGTCAGCGGCGCGCCCAAGATCCGGGCGATGGAGATCATCGACGAACTGGAGCCGGTCAAGCGCGGGGTCTACGCCGGGGCGGTCGGCTATCTATCCTGGTCCGGCAATATGGATACCGCCATCGCCATTCGCACCGCCGTGATCAAGGATGGGTTTTTGCACGTTCAGGCCGGCGCCGGCATCGTCGCCGATTCCGTGCCGGAAAACGAATGGGAAGAGACCATGAACAAGGGCCGTGCCCTGTTCCGGGCGGCGGCGCTGGCGGAACGGGGGCTGGACGAACCCAGGGCGGTGGGGAAAAAGACCTGAGGCCCAGCGGGAAAGGCGGCCGCCTTCAATCCTGGTCGCCTTCCTCGTACCAGCGGGACCAGACGAACCCGCTGCCACCCATCGGAATCTCCGTTTCGGCATGACCGCTTTCGCGAGTGGTGGGCGCGGGTCCCGGTCTGATCCCGCCGTATTGCCGGAGCTGCTGAAGCTCCGGGTTGATCGCGTTCAGCACCTGTTGCGCGTGGGTAGCGCCCTGGGTGTAGAAGGAAAAACCGCAGACAACCTCACCGGTACTGGCGACCCCGTCTCCCACTCGCCCTACCCCATGCGAATTCCAACGAACCGCATCGAACCCGTACAATGCAGCCAGCACACCAACGAACAAAACGGGTTCCCACCCGGATATCCAGAATATCTGTTGGACGCACTCCCTAGCCGCGCCAAGAGGTTCACTCGTCATGTTGCTCATGATCGACAACCACGACTCCTTCCGGTCAAGAAAAGCGCTTGCACGTCGTCGATAACTTTGCAATTTGGGGAGTGATCGACTCCCACGGCCGCCGGACTTTCTCTGCAAATCAAGGAGATACCATGAGTTCCGCAGCAGCACCACAACCCGTGCCCAGCGTCATACGCACCGAGCTCGCACTCTGGGCAGGCCTAGTCACCACCCTGCTTTTCCTGGTCTTTGGGGACCGCTGGGTGGCCGACCTGTCGAACCTGCTCTGGTATGGCCTGCTCTTCACCTGGCTCTTCGTGGTGATCGCATGGCTGGCGTTCAGCGTCGTCCGGCACGCCGACGCACTGGCCATCCTGCTTGGCGAGCCCTACGGCACGATCATCCTCACACTCTCGGTGATCGTCATCGAGGTGGCCATGATCTCCGCGGTGATGCTCACCGGCGCGGATAATCCCACCCTCGCGCGGGACACCCTCTTCTCGGTCTTGATGATCGTGCTGAACGGCATGCTGGGAGTCACGCTGCTCGTGGGAGGTCTCCGGCATCGCGAGCAGAGCTACAACCTTCAGGGCGCCGCCACCTACCTGGGCGTTCTCATCCCCCTGGCGGGTCTGAGCCTGATTCTGCCGCGCTACATGGAGGGCGCGCCGGGCGGTGAGGTGACACTGCTGGTGGAGGGATGGCTGGTCGTGGTCTCGGCCGGCTTGTACGGAGCCTTCCTCTGGATTCAGACCTTGCGCCACAGCAGCTACTTCACCCAACTCCAACCCCACGACGGCACCGAAGCAGTCTACCCCGATCACCACGGTCATCCACCTGTACGTTCCATTGGATATCACGCCCTCTTTCTACCACTCACCATGCTCCCGATCGTGCTGCTCTCGAAGAAAATGGCGCTGCTGGTCGAGCACGGTCTCAGCAGCCTGGGTGGACCCCAAGCCTTGGGGGGCCTCTTCATCGCGGTGCTCGTGCTGGCGCCGGAAGGCGTCGCGGCCATCAAGGCCGCCCTGGAAAACCAACTCCAGCGCACCGTCAACATTGCCATGGGCTCGGCGCTCTCGACCATCGGGCTGACCATCCCGGCCGTGCTGGTCATCGGCATGGTCACGGGCAAGACGGTGGAGCTCGGACTCAGCCCCGCCAACATCCACCTGTTGCTTCTGACCCTGCTGGTCACCGTCGTGAATTTCAGCGCCGCGCGCACCAACGTCCTGCACGGCATCGTTCACCTCGTGCTCTTCATCACCTATCTGGTATTGATCTTCGACTGAGTACGGTTTTCGTACCATCTCTTGGCTACCAAGCGCTTGAACCCCCTCCCACCTGTATGGACCGGAGAGATGGATAACAGGTGTTCGGGGACATCGGGGTCGTCCAAGAGCAAGGAGACGACACGGTCGCTCCGGAAAAATCCGAGGCCGATCAAGTCAGTTGTGATTTCCCGAAAAACTCGCGCTGCGTGGCCTGGACGACCGCGACGATGGCCGGATGTAGCAGCCGGCGTTCGGTGGTGATGGCGTAGAGCTGCTCGGCCACCGAGTCGATACGCCCAATCGCCTGGACGGCGTATTGCCGGCACACGTACTCGGAAATCGCCGTGGGTGCCACGAACAGGCCGGCGCCGGCCTGACCGAAAGCCTTGAGCAGGGCGCTGTCGTCAAATTCGCCCACGATGCACGGATACAAATGCTGTGCCTCGAACCATTGAATCAGTTTGGGTCGAGTGGCAACGTCTTCTCCCGGCATCAGGAACGGCGCCTTGTCGAGCAGCGCGGGAAACGTCCCCGTCAGGGACCGCGCCAAACCCGGCGTGGCGAACACCGTCAGATCGCTTTCCCCAAGAAAGTGGCTGTAGCCCCGAACGTTCAGATTGGTGGGCATGGGCCGGTCGGCGATCACCAGATCGAGATGATGAACCGCCATCTCCGCCAGCAGTGGCGCCAGCCGGCCCTCCCGGCAGATAAGCCGTACCGGTTCATCGATACGCAGCGCCGGTTCGACCACGCGATAAGCCACCGACTTCGGCACTGAATCGGCGATGCCGACCCGAAACGGCAGGCTCTTGCGCGCCGTCCGGTCGAGAGCGACTTCCAGCAGTTCGTTGCCGAGCGCGAAGATCTCGTCCGCGTAACTGAAGATGCGCCGCCCCATTTCGGTCAGTTCCAGACCGCGCCCGACGCGGCGAAACAGCTCGATACCGAGACTCTCCTCCAGTTCGCCCAATTGACCGCTGATGGATTGCGGCGTCAGATGCAATTGCTTGCTGGCGCTGGCGACGCTGCCCGCCTTGGCGACCATCCAGAAATAACGCAGGTGCTTGAAGTTGAGGTTGGCCATAAGCCTGCAATACATCGAATAAATCGAATGATTATTAAACATTATTCGGATTGTTGGATATTTCATTCATCCCTACACTTCATGATGTTTTCAACTCGATTAAGGAGTGGCTTCATGAAGATCAACATCCAGGCGCGAGGTTTTGAACTGGCCGACAGCTTGCGCGAGCACGCCGAACGGCACCTGCGATTCGCACTCGGTTGGGCCGACGACCACCTGCGTCAGGTCTCGGTCCGCCTTTCCAGTCAAAGCGGTCCCCGCGCAAGCAAGAACAAACGCTGCCTGATCCAAATCGACTTTCCCGGCGCGCAGGACGTGATCATCGAGGATATCGAAGACGATATCTACATCGCCATCGACCGGGCCGCTGACCGGGCCAGCCGCTCGGTGGCGCGCCAGTTGGAGCGACTGCGCGACCATCGTCATGGCCCGGCTCCCGCGGTCGGCGCGGATGACACGAACACCCTACCTCTCCACTGAATCCGATGCGGGCCGCTCCGCGCGGCCTGGGAAAAACCCGATGAAATACCTGCCGGAACTTTTTAGCGCCAACGCCCGCTGGGCCGAGGAGACGCGGGCCGCCGACCCCAATTTTTTTGTTGGATTGGCGGCGCTGCAAACTCCCGCCTACCTGTGGATCGGCTGTTCGGACAGCCGCGTGCCCGCCAATCAGATCACCGGCCTGAAGCCGGGCGAGGTGTTCGTCCATCGCAACGTGGCCAACGTGGTGGTGCACACCGATCTTAACTGCCTCTCGGTGATGCAATTCGCCATCGAGGCGCTCAAGGTCCAGCACATCATCGTCTGTGGTCATTACGGCTGCGGCGGCGTGAAGGCGGCCCTGGAGGGGGCGTCACTGGGGCTGATCGACAACTGGCTGCGCCATATTCAGGACGTGCGCGACCGATATGCGGATTTCCTCGCCAGCCTGCCGGACCCAGAGACACGCTGGCGCGCTCTGTGCGAGTTGAACGTGATCGAACAGGTGCGCAACGTCGCCCGCACCACCCTGGTGGGCGATGCCTGGCGGCGAGAGCAACCGCTGATGCTGCATGGCTGGATCTACGGCCTGACGGATGGTCGCCTGCAGGATCTTCAGGCTTCCATCAAGGAAAGCGCCGAACTCCAATCGACCATCGACCTGGCGACAGCGGGCGTGCGGTCGCGCTACATGGCAACTTGAGATCCGTCTCAATCGGATTCCCTGTGTTTTACCGACCGCACCGTTGTGGACCGTGCGGAAATATCACGAATATCCAACCTCGAAAACTAATGAGGATATAAGCATGGCTAAAGAACTCTACGCCTTAGGAGAACAACCGCCGCTAGGCGAAATTCCCGAAAAGATGCACGCCTGGCTGATCCGCGCCGAGCGATTTGGCACACCGATGGAAGCCTTCCAGCAGGAAGTGGTCAAGGTCCCGCCGATCGCGGATGACGAAGTCCTGGTCTACGTCATGGCCGCCGGCATCAACTACAACAACGTCTGGGCCGGATTGGGGATTCCAGTCAACGTCATTGGCGCGCGCAACAAGGCCGGCGAACCGGAAGACTTCCACATCGGCGGCAGCGACGCCTCCGGCATCGTCTACAAAATCGGCAAGGACGTCACCCACGTTAAGGTCGGCGACGAGGTAGTGGTGCATTGCGGCACCTGGGATCGCAACTGTTCCTGGGTCAAGAGCGGTGGCGATCCCATGTACTCGCCCACCTTCCGCATCTGGGGTTACGAAACCAACTACGGCAGCTTCGCCCAATTCACCAAGGTGCAGGCCCAGCAGTGCATGCCCAAGCCCAAGCACATGAATTGGGAAGAAGCCGCCGCCTACGTGCTGGTCGCCGCCACCGCCTGGCGCATGCTGCACGGCTGGGGCGCCAACGCCATCAAGAAAGGCGACGTCGCCCTGATCTGGGGCGGCGCCGGCGGGCTCGGTTCCATGGCCATCCAGATCGTCAAAGCGGCCGGCGCCACCCCGATCGCCATGGTGTCCGGCCAGGACAAGTTCGACTATTGCATGAAGTTGGGCGCCAAGGGCTGCATCAACCGCAACGACTTCGACCACTGGGGCATGTTGCCGCACTGGAAGGACAGCGTCGGCTACGCCAAGTGGCTCAAAGGGGTGCGGGCCTTCGGCGCCAAGATCTGGGAGGTGCTGGGCGAGAAGCGGGCGCCCAACATCGTCTTTGAACACCCCGGCGAAACCACCATTCCCACCTCCATCTTCGTCTGCGACACCGGCGGCATGGTCGCGGTCTGCGCCGGCACCACCGGCTACAACGCCACCGTCGATCTGCGCTACCTGTGGATGCGGCAAAAGCGTCTGCAAGGCTCGCATTTCGCCAATGCCGAGCAGTCCTACCAAATGAACGAACTGGCGCTGCGCGGGTTGCTCGACCCCTGTCTGTCGCGGGCCTTCACCTATGCCGAACTGCCGGTCGCCCATCAGCTTATGCACGATAATAAGCATCCGCACGGCAACATGTCGGTGCTGGTCGGCGCCACCGCATTTGGCCAGGGCGCCAGCGGCCAGCCGCCGGTCACGACCCCTCACCCGACGCTACCCCAAGGCGACATGCACACCACCCCACATCCCTACCCGATGTCCGAGCCGCTGCCCGGCATCGCCGAGGCCGAGGCGATCGTCATCACCGACGACGGCACCCGGGTCAAGGATCTGATGCATCGCGGGATCATCGCCTGCGGGCCGGACGATACGGTGGCCCAAGTGGCGAAACTGATGATCGACCAGGAAATCCACGCCGTGGTGGTCATGGACGGCGGTCAGGCCACCGGCGTGGTGTCGCAAACCGACCTGGTGCTGGCCCGTCAGGGCCGCACCCCCGAGGAGGCCCGGGCGCTGTTGGCCCGCGCCATCATGACCCCCGGCTGCGCCACCTGCGACGCGGCAATGCTCTTGAGCGAGGCGGTCAGCCTGATGACCGGTCGGCGCATGCACCGCCTGGTGGTCACCGAAAACAACCAGCCCACCGGGGTGATCTCCATGACCGATGTGGTCCGTAAACTCATCGGGGCGTAAATCGGCGAACATAGGGAGGGGTGCTCACGCGCCCCTATCCGGCCTTCTCATACCAATTCTGAATAGGTTTTCGTCATTCCCGCGAATGCGGGAATCCAGGCCGCCGCTGAAAAACGGGATACCCGCTTTCGCGGGTATGACGAACAGGGTGGTTATTGGCCTCCGAAAAGAACAAAACCTATCGGGAAACGATATCACTCCGTTTAGCGTCTTCAAGCCTATGGAGGTGAAGTTGCGACTGATCGAGATCAAGAGCAGCAGACAGGTTCGACTTCACCGTTTGCGGCATCTCGTCAGTTGCACGGCCTCTCAACCCTTCGCCCAAGTCTCGATCCGATAGCTGTAGCCCTGCTCGGTCAGAAACAGTTGCCGGTGACGGGCGAAATCCTCCTCGCAGGTACGCAGGCTGACCAGGGTATAAAACCGCGCCCGCCGGCCGTCCTTCTTCGGCCGCAGCACCCGCCCTAAACGCTGCGCCTCTTCCTGACGCGAACCGTACCTGCCGGATACCTGCACCAGCACATCCGCGTCCGGCAGGTCCACCGCGAAATTGCCCACCCGCGACAGCACCAGCCCCGGCACCGTCCGCTCGCGGAAACCTTGGTACAAGCGTTCCCGCTCCAATTGCGGGGTCTTGCCGGTCAGCAGCGGAAAGCCGGTGTCCACCGCCAGATCCTCCAACTGGCTGATGTACTCGCCGATCACCAAAATCCGATGCCCGGCCTCCTGCTTCAACAGCTCCGCCACCACCGCCCGCTTGCGGGGATTCTCCGCCGCGATCCGGAACTGGTTGCGACGCGGCGCCAGCGCGTATTCCATATCCCGGTCCGGCGTCTGGGCGACGCGGATTTCGGTACAGTCGGCGGCAGCGATCCAGCCCTGCCCTTCCAGTTCGCGCCACGGTACGTCGTAGCGCTTGGGACCGATCAGCGCAAACACATCCTTTTCCAGGCCGTCCTCGCGGATCAGGGTCGCGGTCAGCCCCAGCCGGCGGCGCGATTGCAGCTCGGCGGTAATGCGGAACACCGGCGCCGGCAGCAGATGCACCTCGTCGTAGATGATCAACCCCCAGGACCGGGCGTGAAACAGACCGAAATGGGCGAATTCGGCATCCTGACTCGGCCGGTAGGTCAACATCTGATAGGTCGCCAGCGTCACCGGCCCGGTATCCTTGCGCTGGCTGCTGTACTCGGCGACGGCGTCCGCCGGTAGATCGGTCTTGTCCAGCAACTCCCGCCGCCACTGTTCCATCGAAGTCTGGCTGGTGGTCAGAATCAGGGTGTTTTCCTGGACCAGCGCCATCACCGCCATGCCCACAATGGTCTTGCCGGCGCCGCAGGGCAGCACGATCACCCCGCTGCCACCCTGTGCCCGCCCGCCCTGATGGAAGGCCGCCGCCGCCGCCCGCTGGTAATCGCGAACCAGGAACGGCTCGCCGCCGCTCAGCTCACGCAGCCGCAGCGGCAATTCCTGTCCCTCGTTGTAACCGGCCAGATCGTCGGCCGGATAACCGATGGCGACCAGCGCCTGCTTGAGCAGGCCGCGTACCCCCAGGCGGACGCGAAACACCCGCTCCGCCAGCCGTTCGCCCAGCAGCGGCGCCACCTTGCGGTCGCGGGCCAGCAGTTCCGCCAGCGGCGCGTCGGCGACCCGCAACACCAGTCCCGCTTCGTCGCGCTCGATCACCGCCAGCCCGTAGCGCCGGCCCAGCGCCTCGATCTCCTGGGCCACGCCCTCGGGCACCGGATATTTGGCGTACTCGCGCAGGGTGGCGACCATCGCCCCGGTGCCCAGCCCCGCCGCCCGGGCATTCCAGATGCTCAGTGGGGTGATGCGGTAGGTATGGACGTGCTCCGGACTCTTGATCAGTTCGGCAAAGGGCGCGATGGCGTCGCGGGCCGCCTCGGCGCGAGGCGAATGCACTTCCAGCAGCACGGTCTGATCGCTCTGCACGATCAGCGCATTTTCGGGGAGGTAATCGCTCATTTGGGCAGGCTATAGCCGAGCTTGCGCAGCGCACCGCGAAAACGGGCTTCGGATTCGGTGGGCACCGCAAGATGCCGCTCGCCGGCCAGCAGACAAAACGGCTTGGTGCGGCTGTCGTTGGCGATCAGCGTCGCCAGCACCGCGTCGGCGCATTCGATCAGCCGGGCGGTTCCGGTGGTTTTCAGACTCCGGGCGCGGCGGGCCATATCCTCCAGAAAGCGCTCCACCGTCTCCGGCAAGGGTTGGCCGCCGAGCGAGACCAGCAACTCCGCCAGCACCTCGATGTCGTGCCCTTCCTCCAGGGCCTCCAGCAAACGAGCCTGATCCAGCTTCCATACGGCATCCGAGGACTTGCTCGCATAGCTGTCCAGCAGCATGGCGTCGGCCGGCTCCAGCGGCGCGCCGATGGCGGCAATCTCCAAATTGGGCAGCACTCGCAATACCGGCGCGGCGGGTACCTCCAGCGCGGCCGGCTGGTAGCGGTCCGCCAACCCCAGGCAATAGGCACCCAGCGGATTGATACGGAAATACAGCAGCCCGTCGTAGCGGCTGAGGAACGGCAGATCGTCGGTGCCCCAGTTGTCGCGATAGTCGGGCCGGGCGTCGTGCGGCGGGATATAGGCTACGTCCAGCAGCCCCAGGGTGGCGGCGTATTCGAACAGCAGACAAAGCGCGTAGCGGGCCTGCAAAATCTTCCAGTCGTGAAAACCTTCGTAGCCGAGGCTGCCGTAACCGGCTTCGGCGATGTAGAGATTCCAGGGATCGCGGGTGACCTCGAAATCCTGCCCGCTGGCCCGCATCTGGCGGAACAGGTCGTTCACCGCGATCCACCGCCCGGCCGGACAGTGTTGCAACGCCTGGTGGATGGCGGCGCGGCGGCCGGCGACGGCGGTCAGCCCCCGCTTGCCCTTGCCGGTCTGGCCCTTGATGCAGTCGATGCGCCGCAACTCGTCGATCAAGGTGGTTTTTTGCCAGCGCCGCCATATCTGCGCGATGGCCTTCTCCACCGGTTCGCCGAGCGCCTTTTGTCCGGTTTTGCTCAGTTGCAGCGTTTTGCCGCTCAGCGAAGCCAGCCCACCGGCCTGCACCAGCAGCGGCCAGGCGAACGGCTTGATCGGACCGATCCTGTCGTATTCGTCGTACTCGCTGTCGTCGTAGAAATCACCGCCGAGCAGCAACCCACCCAAAGCTCGGATCGCGGCGGCGCCGGGCTGGTGAGTCTTATCGCTGACCGCCAGCTTGCCGGCATCGATCAGGCGCAGGACCGCCTTGAGGTCGTGGATGGCCGCCCGCTCGGTCAGGCACCGGACGATCGGGATCTTATTCTGATACACCTTCTTCTTACGAGTCTCCTGGTCCCATTCCTCGTAGGTCAGCGCCCACTGGTCGGGGATATCCTCCCGTGGCGACAGCCGCGCCGGTTCGGGTTTTGGCACGAAGGACTTGCAACGCCGGCGCAGATCGTCCGGCATGATGCCGCCGTGGAAAAATACGCCCAACAACGAGGGGTTGCTGTTATAGGAGCGGTTCTCGCCCCAGTTCGGCGACTGGCCGTACTTGGCCTCGAAGCGCCCGGCATTGAAACGCGCATCCGGCCCGTGAACGACTTCGGCCACCGCCGCCTGCTGCATGGGATCGAGCTGGCTCCAAAGGATCTGAAGCCGTTCGCCCTCGGTCCGTTTGCGGATGAATTCGATCAAATCCGCCTTTCGGGTGGGCGGGTTCCCGCCGTCCCCCACCAGCGCGGCGAGTTTTTTCAGAATGTCCACCGTCCAACTCTGTAACGCATCGGCCAGCGTGGGGATGGATTGGGGTTCGTTTTGAATGTAGTAGGCCATGATCAAGACTCGCAATGGACGAACCAGGCACTCTCGGAAGAAGGGCCAGCTCGATTCAGTTCGAGGGAATTTTGCCCGCTTTCGGGCAGTGTGGTTACGATTTTCCTACAATTTCCTATGAGCTGCGTCCGGCTCGACCGCCAACCCGGCATGATCATGTCAAGGACCACCCTATGGAAGAACCCCATCTTTTCCTAATTTGCCTAAACGCCTTCGTGGCGGTCATCGGCCTGCTTGCGGCATTGGCCGGTGCTCTGCGGGGACTGATCGAACTGTTCCCGGAACGGCCCGGCACCGCCGCGCCATCGCCGCGGATCGACATGCGACAATCCGGCACCACCGCGCCACCGCCACGAGCCGCCGCCTGGCAACCCTGGAACGACACGGCCATCGCCGTCGCCATCGCCACCGCCACGAACGCCGCCGCACCCGGCGCGCGCGTCACCCACATCGAAGAAATCCGTTAACTACTTGAGAGCCACCATGATCTTTGCACCCACTCCAAAAAAAATCCAGGTCATGCTGACCGCCTTCCGCGATGGATTGCAAAGCGTGTTCGGCGGCAAGGTGCGCGTCAATGATGTGTTGCCCGCCATGCGGGCCGCCGCCGGGATGGGCGTGCGCCACTTCGAATTCGGCGGCGGTGCCCGCTACCAGGCACCTTACTTCTATGCCGGCGAGGACCCGTTCACCTGCATGGACCAGATGCGCGAGGCGGTCGGCCCGGATGCCGATCTGCAAATCCTCACCCGTTCGGTGTCCGGCGTTACCCTGACCACCCAGCGGCTCAAGGCGCTGGAAATGCAGGCGCGGTTGATGAAGAAACACGGCACCACCATCGACCGCAACTTCGATTTCATGAACGACGTGGACAATCTGATCAAGACCGGCCAGCCGATCGTGGCCGCCGGAATGCATCATCAAGTCTGCGTGGCGATGATGGGCCTGCCGTACCGATCCGAACGAGTCCATACCCCGGAATTTTATGTCGGGATCATCCAACGACTGCTGGAGGCGGGGCTTCATTTCGACTCGGTGTGCATGAAAGACGCCTCCGGCACCACCGACCCGCACACCTGCTACGAAACCGCCAAGGGCCTGAAGCGAATCCTGCCGCCCGAAGTACCGCTGTCCATGCACACCCACGACACCGCGTCGATGGCCGTGGCCTGCTACATGGCCGGCATCGCCGGCGGCGTGGACCGCATCGACCTGTCGGTGCGACCCCTGGCCTCCGGCACCTCGCAGCCGGACGTGCGTTCGATGTGGCACGCGCTCAAGAGTACCGGCTATACGCTCGACATCGACGCCGGCAAGATGAACGAGCTGGAAAAGCTGCTCGACGAGGCACTCAAGGACTATGCGTTCAATCCGGTCACTACCTCGGCCGATGCTCGGGTGGTCAATTTTCCGATGCCGGGCGGCGCCATCGGTCCCAATGTCCACATGATGGCGGAAGCCGGCATTCTCAATCGCTACGGTGAAGTGCTGGCCGAGTTCCCCGAAGTGGTGCGGGCCGGTGGCGCCTGGACCAGCGTGACGCCCGGCAGTCAGCAGTACTGGCTGCAAGCCTTCAACAACGTGCTGCACGGCCGCTGGCAAAAAATCGACGCCGGCTACGGGCGCTCGGTGCTCGGCTACTTCGGCCGCACGCCGGAACCGCCGGACCCCACGGTGATCAAGGTCGCCGCCGAGCAACTCAAGCTGGAGCCGTTCACCGGCGATCCGCTGGAAGAAGCCCCGGACAGTATCGCCACCGCCGAGGAGGCGCTGCGCGAACGCCAGTTGCCGCTGACCGAAGAAAACATCTTTCTGGTTGCCTCCGCCATCGTGCCGGGCAAGAACATGGAATTGAATGAGGGCATCCGGCTGTTGACTGGCAAGGCCCGGATCAACCTGCCACTGAAAACCAAGGAAAAACCAGCCACCGCAACCGTTCCGGCGCCGGTCCCGGCAACCCCCACGCCGACCGCCAGCACTCCCGCTCAAGCGACCCCCGCCCCCGCCCCCGCCCCCGCTCAGGCGGCTCTCGCTCAAGCGACCCCCACCTCCGTTTTCACCGCGCCGGTCACCACCCAATGCACAGTGGTCGAAGGCACCGTAACCCGCACCTTCCGCATCACCATCGAACCCCCGACGGGAACGAACCCGACGAGCGCGGCTCCCGTCACTCCCGCCCCGGCCCCCGCCGTCCCGACATCTCCGCCCCCCCTCGCCGCCGATCAGCGCACGCCGGTATTCTCGCCGTTCGAAGGCAAGGTCGAACTGGTGGACATCAACGTCAAAGTGGGCGATGCGGTGCGCAAGGGACAGGTCGTGGCCGCCGTCGAGGCCATGAAAGCCAAGCACGACGTGCGCGCGCCCCGCGACGGCACGGTGGTGGAAATCAATGCCGAACTCGGCAGCGAGGTCTTCGCCGGCAAGCCCATCCTGACCCTCGGCGGCTGACATGGATACCTTGTCGGAACTGATTGCCCAAAGCGGCTTCCGCGGCCTGAGCTGGCAGAACCTGATCATGTTCGGGATCGCCGGGCTGTTGATCTATTTGGCGGTGAAAAAGAACTACGAGCCGCTGCTGCTGATCCCCATCGGCTTTGGCGCGATGCTCGCCAATCTGCCGGCGGCCATGCTCGACGCTTCCAGCAGCTTTCACGCGGAGCCCGGCCAGACCATACCGTTGCTGCAACTGATCTACAGCATGGGGATCAAGACCCAGTTGCTGCCACCGATCATTTTCATGGGGGTGGGCGCGCTGACCGACTTCCGGCCGCTGCTGAGCCGGCCGCTCACCCTGCTGCTCGGCGCGGCGGCCCAATTGGGCATTTTCGTCGCCGCGCTCGGTGCCTTCTATTTGTTCGGTTTCACGGCCGAGGAAGCGGCGTCGATCGGTATCATCGGCGGGGCGGACGGGCCGACCTCCATTTACCTGACCGCCATTCTCGCTCCGCACCTGCTGGGCGCGGTGGCGGTGGCCGCCTACAGCTACATGGCCCTGGTACCGGTGATTCAGCCACCGATCCTGCGTCTGCTGACCACCCCCGAGGAGCGCGCCATCAACATGCCCCAGGCCCGGCCGGTGTCGCGGACGGCGATCATCATCTTTCCGATCATCATCACCGTGCTGACCGCCCTGGCCATCCCTTCCAGCGCGCCGCTGATCGGCATGCTGATGTTCGGCAATCTGCTGCGGGAATCCGGCGTCACCGACCGGCTGAGCAAGGCGGCCGGTGGATCGTTGATCAACATCGTCACCATCTTCCTCGGTCTGGTGGTCGGCGCCACCATGCAGGGCGACACCTTCCTCAGCCCGCAGACCCTGTTCATCCTGGTGCTGGGAGCGGTGGCGTTCGCCTGTAGCACGGCGGGCGGGATTCTGTTCGCCAGGCTGATCAACCGGTTCCTGCCGGAAGGCAAGCGCATCAATCCCTGCATCGGCGCGGCCGGTGTATCGGCGGTGCCGATGTCGGCTCGGGTGGTGCAAAAGTTCGTTTCCGAGCAGACCGATGGGGAGGTGAACCCGCTGATGGCGGCCATGGGTCCCAACGTGGCCGGCGTGATCGGGTCGGCGGTGGCCGCCGGGATGTTCCTGGCGCTGCTGCGCTAATCCGCCGGTGATGAAGTGGCGTTAAACTCTCGTCTTACTCCTCTCCAACAGCCGAAGGAAAATCGACTCCATGGCCAGCAATTCCCCCATCAGCATCGGCGTCCTGACCAGCGGCGGCGACGCCCAGGGCATGAACGCCGCCGTTCGCGCCGTTGTCCGCACCGCGATTCAGGAGGGCGCCGCCGTCCACGCCATTTACGAAGGCTATCAGGGCATGGTCGATGGCGGTGACCGTATTCGCCCCCTGTCCTGGGACGACATGGGCAGCGTTCTGCACCGGGGCGGCACCGTCATCGGTACTGCTCGCTGCCCGGCGTTTCGCGAGCGGGAAGGCCGGCTGATCGCCGCCCGCAATCTGATCCAGCACGGTATCGACCGGCTGGTGGTGATCGGCGGCGATGGCAGCCTGACCGGCGCCAATCTGTTCCGCCAGGAATGGCCGGAACTGCTGACGGAATTGGTTCAGGCCGGGGAGATCGATGAAGCGACCGCCCAAGCTCACCCGGCGTTGATGATCGTGGGTCTCGTGGGTTCCATCGATAACGATATGGTCGGCACCGACATGACCATCGGCGCCGATTCCGCCCTGCACCGCATCATCGAAGCCATCGATGCGCTGACCAGCACGGCGGCCAGCCACCAGCGCAGTTTCGTGGTCGAGGTCATGGGTCGGCATTGTGGCTACCTGGCGCTGACCAGCGCCATCGCCGGCGGCACCGACTATGTTCTTATCCCCGAATATCCCCCGGCGGAAGGTTGGGAAGATCGCATGTGCGAGATGCTGCGCCATGGCCGGGCGGCGGGTCGCCGCGACAGTATCGTGGTGGTGGCCGAAGGGGCGACCGATCGGGCCGGCAACCGCATCAACGGGGACTACATCCGTCGGATTCTGGAAGAACGGCTGGGCGAAGATACCCGCGTGACCATTCTTGGTCATGTCCAGCGCGGTGGCACGCCCAGCGCCTATGACCGCTGGATGAGCACCCTGGTCGGCCATGCCGCCGTCCAGGAACTGCTGGCGGCCACGCCGGACAGCGAGCCGCAACTGATCGGCGTTCGTTATAACCGGGTTCGGCGGTTACCCTTGATGCAATGCGTCGAGCAGACCCGAGAAATAGCCCGGACCATCGCCGAAAAGAATTACGCCAAGGCCACGGAACTGCGCGGCAGCAGCTTTACCGAGATGACCAAAACCTTCAGGGCCATGGCCGAGGCGTTGCCCAGCGTGACGCCCTCGGTCCGTCCGCGCCGAATTGCCGTTCTACATGGTGGTGGGCTGGCGCCGGGCATGAACACGGCCGCCCGGGCCGCCGTGCGGCTGGGCCGCGATCGCGGGCATGTGATGTTGGGGGTGCGTGGCAGCTTCACCGGGTTGGTCGATGGCCGGATCGAGGAGCTCACTTGGGGCGATGTCGAAGGCTGGACCGCGCTCGGCGGCGCCGAGTTGGGCGCCGGCCGGCAAGTCCCGACCACTGAGCAACTCTATACCGTGGCCCGCTCGCTGGAAACGAACGGCATCGACGCTTTGTTGGTGATCGGCGGCTGGAAAGCGTATCAGGCACTACACCGACTGGATAGCGAGCGGGAGCGTTATCCCGCCTTCAAGATCCCGACGGTTTGCTTGCCGGCCACCATCGACAACAACCTGCCTGGATCGGATTTGAGTATCGGCGCCGACACCGCGCTCAACGTCATCGTCGAAGCGCTGGACCGCATCAAACAATCGGCGATGGCGGCGCGGCGCTGTTTCGTGGTCGAGGTGATGGGCCGACATTGCGGCTATCTGGCCATGATGAGTGGTTTGGCGGCGGGCGCCGAGCGGATTTATCTGCCCGAGGAGGGTATCACCCTCAAGGATTTGCAGGCCGACGTGGAGCGGATGGTCGAGAGTTTTCGCGGCGGGCGGCGCTTCTATCTGACGATCCGCAATGAATACGCCAACGCGCAATACACCACCGATTTTCTGGCCCGGTTGTTTGAAGAGGAAGGTCATCAGCTATTCGATGTGCGCCAGGCGGTGCTGGGCCACATTCAACAGGGCGGCAACCCTTCGCCGTTCGATCGCATCCTCGCGACCCGGCTGGCGGCTTATGGCATCGATTTTCTCACCGGGGAACTGGAACGCGGTTCGGCGGCGGGCGCGTTCATCGGCATGACCGAAGGCAAGCTGAGCACCTTCCCGATCAAACAGATGCCGGATATGGTTGACGCCGTCAACCACCGGCCGCTGGAGCAATGGTGGCTGGACCTGCGAGCGGTCATGCAGGCCATGGCGCAACCGGGCGCCTAGCCCTCACTGGCCTTCATTCGCGCCGGTGAGTGGTGGGAGGAGCGCGCAGAATGTCCAGCGCTTCGGGATATTCGAAGTGCTCGATCCGCCGCTCCAGTTCCACCCACAACGGCCCGAAGGCGGCCTTGAGCAGCGCCCGATGGGCCGAGAAAACCTGGTTGGCGCGCAGCTTGGACGCCGCCAGCAGCGGCTCCAGTTCGGCGAGCACCCGCCCCAACGCGGCCGGGTCCACTTCCAGCACCCGGCCGGGCTCCGCGTCCTCCGCCAGGACGGCGAGAATCTTCCCGGTCAGCGGGGCGATTTCCGCCGCCACCGCCTCAACCCGCGCCGCCACCGCCGCCGGTTCGTCGCCGGCGGCGAGCGCCGCTTCCAGCGCGGCGGCGAGTTGCTGGATTCCCACCACACCCAGCGTGCCGGACACGCTTTTGAGCGAATGCGCCAGCCGCCGGGCTTCCAGGATATCGCCGTTGGCCAGCGCCTGGCGCACCCGGTCCATGTCGCCGGCATGATCGACGGCGTAGCGCCGCAACAGCTCGGCATAACGAGGCCCATGACCGTTCAGCGCTTTCAGACCGGCGGCGGTCTCCAAACCGGGGATCGCGCTCAAACCCGCCAGCGGCACCGCCCCGGATTCCGAGCATGGCGGGGAGGCGTCGGGCGCGACCGGTTCGCCTCCCGTCCGCGCCGGCAGCCAACGCAACAGCTTGGCAAACAGCCGCTCCGGGTCCACCGGCTTGGCGACAAAGTCGTTCATCCCGGCGCTCAGACAGGCGAGGCGGTCTTCCTCGAACACGTTGGCGGTCATCGCCAGAATCGGCGGGTGGACCGAATCGCACTGGACGCGAATCGCCTGGGTGGCCGCCAGACCGTCCAGTTCCGGCATCTGCACGTCCATCAGAATCAGGTCGTAGGACTGGGCGCTGGCCTTGGCCACCGCTTCCCGGCCATCCACCGCCGTATCCACCGTCAACCCCACCCCGTGCAACAGCGCCAGCGCCACTGCCCGGTTGATGGCGTTGTCTTCCGCCAGCAACAACCGTGCCCCGGCGCAGCGACGGCGCAATTCCGCCTCGGCATTGGTTGCGACCCCCTCGGCAACGGCCGGCGGGCTTGGCTGGCCCCGCCTCAGCCGCGCGGTAAACCAGAAGGTGCTGCCCTGACCCGGTTCGCTCTCCACCCCCACCTCGCCGCCCATCAGTTGCGCCAACCGCTGGGTGATCGCCAAGCCGAGGCCGGTGCCGCCGTACTTGCGCGTGGTCGTGGCGTCGGCCTGGACGAAGGCTTCGAATAGCCGGGCGCGGTCCCGCGGGGCCATGCCGATACCGGTGTCCTGTACCTCGAAACGCACCCAGAGAGTCGTGCCGTCGTCGTCCAACAGCCGGGCGCGCAGTGCAATGGCCCCGTGCTCGGTGAACTTGACGGCGTTACCGGCATAGTTGAGCAGGGCCTGACGCAGCCGGGTCGGATCGCCGTGCAGCCAGAGCGGCACGTCGTCGCCGTCCACGGTGACGCTCAGCCCCTTGGCTCGGGCCGATTCGGCGATCAGCGAGCGCACATGATCCAGTACCGCGCCCAAGGCAAAATCGGTCTGTTCCAAAACCAGCTTGCCGGCTTCGATCTTGGACAGATCGAGAATGTCGTTGAGAATGGACAGCAGATGCCGGGTGGCGCCGCTGATCTGAATCAGGTGCGCGGCCTGCTCCGGTGTCACGGCCGTCCGCCGCAACAGGTGAGTCAACCCGACGATGGCGTTCATCGGCGTGCGGATTTCGTGGCTCATGTTGGCCAGAAAGGTGCTCTTGGCCTGGTTGGCGGCCTCGGCGAGCGCGCGCGCCTGCTCCAGTTCGGCGGTCCGTTCCGCCACCAGTTCCTCCAGATGATGACGGTGCCGGTCCAACTCCTCGCCGATCCGCTTCTTCTCGGTAATGTCTTCCTTGACCGCCACATAATGGGAGACGCGCCCGTCCGGCTGGCACAGGGGCGTGATGATGGCAAATTCGACATAGTCATCGCCATCCTTGCGCCGGTTGATGAACTCGCCTTTCCACGGCTGGCCCCGGCTCAGTGCATCCCACAGGGCGGCATAGCGATCGCGAGAGGTCTTGCCGGATTGCAGGAGCTTCGGGTTCTGGCCGACCGTCTCTTCGCGGCTGTAGCCGGTAGTGCGCACGAAGGCCTCGTTCACATACTCGATCCTGGCTTCCAGGTCGGTGATCACGATGCACTCCGGACTTTGTTCCACCGCCTGGGCCAATTTGCGCAGTTGCGCCTCGCTGCGGCGGCGCTGCACGATGCGCCAGATTTCGTTGCCAATGAGCTGGACGGTTTCCATATCCAGCTCGGTGTAATCGGTAGCCTTGTTGCCCACGCCGGTCAGCATGACCACCTGGCCGTTCTCGATCACCGGCACGGAGAGCAAGCGGTTCAGTTCGGCATGACCTTCCGGCAGGCCGTGCTTGTGCGGGCAGGCGGCGTAGTCGTTGAACACCACCGGCTGGCGCCGGCGCAAGGCGTCCGCCCAGATGCCGGCCTGGCTGACCGGATAGTGCGTGTCGTGGACCGCCTTGCAATAGTGTTGCAAGGTGCGCCGCGACCAGGTCACCAGTTCGATGGTCTCCTCGTCATCGTTGACGAAGTGGATGAAGGCGATCTGGCTGCCGGTCAGATCTTCCGCCAGCTCCTGGCCACGCTGCATGAACGCCGTCTCATCCAGTACTTCCCCAGCCTTGGGCAATTCCAGTAGAGCTTCGGCACGACGGGCCTGGAGGGCCAAGGTTTCCTCGGCCCGTTTGCGCTCGCTGATATCGCGGATAAAATCCTGACGATAGCACTGACCATCGATCTCGATGGTGCGCGCGCTGATCTCGACCGGGAACAGACTGCCATCGCGGCGACGGTGCGCGGTTTCGGACAGGATGCCCTCCTGACCGGCCGCGGACTGCCAATGCCGCTCCAGCTTGGCCAGGGTCTCCGGGAGACACAGATCGCGGATGCTCATGCCGCGCAGCTCCTCGGCGCTCCAGCCATAGGCCGCCACGGCCGCCGCGTTGGCTTCGACGATGTGGCCAGCGACATCGATCAGGAGGACGATATCGAGCGCTTTTTCGATCAGAGTGGCGTAACGACTGGCGAGCATCAGGCGCTGCTCGCGCTCGTGGGCGATATCCTGCTCCAGGCGCAGTTGCCTGGCCTGGGCCTGCTGCGTGGCCCGGACAAAGGCCAGTTGCTGGCGCTGACGCACCAGATACCAGCCGGCCACCGACACGAACAGGGCCAGAGCGCCGGCCAGAATAATCCAGAGAAACTCCCCGGCCGTCTCGGCGTACAGCTCCGACCGATCCAGCTTGGCCAGCAGGTACCAGTCGGTGCCGGGGATGTTGCGCCCCACGCCGAACACCGCCGCGCCCCGGTAATCCTCACCTTGCAGCAAATGGCTGACCCCTACTTTGCCGCGCGCCAACTGCGCGGCGAGCAGGTACTCGTCGTTGATCGGTCGATGCAGTTGCAAGGCGGCATCGGGGGCATATTTCAAAGCGTTCAGAAATTCGATCTGCTCGCCGTTACGCCGGAACAGCACCACCTCGCCGCTGGCGCTGGGCACCGGCCAATCGCCGAGATGCCAGGGCAAGTACAGGGTCTCTTCGGTATGCAGGATGACCAGGGGGTGGGGCTGCTGCCCCGCGGCCACGGGCAGGGGCACCGCGAAATCCAGATGGATGCGCCCCTCGGCGTCTCGATAGGGTCCAACCCAGCACACATCGCTGCTCTGGGCGGCCCGCACAAAACCGGCGCGCGCGGTGGGGTCAAGCTCGATGGAAACATGACCGACATGCCACAGGGGCCGAGCCTGTTCGTCCAGTAGCACGATGGCCTCGAAAATGCCCAGTTTGTGGAATTCAATCAGGCGCTTGAATAAGCGGTCACGGCTGGCGGTATCGCCCGTTTCCCGCCAGCGGCGGTAATAATCGGCCAAGGATTCGCTGGTCTGGATCAGGCGGGCATTTCTCAAGCGCTCCTCAAACCAGTCCGCCACCTGCTGGGCCTTCAGATCGGCGATGGTGTGCAGGCGGGCGATTTCCTTCTCCTGTTCCTCCCGCACCGCGTAGGCGATGGCGGCAACGGTGAGCGCGACAATCAAGGTCGCAAGTAGCGCCAGGGGGATCAGCGAGGCGCGCGGCGGCATCGCTACCCCTATCGCGTCGTCGCCCGGCCAACGCCGCCGCAGCAAACCATAAAGCAGCAGGGAGGTAACGGCGATGAAGACCCAGCCCTTGGCGGTACCCGCCAGAGTGATCTGACTCGGGACATCCAGCCACCATTCCATGGCCTTATCGGAGAACAAGATCCACAGGGCGGCAAAGACGGCATAGATGAGGACCACGCGGAACACCCAAAAGCGGGGGGACCGAATCGGCGATGGGGGCGTCTGATCGGCTGCGTGCATGGGATGCGCCTGGTCGTGCTGCGTTTTTAGAGACATTTCCGTGCGGCCGCTGGGCGTTCACACGGCTGAAAAACAGCCTTCATCCCCATCACCCCGTTCTCACGGGGAAAGGGAAGACCGGGCTATGGCGCGGGTACGGAGTCCTGATAACGACGGGCGATGGCGCGGAACGCCTCGAAATCGGCCAGAAAGGCCTCGGCCACATCCGGGTCGAAATGCCGGCCCCGTTCCTCGGCGATGATGTCACGCGCCTGCTCCATGGGCATCGGCGGTTTGTAGACGCGCGGGGAAATGATGGCGTCGAAGACGTCGGCCACGGCCATGAGGCGGGCGGCGACGGGAATCGCCTCGCCGGCCAGGCCGTCCGGATAGCCGGTACCGTCCCATTTTTCGTGGTGCCAGTGGGCGATCTCCTTGGCCAGGATCAAAAAATCCACCGACCGATCAGCGTCGTGTTCCGCCCGTTCGATGGCGTCGCTGCCGCGCTTGGCGTGCGTCTTCATGACCGTCCACTCCGCCGGGGTCAGCGGGCCGGGTTTCAGCAGGATGGCGTCGGGGATGCCCACCTTGCCAATGTCGTGCAGCGGGGCGCAGCGGCTGAGTAGTTCGATGTAGCGCTCGTCCAGGATGGCGGCGAAGCGCGGGTGCTGGCGCAGACGGTTGGCGAGCTGGCGCACGTAGCCCTGGGTGCGCAGGATATGGTTACCGGTCTCGGGGTCGCGGGCCTCGGCCAGATGCGCCAGGGCACGAATGCTGACCTGCTGGATCAGGTCGTTTTCCGCCATGCGCCGCGCCACCTCGGCTTCCAGGAAGGCGTTCTGGTCCCTGAGCCAGTCCCGCGCCCGCTTGAGCTCCAGTTGCGCGCGCACCCGGGCCAGCACCACGGCGGGTTGAATGGGCTTGGCGATGTAGTCGGCGGCGCCCAGTTGCAGGCCCCGTTCCTCATCCTGGGCGGCGTTCAGGGCGGTGAGGAAGATCACTGGAATAGAGCGGGTGACCGGATGCTGTTGCAGGTGGGCCAACACCGTGTAGCCGTCCATGCCCGGCATCATCACATCCAGCAGGATCAGATCCGGCACCGGTTGCCGACCGGCGATTTGCAGGGCGCGCTCGCCCGAAGGCGCGACCAACACATCGTAATGCAAGTGCAGCAGCTCCCCGAGAACCGTCAGATTCTCGGGGGTATCGTCCACAATCAGGATTGTCGCCTTGAGATCACCGGATTGCACAATATCAATCTCCCGAAAATATCCGCGCTACAGGTGTTCACATTATACACTACCGTCGTCCCTCACCGCCGGCCCGCCGCAGGATCGCATCCAATGCGCGGGTCGGCAGCAGACGCCGCAACACCGCGAACAGATGCGTCGGCATGGTCACCGGGTAGCGCGCGCGGGGGCGGGGACTTTCCAGGGCGTGAATCACCCGCTTCAACACTGCTTCCGGCGGCAGGGTGAACGGCGCCGCCGGTCCTTGCTTGCGCAAGCGTGCTTCCATCGCCGCGTATTTTTCCCGGTGCGGACTGCTCTCGGCGCGGATATGCCGCCGGTAAGCCGCATGGGCGTTGTCGCGAAACTGGCTGAGAATCGGCCCCGGTTCGATCAGACAGACGTGAATGCCGGTGCCGACCAGCTCCAATCTCAAAGTATCGGCCACGCCTTCCAGCGCGAACTTGCTGGCGACATAAGCACCCCGGTAGGGAAACGCCACCAGTCCCAGCACCGAGCTGTTGAACAGAATCCGTCCCCCACCCTGCCGGCGCATGACCGGGATGACCTGATTGCTGAGTTCCAGGGTACCGAACAGATTGGTTTCGAACTGCTCCCGCAGCGCCTCGCGGCTCAAATCCTCGATCGCGCCCGGCTGGCCGTAGGCGCCGTTGTTGAACAGCGCGTCCAAGTGCCCACCCGTGCGCTCCAGCACCGCCGCCACCGCTGCCTGGATGGCCGCGGAATCGCGCAAATCCAATGGCAGACTCTCCAATCCCCCGGCTTGCAGCCGGGCCACGTCCGCCGGCTGGCGCGTCGTGGCGAACACCCGCCAACCGCGCGCCTGCAAGCCCTGGGCACAGCACAACCCGATACCGGAAGAACAACCCGTGATCAAAATACTTCCGCCGCTCATCGTCACCTCGTGTCATGAAACCGCAAGCCCACGATTCTCATCGTCGATTCGTTGCCATCGCCCACGCCGCTTGCCATGGCTCGCCAATCCCCACGCTGCAATAAAACTGACATATAAATGAAATATAAAGGCCGTCTTGCGGTAGTAATGTTGTTTTAGGATTTCCAGCCGATCCCCAGGATGGGGTCGCCCCTAACAATTGACCCACCCTCAATCAGGTACCCGGAGGCTATTCGTGCGCAAACAGAAAATTATCCTCGCCATGGCCGCGACTTGCGCGCTGGCTGGCGTGGCCCACGCTCAGTCCGCCCGCGACTATATCAGCATCGTCGGTTCGTCCACGGTCTATCCATTTTCGACCACGGTCGCCGAGCATTTCGGCAAGGCCAACAGCAAATTCAAGACCCCCAAGGTTGAAAGCACCGGCACCGGTGGCGGACTCAAGCTGTTCTGCGGCGGCGTCGGCGTGCAATATCCCGACATGACCAACGCTTCCCGCCAGATCAAGGCGTCCGAAGTGGAGAATTGCGCCAAGAACGGCGTCAAGGAAATCATCGAAGTGAAGATCGGCTACGATGGCATCGTGGTCGCGTCTTCCAAAAAGACCGAGCCGATGACGCTGACCCGCAAGGACCTCTGGCTGGCGCTGGCCAAGGAGGTTCCGGAGCCGGGCACCGGCAAGCTGGTGGCCAATCCCTTCAAGACCTGGAAGGACGTCAACCCGGAACTGCCGGCCCATAAGATCGAAGTGCTGGGCCCGCCTCCGACTTCCGGCACCCGCGACGCCTTCGTCGAACTGGTGATGGACGAGGGCTGCAAGAATTTCCCCGCCATCGAGGCCTTGGAAAAGAGTGACAAAAAGCAAGCCAAGGCGGCCTGCGGCGCCATCCGCGAAGACGGCGCTTACATCGAAGCCGGCGAGAACGACAACCTGATCGTCAACAAGCTGGTGTCCAACCCCAACGCCCTGGGCATCTTCGGCTTCAGCTTCCTGGACGAGAATCTGGACAAGATTCAGGGCGAAACCATCGACGGCGTCCCCCCGACCTTCGAGAACATCGCTTCCGGCCAGTATCCGGTCTCGCGGCCATTGTTCTTCTACGTCAAGAAGGCCCATGTCGCGGTCATTCCCGGCATGAAGGAATTCATCGCCGAATTCACCAGCGAGAAAGCCGCCGGCAACGAAGGCTATCTGGCCAACAAGGGCTTGATCCCGCTGCCGCCGGCCGAACGCAAGCAGCTCGCCGCCGACGCCAACAGCCTCAAGACCATGGCCCCGTAACGGTCCTTTCCGCAACGCCGCCCGTCGCCGCGGATCGCTTTCCCGGCGACGGCGGCGTTTTCGCATCCCGGTGACCGCCCCATGCTGTCCTATCTCCTGCTTATCCTGTTGCTGCTCAGCAGCGCCGCTTACTACCTGGGGCGCAACCGCGCCTTCAGGGTCGCCGGCAACCATATTCGCAACCTGCATTCCCTGCCCAGTTTCTACGGTTCCTACACCGCCCTGTGGTGCGGTCTCCCGGCACTGATCGTGATCGTGGTCTGGGCGGTGCTGCAACCGGGCATCATCCTCGAACTGGTCGTGGCCGGACTGCCGCCGGAACTGCGCGAACTACCGCCGGACCGGCTCGGTCTGGTCCTCAACGACATCAAGAATCTGGTCAGCGGCAACATCGTCTCCGGCACGCCCGATCCCACCATCCTGGCCGCCGCCGCGCATTACCGAAATCTGCAACTGACCAGCCATGTTTGCCTGTGGATCGTCGCCCTGCTCCTCGCCGCCGCCGGCATCGCCCACGGCTGGCGGGCCATCTCGCCGAAGCTGCGCGCCCGCAACCGGGTCGAACAGGTGGTCACGCTGCTGCTCATCGTCAGTTCGACCGTCGCCATCTTCACCACGATCGGCATCGTGCTGTCGGTATTGTTCGAATCCATTCGATTTTTCCACAAGGTGCCGCTGACCGACTTTCTGCTCGGCTTGCAGTGGAGCCCGCAGACCGCCATCCGCGCCGACCAGATCGGCTCTTCCGGCGCCTTCGGCATGGTGCCGCTGTTCGCCGGCACGCTGCTGATTTCCGGCATCGCCATGCTGATCGCCGTGCCGATCGGGCTGATGTCGGCGCTGTACCTGTCCGAATACGCCAGCCCGAAGTTTCGCGCCACCGCCAAGCCGTTGCTGGAAATCCTGGCCGGCATCCCCACCGTGGTCTACGGTTTCTTCGCCGCTCTGACCGTGGCGCCGCTGATCCGCGATGCGGGCACCGCGCTGGGCTTGCAGGTCGCCTCGGAAAGCGCGCTGGCCGCCGGGCTGGTGATGGGCATTATGATCATCCCCTTCGTGTCCTCGCTGTCGGACGACGTGATCAACGCCGTGCCGCAATCGATGCGCGACGGTTCCTACGCGCTGGGCGCAACCCAGTCGGAGACCATCAAACGGGTCCTGCTGCCGGCCGCCCTGCCCGGCATTGTCGGCAGCATCCTGCTGGCGGTCTCGCGCGCCATCGGCGAAACCATGATCGTGGTCATGGCCGCGGGCCTGTCGGCCAATCTGACCGCCAACCCGCTGCAAGCGGTCACCACCGTCACCGTGCAGATCGTCACCTTGCTGACCGGCGATCAGGAATTCGACAGCGCCAAGACCCTGGCGGCCTTCGCCCTGGGGCTGATGCTGTTCGTGGTCACGCTGATCCTCAACATCCTCGCCCTGCATGTGGTGCGCAAATATCGGGAACAGTATGAATAAGTCAGACGATTCCGCCGCCATGCCGCCGGCCGCGTCCCGCGACATCAAAACCATCGTCAACGCCGGCCTCAAGCGTCGGCACGCCGCCGAACGGCGCTTTCGCTGGTACGGGCTGAGCGCCATCAGCCTGGGGCTGGCCTTCGTGGTGCTGATGTTCGCCAACATCATCGGCAAGGGCTATCCGGCGTTCTGGCAGACCTACATCGAGCTGCCGATCACCTTCGACGCGGCGCTGATTGATCCCACCGGCACCCGCGATCCGAAAGTGCTGGCCAACGCCGACTACGCCGCGCTGATTCGCGCCAGCCTGCGCGGGCTGTTCCCGCGGGTCGAGGGCCGGCGCGACCTGCGGGCGCTGTATGGGCTGATCAGTTCCAACGCCCCGCATCGGCTGCGCGGCGAGATACTGGCCGAGCCCACTCTGATCGGCACCACGCAACCGGTCCAGGTACTGGCCAGCGCCGAGGTCGATACTCTGGTCAAGGGCAACATCGATCGTACCCTCGACGAATCGCTGCGCTCGATCACGGATCAGGAGATTGCCTGGATCGACCGGCTCACCGCCGACGGCCGGCTGGAACAACGGTTCAATACCATCCTGTTCAACAACGGCGATTCGCGCGAGCCGGAACAGGCCGGCATCCGTGGCGCGCTGATGGGTTCGTTCTACACCCTGCTGATCACCTTCCTGCTGTCTTTTCCCATCGGCGTGGCAACGGCGGTGTATCTGGAGGAGTTCGCCCCCAAGAACCGCTGGACCGATCTGATCGAGGTCAACATCAACAATCTGGCGGCGGTGCCGTCGATCGTGTTCGGCCTGTTGGGGCTGGCGGTGTTCATCAACTTCTTCGGTCTGCCGCGCTCCGCGCCGCTGGTCGGCGGTCTGGTATTGAGTCTGATGACCTTGCCGGTCATCATCATCGCCGGCCGCGCCGCCCTGACTTCGGTCCCGCCCTCCATCCGTGAGGCGGCGCTGGGCATGGGCGCGTCCAAATTGCAGATGGTGGGCCATCATGTGCTGCCGCTGGCGATGCCCGGCATGTTGACCGGTTCCATCATCGGCATGGCCCGCGCCCTGGGCGAATCGGCGCCGCTGCTGATGATCGGCATGGTCGCCTTCATCGTCGATGTGCCGCGCGGCTTCACCGATCCCGCGACCGTGCTGCCGGTGCAGATTTACCTCTGGGCCGACCTGCCGGAACGCGCCTTCGTGGAACGAACCTCGGCCGCCATCATGGTCTTGCTGGGATTCATGATTCTGATGAACGGACTGGCCATCGTCCTGCGCAAACGCTTCGAGCGGCGCTGGTAATCGCCTCTAAAATCCGAGGATTCATTGCAATGAACACAACGACAATCGAAACCAAGGCCGCCCTGGATGGCGCATTGAACCCCGACGTTCGGGAGACCCCGCTGTCGAGCGCCCAGATCACCGACTACGACCACCGACAGACCGTCGGCAAAATCACGGCGGACCACCCGAAAATGCTCTGCCGCGAAGTCAATGTCTATTACAGCGAGAAACACGCGCTGAGGCAGGTCAGCCTCGATATCGGCGCCAACGAAGTCATCGCGTTCATCGGCCCGTCCGGCTGCGGCAAATCCACGTTCCTGCGCTGCTTGAACCGGATGAACGACACCATTGTCTCCTGCCGGATCACCGGGCAAATCCAGCTCGACGAGGACAACATCTACGACAAGAGCATCGATGTGGTGCAACTGCGGGCCCGGGTCGGCATGGTGTTTCAGAAACCCAACCCCTTTCCCAAATCGATTTACGAGAACGTCGCCTACGGGCCGCGCATCCACGGCATGGTCAACGGCAAGGCGGAACTCGACGAACTGGTCCATGCCAGCCTGGAACGGGCCGGGCTGATCAAGGAAGTTGAAAAGCGCATGGACGAGCCGGGTACCAGCCTGTCCGGCGGCCAACAACAACGGCTTTGCATCGCCCGCGCCATCGCCGTCAACCCCGAGGTGATCCTGATGGACGAGCCCTGTTCGGCGCTCGACCCCATCGCCACCGCCAAGATCGAGGAACTGATCGACGAACTGCGGGAAAGCTACACCATCGTCATCGTGACCCACTCGATGCAGCAGGCGGCCCGCGTCTCCCAGCGCACCGCCTATTTCCATCTGGGCGATCTGATCGAGGTCGGTGAAACCGACCAGATTTTCACCAATCCCAAGCATAAGCTGACCGAAGACTACATCACCGGTCGCTTTGGTTGACGCTCGCCCTCCATCGGGAGTACCCCAAGATGTCCATCAGTCACGATGCTCATACCGTCAAGCAGTTCGACATACAGCTCGCCAACCTGCGCAACCTGGTGTTGGAAATGGGCGGACTGGTCGAGGACCAGATCAAGAACGCCGTCCAGGCCCTGGACGACGAGGACCTGACTCTGGCCCGCGAGGTGATCGCCCGCGACCAGATCATCAACGGCCTGCAGGTCAAGATCGATGAAGACAGCATCACCCTGATCGCCACGCGCCAGCCGGTCGGCGGCGACCTGCGGCTGATCATGTCGCTGTCCAAGGCCGTCACCGACCTGGAGCGCATCGGCGACGAGGCGGAAAAAATCGCCCGGATGACCATCAAGACCTACGATGCCGTCAGCAGCCCGCCCAGCGCCAAACTGTTGCGCGACGTGACACCGATGGCCAAGCTGGCGGCCGACATGCTGCACGGCTGCCTCGACGCCCTGGCCCGGGTGGATGTGGAAATGGCGGTGAGCGTCGCCCGGGGCGACGACAACCTGGATCAGGAGTTCCAGTCGGCGCTACGGCGGTTGATCACCTACATGATGGAAGACCCGCGCACCATCGGCCATGCCATCAACGTGCTGTTCATCATCAAGGCGCTGGAACGGATCGGCGATCATGCCAAGAACATCGCCGAGTACATCATTTATCTGGTCAAGGGCAAGGACGTGCGCCACGTCAGCATGGACACCTTGGAAAAAAACGCCTTGAGGGAATGATACGAGCCGGCCCGCCACCCATGCCAGCCGAGCACGCATCCGCGCCACCTTGACGCCCGGCGACGGTCAGCGAGCGTGGCCGGGCTGCTTGAGCCAAAGCGCGTGTTTCCCGCGCATGTCTTCCAGCACTTCCAGATCGATCCGGTCATCGTCGCGGATGCGTTCGTCGTAGTTCTCCCACCCCATGAAATCGCGCAGAATGCGGAGCAGTTCCTCGTCGTAGACGCCGGTGACCGCACCTTTGTAGAAGCCACGGGCGTGCAGGATCTGTTGCAGTTCGTTGGCGATGGCGGTGTCGATCCGGACCAGTTTATCGGGATCGCTGCGCAGATAGGTCAGCCGGTGGATGGCGTAGAGCCGTTCGAGTTCGGTAATCGGGGTGGGATGATCGCAGACCGAGATTTCCACATAGCGGTCGTCGAAACCGCCGTAGCCACCGCCGGCCCGCTTCACCAGCAAGGCCGCCGACTGCTGACCGCGCCGGTCGCCGCCGGCGGCCTGACCGGCCTGTAGCGCCACCAGCAACCGTTCGGCCAGTGACCCGCGCGTCTCCTCGAACGCCCGCCTCATGCCTTCCACCACGCCCAACCCAGCCAAGGTGTTGCCTTGGGCCGAGCAATATTCGCCGTGGCAATCGCCGGCCCAGTCGAAACAGCGCGCGCCGGTGAAACTGGCGCTGCGCCCTTGCGCGTCGATGATTCCCACCTGCCGATAATCGCGCTGAGGATCGCCACCAATCAGGATTTCCAGCGCCTGTTCGGGTGAGGCCCCGTTTTCCAACAACGCGAACCCGCGTGGGCCGAAACTGGTATTGCAATAAGACTGGGTCGCCACCGCACCCACCCCGGCCTTGGCGAAGGGGATGGAGATACCCACATTGGGGAACTTGGACTGTACGGCCACGCCCAGATCGCCGTTGGCGGGGTCGAAGGCGACGATGGAAAAGGTCATGGAGATCTCCTTGAAGTTCAGGTGAACCGTTCGATCAGTGCGACATGTTGGGGATACTGGCGGAGGAGCGCGGCGCGGTCGGCCAGCTCGAAATCGGCGAAATCGAAACCGGGCGCGACGGTGCATCCGACCAGACCGAAACCGGCGGGATCATCGACGGTCGCCCCGAACCAGCAGCCGGCGCGAACGACGATTTGCAGGCGCTGACCGGCGGCGGGATCGGCACCCAGCCGGAACGCGTCGTACCCGCCTTGCGGGTCGAGGACATGGACGGTCAGCGCCGAACCGGTGTGGAAATGCCAGAGTTCGTCCGATTTCAAGCGGTGCAGGCGGGAATGCCGGCCGCCCTTCAGCAGGTAGAAAATCGCGGTCGCCACCGGGCGCGGCCCGTTCCGATCCGGGAGATCCAGCGTGAGTTCGGCGGTGTAGCCGCGACGGAAATAGCCCCCCTCGGGATGCGGGGCAAGCCGCAGATGGGCGATCCAGTCGTCAGCGGTCATGGCGCGCGCCGCCACAGACCGGACAAGTCGGATCGCGGCGCACGGTCAGCGTCCGCCACTCCATTCGTTTGGCATCCAACAGCAACAGTCGGCCGGCGAGCGTCTCCCCAAGGTCGGTCAGTACCTTGATCGCCTCCAGTGCCTGAATGGCGCCGATGATCCCAACCACCGGCGCCAACACGCCGGTCTGGGCGCAGGTTTCCGTATTCATCTCCGCATCCCGGTACAGGCAGCGGTAGCAGGCCCCCTCCCCGCCCGGCCGCCAGACCAGCACCTGTCCCTCCATCCGGATCGCCGCGCCGGTGACCAGCGGCACACCGGCCCGGACACAGGCGGCATTGATCGCCAGCCGGGCCGGCAGGTTGTCGCAGGCGTCCACCACCACGTCAGCCTGGTGGACCTGTTCCCGCAACGCCGTCTCGTCCAGGGCGTTCGGAACCGTTGCCACTTCGATCAGGGGATTGAGCGCCAGCAGGGTATCGCGGGCCGATTCGACCTTGGGCCGGCCGATGTCGGCGGTACGGTGGACGATCTGCCGTTGCAGGTTGGACAGATCCACGCGGTCGAAATCGACCAGCGTCAACCGCCCCACCCCGGCGGCGGCCAGATACATCGCCACCGGCGAACCCAGCCCGCCCAAACCGACGATCAACGCATGGGATCGGCGCAGCCGCTCCTGCCCGTCGATATCGAAGTCCGGCAACAGGATTTGCCGGCTGTAGCGCAACAGCTCGTCGTCGGTCATGACTGCGATTCCAGTGGATGCGGGTTCCCGGAGGGGATGCGCTTGATTGTAGTCGGCGCGGCCCGCGCCTCGCATCCTCGTTGTGGCCGGCAAGCTGGTAAACTGGGCAACTATGCTGACCCTACGCCAACTCTCTTTGCAACGCGGCGGCAAGCCGCTGTTCGATAACGTGTCGCTAACCGTGCATCCCGGCTGGAAAGTCGGGTTGACCGGCGCCAATGGCAGCGGCAAATCCACCCTGTTCGCCCTGCTGCGCGACGAACTGCACCCCGACACCGGTGATCTCGATGTGCCCCCGCGCTGGACGCTGGCCCATGTCGCCCAGGAAACCCCGGCCCTGCCGACACCGGCGCTGGAATTCGTGCTGGACGGCGACGCCGAGCTGCGCCAGATCGAACGCGAGCTGCTCGCCGCCGAGGCCGCTCACGACGGCACGCGGCAGGCGGAGCTGCATGCGCATTTCGACACCATCGATGGCTACAGTGCCCGCGCCCGCGCCGGCAAGCTGATGGCCGGGCTGGGCTTTACCGCCGATCAATTGGAACGGCCGGTCGCCGAATTCTCCGGCGGTTGGCGGGTGCGGCTGAATCTGGCCCAGGCGCTGATGTGCCGCTCCGACCTGCTGCTGCTGGACGAGCCGACCAACCACCTCGATCTCGACGCCGTGCTGTGGCTGGAACAATGGCTGCGCGCCTATCCGGGCACCCTGCTGCTGATCTCCCACGACCGCGACGTGCTGGACAACGTCGCCGATCACATCGTCCACATCGACCAGCGGCGCATCACGCTGTACACCGGCAACTACACCGCCTTCGAGGACCAGCGCGCGGCGCGGCTGGCCTTGCAGCAGGCGGCCTATGAAAAACAACAGCGGGAAGTGGCCCACCTGGAAAGCTTCATTACCCGCTTTCGCGCCAAGGCCACCAAAGCCAAACAAGCGCAAAGCCGAATCAAGGCGCTGGAACGGATGGAGCGCATCGCCGCCGCCCATGTGGATTCACCATTCTCATTCGGTTTCGCCGAACCGGCGCGTTTGCCCAACCCGCTGCTGGCGGTCGAGAAAGTCGCCGTCGGCTACGGTGAGCGCACGATACTGGACAACGTGAATCTGGTCATCGGCTCCGGGGCACGGTTGGGCTTGCTCGGCCCGAACGGCGCCGGCAAATCGACGCTTATCAAGTTGCTGGCCGGCCTACTGCCACCGCTGGCCGGGCGGATAACCGTCGGTCAAGGTCTGGCTGTTGGCTATTTCGCCCAGCATCAGTTGGAGCAACTGCGGCCGGATTGGAGCGCGCTACAGCACCTGCAAAAGCTGGATGAGCGGGCCAGCGAACAGGCATTGCGCAATTTTCTCGGCGGTTTTTCCTTTAACGGTGATCGGGCCCTGGAACCGGTGGCACCCTTCTCCGGCGGGGAAAAAGCCCGGCTGGCGCTGGCGCTGCTGATCTGGCAACGGCCCAATCTGTTGCTGCTGGACGAACCGACCAACCATCTCGATTTGGACATGCGCCATGCCCTGACCCTGGCTTTGCAGGATTATCAGGGCGCGCTGATCGTGGTTTCGCACGACCGGCATCTGCTGCGCACCGTTACCGATGAATTTCTGCTGGTGGCGGAAGGCCGGGCGCAACCCTTCGACGGCGATCTGGACGATTACCGCAACTGGCTGAACGAACAGCAGCGGGCCGCTAACCGGGACGCCACGCCACGCGCCAGCGGCAACGGCGGCAACGGCGGCAACGGCGGCAACGGCGGCAACGCCATCGAACGCCGCGAACAGAAGCGACAGGAGGCGGAGCGCCGCCAGCAGGCGGCGGCCAAGCGCAAGCCGCTGGAGCAGCGCGTCAAGAAGCTGGAACAGCGAATGGAGAAATTACACGGCGAGCAAACCCGTCTGCACGATGAGTTGTTGGATTCGACGCTGTACGAGGATGCCAACAAAAACCGGCTGAAGGAATTGCTGTTGCGCAAGGCGCAGGTAGACAAGGAACTGGAGGAAATCGAAAGCGCATGGTTGGAAACACATGAGGCGTTGGAGGTGCTGGCGCGTGAGGATTGATGCTTGTTCCCATCCATTCAGGCATTTAATATATACACATCAGGAGGTGTATATGCGCACCAATATCGTACTCAATGATGATCTCATCAACGAAGCCATGCGGCTGGCCAAAGTCAAAACCAAGCGAGAAGCAGTAGACATCGCCTTGCGGCGGTTCGTGGCGAACCAGAAACAGCGACGGATTCTTGAACTGGTCGGTCAGGAACTCATCGATCCCGATTATGACTACAAGGCGGCCCGTGTCGGCGATGATTCTGGTTGATACCTCGGCGTGGATCGGTCTGCTACGGAATGTTGACCGGCCAGCGGTCCATCACTTGAAATGGATACTGGATTCGGAAACGACCGTCGCCCTGACGCCGCTGATTCTTCAGGAAATCCTGCAAGGCGCCCGTTCCGATGTCCATTTCGTTACACTGCAACGGTATTTCGCCGACCTTCCTTTGCTCGTATCCAGCAACTGGACCGCAACGCATATCGCCGCCGCCCATCTGTATGGTCGTTGCCGCTGGGCGGGCGTGACTCCACGCAGTTCAAACGATTGCCTGATCGCGCGCCAAGCCGTCGAGCATGACGTGGCGTTGCTGCACGATGACCGCGACTTCGAAGCGATCGCGCGAGTGGAACCGCAGCTTCAACTATTCACCGGGTGAAAATCCGTTTCCCAGAAAACGAGCCATGAATCCCGAACTGACCGAACGGCTGTTCGCCGAATTCCCCGAACTATTCCGAGGCCGCCACCTCCCGGTCACCCAGAACCTGATGGGCTTCGGTTTCGAATGCGAGGACGGCTGGTACGGTCTGATCCGCCAACTCGCCGCCGACATCGTCACCCACGCCGCGCAAGTCGGGCTAAACCCACTGGCGGTGCAGGTCAAACAGGAACTGGGTGCACTGCGCTTCCGGCTGGATCAGGCGGACGAGCAGCTTTACGCCCTGTGCGCGGCGGCGGAACGCCAATCCCGCACGGTCTGCGAATGCTGCGGCGCACCGGGACAATTGCGTTATCACCGTCGCCGACTACTCGCCTGCTGCGACGAACACACCCCCCTCGGCGCTTGGATCGCTACCCAGCAACCCAAATCGCTTGACACATAATCCACGCCCTGTCCAGCAAATTGCGCACTGCAACATTAGCGCTGAACCGCTATGATTGCTTCTTTCCACGATTCCCCGACCCGGATGGGCGGCATTTAAGTACAGGTAGAGGCTTCATCATGGCATCGCTAAAAAAACTTCAGGTCACCTCCAAACTCGGCCCCAAGTTCACCATCGAAAGTCGCATTCGCGATCACCTGATCTACGTCGATCAACCCACGCCTGGTGGCAACGACCAAGGCCCAACCCCGCTGGAATACCTCTATGTCGCGTTGGCCGGCTGCATCGGCAGCATCGGCCGGATTGTCGCTACCCAGCGCAGACTGACTTTGCGCGGCATGGAAATCACCGTCGAAGGCGAACTGGATGGCGAGGTGCTGATGGGTAAAAGCACCGCCAATCGCACCGGCTTCCAGGGACTGACCTTGACGGTGGATATCGACGCCGATATGACGCGGGAAGAAAAAGAAGAATTCCTGCACGAGGTCGATCGGCGCTGCCCGGTTTCCGAAAACCTCCTCAACACCACGCCGATCACGCTCCACGTTCGCTAAATCGGAAAGCCCGGCGTGGCCGGTGGCGGTCGGCTATGCTTTGCCCATCGTCCGTCACCGGCCACCGCGCATGGACTGGAACCGTCTGCTCTCCCGCGCCCGCCTGGGGGTCTCCCGCCAACACCCCGACAGCGAAGCGCGCACCGACTTTCAACGCGACTTCGACCGTCTGGTCTTTTCCTCGGCCTTTCGCCGCCTGCAAGACAAAACCCAGGTCTTCCCGCTCTCCCAAAGCGACTACGTCCGCACCCGCCTGACCCACAGCCTGGAAGTGTCCAGCGTCGGCCGCTCGCTGGGCACCATGGTCGGCGACAGCGTGATTCGCCGCCATCGCTTGCAACGGGTTTATCCGCAGGATTTCGGCGCGGTGGTCGCCGCCGCCTGTCTGGCGCACGACATCGGCAACCCGCCGTTCGGCCATGCCGGCGAAGACGCCATCCGGCTGTGGTTCACCACCTCCACCACCGGCCGGACGGTGCTGGAACAGCTGGACGACGCGCAACGGCAGGATTTCCTCCGTTTCGAGGGCAACGCCCAGGGCTTTCGCATCATCACCCGGCTGCAAAGCCCCGACAATCCGGGCGGCATGCAATTGACCTGCGCCACCTTGGGCACCTTCACCAAATATCCGTGCGCCTCGTCGCTGCCGGCCATTCCCCCGCCCGGCATCGCCTTCAAGAAATTCGGCTTCTATCGGGACGATGCGGACCTATTCGCGGAAATCGCCGGAGAACTGGGACTGGAACCGGTGCTGCCGGGGGCCTGGAGTCGCCATCCGCTGGCCTATCTGGTCGAGGCGGCCGACGATATCTGCTACCGGATCATTGATGTGGAGGATGCCTTTCGGCTGCAACAACTGGGCTTCGAAGAGGTACGCGATCTGCTGCTACCGCTGACCGGCGAGCCGGATCGCGCCCAGCGCAAGATGCGCCACATCACTCGCTCCAAGGAGAAAATCGAATACCTGCGCGCCAAGGCCATCGGCACCATCATCGATCAGGTTCACCAATGCTTCATGGACAATGAGGCAGTGATTCTGGCTGGCGGTTTCACGGCGGAACTGCTGGACGCGGTCCCCACCGCCAGCGCGATGCGCGCGCTCAAGGAGTGCGGCGAGACCCAGGTTTATGTTTCCAAACCGGTCATCGAGGTGGAAGCCGCCGGTTTTGAGGTGCTGGGTGGCCTGCTGGAAGCCTTCGTCACCACTGTCAACGACCTGGCCGCTCGTGGTCCGGCCGCCTCGCCCAAGAGCCGGATGCTGATCCATCTGATCCCGGAATCCTTCGCCGGCCCCGGACGCAACCCCGATCCCGACCTCTACCGCCGCGTGCTGGCCATCACCGACTTTGTCTCCGGGATGACCGATTCCTATGCGGTGGCGCTGTTCAAGAAGTTGACCGGGATTTCGCTGCCGACCGGCTGAGCCCTCTCGGCGATCGCCGCCCCGGTCGTGACCATGGCCGCTCCTTCCCCACGAGCCGAGTAAAGCTCAGTCTTCGCAATCCCGCACCAGCGGCACAAAGACCACCGGCAACACGCTGCGGCTATGCGGCACCCCCGATTCGTCCTTGCAAACCAGGCGCAGATCCTGACTCCGGTGCCGCGGCCCCACCGGAATCACCAAGCGACCACCTGGCTTGAGTTGCCGCACCAGCGCCGGCGGCACTTCGGTCGCCGCCGCCGTGACCATGATGCCGTCAAAGGGCGCCTTCTCTTCCCAGCCCCGATAACCGTCGGCGGTACGGATTTCCACGTTGGCAATCCCAAGCTCGCACAAGCGCCGTTCGGCGGCTTCGGCCAGTGCGGGAATCCGCTCCACCGAGTACACCCGCCGCGCCAAACTGGCCAGCATCGCTGTCTGATAGCCTGAACCGGTACCGACTTCCAACACCACGGACCGGGCATCGAGCGCCAGCAACTCGCTCATCAAAGCGACAATGAAGGGTTGGGAAATCGTCTGACCGCTACCGATCGGCAGCGGGGTGTCGGCGTAGGCCCATGCGAGCTGGGCCGGCGGCACAAACCGGTGCCGGGGCACCGTCGCCAGTGCGCGCAACACCGGCTCACTCAGTTTGGGGCAACCGGTCAGACCGGCTGTTTCCCGGGTTTCCGCGATCACCTGCTCCAGCAAACGCTGGTGCTCGCTTTCATAATCCTCGACGGGCCTGTCGTTCATGCCGCTCTCCCAGCCGTCGCGCCAAACCACGCTGGATCGCGCTGTCCGGCGTCAGTACTTGGGCCACCAAGCCGCCCGCGCACAGCAGCGGCTGCCGACGCAAGCTCGCCAGCAGGCCGGTCACCGGCGCCGCCACCGGTGCCGGTATATCTCCGCTTAAGCCGTCGTGGATATGGCCCAGCGCCTCACCCGCGCGGACCCAGCGACCGACATTCAGATTGGAGGAAAAAATCCCGGATTGCTCGGCCAGTACGACGCAGATCTGTTCCAGGCCGAAATAATGCAGGTCTTCATCCTCATTGGAGGGCCGCAGGCCACCGATAATCCCGGTACGGTCGAGAAAAGCCACCAAGGCCCGAAACAAAGCCTCGCAATGCCCGGTCTGCAAGGTGCCGGCCTGTCCGGCGTGAATCACGAAATTCTCGCCGCCGCAAGGCCGCCAGGCGCGCATCAGATCGGAAGGAGCGGTCTCCTCGACCGGCCGCTCGATGACCGCCGGCAACCCGAACAGGCAGGCGCTGGCGCGCTCGTCGCCGTTGGGTGCGTAAAGGCACACCTGCGGCATATCCTCGAGCTCGGGGCTGGCCGGGCGGATGTTCACCCGATAGTAGGCGGCCTGGGTCAGCTCCACCACCGCCTCGGTCGCGACCCGCGGCACGCTCGGGCCGCGCCGCCCGCGACCACCGCCGGACCCGGTCGGACCCTCGACCGCGGGAACGATCACGACCCGTTCGCGCAAGCGCAGACCGCGCCGCTCGCCCGCCTCGATGCCACGCAGAAAGGCCGCCAACCGCGACAGCACAAATATGCCGTTCAATTCGGCTTCCCGAGGATCGGCCACCAACGCCAGCTTCGGCGCGCGCGCGCGCGGGCCGAAGTCGTGATGAGGCAGCAATCCTTTCCGCCACAACCGTGCGGATAAACTGGAAACCGTATTATCGCTCAAGGTCTTACCTCGCTTTCGCACCGTCACCCCAACTGAAAGACAGCTTCACGGCTCTATCTATTAAGCATAGTTCACATTGCCGATTTCGCGTGGCGAATTCCGCACATTCATCTCCCTACATGTCGGTGGTGTTTGACCGGAAAAGTTCATTCCCGTATGTTGCAACGCAGCATGAATCCCGCTATATTGCACTGCAACAAATTCACCCACATCTGACGAGGAATACGTCATGGTCATCGATCTGTTCAGCAAGGCACTGGAAACCCCGCAATCTCTGCCGGAACCCTTGGTCAAAGTCAACAAACTGATGGTTGAGAACATCGAAAAGATGATGCTGTTCCAGATGAACTCACTTAAAGCTTACATGGATATCGGCATCAACCAGATGAGAGCCGCCGCCGAGATCAACGACGTTAACAGCTTGCGGAGCTTCTACAAGCGCCAGACCGATATTGCGCAGACGGTCCAGCAGAAGATGCTGCACGATGCCAAGGCGATGTCCGATCTGGCCACGCGTTTCAAGACCGAAATGGACGGTTTGACCAAGACCGCTCTGGAAGATGCGCTGCTCAAGGCGGCCTGAGCCCCGGACCGGTTCTGATCGGCAACCGCCGCGTTCGGCGCGGCGGTTGCGTTTCCCGCTTTGACGGCCGTGGATTTCAGCGCCAGCCCCGAGATCGCGGTCGCCGCGGAACATCCCGCGAATCTGGCCGTGGCGGCCGCATTGGCGGCCGAGTTGCATTTACCCCTGGCCACCATCCCGTTCACCAGCGCTTTCACGCGCCTGTTGGTGGTCACCCCGACGCGGCTGGAACTGCGGACGCTGGATTCCGACGCCCCAGGACCGGTTTATGTCGATTTCATCGCGGGAGCGGCGGCCCACCGGCGGCGGTTCGGTGGCGGCCGAGGCCAGCCACTGGCTCGAGCGATCGGACTGAAGGGCGGCGCGGCGCCGACCGTGGCGGATGTCACCGCCGGGCTGGGCCGCGACGCTTTCGTGCTCGCCTGCCTGGGCTGCACCGTCTGGCTGATCGAGCGCTCGCCGGTCGTCGCCGTTCTGCTGCGGGACGGCTTGCGGCGCGCCGCCCACGATGCGGAGATCGGGCAAATGGTGCGCGAACGACTGCATTTTCACAGCGGCGACGGGCGGGAATGTCTGCCCCGATTGACGGCAAGCCAACGGCCGGACGTGGTTTATCTGGACCCGATGTACCCGCACCGGCAAAAATCGGCGTGGGTTGGGAAGGAAATGCGCCTGTTGCGACAATTGGCTGGCGACGATGCGGACGCGCCGTCCCTGCTGGCCGTGGCGCTGACCTGTGCCGGCAATCGGGTGGTAGTGAAACGGCCACGGCTGGCGCCGGCCCTGAGCGGCCCGCCGCCCACGGCGCGGATCGTCACGCCCAATACCCGTTTTGACCTTTACCGAGTCAACCTTGATTCGCCAGCACGCTAAGCAGCGGCTGCGCGGTATCGGTTCCCGACAAGGCCCCGCTAATCTGCGCCCGGGTGTGGTCAGCCAACTCGTTGCGGGTCCGCCCCAGCGCCGACAGCGGCTCGCAGAACCGCAATGCGACCTCGATGCGGCGCTCGCCCAGCAACCACCACAGATGCGGCAGCAGGGACGCATCACCGACGAAAGGCACGGTCGGATGCACGCCGTCGCGATGAGGATAACGCAGCGCAATCGCCTGTACCGGGCAACGCGCCAGAATGGCGGCCTGAAACAGGCGCGGGAAAAAGCGTCGCACGGTTTCACCCATGGTCGAGGTGCCCTCGGGAAAAACCAGAACCCGCCCACCGTTGCGCAGCCGCCAGCTCAACTGTTCGGCGGCCTCGCCCGCGCCGTTGTCGCCGCCACGGCGGATGAAGGCGGTGCCGGCCCGGCGGCTCAGCCAGCCGAACAACGGCCAGTCCCCCACCTCGCGCTTGGCCAGAAAGTGCGTCGGACACACACCGGCGATGCAAAAAATATCCAACCAGGAAACATGGTTGGCAACGAATAGCACCGCGCCACCGGCCGGGGTTCCAGTCACGGTCGCCCGCATTCCCATGATCCAGCACAACACCCGACTCCACAGCACCAGGGGCCGGTCGGACACCATGCCGTTGCGCCCCGGCCGCAACAGCGCCGCCACCACGATCCCGGCCAGCACATGCAGCGCCACCAGCGGCACCCGTCGCAATCGGCGCCCCGTCCGGGACCAGGCTCTGTCGTCGCTCACGCCGCTCGCTCCAGAAAATGGCGGGCGTAACGCCGCGCCAGTTGCCGGGTTGACAACAGCACGAACACATCGGCTACCTGGAAATCCTCGTCCAGAAACGGCTCGCCGCAAATCCGCGCACCGATGCGCAGATAGGCTTTCAACAGCGGCGGCAGCGGATAATCGCCGCGATCCAGCAGGTCGCGCCGAGGCAAGGGCCGCAAGGGCCGCGCCCGCAACTCCTCGGACGTCAGATAGCGTGGCGCCAGTTCGGAGAAAATCGCCTGTGCCATCGCCCCGTTTTCACCCAGCGGGATGCTGGCACAGCCAATGAGATAGTCGATCCGGTTTTCCACCACGAAATTCGCGATCCCCGACCAGAGCGCGGCGATGGTGACACCGTTGCGGTAATCGCGGTGGACGCAGGTCCGGCCGATCTCGGCGAAGCGGCCCGGCAAGGCCAGCACCGCTCCGATTTCGAACTCGCCCTGCGAGTAGAATCCTCCCACCTGATGAGCGCTATCCTCGCTCAGAATGCGGGTGCAAGCGATCAGTCGCGTGGTCAGCGAGTCCCGCACCAACAGATGGCGGCAGCACGCGTCGAGATGATCATGGTCCAGGCCGGGAATGCGGTTGTGCAGCCGCGCGCCCATTTCCCCGACAAAGATCTCATGGCGCAATCGCTGCGCGGCGCGTACTTCCTTCGCCGATCCGGCAAAATCGACTTGCAACGCCCCCTTGGGCGGCGGTGGGCTGACGGATGCGTAAAGCGGCGATTGAACGTTCAAGACGGCCTCCGGAAACAAGCGGCATAAAGCAGGTTCGAGCGACGATAGCTCAGTCGAATTGCAAGCGCTTTAAAGCTGCTTGACAGTCAAGTGACAATCACTCACTCGACCGTTCAAGCCGGAGGTTCAAAACATTCGGAAGAGGTTGGCGGTTCTCTACGGCTGTGGGTGGGCCGCAACCAGCAACGCCGGCGCCGGCGCCGAGGCGGAATCGGCCGGTGGCCGTTTTAGCGAGGCGGGCCGGGTCACCGGCGCCACTGGAGGATGCCTCAGTTGGCCGTAGGCGCGGGTAATCCGATCGACGTAGGCCCGCGTCTCGGCGTAAGGAGGCACGTCGCCGTAACGCAGCACCGCGCCCTCGCCGGCGTTGTAACCCGCCAGAGTCAGGCGGACATCACCCTGGAAATAGGCCAGCAACCAGCGCAGGTAGGCCATGCCGCCGCGCAGATTCTGCACTGGGTCGTAGGGGTCCCGCACGCCGAAGCGTTCGGCGGTCTCGGGAATCAGTTGCATCAATCCCTGGGCGTTTTTCGGCGACAGGGCTTGGCTGTTGAAATTCGATTCCGCCTCGATCACCGCCAGCACCAGCGCGGGCTGCAGGCCGAAGTCCGGCGCCATCCGCCGCACCAGTGCCTCGATCTTGGCCTGCTCCGGCGCGGGTGGTCCCGATCGGACCCAGCGGGCCGGCGCCGATGGGCGGGTCGGATCGACCGGTTCGACGCAACTTGCCCGCCTGACTTTGGCCGGATCATCCACCAGAGCCAGCATCCGCCGGGCCGGCACGTCGCCTCGCGCCGCCGCCAGGCGAAACCAGGCCGCGGCCTGGACATCGTCCCGCGCCACGCCACGGCCGTTGGCATACATCCAGCCCAATTGATACTGGGCCGCGACATGACCGCGACGGGCGGCCGCGCAGTACAACCGCATCGCCCGCGCGAAGTCTTGGGTTACCCCTTCCCCGTGTTCATAGCGCGCCGCCCATTCCGTCTGCACGGCCGGGGTTTCCCTGACGAGCTTGATCCAATCCGGGTTCCCCTCGGCCCCGCATGCACTGGCGGCGCAGAGTCCAAGCACCCAGAAACCTGGATATCGCCGTAACTTCATCAAGTCATTTTCCTGTAGGAGGCCCTGATTTTCCGTCGTTCGATCATGTTATACCAATTCTGAATAGGTTTTCGTCATACCCGCGAATGCGGGAATCCAGGCCGCCGCTGAAAAACGGGATACCCGCTTTCGCGGGTATGACGAACAGGGTGGTTATTGGCCTCCGAAAAGAACAAAACCTATCGGGAAACGATATTAAGCAGTTTTGCTTTTGCTCGCCAGAAAACCGGCCCGTTCGCCGCCTCGTACCGAGTGCGCCGGGAAGTGGGTTTGCAACCCCGGCGATCATGACAAAATAATGACGGGGTCGGCTGAGAAACCCCACCTGTTCCTGTAGACTTTTTATTTTTATCGCGATCGCTCTATCCATTGAGGATCGCTTCATCACAACAAGCGCTTGGTTGTCCGCACCGAATCCAACAGGAGGCCATGATGGTCAGTTATACCACCGAATCCATCCGCAACATCGCCCTGGTCGGGCATGCCACAGCCGGAAAAACCACGCTGGTGGAAGCTATTTTGCACCATGCCGGCAAGCTTTCCGTTCCGGGCGCGGTGGAAAAAGGCAACACGGTCTGCGATTTCGACCCACAGGAAAAAACCCACCAGCATTCCCTGGACGCCGCGTTGGTGAATCTCGATTACCAGGATACTCACATCAATCTGATCGATACGCCGGGCTTCCCGGATTTTATCGGTCAGGCCATCGCCGTGTTGCCAGCGGTGGAAACGGTGGCGGTGGTCATCAACGCTCAAACCGGCATCGAGGCGGTCACCCAGCGGATGATGGAACGCGCCGCCGAGCGGCGGCTGTGCCGAATGATCGTCATCAACAAGATCGATGCCGAAAACATCGACTTGCCGGGACTGGTCGATCAGATTCAGGAAACTTTCGGCAAGGAATGCCTGCCGATCAACTTGCCGGCCAAGCAGGGCGCCGCGGTGGTGGACTGTTTCTTCAACCCGAGCGGAGACAGCGACTTTTCCAGCGTCGCCGCCGTCCATTCCGCCCTGATCGATCAGGTGGTCGAGGTGGACGAGGAACTGATGGCGCTTTACCTGGAACAGGGCGAAGACCTGCAACCGGAACAGTTGCACGAACCCTTCGAGAAGGCGCTGCGCGAAGGACATCTGATTCCGATCTGCTTCGTTTCGGCCCGTACCGGCGCCGGTCTGCAGGATCTGCTGGACACATTCGCGCGGCTGCTGCCCAATCCGACCGAAGGCAACCCCGAACCGCTCCTCAAGGACGATGGCGAGTCGGTCGAGGAACTCCACGCCATCCCCGACCCTCAGCAACATGTCGTGGCCCATGTGTTCAAGGTATTGATTGACCCTTTTATCGGCAAGCTCGGCATTTTCCGCATCCACCAGGGCGCCCTCACCAAGGACAGCCAGCTCTTTATCGGCGACGGCCGCAAACCCTTCAAGGTCAGCCACCTGTTCCAGATCCACGGCAAAGAGCATCCTGAGGTCGCCACCGGCATTCCCGGCGATATTTGCGCGGTGGCCAAGATCGACGACATCCATCGCGACATGGTGCTGCACGACTCCCACGACGAGGACCAGATCCACCTGCAACCGCTGCGCTTTCCCACGCCGCTGTTTGGGCTGGCCATCCACGCCGCCACTCGCGGCGACGAACAGAAGCTGTCCGACACCCTGCATAAGCTGCTGGAGGAAGATCCCTGCTTGGCGCTGGAGCACAACACGCATACCAAGGAGACCGTATTGCGTGGCCTGAGCGATCTGCATCTGCGCATCACCCTGGAAAAGATGCAGCAGCGCTACAACCTGCACGTCGAAACCAAACCGCCCAAGATCGCCTACAAGGAAACCATTGGCCAGAATGCCGAAGGCCATCATCGCCACAAAAAACAGACCGGCGGCGCCGGCCAGTTCGGCGAGGTCTTCATGCGCATCGAACCGCTGCCACGCGACGCCGGCTTCGAGTTCGTCAGCGCGGTGGTGGGCGGCACCATCCCAACTTCGCTCCTGCCCGCGGTGGAAAAGGGCGTGCGCGAGGCGTTGCAGGAAGGCGCGGTCGCCGGTTACCCGATGCAGGACGTGCGCGCCATCGCTTACGACGGCAAGTATCACCCGGTCGATTCCAAGGAAATCGCCTTCGTCACCGCCGGCCGCGAAGCCTTTCTCGATGCGGTCGGCAAGGCCAAGCCGATCGTGCTGGAGCCCATCGTCAACCTGGAAGTGCGGGCGCCGGCCGACTGTGTCGGCGCCATCACCGGCGATCTGTCCAGCCGGCGTGGGCGCATCGCCGGCACCGACGCCGGGCCGCGAGGCATGAGCGTCATTAACGCGCAGGTGCCGTTGGCGGAACTGGACGGTTACGAATCGCAGTTGAAATCCATGACGGGCGGCCACGGTTCGTACAACATCGAACTGAGCCATTACGATCCCGTGCCGACCGATATCCAGCAGAAACTGCAAGCCCTCCATCAGAAGGAGAAGCAGGAAGGCTAAACCCACGCGGCGCCAGTCGGAGGCGGACTTCCCGCTTGCGCCGCAAAAAACCTTCTGCTATCCTAGGTTATAGAGTTTGTATAATAAAACCCTCATCCGTCCTACTCATATCCTCACTATAATCTAAGTTTTGTACGGAATTTAATTCACAGTTATACAAAACCTTTCATAAACCGGCGTTGCCGGAGGTGAAACATGCGCCATCTATTCCGCAGTATCCGAAGCCGCAAAATTTACTTGGTGCCCGCTTCCTTACTCGTGGTCACCGGCGCCTTGCTGTTGGCCCTGTTGTATTACCCCACATCCGCCGTCACTCCCACCGTCCAGATCGACCATCCGGCAAGGGCGATGGAAGAGCGCTGGCATGCCGACGCCATGTTCGCGGCCATGCTGCTCGACGCTCTGCGTCAGATTCAGAGCGAACGGCAAACCCAGGGGCAAACCCTGATGTATCGCTTCGAGCTGGACCCGTTTTCCCGTGAACAACCGGTCACCCGCCTGACGCCGGTCAACGGCGTCAGGCTGATCAAGCTGTAAACCAAGGGCGGTATCTCCGCCCATCGTTCCGCCGCTCTAACTCTCTTGCAAAGCCTGCTGGTAAGCTTGCCGTACCTCCTCGCCGAAACAAACCAGATAGACCGTTTCGATCCGATCGTCAGTCGCCAGAAAATGCTCGACTTCGCGCACGGCCACCCGTGCCGCCTCATCCGGCGGATAGGCGTACACTCCGCAACTGATCGCGGGAAAGGCGATGGTGCGGACGCCCTGCTCCGCCGCCAGCCTCAGGCTGTTGCGGTAGCAGCCCGCCAGCAAGTCCGGCTCGCCCTGGTCGCCACCCCGCCAGACCGGCCCCGCCGTGTGGATCACATAACGGGCCGGCAAGCGATAACCACGCGTCAGCTTGGCCTGGCCCGTTTCGCAACCACCCAGGGTCCGGCATTCCGCCAGCAGCTCCGGTCCGGCGGCGCGATGGATGGCGCCATCCACGCCGCCGCCACCCAGCAGGGAACGGTTGGCGGCATTGACGATGGCATCGACCTTCAATCGAGTAATATCGTCCGAAACCAGCTGGATTCGGCCAGGATTCGCATTCATATTGGTACTCCCCAAACGAATTCGTACAAGATACCCTTGCATCCGAATTTTATATAGCAACCCTCTTTGAGAGTGGTGAAAGCGTGAACCGCCGAGATCAATCTCCCTGCCGCTGACGCGGCACCCCCTTTGAAAAAGGGGGGTTGGGGGGAATTTCCGCTCCTGAGTCGGCCACCACTCATTGAGGAAAGCTTATAGTTCGATTTGGCTTCCATCGCCGCCCACGCACCCACCGAAGACGCAGCAGCGACTCAAACCCAATATGGCCGCCCCTTCCCAGATCGATCAGGCAGCGCCCCCACTCTGGCAGTATGTTCCCATCGCGGATTATCGAGTCCCCACCGCAAGCGTCGAACACACCGTCAAAACAGGATTGAGCGCTTTGTGGCAACGTCTCCGGCCCAAACCGGCCTCGCCACAGACTCCTCCTCTCAAAACCGACGACGAGTTGCGGACCGTGCCCGAGGCGCAGCTCGACCGGATCGTACCGGCGCCCGACTGGCAACCGGCGGCGGCGGCGCTGGATGAGGCGCTGGCCGGATGGCTGGATACCGAGCAGCCCGCCCGTGCCCGCGTGTTCGTCATCTCTCCCCCGCACGGCGGCAATGGCGACATTCTGACCGCTTGGGCGAAAAACCGCGGATGGCGGGTGATCAGCCCGCCCAGCCCCGAACAAATCCTGGCCCAGGATTCAGCCTGGCTGACCGATTGGACGCAAGATCCATCCCCCTGGGTGCTGCCCAACCTGGAACGCTGCTACCTGCGGCACGCCCGCGGACTCGAGCTGGCGCGGCGTCTGCTCGACCAGGCAGGTAGCGGCGACTCCCTGGGGCGCGGCATCATCGGCTGCGACAGTTGGGCGTGGGCGTTTTTGCGGAAAGCCTGGAACGGCCCAGAACCGCCGCTGCTAACCCCGCAGAGTTTCGATCCACCGAGACTGGCACGATGGCTCCAAGGTTTCAACGCCGGATCGGGAATGGATCATCTGGTCTTTCGCCAAGCGGATAACGGCAAATACGTGCTCCCGCCGTCGACAAGCGCGGTGGAGGACGAGCCCGCCGAGACCAGTGATTTCCTGCGGATTCTGGCCGCGCACAGCCGAGGGATTCCCGGCATCGCCCATACGATTTGGCGCGCCAGCCTACGGACCGTGCCGGACGAAACGCTCTCCGAGACGAAGGCGAATGCGGATCAAACCGACCGGCGCAGTACCATCTGGGTAGCACCGTGGCGCCAGATCCTGCAAACCACGCCCGCGTCAGGCCTGCTGCGCGCGCACGCCAGTCTGCTGCACACCCTGCTCCTGCATGCTGGCCTAACCGGCGGCGTGCTAACCCAACTGTTGCCGCTGGCGACCTCATCGGTCAAGGCGGCACTGGCCTGTCTGGAAGCCGACGGACTGGTCGCGCGGCACGACAGCGAGTGGCGGATATCGCCGATGGGTTATCCCGCCATCCGGCAGTCCCTGCGCGATGACGGCTACCTGACCGACGGATTCTAGGAGAAGAGCATCATGAACGACGATGTCGGCCGGTTGGGAGCGGCGCTAAGCAGCATCAGCGAAACCGCCATCGTGCAAATCCTGCTGATCACGGTCGGCGCATGGCTCCTGATCACCTTGGCCCAGCGCCTGGTTCCGGCGCTGGCTGGCCGCTTATCCGGCCGCCACCGCCTGCGAGCACTGGCCCTGGTGCCCGCCTTCCGGCTGCTGCTAATCGTCGCCGCCCTCCTGCTGGTTTTGCAGCGTATTATCGAACCGACCTTCGAAAATCTGGTGGGCTTGCTGGGTGCGCTGGGCCTGGCGCTGGGCTTCGCCGCCAAGGATTACGCCAGTAGCCTGATCGCCGGCATCGTGGTCCTGTACGAACTCCCCTACCGGCACGGCGACTGGATTGAAGTGAACGGAACTTACGGCGAGGTGCGCGCCATTCACATGCGCACGGTGGAAATCGTCACCCCGGACGACACCGTCGTGCATATCCCACATCTCAAGCTGTGGGACCACGCCATTTTCAACGCCAACGACGGCAGCCAGCACCTGCAATGCGTGGCGGACTTCTACCTCCATCCCCATCACGATGCCGCCCAGGTCCACCAGATGTTGTACGACGTCGCCCTGAGCAGCTCGCTACTGCAAATCGATCAGCCGATCGGCGTGATCGTGCGGGAAAAGCCGTTCGGCACCCATTACCGCCTCAAGGCTTACCCGCTCGACCCGCGCCAGCAGTTCGCCTTCGTCACCGACCTGACCGTGCGCGGCAAGGCAGCGCTGCTCGGCTCGGGCGTGGAACTGGCGTCCTTTCCCACCGTTGCCGGACAGCCGTCCTAAGCGCTGCTTCTCCGAGCCCCTAAATCTCCACCATCTCGAAATCGTCCTTGACGGCGCCGCACTCGGGGCAAGTCCAGGTTAATGGTATATCTTCCCAGCGGGTGCCCGGCGGGATGTCGTCGTCGGGCCAACCCTTTTCCTCATCATAGATCCATCCGCAAATCAGACACATATACTTCTTCATCGGGTTTTATTTTCCTTGATGCCATGTTTTCGGGGTCGCTATTCTCCCACGCTGGCGCATCCCGAAAAACCCGTGGCGTTTGTTAGAATTCTTGAAGTTCCCACTTGCCGAGCGCCGATCGGACCCACCTCCCGATCCATCATCCGCCAGGAGTACCGACTTGACCGATTTTTCCCTCTCACCTCCTCCCGTGGTCATGACCTTGGCCGGCAACGATCCCAGCGGTGGAGCCGGGCTGGCGGCCGATATTACGGCAATCGCCAGTCTGGGCTGCCACCCCGCACCCATCGTGACCGCCCTGACCGTGCAGGACACCCACAATGTCCATGCGTTGCTGCCGGTCGAACCGGATCAAGTGCTGGCCCAAGCGCGGGCCGTGCTGGAAGACATGCCGGTGGCGGCCATCAAGATCGGCCTGATCGGCAGCGTTGAAAACGCCGGCGCGCTGCACGCGCTGTTGGCCGCCTATCCCGGCATCCCGGTGGTGCTCGATCCGATCCTGACGGCGGGCGGCGGCACCGAACTGGCCAATCTCAAGCTGCTCAATGCCGTGCGAACCCTGCTGCTGCCGCTGGTCACGGTCCTGACGCCCAACAGTGTCGAAGCGCGTCGGCTGGCGCCGGAAGCCGATACGCTGGAGGCCTGCGCCATGGCGCTGCTGGGGCACGGCAGCCGCTATGTGCTGATCACCGGCGGGCATGAACCAACCGGGGAAGTGATCAATAGCTGCTACGGCAACAACCGCTTATTGGAAAGCTACCGCTGGCCGCGGTTACCCGGCCATCATCACGGCTCCGGTTGCACTCTGGCCGCCGCCATCGCCGCCCTGCTCGCCCAAGGACGGGAATTGGAATGGGCGGCGCTCAGTTCCGTCGTGCGCCGTGCCCAGGACTACACCTGGCATGCGCTGCAAGCCAGCTACCGGGTTGGCGGCGGCCAACTGCTACCCAATCGGCTGTTCTGGGCCAGCACCCATCGAGGTCCGGCATGAAAACGCCAAGCCGTTGTCGCGGCCTGTACGCGATCACCGATGCCCTGCTGATCCCCGATGACCGGCTGGTCCACGCGGTCGAGCAGGCGATTCTCGGCGGCGCCCGCCTGATTCAGTACCGGGACAAGAGCGCCGACCCGATCCGGCGACTGGCCCAGGTTCGGGCTTTGAACGCGATGTGCCGCCACCATGAAGTACCGTTGATCGTCAACGACGATGTGGAGCTGGCGGCGCAAGCTGGCGCGGCGGGCGTCCATGTTGGTCAGGACGACCCCGCCTTCGCCCACGCTCGTGCCCGCCTGGGTGCGGACGCCCTGATTGGCGTATCCTGTTACGATCGACTGGATCTGGCGCTGGCCGCCGCCGATGAAGGCGCCGATTACGTGGCTTTCGGCGCTTTCTTCCCATCCCCGACCAAGCCCACCGAGATCCGCGCGCCCATCGAGTTGCCGCGGGCGGCGCGGGCAGTGCTGCGCGTGCCGGTCGTCGCCATCGGCGGCATCACGCCGGACAATGCGCCCCTGTTGCTGGAAGCCGGCGCCGATATGCTGGCGGTGGTCAGCGGCGTGTTCGGCCAGCCCGATATCCAGGCCGCCGCCCGCCGCTACGCCACCCTGTTCGCCTGAGGAGATCCACCATGGCCACCCGTTCCGAAAAGCTGTTCGTCGAAGCGCAAAACTACATTCCCGGCGGCGTCAACTCGCCGGTCCGCGCCTTTCGCGGTGTCGGCGGCACGCCGATCTTCTTCAAGCGCGGCGAGGGGGCCTATCTGTACGACGAAGACGGCCGCCGCTACATCGATTATGTCGGGTCCTGGGGACCGATGATCGTCGGCCATGCCCACCCGGCCGTGGTCCGCGCCGTGCAGGACGCCGCCGCCCACGGCCTGAGCTTCGGCGCGCCCACCGAAATGGAAACGGTCATGGCCCGGCGGATTCGGGAACTGGTCCCGTCGATGGAATTGGTGCGCATGTGCAACTCCGGCACCGAGGCGACCATGAGCGCCATTCGCCTGGCGCGCGGCTTTACCGGCCGTAACATCATCGTCAAATTCGAGGGCTGTTACCACGGTCATTCCGACTCGTTGCTGATCAAGGCTGGTTCCGGGGCGCTCACGCTGGGCGTGCCGACCTCGCCCGGCGTGCCGGCGGCGCTGGCGGCGTACACCGTGACGCTGACCTACAACGATCTTCTGGAAGCCCGGCAGGCGTTTTCGAAGCTCGGCGAGGAAATCGCCGGAGTCATCGTCGAACCGGTCGCCGGCAACATGAACTGCATCCCACCCGCGCCCGGTTTCCTGGCGGGGCTGCGCGAACTGTGCACTCGCCACGGTAGCGTACTGATCTTCGACGAGGTGATGACCGGCTTCCGGGTGGCGCTGGGCGGGGCACAGGAACTCTACGGTGTCACTCCCGACCTGACCACGCTGGGCAAAATCATCGGCGGCGGGATGCCGGTCGGCGCCTTCGGCGGCAAGCGGGCGATCATGGAACAACTGGCGCCACTGGGACCGGTCTACCAGGCCGGCACACTGTCGGGCAACCCGGTGGCGCTGGCGGCTGGGCTGGCGACGCTGGATCTCATCGCCAACCCCCGCTTTCATGCCGACCTCGCCACCAAGACCCGGCAACTGTGCGACGAACTGGTGACCGCCGCCGGCGAAACTGGCGTGTTGCTGACGACAAATTATGTCGGCGGAATGTTCGGACTGTTCTTTACCGCGGAGAATGTCACTCATTACGCGCAAGCCACTGCCTGCGATGTCGAGCGGTTCAAGGCCTTCTTCCACGGGATGCTGGCCGAGGGCGTTTATTTCGCGCCGTCCGCGTTCGAGGCGGGATTCATGTCCTCGGCGCATACCGAAGCAGATCTCGACGCCACCGCCGTTGCCGCCCGGCGGGTATTTGCTCGTATTTGACGGGGAGGGTCCGGCCATGTCACGACCTGCCGAACTGTTCGTCACCGCCGCCGACTACCTGGCGCGGGAACGTCAGGCCGAAACCAGGAACGAGTATCTGAACGGCTGTATCTACGCCAATCGAAATCCCGGTCATCGCATGCACCCTGCCTCTGGCCGAAGTCTATGACCGGGTGACGTTTCCCGATCCCGGCAAATCGCTCCATCCAGGTTGACTTTCCCGGTCGGAGTCCTTCTTTCGCGACCCGGACCCTCGTCAGAATACCGGCCCAGCGACGGCTGAGCACCCGCTCAGCTTCGTAGCCGCCAGTTGCCGATCACACCCGCCACGCCCAGCACGACAAACAGCAGCAGCGTCCATTCCGGCATGCTGAAGCCGAGCAAACCCCAGTCCACCTTGGCGCACTCGCCGGAACCGGTCAGCACCTCGCGAATGGTTTCGTTCAACGGAAACGCTTGCAGCATGTACTCCAGGCTCGGCCCGCAGCGCGGCGCGGCCTCTGGAGGCAGATGCTGCAACCAGACGTGCCGAACGGCGATCCCGGCGCCGATCCCGGCGGCAAGCCCCACCAACACGCCATAGACTTTCGCACCCCCATCGCCTGGACCGTGCAGGGTCGCCACTAAAAACACCACCCCAACCGCCAGCAGGGCCAAGCGCTGGAAAATGCATAGCGGACACGGCTCAATCCCCAGATAGTGCTGGACGTAATAGGCAAAACCCAGGCCACCGGCGCAAATCAAAAACCCCAGCCCATTCAACATCCGGCGGGATCGCCATCCGTACCGGTCCGGGGCGGTAGCGCTGATTATTCGAAAATCCTGCATGACACGTCCAATACACTGTGTTGTTAAAGACAGATCGGACCGACTTAGCGATCCGAATGACCCAGATTCCGCTCCGGCGCAATCCGGTCGCGCACTCTTTGTTTGACCTCCTTGGCCTCGGGAAACCGTCCTTCCCGCTGGCGCGACCAGATCAATTCATCGCCGACCCGGATTTCGAACACCCCGCCGGTACCGGGCCGCAGCGCCACTTCGCCCAACTCCTGCTCGAACGTGGTCAACAATTCCTGAGCCAACCAGGCGGCCCGCAGCAACCAGCGGCATTGTGTGCAATAAGTGATGCTGACTCGTGGTTTTTGTTCCATGCCCGTCCACTCACAATCGCTCGAGATAAGCGATACCGCCCAACTGCCGCATCTGCCGTTCGATCCAGCGCTGACGCTTGATCACATAGGCCGAGGGCCGATCCACCCGGTAGCGCCGGGGGTTGGGCAGCACCGCCGCCAACCGCGCGGCTTCCCGGGCGGTCAGTCGGGCGGCGGACTTGTCGAAAAATTGCCGGCTGGCGGCCTCCGCCCCGAAGGTATCTTCGCCGAACTCGGCGATGTTCAGATAGACCTCCAGAATCCGTTGCTTGGACCAGAGCAACTCCAACAATACCGTAAACCACGCTTCCAAGCCCTTGCGGACCCAGTCGCGTCCCGACCATAGGAACAAATTTTTTGCCACCTGCTGGCTGAGGGTGCTGGCCCCGCGCACCGACTTGCCTGCTACCAGATCGTCCAACACCTGCTGGATCTCGATCAAATCGAAGCCGTAATGCTGGGGAAAGCGTTGATCTTCCCCAGCGATCACCGCCAGCGCCGCATAGGGCGAGATTTTTTCATACGGCATCCACTGGTGACGAATCGTCGCGCCATCGCTCCAGGCCGCCCGCCACCAATTCTGTGCCATGACGCTGGAAACCGGCGGCGGCATCCAGCGCAACAGCAGCACCAACGCCAGTGAAATCAAGACGAAAACCCATATCGTCGTCCAGAGTCCTCTGCCGATTCGAGTTAACAGGCCGCGTTTCGGCGACGGTCGGGTGGTCGGTTTGGCACGGGCAGTCCACCCGCGCAACCACCCCTTCAGAAAATCCCCCACGCCACCCCCGAAGCCATGGTTTCGCCCAATTCCTCGCATTGTCGCAGCACTTCGGCAGTCAGTTCACCACGGGCGATGATCGGGTCGCAAACCGGCTTGAGCGGATAACCGCGGGCGATGCGCTCAATACTGGTCAGCGCCCCGCTACCGTCGTTGCCGGCGCTGATGAAAATCGCGTAAGGCAGGCCGCTGATCTTGCCTTGAGCGGGATAATAGGTGCGATCCAGGAAATTCTTCATCGCGCCGGACATGTAGCCGAAATTCTCCGGCGTACCCAGCAGCAAGCCGTGCGCCCATAGCAGATCGTCCAGGCTGGCACGCAGCGCCATCTTCAACCGGGTCTCCACATCCGCCACCCGCCGCGCGCCACGCACCACTGCCCGCGCCATCGCTCGGGTGTGGCCGGTTTGCGAGTGGTAAACGATCAGCAGATGGTGGACAGCGGCATTCAGACAGGGTTTCCGGTCATCTACTTGCCGCGCCATGGGATTTCCGCTATGGTTGCGCGTCTTTTTCAGAGCAGATACGGTAGCAGCGAGAGGAACTATGTCGAAAGAAGACCACATCGAAATGGAAGGCACCGTGATCGACACCCTGCCCAACACCATGTTCAGGGTACAACTGGAAAACGGTCACGTCGTCACGGCGCATATCTCCGGCCGGATGCGCAAGCACTACATCCGCATCCTGACCGGCGACAAGGTGAAAGTGGAGCTAACCCCCTACGACTTGAGCAAGGGACGCATCGTTTACCGCGGGCGCTGAACGGCGCACGACATCGCATCGTCACGTTACGCCACTTCGGAACCCGATAACCCGCGCCTGACACCACCCGCCGCGTCCCGACTAGGGCACCGCCTCCTCTTCGGCGATCTCCACTTGCAAATCGTCGTCGCGCACGGTGACCATCACATGCCCGCCGTTGACCAGCCGGCCGAACAGTAACTCCTCGGCCAGGCGACGCTTGATGCTTTCCTGAATGATCCGCGCCATGGGACGCGCGCCCATCTTGGGATCGTAACCGCGTTCGGCCAGCCAAGCCCGTCCCGCCCGATCCACTTCCACCGTCACCTTCTTCGACTCCAACTGCGCTTCCAACTCGATCAGGAACTTGTCCACCACCTGAGCGATGGTGACCGGCGTCAAGCCCTTGAACTGAACGATGGCGTCCAAGCGGTTGCGGAACTCCGGCGAGAACAGCCGCTTGATAGCCTCCATACCGTCGCTGCTGTGATCCTGCATCGTAAAGCCAATCGAGGGCCGGTCCATCATTTCAGCGCCGGCATTGGTGGTCATCACGATGATCACATTGCGAAAATCGGCTTTGCGGCCGTTGTTGTCGGTCAGCGTGCCATGGTCCATCACCTGCAGCAGCAGGTTGAACACGTCCGGGTGGGCCTTCTCGACCTCATCGAGCAGCAGCACCGCATGCGGGTGTTTGAGGATGGCGTCGGTCAACAAGCCGCCTTGATCGAAGCCGACATAGCCCGGCGGCGCGCCGATCAAGCGCGACACCGTGTGCCGCTCCATGTACTCGGTCATGTCGAAGCGGATCAGTTCGATGCCCATGACCCGGGCGAGTTGCCGGGTGACCTCGGTCTTGCCGACGCCGGTCGGGCCGGCGAACAGGAAATTGCCGATCGGCTTTTGTTCGTTGCCCAAGCCGGCGCGCGCCATCTTGATGGCGTTGGCCAGCATGTCGATGGCCTCGTCCTGGCCGAACACCACCAGCTTCAGATCCCGCTCCAGATTGCGCAACACGTCCTTATCCGAGGAAGACACGGTCTTGGGTGGGATACGGGCGATCTTGGCGATGATCGTCTCGATATCGCCGACGTTGATCACCTTCCTGCGCTTGGCGGCCGGCAGCAGCCGCTGGCTGGCGCCGGCCTCGTCGATCACGTCGATGGCCTTGTCCGGCAAGTGGCGATCGTTGATGTAACGCGCCGACAGATCCACCGCCGCGCGCAACGCCTTGTCGGCGTATTTAACGTCGTGGTGCTCCTCGAACCGGGTCTTCAGCCCGCGCAGGATCTGGTAGGTTTCCTCGACCGACGGCTCGGTGACGTCGATCTTCTGAAAGCGTCGCGCCAGCGCCCGATCCTTTTCGAAAATGCCGCGATACTCCTGATAAGTCGTCGAACCGATGCACTTCATCTCCCCGGAAGCCAGCATCGGCTTGATCAGGTTCGAGGCGTCCATCACCCCACCGGAAGCCGCGCCGGCACCGATGATGGTGTGGATCTCGTCGATGAACAGCACGGCGTGCCGCTCCTTGCGCAATTGCGCCAGGACCGACTTCAAGCGCTTCTCGAAATCGCCGCGATACTTGGTGCCGGCCACCACCGAGCCCAGATCCAGCGCGTAGATGGTGGCGTTGCGCAACACCTCCGGCACCTCGCCATCGACGATCATCTTCGCCAACCCTTCGGCGATGGCGGTCTTGCCGACTCCGGCTTCACCGACGAAGAGGGGATTGTTCTTGCGTCGCCGGCACAGGATTTGAATGGTGCGCTCGACCTCATCGCGCCGGCCGATCAGTGGGTCGATACGCCCCTGCCGCGCCAGTTCGTTCAGATTGCTGGCAAAGTTTTCCAGCGGCTTGGCGCTCTGATTTTCGGGGCCTTCCTCGCCCTGCGGAGGGGTGGCGTCCTGCTCGTCGGACACCTTGGAAATACCGTGCGAGATGAAATTCACCACGTCCAGCCGGCTGATTTCCTGCTGCTTGAGAAAATAGACCGCCTGCGATTCCTGCTCGCCGAAAATAGCCACCAACACGTTGGCGCCGGTCACCTCCTTGTTGCCGGAGGACTGAACGTGCAACACCGCCCGCTGCAGCACCCGCTGGAACCCCAGGGTCGGCTGCGTCTCGCGCGGGTCGTCAGTCCCCAGCAAGGGGGTATGATCGCGAATGAACGCTTGCAAGTCCCGTTTCAGCTTATCCACATGGGCGCCGCAGGCCCGCAGCACTTCCGCCGCCGCGGGATTGTCCAGCAAGGCCAGCAGCAGGTGCTCCACGGTCATAAACTCATGGCGCCGGTCCCGTGCCTCGCGGAAAGCAAGATTGATGGAGAACTCCAGATCCTTGCTCAACATAACTCACACCTCGAATCGCGCTGGGTGATTTTGAACTTAGGCTTCTTCCATGGTGCACAACAACGGATGCTGGTGCCGTCGAGAAAATTCGTTGACCTGCACCACCTTGGTTTCCGCAATCTCGTGAGTGAAGACGCCGCATACTCCCTGGCCCCGGGTATGAACGTGCAACATCACCTGGGTCGCCTTCTCCTGATTCATCCCGAAAAAACGCTCCAGGATCCGTACCACGAACTCCATGGGAGTATAGTCATCGTTCAGCAGGATCACCTTATACAGCGGCGGCTGCTTGAGTTCGGGCTTTACCGGCTCGACCACCAGGCCGCGGTCTTGATCGGGAGTCGATGAATATTCCTTGCTCATGGCATGCGTGTTGGATCTGAGGTAAAGAAGCATCTTGCGTCCGGCAACGCCGCAAGCCGGCGTGTCGTTCCGCTCGTTGGCGTTGGCTGACATTTAGATAATACGCGGAACACAAGTTTCCTCAAGAGCCTTTCGCATGCAAAAAAAACCGATGGCTCCCGCTACCGTGGAGAGAGTGCGGTTATCCCCGGGCGAGGCCGATAGTCCCACCGCAATCAAGTAAACAGCGCGTGGCCGAGGGTACGCACCACGATATCCGCCACCGCGCCCGGCACCGCCGGGCGCCAGACGCCGGCAACACGACGACCCGCCGAAACCAGTACCGCGGCCCCGGCAAGATCAAGCGGATGCATCACGAAACCGGCTCCGCGGTTGAGGGTGGCCACCGTCACGGCGCCACTGCGCAACATCTCATCCATGACCCTCATCATCGCCGCGCCACCAGCAATGTACTTCACCAGCACGGGCGACATGGGCATCCCGCTGGCGCTGTTCGCCTTCGGGGAGCCGGCGCCGCCGGCGGCGATCCTGCCGTTCATCGTCGAAATGCCGGCGATGATGAGCTACCTGCTCACCGAGCGCCACGGCCAGGAGCCGGAAAAAGTGGTGACTCTGGTGCTGCTCGGCAACCTGGGTAGTTTGATCGCGGTGCCGGCGGTACTGTATTTCACCTTGCCATAGCCTGAGACGAGGCCGGCGAACCCGCGCCGAGACCCTCACGCGACAAAAAACAGAATCGTCACATAATGACTGACGCTGCCGGCCAGCACAAACAAATGCCAGATGCCGTGAAAATGTCTGACCTTTTCGTCAAACACGTAGAAAACCAGACCGCCGGTATAAAACAGGCCACCCGCCAACAGCCAGATGAAACCCGCCCACGGCAAAACTTGCAGTAGCGGTTTAAGCACCACCAGCACCAACCAGCCCATGAGCACATAAACCACCAACGACAGGGTGCGATGGCCTTTCTGGGGCAGCGATTCCAACACCACCCCCAACACCACCAATCCCCAAATAATGCCGAAGATCGTCCAACCCCAACCGCCACGCAGGGTGACCAGGGTAAAAGGGGTATAAGTGCCGGCGATCAGAAAATAAATCGAGTAGTGATCCAGTTTGTGAAAAAACCGCTTCGCCCGACCGCGCAAGCTGTGATAAAGCGTGGAAACAGTGTAAAGCAGAAACAGGGTGGTTCCGTAGATACTGAAACTCACGATCTTCCACGGATCGCCCTGCCGTGCCGCCGCCACCACCACGATCACCAAACCCGCCAGCGCCGCCACCGCGCCGATCAAGTGGCTAATGCTGTTAAAACGCTCACCCTTGTACATACACACCCACACCGTGCCTTGTGATCATTCCGAAAGACTCGAAACCACACTCACGCCGCAACAACGAACCTCGAACCTCGAACCTTCAACGCCCCCTGCCCCCGCTCCGTTTGCGCCGCGCCCCACTCTTGGCCGCCACCTCCCGCAACCGTACCGCCCTCACCTCACCGATACCCGCGTTCCGGCCCGCCTCGGTCAGGTAAACCCGACGGAAGGGAATCACCTTGCCGTCGCGGCTGAAGGCGTCCTCTTGCAATTCAAGCAGACCGGCGCCGGCCATCGCCTCCAACAACCGTTCGAACTCCCGCCGCTCGGCCTGCCCCTCCGTCAACCGTTCACACAACTGCCGGGGTGTTTGACCCTCGCGCCAGCGCAGCGTGTCCAGCACCTGCAAGACCCGCTCGCTCTCGGCGCGGTTCAACCGGCGAGTGCGCCGGGCCACCGCCGCTTCCGGCGCGCACACATCGCAGATCCGGCAGGGCTGATCGTCGTCCCGGTCGCCGAAATGCCGTACCAGCCGGACCATGCGGCAACCGGTCGCCTGATCGGCAAAATCCAGAATCTGTTTCAACTCGCTCAGCTTGTGCTCGCGCTGCCGCTGGTAGGGCGGACACCAGCCCTCCTCGCCGCGACTGAGGTTGCCCTCGACATCGCGCCGGGCGCCGCCATGCACCAGCAGCTTTTCCACGGCGGCCTCGAACTCCTCCAGCGCCATGCCCGATCGGTCGCGCAACAGCACCCGGGGTTGAGGATCGCCGCCGAGCGCCTGAAAGATCGCCGCCAGCCGCTCCGGGTCGGGATAGCCGCGCTTGAAGAAAAACTCGTGGGTGCGCAGATCGGCATAGGAATACAGCAGGATGGCGCGGGCCGGCTGACCGTCGCGCCCGGCGCGACCGATTTCCTGGTAATAACCCTCGACGCTGCCCGGCAGGGCGGTATGAATCACGGTGCGGATATCCGGCTTGTCGATGCCCATGCCGAACGCGATGGTGGCGACGATCACCTGCAAGCGGCTGGCGCCGAATAAGCCTTGCACCCGCTCGCGCTCCTGCGGCGTCATCCCGGCGTGATAGGCGGCGGCCGGATAAGCCGCCCCCAGCTCCAGCGCCAGCAACTCGGTCTCCTTGCGGGTCGGCGCGTAAACGATGGCGGGCCGGCGGCCCGGATCGGCCAGCACCCGCCCGACCGCCGCGTGCCGGTCGGCCATCGGCGTCTCCACCGTCTCGACCGCCAGATTGGCGCGGCGGAAACCGTGGATGTAGCGTGTCGCCTTCGGCATATCGAGCTGACGCACAATGTCGTCCTGCACCAGCACGGTGGCGGTCGCGGTCAGCGCGATCACCGGCGCCGGTCGCAACAGGGGCAAATGCCGGCCCAGCATCCGGTAGTCCGGGCGGAAATCGTGGCCCCACTGCGAGATGCAATGCGCCTCGTCCACCGCGATCAGGACCGGCTTACGCTTGGCCAGCATCTCGGGAAAACCGGGCACGCTCAGCCGCTCCGGCGCAATGAACAGATAATCCAGTTGGCCCTGCAAATACTCGACGCAGACCTGACGCGACGTGGCCCGGTCGCGGCCGGAGTGGATGCGCTCGGCCCGCAGGCCCAGCTCGCACAGCTTGGCGACCTGATCTTCCATCAGCGCGATCAACGGCGAAACCACCAGCGTCGTCCCCGCCCGGGCGATGCCGGGCAACTGAAAGCACAACGACTTGCCGGCGCCGGTCGGCATCACCAGCAACACGTCCCGGCCCTCGGTCACGGTCCGGCACACCTGTTCCTGATACGGACGAAAGGCTGGCAAGCGAAACTCGCTGTGCAGCAACTCCAGCAGACGGTCCACCGGCACCGGTTCCCGTCGCGGCGCGGCTTCCCGATTCTCCCCTTCTCCATCGATGGCGAGAGGACCAGAGAGTGAGATCGGCCGCGCCACCGCGAACGCCTGGGTCACCGCTTCGCCGACATAGCCGGCGATGGCGGTCATGAACCCGTCCAGATCTCCCTCACCGCGCTGGATGCGCTTCAGTCGCGCTTCCCACTCGCCGGTCATGATCGGGCTTTTAATCGGTGGCTGTACCGCCTGAATCAAGCCAATGCCGCGCTCGGTGGCGTTCAGCGCTTTGCCGTCGCGAGTCAGATAGCGGCGTTTGAGCAAAGTTTCGATGATGTCGGCGCGGGTGGCCGGCGTGCCCAGTCCGCTGTCCTTCATCGCCGCCGACAGCTCCTTGTCCTCCAGAGCCCGGCCGGCGGTCTCCATCGCGGTGAGCAGGGCCGCTTCGGTCAGGCGCGGCGGCGGCCGGGTCTGCTTGGCCAGCGCGCGGGCGTCCAGCACCCGCAATGGCTGGCCGACGGTCAGCCCCGGCGGCAGGTTTTGCTCGGCCTCGTTCTCTTCGGTTGCCGCGCCCGCTTTAGCCTTGCGTTTACCGGCGGCTTTTTTCAGCGCCGGCGCGGTTTCCACCTCCAATATCTTCCAACCGACCTGTTCCACCGCCGTGCCGCTACTGTGGTAGCGATCGATCACAGCCACGCCATCCGTCTCGCCCGTGGCGATCGCGGTGATCAGTGTGGTCACCGCCCAGAGATGGTCGTCGTGCCAAGCTATCAGCAAGCGGCGGCAAATCAGATCGTAAATTTTCCGCTCGTCGGCGGCCAGGGCGGCACGCGCCGGCAACGGGGTGGGAATGATGGCGTGATGGTCGGTCACCTTGCCGTCATCGACAAAGCGTTTACCCAATGGCTGCTGGCCGGTGCCGGACGCCAACCGGTCCTGGTAGGGCGACTGAATCGCCGCGACCACCGCGCCCAGGGTCGCCGCGACCGCGCCGGATAGATGGCGGCTGTCGGTGCGCGGGTAACTGATCAGCTTATGCTGCTCGTACAGCTTCTGAGTGAGGTCCAGCGTGGTCTGGGCGCTGAAGCCGTACAGCCGGTTGGCGTGACGCTGCAATTCGGTCAGGTCGTACAGCAGGGGCGGCGCGGCGCGGCGGGTTTCGGCGGTACGGGATTCGACGGTGGCCTGTCCCGTCCGGGCGCGGGCGACAATGCGTCCGGCTTCCTCGCCGTCGGCGGGCAGGCGCTTGGCCTTGGGGTCGGGGCGGTCGCCGCGAAACCAGACGCCTTGATACGGGCTGACAGGAAGGTCTGTCCCTGCCTCGGGCGTGAAGGTCGCCACCACCTCCCGGTAATCTTCCGGCACGAAGGCGCGAATCGCCAGATCCCGTTCCACCACCACCGCCAGCGTCGGCGTCTGCACCCGTCCGACCGACAGCGCCTCGTCGCCCGGCGTGCCGCAAGCCAGGGTATAGGCTCGCGACAGGTTCATACCCACCAGCCAGTCGGCCTGACTGCGGCCGCGGGCGGCGGCGGCCAGCGGATCGAATTCGCAACTGTCGCGCAAATGCTGGAAACCCTGGCGGATGGCGTCGGGAGTCAGCGAGGAAATCCACAAGCGGCTGAACGGCTTGCTACAGCCGGCGGCTTCGTAGAGATAGCGGAAGATCAGCTCGCCCTCGCGGCCGGCGTCGGTGGCGCAGATCACCCGCTCGATGGCCTCGTCGTTGAGAATGCGGCGGACCGCCTCAAACTGATCGCGGGTTTGCTCGCCGACCACCAGCGGCCAGCGTTCGGGCAGCAATGGCAGCAGCTCGCGCCGCCAGCGCTTCCAGGCCGGATCGATCTCGTGTGGCTCGGCCAACCGCACCAAATGACCGACCGCCCAGGTAACGACATAGCCGTTACCGTGCAGGAATCCTTCGCCGCGCTGGCGGGCGCCCAGCACCTTGGCGATATCGCGGGCGACGGAAGGTTTTTCGGCAACGACCGCAATGCTCACAATCCGCGCTCAGTCCGTCAGTGCCGGCTTCCAGCTCCACTGTTCGCCCGACTCCGCGCCGGTCGCGGCCCACCAGCTCGACTCCAGATTTTCCCCGATTCCCTCCACCACCGCGCCGTCCAAGCGGTTTTGCCGGACGAAAGTCCGCAACATTTCCAGAATCTGGGCCGGAGACAGCGGCTGCCGATAAGGCCGCTGTTGCGCCAGCGCCTGAAATACATCGGCCACGGCGATGATCCGCATTTCCAGAGTCAGATCCGCGCCACCGCGATGGAACGGATAGCCTTGACCATCGGGTGTCTCGTGATGGTAGGCGGCCCAAATGGCGATATCCTCCAGACCGCCGATGCCACGCAAAATCTGGTAGGTCTCGAAACTGTGGCGCTGGATCATGGCTCGCTCCTCGGCGGTCAGCGGGCCAGGCTTTTCCAAAATCTCGTCCGGCACCTGCAACTTGCCCAGATCGTGCAGCAAACCGGCGATCTCGATCTTCTCGCAAGTTTCGGCCGGCAACCCGAACCGTTCGGCCAGCAAGCGCGCCAGTCGTGCCGTACCCAGGGAATGCTCCATGGTATACGGGCTCTTGGCATCCACCACCCGGGCAAATAGCAACGCGAGTTGCCGCAACTCGGGGAAACTGATGAGCACCAGGCGGGATTCCTGCTCCCGTTCGTAGACGAACCGGAGCAGATGGCGTGCCTCCAGGCTAAGCCAAAATGCCTCGCTGGCGGACAGGTCCATGAACAGCGCCGCCAGATCCGGCGCGAAAAAGGAACCGCTTAACCGCCAGATCGTATCGCGGATGACATGCCGAGCCAGCAACAGATCGCGTTCGTAGTGCGGTATGGCCAGCGCGTCCACCCGGTTGCTCAGATAGATCAGGTTGGCCAGCCGGGCGGTGGTTTCGGGGATTTCCAGCGTGGGGAAGACATCCCAATGGGTATGGTGATAACGGACCAGCGGCGCCAGATGGGCCAGCGGCGCGAATGAGGCGAGCAGTTCACCGCCCCGGACACAGTGGAAATCCGCCCCCTCCCAGTCCAGTTCGTTGATCAGCCGCCGGTGCAGGGTCGTGGACGATACCGCGCAGTCGTGCAGCAGTCCGGCATGAAACAGATCTTCCTGTTCCGGTCCGCCCAAGCCCAATGCGCCGCCGCATTGCATCGCCATGAACCCAACCCGCTTGCCGTGGAACACTTCGTCCACGCCGACCAGGTCGAGGGCGTCCGACAGCGCGTGAATGGCCTGACCAAGATTGATGGTAACGCTCATCGATCTGATTCCTCACTAAAAAAACCCGCTCTACCGGCGGGTGAGCAGGTCGGGGCGCATGGGTTGATATCGAGGGAATTTTCAGGATGCAAAAAAGCGCATGATTGCCGCATGATCGTTATCGTCCAACCGCCGGTTCATGCAGCCTCCACCATCATTCGCATCATCTTTGCGGTATCCGGCGCTCGCACCACCCCGCGCTCGGTCACCAGCGCATCCACCAGTTCCGCCGGCGTCACATCGAACGACGGATTCCAGGCTTCGGCCCCGGCGGCGGCGACCGGCTGGCCGGCCAAAGTCAGCAATTCTTCGGGCGCGCGCTGCTCGATGGGAATGGCCGCGCCGCTGACAAGGCTCATGTCCACCGTCGAGGCCGGCGCCACCACCATGAACCGCACGCCGTGATACCGCGCGGCCACCGCCAGATGATAGGTACCGATCTTGTTGGCGACATCGCCGTTGGCGGCGATCCGGTCCGCCCCGACAATGGCCCAGCGCACTTTGCCTTCCCGCATCAGCGCCGCCGCCGCTCCATCCGCCAGCAACGTCACCGGAATGCCATCCCGCACCAATTCCCAGGCGGTCAGACGAGCGCCCTGCAACCATGGCCGGGTCTCGTCGGCGTAGACCCGCTCGACCAGACCCACCGCGTAGCCTTCGCGGATCACGCCCAGCGCCGTACCGTAACCGCCGGTGGCCAGCGAACCGGTATTGCAATGAGTCAACACCGCCCCGCGTTCGCCCAGCAACGCCGCGCCCAGCTGCCCCATGCGCCGGTTGGCGGCGAGATCCTCTTCGTGGATCGCCCGCGCCTCGGCCAGCAACCCCGCCGCCGGATCACCGGAGGAGCGGGCGATCGCCCGCTCCATCCGCCGCAGCGCCCAGAACAGGTTGACGGCGGTCGGCCGGGCCGCCGCCAGCATGGCGAGATCGCTCCCAACCGCCGTCCGCCATCGCGCCGCATCCACGGCATATCGAGCGCGGGCGGCCAACACCACGCCGTAGGCGGCGGCGATACCGATCGCCGGCGCGCCGCGCACCACCATGTCGCGGATCGCCTGAGCCACGTCCGCCGCGCCCGTCAACTGTCGGTAGCGTTCCACAGTCGGTAACAAGCGCTGGTCCAGTAGTTCCAGGGCATCCTCGCGCCAGACAACGGCGCGCACTGTGTCATGGGCATACGGCATGACAAACTCCGATTCGGTCAATGACCTATGGTGGAATATGCAAAAACATTTTAGAGATGCTCAAGCCGCGCACAGGCCACCCACAGGGTTTGTTGCTATTTTACGACAAGCCTGATTTTCCCCGGCTTATCGCAAAAAATCTCTTGCCTAGAGATTAAGATAGCGCGCAAAATTAGGGTATTTATTGTTGGCACAACATTTTTTGCAATTCTGACACAATGTTGTATCATTACACACCATGGCCGGCCGGTTTGCCGCGCGCAGCGGTTACCGCTCGGGTATACTGGTCGGTGGAAGATTACGGTTCGAACGAATCCGGTCCCCGCGACCTGAAGGCTAAACGTACCGCGCACAGAATTTTTCATGCCTGCTTGGGAGAGTATATCGATGAAAGTGAAACTGTATAAGCTTAGCTTGGGCTTGGCTGCCTCAATGATGCTGTTCGCCGCGCTGCCCGCGCACGCCCAGCTCAACAAATACGGCTGCATCTACGCCGTCGACCCCTATGGCAAGATCGTCAAGGACCCCTACGGCAACTGTATCCGTACCCCGTACTGGACCGCCGAGAAGAACGTTCCGGAATGCGGCGCCGTGGCAGTGGTCGAACCGGCCGCCCCGGTGGTCGAGACCCTGAGCCTGGGCGCGGACGCCTATTTCGATTTCGACCGGGCTAATCTGAAGCCCGCCGGACGTGCCAAACTGGACAAGCTGGTCACCGACCTGCGCCGGGTTTCGTCGGTCTCCTCAATCGAAATCGTTGGCCACACCGACAGCAAGGGTACCGAAGCCTATAATTACCGGTTGGGCCAGCGCCGCGCCGACTCCGTGGCCAGCTACCTGACCGCCCGGGGCGTGCCCGGTTCCATCATCTCGACCCGCAGTCGCGGCGAACTTGATCCGGTCGCCCCCAACACCCTGCCGAACGGCCAGGACAACCCGGCTGGCCGCGCGCTGAACCGTCGGGTGGTGATCACCGTGACCGCCATGGAACACGTTATCAGCCAGTAAGCTGCCTGCGTTTTTCGGCATCCAGCGCCCCGGTTCGCCGGGGCGCTTTTTTTTTGCGCCACCCCGGTTCGCCGCTATAATCCGCCGTTATAACTCGGAGAACCCCGCATGCCGCAAGCCATCTCCGCCCTGCTCAACGCTCGCTGGATCGTTCCGGTCGAACCGGAAGGCCGGGTTCTCGAACACCACGCCATCGCCATTCAGAACGGCCGCATTCTCGCCATCCTGCCGCGGGACGAGGCCATGGTCCGCTTTAGCGCCGAGACGTACCTGAACTTCGAAACGCATGTTCTCATTCCCGGTCTGGTCAACGCCCACACCCACGCCAGCATGACCCTGCTGCGCGGACTGGCCGACGACCTGCCACTGATGGCTTGGCTGCAAGACTATATCTGGCCCACCGAAACCCGCTGGGTCGATCCCGAATTCGTCCGCGCCGGAACCCGGCTGGCGATCGCCGAGATGCTGCGCGGCGGCACCACCTGCTTCAACGATATGTACTTTTTCCCGGAAGCGACCGCCGCCGCCGCCCGCGAATGCGGTATCCGCGCCTGCGTCGGGCTGATCGCCCTGGACTTCCCCACGGCCTACGCCCGCAACCTGGACGAGTACCTGGATAAAGGACTGGCCCTGCATGAAGCGCTAAAGGGTGATGCGCGGGTCCGCGTCGCGTTCGCGCCGCATGCCCCCTATACCGTCTCGGCCCCGGCGCTGGAGCGCATCGGCCGACTGGCGGCGGACTTGGGCATTCCAGTCCACATCCACGTCCATGAAACCGCCGCCGAAGTCGCCCGGTTCCAGGCCGAACACGGCTGCCGACCGTTGGAGCGGCTGGAACAGCTCGGCCTGTTGTCGCCACGACTGCTGGCCGTGCACATGACCCAGCTCGAACCGGCCGAAATCGAACGGCTGGCGGAGGCCGGCGCCCATGTCGTCCACTGCCCGGAATCCAACCTCAAGCTGGCCAGCGGGTTCTGCCCGATCGCCCGACTCGATGCCGCCAAGGTCAACGTCGCGCTCGGTACCGACGGCGCGGCCAGCAACAACGATCTCGATCTGTTCGGCGAACTGCGCACCGCCGCCCTGCTGGGCAAGGGCGTGGCCGGCGATGCCGCCGCGCTGCCCGCCGCGCGAATGCTGCGCATGGCCACCCTTGATGGCGCCCGGGCGCTGGGGCTGGGGCGGGAAACCGGCTCGCTCGAACCGGGCAAGGCCGCCGACATCGTCGCCGTCGATCTCGGCCAGCCGGAAACCGAACCGGTCTACCACCCCGTCTCGCAACTGGTCTACGCCGCCGGCCGCCAGCACGTCACCGACGTCTGGGTCACCGGCCGCCGGTTGTTGGCCGACCGGCGCCTGACCACGCTGGACGTGGCGGACACGCTCCAGGAAGCGCGCGGCTGGCGGGAACGCATCGCCGCGAAACGCCAAGCGTAACCCGCAACGTCCGCCAGTCGAAACCATGGCAACGAGACCCTCATTTTCAGCTTCCAGCAAGGTAACCCGCACATGACGACCGCGAACCCCAACGTGGACCCCGAGGAAATCGCCAAATTCGAGCAACTGGCCAGCCGCTGGTGGGACCCGGATAGCGAATTCAAGCCGCTGCACGACACCAATCCGCTACGGCTGGATTTCATCGACGCGCGGGTCGGCGGGCTGGAAGGCCAACGGGTGCTCGATGTCGGCTGCGGGGGCGGTATCCTGGCCGAGAGCATGGCGCTACGCGGCGCGCGGGTGCTCGGTATCGACATGGGCGAAGCGCCGCTGGCGGTCGCGCAACTGCACCAACTGGAATCCGGCGCGGTACTCGACTACCGCCGCGTCACCGCCGAGGAACTGGCGGAAACCGAGCCGGCCGGTTTCGATGTGGTGACCTGCATGGAAATGTTGGAGCACGTACCCGACCCCGCCTCGACGATCCAGGCCTGTGCCCGGCTGATCAAACCCGACGGACACTTGATTTTCTCCACCATCAACCGCAATCCCAAATCCTATCTGTTCGTCGTCGTCGGCGCGGAATACCTGTTGCGGATGCTACCCAAGGGCACCCACGACTACCGCAAGTTTATCCGCCCCTCGGAACTGGACGGCTGGCTGCGCGCCACTGGCCTGACGCTGCGGGAGATCATCGGCCTGCATTACAACCCGCTGACCCGAAGCTATCGGCTGGGACCGGGCGTATCGGTCAACTACATGGTTTATTGCCGACCGGACGATTTGGCATGAACCCCAGCTCTACCGGCGGCGCGCCGCCGGACTGCGTGCTGTTCGACCTGGACGGCACGCTGCTGGACACCGCCCCCGACATGACGGTGGCGCTGAACCGGCTGCGTCGGGAGCGCGATCTGCCCGACCTGCCGGTCGAGGCCATCCGCCCGACGGTCTCGCACGGCTCGCCGGGCATGCTGAAAGCCGGTTTCGGACTGACCCCCGACGATCCGCTCTACGCCGAACTCAACCCGCGCTTTCTGGCACTTTATCGGGAGGCCATCGCCGTCAAGACCACGCTGTTTCCCGGCATGGCCGACGTACTGGATTACCTGGAGGCTGGTGCCATTCGCTGGGGCGTGGTCACCAACAAGCCAGGCTGGCTGACCGAACCGCTGCTGAAGGCGCTGGATCTATGGCCGCGGATGGCCTGCGTGGTCAGCGGCGACACCCTGAACGCGCGCAAACCGGACCCGGAACCGCTGCTGTACGCCTGTGCCCGCATCGGGGCGCTGCCCGGCCGCTCGCTGTACGTGGGTGACGCCGAACGCGACATACTGGCCGGCAGGCAGGCCGGCATGACCGCGCTGGTGGCCGGTTTCGGCTATCTGGGCGCCGAGGACCGGCCGGAATGCTGGAACGCCGATGGCTTCCTGCGGCGACCGAGCGATTTGTTCGCCTGGCTGGGCACGCCGGCCGCCCCCGCAACCCGGAACCGCTAGGGCGGCGCGAAAGCGCTGACCACCGTCTCCACCCCGTTTCGGGCCAACCACCACGTACCGCCAACCGCCAATAAGGCCGCCACCAGCAGGACAAGCAGCGGTGTGCGTCCCCCAAGCCGGCGCCAAGCCACAGGCGGCCGATCCGCCGCCGCGGCCCACAGCACGGTCACGTTGTCCTGATGGGGACATTGATGGGTCTCCACCGCCTCCAGCAACCGCCGGCACGGTTCTCCGCCACGCGCTCGGGTCAGCAGGGCGGCAATCTCGTTTTCGCTGAGCGTCAGCAGACCATCGCTGGCCAACAACACCTGGTCGCCACCACGCCTGAGCGGATAGGGGTGGCGCGGCAGGTCCACCAGTTCGATTTCCTCGCCGGTGATGGCGCTCACCAGCGCGTTGCGGGCGGGATGACGAGACGCATCGGCGGCGCTGATCTCGCCGGCGCTCACCTCGGCGGCCAAAATGCTACGATAGGCGTGATCCTGATTCAGACGGTGCAAGCGCCCCTGTCGCCACAACCACAATGGCGAATCGCCCACGCTGATCCAGTACAACCCCTCCTCCGCCAACACCACGGCCAGCAGCGTGCAACCCATCCCCTTCAGACTCTCCAGATCGGACGCCACCTCCAACGCCATTCGCTCGTTCACATGCGCCAGAGTCCGCTCAAGCCGTTCGGGGATGGCGACGGCCGGCACCGTATCGTAGGTTTCGATGAAATCGCGGACCGTCAGGGCGCTGGCTCGAGCACCCGCCTGTTCGCCCCCCATGCCGTCGGCCAATACCAGCAGCAGGTCACCCGCCTCCAGCTCCGGCGGCAATTCGAATACCCCGTAATCATCTTCCTGTCGGGCACGGTCTCCTTGGATCGTACCTTCGTCGTGCACCCAAGCCACCATGCCGCTCTCTCCAGCTTACTCGCCTTCGCGCCAGTCGAAACCGGGGCCGCACAGCGGCACGAAGCGCAAATGGGTCTGCCCCATTCGCAAGGTTTCGCCACCGGTCAGTTCCACGGATTTGCCCACCACCGGACAGCTACCCACCCAGTTGCCCGGCGCGATCGATTGCAGGTAAAAACGGCGGGAACGCGCGGTGTAGATGATCGCCGCCTGACTGTGGAGATCGATCGTGGTATCGCCGAAATCCAATCGAATCCGGGCATCCGCGCCGCGGCCGATATCGTTGACTCCGTAGCCCAGCACCAGCACCTCGCCTCGCCCCGGACCCTCGACGACCACCAGCCAGCCGACGACCTGGGTTGGCGCCAGATCGCGGGCGGGCGTCGCCGAAACCGGAATCGCCCGATCTCCGCTCGGCCGGGGTTTCGCCGCTGCTTCAGAACGGGCAACACGGCGGGTCGGCTCCACGGGTGGAGCCTCGGACGAACCTTTCTTGAAGAAACCACCACGATAAAGAGGCATGACCGATTTCTCTTGAGATCGACGCCGAGCAGGCGAACGGGCGGGCGTTCAGGTATCGCCGGCTCGGAAATGCAAACGCACCTCGCCCAACTCCACCACGTCACCGTTACACAGCAGATAGACATGAACGCGTTGGCCATTCACCCAGGTTCCGTTGGTGGAATCCAGATCGCGGATCTGGAACGCGCCATCGGGCAGATGGTAAATCTCGGCATGGTGACCCGATACGGAATCGTTGTCGAAACGCAGATCGTTGTCCGGTACCCGGCCCAAGCGGCACAATGGCGAAGACAAGCGCAGCTCGCCCCCACTGAACCGGTCGGTGCGAATGAACCGCGCCCGCACCAGCACCTTTTCCGACTGGCCGCGCCGACGGTGGGAAAAAGGCCACAGCGAAAATTTCATTTCTGGTTAAAACCTGTCGAGGTGGGCGGTTCCCAGAGCTTTCGGCTGGACGGCGCCGGCCGGGTTCGCCGCAGGGCCGGGGGCGTCACCACAATCGGTTTGAGTTCATTCCGTTTCTGGCTTGCCCGGGATCGCTCGACTCGTCGCGCGGCTTTCCTGGATCTCGGCGCCGGCTCGGCGGCGACCGGTTTGGGGGCGGGCTGGGCAACCGACGACTCGCCACGGCTCGCGGCGGCGGGAAGCGCGGCGGGCGCGGGAGGAACCACTCCGGTTCCGGCGGTGGATTCCGCCGCGTCAACGGCGGCAGTGGGTTCCTCCGGGAGCGGCGGTTCCGCAACCACATCGGCGGCGGTGGCCGGTTTTTCCTGAGACGGTGGCTCCGCGGCCATGTCGGTGACGGTCGATGGCGGTTCGGCTGGCGCGTCCGCCCCGACCACGGGCGGCTCCGACAGGCTTGGGCTCGATGGCGTTGCGGACGGAACGTTCATCACCGGCGCGGCGGGTGGCTCCAACACGGCTGTTCCGTTCGAAGCCGATATTCCAGGAGATTCCGTAACAGCGGCGGGCGGGACCACGGCCGGCTGCTCATGCTGACCGAGACTGTAGCGGGGCGGCGATTGTTCCTCCGAAGTGGGCGCGGACGGCCACAGCCAGACCACCACGGTGACCACCAGCCCCGCCGCCACCGCTAGAACCAAACTGCCACCAACCTGCAAACCCAGCGACCGCCACTGCAAAACATGCGGTACGAAAGATCCCGTCTTCTCCGATTTCCGCGCAACCAATGACCGCTGGCCCGCGGCGGCGGGTTTCTCGGTCACCTCCCGCCAGTTCTCGCCGGCCGGCTGGCTCTCCATCGGCGTTCGCGCCGGTTCGTCCCTGGGTGGAGGCGGTTCCGGCACTGGCATGGCCTTGCTGGATCGAGCCCGCGGCAACACGATCACCGTCTCGTCGCTGCCCTCGACCTGCGACCCATCCAGTGCCGCCTGCATTTCGGCCACGGTGCGAAACCGCCACTCCGGCCGCACCGCCAGCGCTCGATCGATCACTCGCAGCAAGTTGGTGCTGTAACGACCGGCACCCACCTCGGTCGCCGGTTGCAAGTGATCATCCAGCAGACGTTCGGCCGCTTCCACCGGGGGGTGGCCGGTCACGCAACGGTAAAGCACGGCGGCGAGGGCGTAGATATCGGTCCAGGTCCCGTAACGTTCGTTGCGGGTGGTGTACTGCTCGGGCGGCGAATAGCCGGGCGTCACCAGGCTGGTCACGCTCTTGCTTTGGCGGCCGACCGATCCCCGCGCCGCGCCAAAATCGATCAGTATGACCCGATGGTCGTTCGCGCGCAGATACAGGTTGGCCGGCTTGATATCACGGTGCAGGTAACCCTGCTCGTGGACCGCCTGCAAGGCTGGCAACACGTCCTCCAGCAATCCGCGCACCTCCTCCTCGTCCAGCGTTTCGCCGTCCTGCAACACCGCGCTGAGCGGTTCGCCCTCTTCGTAATCCATGACGATGTAGGCGGTGCCGTGGGCGCGAAAATAGCGTTTCACCCGCACCACATAGGGATGCTGGATCTGCGCCAGCACCCGCGCCTCGTCGAGAAAACGCTCCAAGCCCCATACGTAGTCCGAGATCTGGCCGTCGTTCTGGCTACTCTGGCCTTGGGTGTTGGCGTACACCGTCACACCGTCGCTATCGCGGAACGACCACTCCACCGGAAAATATTCCTTGATGGCGACCCAGGTCCGCAGGTGCGTGTCCAGCGCCTTGTAGGTGACGCCGAAACCGCCGGCTCCGAGAATGGAATCGATCCGATACTCGTCCAGCATGTAGTCCGACGGCAGGGCGTTGGCCCGGCGGGAGCCACTCTTGGAGGGAGTAGCCGGAGAGGTGATATCATTCATGGCGTGAATCGGGCAACCTTGGGGTCCAGCGTTAAAAATCGGCGCTGCGGGGCGTGCGCGGAAACGGGATGACATCCCGGACGTTGCTCATGCCGGTCGCGTAGCTGACGGTGCGTTCGAACCCCAGCCCGAACCCGGCGTGCGGCACGCTGCCGTAACGGCGCAGGTCACGATACCAATTATAGGCGATCTTGTTGATACCCATTTCATCCAGGCGCGCGTCCAGCACGGCCAGCCGCTCCTCGCGCTGGCTGCCGCCGATGATTTCGCCGATGCCGGGCACCAGCACGTCCATCGCCGCCACCGTGCGGCCGTCGTCGTTCAGCCGCATATAAAAGCTTTTGATTTCCTTTGGGTAATTGACCAAAACCAGCGGCCGGCCCACATGCTGCTCGCTCAGATAGCGCTCGTGCTCGGACTGGAGGTCCACGCCCCAGCGGATCGGGAATTCGAAGGTTTCGCCGGCATTTTCCAGGATGCGGATGGCTTCACCGTATTCCATTCGCTCGAACGGCGCGTTCACCACCTGTTCCAAGCGGTGGATGCAGGTCTTGTCGATGCGTTGGGCAAAAAATGCCAAGTCGTCGGCGCGCTCCTCCAGCAGCGCCCGGAAGATGAACTTCAGCAGCGCCTCGGCCAGATCGGCGTTGGCATACAAATCGGCAAAGGCGGTTTCCGGCTCGATCATCCAGAACTCGGCCAAGTGACGGCTGGTGTTGGAGTTCTCGGCGCGGAAGGTCGGACCGAAGGTGTAGACTTTCGACAGTGCCAGGCAGTAAGCCTCGACGTTGAGCTGGCCGGAGACGGTCAGGAAAGTCTCCCGCCCGAAAAAATCCCGCGAGAAATCAACATGGCCATCGGGCGTGCGCGGCGGGTTGATCCCATCCAGGGTGCTGACCCGAAACAGCGCGCCGGCACCCTCGCAGTCGCTGGCGGTGATGATCGGGGTATGCACCCAGAAATAACCCCGCTCGTGGAAGAAACGATGGATCGCCTGGGACAGGGAATGTCGCACCCGCGCCACCGCGCCGATACTGTTGGTGCGCGGTCGCAGGTGCGCCACCGTCCGCAGATATTCGAAGCTGTGCGGCTTGGGAGCAACCGGATAGCTTTCTGGATCGTCAATGCCTCCGATCGTCTCGACCGACTCCGCCCGCAGTTCGACGGCCTGCCCCTTGCCGGTGGAAACGACCAGTTCGCCGTGAACGCGCAGCGCGCAGCCGGCGGTCAGATGGAGTACCTCGCCCTGATAGTTTGGCAGCTCGGCGGAAGCGACCACTTGCAGCGGCTCGAAGCACGAACCGTCATGGACGGCGATGAAGGACAGGCCCGCCTTGGAATCGCGGCGGGTGCGCACCCAACCCTGCACGGTCAACCGGCTGCCCGGCGAAATCTGGCCGCCCAGCACGGCGGCGATGGCGTGAACGGACATCGATTGGCCTGCTCCGATAGCCGCTGGGCCGCTGGACCCGGCGTTGCAAGAATTGAAACGGGTTAAAGCGATTCCTGATACTTCCGCAAATGCTGCGCCCTGGCCTGACCGACCCAGTCGTCGCGACGGATGCGACCGAACGATTTGATGGCGGCTTCGATCCGTTCGATTTCCTCATCGCCGAGCGCCGCCAGTTGCCGGTAGGTGAATATGCCACAGGCGTTCAGCTTCTTTTCCAGCGCCGGACCGATACCGCTGACAAGTTTGAGATCGTCCGGCGGCAACTCGACGGGTGCTTCGACGATCCGTGCTGTTGGGGGCGGCTCATCGTTCACGGCGGCGGGCGGCTCGGCGGTGGACGTGGCGACCGGTGGCTCGGCGACCACCTCCGCCATCGGTTCCGGCCGCGCCGAGGCGGCGGCCTTGGGCGGCGCGCTCGCCGGTTTTTCGGAAGCCGTCGGCGCCGATGCGGCCACCGGGGCCGGCCCGGAAACCGCAACCGCGTCGATATCGGCCTGATCCAGTTTAACCAGGCCACCGCGACGCAAAACCGCGAAATATTCATCCCACCACTGATTTTGGGACTGAATCCAGCGTTGCAGCACTTCTTCCATCTGCCGTACCCAGGATGCCATCATTTCCGGCGTTCCTTTTTCGTGGGCGACCCGCTGCACCCATTGCTGGACCCAGGCGGCTTCCTGTTCCAGAGTCTGCCTGACCGCGGATTCCCAAGTCGCCAGGTTTTTCAAATACGTCTCGCGCCAGGCTTCAACCCCGACCGGTGGCTGAAATGGCACCGCCGAGCACAGGCTTTCCCAAAGACGTTTCTGGGCGTCGGTCCAGGTCTTGATGGTTTCTTCGTTGATCCACGGCTTCACTATCGCTACCCTCCACTCTCAACCAAAGTTCGGCTCCGGCCCGAACCCGCTTGTCGGACCACAAGTTATCCCGCGAACGCAATCTTAGGGCTACGTACCGTTCAAAGCCATATACCCGTTGCTCGCGAGCACGCCCGTGATCCTGAATAATCCGATAATCCGAGCCCCGTGGCGATGGGCTGGAATAACGCCATGTCCATGCGCCGGCTTGCTATAATCTTCCGCCCTCGCCGCCGCGCCATGCGGGCGGCTTCTTCACTTCAACCTTTGGATGAGTGGCTATGGTGTTTTGGCAGCGTCTGCGGGAAGACATCCACTCGGTATTCGACCGCGATCCGGCGGCGCGCAGCGTGCTTGAAGTCATCACCGCGTATCCCGGCATGCACGCCCTGGTCTTTCATCGGATCAACCATGTACTTTGGAATCTCGGGCTGAAGTGGTTGGCGCGGTTTTTTTCGACCATGACCCGCTGGTTGACCGGCATCGAAATCCACCCCGGCGCCAAAATCGGCCGACGCTTCTTTATTGACCACGGCATGGGCGTGGTGATCGGCGAAACTGCCGAAATCGGTGACGATTGCACCCTGTATCAGGGAGTCACCCTGGGTGGCACCAGTTGGAACAAGGGTAAGCGTCATCCCACGCTGGGCAATAACGTCGTCATCGGCGCGGGCGCCAAGGTGCTGGGTCCCTTCAAGGTCGGCGACAACGCCCGCATCGGCTCCAACTCGGTGGTCATCAAGGAAGTGCCGGCCAACGCCACCGTGGTCGGCGTACCGGGCCGGGTGGTCGAAGCAGGCGGCGGCGCGGACGTGCGGCGGGAAATCGCCCGTAAGCTGGGCTTCGACGCCTACGGTACCACCCCCGACATGCCCGATCCCGAGGCGCACGCCATCAACCAGATGCTGGATCATATCCATACCCTGGATCGCGCTGTCCGCCAGCTCTGCCAAACGCTGCGGGAGGCGGGCATCGAACCGGGCACGCCGCAACTACCCGAGCTGAAAGGCTGCGAGCTGCACTCGGCCGCCAGCCGGGAGGGCTGGCCCGAGCAAAACGGCAACGGCGCGCTCGACCAGAAACGGAATGCCGGAATTTCGAACTGAGCGCGGCCATGCTGGAATTGAGCGCACCCGCGCGGGAATATTTCACGCAGCCCCGCCATGCCGGCGATTTCGACCCGGACTCACTCGATGTGACGACGGCGCGGGTGGGTGAACCGGTCAGTGGGGATATCCTGCAACTCCAGTTACGGATCAACGCACAGGAGATGATCGGCGCCATCCGGTTCAAGGCTTATGGCAGTGCCTGGATCATTGCCTGCGGTTCGTTGCTGGCCGAACGCATCCAGGGCCGGACACTGACCGAAGCCGCGCAATTTCAGCACGATGAACTGGTCGAAGCGCTGGAGGTGCCGCCGGCCAAACTGCACTGTGCCGTGCTGGCCGAAACCGCGCTCAAGGCGGCGCTGCGTGCTTGGGCCGCGCCGCGAACTCCAACCGAGGCCGTCACTCAAACCCATCAGTCCCGCACTTGCTCATAGAGGAAACCGCCATGTTAATCACGTTGACCGAAAAAGCCGCCACCCGCGCTCACAGCTACTTGGCCAAGCAGGCGAATGCCCAAGGTTTGCGACTGGGCGTTCGCAATACCGGCTGTTCCGGCTATATGTACACCGTCGGACTGGCGGATACGATCAACCCCGACGATCAGATTTTCGAATCGCAAGGCGTCAAGGTCGTGGTCAGCACCAAGAATCTGCCCTATCTGGATGGCATCGAGGTGGATTACGCCAAGGAGGGATTGAATGAGGGGTTCCGTTTTCGCAACCCTAACGCCAAGGAAATGTGCGGCTGCGGCGAAAGCTTCAGCGTCTGAAGAACACCCTGCCCCTCTCCGGTTTTGGCCAAGCCTTCAGCCAGAGTTAGGGCTGTTATGGCGGCGAGCCTGTAAGACCTGCTTTGTAGCAACCGTTTAATCCCTCCCCCACCTGCGGGATAAAGGTTGGGGGAGAGGGCCGCGAAAAATCAACGAGCACCGCCAAAGCCGCCTTATGGAAATAAATGCGGCCCCATGTCACTTCCTGAGAGCAATTAAGCGAAAAACCATATCCGCTCCGGATTCATGTTTGGGCACTGCTGTTCGGTACAGCCCATTGTAATATGACAACGGAGTTTGGGATGATGCGGGCGATGGAGAGGGGGCGATTTTCTCGATAACCCACGCAAAAGCCCTCTGGTTCAGGAGAGCGTGATGGAATATACCCCTTCGAGGTGGGATTTATTACACCTTATTAGGACGCGATGTTCGACTTTTTCGAGGAGAGATGAGGGCAGACCGATGCGGCATGACGGTGCGAGCTAAGCTGAGAGGAACCAACCACCTCAACCGCACGGAGAGACCGCCATGCCGCTTGAAGACTTTATCATCACGGTGTTTTGCTGGGTAGAAGAACACCTGGAAGCCCTGCTGGGGGATCATCGCTTGCGCCAGCGTGGTTTTGCCCCGAAGTTGGCGGACAGCGAAGTGATCACCATGGAGGTGGTGGGTGAGTTTCTGGGTTTGGATACCGATGTGGGCATCTGGAAGTATTTCCGTCGTCATTGGCCGTCGTGGTTTCCAAGACTCGGATCGCGAACCACGTTTGCCCAGCAAGCGGCCAATCTCTGGGTCGTCAAACAGCGGCTGCATCGGCATCTGCTGATCGACTTGGGGGCGGTGACGGACCCTATTCACCTCGTCGATGGCTGCCCCATGCCGGTGTGTATGCTGACCCGTGCCCCGCAATGCCGATGTTTTCCCGAGGCGGCCGGCTTCGGCTATTGCGCGGCAAAAAAGCAGTATTATTATGGACTTCATGGTCACTTGATGATCACATTCGATGGCGTGATCACGGCGTGGACGGTGACCCCCGCCGCCGGTGATGAACGCGAAGCGCTTTGGGATTTGACGGACGGCGTTCACGGCTTGGTCATTGGCGACAAGGGATACCTGAGCGCCTGTCTTCAGGCGGAACTGGCAACCACGGGGATCGATTTGCAAACCCCCTTGCGGGCGAACATGGCCGATTCCCGTGCGCCTTGGATCATCCAACAACTGACGAGAACCCGCCGCCTCGTGGAAACCGTCATCGGTCAACTGACCGAGCAGTTTCATTTTGAGAAAATCCGGGCGCGGGATGTTTGGCACTTGACGAGTCGGATCGCCCGAAAAATCTTGGCGCACACCTTGGGTATTTTCATGAACCGGCAAATCGGTCGGTCAGACCTGCAGTTTGAGAGCCTGATCGCCTGAAAAGTCGAACATCGCGTTTATTAGGGGGCCTACTTAACGTTAGGCCACATCAGTGACCTTATTTTTTACGGAGAGATTACCATGCCACTGCAACCGCCGAACAATCCGACACCGCCGAACAATCCGTTTGAGTCATTTTCTTGGCTACATGACTTTATCGCTACTATACCTAAGATAGTTGGTGGAAACGATAATGGCTTTGGATGCGAACCATATCTTAAAGAACCATGTGTCGTAAATGGAATTGTTTACAAGGAAGGCAAAGGACCAGGACCAGCAGGAATTCATACCAATGGTACATATTGGGTTGGTTTTTACTATAAACTTTGGAATAATCAACATCCAAACGCTAAAGCTTTGCCTTGGTTTGGATGCGGATTTAGTGATGAATTTACTATTGAGATTTGTGTACACCCTATTCAAAATTCAACAGTTGGTACTCGTCAATTGTTTAATTATCTTCGTGATCATCTTCATAATACTGGTAATCATGCAACCCTTCAGAAACCATTTTGTTCACAACAAGAACAAAAAGGATATTATGTTCGATGCCGCTTTCATGATTACATGAGAATAGGTTTTGGGAGTAGAGCACCCGATCCAAATTTTAGTCTTAGTAATTGGATTTGTTCAAGTCAAACTCAGGAGAAGGACCTTAGCGATTTTTTTGAGACTATCAACGCTAAGTTTTTAGTACCTCACATTTAGTGGCGCAAGTCAGGTTGCCGCCTTTTAGCAATAGCCTAATCGGGTAAGGGCGGGTGATTAACCCGCCCTCCCCACACCACCTAGCATGCGGGTCCGCACTAGGCGGTTCACAAGAAGGGAGCACACGACGATCTCAGGCATAACCATGCGCCTTCATCCAGAGATCACGCACGGAGATCAAGCCCTGGCTCTTCAGCCACTCAGGGCTTGGCGGATCGTCGGCCCGCTCGAACGCGCAAACTCGGCAAAGTCCTCGGTGCCCATCCCGTCGATGCCGGGCGCACCCCGATTGGACTTCACCCGCTTCCAGGCCCGTCGCATGTTCTCGCTCTCCAGCACCCGCTCCATCAGGTCGTCGTGCAAGGTTGGCTGCATGGCATCGCGCCGCCGTTCGTCTCCCCCGAGCGGGTTCGTCAACGTCTGCGAGCAATCCACGGCTCCACCTTGGCTTCTCATGTTCGGCCCTTCGCCGGCAACGCCCTCCAGGGCGTGCCTGCTACTATGGCCTCTGCTGACTTCTGTCCCATCACGCCGGACGTTGCCGCCCGACGCGCTGCCCGAGTCGCGGTAGGGTCCGGTGGCGATGCCAGCACTTTCGCGCCGGGCCTCAGGCCGGCTCCCCTGGCGACCACAGCCCCCGTAGGGTTCGATGGTCTATCCAGCCCTTTCGGACTGGGCCTCAGTTCGGCTCCCATAGCGGTACGGGCTGCATGCGGGACAGATCTCCCCGGATAAGGACATGAACTTTCCGTGCACAACCGCCGCATTTACCCTATCCCCTGCACCTGTCGGGCTTCGTCACCTTGTGCTGACTCGCCCGGGGACTGAGCCTTCTATGCGGTTTCTGTCCGTCGGCTCGCACGTTTGCACTCGGGCTTCCTCCAGACAGACCCTCACGGGGCTGCCCTTGCCGTCGGCTAGTAGTTACTATCCACATTGTGGACACAGGTACTCCTACAGGGGGCTTTCACCCCATCAGTTCACACCCGTGCCGGGCGTACACAAATAACTCCAGCGGACGCGCCAAAGGCGCGCGCCGCTGATGCTTAACATTTGGCAATTACTTCTACACATGTTTTCAAGGGGCTAGCCATGAATTTAAGCTTTAAACTTATAATCACCACCGTACTTATCTGTGCCAACCAATTCGCTTTTTCCACTGGCGAATGCGACAAGTACACCACCAGTTACGATAGAACTTATTGTTTTTCAAAATTGTTCGTCGAATCCGACAAAGAATTGAATATCGTCTATAAAGAACTCCAAAGCAAACTTAAAAGCAACGCCAAAAAATCCCTAACTGAAGTGCAACGGGAATGGATCAAATACCGCGATGACGCTTGCCAACCGAAAGAAGGCACCATCAACGTCGATTGCAATTACGATATCAATCGCGAACGCACCAACTACTTAATGGATAGGCTGACAGAATGCAAAGCGGGCACCTGCCGAGACGACATGATTGGCAGCAAAAACTGGAATTAACATTGCGGATTTTTAAACCAGTTGCAGTTATCCTGCTTATCTACACCTGCGGGTTAAATGCAGTCTGTGCGCAAATTAAGCAAAATAAAACTATTGTCCTTGACCCTGGACACACCCCCAGGCAACCTGGTGCCTTAGGGGTGCGCGGCAAATATGAAGTCGATTATAACGACCACTTTACAGCAATGCTGGCCGATGCGCTCAAATCCGCCGGTTATTCGGTCATTATTACCCGAAAGCCAGACCAAAATATCGGATTTCTTGACAGGGTTACCATGGCCAATGATACCAATCCATTGCTTTTCCTGTCTATTCACCACGACTCGGCACAACCCAAATATCTGGAAAAAATTACCATAAGCCCTAGGCGAAAAGGTTATAAAACCGTAAAACCCATCGTGGGCTATTCGATATTCACTTCGAAGCTGAATCCAGCCTCTGTCAAAGCTTATCGTTTTGCGGAAATATTGGGTGATCACTTGCTTAAACTAAGACGCCCACCGTCTTTACACCACGCCGAAGCAATCAAAGGCGAAAACCGAGAATTATTAAATAAAGATTTGGGCATTTATCGTTTCGACGACCTTATCGTCCTGAAAAAAGCCACTATCCCGGCGGTGCTATTGGAAATCGGCGTGATTGTGGACGCAAAAGATGAAGCCTACATCAGCGATTACCATAACCAGGATGTCTTATGCAAGGCCATCGTTGCGGCAATTGAAGCTTATAGGGAGTTGAAATAAGTATTGGCCTAACATTACGCTCAAGCGGGACGTGCCTTCTCGTGACAGTTTTGAAGGTTTATATTTTTCCGGCTTCGGTAGCTTCTCTTACCTTCCGTGGAAGGCACGCTCCTTAGCTTTACGTTATGTGTAGAACAGAACATGAGCCCTACCGTATTTAGAGAGAGCGAATACAGATTTTTCTTCTTCTCAAGGGAGGAGGAACGATTGCACGTTCATGTCATATCCGGCGACGGTGAGGCAAAGTTCTGGTTGGAACCGGAAATCGAATTAGCGAAAAATCATCGTTATTCTAGAAAGCAACTGAAACAGATTGAATCACTGATTGAGGTTCGTTACAATGAACTCATTAGCGCATGGCACCAACACTTCGGCGGTTGAAGTAACAAATATCTCGGCGCATGGTCTATGGATACTTGCTCACAGCAAAGAACTATTTATGTCATACGAAGATTTTCCATGGTTTAAGGATCAGACCGTGAAATCAATCGTAAACGTCGAAGAACAATCTCCAGGGCATTTCTACTGGCCCGATCTTGACATTGATCTAACGGAGCAAATCATTGAGCATCCAGAGCGTTTCCCACTCTCGGCAAAAAGCACATAAAAGCAAATCCAGCCGACGCCAAAAAGCGGCGCGGCTGGTTGGAGCAGAGATCAAGGCACGGGGCCATGTCGAGAAGTACCGCGCCACGGGCGAGCCGATTCACTGGATCGGGGTCGAGTGCAGCCGGGAAAGCCGGACCGTGGTGGGATTCGAAGTCGAGACCCGGTAACGGCCGCTCCGTCCGCCTAATATCGTTTCCCGATAGGTTTTGTTCTTTTCGGAGGCCAATAACCACCCTGTTCGTCATACCCGCGAAAGCGGGTATCCCGTTTTTCAGCGGCGGCCTGGATTCCCGCATTCGCGGGAATGACGAAAACCTATTCAGAATTGGTATAACCCAACCATTTCAACCCTACTCCCACCCCGCCAGATCGGCGCGCGCGATCCGAATCCGCCGCAGGATCACTTCCCGCTTGAGGTTGAACACCACCATGCCAACGGTAATGGCCGCCCCCAGCCCGAGCAGAATCAGTGCCCGGCTCAAACCCTGTTCGGGATAGAAGCGAAGCAGTTGCCCGATCACGTTCAACACCAGGAACGCCACGCCGGCATAGAGAAAGGCCCGGATGCGCAGGGCGATGCCGGCGACGATCCCGGTCAGCGCCAGCGCCAGCGCCAGCACGAACACGCTCAGTTCCGGTCGCAGGAACACGTCCAGCCCCGCCCCGGCGTACAGCACACTCAGCGCCGCCAGCCGCGCCCCGTTCAGCACCTTCGGCCGCAGTTCCCGGCGGTGCAGATGCAGCAGCGCCAGCACCGACACCGCTCCCGGCACGATGTAGAACTGCCACAATCCGTAGCGCTCGGCCCACAGCGGCGCCCACAGGTATACCGCGCCGTTCAGCGCCAACACCCCCAGATACAGCGGCCAGGGATTGCACAGCGTGCCGGCCAGCGACAGGTACAGCACGGCGGCGGCCAGCAGCGCCCCGCCGGTCCACGCCGAGGCGAGCTGCCACGGCGCGGTCGCCACCGCCAGCACGGGCAGCAGCAGGGCCAGACGGTACAGCGGTTGCAATCCGGTGAATTGATGCAGCAGGAACGCGGCGGCGGCGGCGGCCAGCAGCCCGGCGGTATCCCACGGGGTGAACGGCGCCAAACCCAGAACGACCAATCGCCCGTAACCGGCCAGCAGGCCCAGCGCCAGCGCCGCCGCGTAAATCCAGTTGGGCTGATCCGGTCGCCGCCAGGCCCGAACCGCCGCCAGCCCTGCCAGTAGCGCCAGCGCCGTGCCGGCCGCCAGCGGATCGGCGGGAACGCCGAAATGCCACGACGCCGGACCCAATCCAGCCAGATACGCCACCAACACGTAAGCATGCAATCCCAGCCAGAGCCCGCTCAGACTCAACAGCCAAGGGATCAACTCATCAATGGCCTGCTCCAACGCATACCATCGGCCGAACCGCTCCGCATCGGCTTCGGGATCAGCCCCGGCTAGCCGGGTCGTCACGCGCCGCCGGACCGCCATGAATCCCAGCATCAGCAACACGGTCTGCGCGGCGTACCAGGGCGCCAGCCCGGCCAGCGCCGCGAACGATACGACATCTCCCAGCCAGACCGCGTAACCGCCGGCCAACGCCAGCAGCACCCCGAGTTGCAACCAGCGCCGGTCTTCCCGCCACCAGCCCTGGGCCAGCATTGCCAGCGCCAGAACTCCCAGCGTCGCGGCGGCAGACCCGCCATCGATTCCGGGAACGACCGCCAGCAGCGTCACCGCAATCGCCGGTAGCAAAACCAGCCAGATTTCCAGCGAATGTCGCCAAACCGCCCAGCGGTTCGACCCGTAGCGCCATGTCAGCAACAGCACGGCATTCCACAGCGCGACCGCCAGCGGCAACCCTGAGGGTGGCACGGCCAAATCCAGCAAAACGGCGAGAACCACCGCGCCGAGGGCGGTCAACAGCACTTGCGCCGGCCACCGTTCCAACCGGAGCGTGCAGGCGTGTCCAGCGGTTGCCGCCAGCAACAGCGCCGACCCGGTCAGCAGCCAGGACAATCCCGCCAGCGACGACCACAACAGGCCAAACTCCAGCGCCAGCAGATGCGCCAATAGCAGGATCAGAACCGCAAAAGGCAACCCAAACAGCGGCGCTGCCAGATCGTGCCGCCGCCAGCGCAACCATTGCGCCAAACGCCGACCATGACGCCGCCACAGCCGCGCCAGCAGAAATAGTCCATTCAGCCAAACCAATGCGGCCATCTGCCAGCGGATCGCGGCGAAAAACCCTTGATCACCCAGCCAATTCCAAACCGGAACGTCAGTGACCAGCAACCCGCCCGCCGTCAGCGCCGCGACCGCCAGCCAGCCGATGCCCGACCAGTCGGTATTCCGCGATAGCAGGAACAAATAGGGCGCCAGTCCGGCCAGCCCCACGGCGGGCGACCAGCTACCGGCCGTCACCGCCACCGCGCCGGCACCCAGAACGGCCATCAAACCCAGCAGCGGCCAGAGCGCCGGCGTCACCGCCCAGTTTGGCCACAAGCTGTTCCAGCGCGGCAACAGGAGATTGCCGGCAAACCAGAGCGCATAACCCCAGGCAACGACCATCGTCGCACCCATGGCCGGATTGAAGCCCGCCTGATTCGCCACGTTCCAGACCAGCGCGCTCAACAGCAGCGCCAACCCCAACCCTCGCCAGGCGGCGGCGCTGGACAGGGGTCGCACCACCGGAAACAGGGCGATGCACAATAGCGCCAGCAGGATCGGCAACCGGGGATCGGCGACCAGAAATCCCAGCACCGCACCCATCAGCGCCAGCACGTACAGCAGACCACTAATCCGGCGTAACGGCCCCCGCCAGTACGCCAGCGGCGCGGCCCGCTTCGTTTCCAATCCGATCGCCGCCAGTGCCATGCCCAAGCTCAGCATCCCGTTGCCGAGCGGCTGACCCAGACCGAACAACGCCGCCGGCGTCAGCCAGAAGCCGGTCAGCCAAACGCCAACCGTCACGGTGGCCAAGGCTGCGTAAGCGTGCGCCGCCAGCCGGTAACGCCAGCCAAGCAGCACGAACGACAGCAGGCTCAGCGTCAGAGCCGGCAGCAGCTCCAGCGCCGGCGCCCCCAGCAGACCTAGCACCGGACCGGCCGCCACCGGCAAGGCCGCGACGCACAACACGCCATAATGCAGGCTCTCCTCGACCTGCCGACGCCCGTCAGCCCCGCCCGGCACAGTGAACCGCAGCATTCGCGCCAAGCGCCAGGTCAACGGTTGATCCAATGCCACGACCACCAGCCGCCAGACCAGCAGCACGTACAACACGGCCACCGCTCCCAGCCATGGCGACGGCAACCCGGCCCGACCCAGCCCGACCAGCAAGCCCGCCAGTCCCAACAGCATCGGCAGCGCCATCCAGCGAAATACATGGAAGTACCCGACCAGCAACAGGCCGCTCAGCGTCGCCAACCCCGCCGTCCCCGCCCACTTCGACGTTATGACGCCATCCAGCAACCGCAAACCCAGATGCGCCAGCCCGACCACCCACAGCAGAGCCATGGCCTGCTCCAGCGGTACCCGAACCCAGGCAAGAGAATCTCTCCCATACCTTTCCGGTGTCTCTGGAAGCCACTCCTCTCCCTTCTCGATCACCCGCTGGTCTTGCAGCGCCTCCCCGCCGAATGAAAACCGCCAGGCCAGCCACCACAGCAACGACCACAGCAGTAAAACTCCGGCGAATGGACCCAGACCGGTGCTCGGACCGGGGAAATAACCGCGCTTGATCAGCATGGCGATCCCCCCGACGCAGGCCAGCACGCCGTAGATCAGTGCTTGCCGGCGCAAACCCAGGCTTAGCCACAACAGCAGTCCGCCCGCCAGCGCCAACAACAGGATTGGTTCCAACCGGCCCAGCAGTGCCGGCCACAACAGCCAAGCGCCCAGCGCCACCGCCAGCACCACGTTCAACAGTGCGGCGGCGATGAACACGGTTCGACTGGGGGCGGACTGCCGGTGATCATGCAAACCCAGGCCGCTCCACAGCGCCGCCAGCGCCAGCAGACCGAAGGCGGTTCGTATTTCCCAAGCGAACGGCATCCACACCGGTGCGTAGGCGACCGCTGTCGCCGCCAGCGCCACCACGCCGGCATCGGCATAGGCCCAGCGCGGGTCCGCCGCCGGCAGCGCCAACGCCAGCCGCACGGCGAAGTACCCGAGTAGCGCCCCCGCCGTTGCGGTGGCAAAACTCAACTCGCCCGGCCGCGCCCAAAGCAGGCTCCAGACCGTCACGCCAACCAGCGCGATCCCAAACACGATCAGGCATTGCAGCGCAATGGCACGCGAGCGCGAACCCGCCCAGCGCCCCACTCCAAGCAGCGCGGCCAAGCCTGGCAGGCTGGCCAAACCGTGCCAGACGGGTGGCAGGTAGGCGACGATCCCGAATCCATACAATCCGGCCACACAGCCGAACAGCAGATACAGCGGTGGCAAGGTCCGATAGCGCCAGGTCATCCACCCGTACAGCATCGCACCCAGGGCCAGAGTCAGCAGCGTCGCCGGCGTGCTCTGGATGGCCACCGCCACCGCCACCGCCGACAGTGCGTACAGCGCGAAACTGAAGCGGGACAGGAAAGTATATTTGTTCACCCATTCCTTGAATGCGGCGTCCACCGGGAACAACAGTCCGCACAGCGCCATCAGCAAGGGACCCGAATAACCGGCCGGTGGCGATTCGGGCCAGATCCAGCTCAGATGAACGAACGATACCGCCGCCGTGTAGACCAGCACGCCCGCCGCGTAATACGCCGTCCGCTTCTGGTCCACGAACAGCCGCCGCAGCCAGGTATGAGTGAAAGTCCACAGACCGTAACCGAGCAGCACCAGCAGGACGACATGCAGCGCCGCCAGCCCCCACCAGTCCGGCGCAACCGCCGCCAGCGGCGCGGCCAGTTGCACCGCCGCCAGCGCCGCCAGCAGATGCGCGTAGCGCCCCGGCAACGCCCGGTCCACCAACGCGCTGGCCAAGGTGGCGGCCCAGACGTAGGCCGCGAGCGTGACCGCCGCAATCGTCAGGCTGACCGCCAGCAGCACGCCATCGCCGCCGCTGGCGCTCGCCAGCCGGACCGCGACCGCCAGATCCAGCGGTGCCAACAGCATGGCCAGCGTCAGCAACACGCTGCTGGCGACGATCAGATCGCTGCCCTTACGGCGGAACTGATAGCCCGCCCACAGCAGGAAAGCGGTGGTACTAAACAGGCTGGCGAACACCACCAGGGCGTTGACAAAACCACTGGTATTGGCAATCAGGAACAGCGCACCGGCCACGAAACAGAATCCGCCGACGAACCAGCCGATGTTTTGCGCCAGGAACGGCGCGATCAATTTCGGCCAGCCGGACAGAACGTGCAGCATCTTTTCCAGCGGACTGGGTACGGCCGGTCGCCAGTCGTCGGTGGGAACCGCCGCCGGCCACCGGCTCGGCGCGGCCGATTTGCCCGCTTTTCGCGGAATATCTGGAATTGGTGGCGTAGACGGCAACGGTCGCGCCGACGCCGGCGGTTGGAACGAGGGTATCGATACCGGTTCGGACACCGCCCGCGGCGATCCTTTGGAAGCTTCCATCGCTTCGGCGGACGGGGCGGGCTCCAGCACCACGGGTTCCGGTTCGGGGACAACAGGCACCGGTTCCGAAATGGCCGGCTGCCAGGGCGGTGGTCCCAGGGGTGTATCCAGTGCTTGCGCCAGCAGGCTCCAGGCCTCGGCGCGCCGACCTCGCCAGACGGGGCCATCCGCTTGCACCCCGCCCTCGCGCAGATGCCGCGCCCACACGCCATCCAAGGCATCGGTCAGTTGCTCGCGCCGCTCTTCCGTCAGCGTGCCGGCTTCAGGCAATCGTTGCAGCTCCAAGCGTAACAGCAACAGATTTTCCAGATCGGCCGGTGCGATGTGTCGGCCACCGCCGACCATGGGCGGCGGGACACCAGACCGGCCGGCCGACACTGACGCGGCGGGTTCGCCCGGCGCCCGGCCCGCCAGCCGCTGGCGCGCTTCCTTAAGTCGATGGCGGGTAACGACGAGGGCGATCAGCAGAATGATCGGCGAAACCAGCCACAGCACCGCTAACGTGATTAAGAACATCCAGTCCATGATCCACCCTCACCTCAAACGACAAGAGAAAGATGTTTAACCTTTCACCTCTTTCCGCAGCGCCGCCAGTTCCGCCTCGACCTCGCTGTTGGCTTCCATTTTCAGGAATTCCCGTTCGATTTCGCTGTATTCACCGTACAGTTCGGCCCGCGCTTCCATTCGCGCTTCCATTTCGCTCACTTTATCCGTCATGCGGCCGAAAGAATTGTTGAGATCGAGGCCGGTCTGAAACCGGTCGCTGACCTCATCCATCCGCTCGCGCGCCTGGGCGGCCCGCTGCCGCGCCACCAGGCTGCCTTTCTTCAAGCGCGCCTCTTCCAGTTTTGCTTCCAGCGCCCGCAACTGGGCTTTGAGCCGTTCGCCGGTACGGCGGGCCGACTCCCACGAGGCTTCCAGATTGGCGACGATGCCGTCGTGTTCCTTCTTGCGCAGCAGCGCCTCCCGTGCCAGCGTTTCGTTGCCGGCTTCCAGCGCCCGGCGGGCGCGGCTGTGCCATTCCTCGGCCTGCCGGCGCTGGCTGTCCAGTTCCTTGGCCAGTTGCTTCTCGCTGGCCAGGGCATCGACCACCCCTTCCCGAGCGCTGCCGATGTTTTCCTCCATTTCGCGGATGAGCTGCTTGATCATCCGCTCCGGGTCTTCGACTCGATCCACCAGATCGTTGAGATTGGCGGCGATGACGTCGCTGATACGCTTGAACAGATTGGCCATGGAACACCTCCTTACTGAGCGACAGGGATAGAAACGACTTGAGTATAGTCAGGACGATTTTAGTTGAACAGTGTTCAATTAAGATCCAAAAACAAATTCGCCGGACGGCGGGTTTGCGCGGTTCCGCCCCGGCCGGAGCGCTTATTACTTTTGCAGTAGCTCAACCTACCAGTCCGACCATCCGGTTAGAGCAGGCACCGTTGGCGATCAGTCTACCGGACTATCGAAGCGCGATTTCCGACTCATTTGCTTGGTTGCAATGCGGCATTTTTTCCGCTAAACACAGAATAGTGATTCTTGTTATGAAAAAGCTAAGGTTGCCGCAGAGTAGAAACGGAAAGTCGCTTATTTCGAACATAAGCAACCGGGCTACCGATAGAGACCCATTATGAGGGCCATGTGAAACGGGCGAGGTGACAGAGGCATAGCCTCTCGCCCCCGTCTGATACAACCGCAGGTAGCCAATCAGGGTCGGCTTGGTGATCCCCAGACTCGTGCAAGTCGCTTGATGCAACCAACCCGCACTCTTCAGATAGTGCGCTTCCAACCGTTGCCGCGCCCGAGGATGTGGATGATGAATCCGTTCGTGACGCAGGCGTTCCTTCGTCTCATTAGAAAAAACCAGCCGGATCATAGGTACGCGCTCCAGATCTTTAACGCCTTTCAATCAACCCTCAAAAAACCATAAAACAAAGCTAGAACTTACGCATTGACAAACATCGTATAATATGAGTGGCAAATCAAATCTTGATCATGAATGTTTTCGTTGATGAGAGCCATCAGTCGCCCACCCACGGCCCGTTGCACTTTAGCGATGTATGTATCTTTTATATTGAGCACACCGCACTCACCGACCTGTTGTCGGTTAGGGGAAGTGATGAAGATCAGCCACGACAGTGTCAATCGGTTCTTACTCCGTGAAGACTATACGCCCCGCGATTTATTCAATGAAGTCCGAGCCGAACTGAATTTGACGGGGGGTACCGTCAGTGTCGATGACAGCGTACTCGACAAACCGTATAGCCATCTGATCGCCTTCGTGGGTCATTTTTGGTCGGGGAAACATCATGGGGTGGTCAAGGGGATTAACCTGATTACGTTGTATTACACCGACCCACAAGGCCACCATCAACCGATCAACTACCGAATTTACGACAAAACGGAACACAAGACGAAAAACGATTATTTTCAAGAGATGCTGGCTGACGTGTTGGCGTGGGGTCTGGAACCGGCGTTTGTGACGGGAGACAGTTGGTACAGTCGCTTGGAAAATCTCAAGATGATTAAAAACCATCATCAGGGATTTCTCTTTGCGCTAGAAAGTAACCGTTTGGTTTCCATTGAAAAAGGGCAATGGTCACAGGTTCAGCAGCTCACGATCCCCGCGGACGGTTTCCTCGTCTATTTACGAGGATTCGGCCCGGTCAAAGTGTTTCGGACGTGGTTGAAAAACCAGCCACGCCATGATGCCTTGTATCAGCTGAATGACGAGGATTGGGCTGCCTTTGCCCGTCCCGCTTTTCTCAAACTCCATGACCAGCACTGGCAAATCGAGCAATATCATCGCACGCTCAAACAAGTGTGCCACATCGAGCATTGTCAGGTCCGCCAACCCACCACGATTCGCAATCATGTTTTTGCAGCGATCTGTGGCTATGTGCAATTGCAGCGATTGCGCGCCAACGATGTGATTCGTAATTGCTATCGCTTAAAGCGTGAGTTGTTTAATGAGATCGTTGCCGCATTCATCCAAACATTCACCCCTAACTTGGAGCACCTGAACCCACAATTTCAACCTCCTGTCAATGCGTAAGTTCTAAAAGCAACTACAAAGTAAATTTTGACTTAAATAGCATTATCTAAAACGAGGTAATTTATGAAAATGAAATCAAGAATATCTTACCAGTCAGTCCCATGGGCACCGAGATGCTTTTATCCAATTTTTCTATTTAGTATGTTATTTTTTTCTTTTATTTCGCCAATTAAAGCATCAATAGATATAAACCAGATTCAAGCCATCAATCTTCTGCAAACCGCAATCAATCAATCCATCCATCTGGAAAATATGCAGTTGGATGGTGAGAGTACGTTGGTTAATTTCCAACTGGAGCGCTTCGAAGTTTTCGCGCCTGATGCCCAGATTGTGGTCCGAGACAGCCAAGATCACGAGCAGATTCATCCTCGTCCGTCAACCGCCTACTTTCAAGGTCAGATAGCCGGTGATCCTCATTCTTTGGTGGTATTGTCAGCCGATCCTGATGGCACGATACGTGGCATTGCACAACAAGATGGCAAGTTCTGGATTCTAGCCGGTGGCGTGGCTGTAGGTGGTCCTCCGTTGGGTCTAACCAGCCAAGAACTGAGTCAAAGTGGTAGGCTTGCGGGGTTGCCTTCTTTCAAATGCGGAGTCGAGGGACGAATGCAGGAGCTAACGCCTCCATCGCTACAGAATCTCGGCAATCTGCCAGTGGAGCCACTACCCGCTGGGCAGTTCTACCAAGTTCCAATAGCCATAGAAACCGACGGTGAATTTTATGATCTGTTCGGTAATAGCAGTTCCGCAACCAGCTATATTGGTGATCTTTTCGCTTATGCTTCCACGGTCTATAACCGGGAGGCGAGTACAAAATTGATCATCGGATCTGTCAGCCTTTGGTCTGGTGGTCCAACATCCGATCCTTGGAACCATACTAGTACCCAAGAAGGTTTATATAATTTTCGGGATTACTGGAATGCCAACCGGACAGGCGTCAGCCGCGCCACCGCTCATTTCCTCAGTGGGCGCAGCTTAGGTGGTGGTATTGCCTACCTCGGTGTTCTATGTAACAACACCTATGGTTATGGGTACAGCGCAAATATTACTGGAGGATTCCAGATCGGCAATCCGCAGCCCGTATGGGACATTATAGTTGTGACGCATGAAATCGGTCATAATTTCAACTCGCCGCATACTCATTGTTATAGCGGGATTGATGGCAACAGCAATCCGGTGGATGCCTGCTACAACAACGAACAAGGTTCTGGCTGCTGGAGTGGAACGACCTCCCTACCGGGTATTAACTCTCTGACTGGTGGAACAACTAGCGGAGGTAACGGCACAATCATGAGCTACTGCCATCAAATCTCTGGAGGCCTCAGTAATATCGCCTTGACTTTTGGACAAAGCCATTCCTACGGTATTGCGCCTCATAGAGTCAGCAGCAGAATAGCCAGTTATGTGGCCGAGGTGGCCACAGCCAATCCCTCTTGCATCACGGTCGGGACTAGCGGGACAACATACCTTTTAAGCGTAACCAAAACCGGCACGGGCAGCGGCACGGTGACCAGCAATCCCGCCGGCATCAACTGCGGGGCCGATTGCAGCGAGAGCTACACGGCGGGCACCGCCGTTACCCTGACCGCCAGTCCCGTCAGTGGCTCCATCTTCGCCGGCTGGAGCGGGGCCTGTTCCGGCACCGGGGCATGCACCGTGACCCTGAACGCGGCCCAGAGCGTGACCGCCACCTTTAACACGGGTGGTGGCGGTGACGCCTACGAGCCGGACAACAGCAGCGGTCAAGCCAAACTCATCGGGGCCGGCGCGACGCAAACTCACAGTATCGACCCCGTGGGTGACCAAGACTGGGTGACCTTCACCTTGGCCCAAGCCTCGGGCGTGGTGCTCGAGACGGCCGGAACCGCCGGCGACACCGAATTGTGGTTGTACAACAGCAGCCTGGTCCAACAAGACTACGACGATGACGGTGGAATCAACCTTTTCTCCCGCATCGAACGCACCTGTGCCGCCACGCCCCTCCCCGCCGGTGCTTACTACGTCAAGGTGGCCGAGTACAGCAACAGCGCAACGATCTCAAGCTACACCCTGGCTTACCAGGCCACCCCGTGTTCAGCATCGAGCTACATCCTGACGGTAACCAAGGCCGGCACCGGCTCCGGCACGGTGACCAGCAATCCGGCCGGCATCAACTGCGGCAGCGATTGCAGCGAGAGCTATAGCAGCGGCACCACCGTCACTCTGACCGCCGGTCCCGCCAGTGGCTCCACCTTCGCTGGCTGGAGCGGGATCTGTTCGGGCACGGGCAGTTGCGTCGTGACCATGAACGCGGCCAAGAGCGTGAACGCGAGCTTTAACACCACCGCGCCCAATACCTACCTCCTCACCGTGAACAAATCCGGCACCGGTAGCGGCACAGTCACCAGTAATCCAAGTGGGATCAACTGCGGCGCCGATTGCAGCGAGAGTTATAACGCCGGAACCACCGTCACCCTGACCGCCAGCCCGGCCAGCGGCTCGACCTTCGCTGGCTGGAGCGGGATCTGTTCGGGCACGGGCAGTTGCGTCGTGATCATGAACGCGGCCAAGAGCGTGAACGCGAGCTTCAATATAACCAGTCAAACCTCGGCGCAGCATACGGTCGGCCTCTACAACCCTGCGACCGGCACCTTCTACCTGCGCAATAGCAATACGGCCGGGGTGGCGAACATCGCCTTCCGCTACGGCCCGGCCAACGTCGGTTGGATTCCCCTCGCGGGCGACTGGGACGACAACGGCACCGCGACCGCCGGTCTCTACAACCCCGCCACCAGCACCTTCTACCTGCGCAACAGCAACAACGGTGGGGTGGCGAACATCGCCTTCCGCTACGGCCCGGCCAACGTCGGCTGGATTCCGCTGGTCGGCGACTGGGACGGCGACGGCGACACCACCGTCGGCCTGTTCAACCCCGCCACCGGGACTTTCTACCTGCGCAACAGCAACAACGGTGGGGTGGCGAACATCGCCTTCCGCTATGGCCCAGCCAACGCTGGCTGGATTCCGCTGGTCGGCGACTGGGACGGCAACGGCACCGATACGGTGGGGCTGTTCGATCCCGCCACCAGCGCCTTCTACCTGCGCAACCTGCACCGGGGCGGCGCGGCCGACGTCAGCTTCCGCTACGGCCCGGCTAACGTCGGCTGGACCCCGCTAGTCGGCGACTGGGACGGCAACGACACCGCCACTGTCGGCCTGTTCAACCCCGCCACCAGCACCTTCTACCTGCGCAACCTGCACCGGGGCGGCGCGGCCGACGTCAGCTTCCGCTACGGCCCGGCTAACGTCGGCTGGACCCCGCTGGCGGGCGATTGGAACGGGCCGGGGCTGTAAAAGAGGCCTTTTCGTACCGCTTCTAGCGAGTTAAATCCCCTCACCCCAACCCCTCTCCCTCAAAGGGAGAGGGGCGTCTTTTCACCATAGCGTTCCCCTATCGGTTCTGAAATTCCCCTTGTATGTTTGAAGTGGGGTAGAGTTTTCCAGAACGTGGTAGTGCGTTTCCCCTCTGGGACTCACGATCCTGTCAAGGAGCTTGAAACGCCACGTTCTGGTTTCTGTGAACCACAAGCCCGAACAGTTGATGGGGATTGAACCCGTATCGTGCAAGGTTGGGATGAGGAACACATCATGCTGAAGAATCAGTGCGCTGTCGCTGTCCAGACGGCACTTTACCCCGAACGCCCCATCGCCGGTCGATCAGACCCGATGCCCGCCGTTGTGGAGTCCCCCGCGATGACGGTCCCCGACGCGGTGCCGTCCGGCGCGCCGACGCCCGTGGAGTGCTGGGTGGGGATCGATGTCGCCAAGACCCATCTGGATGTGGCGATCTGGCCGACTCGGGAGCGTCTGCGGGTCACCCGCGATGAGGCGGGTTTGGTGGCGTTGATCGCCTGGCTGCGCCCGCGAGCGCCCGCGTTGCTGGTCCTGGAAGCCACTGGCGGGTTGGAAACCCTGGTGGCCGGGACGCTGATCGACGCCCAGCTCCCCACCGCCGTCATCAATCCTCGCCAAGCCCGGGATTTTGCCAGGGCCCTTGGCTATCTGGCCAAGACCGATGTCTTGGATGCCGAGGTCCTGGCGCGCTTCGGCCAAGCGATCCGCCCAGACCCCCGGCCGTGGAAAGACGAGGAAGCCCAGGCACTGACCGCCTTGATCCAACGTCGGCGGCAGGTGGTGGGCATGCTGACGGCGGAAAAGAACCGCCTGGCCATTGCGCATCGCCACGTCCGGCCCGACATCCAGACCACCCTCGATTGGCTCGAATCCCGCCTGAAAGATCTTGATGACGACCTCCAGCGCCGACTGCGGGTCAGCCCGGTCTGGCGCGAGCAGGACAACCTGCCGCAAAGCGTCCCCGGCGTTGGTCCGGTCACCTCGGTCACGTTGTTGGCGGCCTTGCCGGAACTGGGCACCCTGGACCGGCGACAGATCAGCGCCTTGGTCGGGGTCTGTCCGTTCAACCGCGATTCTGGCCAAAGCCGGGGCCGGCGGATGATCTTCGGTGGGCGGGCTGCGGTTCGCACGGTGCTGTACATGGCTACGGTCTCTGCGAGCCGGTGTAATCCGGTGATCAAAGTGTTCTACCAACGCCTGCGGGCGGCGGGCAAACCCGCCAAGGTCGCCCTGACCGCCTGTATGCGCAAGTTGTTGACGATCTTGAACGCGATGCTCAAGGCCAAGACCTCATGGCAACCCCTGGCAGAGTGCAGGTCCTGAGGTTTCAACACAGTTGCTCCTTGGCCAAGGAGGGGTGGCGCGTAGCGCCGGGGTGGTTATACCCATTCTGAATAGGTTTTCGTCATTCCCGCGAATGCGGGAATCCAGGCCGCCGCTGAAAAACGGGATACCCGCTTTCGCGGGTATGACGAACAGGGTGGTTCTTGGCCTCAGAAAAGAACAAAACCTATCGGGAAACGATATTCGAAACGGCGATTCCACCACTCAGGTTAGGAGCGCTCTATCACTGCCCCTCACTCCCGCCGCAATCCGGCGTCTTCCGACACGCCCAGCGCCAGAGCAGTCATATCCAGTTCGCCGCGCCCCTTTGCCATGGCCGCCAGCAAGCGGTTATGCACCAGATCGGCGGCGGGCAGCGGCGTGCGGGAATCGACCCCAGTCTTCAGAATCAGCTCGATATCCTTCAGGCCCAACGCCAGCTTGAAACCTGGGGTGGTGTACTCCTCCTTGGCCAATAGTTCACCGTAGAGATGGAACAGCGGCGCGTTCAAAATGGTTCCGGTCAACAACTTCATCATCTCCATGCGGCCGATGCCGTTCTTCTCGGCAAAGGTCAACGCTTCGGCGTAGGTCTCGATCGACGCCAGGATCATGAAGTTGGCCGCCAGCTTGGCGACATGAGCCTGAGCAGGGTCCTCGCCCAGATCGTGTGTGCCCTGCCCCATCGCCTCCAACAGCGGCGATACCCGATGTTTGGCTCCCGCTACCCCGGACAGCAGGATGAACAGCTTGCCGGCCGCCGCCGCCGCCGGCCGCCCCAGCACCGGCGCGGCGAGGTAGTGCGAGCCGTGGGTCTGATGCGCCTCCGCCAATCGGCGCGCCAGCGCTGGCGACACCGTACTCATGGAAAGATGGATGCCGCCCGCACCCAGCGTCGCCGCCATGCCGTGTTCGCCCAGCGTCACCGTTTCCAGCGCCGTGTCGTTGGCCAGCATGGTGACCACGATCCCGCCCGGCTCCACCGTTTCGGCGGGGGTTTTCACCTCCCGAGCGCCCCGATCCAGCAATTCCGCCGCCTTGCCGGAAGTACGGTTGTACACCCGTAGTCGATAGCCCGCGTCGAGCAACTGGCGCGCCATGGGCAAGCCCATGCTACCCAGACCGATAAAACCCACGGTTTCAGTCACTTCGTTTTCCTCCGCTGGAATGAACGTCGTCAATAGGTTATGGCACAAGAACTTCGTGCAATCGAAACTGCCGAGGCCCCTATGTCCCTGCAACCCAAACCCCGCCTGACCCCCGAAGACTATCTGGCCCTCGAACGCAGCGCCGATTTCAAGAGTGAATATTTCAACGGCGAAATTTTCGCCATGACCGGCGCGAGCAGATCCCATAACACCATCGTTCTGAACATCGGCTCCGAAATTCGGCAACAACTAAAAAAGCGCTCCCGCAAGGCTTATACCAATTCTGCATAGATTTTACGCTATTGCCTGTAGGTCGTAGGTTGGGCAAAAGCGCAGCGTTGCCCAACAATGAGCCTGGATGCTGGGCTAACAGCTCAATTCTATTCAGAAACGGTATTACGTCAATGACATGCGCGTCAAGGTTGACCCAAACGGTCTGTACACCTATCCCGATGTCGTAGTGGTTTGCGGTAAGGAGCAATTTGAGGATACACATCTCGACACCCTGCTCAATCCCACCGTGATCCTCGAAGTGCTGTCGGACTCCACCGAGGCTTACGACCGGGGGCGCAAGTTCGAGCATTACCGCAAGCTGGATTCGCTGGCCGAATACGTGCTGATCGCCCAAAACCGCCCACACATCGAATCGTATCGGCGACAAGCCGACCAGCAATGGTTATTGACGGAATGCAGCGAGCTTGACGGCGCGCTGCGGCTACCGCCCATCGATTGCACTCTGGCGCTGGTGGAGATCTACGACAAGGTGGAACTTCCGAACGCCTGATCGGCGCGGGCCAAGGCTCTATTCTGCTATCATGGCGCGCCGGATACCCCGGCCTTTGTTCTTCACGCCATTTGAACCGCCATGCATCCAGTTCTGACCATCGCCAAGCGCGCCGCCTTGAGTGCCAGCCGCATCCTGCTCCGTCACTTCGATAACCTCGAACGGCTAAGCGTCACCGCCAAACAGCGCAACGACTTCGTCAGCGAGGCGGACGTGCAAGCCGAACAGGAGATCATCCAGGTTCTGCGCAAGACCTACCCCAACCACGGTATCCTGGCCGAGGAAAGCGGCGAACAGCACGGCCACGACGATTACCAATGGGTGATCGACCCGTTGGACGGCACCACCAACTTCCTGCACGGCATCCCGCATTTCGCCATCTCCATCGGTTTCCGCCACAAAAACCGCTTGGAAGCGGGGCTGATTTACGACCCGATCCGGCAGGAGATGTTCACCGCCTCGCGCGGCGCCGGGGCACAGATGAACGACCGGCGGATGCGCGTCAGCGGCATCTCGCAAATGGAAAACGCCCTGCTCGGCACCGGTTTTCCGTTTCGCCATCCCCAACACCAGCCCGCCTACCTCAATTTCTTTGGCAGCCTGTTCGGCAAGTGCGTGGAAGTGCGCCGGGCCGGCGCGGCTTCGCTGGATTTGGCTTATATCGCCTCTGGCCGGCTGGACGCTTACTGGGAGTTCGGCCTGAAGGAATGGGATATCGCGGCCGGGGTGCTGCTGGTGCAGGAAGCCGGGGGACTGGTCAGCGACTTCGTCGGTGGCAACGACTTCATGAAATCCGGCAACATCGTTGCCGGCAATCCCAAGATGTTCAAGGCCCTGCTGCGGGAGATGCAACCGCATCTGAAAGGCTAAAATCAAAGGCTTGCCGGGTCAGCGCCGGAACCCCGAGGTAATCGGATAGCGCCGGTCCCGCCCAAAGGCGCGTGGGGTAATCCGCACTCCCGGCGCGGCCTGGCGGCGTTTGTATTCGTTGACGATCACCAACCGCGCCACCCGCTCCACCGTCGCCCGCTCGAAACCGGCCGCGATCAACTCCTCCACCGAGCGGTCTTCCTCGACATACCCTTGCAGGATTGCGTCCAGCACATCGTAGGGCGGCAGGCTGTCCTGATCGGTCTGATCCGGGCGCAGTTCGGCCGAGGGCGGCCGGTCCAGCACCCGTTGCGGGATCGCTGGCGACAGGCTGTTGCGATACGCCGCCAACCGGTACACCATCGTCTTCAGCACGTCCTTGATCGGAGCGAACCCCCCGGCCATGTCGCCGTACAGGGTAGAGTAACCCACGGCGGTTTCGCTCTTGTTGCCGGTGGTCAGCACCAGTTTGCCGGTCTTGTTGGAGATCGCCATCAGAATCACCCCCCGACAGCGGGCCTGGATGTTCTCCTCGGTGCTGTCCGGCGGCAATCCCGCCAATACCGGTTGCAAGATTCCCAGGAAAGACTCGAACGCCGGCTCGATCGGCATGAGGTGGTACTTGACGCCCAAGGCCCGCGCTTCCTGCTCGGCGTCGGAATTGCTCATTTCGGCGGTGTAGCGCGAGGGCATCAGCACCGCTTCCACCCGTTCCGCTCCCAGCGCGTCGGCGGCAATAGCCAGGGTCAGCGCCGAATCGATGCCGCCGGACAGCCCCAGTACCGCGCCGGGGAATCCGTTCTTGTTTACATAATCGTGCACGCTCAGCACGATGGCCTGATAAATCGCGGCTTCCTCGGCCAGTTCCTCGGCAATTTCGCCGGGACGAGGTTCCACTGTCGCGCCGACGCTGAAATCCACCGGATACAGACCCTCGATACAAATTGGAGCCCGTTGGGTCAATTCCCCGCGTCCGTTGACCACTTGCGAATCGCCGTCGAACACCAGTTCATCCTGACCGCCAACCAGGTTGACGTAGAGGATGGACAGCCCGTTTTCGGCCGCCCGCTGTCGCAGGATCTCCAGCCGCAACCGGCTCTTGCCCGCGTGAAAGGGCGAGGCGTTGAGATTGAGCAGCAATTGCGCACCGGCTTCGGTGGCCTGACGTGCCGGCCCAGCCTGCCACACGTCCTCGCAGATGGTGACGCCGATCCGCGCGCCCTTGAGTTCGAACACCAATGGTTCCGTGCCCGCCACGAAATAGCGTTTCTCGTCGAACACGCTGTAATTGGGTAAACATTGCTTGTGATAGACCGCCCGAATCCCACCGTCGGCAATGACGGCGACCGAATTGCGCAGTCCCTCCGGCGTCGCGGCGGGATAGCCGACAATGGCGGTGATCCCCTGGATTTCGGCGCAAAGCCGCCGCATGGCCGGTTCCACTTGGCCCACGAAACCGGGACGCAGCAACAAGTCTTCCGGGGGATAGCCGGTGACGGTCAGTTCCGGGAATACAATTGCATCAGCCCGGAAGCGGTCGCGGGCTTCCCGGGCGGCGATGATGATTTTGTCGGTGTTGCCGGGGATATCACCGACCAGAAGGTTGAGTTGGGCCATGACGACCCGGAGAACGGGAGCAGGATCAATCATCGCGTCTGTCCATCCACTTGCCGTCCATGGCCGCTTTTCCAGCCGAACAGCGTAAAAACGAACAGGGGCGCCGAAGCGCCCCTTTCAATTCCACCGAACCCTAATCCTGATTGGGTCAGCCGGGGAAATACGCCTTCATCGCCGCGCCGATGTCGGCCGGCGAGCGGACGATCTTGGCACCGGCGGCTTCCAGCGCCGCGAACTTGTCGGCCGCCGTGCCCTTGCCGCCCATGATGATGGCGCCGGCGTGGCCCATGCGCTTGCCGGGAGGCGCGGTAACACCGGCGATGTAGGCGACCACCGGTTTCTTGATATTGGCCTTGATGTACTCGGCGGCTTCTTCCTCGGCACTGCCACCGATCTCGCCGACCATCACGATGCCCTCGGTCTGCGGATCGTCCTTGAACAGCTTCAGCACGTCGAGGAAGCTCATGCCATGGATCGGGTCGCCGCCAATACCGATGCAGGTGGACTGGCCAAGACCGGTCTGAGTGGTCTGCCAAACCGCCTCGTAGGTCAGGGTGCCGGAGCGAGAGACGATACCGATCTTGCCGGGCAGGTGAATGTGGCCGGGCATGATGCCCATCTTGCAGCCACCGGGGGTGATCACGCCGGGGCAGTTGGGGCCGATTAGATAGACACTCGGATAGCTGGTCTGCAGGGTAGCCTTGACCTTCAGCATGTCCGTCACCGGAATACCCTCGGTGATGCAGGCGATGACCTTGATGCCGGCGTCGGCCGCTTCCAGGATGGCATCGCCGGCGAACGGGGCCGGCACGTAGATCATGCTGGCTTCGGCGCCGGTGGCGGCAACCGCTTCGTACACGGTATTGAACACCGGCTTGTCCAGATGGGTGCTGCCGCCCTTGCCGGGGCTGATGCCGCCGACCAGGTTGGTGCCGTAAGCGATGGCCTGTTCAGCGTGGAAGGTGCCCTGCGAGCCGGTGAACCCCTGGCAGATAACCTTGGTGTTTTTGTCGATCAAAATACTCATGGTGCGCTAATTCCCCTGATGAGGTGAGAGGCCCAAGGTCGGCCGGTGCTTACTTGGCGGCCGCGGCCACCGCCATCTTGGCGGCGTCGGTCAGGTCGTCGGCGGTCATGATGTTCATGCCGGATTTGGCCAGCATGTCGCGCCCGGCCTCGACGTTGGTGCCTTGCAGCCGCACCACCACCGGCAGCGTCAGACCCACTTCCTTGACGGCCTGGATGATGCCCTCGGCGATCAGGTCGCAACGGACGATGCCGCCGAAGATGTTGACCAGAATGGCCTTGACCTTGTCGGAGGACAGAATCAGCTTGAAGGCGCGGGCCACCCGGTCGGCGGTGGCGCCGCCACCCACGTCCAGGAAGTTGGCCGGCTCGCCGCCGTGCAGCTTGCAGACGTCCATGGTCGCCATGGCCAGACCGGCGCCGTTGACCATGCAACCGATGTTGCCGTCCAGCGCGACGTAGTTGAGGCCAATCTCGTGAGCGATGTGCTCGCGCTCGTCTTCCTGGGTGGGATCGCGCAACTCGGCGAGGTCCTTGTGCCGGTACATGGCGTTATCGTCCACCGTGATCTTGGCGTCCAGCGCCATCATCTTGCCGTCATCGGCGATGATCAGCGGGTTGATCTCGACCAGGCTGCAATCCTTCTCCACGAACGTGTTGTAAATGCCGGCCATGATCTTGACCAGCTGGCTGACCTCATCCTTGCCCAAGCCCATCTGGAAACCGAGATTGCGGCATTGATAAGGCTGAATGCCGGCGATCGGATCGATGGCGACGGTCAGGATTTTTTCCGGACTCTTGGCGGCGACTTCCTCGATATCCATGCCGCCTTCGGACGAACCGATAAAGACGACACGTTTCTTGCTGCGGTCCACCAGGCAGCTCAGGTACAGCTCGTTGGTGATGTCCACTCCGTCCTGAATCAACAGGGCACGGACCGGAACGCCTTCGGAACCGGTCTGTTTGGTCACCAGGGTAGAGCCCAGCAACCGGCCGGAGATTTCTTCGACATCCTGGAGGCTGCGCGCCAGCTTGACGCCGCCGGCCTTGCCGCGGCCACCGGCGTGGACCTGGGCCTTGACCACCCAGAGCGGGCCGCCCAACGCCTTGGCGGCCTCCACCGCTTCCTGCTGGGAGGTAACCTTGGTGCCACGTGGGACCGCCACGCCGAATTGTTGGAGTAGTTCTTTCGCTTGGTACTCGTGCAGGTTCATGCGGATTACATCCCCCTTTTACAGTGAGGTTGCCATTGTATCCCGAAATACCCCAATCTTCACGCATTCGCCGCGAGATGGGCGATGGCCGGTCCATCAAGGCGCCGGTGTGATTAAATTATACCGTGGAATCGCCCATCTCAGAGGAATTGCCACCCCGCGCTACCCTGTCATGACCGTTAAATCGATCGCCGCCCTGCTACCCGAGCACTTCATGGACCGCCGCTACCTGTGGCGGGTGTTCCGCGCCTCCAGCTTCTTCCGGCTGATCCTGGCGGCGCTGCTGCTGGCGGCGACGACGCTGGACGAACAGAATCGGTTGTTCGGCAAACAGAATCCGCAACTGTTTTCGTGGGTGGCGCTAGGCTACCTGGCGTTGGCGTTGCTCGCCATCGCCGGCACCTACTGGCGGCGCCCGCGACTGACGGTACAGGCGCATCTGCAGATGGTGGTCGATCTGGTGGCACTGACCGTGATGATCAACGCCTCGGGCGGCATCACCAGTAGCCTGAACAGCCTGTTGATCACCGCCGTCGCCGCCAGCAGCATCCTGCTGCCACTCAGTTCGGCGCTGCTGGCGGCCGCCCTGGGCTTCATGCTGCTGACGGCCTCCTGGTTGCTGGACCAATGGCATACGGTCCAGGTACTGGCGCGGGCGGAGCGAAGCCCGGCGGGCTGGCCCGGCCTGTGGAGCCGTCTGGGCGATGCCAACGACGATCTGGTGCGACTGGGCGTGCTGGGTACCGTGCTGTTCATCGCCGCCGGACTCACCTACGCACTGGCCGAACGCGCCCGCCGCGGCGAGGCGTTGGCGCGCCAGCGCACCCTGGAGCTGCTCGAAGCGGCCGAACTAAGCCAAGGCATCATCCGCCACCTGCAAAACGGCGTGGTGGTGGTCGACCCGAACGGTCAAGTGCAATTGCTCAATGAAACCGCCCAAGAGTGGCTGGACTGTCCGCAGGCCGTACCCGATCTGCCGCTGGAGGCGCTGTCACCACCGCTGGCGCGACGACTGCGGGACTGGCTGGGCGGCGGCCTGGAATACCCGGCCTTCCGACCGGCCGAGCACCGCCCGGAACTGATTCCGCGCTTCACTCGACTCAGCGGTCGCCAGGCGGCGAGCGTACTGGTGCTGCTGGAAGACTCCCAGCAAGCCGCCGAACGGTTGCAACAGATCAAACTGGCGGCGCTGGGGCGGCTGACCGCCGGCATTGCCCACGAGATCCGCAACCCGCTGGCGGCGATCGGCCACGCCGCCCAGCTCTTGCAGGAATCGATCGGCCCCGGCCCCAGCGAAAGGCGGCTGGCGCAGATCGTTCACGACAATGTCAAGCGGGCCAACCGCATCATCGGCGACGTGCTCGACCTGGCCCGGCGCGACCAGCTCAAACCGGAGCGATTGGTGCTGGAACCGTGGCTGGAGAATTTCGGACAGGAATTCCTGCGAGGGCGAGACGGGCCAACGCCCGAGTGGCGCCAGAGCGTGGAGCCGGCCGACTTGGCCGTGATCTTCGATCCGCACCAATTATGGCAGGTATTATGGAACCTTTGCGCCAACGCCCGCCAGCACGGGAGCCGGGCCGGCGAAACGCCGCAAATCGAGCTGCGCGCCGGCCTGGACGACGGTCGCGGCCGGCCGTTTCTGGACGTACACGACACCGGAGCTGGCGTTGCGACCGACAATGTCGCCAAACTGTTCGAACCGTTCTTTACCACCCGGGCCAAGGGCACCGGTCTGGGCCTGTATCTGGCTCGGGAGTTGTGCGAGGCTAACCGGGCCCAGTTGCAATACCGCCCTCCACCCGAAGGCGGCTGTTGTTTTCGCATCACTTTTAGCGCCGCGAACCTCGTATCGGAGACGAATTGATGGATGCCTGCAACGCCTTGATCGTGGATGACGAAGCCGATATCCGCGAACTGATCGAGATGACCCTGCTGCCGCTGGGCGTGACGTGCCATCCGGCGGAAGATCTCGGCGAGGCCTACGCTTTGCTTAAAAAACACTTGTTCGGCTTTTGTATCACTGACTTACGGCTGCCGGACGGCAGTGGGCTGGACCTGGTGGCGCATATTCAGAAGCATTACCCCAATCTGCCGGTGGCGGTGATCACCGCGCACGGTAACGTGGAAAGCGCGGTGGAAGCGCTCAAGCTGGGTGCATTCGATTTTGTCTCCAAACCGTTCGAACTGGCGGTGCTGCGCAACATGGTGGCGACCGCGCTGCGATTGAGCCGCGGCGAGGATCAGACCGACGTCAACCGCCCTATTCTGCTCGGTCATGCGGCGGTGATGGAAAACGTGCGACAAATGATCGCCAAACTGGCGCGCAGCCAGGCCCCCATTTTGATTAGCGGCGAATCGGGCACCGGCAAGGAAATGGCGGCACGGCTGATGCATTCGTCCGGGCCGCGGGCCGACAAAGCGTTCGTGCCGGTCAACTGCGGGGCGATTCCCGAACACCTGATGGAAAGCGAATTCTTCGGCTACAAGAAAGGCAGCTTCACCGGCGCCACCCAGGACAAGGGCGGCCTGTTCCAAGCGGCGCAGGGCGGCACGCTGTTTCTGGACGAGGTGGCGGATCTGCCGATCTCGATGCAAGTCAAGCTATTGCGGGCGATCCAGGAGCGGGCGGTGCGAGCGGTGGGCGCCCCAACCGAAGTAGCCACCGATGTGCGCATCCTCAGCGCCACCCACAAGACCCTGGCGGAACTGGTGAAGCAAGGCAGCTTCCGCCAGGATCTGTTTTACCGGCTGAACGTGATCGACCTGCGAATGCCGAGCCTGCGCGAGCACCCGCAGGATATTCCGGAGCTGGCCGAGATGATCCTCGAACGGTTGAGCCGGCAGTCCGGCCTGCCGTCGCCGAAGCTGGCGCCGACCGCGCTAGCGGCGCTGGCCGCTTACACATTTCCGGGCAACATCCGCGAGTTGGAAAATATCCTGGAGCGGGCCTTCACCTTATGTGAGGATGGTGTGATTCAAGCCGAGGGGCTATTGCTGCCGGGAGAACCGGCCTCGATCCAACCAAGCCCGCCACCGCCATCACCGACTTCGGAACCAGTGGCTCCCGAGCGGCACGAACCGCCGCGCGGCGAATTCGAGGCCAGAACCGTACCGATCCTGCAACCGCCGTCGGGCAATCTGGAAGGCTATCTGGAAGAAATCGAGCGGACGGCGATCCTGCGGGCGCTGGAATCGACCCGTTACAACAAGACCGCCGCCGCCGAAAAGCTGGGTATCAGTTTCCGGGCACTGCGCTACCGGCTGAAGAAACTGGGGCTGGAATAGCGGCGGCCGTTCGGACTCACCCTCCCGTCCTTGGCAATAAAAAAGCCCAGCGTTGCCGCCGGGCTTTGCCAGATCAACCGCTCGGGCCGCCGCTCAAGCCTGAACTTTGGCGAACGCCTCGATCACTTCCGGCGGCGCCTGAATCAGCTCGATCAGCACGCCCTCACCGCTCAGCGGCGTGGCGTCGTTGCCCTTGGGATGCAGAAAGCAAACATCGTAACCGGCCGCGCCCTTGCGGATACCGCCGGGCGTAAAGCGCATTCCCTGGGCGGTCAACCACTCCACCGCCGCCTTCAGGTCGCTGATCCACAACCCGATGTGGTTGAGTTGTGGTTCATGCACCTTGGGCGCCTTGCCGGGGTCGATCGGCTGCATCAGGTCCACTTCCACCTTGAACGGACCGGAACCGATGGCGGCGATATCTTCATCCACATTCTCCCGCTCGCTGCGGAAGTTGCCAGTCAAAGTCAGGCCCAGGGTATCCACCCACAGCCGGCTCAACTTGCTCTTGTCCAGCCCGCCAATGGCGATCTGCTGGATACCCAGAACTTTAAACGGTCTATCGGACACAAGGACCTCCTGCTTGATTAGGGTTCGAGTTGGGAAAAGATAGGATAAGATAACAGACCTTTTCAGTATGTCATTCCACATAATGATTGCAACGGGGGGCCATCGATTTTCCGGTCGGCTCCATGCCGGGAATCGTCCGAATCTTCTATACTTCCGACGATACCATCAAACTTATCGCGTTCCCGTCCCACTGGAGGATGTGCATGTCAAACCCACAAACCGCGGATCTGCCCGCTCCCACCTTCGACGAGTTTTCCCCTACTTCTTACGAGGAATGGCGAAAGGTAGTCGATAAATTCCTCAAGGGCGCGCCGTTCGAAAAGCGGCTGGTCACCAAAACCTACGAAAACATCGACCTGCAACCCATGTATCGGCAGGAGGATATCGTCGGGCTGCCGCAGCTCGACAGTCTGCCCGGTTTTGCTCCCTACGTGCGCGGCGCGGCCCCGCTGGGCTATGTCGCCGGGAGCTGGGATGTCGCTCAGGAAATCTCCTGCGGGACGCCGGCGACTTTCAATGCCGCCTTGCGTACTGACTTGGCGCGCGGCCAGAATGCCGTCAACCTGATGCTCGACCGCCCGACTCTGGCGGGCATCGACGCCGATCAGGCCGAAGCCGACGATGTGGGAAAAGGTGGTCTGTCCATCTCCAGTGTCGACGATCTCGCCCAAGCGCTGGACGGTGTCGATCTCGAAAACACGCCCCTGTTCATTCAGGCCAGCACCAGCGCCCTGACCTTCACCGCGCTGCTGGCGGCGCTGGTGAAAAAACAGGGTAAATCGCTGGCCAAGGTACGCGGCGCCATCGGCATGGACCCCCTGGGCCAGTTGGCCCGCGACGGTCGCTTACCCCGCGATCTGGACGGCATCTACGACGTGATGGCGCAACTCGCCGCCTGGGCCAAAGCCAACGCCCCGCAGTTGCAAACCATCACCGTGCAGGGTCATCCCTACCATAACGGTGGCGCCAGCACCACTCAGGAACTGGCCTTCGTGCTGGCCACCGCCGTCGAATACCTCCGCACCATGCAAGCGCGCGGACTGAGCGTGGACGACGCCGCGCCCCGCTTCCGCTTCGCGTTGTCGATCGGCTCCAACTTTTTCATGGAAATCGCCCGGCTGCGCGCCGCAAGATTGCTATGGGCCAAGATTGTCCAGGCGTTCGGCGGCAATGCCGAGTCGCAAAAGATGCGCATTCATGCCCGCACCTCGGCCTGGAACCAGACGATTTACGATCCGCACGTCAACCTGCTGCGCGGCACCACCGAAGCGTTCTCGGCGATCGTCGGCGGCTGCGACAGCCTCCACATTTCGCCCTTTGATGAACTGATGCGCGTTCCGGACGATTTCTCCCGGCGCGTCGCCCGCAACGCCCATACCGTGTTGCGCGAAGAAACCCACATTACTCACACCGTCGATCCGGCCGGTGGCTCCTGGTATGTGGAAACCCTGACCGATTCGGTGGCCCGCCAGACCTGGACGCTCTTTCAGGAGGTCGAGAAACAGGGTGGCATGACCAAAGCGCTCCAAGCCGACTGGCCGCAATCCCAAATTGCCGATACCGCCGCCAAACGGGCCGCCAACATCGCCAAGCGCAAGGATATCTTTGTCGGCACCAACATGTATCCGAACATGAAGGAAACCCGGATCGAGCCAGCGTCGGTGGACGCGTGGGCGGTCCAAACGGAACGAACCGCGGCGCTCAACCAGTTTCGAGCGGCGGCCAACGCCAATCAGAAGCAGGCGGCCCTGGACGCGCTGGCCAAGGCGGGCACGAACAGCGTGGACACCGCGATTCAGGCCGCGCTGGCTGGGGCGAGCCTGGGTGAAATCGCCCAAGCCGCGCGCACCGGCGCCAAGGCCGGCCCCACCACCAACCCCGTCCATGCCCATCGCGGCGCGCAAGCCTTCGAGACACTACGGCAGGCGGCGGAAACTTATATCGCCCGTATCGGCCAGCGGCCGCTGGTCTTTCTCGCCACCATGGGGCCACTGACCCAGCACAAGGGTCGCGCCGATTTCGCCACGGCTTTCCTGGGAGTGGGCGGCTTTGAAACGATTTACCCGTCCGGTTTCAGCACCCCCGAGGAAGCGGCGGATGCGGCGCTGGCCTCGGGCGCCAAAGCCGTGGTGATCTGTTCCACCGACCCGACCTATCCGGAAATCGTCCCGCCGCTGGTCCAGAAGCTCAAGCAGGCCAATGCCGGTCTGACCGTGATGCTCGCTGGCTATCCGGCCGATCAGGTCGAAGCTTTCAAGGCTGCCGGTATCGATGATTTCATTCACCTGAACGCCAACTGCCTGGCGCTGTTGAGCACGTTGCAAAAGAAAATGGGGGTCGCCCAATGAGCCATTCACCTGATTTCACTTCCATGCCCTATGGCCTGGACTTCCCCAAGCCCAGTTTCGCCGAGTGGAAGGCGATGGTGGAGAAGACCACCGGCAAGACCCTGGAGCAATGGGTGTCGGCGACCATGGAGCAGATCGACGTCAATCCGCTCTATACACGGAACGATATCAAGGATCTCAAGCACCTGGGCTATGCCGCCGGGGTGCCGCCCTTCCTGCGCGGTCCCTACCCGGCCATGTACGTGACCCAGCCGTGGACAGTGCGCCAGTACGCGGGCTTCTCCACGGCGGAGGAATCCAACGCTTTCTATCGTCGTAACCTGGCGGCGGGTCAGAAGGGCCTGTCCATCGCCTTTGATTTGGCCACCCATCGCGGCTACGACTCGGATCATCCGCGGGTGGTCGGGGACGTGGGCAAGGCCGGCGTGGCGATTGACTCGATTTTGGATATGGAAGTGTTGTTCGGCGGTATTCCGCTGGATCAAATGTCGGTGTCGATGACCATGAACGGCGCGGTATTGCCGGTTTTGGCCTTCTACATCGTCTCCGCCGAGGAACAGGGCGTTCCCCACGACAAGCTCACCGGCACCATTCAGAACGACATTCTGAAAGAGTACATGGTGCGCAACACCTATATTTATCCGCCCGACCCGTCGATTCGCATCATCGGCGACATTTTCGCCTACACCTCCAAGGAGATGCCGAAGTTCAACAGCATCTCGATTTCCGGCTATCACATGCAGGAAGCGGGAGCGACGGCGGATCTGGAGTTGGGCTATACCTTGGCGGATGGGCTGGAGTATGTGCGCACCGGCGTCAAGGCCGGCATGGACATCGACACCTTTGCGCCCCGGCTGTCGTTCTTCTGGGCCATCGGCATGAATTACTTCATGGAAGTGGCCAAGATGCGGGCCGGACGGCTGCTGTGGGCCAAGATCATCAAGCAATTCAATCCCAAAAACGCCAAGTCGATGGCCTTGCGGACCCATAGCCAAACCTCGGGCTGGAGCTTGACCGAGCAAGATCCGTTCAACAATGTCGCCCGTACCTGCGTCGAGGCGCTGGCGGCGGCGCTGGGTCATACCCAGTCGCTGCACACCAACGCCCTGGACGAAGCGATTGCGCTACCGACCGATTTCTCGGCGCGCATCGCCCGCAACACGCAGCTTTATCTTCAGGATGAAACAGCGATCTGCAAGGTGCTGGACCCGTGGGGTGGTTCCTACTACGTCGAGGCGCTGACCAACGAGTTGATCAAACGCGCCTGGGGACATATCCAGGAAGTCGAGAGTCTGGGCGGCATGACCAAGGCCATCGAGACCGGATTACCCAAGATGCGCATCGAGGAAGCGGCGGCGCGGAAGCAAGCGCATATCGACTCCGGCAAGGAAACCATCGTCGGCGTCAATAAGTACCGGTTGCCCAAGGAAGACCCGCTGGAGATCCTTAGCATCGACAACACGGCGGTGCGTGAATCGCAGGTGCAACGCCTGCAAAAACTGCGCGCCAACCGTGATGAGTCCAAGGTAAAAGCTTGCCTGAATGCCATCACCGAAGCCGCCAGCGCCGGTTCCGGTAACTTGCTGGAGAAAGCGGTGGAAGCGGCCCGCGCCCGCGCCAGTCTGGGCGAAATCTCCGATGCGATGGAGAAGGTATTTGGCCGGCATAAGGCGATCATCCGCGCCATTTCCGGCGTGTATGGCAGCGAGTTCGGCGAGGCCGAGGAGATCGCCAAGGTCCGCCAGATGGCTGACGAGTTCGAGCAGAACGAAGGCCGCCGGCCGCGTATTCTGGTCGCCAAAATTGGCCAGGATGGGCATGACCGCGGTGCCAAGGTGATCGCGACCGCGTTCGCCGACCTCGGCTTCGACGTGGACATCGGCGCGCTGTTCCAGACCCCGGAAGAAGTCGCCCGCCAAGCGGTGGAGAACGATGTGCATGTGGTCGGCATGAGTTCGCTGGCCGCCGGTCACAAAACCCTGTTGCCGCAGCTCATTGGGGAACTGAAGAAGCTGGGCCGTGAGGATATCATGGTCGTCATCGGCGGCGTGATTCCCGCCCAGGACTACGAGTACCTCAGGGCGAATGGCGCCGCTGCCATCTTTGGCCCTGGCACGGTGGTTCCGGTCGCCGCGCAGAAGGTGTTGATGGAGTTGAACGAACGTCTGGCGGCGTGAGGGTGATGTGAGGGATGGCGGGGTGGGCGGTGTCCACCCCGCTTAACTAAAGCAAGAAAGACGGAGGACCACAAATGCCATCTATAAACATAGCAGCAATTATATCCAAAATGCCAAAACATGCTCAAAAGGAGTTTCTGGAAAAACAAACCAGCAGTAAAGGCAAAGGTGGAAACCTTTTGGGGTTTTGCTCTCAAGATAATTGGCAAGCTGCCGCAACACGAGCAGCTAATGCTTTTTTTGCAAAAATTGGAGAATTATCCCCCAGAAGCGTTGAGGAACAAATAGGTTATGGACTTATTGCCCTAGCAGGCCAGAACCCACACTTTAAAGGTGGGAGAGGTGCTTGGAATCGGGATATAAAAGCTTTAGAAGCTGCTGTACTAGCAGCAGGTAATATAGCCTTATCAATTAGAAACTTACCATCGAATCTCTGCTCATTGCTAACTCAACCGCATCTTGAACAAGCATCAACTCTAGAATCGATTGATACAGAAGATGCGCAACTGCATCAGCGTAAATTAAGCGTAGAGCTCGAACTAGAGCAGTATCGTAGCGACCTGGAAACAAACGGATATTTTGATCCAAAAAACGAGATTGATGCCAGAAGGCGTATTGTAACATCTATCGTTCAACGCGCTGGGCAGGCTCGATTTCGTGAGCAACTATTAGAAGCTTACGGTAATCGATGTGCTATCACGGAATGCGATGTAGCCTTTGCTCTAGAAGCCGCTCATATTCTTCCTTACAAGGGAGAATATACAAATGATGTACGAAATGGATTGTTACTTAGAGCTGACATTCATACACTATTTGACTTAGGAAAAATCTCGATCAATCCAGAGAATTATTGTGTAATACTGGCTGATGATATTTGGAAAACATCTTACATCCAATTGCACGGGAAGCCGATAATATTACCCAAAGATGACAGGCAAAAACCAGACAAAGAAGCACTTGATATACACTTTAAGAAATCAGCTATATCAGCAAGCAGGTAGAGTAGGTTAGCGCGGCATAATCCACAGAAGATGAATGACTCCACAATCAGCAGGTTACAAACTCACGCATTAACCCGCCCTACTAAAAATCATTGTACAGGACAAAAATAACTTGCTGAAAATTAAGATAAAAAATAACAGCTATTTTGAGGGTAGTAGGATCGCGAGGTTGCTGTTATCATAACTAATTGATTGATAACATTAATTCTAAAACAGGCGAGGTTAATTCCGTGAATTCCCCTTTTTAATACCCGGCACTTTGCAGAAATGCTTCATCATCATTTTCACTGGAACCGAGCGCGTATCTCTTGCATTGTCTATTTAATTATCGGAATCATCCAGATGGGAACGGTCAATCTCGCAAAGATTGCTGTCACCTTTCCTGGGCGTGCGCAACCGGCCTCTCATTACAAACGCCTTCAACGACTTTTTTGTCAATTTTCTCTAGACCTGAATCAAGTCGCCCGGTTCATTGCCAGTCTCATTCCTGTGCTTCAGTTCAAATTGACACTCGATAGAACCAATTGGAAATATGGTGATGTCAATATCAATTACCTTGTTTTAGGAGTCGTCTATCGCGGATCTGCTTTTCCTATACTATGGGTTGCTTTAGATAAAAAAGGCAACTCAAATACCCAAGAAAGAATAGCATTAATGAATCGATTCCTTACGATTTTCGGCCCGCAAATGATCGCCTGCTTGTTTGCGGATCGCGAGTTTATTGGGATTCAATGGTTTGGTTATCTTATTGAAAATCAAATTAAATTCGTAATACGCATCAAAAAGAATACGCAAATCTCTAACTCCCGAGGGGTCCCCGTCTCCGCCGAAAATCTTTTTCGAGGCCTACCCCGTGGCAGCGCTCTGGTTTTATCGGGCCAACGAACCGTGTGGGGGCACTCTCTTTATGTGATTGGTCTGAAAATGGCCAACGGTGAATTCGTTATTCTCGCAACGCAAGAACAACCGGAAACCGCGTTGGAAAATTATAAGGAACGCTGGCCGATCGAAACGCTTTTCATTTGCTTAAAAACTCGGGGATTCGATCTGGAATCCACCCATATAACTGACCCCCAGCGACTTGAAAAATGGATGGCTTTTCTCGCTATTGCATTTAGTTGGGCGCATATTATTGGTGAATGGCGCCATGAAATTAAACCGATCAAGATCAAAAAACATGGCCGTCCCACCCAAAGTCTTTTTCGCTATGGATTAGATTATTTGAGAAGTTGTTTATTTCATCACCAAGAATCCGCCCGGCAATACGCTTTTCATCAGGCACTGGAGTCGCTCTTTAAACGGTTGGGATCGAGCCCTCAAAATCGCTGTTTTCTACCTCTAACCAATACGCCACCCGGCAGAATTTTAACGTAAATTCATTTGGTTAGATGATTTTGTCCTGTACAATGACTAAAAATACCAAGAAAGATCAGAGAACTTATACAGGATTTGAAAAACGCTGGTTTCTACGAGATTTCGGGTGGCGGCAAAGGTTCACACCGTAAATTTACTCATAAAAACTATGCTGGATCAGTCACTCTTAGTGGAAAAACTGGTGACGACGCGAAGACTTATCAAGAAAGGCATATGGAACAAGCTTTAGAATAGGTAAAGCCATGAAAAAAAGTGACTTATATCATAAGTGGGTAGAGTGGAGCGAACAAGATCAGACATATATTGGAAGATGCCCTGATTTAATTACTGGGATTCACGGAGATGATCCAGTGCAATTATATGGCGAATTATGCGAAGTTATTGAAGATGTGATTCAACACTTTGAAACCACAGGGCGTTTACTGCCTAATCCTCGCGTTCGTCCTATGCGAGAAGTAGCCTAATTGGGTATTGCACTGGAGTTTGCTAAGCAAGTACATATGCCAACAGTTCTGAGAACTGGAAGATTTCAACTCCCATTGCCCAGACAAGCAGTCTAACGCTTATTCGTTACGTTTGATGTTCCCTAACGCAGATCAGGCAAACAAGCTAACTGTATTTAATGTTGGCAGAAATAAAACATTTGTCATTTTATTATAAGGCAACATCATAAAAACCCTCAAACTTACTTACTGGAAAGACAGCAACTTTTTTTTAGGCTTTCTGAATGACTATCCCGATTACCAGACGCAGGGTTTATCAAAGGAAGAACTGGTTAAAAATCTAAAAAGCCTTCTCATGGATATTGACTCTGGGGAAATCCCGCATATTCGGAAAGTGGAAGAACTGGTAATGGATTGATGAAAAGGCGAGACTTGATTAAACATCTTGAAGAAATGAGTTATACCCTAGTTCGGCATGGCGGCGCGCATGACTGGTATACTAATCCAAAAACCTCAAAATCCCAGCCTGTGCCTCGACCTTCTGAAATCAATGAAAATCCAGCGAAGTCAATTATCAAAAAACTTACTGATCCCTGATTGGGTACTGCAACGAATACCACACACCGCAACACAATTCTAACTCTCGCTATTAAAAAGCCATGAGCAAAAAAAACCAAAGACCCGACTGGGTTCCTCTAAACGCCGGTTCTGAATTCACCACTTCAGTCATGTCTGGCATCGATGGTGGCCACGACGGCATCCCCGGTCAGGCCAACGCAGCGACACCGCGCCCGAAAATCCCGCGCCGGCGTCGGCTGACGGTGGATGAATACGTAGCCGGAGTATTGGCCAGCGACCGCAATATCGTGGCGCAGGCCATCACTCTCGTGGAAAGCAACTCTCCCGCACATTTCGACATGGGCCAGGAAGTGCTGCGGCAACTCCTGCCGAGAACCGGCAACTCGATCCGAATCGGCATTACCGGGGTGCCCGGCGTCGGTAAAAGCACCTTCATCGAAGCCCTGGGCCTCCATCTCTGCGAGCAGGGCCACAAGGTCGCGGTGCTGGCGGTGGACCCCAGCAGTACGGTGACGCGCGGCAGCATTCTCGGCGATAAAACCCGGATGGAACTGCTGTCTCGCGATATCCGCGCCTTCATTCGTCCCTCACCTTCCAGCGGCACCCTAGGCGGCGTCACCCGCAAGAGCCGTGAAACCATGCTCATCTGCGAAGCGGCTGGTTTCGATGTGATCCTGGTGGAAACCGTTGGCGTGGGCCAGAGCGAAACCACCGTGCGCTCGATGGTGGACTTTTTCCTGCTGCTGATGTTGGCCGGGGCCGGCGACGAGTTGCAGGGCATCAAAAAGGGCATCATGGAGTTGGCGGACGCCCTGCTGGTCAACAAGGCGGATGGCGATAATAAAATTCGCGCCAACGCCGCCAAGGTGGATTATAACCGGGCGCTGCACTATCTCGCCCCGGCCACCAAAGGCTGGTATACCCGTGCCTATACCTGTTCGGCGGCGCACGGCGAGGGTATCGACGCCATCTGGCAGGTCGTCCGTGATTTTCGTCAGCAGACGGCTGCCAGCGGCGTCTTCGAAAAGCGCCGCCAGCAACAGACCCTGGATTGGGTGTACTCGATGGTCGAGGAACACCTGCGCACCAGCTTCTTCAACCACGCCGGCGTGGGCAGCATTCGCGCCGAGATCGAGGAGGCGGTGGTCAACGGACATATTCCGCCGACCGTTGCCGCCCAACAACTCATTTATAAATACGAAGGTCGCTAAAACCCGGGAGGGAAAACCATGCTACGCAGTCCCCGCGATTTTTTTAAAGCCAAGGTCGTTGGCGCCCCCGAACCACTCCGCGAGATTCCGGTATTACCCTCGCGAATGATTCATTTCTTCGATCCCAGCAACCCCAAGATGGCGGTCAAGGTGCCGGACATCGCCAAGACCGTGGATATCATGCTGGGCAATCTGGAAGACGCCGTGCCGATCGACCGCAAGGAAGCCGCCCGCGAAGGGTTGGTGCAGATCGGTAAAAACGTGGATTTCGGCAACACCCAATTCTGGACTCGGGTCAACAGTCTCGACAGCCCATGGTTCCTCGACGATCTGATCCGGCTGGTCGGCGAGATCGGCAACAAGCTGGACGTGATCATGCTGCCCAAAGTTCAGGGTGCCTGGGACATCCATTTCGCCGATCAACTGCTGGCGCAACTGGAAGCCAAGTACAACGTCAAGAAGCCGTTGATGATTCACGCCATCCTGGAAACCGCGCTCGGCGTGGCGAACGTGGACGAAATCGCCAACGCCAGTTCCCGGATGCAGGGTATGAGCCTGGGTCCCGCCGACTTGGCGGCGTCGCGGCGGATGAAGACCACCCGGGTCGGCGGCGGCCATCCCGATTATGTGGTGCGCACCGATCCCGACCCGAAGAATCCGGAGGCTCCCCGTCCGACCGCCCAGCAGGATTTGTGGCACTACACCATCGGCAAGATGGTGGACGCCTGCGCCAGCGTCGGCGCCCTGCCCTTCTACGGCCCGTTCGGCGACATCGCCGACCTGACCGCCTGCGAAGACCAGTTCCGTAACGCCTACCTGATGGGCTGCGTCGGTGCCTGGAGCCTGCATCCCAACCAGATCGCCATCGCCAAGCGGGTGTTCAGCCCGAAAGCGGAAGAAGTGGCCTGGGCCAAGCGGGTGGTCGAGGCGATGCCCGACGGCAGCGGCGCGGTGATGATCGACGGCAAGATGCAGGACGACGCCACCTGGAAACAGTGCAAGGTCGTTCTGAACCTCGCCCAATTGATCGCCAGCCGCGACGCCGAGTATAAGGCGCTGTACGGATTCTAATTTCCGCCAACCCTCCCGCTCCACCACGGAGCGGGACGATCAACCCCCTCGCCCCCGCTTGCCGCCTCGCCGCTTATTGGAGCAGCCGCCCATGATCCAGCCGTTCTCCATCGCCCGTCTGCCCCGCATCGAATTCGGCGCCGGCTTCATCGGCAAACTGCCCACTCTGCTCGCCCAATACGGAAACCGCGTATTGCTGGTCACCGGCCAGCGTTCGTTTCTGGAATCATCGCACTGGCCGGCGTTACGGGCAGCGTTGGAAAAAACCGGAATCGCCTGGGAACAGATACGGGTCGATGATGAGCCCTCGCCCCAATTCGTGGACGAAGCGGTTGGGCAATTTCACGGCACGGGAATCACGGCGGTTGCCGGCATCGGCGGCGGCAGTGTGCTGGACGCCGCCAAGGCGATCGCCGGTCTGCTGCCGGGCGGCGGTTCCGTCATGGACTATCTGGAAGGCGTCGGCCCGGAAAAAATCTACCAGGGTCCGGCCCTGCCATTCATCGCCGTACCCACCACCGCCGGCACCGGCAGCGAAGCCACCAAGAACGCCGTGCTGAGCGTGCGCGGCCCGAACGGTTTCAAAAAATCCTTCCGCCACGAATTGCTGGTGCCGGAATACGCCCTGCTCGACCCGGACCTGCTGGCGACCTGCCCCCCGCCGCAGATCGCCGCCAACGCCATGGACGCGCTGACGCAACTGCTGGAATCCTACGTCTCCATCAAAGCCAACCCGTTCACCGACACGCTGGCGGAAAGCGGGCTGAAAGCGGTGCGCGAGGGACTGTTTGCCTGGTACGAAGGTGGGGCGGACGCCGCCGCCGGTCGGGAACGCATGGCCTACGCGGCGCTGTTGTCGGGCGTCTGCCTGGCCCAGACCGGTCTGGGTTCGGTCCACGGCCTGGCCTCGCCGCTGGGCGCGTTCTTCCCCATTCCGCACGGTGTGGTTTGCGGCACTCTGGTCGGCGCCGCCACCCGTGTCAATCTGGCCGCGCTGCGGGAACGCGATCCTGGCAATCCGGCTTGGCGCAAGTACGCCCGGGCCGGCGATCTCCTGCACGCACGGCATTTCCCCAGTCCCGAAGAAGGGCACGCTGCTCTGTTGGCGTTGCTGGATGAATGGACCGAACGATTGGCGCTACCCCGGTTAAACGCCTACGGGATTCGGGAGAGCGATTTCGCGCAGCTCGTCGCCCACTCGCGCGGCGGCAGCATGAAAACCAATCCGTTGGTACCGAGCGACGCCGAAATCGCCGAGGTGCTCGCGCGACGGCTGTGATTCGGCAGCGTGATCGCCGGCTTTTGGCCATGGTCGCACCATGCCTCTAGCCGCCAGATCCGCTTTCGCCCAGTCGCCCCCACGGTGCTAACATGGCTTGGGGCGCGGATGCCCGAGAGAACCCATCATGAAAAAACCTTCCACTCACGACGACTCTCCTTTATCCCAACCGCTTGGCGCGCGCCTCGCAAGCAGCGTGATCGTCGATCGGGAAACGGTCGAACTGAAGCGGCTGGAAAAAAGGATCGGACGGGTTCATCTGCGGCAACGCCTCGGCATCGAGGCCGATCACGCCACTCAAGTATTCGGGCGCGGCCGGACCTTTTTCCACATCGAAAATTGGCGCTCGATTCATAGCCTCATCCGCTTGAGCCTGCGTTGCCTGGGGCTGTATCACCGGGGGGTACGCAACGCCACCGCCATCCAGGTCCGCCACAACGAAGTTATCGTTCCCAAGCTGCCGGACGCCCTGCACGACTTCACCCTGCTTCATCTCAGCGACTTGCACCTGGACATGGACAGTGGCTACCCCACCGCACTGATCGAGCGCTTGGAACAGGTGCGCTACGACGCCTGCGTCATAACCGGCGACTTCCGGGCCAAAACCCATGGTCCCCATGAGGCCGCCATCGAGGCGCTGGCTCAGGTGCGGCCGCATCTGCGCGGCCCGGTCCATGCCATTCTGGGCAACCACGATTCCATCCGCATGGTGCCCGACATCGAGGCGCTGGGCATCAGCGTGCTGCTCAACGAATCGGCGATCCTGGAGCGCGGCGGCGCCTTCATCCACTTGGCCGGCATCGACGATCCGCACTTCTTTCAGGTGGATAACTTTGACAAGGCCGCCCAAAACATCCCCCCGGATGCCATCGCCATCCTGTTGTCGCATTCGCCGGAACCCTACCGGCTGGCCGCCCACACCGGCTTCGATCTAATGCTGAGCGGACACACCCATGGCGGTCAGATCTGCCTGCCGGGCGGCGTCGCGCTGATGACCAACGCCGACTGCCCGCGCCGGTTCTGTCGCGGCGCCTGGCGCTATCACCAGATGCAGGGCTACACCTCGGTGGGATCGGGTTCATCGGTGGTTGGAGTTCGCTTCAACTGCCCGCCGGAAATCACCCTGCACCACCTGCGGGCGCAACCGGCCTAGTAGGGCCGCTTGCGGATGCCGAGCCAGTACAGCAGCCGCGACAATGCCAGTTCCAGCATAATGAAACCAGCCACAATCCAGGCCATTGCCGACCAGGTGAGGTTAAACCGCACTGACACCGCCAGCAGCGGCAACAGCGCCTCCGGAATCTGATCCAGCCCGAAGGCCATGCTGCTGGCCGCCATGCCCAGCCGCCGCTTGCTGAAACTCGACAACAGATCGCCCAGCATCGCGGCCAGACCGACCACCACGCCGATCATCCCCGGCAAACCCAACAGTACCGCCGTCACGCCGGAAGCCAGTGGGGCCAGCAACACGCCTCGCCAGGTCTTCGAACCGCCCAGCAGGCGATAGCCGTCCGCCAGCACTCGCCCGCCATCCAGCGGTCGCGCACCCCAGACGCCGCACACCGCAGCGGCGATGATCGGCGCGCCGTTCGCAACCAAAATCAGCAGCAGCAACTGCAACTCGATCGACAACATCGCAACAAGATCGATTGAGGAAGACACTACCAAGCGGACCCGTGGCAAGTGCAAGAATGGACTGAAAGATAACCCGCTGGTGGGGATGCGTATTATGTGGAATTCAAAAAAGGAGGGCGAGCGGGTGGACCGGCGGCCAGGTAGCCAAGCCAACCGACGGCAGCGCCTACCCGAATAAGGCCAAGCTGAATGATGGCGGCAACCTATTGACAGTCACCGGACACCTTGCTCGAACTGCCCTCGCTCTCCACTCCTTGATGGAGGCAAGGGCATCGGAACCGAGAGGCAAGAGGCGCCTATTCCGCCGCCGGTTCGACTTCGGGCACTGGCAGGCCATGCTGCCGGCAAGTGGCGGTCAGGGTATTGAGCAGCAGACAAGCGATGGTCATCGGGCCGACTCCGCCCGGCACCGGCGTGATGGCACCGGCCACCGCAACCGCCGAGTCGAAGTCCACATCGCCCACCAGCCGCCCCTTGCCATCCGGCGTGGAGATGCGATTGATGCCGACATCGATCACGGTCGCGCCCGGCTTCAGCCAATTGCCCTTGACCATGTGCGCCCGGCCGGTCGCCGCCACCAAAATATCGGCCCGCCGGCATTCGTCGGCGAGATCGCGGGTGCGGGAATGGGTAATGGTCACCGTGCAATGCTCCCGCAGCAGCAGCGCCGCCATGGGCTTGCCGACGATGTTGGAACGCCCCAATACCAGCGCCCGCTGGCCAGCCAGCGGGCCGGCATAATGCTTCAGCATCATCAAACACCCCAGCGGCGTGCACGGCACCATCCCGGCTCCCCCAACCGCTAATAGTCCAGCATTGAACGGATGAAAACCATCGACATCCTTTTCGACGGCAATCGCCTCGATCACCGCCTCCGGGTCGATCTGCTGCGGCAGCGGCAGTTGCACCAGAATCCCGTTGACCGCTGGGTCCCGGTTCAATCCGGCGATGCGCGCCAGCAGTTCAGTCTGACTCGTATCGGCCGGCAAACGGTGCTCAAAGGAACTCATGCCCGCCTCCCGCGCCTGCAACCCCTTGTTGCGGACATAAATCTGGCTAGCGGGGTCCTCGCCGACCAGCACCACCGCCAAACCGGGAACGAGATCGTGATCCGCCTTGAGCCGGGCGGTATGCGTGGCGATGCTGGCACGCAAGCGGGCGGCGAAATGTTTACCGTCGATGATGGTGGCTTTGGCCATGGGTTCCTCGCGATCATTTGGACTTTTTGTCATGTTACTACAAACGTAACCGACTCCGGCATGACGTGGACCGCGTGTCGAGGCTGGGCCCACATCGCCCTCGGCAGTGGATTTCGAACTGGCAACATCACACTTCCCATGCGTCCATCCTGCTTGAAAACCCCTTGCCTTGTCCGACACTTGGCCGTATCTTTGCGCGCTTGTTTAAATACCTCCCCACAGGAGCGCAGCAGTCGTGTCGAGTCAGGACCAGCAAATCATGTTTATTTTTCCGGGGCAGGGCTCCCAGTATGTCGGGATGGGCAGCGACCTGATCCGCGACTTCCCGGTGGCCCGGCAGCTTTACCAGCAGGCCAACGACCTCCTCGGTTACGACCTTCTCAAGCTTTGCCTGGAAGGGCCGGAGGACGATTTGCGGCTGACCCGCCATACCCAGCCCGCCCTGCTGGTCCACTCGCTGGCTTGCCTGGACATCTTCCGCGAACTGACCGACAACCAAGTGCAACCGGTCCTGACCGCCGGCCATAGCCTCGGCGAATACTGCGCCCTGGTCGCCGCCGGCACCCTGAGCTTCGAAACCGCCCTGCGGCTGGTGCAAAAGCGGGGCGAGTTCATGGGCACTTACGGCGCCGGAGAAATGCTGGCCTTCCCGTTGCACCTCGACAATATCCACCCGATGGCGGAAAAGCATTACTGCGTTATCTCCGCCCGCAACCTGCTCGACCAGACCGTGGTCGGCGGTCTTACCGACGATCTGGACCGGCTGACCGCCGACGCCCACGCGCAATTCCCGCGCAAGCGACCGACCCGGCTGAAGACCGAGGGCGCCTTCCACACCTTTTACATGATCACCGCCGCCCGACACTTCCGCCCGGTGCTGGACGCCGCCGAAATGAGCGCGCCCACCGTCCGCGTACTGTCCAACTATACCGGCACCTATCACGATCCCGACCCCACCGCCATCAAGACCCGGCTGTTCTTCCAACTGTTTCATCCGGTCCACTGGATCGACAACCTGGACACCGCTTTCCACGGTGGCATCACCACCATCGTCGAATTCGGCGGCGGCCTGGGCACCGGCGCCACGCCGGAGGATAAGCGCCCGAATTTGGAAAGCATGATCAGGAAAGCGCTGCGCGGCTCCGACTTCAGCGCTCACTATCACGCGGCCATCAACAGCCAGACTCTGCGGGAAACCGCGGCGGCCCTGCAATCATGATGCACCGCGCCGCCGCCCACGCCCAACGCACCCGTCGCATGCTCGGTCAGGAAGCGATGAAACGCGCCCATCGCCGCGGCGAACTGATTCGGTATATCGCGGAGGACGCTGGGGCCTCCGCCCAACCGGCGCCCGACTCCGAACAGCAGACCGACGACCGCAAAACCACCGAACCTCTGATCTGACTGTGCCTCAGCGCGCCCTGCCCGCATTTTCCGGGAAAAAAGGATCGCGCCGATGTCCATGACCTTTCGCAAAAGCCGTGGACGGCTATCGCGTTTATTCGGATTTCGGCTACCCTTAGGCAGAAGTTGAGAGTGGTGGTCTGATATAGGCGGGCGTTATCCTTTCCGCCAACCGGTTACCGTTCCACTGAAATCATTGCTTCCCCCGCATATATAAATCCATAAGCCAGCCCGCTTCCCCGTATGCGGGCTGGCGGGGGAAAGTTTGTTGCTTGTCCGTTTGCCGACCAACTCGAACACCAAGTGAGGTGAGGATCATGCTTTCCGAGAAACAGCTCGATATTTTGCGGGAACGCCGCGCCAAGGTCCTAGCGGGCGGCGGCGAGGACAAACTCCAGGAACGGCACGCCAAGGGACTGCTGGGCGCCCGCGAACGGTTGCTGGCCCTGTTCCAGCCGGACACCTTCCAGGAAATCGCCACCCATGCCAAGCACGCCGCCAAGCACTTTGGCCTGGCCGACAAAGAACTCCCTTCCGATGGTGTGATCGTCGGTACCGGGTTTGTGGATGGCCGGCCGGTCGCGGCGTTCAGCCAGGACTTCACGGTGATGGGCGGCACCCTGGGGAAAATGCACGCCAAGAAGATCGTGCAATCCATGCAACTGGCCCTGAAAATCGGTGCTCCCGTGGTCGCCTTCAAGGATTCCGCCGGCGCCCGCATCCAGGAAGCAGTGGATGCGCTATCCGGTTACGGCGAAGTGTTCTATCAAAACGTCCTGCTGTCCGGCGTGGTGCCACAGATCGCTATCATTGCCGGTCCCTGCGCCGGCGGCGCGTCGTACTCGCCGGCGTTGATGGATTTCATCATCATGACCAAGCAGAACGCTTACATGTTCATCACCGGCCCGGAGGTGATCAAGGCCGTCACCGGCCGCACCACCAGCCTGGACGAGGTCGGCAGCGCCCAGATGCACGCCACGATCAGCGGCAACGTCCACTTCGTCGCCGAGGATGATCTGCACGCCATCCAGATCGCCAAGGCGTTGCTGAGCTACATGCCGTCCAACAACACCGAGGATCCGCCGCATCAGCCCTACCCTGACCTCGATCTGTCATCGGATGAAGGCATCAACGCCCTGATCCCGGACACGTCCTCGGAACCCATGGACGTGCAACCCATCATCAAGCGACTGGTCGATGACGGTCAATTCCTGGAAGTCCATGCGGGTTGGGCCGGCAACATCGTGGTGGGTTTCGCCCGCATTCAAGGCACCGTGGTCGGCATCCTCGCCAATCAGTCGCTGGTCAAGGCCGGAGCGATGGACATCGACTCTTCCGACAAGGGCGCCCGGTTTATCCGTTTCTGCAATGCCTTCAACATCCCGCTGGTGACGCTGGTGGACGTACCCGGCTTCCTGCCCGGCATCGAACAGGAGCGCAGCGGCATCATTCGCCATGGCGCCAAGATGCTCTACACCTACGCATCGGCCACCGTGCCCAAGATCACCATCATCCTGCGCAAGGCTTATGGCGGTTCCTACCTGGCCATGTGCGCCCAGGAAATGGGTGCCGATCTGGTATTCGCCTGGCCGACCGCCGAAATCGCGGTGATGGGCGCGGAAGGCGCGGTCAACATCCTCTACCGCAGCGAACTCAAGGCCGCCGAGGACCGCAAAGCCAAGGCAACCGAGCTGGCGGCGGAATACCGGGCCAAGTTTGCCTCGCCCTATATGTCAGCCTCGCGCGGCTACATCACCGATGTGATCGAACCCGCCGACACCCGGGCCACCATCGCCTTGTCGCTACGCAAGTTGCTGAGCAAACGCGAATTGCGCCCGTCCAAGAAACACGGTTGCATCCCGCTCTGAACGAACCCTGTCCGGCAACCGGCTCAGGCCGGTTCGGACCGCCACAACCCCACTTAACGGGAATCCACCGATGAAGACCTACACCACGATGGACGCCATTGGCGACATCTTCGTGATCTACGGCATCGTGATCGTCGTCTCGATGTTGGTCGCCGTGGTCATCCGCGGCATCGTCTGGGCACTGTCGCGCAGCTCAACTCAGGAGGCATCCAAGGCGCCGGCCAAACCCGCGCCGGCCCTGCAGCCGGCGGTTGAGGGCGTGCCACGGGAACACCTGGCCGTGATTACCGCGACGATAGCCGCCATGCTCGGTGCCCACCGCATCGTACGCATCGAAACGCCGGGACGCGGCTATAGTTGGACCGCCGAGGCGCGCACGGTCCACCACACGTCCCACACCCCACACAAGTCCTGAATTCATCGTTTTTTTCTTCCCTTGCGAGAGTACCCAAAATGGAAAAGAAATTTCGCATCACCGTCGAAGGCAAGCAGTACATCGTCGCGGTCGAAGACATCACCACCGGCGGCACCCAAGGCATCTATCCAGAACCGGGCAGCATGAGCATCGCGCCGCAGCCGGCGGCGCCGGTTCCCACCGCGCCCGCGCCGGCGACCTCTCCGGTCTCTGCGGCGGCGGCGGGTCCGGGCGACGAAGTCGCACCGCTGGGTGGTGTGGTGCAGATGGTCCATGTCAGCGTCGGCCAAGCGGTCAACGAGGGCGATAAACTGGTGTCGCTGGAAGCCATGAAGATGGTTACCCATGTGGTCGCCCAACGTGGCGGCAAAGTGACCAGCATCGCGGTCAAGCCGGGGGACCCGGTGGATGCGGGGCAGGTATTGCTGAGTATTGGCTAAGGCCGGGAGTGTTCCGTTATGGAATCCCTCAATTTACTTGATATTTTCCAGGGTGTTAGCACCCTGGTTCAAGGCTTTTCCACCGACCCCAAGATCGCCTTCGGTCGAATCTTTCTGATGGCGCTGGGAATTGTGTTGCTCTATCTGGGACGTAAGGGGGTGCTGGAGGCCCTGCTGATGATCCCGATGGGCTTGGGCATGGCCACCATCAATGCGGGGGTGATGTTCTTCTCCGCCTACGATCCGGCAACCGGCATAAATGTCATCGCCGGGCAGGCGGCGCAGCAGTTGCCCGGCACCCTGTTCGTCGCGCCGCTGGCCTCGGATACCACCGCACTGGTGAACATCCTCCAGATCAACTGGCTACAGCCGATCTACACCTTCATGTTCAGCAATGGTCTGATCGCCTGTCTGGTGTTCATGGGCATTGGATCTCTGTTGGACGTGGGCTTTGTGATGGCCCGTCCGTTCCAGAGCATGTTCATCGCCCTGTTCGCGGAGTTGGGCACGGTCTTCGTGTTCCCAATCGCCGTGGCGCTGGGGCTGACGCCCGGTCAGGCGGCATCGGTGGCAACCATCGGCGGTGCCGACGGACCCATGGTACTGTTTACTTCGTTGCAGTTGGCACGGGATTTATTCGTGCCGATCACTGTGGTGGCCTACCTGTATCTGGGGCTAACCTACGGTGGGTATCCGTACCTGATCAAGCTGCTGATCCCCGAACGGCTGCGCAACCTGCCCATGCCGATGGAAAAGACCAAGCCGATCACCTCCAACCAGAAGCTGGTATTCGCCGTGATCGCTTGCGTGCTGCTCAGCCTGCTGTTTCCGGTCGCATCGCCGCTGTTTCTATCGCTGTTTATCGGAGTAGTGGTTCGTGAAAGCGAACTCACCTACTTCTTTGAACTGTTCTCGAACACGATACTGTACAGCGCGACCTTCTTTCTGGGGCTGCTGCTGGGGGTACTGTGCGAAGCCGGCACCATCCTGAATCCGGTGGTATTGAAACTGCTGGTGCTGGGCATTCTGGCGCTGCTGATTTCCGGCATTGGCGGTATTCTGGGCGGTTATGCGATGTACTATCTATCCGGTAAGAAGTACAACCCGGTGACCGGCATCGCCGGGGTGAGCTGCGTGCCCACCTGCGCCAAGGTAGCGCAAAAATCGGTCGGACCCGGCGTTGTCGTCCTGCCGCACGCGCTGGGCGCGAGCATCAGTGGCGTCATCACCAGCGCCATCTTCGCGGCGACCTTCATCGCCCTGCTGTTGCCGAAAGGCTGATTCCCAACCCGGCGGGCAGCCTGGATGCAGCCCGCCGCTTTCCATTTCCGGCTTCCCTCCGCCACTCGATCGAGGCGGTTACTCGAACGATTCTCGCAGTAGCCGTTCCATGACTTCGCCCCAGCGCTGCCGGGAGCGCTGCTGCCAGAACCGAGCATCGGGCCGGCAATCGAATTTCTGCTTGTAGATAGCCAGCGCCGCAACCAGCAACGCCAGTACGAACGCCAAGCCCGCATTTTGAAACCCGGCGAAAGGCAGGGCCAGCCAGGTGAACACACTCAGTCCCAAGATCCAGCCCCAGGGAATGAACAACCAGTAGTCGATTTCGAACCGGTTGCCGTCGCGGCGGACGGATACCCGCATCGGCCAATCATCCTGTAGCAGATAAGCCCGTCGCCGCAAATCCAGTCGATCATCCCGCTCGCTGGCGACCGTAAACCCCTTCAGCAGCAAGGCAGCACGAAATTTCTTGAGTTGAGCATCGCCGCCTCGTACCGTCGCTCGCGTCGTCCGGCCTAAATGTCGAATGCTAAGTTCTGTCGGTTCCGCCTTCACGCGCGTTCAATCCACACTGATGACCACCTTGCCGGTGGACTTGCGCGCGACCACCCGATCCAGGGCGTCGGTCGCTCGATCCAGGGCGTAGATCGCCGATACATAAGGCTGGAGCGTTCCTTCCAGATACCACTGCAGGAGAATCCGGAAGCTTTCCGTCATCACCCGTGGGTTGAGCTCCGCGTAGGCCGGCCAATTGAGACCGATGACATCGACGTTCTTGACCAGCAAATGATTGGCGGGGATCTGCGGCACGGTGCCGCCGGCAAAACCAATAACCAGAATCCGTCCCTCGAAAGCGATGCTGCGCAGCGAGGCGGTGAACAACTCACCGCCGACCGGATCGTACACCACATCCGCGCCACGCCCATCGGTCAGATCCTTGATCCGCGCCCTTACGTCCTCGCGGCCGACATCGATCAGATGATCCGCCCCGTGTTCGGCGGCCACCGCCAGTTTTTCAGTGCCGCTGGCGGTGGCGATGACCGTCGCGCCCAGCCGCTTGCCGATGGCTACCGCCGTCAATCCCACCCCGCCGCCGGCCCCATGCACCACCAGCGTCTCGCCGGCTTGCAACCGCGCCCGATGCCACAGCGCCACATGCGAGGTGCCGAACACCACCGGAAATCCCGCGCCATGCGCATCCGGCATCGCCGCCGGCATCGCCACACAGCGGCTGGCGCTCACCACCACCTGCTCGGCATAACCACCATGCGGCGTCATGGCAATGACCCGGTCGCCGACCGCCAACCCTTCAACCCCGGCGCCCAACTCCAGCACCTCGCCGGCCACCTCGAAACCGGGGCTGAACGGCGGCTTTGGCTGCGCCTGATATTGGCCGCGGGTGATCAGACTGTCGGCAAAATTGACCCCACAGGCCCGCACCCGTATCCGTACCTGAGCGGAACCGGGGCGCGGCTCCGGTACCTCCTCCAATCGCAGCGCGGCGGGTCCTGTCAATTCATGGCAAACAATGGCTTTCATGGTCGGCTCCCAAACCATTCCAGAAAAAAACAGGGGCACATCGACGTGCCCCCGTTTTTCGCCGATTTACGCCCCGATGAGTTTACGGACCACATCGGTCATGGAGATCACCCCGGTGGGCTGGTTGTTTTCGGTGACCACCAGGCGGTGCATGCGCCGACCGGTCATCAGGCTGACCGCCTCGCTCAAGAGCATTGCCGCGTCGCAGGTGGCGCAGCCGGGGGTCATGATGGCGTGGGCCAACAGCGCCCGGGCCTCCTCGGGGGTGCGGCCCTGACGGGCCAGCACCAGGTCGGTTTGCGACACCACGCCGGTGGCCTGACCGCCGTCCATGACCACCACGGCGTGGATTTCCTGGTCGATCATCAGTTTCGCCACTTGGGCCACCGTATCGTCCGGCCCGCAGGCGATGATCCCGCGATGCATCAGATCCTGACCCGGGTGCCGTCGTCGGTGATGACGATCGCCTCGGCCTCGGCGATGCCGGGCAGCGGCTCGGACATCGGGTAGGGATGTGGGGTGGTGTGCATGTCGCCTTGGGGTAGCGTCGGGTGAGGGGTCGTGACCGGCGGCTGGCCGCTGGCGCCCTGGCCAAATGCGGTGGCGCCGACCAGCACCGACATGTTGCCGTGCGGATGCTTATTATCGTGCATAAGCTGATGGGCGACCGGCAGTTCGGCATAGGTGAAGGCCCGCGACAGACAGGGGTCGAGCAACCCGCGCAGCGCCAGTTCGTTCATTTGGTAGGACTGCTCGGCATTGGCGAAATGCGAGCCTTGCAGACGCTTTTGCCGCATCCACAGGTAGCGCAGATCGACGGTGGCGTTGTAGCCGGTGGTGCCGGCGCAGACCGCGACCATGCCGCCGGTGTCGCAGACGAAGATGGAGGTGGGAATGGTGGTTTCGCCGGGGTGTTCAAAAACGATGTTGGGCGCCCGCTTCTCGCCCAGCACCTCCCAGATCTTGGCGCCGAAGGCCCGCACCCCTTTGAGCCACTTGGCGTAGCCGACGCTGTCCTTCCAGTGCGGCAACATGCCCCAGTGGTCGAAGTCGTTGCGGTTGATGCAGCCCTTGGCGCCCAACTTCATGCAATAGTCGAACTTGTCCTGGCCGGACACCATGGCGATCGGGGTGGCGCCGGCCGCTTTGACGATCTGGATGGCCATGGAACCGAGCCCGCCGGCGCCGCCCCAGATCAGGGCGACATCACCTTTCTTGATGGCGTTGGCGCCCCAGCCGTGCAGCATGCGCCAGGCGGTGGCGGCGACCAGCACGTAGGCGGCGGCCTCTTCCCAATTCATGTGTTTGGGCTTGGGCATGCACTGCTGGGCCTGCACCTTGGTGAATTGGGCGAAGCTGCCGTAGTTGGTTTCGTAGCCCCAGATGCGGAAGGTGGGCGAGTACATGGGATCGCCACCGCTCTTGACCCAGGAACAGTTGCGATCCCAGGTGCCGCAATGCACCACTACCTCGTCGCCGACCTTAACGTGGGTGACGTCCTTGCCGATTTGGTAGACGATGCCGGAGGCGTCGCTGCCGCCGATGTGGAAGTCTTCCGGTTCGCCGGCCTTGTTGCGCGCGCCAATGACGTTGACTGGAATCCCCAATCCGGCCCAGACGTTGTTGTAGTTGATGCCGGCGGCCATGACGTAGACCAGGACTTCGTCATCCGCGATCGGCGGGACCTTGACCACTTCCTGCTGGAAGGCTTCCATCGGCGTGCCAAATCGCTCGGCGCGGATCAGCCAGGCGTGCATCTTTTCGGGAATTTCGCCCAGGGGAGGCATTTCACCCAAGTTGTAGAGTTCTTTGGCCATGTTTGCTGTATTCCTCTCTGTTGGGGTTGTTTATTTGAATATCAAGTAGTTAGAAACCAGAAATCACTCGGACGCGCAAATCCTCATAGGCGGCAATCGGTGATCGGCGAGCGGCGCGGGTCAATTCTGCAAACAAAGCGTTTTCGCCACCCAGCAGGCCGATGCCATGGCGACCGAATTCTTCACGCAAATGCTTGACCAGCCATTCCGCCTGACAGCGCTGGCGGCGGGCGGTGAATCGTCCTCGTTCCAGCAACCAGCGCCGGTGTCCATCCAGGGCATCGGCCAACGACTCGATGCCACTGCCCAGCGTTGCGCTGGCTGATAAAGCCGGTGCTTGCCAGCCTTCGGCATCCGTTCGCCGTCCCAGCGTGGTTTTCAGTTCGGACAGGGTTTTGCGCGCGGCCATGCCGATATCTTCCTTGTTGACCACGATCACATGCGGCACTTCCATGATGCCGGCCTTGAGAAACTGAATGCTGTCGCCGGAAGCCGGCTGGGCGACGAAGCAGGTGGTGTCGCTCATCTTGGACACGTCGATTTCTTTCTGTCCGACTCCCACCGTCTCCACCAGCACGATATCGAAGGCCGCCAGCATCGCCAAGCTCATCGGCCAGACTTCGGCGCTGAGGCCGCCGAACTCGCCACGACAGGCCAGCGAACGGATGAACACCTCGCGGTCGGCGCCGCTGGCATGCATCCGCAGCCGATCACCCAGCAGCGCGCCGCCGCTGATCGGACTGGAGGGGTCCACCGCCAGAATGGCGACCTTCAAGCCGCGCCGCCGCCAGACCTGGATCAGGGCGGCGGTCAGCGAGGATTTACCCGCGCCCGGCGGACCGGTGATACCGATCAAATGGCCACCGGTATCCAGCTTCTCCGCGGGCAGCGCGTCCAGAAAGACCGCCGCGCACTGGCGCGCCGCCGGCCGGCGGTCGTCCAATAGATTCAATGCCTGGGCCAGCGCCAACCGGTCTCGGGCGCTGACCGCAGCGGCCAGCGCCGTTGGGTCGGGAAGCACCGGGATCATGCCACCGTGACCGGTTGCAGGTCGTGGGCTTTACGAATCAGGTTAAGGATATCGACCATGATGCCGTTCATGTCGATATCCTTGGGCGTGTAGACCGCCGAGATACCGCGTTCTTTCAGCAGCTTGGCGTCGCTTTCCGGGATAATGCCGCCGATCACCACCGGCAGCCCCTTCAAACCGACCTGATCCAGCCGCCCGAACACATCCTCGACCATTTCCACATGACTGCCGGACAGCACCGACAGACCGATCAGGTGGACACCCTCTTCCAGTGCCGCTTTGGCGATCTGTTCCGGAGTCAGGCGGATACCCTCGTAGACGATCTCAAAGCCAACATCGCGGCCCTTAACGGCAATCTGTTCCGCGCCGTTGCTGTGGCCGTCCAGGCCCGGCTTGCCGATCAGCAGGCGCAGCGGCCGGCCCAGTTCCTCGCCGGTCTTGGCCACCTGGACGCGGATGGCCGTCGCCTGAGCGCCGCGGCTGTCGTCGTTGGCCGGGATATCGATGCCGGTGGGAGCACGGTATTCGCCGAAGATGTCGCGCAGGGTCTGTGACCATTCGCCGGTGGTGACGCCGGCATGGGCGCATAGAATCGACGCCGGCATGATATTCGCTCCGCCCCGCGCGGTTTCGACCAGATTGGCCAGCGCCGCCTTGACATCGGTGTTGTTACGCTGGGCGCGGAAGGCGTTGAGCCGCTCGATCTGCTCGCGTTCGGCGCGCGGATCGACCTTCATGATGCCGCTGTCAACGCCGCCGGTCAGCGGCGATTCCTCGGTTTCCCTGTAGCAATTCAGACCGACGATTTTGAGACTGCCGTGTTCGATGGCCCGCATCCGCTCGGTATGGCTGGTGACCAGTTGCCGCTTGACGTAGCCGGATTCGATGGCCTGCACCATGCCGCCCTGTTCCTGCACCCGGGCCATTTCCTCGGTTGCGCCGTCCACCAGCGCCTTGACCTTGGCGGCGATCACTGGCGAGCCATCGAAGATATCGCCGTATTCCAGCAAGTCGGTTTCGAACGCCAGCACCTGCTGCATCCGCAGCGCCCATTGCTGGTCCCAGGGACGCGGCAAGCCGAGCGCCTCGTTCCAGGCCGGGAGCTGGAGCGCGCGGGCGCGGGCTTTCTTGGACAAGGTGATACCGAGCATTTCCAGCACGATACGCTGCACGTTGTTTTCCGGCTGTGCCTCGGTCAGACCCAGCGAGTTGACCTGCACCCCGTAGCGGAAGCGGCGCATGTCCTCACTCCGCACGCCATAGCGTTCCTGAGTCAATTGGTCCCACATCTCGCCGAACGCCCGCATCTTGCAGGTCTCTTCAATAAAGCGAATGCCGGCGTTGACGAAGAACGAGATGCGCCCGACGACCTGCTCAAAACCTTCCGCGCCGATCTGGCCGGAATCGCGCACCGCGTCCAGGATGGCGATGGATGTGGACAGGGCGTAGGCCAGTTCCTGGGTCGGCGTGGCGCCGGCTTCCTGCAAGTGGTAGCTACAGATGTTGGTCGGGTTCCACTTGGGGATGTTCTTGACCGTGTAGGCGATGATGTCGGTGATCAATCGCACCGAAGGTTGGGGCGGGAAGATATAGGTGCCGCGCGACAGGTATTCCTTGAGGATGTCGTTCTGGGTGGTGCCTTGTAACTGTGCTGAAGTCGCACCCTGCCGTTCCGCCGCCGCGACATACAACGACAGCAGCCAGGCGGCGGTGGCGTTGATGGTCATGGAAGTGTTCATCTGGCCGAGTGGAATCTGGTCGAACAGGGTCTCCATGTCGCCGATATGGCCGATGGGAACGCCCACCTTACCGACTTCACCCCGCGCTAGTGGATGATCAGAGTCATAGCCGGTCTGAGTCGGCAAATCGAAGGCGACCGACAGGCCGGTTTGCCCCTTGCTCAGGTTGGTGCGGTAGAGTTCGTTGGATGCCTTGGCGGAGGAATGGCCGGAATAGGTCCGCATCAGCCAGGGTTTGTCGCGTTTGATGGGGGTGGTCATGGGAGCCTCTTTAGTGTGCGACGATGGTTCGGGATTGGATGTTTCAAATCATTTTGATGTCTTAGTAAACTCGTCAACAGTCATCCCTGACGAGCGAATTAAACTTCTCAAAGTACCTTGGGCGACTTCTCTGTGATCAGGGATAGAAAGCGTTGCCATGCGCCCCTCTCTAACCATAATAATATGACTGCTCCGGCGTCGTACCACTTCCCAACCTAGCCGTTCGAACGTCTCAACGACCTCTTTTCCACTCAGCCGAGGCAAATGAGACACTTACGCCAACACCTCAACCTGCCGTGTCTCAACGGTCAAGGGCAAACCGCGCTCTGCTCTCACCTCCAAGCAAAGCTGGATGGCTTCCTGAATATTCTTTAAAGCCTCTTCTTTCGTGCTACCTTGGCTGACACAACCTGGAATAGCTGGGCATTCAATCACCCAAACACCATCCTCGTCTCTATCGATTATCACAGTAAATTTCATATGAATCCCCAGGGCTTTTTGAGGCGTAATGATGATTTTATTTCATTCACAGATCCTCTGACTTTAATCCGGCATGTTTCGCAATTCTCGCCAACATGCGTGGCCCGATTTCTTCTCAATCATGGAAATAAAACACGAAGTCAGGCTATCCTGAACGTGAAAGAGTACGATGAGAGTCTGACTAGCTTATAGATACAAGTAGCGAAAGGATTTGTCTCTTTCCGGGTGTTTATGGCAAGCTATACTTGCTTTGCCAGGCCGGTGGATCGCTTGGCAATATCGATAAGCGATTGGAGTGCATCATTAACCGCTTTCTCGGTCGGAAATGCTGCGGCTACCTCCGGGCTTAGCAGTACCAAATTAGTACCTTCCTGATAAACCTGATAATATTTACCTCGTACTCCCATACCTAAGTCTTCTCGCTTGTACTCAGGTCGCAGTTCATCTTTTCTAGCCTTCTTCGTAGATTTTTCTTTCATACTGATCAACCTTTCTCGCACTAATAATTCGTATCTGCTGTGCTTGTTCGGTATGTGAAACTACCAGCAAATAACCAGACTTTGATATACCAAAAGTCAGAAAGCGGTATTCACCTTCCGAATGATCTGGATCGGCGAAAGTAACCGCCAATGGATCGCCAAATACTGTTGCAGCTTCATGGAACGAAACACCATGCTTGCGTTTATTGCCAGAAGCTTTTTTATGATCCCATTCAAATTCCATAAAAAGTCGAGATTAGATTTTGGAAACTCGGAAACAGTCTTGCAAAATCAACCTGAATCCCTTTTTTTCAATCAACTCCTCCCGGAAAATAACTTCCTTATCAATTCAATTTGATTTTGATCGACAATCACTTCAAAAACTATCCTGAAAATTGTTGTTCCAACCAGTCGCGATCAAAGCTCCAGATATCATTTACATTTCTTAATCTCAAATGATGTGGCTCCATTGTGGAAGGTCCATCTTGCAAGTGATTAAAATGATCACGAACTCTCTCTTCCCTACATGGAATTGCCCTTGCCATCTCGACGACAGAAGCCCCCCCCTTAAAAGGTAAAAATCAATTTTTCCACACTGTCTCTTAACGCCATGCCTTAGCCAAGTTTTTCCATTCTCAACCTCACTTCTCCTTCCTTGTAGGACTTCCAAAGTTTCAATCAAGTCACTTGCTCTCGCGTTTGTCATTTTCAAGCCCTCTATGCCGCCCCTTTCCCATTTCAGGAGAAGGGGCTTTCCCTCACCTCACACCGGTCGCCGCTTGATCAACAACCGCCGTTCGATCTCGAAGATCTTGCTACTGATCTTCTCCTTGCTCAGCTTCTGTTTATCGTTCTCCTTGATGAACAGATCCGCCCCATAAGTTTCCAGCGCGGCGGCGGCACTAATGTTCTTCACCCCGATGAACTGGAAGGTGACGATGCCGGCGGCGTCGGTATTGGTCAGGGTCTCGGTCGCCACCACCCGCGACAGCGCCGCCACCGTATCGCCGGACACCGCCGGCTGGGTGTGATAACCCTCGGTGAAACCCAACTCCCACAGCGCGTTTTCGCTGACATCGCGGCTGGCCAACCCTTCCAGCCAGGCGAACACCAGTCCGCCGTACACAATCGGCTCGCCACTCATCTTGCCCGACAGGCCGGTGCTGTACACCCGATCGAAGTGCAGCGGATGGGTATTGCCGACCAGGTAGGTCCAGGCCATGTGCTCGTCGGTGATGGTGCGGCCATTGGCGTGGACAATCAGATCGCCGAGCGAGAAGTCCTCGAAATAGGTGTTGGGACCGGTCAACTGACTCGGATAGCCGCCCGCGTTGATCGGCAGATCGACCACCGGATGCTCCACCCACGGGAATTCGACCGGCGCGGTCGGCGCCGGGGTGGTCGGCAGGCGGTCACCGCGATAGCCGACCATGATCTTGCGTTCGTACTGCAACACCACCTGATTGTGCTGGTTCACGCCCAAGGTGCGAATCAGCACGATGCCCGGCTTGTCCTCGCCGCGCGCCTTGCGGTCGATGACCTTGGTATAACCGCGCAGGGTGTCGCCCGGATAGACCGGCCGCAGGAACTGCACGTTGTAATAACCCAGATTCGCAATCGCTTTCTCGGAGTCGTTATGCACCCCCAGCGACAGCACCACGTTGAACATCATCTGCGGGCTGGCCGGTAGATCCTGGAAACCGTGCGCCCTGGCATATTCCAGATTCAGATACAGCGGGTTGCACTGCATGAACACCCGGGCGAAATCCAGCATCGGTCCGCGTTCAAAGGTATAGCCGCGCGGATGGACAAACACCTGTCCCGGCACGAATTCATCCAGATAGCGCCCGTACTGCGGCCGGCGCACCCACTCCAGGTTGACCGCCACCGACCCCGCCACTTCCGCCGTCTGTTCGCTCAATCGCATCGAGAAACTCATGGCTCAACCCTCCACTTCCGCTTTGGTCTTGGCGTTGTCCACCAGCGAACGGGCAATCACCTTCAAAGCCAGGGTTTCCTCGGCGCCTTCGAAGATCGACAGCACCCGCGCATCGATGAAATAGCGGCTGACCGGCATTTCTTCGGCGTAACCCATGCCACCGTGAATCTGCAAGGCTTCGCGGGTCACCCACTCGGCGGTTTTGCAGGTGAAAAACTTGACCATGCTGGCTTCCATATCGCCCTTGCCCTGATCCATTAGCCGGCCCACCGAGTAGGTGAACTGGCGGCTGACCGCCAGATAAGTCGCCATCCGCGCCAGCTTGATCTGGGTCAACGGGTAGTCGCCGATGGGATAGCCGAACACCACCCGTTCCTGGGCATAGCTCAGCGCCCGTTCGTAGGCCGCCTGCATGACACCCACCGCCCGAGCGGCGGTTTGAATGCGGCCGCCGGAAAAACCGGCCATGGTGAAATAGAAGCCCTTGCCCTCGCCTTTCGGTCCGCCCAGCATGTTTTCGTCCGGGACAAAGACGTTGTCGAAAAACAGGTCGAAGGAGTGCATCCCGCGATAGCCGATGGTGGAAATCGCCTTGCCGGTCAACTTGCCGCCGCTTTCCTGAGTAAATTCGAAGGAATGACCAGGATAAGTCGGCTTCTCCAGCAGGAACATCGACAGGCCGCGATGGCCGATGGAAATGTCGGGGTTGGTGCGGGCCAGAATCAGCAGCACCCCGGCTTTACCGCCGAAGGTACACCAGGTCTTGGCGCCGTTCAGCAGCCAGCCGCCCTCGGTCCGGGTGGCTTTCAGCCGCATGTTGGCCACGTCGGAACCGTAGTTGGGTTCGGTCACCGCCACCGCGCACAACAGATCGCCGGAAGCCAGTTGCGGCAACCATTTCTCTTTCTGTTCCTCGGTGCCACCCTTGAGCAGCGCCTTGGACAGAATCTCGGGCCGGGTAATCAGGCTGCCGGCGGCGCCCAGCGAACCGCGGGTCAGTTCCTCGGTCACCACGATCATGCCCAGATTGTCTTCCTGCTCGTCGCTCTGAATGCCACCGAAGCGTTCCGGAATGGAAATGCCGAAGCAACCCATTTCCCGGACCTGATCGATGATGGTGTCGGGAATATCGAGATCGTGGCGGTGGATCTCCTCCGCCAGCGGCATCACCACTTCCTCGGCCACCCGGCGGAAGGTGTCGCGCATCATCTCGTGATGGTCGTCCAACAGATAGGCGCCGGTCACGCCATCCTGGCTGCGAACCCGCTGCCCCAGGTCGGCGAGCGTGGTCGACGGCAGTTGCGCCAGGCAGAACCCACGCACCGCCGGATGATCCACGGTGGCGTTCAGCCAATGGTCGTTCAGGCCGAAATCGGCCGGGCGGGCGCTCAAACGGTTGCGGACGCTCTGTAGAGCCTCGGCGGCGAACAGCAACGCGAACCGCTCTTCCAGGATCGCCTCGCCGGTCGAACCGCCACCGGCCACGCGCGCCCGCTTGGCGTAATCGAGCATGAAGCGGGCACCGGTCACTTCCGCACAGGACAACGCCAGGTCGTAGCTCACCAGTTGGTGTTGGTCGAGCAGCGCGGCGGATACTTTGCCATCGGCTTTCTGGGTCCGTTCCTTGAGATCCGCCAACGCGAAGTCGAGCGCTTTCTGGACGGCGGAGAGCGCCAGGGCGGCCTGCTGCAACTGCTCTGCCGGATTCTGGATCGGTGCGGACATGGGTTTACCTCATCTGATGACGGTTATTCGCGAAAACCATAAATTTAGTAAGCTCTAACCGCGAAGTGTAAGGGAAAATCGCTCGGAGCACACGGTTTGAACCGATGCGGCGGCAAAAAATTCCGGCGGAAATCGGTCGCTTGCACTTTGAAAGCGACCGTTGTGAACCGTTTTTCCGGTTCTGGCGCAAGTGGGTCAGTCCACCGACGATTATCCCTTATAATCCGAAATTCCCGGGGCCGGGGCATGACCCTGATTCCTCCCCGATCACCCATCCCATCATCTATGGCCGGCGCTTCCGAAATTCCGGCGCGGCGCCGCACCGCATAGGGACCCATCGTGGCCACAACCCCTACCGCATCGAACGAAATCAGCCACTACGCCGGCTTGCTGGCGCTCGAACTGGACCCGCAACGGCCCGATTTCACCGGCGTACCGCCCGAGCCGCTGAGCGTGGCGGCCGCTACCGCTCTGGCTGGCCATCTCGCCAAGGATCTGGACCGCATTCTTGACGGCATCCATCATTTGGGGCTGATTCTGCCGGGGGCGCTATACGATCAGACTGAAATTCTCCGCCCCGGCTTTCCCTTGATCGGTGTCTTAAGCGAATTGTACAGCGGCAGCGACCGCGACCGGACTTTCAAACCCCGCCTGATCGCCCTGGGTAGCGACCGTGGCCATTTCCCGGTGGCCGACATCAACCCGCGACGCCAGCCCGGCTCGGGTCCCTTGCTGTTGCTGCCGTTCTGCTTCGTCGGTCCGGGCGACGACATCGCCCGGTTGGCGCGCGTCATGGAGGATACCCTGCTGCAAAATGGCGAAACCTCGCAAGCCACGCGCGAGGCGGTCCAGCAGGCGTTCGGGCTGACGGCGATGAATCTGTCCTACGCCACCGTTGGCGACCTGTGCGCTCTGTTGCGGGTACAACTGGATGGCAACGGTCTGCTGCCGCTGTGGGAGTTGCTGGAGCAGTCCTGGTTCGAGCGGCCCGGCGTCCGTTCCGCGACCCTGGACGGCGGTAACCGCTTCCTGGTGGCCGGCGATCACGCCCATACCCTGTTCTACACCTTCGACGACTGGGCGCAGTTCGGGCCGGGCCGTTCCCTGCCGGCGGTCGGGCTGAGGGAAGGTTACCGAGGCTGGGCGCGCTTGCAACGGCAATATGCACTGGCCTTGGAAGCCTACGGACTGCATGTGCGCTGGGTGCTGGCCAACCCGCGACTGGAGGAAACGCTGGCCGCCGTGGACGGCGAGGCGGCGAAGGCGGCATTGCGGGAAATTCCCTGCCTGTCGGGGGATTATCTGGTCGAGGCGATTTTCCAGAACGACAGCGAGCGCCCGGAACAGCGGATGTCGATCACCAATCAGGCCGACCCGGAGCTAGGCACCTTGGCCTATACGGTCACCACCCTGGACGACCATGGGCAATTGCTGCGGCTGGAGCATCACTACCCGCTGCGGCCGCAGGGCTTGAATGCGATCATCGACCGGCTGATCCAGCGCTGCAACGAACAGGATACCGAGCGACAGGTCCTGCATCCAGACCAGCTGCTGTACTCGGAAAGCGGGCGAAATTTGCGGGCCGCGACCATCGCCGATCTACCGGCATCAACGGAGCGGCTGCATTAGCAGGGTGGGAACGGCCGACAACCCGTCACGTCATCGGCTCTGTCCCGTGACGGGAAAAGGTCCGAACGCGGGTAAACCATTTCAATAATGCGCCACCCGGGTCGTGCCGTCGTAACCGATTAATACCCGCACCCGGTCGCCGGGATAAAACGGCTCGTCGGCGGCCTGGGTAACGGCCAGCATCCGGCCGTTATCCAATTGGACGGTGATTTCCAGACCCGGCTGCCGGGTCGCGTTCTCTTCGATCGCCGAACCGGCCAGCCCACCCAGCACCGCACCGCCGATGGCGCCGGCCACCTGGCCCCTGCCCCGACCGATGGTGCTGCCGGCCAGGCCGCCCAAGGCCGCGCCGCCCACCGTGCCCACGCCGCTCTTGGTCCCTTCGATCAGCACCTGACGGACGCTATCCACATAGCCCAAGCGCACATCCTGAGCCTCGCGGGCCTGACCACGGCTATAAGCACCGCCGGACATGCTGGCCGGACAGCCGCTCAACACCAGGCCCGCCGCCAGCACCACCGCCACCGTCGCTGTCGTTTTCATCAATCGCATCGTCCACCTCGTCGCGCATCGGCATTGTTCGAATTGAAATCGGTCGGGCATTATAGCCAAACCCACCCGTCAACATAGTCGGCGACACTGAATCGCGACTGAACTGCTCGCCGCCATCCTATCCCATCACCGTGCAACACCACCCTTTTCCATCCATCCTGCCGCCCGCTCGTCGTGACGCCTTGGCCGGCATCCTGCTGGTGCTGATGATCGCCGCCTCGGTCACGCCGGGCGCGTCGCTGCTCCCGGCCGGACTGCTGGGTTGGAGCGCCGCCCTGCTGCTGAGTTACCGGCTGGGCCGGCGGCAGCGCATTCAAAGCGCCTGGCTGATCGGGCTCGGAACCATGGGCATCGCCTGGGGCACGCTGCACGGCACACCATTCAAGATGAACCCGATATTCGCCGGCAATCAGGGACTGGTCAGCCTGCTGGCGGCGGTGTCGTTCCTGCGGCTGGTGACCCGACCGGGCGGAGCAGATCCCGAGCAACCCGCGCCGCGTGGTCGAAAAGCCTTATGGCGGACCCTGCTCGGCGTGCATCTGTTCGGCGCGGTGATCAATCTATCCACCGTGGTCATTTTGGGCGACCGGATGGCCACTCGCGGGCGGCTGGGCAAGCGCCGGGCGCTGGCGCTGACGCGGGGCTTCGCGGCGGCGGCATTCTGGTCACCGTTCTTTTCGGCCATGGCCGCCGCGCTGACCTACGCGCCAGGCGCGCGGCTGGGTGTGGTCGTGCTGGCGGGCCTGCCGATGGCCGCGCTCGCCCTCTGGCTGACCGCCCGCGACATCGATCCCGAAAATCCCAAGCTGGGCGCGCCGTTCATCGCTTACCCCATGCGTTTCAGCACATTGTGGGTTCCCGGCCTGCTGGTTTTCATTGTGCTGACTGTCCACGCCTGGGTGCCGGACTGGTCGATCCTGGCCATCATCGCCCTCAGCGCGCCGCTGCTGACCATCCTGATCCTGGTCGGGCAACATGGACTTGCGGCGTGCTCCCCGCTCAAGGGTCATGTGACGCAAGGCCTGGCCAGCACGGTCAACGAGTTGGTGCTGTTTCTGGCGGCGGGCGTGCTGGCGGCGGGTTTAATCAGCCTGACCGGAACGCTGGGGGATTGGCTGCCATTCGAGCGATTCGGAGCGCCGCAGGCCAGCCTGCTGCTGCTCGTCATGGTTGGCGCCGCCGCGCTGGGCGTGCATCCGGTCATCACCATCGCCAGCTTCGGCGTCTGGCTGGCGCCGCTGCATCCCGAGCCCAACCTGCTGGCGATCACCCTGTTGATGAGCTGGGCCATCGGGGTGCCGGCCAACCCGTTGTCCGGCTTGCACCTGATGATGCAGGGCCGCTATGGGATCGACGGCTACGCTTTCCTGCGCTGGAACGCCGGCTATGTCTTGAAATGCCTGGGGGCGGCCATCGCGCTGCTACAGGTTTATGCGGCGCTGCTGGGAACCTGAGGCGACGGTGGCCGATTCTCGCAAGGATCACCCGCACAATCCCGGCTTGCCTTGTTCCTGAAACGTCCGCCCGTTTCCGAGCGAGCCTCTCAGGGCAGCAGCAGGTCGCCGCCCTCCATGTGCAGCACTTCCACCCGCCAGCCGACCAGCAACACGCTGCCGACCTGGCGGCGCTGACCGGTATCGGTGAACTCGAACACGTACAACCGCTCCAGCTTGAGCCGGCCATCGTGGTCGCGCCGCAGCCACAATCGCTCCAGCGCCACGGTATCGTCCAACAACTGCACGTTACTCTGCCGGCAGGCGCGGGAACTGGCGGTGCGCGCCTGTTCGCGGGCGCCGAGACTGTCGCGCCAGAACCATAGGCCAACTCCCATCACCGCGAGTATGCCGATCAGCGTTGTAAAGCTCATATCAAGTTGGCAATCCTGTAACGAAGGTGCGCTTGGTGAGTCGAGCCGTCTGGTGGACGGCCGGCGGGTCGAATCAAGATTATGCGCTATCCGTTTTCGTGTGTTCCCATCTCTTCAACCCCGCCGCGCGAATACCGAGTGTTGGCCGCCGGGATTTCGGCTTCTGTTGGTTTACTGGCACAGCCAGATTCATAAGCCTCATTTTTGTGCTTTTTCATTGTGCTTTTTCGTACTCTATCGCGGGTCGGGTTCAGAGTTCACGCAATCCTCATGGTCATCAAGACAAGCGAACCGTACCGCCCTCTCTGGAAAATCTCGCGACCAACCGCGCGGCGGCATGAGCGCACCCCGGTATAAGAGACGTTTTTGTGCAATTTTTGAGTATCCAGCTCAAAACAACAGTAAGGGAAGCCCACGACATGAAAATCTCCACCATTCTCGACCATATCGACAGCGGGCACATGGCGCTGCCGGAATTCCAACGCGGCTATGTATGGAACCGCGATCAGGTCCGTGGGCTGTTCACCTCGCTCTACCGCCGCCATCCAGTGGGCGGTCTACTGGTCTGGGCAACGGAATCCAAGACGGCCACGCATCGCGGCGATGGGCCGCTGGCCACTGGAGTGATAAAGCTACTGCTCGACGGCCAGCAACGCATCACCTCGCTTTACGGTGTGGTACGTGGCAAGCCACCAAAGTTTTTCGATGGCAATGCCCAAGCGTTCTCTACCCTGCGCTTCCACCTCGACTCGGAAACCTTTGCCTTTTACCAATCGATGAAGATGCAGGACGACCCGCTTTGGATCGATGTCACCGAATTAATGCAAAAAGGTCATGCTGGGCTGGGCGAATTCGTGGCCCGCCTGAGCGCGCAATCCGAACTCGTCGTCAGAGTCGGGGACTACGTGGGTCGATTGAGCCGCCTACTCGGCATCACGGATATCGATCTTCACATTGAGGAGGTCACCGGTGCCGACAAGACGCTGGATGTCGTTGTGGATATCTTCAACCAAGTGAACAGCGGTGGCACCAAGCTCTCGAAGGGTGATCTCGCCTTGGCAAAGATTTGCGCCGACTGGCCCGAGGCCCGCGACACCATGAAGGCGAAACTCAAGGAGTGGGCCAAGGCCGATTATCACTTCAACCTCGACTGGCTACTCCGCTCGGTGAACACCGTACTCACCGGTGAGGCCAAATTTCAGTACCTACACGAGAAGAGCGCGGAGGAGGTTCAGAACAGTCTGAAACGGGCTAACAAGCACATCGACACCTGTCTGAACCTGATCGGTGGGCGCCTGGGACTCGACCATGACCAAGTGTTCTTCGGCCGCTTCGGCGTACCCGTGATGGTGCGATACCTCGACCGGCGCACCGGGCCGCTCGGCGAAAAGGAACGCGATAAGCTGCTGTTTTGGTTCGTACAGGCGGGAATGTGGGGTCGATTTTCAGGCTCGACCGAGTCCTTTATCGACCAGGATTTGGCCGCGCTGGAAGGGATTGGCGGTGGGCTCGACCGATTGCTGGAGCAGTTGCGGCTATGGCATGGCGGTCTGCGGGTCGAACCGGGCCACTTCACCGGCTGGAGCCTTGGTGCTCGGTTCTACCCGATACTCTACCTGCTCACGCGCATGGGCGAAGCGCGAGATTGGGGCACCGGCCTGCCGCTCAAGGCTTGTCTCCTCGGCAAGATGAGCCGATTGGAAGTACATCATATTTTTCCGAAGGCGCAACTCTACAAACGCAACTTCAAGCGCCCGGAGGTCAATGCCTTGGGTAATTTTTGCTTTCTAACCAAGGATACGAATCTCGACATCAGCGCCCGCTTGCCGGAGCAGTATTTTGTGACGGTCGAAAAGGCACACCCCGGCGCCTTGGCCTCTCAGTGGATTCCCACCGACCCGGCGCTCTGGAAAATCGAGAACTACCTGGAATTCCTTGAAGCCCGCAAGGCGTTACTCGCCGCGGAAGTCAACCAACGGATGGAAGAACTGCTTCACGGCGACACGCGCTGGCTGGCTGGCCCCGCGGCGACAGCGCCCGCCAGTGTTTCCGTCGGTAACGATATCGCCAGCGAGACCGAGGAGGCAGAACTCGAAACGATTAATGCCTGGATGGAAGCGCATGACCTGCCTCGCGGTGTGCTGGCCTACGATTTCGCCAATGCCGCGACTGGCGAGCAGAAAGCCATTTTCGATTTGGCTTGGCCCAATGGTATCCAGGAGGAACTAAGCCAACCGGTCGCGGTTCTGCTGAACGAAAGCAACGAGACCCTGGCTATCGCCAGCCAGGCCGGATTCCGGTGCTTCACAGCCATTGAGGCGTTCAAGCGGTATGTGGAGGCGGAGATTCTCGTAGCGAGCGCAACCGCATGATCACCGCCGGGCCAGACCACGGCCACGAGCATGTCGGCCAAGCGAGCGCTCCACAACAATCTGGATCAGGATGAGGCGCTGGTGCCGGGCGATGGATCGGGGCGGCGCATAGACAAGCTGCTGGACCCTTGGCATGGTCATTCGGTGAAGACCAGGTCCGCCCACGGGCCAACATTTCGAGCGGTGGGCTGGATGCTATACTGGTGCTCCTGTCTCCCGGTGGACATCGCCGCCGCAATGCGCGGCCATGGCGCAAATTCAATTATTAAATAATATAGAACAGTTAGTTAAAATCATTTTTATGAAAATCGCCACCTGGAACGTCAATTCCCTGAAGGTGCGCCTGCCGCAGGTGCTGGCCTGGCTGCGCGAGCGGCAACCCGACATCCTGGCCCTGCAGGAAACCAAGCTGACCGACCCCGATTTTCCGACGCTTGATCTCGCCGGCGCCGGTTATCAGGTCGCCTTCGCCGGTCAGAAAACCTACAACGGCGTGGCGGTGCTCAGTCGTTTGCCTCTCGGCGAAACCGTCGCCGACTTGCCGGGGCTGGACGATCCGCAGCGGCGGGTCTTGGCCGCAACCGTCGGCGGGGTGAGAGTCATCAATCTCTATGTCCCCAACGGCCAGTCCGTCGGCTCCGACAAATATGCCTACAAACTGGCCTGGCTGGAGCACCTGGCGCAATGGCTGGAAACCGAACTGACTCGCCATCCCCGATTGGTCGCACTGGGCGATTTCAATATCGCGCCGGAAGACCGCGACGTGCATGACCCCGCCGCCTGGGCCGGTCAAATCCTGTGCAGCGACCCCGAGCGGACCGCGTTCCGGCGGTTGCTGGATTTGGGCCTCCAGGATGCGTTTCGGCGGTTTCCGCAGGAAGAAAACACCTTTAGCTGGTGGGACTACCGCGCCGCCGGCTTCCGCCGCAACCGGGGACTGCGCATCGACCATATTCTGCTCAGCCCGGCGCTGGCCACGACCTGCACCGCTTGTCAGGTGGACCAGGCCCCGCGCCGGCTGGAGCGCCCGTCCGATCACGCCCCGGTGACCGCCGAATTCGACCTTGAACTCCACTGAACCGAGTCCTCATGGAACATCATCCCCATAACGTATTGGTGACCGGCGGCGCCGGCTTCATCGGCTGCAATTTCGTCCACCACCTGCTGGCCACCGAGCCGGACGCCCGCATCGTCACCCTCGATCTGCTGACCTACGCCGGTTCGCTGGACAACCTGCGCGAGCTGCCCGACCCCGCCCGGCATACCTTCGTCCAGGGCGATATCTGCGACCGGTCACTCGTGGACCGGCTGTTGCGCGAGCACACCATCGACACGATTACCCACTTCGCCGCCGAAAGCCATGTGGACCGCTCCATCACCGGCCCGGCGGCCTTCGTGCAGACCAATCTGGTCGGCACCTTTAGCCTGCTGGAGGCTGCCCGCGGGGCCTGGCTGGAGGGTGGAAAAACCGCCGAGCATTGCCGCTTCCACCACATCTCCACCGACGAAGTTTACGGTACCCTCAAACCCAACGATCCGCCGTTCAGCGAAACCACGCCCTACGCCCCCAACTCGCCCTACTCCGCTTCCAAGGCCGGTTCCGATCATTTGGTACGGGCCTATTTCCACACCTACGGCCTGCCGGTGGTCACCACCAACTGCTCCAACAATTACGGCCCCTACCAGCACGGCGAGAAATTCATTCCCACCGTGATCCGCTCCTGCCTGCTGCAACGGCCGATTCCGGTCTACGGCGACGGCAGCAACATCCGCGACTGGCTGTATGTCGAGGACCATTGCCGGGGCATCGATGCGGTGATCCGGCGCGGCGTGCTGGGCGAAACCTACAATATCGGCGGCGACAACGAATGGGCGAACATCAACATCGCCAAGCTGATTTGCGCGCTGCTGGACCAGCGCCGGCCGGAACACGCCCCGCACGAGCGGCTGATCCACTTCGTCGCCGACCGGCCCGGCCACGACTGGCGCTACGCCATCGACCCTCGCAAGATGAGCGAGGAACTCGCCTGGCGACCCGAGGAAACCTTCAACACCGGTATCGCCAAGACCGTGGACTGGTATCTGGAGCGACACGCCACCGACCCCGCCTGGGGCGGCATGGCTGGAGAATAGAGACATCATGCCCCATCCCGCCTTTCAGCATCTTCGCAGCCACCCCGTTCCCGCCCTGCGGCTGGAGTTTCAGGAATACCGCCATCGCGCCACCGGCGCCCGGCATCTTCATCTGGCCACCGACGACCCGCACAACGCCTTCATGGTCGCCTTCCTCACCGTGCCCCAGGATTCGACCGGCGTGGCGCACATTCTCGAACACACCGCCTTGTGCGGCAGCCAGCGCTATCCGGTGCGCGACCCGTTCTTCATGATGATCCGCCGGTCGCTCAACACCTTCATGAACGCCTTCACCAGCAGCGACTGGACCGCCTACCCCTTCGCCAGCCAGAACAAGAAGGACTTCAACAACCTGCTGGACGTTTACCTGGATGCCGCGTTCTTCCCGCTGCTGGACGAGCGCGACTTCGCCCAGGAAGGCCACCGGCTGGAATTCGCCCAGCCCGACGACCCGAACTCGGCACTGCTGTTCAAGGGCGTGGTGTTCAACGAGATGAAAGGCGCGATGAGTTCGCCAGTACAGCGGCTCGGCCAGGAATTGCAACACCGGCTGTTCCCGACCATCACCTATCACCACAACAGCGGTGGCGATCCCGAGGCGATTCCCCACCTCACTCACGAACAACTCAAAGCCTTCCACGCCCGCCACTATCACCCCTCGAACGCCATCCTCCTGACCTACGGCGACATCCCCGCCGCCGAGCATCAGCAACGTTTCGAGGCGCAAGCCCTCGGCCGTTTCCAGGCACTGACCCTGGATTTGGCCATTCCCGACGAGCGCCGCCTTCCCGCCCCGATCAGCGACCTCATCCACTATCCCCTGGACGGGGCCGAAGACCTGAGCGACCAGACACATATCGTGCTGGGCTGGCTGCTGGGACCGACCACCGACCCGCTGGCGACCCTGCGGGCGCACTTGTTAAGCGACGCGCTACTGGACAACAGCAGTTCGCCGCTGCGCCACGCCCTGGAAACCTCGGAACTGGGCGCCGCGCCCTCGCCGCTGTGCGGCTTCGACACCGCCACCCGCGAAGCCACCTTCGTCTGCGGACTGGAAGGCTCCGATCCCGAACACGCCGAAGCGGTCGAGGCATTGGTGCTCCAGGTGCTGCGGCAGGTCGCGGCCGAGGGCGTGCCGCAAGAGGCGGTGGACGCCGCCTTGCACCAACTGGAATTGAGCGAGCGGGAAATCACCGGCGACGGCTTTCCCTACGGCCTGCGCTTGTTGATGGAAGCGCAGGCGCCGGCGATCCACGGCGCGGACCCGCTGCCGGCCCTGGACAGCAATCCGCTGCTGGAGCGGTTGCGAACCGAAAGCCGCGACCCGGCGTTCATCCCGCGCCTGGTCCGGCAACTGCTGCTGGACAACCCGCACCGGGTCCGGTTGACCATGGCCCCGGACGCGGAGCTGAGCGAAAAACAGGCGGCGGCGGAACGGGAACGGCTGGCCACCATCCGCGCGGCGCTGACCGAGACCGACAAGACCCGTCTGGTCGCACAGGCGCGGATCCTGGCCGAGCGCCAGCAGCGCCAGGACGACCCCGAGCTGTTGCCCAAGGTAGGCTTGGAAGACGTGCCGCCGGATTTGAAAATTGCCGAGGGCGTCACCCGGCCGGTCGGCGCGCTGCCCACCGCCTGGTACGCACAGGGCACCAACGGCATGGTGTACCTGCAAGCCGTGCTCGATCTGCCCGCGCTAAACCCCGAGGAATTGGACCTGCTGCCGCTGCTGTGCGCCTGCCTGCCCGAGGTCGGCAGCGCCGGGCGCGATTACCGCGCCACCCAGGCCCGGCAGGCGGCGGTCACCGGCGGCATCAGCGCCCGCGCCAGCGTGCGCGGCGGGGTGGACGACGTGTATCAGGTCCAGGGCATCCTGGTCCTGGCCGGCAAGGCGCTGGCCCGCAATCAGGCCGCGCTGTCCGAGTTGTTGTGGGAAACGCTGACCCGTCCCCGCTTCGACGAACTGCCCCGGCTGCGGGAACTGGTGGCCCAGATGCGCGCTCAGCGCGAGGAAGCGGTCACCGACCACGGCCACATGCTGGCGCTGGCCGCCGCCAGCGCCGCCCTCAGCCCGGTCGCGGCGCTCAGCCACCGCTGGGAGGGCTTGCGGGGCTTGCGGGATCTTAAGACGCTGGACGATACGCTGGACGACCCCGCGGCGCTGGCCGCCTTCGCCCGGCGACTGGAACGGTTGCATGGCCGCTTGCAACACGCGCCCCGGCAACTGCTGGCGGTCAGCGAAGCCGAACGGCAGGACGAGATCGCGGCGGTGCTGGCGATGCACTGGCGGAATGACGCAACGAGCACGGTCGAACCGTTCACCCTGGCCGTGCCGGAGGCATCGCCGACCCGGCAGGGTTTCAGCGTCAACACCCAAGTCAACTTCTGCGCCAAGGCCTACCCCACCGTCGCGCCCAACCACCCCGACGCCCCGGCGCTGCACGTCCTGGGCGATTTCCTGCGCAACGGCTACCTGCATCGGGCCATCCGCGAACAGGGCGGCGCCTACGGCGGCGGCGCCGGCTACCATCCCGACAGCGGTGCGTTCCGCTTCTACTCCTACCGCGACCCCCGGTTGACGGACACCCTGGCCGACTTCGACCGGGCGCTGGACTGGCTGCGCACGCATGACCATCCCGCCCGAACGCTGGAGGAAGCGATTCTCGGCGTGGTCGCCGCCATCGACAAACCCGGTTCCCCGGCCGGCGAAGCCATCAGCGCCTTTTTCGGCACCCTGTTTGGCCGTACCCCGGAACAGCGCCGCGCCTACCGGCAACGGGTGCTGGCGGTCACGCTGGATGACCTCAGGCGGGTGGCGACCAGCTACCTGCAACCGGAGCAGGCCCACTGCGCGGTGTTGAGTAACGCACGGACGCTGGCGGAACAGCGAGACTTGGCCATCACCGCGATTTGACACCGATCCATTTGCCTATCGTTGAATTCAGAATGCGCAAACCGCCCGCACCCTCACGCACCCGCCTCGACGACTTGAGCACCGGCGAACTGATCGCCCGCGGCGAAAACCTCCTGTCGACCCGCAACTACCGGGATGCCATCGATCTCTACAAGCTGCTGCTGAAACGCGAGCCGCAGGCCGAGGCCGGCTGGCGCGAATCGTTGGCCGCGGCCTATCTGGAGCGGGCCATGGAGCTGGCCGGCAAGGCCATGCACCGCGAAGCCGCCGTGCTCTGGGAGAACATTCCCAGCCTCTGCGGTCAGTCGCCGCAACCCGAACTCTACGTCGGTTGGCTGCTTCACAGCGGCCAGTATGCCAAGGCGGTGCGTGCTTACACCGACCACGCGGCCGCGCTGGCCGGTGCCGGCGAACTGGAAACCCTGCTCGCCGCGCTGGCCCTGGCCGGGCAAAAGGACGTATTGCAGACCCTGCCTCAGGACGCGCCGCCGCGCCGACAGTTGACCGCCGCCAAGAACGCGCTGCACGCCTACAGCCAGGGCGAAAGCGAAGAAGCCGTGCGCGAACACCTGCAAAACATCCCGATCCGCTCTCCCTACCGGGATCTGCGCCAAGTGCTCGCCGCGCTGCTCAAGCTGGAAACCGATCCATCCGGCGCCCTGGCGCTGGTCGACCGCATCCCCACAAGCTCGCCCTATCGCGGCCTGGCCGACATCGTCCGTACCTGCGCCACCACCGAACCGCTGCGGACATTGCCAGTGCTCGAACCGGCTTCGCGCGATATCGCCAGCAGCCTGCTCGGTTTGGAACCACACCAGATCAAGCTGCTCAAGGAATGGGCGCGACTGGGCGAGTCGCCCAGCGACAAGGCGATCTTCGGTTTCATCACCGCCAACCTCGCGGCGCTGGATCGGGATCAGGCCCGCCGCGCCAGCCTGGCGCTGCTACCGGCCTACCCGCCGGGCCTGGCGATTCACGTCAAGCTGTTCGGACCCTTGCCACCGTACCAGTCACAGCGCCTGCAAGCCCTGAAAGCGGAGCGGGACGGCGACCTGCAAAGTATCCTGCATCACTGGCGCGCCTGCGCCGACCTGCTGGCTCAGGATACCGCCGACCCGGATAGCCGGCTGATGGCGGCGCTGGTTCTGCGCCACCTGGCGCGACTGTTGGAAGAAAACCCTCCACCCTGGTTCGTGGAGGCGCGAACCGAGGATCTTCTGGCGGACAGCCTGCAACTGGACCCGGACGACCGCGATACCTACCTGCAACTGGCAAAACTGTACCAGGAAGCCGGCAACGACAAGGAATACCATCAATGGGTGGAACGCGCGGTCAAGCAGTTTCCCGACGATCCTCAGGTACTGCTGGCCGCCGTGGCAACCGCCACCGCCCGCAAGGCCTACAAGAAAGCCGCCGGTTTTGCCGCGCGGGTGCTGGAACTGGACCCGATCAACAGCAAGGCCCGTAACATCCTGATCAACTCCCATCTGGCCCACGCCCGCAAACAGATTCTGGCCGGCAAGCACGAACTGGCGGCAAAGGAATTGGACAGCGCCGCCCAACTGGAGCGCGACAACGCCCGCAGTGGCGTCATCGAACTCAACCGGGGCCTCCTGGCTTTCACCCAGCGCCAGCGCCAGCGCGCCCAGCAGTGGCTGCGCGAAGGCACCCGTATCGCCGGCAGCCCGCTGCTGGCCCGGCTGCGACTGACGGTGGAAGCCTCCCGCCTGCGGCTGGAACCGTCCCTGTTCCTAGCCGATCTCGAACTGGGCAACCCCGGCAAATTAGCCATCAGCCGCGCCGATCTGCTGGCCATGGCCCAAGTGCTCGGCGCGTACCGGGAAGAAGGCGTCAGGGATCTCGGCGCGGTGCTGGAAGATTTGGAAAAACCGCTAAAGCAGGCGATCAAGACGCTGAACGCCGAGGACGACCTGCTGTCGCTCTGCGAATGCCTGCACCAGGCGCCGCACCACAAACTGCTGGAATACGCCGCGACCCGCGCGCTCGAACACCATCCGGAACGAGCGCTGTTCGTCTACTTTCAGATTTTTGGCCGCGCCGAGGGCGATCTCTATCAGGTTAAGGATCGCGACTACCAGCGGCTGGAAGACGCCGAGAAACGCTCCGCCTCCGCCAAGGATCACCGCGCCAAGCTGTTGATCGAACGCTTTCTCACTCAGGGCCTGTTCCACGCGCCCCGATCCCGGTCGGGACCGGGGCATTCCGCTGAAAAGAACCAACTCCGCGAGGATCTGGAGCGGCTACCGCCGGAGATACGCGACCAACTGCTCGACAAAATCATGGACGAATTGCCGATTGACGCCGACGAACTGCCGCCGGAAGCGCGCAAGGCGCTTCTGAACGCCCTGCTGCTGGGCGGCGACGACCTTGCGGATCTTCTGGATGCACCCGACCTTCCCCTCCCTTCGCCGGAGCGCGGCCGGCGCAAAAAACGCCGGAGATAACCATGCCGAATCCGTTTACCGTGCTGGGCGTCGTCGAGACCGCCGACGACGACACCATCAAGAAAGCCTATCTGCAACAGGTGCGCGAACATCCACCGGAGCGGGACGCCGAACGTTTCCAGACGATCCGCGCCGCCTACGAAGCGATCAAGACCCGCCGGGACCGTCTCAGTTACCGGCTATTCCAAAAGGAAATCCCCGACCTGGCGGGGCTGGTGGCGAGCGCCCTGCAAGCGGGCCCGCGCCGCCGCCCGAGCGAGCAGCAACTCCTGCAAGTTTTGCACGGCCGCTTGACCGGCCCGAAATAAAGACACCCCGACCATGGATACCGCATGCAAAGAGCAATTGCTGGCGCGCTTTCGCGCCTACCTGGACGAACTTCCCGAAATGGAGCCAACGGCGGAAGAGGACCGGCATACCGACCTCTACTCCCTGTTCGCCGAACTGGTGGCGCTGAAAAACGAGGTCAAATTGGAATCGCGCCAGGTTAAGACCGCGCTGGAGGAATTCCGGGCCGTGTTCGCAACCCTGCAAGCCAGTCAGAGCCAGCTCGGCGGCGAACTGGATCGTGCCCGCGGCGCGCTGCCCGAACAGCGACGGACGGTACTGAAGCCGGTGTTGCTGGAACTGCTGGAGCTGCGCGACCGCCTGGAAGCCGGGCTGCGCGCCCTGCAAAGCTATCACCCTGCCTTGTGGGTCCAGTGGCTACGGGGGCGGCGAAAGGAACGGGATTTGTTGCAAGCAATGGCTCAGGGCCAGGACATCAGCTTGCGCCGACTGGATCAAATTCTGAACGCTCAACAGGTCGTGGCTCTGGAGACTGAAGGCCAGCCGCTCGACCCGCACACCATGCGCGCCGCCGAACTGGACCGGCGGCCCAACCTGGCCAACGGCATCGTCACCGAGGAACTGCGCAAGGGCTACACCTGGCAGGGTGAACTGCTGCGGCTGGCGGAAGTCAAGGTCAACCGCCAGCCGGAACCCGCCACCGGCGCCGATACGTCACGCGCCACCGACAACTCACCGAACTGAACACGAGTCGCAACCCTCATGGCTGAAAAAATCATCGGCATTGATCTGGGCACCACTAACTCCGAAGTCGCGGTGGTTCACAACGGCCGCGTCACCGTCATCGACATCACCCCCGACCACCCGATCCTGCCCTCCTTCGTCGGCCTGGCCGACGACGGCGCGATCCTGGTGGGCGAACCGGCCAAGAACCAGTACGTGCTCTACCCGGAACGCACCATCAAATCCATCAAGCGACGGATGGGCAGCGCCGACCGGGTCGAACTGGGCGACGCCACTTACACCCCGCAGGAAATCTCCGCCATCATCCTGCGGCGGCTGAAGGACATCGCCGAGGCGCACCTGGGCGAACCGGTCCACAAGGCGGTGATCACCGTGCCGGCCTATTTTTCCGACGCCCAACGCCAGGCCACCCGCGAAGCCGGCGAAATCGCCGGGCTGGAAGTGGCGCGGATCATCAATGAACCGACCGCCGCCGCCCTGTCCTACGAAGCCAACCACCAGGGCCACAAAAAGGTGCTGGTCTACGATCTGGGCGGCGGCACCTTCGACGTGTCGGTGGTCGGCATCGAAGACAATGTGGTCGAGGTACTGGCCAGCCACGGCAACAATCATCTCGGCGGCGACGACTTCGACGCCAAAATCGTCGAACACGTCGTCGAGCATCTCAAGGGGTACGGGACATCGATCCGAGCGAATCACGCAAGGCCATGGCCCGCATCACCCGGGCGGCGGAAACCGCCAAGATCGCCCTGTCCGACCAGCCCTACACCCGGATCGAGGAGGAGTACCTGCTGGAGCGCGACGGCACCCCGCTCAACCTGGCGCTGGAGCTGTCCCGCGACGAGTACGAGGACATGATCGCCGGCTATATCGACGAGACCCTGGAGGCAACGCACATCGCCTTGAAGGGGGCCAACCTGACCGTATCCGATATCGACGAGGTGCTGCTGGTGGGCGGCGCCACCCGCACCCCGTTGATCACCCGGCGACTGGAGGAAGATCTCGGTCTGACGGTACGGGCCGAGGTCAACCCCGACCTGTGCGTCGCCGCCGGTGCCGCCATCCAGGCCGGCATGCTGGCCGGCGAGACGGTCTCGGCGGTGCTGGTGGACATCACCCCCTACACCTTCGGCACCAGCGTTGTAGACGAGCTGAACGGCATACCCTACCCGTTTACCTACGTGCCGATCATCCACAAGAACACGCCGATCCCGGTCACCAAAAGCGACGTGGTCTACACCATGTACGACCGGCAGGAGGCGGTGCTGGTGCACGTCTACCAGGGAGAAGACCCGGACGCGCTGAACAACATCGAACTCGGTCAGTTTTTCGTGGAGAACCTGAGCAAGGTGCCGTCCGGCAACCCGATCATCCTCCAGTTCTCCCTGGACCTGAACGGCATCATGAACGTGTCGGCGCGGGAGAAAAAAACCGGCCTGGAAAAATCGATCCGCATCGACAACGTGCTGTCCCGCTTCCAGGGAGGAGAACTGGAAACGGCGCGTGCCCGGGTTGATGCCCTATTCTCGGACGAGGAACAAACCGCCGAAACGGCCGCCGCCACCAACCACCAGCTCACGGCGCAGGCGCGGGCGCTGGTGGAAAAAGCCGAGCGCCTGCTGGACGGCGCCACCGAGGACGACCGCGAGGAAATGATCAATTTGATCGAGAACATCAAGGACGCGCTGGGCAACAACGATTTCCCCGCGCTGGCCGAACCGATGGCCGCGCTGTCGGACATTTTGTTTTATCTGGAGTCGTGATGGAGCGCTGCCCGGTCTGCCGCGCCCGCTTCAAGGAGGAGCCGGTCTGCTATCGCTGCGGCGCGGACTTGAGCGTGCTGCTGGCCATCGAAGCCGAAGTCGCCGCGCTGGAACGGCGGGCCGTGGCCCTGCTGGGCACCGGCGAATGGATCAAGGCGCGGCGGGTGGCCGAGCGTGTGCTGACACTGCAACCCAGCCCACTGGCGGCGGCGGTGCTGAATCTCAGCCACCGGGAATTGATCGCCAGCGAAGTTCAGGTGTTGGAGCGACTGTTGCGATAAGCCAGGTCGAGCCGGACCGGGCATCCATCACACCACGAATCGGCCATGCCCGATGTATGGCGCTTTGCATCGGCTTGGATTAACCTTATAAAAAACAGGCCGATAATCCCCGGCCCATCTTCCCTAAACCAAGCCGCGAAACGTTATTACCCACCAGCACAACCCCCATGGAAATCTTCGTTTACCACACCCCCGATCAAGTCCCGGATATCAGCCAAAAGGCGCGCAAGGGTGGCCTCACGCTCGATCTGCCGGCCTGCGCCATCGTCATCGACGTGCTGCGCGCCACCACCACCATGGCGACCGCGCTGGAATCGGGCGCGGAGGCCATTCAAGTCTTCGACGATCTCGACGTCCTGTTCCGAACCAGCGAACGCTGGCCGGCGGAACGCCGCTTGCTGGCCGGCGAGCGGGGTGGCGAAAAACTGGAAGACTTCGACCTCGGTAATTCGCCGTCGGAATGCACCCCCGCGCGGGTCGGTGGCAAGCGGCTGTTCATGAGTACCACCAACGGCACCCGCGCTCTGGAACGGGTACGGCAAGTACCGATCCTGCTGACGGCCTCGCTGACCAATCGGGCGGCGGTGGTGCGTTATCTACTGTGGGAACAGCCGCACACGGTATGGATCGTGGCCGCCGGCTGGCGTGGTGGATTCTCGCTGGAGGACACCATCTGTGCCGGGGCCATCGCCTGCGCCCTCAGCGTCGAGCGGGACAGCGACTGCGCCGGCGACGATGAGTCGATCGCCGCCATGGCGTTGTTCGAACGCTGGCAAACCCGCTTGCCGCAATTGCTGCGCTACGCCCACCACGGTCGCGGTCTGGTGGCGCTGGGCTGCGGGCAGGATCTGGACTACTGCGCCCGCCTCGACAGCGTCGATGTGGTACCGCTGCAAGTCGAACCGGGGGTACTGAAAGCAGCGGCCCTGGGCTGAGCTCGGCTTCTCACGCGACTCGGTCGAAACCGCGGCGCCGTGATCGGATGCCCACCGGCAATGGCCCGCTTGCGTATCCCAACACTTGACCTGGCCGGACATATCCTAATAATTCCAGGATGCGATGGGATTGCAGCCATTCCAGGCCATCATCCCCAGAGCGGGTGCCATCGCCCCAGTGTCCGTACTTTCGTACAAAAAATGCCCTGACCCCAACGGCAAACCGCGACGTGGATCGTGCTTGATCGCCACCTTACGGAAACAAGCTAAACTGTCGGATCGACATCATGTACTCTCTCGTCAATTCACCCCATCTGCCTGGCATCACACCGAGGAGCCGAAGTAATGGAGATCATCAAAACCGACGTTGCCATCGTCGGAGCGGGAGGCGCGGGGCTGCGAGCCGCCATCGCCCTCGCTGAAGCCGACCCGAAATTACGCATCGCCCTAATTTCGAAAGTCTATCCCATGCGCAGCCACACCTGTGCCGCCGAGGGCGGAGCCGCCGGTGTCGTCAAGTCCGATGATAGCCTCGACCTGCACTTCAACGACACGGTGGGCGGCGGTGACTGGCTGAGCGATCAGGACGCCGTCGAGTATTTCATCAACGAGGCGCCCAAGGAATTGACCCAACTGGAACATTGGGGTTGTCCGTGGAGCCGTGAGCCGAATGGTTCCGTCGCCGTGCGCCCGTTTGGCGGCATGAAGATCAAACGCACCTGGTTCGCCGCCGACAAGTCGGGGTTCCACATCCTGCACACGCTGTTTCAGACCTCGCTGAAGTATCCCAGCATCCAACGCTTCGACGAGTACTACGCCACTGACCTGCTGGTCGAGGACGGGCGCTGTCAGGGACTCACCGCCCTGGAAATTCGCAATGGGGAAATGAAGCAGTTTCAGGCGGGCGCGGTCATCATCGCGGCGGGTGGCGGCGGCAAGATGTTCCCGTTCACCACCAACGGCAACATCAAGACCGGCGATGGCATGGCTCTGGCCTATCGCGCCGGGACGCCACTCAAGGATATGGAGTTCGTCCAGTACCATCCCACCGGTCTGCCGAATAACGGCATCCTGCTGACCGAGGGCTGTCGCGGCGAAGGCGGCATTCTGCTGAACAAGGACGGTCGCCGTTATTTGCAGGACTACGGCATGGGGCCGGAAACGCCGGTCGGTCAACCGGTGCTCAAGACCATGGAACTGGGTCCGCGCGACCGACTCAGCCAGGCATTCTGGGGCGAGCAGCAGAAGGGCAACACGGTCACAACCCCGTGGGGCGACTGCGTGTTGCTGGACATGCGCCATCTGGGCGAAAAGAAAATCGACGAAAGGCTGCCGCTGGTGCGCGACCTGTGCATCAGCTACCTGGGCAAGGACCCGGTCAAGGAGCCGATTCCGATTCGCCCGGTCGTCCATTACATGATGGGCGGCATCCATACCGATGTGCAGGCCGCGACCCGCTTGCCGGGACTGTTCGCCGCCGGCGAGTGCGCCTGCGTCAGCATCAACGGCGCCAACCGGCTCGGCTCCAACTCGCTGACCGAACTGCTGGTCTTCGGGCGGCGGGCGGCGCTCAGCGCCATGGCCCATCTGCAATCCAATCCGACCCCCAGCAGCGACGCGGCGCTCGCGGCGAAGGCGAAGGCGTCGCAAAACCGCATCCAGGCCTTGTTCGACAAGAGCGATGGCACGGAGAGCATCGCGGGATTGCGTCAGGAAATGATGGACACCATGGAAGCGAACGTCGGGATCTATCGCACCGGCGAAGGTCTGGCGGCGGCGTGTGAAAAGATTTCCGAGCTGCGTCAGCGCTACGCCAACATCGCGCTGACCGACAAGAGCCACGTCTACAACACCGATCTGATGCAGGCGCTGGAACTGGGGTCGATGCTCGACTGCGCCGAAGCGGTCACGGTGGGTGCGCGGGATCGCAAGGAATCGCGGGGCGCGCATCAGCGGCTGGACTTCACCGCCCGCGACGATGAGAACCTGCTTAAACATTCGCTGGCCCACTACCACCCTACGGAACCGCCGCGCATCGAGTATCTCGATGTCGTCATCACCAAGTCGCAGCCCGGTGTCCGTGACTACTCAGGAGCCAAGAAATGAGCGAACTCCAGAAACGCCAGATCCAACTGGAGGTGCTCCGCTACAACCCGGAGACCGATACCGCGCCCCGGTATCAGAGCTATTCCGTACCCTGCCTCGACGAATGGGTGGTGCTGGATGCGCTGAACTACGTCAAGGACCACCTCGATCCGACGCTGAGCTATCGCTGGTCCTGCCACATGGCGGTCTGCGGCAGTTGCGGCATGATGGTCAACGGCGAGCCGAAACTGGCGTGCAAGGCCTTCATCCACGAATATGGCGATCAGATCAAGGTCGAGCCGATGGCCAATTTCCCCATCGAGCGCGATTTGGTCACGTCGGTCGAGGATTTCATCACCAAGCTGGCCAGCGTCAAGCCCTACCTGATTCCCAAGTCGGATCAACCGGTCAGCGCTGGCGAATTCAAGCAGACCCCGGCGGAATTGAAGAAATTCAAACAGTACACGCTGTGCATCAACTGCATGTTGTGCTATGCCGCCTGTCCGCAATACGCCCTGGTGCCGGAATTCCTCGGCCCGGCGGCGATCTCCATGGCGCACCGCTACAACCAGGACTCCCGCGATGGTGGCCGGGACCAGCGTCAGGAGGTGATCGCCTCCAACGAAGGGGTGTGGGAATGCTCGTTCGTCGGCGCCTGCTCCGAGGTGTGTCCCAAGCACGTTGACCCGGCGGGCGCGTTGCAGCAGGTCAAGGTGGCCAGCACCATCGACTGGTATAAAGAGCACTTGATGCCCTGGGTGAAAAAATGAACAGCAAACCCTATATCCGTGAGGTTTCCAAAACCACCTGGTTTCTGAGCCAGCCACGCTACAAGCGCTACATGGCCCGCGAAGTGACTTGTATTTTCATCTTCGCCTACACCTTCCTGCTGATCGTGGCGCTGGCACGGCTATCACAAGGGCCGGACGCTTTTCAGGAATTCCTGAATGCGCTGCACAGCCCCTTGGGCGTGCTGTTCAACGCGACGGTTTTGATTGCGACGGTGTATCACAGCATGTCGTGGTTCAACGTCACGCCCCAAGCCATGCCGATCCAGCGCGGCGAGGAATTCGTGCCGGGCAACATCATCGTCGGAGCCCACTACGGCGCTTGGGCGGTAGTCTCGCTGATCATCCTGTTCCTGGGAGTCTAGTCATGGCCAAATCCAATAAGCCAATCTTCTGGGGCTTGTTCGCCGCCGGTGGCACGGTCACGGCATTCGTGACCCCGGTGCTGGTGCTGATCACGCTGTTCGCCGCCATGCGCTTCTCGCCAGCGCTGTTCACCTACGAGTACCTGCACGCCTTCGCGGCAAACTGGCTGGGCAAGCTGGTCATCTTCGGCATTATCCTGCTGTCATTGTGGCACGCCGCCCACCGGTTACGGGTCACCGTTCACGATTTCGGCGTCCGCGCCGACACGCTGGTCGCCTATGTCGTCTATGGGCTCGCGGGTCTGGGCACGCTGCTGACGATCATTTATCTGCTGCGCATCTGACGGGGCCAGAGAGTCCCGCCCGCCCTGCTTCCGCGGCCCCCCAGGCCCGCGGAAGCGGGAGGCGCGAATAGAGCCGTTTCGCCATAACCGTGGCGCCGCTTCCCGCTGTTGTGGGAAGCGGCGTCTTGTCTGTTGGGGTAAACGGAATCTGGCTAAAGCGACAAAAACCCCCGTACACTTCAGACCTTTCAATCGAGGCGTACCGTGCAAACCTGTTCCGGGATAACCACCGTCGAGACGTGGTGCCCACGCCGGCCAACTCCGGCGCAGGTGTGCGTACACCCCACAATCATTGAGGAAAACTCCCCATGAGTTCCCAACCTGCTACGGCCGCGCTGGTTCGGCTGCGGTCATCGGATGAAGGCATGGTGTTACAGCCAGCAACGACCGACGCCGAAAACGCAGCCCATTGCCAGGAGTCCGATCAGGAGATCTCCGTTTCGACACAGGTTCCGCTACCGGCGTACCTGCAGCAGGTCTACTGGTGGGCGTATCTTCACCCCGCCGCGGTGCGCGTGTTCGAGCGGCAATGGCTGGTCAATCTAATTCTGTGGGGCAACTTCGCCCAACTGCGAGACGCCGCGTTGGACGAAATGGGCGCCACCATTGACGGCAGCATCCTGCAGGTCGCCTGCGTTTATGGAGATTTCACCGAGCGGCTGGCCCAACGGCTGGAACCGACCGCGCGGCTGGATGTGGTGGACGTAGCGCCCGTCCAGTTGGAAAATCTAAAGGCCAAGCTGGATAACGGCGCTCCGCGCATCGCCCTGCACCACCAGGACTCGACCAATCTCCATTTCGCCGATGCCAGCTACGATTGTGTGGTGCTGTTCTTCCTGCTGCACGAACAACCCGAAGAGGTCCGGGCGCAAACCGTCGCGCAAGCCTTACGCGTGGTCAAACCGGGCGGCAAGGTGATTTTCGTCGACTACCATCGCCCCCACCCGAGCAACCCTTTCCGCTACGTCATGGTACCCATTCTCACCACGCTGGAACCCTTCGCCATGGACTTGTGGCGTAAGGAAATCACCGAATGGATGCCGGAAGAACGGGTGCGGGCCGCAACCGTCAAGAAGGAGACTTTTTTCGGCGGCTTGTATCAGAAGGTGGTCGTCACGTTCTAGGGCGCTGGACCGACAGGGCTTGTCCGGCATCCAGCCGGCGTGCCCGCGCCGCGAAGGCGTTGACGGTGGTCAACGCCATCTGCGCCACCAACACGTCGCCAAGCGGCTTGAACCAAAGCGAGCGGATCTCGCAGTCGAGCGCAAAGTCGATGCGGCAACCCCCCTCGGTCGCGGGTGCCAACGACCAGCGGATATCGAAATAACGGAAGTGGCGGTCGGCCGACGTGACGCTGATGGAATGAGGGGGTTCCAGTTCGGTGCGGGTACGAAAGCGATACGCCAGCAAGCCCAGCATCAGCACCTGCTCCGTCTCATAACCACCGGCGTGGCGGCCGATGATCCTCGCCTCCCGCATCAACGGCAAAAATTCCGGATAGCGCTCCACATCGGCGACGAGATCGAACATCTGTTCGGTGGAAACGGCAACCACCCGGCTTTCGCGATGCGCTGTCTTGAACATGTCGCCTTTCTCCTCACTGCCCGCCGTCGTTCTTCACCCGAGTGATCACCAGCGGCGCGCGTCGTTATCGTAGTCGTCGATTCTACTGCTTCAGATGGGGGATTTGCGATGACCCGCAACTTGGCCGCGAGATCTCGACAATGGGCGTAAAAAAACCCGGTTTACCCGGGTTTCTCGGCGAACTCGCCTTGAATCAGGTGCTCGGCAATAGGTGCACCCTGGAAAACAAGCTATCTTCAATATGTCGCCACGTTTTCGGAAAAAGTACCGAAACCGCCGCGCCGGCGGGAAGCAGGAATAGTGCCGCGCCGACCAGCGCGACGATCCAGAAACCCAGCACGGGAGACAAGACCAAAACCACGATTGTTAGAACTGCTATTTTGATGATGTTTTTCATGATATTACGCGGCGGAAACCCTATCTCTCGGGACAGAGACCACCCCCGTCCTCCATCTGTTTAGATGTCAGAAACTCAGTCGCGGGCGGCTTCGTATTCTGACAGTGCGCTTGCCGTCCGGGATCAAAATATCGAGCAAAGGCCGATCCAGCCTTCTGGCGTGCCGCTTGGCGTGCGAGACCCACGCTTCGGGTGTCCTGTAAACGAGTCATTTCGAAGCTACCCGCAGCGGAACACCTCTCTTTCCTGCTGACAAGAGGCCCAGCTTTCCTTCTATAAGTGTGTCTGAATTGAGGGTATCCTAACAAATAGAATGTTGCACTGCAATAAATTTATGCTTGATCACCAGGCCGTTCAGGATTCATCGACGAGCAACTCGAAACCAACGCAGGGATCAAGCGCCGTCGCCAACAGGGCAACGGCGCGGCGGATCGGCGGCGCGCCGGCTTCAGCGAGCCGCGCACCCAACAAACTACGTGTCAGCGGTCCTTCCGGATGAAAATTCCATTCGGTCGGCGCCAGGATCTTGTAGTCGGTCACCTGTCCCACCGCCACCGCCACCCGATGACACAAGCGACCGCGCGCGCTTTCCACCAGACCGAGACCAGTACCGGCGCTGTTTTGCTCCATCGATGGTCCAGGATGCTCTTCCAGCCGTGCAAATTGCCCGCGGAGTTCGGTCAGTAAATCATCCATCTCCACCCATCGCGCCACCCAGCGAGTCAGCAGGCCATTCCCGTAGTCGGCGCGCAGATCGGCAATCAGCGGATGCTCCCACAGTCGGGCCAAGGCCCCGGTTTCATGGACCGCGCCTTCCAGATCGGGGCGGGCGCAAAACCTATAACCGTCGGCCGCCGCCATCCGTCGCTCCAGCACGGCGAGGTCGAACACCGGCAGCGGCTCCACCGTGCCGCGCCCGAAATCCGCCAAGCCCTGCTCGCACAGGCAACGCAGCGTCAACGCCGCCGGCGTGGCGGCATGACCCAGCCAGCGCTCGAAGCTCCGGCGGTCGGTCAAGGGCCAGCTATTTCGGGTTGCCTCGCCGCAAACGGCCTGGTGGATCACGAGCTGGAGTGGGTCGAGCAGCGAGGCAAGATCCGCCAAAGCCGGCGCCAGCCGTGCGCCACCGACGCGGTTCCAAGTCAGATCGGGGAATAACTTGAGCGGCAGGGCGGACAGGAGTTGCCGCAGCCGTTTCAGGGTGTCGAGCGCGGGACTCACGCCGATGCAGCGCGGCCAGTCGAGCAGCAGACGCCAGGCGGTTTGTTCGAGGGATTCGGCGGCCACCAGGAAACAGCGAGCGGCCAATTGAGGAGGTGCGGGGACCATGCCGAGGGCGGCTTCGACGGCGGCAAGACCGGCGACGGTCTGCGCGATGCGGCACACACCGAACAATCGCGGCAGCAATGCCATGGCGGCGCCGACATCGCGTCCCACCAGCACGGCGCACAGATTGACCGGCCGGGTCGAACGCAGATCGACCGCCACGATGCGGCCGCCTTGCACCGCGACCCGGATATTCAGGCCGCCTTCGACCCCACCGGCCGCGCCACCAGCCATGTCAGGACTGGCGGCTCTGTCGCGGGACGATCCGAGAATCGAGCAACGCGCTGAGCGACTTCGCCGTCATGCCGTCGCGTTGTCGTCGGCCACGCCGACGAACTCGTCGAACAAACGGTAAATCTCGGCCGCTTCTTCGGGCGCGATCTTTTCCACGGCGAAGGCGCGCGCTTGCAGGATCAGGAAATCACCGATGGCGACCTCCTCCTGAAGCAGCAGCAAACTCACCTCCAGTCGCTCACCGTAACGCTCCACCACCGCGCTGGCGTCGTGGACTTCGACCACTCGGGCGGGAATCGTGATGCACATGGCGTTGCAGCTAGACCGGAACTCCCCTCTCCCCTTGCGGGAGAGGGGTTGGGGGTGAGGGGGAAAACGCCGGGGACCGGGGTTCGAGGACCAAATCCAGCCCACGCAGTGCGTCCGCCAGACACTCCACCGCCCGTTCCAGCGCCACCGCCACCTCGGGCGACAGTTCGACGCCCAATTCCAGATCGGCCGGCACCACCCCGATCAGGGTGAGCGCGGCCGGTGCTTCTTCCATCAGGATCAAGGTCGCCAGCACCTCCGCCAAACCCAACTGATGCGGGGAGAAGCGAGTTTGAAACAAAGCCGGCACTTCGGCATCGGCCAGCTTCACCACCGAGGCTGGCGGCGCGCCGGTTTGCACCGCATCGCACACCAGCAGATGATCGCAACCGGCCAGGGTGTCCAACAGATCCATGCCAACGGTGCCGCCATCGACCACTTCGACCACCGCTGGCAGAACGTAGCGCGCGGCCAGCGCCTCGACCACCCGGACCCCGACGCCCTCGTCGCGCAGCAGGATGTTGCCGAGGCCCAGCACCACGATTCTCATTAGAACGCTTTCACCTGGACGGTGGACCGCCGATGGGTGTCGGTCAGGTGGATCGCGCAGGCCAGGCAGGGATCGAAGGAATGGATCGTGCGCAACACTTCCAAAGGCAGTTCGGGATCGGCGACCGGATTATCGACCAGCGATGCCTCATACGGCCCCAGCGCATCGGCGTCGTCGCGTGGACCGGCGTTCCAGGTGCTGGGCACCACGGCCTGATAGTTCTTGATCTTGCCATTCTCGATCACCGTCCAGTGCGACAAGACCCCGCGTGGGGCTTCGTGGTAGCCGAACCCGCGAATCTCGCCCTTGGGAAATACCGGCCGGTTGAAGGTGGTGAAATCCCCCTTGGCGATGTTATCAACCAGCAGTTGCCACTGGTTCTGCAAGGATTCCAGCAGCACCGCGCAGCGCACCGCCCGGGCGGCAATCCGGCCAATGGTCGAATGCAACGCCTCGACCGGGATCGGCGATCCGGCCACCTTGCCGGCGATGTCGAGCACCCGCTTCAGATGGCGCTGGGTCGGCTCGTGGCCGGCGGCCACCATGGCCAGCACATTCGCCAGCGGTCCCACCTGGACCCTTTGGTCGTAAAAGGTGGGGGCCTTGACCCAGGAATATTTACCGTCGTCCTGGAAGTCGGTGTGATGCGGGTGGGTCTGGCCCTCGTAGGGATGGCGCGCCGCGTGGTCGCCTTTGTACTGATACCAGGCGTGCTTGACGCTCTCTTTGACCCCATCGCGGAAGTAGCCGTCCTGATAACTGGTGATCGGCTTGAATTGGGACAGATCGCCCTTGGGCACATAACCGCCGGGTAGTTCGAACTGCGTGCCCTTGGTGTCCAGCGGCAGGTCGGGCACCGACAGATAGTCGGTAACGCCGGCGCCATAACCGGTCCAGTCGGCGTACAGCGCGCCCACCGCCGCCACGTCGGGAATCATGGCCTGATTGACGAACTCGCCGAGTTTGTCGATCTCCGCCTTGATGGCGAACAGCCGTTCCAGCGTCAGCGTGGATTGGCTGTCCGGGTTGATCGGGTTGGCCACCCCACCGACGGCGAGGTTCTGGATATGGGGGGTCTTCGAACCCAGGATGGCGACGATCCGGTTGGCGATGCGCTGATACTCCAGCGCCTGCAAGTAATGGGTCGCGGCCAACAGATTCACGTCCGGGGGCAGTTTCATCGCCGGGTGACCCCAGTAGCCGCTGGCGAACACGCCCAACTGGCCGCTGCCGACAAACGCCTTGAGCTTTTCCTGAACCTGGCGAATCTCCGGCAGACTGTTGCGGCGGTAGCCGGACAGACTGGATCCCAGCGTGGCCGCGCCCTCGGGGCTGGCCGACAGGGCCGAGACGATATCGACCCAGTCGAGCGCCGCCAGTTGGTAAAAATGCACGATGTGATCGTGAATGCCGTGCGCGGCGACGATCATGTTGCGGATGTACTGGGCGTTGAGCGGCACTTCCAGATCCAGGGCATTCTCGACCGCGCGCACCGACACGATGGCGTGGACCGTGGTGCAGACCCCGCAGATGCGCTGAGTAAACAGCCAGGCGTCGCGCGGGTCGCGGCCCTGCAAAATGATCTCGATGCCGCGCCACATCTGCCCCGACGACCAGGCGTTGCTTACCTTGCCGTTGTTGACCTCGCAGTCGATCCGCAGATGACCCTCGATACGGGTGATGGGATCAATGGTTATTCTGGCCACGGACAGCCTCCAATCGTCATGGTTGGGCCTGATGGGCGCCGTGCAGCACCGGCAGGGTCTTGATGAACAGCAGATAGAGCATGATTTCCAGACAGACGATGCCGATGGTGATCATCAGCTCCGGCGCCGAGGGGAAATAGGTCCAGCCGTTGCCGGGCCGCACGGCCATCAGATAGGAATCGAGCCGGTACAGCGAACCGGCGGCGAGCAGGGAAACCGCCGCCAGAAACTGCCAGCGCTGGCTGGCGCGGCGCCGCGAAACCAGCACGAAGAGCGGCACGAGGAACAGCGCGGTTTCGAGCAGGAACAGATTGCCGTCCCAATCGCCGGCGAAAGCCAGACTCAGATGACCGTGATAGGCCAGATCGCCCCAACGCAGCAACAGGTAGCCCGCCAGCAGACCGGCGACAACCCGCGCCAGCCGCGCGAACAACGTCACCTCGGACGGCGTCTTGAAGGCCCGATTGACCAGGGTGGCTTCCAACATCACCACGCCGTAACCCATGGCCAGCGCCGAAATCAGATACAGCAGCGGCAACCAAATGGTGTACCACAGGGGAGAAAGCTTGGAGCCCATGATCAGCAGCACCGAGCCCAGCGAGGACTGATGCATGGTCGGCAGCAACACCCCGACCGCAATCAGCACGTACATATATTTTTTCAGAAAAACCTGGAGCTTGTCCAAACTGTAGCGCTGCTTGAACGTAAGCGGCATCCGCTCCAGAAACGCCGGCCAGAACTCCAGCCACAACACCGTGATGTAGGCCATGACGCACAGCGCCACCTCGAAAATGACCGAATTCGGCTGGGCGTACCAGGGCAGCAACAGGTTGAAGGCGTTCCAGTAGCGGCCGAGGTCGATCATCACCGCCAGACCGGCCAGTGTGTAGCCGAACACCCCGCCGAGCAGGGCCGGCCGCATCAGCGGGTGATAAACGTTGTGGTTGAAGATATAGACCAGCAGCGCCATGGCGAAACCGCCGCAGCCGAAGGCCGTGCCGATCACCACATCCAGCACCACCCAGGTGCCGATGGGGTAACCGTTGCTCATGTTGGAAACGTCGCCCATCCCAAACAGAAAGCGGCGCAAAATGAAATAAGCCGCGATCAGCAGGAAGAAGCCGAGAATCAGAAACGGTTTGGTGACCACCTTGCCGCCGAGCGGCCGATGGGTAATCGCCGTCATGATGGCCGCTCCTCGTCGTCTTTTTTCCGTTCTTCGTCGCTCTTGGCATTGCGCCGGGCCAGCACCACCAGACCGCCGAGCAAAGCCAGCGGCGCGATCATGCCCTTGTAGAGCGTGTGCTGCATCCCCTCGGAAACGGCGGCGAAAGAGTGATCGGGCAGCTTGGGCAAGCCCAGCTTTTCATGGGGCACACCGCTCAGATAGCGCACCTGGGTACCGCCGGATTCGGTCTCGCCGTAGATGTGCGGCTGGTACTCCCCGGCCGGCGCCACCTGACCGGGCCGGTCGCCGCCCAGCTTGCCGCGCGGAAACTCGTACAGGTCTCCGGGCTTGAGGGCCATGCGCCGCTCTGCTTCCTTTTGCAGATCCTCGACCAAGCCGAACAGCGAGGCGCCGGTCGGACACACGTCGCAGCAGGCCGGGAGCTTGCCCTGCTTCTGCAAGTGGTTGCAGAACTGGCACTTGGCGATCCGGCCGAATGGCTGATCGAATTGATACTGGGGCACGTTGAACGGACAGCCGTAGACGCAATAGCGGCAACCGATGCAGGCATCCGGGTTGTGGGTAACGATGCCGGTGACCGGGTCCTTGCGCATGGCGCTGACCGGGCACACCGAGATGCAGGACGGATCGACGCAATGCAGGCAGTGGCGCTTGACGAAGGCGTAGCCGTCGATCTCGCGGTCTTTCTGAGCCATGGTGCCGTTCTGGTAAACCCGGATCACGTTCAGGGTCTTGCCGGAAATGTCTTCGGCGGTATCCCAGGTCCCTTCGTTCCACTCGGCCAGGCGTTGCGGTTGCTCGACCGGCATGCCGTTGGCGTCCTTGCAGGCGGCGACGCAGGCTTTACAGCCGATACACTGGGTCGAGTCGTACAGCATCCCCACCGCCTTGGGCGGCAGGGTCTTCGGCTCACGCCGGTCGAATGGCGCGGCCTCGGCGACCGGCGCGGCGGCGGCGGTGGTGACGGCGCCGATGGCGCCCCGCAGGAACTGGCGGCGATTGATGGTCATGACGCACCCTCCTACTGCCGCGGGGTATCGTGATCGGAAGCGGCGGGCTCATCCTTTTGGTCCATGCCGCGCAGGGCCATCGCGCCCGCGCCTATCCCCAATCCAGCGACGCCGGCCACGACTGCCGCCGCCGCCGGAGTCACGCCCTTGCCCTTGGGCGCGTTCACCACCGGAAAGGCGGTCGGCGGCGTAAAGGTCTTGACCTTCGCCAGCGCATGGAGCGGCTTGGTGAACCCCACCCCCTCCTCGGTACAACCGAAGCAGGGATGACCGATGCCCACCGGCCAGTTGCCTTCACCGACATCGCCGAAACCGATGGCCGGACAATTGGCGTGGGTCTCTGGTCCCTTGCAGCCCAGTTTGTACAGGCACCAGCCTTGGCGATGACCGAAATCGCCGTATTCCAGGGCAAAGCGGCCGGCGTCGAAGTGCGGGCGCCGCTCGCAGTTTTCGTGAATCAGTCGGCCGTAGGCAAATTTTGGCCGGTTCTTGATATCCAGTCCCGGCGGCTTGCCGAAGGTTAGCAGGTACAGGACGGTGGACAGGAAGTTGTAGGGATTGGGCGGGCAGCCGGGCAGGTTGATCACGGTTTTACCGGGCAACACTTCATGCACCGGCTTGGCTTCGGTCGGGTTGGGATCGCTGGAGGGCACGCCACCCCAGGAGGCGCAGGAGCCGATGGCGATAATCGCCGCCGCGCCCTCGGCCGTTTCCCGGACCGTTTCCAGGATCGGCTTGCCGGCGACCATGCAGTAGACGCCGCCGTCCCTGGTCGGAATCGAGCCGTCCACCACCAACACGAACTTGCCCCAGTTCTCCTTCATCGACTTGGCTTTGTACGCCTCGGCCTGATGACCGGCGCCCGCGCACAACGCCTCGTGATAATCCAATGAGATCATGTCGAGGATCAGGGTTTCGAGGGTCGGATGATAAGCGCGCAGCAGCGACTCGGTGCAGCCGGTGCATTCCTGCGCCGACAGCCAGATGACCGGCGGCCGGGCGGCAGCGGTGGCGGCAGCGGCGATGCGCGGCCCCATCAGCGACGAGAGCCCCAAGGTCGCGGCGACGCCGGTGCAGTAAGTCAGGAACTGGCGACGGGTCAGCCCGCCGAGCGCGCCCTCGTAACCGTCGGGATTCTGGACAGCATGGTCAAGATCGGTCTCGCTGACGATATTCATCACCCGTTTTCCCCGCAAATTTGGCCATTTATAAAGCTAGTGGGGAGAGAATCCGACGGGTTGACGATCATCAATTTTTAGGAGTTTTTTTGCCGCCCCATGATTCAAGTCACGTATCCGTAAACCCGTCAAGATGCGGGAGGGCTTCGAGCAGTCTTGAGCGATGTGCCTTGGTTACCGCTTGCCGGTTTATTTCTCTCATGTGGTGAGAGGATCTGTGGTGGTGTGGGCAGAGCAAGGGCACGGCATAGCTTTTTATTTCGATTGGTATTCAACAATGATTCGGACAGTTTTGGCTTTCGGCCTCGTGGACAAAAGGCACATCGGTACGTGAAACTCCTTGAAAAATCAGAACTTGAAGCGACCGCTACAGGTCAAGCAAAATCAACGAGTTATTTTATCGAGATCCGGTCAAACCCTTAGTTGAATTTAATGATGCCTATGAAGGCTAACCAGTCGATTGTGATAGCTAAAACTGTCCGAAGCATTGATTCAAGGGAGCGCTCATGTAATAGAAAAGTTTCGAAACTGGAAAATTAACATTAATTTTTGTAGATGACTTAGTTACTCAGTTGATACTTTCTTGAGTTTTTGATACTAAATACCTGCCAATGAGCGTTGGCCCCTAAAGATCAACCTATGTGATGATTTAGTTATTGTTACTGAACAATTAAAGCTAAACCTACCGCAAGATAGGAGTAGAAAATCACAGGTTCTGAACAAACTCATGAAATCCGATCTGCTGAAGTGCGGCTTTCGTTAATGGTCACGCGAGTCGCATAACGCAGCGAACTGACTGAAATCCATATTGAGCCTTATGAAAATCATGGTTTATTCGGGGCACCCTCAAGCATATTGAGATCGGGAGGTTTTTCAATGAAGAAGAAATTAAATGTCTTGATTGGGGTATTATTAATCCAGATCACGATCACACTACTATTGGTTGCCTCCACACCAGCCCTGGCGGACTGCCCTCCAACACAACCAATACTACCAATAAGTGTTAATGCACAGGTTGACGACTCAATCATTTATGCTGAAGATGTGGATTATTTCTCTTTCACCTTGCCCTCCACAGGAGCTGTGACTATCTACGGAGGAATGTACTTGGGCGAGGTTATAAAAGGGACTTTATACAACTCCACATGTACTTCTCTCGCTAACGATTATTATCTTACTTACCCCTATTCAAATATCAGTTTTTCTTCCTTGGCTGCTGGAACATACGTTTTGATGGTTCGAGGGAACACTCGATCGACCACCGGCAATTATTGGATATATGTTGGGTACGCGGGTCAAAGCACATCTCCAGAGATGGATGTTCATGGCGGCGGAATTTCCATCATAGATGGGGCCACTTCACCTAACGTTGATGATGATACCTGGTTTGACCATATTACTACTGGCCATACTCACACCTTCACCATCGCCAACACCGGCACAGCGCCCCTCAATCTGACCGGCACACCGCGTGTAAGCATCATCGGAACTCATGCGAGTGATTTTACCGTTACCCAGCAGCCGAGTTCACCTGTTGCAGTCAACGGCTCGACCACGTTTGAAGTGGTCTTTAACCCGAGCGCTGGAGGCGACCGCCAAGCGACGGTCCGTATTTCCAATGACGACAGCGATGAAAATCCTTACAATTTTGCGATTGCTGGCCGGAGTTTCGGTGGAGTACAGGTCCCCGAAATCACGGTTCGGGGCAATGGCCAGGAAATCGTTGATGGTGATACCACGCCCAGCACCATCGACAACACCGACTTTGGCACCGTCGATGTGGCCACCGACACGGTCACGCACACCTTCACCATCGCCAACACCGGCACAGCGCTCCTCAACCTGACCGGTACGCCACATGTGAGCCTTAGCGGCGCCCATGCGAGCGACTTCTCTATCACCGCGCAGCCGAATTCGCCGGTGGCAGTGGGTGGCACGACCACTTTTCAGGTGCTCTTCAACCCCAGCGCTGGAGGTGAGCGCCAAGCGACGGTCCGTATTTCCAATGACGACAGCGATGAAAATCCTTACATTTTTGCGATTGCTGGCAAGAGTCTCGGTGGAGTACAGGTCCCCGAAATCACGGTTCGGGGCAATGGCCAGGAAATCGTTGATGGTGATACCACCCCCAGCACTACCGACAACACCGACTTTGGCACCGTCGATGTGGCCGCCGACACCGTCACGCACAGCTTTGTTATCGCCAACGATGGCACAGCACCCCTCAACCTGACCGGTACGCCACGCGTGAGCCTTAGCGGCGCCCATGCGAGCGACTTCTCTATCACCGCGCAGCCGAATTCGCCGGTGGCAGTGGGTGGCACGACCACTTTTCAGGTGGTCTTTAACCCGAGCGCCGAGGGCTCACGTCAGGCCATCGTAAACATCAGCAATGATGACAGCGATGAGAATTCATATAGTTTTTCTATTCAAGGCGATGGTAATGGGTTCGCATTTACCGCAATTAGTTGGTATGGTGATGTTTACGAGATAAACCCCCAAACAGGGGCATACCTGTATATTGGTTCCTCGGGGTACTCAGGAACGAACTCGCTTGCTGTGGATGGGACCGGTCGGCTGATTACCGCAGTTTCACCCTCAAATGCCCCAGCATTTCTTGTGCAGATTGATCCGGTCACGGGAGTCGGAACACCACTTGTCACAGTTACAGGCCCCTTTGTCAATATATATGCAATGGCATTTTCTCCAGAAGGTGAGCTTTACGTCAGCAGCGCGACTTCTCCGAGTTATTTTCCGGCTCTTTACAAGATCGACCTTGATAGCGGTCAGTCACAATTCATCAGTTACACTGCCCCACACCGCTTTCTGGGTTTGGATTTCGCTCCAGATGGTACGCTCTTCGGCTGGAGTAACTTAGACGGCTTATACACAATCGATACAAATACGGGTGCAGCGACAGATGTCAATCCTTCGATAGGGAACACATCAAATTCACTAGAAACAATAGGCTTCGCACCGGACGGTACTCTTTATGGTGCCAACTGTGACTGGTTCCAAATTGACTCCTCGACAGGTTTTGCTGAGTACATAGCCGGCATTGACTGCGTTACCGGTATTGCCGTCAGTTCTCCTGCAGCTTCTAATTCCCCCACCTCCCTGAGTCTGGCACAAAACCAATGGCATCTGATCAGCCCTCTGCCACTGGATGGTGGCGGCGGCGGCACGGTGGGTGAAATCGTCGGCAATGATATCCTAGCCGACAACCTGGACTCCGCCATCTACGGCAATGCCACCGCGAATGGCTGGATTATGTACCAGCACAACGCGCTCACCAATCTATATGAAACCCTCACGATTGACAGTCCATTAACCGTGGGACGGGGCTACTGGCTCAAAACGCTTGCGGCTAACCAAAGCTTCACCGTCAGCGGCAACGCCAACAGCATCACCCCCATCGACCTGGAAGCCGCCCCGACTCCAGCGAACGGTCGCTCCAACATGCTTGGTCACCCGTATGACTACAACGTCTGCTGGAGCGACGCGCAGATCTCCAACGACAACTTTGCCACATTCGAAACCCCGACCACCGCCGACCCCGGCAACATCTGCGACACCGACCCAGCCGACCCGACCTGCATTCTGTCCCGCAAGATGTATCAATGGAACGGTGCGGCCTATCAAACCTTCGACGGCACCACGCCGGGCGCTGAAGGCGTGTTGGAACCCTTCGACGGCTTTTTCGTCAAGGTCTTCAAACCGGGCTACCAACTACAAATACCCGCCACCCCCAGTTGCCAGGGCGTTACCGCCGCTACTCACGCCACTCTCACGCGCGCACTCAAGACCACCGATGATTCCGATCCCGAATCCAAGTCGATGGCCAAAAAAGTCCGCAACCCGGACGAATGGAACATCCGCCTGACCGTCAGCGCCGAGGGTCTCACCGATCCCGGCAACCTGATTGGTCGGCTCAACGACAGTCGCAACGGCCATGACGCCCACGACCTCGACGAACGCCCCGCCGACTTCAACCCTCATCTGACCCTGGTGTTCCCACACCACGACTGGGGTAACCACGCCGGTGATTACACCACCGATTTCCGCGCGCTTGAACGGAACCTCACTGGAGCCACCGACTGGGACTTCGAAATTCGCTCCGATCAGCTGCGCACCATCACCCTGACCTGGGACATCGACAACCAAGACATCCGCAACCATTCCCGCCTGATTGACGTGGAGAACAACGTCAAGATCAAACCGAAAAAGGTCAACCGCTACACCATCCCGATGGTGGGCACGACCCATCGCTTCACATGGCGGATGCAGGCTGGCCGGTAGATCAGTGAATAAAGAAGGGGCGCGGCCTAACGGCCGCTACCCCGCCACGATATCAGGAGAGAGTGCGTGGACGAGGGGTTGACGATCATCAATTTTTATCGGTTTTTTTGGAGACAACGGAAATGAGCGATACAAGACGAATTGACTCTTGGGTTGTTTCAGTATTCTTTGTGTTGCTGATGACGACCAGCCCCCTGATCTATGCTGATTTAGCTGATGGATTAGTAGCCTATTATCCTTTTGACGGCAATGCCAATGATCAAAGTGGCAATAATAATCATGGTATCGAGAATGGAGGTATTCAATACCAACCTGGGATAAGCGGAAATGCCGTGAAATTTGACGGCGTTGATGACTATATCCGTGTGCCCTCCTCATCTTCCCTTAATCCTGTCAATCAGCTTTCAATTTCTTTTTGGGTGAAAGTAGAGGGGTTCACTAATGGATGGTCGCCAATTATCCACAAAGGTGGTCCTATCTTAGCGGAATACGCCAATAGAGAATATTCGGCTTTTGTGAGTATGGATTCAGCTTTTTCGATTGCATCCGCAGGTGATGGCGCAACTCATATTTATTATTATGCATGTTGTGCAACAGTCAACTATTGGAGACATTACGTAGGCATAATAGACCGACAAAACCATCGCATGAAAATATATGTGGACGGAGTTTTGAAGGTTGACGGCAATGACCCTTATTCAACATTCAACAATAACAATAATGACTTGATTATTGGATCATCAGAGGAAGTAATTTCCTGGTTGTCTCCATTCAGGGGCTGGATTGATGAGTTACGCATTTACAATCGCGCTCTTACCGATGACGAAATACAAGCCCTTTTCGATGCGAATTCAACTATCCAAGCTATCATGTTTACCGAAACTTGGGAGACTCCGGTCATTACAGATGGAGCTGTCTCCACATCCATCATTTTTGGTGGATGGCGCCGCTATTTTGGGGCTGTGAGCAACTCATCAATTTGGAACACGAATAGCTCAGAGCGTTTTAATCAGACCAATCCATTAGCACCTCCAGCAGGAGGCAATCAAATTCTCTTCCTAAGCGGATTAAATGCCGGAATTTATAGGATGAGTGGGCTCTTAATTGAGCCTAATACTACCTATACCCTTTCCGCCGCTATTGGTAACGATCTATTAACAGCGCACGTTGAATACTGGAGCCTACAAGTCTGGGCGGACAGCGATAATAGCTACTTATTTGAAGGGTCTGGAAGGGATACTTTCATTGGTCAGCAGTTTGGGACAACAGCGACTGCTGTTAATCCGGAACCAGGGAACTGGGCGCTTAACTCATTCTTGTTCGATTCGTCCACCACCCCTGCACTTGTCGGTCAGCAATTGATTATCTTCCTCAATAATTTTGGCTCTAACGCCGCCTCTTTCTATGACAATGTTAGCTTTTATGCAGTCAAAAATTCCCCTACCTCTCTTAGGTTAGAACCGCATCAATGGCATCTGATCAGCCCTCTGCCACTGGATGGTGGCGGCGGCGGCACGGTGGGCGAAATCGTGGGCGATGATATTCATGCCGGCAACCTGCCTTCCTCAATTTACGGCAATGCCGGCGCGGATGGCTGGATCATGTACCAGCACAACGCCCTCACCAATCTGTATGAAAACCTCTCGATTGACAGCCTGTTGACTGTGGGACAGGGCTACTGGCTCAAAACGCTCGCGGCCAACCAACAACGCTTCACCGTCAGCGGCAACGCCAACAGCATCACTCCCATCGACCTGGAAGCCGCCCCGACTCCAGCGAACGGTCGCTCCAACATGCTTGGCCACCCGTATGACTACAACGTCTGCTGGAACGACGCGCAGATCTCCAACGACAACTTCGCCACATTCGAAACCCCGACCACCGCCGACCCCGGCAACATCTGCGACACCGACCCAGCCGACCCGACCTGCATTCTGTCCCGCAAGATGTATCAATGGAACGGTGCGGCCTATCAAACCTTCGACGGCACCACGCCGGGCGCTGAAGGCGTGTTGGAACCCTTCGACGGCTTTTTCGTCAAGGTCTTCAAACCGGGCTACCAACTACAAATACCCGCCACCCCCAGTTGCCAGGGCGTTACCGCCGCTACTCACGCCACTCTCACGCGCGCACTCAAGACCACCGATGATTCCGATCCCGAATCCAAGTCGATGGCCAAAAAAGTCCGCAACCCGGACGAATGGAACATCCGCCTGACCGTCAGCGCCGAGGGTCTCACCGATCCCGGCAACCTGATTGGTCGGCTCAACGACAGTCGCAACGGCCATGACGCCCACGACCTCGACGAACGCCCCGCCGACTTCAACCCTCATCTGACCCTGGTGTTCCCACACCACGACTGGGGTAACCACGCCGGTGATTACACCACCGATTTCCGCGCGCTTGAACGGAACCTCACTGGAGCCACCGACTGGGACTTCGAAATTCGCTCCGATCAGCTGCGCACCATCACCCTGACCTGGGACATCGACAACCAAGACATCCGCAACCATTCCCGCCTGATTGACGTGGAGAACAACGTCAAGATCAAACCGAAAAAGGTCAACCGCTACACCATCCCGATGGTGGGCACGACCCATCGCTTCACATGGCGGATGCAGGCTGGCCGGTAGATCAGTGAATAAAGAAGGGGCGCGGCCTAACGGCCGCTACCCCGCCACGACATCATGTAGAGAGATCGTGGGAGAAGACATGAGCATACAGGCGCAAACAACGAACGCTGTCCGAGCGATCACGTATCCATTGGGCGAAGAGCTGGCATTATGGCCTGAAGGCGGCAATCGCCTGTTCGTGCTCAACGATACCGCCCAGATCATTTGGGAAGGGCATCAGGCGGGGCTATCGGCGACGGCCATCGCTGAGCGGCTGGCGCGGCGGTTCGCCGTACCGCCCGAGCAAGCCGAGCAAGACACCCGGATGGCTTTGGCGCAGTGGCATCAAGACGGGCTGCTGGGTGGGACCGGCCATACCCCCCAAGAGCAGCAGAAAGATAATGTACCGGAGCGGTTGCCCCCGCTTCCCCTGCCTGTCGCCGAGCACAATTACCGGCTGGGTGGTTTGATTCTGCGGGTTCGTCTCGGTGACACGAATCTGAGCCAGATCCTGCTCCCGCTACTCCAGCACCTGGCCGTTGCTCCGACCACACCGGCGGATACGGTGTTCGACCTGGCTCCTGATCCCACCGGCTTCGGGTATCTGTTAGGCCAGGATGGGTGCGTGTTGGCATGTAACCTCCGCCAGGACGACAGCATCGCTCATCTTCTCTACCATCTCTTGGCGCATCCCTGCCGGAGAACACCCACGCTGGCGGTGCTGCACGCCGCCGCCGTCGCCGACAGTGATTTATGCCTGATCATGGCCGCGCCTGGCGGCAGTGGAAAAACCACGTTGACGGCTGCGTTACTAACTGAGGGTTGGAACTATCTGGGCGATGACATGATTCTGCTAAGGCGGGATGAACCACCCCGCGCTTGGCCCTTGCCGGGACCACTATGCCTGAAAGCCGGTAGTTGGCCGGTACTGAAGCCTTATTACCCCAACCTTGATACGTGGCCAGTGTTGCAACGCTGGGATCAACCGGTTCGCTACCTGCCACCCCCACAGCCGTCGCTGGATCGCGCCTGGCCAATCCGCGGCCTGATTTTTCCCGCTTACCAGCCCGGTCACTCCACCACTCTTGAATCGCTAACTGCCAGCGCCGCCTTGCAGTCGCTGATCGCCGCCAATGTCCGGTGGCGTCTGCCCCTGACCGCCCATGACATCGGCATGCTCATCGGTTGGCTGAACCACCTACCAGCCTATCGGTTGACATACGACACGCTCTCCGAGGCGGTCGCTGCTATTCGTATCGTCGGAACCGCTTCATGATCAAACAAACCGATACCCAAAACCACAGGGAGATTGCAATGAATTCCCATCATGACGATCCTGTTGTCCAGTCTAATCCTGAGCAACCCTCACCGTCTACTGAGCAGAAACCGGTTAATCCCGCACGCCGCAACTGGATCAAATCAATCGCTAAAAAAGCCACATACACCGCGCCAACTCTGGTCGCCATAACGCTTACGCACAAAGCACACGGTGCGGATTTCAGTGTGCCGCCACCGCCGCCAGGGGCACCAAAAAGCTTTCGGCCTAGATAGCACGGTCACAACATATTGATCCAAGGAGCGATGCATTCGATTTGCTAACTCAGCAACGTCGGCCTGATTTCATCGATTAAAGAATGCGGATGGCTCACGCAAACGGTGCGCCCGGAAAATCGGGCCACACCGTCCTCCTCCAGCCGGCCGATGATCCGAGACAGGGTTTCATGCCGGGCGCCGATCATGGAGGCGAGGTCGCGCCGCGACAACGGCAACTCCATCACCCGGCTACCATCGGTGGTGGTTCGCCCGTGGCGGTTCATCAAGGCCAGCAGCAGGTGGACAAACTTGGTACGGTTGGAAAGCGTTGCGTTGCGTACCAGCTTATCGTGCGCATCGTCCACATCGGTCACCACCCGGCGGAGAAACTGCTGGCCCAAGGCCGGGTTTCTTCCCAGCAAAATCCGGACGGTGTGCCGGTCGATAAAGCAAATCTTGCTCGGCCCCAGCGCTTCGGCGCCGAAACGGCGTTCCTCGTCGAGCAGCACACCGCGATAGCCCAGGGTTTCGCCGGGGTAGACGAGGTGGAGCAAAATCGAGTTGCCCGCCGCGTCGATCTTGCGAATGGCCGCCCCGCCCGAGACGATGCAATAAATGCCGTGGCTGGGTTCGCCGATCGCAAAGATCGACTCGCCGGCATGATATTTCCGGCACTTCTTCGCTTGCGCCAGCAGCTTGAGTTCTTCGCCGGTCAAGACGCTCCATTCATTGTGCTCGCGCGGCAGGCACGCAAAACAGTTGACGCCAGGCATGGTCTTGGGCCTTTCCACATCCGCACCCTCCTTCCACTATAATTTTTGTAGTGATACGCCGCGTTTTCGTCCGACCCTCACGCTCGGAAATCAAGGATGTCACTGAAACGCATGGCTATAATGAGATTGAATATAGTTCAGGAGCGACCGGAAGGAGGGCAGAGATGTCAAGTATCCCGAAGCAGCCCCTACTGGCGATCGCTCTCGCCCTGCTGGTTCTAGGCGGATCGTTATGGGTGATCGACCCCAGCGACGGTCTTTTCGCCCTGTTTCCGGGGGCATCGGCCACGGAAAGCTACCAGTACGCGAGCAAACCGACCGGTTGGAATGGACCCGCCGGGCCATGCGTGATCTGTCACAGCCTGGAAAAAGGCGACTCCTACCGGATCGGCCCCAATCTCTGGGGCATCGTCGGCGCTCCGAAAGGAGGCTCCAAGGGTTTTGGCTATTCCCACGTACTGGCGACGGCGGGCGGGATGTGGACCGAACGGGATCTGGACCGGTATCTCGCCAACCCCAATCAATTTCTGCCCGGCACCAACAAAACGATCTCCGGTTTGGAACCCCAGGCACGCGCCAAAATCATCGCCTTCCTGGCAACGCTGAAGGACTGAGCCATCCGAATCGTCCGACCCGCTATCGCGCGGAGGGCCGCCCGGCATAAACCGCCGGCCGATGGCCTCTTAACATCTTTGCCTCGGGAACGATTGTTACACTTAAACGACTATTGACTATTTCACAATTCATCATCATTAGGGGAGCGCGCGCATGCGAATATTGTCGGATAAACGTGGGTGGGTAGCGTTGGCGTTGCTGGCGACCAGTGGCGTCGCAAACGCCCATACGTCGGGATTGCCGCACATGGATTTCGCCACCGGTCTCGGGCACCCATTCAGTGGTTTGGATCACATTCTGGCGATGGTGGCGGTCGGATTGTGGGCAGCGCAGCGGGGCGGCCGCGTCCTGTGGCTGGTCCCACTGACCTTCGTGCTGAGCATGGCGGCGGGCGGCGCGCTCGGCTTTCTGGGCGTGCAACTGCCCATGGTGGAACTGGGCATCGCCGGTTCGGTGCTGGTGTTCGGGGTGCTGGTGGCGCTGGCCTCGCGGCTGCCCCTGGCGGCCAGCATGGCGCTGGTCGGGGTGTTCGCCCTGTTCCACGGCTACGCCCACGGCGCGGAAATGGCGACGGAATCCAGCGCATTGTGGTATGGCTTGGGCTTCATGTTCGCCACCGCGACGCTGCACCTAAGCGGCATCGGTGTTGCACTGGCGGCGCGTCCGGGCATTCCGGCGCGCTTGGTGCGAATCGGCGGCGCGGCGATCGCGGCCAGCGGCGTGCTGCTGCTGGCGACTTGAACCACTCTCCTCCGGTCTGCTCCGCGCCGTGCGGGGCGGATCGGAACAATCCTCCCGGCAACGCCCGTCATGCACGAACTTTCGCTGTGCGAAAGCATCATCGAAACCCTCACCGTCCAAACCCACCGGCAGGGATTTAGCCGGGTGCGGCGGGTGTGGCTGGAAATCGGCGCGCTGGCCAATGTCGAACTGGATGCCTTGCGCTTCGCCTTCGAGATCGCCCGCCGGGATACGGTGGCAGACACGGCGGAGCTGGATATCGTCACGCTGCCGGGTCAAGCCTATTGCCTGGACTGCGCGCAAGCGATCACGGTCCATGAATATTACGACCCCTGCCCGTGCTGCGGCGGCTTTCAGTGGCGGCTGACGGGCGGCAACGAAATGCGGATCAAGGAATTGGAGGTCGAGTAAATGTGCAGCACCTGCGGTTGCGGTGAAAACGAATTGACCATCCACTCTCACGACCATGCGCAGGACCTTCCTCACGCGCATCCCCACGTTCACGATCATGCCCCCGAAGCCCGGCGGCTCACCCTGGAACAGGATATTCTGGCGAAAAACGCCGAATTCGCCACCGGCAACCGGCGTCTGTTCACGGAACGAGGCATCTTGGTCTTGAACCTGGTCTCCAGCCCCGGTTCCGGCAAGACCACGCTGCTGGCCCGAACGGTTCAGGCGCTGGGCACCGAATTTCCGGTGGCGGTGATCGGTGGCGACCAGCAGACCGCCAACGATGCCGAACGCATCCGCGCCGCCGGAGCGCCGGCGGTGCAAATCAACACCGGCAAGGGGTGCCACCTGGACGCCCACGGCATCGGTCACGCCCTGGAACGGCTGCCGTTGCCGGAACATGGGGTACTGTTCATCGAAAACGTCGGCAACCTGGTCTGTCCGGCGGATTTCGATCTGGGCGAGGCGTGCAAGGTCGTGGTGCTATCGGTGACCGAGGGCGAGGACAAGCCACTGAAATACGCGAATATGTTCGCCGCCGCTGGCTTGATGCTGCTCAACAAGACCGACCTGTTGCCCTATCTGGATTTCGATGTGGAACGCTGTCTGGACTACGCACGACGGATCAACCCCGACGTTCAGATCCTGCAACTGTCCGCTCGGACCGGCGAAGGCATGGACGTCTGGCTGGACTGGCTGCGGCGGGGCCAACGGGCGGCGCTGGCGCAACAAGTCAGCCGTTTGGAAGCGGATCTGGCCGCGGCGCGGGTGCGCCTGGCCGAGAGCCCCGCCTGACCCAAATCCCGAACCAGCGCCCGCCGCTGGCGGCGGAGGTGACGCATGACCGCGCCGCAACGCCGCGCCATCCAGATCAGCGGCCAGGTGCAGGGGGTGGGATTCCGCCCGTTTGTGTACCGCTTGGCGGTAGCGCGCCGACTGAGCGGCTTCGTCCGCAACGACGGCGCGGGCGTGACCATCGAGATTCAGGGCACCCCCGCCGCGTTGGATGACTTTCTCCATGCCCTGCGTCAACCGCCGCCGCTGGCCCGTATCGACGCGCTCGGCATCCGCGAGCTGGCTCCGCATCGGCTGGAACCCGCTTTCGTGATTGCCACCAGCGGCGCCGGCGCGGTCAGCGCCGACATCACGCCGGACACGGCGGTTTGCGACGATTGTCTGGCGGAATTGTTCGATCCCGGCGACCGCCGTTACCGCTATCCCTTCGTCAACTGCACCCACTGCGGCCCGCGCTACACCATTACCGCCGCCCTGCCCTACGACCGCCCCAATACCAGCATGGCCGATTTTCCCCTGTGCCCGGCCTGCACGCGGGAATATCGTGATCCCGGCGACCGCCGCTTTCACGCGCAGCCCAACGCCTGTCCGGTCTGCGGTCCCCATCTGAGCCTGCGCGACGCCACCGGCGCATCGGTCGAAGTGGACGATGTTATCGCCGCCACACTGGACCGTCTGCGCGCCGGTGAGATTCTGGCCATTAAGGGGTTGGGCGGTTTTCACCTGGTTTGCGATGCCCAAAACGCCGCCAGCGTGGCCCGTCTGCGCCAGCGCAAGCAGCGCGACGCCAAGCCGTTTGCGGTCATGGCCGCCAACCTTGCCTCGCTGGCGTACTGGGTGGAAGGCGATGAGGCGGACTGGCGGCGGCTGGCAGCGCCGCAACGCCCCATCGTGCTGCTGCGCCAAGGCCCGGATAGCGGCCGACGCTTGTCCGGCATCGCGCCGGGCTTGGCGCATCTGGGCGTCATGCTGCCCTACACGCCACTGCATTATCTGTTGTTCCACGAAGCGGCCGGTCGTCCCGCCGGAACGGCATGGCTGACGCAACCGCAACCGCTGCTGCTGGTTATGACCAGCGCCAATCCCGGCGGCGAACCCTTGGTGATCGACGACGACGAGGCAACGCGGCGGCTGCAAGGCATCGCCGACGGTTTCGTCACCCACAACCGGGCGATTCTGGCCCGCTGCGAGGATAGCGTTGTGACTGACAATACTTTCATCCGCCGCTCCCGCGGCCACACCCCGCAAGCCATCCGCCTACCCCAAGCCGGACCCTCGACACTGGCGCTGGGCGGTTATCTCAAAAACACCCTCTGCCTGACTCGCGATGATCGAGCCTATCTCTCCCCCCATATCGGCAGCCTCGACAACGCCGCCACCTGCCGGGCCTTGGAAGAGACCATGACCCACCTGCAGGACATTCTGCGGATCGTGCCCGAGCGGGTCGCCCGCGACCTGCATCCGGATTTCCCCAGTAGCCGGCTGGCGGCGACTTACGCGGCGGAGCGGGATTTGCCCTGTATCGCCGTGCAGCACCATCACGCCCACATCGCGGCGGTCGTGGCCGAACACGGTCTGCGGGAACCGGTGCTGGGGTTGGCGCTGGACGGCGTGGGCCTGGGCGTGGATGGCGGCCTCTGGGGCGGCGAACTGCTGTGGGTGGACGGGGCGAATTTCGAGCGGCTCGGCCATCTGCGACCACTGCCCCTGCCCGGCGGCGACCGAGCTGCCCGCGAACCGTGGCGACTGGCGGTGGCGGTGCTGCATCTGCTGGGAAGGGATGAGGAGATCGACCGCCGCTTCGGCGCCAGGGCGACGATCATCCGGCACATGCTGGAACAACGCATCAACACTCCCGAAACCAGCAGCGCCGGCCGCCTGTTCGACGCCGCCGCCGCCGTGCTGGGCGTGCGGGAAGTCAACGACTACGAGGGGCAGGCGGCGATGGAATTGGAGGCGCTGGCACACCGCCACGGCCCGGCGCAACCGTTGATGGAAGCTTTCATCCTGCGTGACGACGGCGCGCTGGACCTGCTGCCGCTGCTGGCCGCTCTGGCCGAAGGCGTGGAACCGGGCCGGGGCGCGGCTTGCTTCCACGCCACCCTGGCGCTGGCGCTGAGCGAATGGCTGCGCTGGGCACGCGACCGAACCGGCTTGGAACAGGTGGCGCTGGGCGGCGGCTGCTTTCTCAACCGCTTGCTGAGCACGCAACTCCAGACCCGGCTGGAAACGGCCGGCTGGCGAGTATTCACCGCCCGGCAGGCACCGCCCAACGACGGTGGTCTCAGCTTGGGTCAGTCGTGGGTGGTGATGCTGGCCAAACCGGGTTGAGCCCTGCCCCAGAGGTGAGAGATTTACGAGGAACGGCGGGCGCACCGGTCACCATGACCTACTGGCTGAGCGGCACGCGCCGCGTGGTGCATGACCGCGCCTAGTTTCCCGTCAGCAGATTGCCGGGCGTTGGCGGCAGCCTGGGCATGAGCTGTTGCGGAAAGGAACCATCCAGCGCTCCCAAGAACGCGACGATGTCCTGAATTTCGCTCTTGCTCAGATCCTTGTTGAGCTGGGTCTTGGCCATCACCCGTACCGCTTCATCCAGACTCTGTACCGAACCGTTGTGGAAGTAGGGTGCGGTGTAGGTCAGATTCCGCAACGTTGGCACTCGCCACATATTTTTATCGGCATCCTGCTTCGTGACGGTATAGCGTCCCAGATCCTCGGTAAGCTTGTGCCGCGCCTCGTAGGCGCTACCAGGGAACGTCGGGAACTTCATGAAAAAGCCCTGTCCCATCGGCAGATTGGCCGAACCGTTGAAAGCGGGGCCGGAATGGCAGGCCGTGCAGCCGGTTTTGGCGAAAGTGTCCATGCCTCGCACCTGCTGTTTAGTCATGGCCTTCTTGTCACCCTTGACGTAGCGATCATAGGCGCTATCCGGCGTGATCAAAGTACGCTCGTAGGCAGCGATGGCTTTGGCGGCGTTGTCCATGGTCACGGTATCGCCTTGGCCGAACGCCGCTGTAAAGTACGACTTGTACCCCGGAATCGCCTGGATGCGGGCAATGGTGGCGTCCAGATTTTCCATGCCCATTTCTATGGGATTGGTCGGCGGCCCCTTGGCCTGTTCTTCAAGCGAAGGCGCGCGACCGTCCCAGAACTGCGCGGAAAGGAACGCCGCATTCCAAACCGTCGGGGCGTTGCGTCCACCCACTTGGCCGTGGACGCCGATCGACGTGGGGCGATGGTCGTCGCCACCCTCCATCACGTTGTGACAGGAAAAACAGGACACCGTGCCGGTCGACGAAAAACGGGTATCGAAATACAACATCTTGCCGAGTGTCACTTTGGCTTCGGTGGTCGGATTGTCGGCAGGCTCAGGCGCCTTGTCCGGCAGTGCCTGCCACTGGCCCTCGGCGGCGAACACCGCACCGGTCAGAACCGCCATACCGAGCAATCCGGAGACAAAACCGTTTTTCATAATTCCCCCCAATTAGTTAAGGAATTTAAACCCTATCAGGTCAACCTTAAACCAAGATGAATTTCAACCTGAGTCGGCCAGCCGGTTGGGGCGTTCGACATCACCAATGGGAAATCTCCAGGGGTTTGGTTGGTGGTCTAAGATGTAAAGAGTTAAAGAGCGCGGACACGACATCTAAACTCTTTTTCATCGCCCCATCTCCATACCGTGCTTTTGGAGGTCCTTCAGCATGTGTCTCGCCATTCCCGCGCAGGTAACCGAATTGATCGATCCCGAGCATGCCGTGGTGGACATGGGCGGCGTGCGCAAGACGATTTCCACCGCGCTGGTGGACGACTTGCAAATCGGCGATTACGTCATCGTCCACGTCGGCTATGCCCTCAACCGCCTGGACCCGGAAGAAGCGGCGGAAACCCTGCGGCTGATCGCCGAATTCTCGGAGATGGCAAACGATGAAATACCTGGATGAATTTCGCGACGGCCGCCTGGCGCAAGGTCTGGCCGCCCGTATCCGGCGGGAGATCGAGCCGGATCGCCGCTATGCGCTGATGGAATTCTGCGGCGGCCACACCCACGCCATCTGCCGCTACGGCATCGAAGACCTGTTGCCGGCCGAAGTGCGGCTGATTCATGGCCCCGGCTGCCCAGTGTGCGTGCTGCCAAGCGGACGATTGCAGGCGGCGATCGATCTGGTGGAACGCGAACGGGTAATTCTGTGCAGCTACGGCGACCTGCTGCGCGTACCCGGCGCCCAGGGCGATACCCTGCTCAAGGCCAAGGCGCGCGGCGCGGATGTGCGGATGGTGTACTCGGTCAGCGATGCGCTGGAGATCGCCCGCGCCCAGCCCGACCGGTCGGTGGTGTTCTTCGCCATCGGCTTCGAGACCACCACCCCGCCCACCGCCGTCGTCCTCCGGCAAGCCCGGCGCGAGGAGCTGGGCAACTTCAGTGTGTACTGCAATCACGTCCTCACCCCGCCGGCGCTGCGGGCGCTGCTGGCAACCGATTTTTCCTCGCCTCATCAAGAAGCGGCGACTCGCGGCGCTGGCGTGGTTAACGGCTTCATCGGCCCTGCTCACGTCAGCACCATCATCGGCACGCGCGCCTACGAGTTCGTCGCCACCGAATACCGCCGGCCGCTGGTCATCGCCGGCTTCGAACCGCTGGACGTGTTGCAATCGATTCTGATGCTGGTGCGCCAGCTCAACGCCGGCGAGGTTCGGGTGGAGAACGAATATACCCGCGCGGTCGGCGCCGAAGGCAATCGCAAGGCGCAACAGTTGATGGAGGAGGTGTTCGAGATCCGCCCGAGCTTCGAATGGCGCGGCCTGGGCGAACTGCCGAACAGCGCCCTGGCGATCCGGCCAGAGTTTGCGGACTGGGACGCTGAACGGCGCTTCGCCGTGCCCGCGATTCAGGCCAGCGACCACAAAGCCTGCGCCTGCGGCGAGGTGTTGCGCGGGGTCAAGCGCCCGGAAGAATGCAAGGTGTTCGCCACCGCCTGCACCCCCGATCATCCACTGGGTTCCTGCATGGTTTCGGCCGAAGGCGCCTGCGCGGCGCACTATCACTATGGGCGATTCCGGCAGGCGGTGGCCTCATGAGTTCCCGGCGGGAAGCCTACGCCCGCAAGCTCGATCTCGCGCGGGGGTGCGTCGAAATCGGCCACGGCGGCGGCGGTCGGGCGATGGCGCAGTTGATCGAGGAATTGTTTCTGGCCGCCTTCGATAACGACTGGCTGCGTGCCCAGGATGACTGTGCCCGTCTGACCGTTCCGACCGGGCGGCTGGTGATGGCCACCGACAGCCATGTGGTGTCGCCGCTGTTCTTTCCCGGCGGCGACATCGGCTGTCTCTCGGTGCACGGCACGCTCAACGACGTGGCGATGGCTGGCGCGCGGCCGCTGTATCTGGCCGCTGGCTTCATTCTGGAGGAAGGTTTCCCGCTGGCCGATCTAAAACGCATCGTGGAATCGATGGCGCGGGCGGCGCGAGACGCGGAGGTGCCCATCGTCACCGGCGATACCAAAGTGGTGGAGCGTGGCAAGGGTGACGGGGTGTTCATCACCACTACCGGCATCGGCGTGATTCCGGCCGGCGTGGACATCTCCGCCAACCGGGCGCGGCCGGGCGACGCGGTGCTGCTCAGCGGCTCGCTGGGCGAACACGGCATGGCGGTGCTGGCGCAACGGGAGAACCTGAGCTTCGATGCGCCCATCGAGTCCGATAGCGCCGCGCTGCACGGTCTGGTGGCGACGATGGTGACGGCGGTTCCCGATATTCATTGCCTGCGCGATCCCACTCGCGGCGGCTTGAGCAGCGCCCTCAACGAAATCGCCCGCCAGTCCGGCGTCGGAATGCGGCTACGCGAAGCGGCCATTCCGGTAAAGGAGCCGGTGCGGGCGCTATGCGAGTTCCTCGGGCTGGACCCGCTGTACGTCGCCAACGAGGGCAAGCTGCTGGCGATCTGCCCGGCGGAAGCGGCGGACACCCTGCTGGCGGCGATGCGCGCCCATCCACTGGGCCGGGAAGCCACCTTGATTGGCGAGGTGGTGGCGGACCCGCACGGCTTCGTGGAGATGGAGACGGTGTTTGGCGGACGCCGGTTGGTGGATTGGTTGAGCGGGGAACAGTTGCCGAGGATTTGTTGAATGGAAACCGATCTCTACAACCCAGAAACACCGGATTCCCGCCCCGCTCCCACGCCCAGCAAGGTCGCGGTGCGGGCGCTCAACTGCCTGCTTGCGGCACTGCCCAAACTGAACGAAGACGCCGAGTCCTTTGCCCAAGACCTTGACGCCATCCGCGAAGCTGTATTGCCAGCGCGGAATCCATGGGGCGCACGACCTGATCATCGCGGCCACCGCGCTTCTTCATGATGGCGCGGTGCTCACTACCAATGCCGCCGAGTTCGCGCGGGTACCTAGCTTGGATATGCTGACCCCACCGGTTTCCTGAAACGATCACTTTGTTGCTCTGGGATTTTGGCGGCCTTTGGCCACTAGGTCTTGACTAAGAGGTCCACCTCATGGCCAATGCGCCACTCCCGCCCAGCATAGCGGTGAACAGGTGCAAAAATACTGCTCAGTCCGCCTTCTCCACCTTCACCACCTTGATCATATTGGTGCCGCCGGACACCCCGACCGGCACCCCGGCGGTGAACACCACCCGATCGCCTTCCCGCACCATGCCCTTGTTGAGTAGAAACTCGGTCGCGGAACTCAGCAGATCGTCCACCGACTGGACGGCGCCCAGTTGCAGCGGCTCCACTCCCCACACCAGCGCCAGCTTGCGCAGGGTGGACGGTTTGGAGCTGAAGGCGATTAGCGGCATCAGTGGCCGAAACTTGGCCAGACCCAGCATACTCGCCCCGCTGTTGGTGAAACCAACCAGATAACGGGCGCAGACCTTGTTGGCCAGATCGATGGTGGCAAAGTGGACGGCATCCTCGACCGGCGGGTAGGCATTGGACAGCAGCACCTCCTGGGCCACCACATTCCTGCGCACCAAGGTCTTGAACACTTCGCTGGTCTCGACGGTCAGCGCGATGTTCTTCATCATCCGCACCGCCTCGACCGGATACTGGCCGGCGGCGGTTTCCGCCGACAGCATCACCGCGTCCGTCCCGTCCAGAATGGCGTTGGCCACGTCATTGGCCTCGGCGCGGGTCGGGCGCGGATTGTTGATCATCGATTCCAACATTTGGGTGGCGGTGATCACCGGCTTGCCGGCGAGGTTGCACTTATGAATGAGGATCTTCTGCATGATCGGCACCTCTTGCGGCGAGGTTTCCACCCCCAGATCGCCGCGCGCCACCATGATCGCGTCGGCCACCGCGATGATGCCGTCGATGTGCCGGAATGCCTCGGGCTTTTCGATCTTGGCGATGATCGGCAGCTTGCGACCGTGCATGGTCAGCATCAGCTCGATCAATTCCTTGACATCGGCGGCCTCGCGCACGAAGGACAGCGCCACGTAATCCAGGCCGTGGTCGTAGGCGAACTGCAAATCGCGCCGATCCTTTTCGGTGATCGCGGAAATGTTCAGCTTGATGTTGGGCAGGTTGACACCCTTGCGCGGCTTCAGACGGCCGCCGTTGACCACGCGGGTGACAATCTCGTGCCCCTCGACCCGCTCGACGACGAATTCGAACAAACCGTCGTCGATCAGAATCCGGTCGCCGGCATTGACTTCCTCGTGCAGGCCACGATGGTCGATGGCCACTTTCTTGACGCCGTCGTGCACGCCACCGATCAGGTCGTCGGTGCTTAGCACCAGCGTCTCGCCGGCGCCCACTTCGAGCGAGTCCCCATCCAGTTGACCAAGGCGGATCTTGGGGCCTTGCAGATCCTGAAAGATGGCGACGTGCCGGTTCAGTTTCCGCGCCGCTTCCCGCACCTGCCGCACGGCCAATTCGTGATCCTCCAGCGAACCGTGCGAAAAGTTCAGCCGAATCACATCCGCGCCTTCCCGCAGCAGTTGCTCGACCGTTTCCGGATCGCGGGAATTCGGTCCCAGCGTCGCCACAATCTTGGTGAATTTCATGATATTCGACATGCTTGCCGCGCCCCTTGCTGAAAGAGTGGATAAAAACAAAAACAATCAAATGCTTATTTTTCTGGTCGGGTTCGCGAAGTGTAAAGGAGGCCACCGACCGCTCAAAGCGGTTTGCGCGGCCAGCCAACCGTTTCGGGGTATTGGCGGCAAGTCGCGTCCGGCGGTCTAAACTCACTCCATCCCTGTAGAACCCACACGAGGTTAAGCAATGACTGAGGTCTTCACTCGTATCCTGCGTATCGAACTGCCCGACTCGCTGCAATGCGATGAATCCGGCAAGAATCCGGCGTTTTCCATCGCCTTCGTCGCCGATGGTCCGGTCCCCTTCCCGCAGATTATTCTGCATACGCCCGAGGGACAACGTCTGATCGCGGGCAAGGCGCTGGAAGAAACAGTGATCGAAGGCGATTACCAGTATGCCGCCGGCATCCCCGCCGGCCTGCTCTGGCCCAACACCTTCACCGTGCAGGCGGAAGGCTGCCGCAAGGCCGACATCCAGCAGGCCGGGGGTGATGACTGGGTCAAGGAGTTCCGCCAGTTGCGGATCGCGCCAAACGCCAAGGCCCAACCGGTCGTTCGGGTGGCAACCGGACCGGGCGATACGCCGGTCAAGCTGTACTTCGGCATCCACAAACACATGCACCAGCCCTACTACAACGCCACCGACCGGATGTACTGGGACGGCGAAAAGGACTCGATCTTCGGGGCGCGTGGCGGCCCCTACACCCATTTCATCCCGAACGCCGTGCGCCAGTACGTCGGCGGCGGGCTGCCTCACGCCGGACTGTCCACCAGTTGGAGCGGCTCGCTGATCGAGCAACTGGACCGCTGCGCCGCCGATGGTCTGTGCGGTGGGCGCTTCGGCGGCTGGAACAACGAATTGCGCGCCGTCGCCCAGGAAAAGACCGAACTGGGTCACCCCCGGGTGGATTTCTCGGCATTCGGTTTCTTTCATCCGCTGATGGCGCTGACCCCGGCCCGCAACATCGTCAAACAGGTCGAATGGCACCGCAACATCATCCGTTCCGCGTTTGGCATCGAAGCGTCCAGCGTGATGTTTCCACCGGAAACCGCCTTCCATGTCCGCATGATTCCGGCACTGAACCAGGCCGGCATCCGGGCGGTAATTTACGATTCCATCCACCGCTTCCGGGCCTGCCGGGACTATCCCTACGCCGGAATCAACGAAGGCATGTTGCCGCCCAACCCGGCCGATCAGGTTAATCCGCCGGTCAATGACTGGCTGCAACTGCGGAATATCTGGGCGGGATCGAAAATTTCCCCGAGCCTGCTCAAGCCGGAATACGTGCAATACGAAGACCCGGAAGGCCAGATTCACCAGATCATCGCGGTGCCGGCCGAGCGCTATATCGGTAACGAGGATGCCCGCGGCGGCTTCGGAGCATTGCAATATCCCGACGTGCTGGGGCAGGTCTACAACCAGATCGTCGAAACCGGCGCCTTCGATCCGCAGCATCCGCCGTTTTTCCTGCTGCACTCCGACGGCGACAACCATGGCGGCGGCGCCGACAGTTACTACAACCATAACACCGGAGAAATGGTGCGGTGGCTACAGGGCGATCCGCGTTTCGAACTGACCACGACGCATGATTATCTCGACCGTTTCCCGCCCGATCCTAGCCAGGCGGCGCATATCGAACCGGGTTCCTGGGCCGGCGCCGACAACGGCGATCCGCAATTCATGAAGTGGTTCAGCCGCTACGACCAGCCCTATTCGCCCGACCTGAATTCCTGGGCGGTGCTGACCGCGTTCCAGAACGTGGTTCATGCGCTGGAGGACGCCGTCCCCGGCAAGCCGTGGCTGGACGACATCAGCCGGCTGATGCTGACCGCCGAAACCAGTTGCTACTGGTACTGGACCGGGCAACACATCTGGGATCAGCAGGTCACCAATGCCACCAACGCCGGTTACGCCATGGTCAAGAGCGAAGTCGATGCGCTCTTGTCGGCGAGCAAGGATCGCACCGGTCCCACCATCTTCGCGCCGTGGGTCACGCCGGAAAATCCGGGTGGCAAGCGCTGGGGTCAGGGTTGCCTGCTGGACGCGCCGCGCGAAGGCACGGTGCATACCTTCGTGTACGACATCGCCGGTCTGAAGCGGGTGACGCTGGTGCTGCGCGCCGCCACGGGCGAAACCCGTCTGGCGATGACCGACAACGGCCCGTATCCGTCGCAAACCGGCGCGGCCATCGTCGCCAACTACTACACCGCCAAGTTGCCGGTCGGCGCCGGTGACCTGCGCTATTACATCGAGGCCGAGGACGGCAAGGGCAACGTCTCGCGTGGGGCGCTGGAGCGGGTGTATCTGGCTTGATTTCGTGAGCAGGCCGGAATCCGGGAAACCGGGTTCCGGCACCGGGAATTCCAAGGGCTTCCCCACCCATCACGAAACGTGCTTAATTTTTTCAAGCCTGTCACAGCGAATCACTATTCCAGAGCAAACCGCTAAACTATATAGGGTATCCGCTTCCGCTGGCTCGCCGCTCACGACATCGTGGAACTCTGTCGCGCGCTGGCTCGAACCCGATAGCAGCCTGTGTCCGGGGCTCGCTCTTCGCCCAGTCTTTGCCATGCGATCGGACGCGGATCGATCTCGCTTCGGAAAATCAACCAGTCTTTTTCTCGGGGGGACTTCGCATGTTACCGCGCACCGTCGCAACTCAAACTCCGCACGCCATCGGCCACCCCAAACCTCGGGTGCGGTCGAGCAAAATCAGCCCCAGCCAATACGTGCTGAACTACCACAGCCTGCTGATCAACGACCCGCGACAAAAGCTGTTCGCAGCGGTCAACATCACGCGCTACCAGAATGGGACTCGCGCCGAGTGTGAAACCGAGCGAAACAGCCTCGTCTCCGCCGTGACCAAAATCCTCGGGGCCAAGCATTTGCATTCGACCTTCCGTTTTCCCCAAGACGATGTCATCGACTCCACGAAACCCTTTTATAAAGTGGGCATCAACCGTTCCTACCGGGGCAAAGGCTCGCCCAGCGAGATCGCCGATACGATTCGCCTGGCGTGGCGGTGCGGGCGCATCGGCAAGGGCAAGGCTTTTTCGACCATCGACCAGTACGCCAAACAGTTTCTAGGCCTGGATTGCAACGGGCTGGTCGGCAATTACCACGGCGTCTCGCCGGGGATCGGCATCGGGGTGTGGGGCTCGGGCGAACCCGGCAAGCTGATGTCGTGGAGCACGGAGAAACAGCTCGAGACGGGTTGGGGTCAGGCCGAACTGGCGACGGCGCCCTACGTGCCGCTCGAACCCCGGCGCTCCCTCGCCGGGATTTGCGATGGCGACGTGTTGATTACCGTCACTCCCGACAACCCTCACAAACACATCGCCCTGGTGGAAGGGATTACGGTTCTCGGCACGGATCGCGTCACCTGGACCATCGTCGAATGGGGCGAGGGCGGCAACGTCGACAAACACATCAAAGCGCCGACCACGGTCAAGCTGGAACAGGGTAAGAACAAAAAGTTTGGCTTGGGTTTTTCCCACAAAGGCAATTTTCGCTATCTTTTCGCCAACCCGAATACCCCTTGGGAACCGGCGAAGTGGGGCCGCTGCGGCTCCCTGGAGATTTGACGCCTTCGCGCCGGCGCCGAACAAGCACGCCGTTCCAGCTACTTCACCACCGGCGGGGCGGCCAGCAACAGCGCCAGATCCTCCGGCGGGACGGGGCGACTAAACAGATAGCCTTGGCACAGCTTACAACCGTGCTCGCGCAGGAAGGCCAACTGCTCGGTCGTTTCCACCCCTTCCGCCAGCACCTCCAGCCGCAGGGTATGCGCCAAGGCGATGATGGCGGCGGCAATTTCCATGTCGTTGGGATCGTGCGGGATGTCGCGCACGAAGCCCTGGTCGATCTTGAGTTGGTCGATGGGAAAGCGCTTGAGGTAGGCCAGCGAAGAATAGCCGGTGCCGAAGTCGTCGATGGCCAGCCGTACCCCGGTTTCCTTCAAGGCTCGCAAAATGGTCTCGGCCTGCTCGCCCTGCTCCATCAAACCGCTTTCGGTGATCTCCAATTCCAGGTACTCCGCCGGCAGGCCACTATCGGCCAGAGCGGCCCGCACCCGTCCGACCAGGTCCGGCTGCCGGATCTGGCGGGCGGAGAGATTGACCGCCATCAACAAGGACGGCCAACCGGCCAGCCGCCATGCCTGAGCCTGGGCGCAGGCGGTTCGCAATACCCATTCGCCCAAGGGCACGATCAGCCCAGTCTCCTCCGCCAGTGGGATGAAGCGAGCCGGCGACACCAGCGCCTGGCCCGGAGGTTGCCAGCGCACCAGCGCTTCCACTCCGATGATCCGCCCTTCGATCACCGACAGCTGCGGCTGGTAGTGCAGCAGGAACTCGTCCCGCTCCAGCGCCCCTCGCAACCGTCGCTCCAGATCCAGCCGCTCGTGCGCGGCCCGGGTTAGTGCCTCGGTGTAGAAACGATAGGTATTGCGCCCCTGTTCCTTGGCCTGATAAACGGCGGTGTCGGCATACTGGATCAGATCAGCGGCGCTGCTACCGTCGTCCGGGTAGAGACTGATGCCAATGCTGGCGTTGACATACACTTCCGACCCGTCCGGTAGCATAAAGGGTTGCGTCAGCAGATCGAGCAGATTTTGGGCCACCGAGGCGGCTTCTTCCGGACGGGGCAGATGCTCCAACACCACCAGGAATTCGTCGCCGCCCAGCCGGGCCAGGGTATCCTCTTCCCGCAGCCGCTCCCGCAGCCGCAGGGCGATAGCGCACAGCAGTGCGTCGCCGGCCGGATGGCCCAAGCTGTCGTTGACGGTTTTGAAGCGGTCCAGGTCGAGCAGCAGCACACCGACCCGTTGCTCGTGCCGCTGGGCCTGGTCCACGGCGTGCGCCAGCCGCGACTGCGCCAGCAGCCGGTTGGGCAGATCGGTCAGCGGGTCGTAGTGAACCAGATGAACCAGTCGTTCTTCGGCGCGCTTGAGCTGGCTGATATCGGTCAATACACCGACGTAATGCGTCGGCTCGCCGTGTTCGTCGCGCACGGTGCTGATGGTGAGCCATTGCGGGTATAGCTCGCCGTTCTTGCGCCGGTTCCACAGTTCGCCCTGCCAGTAGCCCGTTTGCAGGATGCTGGCCCACATCAGCTGATAAAAGGCCCGATCGTGCCGGCCGGATTGCAGGATGTGGGGATTCTGATCCAGTATTTCGGCTTCGATATAACCGGTAATCTCGGTGAAAGCCCGGTTGACGGCGAGGATGCGCTGGTCGAGATTGACGATCATCACGCCGTCGCGGGTGTTCTCAAACACCATCGCCGCCTGCCGCAACCGCTCCTCGACCTGCTTGCGTTCGGTGATGTCGCGCACGATAGCCGTCACTTCGGCCGGGCCACTGGCGCTCATCCGCGCTTCGTAATCACGCGGGTCGCCACCGCCAACGGGCAGTTGAAACTCAAAGCGCTGCATGCCGCCACCAGCCAGGGCCGCGTCGGTATGGCGCTGCACCAAATCGGCGAATACGGGCGGAGTGATGTCGTGATTGTTCCTGCCGACAAGGGTGTCCAGCGATTGCCCGTGAAGCTCGGATTTTCTGGCTTTGTACTCCAGAAAAACACCGTCACGGTCCAGCCGGAACATCAGATCCGGAATGGCGCTCAACAACGCTTGCGCCCTGCACTCACTCTCGGTTAAAGCCGCCAGCGCCGTATTTTTCGCCTGAATGCCACGGAGCACGGATCGGCTGGCCAGCAACAGGATGCTCAAAGCCACCACCAGCGCCGTGACCGATGCCACCAGCGACCAGCCGTAATGGTGAAACCAGAGTACCCACACATGCGTCGTCGAAAAACCGGCAGCCAGATACATCCGGTCGCGGAGTAGCGGCAGCCAGGCCACATAGCGCGGCACCCGGTCGGTGTAGGTCGGCACGAAGGTGGTCAATCCCGCCTGCCCGCCCGCCGCCCGGATGGCGGCGACCAACGGACCCTTGGCAATGTCGCGCCCCACTTCTTTCGGCAGAAAGGGGCGCCGCAGCCACAATCGCTCGTGGTCCACGACCGCCACGGCCGAATCCTCCGGCAAATCGAGCCGCGACCACCACGCCATGATCGGCGTAACCGGGAAAATGACCACTAGCAGATCGCCGGTATCGGCAGGCGTCCGGATCGGCTGGGTGAGAGCGGCGAACCAGTTGCCGCCCTGCTGGAACGGCGCGCTCAGATAGTTGGCGTCTCCGCTCCTGGCGCGGGCCGTGGCCAAAATCGCCGCCGGCACGGCAATGGCGGGTAGCGGCGCATGACCCAGCAGCGGCGCGGCGGGCGGTGGAAGGACCAGCGCCGCCAGCGCGCCCGAATCGTGACCACCCCGCGATCGTTCGCGGTTGCCGGCGTCATACCAGACTATCTGGAACCCTTCGTCGAGCGCACACGCCAGCAGGTCCAGTCGGTCTTCCAGGTCGGCTGGGGTACGGTCGGCGACCAGCACGGCCGCGCGCGTAGCCGTCACCCGCACTTTTTCAAACAGCGCGTTCAGCGGCAAGGCCACATTTTTAAGACCGGCGCGCAGGGTCGCTTCGACCTCGGATTCAATCTGCTGATAGGCCGCCATGCCCCAACCGGCCAGCAGCAGCGTCATCACCACGCCGATGGCGGCAACCAGTCCGAACAGGCTGTGCCGCGAAACCAGCCACGTTTCTTGTGTACCCATCGCGGTGCCTCCTACAAGGACAGGGTGCTCGACCGAACATCCGAATAATCATTCGGTTTTAAAAGGAGTTAACGGGGTAGCAGTGGGCATGTCGGGATAGTACGTTCCATCCGGGCGCCGCACCATCTTCTCTGGAATCCATCATGGAACCGGTTCCACCTCCACCCGGTTACGGCCCGCTTCCTTGGCCCGGTACAGCGCCCGGTCGGCGCGGGCCAGAATCATGTTGGCCGTCTGATCGGCGGCGGCAAACGATGCCAGACCGATGCTGACCGTGAAGAAAATCTCGCCGGCATCCCCGGTGGCGGGCGAAGTCGCCAGGCATTCCCGCAGTCGCTCGGCCAGCAACAACGCGCCCTCTTCATCCGTGTTTGGCAACAGCGCGGCGAATTCCTCGCCGCCCAACCGGCCGACCAGATCGACCTTTCGCAGCGTCTGTTGGGCGACGGCGGCAAAATGTTGTAGCACCCGATCGCCGGAAGCGTGGCCGTGGCGATCGTTGACCTGTTTGAAATGGTCGAGATCCAGCATCAGCAGCGCCGTCGGCTTGGCGTAGCGTTGAAACCGCTCCAGCTCGTGTTCCACTTGGACAAGAAAATGGCGGCGATTGGCCAACCCGGTCAGCGGGTCGGTGGTCGCCAACCGGCGCAGCTCCTGCTCCCGTGCCTGGCGCTCGGTCTCGTCGCGCACCACGCCCACCGCGTACCACTCACCCCGGATCGATACGGCGGACAGGGAAAGCGCCACCGCGATCTCCGTCCCATCCTTGCGCAGGGCGTGCAAGCCCACGGTCTTGCCCACCGCGTTGCCATGTCCGCTGCGCCGAAACTCCGGAAATGCTTTCAAGTGGGCATCGTGATAGCGTTCCGGCGCCAGCAACGGATGCAGTTCCCGCCCTATCGCCTCGTCCCCGGTGTAGCCGAAAATCTGTTCGGCGGCGGGATTCCAGAAGCTGATCCGCCCCTGCGGGTCCATCATCAGGATGGCGTCGCGGGCCGCATCGGTGATGCTATGCAGGGTCGCTTCCCGCGCGCGCAGCTCGGCCGTGCGCGCTTCCATCTGCCGTTCCAGAAAGACCTGCCGGTTGCGCAAAAAGCCGACGAAGGCGGTGAGCACCACGGTCAGCAACAGCCCCGCGAATGCCGCCCAACCGCTGGCCCGCATCGGATGGGCGGCATAAAACGCCGGGGTGGAGCGGATGACAGCCGCATAGGCGCGGCCGAAGACAAACAGTGGGTAAGCGGTCCGCAACTCGCCCCGGCCGGACGAGATCCAGTCCAAACCCCCCGCATTCTGCGTCGTCGGTGGAGTGGAATAGATCGCCAACAGGCTGGGTCGCAAAGTGGGCGTCAGATCCTTCAGGCTCACCGCGATCTTGTCGATGGAATCGGCATTGCGCAGCAGGGATCGGGCGAGCAGGGATTGCAGACGCACCACGCCCAGCGCCACCCCGCGCAATCGCCCGGCGGGCTCGACGCCAGCGGCGCTCCCGGACCCCGGCGCGGCCGGCGCGAACACCGGCTGGTAAACCAGTAGGCCCTGCCGCAACTCGTCGGCATGGACCAGCAAAACTGGATTGCTCGCCGTTGGCAGCCCCGTCCGGATGGCCCGCTCCAGCGCGGCGCGGCGCAAGGGCTCCGAGCCCTGATCGAAGCCGATGGCGGCTTGGTTGCCGGCCAGCGGTTCCACCGCGACCACCGGATAATAAATCCGCCGACCTGCGGCGGGCACTCGCCGGCCGGCGGTATCGTATTCCCAGATGACAATCTCGTCGCCGATTTCCCGGCTCAGTTCGGCTTCGATACGCTCCCGCTCGGCTTCCGGCGCCGGCCGGACCCAGCCGAGAGCCTGAATGGCCTGGGTTCTGTTCGCCATCGGCGCGGCGAAGGCGTGAAACGTTTCGCGATCCACCCACGGGGTGACGGCGCAAAACTGGGCCAGATCGCTCAGCGCGACTTGAAACTGATTGAGCATATCGCGGATGTTGACCCAGTAGACATCGCTCAGGCGCTCGAAGTCGTTGCGGCGCGTACGGCTTTCCTCCTGCAACACCAGAAACGATACGGCGGCCGTTAACAACAAGGCCAGCACGCCAACCAGCACAGTCTCGAAATGGCGCCAGCGCCGTGGGTACACCGTGGGATGCCGGCGCCACCGCTGGAGGGCACCCGTTCCAACCAGGAAAATCAGCAGCAGGATCAGCGTACCCAGAATCGGCGGCAGACGGCTCGCCGCGATCCGGGCGTTCCACGCATCGGCCGGGACATCCAAGCCGACCACCAGCAGGACCGCGCCGCTATTCAGATCCAGCACAGGCGCAAAGGCCGAGACAAACTCACCGTATTCATCGGCAAACGGCCCCGCCGTTATCGGACGTTTGTCCTGAAAGACGGCAAGCAACCCCGTCGGCGGCCGCTCGTACCGCGTTCCGGGAGGCGAGGCCAGCGGATCGTTCACCTCCAGGTTCTCCGGCCCGAAGGTAATGGCGCCGTCGCGAAGGGCCATGCTGTAGATACTGCGCTGGTTGAGGAAGCGACCGTAGGCGATCATCTGGCGGCGCAACCGCTCGAACGCCGGCGTTCCCCAATCCGCCGCCGTGAAGCTCAGGACCGCCGCCTCGGTGGGGTTGATGGTCTGAGCGATCTTTAGTGCCTGTTGTAGCAGCCGTTCCCGCAGTTCGGCGGCGGCGCTCCGGCCCTGCCAGTCGGTCGCCCACCCGCCCAAGCCCGCCAGCAATACGAACAGCGCCGGGTACAGCCAGTGCGGAATCGGTCCGGAGCGCCGTAACCGCACGCTCGACACCCGCAGTCCGTGCAGCCACACGCCGATCATGATACCCAGCGCGCACAGCATGCGAACAGATTGCACGGGGATTCCGGTCAGCGCCAAAAAACTATCGTGATTGGGCCAGGAAGCGGGGAAAAACGCGGCCTTGGGAACCACCAGGCCAGCGGCCAGACCGTAGGCCAGCATGGAGATGGCAGCCAACCGCAAGCACCACCGATCTTCTCCTGTCGCTCCGCCGGCCCGCCACAACGACGCGGCGGCCAACAAGCCACCGCTCAGGCCGAGCGCATAGCGGCAGCTGGCATTCAAGCCGCTGGTCTCTCCGGACAGCCCACCCAGGGCGGCCAGCCCCAGCAACACCAGCCAAACCCATCCACCGCAGCGCGAGCCGTCGCCCGTCATCCCGCGCCGGCCGAACTCGACCAGCGCCAGAAAGGAAAGCGCCAGCACCGCCAGCCGAATACCCTGGAAAACCGGTGAGTCTCCCAAACCGAACGCCAGCAGATCCAGCCACTCGTTCAAGCCGTGAAGAACACCGAACACGGCCAACCACCGCCACGGTAGCGTTTTTTCCCAACCGCCGAGAGTCGCCGCCACCGTTGCCAGTAGCACGAACGACAGTCCGTAGAGGAAGAAGATGTAATCCAGGTTCTCGGAAAAAAAGGTATTCATTATCGTCCACCAGCGCGCCTGCCCCGGTGCTTGTCATCAAAATTTCGGGTCACCCCGCAAGACCTCGCCAAGCTCCTCACGCCCACCTTGCATGGGCGAGTTCCTTGACGGGATCTCGGGTCCGAAAGGGCTATCGTGCTACCATGCTCGCCGACACTTTAGCAAACCATAAACAGGCAAAGGGAAAACGCTCGCCCTTGGGGAGCACAACCACCATGAAAACCCGCGTTACCTGGCTGGAAGACATGACTTACGTGGCCCAATCGCCCAGCGGCCACGCCGTGGTGCTGGACGGCCCGCCCGAACTGGGTGGCCACAACCTCGGACCGCGCCCAATGGAAATGCTGCTGATGGGCATGGGCGGTTGCACCGCGATCGACGCGGTCAACATCCTGCGCAAGGCCCGACAGGATCTGCGCGGCTGCGAGGTGCAGATCGAAGCCGAACGGGCCACCGAAGACCCCAAGGTCTTCACCCAGATCCGCGTTCACTTCATCCTCACCGGCGTGAATCTGAGCACCAAAGCGATTGAACGCGCCATTCACCTGTCGGCGGAGAAATACTGCTCAGCCTCGATCATGCTGGGCAAAACCGCTGAGATGACCCATACCTTTGAAATCCGCGAAGCCTGAGCGCACGTTCGCCCAAACCCCTAATCCCCCCGCCATCGAAGCCTGAGCATGTGAACCGGCGGCTTTGGTTTTTTCGTCTTTGGGGAGGGGAATGGCGATGACTCCGAAGCCAATGCCCAGACTACAATTGCAGGGGTTCAATAACCTCACCAAGACGCTCAGCTTCAATATATACGATGTCTGCCACACCTCGACGCCGGAGCAGCAGGAACGCTACATCGCCTATATCGACGAAGCCTACAACGCCGAGCGCCTGACCCGAATTCTAAGCGCTGTATCCAGGATCATCGGCGCCAACATCTTGAACATCGCCCGGCAGGATTACGCCCCGAAGGGCGCCAGCGTGACCATGTTGGTTTCCGAGGAGCCGATCGAATCCGACCAGCTCTCCAACACCGAATCGCCCGGCCCACTGCCGGAAGCGGTGGTCTGCCATCTGGATAAGAGCCACATCACGGTCCACACCTATCCGGACAGTCACCCCGATAACGGCATCAACACTTTCCGGGCCGATATCGACGTATCGACCTGTGGCCGCATCTCTCCGCTCAAGGCCCTGAACTATCTGATCCACAGTTTCGAGTCCGACATCGTCACCATCGACTATCGGGTACGAGGCTTTACCCGCGACGTGGCCGGCAAGAAACATTTCATCGACCACCCGATCAACTCGATTCAGAACTACCTTTCCAAGGACACCCTGGAGAGGTATCAGATGATCGACGTGAACGTCGATCAGGAACATATCTTCCACACCAAGATGATCCTGAAAGACTTCGAGTTGAATAATTACCTGTTCAGCGTGGACAAACAGGACATGCCCCCGCGCGAGCAGGCGGAAATTGAGCGGCGCCTGCGGCGGGAAATGGCGGAAATCTTCTACGGCGAAAACCTGCACAAGTACGGCGAAAACCTGCACAAGGGCTTGCGGATTTAGTGCAACCTCCTCGCGGTACGCCCCGCGCCCCGCGCCTAGACCCAGTAGGTGGTCCGGGTCATGACCTTGGACGCACCTTGCATCAACGCGCGCACGGGCAGTGGCAAGCGGGCGCCGCCAGCGGCCAGGGCGTCGGCGGCGTGGCGGGCCTCGTCTTCCCGCATCTGCTCCAGAATAGCCTGGCTGGGCCGATCCTCGACCGGCAGGCGCTCCAGATGCGCATTCAAATGTTGGACCACCTGCTGCTCGGTCTCGGCGACGAACCCCAGACTCCAGCGATCTCCGGCCTTGCCGGCCAACGCCCCGATGGTAAAGGCACCGGCGTAAAATAAGGGGTTGAGCACGCTGGGATGGCTGCCCAGTTCCTTCAGCCGCGCCTCGCACCAGGCCAGATGGTCGTTTTCCTCGCCGGAGGCCTGCTCCATGCGATCACGCACCGTGTCCAACCGCGCGGTCAGCGCCTGGCCCTGATAGAGTGCCTGAGCACAAACCTCGCCGGTATGATTGACCCGCATCAGCCGTGCGGCCCGCTGGCGCGCCTCGGATGGCAGCTCGGTGGGCGGCACGGCGCCGGCCGGGTTGGCGCGGCCGGTGGTTGCCGGTTTGCCGAACACGGTACGCAGCGCCTGATCCAAAGTGATGAGCAGGGCGTCAACGGAGGTATAGTAACGAGTCGTCATGGGTTTAAGCTCAGGTTCGGATCGAAGAGGAGTTGAAGTGTCGTATTATCGCTACCATGTCTTTTTTTGCACCAACCTGCGGCCGGATGGATCGCAGTGCTGCCAGCAATGCGGTGCCCAGGAAGCCCGCGACTACGTCAAACAGCGCGTCAAGCAACTCGGCCCGGCCATCCCCGACAAAGTCCGCATCAACACCGCCGGCTGCCTGGACCGCTGCGCCGAAGGGCCGGTCATGGTCGTTTACCCGGAGGCAACCTGGTACAGCTATATAGATCGCACCGATCTCGATGAGATCATCGAGCAGCATCTGATCAACGGTCGAGTGGTGGAACGGTTGCGCATCTAGCGATTACTGGGCATTTTTTGTGGTCCCCACATGGCGGCGGGGGTTGTAGGACGAATAGCGCTTGCATACAATGTGCGACTTTCCAAGCGAACACGGATTTTTCGGAGCACGTCACAATGAAAACTTTCAGCGCCAAACCGGCCGAGGTCAAGCGCGACTGGTACGTGATCGACGCCACGGACAAGGTTCTGGGCCGGTTGTCGACCGAAATCGCCCGCCGCTTGCGAGGCAAGCATAAGCCCGAGTTTACCCCCCACGTCGATACCGGCGACTACATCATCGTGGTCAACGCCGAAAAAGTGCGGACGACCGGCCGGAAGCGGACCGACAAGATCTATTACCGGACCACCGGTTACGTTGGCAACCTCAAGTCCATCTCCATGGACAAGCTGTTGCAAAAAGCCCCAGAGCGCGTCATCGAAATCGCCGTCAAGGGGATGTTGCCCAAAAACCCGCTGGGGCGGGCGATGTTCCGCAAGTTGAAGGTTTACGCGGGCGCCGAACACCAGCACACCGCCCAGCAGCCCCAACCCCTGGAACTGGTTGGGTAGTCTTCGGCTGGCGCATTCACTAATGGAAAGGCAAGAATGAGCGAAAATCAGCACTACGGCACCGGCCGGCGCAAGACCGCCACGGCGCGGGTTTTCCTGCGGCCCGGCAGCGGCAACATCATGGTCAACCAGCTCCCCCTGAATCAGTATTTCGGGCGCGAGACGTCCTGCATGGTGGCGTATCAGGCGCTGGAAGTCGCCGATCTGAAGGACAAGTTCGATGTCTACGTGACCGTCAAGGGCGGCGGCATCACCGGGCAGGCCGGCGCGATCCGTCACGGTATCACCCGAGCCTTGATCGAATACGACGAGAGCCTGCGTCCCTCGCTGCGCAAAGCCGGCTTCGTCACCCGCGATGCCCGCGAGGTGGAGCGCAAGAAGGTCGGTCTGCACAAGGCTCGCCGCGCCCCCCAATATTCCAAGCGCTAAGCATTTTCTTGGGGGATCGTCTAGCGGCAGGACTACGGACTCTGACTCCGTCAACCTAGGTTCGAATCCTAGTCCCCCAGCCATCATCCACCCACCCGAGCATCTCGGGTGGGTTTTTTATCGCCCGAACAAAAAACAACAATTTGTTGCTAAAATAAAACAAAAACTAAATTTTGTGTTTTTTTTGAAAATATCAGTTGCATTTCTGCTTCAGAATGCGTATAAATTTCCTCAATGATTTGAGAGCACCTCTTTGTTGTGTACATACAACACAAACCTAGGAGTTTAGTCATGAAAAAGTCTGCTATCGCGCTGGCCGTTGCCGCTGCACTGGTTGGCTCCTCTGCCTTTGCCGACACCACGCTGTACGGTTCCGCCCGGGTATCCGTCGATTATGTTGACCTGGATACCACCTACACCGACCTAAGAGCCCCCAACGGTTCCCTGATCCCGTTTGTCAAGGGCTTCACCGCTTGGGATGTGGTCAACGACTCCTCTCGCTTGGGCGTGCGCGGCGAGGAAGACCTCGGTGGTGGTTTGAGCGCCATCTATCAGTATGAATTCGGTGTCGACGTAACCGAAGGCGGCAACTGGAACAGCAACCGGCCGAAGTGGGTTGGGCTGAAGGGCACCAGTTGGGGTTCAGTCACCATGGGCACCCAGTGGACTCCTTACTACAACGTGCTCGGTGTCGCCGATGTCTTCAACAATTCGGCCAATACCTTTCTCCAAAATACCGGTTACCTGGGCTCCGTCTACGGCACCCGCATGGACAACAGCCTGCTGTACAGCTCGCCCAACTGGAGCGGCTTCGGTTTCCAGGCCATGTTGGTCATGAATGGCGATGTCGGGGCTAACGAACCGACCAATCCGTCTGAGTTGGGTTATTGCAACCCCGATAACAAGTTGCCTTGCAATCTTTCCGACAGTGTCGACATGTATCAGCTCAACGCCACCTACAAGAACGGTCCGTTCTTTGTGGGCGCGGCCTACATGGCGATAGATGGGCCCGGCTTTGGCAGCTACTACAATAATCCTACCTTTGATGGCCTCAAGTACACCCGGCCCAACTGGGAAGACGGCGATCAGTGGGGCTTGGCCTTTGGCTACAACTCCGGTCCCTTCGCGGTCACTCTGAACTACGAAGACGGCGACCTCAATACCCTTTACTTTGGCGGAGGTCAGAACGTCTACGTGACCGGCGCCTACACCTTCGGCAACAACATTATCCGGGGTGCCTACGGTTATACCGATCCCGACAAGGGCCAGGTTCAGGTCTACACGAACGGTGTCCAGACTGCTCGTATCGAGCAGGACAGCATCAACACCTTTGTGTTGGGCTACCAGTACAACTTCAGCAAGCGGACCCGCGCGTGGGTTGAATACACCAATAGCGATGTCGACAGCGACCTGATCGGCACTAGGCAAGCGCTCTCCATCGGTACCCGCGTGGATTTCTGATCCACCCTGCTGATTGGGTCTGAGTAAAACGGACGCCCTCGGGTGTCCGTTTTCGTTTTCCGGTTCGGGAATAATCCAGGTTTGGACTCTCGTTGCGTTGACACCAATAAGTTGTATTTTTTATAAAAAACCAGTTGCTTTTTTACCGCAACCATTATATAAATGACTCGGAAAACAGCTTTAAGATTGCTTTCCAATCGAGTTATCGCATTGATTGGAAAGCAAATCTTGAAATTTATACCCATATTCAGACAATCAGGGAATCACCCCATGAAAAAATCCATTCTTGCCTTGGCTGTTGCTGGCGCTCTTGCCATTCCGTTTGCGGCACAGGCCGATACCATCCTGTACGGCTCGGCGCGGGTGTCGGTGGATTACAACGATGAAACCCTTGATTCCGTGGACACTGATGGCAACTGGGATGTGGTCAACGACTCCTCACGCCTCGGCGTGGTGGGCTCCGAAGATTTGGGTGGTGGTCTGAACGCCGTTTACCGTTACGAATTCGGTGTCGATATGACCGAAGGCGGCAACTGGGATAGCAACCGACCCAAATACGTTGGGCTCAAGGGCGGCTTCGGCACCCTGACTCTCGGTACCCAGGACACGCCCTATTACAACGTCGCCGGCATTACCGATATTTTCAATAGCGGCAAAACCTTCCTCTATCCGCAGTGGCTGGGTGGCGGATTCTCGCTCAGCGGTGACCGCAGCCAAGCGGATGGCGATCTGGTTCGGCTGTCGAACAGCGTCTATTATTCCACGCCCGATTTCAGTGGCTTCAGCGGTGAAGCGATGCTGGTCATGAACGGCCCCAGCTCGGACATATCGAATGATGTCGATATCTGGAACCTGGCCGTCAAATACAGCAACGGGCCGTTCTTCGCCGGTGCCAGCTACATCAAGTTGGAAGGCAAGAGCAATATCCCTCTCAATCCCGACACCCTGCCTGGTGTTACCTACGATCTTGACCTGTCAAACTGGGTTCTGGGCTTGGGCTACAACTCGGGGCCGTTCGGCGTGGGCTTCATCTACGAGCAGGGTAGTCTCTATTCCCTCAACCTGTTCACCGGGATTAAAGATACAGCGGGAACTCAATTCTTTCCCGGTGACGATGCCAACAACTGGTATCTGACCGGTCAGTACGTCTTCGGCAACAACACCCTGCGCGCCGCCTACGGCCAACTGGACACCGGTGTCGACGGCGACGACAAAATCGACAATTACGTGGTGGGCTACCAGTACAACTTCAGCAAACGGACCTCGATCTGGGTTGAATACATCGGCCGCAGCGCCAGCCTTTACAACGTACCGGGCGACGCCTCGACGGGGTTGTTCATGGGTGACCAGAACGCCGCCTCGATCGGCACCCGGGTGGACTTCTAATACATAGCCTGGGAAAACAGGCGTAAGGGCGGCGGGCGCTCGCCGAAAGGCAGCGCCCGTTTTTATTCCCCGCAAATCCTGTTCAAAGCCGCATCACTCGCACTCCGTCCACCGTACCCAGCAGCAACACATCGGCCGGCCGAAGCGCGAACAAACCCACCGTGACGATACCCGCGATATTGTTCAGTTCCGCCTCCAGCTTGGCCGGTTCCAGGATTTGCAAGTTATAAACATCGAGGATCAGGTTACCGTTGTCGGTGACGAAGTTCTCCCGCAATACCGGTTGTCCGCCCCGATTCAACAGCGCGCGCCCGACGTGGCTGCGCGCCATCGGAATCACCTCGACCGGTAACGGGAATGCTCCCAGCACGTCCACCAGCTTGGACTGATCGGCGATGCACACGAATCGTTCGCTGGCAGCCGCCGCGATCTTTTCGCGGGTCAGCGCCCCGCCGCCACCCTTGATGAGCTGCAACTGACGGTTGGCTTCATCGGCACCGTCCACATACAACGGCAAGGGTCCGGCGGCGTTCAGATCCAGTACCGGAATCTTGCAGGCCTTCAATCTTTGCGTGGTCGCCTCGGAACTCGATACCGCGCCCTCGATGCGATGCTTGATGCGCGCCAGCGCCTCAATAAAATAATTGACCGTCGAGCCGGTGCCGACCCCCACGACCGTATTGTCCTCGACATACTCCAACGCCGCTTCGGCGGCACGTTTTTTCATCTCATCGCCAGACATGCGATTTTTCCCCTATCAGTCATCTCACACCATCATGCACGACTACATCAAAAAAATCCTCGCCGCCCGCGTCTACGACGTCGCCATCGAATCGCCGCTCGATGTCATGAGTCGCTTATCACAGCGGTTGAACAACCGGGTGCTGCTCAAGCGCGAAGATCTGCAACCGGTGTTTTCCTTCAAACTGCGCGGCGCTTACAACAAGATCGTCAACCTGCCGCGCGAGATCCTGGACAAAGGCGTCATCTGTGCCTCGGCCGGCAACCACGCTCAAGGAGTGGCCCTGGCCGCCCAGCGGCTCGGGGTCAAGGCCACCATCGTCATGCCCCGCACCACACCCTCCATCAAGGTGCAGGCGGTGCGCGCTCGCGGCGGCAAAACCGTTCTGTTCGGCGACACCTACGACGAAGCCTACCAGCACGCCCGCCAATTGGAAGCGGACAAGGGTTTAGCCTTCATCCATCCCTACGACGACCCGGACGTGATCGCCGGCCAGGGCACCATCGGCATGGAAATTCTGCGCCAGCATCCCGATCCGATCGACGCCATCTTCATCGCGGTCGGGGGCGGTGGCCTGATCACCGGCGTAGCCGCCTACGTCAAGTTTCTACGACCCGAGATCAAAATCATCGGCGTGGAACCGGACGATGCCGCTTCGATGCACGAAGCGCTCAAGCAAGGCAAACGGGTCCGGCTCGACCAGGTTGGGATTTTCGCCGACGGCGTGGCGGTGCGGCAGGTCGGCGAGGAAACCTTCCGACTGGCTCAGGAGCTGGTGGACGACACCCTCGTCGTTTCCACCGATGAAATCTGCGCCGCCACCAAGGATATTTTCGACGACACCCGCTCCATCGCCGAACCGGCCGGTGCGCTGGGCACGGCTGGGTTAAAGAAATACGTGGCACACACCGGCATCACCGGGGCCAACCTCATCGCCATCCACTGCGGCGCCAACATCAACTTCGACCGACTGCGCCATGTCGCCGAGCGGGCCGAATTGGGCGAGCGGCGCGAGGCACTGCTGGCGGTCACCATCCCGGAACAACCCGGCAGCTTCCGTAAGTTCTGCCAGGTCATCGGCAAGCGTTCCATCACCGAATTCAACTACCGCTACGCCGACGACCGGCAGGCGCGTGTATTCGCCGGCGTGCAACTCACCGAGGGCCAGGAAGAGAAACAGCGGATTATCGACGCCCTGAGCGAGCAGGGTTATCCGGTGACCGACATGAGCGATAACGAGATGGCCAAGTTGCATGTGCGCTACATGGTCGGTGGCCATGCACCGGGCATCCGCGATGAACTGCTCTACCGCTTCCAGTTTCCCGAACGGCCAGGCGCGCTGCTAAAGTTCCTGACCGGTATGGCGCACGGCTGGAACATCAGCCTGTTCCACTACCGCAACCATGGTTCCGACCATGGCCGGGTACTGGTGGGCATCCAAGTCCCGGAAGCCGAACGACCCAAGTTTCAAACCTTTATCCGCGAGATCAGCTACCCCTTTCACGAGGAGACCGACAATCCCGCCTACCAGCTGTTTCTGGACGGGCACGCTTAGAAGCTGTACAAAAACTACCTTCTTACCAATCAATATGTTATGTGTGGAAGCGGGCTTGTCCGTAATGATTTTCCGCCATCGCCGGCAAGCTTGGCGGAACAATCAACAACTTAGTTTTTGTACAGCTTCTTAGGTCAACGGCCGGGTTTCCAGGGCCAACACGCACGCCCATTGCGCCGCGGTCACCGGCAGCACCGACAGGCGGTTGCCCAGGCGCAGCAGGGGAAAATCGCCAAGAGTCTCCTGATGGCGTTTCAGTTCGGTCAGCGTGATCGGGCGGCGCAGGCGGCGGACCAGCCGCACATCCACCCGATACCAGCGAGGCCGGTCCGGCGTGCTGGCGGGATCGTGATAGGGACTACCTGGATCGAAGGCGGTTTCATCGGGATAAGCAGCCCGCACCACTTCGACGATCCCCACGATGGCGGGGTTTGTCGTGCCGGAGTGATAAAAAAACGCTTGATCGCCCAAGCGCAAACCATCCCGCAGGAAATTACGCGCCTGATAGTTGCGCACCCCTTCCCAAGGGGTCGTTTGGTTCGGTGCATTTTCCAGGTCGATGACGCCGAACGCTCGCGGCTCGGATTTCAACAGCCAATAGCTCATGCCTGTCCTTCATCATTGGAAAACTGGTAAAACGCCCGCTCGGTCACCGCGGCATCCAGCGGTACATCCCACGGTTGCCGAACCAGTTCGGCAACCGCTTGGAATTCATAGCCCACCCCCAACAGGTAGGGCCTTCGGCCCAGTTCGTTCGCACCGCGCGGAAAAGCGAAGCTGCGATCGTAGAACCCCCCTCCCATGCCGAGGCGGGTACCGGTCGAATCGAAAGCCACCAGCGGCACCAGGACCAGATCCAGATCCGCGGCTTGCAAGCATTCCGCCGGCGCAACCTCGGGTTCGGGGATATCGAATCGGTTGCGGCGCAGCGGCGCGCCGGCCCGGTAGGGCGCGAACCGGAGCGAGCGCGGCGGTTCGCCGGCCAACACCGGCAGAAAAATCTGTCGGTCTTCGGTCCAGGCTCGTTTCAGCAACGGCTCTGGGTCCAACTCGCCATCGCAAGCCCAGTAACCGGCAATCCGAATGGCGCGAGCCAACGGCCAGGATTCCAGACGACGAGCGACGGCCAGCGCGGCCTGTTGGCGCGCGGCGGGGGATAGACCGCGCCGCAAGGCACGAAGCTGTCGACGTAGCGATTGCGAGTCGATCATCACGGATTGCGAGACATAAAAAAACGACGCGTAATGCGTCGCTGGGTTGGGAAGAGGGCGTTCTCCGCCTGTGCCGTCTCGAGCCTTTGCCCTTGAACCATGTGGTTCAAGTGGGGGAACAGAGCGGCATATCAGGCTTTCCGCAACATGGCGGACATGCACACCACACCGACGACCGTGCTCCCTGGGTAAAAATATCTAGGATCAAGGGGTTACCCGGCCCATTACTCGAACACCGCAGAGAACGCCCAAACTGAAATAGAGATCCTTGGAGGGGATTATAACCCTTCCGACTCAGCTTTGCTAAGCACAGCGTCAACTTTTTGTAATAAATCCCCCACCTGACGGTCGACCAGCGTATTCGCTTCAGCCGACAAACGCCGCTGCCGCAGCAACTCGTTGCTGACATTGAGCGCGGCCATCATCGCAACCGCTTCCAAGCTCAGCAGCTTGCTGGTGTGATCACGCACTTCCCGCATCTGTTCGTCGAGATAGCGGGCCGCCTCCAACAGATCGTCGCGCTCGGAGGGTCGGCAGGCAAAGCGATACTCACAACCCATCAGATGCACGGTGACACCCACGGTTTCCTGGCTCATGAGGCTTGCTCCAAACCCCTCAGGCGCACGATCATGGCCTCGATGCGGGAACGCGACTGTTCGTTCTGCTCGCGCAGGGTGCTGCTTTCCGCCTGCAATACCTGATTCTGCTCGCGCAAAAAGTGGTTGTCTTCCTGCAAACGCTCGCACAGCGCGGCCAGCCGTTCCAGCCGTTCGGCAAGGATGGCGAGACCGGTCGTGGCGGTTTCAGGGGTATTTTCCAGATCGCCCACCTCGGCGGGCGCTGCGGTTTCGTACAGTTCGTCGGTTTCCATGTAAATACTATAGAGCGGTCATTCCAGCCGGGTCAATTTTCCGCCCGCTTTCGAGGTCAAAGCGAGGAATGTTAGGATTGCCCGCCGACGCGTCGCTTCAAGAGTGCAGGAGTTCTCCCGATGCTTGCCAGCCATTCGCCCATATTCGAACGCCTGACCCGGTTGCTCGATCCCTTCAACCCCGCCGAGTTGCATGGATTGCTGTGCGGCCTGCTGTGCGCCGACCCGAACCTGAACTGCGAGCGGTGGCTAAGCTGTGTCCACGAAGAACTGGCCGACAAGAGCGAGGACTCCGAAGCCGCCGACGATCTGCTACGGAAGCTGTTCGAATACGGCGCCGCCCAATTGAGCGATATCGACTGCACGGCAACCCCTCTGTTGCCTGAAGACGAGGCCCCCCTGCGGCAACGCACCGATGCACTCGGCGCCTGGTGTCAGGGCCTGCTGTTCGGCTTGGGTCTGGGGCAGGCTGACCAGCACCGCGCGCTCTCCGAGGAAAGCCGGGAATTTCTGCACGACGCGGCCGAAATTGCCCGGGTTGGCTTCGAAACCGAAGACGCCACCGAAGCCGATGAAACCGCTTACGCCGAAGTGGTCGAATACCTGCGGGTCGGGTTGCTGATCGTCCAGCAGGACCTGAGCCGCCCCTCCACCCGCCTGCACTAATCAACCCGGAGCCCCGCCGCCGATGCTTGCCCGTACCATACCGCCCAGCGTTTTCGCCCGCCGCCGCCGCACGCTGATGGCAGGCATGGGTCCCGGTTCGGTCGCCGTGCTGCCGGCCGCGCCGTCGGCCCCGCGCAACCGCGATATCCACTATCCCTACCGTCAAGACAGCGATTTTTATTATCTGACCGGTTTTCCCGAGCCGGAAGCGATCGCCGTGCTGGCCCCCGGTGGCGAACAGGAGTTTCTGCTGTTCTGCCGCGAGCGCGACCCGCAAATGGAAATCTGGCACGGTCGTCGCGCCGGACCGCAAGGCGCGGTGGAGCGCTACGGCGCCGACAACGCCCATCCCATCGCCCAATTGGACCAGCTGCTACCGCCCTTGCTGGAAAACCGCGAACGGGTATTTTACGCCATCGGTTACAACCCGGATTTCGACCGGCGGGTCATGGACTGGATCAACCGGGTCCGTGGCCAGGCCCGCACCGGGGTGCGGGCACCGGTCGCCTTCATTGCCCTGGAACACCTGCTGCATGCCATGCGACTGCGCAAGGAACCCGAGGAAATCGCGGTGATGCGCGAATCCGCCCGCATCGCCTGCGAAGCGCATCGCCGGGCCATGCGGGCCTGCCGACCGGGCATGATGGAATACCAGATCGAGGCGGAAATCTTCCACACCTTTCTCGGTAACGGCGCCGGCTGGTCCTATCCAGCCATCGTCGGCGGCGGCGACAACAGTTGCATCCTGCATTACATCGAAAACAACGCCGAACTGCGCGACGGCGACCTGCTGTTGATCGACGCCGGCGCCGAGGTGGACGGCTACGCGTCCGATATCACCCGCACCTTTCCGGTCAACGGCCGCTTCTCCGGCGAGCAACGCGCCATTTACGAGCTGGTGCTAGCCGCGCAGAAAGCCGCCATCGACCAGGTCCGCCCCGGCCGCCGCTTCAACGAGCCGCACGACGCGGCGGTCCGCGTTCTGACCGAGGGGCTGGTGGCGCTCGGCCTGCTGCACGGCGAAGTGGACGCACTGATCAAGACGGAACAGCACAAGGGATTCTACATGCACCGCACCGGCCACTGGCTGGGCATGGACGTCCACGACGTCGGCGACTACAAGACCGGCGACGACTGGCGGGCGTTCGAACCGGGCATGGTGACCACCATCGAGCCCGGACTGTACATCCCCGCCGGCAGTAAACGCATGGAGGAGAGCTGGGCGCGGCTCGGCGTTCGGCTGGAAACCGATGTGGACGAACGCTGGTGGCGAATCGGCATCCGCATCGAGGATGACGTGCTGGTCACCGCCGACGAGCCCGAAGTGCTGACCGAGGCCGCGCCCAAGGAAATCGCCGACATCGAAGCATGGATGCGGGAGGGCGGATGAACAACGTGGACTACGATCTGCTGATCGTTGGCGGCGGCATGGTCGGCGCCAGTCTGGCCTGCGCGCTGGACGGTCAGGATTTACGGATCGGCCTGATCGAGGCCGCGCCGCTGACCGTCAGCGAGCACCCCGGCTATGACGACCGCACCCTGGCCCTGGCGCAGGGGACCCGACGCATCTTCCAGACCCTGGATCTGTGGGAAACGCTGGCCGCCACCGCCACGCCGATCCGCCAAATCCACATTTCCGAGCGCGGCAGCCCCGGCTTCGCCCATCTCGACTGCCGCGACGAGGGCGTGGAGGCGCTGGGTTACGTGGCCGAGGCGCGCTTGATCGGCGCGGCGCTACTGGCGAAATTGCCGACCTTGAGCAAGGTGGAACTGCTCTGCCCGGCCCGACTGGAAACCGTGCGCATCGAACCGGACGCCGCCTGTATCGGCGTCCGTTTTGGCGACGAACGGACGGTGGAACTGCGGGCTCGCTTACTGGTGGCCGCCGACGGCGCCCGCTCGCCGGTGCGCGAACAACTCGGCATCGCCACCCTGCGCTGGGAGTATGGCCAGCAGGCGGTGATCGCCAACGTCACCCCGACCCTGCCGCATCGCCACGTGGCCTACGAGCGCTTCACCCCGGACGGACCGGTGGCGCTGCTGCCCATGAGCGACAACCGCTGCGCGGTGGTCTGCACGGTGGACGACGCCGAAGCGGCGGCGGTGCTGGACCTCGACGACGCCGGTTTCATCGCCCTGCTGCAGCAACGATTCGGCGACCGGCTGGGGCCGTTTCTCCGCGTCGGCCGTCGGCAAGCCTATCCGCTGTTTCTGCTGAAAGCACGCGAACACGCCCGCCAGCGCGTGGCGATCCTCGGCAATGCCGCCCACACCCTGCATCCCATCGCCGGCCAGGGCTTCAACCTCGGCATCCGCGACGTGGCGGCGCTGGCGGAAGTGGTCGCGGACGCGGGTCGGCGTGGCGAGGACATCGGCGATCTTAGGGTGCTCAACCGCTACGCCGACTGGCGGCGCTGGGATCAGCGACGGACGATTGCATTCACCGACGCGCTGAACCGGCTGTTCGCCAACCCGCTGCCGCCGGTGCGGGCCGCCCGCAATCTGGGACTGCTGGGATTTGACCTGCTGCCACCGCTCAAGCATTGGTTCGCCCGACAAACCATGGGGCTGGACGGGCGGGTGCCGAAACTGGCGCGCGGGCTGGCGCTGACGGCATCACCCTCGGGGGCGACGATCCCATGACGAATCCCGATTACGACCTCATCATCGCCGGCGGCGGCATGGTCGGCTCGACGCTGGCCTGCGCGCTGGGCCACGCCGATCTCAAAATCGCCCTGCTGGAAGGCGTGCCGCTGGAGCGCATCCGTCCGAACGAGGAAGCCGACCTGCGGGTCTCCGCCATCCATCGCGCCTCGCAGCGCATTTTCGCGGCGGTGGACGCCTGGAGCGGCATGACCGCCTGGCGGGTCAGTCCCTTCCGCGACATGCGGGTATGGGACGCCGGTGGCTTTGGTCAGATTCATTTCGACAGCGCCACCCTCGGCGAGCCGCTGCTGGGCTGGATCGTCGAAAATCGGGTGATTCAGTACGCTCTCCTGGAGCGGGCGCGGCAACTGCCGGCGGTGGATCTGCTGTGTCCGGCGGCGCTGGAAACCGCTTGGCCCGAGGACGCGGGTGGCTGGCGAGTGCGCTTGACCGATGGGCGCGAATTCGCGACGCGGCTGCTGGTCGGCGCGGACGGCGCGCAATCCAGGGTGCGAGAACTGGCGGAAATCGACACTCGCGGCTGGAGCTACGACCAGAAGGCGCTGGTCGCCAACGTGCGCACCGCCGAAGCACATCAGGAAACCGCCTGGCAGCGTTTTCTGCCGACCGGGCCGCTGGCGTTCCTGCCGCTGCACGACGGGCGCTGTTCCATCGTCTGGTCCACCACACCGGAACAGGCCGACCAGTTACTGGGGCTGGACGAGCACGATTTCGCTCGGGCGCTGACGGAAGCCTTCGACCGGCGACTGGGTGAGATCGTGCAGGTCGGGCCACGCGGTGCTTTCCCCCTGCGTTTGCAGCACGCCCACGCCTACGTCAAACCTGGCCTGGCTCTGATCGGCGACGCCGCCCATGTGCTCCACCCGCTGGCCGGACAGGGCGTCAATCTGGGACTGTTGGACGCGGCGACGCTGGCCGAGGTGCTGCTGGACGGCCTGGCCGCCGGTCACGAGGTGGGCGCACTCAGGGTACTGCGGCGCTACGAACGCTGGCGCAAAGGCGATAATCTGCTAATGCTGGGCGTCATGGACGGTTTCAAGCGGCTGTTCGGCAACCCGCTGCCACCGGTGCGGCTACTGCGGAATCTTGGCCTCAACCTGACCGACGCCGCCGGCCCGCTGAAAAACCGCATCGCCCGGCGGGCGATGGGGCTGGAGGGCGATCTGCCGAAACTGGCGCGGGCGGCGAGCTGAGTTCCGATGCCCGAACACCCCCTCTGTCGCCTGGACGACCTGGCCGAAGGTCAAAGCAAGGGCATCGTCATCAACCCGGCTTCCCGCTACGCCGACCTCGTGTTGGTGCGCACGCGGGAGGGCATTTACGCCTACCGCAACCGCTGCCCGCATACCGGCGCGCCGATGGAATGGGAACCCGACCAGTTTCTGGATTGCACCGGCACGGTCATCCAGTGCGGCATCCACGGAGCCCTGTTTCGTATTGAAGACGGTTATTGCGTTTCCGGCCCCTGCGCCCGGCAGTCGCTGCAAGCGGTGGCGCTGATCGAGCGGGACGGCTGGCTGATCGCGCTCGATCCCCTGGAACGCGCCGGTGGCTGAACCACCCGTCATCCAGGTCGAGGATCTGTGTAAGCACTACGGTTCGGTGCGGGCCGTGGACGGCATCAGCTTCGACATCGCTCGTGGCGCCACCTGCGCCCTGCTCGGCGGTAACGGTGCCGGCAAAACCACCACCATCGCCATGCTACTGGGGCTACTGCTACCGACCGGCGGCCGAATTCACATTCTCGGCGAAGAGGTGCCGCGCCACCAGCACCGCGTGCTGCCGCGCATGAACTTCTCCTCACCCTATGTCGATCTGCCGCAACGCTTGACCGTGGCGGAAAACCTGACCGTCTACGCTCGCCTGTACGGCGTGCCCCGCGTGCGCGAGCGGCTGGCGGTGCTGGGGCGGGATTTGGATATCGATGCTTTCTTCCAACGTCCCTACGGCAGTCTGTCCGCCGGCCAGAAAACCCGGGTGGCGCTGGCCAAGGCGCTGCTGAACGAACCGGACATCCTGCTGCTCGACGAGCCGACCGCCTCACTCGACCCCGATACCGCCGACCGGATGCGCGGCATCCTGACCAACTTCCAGCGCCACAGCGGCGCGACCCTGCTGCTGGCCTCGCACAACATGAGCGAGGTGGAACGGCTCTGCGATCAGGTGATCATGCTGCGGACCGGGCGCGTCGTCGCCAGCGGCACGCCGCGCGAGCTGATCCACCGCTACGGCCGCAAGGACATGGAAGAAGTGTTTCTCGACATCGCCCGCGGCATCCAAAGCGGCGAGGTGATCGAATGAATGGAATTTCCCCGCAACGCATCGGCGCGCTGGCGCTGCGCTACCTCTACCTGCTGCGCCGTTCCTGGATCCGCATCGTCGAGCTGGCCTACTGGCCCACCGTGCAGATGATCCTGTGGGGCTTCATCACCCGCTATCTGGCCGGTCACAGCGACGTACTCGGCCAGGCGGCGGGGCTGCTGCTGTCGGGCGTGCTGCTGTGGGATATTCTGTTTCGCAGCCAGTTGGGCGTATCGGTGGTGTTCTTCGAGGAGCTGCACGCCCGCAATCTGGCTCAACTGTTCGTCAGTCCGCTGCGGCCGATCGAACTGATCCTGGCGCTGATGTCGATCAGCCTGATTCGCACGCTGGTCGGCGTCGGGGTCGCGGTGGCGCTGGCGCTGCCGTTCTACGGCTACAACCTGTTCGCGCTGGGACCGCCGCTGGCCGGCTTTTTTCTCAACCTGCTGTTGATGGGCTGGGCCATCGGTCTGCTGGTCGCCGCCCTGGTGCTGCGCCATGGCATGGGCGCCGAAAGCATCGCTTGGGCGGCGATCTTCGCCCTGGCGCCGTTGTGCGGGATCTACTACCCCATCGCCACCCTGCCCGGCTGGCTGCAACCGCTGGCCTGGATCTTACCCGCCAGTCATGTGTTCGAGGGGATGCGGGCGGTACTGCTGGATCATGCGTTCCGGTTGGATTATTTTCTGTATGCCCTGCTGCTGAATGCCGGCTACCTCGGTTTGGCGATCAATGTATTTTTAGCTGCCGTCCGTCATGCACGCGAACATGGTTCGCTGCTGCAGTCGGGCGAATAAGCCGTCACCCCGCTTCTCTCCCTGCTCTCAACGGCGCGCCGACTCAGCGGAGCAAGCGATCCGCTGGCCGACAAACCCACACCTCTTTATCTCTTCACACGGCTCCCACTTCATCCCGCAAGGCTACACCATAAAAAATACCCAATAATTTAGTGGGTTGCATGTAATCGACAGCATCTTAACGCTCTCATGGTTTCGCCAGCTCAAACTGGCCCGACCCATCTCCTGTTTTGTCATATATTTTGACACATGATTTCAAAAAGTAGCGTTAAGTCAATTAATGGCTTTTTTTAATTACAATTATTGATACAATTGAAATTTTGTATTTTTTGCATGTACTATATATTTAACAATCTCCGCATAATCCTCTTTTTACCTTGAAAACACCTCAAAGCCACGCTTTAACTAATTGAAAAAAAACGTGTAATTTTTTCATGACTCTAAAAAAACTGATTATGGGTGACGACGACCCATACGGGATCAGCTGACGATCCGGATTTCACAGCATGAATTACCATATTGGCTTGCTTATTGCTTAAAGCTACTTCAGTTGCTGATGTAATTGGTGGCTATATCACGGCATGGTAAGCCCGATGTCTATCCAGGACTGACTCGCAGCCATTTCCGCCATAACAGAAGTCCAGTTATTGGCCGTGCCTTTTGAGTTGAATGGCTTTGATCAGAAAAACCTTGAGTTGGATCTTAATTGCGGCTACGAGAGACAAGCTGTTGATTGATAAAAAAACATTTTTTTGATGTAATTTCAAACCAGGAGATAGTCATGTCCATATTCAGTCAAGGGCTAAAAAGCCCAAGAAATAATTGGCCAGCAACGATGCGCTCTTATTTGCTGCTTATGCTAAGTTTGATTGCGGCGAGCGGCGTTCAAGCCTTGGCGGAGGAAGCGGGAGTAACCAGCACCGCCGTCAAAATCGGCGGGGTGATGGATTTGAAGGGTCAGTCCAATGAGCTGGGTCTAGGAATGGAAGCGGGTATCAATGCTGCGCTCAAGGGAGAGAAAATCCAAAACCGGGCGATTGAATTTATGGCGCTCAACGATTTCTATAACCCCGCGGATACGATCAAATCTACCAACCAATTGATTGACCAAGGAATATTTCTTATGCTGGGTAGTGTGGGTACTCCCACGGCAAAAGTCGCCCTTCCAATTCTGGCCGAAAACAAGGTTCCCGCCGTTGGGTTTTTCACCGGCGCCGGTCTCTTGCGGCCCGGCGTTGGCGACATTGTCAACTTTCGCGCCAGCTACGTTCAGGAAATCACCAATACGATTGAGGCCGCCCTTTCCGCGGGCGTGAAGCCCCAAGAGATTTGCGCCTATGTTCAGAACGATGCCTATGGCATGGCCGGCGTCTTGGGAATTAAGGAAGTGCTATCAAAACAACCCGGCATGGCTGAGGTTGTCGGCAAACTAGAGCAAATCCTTGCCATGCAAGGGGATGAGCCGGCTCGTAATGGGATTGGGCCCGTCGGTGTTTATCTTCGTAACGCGAACCGTGCGAGAGAAGGTTATCTGTCGCTGAAACAATGGGAACAGGCGGCGGGCACACATTGCCGCTTAGTGGTGACGGTAGGAACATATTCTCCGATTGCCTCCTTCATCGGTTATTCGCGCTACAAGGGTGACCATTGGGTCGTCAGCGCGGTATCTTTTACCGGTGCCGACAACTTAATGAAAGCCTTGGTGGATCACAAGGTAACCGACAAGGTCATCCTGACTAACGTTGTACCTGCTTTGGATTCGCAGCTGCCCATTGTGGAAGAAGCCCGCAAAGCCCTTGGAAACCAATTGGGTTACGTATCGCTGGAAGGATTCATCGTCGCTAAGATGTTTTTGGCAATCGCGCGCAATATTAAAGGCGAGATCACCCGCGAAAATTTCCTTCGCGCCGTGCGTGGCCAGACCTTCGATTTGGGCGGCTTGAAGCTGGATTTCACCAACGATAATCAGGGCTCCGATTTCGTGCAACTGGCCTATCTCGATAATGGAGAATTGAAGAGTACTACGCCCCAACAACTGGCCAAAGTATTTCAACCGTGAAGTTGTGATGGGGAGTCCGAGACTGTCGATTCCACAACTGGTATGGGAGCGCTATATAGCGCTCCTCAATGAATCGTAGTCGACTCAGGAGCGAACCCCCCAAACCCATACGCGCCGACTTAACGCCCTATCTTTTCTGGCGTAAACGCTGATGTGGGGCGACCCCGACCACAGGTGAACCTGGTGCTGCTGATGGACGGCCAGCCGGCCCTGTGGGATACCCACCGCCGCGACTTTGGGCGACACCGCGCGGGTCGAGATTCTCGACCCGCTCCATGCCACCGGCTATCTATGGGAAGCGGCGCATCTCTTTCACGCGCCCGGCGGTGACCTGGCGCTGAAATGAATGAAGTTGCTGATGGGTGGCTTGCTGGGCGGCATGGGCACCGGCGTGATCCGCTGGTTGCAACAGTTGGCTAACTATTTCGACCGTCATCGCGACTGGATTCACCATGATCGGCACCTCGCCGCCGGTTACCCCATCGCCTCTGGCGTGATCGAGGGCGCCCGCCGCCCTGTGGTCAAGGACGGGATGGAACGGACCGGGATGCGCTGGACTCCGCTGGGCGCCCAGACGCTACTCAAATCAAATCAAACCGCGCGGCGTCGTTCATGAACCACTCCATCCACCAGGAAACACCCGGCTCCAGACGACTCCCCGCTCCAACCGCAATCTGCCTGGCTCCGCCTCGTGGCTTCAGCCATGGACATGCTCGACTGGTTACGCCCTTTGCCAAATCCAGTCCGATCATCGTCATCTTCATCGCGGTCGCCCCTTGTCGTTACATGGATGCCTTCGTTTCTTCACTTTGGTATATCGATGCCGTCCTTAGGAAGGGACGACTATGTATGAGCTGGACCTTATTTTTTTCCTTCCTAATCTTGAATTAAAATTTCTGTTGGCTAAAATAAATATGCAATTGTATCATAAATGGGCCTTGGTCACGCTACCATGGGGAAATCCATGGGGAAACCCATGACGGATGTCGTTCTTGGCTTATGGTTACTACCAACATTAATGATAATCCGGGTTTCGACAAAGTCATCCTGGACAACGAACAATAGAAGTATGGAAGGAGGAGGGGCAAGGATCTTATGAGCGATAAGAAATCCTTTAAAGTCGCTTTAATCGGAATTCCCGAAAACGAGCGCAATGTTCTGAGAAATATCTTCAAGCTTTCTCTTTACCGTCCTAACACCTACTCCTTTGCCACTGCTGGCGAACCAATCCAAATATTGATGGTGGACGCGGAAAACCCAAGCGCAATGGAGGAATGGCGTTCCTATAAGCCTGCCACACCTAATGAAAGCTCATCTTCTTCCCTAGTCAGCATAATGATCGCCAAAGATCAGCTGGCTAATGAATTCCCCTATACCCTGCACCGACCCTTTATCGCGACTCGCGTACTTAGTGTATTAGATCGGGTTGCCAATCAAATATCGACCGTTCCCACCGAAGAACGCACTATCAGCGAAACATCGATAGCTGGCGGAACCTCGGAGCAAACTCTCAAGGCTTTGGTAGTAGATGATAGCAGTACGATCAGAATGCAGGTTGAGCTGGAATTAAAGCTACTTGGGATTCGAACCGACACCGCCGAATCTGGTGAGCAAGCTTTCGAATTACTCTCTAAAAATGACTACGACATCATTTTTCTGGACGTAATCTTACCCGGGGTTGACGGCTATCAGATCTGCAAGACGATCAAAAAAGATAAAACCAAAAAGAAAACGCCGGTCATCATGCTGACCAGCAAATCGTCACCCTTCGACCGGGTCAGAGGCGCATTGGCCGGCTGCGACACCTATCTAACCAAACCCGCCAAACAAAATTCCTTTCAGAAGGTAGTCAAGAAATACCTGAAAACGCCCTAAATGAGCTGATGTCCTGCCTTTGAGAAATAGCGGGAATGGCCCATGCTAGATCGATGATGTTATGTTTTAGCCAACGAAAATTTAAGGAGACCTCCATGCCGATACGAAAAGTCCTTGTCGTCGATGATTCCCCGACGGATCTGGCCAATATCAAAAGCATCCTCGGTGAGGCGGGTTGCGTCATCGTTACCGCCACCAATGGCAAGGATGCCATCGAAAAAGCCACGGAGGAAAAACCGGATCTGATTTTCATGGACATCATCATGCCCGATATGGACGGCTATGCCGCTTGCCGTTCGCTCGGCAACCAGGCGGAAACCAAAAATATTCCGGTGATCTTCGTCACCAGTAAAAGCCAAAAGGCCGACCGACTGTGGGCGCAGATGCAGGGTGGCAAGGGATTTATCACCAAACCCTACACAGCGGACGCTATCACGGATCAACTGAAAGCGTTTCTGTAAACCGTCCTGGTCCGATGGGAAACCCTATGAACGACAAGGCTGACCGGATTCCCCGACGCTGGCTGGAACCCAGCGCGGCGCTCAACCGCTTCAAACCGCCACCCGGCATCATGGGCGGACTGGCCGCCACCGAACGTCGGCGCGCACGGTACGGTTTCTGGATCGGCGACATCGGTTTGCTCATCGACCAGGACACCACCAGCGAGGTGCTGGAACGATGGGTGATTTATCCGCTACCTAACGTACCCTCCTGGTTTCTCGGGCTGATCAACCTGCGCGGCAATTTGGTGCCGATATTCGACGTGAAACAGTTCTTGCAAATGGAAGAAGGCGCCCGGGAAAAACGCTGGCTGCTGATCCTGGACCAGGGTGAGGGTACGGTCGGCTTTTTTATCGATGGTCTACCTCAGCCCGTAAGTGCCCACCAAGCCCTCCCCCGCTTACCACCATTGCCGGCCGCATTGCGAATCCATATCGCCGGAGGCTACTCGCAGGACGACCAAACCTGGCTGGGGTTCGACCACCGAAGCTTTTTCCGAACCCTGGGTCAACAAGTCGCTGGAATATCCTGATTCCGGCCAAAAATAAGCCTGGAGCGGCGCGCTCTAGAAAATATCTCGGTGGAACAACCGAATAAAACAAAGGGAGCTACTCGCATGCACATACAAAACGACGCCACCGCCAGCACCCTCACGGCAGGCCGACGACGGATGAAGGGTGGCATGGCTCTGGGGCTACTGCTCGGCTTTTGCGCGGCCACACCCTGGAGTTGGGCCGAAGACCCAGGCATTACCAGTAACAGCATCCGCATCGGCGCCACCATTCCCCTGGAAGGGGACTTCAGAGTGTATGGCCTATCGATGAAACGTGGGATGGAGGCGGCGCTGGCCGACCAAACGGTGCAGAAACGTCGCATCGAGTTCATCGCGATCAACGACTTTTACAACCCCGCCGAAGCGGTTAACGCTGCCCAGCAATTAATTGAAAAAGGGATTTTTGCAATGGTCAATAGTTTCGGCTCGCCGACCACCAAAGCGGTGCTGCCGCTACTGGCCGAAAATAAAGTACCCGCGATCGGCTTTTACACCGGTGCGGCCTTTACTGGGCCAGGCGATGTGTTGAACTTCCGCGCCGGCTACGCCAAGGAAGTGGAGACGGTGGTGGAGACAGCGCTGGCGGCGGGCCTCAAACCGACCGAAGTGTGCGCCTACGCCCAAAACGACGCTTACGGCATGGCCGGCATTCAGGGATTCCGCGCGGCTCTGGCCAAACAGCCCGGCACTGAATCCATTGTCGCCAAGGTAGACCAGATTCTGAACGCACCGGGGGATAACCCGACACGCAATGGCATCGGTCCAGTCGGCACTTACCAACGCGATACCCTGAGCGCGCGGCCCGGCTATCTCTCCTTGAAGAAATGGGAAACCGACACCGGTGACCGTTGCCGGTTAGTAGCCACCATTGCGGTATACGAGCCAACCGTCAAGTTTATGGGGTATGCTCGCTTCAAGGGCGAAGACTGGATTTTTAGCTCGCCATCGCCGGCGGCAGGCGAGCGGCTGGCGGATCTTCTCAAAGACCACAAAATTCGGGACAAGGTGATCGCCACTCAGGTCGTACCAGCGCCCAATTCACCGCTGCCGGTGGTCGTGGACGCACGCAAGGCATTGGGTAACGACCTGAATTACGTGTCGTTGGAAAGCTACATTGTCGGCAAGTTGTTCCTCGCAATCCTACAAGCGATCGACAAACCGCTGACTCGGGAAAACTTTCTCAAGGCCGCGCGCCGCCAGCCCTATGACATCGGCGGTATCCAGGTGGATTTCACCACCAGCAACCAAGGTTCCGATTTTATCCTGATGACCTTATTGCAAGACGGCCATTTCACGGTGATCGAGCCGAGCGATATCAACAAACTGTTCACCCAATAAATTTTGAGGAGATCTCCGCGCATACGCATAAGGAATGACTTTGGAGTCAGTGTGCTGGCACGGTGACAAGCCGGTGACGGTGGAAAGGTGAAATCGCTCTGAGGCGTAAGCCGCATCGACAACGCCGTGAGTCAGATCGGTCAGTTCGCGCGCCATCGCGGCTCCGCAATACTGGGCACTTGTCGTCAGGCATTTTTATGCCAGCGCCATGTAGAATTTTTGGTTTTTGTCAATCATGTTGTTATGAACAGACAACACCATGGTCTGAATTATTTGGAGGTTATTATGTACCATAAAACATTTCTTTCTTTTTTATTAACCGTGGCCTCAATGTCTGCGCTTGGGCAGCAGATGACTGATGCCCAACTTAAAGAACTACTTGATTCAAAAATTCGAGTCGTGCGAATTTTTTCAAACAACCCGGTTTTGGTCAAGGCGGTACAGAACCAAAATGCTGAAAAATTGAGCCTGGATACGATTAAACAAAGAGATCGGGAATGGAGCAATACTGGAGAACCCACTTCTTTCATGCTATCTTTACAACAAAATAAGGCAGGGGTTTTCCTAAAAAAACGGATAGACACCAACTCCGCTTTCAGCGAGGCATTTTTGACGGATAATCAAGGAGCCAATGTAGCCATGTACCCTCCCACCAGTGATTATTGGCAAGGGGATGAAGAGAAATGGACCGCTTCTTTCAACGGTGGCAAGGGCCAGGTTTTCGTGGGAAAAATTGAACAGGATGCAAGCACTGGCACTGCTTCTACCCAGATTTCCGTACCAGTGATTGATCAAAACAAGACGATTGGCGTTTTGGTGATGGGTATCAAATTAGATTACATTAAAGAAAAACAAGCCAGAAATAAATAACTTCCTGGCTAATTTCAAAATAACTTAAAAGCGAGATATAGATTATGCGTAATCTTAAAATCGGTACACGTCTTTTTCTTTTGCTGTTAGTTCCGCTAGTGATATTGCTGATTATCGGCATTGACGCTTATATAGGTCTTGTTGCCGCTAACAAAGTTTTTACAAAAATCGATAAAGAGTTGAGTGAGATAAACTTCTTTACTTCCCTGTCCGCGACAGTCCGCACGGATTTGCAGGAAGTAGCTAATGGAGTGAGCTATGGCACGATAAGCTGGGAAGAAGCCGACCGACGACTGGTGTCCGCCAAGCCTGAATTTGAGCGGATTTGGAACGGCTATCTTGCCACCGCGGAGGAAGCCCGCAAGGAAATCACGCAAGATACCTTCGGCCCAGAAGTCGCAAACATCACCCAGGCGTTTGAGGAATTACAGAGCCTCGTCAAAGGGCGAGACCACGCCCGATTGACCCTGTACTTGGAAAACGAGCTATCCGGTTTGACTGTTTCTTTCTTCGACGCTTTGCAAGCCCTGACATTAACCACTCAGCAAGAAGCGCAAGAGGGCCTTGAAAACACTGCACAAGCAAACGATAGATTCCTGACCCTACTGACCATACTGGGCATTGCCGGTATCCTGTTTTCGGGTTTACTGGGATTTTATATTTACAGATCCATCTCAACGACTCTACAACGCTTAACGGGTACCGTACAGGGGGTCACCGCGGGTGACTTTACTATCCGCTCCGCGGTGACGGGCAGCGATGAACTGGCGACTTTGGGGCAGGCATTCGACCGGTTGCTGGATGAGAGACTGGCTGTATTGGTGCAGACGGAGAAAGAGAATGAAACACTGAATGACTCCATCATCAATCTGCTGCAAGCGGTGTCCCTGATTAGCCAGAGAGACCTGACCGTCCATGTGCCGGTCACCGAGGATATGACCGGACCGGTGGCGGACGCCTTGAACCTGCTCACCAGCGAAACCGTCACGGTATTGAAGGGTGTGACCCGCATCTCCGAGGAAGTGGCGACCGCGTCCGACAAGGTGAAAACACAGTCCGATGCGGTAATCGTCGTGGCTGAAAACGAGCGGCTGGCCGTGGATCAAACCGCCGTCGACTTGATCGCCGCGTCCGAAACCATGCAACAGATCGCCCAACTGGCACAGGAATGCAGCGCCACGGCTGAAACCACCATCAAGACCACCCAAGCGGCGCTGCAAGCAGTGACCAGTACAGTCAGCGGTATCAACAGCACCCGCGACACCATCCGCGAAACGGAAAAGCGTATCAAGCGATTGGGTGAACGCTCCCAAGAGATCAGCGGCGTGGTGAACCTGATCAACACCATCGCCGAACGCACCCACATCCTGGCGCTAAACGCCAGCATGCACGCGGCCTCGGCCGGCGAGGCGGGCCGGGGCTTCGCGGTCGTGGCCGACGAAGTACAGCGGCTGGCGCAAAACGCCCGCGAAGCGACTTCGCAAATCGCCACTCTGGTCAGCAATATCCAGATCGAAACGGCGGACACGGTGAATGCGATGAACACCGCCATCAGCCAGGTGGTGGACGGTAGCCGGCTAGCGGAACAAGCTGGCGAACAAATGCAACTCACTCAGGAAACCACCACCGAGCTGGTAACCGCCGTGCAGCAAATCGCCTCCCGCTCACAGGAACAGGCACGGATCAGCAACGAACTATTGGGCCGTGCCGAACAAATTCAAGCCAGCACCCAGCAAACCAGCCAACAGTTGCTGGAGCAGACCGTGCAGACCACCAATCTGGTGGAATACGCCAAAAATCTGTTGAACTCTGTGCGTGTGTTCCGGCTGCCGGCCTAAGGGCGACCCCCCCATGCCCGCCGCCGGGTTGCTGCTGCTTGCGAGAGGAGTTTAGCGCTGATGCTGATATCGGAAGAAAGCATTGCGGTATTGGAAGCCGAGGTCGCCGAAGCGCTCGGCATTTTGGAGGGATTGCCCGCTGAAAACGGCGGAGCCGATCAAGACGGGATCACCGCGGCGATCCGCCGTTATGCCGAGCAGGTGGAACGTATCGGTTTAGCGGCTGGCGAGGCTGGTTTTTCGGGGCTGCAGGACACTTGTCTGTTATTTCAGGAAAACCTGACGGCCCTGAGCGCCCGAGGGGGGCTCAGCGACACCGAACGGGAACGACTGGAGGAATGGCCGACACTGGTCATTGGCTATCTGATGTCTCCGAGCGACTCGCAGGCCAGCGATGCGCTGCTCGAGCATTTGCAAAACCCAGTTTGGAGTACGCCGCTGCCGGCGGCGGAAGCCCAGGTACTGCGCGATCTGCTGATACCAGCCGAATCGGCGCCAGGTCGGGAAGAGTCGGGCGAAACGCCGGAAACCTGGGCTGAACCCACCGAACCGGTCACCGTTATAACGAAAGAAACGGTGGCGAAACTTCTTCAGGCGGAAACCGGCGTTCGCCCTTCTCCCGCGACGCTCTCCCCAGAAAAGGGGGCAGAACCGGTAACCGACAGCTCCGCATGGGCTCCTTCCCCTTTGATCGGAGAGGACGGAGATCGGAAATTCGAAGGATTGACACCCGCAATACTTCCGGTGGAACCACCCGACTCCACCACCGCGCCACCACCGGCGCTGGCCGGCGAACCGACGATCCCGATCGCGGTCGAGCCTCAAATCGACACCGGTCATGCCACAGCCGCCCCTCCGGCGGCGGAACCGCAACCGGTTATCGAAGCCGCGCCGGAAACTTTCGCCACCGCGACCGTCGAGGAAACGACGCCCGCCACGGCGACAGAACCCACGCAAGAAGCCCCTGTAGTGACTCCGTTGGAATCGCTCGAGGTTGCGGCGACTGGAACCCTTGAGCAAGAACTGGAGCCTCCTGTCGTAACCGTCAGCGACACACCATTGACCCCCCTTCGGGAAGGAACGGGTTTCGCGGCGGAAACGGAAGACCTGGAAGCCACGGAAGACCTGGAAGCCACGGAAGACCTGGAAGCCACGGAAGATCTGGGAAGTCCGGCAACATCGTTCGCGCCAGACGCCGCCCAGCAGGAACTGTTGGAAATCCTTTGCGAGGAAATCGCACAGATCGCCGAAGCCACCACTGAAGTTTTGGCTGTGGTCTCGGCCGCCGACAGCGCACCCGAAACCCGCGCCGAAGCTTGGTCCGGCTATGCCGAATACCTGGAGCGACTGGGAGAGGCTTCGGCCTCCATCAACTTGACAGGCCTACAACAAGCCTGTGCCTATCTGTACACCAACCTGCTCGAACTGGCTGCTCAGGATGGCCCGCTGCATCCGGAGCAGCAGCGCGTGGTGGGCGCCTGGCCCGCGCTGGCGCTTAGCTACCTGCGAGCGCCCGACGACCGCTCGACATGCGAAGCACTGATTCGGCATCTGCAAGAGACTCACTGGCCGCAACCGCTGGCAGCCGCCGACGCGACCGCGCTGAGCGATCTGCTGCTTGCGCCGAAGTTGGTCACCGAGGAAGCCGATGCGGAAGCCCGGCCGCAACAGGCACAACCCAGCGATGTATCGCTGGAACTACCGGCCGATGTCAATCAGGACTTGCTGGATGGCTTGCTGCAGGAACTGCCCCAACAAGCCGCGGACTTCTCCACCGCCATCCAACGGCTGGCCGCCGGCGATGGCCAACTCGCCGACATGGAAGTGGCGCGGCGCATCGCCCATACCTTGAAGGGCGCCGGCAACACCGTTGGGGTGCGTGGCATCGCCACTCTGACCCACCACATGGAAGATATCCTGCAAGCACTCTCCAAGCATGGCGTGCTGCCCAACCGACCGCTGGCCGATACCCTGCTCAACGCCGCCGACTGCCTGGAAACCATGAGCGAGGCGCTACTGGGCATGAGTGAGCCGCCGCCGCAGGCGCTGACCGTGCTGCAAACCGTGTTGGACTGGGCCAACCGCATCGACCGGGTGGGAGTGCCCGCCAGCGACGAAATCCCGCCCCCGGCGACTGCCCGACCGGAAGAGCCTCCCGCCGCCGCCGCACAACCGCCAGAAACCGCGCTCGCACCGCAGCAACCCGCCGCTTCGACCACCGAAACGGCCTTGCGGGTTCCCGCCCATCTAGTGGACAACCTACTGCGACTGGTGGGAGAAAGCATCATCCTCACCGGCCAAGTACAGGAGCGGATTCGTAAAACCATTGATCACACTCGAGCAGTGGCGGCGCAAAATCGGCTGTTCCAGGGCCTGACCGCCGAGCTGGAACAACTGGTCGATGTCCGCAACGTATCCTCGCCACTATCCAAATCGATACAGCGCGGCGATTTCGACCCCCTGGAACTGGAACAGTACAACGAACTTAACACGGTTACTCACCGGTTGGTGGAAACCGCCATCGACGCCCGCGAGATGAACCGCGCCGTGGAGGACAACCTGGTACTGCTGGATTCGCTGCTGGTAGACCAGGGCCGTCTACACCGGGACAGCCAGGAAGCGGTGCTGCGTACCCGCATGGTGCCCATTCAAACCATGGTGCCCCGGCTACAACGCAGCGTGCGCCAAACCTGCCGGCTGGTGGATAAGGAAGCGGAACTGGTGGTACGCGGCGCCGACACCCCCATGGACAGCAACGTGCTCAACAACATGGTCGATCCGTTGATGCACATCCTGCGCAACGCGATCGATCACGGCATCGAGTCGCCCCACCAGCGCCAGCGTCTGGGCAAACCCCAAGCGGGACGGATCGAGCTGCATTTCATGCGCGAGGGCAACAACATCGCCATCCACTGCCGGGATGATGGCGCCGGGCTGGATCTGGCGGCGATCCGCCGGACGGCGGAAGAACGTGGCCTGCTCGCCCCCGACAAACCGCTGGAGCCGGACAAGCTGGCCCGGTTGATCCTGCTGCCGGGATTCTCCACCCGTGGCTCGGCGACTCAAACCTCGGGGCGCGGCATCGGCATGGACATGGTCTACAGCCGGCTGTTGGACATGAAAGGCTCGCTGCGTATCCAGACCGAAGCGGGCAAGGGTTGCCTGATGGAATTGCGGCTACCGGTCACCCTGATCTCCACCCACGCGCTGCTGTTGCGTGTACGGGACCAGATCTATGCCCTCTCCGATCGCGGCGTCGAACAAATCCTGTACTCCGGAGCCGGCAAGATACAGACGCTGGGCAAAATAACCACCTACCGACTGGGCAACGACACTCACGAACTCACCTTGCTGGAAAACCTGCTCAATCTGCCGCAAGACCGGCGCGAGCACGACCGCAGCGCGGCGCCGGTGCTGCTGGTGCGAGAAGAAACCGGTAGCCTCCAAGCCGTGCTGGTGCAGGAAGTGTTGGACAGCCGCGACTTGGTGGTCAAAAACATGGGCCAATACATCCCCACACTCCCCGGCATCGTGGGCGCCACCATCCTTGGCGACGGCAGCGTGGCGCCGGTGCTGGATCTGCCCGAGCTGTTGCGCACCCGCACCGCCGGCCAGCGGTTACCGACGGCCGCTGCCCAATCGGCGAAATCCGCCGCCTCCGTCCCCCACCGACAAATCGTGCTGGCGGTGGACGATTCGCTGAGCGCGCGCCGTTCGCTAGCGCAGTTCGTGCAAGACGCCGGCTTCGAAGTGCGTACCGCGCGCGACGGCCTGGAGGCGATCGAAATCATCAACGGCCAGCGCCCAGACCTGGTATTAGCCGACTTGGAGATGCCGCGCATGAACGGCCTGGAGCTAACCGCGCATCTGCGGGCCAACCAGCCCACCCACGATTTACCGGTCATCATGATCACCTCGCGCTCCACCGCCAAGCACCGGAATGAAGCCGAGACCGTCGGCGTCGATACTTATCTGACCAAGCCGTTCATGGAAGACGAACTCATCGAACAGATACACAGGTTATTGCACTCATGAGCCAACCCCTTCGAAACACGGTGGCCGAACCGCGGGAGACTCGGGCGTTGGCCAAGCTAACCCTGGGTGGATACTCATGGCTATTGCCACAAACGGAGATCAGGTCCCTGGAATCGCTCCTCGATATCGACCAAGAGGTGCAAGCACCGCGAAGTATCGGCGCCATCGCGCTCGGCGGTGAGTGGTGGCCGGTGTACTGCCTATCCAGCGAATTGCGGCTATTGCCGCAACTACCGGACAATCGACGGATCTGTGCGTTACTGGATAATGGCGCCGATCGCTTCGGCTTGCTTTGCGATCAGGTCGAAACGCTCGCCAAAGCCCCGCGCCTGCTGGCGCTGCCGGCCTGCATGGGGTCGCCGGACTCCCCCGTTCAGGCGCTGGCACCGCTTGACGAGGGGCTGGGTTGTGTGACCGACACCGAGCATCTGGCGGCGTTGCTCGCCGCGCTCGCGGAGGATGCCGGTGGCCACCACTGAAAGCCCGAGGGAAAGCACGGCCTGGATGCTGGCGCTGGACGATCGACTGCGCGCCGCCGTGGGCGAGCGTGAGCTGATCCACATGATCGAGGCGCCCACACTGCTGGAAGTGCCGCTGAGCCCGTACTACTGCCGGCAGGCGATCCTGTGGAACAACCTCCTGTTGCCGGCGATGGATTTGGCCGCCTGGCTATGGGGGCGGGGGCAACCGACGTGGCAAGAGCGGAAGCTAGCCGGCGTGGTCGCCTACCAGCCGCGGATGGACGAGACCGAGTACGGTGTATTGCTGCTGCGCGATATTCCAGAGCGTGTGCAAGTCTCCGACACCCAAGCTTGCAAGTTACCCGAACAACCGAGCGGCTGGCACGACCTGGCCATCTCTTGCTTCCTCGACGCCGAAACTCCGGTACCCATCCTGGATCTGCCCCTTATTTTCAGCGGTAGGCTGCTGACGACACGGTAGCGCCGCTCCCGTGCCCGCAGGCCGCCCACGACTGGCCAGCCTCCAATCAATCGGCCGTATCGTCCTGCGCCATCGCGGTCGTTTCCGGCCGCAAGGCACCGGCTTGCAGCCACCCATCCCGCAATTCGCAGCTTGCCGGAAAGGCCCAGAGTTGACCGAGCGTATCGGGGTCGCCGTACTTGAGATGACTGGTGGCCAGCATCCGCCCCTGCCGGCGGCCATCGCCCTGACCGTACACCACCGTCATCGAATTCGGCTCCAATCCCGCATCCCCCCAATCCACCAACAGCAGATGCGCGTCACCCCGCCGCCAGCGCCGCACCGCCGGCAACCGCGCCGACTTGCCGTAACCCGCGAACACCGCGCCGTCGGCCAGCCGGATGCCGAACTGATAAAGCTGCTTTTTTCGATCAGCGGATGGCCACCCCCCGTACAACGTGGGTCCCAGCCATAGTTCCAGGCGGTCGTCATTGATCCAGTTTCCAGACACCACCGGAGTCCGCCCCACATCGCGCACCTGTGCCAGCAGGGTATGGGCCGACAGCAACAGCAACTTGAGATCGCTCCGCGCTTCCGGGGTCGGACCACCATGCACGATAAAACCATCTTCCTCGTTGCCGGTGGCCCTCAGCGTCAGCGCGCAACTGCCCAAACCGGCGGATTGTCGTTCCAGCGCCGCTAGTTCGTCGCCGCCGTGCTCAAGCTGGGGAATCGCGATAAACCGGCCGATGGCGCTTTCCCGGTCACAACCGACTGTCGCATCGGCATCCAGCGTCTCCTCGGCCGGCGATGGATTAAGCCAGCCGCGCTGTCGCAGCGCTCGAAAATCGGTTTCGGTTTCCAGGCAACCACCGCCCAAGGTGTGATAGCTGGCCTCCCGACGTAGCAGCGGCCGCTCCGGCATCAGTTGATAGCTTGCACCGATCTCCCAGCGCCAGGCACTGCCGCCGACCCGGTCGAGCGTGATGCGGTTCGGACTGATCGTGACGACATCCTCCCCGATTCCGGAAGCACCATAGCCATCGTTGCAAAAGGCGAACAAGCGCCGATGAACGGCCTTGCCATCCCGGCCAACCTGCTTGAGCCAGTAATCCTCGGGATAAGGCCGACATTGCCGCCCTTCGGCATCGGCGGGCTGATTTTCGCTACCCAGCGCGAGGTGTAGCACGGCCAGTGACGTGCCGTCGGCGGCCCTGCCGGCATCCAGCGTCTCGATAATCCGACACTCCGGCCGATCCTGGCAAACCGCGCCCCGTTCGGTGGACAGCGTGTCGCCGGCGACCGCCATGGAACCGAAAATGGCGGCCAATCCCACCATCCACGGCACCCATCTAAAAATCCTGTAAACCGACTCATTCATCATCGAAACTCGCTCCGATTTTTCGGATGAAATCGACTCGCCAAAAAGACGCGGGCAACCTTAGTGAAACACACCATGAAGAACTAGCATCATTATTAGCGATGCCCCATCAAATTATCGGGTAGAAACCCGCAACGGAAGTTTGTAAGAATACTGTCGCAAATTGCACCATGCGCTTGCGTTAAATAGCCGCTGTCGGCTTTTTGCCACCTAAAGCAACCGCTCCCTCCACCCGAGATGAGACCAGAAGGTATCGTGCTGCACCCACTGCAACCGTTTCCACTCTTGTCCTCGACCGCCCACCCCCATGGGGCTCGCGATCTAAAAGTGCGCCTGGAAGAAATCGCCCAGGTATTTAGCCTGGTTGGCACCGGCCACTCCCTGCGCGAGGCGCTGGACGAGCTTTGCAAGCTGATCGAACGCTGGATGCCCGACGCCTACTGCTCGATTCTGCTGCTTGAAGAAGGACGCTGGCTGCGCCATGGCGGCAGCGTTCGGCTGCCCGCCGAATATATCCGTCAGGCGGACGGCCTGGAGATCGGACCCGAGGTCGGCTCATGCGGCGCGGCGGCCTGGCGGAAACGGCAAATCGTCGTCAGCGATATCGACACCCACCCGTACTGGCGGGGTATCCGGGACATCGCCCGCTGCTTCGGACTGGCCGCCTGTTGGTCCACGCCGATCCTGAGCGACGATCAGTCGGTGCTGGGCACCTTCGCCGTCTACTACCGCGAAAAGCGCGAACCGACCGAAGCCGAACTGAGCCTGATCGACCAGGTGACCAGTACCGCCCGGCTGCTGCTCGAACTCCATCGAACCGAAGCGGAGCTGCGGCAATCGCGGCAAATGTTGCACACCATTCTCGATAGCGTGCCGGTCCGCATCTTCTGGAAGGATCGCGAATCGCGTTATCTGGGCGCCAACCGGCTTTTTCTGCAAGACGCCCGCCTTGCTCATCTTGACGACCTGCTGGGCAAAACCGACCTGGACCTGCCGTTCGAGCCCGCCACCGCCGCCCGCTACCGCGACGACGACCGCGCGGTGATGGCGTCGGGCCAGGCCAAACTCGATTTCGAGGAGCCGGGCTACCATGCCGATGACTCGGAGGCCTGGTTTCACACCAGCAAAGCCCCGCTGATCGACGCCGACGGGCACATTATCGGCGTGTTGGGTGCTTATGCCGACATCACCGCGCAAAAGCAGGCCGAGGCGCAAATCCGCCAACTGGCGTACTACGATACCCTGACTGGTCTGCCCAACCGCAGGCTGCTGCTGGACCGCATCGACCAGGCGCTGGCGGTGGCGAATCGGGCCGGCCACAAGGTCATCGTGCTCTTTGTCGACCTCGACCGTTTCAAGCGGATCAACGATTCCCTGGGACATGCGGCGGGCGATGTCTGCCTGCGGCAGGTCGCTCGTCTGTTGAGCGCGGTGGTACGGCAGGAGGACACCATCGGCAGGATGGGCGGCGACGAGTTTCTCGTCGTGCTGCCCGATGCCCGGCACGGCCGGGACGCCGTGCGGGTCGCCAAACTGATCCAGCAGGCGCTGGCGCGGCCACTGTCGATCATGGGACACGAATTCAGCCTAGGCACCAGCATCGGCATCAGCATCTTCCCCGACGACGGCCGCGACACCGAAACCCTGATCAAGAACGCCGACATTGCCATGTACCGCGCCAAGGAAAGCGCTCGTAACAGCTATCAATTCTACACATCGGACCTGAACGCTCCGGTGCTGGCGGCGCTGGAAACGGAAGCGGCTTTGCGCGGCGCGCTGGAACGAAACGAACTACTGCTGTACTACCAACCGCGGGTCGAACTGGCCAGCGGCCGCTTGATCGGTCTGGAAGCGCTGGTCCGTTGGCGGCGTCCCGGCTTTCCTGATGTGCTGCCACCGGCCGAATTCATCCCGCTGGCCGAAGACCGCCGACTGATCGGCCAATTGGACGAATCGGTGCTGCGCGAGGCATGCCGGCAAAATCGCGCCTGGCAACAGGCTGGGCTACCGGTCGTGCCGATCACGGTCAATCTGTCGGCGCGACAGATCTCAACGCGTGCCCTACCCGCCACCATCGCCACCATCCTGGCGGAAACCGGGCTGGAACCCAGTGCCCTGGAACTGGAGATGAGCGGAGAGGCCCTGCTGGCCGATACCGGATTTCTGCCGCGGTTATTACAAAACCTGCGGGCACAGGACGTGCGCTGCGGTATCGACGATTTCGGCGGCAGCTCCTTCAAGCCGCGCCGCCTATGCGAGCTGCCGGTACACCAACTGAGCATCGACCGCTCTTTCCTGCAAAATCCGGCTCAGGATACCGACAATCGGGTGATCATCGGCATACTCATCGATCTGGGGCACGCGCTGGGGATGAGCGTCGTGGCCAAGGGGGTGGAAACCGCCGAACAGCTGGCGTTTTTGCAGGCGCGGCACTGCGACGGAATTCAGGGATTTCTCATCGGCAAGCCGGCGCCGGCCGTCGAAGCGATGCAATGGTTACGGCAACCCACATGGCACTTCTGAACAATCCTGACGCTCTCGAACCAACAGAGCGGCGATTATCCGAATCCAGCCGGAACCATGGTTTATAATTCCAAGCGGTGCTGGACGGCGCGCTTGCGGCGACCGGAAATCATTTGAACCCGTCATCGGATAACGAGGAACAATTCATGCGACTGATTCTGTTGGGCGCCCCGGGCGCCGGCAAGGGCACCGTGGCCAAGCTGCTGACGCAGATCGATGGCTCGGTGCAGATCTCCACCGGCGATATCCTGCGTAGCGCGGTACAGGCTGGCACGGAGTTGGGTAAGCAAGCAGACGCTTACATGAAAGCCGGTGACCTGGTGCCGGACGATCTGATCATGGGCATCATGGAAAAGCGCTTACAGGAACCCGATTGCGCCAAAGGCTTTCTGCTGGACGGTTTCCCGCGCACCATCCCGCAGGCCGAGGCGCTGAAGGTGCTGCTGAACAAATTAGGGATCAAGCTGGATGTCGTGGCCAATATCGAAGTGCCGCGCGAGGAGATCCTCCAGCGCCTGACCACTCGCCGCACCTGCTCCAATACCAGTTGCCAAGCCATTTACAACATCAGGAGCAACCCGCCCAAGGTGGCGGGGGTCTGCGACAAGTGCGGCAGTCCGGTGGTGCAGCGCGAAGACGAGACCGACGAAGCCATCGGCAAGCGCCTCGACACCTATTTGGAAAAGACTGCCCCGCTGATCGAGTTCTACCGCCAAAAAGGATTGTTGCTCATCGTCGATTCCCCCACCAGCGAGGGGATAGTGGAAACCATACAACAGCAGATCGCCGCCGGCGCTTAAGCTCCCTTCCCTTCCCTTTCCATGCCCTCACGACCCGGCCCCTGAACCCTCGCATAGCGGCGATCAGGGGATCGGTATCCGTTCCAACGCCCTGACTCATCGAATTCACCCGCCGCCGTCGAGATCGTGGATGATATCGGCCAGGGTCCCGCCGGGTGGGATCATCGGTTTGACATCCTCGGTCCGTTCGACCCAGACATCGACCACGCAGGGACCCTCATGCGCCAGCGCCCGCTCGATGCCCGCCCGGATCTGCTCCGGGCGAGTGATCCGCAGGGTTTCGATACCGGGAAACACTCGCCCCAGATTGAGAAAATTGGGATTGGGCATTCGGCATTCCTTGCTCTCGATACAGGCCGGATCGCAGTCGCTGGTCCGGACCAGGCAGGTCTCGTAATGATGCCCCTCATTGAACATGTCCTCCCACTGCCGGACCATGCCCAGAAAGCCGTTGTTGAGGATGAATGCCTTGACCGGAATTCGATGGGCGGCAATGGTGGCCAGTTCCTGGAGATTCATCTGGAAACTGCCGTCACCGTCGATGCAGAGGATCGTCTTGTCGGGCCGGGCGTAACAGGCGCCGATGGCGGCCGGCAGGCCGAAGCCCATGGTGCCGAGCCCGCCCGAACTGATCCATTGACGCGGTTCCTGGTAGTTGTAGAACAGAGCCGCCCACATCTGATGCTGACCCACGCCGGTGACCACGATGCCGGTCCGGTGGGTCAGGCTGGAAAGTTCCTCGATGAACTGTTGCGGCTTGATGAAATCACCACCCGCCCGATAACGGGGCGCAAACCGCTGTTTCCAGTCCCGCACCGTGTCCAGCCACTCGGCAACGTCGGCACCGTCCAGATCGAGATCGTTGGCGTAGGCGAGAAAATCGCGGGCGTTGGCCCGCAGCGCGTAAGCCACCGAAATGGCCTTGTTGATCTCGGTCGCGTCGATGTCCACATGGGCGAGGTCGATGCCCCGGCCGAACTCCCGCACCGCGACCCGATCATCGAAACGGGCGCCGATGGACAGGATGAAATCCGCCTCTCGCAAAGCCCCATTCGCGGCGACGGTCCCGTGCATGCCGGGCATGCCCAAGCACAGTGGGTGATCGTGTGGGACCGCGCCCAAACCCATAAAGGTCAGCGCGACCGGCAGACGGTATTTTTCCACGAACCGCCGCAGTTCCTGACCGACCCCGGCGCTGACGACGCCGCCGCCGGCCAGAACCACCGGCCGCCTGGCTTGCCGCAACGCCGCCAGCAGGCGATCGGCGGCACCCCGCTTCATCGAGGCTCGCGGGCGATAGCCGCGCAAGGTCCTGGCTTGTTGTTGGGAGGTTGCGCAACCGACCAGGGCGCTCTTGCAGATATCGACCACCACCGGCCCCGGCCGGCCACTACCGGCGACGAAAAAGGCCTGGCGCAGCACGCCAGCCAGTTCGGCGGTGTCCTTGACCAGGTAGTTGTGCTTGGTGATGGAGCGGGTAATGCCCACCATGTCCACTTCCTGGAAGGCGTCCTTGCCCAGCATGGCGCTGGGCACCTGCCCGGTGATGAACACGCAGGGCACCGAGTCCTTGTAAGCGTCGGCGATGGGAGTGACCAGATTGGTGGCCCCCGGCCCGGAGGTGACCAACGCAACCCCGGTCCGGCCGCTGGCCCGGGCGTAGCCCTCGGCGGCGTGGCCCGCCCCGCCCTCCTGCCGGAACAGGACGAAACGGGGCGCTTGCCGCCCCTGCCGCATTCTGAGGTTGAGTTCGGCGTGCAGCGGGATGATGGCCCCGCCGGTATGGCCGAACAGGTAATCGACGCCGAGTTCGTTCAGCACGTCGATGGCGATTTCGGCGCCGCTTTGCTCGGACGGCGTTTGCACCTCGGGCCGAGCGGCGGGTTCTTGCAATTCCGACATGACTCTATCTTCCGGGTTGATCCATCACTGGGTTTTCATGGATGCTGGCAATCAAGAGCTTATTTTGCCAGCACTCGGACCCAGCGGACACCCGTATCATCCACTCGCGCCATTCCCCCGCCGAAACATCACCAGATGATCGATGTCCAGCCGGATGCCGATGCGCTGCCCCAGCGCGTGATTGTGATGGCTGGGCGCCAGACACAGCAGCCGCGCGCCACTGGACAGCCTTAGGGTGTATAGAAACTCCGCTCCTCGAAACGCCCGGTCCACCACCTCCGCCAACAGTGGGCTGTCGTCGTCATGCACCACATCGTCCGGCCGAACCAGCACCTCCACCTGCTCGCCCGCCACGCAGTGGCCATCCGACGACATCCCCCCAATCTCGCCCAGTTCCGTACTCACCCGCCCCTCACCGCCCAGCCGGCCGGGTAAGAACACACCCTGCCCGATGAAATCGGCGACGAAACGGTCGGCCGGTCGGTGGTAAAGGTTGTAGGCGCTATCCCACTGCAACAGCTGGCCCTGATGCAGCACGCCGATCTCGTCGGCGAAGGCGAATGCCTCGAACTGATCGTGGCTGACCAGCAGACCGCTGGTACCCTCCCGCAGCAGGATGGTCCGCACCTCGCGCGCCAGCCCCTCGCGCAAGGTCACGTCCAGATTGGAGAATGGCTCGTCCAGTAACAGTAGTCGCGGTCGGGGCGCCAGCGCCCGGGCCAGCGCCACCCGCTGCTGCTGGCCGCCGGAAAGCTGGTGCGGGTAACGCCCGGCATACTCCTCCAGCCCGATCAACCGCAACAACTCGGTCACCCGCGCCCGCCGTTCGGCCGCCTTCCAGTCGCACAGACCAAAGGCGATGTTGTCCGTGACGCTCAGATGCGGAAACAGCGCCAGATCCTGAAACATCAGGCCGATCCGTCGCCGCTCCGGCGGCAGCGTCCAGTCGGGCCGACTGAGTTCGACCCCCTCCAGTCGGATGGAACCGCGCCGTAATGGCTCGAAACCGGCGATGGCCCGCAGCAAAGTGGTTTTGCCGCAACCGCTGGGACCCAGCAGGCAACCGATACCGGCGCAGTGCATCCGCAAGCTCAGATCCCGGATCACTTTGCGCGGTGGATAGGCAACATCGAGAGCGATCAGTTCGAGAAAAGGCGTCATTGTCATTGTCCGGGCCTCGCGCGGCCGATGGCGCGGCTAAGCAGGATGACCGGCCCGACACCGGCCAGCACGATGGCCAGGGCGAAACCGGCCGAATCCGCCAGCCGCTCGTCCGAAGCCAGTTCGTAGGCCCGCACCGCCAGCGTATTGAAATTGAATGGCCGCAAAATCAGCGTCGCCGGCAGTTCCTTCAGCACGTCCACGAACACCAGCAACAGCGCGGTCAGCAAACTGCCGCGCAGAATCGGCACATGCACCCGCCACAGCACCGCGCGCGGCGTCGCCCCCAGGGCGCGGGCGGCATCGTCCATGCTCGGCCGGATGCGGGTCAAACCCGCCTCCACGCTGTGCAGCGCCACCGGCAGAAAGCGCGCGCAGTAGGCAAACAGCAGCGCGGCCAACGTCCCGCTCAGCAGCAGCCCGGTGGACACGCCGAACCATTCCCGCGCCCAGCCGTCCACGCTCCGGTCGATGGCGGCGAACGGCAGCATCACCCCGATGGCGATCACCGTGCCCGGCACCGCGTAACCCAGGCCCGCGCCGCGCACCGCCAACCGCACCAGCGGTCGCGGCCGCAAGCGTTGTCCGTAACCCAGCAGCAGCGCCAGTAACAAGGCCAGCCCGGCTGCTCCCGCCGCCAGCAGCAGGCTGTGCGCCGCCAGTTGCAGGAAGCGTGCATCCAACATCTGGGGCGCGGTTCGCGCCGCCCAAACCGCCAAGACGCTGGCGGGGATCACAAAACCCAACAGCAGCGGAATCAGGCAGGCCAGCACCGCCAGCCCGCCGAGTTTGCCCCGCAACGGCAGACGCGGCGACCGGTGCTGGCGGGCACTGGTCGGATGAAACCGCGCCTGCCGCCGCGACAGCCGCTCCATCACCAGCAGGGCAAAGACAAACAGCAGCAGCAGCGTGGCCAGTTGCGCGGCGGCGGTGGCATCGTTCATCCCGAACCAGACCCGGAAAATGCCGGTGGTGAAGGTGCTGACTCCGAAGTACTGCACCGTGCCGTAATCGGCCAGCGCCTCCATCTGCACCAGCGACACCCCGGCAATCAGCGAGGGCCGCGCCAGGGGCAACGCGACGCGGAAGAAACGCCGCCACGGACCGGCGCCCAGGCTGCGGCTAACCTCCAGCACCGCCGCCGACTGTTCGAGAAATGCCGCCCGCGCCAGCAGATAAACATAGGGGTACAGCACCAGCGTCAGCATCGCGACCGCCCCCGGCAGCGAGCGGATTTGCGGAAACCAGTAATCGTGCCGGGTCCAGCCGAAGGTCTCGCGCAGAACGGTTTGCAGCGGGCCGGCAAAATCCAGCAGGCCGGTATAGGTGTAAGCGATGATATAGGCGGGAATCGCCATCGGCAGCAGCAGCGCCCACTCGAATAGCCGCCGGCCCGGGAATTCGCACACGCCGGCCAACCACGCGGCTGGCACCCCGACCAGCAAGGTGCCGGCGCCGACCCCGAGCATCAGCAACACGGAATCCGTGACATAGTCCGCCAGCACGGTATCGACCAGATGCCGCCACACCGCGCCCGCCGGTTGCAACGCGGTGACGAACACGGTCAGCACCGGCAGCGCCAGCAATAAAGCGGTTCCGACCACCAGCAGCGTCCAGCGGTCGGCCCGCGCGGCCAGCGCCCCGAGCCCCTTCCCCTCTCGCGGGGGAGCGTCGGGGTGGGGAGAGGTCCGGGACGGCTCTACTTCCACCCAGCCCGGTCCATCAGGCGAACGGCGGCGGCGTTCAGTTCGCCCAGCTTGGCCACGTTGAGGGTATCGGCCTTGAACTCGCCCCAGGATTGGAGGGTGGCGCTGGGCGGAATGGCCGGATTGACCGGATATTCGTTGTTCACGTCGGCATACCAGCGCTGTGCCGGGTCACTGGCCAGAAACTCCAGCAATTTGACCGCGTTATCGCGGTTTTTGGCATGAGCGGTCACACCGGCGCCGCTGATGTTGACATGCACGCCGGTGGTCTTGGCATCGGGCCAGAACACCGCCACCTTGGCCGCCGCCGCCTGTTCCGTCGGGTCTTGCGAGTTCACCATGCCGCCCAGGTAATAGGTATTGGCCAGGGTCACATCGCACTCGCCAGCGGCCACGGCCTTGATCTGATCACGGTCGCCACCCTTGGGTGGGCGGGCGAAGTTGGCGACCAGCCCCTTGGCCCAGGCTTGGGTTTTGGCGTCGCCGTGATGGGCGATCATCCCCGCCACCAGCGATTGATTGTAAATGCTGTCGGAAGAGCGCACGCACACCTTGTCCCGCCATTGCGGCGCGGCCAGATCCTCATAAGTGGAGAGTTCCGCCGGCTTGACCCGGTCCTTGGCGTAAATGATCGGTCGGGCGCGAACCGACAATCCGTACCAGTAGCCCTCGGGATCGCGGTAGGCGGCCGGGAGGTGTTTCACCAGCGCTTCGGATTGCACCGCTTGCAGCACGCCCGCCTGACGGGCGGCGGCCAAACGGCCGGCATCCGAGGTCAGCAACACATCCGCCGGGGTATTGACGCCTTCGCTTTGCAGGCGCTGCAACAGCGCCTCTTCCTTGCCGGTCACCAGGTTGACGGTGATGCCGGTCTGTTTGCTGAAATCCTCCAGCAACGGCTTGATCAGGTCTTCCTTGCGCGCCGAATAGATGTTGACCTCCCCGGCCGCCAGCAGCGGCGACGCCAGCAGGCCGGACAACAGACAGAGCACGGGGAATAAAACGCGGGGTTTTGATAGCTTGGGCATGAACCTCTCCGGGGTTTCGAGAAATATTGAGAAAATCATTTGAATGCGGTTGTTTTCAAATGATAGTTATTCTCATTTGTCCTGTAAAGATTTGCCTGTAAATAAAAAATAGCCGATAAAAACACTGGCTATTTGTTCCATTGGATCAGGGCCGGTAACCGGTTTTGTAAGACGGTAGTCGTCGATTCCCGCACCGCTACCCCAGTGTCATGAGTCACTCCTCTTTTCCTCGAAGGGAACAAAGACCCACGGCAAGCGCGGTTGGGCTGTCGCCCTGCTCGGCGTGAGCCGTACCACCTTGCCGAGAAAGGCGAAAGAAATTGGCCTCGACGATTGATACCTGAGAGAGAGACGGCTATCGTTAGAAATCGTGCGTGAATTACCTGACGATACCGAAATCCAGTTTTCTTTTTAGCGCTTGATTTTTCAGGGATTTTGCGGGATCATGCAACGCAACAAAGCTCCTGGCTGGGTACACGGAACAGCGCTATCGCATTTCAAATAACTCCAATCCAAAATCCACTGCAGAGGACGATATGATCCGATCCGTACTATGGCAATTGTTGGTCCTGGGGATCAGCGGTGTCTTGGCCAGCGCCGCGCAGGCCGCCGGCGATCCCGCCGCCGGCAAATCCAAGTTTTCGACTTGCGCCGGCTGTCATGCCATCCCCGGCTATACCAACGTCTACCCCACCTATCACGTCCCCCGGCTGGGTGGTCAGCATGCCGACTACATCATCGTCGCGCTCAAAGCCTACCAGGCCGGCGAGCGCAAGCATCCCACCATGCATGCCAACGCCTTTTCGCTCAACGAGCAGGACATGCAGGACATCGCCGCCTATCTGTCCAGCTTCCCCGCCGCCGCCGCACCCTACCCGGTTCGAGGCGACACCGCCGCCGGCAAGACCAAAAGCGCGACCTGCGTGGCCTGCCACGGCGCGGATGGCAACGGCAATATCCCGATTTATCCTCGACTGGCCGGCCAGCACGAAGATTATCTGCGCAAGGCGTTGGAAGATTATCAGAGCGGCGCCCGCAAGAACGCGATCATGGGCGGCATGGCCAAGCCACTGTCGCCGCGGGACATCACCGATCTCGCCAGCTATTTCGCCAGCCAGCCCAAAGGTCTGGTGACCGTTCAACAGGAGTGAGCGCCGCCCGACTCGTTCCGGCTAGGGCTCCCGCACCAACCGAAACTCCAGATCGTCGCTGAGCGGATCGGCGCCCGCCCGCCAGTGGCCGTCGCGAATCGCCACCGCTTCCGGCAAGCGACTGGCGCAGCGCTGTTCCTGACCCTCGTACTCCCGCCGGTATTCGGAACAGGTCCACTCCCGGACCTGCCCATCCGAATCCGGCGCGGAAGCCATCACGCCGGCGCGGGCGGCATACTCCCATTCCAGTTCGGCCGGCAGGCGATAGGCTTGACCCGTTTGCGCGGACAACCAGGCGGCGTAGTCCATGGCTTGATCAACGGAAAGACTTGCCAGATCAACCCCAGCCCACACGCTCCTGGCTGTCATGGTTGTATAATCCTGACCATATCAAGTATGGATTTTCGCGTACTGGCATGAAAGAACTGATCAAGGGTGCCAACGCACCACTAGCCACTTCCGGCAAGATCCGAATCCACCTAAGCTGGCGTACCGCTCCGAGCGAGATTGACTTCGCCTGTTTTGCGCTTGACGCCCGCGAACAAGTGCCAAGCGACCCATGGTTTTTGTTTTACAACCAACCCAGCAGTCCCAATGGTGCTATCCGCTTCGATTCCCAGCACGCCTTGTTTTTGGTCAATCTGAATAACCTGCCCGTCGAAATCAGGAAATGTGTTTTTACCGCCACTCTGAATGACGGTCATTTCGAGTCGGTCGACAATTTCACGCTCGAAGCGACGGCGGCGGCGGGCAGCGACGCTCGATTCCGGCTGGCCGAACCTGTCAGCGGTCGTTCACTGCTGATCGCCGAACTCTACCGCTATGGCGACTTGTGGAAAATTCGAGCCAAAGGCGATGGCCTCAAACATGATTTGGCCGTGCTGGCCCGCACCTTCGGCGTCGACGTGATGGACGAGGAAAACCGCGATGAAGCCACATCGGCCCAGCATTCGCGCGAGCCTGTCACCAGACGTCCGGCGCCAGTGCCCGCGCCGGTGCCAAAACCCACCCCGGCAGCCACGGCGGGGACTACACCGACCCCCACACCGGATTCAGTGCCGTTGTCATCTCCAGTCCCGGTCGGACCACTCGCACCCGCGCCACCTCACGACAGACACGAAAAACTCAAGACCTACGCCACGCTGGCCATCGCCTTTGGCTCACTGACCACCGCCATTACCACACTGGTTACCCAGTGCGCGCCCCATCCATCAGTGGTGATGATACAGCCGGCCACCACGCCAACCATGGTCCAGCAACCGGCCACCACGCCAGATCCGAACCCAAACTCAAGTAGCGGCTCGGAACCCGCCTTGAACAGGCCACATTCGCCACAAACAAGCTGGAATAATCGCGGATACTGACTCCAAGGTCTGGCCAGCCGACGCAGCGCATGCACCAAGTTCATATCATGGTCGTTCGAGGCGTGGTTTTCGGAGAGTGGGAGCCGTTGGCAGATTTGCGCACTACCGGCTGAATGGTACCTTAACAAGCTACCGGTCGCTCATTCCGGACCGGGCAAACCGGTCGCGGCGCGACCGGTGATTTTTCTCCGGCCGGCCGGCGATGCGTTGATTTCGCACCCGGCCGCTCTCAGAATTGTCAAAGGATATAAAACCAACCGTTACCACGGCCGGGAGACAGTTATGCATGTTCACCATTCAGGCACGAAATGGTTCGCCGCCGTTGCGATCGGCGCGGCCTTATCCGGGTGTGCCGCCAACCCCGACGGCACCACGAACGACCAGCAGGCGACCGTCGCCCAGGGCGCGGTGTTTGGGGCCATCGTGGGCGGCCTGCTCGGCGCCGCCGTCAGCGACAACCGGGGCCGGGGCGCGCTGATCGGGGCCGCGGCCGGTGGTTTGATCGGTGCCGGCATCGGCAGTTCCATCGCCGAACGCAAGGCTCAGTACGCCAATGAGGAAGACTTCCTGGTCGCGGAAATCCACCGTAACCAGGAGTTCATTCAAGAGGCCGACGCCCAGAACCGCCAGCTCTACCAGGAAATCGCTCAACTGGACCGCGAATCACAGCGGCTGGCGCGGCAATATCGGGCGGGCAAAGCCTCGCGGGACGCCCTCGTCCGGCAGAAAAGCGCCGTGGAAAAGCAACTGGCCAAGGCCAAACAACTCAACTCGCTGACCGAAAAACAACTGGCCGACGCCGAGCAGGTCCATCAGGAATCCCGGCAGCAGCGGGGACCACAGGATCAATATACCCGGCAGTTGGAGTCCAATCTGGTGGAACTGAAGGAAACCCGTCAGCAATCCAGCCAGAACGTCGCCAGCTTGCAGCGGGTTTACGACAGCATGTCCATCTAGCACCTAGCACAACGCCCGAAACATCCCCCTCGCCCGCCATCGGGCAGGGGGGATGGGAGATCACCATCATGGCATTCACACGCGGTTACGCCGGTATCCTGAGCCTGCTCCTGCTGGGAGCCTGCGCCACCGATCCGACCAACGATCCACACGGCGGCGGATTCTTCGGCGGCGTGCGCGGACTGGCGGCCGGCGACTACGAAACGCGCCAGCAGGGATTGCAAGGGCAGCGGGACGACAGCTTGAACCAACTGCGCGCCCTGCGGGAAGAAGGCGCCTATCTGGAAAGCGAACGACAGATGAAAGCCGACGAGGTGGCCGAACAGCGCCGTCAGTTGGCCTCGCTCAAGGCCAGAAACCGGGCGCTCGCCAGACGGGTCGATCAGTTGAAGCAATCCAAATCCGCCACCGAGCAGCGCACGGTGGCGTTGCAGCGCAAGCAACAACAGTTGAACCGCGACATCCAGGAGTTCGAGGTCCAGCTTGACAAGGGCCAACTGACCGCCGCCCAGGCCAATTCCAAACGGCTCAGTCTGGAACGGCAGTACGACGCCATCAAGAATCTGTGAGACACGGGACGTGGAGCATGAACGATGCTTGCCGGATGCCGGCGCTGTTGCTGGCGGCATGGATGGCCACGATGCCGGCGGCATTGGCCCAGGATAGCGAACGAAACCGTTATTTCGTCCAGCAAATGATCGAAATGGCCGCCGCCGACAACGAGCAAGGGGTGGTGAGCATGCAGCGGATGTTGGAACAGAATCCACGGCCGGCGGCATCCGACCCGGCGGCGGCGCGCGCCGCCTTTCAGCGTGGTCTGACCTTGTTTGGGCAGGATGCGCTGGACACGGCGCTGGAGGCGTTCCAGCAGGCGAGCCGGGACGATCCCGGTAATACCGACGCCGCCAACTACGCGGGGCTGGTCTACCGCAAAATGGGCCGTTTTCCCGAAGCGGAAGCCGCCTTGCAGCAGGCGCTCACTCTCGAGCCCACCCGAGCCGTGGCCTGGTTCCAACTCGCTCAGGTGTACGGCCTGAAAAACGACGCCCACCGCGCGCTGGGCGCCCTGGCCAACACCTACCGCTTCGCCCAAAACCAGATGCGCGCCGAGGAAATCCTGCGCAACATCGCCGAAAACGAGGCGGCCGACAGCCTGCGCAACGCTGCTCTGGAAGCCCTGCGGCTATTCCACCTGCCGGCGGAAACCGTCATCGTTCCGCCACTGCCGGCCAACCCCGGCGGCATCGTGCCGATGAACAGCACGCCGAGCCCCGGCCGCGCGCCATGAATTTTCCGCCATTCATCCGCGGCGTGGCGCTGGCGCTGGCGCTGGCGCTGGCTGGTGCTTTGCCCGTCGCGGCCGGTCAATACGAAACCATCGATTATTACGTCCAGCAAATGATCACCCTGGCCGGCGCCAACGAAGAAGCCGGCGTGCTGATCTTCCGGGAACAGATGGAAAATCTGCCCCGGCCGGAGCCGGGCGATGCCCAGCAGGCCAGACCTTTCAGGCAACGGGGCCAGGAACAGTTGACGGGCGGCCAACTAAAGGAAGCGCTGGCCGCATTCCGCCAAGCCTTCATCGCCGATCCCGCCGATCCGGAAATCGCCGGCGCACTCGGCCTGACCTACCTGCGGTTACACCGTTTCAAGGAAGCGGAACGACTATTGGTCTATGCGCTGTCCCTGGCACCGACCCGTTCGGCGTCCTGGCTCGCCCTGGGACAGGTCTACGGTCAGCAGGGCGACGCCCACCGAGCGACCGGCGCGTTCGTCAACGCCCACCGTTTCGCCCAGGATCGGCCACAGGTGACCGAACAACTGCGGCAACTGGCCACCGCCGATCCGGCGGATGCCGTCCGTATCGGCGCGCTGCAAGCCTTGCAGTCGGTGCGACCCACGCCCGCCGCCACCCAGCCCGTTTGGCCCGCCAGCCCGCCGCAGCCCCAACCAGCCGCGCCGGTTCGACCGGCGGTCGGTTCCAACCACGCTCCCCAAGTCCAAACCACCCCCCCATCCACGGCGGCCGGCGGCCTGCTCAGCTCGCTAAAACAAAGCCTGGCCACGCTGGCAAAGCCGGCTGGCTCCGCCGCGGCGGAGCCAGCCGCGCTGGCGGTGAATAACGGCAATCCGGGGCAACGCATTTACCGGCGCAGCATGCCGCTTACCTGCCTGATCGTCACCTTCCAGAACGGCAAAACCGCCAATCTGGGCAGCGGTTTGCTGGTCTCGAAAGATGGGCTGGTCATCACCAATAACCATGTCATCGATAAAGCCGAAAACCTGGCGGTCCGCTGCGGCGACCGGGAATCGGTGGCTCGCATCCGCAAACGCAGCAAGGAACCGGACCTGGCCCTGTTGGCAACCGCTCTCAAAAGCAAGGAAAGCTTTATTCTCAACCAAACCTACAGCCAGGATCTGATCGGGCTGGATGTGTTCGTGATCGGCAACCCCTACGGCCTGGAGAGTACCTTTTCGACCGGCGTGATCAGCGGGCTGCGTGAGATCGATGGGGTTCGCTACATTCAGATTTCCGCGCCGATCAGCCCCGGCAATAGTGGCGGACCGGTCATCCTGCGGGATGGCACCGTCATCGGCGTCGCCACCATGGGGCTGAAAGTCGGCCAGAACCTCAATTTTGCCATCGCCGCGGCCGATGTCATCGCGTCCCCGATTTTCGTGCCGAAGCAAATGCAAGTCCGCTCGGTAAGCACGCCCTGAGCCTCGCCCGTTTCGGTTCGGACGCGCGGGCGGCGATCACTCCACCGCCCCCAGCGCCAGTACGTAACCCCCCGCCACCAATAGATCGCCCGGCTTGGCGGCGGCGGCGGTGTCCACGCCGGGGCTGAGCACGTCCAGCACTTCGCCCGACGGCGCCAGCCGGTAAACCGACATATTCTGGCTTTCCAACTGCACCCACCAATCCTCGCGCCGCACCTGCACCCGCAAATGGCGACGCGACAGTCCCAGATATTCAGCGCTGATACCAACCGTCTTGTTCGGTTTGCCCTCCCAGCGCAGGGAACGCGGATCGGCCAGCAGGCGTGGCGCGATGTCCGCCTCCGAACCGCGGCCGAAACTCACCGCCCGCTCGCGCGGGACCGGCAGCGCCAGCGGCGTCGGCAGCCGCACCCAACCGAGATAATGCCCCGCCATTGATGATGGCGCGGCGAGGAATTCCAGTTCCAGATCCGGAAACGGCCGCCACACGCTCGGCGGTTCCAGCGACGCCGACAGCCCCACGACCTCGCCAAACAGCCGATCCGCGCTGTCGATCCGCAGCCAGGCGGCGGCATCGGGATGGTTGTCCAGCACCAACCCGCCCGCGCGGTTGAAGCTGATCCGCCAGTCGCTGATGCCGGCCGCCGCATAGGTCGACAAGCGCTGCAAGGCGAGGCCCACCACCTGCAAGCAAGCCGCCGGTCGCCGGGGAATCCAGGTGTGCTGGTCGAGTCCATTCGGCGATGCGGGAGCGGGTGACGGGGAGGACTCCAGAATGGCGGCCGGCGGCGCGGACGGTTCCTCGAAGTGCACCGGGATGCCGAACACCGGCTCGCGCCGACCCCAATGATCGATCATCGTGTAATCGCCGTCCGCCGGGGCGGATGGCTTCGAGCCCGACGCCGGCTGGCCCAAATCGGTGACCGGGGCAACGCGCCGTTGTTCCGGCCGCGCCGGCGATTCCGGCGGCGCCTGCTCCGCTAAGGTCGAGGGTTCCACGCCCGCCGACGACAGCGCCACGACCCGCAGCCGCAAACCGCGGCCGCGGTGGTCGCGCGCCACGAAGCCGCCCTGACCGTCGCTGCTCAGATTCAGACAGGCCGGTGGCTCCTCCACCACATCCACCTGGGTCGGCGCCCTGGACTGCCGCAGCAACAATATCGACTCGTTGCCTGGGAACGGCCAGGCCACCACCGCGAAGCTGCTGGCGCGCCGGTCGCCGTTGAGCAGCGTCAGCCGCTGGCCGGGATAGATCGATCCCACGTCCCGCCAATCGCTCTGCCCATCGGCCGTCACCTCGATCCGAAAGGCCGGCGCTTCGTCGTCGGCCGGCAGGTAGATCGCCCGACCGAACAGCGCCTGCACCTCGCCCGGACGCAACACCGGGTCCGGCTCCAGGCGATAACGAACCGTCGCGTTCTCGGCCAGATGCTCGCCCAGATCCCGTTCGTGCAGACGCCGCAGCTCCCGCAGGAGCAAACGGTGGCCGAACCCATCCTCCAGCCGTTCGTCGCGAATGGAATCGCGTTCCGAAATCCGGATGACGACATGGCTGTAGTAGGTTTCCTGGCGCTGGCCCGAGGAACGCGCGATACGCCGCGGATGGCGCTTGAGTGCCTCCAGCAGCAACACGCCCTCCTGGCCGCTCCGAACCCGATCCCACAACCATTCGGCGTTGAAGATGTCCGGCACCGCGCGCAAGGTCACGCAGATGACGTAATCGGAGGCAATCAGGGCATTAGGGTGGGTGGTCATAATCTCCTTCCTCGACCGTGACGGCCAGCGCCACGACCGGCAACACGAATAGCACCAGATGGCTGCCGGCGGCCGAGAGCAACGACATCGGCTGGCCCATCACCGGCAGAAATCCCAGATTGGTGCCCCATGACACCAAAAAATGCGCGCCGATCAAGGCCGATCCGCCGCACAGCGCGAAATAGGCGAAGTCGCCAGACGCCGCCGATCGCTGGTCATTGCGGTTGCTCCGTCTCAGGGCGCGATCGGCGATCGCCAGCAGCAGCAGAATGAACGCCGTCTGGGTGACCACCAGCAGCAACGCCGCCAGACCGCCGTAGCGGTTCAGGAAAAACGTCGGCGTGAAGTCGTTTTCCACCAGGGGCACGGTCATGACCCGCCCGTTGGCCGTATCGCTCCAGACCGCGCCGGTCCAGCCACCGGCCCGAATCACCTCCAGCGCCCGGCGCAGTTGATAGCCGGCGTGCGGGTACTGTTCCGGCGCCACCCAGGCTCGAATCCGAATTGGCTGCAAACCCAACGGCAAGCGGTCCGGCCATTGGCGCAATCCCATCGCCCCGGTCGTGAGCAACCCGACCAACACGAGCAGTGTCAATCGGCTGCCCCACCGCCCACCCGGCCGAGGATGCACTCGTCGGTGGAACACCCATGCCAGCACGAGCGCCAGCACCCAGAACAGCAACAAAACCAGGGGCGAAAAATCGCGCAGAACCACCAGTGCAAAACCGCTCGCCGCCAGCAACAACAGCACGGGTCCCGCGGAACGCGCCCATCGGAAAAGCTTGCGGGCACTTCCCGCCTCCACGCGGACCGTCAAAGCATGAGCCGCTAACAGCACCAATGCCAGCTTGGCCAGTTCGAACGGCTGGAAACCGCGCCAGCCGCCCTCGTCGCCAAACGCGGCCTGCGCCGCCAGCAAGGTCAGCGCCGCGCCGCCCAGCGCCAGCGACCCCCAGCGTGCCAGCCGGAAATCCATCCGGCCGGCCGGCCGCCAGCGGCGCCAGACGCTCCACCCGGCCCACGTCAGCCAGCCGAATGCCCCGGCCAGCGCCGCGCCGCCGCCACCGAAGCGCGGCCAACCGGACTCTTCGGCGCCGGCGCCCAATTGCAGCAGGGTGACCCACCCACCGCCCAGCAACAGCGTCAGCACGACCAGCAAACCAAGGCTCCACGGCGAGCGTACCGCCGTCAGCCAAAGCAGCAGCGCCGGCCACGCCAACAAGTAGGGCCACAGCACCGGAACGATCAAACTGCTCAGATAGAGACCCAGTCCCCCCCCGGCCAACGCCAGCGCGCCCGCGATCCGGCCACGGTCGCCCACGCTCGGCCACCGCCCGCCACCCGCCCGAACCGGCCAGACCAGCCCCAGCACCAACAGAGGCAGCGCCAGGCCCAGTGGCCAGACCAGCGCGCCCGGACCGGGTGGCCATAGCCAGGCCACCGGGCGCCAGCGCACCTCCACTGGCGGCGTGACCGGACGTGGGGCTATCGCGGCGGGCCAGCGCTGGGCATGGGCCACGACCGCCAGTTCCAAGGTCGGCGCGGTCCGTAGCACTCGATATCGGGTACGGCCGACGATCAAGTTGTCGCCAACCGCCAGCGGGACGGAACGCCGCCACAGCGATTCGGCCTCCGGCCCACCCGCCGCCACCGTCACCGCCGGACCGTCCGGTCGTCCGGCCTCGCCGGGGCGCAGCACGAAGCCCAAGCCGGCGGGCGCCAGCACCACGGTATCCAGCGGCACCCCCACCAAGCCCAGTCGGTCGGCGCAATAGACGCCGCCACCCAAGCGCAGCGATCGCTGGATCAGGCCGAACCATCCCAGTTTGGCCAAGCGTTCGCGCCAAGGGCTCCGCCAGTCCGGGTAGCATTCGGGCAGCGGCTGGCCGTCCCGGCGCAAACGAAAACCATCGTAATCCCAGCGCCGCCCGCCCCCTTGCAGCACCAGTCGCCCACTTTCCGCGCCCAGCACGCTAAAGGCTTGACCGCCCACGACGAACGTCGCTCCCACCCGCAGCGGCCATTCCCGGATCGGCCGCTCGTCGCCGCCACGGGCCGGTTGCCATAACACCTGCTTGCCGGCGGCGATATTGGCCAGCCGCCAGCCGCCGGCTTCGCGTCGCAGCAGAATATGTTCGCTGTCGGCCTGGGGCGCCCGCAACGCCTCGCGGCCCAACATGACCGTTTGGCCAGGTTCCAAAGTGACGGTCAGTATCCGGGGTTCCAGCCAGGCCGGTGCCCGATACACTGTCCACCCCATCGCCAACACCGGCAGCAACCAGAGCAATGGCAACCACCACCGGTCAACCCACGGCGCCAGCCAGCGGGACGTGACGGGAGGATCGCCGCCGGCGCGGGGTCCAGATTCACTCATCGCTTTTCGCCCCAGCCAGTGCCGTCAGCCAGGCCGCCGTCAACTCGCCGCATTCCGTACCGTCGGGACCGGTGGCGGGACTGATCCAGCAAGCGAAGGCCAGACGCCGATTCTCGCCCGGTAGCGCACCCGGCTCCAGCCAACCCACCAGCCAGGCATTCGCCGCCGCTTTCGTGGCATCCAACCATGCGGCGCCAGCCTTCAGATAGAGCGACGCTCGGATCGTATCGAAGCGCAAACCTGCAAAAGCGGTACGGAGCGGTTCCTCGTTCAGCGCCAGCCGCATGCCCCGTCGGATACGGTCGGTGGCGATGCCGAGCGCGGTTGCCGCCGGATCTCGCACCGGTTGGCCGTTCAGCTCGGCCAACACTCTCGGCGGCATCCGCTGGCCGGTGGCGATAGCCGCCGCCAGTTCGGCGAGTTGCAGCGGCGTGACATATACCCCCTGTCCCAGCGCCGCGCGCCGGACCCGCCCGCGATCGCTCATCGGTTCCAGTGCCGCCGCGCTGGCTCGCAAAACATCGTTCGCCGCGATCAGGCCGGCCGGCAACAAGCCGCCATCCAGATCCTGGGCCGAGTCGAAATCAAGTTCGGCCATGATATCCAGCAGCGGTCGCACCCCCCGCAACGCCGCCGGAGTCAGCGCCCGCGCACTGGCCAGGCACGACGAACCCGCGTCGTCCAGCGTGGCATCGGTGCTCTCCACCAGCCAGGCGAACCAGCCGCGCGCGGAATCGCGCAACGCCTGAACCAGGCCATACCGCTGGTCGCCGTGGCGTCGCATCCGTTCCAGTAAGGTCTGCCCGCCACCCGGTTCATCGCAAAGCGCCGACGGTTCGAGACCACCGGCGTGGACCGGATAACACGCCGCGTCCGCCGCAAAACCATAGGCCAACGCGGGCGGCCATCCCGCCAACTCGCCGGCGCTCAAACCCGCCAGCGCCGCCGCCAATTGCGGGCGATGGCCGGCTTCCCGTTCCAGCAACAAGGCATCGACCAGCTCAAAAGCCGAGCCGGCCGAGTCCAATCCATCGCCGTCGCGCTGCCAGGCTCGAACCCACAGCGGATTGCGGCGTGGCCGCACGGCCGCCACGAACGTGGATAGATCGCTCCAGACAATGCCGACCGGCGGTTCCGGGCTACCGGCCACGGCCAGGATATCGCCTCGGTCGGCATCCAACACGATCAGGCTCGCCACGCGCTCCTCCTGTCGGGCATCGGTTTCGCTCGCCGTGGTACTGATGGCCGGCAACCGTTCCAGCAAGGCCCGCCGCGCTGCCTGTTGCAAGCGAGAGTCCACGGTCAGGCGGGCCTCGACCACCGTTGCGCCGTGTCGGCCCAACCGCGCCAGCACGCCGCCCACCGAACCGGCATGGACCGGACCCAGACCGACCAGCGCCGCCAATCCCAGCTCCCACACGGCTCCGGTCGGTTGGCCGGCTTCCCACAACAGAGTCCCTTCCCGGTCGCGCAGCGTCACCTCGGCCGGCGACGGTCGGGACGGATCGCCACCATTGGCCCCCGGCGAATCGTACCAGCGCAAGCGACCATCGACCCGGCGGATATGGGCAAAGTCGTAACGGTACAAACCGGGGAATACCTCGGCCGGCAGCGGTTGAAAAACCAGTTCCAATTCCGTGGCGCCCGCCCGCATTTCCAGCCGCAACCAGCGGGCCAGCGCATCCCGCTCGGCGCAGGGTCGCGCGTCCACGCAACGCGGCGCGCTGGCCAGCACCGCGGCACCGCTCACGGCCGGAGGGCCGCCCACCACCAGGAGTTCCAGCCGCTCGCCGGACCGGGCCGGTCGCGGCAGGCTTAACCGAAACCGCACCGGCCACCGCTGCTCCAGTGCCGGCCAGCGCGCCACCCGCCGCCAGGCTTGCCAACCATGTGGCGCTTCGGTGAACAGGCGTTCGGCCAGCAGTGGCATGGACCCGGTCAACACCAGCGGCACCTCCTTCCAATCCGCCCGCCAATCTCCGCTCGGATCGGCATTCTCCGGCCGCCAGCGCACCGCCGCCAGCAGTTGGCGGGCGTTGAACGTGGCCACCTGACGGCGTACGTAGCGGCCGGTGACGCTGAAACGCAGTGCCTGATGCAGGCGCTGCGTTTCAGCGCTCCAGGGTCCATCCAACCAATCGTGCTCGTCGTCGCCGGATGCCAGCAGATCGGGGTGAAAACGGGCGAACGCGCGGCGCAATGACAGATCGGCGGGCGCAATGGCAATCCGGCCATCTTCGCCCGATCGCAGCAAACCGGCGGCCAGCGACCGCTCGAACAGCTCGGCGTCCTCGCGAGGCGGTGACGGCGCGGCGGGCGCGTAATGGCCAGGCGCCAGGCGGAATTCCCGCGCCGAGCCGTCGCCCGCATACCACAGCACGGTTCGCGGTTCCGCGTCGACCATCCCGGCATTTTCCGGTGAAGGACCGTATACCTCGATCCGCAGTCGCCCGAGCGGACAGACGCGATCCTCCAGCAATCGTATTCGCAGCGCGCGATCCCAGTGCCCGGCGACAACCGGGCCGGCGTTCCACAGCAACCAGAGATCGCGCCGGAATGCCAGCGCCGGCCCCGTGCCCGTTTCCGCCGTGTCCGCCAGCAGCAAGACCGGTCGGCGATCATACAGGGTCACCCGCAACGACCCCGCGTCGGCATACGGTCGCGGCGGCCCACCCGCCGGTTCCGCGGTCACGGCGAAAGCCGGTACGTCCACCCCGTCGGGACCATCGTCCAGCAATGAGTTCTTCAAACCGCCATCCATCGGCCGGGAGGGGCGAGCGGCACGATTGGCGGCGGCGGCTTCCCGCAGCCGTGGCCAGTCCCAGCCGACATACAGCGGCGCCATGACGGGTCCAGCGGCGGAATCGACGCTTTGATCGCACAAGGCCAGGTCCTGCTGGCCGATCGGTCGGTCCGGTCCTCGAACCAGCAGCAGCCCTTGGCGTAGGCTAATCGACTGAAATCCCGCTTCGGCGGGCACGGTCACCGCCTCCTCCGGCAAGCCCGCCGGCAACCGCGCCGGCGCCGCCGGCAGGGGCGTCGGCCGGGTATAAATCGCCGCCAGTTGCGCCCATAACGCCCCCATGCCAAGAACCACGCCCAGCACGAACAGGGCGGATGGCAACAGCCGACGCGATGCGGCACGATTCAGTATCGATACAGATTTCATGTGTAATGATATAAATAGCGGAGTCACTTGACCCAGCGACCACCGATTAGTTTACTGGATTACCATTCTGCCCCGAGAATGGCCAGCCTGGAGAACGTCCCATGCAAAGCGGTGAACGAATCGCGATCAACGGCCGAAGTTACCGGCTCGGCGCCATTCTTTCGCCTGGCGCCGGCAGCTACGGCCAAGTTTGGGCGGCTACCGATGCCAGTGGACGCGCCGTCGCCCTGAAGTTCATCAACACCGAGGCGATGTCCCAGGCCGATCCCGCCCTACAGGGTCACTGGCGCGCGCACCTGGAGCGGGAGATCACCTTTCTGGACGGCCTGAGCGCCGAACAGTCGCGGCATATCGTCGCCCTGCTCGACCACGATCAAATCGACCATCAGCCGGTGCTGGTGCTGGAGCGATTGCAGGCCAACCTCGGTCAGTGGCTGGCACAGCAGCGACGGGACGATGCGCTACCCCAGGAACTGGACCGCATTCTTGGCTGGGCCAGGCAAATTTTGACGGGCCTGGAGGTTATCCATCGTGCTGGCTTCGTTTACCGCGATCTTAAACTCAGCAACATCCTGGTCGGCGACGACGGCGATCTGCTCAAGCTGGCCGATTTCGGTTCGCTCAAACGTGAGAACGGTGACAGCACCCGTTCGTTCATCGGCACCCCCGCCACCATGGCGCCGGAGCAGATATTGCCGGTCGGTCACGGCGCGGGCGGCTGCGAGTACGCGGTGGACTACCGCGCCGACTACTACGCTCTGGGACTGCTGCTGTTCAGCCTGATCACCGAGCAGCCGACCACCGAGGCCCAGCGCCGGCTCGGTCAGCTGCTGGCCCTGCATGGTCAGGAAGGCGCCGGCCAGCGGCGCGAGCAACTGGGCGGCATCACCGGGGACGAGCGGGAACGGCTGCGGCGTTCCATCGAATTCTGGACGGTACCGGCGCTGCCGGAACACGGGCACGGCGGCGCGGCGGCCCTGTTGACGGACCTGATCGAGCAATTGCTGGCGCGCGACCCCGCCGACCGGCCAGCCGACGGCGCCGCCATCCGTGCCGTGCTGGACGCGGCGCGCGCCGGCCAGCCCATCCTGTCCGCCCCAACCACGGAACCGGACTGGGACCTGCCGCTGTCGGCCGATTCGCCGCGCCGACACCCACGCCACACCACCGCGCCGACTTTGTCGCCCTGGCTGCGACGGTCGGTGGGGCTGGCCGGGATACTCGGGCTGGCGGGCGCGCTGGCCTGGACGCTCCTCCTCCAGCCGCCCGGTCAGATCCGACAGGATCACGAGCAGTCGCCGGACGCCGTCGCCAGCGCCCCAGTGACATTCGATGCCGCGCCACCGGCGGAACCGGCCGTACTCCCGACTCCGACACCCAAGGTCGCCGACGCGCCACCACCACCGACCTCCACCGCCGCGCCGGAATCACGCCAGGAGGTGGACGCCGCACCGGTCGTGGACAATACCGATCCACCGGCGCCCACCGAAACCGATGCCGAAACCGAACCGGCAACAACCGTCGCTGCTCCTAACGAGGTCGAACCCGTCGAGCCGGTGGTTATCGTTGCTCCACCCGAGATCGTGACGCCCGCCACGCCGAAACCCGTTCCGGCGGCTCGGCCCAAACATCCGACCCAGGCAAGAACCGTCAAAGCGGCCCCCGTCGCGCCCACCGTCAAAGAAAACGCACCAGCGCCAGTACCAGCTTCGCGGGTCACGAAATCGGCATCGAAACCGACCGCGCCAACGGCGGCGACCTCCACCCGCGCCCGCCGCACCGCCAAAGCCACACCGGCCACCCGCAGCCGCCGCGCCGCCAAAGCGACCCCCGCCGCTGCTGCGCGCGCGACCCGACCCGCCGCCGCGTCCGCCAAACCAGCGGTCGCCCGCGCCGCGCCACGGCCACAACCAGCGTCGCCGACCCTACCGCCGATCGAACTGAAATCGCGCTCGCAACCCACGGCGCTGACGCTACCACCGATCGAACTGAAATCGCGCTCGCAACCGGCACCGCCGACCCTGCCACCGATCAAGCTGGTGAGCCGCTCCAGACCGGCGGCGGGCACGGCCAACGATGTCCGCGGTCCGGCTGAAACCTTCACCCGCTGGGTCAGCCGCACCAGCAAGGTGGTGGGCTCGGAAGTGCAACGTGGTTTGGAAAGCGCCAACCGGGCGCTGAACGGCAACGGCGAAACCGCCCGGATTGAGCGCCGTGATCATTGGTCTCCCCGCTACAGCGAGCGCTCGGATTCCCTCCCGCAACGGCAGTAGGAATACCACTGATTTCGCAACAGAGGGGCTAATACCTTTTCTTCATTCCTGGTGCGACCCAAGCGCCCGACTGCTATAGCGCTCCTCAAGGATGTGGTGGCCAACTCAGGAGCGGAAATCCCCCCAACCCCCCTTTGAAAAAGGAGGACGTCGCGTCAGCGGCAGGGGGATTGATCTCGGCGGCTCACACTTCCACCACTCAAAGAGGGTTGCCATAGCCATCGTCGCTCGTCGCCCTCGCCGGCCAGGGCGACGGCGCACCCACTTCGGGACGGCGGACCCGTAGCCACTCGTGAAACAGCCGGGCCAAGAGCGGAGCCTGTCGATTATTGGGGGTGTGAATGAAGATATATGGCTCCCGGCCCTCGTCCAACCAAAGATCGAGTTTGTCCAGCCAAGGTGCCAGATACGGCCGATTCGCCTCGGGGACGGGATGGCCGATATAACGGATGAAAGGGCGCGGACCCAAGCTGATGGCGTGAACCGGCAGGCGCGGTTTCCGACCCTGGGCGGTTCGGGTATCCGGATCGCTCGGGTCGGCATCGAACAAGGCGCGGCTGTCCAGCATGACTCGGTCGAGACCGAGATCCCGTAACAACCGGTTCAACTGGCGCTCCGCCTCGCCCTTGGCGAAAAAGGCTCGATGCCGCACCTCGACCGCGTACTGAAATCCGGCCGGCAGCGCGCTCAGATAATCGCGCAACACCGGTAGATCGTTCGGACCAAAGCGGGGCGGCAATTGCAGGAAGCTCGGACCCAGCCGCCCGGCCTCCGCCAGCGGCGTCAACCGCGTCAGGAACTCCGTCGTCTCCGCCGTAACGCCATGTAGCCGCCGCTCGTGGCTGATGACACGCGGAAACTTGAAACAGAACCGGAACCCCGGCGCGGCCTCGTCCCGCCAGCGCAGGACGGTTTCCGGCCTGGGCAACCCGTAGAAGCAGTTGTTGCCCTCAACCGTGTCGAACACCGCCGAATACTGGCGCAGGAAATCACGGGGCTTGGCGGCGGGGGCGAACAGCTCGCCGACCCAGTCGCGGTTGCTCCACACCGGACAGCCGAGGTGATAACGGGCGAGCGTCATGATCGATCCCGCCAAATTTCGCGGGTGCGCCGACCGGGAGATCCAAGCGAGTCTGTGATATTTAAGGTAACTGAGATGGTTCGGGCAGCGGATCGGGGATTTTTGACAGGCCGTTCGAACTGAGCCGACGCTCTATGGACTCGGGACCGGCAACAGGGCGTCCTCGCCCACCTCGTCGGTCCATACCGTGAATCGTTCCAACCGGCTGGGGCCGAAAGAAGTCAGCAGCGCCACATCGGCGGCATCGAGACCATGGGCCATCAGCACTCGACCGATGCGAGGTATGTTGTTACGCGGATCGAAAGGGTACCAGCGACCGCCCAAATACGCCTCGAACCAGGCGCTGAAATCCATCGGACCCGTCACCGGCACCCCGATGTCGCCCAGATAGCCGGTGCAATATCGCGCCGGGATGTTCAAGCAGCGGCAGAACGTGACCGCCAAGTGGGTGAAGTCACGACAGACGCCGACTCGCTCTTGATAGGTTTCGTAGGCGGTACGGGTCTTGCGGGCCTGCATATAGTCGAACATGATGTGATTATGCACGAAGTCACAGATTGCCTGTACTCGCGCCCAACCCTTCGGCACGGTGCCGAACAGTTGCCAGGCCAGATCCACCATCCGATCCACCTCGCAATAACGGCTCGGCATCAGGAAGGTGAGCGTCGCATCCGGCAAGTCGTGGATTTCGTGCTGTTCGGCGGCGGGATTCTGCTGGTCCGGCTGACCGCTATCCTCGACCACCGCGTCGTTCCAAAAGCGGATGGGACCGGCGGGGGCCACCAAACGGCCACAGCGGTTGCCAAACACGTCGATGTATTCGCTGACCTGCACCGGCGGTTCGACCAGCAGATAGTCGCCCCGACGAATCGAGGGTCCGCGTGAGGGATGAGGATAGAGCATCACGATGATCGGCGTCGGTGCCGGATGCTCGAAGATAATGTCGTAACCGGCCCGGATCAGCATAAGAATTCCTTAGGAACCGCGCAAAAATAACTTGGTTATTTTCCCGATGCTCTGGGAACGATGGTGTAATTCCATTCACCGTGAAAGGCGTCCCGCTCGATCTGTACCGCAGCCAATTCCTCATCGGTGACTTTTATTCCCGTCGCGTAGGGGCGAGTATCGAGTTCGGCATGGATAGAGAGACCCGTCTGTGTGGTGGTATTACCGATGAGATTGACGATCACCGCATGGCTCGTCAGGGGGCGTCCGCGCCAATTCTGCGTAATGTAAGCAAACAGTCGATGCTCGATCTTATTCCACTTGCTGGTGCCGGGTGGCAAATGACAGACCAGGATCCGCAACTGTGTCTCGTCCGCCAGTTGTTGCAACTGCGTTTTCCACAGTCGGAGACGCGAGCCGTTACTCCCGCCCCCATCAGCAATGATCAACAACTCAGTAGCGCCCGGATAAGTCCTCATCCCCATTTGTTGCCACCAATGTCGCACGGTTTCCACGGCAAATTCCGCCGTATCATGATCCATGCCCACGGTGACCCAGCCGGTATTGGTCGTGACATCATAGACCCCATAGGGCACCGCTTTGCCCAGCTGCGGATCCAGAAAATCGTAGACCCGAACAGCCTCGGGCGTCCCTTTGGGCTGCCATTCTCGCCCAGCGTTTTTGAAGTCGCCCACTAACTCCTTCTTCTTGGTATCGACGGACACTACCGGCTGATGGCGGACTTGAAAGGCTTTCGTCTGGTCATTGATATGACGGAACTGGGCATCCCGATCGGGATGATCTCCCCCTTCGTGCGTCTTCCGATTCGCTTGCAAACTGTAGTGCATCTTCCGCAAGAGGTGTGCAACCGTGCGCGCCCCCACCTGATGTCCCATCCCGTCGAGTTCGTTCGCCAGTTTGTAGGTACTTTTGCACGTCCACCGCAGGGGTGATTGCGGATCACCCCGCGTGACCGGATCGACCAGTGATTCCAAATCGCGCAACAGATGAGGATCTTGCTGCGTGAGCGGTTTTCGACCCCCGCCCGCCTGCCGTGTCCGGGGTACCGCCACCGCTTGCGACCGCTCTGTTGGTTGTCGGTATTCGCGCAAACCTGCCGCAATCGTCGTTCGGGAGATTCCCGTGGCTTGCGACACGACCGCTATTCCGCCCCAACCCAGTACCTCGGCCTCACAAGCCGCCCACCATCGACGGCTCCGCTCGTCTAAAAGTGGTTTAAGTACCTGAAATTTGTGTTTGATCGCCTCTTCATCATGCATACTACATACAATCATATTTTAATCAAAATAACCAAGTTATTTTTGCGCAGTTCCTTAGTGTGGAGGCTGCTCGAAGCTGAAACGCTTTGTGGCCATAAAGAATCGCCAGTCCCGCTCGAAGTGATCCACGCAAACGATGAAGCGCCTGTCCGTCAGCCCCAGGAAGGCGGAGATCGAGGACCAAACGAAATAGCCCGGCGAAGCCGGGCTATTTCATCAATCTCAATCCTGAACGCTTAGTCCATGGAGCGGATATTGGCTGCCTGCTTACCTTTGGGGCCGGTGGTTACATCAAATGAAACCTTCTGGGCTTCCCTAAGGGTTTTGAACCCTTGCCCTTGAATGGCCGAGAAGTGCGCGAATAAATCTTCGCCGCCGTCGTCCGGGGAAATGAAACCAAAGCCTTTTGCTTCGTTAAACCATTTAACAGTACCACTTGCCATGTCTTTAAGATCTCGAAAAAAGATTGAAAAAATTGAGCAGCCGCTCATGGGCACAAGAGTCAAAATAGAGGAACTGACGAGCCGAATACCAAGTAAAGGGTTTGCAGCGGATGGGCAGATAATCTACTTAAAAATCTTGCACCGATCACTATAAGGTACAGGACAAGACAAAACAAGTGTCTATTGAAAAATTCAATGAAAATCAGACAAATCAAGTTGATAGGGTCTCTTCGATGACGACCCGTACCTGACTGGTCAATATTCCCTCAAAGCGCCGTTACTTGGACATCGACCGTCAGCATCGGGATCTGGCCCTTGGGCCCGACGAAGCTGCCGGCAACCGGCGGCACTGCTTCCGGATGACGAGCCACCGCGACCGGGATATGCCGGCTGCCAGTCAGCTCACCGGCGGTCGGATCGAAACCTTTCCAACCCGGACCGGGCAGATAGACTTCCGCCCAGGCGTGCGTCGTCGCACCACCTGGCCCAAGTTCGGGAACGTGCGAATAACCGCTGACGAACCGGCTCGCCAGGCCGAGAAAACGGCAGGTTTCGATAAACAGGGTCGCGTAGTCGCGACAGGAACCGCTGTGGATGTCCAAGGTGAGTTCGGGCGGTTGCACACCGGGCTCCTCGCGGACGACGTACTTGAATTCCTTGGCAATGAGCCGGTTCAGTCGATCCAGCAACACATAGGTTTCCACCTTGTCGCGCATCAGATCCAGGCTGTTGAACCAATCGCGCACCGCCGGCTGCTGATCGAGATAAACCGGTTGCTGGAAGGGCGCAAGATCGACCCTTTCTTCCTGGAGGTATTCAAACGGATAATAGACCGCGTAGTCCTCGACGATGAAATCGAGCGGCGCCACTTCATAATGCCGGATGATCACTTCGCTGCTGATGACCAGTCGCTGCGCGGTTTCCGAAAAGCTGGCCACGGCCACCGAATTGTCGAACACGTCGCGATGCCACTTGAGACGATGAGCAGGCGAGATGTCGAGCTTCGATGCTTCGATACGCACATCGTGCCCCTCGCGCGGACGCAGCAGGAGCTGATGCGGCAGCAGCGTCACCATGCTGGAAAATTGATAAGTAGTGCGATGTTTTATCTTCAGACGCTGCATGATTGATTACCCTACTGATTCAGTTTGGAATTTTAGCTTAACACCAACTCCGTGGCGTTCACGACCGCAACTTTGGCCCCGACCGCGGTCGAATGCAATTGCCAACAGCCCGTCTATAGTTCTACTACTTATCGATGGCAGGCAGATGGACGGACCATGCCGCCCTCCGATCCCTGCCGTACTGGCGTTTCCCCCCGTAATAAGGCGGGCGTATAACCACAACCAACCACTACAGGACCCCCTCATGACAATCCAGAATTACAGCGACCTGGACCCCCAGGAAACGCAGGAGTGGCTTGAAGCCCTCGAAGCGGTGCTGGAAGCGGAAGGGCTACAGCGTGCCCATTTTCTCTTGGGCGAATTGCAGAACAAGGCACGCGCCACCGGCGTCCACATGCCCTACAGCGCCAATACCCCCTACTTCAACACCATCCCGGTCGACCAGGAAGAATACACGCCCGGCGACCCCGGCATGGAATGGCGCATTCGCTCGCTGATCCGCTGGAACGCTTTGGCCATGGTGATCAAGGCCAACCGTATTTCCTCGGAACTGGGCGGGCACATCGCCAGCTTCGCCTCCAGCGCCACCTTATACGATGTCGGCTTCAACCACTTCTGGCACGCGCCCGACGACACGCACGGCGGCGACCTGGTGTTCGTCCAGGGCCATTCCGCGCCCGGTATTTACGCCCGTGCCTATCTGGAAGGTCGGCTGAACGAGGAGCAGTTAAACAACTTCCGTCAGGAAGTGGACGGCAACGGCCTCAGTTCCTATCCGCACCCCTGGCTGATGCCGGATTTCTGGCAGTTCCCCACCGTGTCGATGGGCCTCGGCCCGATCCAGGCCATCTACCAGGCGCGGTTCATGAAGTACCTGCACAACCGGGGCATCGTCAACACCGAAGGCCGCAAAGTCTGGTGTTTCTGCGGCGACGGCGAGATGGACGAACCGGAATCCTTGGGCGCCATCGCCCTGGCCGCCCGCGAAAATCTGGACAATCTGATCTTCGTCATCAACTGCAACCTGCAACGGCTGGACGGCCCGGTGCGCGGCAACGGCAAGATCATCCAGGAACTGGAAGGCGATTTCCGGGGGACGGGTTGGAACGTCATCAAGGTGCTGTGGGGCTCGTACTGGGACCCGCTGTTCGCCGCCGACAAGAAGGGCCTGCTGCTGAAGCTCATGGAGGAGTGCGTGGACGGCGAGTATCAGAACTTCAAGGCCAAGGGCGGTGCGTACACCCGCGAGCACTTCTTCGGCAAGTACGAGGAACTGAAGCAGATGGTCAGCCACCTGTCCGACGAGGACATCTGGCGGCTGAATCGCGGTGGCCACGACCCGCACAAGATTTATGCGGCCTACGCCGCCGCAACCAAGCATACCGGCCAGCCGACCGTGATTCTGGCCAAGACCGTCAAGGGCTACGGCATGGGCGTGGCCGGCGAAGGCAAGAATATCACTCACTCGCAGAAGAAGATGGGTGAGCAGGCGCTGCGCGATTTCCGCGACCGCTTCCACATCCCGATTTCCGACGAACAGCTCAACGATGCGCCGTTCTACAAGCCGGCGGCGGACAGCCCGGAAATCAAGTATCTCCAGGAACGCCGCGCCGCGCTGGGCGGCTACCTGCCGCAACGCCGCCGCAGCGCGCCGCCGCTGACCGCACCGCCGCTGGCCAGTTTCGACGCCCTGCTGCAGGACACCGGCGAGCGCGACATGTCCACCACCATGGCTTTCGTGCGCATGCTCACCCAGCTGGCGCGCGACAAGACCATGGGCCGCTACGTGGTGCCCATCGTCGCCGACGAGGCCCGCACCTTCGGCATGGAAGGCATGTTCCGTCAGATCGGCATCTATTCGCCCCGAGGACAGCTCTACGAACCGCAGGATGCCGACCAACTGATGTTCTACAAGGAAGACAAGAAGGGGCAGATTTTGCAGGAAGGCATCAACGAGGCCGGAGCTACCTCCTCGTGGATCGCCGCCGGCACCGCCTACAGCAATCACGGCGTCAACATGGTGCCGTTTTATATCTATTACTCGATGTTCGGCTTCCAACGCATCGGCGATTTGGCCTGGGCCGCCGGCGACCTCCAGACGCGCGGCTTTCTGATCGGTGGCACGTCCGGACGCACCACCCTGGCCGGTGAGGGCCTGCAACACCAGGACGGTCACAGCCAGATCTTCGCCCAGTTCATCCCGAACTGCGTGTCCTACGATCCGACTTTCGCCTACGAGCTGGCGGTGATCATTCAAGACGGCCTGCGGCGGATGCTCCAGGAGCAGGAAAACGTCTTCTACTACATCACCACCCTGAACGAGAACTACCAGCACCCGGCCATGCCGGAAGGCGCGGCGGAAGGCATTCTCCAGGGCATGTACCTATTCCGTCAGGGTGAAGGCGACGGCCCTCGGGTGCAGCTCATGGGTTGCGGCTCCATTCTCCGTGAGGTGATCGCCGCCGCCGACCGGCTGCGCGAGGACTGGGGCGTGGTGGCCGACATCTGGGCGACGCCCGGCATCAATGGCCTGACCCGCGAGGGACAGGACGCGGCGCGCTGGAATCTGTTGCATCCCACCGAACCGCCACGCAAGAGCTACGTCGAAACCTGCCTGGCCGACCATCTGGGACCCGTGGTGGCCGCAACCGATTACATGAAACTGTATGCCGAACAATTGCGTCCCTTCATACCACGCCATTATCTGGTACTCGGCACGGATGGCTACGGCCGCAGCGACACCCGCGCCAAGCTGCGCCGGCATTTCGAGGTCGATCAGTACTACGTCGCGGTGACCGCGCTCAAGGCACTGGCCGACGAGGGCGGGATTCCGCCCGCCAAGGTCGCCGAGGCGATTGCCAAGTACGCCATCAACCCCGAAAAGCCGAACCCGCTGACGGTATAAGGGAGAATCCCGGTGAGCATCATTAAAGAAATTCATGTGCCGGATATCGGCGACTTCAAGGGCGTGGACGTCATCGACGTGCTGGTTGCCGCTGGCGACAACGTCGATGTGGAAGCGCCGCTGATCATCCTGGAAACCGACAAGGCGTCCATGGAGGTGCCTTCCCCATTGGCCGGCGTGGTTCGGGAAGTCAAGATCAAGGCCGGCGACAAGGTCTCGCAGGGCGACCTGATTCTGTATCTGGATGTGGCCGAGAGCGTATCCGCGCCCGAGCGTCCCGCCGCCGATACCGATGCAGCCGCGCCCGGCGATTCCGGCGAAACGCGCGAGGTACGGGTGCCGGACATCGGCGATTTCAAGAATATCCCGATCATCGAGGTACTGGTCGCGGCCGGGGATCATGTCGAGATCGATACCCCATTGATTACCCTGGAAAGCGACAAGGCCAGCATGGAAGTACCCTCGCCCCATGCCGGCACGGTACAAAGCATCGCGGCCAAGGTCGGCGACCCGGTCTCGCAGGGCGACCTGATCCTGACCTTGAACACGAGCGGTGCCGATACCGCCGCCAAGCCGCAACTACCCGATACGCTCAGCGCCATCGCGCTGGGTCCGCGCGCGCGCAAGCCGGAAGGTGCACCGAAACCGCCGCCGGTCTCGAAGCCGCCGTCGGCCGAATCGATGCCGGCGGCCAGCTTCGCCAAGGTCCATGCCAGCCCCTCGATACGGCGTTTTGCCCGGGAACTGGGTGTCGATCTGACCCGCCTGGCCAAAGGTTCCGGTCCCAAGGGGCGGATTCTCAAGGAGGATGTGCAAGCTTTCGTCAAGGGGGTGATGACGGGCTCGACTCCAGCGGCGGGGCCAGCCGGCGGCGTGACCGGTGGCGGGATACTGGATTTGCTGCCCTGGCCGACGGTGGATTTCGCCAAGTTTGGCCCGGTGGAATCCAAGCCGCTATCGCGGATCAAGAAGCTCTCCGGCGCCAATCTGGCGCGCAACTGGGTGATGATCCCGGCGGTCACCTATCACGAGGACGCCGACACCACCGACCTGGAAGCTTTCCGCCTCCAGATCAACAAGGAGAACGAAAAGACCGGTGGCACCAAGCTGACCATGCTGGCCTTCTTGATCAAGGCCTGCGTGCGGGCGTTGCAAAAATTTCCGGAGTTCAACACCTCGCTCGATGGCGACAATCTGGTCTACAAGCAGTACTTTCACATCGCCTTCGCCGCCGACACGCCCAACGGACTGGTGGTGCCGGTGGTGAAGGACGCCGATAAAAAAGGCATCTTCGACATCGCCAGGGAGACTGGCGAACTGGCCAAAAAGGCCCGCGACGGCAAGCTGGGGCCCGCGGAGATGCAGGGTGCCTGCTTCACCATCTCCTCGGTGGGCGGCATCGGCGGTACGGCCTTTTCGCCGATCATCAACGCCCCGGAGGTGGCGATCCTGGGTGTCAGCAAGTCGGTGATGAAACCGGTGTGGGATGGCCAGCAGTTCGGACCGCGCCTGATCCTCCCGCTGTCGCTGAGCGCCGACCATCGGGTGATCGACGGCGCGCTGGCGACCCGCTTCAACGTCTACCTCGCGCAACTGCTGGCGGATTTCCGCCGCGTGCTGCTTTAACCGGAGGCCGCTGCTCATGAGTCTCGTGGAAGTCAAAGTCCCCGACATCGGTGACTTCAAAGGCGTGGAAATCATCGAAGTGCTGGTCAAACCGGGCGATGCCATCGCCGCGGAAGATCCGCTGATCATGCTGGAAAGCGACAAGGCCTCGATGGAAGTACCCGCGCCCCAGGCCGGGACGGTCGGGGAACTCAAGGTCAAGGTCGGCGACAAGGTCTCCGAAGGCGATGTCATTCTGATGCTGGAAGCGAGCACCGCACCAGCGGCGACGGCTCCAGCCAAACCCGCCGAACCCGCGCCCGCGCCCGCGCCCGCGCCCGTCGCGGGCGCGTTTGCCGGCAAAGCCGATCTCGACTGCGAAATGCTGGTGCTCGGCGCCGGACCGGGCGGTTACAGCGCCGCGTTCCGCGCCGCCGATCTGGGCATGAAGACCGTGCTGGTGGAACGCTATTCCACTCTGGGCGGGGTCTGCCTCAATGTCGGCTGCATTCCCTCCAAAGCCCTGCTGCATGTGGCGGCGGTCATGGACGAGGCGGCGCATTTCGCCGATCTGGGCGTGAGCTTCGGCACACCCACCGTGGATCTGGACAAACTGCGTGCTCACAAAGGCAAGGTGGTGGGCAAGCTGACCGGCGGATTGGCGGGCATGGCCAAGGCCCGCAAGGTGGAAACCGTGCGTGGCTACGGGAGCTTTCTCGATCCCCATCATCTGGAGGTCGAACTCACCGCCGGCGACGGCCAGGACAAGAGCGGCGAGAAGACAATCGTCCGCTTCGAGAAGTGCATCATCGCCGCCGGCAGTCAGGCGGTGCATTTGCCCTTCATCCCGAACGATCCGCGCATCGTCGATTCCACCGGCGCGCTGGAACTGCGCTTCATCCCGAAGCGGTTGCTGGTGATCGGCGGCGGCATCATCGGCCTGGAGATGGCCACGGTCTACTCGACGCTGGGCACCCGCATCGAGGTGGTGGAAATGCTCGACGCCCTGATGCAGGGTCCCGATCGGGATCTGGTCAAGGTGTGGGAAAAGATGAACACCGGCCGCTTCGACCAGATCATGCTCAAGACCAAGACGGTCGCGGTCGAAGCCAGGCCGGAGGGGCTGCTGGTGACCTTCGAGGGTGCCAACGCCCCGGCCGAGCCGCAACTTTACGACATGATCCTGCAATCGGCCGGACGCTCGCCCAACGGCAAGAAGATCGCCGCCGAAAAGGCGGGCGTCACCGTGAGCGACCGCGGCTTCATCCCGGTGGACAAACAACTGCCGCACCAACGTGCCGCACATCTTCGCCATCGGCGACATCGTCGGCCAGCCGATGCTGGCGCACAAGGCGGTGCATGAGGGTCACGTCGCCGCCGAAGCCGCCGCCGGGCAGAAGAGCTTCTTCGACGCCAAGGTGATTCCCGGCGTGGCCTATACCGATCCGGAAGTGGCCTGGGCGGGTTTGACCGAGGCGGAAGCCAAGGCGCAGGGCATCAAGGTACGCGTGGGCAAGTTCCCCTGGGCCGCATCCGGCCGCGCCATCGCCAACGGTCGCGACGAAGGCTTCACCAAGCTGATCTTCGATGAGGACAGCCACCGCATCGTCGGCGGCGGCATCGTCGGCACCCACGCCGGCGACCTGATCAGCGAGGTGGCGCTGGCCATCGAAATGGGCTGCGATCCGGCCGACATCGGTCTGACCATTCATCCGCATCCGACACTGGGCGAATCGGTTGGCATGGCGGCGGAAGTATTCGAGGGTGTCTGCACCGATCTGCCTCCCATGCGCAAGAAGTAGTTCCATGGATAGCCCCGTTCGCCTCGGAAAGCGGACGGGGCTTTTTTGCGCCACCGTCCCCGTCCGCACATTTCTTGAGCCGGAAAATTCCAATATGCACGACCACGACTTCGATGAAGAACCGTATGACCCGGAAGCGCTTGAGCCACCCAGCAAAAGCCAACGCAAGCGGGAAGCCACCGCCTTGCAGGATCTGGGCGAACACCTGGTGAAGCTCACTCCGGCGCAGTTGCGACGAGTGCCGCTGCCGGAAGACTTGTTGGCCGCGGTACGAACGGCGCAGGCGATCCCGCAGCGGGGGGCGCACAAGCGGCAACTGCAACTCATCGGCAAGCTGATGCGCCGGCTCGACGACCCGGAACCGATCCGCGCCGCCCTGGCCACCCTGGTGGCGCCGCGCCATCTGAGTTGAACCCGCTCAGCTGGCATCCCCCAGCCGGTAGCCGACTCCGCGCACGGTGCGGATGATCCGTGGATCGAGCTTGCGGCGCAGATTGTGGATGTGGACCTCGACGGCATTGCTTTCCACCTCCTCGCCCCAACCGTACAGCCGATCCTCCAACTGCTCGCGGGACAACACCGCGCCCGGCGTTTCCAGCAGCGCGTGCAACAGCGCGAATTCCCGCGCCGACAGGAATACCGGCTGCCCGCGATACTCGACCCCATGCGCGACCGGATCGAGCCGCAGCGTTCCCATCTCGATCAAATCCCGCGCCCGCCCGGCCTGCCGGCGCAGCAGCGCCCGCATCCGCGCCAGCAGTTCGGCCAGATCGAACGGCTTGACCAGATAATCGTCGGCGCCGCTGTCCAAACCCATGACCCGGTCCGGCACCGCATCGCGGGCGGTGAGTACCAGTACCGGCACGGCGTTCCCGCGCTGGCGCCAGTCGCGCAACACCGCCAGCCCGTCCTTCTTCGGCAGACCCAAATCCAGCAACACCAACGCATATTCCGCGGTCTCCAGCGCCAGTTCCGCGTCGCGCCCGTCCCGCGCCCAGTCCACGGTAAACCCTTCGCCGCGCAAACCCTTGCGCAGACTGTCGCCGATCATCGTGTCATCTTCCACCAGCAACACGCGCATCCCGAACGCTCCACTCCACTCGATTGTCAGTACAACCCATGCGATGAGCTTACAATTGCCCGACTTCCGCTGCCATCCGACTACCCGACTTGGAGCACCGATCCTGACTCATCCCCCCTTATCCTGGCTACTGCTGCTTGGCGCGCTGACCGCCTTCGCGCCGATGTCGATCGACATGTATCTGCCCAGTCTGCCGGCCATTGCCAGCGCGTTCGCCGCCGACCCCGCCGCCGCCCAATACACCCTGGCCAGTTTCTTTATCGGACTGGCGCTGGGTCAAGCCGTCTACGGCCCACTCGCCGACCGCTACGGCCGCAAGCCGCCGTTGTATGCCGGACTGGCGCTCTATATCGTGGCCTCGATCGGCTGCGCGCTGGCGCCCGACATCGCCACGCTGACGGCGCTGCGTTTCGTGCAGGCGGCGGGCGGTTGCGCCGGCGTGGTGATCGCCCGCGCCGTGGTGCGCGACCGTTTCGACGCGCGGACCTCGGCCAAGATCTATTCGCTGCTGATGCTGGTGATGGGACTGGCGCCGATCCTGGCCCCGATCATGGGCGGCTGGATTCTGACGCTGGCGAGCTGGCGCGCGATTTTTGGAGTACTGGCCCTGTTCGGGTTCGCCACTCTGATGCTCAGTTGGCGCCACCTGCCGGAAACCCGCCCGGCGGGCACTGTCGGCAGCGCCGGAGTCGGCGCGGCGTTGCGGGTCTATGGCGAGCTGTTGCGCGACCGGCGCTTCATCGGCTATGCCCTGAGCGGCGGTTTCGCGCTGGGCGGCATGTTCGCCTACATCACCGGCTCACCGCATGTGTTCATCGAGTTGTACGGCGTGCCGGCGCAGTCCTTCGGCTGGCTGTTCGGACTCAACGCGCTGGGGCTGATCGCCAGCTCGCAGTACAACCGCCGGCTGCTGACGCATCACAGCGCCGACGCGCTCCTGCGCCGCGCCAACCGTGCGACCGTGCTGCTGGGGCTGGGGCTGCTGGCGGTCGCGGCCAGCGGCTGGGGTGGCCTGCCGGTACTGCTGATCCCGCTATTCGGCTATATCGCCAGCCTCGGCTTCACCGGACCGAACGCGATGGCCTGCGCGCTGGCCGATCAGGGCGGTCGCGCCGGCAGCGCCTCGGCCCTGATCGGCACGCTGCAATTTGCGGTGGCCACGGTTTCCAGCATGCTGGTCGGACTGCTGGGCAATGGCTCGGCGCTCTCGATGGCGGCGGTCATCGCCGGCTGCGGCGTGCTGGCCTACGGCGCGCATCGGCTGCTGGTTGGGGACGGGAAATGATGGATCGGGATTTTCGCTCGGCGATTGGGCTTCGCCAGACCGGTGGATGCCGGCATCCTGCCGCTGTTTCAAGCTGACGCCATGTCCTCCCATCATCGTCGCGCCCTGACCCTGAGCATCGCCTTGGCTGCGCTGCTGTATCTGGGTTTCGTACTGTTCGCCGACCGCGCCGCTGTATTCGCCGCCTTGCGGCGGGTCGGACTGCCGGTGCTACTGGCGATCTTTGCCCTGTCGCTGCTCAACTATCTGCTGCGCTTCTGGCGCTGGCAGCGCTACATTGCCGCGTTCGGCCACGCCCTGCCATGGTGGCGACATTTCCTCTACTATCTGGCGGGCTTTACCCTGACTGTGACGCCAGGCAAGGCCGGCGAGGCGGTGCGGTCGCTGTATTTGCACGGCCATGGCGTGAGCTATGCCCAGAGCCTGGCAGCGCTGTTCGTCGAGCGGTTGCTGGACGTGCTGGCGATGAGCCTGCTGGCGTTGCTGATTCTATTGGCCCGGCCCGATTACGCCGGGCTGGTGGCGGTGGCCTGGATGCTGACGCTGGGGCTGGGCTGGCTGGCTACCCGCGCATGGCTACCGGAAAAATTGCGGGCATGGGGACAGAATCATCGCCATGGTCATCAGTTCGACCGGCTGGCGCGCTTGCTCGATTCGGCGGCGGTACTGTTGCGACCGGGTTACTTTCTATTCGGATTAGGATTGGGTGTGCTGTCCTGGGGGCTGGAAGGATTATCCTTGTATTTGATTGCTCGGAATGTCGGCGTCGGAGTCGACGTGGAAACGGGCATCGGCATCTACGCTATCGCGGTGCTGGCCGGGGCGCTGTCGTTCCTGCCCGGTGGCTTGGGTGGCGCCGAGGCGGTGATGGGTATGCTGCTGGTGGCCTTCGGCGCGGACGGTCCAGCGGCGGTGGCGATTACGCTGCTGTGCCGGATCGCGACGCTATGGTTCGCGGTGGCGCTGGGCGGGTTAGCGGTCGGGGTGTTGGGCATCGGCGGTAAGCGGCCAGAGGTTCTTTGCAGGCCGGAAAAAACTAGAGTGTGAATAAACGACCCCACAGCAAGCTGTCAGCGATTCCCGGTCTCTTTCCTTGTCTTTGATTAATAATGGTTTTTTCTCGAAAACTTATCAGTGTTTACATTGTACAGGACAAAAATAACTTGCTGAAAATTAAGATAAAAAATAACAGCTATTTTGAGGGTAGTAGGATCGCGAGGTTGCTGTTATCATAACTAATTGATTGATAACATTAATTCTAAAACAGGCGAGGTTAATTCCGTGAATTCCCCTTTTTTAATACCCGGCACTTTGCAGAAATGCTTCATCATCATTTTCACTGGAACCGAGCGCGTATCTCTTGCATCGTCTATTTAATTATCGGAATCATCCAGATGGGAACGGTCAATCTCGCAAAGATTGCTGTCACCTTTCCTGGGCGTGCGCAACCGGCCTCTCATTACAAACGCCTTCAACGACTTTTTTGTCAATTTTCTCTAGATCTGAATCAAGTCGCCCGGTTCATTGCCAGTCTCATTCCTGTGCTTCAGTTCAAATTGACACTCGATAGAACCAATTGGAAATATGGTGATGTCAATATCAATTACCTTGTTTTAGGAGTCGTCTATCGCGGATCTGCTTTTCCTATACTATGGGTTGCTTTAGATAAAAAAGGCAACTCAAATACCCAAGAAAGAATAGCATTAATGAATCGATTCCTTACGATTTTCGGCCCGCAAATGATCGCCTGCTTGTTTGCGGATCGCGAGTTTATTGGGATTCAATGGTTTGGTTATCTTATTGAAAATCAAATTAAATTCGTAATACGCATCAAAAAGAATACGCAAATCTCTAACTCCCGAGGGGTCCCCGTCTCCGCCGAAAATCTTTTTCGAGGCCTACCCCGTGGCAGCGCTCTGGTTTTATCGGGCCAACGAACCGTGTGGGGGCACTCTCTTTATGTGATTGGTCTGAAAATGGCCAACGGTGAATTCGTTATTCTCGCAACGCAAGAACAACCGGAAACCGCGTTGGAAAATTATAAGGAACGCTGGCCGATCGAAACGCTTTTCATTTGCTTAAAAACTCGGGGATTCGATCTGGAATCCACCCATATAACTGACCCCCAGCGACTTGAAAAATGGATGGCTTTTCTCGCTATTGCATTTAGTTGGGCGCATATCATTGGTGAATGGCGCCATGAAATTAAACCGATCAAGATCAAAAAACATGGCCGTCCCACCCAAAGTCTTTTTCGCTATGGATTAGATTATTTGAGAAGTTGTTTATTTCATCACCAAGAATCCGCCCGGCAATACGCTTTTCATCAGGCACTGGAGTCGCTCTTTAAACGGTTGGGATCGAGCCCTCAAAATCGCTGTTTTCTACCTCTAACCAATACGCCACCCGGCAGAATTTTAACGTAAATTCATTTGGTTAGATGATTTTGTCCTGTACAATGCAGTGTTTAATAAAAAATACAGGCTCTTCGAGGGCTTATGTGGACCTAGTGGGCTGCGCCAAAAGTTTTGACAGGTAGCGGGGGGTACCCTATGCTTACAAGTGTAGGTTTTTTTCATAGTCCTCCTACGGACATAGCCAACGGTGGGCCATGAGGGACGATGGACCAGGTGGGCCAGGGTTCGGGGCAGCCATGCCCGGTGGGCAGATCTTGATGTTTGAAGAGCGCCGCCATAATGAGCGACCAACCATGCCGGAAGACGCCCACCAGCCGCCAGCGTCGACCTTGCTGTCGAGGCGAACCGGGAACAGCCGGAAACGTCGCGGTCGGGAGGGCCGCTTCGGCCTCACCGCCGATGGAGAGCAACCACCACGTCGCGATGGCGATCGCCAACCACAGGCGTTCCGCTCGGTTCGGGTCGGTCATCCGCGTATACTGCCATTGCCACCCGCCTCCCTTGATCTTTTTGAAGCCTTGCTCAATCCAGGCGCGCAACCCGTACCAACACGCCTCGGCCGCTTGTGGCGGAATGTTGGTTAAGATCAGCCACGGGGCGTCGTGACCGGCCTCCCAGCAGCCTAACAGCGTACAGTTCAGGCGCGTCTTGGGGTGGGTAAAGGCGGTCCCGTAGCCTTGCCAGCGATCACCGACCGCCAGGACTAACTGGCGAAACGGCACCCAGTGATACCACCCTTCGGGGCGAAACGAACCGCCGACATTGACCCGAAGCATCGGATGCCATCCCATCTGAAGGAGGGTCTCGAACAACCACTTCGCATACAACCCCCGGTCGGCGAGGACGATGACCGTCCAAGTCGATGAAACCCGCCCACGCAAGGCCTGTAACAACGCCAGCCACTCCGGCTTCCACGGGTGTTTGCAGCCCGCCGGCAAGACCTTCCAGATGATCGGCACGGCACACCCCCGATAAACCACACTGATGACCAAGAGCACAAAGCGTTGGCCCAAGGTGGTCGCATCCAAAGCCACGGCCAGTTGGGTGCCGGACCACCCGTCCAAGACCCAAGCGCACCACGGCGCCCAACAGGCACTCAGGTCGAGCTCGGCCCGATGCCCCCGGCTTTCGCCTCCGCTTCGCGATAGGTATCGCGCAAGCGTTCCCGCACGGTGTGGAAGGGCTGACCCAGTCGGCACGACCACCAGTCGGCGATCGCCGTCAAACTACAGGAGCGCACCAGGATCATGCCCAAACTCCACAGAGCCAATCCCATCACCATGGGCTGGCTGAGATGGGGAAAGTGCTTGGCAATTTCGGTGCGCCATTGCTCCAGTTCGGGGGCGCGAGGCATGACGGTTCCTCCGGTAACCAGGCGATTTCCCTATCGGCTATTTTATCGCAACTTTATGTCTCGCTTGCTCTTTCTGGAAAAATCTACACTTGTAAGGGTACCCTATGTTGGGGTCAACAGGAGGAAACCTGATGACCGACAAATACTTGGTTGACCTCACCGCCGAGGAGCAGGGGTTCTTGCTCGATGTGATCCGTAAAGGCAAAACGACCGCGCGCCGAGTCGCCCGTGCCCACATCTTGCTGCAAGCGGCGGCGGGAGCCGCTGATGAGGAGATCGCCGAAACACTCCATCTGGGACTGTCGACCGTGCATCGCACCCGCCAGCGCTTTGTGGATGAAGGGTTGACCGCCGCGTTAAGCGAGCGATCGCGGTCCGGTTCGCCGCCGGTCTTGACCGGCAAACAGGCGGCTTTTCTGATCGCGTTGGCCTGTAGTACCCCGCCGGCGGGTCGCCAGCGCTGGACGATGAAACTCTTGGCCGATCGCTTGGTTGAATGGCGCCAAATCGACACGATTGCCCCCAATACCGTCGGTCGCGTGCTCAAAAAAACGATCTCAAACCCTGGCAACGTCAGGAATGGTGCATTCCCAGTGTGAGTCCCGACTATGTCTGGCATCTGGAGGATGTTCTGGACCTGTACGCCGAGCCCGATGATCCGCGCCATCCCCAAGTGTGTTTTGACGAAAGCCCGGTGCAGTTGACCAGCGAAACCCGTCATCCGCTGCCGGCTCGTCCTGGTCAACCGGCGCGCCATGACTCTGAATACAAACGCGAAGGCACCGCTAATTTGTTTCTGTTCGTGCAGCCCTTGCGCGGGTGGCGTCAGGTCAATGTCACCTCACAACGAACCAAACGGGACTTTGCCCAGCAAATGCGCTTGCTGGTCGATGACTACTTCCCCACGGCGGAACGCATCCGACTGGTTGTGGATAATCTCAACACCCATACCCCGGCGGCCCTGTACGGGGTCTTTCCGCCGGACGAAGCCCGCCGGCTCACCCGCAAACTCGAGTTTCACTACACCCCCAAGCATGGCAGCTGGCTCAATATGGCCGAGTGCGAGTTGGCCGTGCTCGCCGGCCAGTGTTTGGATCGGCGCATTTCGACGATCGACACCTTGCGGGAGGAAATCGCCGCCTGGCAAGGCCCACGCAACCAGCATCAGACCAAAATCCACTGGCAGTTTGGTACCGAGGTGGCCCGGGTCAAACTCAAGCGCCTCTATCCGTCTGTGGAGCCCACCCAAGCTCCGGTCGGGCTAGACGCCTCCTAACCTGTCAAAACTTTTGGCGCAGCCCACTAGTCTCCGAAGATGGATTGTAGCCCGCCGTGCTGGCTCGTGGTTATGTTGATGCCTTTGAAAATCAATTGGTTATTAATGGATCAACTCAGAAGCTGTACAAAAACTCAATTACCTAAGCTGCCTCTAAAGCAGCCCCTTGTAATAATGCTCGTTCTTTACAAATTCTTCGCAGCATGAGTCGAATTGAGGCCATATAAACATGACCCGTACTCGATGTAGGTTTCCGCTCGTAATCTTTGCTCAGTCGCCGATAACGACCGAGCCAGGCAAAGGTTCGTTCCACGACCCAGCGTCGAGGTAACACTTGAAAACCTTCGCCGGTTTTTTTTCTTCTCAACGACTTCGAGTACACAGTCAAATTGCTCTTTAACCCATTGAATAAACTCTTCACCTCTATAACCACCATCCGCCCAGATTTTTTTGACACTATCCACGATTGAAAATAAGGCAGTCAAGGCTTGGCGAGCCGCATGACCATCGTAGATATTGGCCGCATGAACCCGAGCAATAATAATATAACCTACTGTATCTACTACAATATGTCGCTTGCGACCCTGAATTAACTTACCACCGTCGAACCCGGATTCCTGGGCCGATTCCGGTGTCCCCTTAACGGTTTGGCTATCGATAATCCCCGCACTCGGATTCTCATTTCGACCCATTTCTTTTCGGAGTTGCTGATGAATCGCTGTATTGATTTGCTCCATAATATTGTTGTCAACCCATTGATGATAATAGTAACTTATTAAGGTATAGTAGGGAAAATCTTTAGGCAAATACCGCCATTGACAGCCCGTCTTGTTCAGGTAAAAAATGGCATTGATTACTTCGCGGAGATCAACTTTACGTGGCCGACCTGTCGTATAAGGATCCGCTTTTTTTAAAATCGGCTCCAAGATTTCCCATTCTTCATCCGTCAAATCGCTGGGGTACCTCTTACAAGGAATTTCTTTTGGCCAAGCCATACAGCACCTCGAATAGAATCTCTGAAATTAAAATAATCGCCGGATTTTGGCTCATTTTATCAAAAATACTATAATAATATCAATGTGTTAGTTTTTTTACAGCTTCTCACTAAAAGTCACGCTTATGAGGCGCGTAGCCGTTCTCCCCCCTCTACCGGGGCAAGGGGGCGAGAGGCAATCCGGCGCGGCGGTCGGCGATGGCGCGTTCGAGAGTGCGCCAAGGGGAGTGGCCACGCTGGCGACAGGTATCGATGACGCTGGCGAGCAGAGCGAAGACCCGCGAACCCACCGGGGTGCGGGTACCGTGACTGATCTTGCGCGCGATCACCCAATGGCGTAGTGCCCGCTCTGCTACATTGTTGGTCAGTGGCAGTTCGGGATGACTCAGCACCTGGAAGATGGCTTCCCAGTCGTTGAGCAACTCCACCGCCAAGGCGTGGGTTTTGGCGTGGGCGTGACCCTGGCGCCGTTCGCAGGCCGCGCGCAACGCGGCCAGTACCATCATGTGTTGGGTCGGCGGCGCGACCGGCGGCGGACCTTCACGGGCCGCGTAGACCGCCGCCATCAGCGCCTCCAAGGTCTCCAGCACGAACCGGCCAAAGACACGGGCCTCGCGGTCGCCACTCTCGGCCAAGCCCCGCGCCTTGCGAATCAGGTGCGCCCAACAGCGTAACCGGCGCGGGTGGTTGCGGTAGGCCATCCAGCCATCGCTCATCAGCCAGCCGCTAAAGCCGTCCAGCACGTTCTCGACCCGCTCCTTGCCGCGCCCGGCCACGTAGTACAGGGTCGCGGTCGCCGCGACAAACACCCACAGCCACAGCGGCCGGCCGTGTTCGGGCCAGGAGGTTTCGTCGGCGTGCAGCAGATGGCTGTCCAGAACCGCCTGGACGAGTTCGTCTTCCGCCGGCGCCACGGCCGCGCCGGCTTCGTGGAGCGTCCGATGGATCGTGCCGGTACTCAGCTTCAGTCCCAGCCACTCGTCCAGGAATTCGCGAATCCGCGCCCGCGACAGCCGGAACCGGAAAGCCAGTGCCACGATCAGCGCCGCCAACCCCGGCCCCACCAGCCGCCATTCACTCAACTCGATCCCCGCCAGCAGCGGGTCCACCCCCCCTTGACCGGCCACCGCCCGGGTCCGATGGCCACAGGCGCAGGGCACCTCGTAATAGCGATGGTCCACCACCCACACGGTCAGCCCCGGTCGCGCCGGATCGCCCCAGTGCAGGTCGACCGCCTGAAACCCGGTGTAGGCCACCGCGCCCACCGGGTCCAGCGGCCGGCCACAGCCGGCGCAGGTGTCGGGGTAATGGGCCTGTTCGGCATTCGCCTGGAACACCTGCGTGCGGCCCACCCCCGGCGCTCCCGGTTGCTTGCCCGGTTTGCGGGCCGCGGGGACCTTCGCCGGTTTCGCCTCGGCCGATGGCCGTTCCGCTGACTCCGGCTTCGCCTCCGCCGACTCGGGTTCCTCGTCCGCCGCATCGGCGGCATCCGATTCCGGCCCGCCACCCGGTCGGTCCCACGGCGCCCGACTGCTCGGCGGCCGCGAACTGTTGTCCGGTCCTTGATTCAACCGGTCCAGCGCCTCCTTCAAATCGTCCAGCAGCTTGCCCGACAGCGCACGCACCTCGGCCTCCCCCAGCGAATCCAGGTAGGCGTGGTCTCATTGGCGCAGGCTATGTGGGCTGAGGTGCATGGCGGTTGATCGTGGGGCTGGACTCTAGTTTTCCATACCTACTCCCCGAGGGGAAGTTAGCCATTACCGGGAGGGGTGTGAAGAGTTACTGAGGCGCTAAGCCCCGATCTCCACAAGAATCCTCGAAGAACCAATAAAAAAACATGTAACTGCCCAGGTACCTCGTCAGTGATCAGGTCGTACGGAGTTTGCTGAGGAGGACCGTTGGGGATTGGGTCAGGGTATCGATGATGTTCCAACCCTGTTTTTTCGCGGTGGCGATGAAGGAGCGGATGACGGCGAAGTCGCGGGCGCCCGGTTCGGAGCGGAAGCCACCGGAGATTTTCTGTCTGAGCTTCATCATGCGGGCGGCTTGCTCGGCCAGCTTGTTGGTGAAGGGGACGCGGGGATCGGTCAGGAAACGCAATACGTCGTCCTTGCGGGTCCTCAATCGGAGCAGCAGGTGGTGGCCGGTGCGGCGCCGTGGACGACCCCGACGCCCGGTGACGGGCCGTGGCGATTGGGCCTCATGAAAGGCGAGCCCTTCAGCAACGAGGGTGTCGTATCGACGCTGGAACCGATGCACGAGGCTGGGTTTCAGTGGCCCATCGCGTTCGCGGGCCAGGTGGGTGGCTTGGCAGGCCCGACGGAGCAGGCGTTGCATCCGCAACGCCCAAGGTTCCTGCTCGATCTTGATCAAGGCCTGGAGTTCTCGCAGATGATGCGCATTGCACAAGGCATGCAGCACCCCCTTCAAGGTGTAGTAGGGCTGCCAGTGGTCATGGACGACCATGCCAATGATCCCTTCCCACCGACTGCCCCGCTTCGGGGAAACGCGGTAGAAGCTCAGCCAGGCGGTCACCGCCACATGGCGCCATTGCGTCTTGCCACCGAGGCGAAAGCCGGTTTCATCCAGATGCTGGACCGCCGCGGTCTTGACGAGCTGGCCCACCGTCGCCACGAACCCTTGGACCTGCTCGACCGCCTTCGTGCTCATCCGTGCGATCGTGGCGGCGGCCAGTTTCACCCCAAACAGATCGGCCATCAGTTCGACCCACCGATCCTCGGGAATGAACTGGGCGTGGAGCAGATAGACCACGAAGGCCGTGATCCGCGCGCCGTATTGCACCGGCGCCGTGACCCCCTCGGGAAACGCCGCCCGTGTCGCCTTACCACACTGGCCACAGCGGCTGGTGTGAGCGCGATGCTCGGTCACGACCAGCGGGGGTGGCTCCGGCAGGTCAAAGACCTGCCGGGCGCTGTACGCCGTGGCCATGGCTGGGGTCAGGGTCGAATCGCAGTTCGGGCAGATGTTGGGGGAGTGGTCGAGAATGACGTCCGGTTCGGCCACTTGACGCAGCGTGTTGCCGGGATGGCCCTTCTGCCCGCCGGGTGGCCGGCCCGAGGCTTCGCGCAGACTCTGGGTCCGTGGCGGTTTCTTCAACCCATCACTGGATGGGGGTTTTCCGCTGTTGCCACTGTTCAGCCCCAGACGGCGTTCCAACTCCGCTACCCGTGCCATCAAGGTGGTAACCGTTTGGCGCAGCGTCTCGTTCTCAGCCCGCAGGCGCGCGATTTCCACCGCCGCCGCCGGGCGGGCAGCAGCCATCTCACGATCAGTGTCACTGGTGGGTGGAGGCATCACGGAGATCATGGTGCACGTTACTATTCATGCATGCCCACCCTGTCAAGTCATTTTTTCGGCAGGTACCTGGGCAGTTACAAAAACATAAAGTAACTACTGGTTTTCCAGACGCGTTTGGTATTACAATTTTCCCTGAGTTTTGGACAGGCGATTTAGAGGCCATACAAAAACCCCTCGCCCGCAAGCGGGAGAGGGGCGGGGGTGAGCAACTGTGTTGAAACTTCAGGACCTGCACTCTGCCTGGGGCTGCCATGGGGTCTTGGCCTTGAGCATGGCGTTCAAGATCGTCAACAACTTGCGCATGCAGGCGGTCAGGGCGACTTTGGCCGGTTTGCCCGCGTCACGCAGGCGCTGGTAGAAGGCTTTGATCACCGGATTGCAGCGGCTGGCCGCGACGGCGGCCATGTACAGCACGGCCCGCACCCCGGCCCGGCCGCCGAAGATCATCCGGCGACCCCGGCTCTGGCCGGAATCGCGGTTGAACGGGCAGACGCCGACCAGCGCACTGATCTGCCGGCGGTTGAGGGTTCCCAACTCCGGCAAGGCGGCCAGCAGGGTGGCGGAGGTCACCGGGCCGACACCGGGGACGCTTTGCAAGCAGTCGTCCTGCTCGCGCCAGACGGGACGCTCCCGCAAGCGGCGCTGGAGGCCGCCATCGAGATCCTTGAGACGCTGTTCGAGCCAGTCGAGGGTGGCCTGGATGTCGGGTCGGACGTGGCGATGCGCGCTGGCCAAGCGGTTTTTTTCCGCCGTCAGCATGTCCACCACCTGCCGCCGGCGCTGGATCAAGGCGGTCAGTTCTTGGGCGTCCTCGTCTTTCCAGGGACGGGGGTCCGGGCGGATGGCCTGGCCGAAGCGGGCCAGCACCTCGGCATCCAGGGCATCGGTCTTGGCCAGCCGCCCGAGGGCCTTGGCGAAATCCCGCGCTTGGCGCGGGTTGATCACGGCTGCCGGCAGGTGCGCTTCCACCAGCGCCCCCACCACCAGCGTCTCCAAACCACCCGTGGCTTCCAGCACGATCAGATTCGGCGGCCGGGCCTGCAACCAAGCCACCAATTGGGCCAAGCCCGCTTCGTCGCGTGCGACCTGCACGCGTTCTCTCGCCGGCCAGGTCGCGACATCAAGATGGGCCTTGGCCACATCGATCCCGACCCAACATTCGCCCGTCAACACGGCCTGAACCGCGTCCACCACCCGCTTTTTCACCATGATGCGTTCCTCATCCCAACCTTGCACGATGCGGACTCGAAGTCCGATCAACTGTCCGGGCTTTAGGTTCATGGAAACAATAGAGAAGTCCCCAAATAATTATCTTGAATATTTTCAACCTGTTACGATTTAGTTATAAAAAATTATTTTATTTAATCAATAAGTTAGAGTTGATTTTTTTAAATTAGCCCCCATTTTGTTCAATGAGGGTAGAATTATTAGGAGAACCGCCATGCGAAAATTTAAATTGATGACAGTCCGCAATGAAAGACAATTTAGAGCCTGTACTGGACTCTCTCAGAAAGAATTTGACCTTATTCTACCTGAGTTTGCAAAGTGTTTGCAGTTGGCCCAACAACAGCGTTACCAAAAACACCGCTTGCAACGTCAAAGAAAGCCGGGTGGCGGTCGGAAAGGTGCATTATCCTCACCCGATTTAAAACTCTTTTTTATCCTGTTTTATCTCAAAAACTATCCGACATTTGATGTGCTGGGTTGCTTGTTTGACCTGAGTCCAGCCAAAGCCCAAGAAAATTTTGTTAAATTTATGCCTATTTTAAAGCAGGCTGAAAAACGCTTGCATATCTTACCGCATCGCCATTTTAAGCCCGCCAATACTGATAAGCAACCTATTGATAATCATCAGAAGATTATTATTGATGCGACAGAAAGGCCTTGTTGCCGCCCCCACCATGCGCGTAAACAAAAACATTATTTTAGTGGCAAGAAACGCCACCATACTCTGAAAAACACGGTGATCGGGGACAGCAATAAAGGCATTCCAGTTGTTGGCCCAACAGTGGCCGGTAGCCGGCATGACTACGCGTTATTGAAAGAGGAATTAGATCCTCAGCAGCCGGGTCTCTCCACCGTGGAAGCTTGGGTTGATTTGGGCTATCAAGGGATCAAAGATCACTATCCCTCGTTCCATAAAATTTATATTCCTCATAAAAAGCCTCGCCGGTCGAAAGCCAATCAATGCTCTGCATTAACTCCTCAGCAAAAGAGAGAAAATCGAGCGATCAGTCGCGTTCGTGTCGGAGTGGAACATTTGATTGGCGACCTAAAAATTTTTCAGATTCTTACGAATAGATTCCGAAACCATTTCCATAATATGGCCGATCAGGTTATTTTATTGGTTGCCGGCTTGTGTAACCTTAAAAATAACTATGCTGTTCAATAGGTTATGAAATTTATTTGGGAACAGGTCTAATGACGTGGCGCTTCAGGCTCACCCACGGGATCTCGGCGTCCCAGAGGGATATCGCGCTACCACGTCAACCCAAACTCTACCAACCTCCAAACATACAAGGGTCTATTCTCAATAGGGTTAGCTCACGAGAGGCTGTGCAAAAACGCCTCTAAACTCGACAAAAAATTGTCTGGACAAGGGGTCCACTTCAGGTTAGCCCTAGACACGATGCGAAGCCGCATCCGTGTTCCGGGGAGCGTTTCGGCGATATGCACTTGGGCACGCAGTTAATACCAAATGCTTCTTGGAACGTATTGATCATATTCTGATTGATGCCACGGAAAGGCCCCTGCATCGCCCTCAAAAGCCAGCCCGACCAAAAAAGCATTGGTTCTTCGAGGATTCATGTGGAAACTGGCGCTTGATGCCTCATAAATGAGACCTTATAATTATCGACTTGTAAATAACTAACTGATTTATAAATACTTAAACCTGGTCGCCAGCCAGTTCGGCAGACCGAAATCGATCTCGGGCAGCCAGCTCCACAAGAACCCTCGAAGAGCCAAAGCATTATAGTGGAAAAAAACGCTTTCATACCGTTAAAAACACGACGGTCTCGGATACCCAGAAGCGCACCTCGATTCTCGGCGAAACCGTCCCTGGCAGTCAGCAATTCCCGGTCTCTTTTTCCAGCATCTTGAATCGCAATGATATTTTTCTTGATATGACATTGAATATACATAAAAAACTTCTTACAGATCAATGATCAACCAAGAGACCGGGAATTGCTGCCTGGCAGTCAACATGATGACTCATTGCTACGCGTCAGTCTTTGTTGGTCTGAAAGGAGGGACTCCATAACTTAGAGACTTCTAAAAACTAAGTCATTGATCTATATAACAGTGGATTCTGATTTCCAGCCGATTTTTGGCCGGTCAAGCCGGCTAGAATCCGGTACCATAATGAGGGTTTAGTGATGAACAAATACCTGTGTAAATTGCTGATAGGATTATTGAGCACCCTGCTGCTCACCGATGTTTGCCTAGCGCAGTGGGCGGGTTACGGGCCACGCTGGACGTACAATGGTCGGGAAACGATGTTTGTTGGGCCTCTTCAAACGACCGGCCAAGAAGGCTTCTCATTTGGATACGCATGGGGGCCTGCTGGTTCAAATGGAGCTATAGAAATGTGGCCAGACACGTATTTTAAATCTGGATATTGGGCTGTGGAAAACCCATACTATTACTCACGTACAATCGCGGAATTATGGGCTCAATCTGGTAATAATGCTGGTGCATTGTGGATGAGAGATCGTTTGCAAGAGCCAACCGTTGTGTTAGCTACAATTGGTACCTATTCAGGTGGCTTATGGGTTTCGGATAATAGGGGAGCACCCGTATATTCGGCGGGCATCAATGGTGAATTAGGTCTTGTATGGGGAAGGACGAAAAGCTTTATTGTCCCCCATCCCCAAAACCCAGATTTAATGATTAGGTATACATCTGTTGAAGGTCCCGAAGCAGCGATTTACACACGCGGCACGATCGACTTGGTTTCGGGAAATGCTTATGTAAGCTTGCCCGAACATTTTGTGGTGATGGCTAATCCTTCCTCGGTTACGGTTAGTCTGACTCCCCGTGACGCAGAATCCAAGGGTCTTGCCGCTGTCGAGGTTTCCGGGCAAGGATTTAGAGTTGTTGAACTCTTCCATGGAGCTGGTAACTATAAGGTCGATTATCTGGTCCATGCACTTCGCAGTGGTTACGAAAACCAGGAGGTTTATCTTGCCCGAACAAAAGCGATTCAGGAAAAAACCTTTACTCCTGAAGGGAACATTCCCACCGAGAGCTTTGAGGATTTTTTACCACCAAGCGAACCTCCTCAGACAAAACCTTTAGAAGGTCAGAAGTGACTTAACTCAATGACCTGCCGGCGCGTTTTAGAGATTTTAGTCGGCAGGTTTTGATTAAAGTCGGTCTGGGACTGTGCAGATGAATCCGCCTGATACTTATAATTACTAGAATCAAATGCTCAACCAGTGATATCTAGCCGGCACCGATTGAGCATGATGAGATAGAATGGTTTGGACTTTGAAATGAATAGCAATATAAAACAATTTGAACAAGAAAAATATATCTTTATTTTGATGTTGACGATTATCTTTACGGCAGTAGTAATTCGTGCTGCATGGATATCGGATGACGCGGCCATAACTTTCAGAGTGGTGCTCAACTTCACTCATGGTTTTGGGCCAGTTTTTAACATTACAGAGCGTGTGCAAGCCTACACACATCCATTATGGTTTTTTGTCATTTCTTTTTTGTATCTTATTATTAATAACGTATTTTATGCGACTCTTTTTGTTTCGATTATTCTTTCGGTATTATCTTTCGTCTTGGTGTCTAAACTGTCTTTATCAATAGAATGGGCGATTATAGGGTTGCTGGTTTTAATTTTTTCCAAATCATTTATAGACTTCAGTACATCGGGATTAGAAAATCCACTATCCTATTTTCTTCTAATTCTGTTTATTTTTGCGTTTAAAAAACAGCCTAAAGGAGAGCAATCTAAACGATCTGGAAGATATTTGTTTAAATTAACGCTTTTGTTTTCCTTGCTTTATCTTAATAGACCAGATCTTATTATTTTGATTTTACCAATTTTTTTACTCGTTTTTTATCGGATAGAAAATATAAAAATAGCTTTACCAGCTATAGTGTTAGGTATATTGCCTCTAGCCTTATGGACTTTATTTTCATTAATATATTATGGCTTTCCGTTTCCGAATACGGCCTACGCTAAGCTTGGTACAGGTATTGATAATTACGAATTAGTTCTTCAAGGAGTTCAATATTTTTTCGATTCACTAAGGCGCGATCCCCTAACTTTAATTGTTATTTTTATCAGCCTTATATTGGGATTAAAAAATCGCTCCGCACTAACTTTTTGTTTATCATTAGGTATAATTTTTTATTGCTTGTACATATTAAAAATCGGTGGTGATTTCATGTCTGGTCGTTTTTTTTCCGTTCTTGTGATTACGGCCAGTATTATATTAGTCAATCTACCAAAGATAACGATATCGACTTGCGCAATATTATCCGTTGCTATAATAATAATTGGAGTTTCATCACCTACTAGTACGTTATTTATCAACAATAATGTGAAGCAAGAACTTGAGCCATCAGGCATTGTTGATGAGCAGGGATGGTATTATAAACGGAATGGATTGTTGTCGGGTGATCGCTATAGATTTATAGATTTACCTGCATGGCCTAAAAATGACACAACAAAAATAGGAAAGGTAGAAATAATAGATGTAAAAGTACAATGCGGCGGCTTAGGGCATCAAAGTCTTTATGATGGTCCTTTCGTTCATTTCATAGATCCTTGTGGCCTAACTGATCCCTTGCTTGCCAGATTGCCTGTAGGGTATAACAAGAATTGGCGCGTAGGGCATTATGGTAGAGTGATACCGACTAATTACGCCAGTAGTATTAGTAGTTCAAGAAACCTGCTTGAAGATGTAGGGCTAAAAAATTTTTATGATAAACTGAATGTAATAACCAGATCACAGATCTTTTCTGTTGAACGGTTTATGACAATATTAAGAATGAATTTAGGCCAATATTCATATCTTATTAATAAAAAAGTATACCGTAAAGAACCAGTGGATCAAGCTATAAACCAGGATCAGATTTCTAAAATAAAGCCAGAAGGAACTGCATGGGATGCTTTAGGGAACTACATTTTATCCGAAAAAAGCCAATTGGATATTAGTTTTAACACCCTAGTAAAAAACGACTTTGACTCTAAATTGATTGATATATCGCTTGATAATAATGATCAATATACTTTAGTCTTTGAGAAAAAAAGTTCCCCGATTGGACAAATAAAAGTAGGTCCAAAAAAGATACTTAGTGGAGGATTAGCTAGGTATGATATTAAAATACCAAACTATATCAATGAATTCGATAAGATAATTATTAAACCGTTTTATGGTGATGGGAAATACTCGGTTGGTCACCTAGTATTGAAAAGTAGCTCAGAATTATAGCCCGGCACTCCTAGGTGGAGCTGCCGGCTGACGTCGGCCACCGTGCCGTGGACCAACCGCTTCAACACGTCCTGCTCGAACGCCGTGGTCTGCGGACGGTGTGGATCGTACCCAGTGCAGCGTTGAGTGGTGGTCGGCCCGCCCGCACAGAACGGACAACGGTAGCGCTTCGGCCGGATTTCAATCACTACGTCACGTCCAAACACCGGCAAGTGCTGCAACCGGATCGGTCGGTCGAATCCGTGAAACCGATCCATATTCCCGTCCGCAGCGGTGGCATCGGATCGTCTTCAAGGTGCTTTCCACCTCGATCAACACCGTGCCGTGCCTTCCTCTAGCATCCGGTTGGTCAACACGCGCACGTCGGGCAGATCCTCGAGCTTAGAGATCATACAAACCATGAAAAGTCGGATTTTTAATTGGCGTCTCATAGTAATAACGATAGTAGTCTTTGAAATAATTTATCGAGCGCCCTACTTATTTTCAAACCCCCGTTTTTGGGCAGAAGAAGGAAGATATTTTTACAAGGGAATATATTTTTTTTGGTATGAAGCGCTTTTTTCTCCCCAACAAGGTTATTACTCACTCTTTCCTAATCTAGCCACTTTATTGGCAGCTCGTCTCTCACCTTTGGAATACGCCCCACTTATCACAACAATTGCTGCATTCATTGCTCAATTGCTTCCCTATATAATTATTTTGTATCGCCTTAAAAACAGACTACAACCGATTCAGCAAATACTATTTTGTATAATTACACTTTTTGTAGTCAATACTGGAGAGATTTGGCTAAATACCATTACAACACAGTTTCATCTTGCTGTTGCTGCATTTATCATTCTTCTCGCTAACCACGATGAGTTAAATCGCTACGTTACTTTATTTGACCGTATAGTTTTGATCATATCTGGATTAACGGGCGTCATTACATGTTTCCTGCTACCAGCATTTGCAATCAGATGGTATCTAGATAAGAGTAAAAATTTATTAACTCTAAATATCATTCTAATTATCTCGTGTATTGTACAGCTCTGCTATATTACTTACACAGCAACGCTCGGTAGTGGAGTTGGCAACCGCTTTTTTTTTCCAGGCTTAGCTTCAATAATAAAAACATGGCAAGTACAGTTTTTACTGTGGCCAATACTTGGTAGTCAATGGAAAGAAATACTTGGGGCAGAGTTATTGGGAGGATCAGTAGCAATATCAATTTTATTGATAGCACTTTCTACTGCAACCCATATGAATCGACAATACTCAATTCCAATAATTATTGCCTTTCTAACTGTATCAATATTATCATTGGTTGGATCACTTGGGATGGGCGGAGGTTGGAGATATGGTTATGTTCCAGCCGTAATCTTGCTTAGCCTATTTGTCATTGGAACTAACAAAGATACTCAAAAACTGCATAAGATTTTGTCTTGGTTTATAATTTCACTATCGGTAGGTTTTTGGGTATCTAACTATCGGGAGGCGCTTAAACCTTGGGTTGTGCCAGATGGACCTGTATGGATGGAAGAGGTGCAGATGTGGCGGAAAAATCCGAATAGGCCATTACAAATATATCCACAATGGGAACGTGCAAAATGGCATATCAAACTACACTAACCTATTAGTTTATCTCCATCTATTCCGCCTGAACTATAACTTAATGGCAGTCTTTATCAAGACCACGGCGTATAAATCGGGTAACCCTGCCGAATGAAAACCTCTGTCCCCCTCTGCGTTGACCTCGACGGCACCCTGCTGAATTCCGATCTGCTGCTGGAAGCAGCCTTGGTCCAGTTCAAGCAGACACCATTGTCGGTCCTGCGCTGGCCGCGCTGGCTGGCGGGCGGCAAGGCTAGGTTCAAGGCGGAAATCGCCGCGCGGGTGGACCTGGACATCGACACCCTGCCCTACAACCCGGCCCTGTTGGCCTTGCTCCGCAAACAGCGGCAACAGGGCCGGAGATTGGTGTTGGTCACCGCTTCAGATCGGAAATTCGCCGAGCAGGTGGCGGCGCATCTGGGCCTGTTCGACGAAGTGCTGGCGACCGATGGCGACCGCAATCTGGCCGGCCCGCACAAGGCTACAACCCTGGTGGAACATTATGGCGAACACGGCTTCGACTACGCCGGCAACTCCGCCGTGGACGTGGCAGTGTGGAAACACGCCCGCCGCGCGCTCGTGGTCAACGCCCCACCATCAGTCGCCGCCCAGGCTCGCACGGTCTGTGAAGTGGAGCGAACTTTCGCCCAAGACCCGTCCTCATGGCGACATTGGAGCAAGGCGCTGCGCCTGCATCAATGGCTGAAAAACCTACTCATCTTCATGCCCCTGGCTGCCGGCCACGCTTGGAATCAGCCAGCCACGCTAGTACTGGCGCTGCTGGCTTTTATCAGCTTCGGCCTATGCGCCTCTAGCGTCTACCTCCTCAACGATCTGCTCGACCTCGGTTCCGATCGCCGCCATCCGCGCAAGTGTCAGCGACCTTTCGCCGCCGGCAAGCTGCCCATCCTGCAAGGCGTGGTCGCCATCCCACTGCTACTCATCGCCGCGTTTGGCCTGAGCCTGCCAATCAACCCACCCGCGTTCACCGTCGCGCTGGCCACCTACTACGTTTTCACCCTGGCCTACTCGCTGCGACTCAAGCAAATCCTGATGCTCGATGCCATCGTGTTGGCCGGGCTGTACACCCTGCGGATCATCGCCGGCGCGGCGGCGGTAAGCCTCATACCCTCGTTTTGGCTACTGGCCTTCTCGATGTTCCTATTCCTCAGCCTGGCCTTGGTCAAGCGCTACGCCGAACTGCAAACCCTGCGCGAGCAGGGCGAATTGAGCGCCAGTGGCCGGGGTTATCATGTGGACGATCTGGGCATCCTACAAAGCCTGGGCACAGCCGCCGGCTATCTGGCGGTGCTGGTGCTGGCGCTGTACGTCAACAGCGAAACCAGCCGCGCGTTGTATGGCCAACCGATGGTCATCTGGCTGCTCTGTCCGGCGCTGCTCTACTGGATCAGCCGGGTCTGGCTGCTCACCCATCGCGGCGAAATGCACGATGACCCGATCATCTTCGCCCTGACCGATACCCACAGCCGCTACGTGCTGCTGGCCTGCGCACTGATCTTCCTAAGCGCGATGCCGAAGTGAACGCCGTCGTGTCCATCACCGCACTAAGCAGTTGGGGCCGTTATCCGCACTCCAAGCCGCGCCAGATTCTGCCCTGCCGCGACGCGCAAATTCTCACCCTGCCGGCGGAACCATTGTCCTGCCTGCCTTTCGGCAATGGCCGCAGTTACGGCGATGTCTGCCTGAACGACGACGGCGCACTGCTATGCACGCGAGGACTGGACCGGCTCATCGCCTTCGATCCGGCCATGGGGCTGTTGCGGGCGGAAGCCGGCCTGCTGCTTTCAGACATTCTGGCGCTGATCGTCCCACAAGGCTGGTTCTTGCCAGTCACCCCCGGCACCCAGTGGGTCACCCTGGGCGGCGCCGTCGCCAATGATGTGCACGGCAAAAACCACCACATCGCCGGCAGTTTCGGCAATCATGTGCGCGCCTTTGAACTGTTGCGTTCCGATGGCGAGCGCCTGATCTGTACCCCGAAACAGAACATCGAATGGTTCCAGGCGACGGTCGGCGGGCTGGGACTAACGGGGTTGATCGCCTGGGTGGAAATCCAGTTGCAACGCATCGCCAATCCCTGGATCGTGGCCGAAAATCGCCGCTTTGCCAGTCTGGACGAGTTCCTGGCGCTCAACGACGACTACGAGGCGCGCTATCCCTACATCGTGTCCTGGATCGATTGCGCCGCTCGGGGTCGGGCGCTGGGCCGGGGGATTTACATGGCGGGAATGCATGCGCCGCCCGGTCTGATGAAACCGCCGCCAGTGGAACGTCGCGCGCTGACCGTGCCGTTCGCCCCGCCGATCTCGCTGATCAACAACCCGAGCGTGCGCGGGTTCAACTGGCTCTACTATCATCTGCCGCGCCCGGCGCGTGGGCTGACGCCGTATCAACCCTTCTTCTACCCGCTGGACAACCTGCTGGAGTGGAACCGGCTGTACGGGCGGCGAGGCTTCTTTCAATACCAGTGCGTCATTCCCCCCCTCGACGCCCGCGAAGCCTTGCGGGAAATTCTGGCCCGCATCGCCGCCAGCGGTCAGGGTTCGATGCTGGCGGTGCTCAAGCGCTTCGGCAAACGAACTTCTGGCGGGCTGCTATCCTTCCCGCGCCCTGGCATCACCCTGGCGTTGGATTTCCCCAACCGGGGACAAAAGACGCTCGCCTTGCTGGAACGGCTCGACGAGGTAACCCGGCAGGCCGGCGGGGCGGTCTATCCGGCTAAGGACGCCCGAATGAGCGGCGACAGCTTCCGCCAGTATTACCCGCAGTGGGAAGTATTCAGCCGCTCTATTGATCTCCGTTTCTCCTCCAGTTTCTGGCGGCGGGTAATGGCCAACTGAATTTCACGGAAAACGACATGCGCAACATCCTGATTATCGGCGCCACTTCGGCCATTGCCGAAGCCACCGCCCGTCGTTTCGCCGCCGCTGGCGCGCGCTTCTATCTGGTCGGGCGCAACGCCGAAAAACTCGCCGCGATTGCCCGCGATCTGGAAATCCGCTCCGGCCAGCCGGTCACCCGCGAGAGTCTGGATCTCGATCAACTGGACCTGCATCCAGCCCTGCTGGAGCGGGCCAAACAGGTGCTCGGCGGTATCGATGTGGCATTCATCGCTCACGGAATCTTGCCCGATCAGGCCGCCTGCCAGCAGTCGGTCGAAAAAACCCTGGCGGCGATCCAAACTAATGCGCTAAGCACGATTAGCTTGGCCACCTTGCTAGCCAACACCTTCGAGCAGCGCGGGCGTGGACTCCTGATCGTCATCTCCTCGGTAGCGGGTGACCGGGGCCGGCAGAGCAACTACATCTACGGCGCCGCCAAGGGCATGCTCAACCTGTTCCTGCAAGGGTTGCGTAACCGATTGAGCAAAAAAGGCGTCCAGGTGCTTACCATCAAGCCGGGGTTCGTGGATACGCCAATGACTGCCGCGTTCGAGAAAAAGGGCCTGCTCTGGGCGCAACCCGACCAGATCGCGAAAGGCATCGTCGTCGCCGTCGAGCGTGGTCGGGATGAAGTGTATCTGCCCGGCTTCTGGCGCTGGATCATGCTGGTGATCCGGCATATCCCCGAAGGGATATTCAAACGGTTGAAGCTTTGAATTTGGGGGGGGGAAGGTTCTTGAAAATCTGGATCGACGCGGATGCCTGCCCGGCGCCGGTGAAAATGATTGTGTTCCGCGCCTCGCAACGGGTCGGTATGCCGGTCACCCTGGTCGCCAACCAGCGGCTGCAAACACCCCCTTCGCCCCTGATCACGGCGGTGCAGGTCAGTCAGGGCTTCGACGAAGCCGATGATTACATCGTGCAACAGGCCACCGCCAGCGACCTGGTCATTACCGCCGATATCCCGCTGGCGGCACGCCTGGTGGAACGGGGCGTGCCGGCCCTCAACCCGCGCGGCGAGCTGTACACCCAGGACAACGTGCGGGAGCGGCTGGCTTTACGCAACCTCAAGGAAGAATTGCGCTCGGCGGGCACCCTGACCGGCGGCCCACCGCCTTACAACGACCGCGACAAGCAGGCGTTCGCCAACGGTCTGGATCGCTGGCTGGCGCGCTGCCGGACCCGCTAGCGGGTCTCCCCCATCCGCCCATTCCCCAGCGGCAACTAAATCCAGGTCATCGCCTGCCCCGCCAGCACCAACCCGAAGGCGGCGAAGGTCAGGAAATAGACGCGGGTCAACAAACCGAGATCGGTGGCGTCCAACCGCGGTTCGGCCACCAGATAGGGCGACCGCACCGCGTTGATGGTGCGGTACAGATAGGACAGGAAATAACCGGCGGCGAACGGCGGGAAAATCCGTGCCGCCACGGCTTGGGCGGACCTCGTCGCCGTCGCTCCGTTCATCGCCTGGGTTCCGGCACGCTCTATCGATGCTGAGACAGCCGATAGACCCGCTCCAGCAGCCAGGTCAAACCGCGTTCCCGCCAGCGCGACTCCTCCGCCAGGGCATCGCGGGTGTAGAGCAATTCCACGTCATGGGTCGCCTGGTACAGCGCCCGCACCTCCGCCTCGCCGACCGCGAACGGCGGCCCCGCCAACACACTTTGGTCGTACTCCAGCGTCACCAGCAGCACCCGCGTCCCCACCGGCAGGATCGTATCGAGATGGCGGGCGTAGCGGGCGCGCATCGGCGGCGGCAACGCGATCAGCGAAGCCCGGTCGTAAATCCCGGCGGCGTCGGCCAGATGATGTGGCTCCAGGTCGAAAAAATCGCCGAGCAGAATCCGGATCTCATCGACTTCCCAGATTTCGAACGCCCCTTCCCGCCAGCGTCGCGGCTTCAGCCTGTTCTCGGCGAAAAACGCCTCGACCGCGAGCCGGCTGATTTCCACCCCGGTCACCGGATGGCCTTCGCCGGCCAGCCACAGCAGATCGCGGCTCTTGCCGCACAGCGGGGCGAACACCCGCTGACCGGGACGCAGGTCGAGCTGGGTCCAGAATTGCTGGAGATGAACGTTGATATCCTGTTGATGAAAACCGATCTCGCTTCGCTCCCAGCGTTCGTGCCAAAAACTCGGTTCCATGGTCGCGCATCCGCGGTTGGGTGAAAAAGAGTCAGCCCGGCCACCAGGCGCGGGGCGTGAACAGCATGCCAGCGCCCAGCAACAGATAACGCAGGTCCTTACCGGCACTGTGCTGGCGGCTGTAGAAGACATCGCTCATCAGCCGTGCCTCGCGCGGCGCGCTGGCCGGCAAGATCAATTGCGTGGGGCCAATCAGCCCGGCCGGCGCCCGATCGGCGAGCCGCTCCCAGTCCTCCCGCTGGCTGTCGGCCTGCTCCGGGGTCAGCGGCTCCGCGCCCACCAGCCGCAGATCGCCACTCACCACCGCCAGCAGGCGCGGCAGGTGGCGCAGCAACGGAATCGAGGTCATCCACTCCATGGCGACGAACGCCTGCCGTCGACGCCCACCGATCTCGTCGAATTCCAGGCGATTGCCGCGTAGCCGGGTCTCGCGCAGGGGATCGTCGAAATTCTCGCTCAGCGCGGCGACCAGCGCCAGCGGCCACAACGGCAGCGACAGCAACAGCAACAGCAAGCCCAGCAGGCGGTTGAGCGATTCGGCCAACATGCCGCCCGACATCGCTTCGCGCTGGTTGACCGCCGGGACAGTCTCGATCACCGGCAGCACCGCCCCGGTGTCGACCTGGATCAGTCGATTGCCCTGGACGATGGCGTTTCGTATGTCCAAGCGCTCGCCGATGTAGGCATCCGACAACACCACGCTGTCGCGCAGGCTGGCATGACGATCCACGATCACCCGGTTGGCGATCACCACCTCGCCGTAAAACTCGGCGCTGGCTTCAACGCGGCAGTGCCCGCCGACGAAGGCGACACCCTGCCGCAGGCTGCGCGGCGACACCTTGGAGCGCGGTCCCACGGTCAGCCCCAACCTCATCGGCTGGCCCGGCACGATCAGGCCCGGAAACCGGCCGGCGGCGGCATCGAGGTTGACTTGATGGTAGGCACGCGGCGATTCCAGCCGATTCAGGACAGCGCCGGGCAACTCCACCACCGGCCAGGTGGGCAGCATCTCAACCGGTTCGGCGGACCAGAGCAACGGCTCCAATCCGCTTCGGCCGCCGACACGGTGCAGGCACAGGCTCACCGGCGCATTCGCCGCTCGGCCGTACACCACCGGACCGGTCACCTCGGCGGCCAAGCGTAAAAACTCGCCCAGCGCCGCGCCGTGCAGCACATCGCCCCGCAAGGCGAGCAGCTCGTCGGCCAGTTGAGACTGGCCACTTTCCACTATGGTATCCGGGTCTTCCTCGCCGTGGGTCAGGACGTAATTCAATCGTATCCCCCAGCGGCTACCGTCGCCCAGCGCCGCCCGCAGTTCGTCGGCGAAAGGCGAAACCGCCACCACCGCCTCGCGCAGGCCGGCGGCAACCAGCGCTTCCAGCGTGTGTTCCAGCACCGGTTTACCCGTCACCGGCAGCAGCGCGGCGCAGGTCCGGTCGGTCAGCGGCTCCAGTTCCCGGCCCAGTCGGTCGGCGAAAATCAGCGCTTGCATGTTCAGTAGGCCCCTCGCTCCAGCAGCACGACCGGCACGGTCTCAAAAGGAAAAAGGGAAGGAGGAAAATCGGGTCCAGCACCAACCTTGCCAGCACCAATCCTGGCCTTCCGCCGCCAAGGCCCCTCGCCAACCGGAATCCAGCGGAAGATTCAACACGCTCCATTCCCGACCCGAGGCATCCCGCAGACCGATCCGACCATCCGGCAACCCACCGTCCGGGAAACAAACCTCCAGATTTCGCAAACCGCTTGCCAAACCGCCACCCAGCGCCTTGGCAATCGCTTCCTTACGGGTCCAGCAGTTAAAAAAGGCTTCCCGGAGTCGTTCCGCCGGCAGCGCCTGAAACACCGCCCACTCGCGTGGCGTGCACACACGCTCGGCCACCGACGCCGTGCTCACCACCCGATTCAGGCACTCCAAATCCACGCCAACCTCGCGACGAGCCACCGCATACAACGCTTGGTCGCCGCTGTGCGACAGGTTGAAATGCAGGCCAGCACCGGCATCCTCGCCCGCCAACAGCGGTTTGCCGCGCCGCCCGCAAGCGAAACGCAACGCCACCACAGGTCGGTTCAGGTACGCGCCCAGCAGTTCCCGCAGCAGGCCACGCCCGACAATAAAGCGATCCCGGTGTTCGGGAAGACGGAACCGCGCCGCCCGCTCCCGTTCGTCCGCCGCCAGCGTCGTCGCCAGTTTCGTTAGGGACCTCGGCGGCCGATCCAGATCCGCCAGCCACAGATGAACGCCGTCGGCGCTCAGAGCCGGTTTCCACCCACCGGCGGACACCTCCGGCCAAGTTGGCGCAATCGTCCTATCGCTCATCGGCGCACACGGTTACAGTGGGCGCCCATTCGGTCACCGACCCCAGGGGACACATCTTATGAGCCACACCATCGACATCAAGGTACGAGGTTATCATCTCGACTTGTTCCGCCACGTCAACAACGCCCGTTATCTGGAATTTCTGGAGGAAGCCCGCTGGAACCTGCTGGAAAGCCGGGGCAATCTGGATCTCCTGGAGCAACACGGTTACACTTTCGCCGTGGTCAACATCAACATCAACTACCGTCGCGCCGCCTTCATGGGCGAAATCCTGCAAATCGCCACCTCGGTGAAAACCATCGGCACCCGCAGTTGCGTGATGCACCAACGGGTCACGCTCAAGGGCAGCGATACCGTGGTCGCCGACGCCGACGTCACCTTCGTCATCGTCGACACCCACACCGGCAAGGCCGCGCCGCTGGAGGGCGAACTGCGGGTGGCGATAGAGCGACTGGCGGCTTGAGCGCGGCGCGGCTTATCCTTCGCGAGTGCCCTCCCAGCGCCAGGCATGGGCAACGATGGTTGCCAGATCCGCGTAACGCGGGTTCCACCCCAGTTCGGCCCGCGCCCGCCTGGAATCGGCCACCAACCGCGCCGGATCGCCCGGTCGGCGCTCGCCGTACACCACCGGAATCTCGCGGCCGGTGACGGCGCGGGCGGTTTCGATCACTTCCCGTACCGAGAAGCCATTGCCGTTGCCGAGGTTGAAAGCGGCACTGCCGGCTCCGTCCCACAATCGTTGCAGCGCCAGCAGATGCGCCTCGCACAGATCGGTTACATGAATGTAGTCGCGGACGCAGGTGCCGTCCGGCGTGTCGTAGTCGGTGCCGAACACGGCGATGTTCGGCCGGCGGCCGGCGGCGGCTTGTAGCACCAGCGGAATCAGATGGGTTTCCGGCTCGTGGCGCTCGCCCAGTTCGCCGTCGGGATCGGCGCCGGCGGCATTGAAATAGCGCAGACACACCGCCTTCAACCCGTAGGCCACGTCGTAATCCGACAGCATCTGCTCGACCATCCACTTGCCACGCCCGTAGGGGTTGATGGGATTTTTGGGATGATTCTCGTCGATGGGCGTCCGCAGCGGTTCGCCGAAAATCGCCGCCGTGGAAGAGAAGATGAAATGGTTGATCCGATGCGAGACCATTGCATCCAGCAGGTACTGGGTCTTGAACACGTTGTTGAGGTAGTACTTGGCCGGCTCGCGCACCGACTCACCGACCTGGATATGAGAGGCGAAATGCAGCACACCGTCGAAGCGCGAGGTTCTGAGCAGATCATCCAGCATGTCCCGCTCGCCCAGATCCCCCAGCACGAAGCGCCCACCCTTGACCGCGTCGCGGTGACCGGCGGACAGGTTATCCAGCACCGTCACCTCGAACCCGCGCTGGCAGAGTAACTTGACCATGTGGGAACCGATATAACCCGCTCCGCCGACCACGAGTACACGCATGGGGATTCTTCCTCTATTTTCGATATCACAGCGTTAAAAATGTAACGTTCCCGTACCGGCCGCCCTACGACTGAGAGACATGGAAACACGGGGCTCACCAATCGCGACACCACCCTGGACAGCTTGTTCATCGGCAAGAGGATTGAGGGAAAAGAGGCATAAACCGTCGCGGTGCATCCCGCGGCACCTGGCATTCGAGCAGGATCAGGGCCGCGAACGGGTACGATCGGTGTCGTAACCCGCGCGGCGACGAATCAGCGGCCCTGCTTCAAACGCCCCGGTGGTTCGCTCGATCCAGCGCCGCAAGGCGAACCGGGTCAAGTGCGCATCCGGCATTTTTCCGGCAACCCGGCTCGCCGTCGACAATCTAGGCACTCCGTTCGCGATGCAAACGCAGCAAGCGCTCCATCAACTGTTCGATTTCGGCTTCCAACGCGATCTTTTCCTGTTCTCCCTGGCGTTCGCGCGCCGCCAGTTTTTCTTCCAACTGCTGGCACTCCCGCTGGGCCTGTTCCACTTGTCGGCGCAACTCGCACACCTCCTGATCCGCAAGATTGGCGAACCCGGACGACGGGTTCTCGATACCCGCCGTCGCCGCCTGCTCCCGCAATACCCGGCGCTCGGCCTGCAACCGCTCCAACTGCTCCCGCATCGCCTGACGTTCTTCTTCCCAGGCCAACCGCTGCTGGTTCAATTCCCGCGCCGCCGCCGCCTTGAGCTGTTCCGCCAAGTGCTGGCTGTCCGGCGACAGGCCGTAACCGGGGTGACTGGCGCGTGCTTTCTGTAGCGACAGATTGTCTTCCAAGGTATTCATCTGGATCTGCAAAGCCAGCCGCTCGCGCTCCCACGACTCCTGTTGCTGCTCCAAGCGCTCGTCCAGCGCTGCCTTATCCTGCCGCAGCACCCGCAACTGTTCCTCGAACTGGCTGTTATGCAGCAGCAGGCTGTGCCGCTCGCGCTCCCATTGTTCGCTGTCCCGCGCGAAACGGTCCTGCAGCGCCGCTTGCTCCCGTTCGAGACGTTCAATGGTATCGCGCAGCTTGGTGGCCTCGCGCAGATGGGTTTCTTGCTGCTGATCGCGATCGGCTTGCAAATCGGCGCATTGCCGCTCCAGCGTGGCATAACGCTCGCGTTCCTGCTCCAGCTCGCCTTCGAATCGCTGCTGCTGCTGCTGCTGCTGTTGGCGGACCTGGTAAATCGCCGTCCGCTCATCCTGCAAGGCATCTTGCAGTTCGCCGTATTTTGTCTGGTCGTCGGTGAGATCCGTTTGCGCCCGCGCCAGATCCCGCCGCAACATTCGGTAGGGCAACAGATAGATCGTCATGCCACCGACCACCAAACCGATCATCGCTCCAATAACCAGATATATCATGATGTCTGTCATAACCGCTTCGCTCGCCATGGTGCGCATGGACGCATCCCCGACTGGTTTCGGCGCGGGGCACCTGTCCTTTCAGCGCAGCGCATATGCCAGTACCGCCGCGCCAACGCCGGTGGCGGCCGCCCAACCCGCCGCCAGATGAACGCGCCGTCGCAGGTCGTGCTGGGCATCCGCCCACAACTGGCGTGTCGTTTGTTCGGCCGCCGCCGCCGCCGCGTCGGCTTGCCTGACAGCCGCCTGGGTGGCCGCCGCCTCCGCGGCCGCGGTGGCCTGCGACACCATCTCCCGCGCCACATTCTCCGCCGCTTCGCGGGCATCCGCGCCGGCTTTTTGCGTGGCTTCGGCAAACCGCAAGCTCAGTTGCCGCACCAGCCGGCTAGACAGATCGTGCAGTTGCTGTTGGCATACCTGTCCCGCCATTTCCCGCGTCAGCTCTTCAAAGGAGGCCCGCGCTTCGCGCCGGTAGGTCTCCAACCGCTGCTCCATCAACGGCAGCATCTGCGCTCGCAGCGCGGCTTCACTGGGTTGGACTTCGCGTGGTTCCGGCGGCTGCCATTCCGCCAGCTGTTCCGCGCAAATACGGCTTACGATCCGACCGCACGTCTCCCGCTGACTGATTTCCACGTCCTGTCGCAGTTTGGCGACCACATCGTTGATCAGCGGCAACACCTGCGTCTCGATCGCCTCGTAGAAAACCTGTTCGGCTTTTTCGAGGGCAATCGCGCCGACTTGGTTGGCCGTCATGCCTTCGGCGGCCGGTGTTGCCACAACTGGTTCCGGCGAGCTGGGCGGAGGGAGGTTGACGGCATCGAACAGCGCGTTAAATCGTTCGAGAATCGTACCGAGGGTTTCGGGTATCGCCGGCTTGCTCAGTACACCGACGGCACCGGCCGCCTGGGCCTCATCCTGATAGGAAGGTTCGTCCTTCGAGGTATACATCGCTACCGGAATCGAGGCGGTGGCGGGGCTGTTTTTGATCTGTCGCACGGTCGTGAGGCCATCCATGCCGGGCATGGTATGGTCCATGAAGATCGCATCCGGCTGCTGGTCGCGCAGATAGCTCAGAGCCTCCTCCGCCGAATCCACGGTATCCACGGTCATGCCGAAGCCCTGCAACATCTTGCGCAACATCAGCCGCGCCGACTTGGAGTCATCTACGATAAGGACATGTCGGACTGGCATAGACCCTCCTGGTTTTTTTGTGCAGATTAACAGGATTTCCTTACGTTAAGAACGATTCTAGCCGAACCGACGACGCTGACGCGGGGCGCTGACGTAGCATCCTGTAAAACCGGCAACCCATGACGATGGCATCGTACACCGCAACCGCGCGACAGGCGACGACGAGCCGCATCGCCCTCTCGACCGCCATCGGAAGGTCGAGTCCGTTCAACGCCGACGGCACGAAAACGTGCGTGGTGTAAACAAGCAACGACGCCTGAGCGAACGACGCCAGCGAATATGGCTCTCCTCAATGAGTTGTGGTCGACGCAGGAGCGAAAATCCCCCCACCCCCCTTTTTCAACGAGGTGAATCGCCCCAGGTTTTGAGGAGGCTCCTCACTCTTGAGAAGATGGCGCCATGATGAGCAAGAAGATCACCCCGACGTCTTCCCCCGAGGTCCGCGAACGCGCTGTCCGTCTGGCGCGGGAACACCGCGGCGATTATCCTTTGCCCAGGCCGCAACCGCCGCCTCGTCCTAATGGGACGATGACGATAGCGGTTCCGCAGAGGACGACAGGGTCGCGATTTTCCCGACCAGGCGCTGAAACGTCTTCAGGCTTTCGTGGGCGCAGCCTCGCCAAGCGGGCGAGTCGCCATCCACCGGGCCGCGCTCTTCCAAGGCGGCGATCCGCCTTGGCCGCATAGGGATGGCGGACGAAGGAGACCAGTTTCCGAGGCATTTCGTCGGGAGGCAGAGTGAAATCCGCCAGCCCGGTGGAAAGGGCGGCACGCGGCATGCCATCGAACTTGGCCGACTCCTCGCTTTGCACCATCACCATCCCACCCGCTCCCTTGATCGCCCGGATACCGCGCATTCCGTCACTACCGGTACCCGAGAGGATCACGCCGATGGCCTGGTCGGTCTGATCATCGGCCAGCGAGCGCAAGAATACGTCGATGGGCAGATTCAGCCCGCGCGCGTGGTCCGATTCGCTCAGCACCGGTTCCATGGCGTTCATGGCTCTTGAGCGGAGTCGGGATAGTTCCACTGGCCCTTGAACTTGATGCGGATATCGTACCGGTTGCCGGTCAACACGATGGCCAGCCACTCCACCGATGGTCCGAACGCGAATAGGCTGGCTGGAGTCATAAACATTGCGATTTTAGAACCTGTTCTTCCTATCCCATCGGAACATGCCATCGCCGGCATGAATATACTTTTCGCGCCTTATTCGCGCCTTAAACGTGTCGGGAGCACTCATGCAATGACACCCGGATCGCCCGTTCAACCCTTGCGTCTGGCCATCACCGGCATGAGCTGCGCCGGTTGCGTCGCCGCCGTGGAAACCGCCCTGCGCGGCGTACCCGGCGTGGCCGAAGCCAATGTCAACTTCGCCGAGCGCACCGCCCAAGTGGCCGGCGGCGCCGAGGCCGAAACGCTGATCCACGCAGTGCGGGCGGCCGGCTACGACGCCGCCGAACTGCGTGACGCCGCCGCCGAAGCCGAGCACGACGCCGCCGAGCAGGCCCATTATCGCCGTCTGGTTCGCAACACCGTCGTTGCCGGCGCCCTGGCCGCACCCTTGCTGCTGGCGGAACTGGCCGGCTGGCTGCCGGCGTTGGCCAGTCCCGGCGGCCGGTGGTTCTGGATCGCGACCGGCCTGCTGACCCTGGCGGCGATGATCTACAGCGGTGGCCATTTCTTTAGCGGCGCCTGGCGCCAATTCCGTCATCACAACGCCAACATGGACACCCTGATCGCGCTGGGTACCGGCGCCGCCTGGTCGTATTCGATGCTGGTGGCCCTGTTTCCCAACAGCGTGCCCAGCCTGGCTCAACACGCCTACTTCGAAGCAGCGGTCACCATCATCGCCCTGATCAATCTCGGCTCCGCGCTGGAAAGCCGGGCGCGCGGCAAAGCCTCGACCGCCATCCAGCGCCTGCTCGGCCTGCGACCGAAAACCGCCCGCTTGGTCATGGGCGATCAAGAACGGGATGTCCCCATCGAAACCCTGCGGATCGGCGATTCGATCCGGGTGCGGCCGGGCGAAAAAATTCCGGTGGACGGCGACATCGTCCACGGCCACTCGACCGTGGACGAATCGATGCTGACCGGCGAACCGCTGCCGGTGGTCAAACAGGCCGGCGATGCCGTGACCGGCGGCACGGTGAATCAGACCGGCACCTTCGTGTTCCGCGCCGCCCGGGTCGGCGAGGACACGGTGCTGGCCCACATCGTCGCCAGCGTGCGGCAGGCGCAAAACAGCAAGCCGCCGATCGGCCGGCTGGCCGACCGGGTCGCCGCCGTGTTCGTCCCCTCGGTCCTGATCGTGGCCATCCTGACCGCGCTGGCCTGGTTCAATTTCGGCCCCGAACCCCGGATCGGCTATATCCTGGTCACCAGCCTGACCGTGTTGATCATCGCCTGCCCCTGCGCGCTGGGGCTGGCCACACCGATCTCGATTATGGTCGGAGTCGGCAAAGCCGCCGAGCACGGCATCCTGATCCGCGACGGCGAAGCCTTGCAGCGGGCCGGCCAACTCACCGCCGTGGTGCTGGACAAGACCGGCACCGTCACCGCCGGACGGCCGACGGTGACCGCCGTGACTGTCCTGTCCGGCTTTCAAGAGGACGAGATCTTCGCCTTGGCCGCCGGCCTGGAAGCCGGCTCCGAACACCCACTGGCCCAGGCGATTCTGAGCGCCGCCCGCGACCGTGGGCTGAGTATCCCCCCCCTGGAGCGATTCGAAGCCATCGCCGGCCACGGCGCCAGCGGCGAGGTGAAGGGTCGAGCGGTGCTGGCCGGCAACCGCCGATTGCTGGAAACGCACGGTATCGATACCTCCCTGCTCCAGGCCGAAGCCGAACGACTGGCCGCCCAGGGACAAACACCGGTGTTCGTCGCCGCCGACGGCCGGGCGGCTGGTATCGTCGCGGTGGCCGATCCCATCAAGCCGGACTCCGCCGCCGCCGTCCGCCGCCTGCGGGAACTGGGTCTGAACGTGGTGCTGCTGACCGGCGACCACATCGCCACCGCCCGCGCCATCGCCGCGCAGGCCGGCATTGAGGACATCCACGCCGAGGTACCACCGACCGGGAAGGCCGACGTCATCGCCAGCTTGCAAGCGCGCGGCGAGGTGGTCGGCATGGTCGGCGATGGCATCAACGACGCCCCGGCGCTGGCCCAAGCCGACGTGGGTCTGGCGATGGGTACTGGCACCGATATCGCCATCGAAAGCGCCGGCATCACCCTGGTGCGCGGCTCCCTGCATGGCGTCGCCGACGCCGTCGCCCTCTCCCGCGCCACCCTGGCCAACATCAGGCAAAATCTGTTCGGCGCTTTCCTTTACAATACCTTGGGAATTCCGCTCGCGGCGGGCGTGCTCTACCCCGCGACCGGACTGCTGCTCAACCCGATGCTGGCCGGCGCGGCCATGGCGTTGTCATCGTTTACCGTCGTCAGCAACGCCAACCGCTTGCGCGGTTTCCAGCCACGAGGCAAACCGACATGACCGCACTCCTTGTCAATCTGGCCGGACTGGGGCTGATCGCCCTCATCGTCTGGTGGTTCTGGCTGGTTCGCCCATGAAGCCACCGCTGCTTGCCAAACCGTCCTGGCTGGGCCGGCTGGGGCTGGCCGCAACCTCGCTGCTCGCCGTGGTGATCGGCTTTGCCGTCGCCTCGGTGCTGCTCGTCGTCCTGCTGGTCGCCGGACTGGCGGCCGGCGGTTGGCTGTGGTGGCGACTCCGCCGCCTGGCCCGTCAGGCGCAAGGGACCGCGCCGGATTTCATCGACGGGGAATACACGGTGGAACCGGATCGACCCCTGCTGGAGGATTCCCGGACAGCGCCGGCCGAGGCCGCGGAGCGATCCGCCGCCACGTCGCGTCGCGTGCCGTGAACGCCGCTCCCACGGCTGAGCCGCTGGCTCGGCGCATCTTCGCCGAGCAGGTCCGGCTACTCTACGTTCAGGCTCCACTCGGCACGATCGCCAGCCTGCTGATCGCGCCCTTGCTAGTGTTCATCCACTGGGACATCGTACCGCGCGCGGTGCTGCTGAGCTGGCTGGCCCTGCTGGAAGCGACCATCCTGGTCCGGATGGCGCTGATCGCCGCTTTCCAGCGCCGCCGGGAAGCGAACGCCGACACCGACCGCTGGGCCAAGCGCTATACCTGGGCCTGCGCCGCCAGCGGCGTCTGCTGGGGCGGTTGCGTCGTCCTGCTGATCCTCGCACCGTCCCTGGCGTACCAAAGCTTCACCACGCTGGTGCTGGGCGGCGTGCTGATGGGCGGCGTGCTGACCATGACGCCGGTACTGCTCACCTACGTGGCCTACGCCCTGCCGCTGACCCTGCCGCCGGTGCTCTGGCTGCTGCTGCAAGACGACCCGCTGCGCGCCACCATGGGCGCCACCGGCCTCCTGTACCTGCTGCTGGCACTGGGCACCGCCCAGCACTACCACCAGACGCTTGCCCGTTCGCTGCGGCTGGCGCTGGAAAACGCCGGGCTGGCCCAATCGTTCGCCACCGCCAAGGAACAGGCCGAGGCCAGCAACCAGCAACTGGCCGAGCAGCAGGCGGCGCTGCGGGGCAGCGTGGAGGCCATGCGCGAGCTGTACGCGGTCATTTCCATCCCGCGCCGCCATCCCATCGACCAGGTCCAGGCCATGCTGGCGATGGGCTGCCAGCGCTTCGGGCTGGCGATCGGTATCCTGTCGCATGTCGAAGCCGAGCGCTACGAAATCGTCCAGGCCATCACGCCCGGCGGTGAAATCAGTCCGGGAGATATCTTCGCTCTCGGCGACACCTATTGCCGCGATACCCTGCGTGCCCAGGAGCCGCTGGGCTTCGAACGCGCCTCGACCAGCGACTGGCGCCGGCATCCCTGTTACCTGAAACTCAAGCTGGAAACCTATCTGGGCGCGCCGGTCCAGGTCGGTGAGCACATCTACGGCACGCTCAACTTTTCCAGTTTCCGGCCGCGGTCGGCGCCGTTCACCACCGTGGACCGCGAGTTGATTCAGCTCATGGCCCGCTGGGTGGGCAGCGCCCTCGAACAGGAGCAGATGGCGGCGGCGGCGCAGCGGCAGCAAACCTTGCTGGCCCACGCCTCGCGCCTCAACACCCTGGGCGAAATGGCTTCCGGGCTGGCACATGAAATCAACCAGCCGATCACCGCCATTTCCCTGTACGCCGAAACCGGCTTGGCCCGCTTGCGCGACGGCCCGCTCGAACCGGCCGAGTTGCGGGAAACCCTGGAGAAAATCGCCGCGCAGAGCGCCCGGACCCACACCATCATCCAGCAGATCCGTCATTTCGCCCGCCGAAGCAAACCCCAATACCTCACGGTGCGGGTCAGCGCCCTGTTCGACGATATCGCCGACTTTCTGGACATGGAAACCCGCCGCCATCATGTTCATCTCCGTCAAGACATCGGACCGGACTTGCCGCCCGTATTGGCCGACCCCCTGCAAGTCCAGCAGGTGATCCTCAATCTGGTGCGCAACGCGGTGGACGCCACGGGCACGGTCGACGGGCCGCGCGCCATTCTCCTGTCCGCCCGCCCCGGACCGAATGGGGTCGAACTCGCGGTTCAGGACAACGGCCCCGGTCTGGATTCAAACCTGCTCAGACAGTTACCGCACCCCTTTTTCACCACCAAGCCCGACGGCCTGGGTCTGGGGCTATCGATCAGCCAATCCATCGTCGAAGCCCACGGCGGCCGGCTGTGGGCCACGCCCAATCGAGGCGCCGGCGCCACGTTCCACTTTACCTTGCCCGCCGCCACCCGGCTCCATCGCCCCGAACGGGTGGAAGTGACCCTCTAACCCGCGGGAGTTCCGCCGGAAAATCGCACCATGGCGCATCTCGACAAAGCCGCTCTCCGCGGCATCTTCCGTTTCCGGCCCCATGCCCCGCCGGCCTCGGAAGATCCGGCCGCGTCGCCGTCGGACTTGCCCCATATCCACTGGCGCCGCTTCAGCGCTTATCCCGCGCTCATGACCGCCATCTACATCGGTGGCGGCTTGCTTTGGGTACTGGGCGGCGACCTGCTGCTGGGTGCCTGGCTGGCCGACGCGGAGTTATCGCCCATGCTGGGGCCGCTCACGAGCGGTTTGGTGGTCGTCGCCAGTGGTAGCCTGCTGTACCGCCTACTGAGCTTCCATGTCGAAACGGCACGCCACGCCAATCTGGTCCAGGACAGGCGGTTGGCGGAATTCATCGAGATGATCGCCGACATGGCCTTCATCAAGGATCGCGAAGGCCGTTACCTGCTGTTCAACTCGGCGGGCGCGCGCCTGGTCGGGAAACCTCTGACCGAATGTCTGGGCCAGGACGATCGCGCGCTGTTCCCCGCCGACATGGCCCTGAAACTGATGGAGGCGGATCGCCAGGTCATCGCCAACGGTCACCGGCTGAACCGCGAAGAGACATTCGACATTCGCGGCGAACGGCGCATCCTTCAATCGACCCAATGGCCCTATCGGGACGCCGACGATCGCATCATCGGCGTGATCGGCATCGCCCGCGACATCACCGCGCGCAAACAGGCCGAAGAACAATCGTGGCGCGCCCGCGACGAACTGGAAAGCCGGGTGCGGGAGCGCACCACCGAATTGGTGACCGCCAATCGGACCCTGGAGCGGCTGATCGCCGCCCGCGTGCAAACCGAAATCGCCCTGCGCGACAGCGAGGAACGCTTTCGCCAGCTTGCCGAGCACATCCGCGAGGTATTTTGGGTGTACGGCATCGCGGAAGAACAGCTGCTGTACGTCAGCCCGGCCTACGAAGAGATCTGGGGGCGCGCCGTATGCAATTTTCAGGAACGCCCGCTGGACTGGCTGGAAGCCGTCCACCCCGACGACCGCCCGCGCATTCAGGCGGCGCACGCCGCCAAGCTGGAATCGGGCCGGCTCGACGAAGAGTACCGCATCGTGCGCCCGGACGGCGCGATCCGCTGGATCTGGGATCGCGGCTTTCCGATCCGTGACGCGACCGGTCACGTATACCGCATCGCCGGCCTGGCCGAGGACATCACCACCCGCAAGCTGGCCGAGGACCAATTGCGGCGGCAACAAGTGGAACTGGCCAAGATGTCGCGGCTCAGCCTGGCGATCGAGCTGGCCTCCAATCTGGCTCACGAACTCAACCAGCCGCTGGCGGCCATCGTGGCCTACACCCAGGCGTGTCTGACCCTGCTACGAGAGAATACCACCGACCCCCGCGAGTTGACCGGTACGCTGGAAGAAGTGGTCAATCAGGGGTTGCGGGCCGGCGGCATCATCCGCCACCTGCGCGGGCTGGTGCAAAAACATCCAGCCGCTCAGACCGAAATCGATCTCAATGCCCTGATCCGCTCGGTGGTTCACTACGCGCAACTGGAGCTGCGCCAAGCCGGCATCACGGTACGGCTGGAACTGACGGAACCGCTACCGGCCATCCTGGCCGATGACATGCAAATCCAGTTGGCGGCGCTCTACCTGGTGCGCAACGCCATCGAGGCCATGCAAGACTCGGACGCCGCGCCGCGCGAGCTACGGCTACGCACGGCTCCGCTCGACACGGGTACCGTGCTCGCCACCGTTCGCGACACCGGACCAGGCTTCAGCCCGGAAGCGCTCGAACGATTGTTCCAACCTTTCTTCACCACCAAATCCACGGGCATGGGACTGGGACTGTCGGTCAGTCGCTCGCTGATCGAATCCCAGGGCGGGCAATTGTGGGCTACTCCCAATCAGCCCGACCGTGGAGTCTCGTTCCATTTCAGCCTGCCGGTGTACACCCACTACCGATGACCGCCCGCGCCCGCATGAACGAAATCACTTCCACCGTTTTTCTCATCGACGACGACCAGGCGGTACGCGACGCGGTCGGCCTGCTGTTGCGGGCGACCGGACTGAGCGTGGAATCTTTCGCCAGCGCCGCCGACTTTCTCAAATCCGACGGCATCCGTCGACCCGGCTGCCTATTGCTGGACGTGCGCATGCCGGGCATGAGCGGCCTGGATCTGCAGAAGCAGTTGCAGGATCAGGGCCACCGCATTCCGATCATCTTCATGACCGGCCACGGCGACGTGCCCATGGCGACCCGGGCGATGAAAGCCGGCGCGTTCGACTTCATTGAAAAGCCGTTTCAGGGACAAACCTTGCTGGCGCGAGTCCGGGAAGCACTGGAACGCGATGCCCGCGAGCTTCGCCGCCAAGCCCAACGCAGCGAGGCGGCGGCGCGGCTGGCGCGGCTATCGCCGCGCGAGCGGGAAGTCCTGGAGCGGGTAGCGGCCGGTCAGTACAACAAGGTGATCGCCGCCGAACTCGGCATCAGCCTGTCCACGGTGGAAATCCACCGCAAGCGGGTGATGGAAAAACTGGAAGCGAACTCGCTCTCCGACCTGATTCGAACCCTGGCGCTGCTGGACGCAGGGGGATCGTAGGCCTCGCCAACCCCAAGGCTGGCGATCGTTCGGCCGTTCGGCGGCGCGCCACGAAAGATCGTAATGCTACCCGCGCCTCCGACCAGCGCAGCTGTTATACCGTTTCCCGGTAGGTTTTCGCTTTCATGGCTCTTGCTATTCCGTCATACCCGCGAAAGCAGGTATGACGAATGGCGCTGTTTTTGACCTGAAAATACAAAACCTATCGGTAAACGGTATTATGTTCCCACCATGGCAAGTGCCCACGGGTTGATGATATTGGTCCCCAATATCGCCGCGCCAAGCTCTTGCAAGGCAGCGGCGCATCGGCCATATATTCATCGATTGACAGCGGTACCGGCCCGCGACCTCGACCTCGACCTCGACCACAGGCAAGCTCATGAACCGCGCAAATAGCGTACTGCTGACCGATCTTTACCAATTGACCATGCTCCAGACCTACCACGCCGAACGCATGCGGGAAACGGCTGTGTTCGAATTGTTCGCCCGCCGGCTGCCCCCCGAGCGGGCATTCCTGCTCGCCGCCGGCTTGGAACAGGCGCTGGATTATCTGGAAAACCTGCGATTCACCGCCGAGGAACTGGACTGGCTGGCCGGTTGCGGTCGCTTCAGCCCGCAATTCGTGGCCGCGCTGGAAGACTTTCGCTTCACCGGCTCAGTAGATGCGCTACCGGAGGGCACGGCGTTCTTCGCCAACGAACCGATCCTGCGGGTCGTCGCCCCGCTGCCCGAGGCGCAACTGGTGGAAAGTCGGCTCATCAACCTGATCCATTATCAAACCCTGATCGCATCCAAGGCCGCCCGCTGCGTGCTGGCCGCGCCCGGCAAGCTGCTGGTGGATTTCGGCATGCGCCGTGCCCACGGCGCCGAGGCGGCCCTGTTCGCCGCCCGAGCGGCCTATCTGGCCGGTTTTGCCGGCAGCGCCACCGTGCTGGCCGGCCTGCGCTTCGATATTCCCCTGTTCGGCACCATGGCTCATTCGCTGATCCAGGCCCACGACCGGGAGGAAGAGGCTTTCGAACATTTCGCCGCCGCCCAGCCCGGCAACGTGGTACTGCTGCTCGACACCTACGACACCGAGACCGCCGCCCACAAGCTGCTCACGCTGGCCCCCCGCCTGCGCGAGCGCGGCATCAAAATCAAGGGCGTGCGCATCGACAGCGGCGACCTGGCCGAACACGCCCGCCGGGTCCGAAGCATCCTCGATGCCGGCGGCCTGGCGCAAGTCACCATCCTGGCCAGCGGCGATCTCGACGAATACCGCCTGCGTGAGCTACTGGCCGCGGGGGCGCCGATCGACGGTTTCGGTATCGGCACCCGGCTGGATGCATCCGTTGACGCTCCGACGCTGGATCTGGTTTACAAGCTACAAGAGTATGCTGGCCGACCCCGGCGCAAGCATTCCGAAGGCAAAGCCACCTGGCCCGGCCGCAAGCAGGTGTACCGGCAACTGGCGGCGGACGGCGCGATGGCCGGCGACTGTTTGAGCCTGGAAGATGCACCGCGGCCGGGTGAACCCTTGCTGGTCAAGGTGATGGAAAACGGTCGCCGGCGGGCACCGCCGGAACCGCTGGACGCCAGCCGCGACCGCGCGCGCGCGCAACTGGCGGCACTGCCGCCCGCCCTGCGCACCGACCAAGGCGAACCGAGCTACCCGGTCGAGATCGCCCTGGAGCTGCGCGAGCTGACGGCCCGGCTGGACCGGGAAACCCACTGACCGTCACCCGTCACCGATCATGATTCCGACCCTATCCGGGCTTTGATCCCGCTCTCTTCAATCGCTAGGCGGCCACGACCGAACAGGTGTATGCTACGCTGCACTGCAACATCACTGACCCTACGAAGGAACGGTCATGGCCACCGCAATTCTTGTCGTCCCCACCGAACAACGGGTCGGGCTGACCACCGTTGCCCTGGGTCTGGTGCACGCGCTCGACCGCAAGGGCATTCCGGTCGGTTTCTGCAAACCCATCGGCCAGCCGCACGCCACCGACACCGGACCGGAACGCTCGACCCGACTGGCGCGCGCCGTCACCAGCCTGAACCCGCCCGAACCGATCCCGGTCGCCGAGGCGGAAAGCCTGCTCGGCCACAATCGGGAAAACATTCTGCTGGAGGAGGTGATCGCCCGCTACGAGCGCGCGGCCCAGAAAGCCAGCGTGGTGGTGGTCGAAGGTCTGGTGGATACCGAGGAACGGTCCTACGGCACTCATCTGAATGCCAGAATGGCGCAAAGCCTGGATGCCCGGATCATCATTGTCGCCGCTCCCGGCCGCGACAACCCACGCCAGGTTGCCGAAACGGTGGAAATGGTGGCCCAAGCCTACGGCGGCATCCACCACGAGCGGATGATCGGCTGCATCGTCAACCTGCTGGACGCGCCGGTGGACCCCACCGGCCACATCCGTTTCGATTTCAGCCGCGCCGAGGATAGCCTCGACCAGGGCCACGAGGCCGAACTGCAAGCCGAGTGCGCCCGACGCTGGCCGGAGACCTTCAAGCTGCTGGGCTGCATCCCCTGGCAACGCGAGCTGATCGCGCCGCGGGTGCGGGACATCAGGCACATGATCGGCGCGCAAATCCTCAACGAAGGCCAGTTGGACCGCCGCGTCACCCATGTCGTACTGGGTGCCCGCACCCTGGCCAACAGTTGCCAGGATCTGCGCGCCGGCGCGATGGTGATCATGCCCGGCGACCGCGAGGACCTGCTGCTGGCCACCTGCATGGCGGCGATCAGCGGCACCCATGTCGCGGCCGTGCTGCTCACCGGCGGCATCAAACCCGACCCGCGGGTGTGGACGCTGTGTGGCCCGGCGTTCGAGGCCGGCCTGTCGGTGCTGACCATTCCCTACAGCACCATGCAATCGGTGCTGTACCTGCCCTACATCAACCTGGAAATCCCACTCGACGACCACGACCGGATGCAACGGGCGGTGGAGACGGTCGCCTCGCATATCACTCTGGAGTGGCACGAACCGCTGCTGGCCCGGATCGAGGAACGGCGGCTCAGCCCGCCGGCCTTCCGCCACATGCTGGTGGAACGCGCCCGCCGCGCCAACAAGCGCATCATCCTGCCCGAGGGCAACGAACCGCGCACCATCGAGGCGGCGATCATCTGCCACCAGCGTGACATCGCCCGCTGCGTGCTGATGGGCGACGCCGGCCGCATGCACCGGCTGTCGGCCCGCCGCGGCATGATCATCCCGCCGGGTATCGAAATCATCGACCCCACCCAGATCGACCCGCGCTACATCGACACGATGGTGGAGCTGCGCCAGGACAAGGGGTTGAGCCCCGGCCTGGCCGATGAGCAGTTGCACGACGCGGTCATGCTGGGCACCATGATGCTGCAACTGGGCGAAGTCGACGGGCTGGTGTCCGGCGCGGTGCATACCACCGCCAACACCATCCGTCCGGCCCTGCAACTGATCAAGACCGCGCCCGGAGTCAAGCTGGTGTCGTCGATCTTCTTCATGTGCCTGCCGGAACAGGTGCTGGTCTACGGCGATTGCGCCATCAACATCGACCCCAATGCCGAGGAACTGGCCGACATCGCCATTCAAAGCGCCGAGTCGGCCCAGGCCTTCGGCATCCCGCCGCGAGTGGCGATGCTGAGCTACAGCACCGGCACCTCCGGCACCGGCAGCAACGTGGAAAAAGTCAAGGAAGCGACCCGGATCGCCCGCGAACGGCGGCCGGATTTGCTGATCGACGGCCCCCTGCAATACGACGCGGCGGCGATCAAGGCGGTGGCCCAAAGCAAGGCGCCCGACAGTCAGGTCGCCGGGCGGGCCACGGTGTTCATCTTCCCCGATCTCAACACCGGCAATACGACGTATAAAGCGGTGCAGCGCAGCGCCGACGTGATCAGCATTGGCCCGATGCTGCAAGGACTGCGCAAGCCGGTGAACGATCTGTCGCGCGGGGCACTGGTGGAAGATATCGTGTTCACCATCGCCTTGACCGCGATTCAGGCCGAACAGGCAGCGGATCAGGAGCGCACCGCCCGACGCTGATCCTTTACTCCCGCTCGAATACCTCCACACGGGCCGGCGGGAGATTGCTCCAGATGATCTTGCTGGAGCGCCGCCGAAAGTGGGGTAGCAGCCCGGACTGGGTGCCGCGCAGGTCGTAGGTGTATTGCACCAACAGGCCGCCGGCATCGAGCAGGGTCTCGAACTGGTGACCGATGGCGCGGGTGACGGTGGGAGGCAACGAACGCAAGGGCAGGCTGGACACGATGCCGCCGACCCCTCGCGAACGATCGTGGTCCAGCAGTTGCGCCAGTTGAGCGGCATCTCCCTGCATGATCCGCAGTTGCGGAAAACGCCGGCGCAGGTGATTGACCAGCGTCGGCGAACGCTCGATCACCACCAGCTTCCACGGCGGCACGCCGTGCTTGAGCAGCGCGGCGGTGACCGCGCCGGTTCCTCCACCCAGTTCCACCACCAACCCGTCCCGATCCAGCGGTACCCGCGAGGCCATGCAACTTGCCAGCGCCGGCGCGCTGGGACAGGCCGCCCCCATGGCGCGTGGGTTGGCCCAGATTTCCCGAGTGAACAACGCCAGTGACGCGGCGCCAGGGTTTTGCATTAACACCTTCACCAAACGTTTCATACCCTACCTAGTCTCAAAATCCAGAGAACCGCTCATCGATTAGAAAGTTGCGTATTGCGCGATGGCGACCAGAGCATCCAGCCGGCGGAAAATACCACCACGCCGGTAATAGATGTGACAGTTGGATGACCGCAGGCATTTTAATCGATATCCGGCACTTTAATAGCGGGATATCGATGACGGCGAAGCGCCGTGCTAAAACCCGGTTCGACAGCGCCACCGGCAGGATATGCAAGCGGTGGGGAAGCGATCGGAGCGCGGAACGGGAGGATGGATCGGCACGGTAACCGCCGGTCGAAACCGGCGGTTCAAACAGCGTCAGGAGGGGCTGCGCAAGCGCTCTTGCTCGGCTTCGAACAACACCGACGCGATCTGGTGCAACCCTTCTTCCTCGGCCAGTTCGGAAATTTCCTCCCACGAGGCGTTGCGGTCGATGGCGGCGGCGGTCTTGCTGCCCGCCGGCAAATCCTGGCGAGCCTCCCGAACGAAGGTATCGGTGGCCACCGCGGCATCTTCCACCGCGGCCGAGCCGCTCCGCAGCGCTTCCTGCTCGGCCTCGAACAGCACCGAGGCCAACTTATGCAACCCTTCTCCCTCGGCCAGTTCGGAAATCTCCTCCAGGCTGGCGTTGCGGTCGATGGCGGCGGCGGTCCTGCTGCCATCGGGCAGATCGCTCCGACACGATTGGAGCAGTTGCGCGATGTTTTTCATCTCCACGGGTAGAACTCCTGGTGATGGTGATTGAAAGATCGGTTCGATCGGCGGGCAAGTCTATTATGGCGGCGCCGAAAAAACCAATATCGAACCGGCGTTGCCCGTAGCGATCGCACGCTTTCGACTCGATTCCCGACGCTTGGCGCATCTCGATCGAGCGGACCCCGTACCGCGCCCGTGACGATTTCGCTTATCCCCGAGCACGGCATCCAGGAAATTTTAAGGTTGGTTTCAGGCACGTTCCGTACAGTGCGCCTCAGCTCGCAAGGACGCGTCGATCCGAAGCAACGACTCGAACTGTCGTTGCCAAACCCATCCGATAATTGAGGTACTGCTCCATGATCGCTCGCACAACATCCCTGCTCGGCACCGTTGCTTTCGTGCTTGCCACCACCTTTGCCGCCACCACCCTCGCCGCCGAAACCAAGAGTGCCACGCCAGACGCTAATCCGCCAGCCGCCACGGCGACCGCCGGCATCACCAAGGAACAGGCCGTCGAAATGGCACTGAAGGCGCATCCGGGCAAAGTCACCAAAGCCTATAAGGACAGGAAGAACGGCAAGGAGACCTGGGAAGTGAAAATCAAGGGCGACGACGGCAAGAAATGGGAGGTGTATTACGACATGAAGACCGGGGTTCTGGTCGCCGAGGAGGGCAGCTGAGGTCGAATGACCAAGGTGACATCCCGAAACCGAAAAAACCCGTCATCTCGCCGCCGCCATGCCACCGCACGGCGGCGGCGCCGACCACAGGTCGCGAGGTTATGGCCATGACTGACCATCGTTCCACCGAAATCGTCGTTTGGGACCCGTGGGTCCGCTTGTTTCATTGGACCCTGGCGACCGCGTTCTGCGCCGCCTATTTCACTCAGAGCGAGTGGTTCGAGGATTTCCAGGACCACCTGGACGGCGAGTGGCTGCAAACCGTCCATGTCTGGGCCGGTTACACCATCGCCGGACTGCTGTTGTTTCGCCTGCTCTGGGGCTTCGCCGGACCACGCCACGCCCGGTTCGGCGACTTCGTGCATGGACCCCGCGCCACTCTGTCCTACCTCAAGCAAGTGCTGACCCTGCGCGCGCCCCGCCACCTGGGCCATAATCCAGCCGGCGGCGCGATGATTGTGATCCTGCTGCTGAGCTTGACCACCGCCGTTACCGCCGGCTTGTTGTTGTACGGCGCCGACAAGGGCCTGGGTCCGTTGGCCGGTTTGCTGGCGGGCAGCAACGAAGACACCATTCACTCCATCAAGGAGATCCATGAGTTTTTCGCCAACTTCACCCTCGCGCTGGTCGCCGGACATCTGATCGGGGTCGTCTGGGAAAGCCTGCTGCACCGGGAAAATCTGGCCCGCGCCATGGTGACCGGACGCAAGCGCGCCTGACCACCCTCATATCGTTCGCGAAACCGTGCCCATGCCCCGTCCCGCCAGACCCATCGCCACCCTGCTGCTGGCCGCAAACCTGCTGGTGGCGGGTCCGCTCATGGCTGGGCGCGACCATGACGAAATCCGCCGCTTGCGCGGCGCCGGGCAAATCCTGTCGCTGGAAAGCATCATCGCCCAGCATCGCACCCGGTATCCCGGGGGCCAACTGCTGGAAGCGGGCCTGGAATCCGAGCACGGCCGCTATATCTACGATCTCAAATTCCTGGGCAATGACGGCGTGGTGAGGGAGTTCGAATACGACGCCCGCACCGGCGCACCATGGCATTTTGAGCATGAAGAACACGAAGAGTAAGGGTGGGCGATGCGCTTGCTGCTGGTCGAGGACGATGCATTGTTGAGTGGCCGGCTACGCGGCGAACTGCAACGGGCCGGTTTCGCCGTGGATGTAGCGGACAATGGCGTGGATGCCGGCTTCATGGGCGAGTCCGAACCCTACGATATGGTGGTACTGGATATCGGGCTGCCCGACCGCTCCGGGCTGGACGTGCTGCGCGGCTGGCGCGCGGCCGGCCATCCGATGCCGGTGCTGATCCTGACCGCCCGCGACGCCTGGCACGAAAAAGTGGACGGCTTCAAGGCCGGCGCCGACGATTACCTGAGCAAACCGTTTCATACCGCCGAACTGATCGCCCGCCTGCATGCGTTGCTACGGCGCGGTATCGCCCGGCCGCCCGGCCCGCTGCAAGCCGCCGGACTGGAACTGGACGAAGACGCCCAAACCGTCCGGGTGACCGCCACCGATGCCACCTTCGAATTGACCGGCACCGAATTCCGCCTGCTGCGCTACCTCATGCGACACCCCGGCCGGGTGCTATCGAAAAGCCGGCTGGTCGAGCATGTCTACGATTTCGACGCCGAGCGCGACAGCAACGTGCTGGAGGTCTACATCAATCGACTGCGCCGCAAACTCGGCCGTGACCTGATCGTCACTCGTCGCGGTCAAGGCTACGTTTTCGGAACCGACGACGCATGACTTCGCTACAGGCCCGGCTCTCGGCCGGTCTGATTCTGGCGCTGACCCTGTTGATGGTGCTGGCGGTGGCCCTCGGGAGCTACTCGCTGCGGCAACTCGCCGAGAATTTCGTCGCCGGCCGGCTGGAACACGATTTGGAAACCCTAGTGGCGGCTTTGGATTTCGACTCCGCCGGCCGGCCGCGCCTGGCCATTGACCGGATCGGTGTCTCCTTTCACCAACCCTACTCGGGACACTACTACCAAATCGAAGCGCCCGGCGGCGAGATCCACTCGCGCTCCCTGTGGGACACCGAGCTGTCGCTGCCGCCGCTCGCGGCCGACCACGTCACCCGCAGCTTCGTCACCGGCCCGCAAGACCAGCAACTGCTGCTGGTCGGGCGCGCCTTCCGGGTCCAGGGCCGGCCCGTCGCCATCGCCGTGACCGAGAACTTCACCCCAGTGCGCCAAGGCATCCACCGGATCCTGCTGGAATTCATCCTGGTCGCGTTGCTGCTGTTTGCCGTACTACTGCTGTTTCAGCGACAAATGGTGCGGCGCGGCCTGGCGCCACTGGAGCAGATCCGCCAGAACCTGCCGCAACTGGCGCGCGGCGAGATCGCGCAACTGCCGGCCGACGCTCCGGACGAAGTGCGGCCACTGGTGGCCGAACTGAACCGCTTGCTGGTCCTGCTGGATCAGCGTCAGCGGCGAGCCCGTCACGCCCTTGGCAATCTGGCCCACGCCGTGAAAACCCCACTCACCGCGCTGACCCAGCTCGCCGAGCAGCCACTGGCGCCCGAGGATAGCGCTAGCTGGCAGGCGCTGCGCCAGCAGATTCAGCAGATCCGGACCCTGACCGAACGCGAACTCAAGCGGGCGCGAATCGCCGGCGGCGGCGCACCCGGCCAGAGGGTACTGCTGGAGCGCGAGCTTGCCGATCTGATCGAGACTTTGCGTCGCATCCATCGCGACCGACGCTTGCGGGTCGAGCTGCGAATCCCACCCGCCAGCACCTTCCCCTGCGACCGGGACGATTTGCTGGAATTGCTGGGCAACCTGCTCGACAACGCCTGGCAGTGGGCGGCAACCACGGTACGGTTGACCGCCAGCGTGACCGAACGGGAACTGTGCCTGCGGGTCGAGGACGATGGAGCGGGTTGCCCACCGGAACAAATGGAGCTGCTGCAACAGCGGGGGGCGCGCATCGACGAATCCCGCGCCGGACACGGCCTGGGGCTGGCCATCGCCGGCGACATCGTCCGGCAGTACGGCGGTATGCTACGGCTGGATCGCTCAGCGGCGCTGGGCGGCCTGATGGTGGAGGTGACGCTACCGCAACCCACCATCGCCCGCCAATCCGAAATCAGTATGCCTCGAACGTAAAGCGCGCCGTGCCGATCCTCAGCACGTCGCCTGCCTCCAAGGCCAGCACCTCGTTGGTGGCCAGAGCGTGACAACCCACCCGCACCGAACCCGGCTCGGCCAGATTCTGAATCCAGTACATACCGTCCCGGAACAGCAGTTCGGCGTGCCGAGCCACCACGCCCGGCGCGTTAACGCGCAGGCCGGCCTGTGGGGAACTGCCCAGCGATAGCCACTTGGGGACGTAGTAGTGGACGATCTGCCGGCGAGCCGCATCCTCGCGTTCAAACCGGGCATAAAGCAGGGCGCCGGGGTTACCGACTCCATTCAACCGGGCCACCCGTTCCTGCATGTGCAGCAGCTTGAGATAGCGAGCCTTGAGCTTGTCCCGCAGCACATCGGCGTTGGCTTGCCGGTCGCGCTGGTGCAACACATCGACCAGCTCAAGCAGATAGCGGCCGAACTTGTCGCGTGGTTCCTGGCTGTCCCAATCCAGCGGAGCGTGTTCGCCTTTATGATCCCAGGCCAAAAACAGCTTTAAGCGATACAGATCGCACACATCCAGAACGTCGTCGACTTCCAGTAGATGCCAGCTCCCACGCTCCAGCCGCTGGCCGTTGCGGCCGGTGTAGGTATACCCCTCGTCGCTGGCCGACATCAGTGCCAATTGGTCGCCCAACGCGCAGACCACGCTATGGAGCCGGGAAATCCGGTTGTACTTGGGTACGAAGCCCAAGGTGAAATCGCCGAACCCGGTGCCAGCGGCGGCGCTGTGGCGGCCAAAGATCATCAGCGGACGCGATACCAGTTCGATGCGCGCCACCGCCTGGGCCGAATTTTCCGGCAGCAGCAGCGCCCGCGTCAGCGGCGTACCGCGACTGAGCGCCTGACCGCTGGCGGTACTGGCGGCCCGCAGGCTGTAGCTACGCTCGGGATCGACTTCCAGTTCGAGCGGCAAGGTGCAGGCCAGGGTATCAACCTCGGTTTCCTCGCGCGCCGCGGCCGGATCGTCCAGCAGCCATCCGCTGAAGGCGGTCTTGTCCAGTAGCGGGTCGGGCCAGAAGCGATCGAATCGCGGCGCGGCGCCCGCCACCGGCTCCTGCTTGCTTTCAACCGGCCGGGTAAAATCCAGCCGGATCTCGAAGCGGTTGTCGTAGGCGTGCCATTCTCCCCGATGGTCGCAGAGATCGAGCTCCAGCCACAAGGTGGTTTGCACCGGGCCAGCGTGGGGACACCGATAGCCGATATACACCGGCTGTGCTTCCCGGCCGTCCAGTAGCCGCAGCGGCGGGACCCGCCCTTCACCGGCAAACACCAGATCGGGGCTGCGCAGCCGCAGGCGGATTTCTCGATACAACCACCAACTGGGGTTGATCAGCAGCGCGCAAAGCCTGTTTTCCCGTTCCGAGGCCGGGCTCACGGCAACCGCCAAACTCACCAGTACCGGCTGCTGGGTTTCCGCCAGCCGGGCGATGCGTCGCTGGTACTCGTCCGCCTGCACCAGGCCACCACGCGACCAGCGCAGATACCGGTTCCGAAAATAATCCACCGCCTCCCGATCCCGCGGTTCCCGGTATTCCTGTTTGGCGGCGAGTTCGCCCAGCAACTGGGCGAACTCGCGCAGGACTGACGCCGCTGACTCGACCGCGGGCGGCGCCAGCTCGGCGGGTGGAGCGGTGCTGCCCCACTCCATCGATGGCGCCGGATTGACCTCCGCCGGGTCCTCGGCGACGGGCGGTACGAGCGTGGATTCGACGACTGCGGGCGGCACCGGCTCGGCGGGTGGGGCGGTGCTGCCCCACTCCATCGATGGCAGCGGATTGACCTCCGCCGGACCCTCGGCGACGGGCGGTACGGGCGTGGATTCGACCACGGGTGGCGCCAGTTTCAGTTCTTCCCCGGCCGTGATCGCCTGCTGCTCGGCCGCCGGGGTTCGATCGGGATCGAGATCGGGATCGAGATCGAGATCGAGATCGAGGGGAAAATCCAGCGGCAGATCCAGATCCAGACGCAGGTCGAACCCGTCATCGTCAGCGGGCGCCGGCACGGTTTCGCCAACGGCATCCTGCCAGAGCGGGCCAACCGTCCTGGACCCCGATTGAGTCCGATCACCGAGAAAACAGTTGCGGGCGGCTTCATCCACCAGACCCGGCGTAATCTCATGCCCCGACTCCAGGCTGGCGAACAGGAACATGGCGTCGCACAGCATGGCGACGGCACGCGGGACGCCTTGACTGTAGTGGTTGATGCGCTCGATAACGGCGGGAGAGAACAGTCCCTCGCCCGTATAGCCGGCGGTTTCGAACTGATGGTTGATAAACAGTCCGGTTTCCATGCCGCTCAGCCGTTCGAGCTGACAGCGAACCTGGATCTGCTCGTGCAACCGCCGCAGCTCGGGTTGGCGCAGCTTGCCCTCAATCTCCGGTAGGCCCGCCAGCACAACCTGTAAGCGCTGATCGGACTCCACCGCTGTTTCCACGAAATCCCACAAGCGGTTCAACACGCCAATACGCAGATGCTGTGCATCGTCGATCAGCAGGGCAACCGGTTGGTTGCGGCGCGCATGCGCGGCCACGGTATCCAGCAACAACCTACTCTGTTGCTCGATATCCAGACCTTCGGCCGACAATTGCAGGCTGATGCACAGATAGTTAAGGATGTCGGGAAAATCGAGGTTGGCGTTATTCAGCAGAACGAAAAAAATATCGTCAGCTTCCGCCATGCAGCGGCGCAACACCAGCGTCTTGCCAAATCCGGCTTCACCGGTCAGCAGCACGAATCCGCGCTGCTTCCGAATACCGCTCAGGATGTCGGCGCAAGCGCTATCGAAATTATCGTTGCGGTAATAATCTTTGCTATCTTTCGGTTTAAAGGGCTTATTTTCAAAACCGAAATAGGTGGTATACATTCCCCCCTCCTTGACGCTACCTCTGCCAGCATTCTAAAGCTCTAGTATCCATCTCCATAGTGCTTTTTCGTATCGTCGGCCAATCTATTGATTCGAAACTGGACCAAACGGAACCACTGTCGGGATTGCTCTCCCCGCGCAACCCCTCGAAGCGTGGACCGTCAATGTGGCCATTTCCGCCTCGGGCACCGGGCTACTAGCATTCCAAGATACTACTTATCGTGTATTGCTTTACAAATCAACCCAATATGTTGCGTATTTTTGGCCGATTAGCATTGTCCGAACCCAGTGCCCTGGATTGCCATATCGATTTAACGCCCACGTATCTCGCCAACGACGGCTTCTCCCACAAACCTTAGAACAATAATCCGCCGTCTATCGGCGATAAGCCGTCCGCGCCGTCACCCATCACATGGCCGAAATTCCCAAGACGTCGCCCAATCCTCCGCCGCCCACTTCGTTACTCGTCAACGTCGCGCCAGCGTAAGCTCCACTACCTTGCATCCATTCATCGGCGCCTACGGCCGCGACGAGCCGGGCCACATCGTCATCGACGCCGGTTGGTGGGAGAATAATGATTTGGTCAACGGAACATACTCCCATGTCTCATATCGTCATTCACCGCGACCACCCGCTTACCCTCGATGAGGCGCGCCAAGCCGCGGAAAAGCTCGCCACCCAACTGGCCGAGCGTTACGACCTCAGCTACCACTGGCAGGACGACACCTTGTACTTCGAACGCTCCGGCGTCGGTGGCCAGATCGAACTGGAGCCGGGCAAGTTGCGGATCAACGTGCGCCTGGGCTTTCTCCTGGCGACGCTGAAATACAAGCTGGAGCAGGAAATTCACACTTACCTGGACGAGCTGTTCCAGCAAGCCGGACCGTCCGATCCGGTTTGAGTCGCTATCGCATCGCCCACATCCGGCGGTTGAGGATCAGTACCTTGGCCGACAGGATGCGGGTCATGGTCGAAACGATGCGCGCCAGATCGCGCTCGAACCGGCGGCAATCCCGGTCACCGTACCGTTCGTCCAGCAAGCACCCCACATCGACCGGTAGTCGGGATGAGCGCACAGAGGGGGATGCGTGGTAGTCGCGCTGCCCGCCAGCACCGCGGGTTGCCGAACCCCCAAAAGCGCCTCAGCGCAGCTCGTGCCGCAGGATTGTGCCGATGTTGGATTTGGGCAGGCTATCGCGAAACTCGACCTCGCGCGGCCACTTGCCGGCGGGGAGACAGCCTCGGCAGTGCGCCTGAATGGCCTCGACGGTCAATTCCATCCCTGGCTTGGGCACAACGAACACCTTGACCGCCTCACCGCTCTCCTCATCGGGCACGCCGATACAGGCCGCCTCCAGTACCCCCGGACAAGCCACCACCACCTGCTCGATTTCACTGGGGAACACGTCGAAGCCGGACACCTGAATCCGGTCCTTCTTGTGATCCAAAATATAAAAGAAACCCTGTTTGTCCATGGTGGCGATGTCACCGGTCAGCAACCAGCCGTCGCGGAGGATGCGGGCGGTTTCCTCGGGCCGATGCCAATAGCCGCGCATCATCTGCGGGCCGCGGGCACACAGTTCTCCGCGCTCACCCGGCGGCACTTCCCTGCCCTCCTCGTCGCGTAGTTGCACTTCGGTGGACGGCAACGGCAAGCCGATGCTACCGGTGAAATCCTCGATATCGACCGGATTGACGCAGATTGCCGGCGCGGCCTCGGTCAGACCGTAGCCCTCCAGGATCGGCACTCCGGTCAGGGTCCGCCAGCGATCAGCCACATTTCGCCACATCGGCGCGCCGCCGCCGACCGTCAGCCGCAGCGAGGAGAAGTCCAAGGTGGCAAACTTGTCGTTGTTGACCAGCGCGTTGAACAACGCGTTGACTCCGGTGATCACCGTAAATTTCCACGGACGGATTTCCCGCACGCACAACGGAAGGTCGCGAGGGTTGGTAAGCAGCACGTTCAAACCGCCAAAATGGAGAAAACACAGACAGTTCACCGTCAGGCAGAAGATGTGGTGCAGCGGCAGCGCGGTGATGACGATCTCTTCGCCCTCGTGGAGCGCCGAACCCACCCAGGTGACGATCTGCCGTATGTTGGCCAATATGTTGCGATGAGTCAGCATCGCGGCCATGGGAAGTCCGGTGTTACCGCCGGTATATTGCAGGAAGGCCAGATCCTCGCCGGTTACCGCGACCGGCCGCAGGACAAGGCGGGCACCGCTAGCCAGCGTTTCCTTGAACCCGACCGTATTCGGCAGCGCGTAATGCGGCACCCTCTTTTTGATGTGCCGGGCCGCCAGATTAACCACCTTGGCCTTCCAGAACGACAACAGGTCGCCGATCTCGGTAATGATGGCGGCCCTGATCTCGGTCCGCTCGATGACCTCGGCCAACACATGGGCAAAATTGGCGAGGATCAGAATCGCCTTGGCTCCGGAGTCTCTGAGCTGATGCTCCAGCTCGCGCGGGGTATGCAGCGGATTGACGTTGACCACCACCAGCCCGGCACGCAGCGCGCCGAACAGCGCCACCGGATATTGCAGCAGGTTGGGCAGCATGATCGCCACCCGTTCACCCTTTTCCAGTCCCAGCTCCTGTTGCAGCCAAGCGGCGAATGCCCGGCTCATCTGTTCCAGTTCGGCATAGGTCATGCCGCAACCCATGTTAACGAAGGCATTGCGCCGGCCGAACTGACAGCAACTCCGATCGAACACTTCAACCAGCGAGCGGTATTCATCGGGATTGATGTCCGACGGCACCTTGGGTGGATAACGTTTCAACCACACTTTTTCCACGGGAGGTCTCTTCACTTGAGGAATTGCAAGATCAGCTTTTCGGATGAGCTTACCGGGATGCGAGCAAAATGGCGCGGCTGTGGAGCGATCGCGTGGGCTGAGTTGGATCTGGGTCCGGGCCAGACGGACGGACCGAACCCTCTACTCTCTTGAAATTTCGGCCAAGGGCAATTGGGTGATGGCGGCGATCCGCTCCGGTGAAAAGTTCATTGCCAGGAGTTCCCGAGCCACCGCTAACGCCTTGCGATGCGCGTCTTCTTCCATTCCTGTTCCATTCCCTGTTTCAGACCCTGCTGATAACTGGGCAAGCGTTCAAGGGTAACATGACGATTGTCCGCCAGAATCTCCAGCATGGATAGGTAGTCGCGCAGCCGGCCTTCATCGGGACCCGGATGCCATGGTCGGTCGCTCGACGCCGATGGATAGCAACCCTGGGAGGAAATTCAGGTGCAGGTCGGGTTGGCCCGCCTTCACGGAGCGCCCTCCACCCCACCTTTCCCGGTCTCGCGCAGTTGTTGCGCCCACGACTGGGCGTAACGCCCGCCCAGGGCCAACAACTCAGCGTGACTGCCGGATTCGAGGATGCGGCCCCGCCCCATGACGTGAATGACATCGGCGTGCAGCGCGGTGGTGAAGCGGTGGGTAATCACGAGGGCGGTGCGGCCGGCGGCCAGGCCGCGAAACCGCGCCAGCCAGTCGGCCTCCGCCCAGGAATCCATGGCACTGGTCGGCTCGTCCAGGATCAGCAGCGCGGATTGCCGCAGAAAAGCCCGCGCCAGCGCCAGTCGCTGCCATTCGCCCACGCTCAGCTCCGCGCCGCCGAACCACTTGCCCAACACCGTCTCATACCCTTGCGGCAGGCGCTGGATCGCCTCCTCGGCTCCGGCGGCTTCGGCGGCGGCGACGATGGTCGTCACATCCGACGCGGCGGCCAGATCGCCGCAGGCGATGTTGTAGGCAACGGTATCGTGATAGTGGACCGGCTCCTGGAACAGCACCGTAATCCGCTGGCGCCAGCCGGCCAGCGCCAGCTCGCGCAGGTCGATCCCATCCCAGCTGACCCGGCCCGCCTCCGGGTCGTAAAAACGGCACAGCAGCTTGAGCAGCGTGCTCTTGCCCGCGCCGTTCTCGCCGACGATGGCCGCGATCCGGCCAGCGGGGAGCGTGAGATCGAAGCCGTCCAACGCCAATCGCTGGCTACCGGGATAGCGGAAACTCACGTTTTCCAGCCGGATCGTTCCCGCCGCATTCGACGGCAGAGGCACGGGATGCCGTGGTTCCGCGACCAGGGGGCGCAGGGCTAGAAATTCGTGCAGGTTTTCCAGGAACAGGAGGTTGCTGTACATCTCGCCGACGCTGCCCAGCGCGGTGCGCAACAGTCGTTGTCCCTGGCTGAATACCTGATAGAACAGCGCCAGATCGCCCAGGCTGGCCAAGCCCTGCATCAGCCGCCCGACCATCCAGGCGATGGTCAGCCCCATCGCCAGCAATGCAGCGGCGTCCGCGCCCAGTTCGGCCCACATCTGCTGGCGGGCGAGTTGCAGGCGCTCGCCGCGCAGTCTGGCCCGCACGGCGCGGTAGGCGCTCCGAAACGAGTCGCCGAGGTCGAACAGGCGCAATTCAGCCGCCGCCCGGTCCCAGGTGAGCATCCAGTCGTAATAGTTCGCGCGGCGCTCGTTGCCGGTATTGCGGACCCGCCATCGATGAAAGCGCGCGATGGCGTGGGCCGCCACCCACAGCGCCGGCAGCGCGCCACCGATCAATACCAGCGGCAGCCAGGGCGCGTACCCCCACAATATGCCGGCCATCGCCAGCAGGGTCAGGCCGTTCTGGGCCAGGCCGCCGAGGTTTTCCAGCAGCGCCCGCGGACGATCGAGCGCGTCCACCCGCGCCCGGTGCAACTGATCGTAGTATTCGGGAGTTTCGTAATAGCTCAGGTCCAAATGAATGGCCTGGGCATGAATTCGGTCGTCGAGATAATCGCGCAACCACTCCGCCTGAGCGGTACGCACCCAGGCGGCGATGCCGCGCAAACTCTCCACGAGCAGCAGCAAGCCCGCCATCAGCGCCACCCAAACCAGGCTTTGCCGCAACGCCGGCCAGTCTCCCGGCGCTTGCACCGTGATGACCAGGCTATCCACCAGGGTGCGGGTCAACAACACCACCGCAACGGGCAGCAAGCCCTGCGCCACCACCAGCGCCGCCCAGGCCAGCGTCCAACCACGGGTCGCGCGCCAGATCAGTCCCAGCGCCCACGGCAGGTAGGGCAACTGCGCCAGCGCCTTGCGGAGCCGTTCGGTCAAGTAGGCGGTGCGATTGGACATGCCTTCAGTCGTCAAGACCGTGTTTGTTGCTGTTACTGGGCATCCGGTTTAAACAACCATTCCCGCAACGCATCGCGCTGGCGCACGGTTTCGGCCAGTTCCCGGTCGCCGCGCCACAGCCGCCTCGCCACCGACCCATGGCGCCGCATCAAATCCCTCACCCGCACCAGATAATATCCATACAGCACCCATGATCCTGGGGGGATCGGATACATATAGGTCATTTCTTCCCGGCTGGGGAACAACCGCCGCCACAAGACCGCTGCCCGATCAGCAAGCCGCCCCGGCTTGAAAAAGTTGATTGTGTTCGCGGTCATCGCCACCGTCTCGGTGCCCGCGTCGAACAGCCGCCGTTCCACCTGCTCGATCACCCCGGCTGACAAATCGGCTGGCTCCAACGCGGTCAGGACTTCCGCCGGTACGGCGGCGCCAATCCGGGCGCTGGCCAGATAAAGGATCAAATAGACGCCCTTGCGCCAGCGGTGGCGCGAAACCCGCGTACACAGCGTCGGCCAGTCGATCTCCAGCGCGAACCGTTCGATGAAAACCGCGATGTCGCACAGTGCCCGCAACCCGAAATCGAATTCGTGCTGGTAGGAAGCGTGCAGGCAAAGATGCAGCAGGAAATCTTCCACTGATAGCGTTGCGGCATCGACCTCGGCGATACGAACCGCCCGGGCGTTTTGCCACAATTCCTCGCTATCCATGCCATCCTTTCCCGCGGCAAGCCTGATGGCCCAATGCACTTCCACCGGCGCGAAGCCACCCGGCTTCTGGCAAACGAAATCCTTGCCGAATGATGGAATCAGAGTCTCGGTCGCGGGATAAATCAGCCGATAGCCCAGTTCCTTCACCACCCGCCACGCCTCCCGCGCTTGGCTTGCGGGGACCAGCAGGTCGATGTCGCTCATCGGCCGCAGCGCGATATTCCGGTAGACGTTTTCGGCCAGGTACGCGCCTTTTAGGACCAGCACTGGAATCCCAACCTCATGCAGCGCCAGCAACAGCGGCCGCAGTTCCTCGTAAAGACGCAGATTGCGGGCTGCGGTATTGAGATACAAACCGCGCAGTCGTTCCCGCACGTCGTCCGGCACACACCCGGCCAGAGTGGGAACCTTCAACCGCTGATACAGCAGGGGCGCCACACCGTGCCGGGTCGCCATCTCGACCAGAGCTGTCCATCCTTCGTCGGTCAAAACCGACAAAGCGGCCGAATCGAGCCGGCTTTTATCTTGGTGCAGGCAGGCCAATAGGGTTGCGCGCGTCTGGTTTTCCAACTCAATCCTCTCACCGGTAATACTGGCGAACTACTCGCCGATTCCGATCGCTATGCCGCCACAAGCAAACCGCTAACGAGCATCTCGTCCGCGAGCTGCATCAGGTCGGCCTCCAATTGGGTTTCGGGCACATCGAACTCCTCCAGCATCCGGGCGACAACCGCCGCGAGTGTACCTTCCGCTTCGAGCAGTTCGAGGAAGCGGCTGCCCACCGGATCGAGGCCGAAGTAGGTCCCGGATTCGAGATTGAGGAGGACGGTCTCATCACTCACTTGACGAGTGACCACCTGATCGGGAATTTTCAAACGAGCGTCGCGGGTCAACATTAAGCGGCTTCCCACTGTGGTTAGCTTTCATTATTCGGTGGCGGAAGTGTCATTCTCTCCTGATTGAGGAACGACGTTTTCAAAGATCTCCTCGAACGGAATCGAGACGTTCAACGCCGGGAAAAAGCATTCCCCGCAATCGGCAAGAGACTCATGAAACAACCAATCGTTTTCCGGAGTGCGCCGAAATGCTTCCAGGCGGCGCGCTTCGATATCCACCAGCACGTATTCCCGTAAGGACGGCAGCGAGCGGTAAGCCGCGAACTTGTTGCCGCGGTCGAAGGCGGCGGTGGACTCCGACAGCACTTCCACGATCAAGGCCGGATGGGCGATGAACTGACCCGCCAAGTGATCGCGCGGATCGCAGGACACCACGACATCCGGGTAGAAAAAGGCATCCGCCGCTTCCACCCGCAATTTCAAATCGGCGACATACGCCTGACAGGGTCCGCCGCGCAGCCGTTGCTTGAAAGCGGCGGCTAGATTCAGGGACACCACCACATGTTCGCGCCGCGCACCCGCCATGGCGAATACTTCGCCGGCAATATACTCGTGCTTTTCCACTTGCCGCTCTTCCCAAGCCAGATAGGTTTCAGCATCGAAAGCGGTTTGGATGGCCGGGTTCGTCATGTCAACCTCCGGAAAATAGGCACGGCCCTTCATGGAACACGTAGCGTATATCATTCTCCATGCTTGCCGCATGGTCATATACCAGGGAAATCATACGCGATCACCTGCATGGCGCGCGTGTTCCACAATAGCCTCCCGGACACGCGCCAAGTCCTCGAAACGCCTTGGGTAATCGAGGCGGTAATGAATCGGCTGGTTCGCCAGTTTGGCTACTTGGTCAAAATGGGAGGCGAGCCTGGGCTTTTCTTCCACGTCGAGCAGGAAGGAGTGCTTGACCCATTCCATCAGGGCCTCGGCCGCGCTCAGGCGCTGAAATTCCAGCATCGTGGTGCTGCCGTCGCCCAGAAAATACACACGGCGTAAAGGGCGGGGCTGTTCGCAAAAGCGGATGTTCTCGCCGGCCAGAAAGCGTGACTTGGCGGTGAACGACAGGGCGGGCGCCGTCTTGCTACCCGGCACGATGAGTGCCTCTTCGCTGTCCGCCCACAAGCGGATGGAGGGATGACTGGGCAAAATCCGGTGGCCGTCAGCCGTTGGCTCCACCACCAGGCCGTGATCGGTCAGGAAGCGAAATCCACTGACCGCGAAACTGGCCGCCAGTGTGGACTTGCCCCGACCCGAGTCGGCGACGAAGGCGATCGCGCAATCACCAACCTCGACGGCGCTGGCGTGAAACACCAGCTTGCCCTGCTTGCTCAGGGCCAGTGGCAATACCTGGTTCAGGTAGAGATGCTGCACCGTGGCTTCCGAGACCTCGGGCACGGGAACACCGGTGATATTGAACCCGTCCGCCGAAACCTGAAAATCCGCCAGATCGGGAAAGCGCAGCAGATAGCCACCGTGCGTCCGATAAAACGCCGTCCACAGCGTGCCGTCGGGGAAGATCCAGGTGTGGAAGGGCTCGACCGCCACGGGAGCCTGTACCCGCGCGGCCAGCAAGCTGAAATCGATCACGATTCGGTATCCCTACCCAGCACCTGCGCCACGAAGCGGGAGATTTCCTCTGAGGAGGGGAATAGATCCGGATGGTCGCGCAACACGGCCTGTTCGATCTGCCGGGCCGTGCGTCGGCCGTCGCAATAACCGAGCACGGTGAGTCGCGCTTGTCCTTCGCGGCTCAATTGCGGCACGCGGGTCGGATTGGCACGCATCAGATCCTCCGGCGCTAGCAACATTCCTTGCCAAGTGGAGTGACTGAAGCGCTGACCGGAGGCGGGAAACTCCACGACCCAAGCGATCAGGTTGTCGGCCGGCCGCGCCATGATTCTGGCCTTAACCCAATCCCCGGCTTTCACCGAGACCACCTCATCGATGGGCAGAAAAACCTGTGGGCGATTGATCCGCCGATCCGACAGCGGTGAGTTGGTCATCCATACGCCCTCCGCCAACTCGCACTCGAACCAGCCGGCCAAGCCGTGCATCATGCCATCGTGCTCAATGCGCAACTCCACCGTCCAGGAGAAGAAGTCCGGGTTATCCACACGCAAGTCGATGTCGCCCAATGTGGCGGGTGCGCCCAACACGGCTTCGCACGGCAGTGCGACTTCCTGTTTGGCGTTGACGGCATGGTGACGCAACCAGTGAAATTCCACCGGCACGCCCTCCGCCCGCCAGCCCTCGGCCTTGTCGCGCGCTATTTCGGACTCGATCGCGCCGATCTGCAACCGGATCCTGGCGGGAACCAGGCGCCCGCCGGGCTTGAGGAATCGCCGCCGCGCATCTTGCAGTGTATGCACGATGCCGTAATCGAATCCGAAATAGCCGACGTGATCGCAGATCACCAGATCGACCGGCTCGGGGAGTTCGACGCGATGGGAATGACCCTGGATGAAGGTTGTATGCTCGGCCCAGCCGGCACGCGAAAAAGTCTCGCGGGCCACCTCCAGCATGGCGGTCGAGTCGATACCGAACACTCGGCCTGCACCCACCTGCAGGCACAGCAACCCGAGAATACCGGAACCGCAGCCCAAGTCCGCGACACAATCACCAGGCTCCAGCACCTGGGCAACGGCGACCCTGAACTGTTCGAGTCGAGTGCGGTCGGCGACGTAGCCCAGATGTTCGTTCAGCATGACGTATTGCTCATTTTCCAGTTTCTGGTTTCTTGATAGGTGGGAACGAGAAAAAGACCCATACTGGATCAGTCGGGCAAGAAATCGGAATCGAGTATTTGCCCAACGGAATACGGGCAGTCAGCGGGGAAACTTTCATCATCCAAGCCGGTTTCGTTGGCTGCGGCGACTATCGCGGATGGATAGACATCCTCGACAAACTCAAGCAACTCCGCTTTTAGACTTGGGTTCTCGCTTACAAGCTTCTCCAACCTTCTGCGCTGGTCTTTGATGGTTCTCCGCCAACTATTGGAACGCCGATCTTTCTGTATCTGCCATTTCAGTAAATGCATCAACAAGACTTCCAGACGGCTTTCCAAGGATCTCCTCTCGCTTTTCCCCATATCCTCGATTTCTTCCGCCAAGTGCTCAACATCAATCTCCGACCACCTCTTGGCCCGGATCAAGGCGGATTGCTCCCGAGTCCATGCGAAAAAGTCAGTTTTGTAATGATGCTCGGGCATGCAAACAACCTCGAAATCACCCAAGGAGAGGGACTGGTTCAACGTGACCATGAATAAATCACTTCCGCCCACCACGCAGTTTCGCCGATACAAGATCAGCGCCGCCATGTCCATAACGATGGAACATGGCGACATGTAGCCCGTATGAAACGCGGCAGACTGAGGGGGTTCGCACCCATCCGATTACCTACAAGTCGATAAAATTCAATAAAATCAAACATAATTTCTATTTAAAACCATTGTACAAGACAAAAATAACTTACTGAAAATTAAGATAAAAAATAACAGCTATTTTGAGGGCAGTAGGATTGCGAGGTTGCTGTTATCATAACTATAATACTTTAGCTAATTCCAATTTTAACTTCTTTGAAGGATTGGAAATTGAAAGTGAGTAATGATTTCAGCATGTCTTTCTTCTCAACATGTGCGGTTTCAATGAAGTGGAGGATGGATTTTTTGAAGTCCTGAAAAGTGGGATAATAGCGGGCGTGCAAGCCGCATTTTTTCACCCACTTCCAGAACCGTTCGATCAGGTTGAATTGGGGCGAATAGGCCGGGAGAAACAGCAGTTCGATGTTCAAGGCGGCGGCGGTGTCCTGAACCAGCCGACAGCGCGGGTAGCGGGCATTGTCCAGCACCACCGTGATCGGCACCGTCAAGCCCAGCGCCGCCCGTTTGTACAGCATCCGGCCGACGTGCTGGCTGTTGATATAGGCGTCCGTGGTGACGGTGATCAGTTGATGGGTCACCGCGTTCAACGCCCCCAGCACGCTGAGCCGATGCCGGCCACTGGGCGTCGGCTGCCAGCAGCGCGCCAGGCACCAGACCCAACTCAGGAACAGCCCGTGGACGAAGTGGGCGGCGTCCAAAAAAAAACTTCGCGCCGTCCGGCTTGCGCCTCTTCCAGCCGCGGGGTCAGCGCCTCGGCTTCGAAGCGGGCCTGTTCCGCCCGGCGTTCCGCCGTCGGCGCCGGTCCCGGGATCGCCCCGCTCTTGCGCCGTCGCAGTCCAAACTGTTTGAGCACCTTGCCCACTTGGGCGGGACTGCGCTCGATCCCGGTCAGTTCGGCGATGCGGGCACGGGCCTCGACCAGGGTTGCCGGCGGGCGCCGCGCGAACGCCGCCACGATCACCCCTTCATACGGCGCCAGCGCGCTGCGGGCCTGGCGGAACCGGCAGGTCGTCAGCGCCGCCCAGCCCCCGTCTTGAAACAACCGCAGGTAGCCAATCAGAGTCGGCTTGGTGATCCCCAGACTCGCGCAAATCGCCTGATGCGACCAGCCCTCGCTCTTGAGATAGAGCGCTTCCAACCGTTGCCGCACCCGAGGATGTGGATGATGGAGCCGTTCGTGACGCAGGCGTTCCCGCGTCTCATTAGAGAAAACCAGTCGAATCATGGTGCGCGCTCCAGCCTCTTTCAGGCCATCCGATTAACCCTCGGAACACCGTAAAACAAAACAACCATAAAGTAAATTTTGACTTAATTTAAAGTATAACTCCAGAATATCCGTGACCCGTATCCGCTTGCCGCGAATGCAAGGCTGACCGCCACACTTGCCCGGCTCGATAGTAATACGATGCAGTCGATCAGAAAACATAATAGCTCCCATTCATCCAGAAACGCCCGCGCTGGCGGGTAAATCAGTTACACCGCACTGATCCCACTGTTCCTACCCGGGCCAATACGCATCATCTAAAACCTGTCCCAGCGCGAATGGCGCGGTTTCCGGAAAGGTCCGCTCCGGTAAATTCGTTTCTCGGACAGCAATCAAGCGCGCATCCGAATAACCATTCACAAACGCCTCATCCAAGCAAGATTTCAGACCCGGATTTTTTCGTAGCAAACGAACGATCCGCTGCCGCTGTTCCTTGATGGTGGCGATCCAGCTATTGCCGCGCCGTTCCGGTTGGAAAATCCACTTCAGCAAATGCGCCATCAACACGCCTAAGCGACTCTCCAACTCTCGTTCCTTGGCCGCCCCCATGTCTTCCAGTTCCTCGGCGACATACTCGCAATCGATCTCCGCCAGCCGGCCCTCCCGTACCAGTTGCGCGGTCTGCATGGCCCAGGAGTAGAAATCGTGGTCGTGGTGAGCAGCGGTTGTCATCGCGGCGCTCTCCTGAATTCATCTTTTGAAGAATAAGTCAATTCGGTTACCGGTTTTGTACAAGAGGTCAAAGACCCTGAAAAGCCGCAAAATGTAACCCTACATCCAATCCATCATTCAACGCCACTCCTTTGTACTCCACCCACGCATGCGCCTCGAAGCGCCCCTGCTCCATGCGCACCCCGATCCGCAACTCGCTGACGATGCCCTGGCGCCCCAGCAACCACCACAGCGTCAGCGAGCGATGCAGGCAGGTGGGACGGTGCAAACTCCACACCGCCGCGCCCTGTACCAAACGCGTCAAAGCACGGGCCTGATCCGCAAGCTGCATTTCGTCGCCAACGGCCGGAGGGGTTGTCCCGACCCGGCGCCCCAGAAAACCGTACACACGCTGAAAACTCACCCAGCGCAATGCCAGCGCAATGCCATGCAGCATCCACCATGCTCGCAGCAGCAAACCTCGCTCTCTCCAGGAAAGTCGCCAGATGATCAATCCATGCCGCCACAGTCGAAACCACCCAATACGCATCGCGCCCTCAATTCACCGTTCGCCCCGGCAACTTCAACAGCCACCGCCCCGCATTTGCCAGTTGCCGGCGCAGCAGCATCCAATGTTCTTCCCGTATCCGCTGGTCCAGACAGCGCAGAAACCGCGCCTTGATCGCTTCATTTTGCTGGTCGAGCATTGCCGCCCACAATGCATCATTCACGTTGTAAACCCGGTCATCGGCCAAGCAAACCGGAATGACGGTAGCGACCGGAACCGCCAAATCTCCCGCCACCGCTTCCACCGCCGCACGGATATTCATCGCCTTGCTTCCCTGGGGATTCAGCAGATCGTAGGGCGGTTGCCACTCGCGCGGCGGGCGCAACTGGTCGATGTGGCTGACCACCACCAACACCGGCGGCGGTCGGCGATCCGAGTGCTCGGCGAACCCATCGCGCAACGTATCCAGGCGCAGCCGATCCAGTCGCCGGTCGGGACGATGGGCGGCGCAGACCCAAAGTATCAGGTCGGACTCCATGGCTACTTTCCGCAAGGCTTTCTCGCTCAGCAGCCCGGTATCGCAACCCGGCGTATCGAAGATCAACGCGGTGGTCAGTCCTGCGCGCTCCAGCCGGTAGGGCCGCAATCCCCCTGTCGTGTCCGGCAGCACATCGGTCGCGGCGGCCAACCGGCCAAACAGGGCGTTGATCAAGCTGGATTTACCCGCGTTGGCCCGGCCCAGCACCACGATGCGCAATGGCTCCTCGATGGGCGTCGCTTGCGTCAGTTGTGTCGTCGGTTCGGCCTCGGTCAGAGCCAGCCGCCCGCTGTACAGTTCAATGGCGTAATAGCCGACCTTGCGGACATATTCCCGCAGCAACCAGCGCTGGGTTTCGGTCCACGCCTGCCCATACGCCTGGCCACGCAGATGGCCCCAAGCCTCGCTCAACAGGGCATCCATCGGATTGACCACCAGCCGGCCCGCCCGATAGACATTCATCAACCGCTCGGCGGTGTCCTTCCAACGCCAGGCGCGGAGCAGATCGCCGATGGTCAACCGGTTGCTGAGCGGAATGTGGTCGGTGACGGTGGCGCGCAGATCGCGGCTGGCCCGTTCGATGATCAGCAAGGTGTGCGGCACGGTCAATTCCAGCAGCGGGCGTTCCTGCTTCGGATGGTAGCAGCGAGCAACCGCTTCCAAAGTCTGTTGGCCGAGTCTCCACAACCGGCCGCCATCGTGCAGCGGCCAGTCTTCCGGTTTCACGGCTTCCGCCAGTTGTTCAACCGTTGCCCAAGCACCCTCCGTCTTCGGCGGCCAATGGGGATCAGGAGTTGTCGCCGCATCGGCCAGCAGGCGGCGATCCCGACGCAACAACCAGAATTGCAAGCCGTAGCCGGCGGCGCTGCACGCCAACATCGTCGCCAACCACCAGGACAGTTTCCCCGCTTGCCAGAGCCAGAAGCCACCGAGCGGCAGCAGCGCGGCCACCGGCAGCGCCCACAGCAGCAGCGCGGTCAGGCGCAGGCGATCCAGGCGGGGGAACGCCGTCTTCATGGCCGGCCTGCCCCCGGTGGCGGCTTCAACAGGGTCGAACTCGCCACCAGTGCCTCGGCATAAACCCGGCGCAACGCTTCCGCATCCAGCGAACCGCCTCGCTCACGGTGGGCAAAGTAATAACCGGCCGCCTTGCCGAGCGCGTAGGTGGTCGCGCCGCTGGTGGTCGCGCCCCACATCGCGCCGACCGTCTGTCCCCACCAGGGCACGAACTTGATCAGTTCCCGACCCGCCGTGCGTGCCAGGTAGCCGACCCCGATGCCCGCGCCGAGCAGGCCGAGAAATTCGGATACCGCCCGTCCGTCCCAATCCTGCCCGTACAGCCGGCCCAGACCGTGCAGCAGCTTGGCCTGCACCGCCGGCACCCCGACCAGATCCACCAGCGGCAGCGCGCCGATACCGGCCGCCGCCAGCGCATGGCCGACGATGTGAGGATGAGCGGCGCGTTCGTAGACATCGCGGACACCGGCGTCACCCCGCAGCATCGCTTGCAAACCCAGGGCTGAAACCGCCTCGATGGCGCTCCACAAAGCCTCCAGACCGTAGTTCGCCGGTTCGTAGCCATCCTCGGGCAGGGTCAGATCGACCGGAACCCAACGCAGCGGCGCCGCGCCGGGCAAGGCTCCCAGCCGGTCACGCTGCGCGCGCAACGCACTGGTCAGGCCATGGGGTGCTTGCGGTGGCCACGGTTGCCGGTCATAGGGATAGGGCAAGATGTGCTCGTTACCCAGCGGATAGGCTTCATGCAAGCCGGTCTGGGCAATGAGCACCGGCCATTCGGGATGCCGCTGACGGACTTGGCGCAACACCTCGAAGACCGGGTCCTGGCGAATGTCGGTGGCTTTCACCACCCCGAGCAGCAGATGGGCCTGTCGCTCGCAGTAGCGAATATCCTCGGCCGGATCGTAGGCGACTTCGCCCAAGCCACGGGTATCGAGAAAGCGCAGCACCGGCGCTTCGGCGGGAAAATCGTAGAAGCGGGCGGTACGGGTGCAGGGTTGGAAGCCGTTGCCGATTTCGGCGCTCTCGCTGCCGGTCAGGGCGCGGATGATCGAAGTCTTACCGGCCTGGGTCTTGCCGATCAGCCACAGCACCGGCAACGGTTGCCGCGCCCGCGCCTCGCGCAAGGCCGCGTCCAGCGCCTCATCATCGACGCGGGGATGCAATAAGGCGGCGCGCAGGCGACGCCAGTAGTCGGGCCAGTTCGAGTGAAATGCCATTCACCAAATCCTTCGCTAAACCATCCGCATCAATCATGAGCTGGAATTTTCGAGTGTGAGCGTCCCGACCGCCACGTTCAATCCACACGCACAAAAACGCCCTCCTTGTCGCCAAGGAGGGCACTGGTCCAGTGAACATTGGAACGCCGTTGCGGAATTCTTAGCGCCACTCCTCGCCACGGTCGTCGCGTGGGGGCGGTGGCGCGTAGTTATCGTCGTCCTCCTTCCAGAAGCGGTTGCGCGGTGGACGGCGTCCGCCATCGCAATCGATCACGCCCTGGCGGCACAGCGTATCGCGCCAGGTGTACTTCAGGAAATATTGGGCGAACGGCTGCGGCAACGGATCGAACTCCACCCGCCGCGACGGCGACCATTCGCTCTCGCCGTAGCCGGTGCCCGGCTCCGCCCGCGCTCCGGGCGCGGCGCCGAGGGGCGCGGACTTCTCCCGCAACCCGCGCTGGTCGCTGTAACCCGGACCCTCCTGAGCCCACGGCTGCGGCTTGTCGGGCGCACGCTCCCGAAACGCCGCCACCGCGATCACGCCCATCGCCGAATAATCGCCCCAGGCCCCGGAGTAGGAGTCGCCGGCGTCGGTGAAATAAAAGCGGTTGACCCGGTTCTTGCCGGTCCGCCAGCCTTCATACGTCTCCTGCTGATACGGCTTGAGCACATACATCCGCTCGTCCGGGCGCAAATTGGAACGGTCGCCGGAAATGATGTTGCGGCCATCCACCGCAATCACCACACCGACGCGCTGGTTGCTGCGGTTGCGGATCTGGACCGAATATTTTTGGTCGCGCACCGCCTCCACATAGGCCTTGAACACTCTCGACCCCCGCCCGTCGAGCGGATACTGGGAATAGGGTCGGCCACGATCGTTGACCACCTCCACCTCCAGCTTGCCACTATCGAGCCGCTGTGCCCCAGCCAGTGACGGAACCAGCAACACCCAGATTGCCATCAGCCCTGTTTGCCATTTCATCTTCATCGAACCTGCTCCCAATGGGTTGTCATCGACTCGCGGTTTCCAAACCCCGCCATTCTCACCATGCGATCCAGCCTAAGTGGCGACGGCTGAATCCCTACTGAACACTTTACCCATTTTCCACCGTCGCCACCCCGAACAAGACTGCTCGGAATTCAGTCCCGATTCATTATTAACCGATTAAGCTGTAAGCTAATTTAAATTTATAGGGAAGTTGCTCATTCATGTTCGATCATCTCCAGCAGTTGCGGTGCCTGCCGCTCCTCGTGTTGATCGGCGTGCTGGTCGTCACCGGTGCGCAGGCGCAGTCCGGGTACCGGCAACGGGGGGATGGGCGCGGGCCGCCGCCCCGCCAGCTTGCCGATCCTGACCGCGCCGCCAACGCCGCGCGCCAAGCCACCGGCGGGCGGGTATTGGGCGTGCAGGGCAGCGAACGCGACGGCCGGCCAGGTTACCGGGTTCGCATCCTGCAACCGGACGGCCGCGTGCGCAGCCTGCATTACGATGCCGCCAGCGGCACGATGCGCGACTGAATTCTCTCCCTCGACCGAACGGATAACCCCATGCGGATTCTGATCATCGAAGACGAAGCACCGTTATTGGAACGCGTGACCGCCCAGTTACGCGAGCAGGGCTACGCCGTGGACACCGCCGCCGACGGCCGCACCGGTTTGTACCTCGGCCAGGAATATCCGCTGGACGCGGCGGTGGTGGATCTCGGCCTGCCGGATCTGTCGGGGATCGAAGTGATCGGCCGCTGGCGGGCCGCCGGGCGGCGCTTCCCCATCCTGATCCTCACCGCCCGCGGCCGCTGGCAGGACAAGGTCGAAGGATTGGAAGCCGGCGCCGATGATTATCTGGTCAAGCCGTTTCACATGGAAGAACTATTGGCGCGGTTGCGAGCACTGATCCGCCGCACCGGCGGCTGGACTCAGTCGCTGTTGAGCTGCGGCCCCATTGCCCTGGACACCGGCGCGCAACTGGTGACCCTCGCCGGCCAGCCCGTGGAGGTCACCGCCTACGAATACAAACTGCTGGAGTACCTGATGCTGCACGCCGGCATGGTCATTTCCAAGACCACACTGACCGAACATCTCTATCAGGAAGACGATGACCGCGACAGCAACGTGCTGGAAGTGCTGGTCGGCCGGCTGCGCCGCAAGCTCGACCCCGATCGGATGCTCAATCCGATCGAGACGTTGCGAGGTCGGGGCTACCGATTCGCCCTGGAACGGTCTTCCGGCTGAGATGCGGTCCCTCAGCGGTCGCCTACGCATCGCCGCCAGCGTGGTGCTGGCCGCCTTCCTCGGCCTGACCGGCCTGACCCTGGACCGGGCGTTCCGCGACAGCGCCCTGGCCGCCGCCCGCGAACGCCTGCAAGCGCAGGTCTACATGCTGCTGGGCGCGGCCAACCTGGACACCTTCAACCGCCTGGCCCTGCCCCAAGCCTTGCCGGAGGCGCGCTTTTCCACCCCGGATTCCGGCCTGTACGCCGATGCAATGGACAGTCAGGGCAACCTGGTCTGGCGCTCGCCCTCGCTGCTGGGCATGGCGCTGCCCTTTTTCCCCGCGGTGCGCACGCCCGGCGACACCCAGTTCGCGCCATTAATCTCTTCCGATGACAGCAGGACCCCACTGTTCGTGCTGGCCTTCACCGTCAGCTGGGAAATCGCCGCCAACCAGTACCGGCTTTATACCTTCCGGGTAGCCGAAACCCAATGGAATTTCCTCGACCAGCTCTGGAGCTTCCGCCGCAGTCTGTGGGGTTGGCTGCTGGCGGCGACCGGCGTGCTGCTGGCGGCGCAGGGCCTGATCCTGCGTTGGAGCCTGAAACCACTGCGGCGGGTCGCCGCCGAAGTGACCGAGATCGAAGCCGGCCGGCGCGCCGAACTCAGCGGCGACTATCCCGAGGAACTGCAACCGCTGACCGTCAATCTGAATGCCCTGCTGCGCCAGGGTCATGCCCACCTGGAGCGCCACCGCAATGCCTTGGGCGATCTGGCCCATAGCCTGAAGACGCCGCTGGCGGTGATGCGCGGCGCCCTGGACAACAGGGCGCACCACGCCGAACTGCGATGGACTCTGCAAGAGCAGTTGGAGCGGATGAACCGCACGGTGGACTACCAGTTGCAGCGGGCCGCCGCTTCCGGGCGCATTGCCCTGAGCGCGCCACTGCCGGTCGCGCCGGTCGCCCGCAAGATCCTGGATTCGCTGGCCAAGGTCTACGCCGACCGGGCGCCGCGGCTGAGCAGCGAAGTCGGAAGGGCCACGGTATTCTATGGCGACGAGGGCGACCTGATGGAAATCCTCGGCAACCTGGCCGACAACGCCTGCAAATGGTGCCGACAGCGAGTGGTGGTGCGCGCTTACCCCGCCGATCGCGGCGAGCACGCCGAACTGGTGGTGGAGGTCGAGGATGATGGACCCGGCATTCCACCCGACCAGGCGCCGCTGTTGCTCAACCGCGGCCGGCGTGCCGACCTGAGCGTGGCGGGACATGGCATCGGCCTGGCGGTGGTACGGGTTCTGGTCGAGGAAGTCTATTACGGCCGGCTCGATATCAGCCGTGGCCCGCTCGGCGGGGCGCTGGTGCGGGCACGGCTGCGTTTCCAGGCCAACGGCTGAGGGAACGGCGGGTAAAATCCGGCCACCGCGCCCAATGCCGCTCCGATTTCGCGCTAATCTTTCCGGAAACAAACACAAGATAATCAGGGAATCGTCATGCTATCCATCGCCACTTTCAATCTGTGCAATCTGGGCGCCGACGCGCCGCCGGCTCGGCTGGCGAAACTGGGCGCGATCGCCGCCCGCGATCTGGGCGGACCGGATATTCTGGCGGTGCAGGAGATCATGGCGGAAACCCCACCGGCGCCGGATGGACGGGTGCCGGCCGACTTGGCCTATCAGGCGTTGAGCGCCGCCATCGTCGATGCCGGTGGTCCTCGCTACGAGTTTCGGGAGGTCCCACCGCTAGTCCACCGGGACGGCGGCATGGCCGGCGCCAATATTCGGGTCGGGCTGCTCTTCGACCCGCTGCGGGTCGGTTTTCCCGACCGGGGCCGCGCCGGTCCGGAGGACGGCATCGGTATCCGCCTCAACGGCGGCCGTCCCAGCCTGACGCTCAACCCCGGCCGCATCGCCCCTCTGCATCCGGCCTTTGCCGGCGATGGCCACCATCACTGGGTGCCCAGCCGCAAGACGCTGGCGGCGGAGTTCGAGCTACGCGGGCAAAAGCTGTTCGTCATCGTCTGCCATTTCAAATCCATGCGCTCGCTCACCCGCCGCGAGGAAGATTACGCCAAGAAGCAGCGACACGCCCAAGCCGAAATCGTCCATTATTTCGCCGCCGATCTGCTGGCTTGCGACCCGCGGGCGGCGATCGTGGTGCTCGGCGACTTGAACGACGTACCGGGTTCCAAGACCCTGAAAGTCCTCAAGGGCGATCTGTTTCATAACCTGCTGGAGGATCTGCCGCGCGGACAAGGCTACACCCGTCGGCACGGCGGCCAACCGCAGGCGCTGGATCATATTTTGATCAGCCCCGCGCTGCGACCCGGAGCGGCGGCGCATATCCCCCACGTCAACAGCAACGCCGGCCCCGGCAAACCGGAACCAGCCAGCGATCACGATCCGGTATTGGCGCGACTCCCGGCGTGGGCGAACCTGGATTGCGCTTGAGCGCGCCGAGCGCGGATCGGACACCGACCGGCTACCCCTGTCTCTCACCCCACCCATCGAAGCCCACTTGCCATGACCGCCGAGACCGCCGAGACCGCCGAGACCGCCGAGACCGCGTCCGCCCGCCCGCTCAATGCTTACTGGAGCCCCGTGGTGCACCGGCTCACGCCCTATGTACCGGGAGAACAACCGAAGCTGAGCCACCTGGTCAAGCTCAACACCAACGAAAACCCCTACGGCCCATCACCCAAGGTGCTGGACGCGATCCGCGCCGAACTGTCCGAGGCCCTGCGCCTGTACCCGGACCCGAATGCCGAGCGATTGAAGCAGGCCATCGCCGATTACTACGCCGTCGCGCCGACACAGGTGTTCGTCGGCAACGGCTCGGACGAAGTGCTGGCCCTGGCCTTTCAGGCCCTGCTCCACCATCCGGCGCCGCTGCTGTTCCCGGATATCACCTACAGCTTTTACCCGGTCTACTGCGGGCTGTACGGCATCGATTTCGTCACTGTGCCGCTGGCCGAGGACTTCACGCTGCGGGTCGCCGATTACGCGCGGCCAAACGGCGGCATCATCTTCGCCAATCCGAACGCGCCCACCGGCCGTCTGCTGCCGCTGGCCGACATCGCGTGGCTGCTGGAGCGCAACCGCGATTCGGTGGTGGTGGTGGACGAAGCCTACATCGACTTCGGCGGCGACACCGCCATCGCCCTGGTGGATCGCCATCCGAATCTATTGGTGGTGCAGACCTTGTCCAAGGCGCGCTCGTTGGCCGGACTGCGGGTGGGGCTGGCGGTCGGCCACGCGGGGTTGATCGAAGCCCTGGAGCGAGTCAAGAATAGCTTCAACTCCTATCCGCTGGACCGGCTGGCCATCGCCGGAGCGGTGGCCGCGTTCGAGGACCGCGAGCACTTCGAGCGCACCCGACGGGCGGTAATCGCCAGCCGCCTCGAACTGGTCGCGGCGCTGGAGCGACTCGGTTTCGAGGTGCTGCCCTCGGCGGCGAATTTCGTGTTCGCCCGCCACCCGGCGCGTGCTGCCGCCGCGCTGGCCGCCGCTTTACGCAAACGCCAGGTGATCGTGCGGCATTTCCAGCAACCGCGCATCGAGCAATTTTTGCGCATCACGGTCGGCCACCCGGATCAGAACGTCGCGTTGCTCGCCGCGCTCGCCGAAATCCTGGCGAAGGACTGAACCCATGCAACTGCGCGAACTGGTCGCCTACACCAACCGCCTGCTGGCCATCGACCGCTTCAGCGACTACTGCCCGAACGGCTTGCAGGTCGAAGGCCGGACGGAGATCCGCGCGCTGGTCGGCGGCGTCACCGCCTGTCAGGCGCTGCTGGACGCGGCGGTGGAACAAGGAGCGGATGCCGTGCTGGTGCATCACGGCTATTTCTGGAAGGGCGAAGATCCCTGCCTGACCGGCATGAAGTACCGACGGATCACCGCCCTGCTCCGCCACGACATTGGCTTGCTTGCCTATCATCTGCCGCTGGATGCCCACCCGGAACTCGGCAACAACGCCCAGCTTGCCCGGGTGCTGGATCTAACCGTCACCGGCACCATTGGCGGCGACGGCCGCACGCCTGGCCTGGTGATGCTGGGCGAGCCGATCGCGCCGATCGGTGGCACGGAATTCGCCACCCACCTGGCCACCCGGCTCGGCCGACAACCCTTGTACATCGCCGGCAACGACGCGCCGATCCGCCAACTGGCCTGGTGCACCGGCGGCGCGCAATCCTTCATCGCCACCGCCCACCAAGCGGGCGCGGACGCCTTCCTGACCGGCGAGGCCTCGGAACAGACCGTCCATTTCGCCCGCGAAAACGGCCTGCACTTCTTTGCCGCCGGTCACCACGCCACCGAGCGCTACGGAGTGCGGGCGCTGGGCGCGCATCTGGCACAAGCATTTGGCCTGCGATTCACGTTCGTCGATATCGACAACCCGGTTTGAACGCCGCCCCCGCAACGTTTTCCTCGAACGGCCAGAGGCTCGAAACGCATCCGCCGATTCAGCCGGAGCCACGGTAGGCTTGCTCTGTTTCGACCCTGACCTCGACGCGACGACGATCCCCGCCCCCGCCCATGAGGCGCGGGCGGTTCGCGGGCACCCGTTAAAATTAGGCCCACGCGCATAGCGCGGAATCGCCAAAAACCTTATTATAATTGGCGAAGCTAATACGGGCGCCCAGCAGCTTCGCTGGTCGCGAATCCGTCCAAAAAACGAACAACATTAACGCCTTGGCTATCTATTTCCGAAACACTACCCGGTTTCCATCCGGCCCGCCCCCTCTTTTGGGCGAGCCTTTAAGCTCCCGTCGTCGCCAGTTCAACCGCGGCGTCCGATATCAGTAAGGAGAGAGCGTTCATGCATGACATTATTCACCAATTAGAACAAAAACGCGCCGGGGCCCGTCTGGGTGGGGGCCAGCGCCGCATCGATGCGCAGCATAAGCGGGGCAAGCTCAGCGCCCGCGAGCGCATTGAAGTCCTGCTCGATCCAGGCAGCTTCGAAGAATGGGACATGTTTGTCGAGCATCGCTGCACCGATTTCGGCATGGGCGACACCTCGATTCCCGGCGACGGGGTCGTGACCGGCTACGGTACGGTCAATGGCCGCATCGTCTTCGTGTTCAGCCAGGATTTCACCGTGTTCGGCGGTTCGCTGTCGGAACCCCATGCCGAAAAAATCTGCAAGATCATGGATCACGCCATCAAGGTCGGCGCACCGGTCATCGGCCTGAATGACTCTGGCGGCGCTCGCATCCAGGAAGGCGTGGACTCGCTGGCCGGTTATGCCAACGTGTTCCAGCGCAATGTCATGGCCTCCGGGGTCATTCCGCAGATTTCCCTGATCATGGGTCCCTGCGCCGGCGGCGCGGTGTATTCACCCGCCATGACCGACTTCATCTTCATGGTCAAGGACACCTCTTATATGTTCGTGACCGGTCCCGAAGTCGTCAAGACCGTCACCCACGAGGAAGTCACCGCCGAGGAACTGGGCGGCGCCATGTCGCATTCGGTTAAGTCGGGCGTGTGCGACCGGGCCTTCGAAAACGACATCCATGCGTTGTTGATGCTGCGCCGCTTCATTAACTACCTGCCGGCCAATAACCGGGAAAAACCACCCTTCCGGCCCACGCCGGACCCGGCGAACCGGATCGACTACTCGCTGGACACGCTGATTCCCGACAGCGCCAACAAGCCCTACGACATGAAGGAACTGATCCTGAAGGTCGTGGACGATGTGGATTTCTTCGAAATCCAGCCGGATAACGCCAAGAACATCATCGTCGGCCTGGCGCGGATGGACGGTTGGCCGGTGGGTATCGTCGCCAACCAGCCGATGGTTCTGGCCGGTTGCCTGGACATCAAGTCCTCGATCAAGGCCGCCCGCTTCGTGCGCTTCTGCGACGCTTTCAATATTCCGATCATCACCTTCGTCGACGTACCCGGCTTCATGCCCGGCACGTCGCAGGAATACGGCGGCATCATCAAGCACGGCGCCAAGCTGCTCTACGCCTACGCCGAATGCACGGTGCCCAAGGTCACCGTCATCACCCGCAAGGCCTACGGCGGTGCTTATGACGTGATGAGCTCCAAGCATCTGCGCGGTGATGTCAACTTCGCCTGGCCGACCGCTGAAATCGCGGTCATGGGTCCCAAGGGCGCGGTCGAGATCATTTTCCGTCAAGACATCGGTGATCAAGCCAAGATCGAGGCGCGCACCGAGGAATACCGCAAGAAATTCGCCAATCCGTTCATCGCCGGCCATCGCGGCTTCATCGATGACGTGATCATGCCGCACGGTACTCGCAAACGCATCTGCCGCTCGCTGGCGATGCTGCGGGACAAGGAACTCGAAAATCCGTGGCGCAAGCACGGCAACATTCCGCTGTAAGGGAGAAGCGAGACATGTTTAAGAAAATTCTGATTGCCAACCGTGGCGAAATCGCCTGCCGCGTGATCAAAACCGCCCGCAAGATGGGCATCAAGACCGTAGCGGTCTATTCCGAGGCGGATCGAGACGCGCTACATGTGGAAATGGCCGACGAAGCGGTCTTGATCGGCCCACCGCCGACGGCCCAAAGCTATCTGGTGATGGAGCGTATTCTCCAGGCCTGCAAGGATACCGGCGCGGACGCGGTCCATCCGGGCTACGGTTTTCTGTCCGAACGCGCGGCTTTCTGCGAGGCGCTGGAGAAGGAAGGGATTGCGTTCATCGGCCCGAAGGTGCGCGCCATTGAAGCGATGGGCGACAAGATCACTTCCAAGAAACTGGCCAAGGAAGCCGACGTCAACACGGTGCCCGGCCACACCGACGTCATTCGCGATACGGCTCATGCTCTGGAGATCGCCCAGAGCATCGGCTATCCGGTGATGCTCAAGGCCAGTGCCGGCGGTGGCGGCAAGGGCATGCGCATCGCCTGGAACGACGCCGAGTGCGCCGACGGTTTCGAACGCACCAGCAACGAAGCACGCTCTTCGTTTGGCGACGACCGGATATTTATCGAAAAATATATTGAAGAACCGCGCCATATCGAAATTCAGGTACTGGGCGACAGTTTCGGCAATATCGTTTACCTGGGCGAGCGCGAATGCTCGCTGCAACGCCGTCATCAAAAGGTGATCGAGGAAGCGCCTTCACCGTTTCTGGATGAAAAGACCCGCCGGGCGATGGGCGAACAGGCGGTGGCGCTGTCCCGCGCGGTGGATTATCAATCCGCTGGCACCGTCGAGTTCATCGTCGATTCCAAGCGCAACTTCTACTTCCTGGAGATGAACACCCGCTTGCAGGTCGAGCACCCAGTCACCGAGTACATCACCGGGCTGGATCTGGTCGAGCAGATGATCCGCGTGGCCGCTGGCGAAAAATTGGGCTTCACCCAGGAGGAGATCAAGCTCAAGGGCTGGGCGATCGAAGCCCGCGTCTATGCCGAAGATCCGTTCCGCAACTTCCTGCCCTCCATCGGTCGCCTGGTCAAGTACATGCCGCCCAAGGAAACCGAAGTGGTACGGGTCGATACCGGCATCTACGAAGGCAGCGAAGTCTCGATGTACTACGATCCGATGATCGCCAAGTTGATCACCTACGGATCGACCCGCGATCGCGCCATCGCCCACATGCGCGACGCCCTCAACGAGTTTTTCATTCGCGGGGTGGCCCACAATATCAGCTTCCTGGCGGCATTGATGGTGCATACCCGGTTCATGACCGGGCGGATCAGCACCAACATGATCGCCGAAGAGTATCCGAACGGCTTCCATGCCACCGACGTGCCGCACGACGATCCGGCATTGCTGATCTCGGTCGCCGCCTTCCTGCATCGTCGCTACCTGGATCGCGCCGCCGAGATCAGCGGTCAACTGCTCGGCCATGAGCGTGTCGTCAAAAACGACTGGGTCGTGCTGATGGGCGACAAACAACACCCGGTGCACGTCGACCCCGCGGAAGGTGGCTACGATGTGGAGTACATGGGCGAAAACTATCAGGTGCGCAGCGCATGGCAGTTCGGTTATCCGCTATTCAAAGGCACCCTGAACGGCACCGAGATCTGCATTCAGGTCGAGCGCCGCGACATGGTTTACCGGCTGTTCCACTGGGGTTCGCAGGCCGATGTGATGGTGCTATCGCCCATGGTGGCCGAATTGCAAGCACTGATGCCCATCAAGGCGCCACCGGATCTCTCCAAGTTCCTGATGTCGCCGATGCCCGGTCTGCTGACCAAACTCAGCGTCCAGCTTGGCCAGGCGGTCAAGGCCGGCGAGGAATTGGCGGTCATTGAGGCGATGAAGATGGAGAATGTGCTACGCGCCGACAGCGACGCCAAAGTCGCCAAGATTCTGGCGGCGCCCGGCGATAGCCTAGCCGTCGATCAGGCGATCATCGAGTTCGAATGATCGGCCGCGCGGCCGACCCGATCAAAGGCGGCCGCGTGCCTCGGCACCGTTGAAAAAACCGGTTGCACTCAATGTGCAACCGGTTTTTGGTTTTCGCATCAAAAAACAGGTCCCGCCCGCGCTCAAGGACTCCGCAGCGAATGCCAAAATCGTTTTGCCCAGGAACCGTCCGATAATTCGGGCCGGATGCCTTGAGCCAAAAAATGACTGGTGTAGCGCCTGTCGGATTCCATGATGTGCTGGGTCAGCCACGTCCTCATAAAATGCGCCAGTTCGAAGCTGATCGAGCTTTTCCCCGTATCCAGCTTCGCGCGCAGTTCGGACAGTTGCTCGATCAGCTGTTCGTGTTCCTCCTTGTGCCGTTCATACTCTGGATAATGCAGAATGCGCATCAGGCTCTCTTCAACGGCGAAATGCACCCGGGTGTACTCGCCCAATTGATCGATGATGCTGCTGGTCACTTGCGTGGCGTGCCGTTGCTGGATCGCCTCGTGCATTTGATTCAGCAAATCCACCAGCACCTTGTGTTGGGCATCGATTTCCTCGATACCCACGCTGAGATCGTTAGACCACTCGACAAATTTGCTCATGGGTTCCAGCCTTGCCATACGCCATAAAACATAAACGGCCACCGCTATCGCGGTGACCGTTTGAGGGGTTTAGCAAACGAGTGGCGGGGGATTATTTCACCAAACGCATTTTGACGTAGGAACCCGGCGCATCCTCGATCACCGGCAGCTTGCCGGTACCGGGCACGCGAGCCGGTATCTTCTCACCCGAGTTCTTGCTCAACCACTTGTACCAATCCGGCCACCAGGAACCTTCGGTCTGCTTGGCTTCCTTCAGCCACTCATCCGGATCGGCGATGTGCTTGGGATTGGTCCAGAAGAAGTACTTGTTGGCCGCCGGCGGATTGATCGGGCCGGCAATGTGACCGGAGCCGCTCAGCACGAACTTCACCGGCCCGCTGAACAGCAAGGTACCCGCGTAATTGGACTTCCAGGGGGCAATATGGTCCTCGATCGCCGACAGGAAGTAGGTCGGAACCTTGACCTTACCCAGATCGATGGGCGTACCCAGCAGGGTGATGCCACCCGGATCCTTGAGCCGGTTATGCTGGTACATGTTGCGCAGGTAGAAGCTGTGCATCCGCGCCGGCATGCGGGTGGAATCCGAGTTCCAGTACAGCAGGTCGAACGGGAACGGGTCCTTGCCGAGCAGGTAATTGTTGATGAAGAACGACCAGATCAGATCGTTGGCGCGCAGCATGCTGAAGGTGGTCGCCATCTCGCTGCCGTCGAGAAAGCCACGCTGCTCCATCCGCTTCTCCAGCGAGGAGATCTGCTCTTCCTCGATGAACACCTCCAACTCGCCCGGCTGGGCGAAATCCAGCATGGTGGTCAGGTGGGTGCCGGAGCTGATGCGCGGATCGCCCTGCGCCGCCAGATAGGCGTTGGTGACCGCCAGCAGGGTACCGCCCAGGCAGTAACCCAGCGCATTGACTTCGTGCTCGCCGGTGGCCTGTTCGATGGCGTCCAGCGCCGCCAGCGGCCCATCCTTGAGATAGTCGTCGAAGGCCTTGTCGGCCATCTTCTCGTCCGGGTTGATCCAGGACATCAAAAACACCGTGAATCCCTGATCCACCGCCCACTTGATCAGGGAATTCTTCGGCCGCAGATCCATGATGTAGAACTTGTTGATCCACGGCGGGAAAATCAGCAACGGCTTCTTGAACACATCCGGCGTGCTGGGATCGTACTGCAGCAACTGGATCATCTCGTTCTGATAGACGACCTTGCCGGGCGTGGTGGCAACGTTCTTGCCCAACTCGAACGCATCGAGGTCGGTCATGCGGATGCTGAGCTTGCCCTTGCCGCGCTCGAGATCTCCGAGCATGTTCTTCAGGCCGTTGATCAGGTTCTCGCCGCCGGATTCGATGGTGGCGCGCACCACTTCCGGATTGGTCAGCGCGAAGTTGCTGGGCGCCATGGCATCAATGAACTGGCGGGTGTAGAACATCAGCTTCTTCTTGGTCTTGTCGTCGAAGCCCTCGACGTCGGCGACCATGTCCTGAATCCAGCCGGCGGCCAGCAGGTAGGACTGCTTGATGTAGGAAAACAGGATGTTGTCCTGCCAGTCGTCATGCTTGAAGCGCTTGTCGCCCTTCTGCTCGCGTACCACGGCTTCCGTTGGCTGGCCAAACATCGCCGGCAGGGTCTTCTGCCACAGCTCCAGATAATTCTGCCACAGCGCCATCTGCGCCTTGGCCAGCTTGGCCGGGTCGGCCATGATCTTTTGGGTCATCTCCATGAAGGACTTGCCGAGAACCATCTTGTCCTGCATGTCAAGCGCGCCACTGTCCTTCTGGCGGTTCAGGAATTCCTTGACGATCACCTGGCTCTTCTCGGCCACATGCGAGAAAAGCTGGGCCATCTGTGCCGGATCGGGCATCTTGATTTCCGGTACCTTGAGTTCTGGGGTTTTCTGCTCAGCCATGCGTAATTCCTCTCGTCGTTATGGTGGTTCGCTGGACAATGCCTGTTTATTTTAGCCACGCTTATTATCCAGCGTCATCAGCGACGGCCTAAAAATAACGAGCGGACAGGCCATCGCGGAAACTCCGCATGGCCTGTCCACCCGCGTAATGACACTAAATAGTTTATGCCTTACTTGGCCCCAGGGGTGGGCACCAAGCCCTTCAGTTCCTGCAGGCTTTCGGTGACGCGCTTATTGATGATGGCGAACGCATCGGTGTTGGACTTGCTAACCATCTCGGCCAGTTCGCGCATGTTGGCCAGCGCCTGCTCGAACGCCTTGCGGGCCAATTCGGCCTGCTTGGTGGTCATTTCCTGGGGGTTGCTACCCGCGCTGGCCAGTTGCTGGGCGACGGAGGACACTTCGCTCATGGCCTGGCTGAGAATTTCAGCCTGGCGCTGCGCCACCGCCTGCATACCCTGCACCGCGGCCTGATTGGCGGCGGTCAGCGCTTCGATGTTCTTGCGCTGGGCATCCATCATGGCGCTCATGTCGAAGCCGGGGATCTTGATGTCGCCCAGCATCTTGCTCACATCGAACTTGCTGAAATCGAACTTGCTGAAATCCATATTGGCGAAGGGATTGAAGGGATTATTGGCGGACATTTGTACTCTCTCCTCAAAGTTAGGGACTTTCAATTTGTGCACTGCAACATCAGTGCGTGCATTTTGCATCGTGCAATCTTGGAAGTCAATCGAAATTTTGCAATGCAGCAATTCGATCCAATCCGATCCAGACTGCTCATTCCCGCCGCCCCAAACTCTTGGCGGCGACCTCGTAGACATCGGGTGACAGTCCCGGCGCCGCCAGAATTCGTTCCAGTTGCTCCCGCATTCCCTGCTGGCGGATCGGATCGAATTTGCGCCAGCGGGTGAACGCGGCGATCAGCCGCGCGGCGATCTGGGGGTTGAAGGCGTTCAGAGCCAAGACCTGATCGGCAAGGAAAGTATAGCCACTGCCGTCGGATGCGTGAAAATGTACGGGGTTGGCCTGACAGAACGCGCCGATCAAGGCCCGGACCTTGTTGGGGTTTCTGAGGTTGAACGCCTCGTGCGTCATCAACTCCTTGATTACGCTCAAGGCGCCAGGCAGGCAGGAGGTCGCCTGCAACGCCAGCCATTTATCCACCACCAGGGCCTCGTGCCGCCAACGCTCGTAAAACGCCGCCAGGGCGGCGGTCCGCTCCGGACCGTCATGGTTGGCGAGCGGGGCCAGGGCGCCGAGCTGGTCGCTCATGTTGCCGGCCTCGTGAAACTGCTTGAGGCACAGGTCTCGCGGGCTGGCGTCATCAAGCCGCGCCAGGTAATCCAGGCAGACGTTCTTGAGCGCCCGCCGGCCGATGGCGGCGGCCTCGGCGCGGTAGCCATCCCGCTCGCCGGCGTGCAAGGTCTCGTAAGTCGTCAGCAGAACTTCGCGCAAACGCTGCGCCAGGGTCCGCTGGACGAAGATGCGGGCGGCATGGATGCCGTCCACATCCACCACCTCCATTTGCTCGGCCAGATAGGTTTCGCCGGGCAGGGTCAACACCTGGGCCAACAATGCCGGATCGGCCCCGGACTCCAGCGCCTGGCCGAAGGCGGCACCGAACGACTCGGGCAGCATCCAGTTCCGCCCCTGGCGGCGATCCTCGATCAGGGTCAGGATGGCGCGCACCGCCAGCGTTTGGCCGGCATCCCAGCGATTGAAATCATCGCTGTCGTGGGCCAGCCGAAACCGAAGGTCGGCGTCGCTCTCGGCGCTGTTCAGCTTGAGCGGGGCGGAAAACCCGCGCAACAACGACGGTACGGGCCGGGCCGGGACGTTGACGAAATGAAAGGTGTGCTCCGGCTCGCGCAGTTCCAGCACCCGGGTCGTCCCGCGCGGTTCGCCCTCTCCCTTCAGTTGCAGCGGTAGATCGTGGCCCTCGGCATCCAGTAGCCCCAGGGTCAGCGGAATGTGAAACGGTTCCTTGCTGGGCTGGCCCGGCGTCGGCGGGCAGGACTGGCGCACGGTCAGCGTGTAGGTGCTGGTCGTCGCATCATGACTGTCGCTGACGGTCAGTTCCGGGGTACCGGCCTGGTGATACCAGCGTTTGAATTGGCTCAGGTCGGCATCGTTGGCATCGGCCATCGCCGCCACGAAATCGTCACAGGTCACCGCCTGGCCGTCGTGGCGCTGGAAATAAAGATCCATGCCGCGCCGGAAACCGTCCCGGCCGAGCAAGGTCTCGATCATCCGAATCACCTCGGCACCCTTGTTGTAGATGGTCACGGTGTAGAAGTTGTTGATCTCGATGTAGGAATCCGGTCGCACCGGATGCGCCATCGGCCCGGCGTCCTGGGGGAACTGGCTGGTGCGCAGCATCCGCACATCCTCGATGCGCTTGACCCCGCGCGAGCCCAGGTCGGAGGAAAACTCCTGATCGCGGAACACGGTCAGCCCTTCCTTGAGGCTGAGTTGGAACCAGTCGCGGCAGGTCACCCGGTTGCCGGTCCAGTTGTGGAAATACTCGTGGCCGATGACGCCGAGGATGCCCTGATAGTCGGCGTCGGTGGCGGTTTCCGGTTTGGCCAGCACGTATTTGGTATTGAAGATGTTGAGCCCCTTGTTCTCCATGGCGCCCATGTTGAAATCGCCGACCGCCACGATCTGATACAGGTCCAGATCATATTCCAGCCCGAAACGTTGTTCGTCCCAGCTCATGGCCTGCTTAAGCGAAACCATCGCGTGCCCGCACTGGTCGAGATTTTCCGGCTCGACGTAAATACGCAGCTTCACCTCGCGCCCGGAACGGGTGACGAAGGTGTCTTCGAGATGCCGGAGATGACCGGCGACCAGGGCGAACAGGTAGCAGGGCTTGGGAAAGGGATCGTGCCAGGTGGCCCAGTGCCGGCCATCGTCCAGTTCGCCGTCGCCGGCCGGATTGCCATTGGACAGCAGTACCGGATAGCGTGCCTTGTCCGCCACCAGGGTGACGGTGAAGACCGCCATCACATCCGGCCGGTCGAGAAAGTAGGTGATTTTGCGAAACCCCTCCGCTTCACACTGGGTGCAGAAGTTGCCGCTGGATTGATACAGCCCCTCCAGCGAGGCGTTGTCTTGCGGTCGGATGTGGGTCACCACCGCCAGTTCGAACGCCGCCGGCGGTTCAAACAGCGTCAGCCGATCCTCCTCCACTCGATAACGGTCGGTCGCCAGCGGCACGCCATCCAACTCCAGCGCAACCCATTCCAACTGCTGGCCGTCCAGCACCAATGGCGTACCGGCCGGGGTGGCATCGGCACGTTCGACCCGCAGGCGGGAACGAACCGTGCTGAAGTCCTCGCCCAGTTCGAAGCGCAGATCAATGGCCGGCAGGCGATAGGCGGGCGGGGTGTAATCCTTGAGATAGATGGTCTTGGGAGTCTTGGTCAACATGACAGGCCGCTTTAGTTTTTTAGAAAGGAAACGATCACCTTGGATGATCGGTGACCCGCTTTTGTTCAGAAATGGCTCGCTTCGATCAGCAATCGCCGCACATCCCACTCACCCAGTCGATCCATGCCCAAGGCAAGGCGTTTCAGGCTCGAAACCGCCCTACCCGCTGTTGCAACTGGCGCACATCCGCCGGCGATCCCGCGGGTCCGTAACGCAGGGCCGCATAGAGCCGGCCGATCTCCCGCACCGAAGCGGCCAGTTCCGGCCGGCCGGCGGCCACCCGCTCGCTAAAGTCCAGCGGCCCCTCGTGCGGGCCACGCGCCAGGCCGCGCCGGGCCAACCGGGCGCAGAACCGCTGCCAGGCCCGCGCCACCGGGTCGCGGGCGCCGCGCTGACGCCAGCGCCAGCCGACGACCAACAGGCCGAACCCACTCAGGATCGCGATCATCGCCACCGTCATTTCAGCCCAGTCCACCGGCCCGAAGCCGAGCCCCGACAGGAACTCCTTCTGTCGGTCCGGGCCGTAGGCCAGCACCCATTCGTTCCAACCGTTGTTTAGCGTATCCCAGCTCAGCGCCAGTTGCCGCAACCACTCGTACTCACCCCCGCCACCTCGCCGCGCCAGAAACGGCAGCAGCCCCGGATCGGCCACGGCGGCGTACAGCCCTTCCCGCACCCGGCTGGGCGCCACCGCCGCCGTCGGATCGACCCGCGCCCAACCACGCTCCGCCAGCCAAACCTCGGCCCAGGCGTGGGCGTCGGACTGGCGCACGATGAAATACCCACCCAGATCGTTCGCCTCTCCACCCTGATAGCCGGTCACCACCCGCGCCGGTATCCCGGCCGCCCGCATGAGAAAGACAAAGGCGCTGGCGTAATGCTCGCAAAAACCCTGACGGGTCCGAAACAGGAAATCGTCCACACTGTCGGCGTCCAGCAGCGGTGGGGTCAGGGTGTAGTAAAACGCCTGCTCCCGAAACAGCGCCAGCGCCGCGCCGACCCGGTCCTCGGGGCGGGTCATGCGCTCGCGCCATTGCGCCGCCAAGGCCCTGGCGCGGGGATTGCCGCGTGCCGGCAGTTGCAAGCCACGAAACCGCTCCGCCGCCCTCAGTTCACCAGTCCGATAGTTCGGAAAAGACCGCATCTCATAACGGTATACCTCGTTGACCGGCTGATCGCGCAACAGTTGAAACGAAGCGGTCATGCCGGCGCGCGGCGGTAGGCGGGCGGGCAAGTCCAGCGCAAACAACCAGCGCCGGTTGCTCGGTTCCAGGATGACCGAATAATTCACCGCCGCCCCTTCCGACACGAAAGCCGCGAGGGTGTTGGCGGGCAACTCCTCGTGGCGGGTCCAGCGGCGGCCATCGAAACGCCACAAGACCGGCCCGCGCCAGTAGCGCTGGTTCGGCGGGGGGGTGGCGCCGGCGAACCGTGCCCGAAACGCCACCGCATCGGATCGAACCAGCTCGCTGACCGTGCCGGGCATCATCTCATCGGATAGACCGGTGCGACCCTGGTAGGCATCCTTGGGCAAGCCCCATAGCGGGCCGGGGATACGGGGAAACAAGATGAACAGAACCAGCATGATCGGGATGGCTTGCAGCACCATCATGCCAGCCAGTCGCAACGGGGCCAGCCCTCGCAAACCGGCGTGTGGGCGGTGAATCAGGGCTTGCGTCGCCAGCATGACGAGCACCACCGTGAACAGATAGCTCACCATCGGAATGTCCTGGCTGTAGAGCAGATTGCTCATCACCAGCAGGTAACCCAGGAACACCAGTACCACACCGTCCCGCGGCACGCGCGTTTCCAATAACTTGCAGGCAGCCATCGCGACCATCAGCGCCACCCCGGCATCGCGACCGAACAGGGTTCGGTAGTCGATCAGTACCCCGGCACTGGCCAGCAGCGCCAACAGCAGCAGCAGCCAGCGTGGCGGCAGCGATTGGCCGCGCAGGGCGATGAACCCACGCCAGCCGGTCACCGCGGCGAACAGGACACTCAGCCAAACCGGCAGTTCGACGGCATGCGGCGCCGCCGCCAGCACCAATGCCGCCAACAGCCAGGCCAGCGCCGTCCGGCTCAGTGGTTCTTCCGGCGGCTTGGCAGGTTTCATCCGCGTCGAGCGGTTCTTCCAGCCCCATGGCATGAGCGATACCCTCTTATACTCATTCTGAATAGGTTTTCGTCATTCCCGTCCTGGCGAACGCGGGGAATGCGGGAATCCAGGCCGCCGCCGAAAAACGGGATACCCGCTTTCGCGGGTATGACGAACCGGGTGGCTTTTGGCCTCCGAAAAGCACAAAACCCATCGGGAAACGGTATTACCTGTCGCGACCGGCAGACAGCGCCAACGTCTCTGCTCTTAATGTCGAACGCAGGCGGCGGCCTGTTCGCGGGTGTAAAACCGATTCTCGCGCACGAAGCCGGCCAGGACGGTGGCTTTGAGGGCGATCACGCGCCCCGCAGGGTCGCGGGCGGCCACCACGTCCGACGGCAGACCTTCCAAAAGATGCATGGGCGCTGGCCGACCGTCGGCGAAGCACGCCCGGTAAACCTGGTCGGTCGCGGTGTCCAGAAAGGCTGGGGCGAAACCCAGCACCCGATTTTCGGCGCTGACCCCGCCGGTGCCCCGGAAGTGCCGGTTCTGCCGGCGCAACGTTCCGGCCGTCACACCGGAAGCCGGTCTCATCGGGGACCGCAAAATATCCAGACCTTGATTCAACGGGTTCGCGGGCATGGCATCGTCTCCTGGGCAGCGTACCGACTCAACGGGTATTAGGCAAATCGCGCGCCAAGCTGTGAATTCATGCCATACGATCATATTTATCGTCTATTTTCAATGAGTTGTAAAATCGACCAGCGCCGATAAACCCAGAGACCGAGGCCAGCCGCGCAGTATCGCGGCCCAGGTCACGATACCCTGCGGATCAGTCTGGTCCGCCGCGCGGCCTCTAAAGCACCGGCCCGAGCATCGCGATGGCATTGTGCCAGAGCCGGCACCGTCGGGACCAACCGGCCACGGCCTCGCGCGTGATCCGTTGGGACCGGGCCATGTAGTCGTGCTGACGCTGGCGCAGCTCGGCGGTCAATACCGGATCGTGGAACAGGATATTGTTCTCGTAGTTCAGCTCGAAGCTGCGGCGGTCCAGATTGGCGGAGCCGATCAGCGTGATCTCACCATCCACGGTCAGGGATTTGGCGTGCAGCAAGCCACCGATGTATTCGAAGATCCGGACACCGGCGGCCAGCAGATCGGCGTAATAACTGCGGCTGGCCGCGCCAACGATCCAGGAATCGTTCCGCGCCGGCAGGATGAGGGTCGTTGCGACGCCGCGACGGGCGCTGGCGCACAGCGCGGCCTGCATCGATTCGTCGGGGACATAATAGGGCGTCGAGATCATCAATTCCCGCCGGGCGGTGTACATCAGCGACTCGAACATCTCCGGCATGGCGGAATAGCGCACGGTGGGTCCGGTGCCGATGACCTGCGCGGGTAGCCCCGGCGGGAATTCCGGGATGGGCCGCCGCAACAGCGCGTCGATATCGTCGTCCGCGTGGGCCATCCAGTCGCTGGCAAACAGATATTGGTTCTGGCGGGCGATCGGCCCCTCGAAACGCAGCACGGCATCGACCCAGGGCGCGTATCGGGCCTTGACGAGAAATTCCGGGTCGGCGCAGTTCTGGCTGCCGCAATAGGTGATGCGATCGTCGATCACGACGATTTTGCGATGGTTGCGCAGATCGATCCGCCCTCTGAAAAGGCGCATCACCGGATTGCCCACCGGCAGCACCCGGGCCAGGCGGACCCCCGCCCGCTCCATGGCCCGCCAGTGCTCGGAACGGATCAGAAGACGCGAACCCAGATCGTCGGCCATGGCCCGACAGGTGACGCCCCGGGCGGCGGCGCGCTTGAGCGCCTCGATGATCTTGCCGCCGTTGCGGTCGGGCAACCAGATGTAGAACAGGAGGTGAACGTGATCGCGGGCGGCATCGATGTCGGCGACCATGGCGTCGATGGTCGCGTTCGAATCGGGCAACAGGCGCGCGCGGTTGCCGCCGACCGGCTCGAAACCACCGATCGAATAACCGACCCGAAACAGATGGGCGTAGCGATCAGGTATCCCGGCCTGCGCACTGGCCTGCTCTGCGCCCACGGCACGGACCATGGCCGGCATCCGCGCCCGCACCGCCCGCCATCGCGCGACGCGCCGCCGGCCGATGTTGACTTCACCGAACAGAATGTAGGCCAGGACGCCCAGCACCGGAACGGCCAGGATGACCGCCACCCAGGCAACGCGCGAAGCCGGCTCCCGATGCGGTCGCAGCAGCGCCCGCGCGATGAAGGCGAGCTGGATCATCCAGTGCAGGACGTACAACAGCGCCGCGACCAGAGAACTCGCGTTCACTGGTCGAACCCCGGAGCGTTGCCGCAGCGCCTGGCATATGGCGTTCCTCTCTGAATGGTGGAATCGCCGTTTCGAACCACCCCGGCGCTACGCGCCACCCCTCCTTGGCCAAGGAGGGGAAATCTCGCAACGGATTTGGGAACGCTATAGCGGTGGAACCGGCTTCCTGGACTTATCATCGCCCCTCCAAGGGATCGGTCTGGCCGCAACCGCCTCCCGCGCCATTCGGTTTCGTCCGGCGCCGGATTGGGATACAGACCCACCAGCACGCGCCGGCCGAGCCAAAACCATTTAAAGAACCGCCGGGCTGCCTTGCTCGTGTCTTCCACAAAAATACTCGACTCGCTTAGAACGTTATTTTGAGACGTCGGAGCGCGGGCGCGCATCGGACCAGCGCCTGTCTGGCGATCTGCGAGGCCCACGCATTGACCGGATTCAAAAGAGGCGTGTACAGCCCCCAGGCGAGCGCCACCAGCGCGACGCCGCCCCCACCGACGAGATCGTCGCTCAACCAGTGGGCGCCGCTCACCAGGCGCGGCAGCATAAAGAAAAGCACGGTTGCGACGACCGCCCAAGTCCAGCGATTACGTGCCCTGTATACGCTATACCCCAGCCAGGTGAACAACACGGAGGCATGATCTCCGGGGAAACTGCTGGATGAACTATCTTTCGTTTTCCAGTCCGGGTACAGCGCGGAGAGACGGATCGCCGAGTCAATCTGAGATGAAGGCCCCGAACGCCGCCAGTGAAACCCTTCAAGCAGGATATCGAGTCCTTGGCGCAACATCAGCATTAACAGGAGTAAAATCACAAAACCGACGAAACCCGTCAGCGCTTGTCTCTTGTCGAAGGTCGTTTCCCTGCAACCCAGCAAAACCAGCATCAACACCAATGGCATCAGGTCCATCACGCGGATGTTCAGCACCGCCCACAGGGCATTCCACCCCGTCTGCTGTGGCGTGCCACCATTCACAGCCCCCGCCAGGGAGCCGTTTAACCACTCGAATACATGAAGATCGAGCACATCCCAATACGCCCGCGACGCGGGGTGCATCCAGCTCGCCAAGAGCGCCAAGGCGATGCCATGCAAAAGAATAAAGGGATATTTTTTAAATGAAAAAGTCAGTTGATCGAGTGTGGCGTTTATCATTTTGAAGGAGATGGGTTAACTCGTATTACGAATTAGCGAGAGCGCAGGTTGCCGAATCGTTCTCGAGCGGATACTCAAGTCTCGCCGCCGGCGAACAGTGCCAGAGCCTCCAAGCAGCGGCGGCGCTGGATCTCGCCGGACGCGGGCGGAATTTCCCGGCCTGGCAAGCGTAAGCCGTACTCGCACCCTTCGCCCTCCGCCTTCAACACCCACTGACACAGTTGCTCCAGACGCGGCTCGATCGGCTCCACCCCCAGCAGCCGCCAATCCAACCACAGCTCCGGCCGCGCCTGATCGGTGAAACACTTGACCAACAGGCGATCGGCGCGGGCCGCGGCCCGCCAAGCGATCCGGCGCGGCGAGTCGCCGGGCGCGTAAGGCCGGAAACCGGCGTAATCTTCACTGCCCGCCCCCTGCTCGCCCAAACCGCTGCCGGTGCCGCCCGCCATCGCCGTCGGCAGCGGCCGCCCGCCGCGAGGCTGGGGGTAAACCAGACAGTCCTGTTCGAACTCCACCCAACTCCATGCCTGCAACAAGCCGAGAGGGAAACGGGTCAGCACGCGCAAGCGGCCCGGCCGCAGCCGACCACGACGCTCGGCGGGAACCGCCAAAACGATGGTCGCTGAACCCTGTGCCGGCACATCCGCATAACGGAGCGATCGATCCCGCCATTGCAACGCGACGCCATGGCGCGGCTCGGAATCGGGATTGTCCAGTCGGTAGCCGAACTGGGCGTCCTGCTCCGCGAACACCGGTTCGGCGCCACCTGGTTGAATCACCAGATCCAGCAGATTATGGTGCGCCCGCCACATGCTGTTCAGCGCCACCGCCGACAATAGAAAGGTAAAGGCGAAGCCCATGCTGTTGCTGTAGTTGATCGACCACAGAAATAGCACCAGCAACAGCAGGGCGAACGCATAGCCCTGGCGGGTCGGCAGGATGTAGATACGGCGGCGATCCAGTCGAACCGGCTGACGAGCCGGCCGCTGGCCGCGCGTTACCCAAGCTTCGAAGCGTTGCCGCAGCACCCTGAACATGGCGGCCAAACCTCAGGCCGGCACCGCCACGGCATCCAGCAACTGCCCGACCAGAGCGGTGGGCGACTGCTCCAGATGATCGTCGCTGGGGTGCAGGCGATGGCCCACCACCGCCGGCAGCACCGCCTGCACGTCTTCCGGCAGCACATGGCCGCGACGGTGCAGCAGCGCCCAAGCCCGCGCCGCTCGCAACAACCCCAATCCGGCACGCGGCGACAGTCCGCCGCGGAAATGGCTGCTCTGGCGGGAAAACGCCAGCAACGCCTGCACGTAATCCAACAACGGCGCCGCGATATGCACGCCGGCCAACCGCCCCTGCAACTCGTGCAATTGCTCCGGAGTGATGCAAACCGGCAGTCGGGCCAGAATCTCGCGACGGTCCTCGCCTTCCAGCAACGCCCGTTCCGCTTGCACATCGGGATAACCCAGTGCGATCCGCATCAGAAAACGGTCGAGCTGGGATTCCGGCAAGGGGAAGGTGCCGATCTGGTAGGCGGGATTCTGGGTGGCAATAACGAAAAACGGCTCCGGCAGCTTGCGGGTTTCGCCCTCAATGGTGACCTGCCCCTCCTCCATCGCCTCCAACAAGGCGCTTTGCGTCTTGGGGGTGGCGCGGTTGATCTCGTCGGCCAGGATCAGTTGCGCGAAAATCGGCCCTGAATGGAACACGAAGGTCTCGCGCTGGCGTTCGTACACCGCCGCGCCGAGGATGTCCGCCGGCAACAGGTCGCTGGTGAACTGGATACGCTGGTATTGCAAACCCAGACAACGCGCCAAGGCATGGGCCAAGGTCGTCTTACCCATGCCGGGCAAGTCTTCGATCAGCAGGTGGCCACGCGCCAGCAGGCAACTCAACGCCAGGCGGATGGCGCGCTCCTTGCCGAGAATGGTGGAACCAACTTGCTGGATCACCAGATCCAAGCGATCTTCCAGAACGGTGATCACGTCAATCCTGCCGGCGCAGGTCGCGCTGAAAGCGTTTGAAGTTTTCCACGTAGCGGACGGCGGACAAGCGCAGGCCCTCGATTTCCCGGTCGCTCAGTGTGCGCACGATTTTGCCCGGCGAGCCCATCACCAGCGAGCCATCCGGGATGGTTTGGCCCTCGGTGATCAGGCTGTTGGCGCCGATCAGGCAATTCTTACCGATGACCGCCCGGTTCATGATCAGGCTCTTGATGCCGATCAAGCTGTTGTCGCCGACGACACAACCATGCAGCATCGCCAGATGGCCGACGGTGACGTCGCGGCCGATAGTCAGCAAAATACCGGGGTCGGTGTGGAGGATCGAGCCGTCCTGGACGTTAGAGTTTTCGCCGATGGTGATGAGGTCGTTATCGCCACGCGCCACGGCGTTGAACCAGATACTGGCGTTCTGCTTGAGCACCACCGAACCGATGACGGTCGCATTATCGGCGATGAACCAGTCCTCGCCGTGAAATTCGACCCTGCGGTCGCCGAGAGAGTAGATCACCGGGTTCTCCTTTGTGGATCGTGGAAAAACCGGGTCAGTATAAACGAGAGCGCGGGATAATCGGGGACGGAGAGAGGCAATGAAGGCGAGGTTCGAGAACCGCCGTGCCTCACCGCCCGATGGCTCAGGCGTGGGCGCGACGGTGCCGGGGAATATTACTTACTCTTGGCTTCCAACTCCGCGGCAGTCAGTTTGTCGTCGTAGACGCCGGCACTGACCACGTAGTCGCCGGCCGTCAGCACGTAGGCCACCTTGCGATGATTGCCTTCGGCGCCGGGCTTGGTCCACATATATTCGACCCAACCGCCGTTGGCGCTCTTGGCGGCATCACACAGAGCGCTGCCAAACTCCTTGCCGGTTTCCTTATCCTTGAGGTCGGTCAACTTCATGCCCTTGACCTTTTCGCTCGGATGAGCCTTCATCGTCCCATTGGCGCAATCCAGCACGAACACATAGGTGTCCTTCCAGGCCCATTTGCCGTCCTTCTTGTCAATTTCGGTCAGCGTGACTTCGGCGTTGGTGTCAACCGCGGCGGCGGCGTCCTTGACTTTGGCGACCACCTCGTCGGCGGTTGCGGCATCGGCGGCCCAAGCACCCGCGGACAGACCCATCGTGCAGAACGCAGCCACACCCATCAACAGTTTCTTATTCATCAATCAACCTCCTTTGTGCATTATCGCTGTGATTTTCGGTTTCACATCGCGTCGTTCGGGGAACGCAATGCCCTTAGAATGTAGACGCTGGATCCGAGAGTCACAAGAGCATGGGGCACAAAGCAATTACATTTTTTGCTGTTTTTATCTTGCCGCCAGGTTGACATAACCGCGCGGGCACCGGCCTGGCCACCGCTCGGACTGGCTTAAATCTCCGCCAGATTGCCTTTCTCCTCCAGCCAGTTCTTGCGATCCCCGGCGCGCTTCTTGGCCAGCAGCATATCCATCAGCGCCAGGGTATCGTCGCCGGTCTCCAGGGTCAGTCGCACCAACCGACGGGTGGTGGGGTCCATGGTGGTTTCCCGCAGTTGCAACGGATTCATCTCGCCCAAGCCCTTGAAGCGAGTGACACTGACCTTACCCTTCTTCTTCTCGGCCACGATACGGTCGAGAAGACCCTGTTTTTCCGCCTCGTCCAGGGCGTAGAACACCTCCTTGCCGACATCGACCCGAAACAGCGGGGGCATGGCGACATGGATGTGGCCGGCTTCCACCAGCGGGCGAAAATGCCGCACGAACAGCGCGCACAGCAAGGTAGCGATATGCAGACCATCGGAATCGGCATCGGCGAGGATGCAGATCTTGCCATAGCGTAACCCTTTCAAATCCCCGGAGCCGGGGTCCACGCCGACGGCCACGGCGATGTCGTGGACCTCCTGCGAAGCCATGACCTCGGCGGAATCCACCTCCCAAGTGTTGAGGATCTTGCCGCGTAGCGGCATCACCGCCTGAAACTCGCGGCTGCGGGCCTGTTTGGTGGAACCGCCGGCGGAGTCGCCCTCCACCAGAAACAGTTCGGTGCGCCCCAGATCCTGGGCGGTGCAATCGGCCAGCTTGCCCGGCAACGCCGGACCGCTGGTGACCTGCTTGCGCACCACCTTGCGGCTGGCGCGCAAGCGTTTGTGCGCGTTGGCCAATGCCAGTTGGGCGATGCGTTCGCCGGTTTCGGGATGCTGGTTCAGCCATAGGCTCAGCGCATCCTTGACCACCCCGGCCACGAACACCGCGCATTCGCGTGAGGACAAGCGTTCCTTGGTCTGGCCGGAAAATTGTGGGTCCCGCAGCTTGACCGACAGCACGTAACAGCAGCCTTCCCAGATGTCTTCCGGGGCAATCCGCAGCCCACGCGGCACCAGGTTGCGGAACTCGCAGAACTCGCGTATCGCATCGGTCAATCCGGCGCGCAAACCGTTGACGTGGGTACCGCCCTGCGCGGTCGGGATCAAATTGACATAGCTTTCCGCCACCGGCTCGCCACCATCCGGCAGCCAGACCAACGCCCAGTCGGCGGCTTCGCGCTCGCTACTGACACGACCGACGAATGGTGGATCGGGCAGCGACACCGCCGCCCCCAATGCCTCCTTGAGATAGTCGGTCAAACCGTCCTGGTAGCACCAGACCAGTTGCTCGCCAGCGGCCTCGTCGCTAAAGCCCACCTTCAGGCCGGGACATAGCACCGCCTTGGCGCGCAATACGTGCTTGAGTCGAGGCACGGAGAATTTGGGTGAGTCGAAATAGCGCGGGTCTGGCCAGAACCGCACGGTGGTGCCCGTGATTCGCCGGGGAACCGTGCCCACCTCCTCCAGCTCGGACATCTTGTCGCCGCCGGCAAAGGCCATGTTGTATTCCCGACCATTGCGTTTGACCCAGACTTCAAGATGACTGGACAACGCGTTCACCACCGACACGCCAACGCCGTGCAAACCGCCGGAGAAATGGTAGTTACGGTCGGAAAATTTGCCGCCGGCGTGCAGGCGGGTCAGGATTAGTTCGACGCCGGGAATGCCTTCCTCCGGGTGAATATCCACCGGCATGCCACGCCCGTCGTCTTCAACCGATAACGATCCGTCATCATGCAACCTTAAAGTTACTGCGCTTGCATGGCCGGCGATAGCCTCGTCCACGCTGTTGTCGATGACTTCCTGTGCCAGATGGTTGGGCCGGGTAGTGTCGGTATACATACCCGGCCGTTTGCGGACCGGGTCCAGGCCGCTGAGGACCTCTATCGCAGCAGCATCGTAACTAGTTGCGTTCATTAGTGAAAAAACTTCCGGCTAGGCTTGATGGCTTTTTTGGGAAATCTGGGTTAATCCGCAAAAACAGGTGACGCACGGAAACCCGGCGGTGGCCGGTTAAAGTAGCGGTAACGGAATCCACCGGTTTTGGGCATAAGGTAACATGGCAACCATGCCCCAAATAGCATGAGCCAAAGCAAAATCGTTCTGTCCGCCCACAGGCGCTAACCCACCGACCGATATCCACAATAAATGGATGGGTGATTAGGTGGGGGAAGTTGAGAATTGACTCAGCATAAGCCCCATGTAAAACTGCCAACTTGTACTTGGCATGTCTGATGTTTTATCTGTTGTTTTTTGGTGAAACTTATTGAGGAGTCTTTCAATTGGGCAAGAAGTTATATGTTGGAAATTTGAGCTATAGCATCGGTAACAGCGAGCTGGAGCGCCTGTTCGAGGTACATGGCGCGGTGCGTTCGGCCCAAGTCATCACGGATCGCGATACCGGACGATCCAAGGGGTTCGGCTTTGTAGAAATGGGTAGCGACCAGGAAGCGCAGGCAGCTATCGCCGCCCTCAATGGCAAGGAGGTTGATGGCCGCGGTCTGACCGTCAACGAAGCGCGCCCGCAACAAAGCAGTGGCGGCGGTGGCGGCTACGGTGGCGGTGGCGGTGGCGGCTACGGCGGTGGCGGTGGAAAACGTGGAGGCTATGGCGGCGGCGGTGGCGGCGGTGGCGGCGGTGGTCGTCGATACTGACGATCGGATCCCATACGTCCCAATTGGAAGCCTCCTCATCGTACGGGTCACCGCGACCAACAGTGCATTCAACAGGACGCATCGGAACATCAACGACTTGCAAGCCGTTTCCTAAATTTTGGTTCGATGATTCGCGCCGGTTTTTCCCCGCCGGCGCTGTTTTGTAAAACCCATCATCAATTTCATCGATCTCGCTTTGGGCTCTCTCCGCGGAAGAGCGGCTTTGCCGGTTACGAGCATCGCCACCCCACTCTCGCCGCAACGAAAAACGGGCGGATAAACAACCGCCCGTTTTTTTTTAGAAAAACCTTCGAGCCTCAGTCGTTCGCTCGCGACTCCAACATGGCGACGGCGGGTAGCACCTTGCCTTCCAGGAATTCCAGGAACGCGCCGCCAGCGGTGGAGATATAAGACACCTTGTCGTAGATGTCATACTTTTGGATCGCGGCGATGGTGTCGCCACCGCCAGCCAGCGTAAAGGCTTTCGTATTCGCAATCGCCATGGCGACGGTCTTGGTGCCTTCGCCGAACTGGTCGAATTCGAACACGCCGACCGGACCATTCCACACCACCGTGCCGGCCTTCATGATGATGTCGGCCAGCTCCTGGGCACTCTTCGGGCCAATATCGAAGATCATGTCGTCGTCGCTCACCGCACCGGCATCTTTCAACACGGCGGGTTCGGCAGCGTCAAACTTCTTGCCGCACACCACGTCGGTAGCAATCGGAATCGTCGCGCCGCGGGCGGTCATCTTTTTCATCAATGCCTGTGCGGTCGGCACCAGATCATGCTCGCACAGCGACTTGCCGACGTTCTTGCCAACCGCTTCGAGGAAGGTATTGGCGATACCGCCACCAACCACCATCTGATCGACCTTTTCGGACAGGCTTTCCAGCACGGTTAGCTTGGTTGAGACTTTCGAACCGCCGACAATGGCGACCATCGGTCGGGCCGGCTGGGCCAGCGCCTTGGTCAGCGCGTCCAGTTCTTCAGTCAACAGAATGCCGGCGCAAGCCACCGGCGCGAACTTGGCAACGCCGTGCGTGGAGGCTTCGGCGCGATGGGCGGTGCCAAACGCATCCATGACAAACACATCACAGAGGGCTGCGTACTTTTTCGCCGTTTCCTCGACGTTCTTCTTTTCGCCCTTGTTGGTGCGGCAGTTTTCCAACAGCACCACTTCGCCGTCGGCCACTTCAAAGCCACCATTGACCCAATCGCGGATCACGCGCACCGGCTTGCCCAACTTGGCGGACATCACATCAGCCACTGGCTTGAGCGAATTTTCTTCAGAGAACTCCCCCTCGGTCGGACGGCCCAGATGAGACGTGACCATGACCTTGGCTCCAGCCTTCATCGCGAATTCGATGGTGGGCATCGAGGCGGTGATCCGGGCGTCGGAGGTCACTTTGCCATCCTTGACGGGGACATTGAGATCAGAGCGGATGAACACCCGCTTGCCAGCCACATTGAGATCAGTCAGACGCTTAAAATTCATGTTTCTTTTCCTTTTCAAGCAAAACCCCCGTCCGCCCTGGCGCGGGGCGCAAGGCGGCGGGGGTCTATGATTTCAGCCTAGAAACGAACCGCCACAGGGTGGCGACCGCTTATTTGGCCATGACGCGGACCATCTCCAGAACCTTGCAGGAGTAGCCCCACTCGTTGTCGTACCAGGCCACGACCTTGACGAAGGTGTCGTCCAGAGCGATGCCGGCGTCGGCGTCAAAGGTAGAGGTGCAGCTCTCGCCACGGAAGTCGGTGGCGACCACTTTGTCGGTGGTATAGCCCAGCACGCCCTTCATTGGGCCTTCGGAGGCGGCCTTCATCGCGGCGCAAATGTCCTTATAGGACGCCGGCTTGTTCAGTTCCACGGTCAGGTCGACCACGGACACATCGGAGGTGGGGACGCGGAAGGCCATGCCGGTAAGCTTCTTGTTCAGCTCGGGGATGACCACGCCCACGGCCTTGGCGGCGCCGGTGGAGGACGGGATGATGTTCTCCAGGATGCCGCGACCACCGCGCCAATCCTTGTTGGACGGACCGTCCACGGTTTTCTGCGTCGCGGTGGCGGCATGCACGGTGGTCATCAGACCGCGCTTGATGCCCCAGGTGTCGTTCAACACCTTGGCGACCGGCGCCAGGCAGTTGGTGGTGCAGGACGCATTGGAGATGATGGTCTGACCGGCGTAGGTCTTGTCATTGACGCCGTAGACGAACATCGGGGTGTCATCCTTGCTGGGCGCGCTCTGGATGACTTTCTTGGCGCCGGCGGTGATGTGCTTCTGGCAGGTTTCCTTGGTCAGGAACAGGCCGGTGGACTCGACGACGATGTCGGCGCCCACTTCATCCCACTTCAGTTCAGCGGGATCCTTGACCGCGGTCAGGCGGATCTTTTTGCCGTTGACCATCAAGGTATTGCCTTCGACGGAGACCTCACCCTGGAAACGACCATGCACCGAGTCGTAACTCAGCATGTAGGCCAGGTAGTCGGGTTCCAGCAAGTCGTTGATACCCACGATCTCGATATCCGAAAAATTCTTGACCGCCGCGCGAAATACCATACGACCAATACGACCGAACCCATTGATACCAACTTTAATGGCCATGCTTTCCTCCAATCAGAGTGATTTCATCAAAAGACGGGCGAACGGGTCGCCCACTTAACACGATCAAGTGTAGACCGGATTCATTAAAAAACAGCATTTGCTAGAACAGCGCCCGCACGGCGGCGACCACCCGTTCGGCGGTGAAGCCGAAATGCTGGAAAATAACCTCCGGCGGACCGCACTCGCCGAAGTGATCGATGCCGATCACCGTACCTTGCGGACCGGCGTACTTGTACCAGGGCGCGGTGACGCCCGCCTCGACCACCACGCGCCGGGTCACCGCCGCCGGCAGCACCGACTCGCGCCAGTCCGCATCCTGGGCATCGAATACATTCACGGATGGCATGGAGACCACACGCACCCGTCGGCCCTGGCCGTTCAGTTGCTTGGCCGCCTCGACCGCCAGTTGAACCTCGGAGCCGGTGGCGATGAGGATGGCTTCCGGCTCGTCCCCACAGTCCAGTAGCACATAGCCGCCCCGGGCAATGGCCCGCACCTGTTCCGGGGTGCGATCCTGGTGCGGTAGTTTCTGACGGGTGAAAATCAGGGCCGTCGGACCGTTGGTGCGCTCCAGCGCCGCCTTCCAGGCCACGGCGGTCTCCGTGGTATCGCAAGTTCGCCACACCGACAGATCGGGAATGATTCGCAGGCTGGCCACATGCTCGATCGGCTGGTGGGTTGGGCCGTCGCCACCAACGCCGATGGAATCATGGGTCAAAACAAACACACAGCGCAGCTTCATCAACGCCGACATGCGAATGGCGCTGCGACCATAGTCGGCAAACATCAGGAAGGTACCGCCAAAGGGTACATAACCACCATGCAGCGCCAAGCCGTTCATGATGGCGTACATCGCGAATTCCCGCGCGCCGTAATAAATCAGATTGCCGTCGGGGTGCTCGAAGTCCACCGGTCGGCAACCAATCCAGGGAATGCCCGTGGATTCGGTGAGATCGGCGGAGCCGCCGACCAGGCTGGGAAAATGGGGATTGTACGCTTCGAGCGCTCGCTGGGATGCAACCCGAGTAGCGATATCCTCATGCCGTTCCTGGGTCGCTTGAATGAAGCTCCAGGCCAGTTCCTGCCAGTCCGGGGGAAAGCCGCAGGCCAAGCGCCGATCCAGTTCCGCCGCGGCCTCCGGGTACTCGGCCCGATAGCAGGCAAACATGTCGTTCCACTCGCCTTCCCAACCGGCGCCTTTAGTACGGGCGTCGAAAGCGCGGTAATATTCTGTAGGAATATCAAACGGTTCATGATGCCAGCCGATATTCTCGCGGGTTGCGGCCACCTCGGCGGCACCCAGCGGCGCGCCGTGCGACTTCTCGCTACCGCCCTTGTTGGGCGAACCGCGGGCGATAGTGGTCTTGCAGCAGATCAGGGTGGGGCTACCGGTGAAGGCGCGGGCCTGCTTGATGGCCCGGTGGACCGCATCGGTGTCGTGGCCGTCCACATTGGGAATCACATGCCAACCGAAGCCTTCGAAACGTTTGGCAACATTCTCGCTGAACCAGCCACTGACCGGACCATCGATGGAGATGTCGTTGCTGTCATAGAGGCAAATCAGCTTGCCCAGTCCCCAAGTGCCCGCCAGCGAGCAGGCTTCGGAGGAGATGCCTTCCATCAGGCAGCCGTCGCCGAGGATGACGTAGGTGTAGTGATCGACGATGGGAAAACCGGGGCGGTTGAAACGGGTGGCCAGCGCCCGTTCGGCCAGCGCCATGCCGACGCCATTGGCCAGACCTTGCCCGAGTGGCCCGGTGGTGGTTTCCACGCCTGGGGTGAGGCCGTATTCGGGATGGCCGGGAGTCCGTGAACCCAACCGCCGGAAATTGCGCAGATCCTCGATGCTCAGATCGTAGCCGCTCAGGTGCAACAGGGAATACAGCAGCATCGAACCGTGCCCATTGGACAGGATCAGGCGGTCGCGATTCAGCCATTTGGGATTGGCTGGATTGTGGCGCAGAAAATCGTTCCACAGGACGGCGCCGAAGTCGGCCATGCCCATCGGGGCGCCGGGGTGACCGGACTCCGCCCGTTGCACCGCATCCATGCTCAGGGCGCGAATGGCGTTGGCCAGATCCCGGCCCGAGGGGGCGGTGGCTGCCCGAACGGGGGCGCCGGAAGCGGCGAGCGGCGCGGTCATCGCATCCACCATGGGGCGAGCGGCCAATTCACTACGGGAGGGCATGAACTCTCTCTCCTAAACAGTACTCAGCAACGAAAAATGAAGGAACCGGGTATACGTGGAACCTAAACCGTCAGGCTCCACGACCCCGCCGCGCGCGTCGCTCTTACTGGGACGTTCACCGGAGAGATCGCTAAGGATGCCCGGTCGCGCCAAAGCCCCTTTGGGTTCGGTTCGGCCGAAAAATGGCGGCGATTATAGGAAAAATCGGGATATTCGCCAATGATTATCTGTGGCAACGGAGTACGATACGGTCCATGCTCAGGTGGCCACGCCGCTCAATCCCGGCGCAGGCTGTCGGAAATCGCCACCGGCGTCGGATAGGTCAGCACCAGATAATACGTGGAGACGATGAAGGTCAACAGCGTGGTTGCCTGTACCAGATACGACGCCTCCCGGCCGATCAACTGATTCTGCTGGGCCAGCACCGCGATCAACAGGGCAAACTCGCTGACCTGACCCAGTCGCACCCCCACTTCCATGGCGATGCGCGGCCGTTCGCCAGACCATTGCAGGAAACCGCGGAACACCCACGGCTTGACCGCCAGGAGCAGCGCGCCCAGCAGCAAGGTGGGCAAAAACACCGAGCCCAGCATTCCCAGATCGAAGCCGGCGCCCAACGAGAAAAAGAACAGCACCAGGAAGAAATCGCGCAAGGGCCGGAGACTATCGGCGATGTACAGCGCGATCGGGCTGGTGGCCAACGCCACCCCGCCGATGAAAGCGCCGATGGCGTAGGACAAACCCAGCAGGGCCGCTACCTGCGAAATGCACAGACACCAACCGATGGCGGTCAGGAAGATGTATTCGCGGATCTTGTCGAACTTGCGAATCAGCGGAATCAGTACGTAACGCGAGCTCAGATAGGCGAACCCCAACAGCATCGGCAGGGTAATGATCAGCAGGCCCAACCCTTTCAACGAGGAGCCGCGCCCACCCAGCCCCTCCAGCAACAGCAGCACGGCGATTGCCAGCAGATCTTGCAGCAGCAGGATGCTGATGATGATTTCGCCGGTATGCTGGTGGTGCAGGGCACGGGTCGGCAGCAGCTTAAGGCCGATGATCGTGCTGGAAAACGTCATCGCCACCCCGACCAGCAGGCTCTCGCCGGGCGAATAGCCGAACAACCAGGCGACCCCCCCTCCCAGCAACGCAAAGACCAGCGAGGTGCCGACCATGATCACGGTTGCCTTACGCAACATCTGCAGCAACCGCTGCGGCGACAGATCCAGGCCCAGCAGGAACAGTAGGAACATGATGCCGATTTGGGCCATCTCTTCAATGGCCGAAGCGTTGTCGATCAACTTGAAGCCGTAGGGTCCGATGCAGATACCTAGCACGATATAGGCAATCGGCAACGCTTGGCGCGCGTACAGCGCCAACGTGGCGAACAGCGCCGCGCCGGTGAAAATCAGAAACAGGGAAAAGATGATGGGGTTTTGAGCGTGCATTGTTATGGATGTCCGGCCACACTTCGGCGGTATCGATTGAATCCATTACCGATGCGCCGATATCTCGTCACTATAACAGCATTCGGCCACGTCCCGAAGCCACCACGACGCTGACTCCACTCCACCGACCGATACCTTGGTTCATCTGGTGAGAACGCCGATCCGGGTCCACTCAAGGCACGGCGGTCCCGAGAGGCCGATCCAGCCTCGATCCGACCAGGCGATGGCCTTATCTACTAGCGTTCCCGAAGCGTTGCCGGCAACGCGGGAACGAGCACGCCATCCGTGCCATTCCCCCGATAGCTGGCAACCATGCCATAATTGCCCGTCTCGCCAAACCGAATAACTTTACTAACAACCACAACCATCTTGCACGCCGACCGCCGCACCCCATTCAATACTCCGCCGCGATGGTATCCTCGCTCGCGGCTATTCTTGCGCGACATACCCACCGGCCTGTCCGTCTGGTTGCTCGACGCCGGATCGTTGACCCAGCGCTTGCGCCACGTCTGCGCGGGTCGATTCGGCGTGCGCGTGCTCAGCCAGCGCTGGACTTGCCCCGGCCGCGACGAAGCGGGCGCCCTGCGGCTGCGCTTGGATGCCTGGGCATGGACCCGAGAGGTCCAGCTGCTGTGCGACGGGCAACCTTGGGTGTTCGCCCGCACCCTGATTCCAGCACGGACCCTGAGAGGACGAGGCCGTCGGCTAACCCGCCTGGGCAGCCGGCCCTTGGGGCAGGTGCTGTTCGCCGATCCCAAGGTCCGCCGCGGCCCGGTGGAAATCGCTCGCATCGTCGCCGGCCAGCGCCTGCACCAACGTGCCTTCGCCGGCTTTGCCGAGCCACCGGACGCGATTTGGGGACGCCGTTCGGCATTCTGGATCGACGGCCGCTACCCGCTGTTGGTGTGCGAGATTTTCCTGCCCGCTTTGCCGGTATCTCCGGCTCTTGTCGACCGGATTGAATTCCTCTCATGAATATCGAACGCTTCGAAGACCGCCTGCGCGAATACGGCATGCTGATGCGCCTGCACCGCCCCATCGGTATTTATTTGCTGCTGTGGCCGACCCTGTGGGCACTGTGGCTGGCGGGCGAAGGCCAACCGCCACGCGGCACCGTGCTCGTTTTCGTGCTGGGCGTGGTGCTGATGCGCTCGGCCGGCTGCGTCATGAACGACCTCGCCGACCGCGATTTCGACCCCCATGTCGCCCGCACCCGCGACCGGCCGCTGGCCGCTGGCCGGGTCCAGGCGGGCGAAGCGCTGGCTCTCGCCGCCGTGCTGAGCCTGCTGGCCTTCGCCCTGGTGCTGACCCAGAACGCGCTGACCGTGCAGCTGTCCTTCGTCGGCCTGGCGTTGACCGCCAGCTATCCATTCATGAAGCGGCTGCACTCTCTGCCGCAGTTTTATCTCGGCGCGGCGTTCGGCTGGGGCATTCCGATGGCTTACGCGGCGGTGACCGACAGCCTGCCGCCGGTGGCCTGGCTGCTGTTCCTCGGCAACGTCCTCTGGTCGGCGATTTACGATACCCAGTACGCCATGGTGGACCGGAAAGACGATCTCAAGGTCGGCGTCAAATCCACCGCCATCCTGTTCGGTGAGCGGGACAAGCGGATCATCGGCTATCTGCAACTGGCGTTGCTGATCGTGCTGGTGGCGGTGGGGCTGCTGGCCGGGCGCGGTTGGATCTATTATCTGGGGCTGTTCGTGGCGGCGTGGTTCGCCCTGTACCAGCAATACCTGATCCGCAACCGCGAACCGGCCGAATGCTTCAAGGCGTTCCTCAACAACAATGGTTTCGGGCGGGCGATTTTCTGTGGGTTGCTGCTGGATTATCTGCCGGCGAGCCTCGCCTGAAACGGGCGGGCGCGCACCCGGATATCCTCAACGCCGTTTGCCCTTCCACCCACGGCTGGGGAAATTTCCCGTCAAGCGAGGAAAACACCATGCTGATTGTCCATGTCTTCGTCCACGTCAAGCCGGATTGCGTCGAGGCGTTCAAGGAAGCCTCGCTGGACAACGCCCGCCACAGCCTCCAGGAAGCGGGGATCGCCCGCTTCGACCTGATCCAACAGACCGATGACCCGACCCGCTTCGTACTGGTCGAGATCTACCGCACGGTCGAGGCTACGGTCCAACACAAGGAAACCGCTCACTACGCGCGCTGGCGCGATGCGGTGGCCGGGATGATGGCGGAACCGCGCGGCAGCGTGAAATACGCCAATCTATTCCCGGCCGATTCGGGTTGGGATTATCCGCCCGACGTTTGAGAGCCGCCCGTCGATGCCGGAAGAACTGGAGCTGCAAACCCCCTATCTGCGGCTGGCGGCGCGGGTCTGGGGTCCGCCGGACGGCATTCCGGTGCTGGCGCTGCACGGCTGGCTCGACAATGCCGCCAGCTTCGACGCCTTGGCACCACTGCTGCCCGAGGCGCGACTGGTAGCGCTGGACCTGAGCGGACATGGCTGCTCCGAGCACCGTCCGGCGGGTATCCATTACCATTTCGTGGATTTCATTCCCGATGTGGTCGCCGCCGCCGACGCGCTGGGCTGGGACCGCTTCGCTCTGCTCGGCCATTCCCTGGGCGGCGGCATCGCCAGCTTCGTGGCGGCCACCTTGCCGGAACGGATCGACCGGGTGGCAATGATCGAGGGCTTGGGGCCACCGACCAGCGACCCCGCCGACGGTCCGGCCAACCTGCGCAAGACCATCGAGCAGATGGACGCCCTGCCGCGCAAGCGCCCGCCGGTTTATGCGGATCTGGAGGCCGCGATTCAGGCACGCTGCGAGGCCGGCGGCCTGTCGTGGACAGCGGCGGCGATTCTGGTCGAGCGCGGTCTTCGACCGACCGATGGCGGCTTCGGCTGGCGCACCGATCCCCGGCTGCGCTTCGTCTCGCCGCTGTATTTAGGCGAACCGCAAATCCTGGCCTACATGGAGCGTATCGTGGCGCCGGCGCTGCTGATCTGCGGCGCCGATGGCTATCTGCTCAAGCGGGCCTACATGCGGGAGCGCTATGCCCGCATCGCCGATCTGACGGTAAAAATTCTGCCCGGCGGGCACCATCCTCATCTGGAAGACCCGGAACCTTGCGCCCGCCTGCTCGCGCCGTTCTTCGCGGCAGCCTGAATGATTTCCCCTCCACACCCGCTCAAGGCGGCCAATACCGCGCCCTGTCCGGACCAGACAACGTGATCGCCCTGACCAGTCGTTGAGCAGGGATTGACAGTACGAGGGAGGATCAATATGATTCTCGTTCCTTCACAATTCCCCAGTAGCTCAGTTGGTAGAGCAGGTGACTGTTAATCACCGGGTCCGTGGTTCGAGTCCGCGCTGGGGAGCCACATACAAGAGGGTTAGGTGAAAACCTAGCCCTCTTAATTTTTTGTCCGTCGTCTACCGGCTACCCCCTCGCCAGCAAACGATGGCGGTGTCAACGACAAGCGGACCGCCACACTGGCTACTACCTTGCACACCCAGCAAGTAGCCTGCCCCGGTGCATTTCGCGTTGCCTGAGCTTCCCCCGGCTCAGCGCCACAAACACCCTCACTGGGCAGTTCTCCACTTTGCCCCGTTGACCGCACCATTGCCGCGCCACCCCCACCGACTGCGCCCCAGCTTCGAGCACCCGTTCTCATCGATCAGCAGGATGCTGTCGGCGTATCCTCAGCCGTATTTTTTCATGCGTCCGACGGGACTTCTTTCATGGCGTTATATCGTTTCCCGATAGGTTTTGTTCTTTTCGGAGGCCAATAACCACCCTGTTCGTCATACCCGCGAAAGCGGGTATCCCGTTTTTCAGCGGCGGCCTGGATTCCCGCATTCGCGGGAATGACGAAAACCTATTCAGAATTGGTATTACCTCATCAGGTTTTGGCTTTTTATCTAGGTCGAACATTGTACAGGACAAAAATAACTTGCTGAAAATTAAGATAAAAAATAACAGCTATTTTGAGGGTAGTAGGATCGCGAGGTTGCTGTTATCATAACTAATTGATTGATAACATTAATTCTAAAACAGGCGAGGTTAATTCCGTGAATTCCCCTTTTTTAATACCCGGCACTTTGCAGAAATGCTTCATCATCATTTTCACTGGAACCGAGCGCGTATCTCTTGCATCGTCTATTTAATTATCGGAATCATCCAGATGGGAACGGTCAATCTCGCAAAGATTGCTGTCACCTTTCCTGGGCGTGCGCAACCGGCCTCTCATTACAAACGCCTTCAACGACTTTTTTGTCAATTTTCTCTAGATCTGAATCAAGTCGCCCGGTTCATTGCCAGTCTCATTCCTGTGCTTCAGTTCAAATTGACACTCGATAGAACCAATTGGAAATATGGTGATGTCAATATCAATTACCTTGTTTTAGGAGTCGTCTATCGCGGATCTGCTTTTCCTATACTATGGGTTGCTTTAGATAAAAAAGGCAACTCAAATACCCAAGAAAGAATAGCATTAATGAATCGATTCCTTACGATTTTCGGCCCGCAAATGATCGCCTGCTTGTTTGCGGATCGCGAGTTTATTGGGATTCAATGGTTTGGTTATCTTATTGAAAATCAAATTAAATTCGTAATACGCATCAAAAAGAATACGCAAATCTCTAACTCCCGAGGGGTCCCCGTCTCCGCCGAAAATCTTTTTCGAGGCCTACCCCGTGGCAGCGCTCTGGTTTTATCGGGCCAACGAACCGTGTGGGGGCACTCTCTTTATGTGATTGGTCTGAAAATGGCCAACGGTGAATTCGTTATTCTCGCAACGCAAGAACAACCGGAAACCGCGTTGGAAAATTATAAGGAACGCTGGCCGATCGAAACGCTTTTCATTTGCTTAAAAACTCGGGGATTCGATCTGGAATCCACCCATATAACTGACCCCCAGCGACTTGAAAAATGGATGGCTTTTCTCGCTATTGCATTTAGTTGGGCGCATATCATTGGTGAATGGCGCCATGAAATTAAACCGATCAAGATCAAAAAACATGGCCGTCCCACCCAAAGTCTTTTTCGCTATGGATTAGATTATTTGAGAAGTTGTTTATTTCATCACCAAGAATCCGCCCGGCAATACGCTTTTCATCAGGCACTGGAGTCGCTCTTTAAACGGTTGGGATCGAGCCCTCAAAATCGCTGTTTTCTACCTCTAACCAATACGCCACCCGGCAGAATTTTAACGTAAATTCATTTGGTTAGATGATTTTGTCCTGTACAATGTAGGTCGAACTAGCTTTATTTAATGATAAAGATCAAACACATGAACCCGACAAAGCAACTTAATGTTTTCTCAGGCTTTGTTGCTGGGTCAACTGGGAATTTGGATTATTCCGACCAGCGAGGTTCTTGATAAGAATTTTGAATATGCTCAGGAGATTGATAATCTGTTTTAACATCCGATGGCCTAAGTTCACTGGGATCGTCGTCGACTAAAACCAATGTGTTTTATTTCAACTTATTGCTTCTATTGAAAATAGGCTCGAAACTGGAGCCGTCGAAGCGTCTTGTTGCGCCGCTCGACCATCACCGGAGATGTGATATGCAAACAGCCCCCTCTCGTTTCAACACGGTCCTGATTATCTCGCTGGTGCTGAGTTTTGGCATTGGTGGGTGGGGCATCATCGCCCCGCAAGAGATGACCGATGTCTGCCTCGGTATTACCGGTTATGCGTTGGAAAGCCTGGATTGGTTCTTTCTCACCATGTGCACCGGCTTTTTAATCCTCAGCATCTTTCTTGCATTCGGCCCTTACGGGCATTTGAAGCTGGGCGCGGATAACGATGAGCCGGAATTTTCGACGCCATCCTGGCTGGCGATGCTATTCGCCGGGGGCATGGGCGCCGGGTTGATGTTCTGGGGCGCGGCCGAACCCATGTATCATTACTACTCGCCACCGGGCGGGGAAGGTCTGACGCCCGCCGCCGCGCGAGCCGCCATGGTGATCACCAATCTGCACTGGGGCCTGCACGCCTGGTCCATCTATGCCGTGTGCGCCCTGGTCATCGCTTATTTTGGATTTCGCAAGGGCGAGCCGGCCTTGATCTCCACGCCAATTCGTCACGCCTTTGGCGGTAAAGGCGGTCGTCAAGTCACTTTCTGGTGCAATACCGCTGACATCATCGGGGTGCTGGCGGTGATCTTCGGGCTAGCCGGCTCGCTGACCATGGGCATCCTGCAGGTGCGCTCCGGTTTGACTGAAGTGTTCGGCACCCCGGATACCCACACCGTCAGCATCATCATCCTGGCCCTGATGACGGTGACGTTCCTGCTGTCGGCCAGCACCGGCGTGGATAAAGGCATCAAGATCCTCAGTAATATCAATATGATCGTTGCTGTATCCATCATGCTGGTCGTGATCTTTTTTGGCCCTACGACCTTTATTCTTCAGACCTTCGTCAACACCATCGGCGACTACTTCAGTCAACTGCTGGACATTTCCTTTCGGATGTTCCCCTATGAAGGACTGGACGGCTGGACCCAGAGCTGGACACTGACCTATTTCATCTGGTGGCTGGCCTGGGGGCCGTTCGTCGGTATCTTCATCGCGCGGATCAGTCGGGGCCGCACCCTTCGTCAATTCTGCATCGGGGTGATCCTGCTGCCGACGCTGTTTTCCATGCTCTGGTTCTCCGCATTCGGCGGTGCCGGTTTCTACATCGAAATGTACGGTGGCGGCGGGATCGCCGGACTGATATTCGAGGACGTTAACCGGGCGCTGTTCGCCTTGTTGGGCTACTTTCCGTTGAGCAGCGTGTTGAATGTGCTGGCCGTATTCCTGATCTTCATCTTCCTCGTCACCAGTGCCGATTCGGGCACCTTCGTGGTCAGCATGATGACCAGCAACGGCAGCCTTAATCCGAGTACCCCCCTCAAACTCACCTGGGGCGTGCTGATTGCAGTGATTGCCGCGGCCGTGCTGTTCTCCGGCAGCGCCACGGTGGCCAAGGCCATGGCGATCACCGGAGCGGTGCCGTTTTCCCTGGTGCTGTGCCTGCAAGTCGTGGCATTTTTACGCACCATTCGGCGGGAAGAAGCGGTCACGACGCTGCACGAGGACCAAGCCGACCGGTTGATCCATCCGCTAGAAGAAACCCGGTAAGGCGCATCCGACCATGAAATTCGCCATCTTTTTTTTCATGACGGTCCTGGTGCTCCTGGCGAGCGGCTGCGAGAAAGCCGCGAAGCCGGTGCATATCGGTTCCAAGGATTTTACCGAACAACACCTGCTGGCGGAGATTATGGCCCAGTTGATCGAGCAAACGGGTATTCCGGTCAAGCGCTCGATCCCTTACGGGGACACTTTTCTCAATCAGGAGGGCCTTAAACGCGGCGATATTGATCTTTATGCCGAGTACGACGGCACGGGTCTCTTGCTGCTGGGCCAGTCGCCGATTCACGATGGGGACCAGGCGTATGCCCAGGTCAAGGAGCTGTTTGCCCCCCTGGGTTTGGAATGGCTGGGTCGGTTCGGGTTTTCCAACGAATATGTTCTGCTCATGCGCCGGGATCGCGCTACGGCCACGAACACCAAGACCATTAGTGACTTATTGAAGCTGCCGTCATCACCGCGCTTTGCCATTGACTCTCAGTTTCTGGAACGTCCTCTGGATGGTTACGCCGCGCTGCTAAGGCGTTACGGATTGTCGGCGGCGGAGCCTCTGGTATTCGCTGAAGGCGAGAAGCAGAAAATCTACCAGGCGCTGCTGGATGACAAGGTGGATGTGATTGAAGGTTTTTCCACCGACGGCCAGATTGCCGACTTCGGTCTCACGGTGCTGGAGGATGATCTGCAATTTTTCCCGGTCTATGAGCCCGCGCCGCTGGTGCGGCAAAGCACGCTGGAACGCTATCCGCGGCTCGTGGCCATTCTCGATCAGCTTAAGGACACCATCGGGGTGGATGTGATGCGTGAAATGAACAAGGCGGTGGACCTTGAGGGTCGGGATTATAAACTGGTGGCGCGGCAGTTCCTGGTCGAACGCCAGTTGGCGATCACCCCGCAGGATATCGCCAAAGCGGAGGAGTTACTGCTCGCCGTTGGTCTGTTGGATGAAGTGGAACTCAGCGCTGGCCGGGCTGTGCGCGCCGTGCGCAAAGCCTTTCCTACCCGCCGTATCACGTTGGACCGTAGCCCTGAGCCGCTGCAACGGATGTTACAGGGCAAAACCCGGTTGGCCCTGGTCGGAGCGGAAGCATTTTTCGAGTTGCAAGGGATGTTTCCGAAACCCATCACTACCGCTGAGGCGCTCGGGGTGGTCGGTTATCGGCTCGCCCATCTGCTCACTGTTTCCGGCGGCGCCGATAGCCTGACGCAAATCAAACGTCTCGGCGTCGGGCCGGAGCATGGCACTTCGTATCAAACCGCGCGGATGGTGCTTATCTCATTGGGGCTGCTCGACCAGATTGATCTGATACCAGGCGAGGTGGAGGCCCAAGTCGTGGCGTTGCGCCAAGGCAAACTGGACGGTCTGTTTCTGATGGTGGAACCCGGTCGCGTAGCGCTAACCACCCTGATGAACCAGGGAGGATTAGAACTCGTACCGCTGAAAGAATGGGGTCAGGGTAATAACCTGGTGCGTTTTCCATTCCTGCGGTTGGCGCGGATTCCGGCTCAGACCTACGAGGGTCAGGAGGAACCCGTGGATACGTTGAGCGTTCAGACCGTGTTGGCGGGTCCCTCGCCGCAGCATGAGGCAGTTGGCGATCGAGGGCCGGCTATTATCGTCGGCGCCCGGACCCAGCCGATTTCCGACGCCGCGATTCTTGCCTTGAACAAGGCGCTGGCGAGCAACGAGAAAATTGACCCCGCCCTGCCCTCCGCGGCGGTTCTGCGCCCGTCGAAAGCCGCCAAACCCGAAGGTATCGAGGTCAGACCCGCTATCTCTTTCACTAACCTGGTCGTTATCCTGCTGATTATTTATCTGATTTATCTGTTTCAGCAGAAAGACCCGCCGCGAAAAAGAAAAGCGCGGTAACCGCTCGACAACACCGCTTGGCCTGCCAAGCGGTGGCGCCGCCCCCTGACAGAGACGGAGGTGTGAGATGCATCAAACCATCCTGGTCCCCATCGATCTGAACCACAAGAGTTCCTACGTCACTATACTGCCGGCCGCCGCCGAGGAAGCGCGTTACCACTCGGCCACGTTGTATGTGATGACGGTGGTGCCCGACATCACCGCCGGCATGGACTGGCGCTATGCGATCCGCGGCGCCAAAGGCGGCTCGGAAAGCTACGGCCTTCCGGAAATGATGAAACAGGCCAGGGAAAGAATCACGGAACTGGTCAAGGAATTGATTCCAGCAGGATTCGAAACCAAAGTGCTGGCCAAACACGGCTCGATCTATAAGGAGATCCTGGACGTCGCCGAGGAAATCGACGCGGATCTGATCTTCATGGCGGCTTATCGGCCCTCGGTGAAGGACTATTTGTTGGGCTCGAACACCAGCCGCGTGGTCCAACACGCCCGATGCTCGGTGATGGTGGTCCGCGACAAGGAATGAGCCTCTCCGCATCGCGGCGGCGAGGTCGTTTCCCGCACTCGCCGTCTCGTCCCCTTGCCTGGGTTTCAATATGTTGATCAGGTAATCAGAAGTCGCTTTGAAAAAACCTTAGCCGTTGCCCGTCGCGCTTTTTCAAGGCTACCCCATGGATGGGCGGCAAGACGCTCGGCCTTTGCGCCCATACGCGCCGTCGGTATCGCGCGGCCGCCACTGTAACCCACCCCCCAAGAGTCAAGTCATGACAAAACAGATCCCTCTTAACGAGCGCATCATCTTCGCGCTGGACGTGGATTCGAAAGATGAAGCCGAACGCTGGCTGGATCGCCTGGGTGATCAGGTCCGGTTCTATAAAGTCGGCCTGCAGCTGTTCCTGGCGGGCGGTTTCCCCACGATCGACATGATCTTGCGGCGCGGTCACAAGGTGATGGTCGATCTGAAGTTTTTCGACATCCCCGAGACCGTGGCCCTGGCGGTTCGGGAACTGAAAAACAAGGGCGCCACCTTCATCACCGTGCATGGCAACGAACCGATTCTGCGCGCGGCCGTGCAGGAACGAGGCAGCGCCCAAATCCTGGCCGTGACCGTGCTCACCAGCTTCGATGAATCCGACATGCGGGAGATGGGCATGACCGGCACCATCGAGGATCTGGTTTATCACCGCGCCCGGAAAGCGCTCGACCTGGGCTGCGATGGCGTGGTTTCTTCCGGACTGGAAGTCCCTCGCCTGCGGGACGGACTGGGTGACAAGTTTCTGATCGTGACGCCCGGTATCCGTCCGGGAACCAACGACAGGGTTCAGGACGACGATCAGAAACGGGTCGCGTCCGCCCATGCCGCCATCAGGAATGGAGCCGATTACGTGGTGGTGGGGCGCCCCATCCGCAACGCCAAGGAACCGATCAGCATCGTCAGGGCACTGCAAGACGAGATCGCCGCCGCGCTATAGGGACCGTTCAAACTTCGTTTTCTCCCACCCCGTCCCGGCGGAGTTTTTCACGGCGACCACCCGCCACCACCAGCACCTCAAACCCAGCGACCACATCCAGTAATTCGGCGGTGATCGCCTCCTGGCGCTGCTGGCGGTAGGCGGTGTTCAATTCCGCCAAACGGTCCGTGATATTGCGCTCGGCGGCCTGCATCGCCAGCAGGCGGCTGGCGTGCTCGCTGGCCAGGGATTCGGCACAGGCGCGAAACAGCTCCACGAACAGCCATTCCCGCAGCAGCGCGGCCAGCAACTCAGCGTGGCCGACGGCGTAACCGGGCAGGGAACGCGACGGCGTGGCCGGTTCGCGGCGCAGGCTATCCGGGTCGAGCGGCAACAGCCGCGTACTGGTGGGTTCGTGGCTTTCGCTGCCCCGATGACGGCTATGGAACAGCAGCACCTGGGTCACACCCCGCGCGCGCCACTGCTCCAGTAACGGTAGCACCTGCCGCACGGTCTGGTGGATGGCGCTGGCGGCGCCCGGCGTGTAGAACTGCTGTTCGGGGACCAGGCCTTGCCCCTCCAGCGCCGCCGCCTGGCGCACCCCGACCGCCAACACCCGGCAGGCCGCCGCCGATTCGCGCAGCGTTTCCGCCACATACTCCGCAAGCGCTTCGTTGAACCGGCCGCACAAACCGTGATCGGAGCCGAACACGATGGCGCCGGTGACCAACTTGCCACCGGGCGGCGAGTCATCCAGCGGCCCCAGCAGCCCGACACCGTGCGCTCCAGCCTCCGCCACCAGATCCCCCAACACCACCGCCAGCCCGCGCCGCACCGCGCGATCGTAATCGGTCAGCGCCGCGACCGCCCGCTCGTACTGATGAATACTCACCGCCGCCAGCGCCTTCATGGTCCGCACGATGGATCGCAACTCCTCGACCGTGGCGAGGGTATGGCGCAGCGCATCCAGAGCCGGCATGGTAGTCAGTCAGGTTGAGCGGCGGCAAAACCGGCGAGCGCCAGCCGCGCCGCCGTCAGCAGCGCATCCCGGTCGGTGTCGCTTAGCGGTGCTCCAGCACTGATCCGCTGGCCGATGTCGGGACAGCGGACGGCGACCTGTTCCCGCACCGCCCGTTCCGCGGCCGCCACTCGTTCCAGCGGCACCAGGTCGAACACGCCCTCGGTCACCGCCAGCAGCACCGCGATCTGATCGGCGACCGGTAGTGGCTGGTACCGCGGTTGTTTCAGTGCTTCGCGTACCCGATGGCCGCGCTCGAGGGTCCGGCGAGTGGCCACATCCAAGCGGGTACCAAAACGGGCGAAGCTTTCCAACTCCTCGAACTGGGAATAGGCCAACCGCAATTCGGCGGCGATGGTGCGATAGGCCGACAACTGGGTTTTGCCGCCCACCCGCGACACCGACTGACCGACATCGACCGCCGGCAGAATGCCCTTTCGGGCCAAGTCCGGGGACAGGACAATCTGGCCGTCGGTGATCGAAATCAGGTTGGTGGGTATATAGGCGGAGACGTTTTGCGCCTCGGTCTCGACGATCGGCAGCGCCGACAGCGAACCGCCGCCATGCTCCGGGCGCAACCGGGTGGCTCGTTCCAACAGCCGGGAGTGCAGATAGAACACATCGCCGGGATAGGCTTCCCGCCCCGGCGGACGGCGCAGCAACAACGACAGTTCCCGATACGCCTGGGCGTGCCGGGTCAGATCGTCGTAGACGATCAGCACGTCGCGGCCCTGGGCCATGAACCATTCCGCCATGCTGGTGGCGGCGTAGGGGGTGAGGACTTGCAAGCCGGGCGGGTCTTCGCCGGCGGCCACCACCAGGAAGGTGTAACCCAAGGCGTCGCGCCGCCGTAGATCGTCGAGCACCCGGGCCACCGCCGTGCCGCGCTGGCCGATGCAGCAATAGACGCAGATCACGTTCTGATCGGCCTGGTTGAGGATGGCATCCACGGCGAGCGCGGTCTTACCGGTTTGCCGGTCTCCCAGGATCAGCTCCCGCTGGCCCCGGCCGACCGGAATAGCGGCATCGATTACCTTGATGCCGGTGGCCAGCGGCACGCTGACCGGCGCCCGGTGCATGATCGCCGGCGCCGGCCGTTCCAGCGGCCAGCGGTCGGCGGCGACCAGCGGGCCGGCTTCGTCCAGCGGTTCGCCCAGGGCATTGACCACTCGCCCCAGCAGGGCGGAACCAACCGGCGTATCCACCACTCGTCCGGTACGCTCGACCGGATCGCCGGCCTTGAGGCCGCTGCTGTTGTTGAGCAGCACCACGCCGACCTCATCGGGGTCCAGATTGAAGGCGATGCCGAGAATGCCGTTGGGGAAACGCACCAGTTCCATGGCCTCGACGCCCGGCAAGCCGTTGACTTGGGCGATACCCTGGCCGAGCTGCTCCACCACCCCGGTTTCCACGACCTTGATCTCGGGCCGATAGGCAGCCAGCGCCCGGTCGAAAGGCGCGAACAGCTCAGGATCGTGCATGGTCGTCGGCCACGGTGGAGATCCGGGAATTCAATGCCTGGGCGAGCGCTGCGCCGAAACCATCGAGATAGCTGTCCAGGGTCCAAGCCAGACGGTGACCGGGCATTTCCAGGGTGATGCCGCAAGCGGCGTTCGGATCGTGATGGAAGCTGAGTGACGTTTCGGTGCCCAGCAGTGAATGCAGCATCGTTCGCCAGTCTTGTTGCAGCGCCGTGTCCAGGGAAAAGGCGGTGGTAACGGTGCAGCCGCCCAATGCCGCCTGCGCCAGCGCCGCGCGTTCGCCCACATCCAGGGCGCGCAGCCGTGTCAGCAGCGGTTCGAACATCCGCCGCTCCAGATCGGCGTCCGCCAGTTCGCGCAAGGCGTGGCGGAGTGCCTCGGTCAAGCGGTGGACGGCTTCCCGTTGCAGGGCGTGCTGGCCTTCCGCCTGCTCCCGCCGCCAGGCCGCCAGCCAGTCGGCGCGCTGGGCCTCCACCTCGCGTCGGGCCGCCGACAACCACGCCTCGCGTTGGTCCGCAACCTCCTGGCGAGCCTCGGCCAGCCACGCCTCGCGTTGGGCTTCCAGCACGGCCTGCCGCTCTCGACCGGCTTGCGCCGCGCTTTCGGCTTGCTGGGTCTTGGTCCGGGCCTCTTCCAGCGCCGCCGCGATTTTTTGTTGGCGGGCGGCCATGGCATCGAGCACCGGACGGTACAGAAACCGCTTCAGCAGCCACACCAGCAGCAGAAAATTGACGATCTGGGCGGCGACGGTGAACCAGTCGATCTGCATGGCTACTGGCCGGCGGCAGCGACGAAATGATTCCAGAACGGGTTGGCAAAAATCAGAATCATCGACACCACGAAGCAATAGATGGCAGTGGATTCGATCATCGCCAAACCGACGAACAGGCTACGGCTCAAGGTTGCCGCTTCGTCCGGTTGCTGAGCGATGGCAGCCAGGGCCTGAGCCACTGCCCGGCCTTCCGCCAAGGCGGGGCAAGCGGTGCCGATGGCGATGGTGAGGCCGGCGGTGACGACCGAGGCAAGGCCAATGAGAAGTGCGGCATCCATGGGGAGGTGCCCTCCGTCAGGGTTCGTTAATTCGCTCCTCATCCTCCGAGGAAGAGGGTGAGGAGGCCGGGGGTGAAATATCGTGCGCCGCCGTGGCCGCGGCGAGATAGACCGTGGCGAGCACCGCGAAGATATAAGCTTGGATAATCCCGGTCAGCAGCTCCAGCGCGTGCATCAACACCGGGAAGAACAGTGGGGTGACGATCAGCAGAATCGCTCCCACCACGGCGCCGCTCATCACGTTGCCGTAGAGCCGCACCGCCAACGCCAGGGTGCGGGCCAGCTCGCCGATCAGATTCAAGGGCAACATGATCGGGGTCGGTTCCAGATAGTCCCTCAGATACGCGCGCCACCCCCGCCGCCGGATGCCGAACAGCGGCACCGCGACCAGGACGCATAGCGCCAGCGCGGTGGTGGTGGACAGTGAGCCGGTGGGCGGCTCGAAACCAGGGACGATGGCCAGCAGGTTGCAGGTGGCGATGAAAACGAACAAGGTGCCCACGAAGGGCAGATAGGGCACGGAGTCCTGCCGGGCGATATCGCGGATTTGTCCCTGAATACCTTCGACCAGCACCTCCAGCAGATTTTGCCAAGGCGACAGCGTGGCGTCGGCGGTCAGCCGGCGGGTGATCCACCGAGCCAACACCACCAGCAGTGCCATGACCAGCCAGGTGAACAGCAAGGTGGCGCTGATGCGGATGAAACCGAATTCGAACCAGACGGTTTGATCGGGACTGATGGTCATGCTCGTGACTCCGGCGTCGGTCGCAAATAGCGCGTCAGCACGACCCGCGCCGCCATGAAGGCCAGCAGCGCAATTCCCAGCCGGATCAGATTACGATCCGGACCGAGGATAAAATAAAACCCGCTCAGGCTGACGGCCAGCCGCAGAATGAAACTACCGGCCACCCACAAGGCGGGATGGGGATGAGCCGGCAATCGTTGCAGGGTGAACCACAGGCCGGCGAAATAGAACAGGCCCAGAAGTAGGCCACCCAGCGCGGCCAGCAGCCCAGTCCAACTCTCAATCATGAGGCTCCTGTTTTTTCAACCATTGCCAGGCGGCGGCGCAGCCGAGCACCAATCCCGCGACCAGCAGCGTCAAGGTCCAGGAATGCCGGCTGGGCCAGTTCCGGTCGAACCACAGCCCCAGCAGCGCACCCAGGACGGCCGGCAGCGCCACCGTCCAGCCGACGATGCCGAACAGGCCCAGGCCGAACCAGACGCTGGGCCGATCCGTCTCACGCGCCCGCAGCTTACGCGATGCCTTACGCCCCACCTGTTCCGGCAGAAGATCGGGCGGCGGGGATGAAGCGATCGGTTGGCCCTTGACGCTGTCATTCTCCTCTTTCCCAGAGGGATCGGGACTGTGGGAGCGAGTCATCGCCTACCCTCCCCCAAGTGCAGAAACCGCCGGATCATCCCGGCCTCCAGTCGAGCCAAGGCGCCACGGGCTGCTTTCTCTTGATCGTCGAGTTGACGGAACTCGATATCCACCACCTGCCGCAATCGGCGGAGATCGCCTTCCCGCACCGCCCGCCGCACCGCGATCAGCACCTCGGCGCCGCGCTTGCTCAGTACGCCCTGATCCACCGCCACAAAGTATTCCAATCCGGCGGGAGTGGTGAAGCCCACGATGCCCGGTACCAGCGCCGCCACCCAGTCGCGATGACGCGGCAGCAGGCAAAATGCGCCTTCCAACCCTTCGGCGCGAACCTGGGTCGCGGTTTCGTCCACCACGGTTTGGGTCGGAGTCAGCACCTTCAACCGGATCATCGCCGCGCCTCGTCCAGGGTACCGATCATGTACAGATCCGCCTCGGCCCAGTCGGCGCAACCGTCGTTCAGAATGCGCTCGCAGTCGTCCAGCACTTGCGGGAGCGGTACGCTCTTGCCGGACCGGCCAGTGAAGTGCTCGGTGGTGAAAAACGGCTGGGTCAGATAGCGCTCCAGCCGCCGGGCGCGATTGACGGTGCGCCGATCGGCCAGCGACAACTCCTCCAGACCGAGCATGGCGATCAGATCCTTGAGTTCCTCGTACTCGGCCAGGGTCTTGCGCACCGCTTGGGCGATCCGGTAATGACGCTCGCTGACCAGCGCCGGGGTCAGCAGCTTGGAGTCGGAAGTCAGCGGGTCCACCGCCGGGTAAAAACCCTGACTGGCGCGCTTTCTAGACAGCGCCACCGAAGCCGAAAGATGGGCGAAGGTGTGGGCGGCGGCGGGGTCGGTGAAATCGTCGGCGGGCACGTAGACCGCCTGCACCGAAGTGATGGAACCGCCGGCGGCGTTGCAGATGCGCTCTTCCAACTCGGCCAGTTCGGTGCCCAGGGTCGGTTGATAGCCGACCCGCGACGGGATGCGGCCCATCAGACCAGAGACTTCGGCGCCGGCCTGAATGAAACGGAAGATGTTGTCGATCAACAGCAGCACGTCGCGGCGGGCGCGGTCGCGGAAATACTCGGCGAGAGTCAGCGCGGCGTGGCCGACCCGGAAGCGCGCGCCCGGTGGTTCGTCCATCTGCCCGAATACCAGCACCGCGTCCTTCAGCACGCCGGCCTCGCGCATCTCGCGATACAGTTCCTCCGCCTCGCGGCAGCGCTCGCCGATCCCGCAGAACAGGCTGACGCCCTGGTAGCGGCCCACCATGTTGTGAATCAGCTCGGTGATGATCACGGTTTTGCCGACCCCGGCTCCGCCGAACAGCCCCGCCTTGCCGCCACGTTCCAGCGGACACAGCAGGTCGATGACCTTGATGCCAGTCTCGAACATCTCCAGACCGACCCGGCGTTGAGCCAACGGAATCGGCGGTTGGTGAATCGAACGCCATTCGCCACCCGTCAGCGCCGGGCCGTCGTCGATGGTCTGGCCGAACACGTTGATCATTCGCCCCAGCAGTTCTGGCCCGACCGGCACGGTCAGCGGACCGCCGCTGTCCCGCACCGGATCGCCGCGCGCCAAACCCTGGGTGGGCGTCAGGGCGATGCCGCGCACGGCATCGACCGCCAAATGGTCGCTGACCTCGATGACCACCGATTGATCCCGGCCAGCGCGCAGTCGCTGGCGCAAAGCCGGCAGGTGGTGGGGAAAGCGCGCGTCCACCACGCTGCCGCGCACGGCGATTACCGTACCCTGCGACTCGGCGACGGCGCGAGCAGGTACTGACGAAGCCGGGATGGCCGGCATTGAATGCAACCTCCATACAAACCGTCTTGCGACCACAATGTATCGTCGGCACATTGCTCCGCGCCCAGGCTAAACGGCTCTATCCCGAAGGGCGGACTCGGCGGCGACCGACAAAAGTCAATCCGGCGACCGTTGAAAAGCAGGTCTTCAACAGCTATTGCTTAGATAACCCTACATTAAGGAGCTAATAATGAAAACCCTGCGCTTGGTCTGCGTGGCGCTGCTGCTTGCAATGTCGCTCTCCGCATGGAGCGCCGACGGTTTGATCGCCCTCAAGAGCCCGTTGAGCCCCAAGGAAACGATGGATCGCCTGGAAAACCTGCTCCAGAAGAAGGGCATGACGATTTTTGCCCGGGTCGATCACGCGGCGGGCGCCAAGAAGATCGGCAAGACCCTCCGCCCGACCGAGCTGCTGATCTTCGGCAATCCGCAGGGTGGTACGCCGTTCATGGAGTGCGCGCAAACGGTCGGGATCGACCTGCCGCTCAAGGCGCTGGTCTGGGAGGATGCCTCCGGTCAGGTCTGGCTCGGCTATAACGACCCGGCGTTCCTGGCGACACGCCACGGGGTGGCGCAATGCCCGGTGGTGGCGAAGCTGCAAAAGGCCCTGGCCGGTTTCGCTCGGGAAACCGTTGGCGATTGAGATGATCCTGCTTCAGGACTCCGCATCGGCCAAGCGCACGCTGGGTTTGATCGCGATGCCGCCCCGAGGCCAGAACTCTCCCCACACCTCCAGCCATTTCGGTTGCAGGAACTGGAACAGATCCCGAGCGATGCAGTTGACGCTATCCTCGCTGAACTCGCCCTTGTTGCGAAAACTGAACAGGTACAGCTTCAGCGATTTCGACTCCACCAGAAACTCGCGGGGGCTGTAGCGGATGCCGATGTGGGCGAAATCGGGTTGCCCGGTCAGCGGGCACAGGCAGGTAAACTCGGGGCAGTCCAGCTCCACCACGTAATCCTGCTGGGGATAGCGGTTGTGGAACCGCTCCAACACGTTCGGGCTATAGCTTTGTGGGTACTCGGTCTTGGACTGACCCAGCAGCGTCAGGTTTTCGGTATCGGACATGGCAAGCTTCCGGCGGTGAAGGTGTGAGGGATGGCCGGTTCGACCGCCCCGCCGGACAGCATAGCGCAATCCCAAAAAAAGCGGGGCGACCCGAAGGCCGCCCCGCTGGCTTGGGTCCAAACCCGATAACGGCTAGCCGAGATCCTTGATACCCTGGATCAGTCCCGCCGTCACTTTCTGCGCATCGCCGTACACCATCCGGGTGTTGTCGGCGAAGAACAGCGCGTTCTCGATGCCCGCGAAGCCCACACCCTTGCCGCGCTTGATCACCTGCACGTTTTTGGCGTGATCCACATTCAGGATCGGCATCCCGTAGATCGGGCTGGCTTTGTCGGTGCGCGCCGCTGGATTCACCACGTCGTTGGCGCCGATGACCAACGCCACGTCAGCGGTGGAGAACTCTTCGTTGATCTCGTCCATGTCGAAGATCAGATCGTAGGGAACACCGGCTTCCGCCAGCAGCACATTCATGTGACCAGGCATCCGGCCCGCGACCGGGTGAATGGCGAACTTGACGACGACATCGCGTTCCATGAGCAGCTTGCACATTTCCCAGATCTTGTGCTGCGCCTGAGCCACCGCCATGCCGTAACCGGGCACGATAATAACCTTGGCGGCGTAGGCCATCTGAATCGCCGCATCCGGCGGCTCCATCGCCTTGAGGCTGCCGGTCACCGCCTGCGCCTCGCCACTGGCCAGCGCCGCCCAGTTGCTGAACAGCACGTTGGCTACCGAGCGATTCATGGCCTTGGCCATCATCAGGGTCAGCAAGGTACCCGACGAACCGACGATGATGCCGGCAATGATCATCGCCGAGTTGCCCAGCACAAAGCCTTCCAGCGCCACCGCCAAGCCGGTGAAGGCGTTGAACAGCGAGATAACGACCGGCATATCCGCGCCACCGATGGGCAAGGCCATCATCGCGCCAAACGCCAGCGCCAGCAGGAAGAAGATCGAGATCAGGAGGCCGCTGGAGCTGTGATTGAGCGCAATCACCAAACCGAGTATGACCGCCGCGCCGAAAATCGCCGCATTGACCTTCTGCTGCCCAGTGAAACGAAACTTGGCGTCATCCTTGAAGAATTTGAGCTCCTGCAACTTGCCGAAAGCCACCACCGAGCCGGAGAAGGCCACCGCGCCGATCAGCGCGCCAGCCACCGCCATGATCAGAACATGGGTTTCCGGAGCCACCGCCTCAGTGCCGTGATTCTTCAGTAGTTCCACCGCCGCAATCGCCGCCGCCGCGCCGCCGCCCATGCCATTGTAAATGGCAATCATCTGCGGCATGGCGGTCATTTCCACTTTCTTGGCGCCATACCAGGCGATGGCGCCGCCAACGGCAATGGCGATGACCATCAGGACATAATTGCCCGGTCCCGCCTGGATTTGCGGGTGGGCAAAGCTGAACAGCGTTGCCAGCACCATCCCATAGCCCGCCCAGACGATACCGCTCCGGGCGGTGGTCGGATGCGACATCCGCTTGAGGCCGACGATGAACACCACCGCCGTCAGGAAATAAATCGTTTCAATCAGGTAACCCATGACTTACTTCTCCTGACCCTTGCTGCTCTTGAACATTTCCAGCATCCGCTCGGTGACGAAGTAGCCGCCGACCGCATTACCGGCGCCCAGCAATACGGCCAGGAAACCGATAGCCTGCTCCAGGGGGGTTTCCGCCTGGCCCAAAGCCACCATTGCGCCGACCAACACGATGCCGTGGACGAAGTTGGTGCCGGACATCAGCGGGGTATGCAGGATCACCGGCACCTTGCCGATAATTTCATAGCCGAGAATGGCGGCCAGCATCAGGATGTAGATGGGAGAAAAAAAGCTAACCACTGCTTCCATCGTGCGTCTCCGGGTTATTGTTCGAGCAGTTTGCGGGTGGGTTCATGAACGACCTGCCCATCACGGGTCAACGCGCTCTTGGCGATCACTTCGTCGTCCCAGTCCAGGTTCAATGCGCCGTCCTTGATCATCGGCGACAGGAAGTTGTACAGATTCTTCGCGTACATTTCGCTGGCCGGAACCGGGAAGTTGCTGGGGATGTTGAGCGGACCGTCGATGATGGCGCCGTTATGCTCGTAGGTCTCGCCGGGGCGGGTCAAATCACAGTTGCCGCCGGATTCCGCGGCCAGATCGACGATGACCGCGCCACGCTTCATATTCTCCACCATGGCCGCCGTCACGATCTTCGGCGCCGCCCGCCCAGGAATGGCGGCGGTGGTGATGACCGCATTGGCGGCGGCGATATGCTTGGCCAGCACGTCGGCCTGCTTCTGCTTCTCCTCAGCCGTCAATTCGCGGGCGTAACCCCCTTCGGCCGCGGCGTTGACCCCGGTGTCGATCATCTTGGCGCCCAGTGATTCGATCTCCTGGCGGGCCGCCGGACGGATGTCGTAGGCCTCGACCATGGCGCCCAGCCGTTTGGCGGTGGCGATGGCCTGCAAACCGGCGACACCGGCGCCGACAATGACCACCTTGGACGGGCGGATGGTGCCGGCGGCGGTGGTCAGCATCGGGAAGAACCCGCTGGCCAGGCTGGCGGCGCGCAACGCCACATAGTAACCGGCCACGGCGGCCTGGGAGGACAGCACGTCCATCGACTGGGCGCGCGAGATACGCGGGATCAGTTCCATGGCAAAGCTGGTGATCTTCTTGTCGCGCAAGCGCTTGACCACCTCCGGGTTGCGATGCGGCGACAACACGGCCAGCAGAACCGAACCGTCCTTGAGCAACTCCACTTCTTCCAAAGTGGGTCCCTGCACCTTGAAGACTACCTCGGCCTCGGCATACAACGCTTGGGCGCCGTCCACCAACCGGCTGCTTTTAGCATAGGTTTCATCGGTGAAAAAGGCGCTGAGACCCGCGCCTTTTTCCACCAGGATTTCCACGCCGAGCTTGGTGAAACGCTCGGCCATCGTCGGGTCCAGCGCGACCCGCTGTTCGCCCGAAATGGTTTCCTTCGGGACGGCCATACGAACAGGCATGATCTTGTCCTCCTGATTGTGATTTTCACCGGGCTCCCGCCCGCCCGGAAATTGACACGAAAAAAAGGCTTTTTAAAGCCTCTTGGAGTGCCAGGGTGTTAAGGTGGGCATGCGCGCCGTCAGCGGGTAACGCGCGATACTCGTAGAATAGTAGCCTAGACTTTCAACATCACAAATGGGCAGAGTTCGAAATATGTCCAATACCCCGGGCGTCGCCCTTGCAACCCGACGCCGGCTTTTATGTCCATGGAGTGTCAAGCTGGGTTCAAGTTGGCGGGCGATAATGGGATGGAGATAAGGAACAGGCACAGGTGAAGTATGTACGGATTGGAGCAGCAGGTTCTGCACACGGATGTGACAGGAATGCCGTTGGAATGGATTAATTACCAGCAGGCGGTACGCTTATACCACGCCGAGCAGGTGGCCTATACCTGCGGCATGGCGCTCTACACGGTACACGGCGGCGTCAGCACCCTGAGCGGCCGGCGCAGCGCCATCACGGTCAACTCCATCATCGCCACGCGAGGCGGCGCCTACGCCCGCCTGCGTGCCCGTCATGACTACGTGCCCCCTCTCTCGAACGCCTCGCTGTTTCGCCGCGACTGCAATACTTGTCTGTACTGCGGCGAGACTTTTGCGATTCGAGACCTGTCCCGCGACCATGTCAGGCCACTCGTGCAAGGCGGCGCCGATCACTGGAACAACGTGGTCACCGCCTGCAAGCTCTGCAACCATCGCAAGGGCGGCAAGACGCCGGAACAGGCCAGAATGCAGTTGCTGGCGATTCCGTTCACCCCCAATCACCCGGAATACGTGTATTTGCAGGGCAAGCGAGTGCTGGCCGATCAGATGGATTTTCTCCGCGCTCACTTTCCTCGCTCCAGCCCGCTGCACCAGCGACTGGCACGGCTGTCCTGACCCGACGCGAGATGTGCGATGACGGACGATCAAGGGTTTCTACACGAGATTTACAGCACCTTCGGCGGCATCGCCGCCTTCGCCCAGCACCACTTGGCCGAACATCGCCTGCGCCAGGAGCGGCTGGCGTTGCTGCGGGATTCCATCGAGCAGGTGGTGGACGCCAGCGAGCCGCGAATTCGACTGGTGGGCAACTACGCCGAAAAACTGCTGGATGCCGTGGAAATCGGGCAACGCCATTGCGACGACATGCTGCGACGCTTGCCGCCGGCGCTGACGCTCGGTGGCCAAGCCTGGGCCATGGACCCGTGCGTCAATGCCTTTTTCGCCACGGTGGACAGCCTGCGCGCGACCTTGGACCTCGACCCGCGAGTGCGGACCTACTTCAAGGAGAGCGGACCACCGGAATGTTTCGCCCTGCTGCTGATGGTCAAGCGCGAAACCGAGACTTTCGGCATGACGCTGGCAGGCGATCTCCTGGTTCGCGACGCCCACCAAATCCAGGTCAGTTTCTCAAATCACCAGTTATTCTTTCCCGCCGCCAGCGAATCCGAACTACGCAAGGAACTGCGGCAGCGGATGCTGATGTTCTTGGCCTCGCGGGCGCTGGAGCGCATCAACGAACTGCGCGAACGGCGCGGAACCCTGGAAGAGCAGCGGCGGCAACTGCAAGCGCAGCTGCGTGCGCTGCGGGGACACGCGCGAGGCTTACAACCGCTACTGTCCGCCACCGATGCCGACGAGCGCCGGCTGGCGACACTGGAGCAGCGGTTATCCCAAACCGAGGGTGAGTCGATCGTCGCCCGCAAGCAATTGGGCACACTGGACGATTACCTGGAACAAGTGCGGCAGGTGCTCGGCCACCCGGAGACCTACCTGCAACTCCATCCCTTGAGCTTGCGGCTCAACCGGCTCGGGGTCAAGCTCGACCCGGACTCGCCGGAACCGGGGGAAACCCTCACCCTGATCGAACTGGCCTCTCTGGGGGAGCAGCGGATCGGCGCGCTGGTCCGTTTCACTCGCGACGAACTGCCGCCAGCCGAAACCGATTAGGCGCGCGTCCGAAAGCCGCTCACTCCTCGCCCAGCGGCACCGAGAACGCGACCTGATAGCGGTCGGGCGCTTCCACGATCTCCAACTGGCAGGCGGCACCGAAAGCCAGCAACAAGCGCTGGCGGATATTATCCTGAGCCAAGCGCTGGCCCGATCCGCCGGTTTGTCCGCCGTCCACGCCCCCCCAGGGGTTGGCAATGCTAAAGCGCAAGGCACTGGAGCGCCGCTCGATGCGAATGCTCAGCCGGCCACCCTCCGGCAAGGGCTGGATGCCGTGGCGGATGGCATTTTCCACCAGCGGTTGCAGCAGCAGTGCCGGCAGTGGAGCCGCCAGCGGCAACCCGTCGGCCAGATGCCACTCTACTTGCAACCGCTCGCCGAGGCGCAGCCGCTCGATGGCGATGAAGCGACGGGTCAGTTCGAGTTCCTCTCCCAGCGTGATGCGCTCCTGATGGGCCAACGCCGAACGCAGCAGGTCGGCCAGATCGAGCACCGCCTGTTCCGCCTGGTCCGGCTGAACCGGGATCAGGCCAGCGATGGTGTTGAGGGTGTTGAACAGGAAGTGCGGGTGAATGCGCGCTTGCAGGGCGCGCAGCCGGGAGCGGGCCTCGGCCTCGACATTACGCTGCCATTGATGGCGGACATAGAAGTAGCGCAGGGCCAGCAAGGTAACGATACCGCCGATGGCGAGGTTGCGAGCGATCAGAGCGGCTGGCGGCGCGGCGAGCCCAGCCGCTTCCCAGCCCGGCTCGAGAAACCACCAACCAAGGACCGAGAAGCTCAAGGTGACCAATTGAGTCAGGCCGAACACGGCCAAGGTGGCGGCGGTTACCTTGAGCCGATTGAGCCAGCGCCGACACAAACACAAAGCGGCGGCGGCCCCCAGCACTACCCACTGCACGAACAGCGAAATCAGCGCCAATCGATTCCAGAAGTCACCCAGGCGGTCGGCTTCGCTCAGCGCCAGCACCAAGGCGAATAACTCGGCCAACAGAATGGTCAGGAAGACCGTGGGGTTGGCGCAAAAATCGGGTAGAAACCCGGACACGGGCTCTCGTGTCCGGGAAGGTCCGCGCGGCGCTCGTTGCATGGGTACCTTGATCACAATGCCATGAATGAAGAACTGCCACTATCTTATAGCGCTCGGATCAAAACAGTGTCAGCTTGAACCACAATGCCATAATGCCGTCAACTCCGCCGATAATCACCACCCAAGAGTCGGCGGTCTCTAAACCGCGCCACGCATGGACGCCACCACCGAACCTTGGCACACTATAAAATATACGTAGCCGGGAACTGCGGGCGGTGTCGAACGGCCTCATGCTCAGGTAACCGACCCATCCCATTCAACCAGGACCGCCGTTCCGCCACGCATGACCACCTCGCTCCATAACGACCGCCTGCTGCGCGCCCTCCTACGGCAGCCGGTGGACCGCACCCCGATCTGGCTGATGCGCCAGGCGGGCCGTTATTTACCGGAATACCGAGCCGCCCGCGCCCGCGCCGGCAGCTTTCTGACGCTGTGCCAGACTCCGGAGCTGGCCTGCGAAGTCACCTTGCAGCCGCTGGAACGGTTTCCGCTGGACGCGGCGATTCTATTCTCCGACATCCTGACCGTGCCCGACGCCATGGGGCTGGGGCTGTCGTTCAGCGAAGGGGAAGGCCCGCGGTTCGCTCGGCCGCTGCGCGCGGCGGCCGACATCGCCCGCTTGGGCGTACCCGACCCGGAAATCGAGCTGCGTTACGTGATCGACGCGGTGCGATTGATCCGCCGCGAGCTGGCCGGTCGAGTCCCGCTGATCGGCTTTACCGGCAGCCCGTGGACGCTGGCGACCTACATGGTCGAGGGCGGCTCCAGCAAGGATTATGCCCGCATCAAGGAACTGCTGTACGACCAGCCGGAACTGCTGCACCGACTGCTGGACGTAACCACCCGGGCGGTAACTACTTACCTCAACGCCCAAATCGCCGCCGGCGCGCAGGCAGTGATGATATTCGACACCTGGGGCGGCATCCTGGCCCCGCGCGCCTACCGGGAATTTTCGCTGGCCTACATGAGCCGCATCGTCGCCGGACTGACCCGCGAAGCCGAGCAGCGACCGGTGCCGATCACCCTGTTCACCAAGGGCGGCGGCGCCTGGCTGGAAGACATGGCCGCCAGTGGTTGCGATGCGGTGGGGGTGGACTGGACCGTGGACTTGGGCGACGCCCGCCGTCGGGTCGGGGCGCGGGTGGCGCTACAGGGCAACCTTGACCCGGCCACCTTGTACGCCGCTCCCGAACGTATCCGCCAGCAAGCCGCCCAGGTGCTGGCCGATTATGGCGCCGGACCGGGCCACATCTTCAACCTTGGCCATGGCGTCCAGCCAGGAGTCGATCCGGAGCATGTCCGGGTGCTGGTCGAGGCAACGCAGCAGTTGAGCGTCCCCTATCACGCGCACGCCGGCATGGGCGATGCGCGATGACCTCGATGCCAAGTTCCAGGCCAGCCAGCGTTCGGATTCTGTCATCCGGCGTGGTGGTGGTACATTGGAATGCCGATCGTTACGACTATCTTTTACTCAGAGCCTACAATTACTGGGACTTTCCAAAAGGCGTGGTGGAAGTGGCCGAATCGCCGCTGCAAGCAGCCGTCCGCGAAGTCGAGGAGGAAACCGCGCTGACTGGGCTGCGGTTCCGTTGGGGCGACCTTTACCGGGAAACTCATCCCTATAATCAGGGCCGCAAGGTGGCCCGTTACTACATCGCCGAATCGGCGAGCACCGAGGTCAAGCTCATGCCCAATCCCGAGTTGGGGCGGCCGGAGCATAACGAATACCGCTGGGTCGACCGCGCCGAAGCCTGGAACCTGCTAACGCCGCGAGTGCGGGCGATTCTGGAATGGGCCGATGGCGTCATGGCTCGATCCAGCCGGCGCCGCTGAACACCGCGCTGGCGGTCTTCCAGGTCTTCCAATCAACCCACTTCTTAAAAAAACGCCTCAAAGGCAACCGCGCAATTCCATGGAGGCCACCCCGATGACCCCTAGCTACCAGCCGCTCCCGTTTCATCATCTGGAAGCCGGCGCCGGTTATTTCCGGCCGAAACAGCATCTGCCCGACCACGTCTCCACCGATGACCCAGCCGTGCAGGTGATGACCGACCTCAGCCAAGTCACCGCCTACACCACCGAACTGGATACGCCGCTTAGCAAGGCGCTGGAAATCATGGTCAAGCGTGGGGTGCGCATGTTGCTGGTGCGCGACGGCGACGGCCGAATCGTCGGGCTGGTGACCAGCCGCGACATCGAGGGCGAAAAACCGGAACGCATCCTGGCCAAGGCTGGCGGCGACTGGGAAGACCTGCGGGTCGCCGATATCATGACACTCAAACCCAAGCTGGAAGTGCTGCTGATGGACGATGTGCGGAACGCGCGCGTGGGCGACATCATCTCCACCCTGCGGCAAATGAACCGCCAGCACGCGATGGTGGTGGATACCGATCCCGCCACCGGTAAGCCGGCGGTGCGTGGTATTTTCTCGCTGTCGCAAATCGGTCTGCTGCTCGGGCTGGACATCGATCCCGCCCACCAGCCGACCACCTTCGCTCAACTGGAGCGGGCCGGCATCGATCATCCGATCGCCAGCACCGACCTGCTGCCCTGATTCCGGCGCGGCCCTCTAGCGCCGCGCCTCCAGGGTTTCCCGCAGGCGAACCGGATCGATGTCGCCGACGATAACGCCCTGCCCCAGCCCGCGCAGCAGGATCAGCCGCAAGTGGCCGTTCTGGACTTTCTTGTCCACCGCCATCAACCGCAGGAAATCGTCGGCGCTCAGGTCCGGCGGCGGCGCCGATGGCAGGTGGGCACGCTCCAGCAGCGCCAGTATCCGCCCGACCTGCTCCCCGCTCAGCCAGCCCAGCCGCGCCGAGAGATCGGCCGCCAGCGCCATCCCCGCCGCCACCGCCTCGCCGTGCAACCACACACCGTAGCCAGCGCCGGTCTCGATGGCGTGGCCGAAGGTATGGCCGAGATTGAGCAGGGCGCGCTCGCCGGTTTCGCGCTCGTCGGCGGCGACGATCTCGGCCTTGCTGCGGCAGGAGCGTTCGATGGCTTCGCTCAGGGCGCCGGCCTCGCGCGCCAGCAGCGCATCCAAGTGCGCCTCCAGCCATTCCAGAAAGGACAAGTCGCGGATCAGACCGTACTTGATGACCTCGGCCAAGCCGGCACTCAGTTCGCGATCCGGCAGGGTGGCGAGCGTATCGGTGTCGGCCAACACGCAGCGCGGCTGGTAAAAAGCACCGATCATGTTCTTACCGAGCGGATGATTGACCGCGGTCTTGCCACCCACCGAGGAATCCACCTGCGCCAGCAGCGTGGTGGGAATCTGGATGAAATGCACGCCGCGCTGATAACAGGCCGCCGCGAAACCAGTCATGTCGCCGACCACCCCGCCGCCGAGCGCCATGATCGTGCAGTTGCGGTCGAAGCGATGCCGCAGCAAGGCGGTAAACACCTCATCGAGCACCGCCAGCGTTTTATATTGCTCGCCGTCGGGCAGGATCACCGCTTCGTGGCGCAACCCGGTCAGCGCGGCGCGGGTCCGTTCGAGATACAGTGGCGCGACCGTGGTGTTGCTGACCACCAGTACCTGCCGGCCGGGAATATGGGGGCGCAGCAGTTCGGGCTGGCCGAGCAGGCCGGGGCCAATGTAGATGGGATAACGGCGGTCGCCGAGTTCCACATGCAGGGTTTTCATAGGGCGTTCCTGTCGGAGATCAAGCGGGAGCGGCGGGTTTGGTCAGCGCGGGCTACCCTGGCGGTTGAGGGCGCCGAGAATCCGCCCCACCACCTTTCTCACCGCCTGGCCGTCACTTTGGATCACGAGATCGGCGGTGGCGCGGTAGATTGGGTCGCGCTGTTCGAATAATTGCGCCAGACGAGCGCGGGGATCGGCGGTCTGCAACAACGGGCGGTTGCCGTCCATGCGGGTCCGCAGGAGCTGTTCGTCCACCGTGGCCCACAGGTAGATGACAAAGCCGCGCTCGCGCAGACAGTTACGGTTGTCGGAGTCGAGCACGGCACCGCCGCCGGTGGCAAGGATCAAATTGGCACGCTGGGTCAGTTCGGCGATGACGGCCTTTTCGCGGGCGCGGAAACCGGCCTCGCCTTCCAATTCAAAAATGAGCGGGATGCTGGCCCCGGCGCGCTGCTCGATTTCCTGATCGCTGTCCACGAACTCGCGGTTCAGCACCTGCGCCAACCGGCGGCCGATGGTGGTCTTACCGGCGCCCATCGGGCCGATCAGGAACAGGCGGGAGATGGCGGAAACATTGGCGACGGACACCGATCAACCCCACTCAACGCTCTGCACCACCACACCCTTCCGCCGCGCCTGCGCCAGCAATCCCGAATAAACAAAAGCCGTTTGAACCGTATCCAATTTGTGCAAGCGGAATACTATCCATTTCAAGAAGATGGGCGACACTGCAAGGCATGCTAAGCTTTCCCGATTCAATACGATGGCCAACAACGTATGGATTGGTTTGCCGAAGCCGGATTTTCAGCAGTATAAACACCGGAGGGGGCTTCTCGCATCCACAATCCAACCTTGTATCCCGGTCCAACCCATCCGTCGGCCGCGGCGGGCGGGCGGACAGGACCGCCAGGTTCGAGCAGCCACCCTCAATTCGGGTATGCGCGAATGTTTGCCAGCGTCATAAAAGAGCTATACTTGTTCCCTAATTAAGGAAAGGCGTTGTAAGGGGGGGCGGCACGGTTTTCGAAACGGTGTCTTCCTGAAAAGAGAGCGAATACACCTGTGCTGTAATGCCTGATAAAGCGTGGAGCTTTTTAACATGAGATCAAAAACCAGGTTTTTTTCCACGTCGTTCCTGTTAATTTTCATAAGTTTTTTTCTTGTCATTTACCCACAAATCAGTGCGGCGGCAGATGTCAAAGTTCCGGACGTGGTCGATCTGACCAAAACCGGCGCCAGCACCGTCATTCGCAATGCGGGGCTCAGCGTCGGCGCGACAACCCTGCAATTCGACGATGAGGCTCCCGCCGATACCGTCATCGATCAAAGCCCGGCGTCCGGAACCCAGGTGACCGCCGGTACCGCCGTCAATCTCACCGTATCCCTGGGTCCGGCCGGCGTCGTTACGGTTCCCAACGTGACCGGCCAACCCGAAGCCACGGCGCAATACCTCCTGCGCGGTGCCGGGCTTACGATCGGCGCCACCACGAAGCAACCGGATGTAACGATGCCGATCGGCAATGTCATCCAGACCACGCCGGCGGCCGGCGAGCAGGTCCAAGCCGGCACAGCGGTCGACCTAGTCATTTCCCAGGGCTTCTCCGGGCCGCAGCAATGCGCCGCGCCCGACGTGACTGGTCAGACCGTCGAGAACGCCCACGAGATTCTGTTCGCGACCTGTTTGGCCAACATCGGCTCCATCACCGTGCAGCGCGACAACACCATACCGGCAGGCCGGGTTGCCGCTCAATTCCCCGCCGCCAGCTCATTGATCGGCTACAACACCACGGTCAACGTGATCGTCTCTTCCGGTTCGCAACCGCCGGTTGTCACCCCGCGCGTGGTCGGGCTAACCGTACTCGATGCCACTGTCCTCCTCGAAAACGTCGGCTTGAAGGTAGGCTTCGTCTCCCGCCAGACCAGCAACACCATCGAAGCGGGCCGCATCATCAGTCAAAACCCGCTGATGACCGCGCTGGCTCCGGTCGGCTGGGCGGTCAATCTGGTGGTATCGCTGGGTCCGGTGCCGGAAGATCCGGGTGCCAGCCCGCAAACCTCGGTTCCCGACGTGGCGAACCTGACGCTGGCGGCAGCCACCGCCAAGCTGATCGAAGCCGATTTGCGGGTCGGCGTGGTCTCCAACCAGCGCAGCCCGGACGTCCCGGCCGGCCAAGTGATCCGCCAGAATCCGCAACCGGAGGCGACCGCGCCGATCAACAGCCGGGTCAATCTGACAATTTCCTTCGGTCCCTATGCTTATGGACTACTGAGTGGACCGGCTTATATCACCAATTACTATGGCAACACGGTATCGATCCTGAACCCCGACATCAATCAGGTCGTCGATAACATGTCGGCGGGCATCAACAACAGCGGTCCCAGCGGCATCGCGGTCAGCCCGGATGGCACCCGACTATATGTTGCCAATCGCCCACAGTACGGCCGACGCGCCGGGACGCTCTCGGTGATCGATCTGACCGAGCGTCGGGTGATCGCCATCATCCCGGTCGGCGTGGCGCCGCTGGGCGTTGCCGTCAACCCCACCGGCGAACGGGTGTTCGTGGCCAACGAAGGCAGCTTCAGCCTGTCGGTGATCGACACCACCACCAACCAGCCGTTCATCGATCTGAACGTGCCCAACTTGGCCGCGAACTCCTACCCGCGCGGCGTGGCGGCGCATCCCAACCCGTTGCGCCCGCTGGTGTATGTCACCAACCGGACGGTCAACTCGTTCTCGGACGATGCGACCAATCCTTATCCCGATCAGTGCGACGCTCTGGTATCGCGACCCCCGGTCAACGTCAATCCGGACCAGTGTGTCGGCTCGCTGTCAATCTTCGACGCGGACCTGAAAACCCAGGTCGGTTCGGTGGCGGTCGGCTGGGCGCCGGAGGGTGTGGCGGTTCATCCCGACGGTATGTTGGTGTACGTGGCCAATTCCGGTGACCGGACGGTGTCGGTCATTGAGACGGTGTTCAACCGAGTGGTCGGTGTCATCGCGCTGGACGAGTTCGGCGGCGCACCGCAACCACTGGTGCCACGCGGCGTCGCGGTCAGCCCGGACGGTAACCGGCTGTACGTCACCGACGGGGCTGGCAATCGCCTGTTTGTGATCGACACCACCGCCAACCACAGCGTGGTGGACATCGTACCGGTCGGCAAGAAGCCCTACGGCGTCGCGGTTAGCCCGGACAGCAAGCGGGTGTACGTGGCCAACACCGACGATAATACGGTTTCGGTCATCGAAGCGATCACCAACCGGGTGATTGCCGTAGTGCCGGTGGTTTCGGGGATCAACGCCAACGGCCAATGGGCGCCGTGGGCCTTCGGTCGGTTCGTGGGGCCACTGGCCACAGTGGCGGCGCCGACCTTCGATCCGCCAGGCGGAAACCTCACGCTGTCCGTCAGGATCAGCACCACCACGCCGGGCGCTTCCATCAGCTACACCACGGACGGCAGCACGCCCACACCAACCCACGGGACCATAATCAACAACGGTGATTCCGCCTCGCTGGCTGGATCGAATAGCCTCACCGTGGTGCTGAGGGCAATGGCCTTCAAGGATAACTGGGCGGATTCCGAAGTTGTGGACGCCATTTATTCCAATGACCCCACGCAGTCTTTACCGGGTGGAGGCATCATCCCGGGTTCGGGCGATGAGGCGGGTGGAAAAAGCCCTGGCGAATAAATAATCGGGTCATCTTTTCGAGCCGCGATTTATATCGCGGCTTTTTTTTACCCGCATTCGGGAACGGCGCAGGGAAGAGGATCGTTTTACGAGACCATATCCGCCTTGAGGTATGGCCTCTCCCCGAAAACGTAATACCGATTACTAATAGATTTTACTACTTTAGTGCGGATAAAATAAAATCAAAACTGGTCAAAGAAACCACTTCGCTTGGGAGAAGCGATTGAATGAGTTCATCCACTTTTTTACGTAGTTCATCTAGGGTTTTTAAATTGATCCAACACAATTGATCTTTCATTGATTGCCAAACACGCTCAATGGGGTTCACATCGGGACTGTAAGGCGGTTGGAATAATAAGACGACATTATCGGGGATTACGAGTTTTTTGGCAGAATGAAAGCGACCGTTATCCAATTGAATTACGTTGAGGCTGTGCGGATAAGTTTTAGAAAATTCATTCAAAAACCACTGAAAGCAATCAGCATCTAAATGGGAAAATTCTAAAAAGAAGTTTTCGCCACTCAGTGGCTCAATGGCACCATAGAGCCAAAATGATTGAAAGGTCCATTGAACTGGACCAACTGGCTTAATCCCCAGTGCGGTGATGACCCGCCGGGTGATCGTTTTTAATCCAAAGCGACTTTCATCTTGGCACCAATACCGTAAAGGCCGGACCGCTTCATTTTCAACTTGCTGAAGAATATCAATTAATTCAAGTTGTCGTGGAAGTTTTTTTTAAAAGAAACCACCGCCTCTTCATGGCGATGAACGCTCGTTGGCCGCGCCACTTTAAGTTTTGCTTTGAGTTGATAACGAACGACTTGATGCACTGTTGAATAAGGAATATCGACCTCGTATTCCTGGAGAAGCCACTGCTGGATTTGTCCGTAACTATGAAATCCATGAGTCGGATCGTCCAGACGGCGCTGGAGTGCCTCTCTCATAGCTTCGGTAATTCTCGAACGACGGCCGCCATGATAATTCCACTGCAACAGCCCGATTAAGCCTTGGGTACGATATACTTTGAGCCACTTGACAATGACGGATTTCGATCGCCCTAAATGATCGGCTAACTCTTGTAAAGAATGAAAAATTTCACTTTTAATCCAATATAGAATTTGTAATCGCTCTCGAAACTTGGCGTGAGTTTGTTCATTCATTATGCGCTTTAGTTCTTCGGAGGATTCGTGGATTTCGACTTGTAATGAGCGGCTCATGACTGGATCAATAAAAGTAGGTTAAATGAGTATGATAACAAAATCTAATCGTAAATGGTATAAAGAACCCCGCCACCAGGGGACGAGGTTCTTGAAGACAAGCCTGAAAGCCCCAATCTAAACAGCGGGCATCGCAGGCCACTACCAGATGTTCATTCCTGCCGCAAGTAACGGGGAGATATGAATGTCTTTCGTGAACGCTTTCCCTAAAAACACAAACGGCAAGGGAGAAACCTATCCCGTTTCGTTCAAACCGAGAACAAACATGTTCTTCCATGTTGATCCCGACGCAGTGATCAGTCATTTCATCTTTTGGATACTTGCACTTACTTTTTCGAGAACCCGCTTACGGGCCAAAAGCACCATCACCCCCATGCACAGCCAACAAAAAAACCGGCGGGATCACCGCCGGTTTTTTTCGGTTGCTGGCAAGAGAAGAAGATTACGTCTCGCCGTATTCAAGACTCACTGTGTCGCAGCCGCTTCCGGCTGCGGCGGCTGCACCGTAATCTGAAGCGTTTCGCTGCTAATCTCGGGGCCAACGGTAGAGAAGAAGAAGTCTACGCTGCCATCCGTGGGTAAGTCGTTGACTTGCAGCACCAGATTGGTGTACCCACCCGCGCCACTGGCTAGCGTGGCCGGAACCACCGACGCCGTAGGCGTGTGCAGGTTAGCAATCGCCCGTGCCTGGGCGGCTGCAATCTTTGCCGCATCCAAAGTGACCACCAGCGCTTTTCGCTCAGCACATTTCGCCGGATCTCGCTCCACCGGTGCGGTGTCCGGATCGCCATCGTCATCGATCAGATCACAGACGCCTGGATTCAATGCATCAAAGGTATCCAAGGCTACCTGTGCCTTCACCACGGCTTCTTCCGCCGCAATCGCCGCTGCTTCGGATGGATCGTTGATGACAATTTGCACCGCGATCGGCACACCCGGAATCGGAGTGCGAACTAATACACCTCCGGAGGTGACGCCGCCATCCAGTAATTGCAACGTGACGGGCAACTCAACGGCTATCCCGGAAGGTACTTCTTGAGTGACGGTAACCAGCGCCGGCGGATTTTGGTCGATTGGCGCTACAACAGCTACTTGCTGAGCCAATTGCGGCGGCTGCGTTATGGTTAAAAAGCTGCCATCCGGATTACCCAGATACCAATGGGTCATCACCGCACCAACCTTCCCACCGTTCGATTCGGCCGCTACCATGAAGCGCCGCCCCACTTGGCTAGCCGGGTAGCTCATCACGGTACTGGCCCTACCAGTAACATCGGTCAAAACGATGACTTCATTCCCGACAATTCCATTGCCGATATTCAGCACATTACCCTTATGGGGCGGGCAACCGACCGTGTACCAAACATTGGCGCCAACATTCTGACTGACTTGATTGAACGGGGTATTAACGGTCAACATATTTCCGCTACGCCCGGTGATAACCCGGCTACCCACATGATATTCCAAGCGACCCTCCGCAGGCAGGGCGTTGATTGTACTCGGATTTGGATTGATGATTTCAGGGTCCTGCAACATTAGCAGGCAAAGAGGATCAGCCACTGCATACGACACACCGTTGGGCACCACGAATGGATTCAGGGTATCTCCAACAGCCCGGGGTACCGTGCGATTGGGCGCGAAGAATTCCCAACTTCCTTCCTGGGGGTCACCGTTGTACCCCGTAATGGCGAACTGACCATGCCCTTGATCAGGATAGCGATTCACCAGCATATCTAACGGCGAATCGATCAATCGGAACGTGATGGGTGTTCCTTCCGGCGGAGGGTTCCCAAAGGGATCGCTGGCGATGACCGAGATAATGCGGTTATATACGCCATCCCATACAAAGTCGCATGCCTGCTGAGTGGGGCAAAGACCATTCACTGCGATCAGGTTGTTCGCACTCACAAAAGCAGCATCGGCAAATGGCCCGGTGAAGGTCAGTGATTTAATTTCACCCGTCCCGATCGATACCATGGCGTAATTGGTGATCCCCATCTCGATCCCGTTATCCACATTATTATCGCGGCGGTCAGCGGTGGCCGAGATCAAGACCGTTCCCGGTAAGGTGCCACTATGCAAGACCAAGGTCGCCACGCCACCAACCAAATTAGCCAGAACGCTGGTACCCTCCTGCGGGTTGCCGTTGGCATCGGTCGTGCTCAACCATTCACCGCCATTCGGCCGGTTAGGCAACAGCTCGACCCGTAAGGCATGTCCTTCACCCTGATTAATTGGCTGACTAAAATCGTCCAGCACAAAAACCTGGAACTGCTTGACCGTGTTCTGAGTGACGGTGGTTGTACCCGAAGGATTGTCACGGATATAAACCAGCGCGGGATCCATGACGAACTTGACCACAGAAGGGAAACCGCCCGTTGCGCCGCCGCCACCACCGGTCACGGTAATAGTTAGATTACCGCTGATAACTTGCCCGGTTTGAGGATCCTGTGCCGAAGCGACCAGCACTATGGTTCCCGGAATGTTGGTAGCGTTAACGTGAAATGTTACGATGCCCTGCGTATCCTCGAATGTTATGTTTCGAAAAGCGATGGGAACCGTAGCAGTGGGAGGACAAGTAGCTCCCGTAGGGCATTGCTCGTGCTCCGAATCACCGTCTAGATAGTACAAAGCACCACTGGAAAGACCCGACGCAATAGCAACATTAATAAGAGGTGCTGCGAACAATTTACCGTTCTGCATCACCTGAACAGTCACCGTATTCGTATAGGGATTACCAATAGACGGCCCGGCATTTAGGATATTCACCGGCAGCGTGGTCTTATCGGCGGTCATCCCAACGGTAATCGGCGCCCGCCCAGTAAACCCGCCGCCGGTAAACCCACCACCGCCACTGCCATCGAAACGAATAGCATCGCTGCTACCCCCCCAACCGACCAATACCACGGCCAGCAACAGCAATTCTGCAAACCCCGTCAATCGTCTCAGTGATCGCATGGCTTATCCCCCCGCGATGAAATTATGTTGTTCTTTGGATCTTTAACGTTCAGCCAACGCGCCGTTCTTCAAGATCTGCGGTGTCACGAAGATCAGCAATTCGCGCTTGGTATTGCTCTTACCCGTAGTCCGGAACAGGTATCCCAACAAAGGAATATCCCCCAACAGAGGCACTTTACTGACATCATCACGCTTGGTTTGCTCGAAAACACCGCCCAACACCACGGTTTCACCGTTATTCACCATGACTTCCGTTTCGACTTCACGCTTATCGATGCTGACCTGCGGCCCGGTCGCGGTCGCCACGGTGGCACCCTGCTCGTCCTTGGAAACCTTAAGATTCATACGGACGCGATCATCCGGCGTGATTTGAGGTGTCACCTCCAATTTCAGGAAAGCATCCTTGAATTCCACATTGGTTCCCTCCTGGCTGACCGTCGAGTAAGGGATTTGCCGGCCTTGCAAAACAGTGGCCTTCTTCAAATCGGCGGTCACCACCCGGGGATTGGAAATGATTTCACCCTTGCCTTCGACCTGTAGCGCCGACAGTTCCAAATCCACCAGATAATCCGCCCCCAAAATCGAAAGTGCCAACCTCGGCCCCGCCACCGGGAAATTCACTCCCAAGCGCTGATCGAGATCCGGCACCGTCACCGGGAAAGGCTGGCCAGTGTTGATCAAATTATCCACCGCGCTACCGACCATGGTATTAGTGCCCTGCAGGCTGCCGCTCAGCGTATTCACGCTGCTACCGCCTTGATTAACACCGGTCACGCCAAAGCGAACGCCCAGATCGCGACTGAAGTCATCACTGGCGATCACCACTCGCGAGTCGATCATCACCTGCCGGGTCGGCACGTCCAGTTTGCTCACCAGATCGCGGATCTCTCCCAGCTTGTCGGGCACATCCTTGACGATCAGGGAATTGGTGCGCTCGTCAAACACCACATCCCCACGCGGCGATAACATGGTTTGTCCCTTTTCGCCGGCCTGCTTGAGCAGGGCCGCCAGCTCCGCCGCCTTGGCATAATTCACCTGAATAATCTCGGTTCGCAACGGGATCAACTCCTGCACCGTCTTGCGCGATTCCAGATCCAGTTTTTCGCGGGCCGCGATTTCTTCGGTCGGGGCGATGAAAACCACATTGCCGTTCTGGCGCATGGCCAAGCCTTTGGTGCGCAGGATGATATCCAGCGCTTGGTCCCAAGGTACGTTCTGCAAGCGCAGCGTCAGGTTGCCCTTCACGCTGTCGCTGACCACAATGTTCAATCCAGTAAAATCCGCCAGAATCTGCAGGATCGCCCGCACCTCGATATCCTGGAAATTCAGCGACAGCAGGTCGCCCTTGTACTTCTTCTTGGACGGATCGAGCATCGCCTCCTTTTCTTCTTCCTCCGCGGATTTCTGCGGCGGGCGCACCTCAATCACATATAAATCATTGGCCTGATAGGCCAGATACTCGAACGGCGGGCTGGGCAGAATGCTCAAGCGGGCGTTATTACCCTGATTCAGCGCCTCCACGATCGTGACCGGCGTGGCGAAATCAGTGACATCCAGACGTCGCTGCTGGCCTTTTTTCAAAGTCGCCCCCTGGAAATCGGCGATGATCTGATTGCCTTCCTGCCGCACGTCCACCGGGATACCTGGATTCGACAGCTTGACCGTAATCACGCCCTGCCCGCCCGGACCGCGCCGGAAGCTGACATCGCTGACATTGCTGCGCTGCGTCGCAACCGGCGCCGCGTCGCGCCGCGATGAGGCGGCCGCCGCCACCGACGCCGTTGGGGTGGGTGCCGGGGTTTTCGCGGCGCTCGCTCCCGCGTTCTCCAACGTCAATAACACGACGTTGCCCTGCATCTGCACCTTATAGGGCACCAGCCGCGCCAGATTCAGTGAGGCACGGGTCCGGTCGGACCCTTCCAGCACGCTGATCCGATCGGCAACGCCGACATTGATGGATTGCTGCCGTGTATTCAGGCCGTTGCGGGTATTCAGAAAATCCAACACGATGCGCGCGGGCTCGTTGATGGTAAATGTGCTCGGCGGCTGTGTGGGCACTTCCGAAAGCCGGAAGCGAAGTTGCAAACGGTTGCCAGCCAGCGGGCTGATATCCACCGCTTGCAATACCGGTTCCCGTTCGGGGGTAACCGCCAACGCCTCGGTCCCCTCCCACAGCATCCCCCCAATCAAAAAAGCCGTAACCGCCAACATTGGCGACAGCCATCCCCCGCCCGGTCGCCGGTCATGTTGGCCTTCGCTCGTGGACCTGCTCGTCATGACACTTCCCCCTCGATCATTGGGTAAGCGACAGAAACGCATCCCGTTCCTGCCAGCGCCCGGGTCCATCCGGAACGATCTCCCGCAAATCTAACCGCTGCTCCGTGATGTCGACAATCTTGCCGTGGTTGGTCCCCAGGTAATTATTATTCTGCACCCGGTGCACGACACCATCGGGCGCCAGGATCAGCGCCCATAACTCGTTGTTACCCCCCATGCGAAAAGTACCCATCATCTTAAGCGAGCCTAACGAGTATTTTTCCAGTTCCTCACGCACCCGATTGGGATCGGGCCGCACACCGGTGTAGCTGCCATTTTGCTGGGCCGCCAGCGCCTGCGTCAGCTCAAGCTCCTCCTCCTGAGCGAACGGCGCCACGACGAATGGATCCTTGATGCCCTGCGCGGTGTAGGCAAACGGTGTATAGGGCTTAATTTCCGGCGGAGGGTCGGGCTTCTTCACCGGCGTGGTGCGTTTGGTGGTCTCAACGAACCGCTGCAAGTCGGTCATATCGCGCTGCGCGCACCCCGCCAGCACGGCCAATGCCGCAACCAGCAATGAAACGACCCGGATGGCTGCGGCAAAACCCGGAAAAAGGCATGCGTTCATTTTCTGCCGGCCCTCCTATCTTTTTGCCGACCCGCAGCCGGCGCATCGGCTTCATCCATATAGCGATACGTCTGCAAGGTGGCCTGGATGTTGAGGGGTTCCGCATTGCCCACCTTCTTGCCGTCTTTTACCGCATTGCCGCTGGTGCTGGTCAGCGTCGCGTTTTCCAGAGTCACGATCCGCGACAGCGCCGCAACCCCGCTGACGAACGCGCCGAACTGATGATAAGTTCCCTGCGCCTTGATGGTAATCGGCTTAGCCGCATAAAAATCCCGAGGCTGTTCGGCCTCGGGCTTGAATAGCTCGAAGTCCAGACCGTTTTTCTTGCCGGTGTTGGACACATCCTCCAGCAGATCAGGCATCTCCGTACCGGTCGGCAACTGCCGCAACATGACTTCCAGCTCGGCCTCCATCTGCTTAAGCTGCGCCCGAAACGATTCCAGATTGGCCGCAACCCGCTGCTTTTCAATAAACTCCTGCCGCAGTTGCTGCTCCTCGCGGGTCACCCGATCCAGTTCTTCCAGGCGGTCGCTGGTAAAGAAGTAGTACCCCGCTCCCAGCACGGCGGCGATGACCAGAACGACCAGCACGATCTTGCCGACCCAGGGCCAATCGCCAGCTTCCCGCAGGTCGAAGTCGTTGAGGTTGATCTCCGACAGATTCATGTCTTACCCCCTGTATCCGCCTTCTCCGCATCCAGTTTCAGCGGAACGACCAGCTCGAACACTCTCGCTTGCACATTATTCAAATTCTTGGTCTGAATAACTTGCAAGACTGGCTCGCCAAACAGCTTGACATCCCGAATGTCACGCATGAATTCGGAAATAATCAGGTCGGAGCGAGCAGTGCCGCTGAGAGTCACCTGATTGCTGGTGGTCTTGAAAGCGGTCAGGTAGATATCCTGAGGAACCAGCCGGACCAGCTCATCCAGCATCCGCACCATACCGGGACGGCTGGCCTGCAATTTCTGGATGACGTTAAGGCGCTCAACCAACCGGTTCCGGGTTTGTTGTAACGCCTGGATCTCCTCGGCGGCTTTCTTGAGTCGGGCCAACTCACCACGCAGATAGTTGTTGCGCTCTTGTTGGTACTCAATGCGGTTGGCGATTTCCGTTTGCACCAGAAACACGCTGCCGGCGGCAACCAGCGCCGCCGCGACCAGCATTGCGACCAACTCGCGCTGTCGCTGAGCACGGCGCGCCTCGCGCCAAGGCAGCAAATTGATGCGCGTCATGTCAGTCGAAGCTCCTCAGGGCCAGCCCACCGGCAACCGCCAGCATGGGTGCGTCACGCAATAAGGCGCTACTGTTCACCTTGGTGGCGCTACCCATGTTCTTGAAGGGGTTGGCAACCACCGTGGCGATGCCCAGCACGTCCGCCAACACCCGGTCCAAACCCGCGATCATGGCACCGCCTCCCACCAGGACGATAGTATCTACATTATAGCGGCCCGAAGCATATTGGTCGGAGGAAAAAAAGAACTGCAAGCCGTGCCCAATCTGCTCAGCCAGCATGTGCTTGAAAGGTTCTTGAACGGCCGTGGCAAAATCCTCGGCCACCGGATCGGCGGAGCGCTTGGCCTGTTCAGCCTGCTCCCGGGACAGGCCATAGGTTTCGGCGATCCGAAGGGTGAGTTGGTCGCAACCGAAACCCTGCTCGCGAGTAAAAATAACGCAATTCTGTCGCAAGATGTACAAATTAGTGATGGTGGCACCGATATCGATCAGCGCGGTCAACCCTTCCCGCGGCTTATCCAGGTTGAGTGATCCATCGCCGCCAGCCTTGGGCAAGCCCTCCATCAGTAGGCGGAATGTGTTTTCCAAGGCATAAGCCTCGATATCCACGACCACCGGAACCAAACCCGCATTCTTGAGCGCGGCTTCCCGAGTATCCACGTTCTCCTTACGAGTGGCCACCAACATGACATCCTGCATTTCGCTGCTGGCCTGGGACGGACCCTTCATCTCAAAATCCAGATAGATTTCCTCGACGGGGTACGGGATATACTGAGCCGCCTCGATTGAAACATTAACCTCGACATCGCTTTCCTTGAATTCCGCCGGCATCGGTATGGTACGCGTGATTACGCTGGAGGTAGGCACGGCGACGGCCGCGCGGCGCAAGCGGGTACCCGATCTGCGGCAGGCCCGCTTGATCGCCTCTCCCATTGCATCAGGATCGGCGGGGTTGCGGTCCTCCATCATCCCCTCGCCCAGCGGTTCGACAGCGAAGGCCTCAACCCGGAACCGTGACCCGGAACGGCTCAACTCGATCAACTTGATTGACGAGGAGCTAATGTCGATGCCCAGAATAGATTCTTTACGCTTGAACAGAGCCAAGTTACGCTTCCTCAACTGATCTGATTGAATGAATCAAACCTGTACCTTGGAAATATGTAACTCTTCACACCCCTCCCGGTAACGGCTGACTTCCCCTCGGGGAGTAGGTATGGAAAACTAGAGTCCGGCCCCACGATCAACCGCCATGCACCTAAGCCAACATAGCCTGCGCCAATTAGACCAAGCCTACCTGGATTCGCTGGGGAGGCCGAGGTGCGTGCGCTGTCGGGCAAGCTGCTGGACGATTTGAAGGAGGCGCTGGACCGGCTGAACCAGGGACCGGACAACAGTTCGCGGCCGCCGAGCAGTCGGGTGCCGTGGGACCGACCGGGTGGCGGGCCGGAATCGGATGCCGCCGATGCGGCGGACGATGGACCCGAGTCGGCGCCGGCGGACGCGAAGCCGGCGCCGGCGGAACCGCCGTCGGCCGAGGCGAAACCGGCGGACGCGAAACCAGCCCGTAAACCGGGTAAGCAGCCGGGGGCGCCGGGGATTGGCCGGACTCAGGTGTTCCAGGCGAATGCCGAACAGGCCCATTACCCCGACACCTGCGCCGGTTGTGGCCGGCCGCTGGACCCGGTGGGCGCGGTGGCCTACACCGGGTTTCAGGCGGTCGACCTGCGCTGGGACGATCCAGCGCGACCGGGGTTGACGCTGTGGGTAGTGGACCATCGCTACTACGAAGCCCCCTGCGCCTGTGGCCATCGGACCCGGGCCGTGGCCGGCCAGGGCGTGGTGGACCCACTGCTGGCGGGGATTGAACTCAGCGAATGGCGCTTGGTGGGGCCGGGGTTGGCGGCGCTGATCGTGGCGCTGGCCCTGCGGTTTCGGCTGTCGCGGGCACGGATTCGCGAATTCCTGGACGAGTGGCTGGGCCTGAAGCTCAGTACCGGCACGATCCATCGAACGCTCCACGAAGCCGGCGCGGCCGTGGCCCCGGCGGAAGACGAACTCGTCCAGGCGGTTCTGGACAGCGCCCTGCTGCACGCCGACGAAACCTCCTGGCCCGAACACGGCCAGACCCTGTGGCTGTGGGTATTCCGGTCGTTAACCGTGACGCTGTATTACGTGGCCGGGCGAGGCAAAGAGTTAGTCGAAAACGTGCTGGACGGTTTTAGCGGCTGGCTGATGAGCGATGGCTGGATGGCCTACCGCGACTACCCGCACCGGTTGCGCTGTTGGGCGCACCTGATTCGCAAGGCGCGAGGCTTGGCCGAGAGTTGTGACCGCGAAGCCCGCGTCTTCGGCCGGATCGTCCTGGATACTTTACAAGCCTTGATGGCGGCGGTGTATGCCGCCCGCGAAGGCCCGCTCCCGGTCGATTTGCCCACTCAACACGCGTCGCGGGTGGCGGCGTTGCGCGCCGCCTGCGAGCGGCAGCAAGGGAGCGACCACGCTAAAACCCACGCCTTGGCGGTGGAGTTGCTCAATGACTGGGACGTCATCTTCCAGGTACTGCGGTACCCGAAACACCCCTTAACGAACAACGAGGCCGAGCGCGCCCTGCGGCATTGGGTGATCGCGCGCAAGATCAGTCTGGGCACCCGCACCCCGGTCGGCTCGCGGGTCTTCGCTCTGCTCGCCAGCGTCATCGATACCTGCCGCCAGCGCGGCCACTCCCCTTGGCGCACTCTCGAACGCGCCATCGCCGACCGGCGCGCCGGACTGCCTCTCGCCCCCTTACCTCAGTAGAGTAGAGGGGAATGAACGGCTACGGAAATATAGCAAACAAACTCGTTCGAAGCGCCGGGGAATGCCATCGCCCGCCGCCATCGCCCCACCGGAGCTGCCCATGGCCCGACGCCGCCGCGACACCCCGCGACTCAAGATCCTCATGGCGCAGGAAAGCGCCCGAATCATGGTTGAAGAAGGAGTCCAGGATTTCCGTAGCGCCAAGCGCAAAGCCGCCATTCGCCTGGCGGTGACCGATAAGGCCGCTCTGCCAGACAATGCCGAGATCGAGCAGGCATTGCTCGACTACCAGCGGCTGTTCCATGCCGACCGTCAAGCGCTGCGCCTGCGCGGCCTGCGCGAAACCGCCGTGGAAATCATGCGGTTTCTGGGGCGTTTCCGACCCCGGTTGGTTGGCCCGGTACTGAGCGGCGCCACCGGCCCGCATGTCGATATTCATCTGCACCTGTTTGCCGATACGCCCACGGACGTCCTGCTGTTCTTGATGGAACACCACATTCCCTTCGATACCACGGAACACCGCATCAAACTAGGCAATGGCGATCCGGTCTGCCTGCCCGCCTTCCGACTCGACGCCGACGGCAGCTGTATCGACCTGACCATTTTCGCGCCATTGGCCGAACGGGAGGCGCCGCGCAGCCCGGTCGACGGCCGCCCCATGCGGCGGGCGAGCCTAGCCGAAGTTCAGGCTCTTCTAGCCGAAGATCGGCAACAGACACCACCGGCCGCACCCGAGCGGTGACACCAATCCGTCGCCCTGGCTAGGCCTTTTTGGCGGTGGCGTTTGGATGGGTGTCAACAAAGTGCTTGAGCACCAACTTCAACTGCAAGACCTTTTCAGCATGCCCTCGCCGGTTCGCATCCTCGATATCTTCTAAAATGATACGCTTGATCATCGGTATACCTTCCGGCGTATGCACCAAATAGCTACCCAGCTCCAAAGCCGCCATTTCCGGTAAATGCTCGTGCTGGGCGATGGCTTCGATCTCTTCTTCGGTCAGGTCGCTCAACTCCAGACAGTCTTCATAGGTCAACATGGATGTTCCCTCCTGAATCGTTATTCGATGGATCAAAACCTGTCGTCAGGGCACACCACCGAGCAGGGTCAACCCTGCTCCAATGCCTGTTATTAAAGGTTAAACCCGGCGATGCGTCCACACAAGCACAAACCCCATGACCATTGTACTTATTACATCCTTCCGATCTCGGACCTCCCATAATCCTGTGGGTACCCTTGCATCAATCAAGGTTTGTCCTTATTTACGTCCGCTTGCCACTTTGGCTAAGGTCTTCGAAGTCAAGCGTGCCAATTCAAGCATCCTGATTCAACCTGGTTAGCCGCGAAGACGGCGGAGAGGTCTCCCAACCACCACAGGATCGAGGGTCGGCTACCACCGCCCGACCAAAGCGCCATGGCGCGTGCTCCAAACCAGCACACTCGATAAGCCCATAACCATTCTCTCCCAAGTCTTCGCGGCCGACCGGCTCTTCCGCCCCGACAACGCCTAACCGATCACCGGAATGCCGCCGGTCAACCCATTGGACATGGATTCGAACAGCCGAGGCGCTGTATCATTGCAATCTGATCCATGTTGCAAGCGACCGCCATTCCGAAAGCCTCATGAGCGACAATCCCTCCACCGTGCCCGACGAGCCGCCGTCCCCGTGTATCGGGGTCTGCGTGATCAACCCGCAGACCCAACTGTGCGACGGCTGCTACCGTACGTTGGAGGAAATTGCCGCTTGGTGGGACTGTACCCCCGAGCAAAAACGCGCTGTGCTGGCGCGGTTGGAACAGCGAATGGCACGAATCGTGGGTGGTACGTTCTTCGACTAATGACACTCGCCACCCAACGCTTTACCCCTACAAGGATTTCTCATGCCATTGCCCGCTCCCGCTCCTCGCCAACTACTGCACAAGCGCGTCGTTCAATGCTGGGGCTACCGGCGCGAGGATGGCTTGTGGGATATCGAAGGACGGCTGGTCGACACCAAAACCTACCCCTTTCCCAACGATGATCGCGGCGGAACGATTCAGGCCGGCGAACCGTTACACGACCTGTGGATCCGCCTGACCGTCGACAGCCAGTGTCTGATCCAGGCGGTCGAGGCTTGTACCGATGGAGCGCCGTTCGCCCTGTGTCCGGCGATCGCCGGCCGCTACCAAGAACTGGTCGGTGTACGGATTGGGCCGGGCTGGTCGTTGAAGCTGAAGGAATTGTTCGGCGGTACGAGCGGCTGCACACACATGACCGAACTGCTGGGTCCCGTGGCCACCACGTTCTTTCAAACCCTCTACGGTCAGCGTTACGACGAGGAAGATGCCAAGCCCGCCGCCGCCCGCAAGCCACCGCCAGTCCTGAACACCTGCCATGCACTGGCCAGCGACAGCCCGGTGGTCAAAAAGCGCTGGCCGCAAGCCTATAGCGGCCTGGATCGGGAAGCGGACGATCGCAGCCGCCCATTGCTGGAAAGCTGCATCACTTAACCCATCGCCCGGCTGGTGGCGATTCTGCCTCAAACTCCTTCCGGCTTCGGATCGCGCGCCAGCAGGTTTTCCACCGCCCGGCGCGGACTCTGACCGTGATATAGCACCGCATCCACCTGTTCGGTAATGGGTAGCTCCACACCGTGCCGCCGCGCCAGCCGCAGGATTTCCCGCACGGTCGCCGCACCTTCCACCACCTGCCCGATAGCCGCGCTGGCCATCTCGGCGCTGTCACCGCGGCCGATCGCCAAGCCGAATCGCCGGTTGCGCGACTGGTCATCGGTACAGGTCAGCACCAAATCGCCGATACCGGCCAAACCCATGAAGGTTTCGCGCTGACCACCCACGGCCACACCCAGCCGCACCAGCTCCGCCAACCCACGCGTGATCAGCGCCGCTCGGGCATTGGCTCCGAAACCCAGACCGTCGGCGATACCGGCGGCGATGGCCAGCACGTTCTTGACCGCGCCGCCCAGTTCGACGCCGATCACATCGCTGCTGGTGTAAGCACGCAAGTTGGAACCGTGCAGCACAGCCGCCACCCGACGAGCATGCGCCACATCCCAGGCGGCGACCGTAACGGCGGTCGGCAAACCACGGGCTACTTCCACCGCAAAGCTGGGGCCGGAAATCACCGCCGCCGACCTGTCTCGACCAAGCATCTCCAGCGTCACTTCATGCAAAAACCGACCACTGCCGTGCTCCAAGCCCTTGGTGGCCCAAGCGAAACCGGCGGTCGTCGGCAACAGTGGCCGCAACCGGACCAAGGTCGCCCCGTAGGCATGGCTCGGTACCGCCACCAGCGCCAGTTCGACATTGGCAAGCGCTTCGATCAGATCGGTGCTCGCGTTCAAGCGACTCGGGAACGGCACGCCAGGTAAGTAGCGGCGGTTCTCTCGCTCCCGACACAACGGCGCGATTTCCCGCGGATCGTGACCCCACAAGCGGACGTCATGCCCATTGCGCGCCAGCAACAACGCCAGTGCGGTGCCCCAACTCCCCGCCCCGAGGACAGCGACCCGCGCGGCGACGAGCATCGCTCAGGAAATGGTTGGAGCGGAGGAAGGCGGGGCAGCAGCGGCGGCTTGCTCCTGCTGTTGCTGAAAGCGTTGCAGATAAAGATTGTCGAAGTTGATCGGATTGAGCAGCAGCGCCGGAAATCCGCCCTTGCCGATCAACGAGGCCAGTTCCTCGCGGGCGAAGGGAAACAGGAGGTTCGGGCAGTATGCATGCAGCATGTGACCCATTTGTCCATCATCGAAACCCCGCAGCGCAAACAAGCCACCTTGCTGCACCTCAACCAGATAAGCAGTACGATCGCCGAGCTTGGCGGTGACAGTTACGGTCAACGACACTTCAAACAAGCCTTCGGCCAGCGGCTTGGCGCCGGTTTCCAGACGCACCTCGGTCTGCGGTTGCCATTGCTCGGTAAAAATCATCGGGGAATTTGGGGTTTCCAGCGATATATCCTTCAGATAGATTTTCTGAATTTCGAACTGCTGGGGAACCTGTTGCTGATCGCTCATGCACAATAGCCTTGTCTTGTCGGTGGAGAATATCCGTCATTCTACAGGGTCTGCGCCATACAGCCCAACAATCCACCCAGACCCGGCGTGATTGCGGCGCGTGGCCGGACGCCAGCAACCTACCTCCCTTGGAAAATCGGCTTGCCACCGGACCGACGGACAAACCGCGCGTCCGGCTTCAGCCGCGCAGCAATGGGGTCAATTCACCGCGCCGCTCCAGCTCGAACAAGTCATCACATCCACCGACATGCCGGTCGCCGATGAAGATTTGCGGCACGGTATGGCGACCGGTGCGTTTGGCGATTTCCTCCCACAACCGCGGGTCGCGGTTCACGTCCAAGGGCGTGTAAACCACGCCCTTGCTGTCCAATAACGCCCGCGCGCGCCGACAGTACGGACAATACCCGGAGGTGTATATCACGATGTTCGGCGTCGCCGGATCTGGCGCGAGCATCAGGACTTCTTGCGACTGACCGGCAAGTTGGCTTCCTGCCAGGCCGATAACCCGCCGCTCAGGCTGTAGACGTCGGCAATGCCGCTCTTTTTGATTTGCGCGCAAGCCGCCTGCGAGGTGGCGCCGTTGCGACAATAGACGATGATGGGTTTATCCTTGGCCTTGGTCAGTTCACCCAATCGGTCGCGCAGAGCGCCGAGCGGGATATGGCGCGCCTGCGGAATATGCCCCTCTTTGTATTCGCCGCCATCGCGAACGTCCAGAATCAGGGCCTCCTGATCGTTGATCAGGCGCAGGGCTTCGGCGGCACTGAGGCTGCTGACCCCACGCATTTTGCGCAAGACCTCGCTACCGATCAACATCCCCGTAATGGCGAACAGCGCCAAGAATAACAGCCAGTTCTGTGTGGAGAATTCGATGAAATCGTTCATTAATGATTTCCCGCGGTCCCGCTAGTTCGCACAACCGGTCGGAGTACCGGCTTTTTTAACACCCAGCTTCCACAGGATTTGCTCAGCCGGACAGAAGCGGGTAAAGCCGCTCTGAAATAGGTTGAACCCAACGAAGCCGGTGAACCAGAGCCAGTAACCGCTGTGATAGAGTGGGCTGGCCGGAGCCCCCAGCAACAATGACAGCAGGATAAAGGAACCGGCCATAATCCGGATAATCCGTTCGCTATTCATATAATCGATGACAACCTCGTGGAAATGGTCGAGTCGGGTTCGCCGCCGGACGGACGGTACCAATGCGTGTCCATCGAACCGCTCCAGCGATTCAAACCCGCGTACAGAAGACGTCTCTCATCATACCGATCAGGCGCAAGGTACGGGCGTCTCCCACCCGATAATAAACCCGGTTGGCATCCTTGCGGCAAATGAGGATACCTTTGTCACGTAGGATCGCCAGATGTTGGGAAATGTTGCTCTGAGAGGTACCCACGCGCTCGACGATTTCCTGGACACTGACTTCCCGCTCGCCCAGGGTACAAAGAATCTTAAGCCGCAGCGGATGCGACATCGCCTTGAGCGAACGCGAGGCCCGTTCGATATCCTCATCGCGAGTTATCAGCAATTCCAGCGCCATATTGCCGGCCCCACCGCCATCCCGCGCAATACCCGTCAACCCATCTTGCACCATAAATCCGATAACGCCTTGTCCAGGAATTTGGTGTATTAGCATAGCTTGATATAGCGATACTGAGAAGTCACTTCAGGACCAGCGGCACAAATGCCGAGTGGCGAAATCGACCGGTCCAGCGTATGATCTCTCGATAAAATTATGTATATCGTTTCAAGGGATCGGCGCGCTGCCGGCCCATAGTGCCGCCGCCATCCCAGAGAGCAGCGTATTCCAAACGCTGGCCGATACACCATCCGATGACGACCACGACGCCCTGAACCAAGGAGGCATTCTTTCATGTACAAAATCGTGCTCATCCGCCATGGCGAAAGCCAATGGAACAAGGAAAACCGTTTCACCGGTTGGCATGACGTCGATCTATCCGAGAGGGGCCGCGAGGAAGCTCGGAAAGGCGGACAAGCCCTAAAGAAGGAAGGCTACGTCTTCGATGTCGCCTTTACCTCGGTACTCAAGCGCGCCATCCGCACGCTCTGGACCGTGCTGGACGAAATGGACCTGATGTGGATTCCGGTAAACCGGACCTGGCGACTCAACGAGCGCCACTACGGTAACCTGACCGGCTTGAACAAAGCGGAGACCGCCGCCCAGCACGGCGAGGAACAGGTCAAGATCTGGCGGCGCAGTTTCGATATTCCGCCCCCGGCGCTGGAGGCAACCGACCCGCGTTTCCCCACCAACGATCCACGCTACGCCGATCTCGATCCGCGGGTGCTGCCGGCCACCGAAAGCCTCAAGATCACCATCGATCGAGTGCTGCCCTATTGGCACGACACCATCGTGCCCACCATCCGCGCCGGCAAGCGCGTGGTGATCGCCGCGCATGGCAACAGCTTGCGGGCGCTAATCAAATATCTCGACGATATGTCCGACGAGGCGATCATCGCTCTGAACGTTCCGACCGGCGTGCCACTGGTCTACGAACTCGATGCCAAGCTGCGACCCACCAAGAGCTACTACCTCGCCGACCCCGAGGAACTCAAGAAGCTGATGGATGCCGTTGCTAACCAAGGCAAGGCCAAGTAGAACTCGCCCACTTCCCCACCGTAACCACTCCCGGCACCGACCACCAGGGTCGGTGCCGGGATTTTTCCATCCGTGAATCATTGAGCCTCGATACACTTTTCCAGCCCGACCCTGCATATTTAGGCTTATTCGGTTGTCTCATGACAATCACCGATTGATTATTTGCGTTCTCCCTGTGCGATGAAGAATTCTGGAGCGAAGATGAGTGCTGCAACCCGACACGGTCTGGCGCTGGCGTTGAGTTTTTTGGTGGGCGTTTCATTGACAACGGTGCATGCCGTCTGGGCCGAGAAGGAAACGGCGGCTGAGAACAACCGACTCCCTCTGGATGAGTTGCGCACCTTCACCGGCGTACTCGATGCCGTCAAGCAAGATTATGTGGAGCCGGTCAAGGACAAGGAGCTGCTGGAAAACGCGATTCGCGGCATGCTGAGCAACCTCGATCCCCATTCCGCCTACCTGGACGCCGAAGCGTTCCAGGATTTGCAGATCGGCACGTCCGGCGAATTCGGTGGCTTGGGCATCGAAGTCGGGCAGGAAGACAGTGGTTTCATCAAAATCATTGCCCCAATCGACGATACGCCCGCCCAGCGGGCCGGTCTTCGCGCCGGCGACTTGATCATCCGTCTGGACGACACCTCGGTCAAGGGCATGCCGCTGGCTGATGCCATCCAGCGGATGCGAGGCAAGCCGAATACTTCGATCACTCTGACCATCGTCAGGGAAGGCGCGAAAAAACCGTTCAAGGTCAAGCTGGTCCGGGAAGTTATTCAGGTCAGAAGTGTCAAAAGCCGCTTGTTGGAACCGGATTTTGGCTATCTGCGAATCACGCAATTCCAGTCCAAGACCGCGCAGAATCTGGAGCAAGCACTGCAAGAACTGGAACAACAGAATAAAAAACCGCTACGAGGGCTGGTGCTGGACTTGCGCAACAACCCGGGCGGGGTATTGAACGGCGCGGTGGATGTGGCGGACGATTTCCTTGAGGATGGCGCCATCGTCCAGACCAAGGGACGCGGCAACGGCTCCGACCAAAGCTTCAAGGCCACGCCAGGCGATTTACTGAAAGGCGCGCCGCTGGTGGTGTTGGTCAACGGCGGTTCCGCGTCAGCCTCGGAAATCGTCGCGGGCGCGCTACAAGATCACCGTCGGGCGCTGATTCTGGGCGAGCGCACCTTCGGCAAGGGTTCGGTACAAACCATTTTGCCCTTGGGCAACGGCACGGCGGTCAAACTGACCACGGCGCGCTACTACACCCCGAATGGCCGCTCCATCCAGGCCGAGGGTATCGAACCCGACATCAAGCTCAAATCGCTGAAGATTGCCGCTGACGACACCGGCACCACTTTTATCAAAGAATCCGATTTGTCGGGCCACCTGAACAACGACCGCAACGGCCGGACCGACGATAGCACGCAATCAGACGACACGGCTCCCATAGTCGCCGGCGGCGAAGCAGCCGATTCCGCCCAAAACGATTACGCGCTTTACGAAGCCCTGAACCTGCTGAGAGGCATGTCCTTACTGCAAGCCCACAAAAACGGCTGAATACTGACCTGCCACCCTTGAACCCGCATCCCCTCGAAAGAAGAGTTTGCCATGGCCACCATACTCGTCCCACTTGCTCAAGGCTGCGAAGAACTGGAAGCCGTCACCATCATCGATCTATTGCGCCGCGCCGGCCTCACCGTGGTGGTCGCGGGGCTGGAAGCGGGAACAGTGACGGCTTCGCGCGGGGTCATGCTGCTCCCCGAAACCACGCTGGCCGAGGTTCTGGATCAGGATTTCGATATGGTGGTGCTACCCGGTGGTTTGGGCGGCGCGCAGCGATTGGAAGCCGACCGGCGGATCGCGGCACTGCTGCGGCGGATGGCGGAACAAGGTCGCTATGTCGCCGCCATCTGCGCCGCGCCGCGGGTGTTGGCCGGTGCCGGTTTGCTGGATAATCGTGAAGCCACCGCCTATCCAGGCATCCTCGACGGTCAGGAAGGTATCAAGACCAGCAGCGCCGCCGTGGTGCGCGACGGTACCTTTATCACCTCGCGCGGCCCCGGCACCGCCATGGACTTCGCCTTGACCCTGATTGAAATTTTGTGCGGGCGCGGCCAACGCGATACCGTGGAAGCCGCATTGCAACGCTCCTGAACGTCTTCAGGCATCCGTCGGCCAGGCGCCGAGCAACAAGCCGACACCGACACCACCCAGTAGCCAGACCAGCAATGGCGTTTGCCAAATATCGATGCTGTTCTGAGCGTTGAATCCCAGCAGCACCGCCGCGCAAATGATCAGTGCGGCACCCACCACGGAATGGAAATTGCGCCGGTTGGCACGGCGGAGGTCGCGCCGCAAATATTCCGTTTCTTGTTTATGCAGCTGCACCGTCAGCCCGCCGGCGCTCGTGTGTCGAAGCAGATAATAGACCAGGTTTGGCAAATCCGGCGTCTGGTCGATCCAACGCGGTATGTGATTTTTGATGCGCCTGATGAAGGAACGCGGACCGACCCGATCACGCATCCAGCTTTCCAGGAACGGTTTGGCGGTCTTCCACAGATCCAGTTCAGGATCGAGCTGCCGCCCCAACCCCTCGATATTGAGTAAAGTCTTTTGCAGCAGTATCAGCTGCGGCTGCACCTCCATGTTGAAGCGGCGGGCGGTCTGGAACAGCGTCAGTAGAAAAACGCCGAAGGAAATATCCTTGAGCGGGCGGTCGAAGATCGGCTCCGACACGGTGCGGATGGCCGACTCAAATTCGTCTATCCGGGTTTCCGCCGGCACCCAGCCGGATTCGATATGCAGTTCCGCCACTCGCCGGTAATCGCGATGGAAAAACGCCAGAAAATTTTCCGCCAGGTACTGCTGGTCGGTGGGGCTCAAGGTACCGATGATGCCGAAGTCCACGGCGATGTAACTGGGATTGTCCGGATGTTCGGCGTTGACGAAGATATTGCCGGGATGCATGTCGGCGTGAAAGAAACTGTCGCGGAATACCTGGGTAAAAAAAACCTCCACTCCACGTTCCGACAGCTTCTTTAAATCCACCCCGCGCCGCCGCAATTCGGCGATATCGCCCACGGGGATGCCGTGGATCCGCTCCATCACCAGCACCTCGCGGCGGGTTTCCGGCCAGAACACCTCGGGCACGTACAGGACCGACGAGTCCTGGAAATTGCGCCGCAGTTGACTGGCGTTGGCGGCCTCGCGGATCAGATCCAGCTCATCGAAAATGGTCTTTTCATACTCAGCCACCACCTCGACCGGCCGCAACCGACGCCCCTCTCGCCAGTAGCGCTGCGCCAGGCTGGCGATGATGTGCAGCAATTCAACATCGCGGCGAATAGTCTTTTCGATGCCGGGCCGCACCACCTTGACCACCACCTGCCGACCGCTGTGTAAGCGGGCGGTATGCACTTGGGCAATCGAAGCGGAAGCCAGTGGCTGAAAGCTGAATTCTTCGAAAAATACCTCCAGCGGCTGGCCATAGGCTTTCTCGACGATGGCTCGCGCCTGCTCGCCGGGAAAGGGTGGCACCCGATCCTGCAGCTTGGCCAATTCCAGGGCGATATCGTCCGGCAGCAGGTCGCGGCGGGTGGACAGCATTTGTCCGAACTTGACAAAGATCGGCCCCAAATCTTCCAGCGTCAGGCGGATGCGGGCGCCGCGCGGTAGATCCAGTTGCTGGCGAGGTACCCAGTTCCACGGCAACAGGTGCCGCAAAAAACCAATGGGCCGAAACAGATGGGTCGCCAGCACGATATCGTCCAGACCGTGGCGCACCAATATCCGGTTGATGTGCAGCAAGCGCAGCAGCTGAGCAGGACCGAATAGGCGAAGTTCGCGCATTGTATGGAGGAGACTAGCGCGGTTCGCCGATCATCGGCCGCCGGCGCAGGCGTTCGACCCGCGCGGCCAGCCGGTCGGCGTCTTCCCGCAGGAGGTCCACAGCATTCAAAAACTGTTCGATCACCTGGCGCGGCGGCAACAAACGCAGCTCTTGTTGCACATACTCGCCGCCATCGCGCAGCAAGACATCGCCAGTTCGTCCACTCCAGGCCCGCAGACCGTCCCACAAACCGCCGAGGCGACGAGCGACCACATCCCCGACAACCCGCGACAGTTGCTCTTCCCAGTCGATATCCAGCCGCGCCAGAAGGGCTTGGAACTCCCGCCCCACCCCGACATCGCCCTCGATGGCGATCTCTTCGCCGCTGGCACGCTGCCCGCGCCATTGCCGGAACAGCGCCGCGGGCGTGGCACGAATCCGCACACTGGGTTCAGCCTCACAGCGGTCCGTCACCTGAATGCCACCGGGCTTGGGCAGTAGATAGAAAGTCATCGCCACACCGCTCGGTTCGATCGCAATGACGTGACCGCTCAGCGCACCCAAACGGGGGAACATCTCGGGGTCCAGGCGCAGAACCAGGTTGAGCGCGGTCTCCAGACTGGCGGCGATCACGGCGGGTGTCACGCGAGGCTCCTGGATAGGATGGGGTCGGAGAAGAGATTGAGGAGGATCAAAGCTTATAGCCGCGATGCACCGCGACAATGCCGCCGGTCAGGTTGAAATACTGGCAGCGCTCAAAGCCCGCCGCCTCCATTAGCCGCAGCAGGGTTTCCTGATCCGGATGCAGGCGAATCGATTCGGCCAGATAACGGTAACTGGCGGCATCGCCGGCCACCAACTTGCCCAGAATGGGCAGTACCGCAAAGGAATACAAGTCATAGGCCGGCTTCAGGCCCGGCGCGATCGGATGAGAGAACTCCAGGATGAGCGCCCGCCCACCCGGCTTGAGCGCCCGGTACATATCCGCCAGCGCCCGCTCCTTGCGGGTGACGTTGCGCAAGCCGAAGCCGATGGTGATGCAATCGAAGGTCTGGTCGGGAAACGGCAATTGCTCGGCGTCGATCTGGGCGTAGGCGATATTGCCGGCCGCGCCCTCGTCGATCAGCCGTTTGCGACCCTCGTCCAACATGCGGGCATTGATGTCGGACAACACCACCAGTCCCTTCGGTCCGACCAGAGGCAACAAGCGGCTGCTCAGATCGCCGGTACCCCCGGCCAGATCCAGCACTCGCTCGCCCGGCCGCACGCCGCTGACGCTCACCGCGAATCGCTTCCATACGCGGTGAACGCCGAGCGACATCAGATCGTTCATCAGATCGTATTTGCCGGCGACGGAATCGAACACGCCCGCCACCTTGCGGGCCTTCTCGGCGGCGGCCACTTTCTGGTAGCCGAAATGTGTGGTTTCGGGGGGTTCCATATTCGCGGGTTCCTGGGACAAATACCGGTTCAGATCGGGCGCTGGTGGCCGGCTTCGGCCAGCCGCCGCAGATAATCCCGCCAGTTGCGCTCCTGATTCGCTCCCAGATCGTACAGGATGTTCCAGGAATACAGGCCGGTCGAGTGGCCGTCGTCGAACACCAGCTTGACCGCGTAGTGGCCCACCGGTTCGATAGCGCTAATGTTGACCGTTTCCTTGTCGGTCACCAGAGTGGCGCTGCCGGGTCCGTGGCCACGGACTTCGGCCGAGGGCGAAAACACCCGCAGGTACTCGCAGGGCAACTGAAAACGCGCGCCGTCATCGAAGGTAACCTCCAGAACGCGGGACGCCTGATGCAATTTGATTTCGGTGGGATGAGTGCTCATGGTCGGGCTTCACAGAATGTAACGGGTCAGATCTTCGTGCTTGATCAGTTCGCCCAAATGGGCGTCGACATAGGCCAAGTCGACGGTCACCGCTTGGCCGGAACGGTCGGGCGCTTCGAAGGAAATCGTTTCCAGCAGCCGCTCCATGACGGTGTGCAGCCGACGGGCGCCGATGTTTTCGGTGCGTTCGTTGACCTGGCAGGCGACCTCGGCCAAGCGGCGTACCCCATCCGCCACAAACTTCAGTTCGACGCCTTCGGTGTTCAGCAGCGCCGTGTACTGCTCGGTGAGGGAGGCGTCCGGTTCAGTCAGAATCCGCACGAAATCCTCGGTGCTCAGGGCGCTAAGTTCCACCCGGATCGGCAAACGGCCCTGCAATTCGGGGATCAGATCGGAGGGCTTGGCCAGATGAAAGGCTCCGGAAGCGATAAAAAGAATGTGATCGGTACGCACCATGCCGTACTTGGTGGAGACGGTACAGCCTTCCACCAGCGGCAACAGATCGCGCTGTACGCCCTCACGCGAGACATCCGGACCACCGTACTCGCCACGCTTGGCCACCTTGTCGATTTCGTCGATGAAGACGATACCGTTCTGCTCCACCGCCGCCAATGCCCTGAGCTTGAGTTCATCCTCATTGATCATCTTGGCCGCTTCCTCTTCCTGCAACAGCTTGAGAGCATCCTGCACCTTGAGCTTGCGCGTGCGCGTGCGGCCGTTATTGAGGTTCTGAAACAGGCTTTGCAACTGATTGGTCATTTCCTCCATGCCGGGCGGCGCCATGATCTCCACCCCCACCGGCCGGGCCGTAACCTCGATTTCAATTTCGCGGTCGTCCAGATCGCCTTTGAGCAAACGCTCGCGCATCTTCTGGCGGGTCGTGGAATGATCCGCTTGTTGCGGTTCATTGGCGAAGCCAACGCTGCGCGGCTTCGGCAACAGCGTATCCAGCACCCGCTCGTAGGCGGCTTCCTCGGCGCGGTGACGAACCTTGTGCATTTCCTCCTCGCGCACCATCTTGATCGCCCCATCCATCAGATCGCGGATGATGGACTCCACATCCCGGCCCACATAGCCGACCTCGGTGAACTTGGTGGCCTCGACCTTGATGAAGGGCGCGTTGGCCAGTTTGGCCAGCCGTCGGGCGATTTCAGTCTTGCCCACCCCGGTCGGGCCGATCATCAGAATATTTTTCGGGGTGATTTCGCTGCCCAGCGCCGGCTCGACCCGCATCCGCCGCCAACGGTTGCGCAAGGCGATGGCCACCGCCCGCTTGGCGGCATCCTGCCCAATAATATGTTTATCCAGTTCCTGGGCGATTTCTCGGGGGGTCATCTCCGACATGCTGGGCTACCGTTTGGGCGTGTGAGGTAAAGATAAACCGGCGGGCGCATCGATCCCAAACAGCGCATCACGCAACCGCCAGCTCTTCGAGGGTCAGATTCTCGTTGGTGTATATGCAGATGCCGGCGGCGATTTTCAAGGCCTGTTCGACGATGGTCCGCGCGTCCAGTTCGGTATGCTCGAGCAGCGCTTGGGCGGCGGCCTGGGCGTAAGCACCGCCAGAACCGATCGCCGCCAGATCGTTTTCCGGCTCAATGACGTCGCCGTTACCGGAAAGGATCAGGGTAGCGTGGGGATCGGCGACGATCAGCAACGCCTCCAAACGCCGCAACAAGCGATCGGTACGCCAGTCCTTGGCCAGTTCCACGGCGGCGCGGGTCAGGTTGCCGCCATGCTTTTCCAGCTTACCTTCGAAGCGCTCGAATAGCGTGAAGGCATCCGCGGTGCCACCCGCGAACCCCGCAATCACCTTGTTCTGATATAAACGCCGCACCTTGCGGGCGTTGCCCTTCATCACGGTGTTGCCCAACGTCACTTGGCCGTCGCCGCCGATCACGACCCGACCGTCGCGGCGCACGGCCAACACCGTGGTGCCATGCAATGATTCCATGCAAGTGCCTCTCGATTGTGTGCGGGATTGTACACGATATCCGGGATACGGCAGGAGGGAAGCGCGCCCGCCCCGACCATCGAAAAAAAAGAAGCCCCGGTTACAAGGGGGAATGGAACCGGGGCGAATCGATATCCGGTTTAGCTAACCGGACATAGCCCGCTCAGGGAGGGAAGCGGACAGGCGTAAGGGCTTACGCTTACTTCCTGAGATGGGGACAATTCGAGAAAGTTCAATGGCGCTCAACAGCCGGGCGAATTGAGAGTCAAGGTCATGGTAATCCCCCGTGGCGACAGAAAATTCCACCGCCGTGTCGTCAGCGGTCCAGATATTCTCCAAACAGATCATGTTCGTCGGACTCCATGATCCGCACCGGGACAAATTCGCCGACCGGCAGATCCGCGCCGTCCTCGATATAAACGACCCCATCGATCTCCGGCGCATCGGCGCTGGAGCGGGCGATGGCCGTTCCTTCTTCGTCGATGGCATCCACCAAAACGGTCAAGGCACGGCCGATCTTACGCCGCAACCGGCCGGCGCTGACCGTTGCCTGCAACTCCATCAGCCGGGCTTGCCGTTCCTGTTTAACTTCCTCCGGCACCGGATTCGGCAACTGGTTGGCAGTGGCGCCTTCCACCGGCGAGTAGCTAAAACAGCCAACCCGATCCAGCTCCGCCTCTGCCAGGAACTCCAGCAAACACTCGAAATCATCCTCGGTCTCGCCGGGAAAACCGACGATGAAGGTGCTGCGCAGGGTGAGATCCGGACAAATTTCCCGCCAGCGGCGAATTCGCCCCAAGGTGTCGCCGGTATTGGCCGGCCGCCTCATGGCCTTGAGCACACGCGGACTGGCATGCTGCAACGGCACGTCCAGATAGGGTAATACCCTGCCTTCCGCCATCAGTGGCACCACCTCATCGACATGCGGATACGGGTAGACATAATGCAGTCGCACCCAGACACCCAATTCACCCAATGCCGCCGCCAGACTGGTCAGACGGGTCTTGAGCGGCCGACCGTTCCAAAAACCCGCGCGGTAACGCATATCCACTCCATAAGCGCTGGTATCCTGAGACACGACCAACAGTTCCTTGATTCCGGCCCGGACCAGATTTTCCGCCTCTCGCAGCACCTCGCCAACCGGTCGGCTGACCAGATCGCCCCGCAGTTGAGGGATGATGCAAAAGCTACAGCGATGGTTGCAACCCTCGGCAATCTTCAAGTACGCATAATGTCGAGGGGTTAGTTTGATACCCTGCGGCGGCACCAAATCCATGAACGGATCGTGCGGCCGAGGTAGGTGGGTATGAACCGCCATCATGACTTCCTCGCAGGCGTGCGGCCCGGTCACCGCCAACACACTTGGATGCAGGTCGCGCACCACGTTCCCCTTTGCGCCCAGACACCCGGTCACGATCACCTTGCCGTTTTCGGCCAGCGCCTCGCCGATGGCTTCCAGCGATTCCGCCACCGCCGCGTCGATAAAACCACAGGTATTCACCACCACCAGATCGGCGGCTTGATAGGTAGGCGCCAAATCGTAGCCTTCGGCTCGCAAACGAGTCAGGATTTGTTCGGAATCCACCAGCGCCTTGGGACAACCGAGGCTGACAAAACCGATTTGGGGGGGATGGCTCATGGGATCATGCATGCGGGTGGGCTCGAAATGGAACGGTGGCGTCGGGCCATCGGCCGGAAACTTGGAAAGTTGAAGCGATACGCTCTTGCGAGTCAAGCTGGAAAATAGCTATATTGTGAAGCTTTAATCATCCATTGGAGCATCGCTACCCGCGTGTCGGCGATGATGCGTCTTGGATCGGCCAACAGCATCCCTAAGGTTTCAGCAGCCATGCAAAAAGATATTCATCCTCAGTACCGCGACGTGGTGTTCCAGGATATCTCCACCGATTTCGCCTTTCTCACCCGCTCCACCATCACCGCCAAGGACACCATCCAGTGGACCGACGGCAAGGAGTATCCTCTAGTGAAAGTGGAGGTCTCCAGCCAATCGCACCCGTTCTACACCGGTAAGCAGAAGATCGTGGACACCGCCGGCCGGGTGGACCGCTTCCGCCGCAAGTATGGCTTGTCCTAAAGGCTCTGGCTCAACCCGCGCAAGGCATCTGATGGATGCCTTTTATTTTGCCCGTCGCCGGCCGCCCCACTGGTCGAGAGGATTTTTCGGCAAAGCGGCATAGCTTGGGTTATCATTGTCATCGCTTCGAAAAAGGTGCGTAACACGCTGAATCACTGTCGGATTACCGCCAGCTTAACCAGAACGCGACAACGAATGGCCAGCCGGTTCTGGCCCATCACCCCACTCTGGAGGTTATGAATGGCAACGATCACCTTGAAGGATGATATCACTGGAAAAGCCGCACAAATGCCAGTGCTGGAGCCGGTCTACGGCCATCCCGTGGTGGATATCGGCAAGCTGGCCAAGGAATTCGGTTACTTTACTTACGACCCCGGCTTCATGTCCACCGCCAGCTGCCAGAGCGCGATCACCTACCTGGATGGCGACAAGGGCGAACTACTGTATCGCGGCTTTCCCATTGAGCAGCTGGCCGAGCAGTGCAATTTCCTGGAAGTCAGCTACCTGCTGCTTTACGGAGAGTTGCCCAACACCGAAAAGAAGCAGATTTTTGAAACCAGCATCGCCCGACATAATCGGATTCGCGAAAACCTGAGGCGATTTTTACACGGCTTCAACCACGATGCCCATCCGATGGCGATGATGGCGGCGGTGGTCAGCTCGCTGTCGGCCTTCTTCCACGACCGCCTCGACATCCGCGATTACGAGCATCGCATGGTCACCGCCCGCCGGCTGATCGCCAAAATGCCGACCATCGCCGCCGCCTGCTACAAGCACAGCATCGGCGATCCCACGATTTACCCTCGTGACGATCTGAGCTATACCGGTAATCTGCTGTACATGATGTTCAGCCTTCCCGGTAAACGCTACGAAGTCGATCCCATCGCCGAACGGGCGCTGGACGTCCTGTTCACCCTGCACGCCGACCACGAGCAGAACGCCTCCACCTCGACCGTGCGGCTGGCCGGATCTTCGGGCACCAACCCCTATGCGGCGATCGCCGCCGGCATTAGCTGTCTGTGGGGACCGGCGCATGGCGGCGCCAACGAAGCCGTGCTCCGGATGCTGGAGCAGATCGGCGATATCAAGAACGTCGATAATTTTATAGCCAAGGTCAAGGATAAGAACTCCAACGTGCGCTTGATGGGCTTTGGCCATCGCGTTTATAAAAATTTCGACCCGCGCGCCAAGATCATCAAGGAAATCTGCCACCAGACCCTGGAAGCCTACGGCCATGACCCGCGCCTGGATCTGGCGATGCGGCTGGAAGAGATCGCCCTCAATGACGATTACTTTGTCGAACGCAAGCTATATCCAAACGTCGATTTCTATTCCGGCATCATTTACAGCGCGCTGCAGATCCCGGTCGAGATGTTCACGGTGATGTTCGCCATCGCCCGTACTGCCGGCTGGATCACCCATTGGATGGAAATGATCACTGAAAAGGATCAGAAGATCGGCCGACCGCGGCAGTTGTATATCGGCGAAACGCGCCGTGACGTGAAATCGCTGCAAGAGCGCGAATAAACCAAGCCCTCGCGCAGTCCGGGAACAAAAAAGGCGATTTTTGAATCGCCTTTTTTCTTGACAAGTTTGCCCGCACCGATCAACGGCACGAGATCCGCCTCAGATCCGCTGTTTAGTACTCTTCCGTGGCTTGCCGTTGGGTTCGGCGGGAACGGTGGCGATCTTGGTTCCTGGCTTGGCCGGCTTGGCCGGCTTGACCGCAGTCGCCGGTTTTTTGCCCGGATTCCTCCCCCGTACCGCCTTACCGGACGGTTTGGCCACCATCACCTTCGCGGCCGGCTTCTTCCGGGCAGCTTGCGTCCTGGCGGCAGTGCTTTTGGCGGATGCCGCCACCCCGTTCCTGGCGCCCGCGCGCCCTCGTTTACCCGCCAGCGCCGGCCGAACCACAGCCGCGCGAGCCGCCGTCGGCGTGATCACCGGTATATGCCGGACCATGACCGGTTCCGGCTCCACCCGCACGGGCGGTGGTGCCAAGCCATATCGAGAAAATCCATAATCGAGCAGACTACGGGCGTCCTGCCACAACGTACCCCGGCTGGGGCTATTGAAAACAGCCACAATCAGCGGGATACCGCCCCGATCCGCCTCGCCGACGAAGCAATGCCGGGCTTTGAAGGTAAAGCCGGTTTTACCGCCGCGCGTCCCCTCGTAAGACGCCAGCAAGCGATTGGTGCTGTGTACCGGCACCATCCGCCAGTCACCGTACGGACCGGACCCCGACTCAATGCGCAAAGCGGCGGTGCGGGTGCGCACGATGTCAGAAAACAATGGATAGTGCATCGCCCAGCGAAAAACCAATGCCAAATCATAGGCGGTGGCGTAATGATCGTCGTCGGGTAAACCGTGCGGGTTCGTGAAATGACTGTTGCGCGCCCCAATCTGCCAGGCCTTGGCGTTCATCAACCCGGCAAACTGGTAGACCGAACCGCCCGCGGCCTCCGCCAAGGTCTCGGCGGCGTCATTGCCCGATTTCAGCAACAACCCATACATCAGATCCTGCATCGTGACCATCTCGCCAGCCCGCAAGCCAATGCGACTCGGCGCGACACTGGCAGCCTGCGCGCTGACGGGCAATCGCGCATTCGGATCAAGCCGATCCAACGCCACCAGCGCGGTCAATACCTTGGTGGTGCTGGCTGGCGGCAGACGCAGGTGTGGCTCCTTGGCAAATAAAATTTCACCGGTCATGGCGTTCATCAGCACCGCCGCGCGCGCGGCCACTTCGGGCGCTGGCGAAAAGAACGGGGCTTGCTGTGCCGACAGCGGCCCCGCCGCTATCCATAAGGCAGCGCCGAGTATCCAGAGACAAGGCCGCCAATCCCGAAATGCACCAAAAGAGAATTTTAAAAACAAGAGGTTAACTCCATTGCCATTTTGAGTTTGGGCCGGGCCGCCCAAGGTTTCCAGCGGCAAAATCTCTATCGCCAGGCTCGCGTTCAGGAGCGACCTACATATTCTGAGCAATAATCGGGCAACCGGCTAGAGCCTGGCTTGAAATCCTCGGCGGGGCCAAACGCGGCCAGCAACGGAACACGAAAACGAGTCATCGTTACCGCCGCCTGGAAGGGTGCGCTGGTTTATACCGCTGACTGGGACCGGGCAAACAACATATCCCAAACCTCATGACCCAAGCGCCGGCCACGCCGTTCAAATCGAGTTAACGGTCGGTACGCCGGACGCGCGGCAAATCCGTCGCCATCCGCCGCATTCGTGAATTCAGGAACGGCGCGCAACACGTTCAGGATCGAACGAGCATAATCCTCGCAATCGGTGGCCACATGCAGTTGCCCAGCCCATTTTAGCTTAGAAACCAGCAGCGTAACGAACGATGGCTGAATCAGGCGACGCTTGTGATGCCGTGCCTTGGGCCATGGGTCGGGGAAAAAAATCTGAATGCGATCCAGACTCTCGTCCGGCAGCTGCCGAAAAACCTCGACAGCGTCGGCGCACATGACTCGAAGATTGCTCAGGTTCAGTGCCTCGGCGCGCAGCAGTACATGCCCGATACCCGGACGATGGACCTCAATGCCCAGATAATCCATCTCGGGGTGGGCCATCGCCATGGCGACCAGGGACTCGCCATCGCCGAAACCGATTTCCAACACTAACGGCGCACGACGGCCGAACAGCCATTCCGGTTCCAGCGTCGCCACGCCAGCATCAACCCCGAACCGCGCCCAGCACTCCACAAATGCCCGCCGCTGGGCGCGCGTCATCCGGCCCTCGCGCCGGACAAAGCTGCGGATTCGCCGCGACGCTTCATCGCCAGTATTCGAATCCTCCACAACAAGGAAGGTCGACGGAGGAAACTTCATGGTGTCGTCAGAATTCATTGGTCTTTCGATCCGCACTACAACGATATTCGGAATCATTAATCACAAGAGCGGCTAGCCATCTGAAAGATTACCCCTCGAACCGCCACATAAATATAGTCAAAATCATTGCAGTCATAAAAAAAAATGCTTTACAATAATCGAATGGTCCTAATCAAGGGCTCCTAACAGCAAACATTGACAACGGCAAACGAAAAACCATGAGCGACAACATCGAAGACTTCATCCATTCCTATTCCGTCGAGCAACTTAAACAGTTGATCCAGACAGCCGAAGATGCCATCGAACAAAAAAAGACCGGTGAAATCGAAGCCCTTCGCGATCAAATGATCAAAATGGCCGATCAATACGATATGACGCCGGAAGAGGTAATCAACTATTCGGGCCGCCGGAAGAGATCGCCCGGCAAACCTAAATACCGCAACCCTAACAACCCCGAGCAGACTTGGACAGGGCGTGGCAAAAGGCCAGGCTGGCTGAAGCAGGCGGATGACATCGAGGTTTTCCGAATCCCTGAATAGATTTTTCGGTTAAATTCCGCCAAGAGAGTAAGTCTTAATCATCTTGCAAGCTAGTTGCTTTATCTCTATGATTCTCGGACTATCCGCTTAATTGGGTTCAAGGCAGACGGGAAGAACGCGAGATCATATGGCGGGTGTAGTTCAATGGTAGAACCTCAGCTTCCCAAGCTGATGGCGTGGGTTCGATTCCCATCACCCGCTCCAAAGTCAAAGGGTTAGGCCGCAGCGCGTAACCCTTTAGTCTTGTAAAGAAAGTTCCCGTTAACACTCTTCGCGGTGACGCCTCAAGGCTAACACCAACCCAGTTGCCGGTAGCGTCTGACCCATTCCACGGGAGAATGCCCGCCATGATTCACGTCGCAATCGCCGGCGCCGCCGGCCGCATGGGGCGACAGTTGCTTGATGCATGCAGTCGGGTCGAAAATATTCGTTGCTCCGTGGCTTCCGAACACCCCGATAGCCCGTTTATCGGCGCCGATGCTGGCGAAATCGCCGGTATCGGCCGGCTGGGCATCCCCATCACCGCCGAACTGGCGTCACTGGCTGATCGCTTCGATCTGCTGATCGATTTCACCAAGCCGGCGGTAACCCTCGCTCATCTTGCGCTATGCCAATCCGCGGGCAAGGCGATGGTGATCGGCACCACTGGCCTGTCCGCGGAACAGAAAGCGGAAATTGCCGCCGGCGCGGTACGGATTCCCATCGTATTCGCGCCCAACATGAGTGTTGGGGTCAACCTCTGTTTTAAGCTGCTGGAGCTGGCGGCGCGGACCTTGGGCGACAGCGTCGACATCGAGATTCTCGAAGCCCACCACCGCCATAAGGCGGACGCCCCCTCCGGCACGGCGCTGGCGATGGGACAGACGATTGCTGGAGTGCTCGGCCGAGACTTGGCGCAATGTGCGGTGTACGGCCGGGAAGGCGTCACCGGCGAGCGCGACCGCAATACCATCGGCTTCGCCACCCTCCGCGCTGGCGACATCGTCGGCGACCATACCGTCCTGTTCGCCGACGATGGCGAACGCATCGAAATCACCCACCGCGCCTCCAGTCGGATGACCTTCGCCAAGGGCGCCGCGCGCGCGGCCGCCTGGCTGGCAAACCGTCCCCCCGGCCTGTATGACATGCGAGACGTGCTCGACCTGCACTGAGAGCACTACCCACTGGCAATTCCGCTCTCTAGAGCCACACGGCATGATTTGCTAAACTCCTCGCCAGTTCAGCCATGTCTTTTGCATCGCATCCTGGGAGCAGCCCGTGCGCTGCTCCCTTTCCGTGTGCCCATTCTGGAGGCTCCCTTGAGGAAACCCGCGCTTCTGGCCCTGGAAGACGGTAGCCTGTTCCAGGGCGAATCCATCGGCGCCGATGGATTCGCCCAAGGCGAAGTTGTTTTCAATACCTCGATCACCGGCTATCAAGAAATTTTGACCGATCCTTCCTACTGCCAGCAGATCGTGACCCTGACTTATCCTCATATCGGCAATGTCGGCACCAACGACGGCGATGAGGAAGCGGGCACAATCCACGCCAGCGGCCTGGTAGTGCGGGATTGTCCGCGCCGTGCCAGCAACTGGCGCAACCGGCAATCGCTGGACAGCTACTTGCGCGAACGCGGCGTGGTCGCCATCGCCGGCATCGATACCCGGCGACTGACCCGCCTGCTGCGGGAAAAGGGCGCACAGGGCGGCTGCCTGATCGCGGGCGACGCTCCCGACGTGGATCGGGCGCTACACCTGGCTCGTGGATTTCCTGGCTTGAAGGGCATGGATTTGGCCCAAGTCGTCAGCGTCACCGAACCCTACGAGTGGCAAGAGGGCAACTGGTGCTTGGCCGACAATGGCTTTCCAAGCGTGCGCGCCACCCGCCACCACGTTGTCGCCTACGACTATGGCGTCAAGCGCAACATCCTGCGGATGCTGGTTGCCCGCGACTGTCGAGTCACGGTCGTGCCGGCGCGGACGCCGGCCAGCGCGGTCATCGGCCTGAATCCCTCCGGTGTATTCCTGTCCAACGGACCCGGTGACCCTGAGCCGTGCGACTATGCCATCGTCGCCATCCGCGAGTTGCTGGACACCGGGATTCCGCTGTTCGGAATCTGCCTCGGCCACCAGTTGCTGGGGTTGGCCAGCGGCGCGCGTACCGTCAAGATGAAATTCGGCCACCACGGCGGCAACCATCCGGTGCTGGATCTCGACAGCGGCCGAGTAATGATCAGCAGCCAAAATCACGGCTTTGCGGTGGACGAAGCCACATTGCCGACCAACTTGCGCGCGACTCACCGCTCGCTGTTCGACGGCTCGCTGCAAGGTCTCGCCCGCACCGACCGACCGGCTTTCAGTTTCCAGGGTCACCCGGAAGCCAGCCCCGGCCCGCACGACGTGGCACCGCTGTTCGACCGGTTCATCGATCTGATGGCGGCAAACCGACCTGGCACATGAGCCGAGCAAACATGCCCCCTCTGCCGCCCGTATCTCGTTGTCCTTGTCCGATACCCGACCCCGATACCCGACCCCGACACCCGACCCCGACCCCTGAGCCATGCCCAAGCGCACCGATTTGCACAGCATCCTGATCATCGGCGCCGGTCCCATCGTGATCGGTCAAGCCTGCGAGTTCGACTACTCGGGCGCCCAAGCCTGCAAGGCGCTGCGGGAGGAAGGTTACCGGGTGATCCTGGTCAACTCCAACCCCGCCACCATCATGACTGACCCCAACATGGCCGACGCCGTGTACATCGAGCCGATTCATTGGCGAACGGTCAGCCACATTATCGCCCGCGAACGCCCGGACGCCCTGCTGCCGACCATGGGCGGCCAAACCGCGCTGAACTGTGCGTTGGACCTGGCCCGCCACGGCGTATTGGCACAATATGGCGTGGAAATGATTGGCGCCTCTCCCGATGCCATCGACATGGCTGAGGACCGCGAGCGCTTCCGCCAGGCGATGCACGAGATCGGGCTGGCCACCCCGCGCTCGGTGGTCGCTCACACGCTGGAGGAGGCACTGGCCCAGCATCACGAGATTGGCTTTCCGACCATCCTCCGTCCCTCTTTCACCCTGGGCGGCAGTGGCGGCGGTATCGCTTATAACCGTGAAGAACTGGTCGAGATTCTCGAACGCGGCCTGGATCTGTCGCCGACCAGCGAAGTGTTGCTGGAAGAATCGGTGCTGGGCTGGAAGGAATATGAGATGGAAGTGGTCCGCGATCGGGCCGACAACTGCATCATCGTTTGCTCGATTGAGAATCTCGACCCGATGGGGGTACATACCGGCGACTCCATCACCGTCGCCCCAGCCCAGACCCTGACCGACAAGGAATACCAGATCATGCGTAACGCCTCGCTGGCGGTGCTGCGCAAGATCGGCGTCGATACCGGTGGCTCCAATGTCCAGTTCGCTATCAATCCCGATGATGGACGCATGGTGATCATCGAGATGAACCCCAGGGTCTCGCGTTCCTCGGCGCTGGCCTCCAAGGCCACCGGTTTTCCCATCGCCAAGGTCGCGGCCAAGCTGGCGGTCGGCTATACCCTGGACGAACTCAAGAACGAGATCACCGGCGGCCGCACCCCGGCGTCGTTCGAACCGAGCATTGATTACGTCGTTACCAAGGTGCCGCGCTTCAACTTCGAAAAATTTCCGCAAGCCAACCAGCGCTTGACCACCCAGATGAAATCGGTCGGCGAGGTGATGGCCATCGGCCGGACCTTCCAGGAATCGCTCCATAAGGCCTTGCGCGGACTGGAGATCGGCGTCGACGGTTTCAACGAAATCCTCGACCACCAGCATCCTGACCCGCACATCGAGCTTAAGCACGAATTGGGTATGCCTGGCCCGCAGCGGCTGTGGTTTGTCGCCGAAGCCTTCCGGCTGGGATATTCGGTGGAAGCGCTGTACGAACTCACCTGGATCGATCCCTGGTTCCTGACCCAGATTGAAGAACTGGTCCAGATCGCCGGCGAGGTGCGCGCCCTGGGCGCGGCGGCCTTGCAGGATCGGGAACGCCTGTATTTTCTCAAACGCAAGGGCTTCTCCGACAGCCGGCTGGCGACCTTGGCCGGCGTCACCGAAACCCTGGTCCGCCAGCGGCGCAATGAATTCGATATCCACCCGGTCTACAAGCGGGTCGATTCCTGCGCCGCCGAATTCGCCACCAGCACCGCCTATCTGTATTCCACTTATGAGGAAGAGTGCGAGGCCGAACCGACCGACCGCGCCAAAATCATGGTGTTGGGCGGCGGCCCCAACCGTATCGGTCAGGGTATCGAGTTCGACTACTGCTGTGTCCACGCCGCCCTCGCCCTGCGCGAGGATGGCTACGAAACCATCATGGTCAACTGCAATCCGGAGACGGTATCCACCGACTTCGATACATCCGATCGGCTGTATTTCGAACCGCTGACCCTGGAAGACGTGCTCGAAATCGTCCGCAAGGAGCGGCCCAAGGGGGTGATCGTCCAGTACGGTGGCCAGACGCCGCTCAAGCTGGCCCGGCCGCTGGAAGCCAACGGCGTGCCGATCATCGGCACCACGCCGGACGCTATCGACCGTGCCGAGGATCGCCAGCGCTTCCAACAGATGATCGCCCAGCTCGGTTTGCTGCAACCGCCCAACCGCACCGCCCGCGAACCCGAGGAAGCGGTGCGGTTGGCCCAGGAAATCGGCTACCCGTTGGTGGTACGCCCTTCCTACGTGCTGGGCGGCCGGGCCATGGAAATCGTCCATCAGGAAGAGGACCTGCGCCGCTACATGACCAATGCCGTACAAGTCTCCAACGATTCGCCGGTGCTGTTGGACTGCTTTCTCAACAATGCCGTCGAGGTGGATGTGGACGCGCTCAGCGACGGGCGCGAAGTCATCATCGGCGGCATCATGGAGCATATCGAGGAAGCCGGCGTGCATTCCGGCGATTCCGCCTGCTCGCTGCCGCCCTTTTCCCTCAGTCCGGCGATGCAGGATCGGCTGCGCGAACAGGTGCGGGCGATGGCGCTGGCGCTGGGCGTGGTCGGGCTGATGAACACCCAGTTCGCCATTCAGGGCGACGATATCTACGTGCTGGAAGTCAACCCGCGCGCTTCCCGCACCGTGCCTTACGTTTCCAAAGCCACCGGCCGACCGCTGGCCAAAATCGCCGCTCGTTGCATGGTCGGACGCGGACTGGCTGAGCAGGGGGTATCCGGCGAAGTGATTCCCGCCTATTATTGCGTGAAGGAAGCCGTGTTCCCCTTCGTCAAATTCCCCGGCGTCGATCCCCTGCTAGGGCCGGAAATGAAATCCACCGGCGAAGTCATGGGCGTTGGGCGCACCTTCGGCGAAGCCTTCGCCAAGGCCCAACTCGGCGCGGGCGACCAGTTGCCGCGCGGCGGGCAAGCCTTCATCAGTGTACGCGATGCCGACAAGCCCAAGGCGGTTGAAGTCGCCCGCGAACTGCAAAGGCTCGGCTTCGGGCTGGTCGCCACCAAGGGAACCGCAGCGGCCTTGCGCGCCCTCGGCCTCGCCTGCGATACCGTCCATAAGGTAGGGGAAGGCCGGCCACACGTCGTGGACATGATCAAGAACGATCAGATCAATCTCATCATCAACACGACGGAAGGCAAACAGGCGATCGCCGATTCTTACTCCATCCGTCGCGAGGCTCTGATGCACAAAATCAGCTACACCACCACCATCGCCGCCGCGCGAGCCACCTGCCAGGCCTTGCGCGAACTCGACAACGGAAGCGTGAACTGCCTCCAGGATTTGCACCGGGAACTGCTCGCATGACTCAGAAGGTACCGATGACCACCACCGGCGCTGAAAAACTGCGCGAGGAGCTGCTCCAACTGAAAACGGTGGCGCGGCCGCAGATTATCGCCGCCATCGCCGAGGCCCGCGCTCACGGCGATCTGAAGGAAAATGCCGAATACCATGCCGCCCGCGAGCAGCAAAGCTTCACCGAGGGCCGCATCGCCGAAATCGAAGCGAAGCTGGCCTATGCCCAGATTATCGACGTCACCATGCTACCGCCCTCCGACAAGGTGGTGTTTGCCTCCACCGTGCTACTGACCGAGGAGGACAGCGAGGAAGAAAAACGCTACCAGATCGTTGGCGAGGACGAAGCGGATATCAAAGCAGGCAAGATTTCATTCAGCTCACCCATCGCCCGAGCATTGATCGGCAAGTTCGTTGGCGACATCGTCGATGTCCAAACACCCGGCGGTCTGAGAACCTACGAAATCGTCGACGTCCAATACATCTAAGTGAAAACCGCGAGGCATGCGTCATCCTGGCCGTATTCCCGTTACCGGAAATCGGGGGTTCGTCGGTCTATGTTTGGGTTGTCCGCCGGAAACCCGAGGCACGAATGAAACAAACGCTTGTCAGAAAGGAGGTCGGCTGCTTATAATCTCGACCCCGTTTGACGGGCGATTAGCTCAGTGGTAGAGCACTACCTTCACACGGTAGGGGTCGCTGGTTCGAACCCAGCATCGCCCACCACTTCAAGATAAAAAAGCCGTTCACTGGAGCGGCTTTTTTCATCCCGCCGGACAGCGCACTCGACTTAAACCGGCTCCAGATCGGCCACTCCTTCCTTGTCATGCTCGATCATGGCATAAGCCGAGTGGTTGTGGATGGATTCGAAATTCTCCGACTCCACCGCATATGCCGCAACGCGATCATCCTGATTCAACTTGGCGGCAATATCGCGCACCATATCCTCGACAAACTTGGGATTGTCGTAGGCTCGCTCGGTGACATACTTCTCGTCCGGACGCTTGAGCAATCCGTACAATTCGCAGGACGCTTCCTTTTCCACCAAGTCGATGATGTCCTCGATCCAGATAAAATCCTGGGCGCGCACATTGACTGTCACATGTGAGCGCTGATTATGCGCGCCGTATTTGGAAATTTTCTTCGAACAGGGGCATAGGCTGGTCACCGGCACCACGACTTTGACGTTCATGGTCGGCCGGTTGTCACGAATCTCGCCAATGAAGGTCACCTCGTAATCCATCAGGCTCTGGACTGCGGATACCGGCGCCACCTTGGTGACGAAATACATGAAGGTCATCTCGATATGACCGGCTTCCGCTTCCAGTCGCCCGGTCATCTCGGTCAGCATGTCCTTGAAGGAATCCACCGAAATCTCGCGGCCCGGCACGTTCAGAATCTCCACGAAACGCGACATGTGCGTGCCCTTGAAATTATGAGGCAGATTCACATACATATTGAATGTGGCAATGGTGTGCTGTTCGCCCCCGCTGCGATCACGGACTTTGACCGGATGGCGGATATCCTTGATTCCCACCTTGTTGATCGCCAATCGGCGGGTATCGGCGCTGTTCTGCACGTCGGGAATATGGATTACCGCCGGCATGGCCGCGGGACTCATCATTGATGGCTTCATGCAATCCTCTCAACCGCGCGCCTTCGCGCGCTTCATTCAAGATCCAACGCCTCGCACCGTTCCAACCGGTCGCGGAAGTGTTTCGACGCCACTGGTTGGATGATCAAATCGACGGTTAATTCCCGAGCATATCGCTCAGTCATCACACCGAGGGCGGGACGGAGCGCTTTATCCCCCAATCCGTCAGTTGCCGGAGCACGCCTTCCACATCCAAACCGCATTCGGCCAACAGTTCATCGCGCTCGCCCTGGCTCACGAAGCGATCCGGTAATCCGATATTGTAAACCGGGACTTGAATACTCCGTGCCGCCAGACACTCGTTCACCGCGCTGCCCGCGCCACCGGCCACCGTATTCTCTTCCAAGGTCACCAGCCAGCGGTGTTCGGCGGCCAACCGTACCACAACCGCTTCATCCAGTGGTTTGATAAAGCGCATGTTCACCACGGTGGCATCCATCTGTCGAGCCACAATCTCGGCCACCTCCACCATGCTGCCGAAGGCCAGCAATGCCAGATCCCGGCCGCGACGGCGGACGACGGCTTCCCCGAGTGGCAACGCCCGCATCTCCCCTCGCCGCACTTCCACTCCAGCACCCTTGCCGCGCGGATAGCGCACCGCCGCCGGCTGGTTCAACTGGAACCCGGTGTAGAGCATCCGCCGGCATTCGTCCTCATCGGCCGGGGCCATCACCACCAGATTGGGAATGCAGCGCAGGTAGCTGTAGTCGAAGTTGCCGGCGTGGGTCGGCCCGTCGGGTCCCACCAACCCGGCACGATCAATGGCGAACAGCACCGGCAAATTTTGCAGGGCGACATCATGAATCAATTGATCGTAAGCGCGTTGCAGGAACGTGGAATAAATCGCCACCACCGGCTTGAACCCCTCGCAGGCCAGACCGGCGGCCAGCGTGACCGCATGCTGTTCGGCGATCGCCACATCGAAATAGCGATCCGGAAAGCGCTCCGCAAACTCCACCAGACCGGATCCTTCCCGCATGGCCGGGGTAATGCCGATCAAACGCTCGTCCCGCTCGGCCATATCGCACAGCCATTCCCCGAACACCTGGGTATAGCTCGGTCCCCCGCCCGGCCTGGCTGGCTTGAGCCCGCACGCCGGGTCGAAAATACCGACTCCGTGATAGCCAACCGGTTCATCCTCCGCCGGCGGATAACCCTTGCCCTTGCGGGTGACCACATGCAACAGTCGTGGTCCCTCAAGCGCCCGCAGGTTGTGCAGGGTCTGAACCAGCGTCGGTAGGTCATGCCCGTCCACTGGTCCGAAATAATTGAAACCCAGCTCCTCGAAGAGGGTGCCGGGAGCAAACATGCCTTTGACGTGTTCCTCGGCGCGTCGTGCCACTTCCAGCATGGGCGGCACCCGACTGAGCATGCGTTTACCGCCTTCCCGGACACTGGAGAAGAATCGACCCGACAGCAGCTTGGTTAGATGGGCCGATAAGGCGCCGACGTTTGGCGAAATCGACATTTCGTTATCGTTCAGCACCACCAACAGGTCGGGCTTTAGATGGCCGGCATGATTGAGTGCTTCGAATGCCATGCCGGCGGTCATGGCGCCATCGCCGATCACCGCCACCACCTTGCGGTCGCTGCTTGCCTGCTCGGCGGCGATGGCCATGCCCAGCGCCGCGCTGAGCGAGGTGCTGGAATGACCGACACCAAAGGTATCGTAGGGGCTTTCGTCCCGCTTGGGGAACCCGGCGATACCGCCTTTGCGCCGCAGGGTTTCCATCTGGGTTCGACGGCCAGTCAGAATCTTGTGCGGATAGGTTTGATGGCCCACATCCCAGACCAAGCGATCCTCGGGCGTGTCAAACACATAATGCAGGGCGATGGTCAATTCCACGGTGCCCAGATTGGCAGCGAAATGCCCCCCGGTCCTGGCGACGGTTTGGATGAGAAACTCACGCAGTTCGCAGGCCAATTCCGGCAAGCGCGCTTCGGGCAACTGCCGCAGGTCGAGCGGCGTATCGATCTGTTCCAGCAACGGAAAAGCGGATCCGGTGGTCATCGTGACAAAGTCCATGCCCATTCGTGGTTTTACGTGAGGGATGCGTCGAGTGGCTATGGCCACCCAACACTTCAAGCTGGCTAGTAGGCGCGCTCGACGATGTAAGTGGCAAGCCAACGCAGCGGATCGGCTTCGGCCCCCAAGGGCTCAAGGCTGGCCAGCGCTTCCTGGTGCAGCGCGCGCGCGTGCTCGCGGGCACCGTCCAAACCCAGCAGCGCGGGGTAAGTAGGCTTGTTGAGCACCCGGTCGGCCCCCTGGGTCTTACCGAGAGTGGCGGTATCGCCGACCACATCGAGAATGTCATCGCGAATTTGGAAGGCCAGACCGATGCATTTGGCATAGCGATCCAAGCGCTCCAACACCGCGGGCTCGACTTCCGGCCGACTGAGCGCTCCAAGCAGCACACTGGCACGAATCAATGCGCCAGTTTTGTGGATATGCATATTTTCCAATTCCGCCAGAGTCAGATCATCCCGACCGACCGCCGCCAGATCAATGGCCTGACCACCCACCAACCCACGTGAACCGGCGGCTTGCGCCAATAGGCCGAGCATCCGCATGCGAATGGCGGAATCGGGGATCATGGCGGGATCCTGAGCCAACACCTGGAATGCCAGCGCCTGCAAGGCGTCGCCGGCCAGGATCGCCAGCGCCTCGCCGAACACCCTGTGGCAGGTTGGCCGACCGTGGCGCAATTCGTCGTTATCCATCGCCGGCAAGTCGTCGTGGATCAGGGAATAGGCATGGATGAATTCCACCGCGCAAGCCGGACCGTCCAAGGATTCAAGCACCGCGCCGACCGCCGCGCCAGCCGAGTAAACCAGCACTGGCCGGATGCGTTTGCCACCTCCCAGTACCGCGTAGCGCATGGCCTGATGCAGATCGCCGGGGTGGAGATCCGCGGCTGGTAACCGTTGGTCGAGTGCTTGGTTGGCGTGGCTTTGATAGTGACTACTCCATTCCAAAACCATGGTCATCACACCGCTGTCTCGTCGAACGGCAGAATTTCCAGGCCACCTTTTTGCTCAAGCAATTGTTCCACTTTTTGCTCGGCCAGTTGCAGGGCGATTTGGCAGGTTCGTGTCAAGGCAACCCCCTGCTCGAACCGTTGCAAGGTTTCTTCGAGACTCAGTTCGCCCTGTTCGAGCTGCGCGACCACGCTTTCCAGTTCGGTCAGAGCCGCCTCGAAAGAAAGAGGGGAGTGTTTCTTAGCCGTCATACCTGCCCATCCGTTTTCGGTAGGCGCTTACGTTACCTTGCGGTTGGCGAACGGTCAATTTCGTGCGCAAATCCGCAGTGAGGTCCGAAAATGTGGAAAGGGTCGCGCCCTGACCCCGCTTTTCTCCCTGACGCCCGCCCGTGATTCCTTCGGTTGCCCACGGCTGGGCGGCGGTGCTCACACCGGGTCGGCAATCTTGGAGAACACCACCGGATCGGCGTCCTTGCCGGCATGCATTTTCCTGGTCTTGGCCTCCGGTCGCGAGCCATCTCGATCATCTTGTATTGGGGAAGTTGGCAAACTAACCGGGTACTCGCGAGGGGGATCATCGAACGAGGTCGGCGATGGCCCCGCTCTACTCGCCCCGCTGGGTAAAGCGGACGATGCGGCGGCGGTCCTGCTTGGTGGGGCGACCATTGGGAGGGGGAGAACCGAACTGTAGCAGGCGTCGCTGCTCGCCGAGCGCTTCGCGAGACTGGCGACTCTCGACACTCTCTTCGTACAGCAGAGCCGCTTCCTTGGCGGGGCCACGCCGCTCGCTGAGCGCCTTGACCGTAACGATGTACCGATCGGGACCGCGCTGGATAGACAGGACTTCCCCCACGCGCACGGCGTGGGCGGGTTTGACGCGCTGGCCACCGGCATGAACCTTACCGCCGGCAACCGCTTCGACCGCCAAGGCGCGTGTCTTGAAGAACCGCGCGGCCCACAACCACTTGTCGAGCCGAATCCGGTTTTCGTTATCGCCCGCGACCACCGCCGACCCCATCTTGATCCAATAGCAATTAGACCCCGCGCTAGCGCTGGCTGAGGCGCTGTTCTTCATCGGGCAAGGTGATATTCAATTCCAGAATTTCGCAGTCTCCTTCACGATCCAGATGCACCTTGATCTGACTCTGATCGATCGGCACATATTTACGCACCACCTCCAACAGCTCTTTTTTGAGCACAGGCAGGTAGTCGGGGCTGCCACGGCGATTACCCCGCTCATGCGCGACGATGATCTGCAATCTTTCCTTGGCCAGCGCCGCCGATTTGCTAGGCGGCGCGCGAAAGTAATCAAAAATGCCCATGGCTTAGTTCCCGCCAAATAGACGCTTCAGAAACCCCTTTTTCTGGGTCATGAGAAACCGATGCGGCAGATTCTTACCCAGGAAGCGGTCAACCAGATCGCTATAGGCGGCGCCCGCATCGCTACCCTCCTCCAAAATCACGGGAACACCGGCATTTGAGGATTGCAAAACAGTCGGCGATTCCGGAATCACGCCCAACAACGAAATGCCCAGTATCTCCAACACATCATCCACGCCCAGCATATCGCCCCGATCCGCGCGCTCCGGCGCGTAGCGCGCCAGCACCAAATGCTCCTTGACTGGCTCGTCGCCTTGTTCGGCTCGACGCGAACGACTGGCCAGAATGCCGAGGATGCGATCGGAATCGCGCACCGATGAAACTTCCGGGTTGGTAACCACCAATGCTTCATCAGCAAAATACAGCGACATCAGCGCCCCCCGCTCGATGCCGGCGGGCGAGTCGCAGACGATGTAATCAAAACTCTGCTTAAGTTCGTGCAGGATTCTCTCCACGCCTTCCTTGGTGAGCGCGTCCTTGTCGCGGGTCTGCGAGGCCGGTAGGATGTAGAGGTTTTCCACACGCTTGTCGCGAATCAGGGCCTGATTGAGATTGGCCTCGTTGTTGATGACGTTGATGAAGTCATACACAACCCGGCGTTCGCAACCCATGATCAGGTCCAAATTGCGCAATCCAACATCGAAATCGATGACGGCGGTCCGGTAGCCACGCTGGGCCAGACCGGTAGCGAAACTGGCGCTGGTCGTGGTCTTGCCCACACCCCCCTTGCCGGAAGTCACAACGATCACGGTTGCCAAGCTGCTGTTCCTACAAGTTGTGTTTTAAAAATTCATGAACTGCGCCGGACCCATCGGTCAACGGGTCAGATGCTCGATAATCAATCGATCATCCGCCAAATGGATCTGAGCGGCCTTACCCCAATCGCCCGAGCCGATCTGCTCGCTGACCCGGTAGCGACCGGCGATCGAGACCAATTCCGCTTCCAGTCCCTGACAGAAGATTCGCGCTTCCAGGTCACCCTTCATTCCCGCCTGAGCGCGCCCCCGCAGCAATCCATAGACATGGACATGGCCGTCCGCCATGATTTCGGCGCCGGCGCTGACTGTACCCAGAATGATCAAATCGCCATTCGGAGCATAGATTTGCTGGCCCGAACGCACCGGATGGCTAACGATCAGGCCGCGCGCCGACACCGGCTCGGCCCGTTGCTCGGGTTTCCTGGCGGGGCTGGCGGAGCGGCTTTCGGGCAACAACGGCAACCCCGCCAATCGGGCAACCGCCTGTAGTTTGGGATTGCCGTTACGAATCCCCACCGGCACCATGCCGCATCCTCTCAGCAGCTCGTACAGTGCGATGAAATCCACGCCTTCCCTGGATTCATGCAGTCCTTCCAGATCGATCACCACCGGCGTGTTATTGAAAAAACTGGGAGCCTGTTTGATTTTCTCCGTCAGATGCCGCTCGATGGCGACCCGATCCAACTTAAACAGATACAGGACAGTCAGCGTAAACAGGCTAGCCTTGAGTTCGAAGGGCGGTGGCTCTTCGCTGGTGAGAGGAGAGGATTTCAGCAGCATGGCGATTGAGGCACCTTGAGCTAAACGCAAGTGTAGAACATCATTCTACACATCAACCGTTACCGATGAACACGCATCCGGCCCGGCCGGCCGCCGTTGGTGGCTCAATGATCATGACCGTGTGGATGAACATGTCCGTGGGATAACTCTTGTGCGCTCGCGTCTCGCACGTCCAGTACCTCCACCTCGAAATTCAGGTTCTTGCCGGCCATCGGGTGGTTGGCGTCCAAGACCACACCTTTCTCGTTCACCGCCACCACCGTGAAATTCATTACGCCATCGGGGCTTTCGCCTTGGACCTGCATGCCGGCTTGAATAGTCTCGTTCGGAGGAAACTGTTCGCGCGGCACTTCGAACACGGCTTGCGGGTTGTATTCGCCATAGCCATCGGCGGGCGCCACCAGGACGGAGGAACTGAAACCGGCTTCATTGCCCTCCAGCGCCGCCTCCAAACCCCGGATGATATTGCCGTGACCATGCAAGTAAGTCAGTGGCTCGCGCCCGCGGCTGGAGTCGAGAGTCATGCCACCATCATCAGTCAAAGTGTAATGCAGGGATACGATTTTATCTTTTTCCGCCTTCATGAGCCCATCCGTCAGGTTGAAACAAAATTGTACTATAGATCATGGACGATGTTTTCGCCGCACTAAACCCGACCATCCGCTTATCTGATTAGCCGGCATGCCGCCGCCTCCCACTCTCCCGCCAAACACAGTCTAGCCTATATACTTTAACCATCCTTAGCTTAAAGGGAACTGTCGTGATGCTCATTCCGTCGTGCATCTACCGAGCTTTTCTTGCGCTGCTGCTATCCGGATTATTTTGGCTGGGAGGTTGCGCGGCACCGTCGGCGCCGGCCCGCGGTGACTCGTACACCGCCGCGCGCCAGCGCATTCTCGGCACCGCCGAACAACTGATCGGCACACCATACGTGCTGGGCGGCGAATCGCCCGGCGGAGTGGATTGCAGCGGTCTGGTGCAGTACGCTTATTTGCAGGCCGGTATCCGGCTGCCGCGCACGGCGATGGAGCAGTTCCGGTCGGCACGACCGCAGCGCAAGGTCCTGCCCGGCGATCTGCTGTTCTTCCGTACCGGCAACAACGGCAGGGTTTCACATGTCGGCATCTACGCCGGCAAGGGACAAATGATCCACGCCTCCTCCGGCAGTGGCCGAGTCCGCAAAGTCAGCTTGAATCGGCGCTACTGGCGACAGCGCCTAGTCGGAGGCGCAACGTTTCTCGGTGGCACGACATCGCTGGTCCAATATGCGGCACCGACCAACGGTGGCCCTTCCAGCTAACGATCGAGCATGGCCACTGGCTCGCCAGCGTCAAAGATCGCCAGGGTTCCGGCATTCATGATCGTCCACGGCTCGTTGTCGGTTAGCGGCCGGGTCGCCACCACGGTCACGACATCGTCAGGCGTGGTTTCCGCCTGGAAATCCACCATCATGTCAGCGTCCATCAAGCAGGCCTTGCCGAATGGCGCTCGCCGGGTCAGCCATGACAGTTGCGTGCTGCAATGCGCGTACAGATAATCGGCGTCGCTCAGCAGGAAATTGCACACCCCTCGCAGGTTCAATTCCCCAGCCAAGGCGCGGACATAGTGCCATAGCGCCGCTGGTCGCCGCGGCGGTTGGGGAAATCGGGTGCGGATGCGATCCAGTAGCCAGCAGAAAGCGTGTTCGCTGTCGGTGCTGCCGATGGGGCGGTAAAAATGCAGCGGTAATCGCTTGACTCCCCGCAATTGACCATTATGGGCAAACACCCAATGCCGACCCCACAGCTCACGGCCGAACGGATGGGTGTTTTCCAGGCAGACCCGGCCACGATTGGCGCGGCGGATGTGGCTGACCACGATCCGGCTCTTGATGGCGTAGCGCTGTACCAAACGGGCGATTTCCGACTCGGCGCTGGGATGGGGATCGTGAAAGGCGCGACAACCACGTCCCTCGTAAAAGGCGATGCCCCATCCGTCTCGATGGGGTCCGGTCCTGCCACCGCGCTGCATCAGGCCGGTAAAGCTAAAACAGATATCGGTGGGCACATTGGCGCTCATCCCGAGCAATTCGCACATCTCCCACCCCTCTCGCTAACCCCAGTTGGCCCCCAGCGGCGACCGCCAGCCGGATGGTTCCGCCAGACCCCGCTCGCGACGCAGATAATCCAGGAACGGGTTGCTCTTCAGCTCCTGCTCCAAGGTCGTTACCGGCCCGTGACCACTGCATACGATCAGATGCCCCGGCAGTTCCAGCAACCGACGCAAGCTGGCTTGCACTAGATCGGGATCGCTCATGGGAAAATCGGTCCGGCCGACACTGCCGGCGAACAGCGTATCGCCGACGAAGATATGGGTATCGTCGTAATAGCAGCCCTGTCCCGGCGTATGCCCCGGGGTGGACAGAAAGCGAAAGCGCAACTCGCCGCCCAGTTCAAGCGTATCGTCGTCCCGCACTTCCCGGTCGACCCGGCCGCTCGGCCGGTCAAAATCGGCCATGCCGAACAGCAGGGAACCCTGCTGGGGCAATAGCTCGAACATCGGTCGCTCCAAAGCCGGCAGGTAGGTGACCGCCTCGGGGAATTCCCGCTGCAGGTCGGTCAAACCGCCGGCATGGTCGAAATGCGCGTGGGTCAGCAGAATAGCTCGCAGGTCCGGGCGCGGCCGCAGGTCGGCCAAGGCATTCGCCAGTTGCGAGTCGTCGCCGGTATCGACCACGGCACAGGCCCCTGAGACTGGATCTTCCAGTAAATAGGCATTGACTTGGAACGCGCCTAGGGTAAAACAGCAGACTTTCATGATGGCCACTCAACAATATGGTCTTCCAGTCGCCGGTTTCGTCGTTCCGACACGACCCAACCGCATACGCTCATGCCCGCCTGGCGGGTCGAATCGGAATCGTGGGTCCGTAATGGATGCCAGCTCGGCAACGGCTTGCGCTCCGCTTGCAGCCGGTACGCACAGGTGGGCGGCAGCCAGTTGACCCGCTCCACCTCGGCCGGCGTCAACTGCACGCAATCGGGCACCCAGCGAAACCGGTCGGCGTAGCGGGTGCAGCGTCCGGTCTTGAGATTCAGCAACCGGCAAGCGACGTTGGTGTGGAATAGTTCACCCGTGTCTTCATCTTCCAGCTTGTGCAGGCAGCATTTGCCGCAACCGTCGCAGAGCGCCTCCCATTCCGCCAAGGTCAGATCAGCAAGGGATTTTTCTTCCCAGAAGCGAGAGATGGTATTCATGGCGACCGACCAGTCAGTGGAAAAACAGGGACGCCGCCCCGGCGTCCCCATTGAGTCAGGAATTGATGTACTCGCGCAGGGCCCGCGCTTCGACGGCGGTTTCCTCGAGTTTGGCTTTCACCAAGTCGCCGATGGAAACCACTCCCACCATTCTACCGTCCTCCACCACCGGAATATGGCGGAATCGTTTGGTGGTCATCACGGCCAGCGCCTCGCCGACGGTGTCACCCGGTTTGCAGACATAAATGCTGGTGGTCATCCAGTCCTTAACCAGCATGGTTTCGAAATCGCTTTCGCCCTCGGCATACAGCCGCAACACATCGCGCTCCGTCAGGATACCCATCGGCTCGCCGCCAGGACCTTGCACCATCACCGACCCAACGCGTTTGGCATTCATGGTGCGAATGGCGGACGCCACCGTGCTGGCTTCCGGCACGATCACCGGTTCGCCACCTTTGTTCTTCAGCACTTCCTTCAGTTGCATCATGGATAGATACCTCCCTCATCATTAACTTCAACTTCATTGAGTCGAGCAACATGGCTCGTCAATAATAATTTATCAGAATCGTCGGTTTTAGCGACAGAAACCACAGGGCGGGGGCTAACCCTGCCGCAACAGGTCACGCAACCCCTCGCCGTGTAGTGTAGGCGCTTTTTAGCGACCCAGCGTCAGCAACAGACCGTTCAACCGTTTCACAAAGCTGGCTGGATCTTCCAGTTGCCCCCCCTCGGCCAGCATCGCCTGCTCGAACAATAAATGGGTCCAGTCGCCGAAGCGGTCGGCGTCCGCTTCGTCCTTCAACCGGGCGACCAGCGGGTGCTGGGGATTCAACTCCAGATGCGGCTTACTCGACGGCACGTTCTGACCCGCCTCGCGCAGCAGGCGCTCCAGGTGAGAACTAAGCGCGTAATCGTCCACCACCAGACAGGCCGGAGAATCGGTCAGCCGTGAGGAAACCCGCACTTCGTTGACCTTGTCGCCCAACACCTCCTTGACTCGGGTTAGCAAATCCTTGAACTGATCCTCGGCCTGCTTCTGCTCCTGCTTTTCCTCCTCCGAAGCGATCTTGTCCAGATCCAGCGCTCCCTTGGCAACCGACTGGAGATGCTTGCCTTCGAACTCGGTCAGGTGCGACATCAACCACTCGTCCACCCGATCGGTCAGTAACAAAACCTCCAAGCCTTTCTTGCGGAACACTTCCAGGTGCGGGCTGTTTTTAGCGGCGGCGAAGCTGTCGGCGCTAATGTAGTAAATCTTGTCCTGTCCTTCCTTCATCCGGCCGACGTAGTCCGCCAACGCGACGGTCTGCTCGGCGCTGTCGTTGTGAGTCGAGGCAAAACGCAGCAGTTTGGCGATTTGCTCGCGATTACCATGATCCTCCGCCGGCCCTTCCTTAAGGACCCGCCCAAAATCCTTCCAGAATTTGCCGTATTTCTCGGCATTGTTGGCCGCCATGTCCTCCAGCAACCCCAGCACTTTCTTGACCGATCCGCCACGAATGCTGTCCACGATCTTGCTGCCTTGCAGGATTTCGCGGGAGATGTTGAGCGGCAGGTCGTTGGAATCGATCACGCCGCGCACGAAGCGCAGGTAACGCGGCATCAGATGCTCGGCATCGTCCATGATGAACACCCGCTGTACGTACAGCTTCACCCCGTGACGCTGTTCACGATCCCAGAGATCGAACGGCGCGCGAGCCGGGATAAACAGCAGCGAGGTGTATTCCAGCTTGCCCTCGACCCGGTTGTGGGTCCAGGTCAGCGGGTCTTCGAAATCGTGACCGACATGCTTGTAAAACTCCTTGTATTCCTCTTCCTTGATTTCCTGTTTGGGCCGTGCCCACAGCGCCGCCGCCTGATTGATACGTTCCTCTTCGACGGTCGGCGGTGCATCCTTGTCTTCGCTGAATTTTTCTACCTGCATCATCACCGGCAGCGTGATGTGGTCGGAATACTTGGTGATGATGGAGCGCAACTGCCACTCGTTCAGCAGATCGCTCTCTTCCTCGCGCAGATGGAGAATCACCTCGGTACCACGCGTCGGTTTTTCAATGGTTTCCAGTGCGTACTCGCCCTCGCCGGTGGATTCCCAAAGCACGCCATGCTCCGGCCCCATGCCAGCGCGGCGGGTGTGCAGCGTAACCTTGTCGGCGACGACGAAGCTGGAGTAGAAACCAACACCAAACTGGCCGATCAGGTTGGCATCGCGGGCCTGATCGCCACTCAGCTTCTGCATGAACTGGCGGGTGCCGGAACGGGCGATCGTGCCGATATTGTCGATGACTTCCTGCCGATCCATGCCGATGCCGTTATCGGACACGGTGATAGTGCGGGCATCCTTGTCGAAACTTACCCGGATTCTCAATTCGGGATCGCTCTCGTACAAAGCGCCGTCGGTAAGTGCCTCGAAGCGCAATTTGTCGCAGGCGTCGGAGGCGTTGGAGATCAACTCGCGGAGGAAGACCTCCTTGTTGGAATACAGCGAATGCGCGACCAGGCGCAGTAACTGCTGCACCTCGGCCTGAAAACCAAGGGTTTCCTTATGGGCTTCAACGGTCATGGGGAACGGGTCTCCTGGGTGGTGTGCGTATGCCAGGAGCGAATATGCGGGCGGCTGGCGGGATTTCAAGGTAATGCTTCCGTACAAGCCCGGATGCATGTAGCAGGTTACATCCGGGCTACGGAAAACCCTATGGATTAGGTCCGTTCCAATACCCCACCAGCGGAATCCAACCGGCGTTGGCCGGACCGAAGCGAAACACGACATCGGCCGCGCCGCCCGCGTGGCTGTTCTTCAGATAGAAGGTGCTGGTGCCGGGGTTGAACAGGCCGACGGTGGTGTCGCCGTCGCCGTCCCAGTCGCCCGCGAGGGGAATCCAACCGGCATTGGCCGGACCGAAGCGAAACACGACATCGGCCACGCCGCCCGCGTGGCTGTTCTTGAGGTAGAAGGCGCTGGTGGCGGGGTTGAACAGGCCGACGGTGGTGTCACCGTCGCTGTCCCAGTCGCCCGCAATCGGCGTCCAGCCGGCGTTGGCTGGGCCGTAGCGGTAGCTGAGATCGGCCGCGCCGCCCGCGTGGCTGTTCTTGAGGTAGAAGGCGCTGGTGGCGGGGTTGAACAGGCCGACGGTGGTGTCGCCGTCGCCGTCCCAGTCGCCCGCAATCGGCGTCCAGCCGGCGTTGGCTGGGCCGTAGCGGTAGCTGAGATCGGCCGCGCCGCCCGCGTGGCTGTTCTTGAGGTAGAAGGCGCTGGTGGCGGGGTTGAACAGGCCGACGGTGGTGTCGCCGTCGCCGTCCCAGTCGCCCGCAATCGGCGTCCAGCCGGCGTTGGCTGGGCCGTAGCGGTAGCTGAGATCGGCCGCGCCGCCCGCGTGGCTGTTCTTGAGGTAGAAGGCACTGGTGGCGGGGTTGAACAGGCCGACGGTGTACTGTGCTGCGGTTTGATTGCTGGGGTTGAAGGTGGCGGTGCAACTGAGGTTGCTGGCCGGCATGGCGAAGCTGGCCGCGCAGGGGCTGGGATTCCAGCCGGCAAAGACGCTACCGGTGGCCGGCGTGGCCGTTAGGGCAACCGTGGCGCCCGCCGCATACGATCCGCCGCCGCCCACCGTGCCCGATCCCGTGCCCGCCTTGGCGACCGTCAGGGTGTAGGTGCTCGGCGGTGCCAGGTTGAAGGTGGCGGTGCAACTGAGGTTGCTGGCCGGCATGGCGAAGCTGGCCGCGCAGGGGCTGGGATTCCAGCCGGCAAAGACGCTACCGGTGGCCGGCGTGGCCGTTAGGGCAACCGTGGCGCCCGCCGCATACGATCCGCCGCCGCCCACCGTGCCCGATCCCGTGCCCGCCTTGGCGACCGTCAGGGTGTAGGTGCTCGGCGGTGCCAGGTTGAAGGTGGCGGTGCAACTGAAGTTGCTGGCCGGCATGGCGAAGCTGGCCGCGCAGGGGCTGGGATTCCAGCCGGCAAAGACGCTACCGGTGGCCGGCGTGGCCGTTAGGGCAACCGTGGCGCCCGCCGCATACGATCCGCCGCCGCCCACCGTGCCCGATCCCGTGCCCGCCTTGGCGACCGTCAGGGTGTAGGTGCTCGGCGGTGCCAGGTTGAAGGTGGCGGTGCAACTGAGGTTGCTGGCCGGCATGGCGAAGCTGGCCGCGCAGGGGCTGGGATTCCAGCCAGCAAAGACGCTGCCGGTGGCCGGCGTGGCCGTTAGAGCAACCGTGGCGCCCGCCGCATACGATCCGCCGCCGCCCACCGTGCCGTTACCGATGCCGATCTTGGCAACGGTCAGAGTGTATACCGTCGAGGTTGTACAACTTGCCGGCGAACCCGCTACAAAAGCCGACATCAGATTTGGAACCCGGTAAGCCGCAATACCGTAGGAATGATTCTGTCCAAAGGTCAGGCTGAGGCTACTCATACCACCCAGCAGATGGCAGTAACTCATGATGGTGCCCCCACCATCACCGGCCACGCCGCCGGTCAGACTGTTAATAGCGGGCAGGGTTTCCACACCCGAATAACAGCCGCTTTCTTGTCCGTAACAGTGATCCACATCATTATTGTTTCCGCCAATTCCCGCATAGCAGTGCGTATGCTCGGAACCAAAATTATGTCCTATTTCATGACTAACAGCGACAATATCCCACACGATGCTTGGATTATTAATATTAAAGTCCCCGAAACGGCGAATACTTGTTGTAACGCCATATCCATATTGCGTGTTGCAAAGCACTCCTACATAAGCAATCCCACTATTATAGGGTCTACCGCTCAGCATATGCACGGTTGCGCGATTAACGCTGGAATTGTTTGTATTCCAATAATTCATTAATTGCCCCAAGAGCGCGCTCGTACTGGCTGCAGTCCAAGGGTCGCTATTTGGACCATCCACCCACAACTTGGTATAACTGATTTGTAAGCGCGTCCCGACCTCCCGTTCATACATTACAGAGGCGTAAGCAATCAAATCACTCAAGTAGTTCAACGCCGCTGTTTGATTATTAAAAAGAGCGTAATATTCATAATCAGTCTCCACGGCGACATTGATGGTGTATCCCGCCGGGCTGACTTTCTCGAACTGATCAGGGGACTCCTGGTTCAATCTAGGATCTCCCAATATCTTTTTTAATATTGGGTTTTCTGGACTATGAGCCTTTCCCACATCACACTTGAATTCCTGCGACAATGGCTCCAGTTCCGTCTGAATATCCACCTCCCGGGTATCGAAACCAGCAACTGCTCCAGACACGCGGCCTTCCAACATTATGATACGATTGCTGATAAAAATCAGCCCACGCGGCTGACCCTGTTCTGGAACTGTCATTAGCACCATAGAGTCTGGAAGCCCATCAACTTGTCCTCGATAATAAGCATTGTTGGGCACTGCCAAACGCTCACCTCTACTGTTAACGAGTATCGCATTCGGGGCAAAAGTGGAGAATCGCTCCAATAGCAGGCGCTGCTGACCACGCATTCCAGAGATGGGCAGCTCTTCCAATACCATTTGCCCACCCACCGATAGATTTCTCGCTAATAAGGAAAAATCAGCTCGCGTGGAGGCTACCGATACTATCTCCAGTTTTTGTTCTATGGCTTGCGCCCAAACAGAACTAATGAGCAGGAGATTAAGTATCCAGACCAATAAAAAACCGCCATTTAAAATTTTAAATTTTAGGCTCTTCATGACATATCCTCCATCTAAAATAATGCAACAAACAGATAAATCACTCAATCGTGCCAAAACGTGGATCAATCGATTCCATCCCTCACATCTGGCTTCATGACTCCATGCGCGATCTCCACCCCCTCATACCGCAGCAGCCAGCGCTTGATCTCCAGGGGATCACCGGAAACTTCGCCCGCGTAACCACCAAGCCCCTGTCGGGACACCACGCGATGGCAGGGAATAAGAATCGGGATCGGATTGTTTCGGCAGGCGCCACCAATGGCGCGGGCAGCGGTACCGAGCCGAACCGCCAGTTCGCCGTAGGTCAGCACCGCCCCCGCTGGAATGGCCCGAAGCGCTTTCCACACTCGTTGCTGAAACGCGGTGCCTTCAGGAACCAACGCAACCGTGACCGGGGTGCGAGGATCGTGGAAATACGCTTGCAACTGGGCCACGACGGCTTGGGTGGCGATATCCGCCGACGGCAGCTCCGGCACATCAGCCGGCAGGTAATCGAGTTCACTCACCGCCGCGCCAGCCATGCGGACACCGATCATGCCGATTGGCGCGGCAATAACCGCCTGATACGCATCAGGCGCGATCATATTCAATCCTCGCGCGGAACGTAGCGCAGCCAATCGTGGCTAGTGTCGCCGTAAACGATGAAGTACGGGTTCAGCAGCGAGTCGCGCGTGTTGTAGCGCAACGGCTCGCCCGTTTCCGCCGATACCACCCGGCCACCGGCCGCTTCGACGATGACTTGCGCGGCGGCGGTGTCCCACTCCGAGGTCAGGCCAAGCCGGGGATAGACATCCGCCACACCCTCCGCGACTCGGCAGAACTTGAGCGAACTGCCGATGCTCACCAGATGGTGCGCGCCCAAAGCGGCAACGAAGGCCCGCAATCCCGCCCCTCCATGAGTTTTGCTGCCGGCGACTCGCACCGGTTCGCCCGCCCGCAACGGTCTGACCGAGATCGGTTGCGGCGACTGGCCCGGCTCCATGCGGAACGCGCCGTAGTGGCGCGCGGCGAAATAGCACACGCCGGTCACCGGCACCCGCACCACCCCGAGCACCGGTTCGTGGTCTTCGATCAGGGCGATGTTAACGGTAAACTCGCCGTTGCGCTTCACAAATTCCTTGGTGCCGTCCAGCGGGTCCACCAGCCAATAGCGCCGCCATTGTGACCGTTCGGCGAACGGTACAGCGGCCGACTCCTCGGACAGGATGGGAAGGTCGGGCGTTAAGCGCCGCAGGCCGGCGGTAATAGCATCATGGGCGGCCAAATCGGCGGCGGTCAGCGGGCTATCGTCGTCCTTGGCGGTCACCCCAAACGCCGTGGCGTAGACCTCCAGGATGCGCTCGCTGGCTTCCGCCGCCAGCATTTTGACCGGCTCCAGCCAATTCAACCATGGGTCGTGCATGTCACCCCCTTGTTTCCGGCCTCTCTCCCTTTGAGAAAAGGGCAATACAAATAAAAAGGGCGACCCTGGAATGATCGCCCCACCACCGGTTGTGCTGCTTATGAGTTTAACGCAACTTCTCCTTGATGCGAGCCGCCTTACCTTCCAAACCGCGCAGGTAGTACAGCTTGGCTCGACGCACGTCGCCACGGCGCTTGACGGTGATGTCGGCGATCACCGGGCTGTAGGCTTGGAATACCCGTTCCACGCCCTCGCCATGGGAAATCTTGCGCACGGTAAACGCCGAGTTCAGGCCGCGGTTGCGTTTGGCGATGACAACCCCCTCGAAGGCCTGCAAGCGTTCGCGGTTGCCCTCCTTCACCTTGACCCGCACCACCACGGTATCGCCAGGATTGAAAGCCGTGATCTCGCGGTTCATCTGTTCGCGTTCGAATTCTTCCACCAGTTTACTCATGACACTACGCTCCACGTTGCTCCAGGAGGTTGTCCGGCGGCGCCGGCGCTCCCCGTTTCTCTTGGTATTCGCGAATAAATTCATCCAGTAGCGCCTGGTCTTCAGTCACCAACCGCCGTCGGGCCAGCAAGTCAGGCCGTCGCAGCCAAGTCCGCCCCAAGGCCTCGCGCCGTCGCCAGCGGGCGATAGCGGCATGATCGCCGCTCAGCAGCACCGCCGGTACCCGCCGCCTCTCGATCTCTTCGGGCCGGGTGTAGTGCGGGCAATCCAGCAACCCGTCCATGAACGAATCCTGCTCGGCCGATTCGCTGTCGTTCAGCGCTCCCGGCAACAACCGGGCCATGGCGTCGATCAATACCAACGCCGCCAGTTCGCCGCCACTAAGCACGTAATCGCCGATAGACCATTCCTCGTCCACCTCGGTCGCGATCAGCCGCTCGTCGATGCCCTCATAGCGGCCAGCCAGCAGGATCAGTCTCGTTTCCAGCGCCAGTTCCCGCACGCCATCCTGGGTCAACGGCCGACCCTGCGGGCTGAGATAAATCGTTTTTCCTGGCGGTTGCGCCGCCGCCCTGGCCCGTTGCAGGGTATCGCGCAGCGGTTGTACCTTCATCACCATGCCCGGACCGCCGCCGTAGGGCCGGTCATCGACGGTGCGATGGCGATCATGGGCATCGTCGCGTGGATCCCAGGCATCCACCCGCAACAACCCGCGCTCGACTGCCCGCCCGGTCACCCCAAAGCGGAGCAAAGTCTTGACCATCTCGGGAAACAGGGTGACCACATCCACGCGCATGGCCGTGTTCCCTAGCGCCCCTCTCCCACGCGGGGAGAGCGCTTGCGAGTCAGGAGACTCAAAAATCCGGCTCCCAATCCACCCGCAACAGGCGCTGTTCAAGGTCGATTTCGACCACGACCTGGCCTCGCACGAATGGCAGCAACCGTTCCCGTTCCCCTTTGACTATCAGCACATCGTTGGCGCCCGTGGCGAACACGGAGGCGACCGTGCCCAAATCGACCCCGCCCAGCGTCACCACCCGCAGCCCTTCCAAGTCCGCCCAGTAATACTCGCCCGGTTCGGGTGGCGGCAATTGCGAACGACGCACCGCAATTTCGCTTTGCAACAGCGTCGCGGCCTGATCACGGTCGTCGTAACCGACGAACTTCAGCACCACACCCGCTCCATGGGCACGGCCGGCTTCGATTTCAAAAGGCCGCCACTCGCCGCCGCGATGCAAAAACACCGGCGCATAGCGAGCGATTCCCGCGCGCGGCTCGGTGTGGGAGAACACTCTCACCCAGCCCTGCACGCCAAACAGGCCGGACACCCGGCCCAGCACCACCCAATCCGACATCGCGGCAGCGCCGGTTTCGCGGCGGGTTTCGGCCGTTACTGAACCGGCTGCTGGCGGGATTGTTCCCTGATCAGACTGACCACTCGCTCGGACGGTTGCGCGCCGTTACCCAACCAGTACTGCAAGCGCTCCTGATTCAGGTTCAAACGCGCTTCGCCACCACTGGCGATCGGGTTGAAAAAACCGATGCGTTCGATACAGCGGCCGTCACGCCGGTTACGGCTGTCGGTCACGACCACGGTGTAGAAGGGGCGCTTCTTGGCGCCGCCGCGGGACAGGCGGATAGTAACCATGCGCTGCGAATACCTCTTGCGAATTCCGATTTTCCGGTAGATGAAGGAGCTGCCCATGCGGGGCGGCCGGATGAAGCGGGGAATAGTATCCGAAATTTCCAGTGTTTGAAACCGTTAGGAACATAGTTGGCCATTGGCTTCGTTTCCGAAGGGCTCCCCCGTTCTACCGCTTCAGCGGCGGCAACCCACCCATCGGCAGCTTACCCTGTAAGCCGCGCATCATCTTCATCAAGCCGCCACCCTTCATTTTCTTCATCATTTTTTGTGCCTGATCGAACTGCTTGAGCAGCCGGTTCACGTCCTGGATCAGGGTACCGGAACCGGCGGCGATGCGGCGCTTACGCGAACCCTTGATCATGTCCGGGAAGCGGCGTTCCCCCGGGGTCATCGAATTAATGATGGCCACCAAGCGCCTGACCTCCTTGTCCGCCGCCTGCTCCTTGAGCGCCGCCGGCGCGGCGTTGAAACCCGGCATCTTTTCCAACAGGCTGGCGATACCGCCCATCTTCGTCATCTGCTCCATCTGCTCGCGGAAGTCTTCCAGGTCGAAACCGCGCCCCTTCTGGACCTTCTGGGCCAGCTTGAGCGCCTTGTCCTTGTCGACCTTCTGCTCCATCTCCTCGACCAAACTCAGCACGTCGCCCTTACCCAGAATGCGCGAGGCTACCCGGTCGGGAAAGAACGGTTCCAGGGCGGCGGTCTTCTCGCCGACACCGAGAAACTTGATCGGTCGGCCGGTGATTTGGCGGATCGACAGCGCCGCGCCGCCACGAGCATCGCCATCGGTCTTGGTCAGCACCACGCCGGTCAGCGGCAGGGCGGCATTGAATGCCTGCGCGGTGTTGGCGGCGTCCTGCCCGGTCATGCTGTCCACCACGAACAGGGTTTCGATAGGGTTCAACGCCGCGTGCAGCCGCTGAATCTCGGTCATCATCTCGGCATCGACATGCAAGCGGCCGGCGGTATCGACAATCAGCACCTCGACGCCGTGCAGGCGGGCATGCTCCAGTGCCTGGCGGGCGATGGCTTCCGGAACCTGCCCGGGGTCGCTGGGGAAAAACGCCGCGCCGACCTCATCGGCCAGCTTGCGCAACTGCTCGATGGCGGCTGGCCGGTACACGTCGCAACTCACCACCATCACTTTCTTGCGCTGGCGCTCCTTCAGCCAACGGGCCAGCTTGGCAACGCTGGTGGTTTTACCGGAGCCCTGCAAACCCGCCATCAGCACCACCGCCGGTGGCTGGACCCTCAGGTTCAGTTCGGCATTGGCCTCGCCCATGGTTCGGATCAGTTCTTCGTGGACGATCTTGATCAGCACTTGGCCGGGGGTCAGGCTGAGTAGCACTTCCTCGCCGATCGCCCGCTCGCGCACCCGGTTGATGAACTCGCGCACCACCGGCAGCGCTACGTCCGCTTCCAGCAGGGCCATGCGCACCTCGCGCAGGGCATCCTTGATATTGTCCTCGGTGAGGCGGCCTTGGCCACGCAGATTCTTGACGGTGAGCAACAAGCGTTCGCTGAGATTTTCGAACATGCGGGAAACCTTGATTCAAAATCGGAAAAGAGTGGAGGATTATAGGGAGAATCGCCCGATTTGGCGCGGCGCGCTTCAAGTCGCCACCGTTCCATGCCATCATGGTTGCGGATAATTGGACTTGCACGGAATCTCAATGAACGCGGTCACCGGCGGCTTGGCCGCCCTGCTCTACCTGCTTGCCGGCGGGCTGCTGGCCGGGCGGCTGGCGCGCGCCGGCGGCGCGGCGATAGGTTCATCGAAGGGCGGTCCGCTGGCCCTGGGCTGGGGGGCGGTCATCCTGCACGCCATGATCCTGGCCCAAACCGTGTTCCAACCCGCTGGCCTCAATCTCGGCTTCTTCAACGCGCTATCGTTCACCGGCTGGCTGATCAACGTGGTTCTGCTGGCGGCGGCGATGGTGCGGCCGGTCGAAAACCTCGGCATCATTGCATTACCGTTCGGCGCGCTCACGCTGGTCCTCGGCCTGTCGTTCGCCACCGAGCGCATCGTCGCCGACCCCGGACAATGGCCGCTGGAACTGCACATTCTCATCGCCATCCTGGCCTATTCGCTGCTGACCTTGGCGGCGGCGCAGGCAACGCTGCTGGCCATCCAGGACCGGCGCTTGCGGCGGCGCCAGCCCGGTGGCTTCCTGCGCGGCATCCCGCCGCTCACCGCAATGGAATCCCTGCTGTTCCAAATGATCGGCGCCGGCTTCATCTTGCTGAGCATCACCCTATTTAGTGGCCTACTCTTTCTCAAGGATATCTTCGCTCAGCACTTGGTTCACAAGACCGTGCTGTCCTTTATTGCCTGGGGAGTGTTCGGGGTGCTGTTGTGGGGTCGCTGGCGCTTCGGCTGGCGCGGCCGCACCGCCATTCGCTGGACGCTGAGCGGTTTTACTTTCCTGGTACTCGCCTATTTCGGCAGCAAGCTGGTGTTGGAATTAATCCTGAGACGTTGATCGAACCCGCGCCGCCCGCCCTTGGCCGAAGCTCTTCTTGGCCGATTGAGGCTTGACAGCGCGCGCCAGCAATTCGTAAATACGGCTCATTCACTCAAAATCAGGGTTTTCACGAGTTGGACAATATTCATATTGGCGTATTGTGCGCCGTCCTGGTCCTGTTAATCGGCTGCTCCGCCTTTTTCTCCAGTTCCGAAACCGGACTGATGACCCTCAATCGCTACCGCCTGCGCCACCGCGTTCGGGAAGGCAACAAGGCCGCGATACGCACCAGCCGGCTGCTGGAACGGCCAGATCGCTTGATCGGCATCATTCTACTCGGCAACAACTTCGTCAACATTCTAGCGTCCTCGCTGGCCACCATTATCGCTATCCACTTCTTGGGCGATGCCGGTATTTTGGTCTCCACGGTTCTCTTGACGCTGGTTCTGCTGGTGTTCAGCGAAGTCGCGCCCAAGACGCTGGCGGCCCTGCATCCCGAGCGCATTGCCTTCCCCGCTTCCGCGGTGCTGGCACCGTTGCTCAAGATCTTCTACCCCCTGGTGTGGTTGACCAATGCGATGGCGAACGGCCTATTACGACTGTTCCGGGTGGCGATTCAGACCTCCAGCCAATATTCGCTCAGCGCCGAGGAACTGCGCACGGTGGTCCTCGAAGCCGGGGTGATGATTCCCAAACGGCATCAAACCATGTTGCTGGGCATCCTGGAGCTGGAGGAAATCACCGTCAATGACATCATGGTGCCACGCAACGAGGTGGAGGGCATCGACCTGGAAGGCGACTGGGCGGAGATCGTCGCCAAACTGACCCGCAGCCCCTACACCCGCATGCTGGTCTACCGCGACACCTTCGACCAGGTCGTGGGCTTCCTGCACCTGCGCAAGGTGCTCAACACGATGATGCAGAAGCCGGATTTCAATCGGGCTGATCTGGAGAGCCTGATCCGGGAGCCCTATTTCATCCCCGAAGGCACCTCGCTAACCCGGCAGTTGCTCAACTTTCAGCAGCTGCGCCGACGCGTCGGGCTGGTGGTGGACGAGTACGGCGAAGTGCTGGGGCTGGTAACGCTGGAGGACATCCTGGAAGAGATCGTGGGTGAATTCACCACCGATCCCGCCGCCATCGGCAAACGCAATCTGGTCCCGCGCGCCGACGGTGGCTACGTGGTGGACGGTCGCACTTCGATTCGCAGCCTGAACCGGGCATTGGACTGGAAATTGCCCACCGACGGCCCCCGCACCCTCAATGGCCTGATCATGGAGCACCTCGAAACCATCCCCGAACCGGGTACCCGACTGTCGCTGATGGGTCACCTGACCGAGATCGTGGAAATCTCCGGCAACCGGGTTAAGACGGTGGTCATCTGGCCGACCGAGCCGGCGGAACTAGCGGAACCGACGGACTGACCGCCGCGCCCACCGGTTCCGCCGGCTCGTCCCGTCGATCCGCCAACCAGATCCAGTCCTCGATGTCGTTTTCCGGCTGGTACTCGGCCACCGCTTCCCGCAGGATCGCCCGCACGGTCGGATAGTCGAAACTGCGTGAAGCGGCGGCGAGCCGCTCCAGGCAGTCTCGCACCACCAGCCACGGCAAACTGAGTTCGCAGGCCCGGCGGATCATCGGGTGCTCGGTGGCCAGATCGCCGCTGCCGATCAGTAACTCCTCGCGTAATTTCTCGCCGCTGCGCAGGCCGGTAAAACGGATTTCGATATCGCCATCAGGCTGGTCCGCGTCCCGCACTTCCAGACCGAACAACCGGATCATGCGCCGCGCCAGGTCGAGAATCCGTACCGGCTCGCCCATATCGAGCAGGAACACATCGCCGCCCTGAGCCATGGCGCTGGCCTGAATCACCAATTGCGCCGCCTCGGGGATGGTCATGAAATAGCGCTCCACCTCGGGATGGGTCACCGTCACCGGCCCGCCCTTGCGGACCTGCTCGCGAAACAGCGGCGCCACCGAACCGGAAGAATCCAGTACATTGCCGAAGCGGACCATGCACAGTCGGGTGGGGCCGTCCTCCCCCGCCAGCCCTTGCAGGATCAGTTCCGCCAGCCGTTTGGTGGCACCCATCACATTGGTCGGACGCACCGCCTTGTCGCTGGAGATCAGCACGAAGGTCCCAACCCCGGCGGCGATGGCGGCCTCGGCGGCGCGCCAAGTGCCGAATACATTATTTTGCACCCCCTCGATGGGGTTGCGTTCGACGATCGGCACATGCTTGTAGGCCGCCGCGTGATAAACGGTCTCGACCTGAAAACGCTCCATGGCCACTTGCAACCGGCGCTGGTGAATGACCGACCCCAACAACGGGATCAGTTCGATGGAAGAAGTACCAGCTTGTACGTCCGCGCTCCCTTCCAGACTTGAAGTCACGGGGTTCAGGGCGAGTGGACGGGGATGCGCCATATTGGCCAACATGGTGCGCAGTTCCTGCTCGATGGCGTAGAGGGCGTACTCGGAACGCTCGAACAGGACCAAGCGGCGTGGCCGCAATAGCAGGATTTGCCGGCACAGCTCGGCTCCGATCGAGCCGCCCGCGCCGGTCACCATCACGCTCCTGCCGCTCACCCGCCCCTGCAATAACACCTCGTTGGGTTGGACCGAATCGCGGCCAAGGATGTCCTCGACATCGACCTCGCGAAATTCGTCGATGCGCCGGGCACCGCTGGTCAACTCCGCCAGCGTGGGCAAAGCCAGCACCCGCACTGGCAACCCGGCCAGCGCTTCCAGAACTTCCCGGCGGCGGCGGTGCGACGCCGACGGCAGCGCCAGCAGGATCAGGCTACCTTCGTGCTGGGCCACCAATCGCGACAGTTTGAACGGCGCCCGTACCTTGAGACCCAGCACCACACTGCCCCACAGTTGCGGGTTGTCGTCGACGAACGCGACGGGCGCGAATTCGGCGCTGTAGCGCAGGGCGTTGGCCAATTGCGCACCGGCCTCGCCCGCCCCATAGATGATGACGGGCGCGCGCGCCGCGCTGGTCCGAAACCGCCGGCGTAGGACGCGGCGAATCGCCAGCCGGCCACCACCGATCAGGGCGACCAGCACCAGCCAGCCGATCAGCCAGGACGACCGCGGCACCAGCCCCTGGCGCAGGAATACCCAGACCGCCATCATCAGCAGAATTCCGGCGCTGACGCCGAGCACGATGGTGTACAGCAGGCTTTCGTCGGCGTAGCGCAGGATCGGACGATACAGACCGACCGCCGCGAAGGTTAGGATGAGGATAAGCACCGCCAGCGGAAACAGCCAGACCACATCCTGCAGCATCGATGGCCACCAGTCGCCGAGGCGGATGGCGAACGCCGCCCAGACCGCGACCAGCACGGCAAGCGCGTCGCCGGTGACCAGTAGCGCGCGGCGGGCAGCGGGGGGGAGATTGAGGAAGCGTTCGAGCATCACGGGGCCGATACTGTAGCATGCCGCCGTTCCAGTCGCCCCACTCCCCACATCAGGACGCTGTAAATCAGAATCCAGATCGCCGCCAAGGTTATCTGTCCGACGGGCGGCAACCGAACCGCCAGCAAGGCGGAACCGGCACAGGCCAGCATCAGCGCGTATTCGGCCAGCACGGTGCGACGGTGCCCCCAGCCGAGCAACACCAATCGCTGGTAATAATGGCTTCGGTGCGCCTCCCAGACCTTCTCGCCTCGCAGCAGGCGACGCAACAGGGTCACGGTGGCATCAGCAATGAAGGGGGAAAACACCAACAGCGCCACCCAAAATGGGAACAGGCCGGCTTTGGCGCCCCACAGGCTGCACGACGCTGCCAGAAAACCCAGTGCCGTGGAGCCGGTATCGCCGAGGAAGATCTTGGCGGGCGGAAAATTGTGCACCAGAAAACCGGCGCTGGCCGCCGCCACGATCAGACAGAAAGTCGCAAACCCGGCGTCGGCCCAACCCAGCCCAGCCAGCGCCGAAAAACCGATTACCGCCATCCCGCTGGCGAAACCGTCCATGCCATCCATGAAGTTATAAAGGTTGATCATCCAAACGACGAATAGCAGGACAAGAGGGATGGCAAGCCAAGCGGGAAGAACCAAGGCGAGACCGGGTAGCACCAATGAGCCGGGCACTAGATCCGCCACTAACAAGCTGACAGCCGCAAGCAAATGAACTAAGATGCGCCACCGGGCAGGGATACCCACGCGATCATCCTGGAACGACACCAGCGCCAGCGGAATCAGGCCGATGAAAATGAACCCAAGAGTATGGACCGGCAAACCAGCGGTTTTGAACATTATGAGCAACATGCCGATCATAATCCCCGCCAGCACTGCCAATCCTCCTGTTCTCGGAGTGGGCTGCTCGTGCAGGGAGCGGGCATTGGGATGATCGATGGGACCACGGGATAAAGCAGTGCGCCCGAGCCAAACGAAGCTTGAACCCCATGCGCCTATGAAAGCCAGCAAGCTGCCTGTAATCAATGATTGAAGTAAAACAGGCATTATCTAATTTCCGTTGGACAAGGCACAACCTCCATGAGTTTAGGCTAAGTCTGGCTTTCATTCTTTGTTTTGGCTTAGATGATTTTACCTCAATGGGTACTGACGCGCCAAACAAGCAGCCGGTTTTGGCTGGTAGTAGTTTGAGTAAATTATGATGTTAAGCGCGCGTTATCGCGATCTCATTTTATACAAAGCTCTTGCGGACTTAAGAGCCGAGGCGGCGAGAACCTATATCGGTTTTTTATGGTGGGTACTCGATCCACTGATTTTTATGATGATATTTTATGTAGTTTTTGGGCTTCTACTGAAGCGTGGTACCCCAGACTTTGTATCCTTCCTGCTGGTTGGACTGGTATCTTGGCGTTGGCTTCAGAATACGATCATTCACAGCGCGACCTCTATTCTCGGCGGACGAGGGTTGATGCAGCAGGTATACGTGCCTAAAATTGTATTCCCGTTGGTGGTCATTTTGACGGACTTGGTCAAATTTGGGGTGGTGCTGGGGTTATTATTGATTTACCTATGGCTGGCAGGTTTCAATATCGGGTGGACTTATTTGGCGTTGCCGGTTTTGTTACTAACCCAATTTCTGTTGATTGTAGGATTAACTCTTTTCGTGGCGGCGCTCGTTCCATTCGCGCCTGATTTAAAGTATTTGGTCGAGCATTCTCTGCAAATCCTATTTTATTTTTCAGGTATTTTCTTTTCCAGTTCCACGATTTCTGAGAACTATAAAACTTATTTTTATCTTAACCCAATGGCTAGTATTATCGAGGCTTATCGCGATATTTTGATGCATCAAAAGTGGCCAAACTGGTTGGCATTAGCCTTAGTTGCGGCATCGGGTTTAATAATTAGCTTGTTGATGTATCGATGGATCATGCGTAACGACCATTTGTACCCGAAACTGGTGCAGAGATAGCTGCTCATGTCGAAGCAACTTGCCTTATCTCTGAATAATGTGGGAACTTTTTACTGGCGGCAGGCGGGATATTTGCGTAAGGAACGGTTTTGGGCGCTTAAAGACGTCTCTTTCGATCTGCATTATGGCGAATCATTGGGTGTCATCGGCCGTAATGGTGCCGGTAAAAGCACTCTTTTACAGGTTCTTGCAGGAATTCTGCGCCCTGATCGGGGAAAAATGATCAACCATGGCGTGCAAGCAGCTCTGCTGTCACTACAAATCGGTTTTGTACCGTATTTAACCGGACGGCAGAATGCCTTGCTGAGTGGGATGCTGATCGGTCTACATCGAAAGAATGTTATCGAAAAAATGGAGGACATACAGGATTTTTCTGAATTAGGAGATTTTTTTGACCAGCCGATAAGTACCTACTCCAGTGGTATGAAAGCACGACTGGGGTTTTCAGTGGCATTTCAGTTGGATCCCGATGTATTGTTAATTGATGAAGTGCTGGGAGTTGGGGATTCGGATTTTCAGCGCAAATCGTCAGCAGTAATGCATGAAAAAATCCGCTCGGATAAAACTATCGTGCTCGTATCCCACAGCGTGGAAACTATCCGGCAATTATGTGACCGGGCAGTCTGGATTGAAGAAGGAGTGAGCTGTGCTTATGGTGATACTACTGACGTATTAAGCCTCTACGAACAGCAAATAAAGACCAAATCATAGAGTGTGGAAAAATGCAAATTTTTGTAATCGGAATGCATCGCTCTGGAACATCAATAACTACTCGTCTGCTCAATTTGATGGGTGCTTATTTTGGACCAGAGGGTATCAGTACAGGCGCGAATGAAGAAAATCCAAAAGGTTTCTGGGAGCGTAGAGATGTCCGTACCTTAAACGACATGATTCTACACTCCACCCAAGCAGAATGGTATCGGATCAACAATTTTTCATTGGATAAAATTCCTGAAAATACAGGTGCTGAGTTCCACAAAAAAGCAAGCCGTCTCATTTTGGAGCTGGATGCTCATCGTCCATGGGTTCTTAAGGAGCCACGGTTTTGTTTGACTTTCCCTTTGTGGCGCGAACACTTGGAGTTTCCGGTTTGTATTTATGTACACCGCTCGCCTATTCAAATTGCACAATCATTAAAAACTCGCAACGGATTCCCTTTGCAATTTGGCGTATCTTTGTGGGAAAAATATACTATAGAAGCACTAAAGATTACAAAAAATTGCCCTAAAATATTCATTTTGCATTCGACTTTTTTAGCGCAACCCATTCAGGCGGTAGCTAATTTGTATGAGCAATTGACCGCTCTGGGTTGTCAAGGCCTAAGAATTCCCCATGATAAAGAAATTCTTGCTTTCGTTGAGCCGGATTTGCATCGACAGAAAGGATCGAGTGATTTCGAAGCGGGTTTTATCAATAAACAGCAAGCCACTTTGATTGATGCTTTTGAGTCAGGTCAAATTCTGGATATAGCGGATACGACTGATTTTGAGCTTTCTCCAGGGGCACAGGAGATCCTGGGGTTTTACGAAGAGGATTTTGCACTTAAAAACGAGCACCAATGTCTTGAAGGTGCTATGGAAAATTTGCAGGCTAGCGAGGCCGCTCTCCAGCAGGAACGCGCGCAGCTCAAAACCTCCGTTCAATCCCTCGAAGGTTCTCTGCGCGCCAAGGAAGCTAGCGAGGCCGCTCTCCAGCAGGAACGCGCGCAGCTCAAAACCTCCGTTCAATCCCTCGAAGGTTCTCTGCGCGCCAAGGAAGTTAGCGAGGCCGCTCTCCAGCAGGAACGCGCGCAGCTCAAAACCTCCGTTCAATCCCTCGAAGGTTCTCTGCGCGCCAAGGAAGTTAGCGAGGCCGCTCTCCAGCAGGAACGCGCGCAGCTCAAAACCTCCGTTCAATCCCTTGAAGAAATCCTGCGCGCCAAGGAGACCAGCGAGGCCGCACTACGCCGTGAAAACGAGCAAAACAAGATACTATTACAAAATCGTGAAAAATCTCTTACACAAGAGCTTGATCAATTAAAGGGTACTGCTGAAGCTCAACAAAAAGCGTTGCGCCAAGAATTGAAGCAATCAGCGGAGCAAAAAGACGCGCTATTAAGAAACACTGAACAACGATATGAGGCTTGGCTCCGGCAATTAGAGCAGGACGCCGAAGCATTGTTCGCATCGTGGCGTTGGCGGGTTGGATGCTTTATTGTCCGAATTGCCGAGCTTGCCTTGCTGCGCTGGAATGTCTGCCTAACTGCGGATCATATGCGCAAGGTATTCAATGATATTCGCCTGTACGAGGCAAAAAAAAAACAAAATAGAAATGAAAATTTAGCATTTAAGTACAATCCTGGCGATTTCAACACGCTGATTGAATGGATACAGCTATTAAAAAAAGACTTTGAGGCGCTACTATGTTCCAAAAGATGGCAGGTGGGAAATGCACTTATATGCTTTCCGAAAATTATTTTTTCGCGGGAGATAAGAGCTTCTTATACGGATAACCTGAATACAATCTTTACAGAATTCGAAAGTTGGCTTCCGAGACAAAAAAATGACGAAAAAAATATTCATATCTTGATAAATTGGCTCAACCAAATAGATAGCAATTTTAACAAACTATTTGCTTCAAAACCCTGGCGACTGGGTCATTTTGTTATATCCATAATCGAGCAAGTTATCGGGCGTGGCCATCCCTATTTGGCTGCTGATGACATTAAAAAAATAATCCTGAATTATCATGGTCTAAAACAAAATCTCTCTTTCACTAAAACGCCTCTGCTAATAAGCGAGCAGTCATCAAAAAGCTCAAAGGAATTCACTCAAAGAAAAAACAAGGATTATAGAAAATCCTCTTCGGTTAATATTATTGTTTACACTAAAGGAAAGCGCTCTTATCTACGAAAGAATTTATTAAGTATCAGTAAAAACTCGGATAGAAATCACAACAGTTTTTATCTTATCGATGACTCTCAACATCCCATTCCGATTGAAAATATAGCCGAGTGGTCCAATCACTTACCTATCAAAATCATTCGACCTCAAACACGCGACTGCTTTCTGCTCTCATTATGTGAGGTCATTCAAGAAATTGGTCTTGGTGATTTTTGCATTATTCAAGACCATGTAATTCTAACGCCAGATTGGTTGCCCGGACTGAATGAGGCTGCTTACTCATCCAAGAGTGTTGGCATTGTCAGTCCCATCACGCCGACGCATCCTACATACTCATTTAAAATGAAATCCGGCGATAATGCCATGACTTGCGCTAAAAAATTGCGTTTGGTTACCCAGTCGGAATTTCCGCAAATACTCATGGCAGACCCTGCCATTTTTTACATTAAATACTCGGCAACCAGAGATTTTATTTCTATCGCCAAGTCGATGAAAAATCACCCGCTAATCGTTTTGCTAACATCCATCAGTCTTGCACTTCTGAAGAAAAATCTCATAACCGTCTTGGCTGATAATACTTATATACATGTAGGCAAAAGTCTAGAAGAAGATGATTCCATAATCCTAGAGCAGCTTTCCAATTATTTTCATGGGAAAGACTTGGACTTAATGAGGGATATACTACATTTCACTAATATGCAAGGCATGGTCAGTCAAAATGATTATTATACGTCGGACATTAAATTAGTGAACCAAAAAACCTTGGTAATATTTTTTTCAACCATACAAATCGCGGGTGGAATTATAATATTGGTTGAATTGGCAAACGATCTGATCCTATCTGGCGTCGATGTAATCAGTATCTTGATGCATCCCCATTGGAAATACACACCAGAAATGTTCGAACTGCTCCTCTTTGAACCAATAAAAAACCTGGATATCAATCAACTCGCGTATACCTTGCCTGAATACAGTATGCTATTGGCGACCATGTGGATCACTGCTCGACCAGTTGCCGATCTAGCAAAACTTAATCAAACTTTTAAGCCCTATTATTTTATACAAGATTATGAACCGCTCTTTTACAATCCCGAGCATCCAGCTCAAAAAGCCTATTATCAGGAAGCTCTAGAAAGCTATCATCTCAACCTTTCACTTTTATCCACATCGGATTGGATAATAAAACGGGTCCGTAATCAATTACAATCCCTTGAGTACGATATAAAAAAAGTAGCCATTGGAATAGACCAGGAAGTATTTTACGATCACTCAAAATCACAATCCAAAAAAGAACCATTACGCTTGATTGCCATGACTCGCTTCCACACACCAAGGCGCGGGTTTGAAAACCTGATTAAAACCTTGTCCATCGTTCACGAGGCCAATCCAAGTATACAATTTGTTTTCTTCGGCGACGATGACTTGAGCATTCACAAAATCCCTTTCCCATATAAAAACTTGGGCATCATTAAACAGAGTCGATTAAGGGAAGAATACTTGGTTTCCCATATTTTCGTTGATCTCTCTCTTTTTCAGGGATTTGGGTTACCGGCATTGGAAGCCATGATCTGTGGGTGCGCTTGTGTGCTGACCGATAGCGGCGGGATCTCTGAATATGCTCGCCATGACGTCAATTCCGTTTTGGTGCCGGTCGGCGATAACGATGCAGCCGCCCGCGCTATCCTGATGTTGGCGTCCAATAACGAACTCCGACAATGGATTGCAGATCAAGGTCAACAAACCGCAAACCAATTTTCGCTGCATAACACTGCTCGCGATATTGGCGGCATACTTGAGGAGATACATGCCCAACGTTCCCAAGAAGTGGAAATTCGCTGTTCCGATTCAACACGCAACATTATCGTACCTATTTATAATGAAATACATGTTGTAAAACTATGCTTGGAAAGTATTGTTAAATACACGGAATTACCTTACCGCGTTTTTTTGGTGGATGACTGTTCCGATCAATACACCGCGCAATATTTAAAAAATTTCGCTCATGAATATGAGCATTTTAATTATCTTCGCAACGAACAAAACCTTGGATTCGTCGGAAGCGTTAATGTCGGTATGCGCGCCACACCGAGCGGCGATATTATCTTGCTTAATAGTGATACTATCGTTACGCCCGGCTGGCTGAATAAGCTTACACGCTGCGCCCAAAGCGATGATAAAATCGGGATTATTTCTCCTCTCAGCACTCGTTCCTCGCACTTATGGGTGAAAATAAATCCTGGTGATTCCATCTTTGATACGGCCTCCGCCATCGAAAAAATCTCTAACCGTGATTATCCAGATATCGTCACACCAGAAGGCTGGTGTTTTTATATCAAGCGCAATGTTTATGAGCATCTTGGAGGTTTTGATCCTGTTTTTGGTAGAGGATATTGCGAAGAATCTGATTACTGTATGCGCGCTTTCGCTAACGGATATAGAACAGTTTGTTGCGATGATACCTTCATTTTTCACGAAGGAATGGTGACCTTCAAGGAAGAGCGTGGTCCTCGATATGAGAAAAATAGAGCGATCTTTGACCAAAGATGGAAACCTTTATATCAAAAGATCTATCCAGAATTTTTAGCTGATAATCCCCTAGGATATCTCAGAAATAAGTATGGATTGTTAAAGCGAAGCTCTTACAGAAATGTTCATGAAGTCAAACAAGCTAAAAACTTTAATGCCATGAAGATTCTCGATGATCCTACCACACTTGATATAGTTGATCATTATATTAGCAACTTGGAAACCTTCAAGAGTGATGCCAAGTTAAAGTCAGTCGTATTTTTAATCCATGAACTTTGTGGATTTGGTGGGGTTATTTCAATTATACAGCTTGCCAATGACATGATCTTTTCGGGTATCAATGTTAAAATCGTTGTGATGAGCACTAAAGGATATAAGGATGATATGGGTTCCTTGACGAAACCTATTTTTTACTCCGACCTTGACACATTGATTAAACACTTCCCAAAAGCTGATGTTTTGGTGGGAACATTATGGATCACCATGTACTATCTGGTAAAGATTATAGACGAAAACCCAAATTCAAAGCTAGCTTACTTTGTCCAAGACTATGAGCCTGACTTTTACAAAGAAACGGAAATTCGAATTAGAGACATGATTAAAAAGACTTATAAAATAACCCCATATAATTTCGCTAAAACCCATTGGATTTGTGAAAAAGTTAAGCAGGATGGAGGAAAAATTGCTCTGGTTTCTCCGGCTTTGGAACTGGATTTATTTTATCCACGAGATATTGATCAAAAAAGTCTTAACCAGACCAAATCAAAAAAGCTTATTGTCACCATTCTCCGCCCATCAACTCCACAACGCGGCTTTGATACGGCGCTAAAGACCTTAAATTTGCTTTCTAAAAAACGGAATGACTTTGAAGTACACAGTTTTGGGTGTACGAACGAGGAATTGAAAAAACATTCAATTGCTTTCTCCTTGGTTAATCATGGAATTCTTCCTAATAATAAACTTCCTTCTTTATATTCAAAAGCTTATATTTTTGCTGAGTTTTCCGACTTTCATGGCTTTGGACGAACCATTGCTGAAGCCATGGCCTGCAAGACTGCCTGTGTCATAACGGATAGCGGTGGTATTTCGCTCTTTGCTCGTCATGGCATTAATGCGTTAGTGGCGCCTCCTAAAAATGCTGAGGAACTAGCCCATCACATTTCCGTGCTGTTGGATGACGAAGAATTCCGGAACACACTTGCTAATAATGCCCGCAACTCGGTTGTTTGCTTCGACCGTATGGAATCGTGCAAGCAAACCATTAAATTCCTTAATAAGACTAGCGCAACCGTTTACGCCCCTCATCCGCTTGCAGAAGAGGGGTTGGAGGTGAGGGTCATGGCTTCAAAGACTGACCCTCTCAACCTCACCTCCTTGGCAGAGGGAAAGGGGACTGAGCGATTACAGACTAACGAGGTCGTCCAAATAAATAACCCTATCAACTTGGGCAGAAGAAATTTAACGAAGCCAGAAATTTATATTGACGATGATATGCGATATAAGCGTTTATTATCATATGGGCTGGTGAGTCGCAGTCTGATGCTTACAATGCGGCGAATAGGATACAACGTTACCCGACAGAAGTATATTGGGCTTGAATGGGCGAATATCGCGGAACAGGAAGAGATCGAGGCAACGATTCCATACCGCCATAATCCGGAATACGTGATCCGAATAGGGACACCATCATCATCATGTTTCACGAATACCTTCGCAGAAGGTATAGTAGATATCGGTATAACAGGTTTGGGGCGTCCATGGGCAGAATTTGAAGTGGATTGGGCGACCAACCTGCGAAATGTAGGGTGGGCGATATGCGTACAGAATAAGTATGATGCAGACATGTTGCGCGAGCATAGCTATCCGAGGGTCGAAATTGTAGCGCATGGTATTGACCACAAGATATTTAACACTCGATCTAGAAAACCGCACCTACCATTCACGCTCTGCTATGTGGGAAGCTTACATAAGGGCGGCGAGGTGCTGATGCAAGCATTCGACAAATTCTCAGAGTTGCACGCAGCACACGAAACAGCATTGATAATCGCAGGATATGTGAGCGGTGCGAATCAAGAGGATATTAAGAAGCAGTATAAAACAAATAATCAGCGGGTTGAGTTGCATTATGAGCTTTTATCATTGGCACAAATTGCTGCTATTTACGAACGAAGCGATGTATTTGTAACAGCTAGCCAAGCGGAGACATGGTGTCTGCCCATAGTAGAGGCAGCAGCATGCGGACTTCCGTCCATCACACTGGTCAATGTGGGGCGGAGCGAATATCTCACGCCGGGACAAGATTGTTTTGAACTTGAACACATAACAGTGGAAGCAATTGCAGAGATGATGGAGTATTGTTATCAGCACCGAGAAATCGTGGCGGAGTGCGGAAAAGCAGCAATTCAGATGGCACAGCGGTTCACATGGGATCGAGCAGCGAGAGAATACCTCAGGATATTGGGGATCGATTGATGGAATTAAGCAAACTACAAGAATATTGTGACTCTCCCTGGAAAATTCATTGAATTCTCTCTTTTTATATGACCTCATCGTCCCCGTCTACAATGGTCTCAGCTATGTCCAGGAATGCCTGTACTCCATTCTAGACTACACCGAATCCGGCGCGTACCGACTCATTATCGTGGACGACGCCAGTGATTCCCGCACCCAAGAGTATTTACGCCGCATCGCCGCCGACCATCCCCAGCAGATCACGCTCCACCGCAATCCGGAAAATCTCGGCTTTGTAAAATCCTGTAATCTCGGCATCGCGCTCGGCAACGCGCCCTTCGTCGTGCTAGTCAACAGTGATGTCATCGTGACGCCAGGCTGGCTGGAGCGCTTGGTCGCCTGTGCCGAACGCGATCCATCCATTGCCGCCGTCAACCCCTTCACCAACCATGCCTCCCAAATCAACTTGCCACTGGCTCCCGGCGCCAACTTTTTCGGCATGGATGAGTACCTCCAGCGTCACGGACCCACCGCCGCCGCTGATGTGGTGACCGGCGTCGGGTTCTGCCTGTTGTTGCGGCGTTCGGCGCTGGAGCAGGTCGGCGTTTTCGACGAGATTTACGGGCGCGGCTACTGCGAGGAATCCGATCTGTGCATGCGGTTGACCACCTGCGGTTACCGTACCGTGGTCGCGGGTGACGTGTACGTCTATCACAAAGGTCGAGGCACCTTCACCGACCGGGGCGAGCGATACCGGCACAATCGCGCTCTATTCGATAGCCGCTGGCTCGGGGAATATCAGCGGCAGTTTCGCGCCTTTCGTCGCGCCGATCCCCTGGGTCCGACACGCGCCCTGTTCGCCAGCCGCCAGCGCTGGAATCCGATGCCGGTCATCTGGGAAACAGCGCGGGCGATGCTAGCCGCCTGGCGACGGCGCGCTGGGCTGGATGTGCTTCGTTGCGCCTTGCGCGGCGTCCTGCGTTTGCCGGGCGCCCGCCGACCGCTGGCCACTCCGGAATACGTGCGGCAGTTCACCCGCCCCGGACGGCTGCGGGTGACGTATCTACTGCATAATCTGGTCGTCGCCGGCGGGGTGTTGTCGGTGATTCAACTGGTCAACGAGTTGATCCTGCTCGGCGTGGAAGCGCGCATCGTGGCCTTGTTCGAAGATCCGGCCATTTACGACTGGACCCCGCTTTATAGCCAACCGCTCGTGTTTCGCAACGAACGCGAGTTACTGCGAAACTTCCCCGACAGCGATATCACGGTGGCCACCCTGTGGAGCACCGCTCCTTGGGTCGCCGAACTGGTCCGGCGCGGTCGCACCCGCACCGCCGCCTATTTCCTGCAAGATTACGAACCCTGGTTTTTTCCCGAAGCAAAAACAACAGCCCGCCAGCGGGTTCGGGCCACCTACGCCCTGATCCCTCATCGGATCGTCAAATCCGACTGGCTGCAAGAGATGCTGGCCAGCGATGGCTACCCTACCCAAAAAATTCTGCTGGGCATGAATCTGGCGCGGTTCTATCCCCGCGATGCCGTCCGCAACCGTCCCATCGTCCTGGCCATGGCCCGCCCGCACACGCCCCGACGCGGCTTCGAACCGACAGTCGCTGCCCTGGCTCAGGTCAAAGCCGCCCGCCCCGAAGTCGAAATCGTGCTGTTTGGCGACCGGTTTTTGCGTAAGCAACCCATTCCCTTTCCCTTCCGCGACGAAGGTGTGGTGGCCGACCAGAACCGGCTGGCGGAACTGTATTCGGAAGCCACGGTGTTTATCGACGGCTCCGATTTTCAGGGTTTCGGGCGCTGCGGGCTGGAAGCGATGGCCTGTGGCGCGGCCTGCGTGCTCACCCATGTCGGCGGGGTCGGCGAGTACGCCCAAGATCAGAGCAATGCTCTGCTCGTCGCCCCGCAGCGGCCAGATCAGTTCGCCGAGGCGATGCTGCGACTGCTCGACGACGTTGAATTGCGGGAACGGTTGATCGAGGCCGGACTGGAGACCGCGCAACGGTTTTGCCACAAGCGCGAGGGCCGGGAAACGCTGGAGTATTTCAGGAGCCTGCTTTGAGCCTGGAACACTCGGAAAACCCTGGAAGGAATCGCGGCCCGACTCCACCCGCCCCTCAACCGGAAGCAGCGACGGCGATCCTGATCGTCAACTATCGCCGCGCCGCCGATACCCTGGAATGTCTGAACTCTCTGACGCAGGTAAACGATCCTCCTTTTCAGGTCTTCCTGGCCGACAACGGCTCTGGATCGGAGGAAGTGGCGACACTGGCCGAATATGCGGCCCAATATCCTGATTGGCTCCATTTCATCGCTTATTCGAACAATACCGGCTTTACCGGCGCCCACAACCGACTGTTGGCGGACATCATCCAAGACGACCAGTATCCCTATATCTTGTTACTCAACAACGATACCGTGGTCGAGCCGGACTTTCTGGCTCGAATGTTGGTTCGGCTAGACCCTGAGCGACGGATCGGGATGGTGGCGGCGCGGGTGATGCGATATGCCGACCGCACACAGGTGGACAATCTGGGAATTACTTTTTACCGATGCGGACTGGCCTCCAACCGCAAATCGGCGGACGATCCCCTGCTCGGTCCCAGTGGCAATTGCGCGCTGTACGCCGCCGAGATGTTACGGCAGGTTCATCAAGCGACCGGCGAATACTTCGACGAGCGCTTTTTCTGCTATGCCGAGGACACGGACCTCGCCTGGCGAGCCGTGCTGCTGGGCTACCGGGCGGCCTATGCCGAAGACGCCCGCGTGTACCACAAGGGATCGGTGGCCAGCGGCGGTCCCAACAGCGATTTCGTGCTATACCACGGCATCCGCAACTCGCTGTTCGTCTTGGTCAAGAATGTGCCCGCCCGCCTGTTGGGGCGCAATCTGTTCTGGATGCTGGTCCTGCACGCGGCCATTCTGTTGCGCTATACGGTGAAAGGTAAATTGAGAATCGTCTACCGTTTGTACCGCGATTTTCTGCGCGGTCTGCCGGCGATGCGCCACAAGCGCCGCTTGATCCAGCGGCAACGGCGGATTTTACCCGGCGAGATCGCGGCCATGGTCAGCCGGCAATTTTACGAGCGGGGTTATGTGCTGGGCGCGTTACGGGATTTGTTCTAAATCCCCCATGGCTACAACCAAACAGCTTCCCTAAAGTGAGTTAAATGCGCCAAGTGGATTTTCTGATCGCGGGCACCCAGAAAGGCGGCACGACGGCGCTAGATCTGTATTTGAGAACCCATCCCGAGCTGTGCATGGCAACATGCAAGGAAGTGCATTTTTTTGACCAGGATAAATATTTTCAAGGAGATGCAGTGGATTATTCAACTTACCACTCATTCTTCAGCCCCAGCACATCCCAACGTTTGCTGGGAGAAGCCACGCCGATTTACCTGTACTGGCATAGTGCATTACGACGGATCTGGGAATACAACCCCCGAATGAAGATCATCGTGATTTTACGCAATCCCATCGAGCGCGCCTATTCTCACTGGAATATGGAGCGGGACCGAGATGCGGATTCCCTATCCTTTTGGGAAGCCATCCAGCAGGAGCGGGAACGTTGCCGAGAGGCGTTACCTTGGCAGCACCGGGTCTACTCCTATATTGATCGTGGTTTTTACACCGAGCAGTTGAGAAGGCTATGGTGTTATTTTCCACCGGAACAAACGCTGATTCTCCGGCATGAAGCCTTGAGGGAAACGCCACAACTGGTTCTGGACCAGATTTGCGATTTTCTCGGCGTGGCTTGCGTGTCGGTCATAACGACCATCAATGCCCATTCGCGCTCCTATGTGACAACCATGGCCGAACGAGAAACAGCTTATCTACAGTGGATATTTGAATACGATATCAGAGCACTTGAACGGATGTTGGGATGGGATTGCAGCGCGTGGCTGACGGGCTGTTGAGTTTAAGTGCCTGCAAAAAACTCCCCTCCCCCGCTTATGGAAGAGGGAATTGAACGCCGATAGAAAATATCTATCTATCGAGCGGGTGGAGGGGGCGGGGGTGCATTGTCGAGCACACTAGGTGCACCGGCAGCTCCTCCAGTTAGGGCATTGATCATCCCCAGATTGAAAGCTTCCGGCTTTGGGTAGAAGCGCGCGACATACTCTTTATGGTTGGTATCTTGGAAATCCTTAGCTAGTTTCTCGATGATCCGGACCTTAACTTGTTCGAAAGGAGGTACGGTTTCAGGCTGGCGAGAAATCAGCTTAATGATGTGATAGCCGTATTGGGTTTCGACCACACCGCTTAGTTCACCGGGTTGCAAGGCGAATGCGGCATCTTCAAACGGTTTGACCAGTGAGCCTCGCGTTAGCAGTTTCGGAAGTATGCCGCCTTGTCGGGCTGATGTTTTGTCATCCGAATTCTTCCGCGCCAATTCGCCAAAGTCGGCGCCGCCACGCAGCTCTGTTAATAGCGCCTCAGCCCGTTTGCGCTTTTCACCGTTGGGATCCTCGCAGTCGCATAGGGGCGCATTAATGAGGATATGCGCCACCTCAAGTTGTTCAGGCCGAGTAAATTCCTTGTGGTGGGTCTGGTAGTACTCTTGGGCTAGCTCGGTGAAGTCGGGCTGTTTGAGACCAGCCTTGAACTGATCGACGACGGCGTTCACCAATACCTTACGCTGAACCATCTGCAATCGAGCTTGGATATCGGGTTGGTCGGGCATTTTCAGACGTTCCGCCTCCCGAACCAACCGCTTCTCGATGTACAGCTCCAGTAGAAACTCCTGCAGGGTGGTAAGGTCATGTTCGATGCCAGCACGCTGCTTGGGCGGTAACCCCAACAGCGCCTTTTGGTAATCCACAACGGTAATGGTTAGTTCAGAATCCTTGATCAAGGGAGTTTCGGGCGGAAGCAACCCGCCAAGCATCGTTTGCTCGGCCCGGACGGTCATTGCGACAATAACCAGAATAGCAGCGCTGATAAACCGAATCAGTACATTCATCATAAAAAATGACACCGGTAACGATTTTACGGATATAGCGAAATCGCTTGCGCGCTTCGCGGCTTTTACTAAGAAGAACGCCGATGCTGAGTCAAGATTGGCATCGGCGTCCAATGGAGAAACGCTCCCTCACGGGAGCGTTTGGGCGGCAATTAAGGCAACTGGCAGGTGCTGTCCCCGGCTGCCTTGCTGCAGGGAATACCACGCCCTAAGTAGGCATGATCAACCAAGTAAGCGTAGTTCTTGAGCGTGCTGAAGCCGATATCCAAGGCACGCTGTTTAATCATGAATCCGATCGCCGGCAAGCCATTACCCGGTAACACATTGAGATTCGGATCCTTCACAGTGCCTGCGTTGTAGCCGGACTTCGCTTGTATCGGCTTGGCCAAATCCATATCCAGCCAACCAAATTGCTGGGGTAAGGTCATAATCTGAGCACTCAGATCCAGCCCCAACCGAGACTCGAAGATGTGATCATTGCTGGAAAACCGAATAATGTTGGTCTCAAAGCACAGTGACAACGCATCGGTGCGCGGCACGGGCGATTCGACCACGCCGACATCATTGAGGACCAGTTCAGTTTCGCTACGATCATAGGCGGTGGCACCCACTTGATTGCAGGATTGGCCATCGGTCACACCCGAGAACGCTTCTTGGAACGGCGGAATCGGAACCTGCGACATGCGCTGTTGCCAATCGGGGTCGAAACCGGAAGGGAATCGCCGCGAATTGTTCGCTGCCAGCGGGCTTGGCCCCTTGTCCACGAAGAAGTTCTTGGTGGGATGGGTGATCACCCACTCGGTGGTGACGCCCAGAGCGGTGTTATAGCTCCACTCGTTAACCACCCGCGCTGCCCGCAGGACTTCGCTCACCGCCAGATAGCCATATCCATACGGCCCAAGCTCCGTAGTCGTCCCCAAGCCCAAGTCGTCGTTGACGGTATATGAAGCATTGGGATACGCATCGGCCAAGGTCGGCTCAAGGCTGTCAAATCCAGGCTGGTTGGATTGCGCCGTAATCAAGTTGGGACAGTCTGAATTATTTCCTGGATCCCAAGCTGGATTCCGGGCTCCCGAGATCGGGTTAAAGAACATATTGGTGGTGGACGGCAGGCCCACACCAGCCGGCGGAGTGGCATAGCAAGCCCTTGGCCCAACGACTTTGCCGAGTTCTGGATGATAATGGCCGATCCGAACGAAGTTAGCCAGATGGGTCGCCTGGCCACCCGCCGCAATACCCCGCTCAACATTAAGGTAGTTGTAATTAGCTTTCAGCGCATTGATCGGTTCGCCGTATTTGCTGGCGGTTGCAGCAATGTTGGCTTGCTGGAATTCGCTGACGCAATCACCCGGCTCACCATCCTTATAGCCCATGACGATGGCAACAATGTAGCCTTCATAACCGCGGTCGTTCGTGGAGAGGCCACCGGCCAGATAGGGACTGGCTCCGACATAGGGTACCGGATAAAAGCCATCGTTCTGCGCGGAATGATCGCTGTTGGTCGCCGAATAACCGAAATTACTGAACGAAAACTCGGTCTTATTCGGCACGGTGCAGGTGGTTTCACCGGACGACTTAACGAATTTGGCCGGAACGTCACCGGCGGGCGGAGCACCGTAGATCGGCGGGACATAGCCATCGCCCTGCGTGACATACCCTGCAAACACGTCTTTCGGCGACAGCACGACCGTGAGGTCCAGGACTTCGCGGGAGTTGTAGCCTTCGAAGAAGCGGAGCTTGACGGCCAAGCTCTTGTCGCTGGTGTTGGTCAGATTGAGCAACGTCTGCCAACAATCGTCGGTGCTACAACGGGCGGTGTAGTACGGAATGATGACCGCATCACCCACCCCCTGAGCCGAGATATTGACGGCGCCCGCAGACGGCGCAAACGCGCCTCCGACCAGACCGCCCATTGCGGTCGCCAGCGTTAGCGCCATGGAGAGCTTGCTGCGTTTCATGCCTTTCTCCTTACATTTCAAATCGTTAACCCTGAACAGGGCTGAAGTCTATAGCTAGGAACCCTTAAACTGCGAGAGGGATCACTCTGCGGAAGCAATTAGGTCAATTTCTCGCCGCCACCAGCGCCATCCTTGGCGCGAACTGACTCCTTGATGCGACAGTGAACCTCTCGTTCAGATTTTCGCTGCCATCCCTGCCCTGTGTTTTCGCTCGATCTCACAGGCCAGGCGCTGTCTAGTCTTCTTGAGACTCGTAGGGAATCTTGCGGGAATGATCGATCAAGTAGGCGAAGTTCTTGAAGTAATCCCCCGTCAAGGCGCGCTGTTTGATCATGAAGCCAATCGCTGGCAAACCTGAGCCTAGCAGCGGACCTTCGGCAAAAAACCCGCCGAATACACCTGGTTTTATCACACCCCACTGCGCGGCTTGCGATGTAGTCAAGTCCAGATCCAACCAACCAGCGGGGATGGACTCACCACCAAAGGCCTGGGCCATTCCGTCGGTCAGATTCAGCGTCAACTTCGAATCCAGGACGGGACGTCCGGCGGAGAACTGGATCACATTGGTCTCGAAGCACAGCGACATGTCATCGCTACGCGGCAGTGGTGACTGAATGACACCCCCTTCGGTAAGAACGGCACGTACTTCGCTACGATTGTAAACTACAGGCGTAACCTGATTGCAGGATTGACCATCGGTCACGCCCGAAAACGCCTCGGCAAATGGCGGCAGCGGAATAGGATAGATGAAAAACGGGAAACGCCGATCGTTGTACGCCGACATCGGTCCCCAGTACTTCCAGCTATCCACAAAGAAGTTCTTGGTCGGATGCGTGACCACCCATTCGGTACTCACACCCAGCCCAGGATTGAAACTCCATTCGTTGATCAGCTCAGCCGCCCGCAATACTTCGCTCACCGCCGCGAAGCCCGCACCGTTGGGCCACGTACCCTCCACAACGGTGGAAGTGGGATCGACGAGGGCGATCGAACTAGGCGAAGTGACAGCGGAATCGTAGGCATCCGCCAAGCTCGGTTCGAGGTGGTCATAACCGGGCTGGTTCGATTGCGCCGTAATCAGGTTGGGGCACCACGCGTTATTGGCTATAGTGTTATCCAAATTGGCTATAGTGTTATCCAACGCCGGTGCCCAAGCCAGGTTCCGCAAGCTAGTAGCCGAATCGAAGCGCATATTGCCCGCAACGCAGCCACCGCTCAAACCGGGTTGTGGAACATCGTCATCCGGGCTAATCCGAATGAAATTCGCCAAAGTCGTGGCTGAACCACCCGCCGCGACGCCGCGCTTGACATTCAGAAGGTTGTAGTTGCCCTTCAGCGCATTGATCGGCTCGCCGAACTCGTTGGCGGTCGTGACGATATTCGCCTTGGTGAAGGAGGTTCGGACAGCGTCGCAATTCACCCCCCCCGCTGTCTCGCCATCATCAGCAACATTCGTGACATGAGCGCTGACCCAACTATCAGGATATGAGCCAGGCGTGCCGGGCAGCGGAACAGCGGGAGCGTGCCCCTCGACAATGGCGACGACATACCCCTCGTAGGTGCGGTCGTTCGAAGACATCTTCTCGTCAACCGCAGCGTCGTGATCCCGGTTACCTGCCGAATAGGCAAACTTGCTGAACGACAAGCCCGTTGTCTGCGAGATGAAAGGCACGGTACAGGTGGTTTCACCGTGCGCCTTGACGAAGCGTGCCGGGGTGTCCTGAGCGGGATAGTTAGCGCCCTTGTCAACGTAACCGGCAAACACGTCGTGCGCTGACAGCACCACCGTGAAGTCCAGGGCGTCGCGGGAGTTGTAACCCTCCAGGAACTTGAGCTTGACAACCAAGGTCTGATCGCTGGTGTTGGTGATATTGAACAGCGTCTGCCAGCAATCCTCAACAATGCCCAGTTCGTTCTTGTGGCACCGGGCCGTGTAATACGGGAAAATCAACACATCACCCAGATTCTGGGCCGCGATGCTTATAGCACCCGCGGATGGTGCATACGCAGCCCCGGCCAGACCGCCCATCGCGGTCGCCAGCGCCAGCGCCGTGGAAAGCTTGTTACGTTTCATGCCTATCTCCTTAAGTGAGTAACCCCTGCAATGGGTTAGGTAGTAGTCAAGGACGCAAACCTAGAGATGTAAAGTGGCGATTGCCACACCGAAAAGTATAGAGAACGCATCAACTTTGCTGATGCCACCATTGGCCGTCTTTACGCAACCAAATTTCCCTAACCGTCTGTTTCATATCGAAAGATTGGCCTCCAGCCCCCGGGTCGGCATAACGATATACAACCTCTAGCTGGATTCTCGCCACATCAGGGTCATCATAGTCAATTTTCTTTACAGTTACCATACGCCACTCGAGTTGGCCACTGTTTTGAGACCGAACCTGACTTGGCGTATAGATCGCCCGATAGGCAGGAGTTTCAAACTGATAGATCGCATCAAACTTGCGGTCGATGAGCGCCTGCCAGCGTGCCAGAACCCGCTCCTTCAATAAGGCTTCGTCAGCGGTGGACCTTACGATCTTTGGCGATGGAGCTTGACTGGATGCGGCGGGCACGGGTATCTGGTTAGCCGCCCAAACACCATGTCCGGCCAAGGCCAGCACTACCCCCCAAATCACCCTGTGCGTTATAGCCATCGCCCCCCCCCTGATTTGGCTTTTCGAAACTCTATCACCCGTCAGAGCATCAGTTGTTTTGTTGTATTGTTGCACCGAAGCAACCAAAAGTTGCTTTATTGCTGTCAATCCTAACAAGCAACCAGTCGGGTGTCAACGACTTCGGGGGGTTTGTTGTAAATCAGCCCGCTTTTGTATCAGCCTGATGCTTTTTAAGTCGCCTTTCAGTAACTTCTCAATAACTCACGGCACGGCCTCTGCCGCCGCCGCCCGTTCTCGAACGATCTCTGGCAAAGGGGGGATCGCACCAACCTGCCCGATCCGGTCGTTCAGGTAGTCCCAGAACGAGATCCCGAGTTTCCGGCAGGTCTTTTTCAAGCTGGCAAAGGTGTCGCGGCAGCGTCGCCCCAAGTCACTGCGCGTTCCGCCGCTGACCTTGCGCCATTTCACAAACCCCCGGATGTCGTTCTCGCTGCCTTGGTGCGGGGACGTCGGGGCGCAAGAGCACCAGGAGCAACTCGGACTGATGGGTATACAGACGCTTGGCGTGTTATTGAGGGTCGCAAAGGAGGTCTTCTGAGTGAAGAGGGCCTCGAAGGCGCGCGCAGGGCGTCCATCGCCGCTGGATCGGGGTCGCGCTGGTACGCCTTGAGGTCGGCGTAGAGCGTCCAGAGTTCGTCGCGCACCCGTTCCTGGTCCTGGCGATGGTTCTCATCGAGCGGGATGAGTTTGTGAATCAGGCGTTCAGCATGCACCCCACACAAGGCAGCAGAATGGCGAACTGCCCGGCACCGTCGCTCACGATCACCAAGTCGTGCGAGAGTCCTTTCGCGAACAGCCCGCCCACCGGGCTTCGGTGGCGATGCGGCGATGCCGTTCGGTGACCAGGCCCCAGTCGTCGAGCTGTTGCTCCCAGGCCGGTGGTGACCCCCTCCACCGTGGGATGCGCCATCAGGTTTTGGCAGAGCGCCTGGGGTAACCCCTGCTCGCGCCAATACGCCAACGCCTCGTCATTGAGCCGATAGACCGGTGTGCCCGCTTGTAGAAGTTGCAGAAAATTGATCCGGCTCTTGCTCTCGGTGCTGGAGAACCAGGCAAAGAAATCATTGCCAATCTGCGTGACGTAGCCGTTGCGGCCTTGATGGCGAGCCCCGAATCATCGACCGAGATAAAGGAACTCACCGCTAGACCCACCGCAAGCAGCCGATCCTTTTCGGCAAAGAACGGCTCGTTGTGCCCGCTCAGCAGGGCATCGATCTGCCCCTGGGGAGGTCGATGCCCCATTCCAGCAGTTGTTCGCGCAACAGCGGCTGGGTGACATGACACTGATGGTGCTGATAGAGCACGTAGGCACGTAACCCCGGACCAAAATGCCCGTCTTGCAGCGCCGGCGGCAGCTCGCCGTATAGATACTCGCCGTCGGGGGTCCGCCAAACTTCCAGCCGATAGCGGGTATTGTGCGGCTCGATCTTCAGATCCTGCACCACAAAATCCCGATACCCTTTAAAGCGGGCGCCCGCCGCCTCGGGGGCGGAATCGGACACTCCTCGTGGATGATCAAGTCCTGGGTCTTGTGCCGCTTCGCCGAACCCGGCCGTTTGCCCTTCGATTCCCCGTCACCGTCACCGTCACCGTCACGCGTCCGTCACGTTGGGATCGGTTTGCTTCTCCATCCCGCTCGGCTTGAACGTCGGCTTCGGCTTCTCGCCCTTGAGCACCGCAATCTCATCGCGCAACTGCTGAATCGTCTCTGCTTGACGATGGATGGTCTCGGCCATCGCTTCGATCAATGCCAACAACTGCTCGACCAGCGGGGTCCGTTCCGCGTCGGGGGAGGTCGGGGAGTTGGATCGGGGGAGTCGGCATGCCGGGGGGTGATTCCAGGGTGAGGATGGGAGACTCGATGGGGTACTCTAACTGAATATCGTCAGCCAAGGCCGCCATGACTTATTGAGAAGTTACGCCTTTCATGATTAATTAATTGTTTTTAATTATAATTTATATTATCTAAAACACAACAACCAGTTCATTCCGTCTTCTAGGCACAGAAATGCAAACCAGCTACATCCCTCCTGTCAAGGCTGCTTCGACAGAACCTTCAAATTCCCGAACGGCTCGCTGGTCCTCGAACAGTTCCGCACTAGTGGGCTGCCGCACAAGTTTTGACAGGTTCGGAAACCTCATCTGGCCCGACTAGATTTTCGGCGGGCTCCAAGGACGGATAGAGACGCTTGAGTTTGACCCGGGCCACATCGGCACCAAACCGCCAGTGGATTTTGGTTTGGAGTTGGTTGCGCGGGCCTTGCCACGCGGCGATTTCCTCCCGCAAGGTGTCGATCGTCGAAATGCGCCGATCCAAACACTGGCCGGCGAGCACGGCCAACTCGCATTCGGCCATGTTGAGCCAACTGCCATGCTTGGGGGTGTAGTGAAATTCGAGCTTGCGGGTGATTCGACGAGCTTCCTCCGCGGGAAAGACCCCGTACAGGGCCGCGGGGGTATGGGTGTTGAGATTATCCATGACCAGCCGGATCCGTTCCGCCGTGGGGAAGTACTCATCCACCAGCCGCCGCATTTGCTCGGCAAAGTCGCGTTTGGTCCGCTGGCAAGTGACGTTGACCTGACGCCAGCCGCGCAGAGGCTGAACGAACAGAAACAAATTAGCGGTACCTTCTCGTTTATATTCAGAGTCATGGCGCGCCGGCTGGCCCGGACGAGCCGGCAGCGGATGACGGGTTTCGCTGGTCAACTGCACCGGGCTTTCGTCAAAACACACTTGGGGATGGCGCGGATCATCGGGCTCGGCGTACAGGTCCAGAACATCCTCCAGATGCCAGACATAGTCGGGACTCACACTGGGAATGCACCATTCCTGACGTTGCCAGGGTTTGAGATCGTTTTTTTGAGCACGCGACCGACGGTATTGGGGGCAATCGTGTCGATTTGGCGCCACTCAACCAAGCGATCGGCCAAGAGTTTCATCGTCCAGCGCTGGCGACCCGCCGGCGGGGTACTACAGGCTAGGCCGTGTTCACAAAATCCTAATTTGGGTCTGGGGGGAGATTCTGGGGTTGCTGAAGCGGCTCAAGGGCGTGGACCTGCGGATTGTGTTGGCGGATTCCACGGTGGTGCGGGCGCACCCGCACGCGGCCGGCGCCGCTAAAAAAAGGCGATCAGGTCCAGGGTCGCTCCCGGGGCGGATTCAGCACCAAAATCCATGCCGTGTGTGCCTCCGAAGCCGATGGGATCGAGATCCGCCTCACGGCGGGGCCAGCCGGAGACGCCCCGGTCGGTGAAGCGCTCGTCGACGCCCTCGATTCACGCGACGGCATCCAGCACGCCGCCATGGACAAAGCCCACGACAGCAACGCCATCCGCGCCCAGCTCGACGCCAAGGGTATCACCCCGGTCATCCCGCCCAAGGCGAACCGCTGGGATCGCATCGTCCACGATAAGGAACGCTACCAACAGCGCAACAAAGTCGAACGCCTTTTTAACAAACTCAAACAGTTCCACCGAGTCGCCACCCGCTATGAAAAACTCAAAGCCAACTTCCTGGCTTTCGTCACCCTCGCCCTCATCGTGATCATGCTTCGCTAACAATTTTGTGAACACGGCCTAATCAAGAGGGACCTTGTTCTCGGAGCCCCGGCCGGCTTTGCCGCCGACCCGTTCGCCGCCCAGATAGGCGTCGTCCACCCGCACCTCACCGCACAGGGTGTATTGGGCATCGCGCTCGGCTATCGCCTGCATGATCTTGTGCTGAATCAGCCAGGCAGTGAGGTAGCTCACGCCGAGCTGGCGCTTCAGGGCCAGGGCGGACAGCCCTGTCTTGGCCCGACTGATCAAGTCAATGGCTAAAAACCAGAGAGTCAGCGCCAAATGGGTACCCTGGAACAAGGTCCCCGTGATCAGGGACGTTTGCACCCGACAGCTCTGGCACTGGAAGGTCTGACGCCCGCCACTGCGCAAGACGTAATGAGCCGCCTGACCGCAGCGAGGACAGCGAAACCCGTCCGGCCAGCGGGCGCGTTCCAGTGCCGCTTCGCACTGAGCCTCGGTGCCGAACTGCTCCAGAAACGCCGACAGCGACAAGCCGGGTTGAAATTGGATGCGATTCATGGGCATGACCGGACTCCAACGTGAAGGGTACGCCAACTTACGCCTGATTTTCGGCACAAAATAGGGTCGGCTAAAGTACCTTGCTAATCAGGAAAAGTTATGATCACCTTAAAAGGGCTGGATACCCCGATCAAGTAGCGTAGACTATACTCTCGCTCGAGTCGAAGGGAGCCAAAGAGTGACCATGACCGATCTCAAGACCCAACTGCGAGCCGAACTCCCCGAACTGCTCAAGCAAGACCACAACTTCCGGCAATGGCTGGAACAACTGATCCGGCAAACGGCGGTCACGCCGGAAAGCTTCGACGCCTGCTTCGAGCGCATATTGCAAGAATTCGCCACCGACCGCGCCGAGCAGCGTCGCAAGTGGGATGAACATGACCGCGAGTGGCAGGAATGGTCGGCCAAATTCGACGCCCACGCCGAGGAGCAGCGCCGCAAATGAGACGAGCAAAATCGCAAGAACAATGAACTACTGGAGGAAATCAAGCTTTCCCGCTCTCGACAGGAACAGGGTATCGGCGCGCTGGGAGTGCGCTGGAGGATCGCCCCGGAACACAGTTTCCGCGCCGCGCTGAAGGGAGTTCTGGAAAAAGCTTCGGCGTCGAAGTGCTAAACGTCAACGAGTTCGACGACGAAGGCATAGTCTTCGGTGCGCCCGACCAGGTCGAGATCGACATCATTATCAAGAACGGCGAACTGATCCTTTGCGAACTCAAATCGTCGATGTCCAAGTCAGACATGTACACCTTCGACCGCAAGGTACGCTACTACGAGCAGCGCCATCGGCGGCCGGTCCAGCGCAAGATCGCGGTCTCGCCGATGGTGCCCCAAGCCGCCCGCGCCGGTCGCCGACAAGCTGGGAAGCGAAGTATTCGGCCATGCCGAGGACGTTACCAGCACATGAAAAAGGCGATCCCGCTCCCACCGGCCGCGCGCGAACCAGTCGATGGCTGAACCCGACGGCCTCATCGCCCTGATCCCCGCCCATAATGAGGAAGCCACCGTCGGGACCATCGTCGCCCAGGTCCGGAAGTTGTGGCACTGTCCGGTGGTGGTCATCGACGATTGCAGCAGCGACGCCACTGCCCAAACCGCTCGAAACGCCGGCGCCACCGTGCTGCCACTGGCCCTGCAACTCGGGGCCTGGGGCGCGATTCAGACCGGCCTGCGCTACGCGCTGCGCCAAGGCTACCGCACCGCCATCACCCTCGACGCCGACGGCCAGCACGAACCCCAAGGTATCTGCGCCCTGCTGCAACCGCTGGTCGACGGTCAGGCCGAAGTCGCCATCGGCGCCTTTCCAGAGCGCGCCAGCCGTGCCCGGCAGATCGCCTGGAGCTACTTCCGCTGGCTGACCGGTCTGGAACTGGAAGACATTACCTCCGGCTTCCGGGCCTACAACCACAGAGCGATCACCGTGCTCGCCTCCGGCGAAGCCAGCCTGCTCGACTATCAGGATGTCGGTGTATTGCTGATCCTGCGCCGCAAGGGCCTGCGTACCATCGAGGTGCCGGTGGCGATGCAACCGCGCGTGCTGGGCGCCTCTCGGGTGTTCCGCTCCTGGTGGGTTGTGGGAAAATACATGCTGCAAACCAGCCTGCTTTGCCTCGCCCGGGTCGGATACAATCATCTGCCGCCCGCAGCCGACGACTGATACCCCTGATGATCACCTACCAACTTACCTCGATGGCAATCGGGGTCGGTCTTGCCGCCATCATTCTGTTCCTGGTCCGCCGCGATCATCTGCACGGTCCCTACGCCATCTGGTGGATCGGGGCCGCCGCAACGGTCGCCCTGCTCGGCCTGTTCCCGCGCCTGTTCGACGTGCTGGCCAATAAGATGGGAGTCAGCTACCCGCCCGTCCTCGCCATCGTGCTGGGTTTCGGCCTGCTGCTGCTCAAGATGCTGACCATGGACCTGGATCGTTCCCGGCAGGAACGGTTGATCCGCCGGCTGGCACAACGGCTGGCCATGTTGGAGGCGCGGGAAAACCCTTCCTCTCTTCAATCTTCCTTTCCTTCAGGGGCAAAAGAGGAAGAGACCCGCGTGAATGCAACAGAACCGGAAACCGTGGCGCTCCCTTCCCCCGCTCGGAGCGGAAAGGAGCGAGAGTAAGCGGACATGCGCGTTCTCCACATCGGCAAATACTACCCACCGTTTGCCGGCGGCATCGAGCATTTCCTGGCCGACCTGCTGCCGGCCCTGGGAGCGCACGACGTCGCGGCGGCGGCGCTGGTACACGATGAGCAACCACGCCGCTGGGGCGGCCAATGGCCCTCTATCCTCGCCCCAACCCCCTCAGAGAGATGGAAAGAAAGACCGATCTACCGCGCGCCATGCTTCGGCCGGCTGCTGTATGCGCCGGTCAGTCCCGCGTTCCCGATCTGGCTGCACCGGACAATCCGCGATTTCCGCCCCGACCTGCTGCACTTGCACCTGCCCAACACTTCCGCGTTCTGGGCGCTGGCCGTTCCCGCCGCGCGCCGCCGGCCGTGGATCGTTCATTGGCACGCCGACGTGGTGGCTTCCGCCATCGACCGGCGGCTGGCGCTGGCCTATCGCTTGTACCGGCCGTTCGAGCAACGCCTGCTGGCCGCCAGTCAGGCGGTGGTCGCCACCTCGCCGCCGTATCTGGAGGCCAGCACCGCGCTCGCTCCCTGGCGCGAGCGGTGTCACATCGTGCCATTGGGCTTGGACCCCACCCGCATCGCCGACCCTGATCCGGCGGCGCGGGCGCGCGCGGAATTATTATGGGGAACAACGGCATTCCGGGTGCTGGCCATCGGCCGCCTGACCTACTACAAAGGCCACGATGTACTGATCCGGGCCGCCGCCAGCCTTGAAAATAGCCGGGTGCTGATCGTGGGCACCGGCGAGCACCGGGAGCGGCTGACCGCGCTGATCCAGGCCTTGGGGCTCGGCGAGCGGGTGGGCCTGCCCGGTTTTCAGCCGGAGAGCGACCTCAACGCCCTGCTGGCCAGTTGCGATGTGCTGTGCCTGCCGTCGCTGGAGCGCACCGAGGCTTTCGGGCTGGTGCTGCTGGAGGCGATGCGATTTGGCAAGCCGGTGGTGGTGAGCGACATCCCCGGCTCCGGCGCGGGCTGGGTGGTACAGCAAGCCAATCATGGCCTGCGGGCGCCACCGGGCGATGCAACAGCACTGGCAACGGCGCTGCGGGCGCTCCAGCACGACCCCGACCGGCGGCGAACTCTGGGTCAGGCAGGCACGGCGGCCCTGCGGGAACGGTTCGGCATCGAGCCGGTCGCCGCCGCCGTGGTGGCGTTATACCGGCGGGTACTCGCCGCCGCGCAACCGCCCGCCCTCTCCTCCGATTAAGGAAGGAGGATCAAGGACGAGGGATGAGGACTGAAACACCATCAACATCCAGAACAGGAACGCGGGCACGAACTCCAGAAATACCCGATTGATACTGGTGTACTGCTTGGCCCAAAGCTGGGCATCGGTCAGGAAAAACAACACAAACAGGGCCAGCAGACTGCTAACGATAAAAACCAGTCCCGCCCGTTGCCAGCGCGCCGTACCGCGCCTGACCATCGAAACCGCCGCCACCCCCATCGCCAACAGCATCAGATAAGCGAATAGATGCCAGTTCGCCAATACCAGGAAATTCATCACCACCGGGTCCCAGCTACCCCGATAACCCAAGGCGAACCGACCCAGATAGGGCACTTGAATCAGCTCCGGTGTCAGCCGAAATTCTCCCAATCCCGGAATACTGAATTCCACGCCACCAGTTAGCCACCAAACCCCTCCCAAAGCCAACACCACTCCCATCAGTGCCAGCAACCACCATCCCCGCAGGCGAGCGGCTAGCAGGGCCGGTAGAAACAACAGCAGCCAAACCATTCCTTCCAACTTGATCGAGGGACAGGCCAACGCCAGCAGCAACGCCAACCACCCTTGCCGACGGTCGCCATCCCGCGCCCATTGGAAGAAGGCGATCACCGCCAGACCGAACACCGTCGCCAGCCAGAGATCGGCGTAACCCGCCAAGGCAACATGGGTGTCCAGCAGCGGCAGCGACAAGAGCAGCCAAGTAAAAATCAGCGCCGTCAACGGCGCCACGCCCCACAACCGCGCCTGCCCGTAGAACCCCAAGCCCAAGGCCAGCACCACACCCAACCACGGCAGATTGGCGGCGGTCTCGTTCCAGGCGCCATAAGCCAAGGTTGGCCACAGCGCCAGCAACGGCACGGTATACGGATAGGTCCAGGCATGGATGGTGTACACCGACCCCGTGGTATCGGCCAGCCAACGCCGTGGGTCCACGAACGGCACCAATTGGTGCCATTCCAACCACACTCGCGGCCGCACCGTCCAGGTGGTCCAGGCATCCCAGGGATACAGGGGCCGCCACCAAATCTCTTGCGCCAAACCGGCCAACCGCCACCCCAGCCAGCACAACAACAGGATGAATAGAATGCGTGGCCACCACGCCCCCGCCCCTGGCGCCCGATCTTCACACATGGGGCGTCGGTTGGAGAATGAAACCCGCCGCCACGCCAGCCAACCGCCCGGCAGGGCCAGCAGCGCCAACACCGTGATCGGGCCGGCAAAGTTCAGCGGCAACCCCACCGCCGCCTGCACGCGCAGCAACAACGTCACCGCCAGCAGGCCCATCACGCCGCCATATCCCAGCACCATGGGCCAAATGCCCGCCGGCGCATCACGCCAGAGCGCCCGCAGCCAGAGCACGCCCACCAGCCACGGCAAACCCAATGCCAAACCAACCCGCCACCACTCCATCGCCGTTCAGCCTCCACGTACCCGGAACAGCGCGCCCGCCGAAGCGACATATAGCATCTCCGCCGGCAACCGTCCGCCTTGCCATTCCAGCGCCCGCGAGCCGCGGTTATAACCCACGCCGTTCAGAGGCGACAGGATCAACACATAGTCGCCAGCGTGTGCCTCACTGGGATTCGGCACCTGGGAGAAACCGGCATAGCCATTGTGTGGCAACAAATGATAGCGGACGCGACCGGCTTGAAACCCATGAGGATCGGCACTGACGATGAACAATCGGACCGGCTGTTCCGGCAAGTGCCGACGCACCTCCAGCAGAAATCGGTACAAGTCACCATCCAGCGCCGCCAACCGCCGCTCTTCCTCATTCTTGCCAGCGAAGCGCTCCGCGGTTTGTTCGAGCCGCTGGCGCAAGTCCCACTGCCAGCGCAGGTCCAACGCTAGCCAGCCAAGCAGAAACAGCGCGGCGTAGGGCGCTAGCTTTCGACGATGCGGCGGATCGAATAGCGCGTACAACACGCCGCCAAAACCGATCCACAGCGCCACCATCAGCACCGGCGGGAACAAGGCATCCAGCGGCGCGCCCGCCGTGTAATTGATGGAGCGCTGGCTCCAGTCCTCGAACGAGGTCCACTCCTCCAAGGCCCAGTGCAGCAAATTGCCAAAGGCGAGTGGCGCCGACCGCAACTCCAGCCGTTCCAGCAGCAATGGCTGCGGGAACGGCCCAGGCACGATCAAACCGAGGGCAGCGATCCGACCTTGCCAGTGCGGTTCCGCGCGCAAATTCAGCTCGCCGATTCCATCCGGCCCGGCTGGCGGCAACGTGAGTACCCGGTTCTTTTGCGGCTCGGCCAACGTCACCCAGACCAATCGTAACTGATGGCCCGGTTCGAGCCCATGCACCCGCCAGGACAGGCGGTTGTACAACGCCGCACGAACCATGCGTTGTACCAAGCCCTGCGCTACCGCAACCCCTTCCGGACCCGGTTGGCGGATTTCCAATCCAGAAGGAGTGGATTCGCCCTGACCGACCACCACTCGTAGCTCAGCCCCCGCCAGCACCACCGGCGGCGCCACAATCTGCAAGCCGCCCAACCGATAAAACAGCAGCAGAACCAATACGCTCGCCAGAGCGCCACCAATAACCGCCAGCAGCCATAATCCATACGGCCGCGGCCCACGCCATCCACTCCAGGTTTCCGTCATTGAACCAATCCCGGTAATTCGATCTTGCAATACCGCTCCAACGTCCATGCCGGCCGAAACTCCAACTCCCGCTCGATGCGAGCGGAGTTGTAGCAGGCCCAGCCCAATAGCTTGTCCAGCACGGTCCGTGCCCGCCGATCACGGCGACCCACCAGCCATAACAAACCATCCGATAAATCGGCTGCGCCATAAAGCATACCGGCCGGCACCGCCCAAGCGGGCACGGGTCGCCCCAGCGCCCGACGAACCAGTTCATACAGCTCCCGACCGGAATGGCTTTGTCCATCGCTCACCAGATAGGTCCGGCCGGCGGCGGCGGGCCGCGCGGCGGCCAGCAGCAGGGCTTGCGCCACATCGTCCACATGGACCAGCGAGCGGCGATTACCGGTTTCCGGCAGCGGCGGCAACCAGCCGCGCCGCGCGGCGATCAAGCGTGTTAGATTACCTTTCATCCCCGGGCCGTAGACCAGCACCGGCCGCACATTGACCGCATGAAAACCGTGCTCGCGACCCACCGCCAGCACCCGTTTCTCGGCGGCGCGCTTGGCCCGACCATAGGGCGTCTCCGCCGCCGCATCCCAGCTTTCGTCCACGCAGCGCGGACCGGGATCGCCCACCGCCTTGCAACTGCTCAGGAACACGAAATGCCCGATTCCGGCCACCGCCGCCGCGTCGAGCAACCGGAAGGTACCCTCGGCGTTCACCGCCCAGTGCCGCGCCGCGAAATCCGGCGTATCCGCCGCGTCGGCATGGGCGAAACCGGCGACATGCAGCACGGTGTCCACGCCGACGCAGGCTCGCGCCAGACTGGCGGTGTCATCCAGATCACCGAGCACCTTTTCCACGGCACCCTCATGCCACCCCTGACACCTGTTTCCCGCCTCCTGACTTCTGACCAGCACCCGCACCCGCGCACCCCGTTCGTGCAGCGCGGCGACCAAGCGGCGGCCGATGAAACCGGTTCCACCGGTCACCAGCACCGCCCTGCCCTGGAAAAAGTCCGCCGCTACCACCCGCGCCAACCGTGCCGGTTGAAGAACATCGCCGCCGCCCGTAGAAACAGGCCGACATGACGGACTCCCTTGCGGGCGGCATGGCCGCCGAGATGGACGACGCGCACCGCCGGCACGTACACCAGCCGGGCCACCGCTGCCAAGCGCAGACTCAAATCGAAATCCTCGAAATAGAGAAAATACTCCGGGCGGAAGCCTCCAAGCTGTTCCAGCGCCGCCCGCCGGCACAGCATGAAACAACCGCTGGCGATGGGCGGGTCCCACAGCACGGTATCGCCAATCCGATCGCGCAGTTCGTAACGATCCAGCCGGTTCCGAAAACCTCGCCGCAACCAGACCGGGGCAAATCCGCGCAACGCCAGATCCAGCACGGTCGGATAACGCTTGCACAGATATTGCCGCCGGCCGTCTCCGTCCCAGGCTGCCGGCGCCACCAACCCCGCCTCGGGATGGGTGGCCAAAAACGTCAAGCCCTCGCTCAGGGCATCTTCTTCCAACAGCACGTCGGGGTTGAGAACCAGGTGAAATTCGCCAATGCCCTGATGAAACGCCAGATTGTGTCCAGCGCCATAACCGACATTGCCCTGCCCGCTCAGCAATTCGACCGTTGCCGGCAAATCCGCCGCGACCAGCAACTGTCGTAAGGATTCGCGCCAGCCGGAACCGGGGCCGTTATCGACCAGGATCAATTGCGCCCGATCCAGCCGCTTCCGTTCGCTCGCATGCCGCAAGGCCCGCCCCAAGCTTTCCAGCACTGTGGTCAGCACCGGCAAATCGGGCGCATGGGTGACGATGGCCACGGTCAGCGCGGTGCTCACGGCCGGCATCCGCGTGGCTAACCGAGCCGTCAGCGCTGCCTGGGCCGCCGCCGCCGCCTCGGCGGGGACGGAAACCATCGCCTCGCCCGCGTCATTCACCGGAGCGGCAGTCACGATGAACTGATAAACCAGTGCCTCGGGCCGGTCCAGCAAAGCGCGGATCACCTCGACCGACAGCGTCTCGGCCCAGCCACCCTCGATCCATTGGTCGGCGAACTCGGACCGGTCCAGATCCATGATCGTCGTTTCCAGCGCGACCGCGCGCAGGCCATGCGCCTCCAGCAGGCGGCGCAGAGAGTTGTGGGTAAAGAAACGCAGATGGGTTTCGTCGAGCAATCCCTCGGGCCGGTAGCGGAAATCGCCGGCCAGCAGTTCGGCGATCAGACCGGCGTAGGCCGCGTTCGGTACCGACAGCAGCACCCGCCCGTTCGGGGCCAGCAGCTCGGGCAGTTGCGCGAGCACCGCGCCGGGTTGGCGTAGATGCTCCAGGATATCGGCGCAGAGGATGAAATCGTAGCGCTGGCCAGCGAAACGCTCGGTCAGCGTGATGCTTTCGAGGTCAGCGCATTCCAACTGGCGGTACCAGGACGCTGCCTCGGCCACCGCCACCGGGTTGTATTCAACCCCGTCCACCGCGCAACCGAGCGCTTCGGCCAGATAGCGGCCCAGCACGCCCGGACCGGCGCCCAGATCCAGCACCCGGCTGCCGGGGCGGATCTGGCGGGCGAGTCTGGCCAACGAGTCCTGACCGTCCGGGTTCAGGGCGCGATGATAAACATGATCGGTGGGAACACTCGCCATGGGCTTCAATCCTGTTTCAGCCGCCGCCGCGCCGGTAGAGCGCCAGCAGGCCGCGACTCATGGTCTGACGCAAGCGCCAAGCCGAGACCCGGCGGCGGGACTGGATGAGGCGCCGTTGCCGCCAGCAGCGTGAAAGTCCACCCAGGGCATCTCGCTTGGCCCGCAGCAAAGAATCTGCCTGACCGCGCAACGCGTACCAGAGCACGGCGCCCAGATTCAGCAGCAGATGCTGCGGCAGATAGAACCAGAACAGGGGGCCGGGCATGTTTTTACAATACGTCCAGACCAGGTTGCGATGACCGTGATAGAGCGAAAACGGGCTGCGCCGGCCGGTCACCGCCGAACCGACATGCCGGACCACGGCATCCGCCACGTACTGGCTGCGATAGCCGAGCAAGCGCAATCGAAACCCCAAATCGACATCCTCGAAATAACAGAAAAAATCTTCGTCGAAACCGCCTACTTCGAGAAAAGCGTCGCGGCGATATAGCGCTGCCGCCGCGCAAGGCGCGAAAATTTCTCCACTGACACTCGCGCCGGCGGCTGTGGGCCGACCGTGATCGCGCCGCCAGGCCAAGCCGCTGACATGATAAACGTCACCGGTGCCATCGAGCCGGTCGGGATCGCTGGCGTCCACCAGTCGGGCGCCAAAGCTGGCGCATTCGGGATGAACCCGTGTCGCCGCCAGCAATCGTTCCAGCCAGTCCGGCTGCGGAAAGGCGTCGGGATTGAGCAGTGCCAGCCATTCCACTTCGCCCGCCCGTCGCGCCGCCAAGTTGTTGGCGGCGGCGAAACCCAGGTTGCGATCCGCACGGATACACTCCACTTTGGGGTATTCGGACTCCAGCCGATCGGCGGAACCATCGCTGCTGGCGTTGTCCACCACGATTACCCGCTCCGGGCGCCGGGTCTGGGCGCGCAGGTGGCGCAGGCATTCATCAAGCAACGCTCCGCTGTTGAAATTGACGATAATCACCGCCACTTCTCCGGTCGTCAAAAACTGCCCCCTTGCCCTGTCATTTGCCTGGCGCACTGCCCGATAATTTTCGGTGGTGTCCCTCAGTTTACGTGATGAACCTCATCATCCAATGCCGGGAACAAATATTGGATGCCATCCAAACGCGATGTTCGACTTTTCAGGCGATCAGGCTCTCAAACTGCAGGTCTGACCGACCGATTTGCCGGTTCATGAAAATACCCAAGGTGTGCGCCAAGATTTTTCGGGCGATCCGACTCGTCAAGTGCCAAACATCCCGCGCCCGGATTTTCTCAAAATGAAACTGCTCGGTCAGTTGACCGATGACGGTTTCCACGAGGCGGCGGGTTCTCGTCAGTTGTTGGATGATCCAAGGCGCACGGGAATCGGCCATGTTCGCCCGCAAGGGGGTTTGCAAATCGATCCCCGTGGTTGCCAGTTCCGCCTGAAGACAGGCGCTCAGGTATCCCTTGTCGCCAATGACCAAGCCGTGAACGCCGTCCGTCAAATCCCAAAGCGCTTCGCGTTCATCACCGGCGGCGGGGGTCACCGTCCACGCCGTGATCACGCCATCGAATGTGATCATCAAGTGACCATGAAGTCCATAATAATACTGCTTTTTTGCCGCGCAATAGCCGAAGCCGGCCGCCTCGGGAAAACATCGGCATTGCGGGGCACGGGTCAGCATACACACCGGCATGGGGCAGCCATCGACGAGGTGAATAGGGTCCGTCACCGCCCCCAAGTCGATCAGCAGATGCCGATGCAGCCGCTGTTTGACGACCCAGAGATTGGCCGCTTGCTGGGCAAACGTGGTTCGCGATCCGAGTCTTGGAAACCACGACGGCCAATGACGACGGAAATACTTCCAGATGCCCACATCGGTATCCAAACCCAGAAACTCACCCACCACCTCCATGGTGATCACTTCGCTGTCCGCCAACTTCGGGGCAAAACCACGCTGGCGCAAGCGATGATCCCCCAGCAGGGCTTCCAGGTGTTCTTCTACCCAGCAAAACACCGTGATGATAAAGTCTTCAAGCGGCATGGCGGTCTCTCCGTGCGGTTGAGGTGGTTGGTTCCTCTCAGCTTAGCTCGCACCGTCATGCCGCATCGGTCTGCCCTCATCTCTCCTCGAAAAAGTCGAACATCGCGTATCCAAGGTATCCAGCAATGGGGCGGGTACCCGATACCCGAGAAGTTCCGCCGTAGTCCAGACGTGATCCGTCATGCCCCCGGCCATGGCCGGGGTGACGGGCCGCCATCCGCGAGGCGATCCGTCACCCCGGGTCGGTGCCGGTGTGGGCAATTCCTGACGCAAGCTGAGGTGGGGCAAGCAGAAATGGGAGTAGGCCAACGACAGCCACAGCTGCTTTTCCATCCAGGGCAGCTCCTTGGAAAAAGCGGTCGTTTTGCGGGACAGCCGCCGATTGTGTTCGCGCCAGGCCAGATTATCCCGCTCGACAAAGCTGGTGTTGATCGTCGTGCTGGTCGGGGAGCGCGCCAAGCGCGCTTGAATCTCGTCCGCATGGCCCCAGACGAGCTGGCGGCTCACTTCCACCACCCGTCCTTTTTCACGTCGCTTGACCACTTGGGCATACAACAAGTTCGGTGGGGGCCGGCGTCGCGGGGCGGGAGGCCGTCCGCGCTTGCCCTGGCGCTCGGGCTGATACCATTCCCCATAGACATGCGGCAAGGCGGCGGGATAGCCCGGCCATGGCTCGCTGCTAAAGAAGGGGACGCGGCCATCGGTCACGCACACCACGCGATCCAGGAGCAGATTCGCCTGCGCCTGCGTGCGTTTGCCCACCACAAACGCCACCACCAAGCGCCATCCCGGCGCAAAGGCGACCCACACCCAAGCATCGCCATCGGTTTCGGACCACCGCCGGGCCGCCGCCAGATTTTGGTCCCTGGTATGGACGAAACGCCACAATTCATCCAGTTGACATTCGGTCACCGGCAAGTCCCGCCAATGGGACAACACCACCCCACGACACTGGTGGGCGGCCCGGTTCAACCACGCACAAACCGTATCTTTGTCGATCTGGACGATCCGTGCCGTGCCCTGGATGGCATTGCCCTCCGCCAAGGCGCGCACCGTCAGTTCAAAAAGGGCCGGATCGGCTTCGAGATCAAAGTAGGCGGTTCCGTAGGTCAAGGACACCCTCCTCCCGCACGAACGACACAGCGCCTGTTTTTTCCCGTGACTGGAACCATTTTTGACCAACAACCCTTGACCAAAGGGCCGACCGTAGTGCGGACAGGAACGATTGGGGCAGTAAAGCGTTTCCCATTTCATGATATCCGCCGCCAGTGATCAACACCACAATCACATTGAGGATACATATTGTCGTCGTCACTGGCCTAGCTCATCACGTAAACTGAGGGACACCACCCGAATTTCCTCAAAATGGTCAAGAGCGACTGGGCCAGCGATCGCACCTCCGACCACCGCTTCCTCGCCAACCCCCTGCGCCTGTTCTGTTCCTGTGCTGCCTACATCTTGCATCAGGCGCTGCGGACCGAGGTGCGGGTCCATAGCGAACTGGCCAAGGCCCAACCGGTCACCGTCATCCTCAAGCTGTTCAAGCTGGCCGTGCGGGTGGTGGCCTATCAGGATCGGATCAAACTGCACTTGCCGACCCGTTGTCCCGTCAAAGACCTCCTGCACCGGATCACGGAAATCCTGTTCCTGACGCGACCGCCGCAGCTGCTCCGCGCCTGACCCCTGCGGTCAACACCCACTCTGAGACACCCAAGGCCCATTGGGGCAGGCAGCGTGCTGCCCGTCTGGCGCCACCGTGCCCGTCTGACCTGCCACGACACTGGTTAACACGGGCAACACCAGCCTCTGCCACCGATCCATGCGCGGGTCACCCATCCAGCAGGTCGGTCATCCCTTGAATCCGACTACGAGAGGGGCGACCTCTGGCACCGATGACAGATTTATGAAACATTCGGGCTAGAATGTCGGTTCGATGGAATCCGGCGTGTACCCTGCTGACTGGCGATGCAAACCCACGGGGCATCCACCATAGCGGTTTCATCCAACCGAAATCAATCACCGCCCACACGGCCCGCCGCCGGCCAAACCACCCTCAGGCCCCGCCACCCCACATGCTCAGCAGAATCCGAATCCTGGCAGGAAAAAGCACTCGCTTTCTCTACCGCCGGCTGCCGCTGTCGCTGCCGGTTCGGTGGCGCATGAAGTCTTTTCTCTACCGACATCTTGGCCTGCTTCTCAAAAATAGCGCCAACTACCGGCAATGGTTGATACAAACCGGTGCCCTCCGACCGAACCCGGCGAAAACCTCCGGTTCGGCAACAGCCCAGTCGCCACCAATGCTGGAAATCGGCCCGGAAAACCCGGCCCCATCCAAAAATCCGTCAGACCCGGCCGCCGACCCGGTGCGCCTGATCGCTTTCTACCTGCCGCAATATCATCCGATCCCGGAAAACGACCGCTGGTGGGGCAAGGGCTTCACCGAATGGACCAACGTCACCAAGGCCACACCCAATTTCGCCGGCCACTACCAGCCGCGCTTGCCGACCGATCTGGGATTTTATGACCTGCGCGTGCCCGAAGTTCGCGACGAACAGGCCGCCCTGGCCCAGCACTACGGTGTTTATGGCTTCTGCTACTACTACTACTGGTTCGCCGGCAAACGGCTGCTGCACCGGCCACTGAACGAGGTGGTGCAATCCGGCCATCCCGATTTTCCGTTCTGCGTTTGTTGGGCCAACGAAAACTGGAGCCGGCGCTGGGACGGCCTTCACGCCGAAATCCTGATCGCCCAGCAACACTCCGACGAGGACGATCTGAACTTCATCAAATCCCTGGAGCCCGCCTTGCGCGACCGGCGTTACATCCGGATCAACGACCGACCGCTGCTGCTGGTTTACCGCGCCAGCCTGCTGCCGAACCCAGGCAGAACCGCCTCGATCTGGCGCCGGTATTGCCACGAAGCCGGGCTCGGCGACTTCTACTTGGCGGCGGTGCAAAGCTTCGGTATCACCGACGATCCGCGCGATTTTGGTTTCGACGCCGCCGTCGAATTCCCGCCACATGCCATGGCGGTACTGGCCGAACGGCCGACGCGGATGTTTAACCCGGCCTTCCAGGGCATGTTCTACGATTACGTCGCCACCGCCGAGGTCTTCATGAACCGACCGCCGGCACCCTACCCTTTTTTTCGCACCGCCATGCCATCCTGGGATAACACCGCCCGCCGGCAGGATGCCGGCGAGATCTTCCTGAATGCCGAACCGGAATGCTACGAGCGCTGGCTGCGGCGGCTGGTGGAACTGACCCGCTGGTCTCGGCCTGGCCCTGAACGTTTGGTGTTCATCAACGCCTGGAACGAATGGGCCGAAGGCAACTATTTGGAACCCGACCGTAAATTCGGCCATCGCTATCTGGAAGCGACCCGTAATGCCCTCGGGCGGTGATCATCGTGAGGATGCGCCGCCCTCAATCGACTCCAAGGACTGCTCCGACGCGGCGAAAACCTCGTCAATCAGCTTACCAAGCCGTTCCAGCCCCCGGGCGTAGGAAAAATTCTGCTCCATGAACTCCAGGCCGTTTGTGGACAGGCTATTCCACAGCGCTTCGTCCTGGTGCGCCTCAATGACCGCGTCGGCAAAACGCTCGGCATCGGCGCCGATCATCACGTTAGTACGGTCCGTAAGCCCCATGCCCTCGGCGGCGACCGGGGTGGCCACGCAAGGAACGCCATAGCTCAGACTGGTGCCAATCTTGCCCTTGATGCCCGCGCCGTAGCGCAACGGCGCCACCGACAGGCGACAACGGGCAAAGATGGGCGCCAAATGCTCGACGAAGCCGACGACATCCACGCCCGGTTCGCGCCCCAGTCCCACGATCTCGGCCGGCATATTGCTGCCGACGATCAGGAGCCGCATTTCAGGGACCGCTTGCCGGATTCGTGGCCAGATCTCGGCCACAAAGTAGTTGACGGCGTCGATGTTCGGGTCGAACAGGAAGCCACCGATAAACACGATATCGCGACGCAACCGGAAGGACGCGGCCGAACCATGAATTTCCCGCGCGTAAGGAATCGCCGCCACCCGGATATCCGGCCACTCGCGCCGCACGAGTTCCCGCTCGGATTCGCTGATCACGATCGTCGCGTCGGACTGCCGCATCACTGCGTATTCCAGCGCCTTGGTCCGGCGGGCCTGTTTGACGAGTTCGGCCGATTGCTCGACTTGTGCCTGCCGTTCCTCGCGGACAAAATGCAGGTCGACCGTATTGAAGATTACCCGGGCGTTCCGACATAAACGCCGGACCGCCCCGATATGCTGTGCCGCATGATGCGCGCGCTCCAGCATGACCAGATCGTAGTAGGCGCCACACGTTTCCAGATAAGCGTTTAGCGAGGACGTGTAAGGCTGGTAAAGGCACTCGACCCCAATACGCTGAAGTGCCTCGGTATAGCGGCCGGCATGGCGCAAGTTGTGCGGGCAGAACACCACCTTAAAGCCGAGCGCCTGCATCATTCGAATGTATTGCAGGGTATCGATGGAGCCGGAATCCTTGTCCGGCATCGGCGTCGTCACGTCGACGATCAGGGCCCACCGACGGGCGACGCGCTCCCGCGCGAACCAGGGATCGTCCTCGCGGGTCCCGTGCCCGGCCAAAACCTCTCGCCATTTAGCCAGAAACTTGGTTTGATTCACGACTTGGTAGGCTTTGACTCCCTGGCGGACATCGGTGCCGGAGGTCACGCCCTCGAAATGGATCACCCTGGAAAAGGGTTGCAGCAATACCCGATAGCCCGCCTGCCGGACGGCGAAGGCGAGATCCGTGTCCTCGTAGTAGGCGGGGGCGAACCGGTCGTCGAACCCGCCCAAACTCTCGAACAAGGATCGCGGAATCATGAGGCTGGCTCCGGAGCAGTAGTCCACCTCCCGCAGGAAGGTGTACTCCGGCTTATTGGCGTCGTCGTCGCGCCCGTAGTTCAAACCCAACCCATCGCTCCAAATCAGTCCACCCGCCTCTTGCAGACGGCCGTCCGGATAAATCAGCTTCGATCCGACCAAGCCCACGTCGGCATGAGCGGTAAAAGTATCCAGCAATTCATCCAGCCAGCCGGGCAACACCTCGGTATCGTTGTTGAGGAACAGAAGGTAATCGCCACGGGCGTGGGTAGCCGCCTTGTTGCAGCTCCGCAGAAAACCCAGGTTTATTTCGTTGCGGATCGCGCGCACTCCATGCGCCAAGGCCAGCAACTCGGACGTGCGATCGGTGGAGCAATCGTCCAGAACGATCACTTCGAAAGAGGCGCGCGGCTGGCTGCGCTGGATCGAGCGCAGACAGTGCAAGGTATACGCAATTTGATTGTGGACCGGCACGACGATCGACACCCGAGGAGCGTCGACCTCGGGAAAGTTGATCGCGACTGCGTCCTCGGGCGTTTCCACCAGCACCGACGTAGCCAACGCGGCATGGAAAACCGGCGCCGCCAGCTCCAGGGTTTCCCGCCAGCGCCGGTAAGCTGCCGTATTCTGGAATAGCCTGGGAAACCGCTCGAAAATGCGGTGCGCCAATTCGATTTTGCCGGTGCGGGCCAGCGGCAGGCGCTGGTATAGCCAACGGATTAATTGCTGGGTCAAAAGGACTTAGATCTCCGCCGCGACAACCTGATCAAGATCGGTTGACAGATCCGACCGCGCCATTATCAGCTTATGTTTCAACAACTGATTGCCATGATCGAATGGGTATCAGGCTTTCAATCGCCCTGTCATTCCCCGCACAGCATGAGACAGCACACGCATGGGGCCCATTAACTCCCAAGAGGTCGAGTCGCGGATCATGGTGATCACTTGCAGGGCCTCTTGAGCACTAGATATTCGCGGTCGGCTCTCGGCCGGCAGACCGCGCGAACGCAGTATGGCGGATCGTAACGGCCTGAGCAGCCGCCATGAAGTTGAATCCCAATACTCATCGACCAGAGCCTGCCAAGTTTCGATGTCTCCACCGTGACCTCCTGCGGGTCGTTCCACCTGTTGATTCGGATAGGCAAAGGCACGAAAGAAAAGACCATAGGCAAAATAAATAAGATCGCGCATAACCACGGGCACGGTTTCCAGATAGGGTCGCAGCGGGCGTATATGATTCTCGTACCGGGGAGTGGTATTGACCATGCTATCCTCCGCCATCCGGTACCAGAATAAGGGCTCTGGAACCACTTGTAGGCGATAGCCTTTCAGCACGGCGCGGGCGAAAAACTCCCAGTCTTCATGCCCAACTCCATAATCCTCGGTAAACCCTCCCAGAGCTTCAAACACATTACGGCGGATCAGGGCATTAGCATCCCCAAAACAGTTCCTAAACATACCCACGGCCGATGCCCCACCGATCGGCAACGACCGGGCACCCGGAACCTGATGACTACCCGGTTCTCCCTTACCCCGGAATGCGTCAATAAAGCAAGTCAGAATATCAGCACCTGATGCCTGGGCTGCTTTAACAAACGTGCTTAGTTCATGAGGCTTAGCCACATTATCATCGTCCATAAAAACCAAAAACTCGCCACGAGCATGGTGGGCAGCAGTATTACGGGCTGCGCCCAAATAACGGTTTTGTTGGCGTATCAATCTCCAGCCACGCGTGGCGAAATCGGACTCAAGGGTTTCGAGGTAATTTAATGCCTCTTGATCAGTACTACCGTCATCGACTAAAACAACCTCAAAATTTTGATAATCCTGGGCTTTTATTGACTTTATCGCATAACTTAAATATAGGGGCCGGTTAAAGTGAGTCATGCATACACTAACGAGAGGAGGCGTTGATACATGATCATCCACCATTGCAAGGGATTTTGGAACACAAATAGTATTATACCAGTTCAACCAATCATATACGTTATCTTCCAATGAGATCGCCGGCCGTGCTGGATTTATACCTTCACGTAAGGCTTTCTGAAGTTTGTCTGCTATTTGATCCGCACGGATGGCAAATAAAGCATACGGCCTATCCTCTGGAAAAATCAGCTCCGAAGTACCGCCTACGTTACTAGCCAGAAAAGGCACTCCTGCATACAGGCAACTTTGTACCGCATGTGGTGAATTTTCCAACAGCGATGGAATAACAGCCATCCGTAAGCCACTACTTAAATATCGAATAGCACTATGCCGATCCATATCTGTGATAAATCGCACCGGCCAAGACCAATTGCTCGTTCGTTTGCGGAGATAACTCTCGCTATCTTGCCCATTGATTGTTGCTGTCTTACCAAGAAAAGCCACTTTAAAATCACATAATCCGGTTTCTTCCAATTTATCAATCGCATCACAAAAAAGTATTACACCTTTACGCCATTCCAATTGCCCAAAGAAAACCAGCTCATTTACCGCTAGTGGCTTAACTGAATCGACTTTGGAGGTGTGTTCATCCATGTCACTCAGATTTGGATGAACCCAAATATATTCTGGCAAGCACCAGCCCTCGCCCCTTATCCAATCGAGCAAGTAACAGCTTGAGCTTACAACAATATCTGCCATCGCTACACTTTCTCGCTCCAAAAAATCCAACTCAACATTTTCAAGTGACTCTGTATATGCTTTGATACTTACTCTATGCCAACTACTAGGATTATGTATACTAATACACATTATCGTATCTTTGAAATATAGCCCTTGTTGCTTAGCTAAAAAACTAAAAAAACCATAGCCTTTGCTCTCCGAAAAGTGGATTATCTCAAAACTTTCCATCCTTAACCATTGATAGATATTGTACGACTGTTGTACTATTGAAGAAGCATAATAGGAAATTGAATTATCTTGATGCGCAAGAACGAAACGAATCTTTTTCTGCCGGTAATAATGACACCAGAAACTTGCATCTATCTGATTTAATTGATCGCTAGGCGCGTATAGTATAGTAATATCGTGGCCGCTCTGCGCCAAAACCAAGGCTAGCGAATGATAGATAACTCCAATATCATTATCCTGATGGGACTCCATAAGAGCAGGGGTAACAATGCAGATACGCATCTTACATCCTCGCTCCAAGCTTTGTACCTGTATAGTCATATGGTTAATCAGCCTAAAAGTTTACCAAAACAGAGGGAGTTATTTGTTCGAAATTGCCCTTTCGTCTGAAAGCCGAGAAAGTTCTTATCTTCTTGGTTATGAAATATAGCTTTTGTTAAAATCCTAGTAACTACCTCAGGCAGGTGACTTCTGGAGAAACGATTTAGATACAAGAGGTTAGCTTTTTATTGCTGCCATCGCAGTCCCAAAACATCTTCAAGATAACGATTTTTCAGCAGCTTTAGCTGGTTTGGCCCACTGCATATAGTGTGTTAGTGGATATGTGAATCAACCTGTAGTGCCTGAGTAGTTACAAATCCTATATCTAAAAATGCGGAGCATGAAAACTATGTGTTCTACAGTTAATCCAGCTATATCGATTATTCTTTTGACGAAAAATGGAGGAGATCTATTTAAAAAATGTCTACAGTCTATTTTTTCACAAGACATCAACTTACCCTATGAAGTTATTATGGTTGACTCTGGTTCCACAGACGACACATTGGCATCCGTTAATCAATACCCGATTCAGTTATACAAAATAGCCCCGGAAAGTTTCAGTTTCGGCCCTACACGGGATTATGCTTTTTCTCAAGCTAAAGGCCAATATCTTGTAACGTTATCGCAAGATGTAGTTCCTGCAAATCGTGACTGGTTGGCAAAGATAGTAGCCCCATTAGTTACTGATACAGCTGACGTTGTTCAAGGCTTAACGGTTATCCCCGATCAAGGCGATGACTATGGAAGAGATATCTTTTTTTGGGAAAAAAAAGGCTTGTTTTACTTTACCAGTGAGGGACAGAACTTTATTAAAAAGTATGGAAATATTCCTCTTTCCTGTTGTAGCTTAGCGATTAAACAGCAAGTTTGGGCGGAAACCGGCTTTGGTGATGTACTAATGAACGAAGACAAAGCAATTCAGAAAAAACTGATTGAAAAAAATCGCAGAATAGTCTTTGCATATGATTCAATTGCTTTTCATGGACATGATTATACTGTAAAGTCTCTAATAAGTAGATGCGAAAATGAGGGGCTCGGTTGGAAGTGCATAGGAGTATCATATCCATTTTCTCACATGCTCAGCGACCTTATTCAGGAGAAGAAAATTTATAACCTTTTCCTTGAAAACCTAAGAAATAAAGAGATAAAAAGCTTGGCTGAATTTCTATTTTTAATCATCAGGCCTATATATATTTATAAAGGAAATCGATTCGGAAGATATTATAACAAACATTAATAAAGATCGATTTTATATATTTGAGTGAAGCCTTTTATGGTTCTAAAATCGTTGGCGCCATTGACCTAACCAGCGTACTGGCCGGGTCAGCCGCCAAGAAGTCGATGAGTAGATCTCCTTAATAATTTTCTCAAACTCCCCCGCTTTTTGCCGTAGCATTTCGATGTATTGTCGCCCATGCTCGATCTCCTGTTGCTGCTTCACGAGGCGCTGATTTAACTGAACCAGCGCCTGCTCCTTATCGGCCAGCGCCTGCTCCTTATCGGCCAGCGCCTGCTCCTTATCGGCCAGTATCCGCTTTTTGTCAGCTAATTGAGCAAGCAGTGTTTCCTGTCTAGCCAAGTGGACATTCCACCATGTCTCTATCTCTAATTTAGTTAAAATACCCCCAACAGGTAAACCAACCAAGTTTTTAATAATATCAATCAGCTGGCTGCGTCCCAAATTATCAACAACTGACCCAGTCCATTCTTGATAGACATACTCAGCTTTCAATTCATTAGGGGTTAACTGACTGAGCATATTAACTGATATAGATCTGCTCATGAAATCTGTGTACCGTTCCAAGTATGCATCGCAGTTCACAGCTCCAAAACCCAGCTTGGATCTCTCTGCTACAGACTGCCTTCCTGCCATAATATCAAGCAGCAAATCATTCACAATTTGAGGAGAAACATCCCATTCGACCAAGTACGCATCTGGGTAATCTTTTAAACGTTCGATAAAGGCACCTAGCTTGGGTGCTACTATTGGCAGCTTAGAACGCAATGCAGCGCTTAGAGTATAAGAATAGGTCTCAGGCCACTGTGCTGGGAAGTAGATTATATCCGCATGCTCGGAAACAACAAGCGCTGAGAGATCACTATCCGTATAAGGCCCACTAAATGAGATTGGCATATTCTTATTGCTACTATTTACTGCATCAATAGGCAACTTTTCATAATAAGGAAAACCCAATACCCTGAAAAACAGTGGCAAACTTCGCTTTTTAGCATCTCGCACACATGATTCTAGCTGAAATATACCTTTCGCAGGTGACATCATCCCCAAAACCAATATTTTGGCCGTACGAATCTCTGGATGAGGCAAATACTTATAGTTTGCTTCAGGTATATACTTTTTAATACGATTGATCACATCCCAAGAAGGACCGATAATCCGTTCCGCATCCATTAGGAATTTATAAAAATAGTCGCGCCAAGCAATAATATCAAGTCGCCAATGAGGAGGACGTTCCTTCAAACACGCGTTACAACCATCTACATTCGGTTCACCGCAATAACGCCCATCAGGCAATGTCAGATTGAATTGAGGACAAATTGGAAAATAATCATGTAATGTATAGTCGTAGGGTATTCCCAGTTTATGGGGTAACGTGGCGATCAAGGGATGATGGCCAATTAAATGATGGAAATGAATACGTATTATGGCCGCTTTTTGAAGCAGTCCAACCAAACCTTCAAATGCCATCGGCATTGCAAAATATAATCTAAACTCTTCTCCTCTCTTGGCCCACTCTAAAGTTATTTTATCTCCAGCATTCGGGTTTAAAATCAACACTTCAAATTGAGATTCAAGCATGTATGCCAAATCTCGGACATGCTTTTCCGTGCCACCACCAAGTTGGTGAGTAACAAACAATAAACGAGGTCTACTAACTCTTGTGATCCGTGCCCAATCAATACGCCTGCGCAGTAGCCTCGCTGGATCCATTGCAACATGGGATGCAATTAACTGATCGTAGGAAGGATAGAGAACATTAAGCTGTTCCACAGCGTGGCGGGCTAAAAACGGATGCTCTGGCCCAAAGGATACCGCGCCGCAGTGATAGACAAAAACATCACCACAGAGCAGATGTTTGAATCCAATCTCATTACCACGTAGACAAAAATCGTTTTCCTCGCCATAACCGCGACCGAAGCGTTGTGCGTCAAAGTAGCCAACTCGCTCAATACAACGCCGCGTGATATACATGCAGAAACCGACTGCTGTAGGAATCTCTACATGAAGCCCGGCATTGATTTCCGCAAATAAAATATCTAGTTCCGCTAGTCTATTTTCAGTAGGAAAAAATAAATTATCTTCGCAAAAATGTGGGTAGCTGCAAATAGTAGCATTATTGGAAAAGGGTGTCGCCGTACCAATTTGTGGATCGCTATAGGCACAACGGCGCAATCGATCCAACCAATCACCATGGACTTGGGTATCGCTATTGAGCAGCACTACATCACGGTCAGAATGCAGCATCATGCCACGGTTGACGGTGTTGACGAAACCGGTATTGGTAGGGTTTTCCAGCAAGGTCAAGGCACCAGTTTCAGCCTGTTGCCGCAAAAAATCTGTTAGATCAGGCTCCGGGCTATAATCATTAATTATCACAACTTCGCAAGTGGTTTGCTGCTGAAATGCCAGCACACTTTCCAGGCAGCGCCGGGTTTCATCGAGTCCACGATAAACCGGGATAATGATATCTACCACGGAAGACTCAAGGCTGGTGGTCATGTGGACCGTCCCTGAACCAGTCCCGAAATCTCATGTTGGGTAATTTTCATCTCGATATTCAGCATCGGAATACCCACTAATCCTTGATGAACACTACTGGCATGGGACTTGAAAACCAACACATCATTACACCAACAATGAGTGATATGCTCCTGCTGGGTACCAGAAGCCGCCGCGATGTCCACAGCGTAATCACCGACCGGCAATATCGGCATATGAAAGGTAAAACATGTACTGAGGTACTGGCCGGCTAATACCGGTAGAGGATTGGTAGCATAAGCCAGATAGGTATTATCCCCGAACAGGTTTTGACCAAGCCGGTCTTTGATAAAAAAACCGATGATGGGAGCATCCAGATTAACTAGAACTCGGACATGTACAACCAAGGCAATTCGCTCGCCACCGACGGTCCAGCACAGAACTCGACCCTGCTCGTCTTCAAAATGAACGTCTTCGATCTGGATTGCCCCAGTGCCGTAACCCTCCACTTCACGGTGGAACTCGAATAATTCTAGATCGTTACGAAATTGGGTCTGATTCAAAAACGCTAACCGCCGATCCACTCGCTCCAACGGAATCTGTAAAGCTGTTTCGGTGGCAGACTGTCGCGACGCTCGCGCCATCGAAACATCCACGCCCTGGGATTCGCGCAAAGTCGCCAGGTAGTGCTCGCAAACTTCCTTGGCTGGACCCAACTCGCGCATTTGACCGTGCTCCAGCCACAGTACATGATCGCAGAGGTTAACCACCGCCGCAGTGTCGTGGCTGACAAAAAACAGCGTGCCACGCTTCTGAAACTTGCGGAGAAAGCGCATACATTTTTGCACGAAAAACATATCGCCAACCGCTAACGCCTCGTCAATAACCAAGATATCGGTGCGGACATGAGCAGCAACGGCAAAGGCCAACCGTACCGCCATGCCGCTAGAATAGGTCTTCACTGGCTGATCGATAAATTCGCCAATGTCGGCAAAGGCCAGAATCTCGGGTAGGTAGCGTTCGATTTCCGCGTCATTGAGGCCAAGAATCGCAGCGTTTAGATAAACGTTCTCGCGACCGGTAAACTCTGGATTGAAACCGGTTCCCAACTCCAGCAGCGCCGCCACCCGACCTCGCACCTCCAATGTTCCCGTGGTCAGAGCCAAGGTGCCGCAGAGCATTTTGAGCAAAGTCGATTTGCCAGATCCGTTTCGACCAATCACTCCGAATGTTTGACCGTGCTGAACCGTGAACGACACGTTCCGCAATGCCCAAAACTCATGGTAGTAGCGGCGCTGGCCACGCCACAGCATTTGCTTCAAGCGATCCTGTGGCCGCTCATAGATCTGATAGCACTTTCCCACCTCGTACACTTCGATTACAGCCTGATCTTCAGTCAAGCGGTCGATGGCAGGCTCAGAGGACATCGGCGAATCCCTTGCGCGTCCGAGCGAACCAATAGGCACCCAGCAGCGCCACCAGCAATCCCATGCCCAGACACAATAGATAGTGCACCCAAACCGGTGGTTGGCCAAACAGAATAATTCCCCGAGTCTGCTCGATCACCAGCGCCAGCGGATTCAATTGAAACCAGTATCGAACAGATGCTGGCAGGGCGCTGATCGGATAAAATACCGGACTCATAAACATCAGCAATTGCACCAGTGGCACAATCAGCTGCTGGATATCACGGATGTACACTCCCAAAGCAGCTAAAAACCAGCTCAGACCCAGCGCAAGCAACAACAGTGGCAGCATCATGACCGGCAATAGCAATACTGTCCAAGTCAAACCACTACCCAAAACCTCTTGCAGCGATAGAATCACAAACAATGTGACGGTTAGCGTCAACAGAGCGGAGGTAACCATCACTGTTGGCAACATCTCCAGTGGAAAAATAACATTTTTGACGTAATTCTGGTGCGCTAAAATAAGGCCAGGGGCGCGGCTGAGGCATTCAGCCAAAAAGTTGTAAAGTGTCATGCCGACGAACAGAATCAACGCCAATTCGCTCAATGAACTGCTGCCACGATCACCCCAACGGAGCTTGAAGATCATGCCGAAAAAGAAGGTAAACACCAGCAGCGACAATAGTGGTAGCAGCAGCGACCAGAACAGCCCTAGATAGGAGCCCTGGTAACGCTCGGCAAAATCCCGCTTCAGCAGTTTCAAGAACAATTGACGCTGCAACCAGGATTCATGTAAAACCCGGTAAAGTAGCCAATCCTGACCAAGTCTAAGCTTTGAATTTGCCGAGGAGATCAAATTACAAATCGACACGTCTTCAGCCAACCATGAGTTAAGAACTACGCACCTGGAATCATGCGCTTCCACGATCCACAGCGGGCAACGCCGGCACATGCAGCGGAGCAGGTGACAGTCCTCGCACATGGCGGTCCCACATCAATTCATAGGCTCGCTCGAGATGCCGGACAAAGCGCTCGGTATCGAACAGCGGGGTTCGCAAGCGATTGTACGCCAGCTTGTCCCGTAGCAGCGCCAGATCCGCCGGTCGGGTCGCCAACTGCACTGCCCGTTCCTCATATTCTTCCAGCGAATGGGTGATCAGTTCCGGCATTTCCACCGCCTGCAACACGCTAGCGGCTACCCGAGCCGGGAACGTCTCGCCCATGCAGGTCAGTACCGGTAATCCGGCCCACAGGGCATCGCTAGCCGTGGTGTGAGCGCCATAAATACGCGTATCCAGGAATAAATCAGCCAGCCGGTGGCGTTCGAGATGGCGTTCCTTGGACAAACGCTTGGCAAACACTAGTCGCTCGCCAGCAACCCCGCAGGTAGTAGCGGTCACCCGCAGATTATTCTGGGCCTCCTCGTTTTCGGAGTACAGCCACAGTACCGAGTTGGGCACACGATGGAGGATACGCATCCAGATCGAGAATAGGATCGGTTCTAGCTTCTGAATTTGGTTGAAACAGCAGAAAATGAAACCTTGTTCCGGCAGATCCTGGTCCACTCGCCGGATACCGGTCTCAGCGATCTCCTGCCAGCGATCGTTAACCTGGTAGCATTCGGGCAGATAAATCGGATTTTCACTGAAACAGCGTCGTAATTCCTCTGGTAGCACAATGGGGTCGACAATGATGTAGGGCATGAAGGGTGCGCCCATAGTACCGGGATATCCCAGATAGCTGACTTGCACAGGAGCCGGCTGCAAAGCGAAGACTTCCGAACGAGCGTAGGCTGTATACCCCATCAAATCGATCAGAATATGAATACCATCAACATGGATACGCGCCGCAATATCGGCATTACTCGCGCCGGCCAAATCCATGAACCGATCCGCATCCGTCTTGATGCGCTGGTAGTAATCACTTCCGTCATCGCCACAGAGAGCATAACTGTAAGTTTCAAAACGTTTCCGGTCGTGCAACCGGAACAGACCGCGCATCAGATGAGCGGTGGGATGGTTGCGAAAATCCGCCGATACGTAGCCAATTCTAAGTCGCTCGGCAGCCACCACCGGATGAGAGAACGCCAGTTGCTGGCGCGCGGCTGCCATACCCTCGGCTAGAAATTTGCCACGACTATGGGCGATAGCCATTGTCAGTCCGGGTGAAAAAGGCAATAGCAATGACTTAAACGGTGGGATCGGGGTAGATTGTTCCGCAGCAAGCATTTGCGCGATCAGGTCCTGTGCCCGCTCGATAGTCGCTCCATATTCCCGCCAATCACCCCGCTCCAAACGCTTCAACCTAAAGGCTAGGTATTCAGCACATGGCTCTGGATCAGCTACCAATGCATCCGGCGGCATACCATAAACCTCACGGCATCCCCGAAAGGCACGGAAAGCGTCTTCGTCCAGCTCGCGGGCAGTCGCAAAAGCTTGCCGCGCCTCTTCAAACCGCTCCAATCCCGCCAAGGCCCCCGCTTGATTGGCATAGATCTGCCAATTGCGCACACCTCGCCCCAGCAATTCCCGTACGCCCGCCAGCGCTTCGGCAAAACGGTGCAAGCCGTTCAAGGCCGCGATTCGATTGATGGCGGCCTGGTTTTGATTCGGCTCCAACACCAAAGCGTTCTCGACCACAACCAATGCTTCGGCGTAATGCTCGGTTGCCAGCAGAATGGCCGATTTTGCCGTCCAAAGTAAGGCGTTTGTCGGGTGTTCGATAAGCGCCTGTTCGACCAAAGTCCGGCCAGCATCCCACTCGTTGCGACCAAACAAAATCTCAGCCTTAAGCGATACCGCCTCGGGTTGGTGAGTCGTGATCGCCAGCACAGCATCCAGGCAGGACTCCGCTTCGGCAACACGCTGCAAACCCATCAGGGCTTTTGCCATGGCCAACTTCAGCATCGAGCGATCAGGGTATCGGGACAACGCCTTGTGCCCTTCCGCCAGCGCTTCCGCAAAGCGGCTCAAACCCAGCAGCGCCTGTACCTTGACTTCTAGGGCATCTGGATTGAAGGTATCGAAGGTCAATACAGTCCACAGGGTCGTCAGACAGGACTCATAATTCCGTAGCGCCAACAAGGCAACAGCCTTATTGATCAACCCTTTGATATGACGCGGTTTCAGTTGCAGCAAGCGATCCGCAGTCGCCAGCGCTTCTTGAGGCTTGCGCAGACTCAACAACGCAGCGGTTCGGTTAAGCAAGGCAATACTTGCATCCGGCTGAATCCGCAAGGCGGCATCAGCCGCCTGGATTGCTTCCTCGGGGCACTCCAGCGCAATCAACACCGAACTGCGGTTCATCAGCGCATTGGCATGGTCAGGCGTAGATACTAATAGCCGGTCGAATACTTCCAACGCCACCCGCGACTGCCCCATGCCGTGCAGCGCCACTCCACGGTTCAATTGCGCGGTGGTATTAGCTGGATCGTTCCGCAGAACCCGCTCCGCCAGCGGCAGAACTTCGGCGTAACGCTGCTGGCTAAGCAGCGCGCCCGCTTTACTGTTGAGCGCCTGAAGGTGATCCGGCGCGAGGATCAGCGCAGCATCGGCCGCTTGGATAGCCTCCACATAGCGTCCCATCTGGCTCGCCGCCGCCGCCGCAATCAGATACGGTTGCACTTGTTGTGAATTCAAGCTTAGTGCCTTGGCAACAGCCTGTCTGCATTCTGGAAAGCGCCGCAACCGCAGACAGGTCACCGCCAAACCGGACCATGCTCTAGCATCATTAGGATTTTCTTGACAGATTCTGGCGTAGAGTCCGTGCGCCTCCCCATAGCGGTGCAGGTCTAGCAGCCCACTCGCCTGATCGAGCACAACCTGAATCTTACTCGGTTCATCCATCATCATTCTTGATCGCACCCTGGACGCTCAAGATTTATTCTGAGTTTGAGGCTTAGGGGTTTGGTGGTACCACTCGCCATCAATCAAGACCCATTCCTCGGTGAGAGTCTGCTGAGTCCAGCCGAGTGACCCAACCTCGATTTTACCCTGAAGCTTGACTGAGGCTCGCTCACCATCCACTTTTATCTCTAGAATCTGGACCTCGCGAACCGGCAGTCCGCCGATCTGTCGGTACTGATCGGGCGTCAGCCAGCCACCGGGTCGAGCCGCTGCCTCTAGGCTATACACGGTCTGGAGGTCATTAATTGAACGGGCGGCCCAGTAACGATGGACTCTATGCTCCAGCGGTTCGCCCGACTGAACCTGGGACGGATTCGCCTGTTCCAGCGTTTTCTCGTTCACGACAACCCCAAATTCCTGGGCTAATGTTTTTAGATAGCGATCTCGCGCCTGCCGTTGCTGTTCTACCTGCCATTGCGCCGTGACCTTGGCGCGCACCGTCTCAAAAGCAGCGATCAAAGGCGCCCGCCAGTCGGTCATCAACAATAGTTCATAACCCACCGGCGACTGCACGATACCGGTACGCTGACCGGGCTGCAAACCGCGCACGGCGTCCCGCAACCAAGGCTCGGCGTTGCGAGCGACAAAACCCCGTTCCGCTCCAGTATCGCGGGCACGCGGATTTTCGGTCAATTCTGCCGCAACCTTGGAAAAATCTTCTCCTGTCTCAAGCCGCCGCATGGCCTGTTCGGCCCGTTGTCGGGCTGTGGGACCTCCCGATTGATCGCGGTCGTTGCGGAATTGGATTTGTACCAGTCGGACTAGTTCGGGGATACCGAACTGCTCTCGGTTTGCATCGTAATAAGCTCGCAACACGGTCTCATCCGGCGGTGGCGGCACCGGAAAATACCGATCCCCAAGCAACTGCAGGCCCGCGATATATCCTTCCTGTGATACTAACTTTAAAGTCGGCCTCTCCCGTTCAATCGCTTTCCTGAGCAACTCTTCCTCAATTAGAAGTCGTAGAATCTGGATTTGACCCACCTGAGTTTGCAATTCCTGACCAAATCCACCTTGTAAACCGAATTCTCGCAGGTCTTTAATAGTGATCGCATGATCGCCCACATGAGCCAAAACATAAGCAGGATCAACGGCCAGCGCGATATTACGTTTGGTGGACGAAGCCGGATCCGCACGATCGTCCTCCCGTCCTACTGTCTGATTAGGCATAACCTCGGCGACGGATTTTGTATTCTCCAAATTTGTTACTTCCCGCCAGAGCGGCCCATATAGAATTTGTAGTGAATCTTTGAGCTTGCTAAGTACCACGACCAAGTCAATCTCACCGTCGCCGTCCACATCCTGTAGCTTCAGATGCTTGACGCTACCATTCAACGGTATTTCAATCGTTTTATATTGATAGGGGCTGCCGGTTTCAATCCGGTAAAACACCAGTGACTGCTCGGTATCGGTTACTAGCAGCCAGCTTTCATCCTTGACCTTGGCTATCGCCAAAAAAGCAGGCCCCCAAGCCTGACCAGGAACCAGCAGTTCCGGCCCCGGCGTGAAATGGCCATTACCCTCGTTTAAAAGCACCGCAATCCGGCGTTCTGATTCCAAGGGCAGTAAAATATCGAGCGCGCCATCACCATTCAAATCCGCCACCACCACATGGCGGGGCGCGCCAACCGGCGCCGTCCAGACCATCACTGGCTTGGGAAGTTGGCCGTCCTTGGGGTAATCGACTCGCCATAGGGTTCGTGAATTCCGGGTGGTATACAGTAGTTCCACAATACCATCGCCATCAATATCAGCGGCGGTCACCGCACCTGGGACGCTGTGCTGTGGTACTCCCAAGGTATATTCCGCATCTACACCTGCGGTGTCAGCCTGAAAATTTTTTAGCATGGTCCAGCCGGGGCCTTGATATGGCATTACGGCCAGCGATGTACCCCAATTCGGCCAGGAAAACGCCGTAGTCGCAAACGATCCGCCTTGCGGCCGGTTCGCGATTTCCCGCAATCCCTCCTTGCCGTCCGGCGCCAGCACTTTCAACTGCCCGTCACCCTCGGCATTCAGCACATAGCGATGTTCGTTCCCGGGCAGACGAGTCAACTCGTTAGCATGGAACCCCAATACTTTCGTGATCGGTCCAGCTTCGAACTGGCGTGGCGCTTTCTGGTAAAGCACCTGTACCGTTTCCGCATCGCGATTGGTCACAATCAAATCGCTGTGACCATCCATGTCCATATCGTCCACGACTACGGCGAATGCTCCTCCAGTAAAAGGTAACGGTTGGAACATTGGAGAAGAGGGTGGCGTCGGTTCTGTTGCCCGTGAGGGTGGCGCCATCAGCAAAAATGCACCTACTAGCAGAACAGGAAACAGGAAACGCATAAAACAGGAAATTTTCCGCATGGTCATGCCCTCAGACTTCATGCAAATATAGTCTCGCTAATTGATATCCAGACATTATCTTACAAGATTGACTCTGGTATTGCTGCATACTGGGTATCAGGAAGCTGAAAAAATGACCGAATCTTTTCGGCTTTTTGCCGCAAGGATTTCAGCGCGGAGTGGAGCCGTTTCTTTAAGTCTAGTTTGTTTTTGATCGGTTGCTTACCGAGTTGTCGATGCTTGATTTCGTTCCAGACCTGTTCATCTGGATTAAGTTCTGGCACGTAGGTTGGCAAAAAGAACATCCGGATTTTTTTGCGATTACCTAGTACAAACTCACGCACTTCCGGTGCCTTATGAAAAGAGGCGTTATCCGCAATCACAATGAGCGGGCGTGTTCGGTCCCGTAAGAGCTTTTCGAGAAATTCCACATACCGCTTTCCATCGATATTTTTTTCTTCCAACGCGTAATGCAGTTCACCGTTGGCCGTGATCGTCGACAACACGTTGTAGCCGCCTCGTCGACCGGTGACCGCGACCTTCGGGGCCTGTCCCACCGCGCCCCAGGTGCGGCCCGACCGAGTCATGATCCCCACCCCGGCCTCATCCTCAAACACGATATCAGCCCCGATCTTCTCGGTAAGCGGTTGGATGATCGGAAATTTAACCTCCAGAAAATACGCGACCTGTTCGGGATTCCGTTCCTGGGCTCGATAGCACGGCGTCTGACCGCTCAGCTTCATCCGGTGCAAATGCAGACGTCTCAAAACTGAAACATGTAGGGGATAAGACATGTCTGACCGCTCAGCTTCATCCGGTGCAAATGCAGACCCACCGTGCATTCCGCCACCTCAATCCCGTAGTGCTTTTTGAGTCAATCCGCCAGAAGCGCTCGCGTCCACAAGACGGTATCGTAACCATGATCCACCGGCGTCGACCGCAAGACAATTTCCCGGAGCCAGTGATCCATGCCAGGGGTGATGACCGGTGACGCACCCGGCGCCGACTGCGTATCCAGCGCCGCTGCTCCATCCTCACGATACCAGCGTAACCAGTCGTAAATGCGACTGCGACTGATGCCGATAATCTCGGCAATCAATTCCGGACTCTGATGCTTTTCTTCCACCGCCCGAACTGCAATACGCCGTATATAATTCATGGCTTCATCAGGGATTTTTCGTGCGTCGGACAACCACTTTGCGTTCATGATCGTGCCTACCCGCTGAGTCTTCTAGCCAGTGTTATGGATAACATATTAGGCAATCGCCATAATAAAATAGTTTATTTAAAGTCAGCGATTCCCGGTCTCTTAATTTATGATTGATTTATAAGAAGTTTTTTATGTATAATTAGAGTTACGTTAATAAAAATAGCATTACGATTCAATATGTTGAAAAAAGAGACCGGGAACTGCTGATTTAAAGTATATGGATTATCATTAACGAGACTGTACTATGTGCTAACAACACCTAGGAACTCTTCACGCTCAAAAGGAAACGGTGCCTTTCACAAGGCACCGCTCCGGAAAAACTAACTGACTCAAGGATCAGAATTGATATTCCGAACCTTCAGTAGCCATCTCTGTCTGGAGCTGCGCGGCATTGTCACCAGCGCCCAAGCCCAGCATATTGAACACCACACCGGAAGAACTCCATTCTATACCGCTCTGGACCTCGGGAATCCCAAAGCGAATGATTCCCGTATTCTTAACTATGAAGCCATCCTCATCTTCCTCATGAATCATGCCTGGGAATTGGGGCGCGGCAGGCGTGCTGGCGATAAGATTCAGCTCATTCGGGAAGGTCTGAGTGAACGAGCGCTGGTAAACCTGCTGACTGTCATAGGTCTCGCCAGCCGCACTGCGGGTCGCGTTAGTGTTGAACCAAAACACCATCAGGTTCGCTGTCGCCAAGGCAGGATCCAGGAAGTAACGGAGGTAAACATCCCGCACCTGCCGAACCGCGTTATTGGTATAGTCGATGCCGCTCACCAAACGCCTGGTATGTGGATAACCTGTAGTCAGATTCTTGACAACATTGATCCAGAAACCGCCAGGCTGGCCCTCAACACCTGAACATGTGTATTCCGACGGCGCGCTATTAGCAGTTACATCAAAGGTACATACCGGATTCGACACCACAGGAATAAACGCTTGCGATGCCCAGTTGCCCTGTACCTGATATGCATGACCATACAATGCAAATTTTGGCATTCCGACAACACTATTCTGGCCCGAAAGTTGCTCGGAGTCGAACGTATTGTCCACGAACAGCATATAGCCCGGGTGATTTCCATCACCTAAATACGCCGTCGCCGGATCGTCCTTGATGGTATTGCACCAGTCAAACCGAACGAAATCGTTATCGGTTACCGAAATAACACCATCCAGCAAATGCTCGCTCTTGGTGTTATAAAAATACCAATGCACCTGACCGCTCCCGGAAGGCGTACGAGACGGCACTGTAGGGACACCACTCGGCTTCACATTGGCCAGCCCTGCTGGCGCCGGCAGAAGAGCACCGTCCTTATCAACCAGCCCCAGCCGCGTTTTCCAAAACGTGATCAAACCGATCAGGGTATTTTTTTGCTCCGACAAATCGCTGTTGAGGTCGCAGGTCACATACGGCACCAGCAAGACATCGCCGGCCGCGGACAACTGAACCGTCGCGTAGCTGGCGGATGAGGCCAGCAGGGCACCGGCGACTGCCGCAGCGGCACCAATCTTTTTAAATTCACGCACCATTTTGAGGCTCCTTAACAAGTAGTAAGGGAGAAGCATCATTCAAGAGAAGTCTCAACGACAGGCTTAACTGTACGTTGAAAACGTGGATAAGTCAACCAAACAACATGTGCTGGCAAAAAAACAACAATCCTTTGTTCATGCCACCACAAAACCCTATTAGTTATAGACTATAAGTGTAGCACGCAGCCATGTCAACCATACAACAAGCTATACCAAAAAAACAACAAAGCTTTCAGCCTGTCCCCGCATCCCATCACAAGAATCCTCATGAGTAGCAGGACTCAGAGACTGTATAAAAACTAACTTATTGATTATATAAGACTAACTTCCGGTGATATTCGGCAAAAATCGCGCGTAAACGGACTTCCACGTATAACCCGTTGATTTACGGTCTGGTGTTTTTATACAGCTTCTCAGCCCGCGGGTTGCTGAATCATCGGCGCAAGTTCCTGCATCTTACGCTTGATCTCCTCGGTCACCTGATCGGCTTCCTGGCTATTCTCGACCACCCGTGGGGTGATCAGCACGATCAACTCGGTACGGTCTACCTGTTCTTCGGTGTTGCCGAATAGCGCTCCCAACACCGGAATCTTGTACAGTATCGGAAACCCGCTCTGTCCTTCGGAACGATTGTCGCGGATCAACCCCCCCAGCACCAGCGTCTGGCCGCTCTTGACCACCACCTTGCTGGTCACGCTACGCTGCAAGAACGAGCGCGACGAGATCGATTGGCTGCTACTTTGGGTAGTTTCCACCAACGGCCCCAAATCGATCACTTCCTGCTTGATTTCCATATTTACCATGCCGCCCGAGTTGACCCGAGGCAATACCTCCAACAGCACACCGGTATCCTTATATTCCACGCCACCCGAGGTGGTCACGTTATTCGTGGTGGTCGTACCGGATGGAATCGGTTGCTGGGTACCCACCCGGATCACCGCCTGCTGGTTGTCCACCACCATCACATGGGGCGATGACAACACCTTGACCTTGGAATCGCTGGCCAAGGTATTCAGCAGAGCGCGCACCAACCCGGCGCTGTCGGTAACCGCATAGGAAAAAGCGCCGGTTGCTCGACCCGCAAACACATCGTTGACCGTCAGGTCGTTCGCGTTGATCCCGAGCGAGCCCGTACCCGTGTGACTGCTGCCCACATCATTGGTAAAAAACCATTGCAGGCCGTACTGCAACTTGCCGGTCAGGGTCACCTCGGCGATGGTGGCCTCGATCAGAACCTGACGGGGCGTAACATCCAGCTTTTGCAACGTGCCGAGGATCCGCTCGTAATTCTGATTGGTGGCCCAGATCAATAGCGAGTTGTTTTCGACATCGGCGACGATACGAACCTCCTCCATGCCCACGCTGGGTCCGCCCGAACCAATGGCGCTACCCCCAGTGCCAGCACTAGCGTTGGCCGTGCCACCGGAACGCCCACCCGCGCGACCGCCAATCGATGGCGTGGAACTCCCAAGCCCGGACGTTCCCGTACCCGAACCACCAAGCCCGGAAGACGACGAGCTGGACAGTGTCGACTTACTGCTTCCTCCACTCAAACTGGAGCTCGAACCGCCCGTCAGGCCTGATCCGCTCGATAGCTGCGACGATTTCAAACCTGGCGCCAGATCCCCTCCCCGGCTTGCGCCACCGCTGCCGCCAAGGTTGAATAGACCGTTGAGCAATTCAGCCACATAGTCAGCCCGGCTGTTCTGCACCTGATAAACATACAGTCGTTCGCCGCCGATGCCATCCAGGCGTTCGATCCAGATAGCCGCCTCTCTGAGATATTCCAACTGTGGCGTAATCACCAGCACTGCGTTCAGTTTGCTGAGCGGTACGAACTTAAGCATCCCCGCGATGGGCGTTCCGGAACCCTCGCCCAAGAATTGATTCAACTCCCCGGCCAATGCCTGACTGTCCACATTGCGCAGCCGGAACATGCCGATGGACATACCCTTGAGCCAGTTCACATCGAAAGTATCGATAGTGCTTTGCGCGTTGGCCAATTCTTGCGGGGTGCCAGACAAAATCAACAGGTTACGAATGGGATCCGCTCGGAGAACGCCCCCTTCGGGCAAAAACGGCGTAATGATCGTTTGCATCTCGGTGGCGCTCACATAGCGTAAGGGCACGATCCGCACGCCATACCCCAAGTCATCCCGACCCAACCGTGGCGTCAAAATTCCTCTCTGCGCGGCACCCGCGGCCGGAATGATTCGGTATACCTCGCCTTCGCGAATCAGAACCGCGTTACTGGCGCGCAGCAACGTCTCCAAGGTCGGCAACAATTGATCCCGCGCGAGCGGCCGGCCGGTTTGCACGGTCACTTCACCCTGCACCTGCGGGTCGACCGTATAGTTTGCCTTGAGGGTGTCGAAAACGACTTTGACGACGTCACGAATATCGGCCTCCTCGAAATTGAGAGTGACTTCGCCGGCCTTGGTGCGGGTTACCGGTGTCGGCTTGGAGGCTGTCTTCCTGTCGATGAAGTTACCCGTCCCTGGCAGAATCATCGTGGTGCCGGCAGTCATCGCGGCGCTGTCCTGGTCGGCGAGTGGCGGCCGAGCGGCGGACGGCAACGGCGCTGAAGTCAGGCGAAGCGCTTCGCCAGCGGTGGGCGCGGCCGGCTCCGCCGAGTCTTGAGCATTCTGGTCAGCGGGCGCCGTCGCGCACGCGCCGAGTAGCAACGCCAACAACGCGCAAGCCAGCGTTAAACATAATTTTTTCATGAAAATAGAGCCTTTATCCATTATTTCGCGGCGGCGGAGAAACCACTGGCGGTGGGGGCACACCGGGGTTTGGCGCCATCACTGGTTGGCCGACCGGCCGCGCATTCCGGCCGCGCCGCGCGCCAGACTGGCGGGCGCGCGGATTCTTCGGTTTTTGCGGGCGTATCAACGGCAATTCCTGGGTGGATTGGCCCTTGCGCAACACGACCCGGTCGGAGAAAACCGCCTCCAGCCGCCACTCGCCTACTTTTTCCCCTAGGCCAATCCGTGCTGTTTTTGCATTGGGCTCTTCGGGTCGCAATAAGGCCTTCTTTGCACTGGATGTGATCATCACCCCCAGCAACGTCAGTTTCTGTTCCGGCCCCGGGGGAGCGGACGGTTCTTCCAGCGGCGCTTCCTCGGGAGGCGGAGGAGGTTCCGGCTCGCGAGCCGCAATAAATAGCGGATGCAGGACAATCTCGCCATACTGATCCAGCGGTGGTAGTTGAAAGAGCCGCATGGGCTCCACTGACGGCAGTTCCGGGGACCGACTTGCGGCAGGCGCTGCGGGAGGGCGCGGCGGGTGTGCAAGTTGCCAGTACACGGCGGCGGCGGCGGCCCCACCAACCAGCAACCACAGCAACAGGCCGGCGTTTCTGGCTGTCATTCAGCCATCCTCCTTGCGCAGATACCCCGAGATTTCAAATTGAATATTCAGTTGCACCCGGGTATAGCCGGCCAACCGACCGTTGGGCAGACGTTGACGGACTGCCCGCGCCGACACATCCAGATTATCGACAAACAATAGTGGCGTCTGCGATTCAAGGTCGTACAGAATTTTCTGCAAGCTGTCGGTATCCCCACTCACGGTCGCGTTGACAGCCACCTTCACGGCGCTTCCTTCCTCGACCGGCGGCAGCGCCTGCGTACTGCGCAGGGTCCCACCGGCCGCCTCGACGACGGCCTTGACGCGCTGCTGCAGCTCGGCGGCGGCCAGCGGTGGCGCGGATTGCGGCAGGTACTGAGCGGTAATATTGCGGTCCTGCTGGATTCTGGCGATCAACTGCTGGATCGGCTCGCGGTTGGCGGCCATTCGTTCGAGCTGCTCCAATCGACCCTGCTGCTGCTCCAGACGTTCTTCATAAAAACGGTAGCTGACGGCCAGCCCCCGCTCCCCCACCAAGTAGAGGGTACCAACCACCACCAGCAACAGCAGCGCCAACGCCCCCAGACGTTGCCCCCAACCCGGCGCCGTCGTGGCGGTCATCGCAACTCCCTGCCGATGTGCGCGCCCAGCAGGAAACGCTCTTTGTTGGTTCTCGGATCCGTGGTGACCGGCGACAAAAATCTAGCGCCGTCCAGCAAATCGGAGGCTTCGATGATACCAACCAGCGCCGATGCCTTGGCGGACTGGCCGTTGATCTGCAAGCTATCCCCCTTGACCTGCAATCGTTCCACCCAAGTGTCCACCGGCAGGATCAGGGTCAATTCCCGCAGCAGATCCACCCGAGTTGGAATCGCCTGTTTTTTCTCCGCCAGCATCCGGGAGGTTTGCAGGGTCCGATCCAACTGATCACGTAGGGTCATGGCTTGATTCGCCGCCGCCTGGAGCCGACCGCTCTTGGCGTTCGCCTGGAGCAACAGCGCGCGTTGCTGCCAAATCGGCAACACCGCGGCCACCGCAACCAGCAGCAGACTGGCGACGATCACCATCGCCCGCATCCGCTGTTCCCAAAGACCCCGACGCACTCGCTGCTCCGGCGGCAACAGATTAAGATCGGAATCGGCACCCACCACGTCCAGCACGTCTGGCAACAGTCCTTGTTGTCGCAACTGAAGCAGCATCGGATCCACCGCAACCCGCGGCAGCGCGGTCAGCTCGACCCGTAAACGGCGCTGTTCGGGCTGACGTTGCAACACGCGGGCATGGTAGTACACCTGATCGGCGGCAAACGGCGTCAGGCGGTCCATCTCGAACCCCGCCACTTGGCGCAACTTCTTCTCGGCGGCCAAAGGCAGCGACAGGGTCCGCGCTAACGCCTGGTCGGCTGGAAAACGCAACACCAGTTGTCTGGCTTTCTCTGCCTTAAACCACTTCACCACCAGCCGATCATCGGGCAACGCCCGATCCAGCCGCTCCAGGACCTGGTTTTGTCCGGATTCTTCGCGCGACAACACATACCCATTTTCATCCACCGCGATGACCAAGCGCCGCGACGAACCGATCAACCAGCGGCGAACGCTGGCGGGAAACCAGGCTAGCAGGCCATCCCGCCACCAGCGCCAGAATGTCTTCCAGATCCAGCGGGGATTGATTGTCAAAACCTGCAAACGTGATGAATCCAGCGACAAAACCATGCGCGAATGCCTATTCTCCGGCCTAACAGGCTGTATTAAAACCAAGTTCATGATGCATGACGATCACCCAAGAGGTAAGAAGAGTCTTGGCTTAACTGCTAAAAGACCACCTTTTTCAGCGCCCCGCGCGCCACGCCAGTACCCGCGGGTTCTGCTCGGTAGCTACGCTCCGCCCATCGATAACGGCCTTTATGGTCACGGACGTTCCACTCTCCGTCTCGGCCGTCACGGTCATATGATAAACGTTCGCACGGCTCGGGGAGAAAAAGGATTGACCGTCACCAGCTTGCAGCGGTGGCGGAGGCGATCCGTCAGCGACGGCGCTGGCGCGCGTCGCCAGGTAATCGGCCACGGTCCGCTCGTCCAAACCCAGGGCTTGCAGCAAGCGGGCGGGCGCCAATTCCGGATTCACGCCGGAGTGGTAGGAAAACACCGTGTCCACATCCGCGATCCGCTCATAGAGCGCTTGGGTCATTCCCAACACCTCACCCAATTCCTCGACGCTCTCGAAGGGCGCATTCTTGGGTCCAGGCCGACCGGCGGCGCGATAGTCACCGCTTTCGGCGCCGTGCGGCAGTGGCTGATCGTCCGGATCGCGCCAGTCCTGGATGGCATCCGCCAAACGGTCCTGATCCTGGGAATCAACACCGGCCGCCGATAACAAAGCCTTGAGTAATTCAGAGTTGGCGGTGTTGAGATTCACCAAGCCGCCGGCGTCCACTACCTGGATTCTCAGCCGACCACCCCCAAAAGACCATTCGCGCCAGTCACCGTTTGGCGACCACTGTTTCTGTGCCTCCGGATCCAGTTGCCAGACCAGCGCATAGGCGATGCCGGCTTCGGCCAGAGCCCGTGCTTGCGCTCGCTCGACCGTGCCAGTCGCCAAGCGGGTTTCGATCCGCATGGAATAGGCGAAACTACCGGCCATCACCGCCAACAGGGTTGTGATCCACAACACGATGACCAGCACCATGCCGTTTTCGCGAGCGTCGGACCACTCGACGCACTCTCTATGATCGGTAATCATCAGCGCGGTCCCTCGACCAGCGCAACGACCAGGTCGGGCCAGACCTCGCCTCGTAAGGTCAGGTTCAGTCGCACCAGCAGTGGCCGCCGCTCGGTGCTGGTCCAATCGGCATGCCACTGCGGTGATTCCTGATCGTTGTCCCGTTCTGGACCGAAATATGCCCATTCCATGGCGGACACCCCCTCCAGTAAAACGTTTACCCGCTCTTCACCCGCGGATGGATCGCCCGGCAGGTACGGTCGCCAGCGCAATTGCAACTGACCATCCGCCATGCCGATCCGCATCCGGTATAGCCCACCCTGACCCAGGCGAGCCGGCATCGGCGCCACAAATTCGATCCCCTCCGATCGGCCGGCGAAGACCACGAACCGCTCCCGCCGGTCATTATCGGTCTCGTAAACGGTCATGGACTGCGCCAATTGGCGGCGCAGGAACTCCTGTACCGACCGCAACCGGTTGGTCGCCTCGGCGCGGCGCTCGCCGCTATCCCAACCGTTCAAACCCAATCGCAGGCCGCTGTACAGCACCACCAACACCAGCCCCATCAGGGTGATGGCAACCACTAACTCCAGCAAGGTAAATCCCTGCTGCCGATGTTCCGCGCCGTGCATCGCCGCCTTCACCGGCGTCCGCCCGGTGGTTCCAGCGGCGCCAGCCGCAAAGTCTCCAGCACAACCGAACGTGTTTGTAGCAACCCCGGCCAGAACACCTCGACTCGAACCCGGTAGGCCTGAACCCGGGTTTTCTCGGGGTCCGGCATATTCCCGGTGTAGGCGTCGACCGTGCCGCGCCAGGAGAACTGGTCGTTGATCGGTCCATCGCGCGCACCCTCGGTCAAAGGCGTTTCCCGGCCGATCGCGGCCAGGATCGATTCGGCGTACAGGGTCGCCCGAGTGTAGTCGTCGGCAACGCCGGCGTTGCGCAACCCAGTCGCGAATATCTGCAACAACACGCCCAACGAGATCGAGAGGATCGCAAAGGCAACCAGCACCTCCAGCAGCGAAAAGCCACCCTGCCGCTCGCTCCGGCTCCGGCTCCGGCTCCGGCTCACGGCCGCGCGTCCTGCTCGACGATGGCGACGGCGCCGGTCAGCCAATCCACGTTGACACGATAAGCCAGCTTCGGACCACTGACGGTGATGGAACCGCCGGTGGAGCTCCCGTCTGGAAAGAAGCGGATGCCGCCGGTGGCGCTGTCCAGCAACTCCGACTGAGCGGTATACAGCTTGAGCGCCACGCTCTCCGGCAGGGCGATTTCGCGCGGATCGCCGGTCACGCCGAAGCGGCGCCGCTCCAGATCGAGGGTCAACACCGCCTCCCGTTGGCGAGCGACCGCTTCGTTGCGGGCATTACGCAGACCGGCGGCCAGTTGCCGCGCCGCGCCGCGCAGTTCGGTGGCACCGCTCATACCCGAGAGCAGCGGTGGCACCAGCGCCACCAACAGCACGCCAATCACCAACACGATCAGAATTTCCAGCAAAGTGAAACCGTACTGCCCGGCCCGCACCGTCATATCATCGTCACGCTTGGGCTACTTACTGCCAGCTCACCACATCCTGATCCTCGCCGTCGCCGCCCTCGGCGTTGTCAGCCCCCAACGCATACAAATCGAAGGCTCCACCATGCTGGCCGGGTGAACGATATTGATAGTCGTTACCCCAGGGGTCCTTGGGGACGAGGTTCTTGCGCAGATAAGGGCCGTTCCAGCGGGTCGCGCCGGCCGGCTGCTCGACCAGCGCCTGCAAGCCTTCGGCGGTGGTGGGATAGCGCCCCATATCCAGGCGGAGTGCATCCAGCGCGGTACTGAAGTCCTCGATTTGCAGCTTGGCGGTCTTGGTGTTGGCACCGCCCAGATATTTCATGACCTGCGGTCCGACCAGCCCGGCCAGCAAGCCGAGAATCACCAGCACCACCAACAGCTCGATCAGGGTAAAACCGCGTGCGCGGCAAAAATTTGTTCGTTTCATCGACTCGATCTCACAAAAAGCAGAGCTCAGAGTGCAGGGGATCAGGGTCGGAAACGGCAAGAACACTTGTTCCCCGTACCCTGCTTCCCGCGCCCTTTTAAAAAGCCAGTTCGTTCAAACTGAGGATCGCGACCAGGATGGACATGATGATGCCGGCAATGATCACCCCCAAGCCAAGAATCAAAGCCGGCTCCAACAGGGTCAGCATGCGCTTGACGGCGGTCTGCACCTCGCCATCGTAGGTATCGGCCACCTGCAGCAACATCTCCTGCAACTGGCCGGTTTCCTCGCCGACTCGGATCATCTGCACCGCCAGTTTGGGGAAACGACCCGCTTCCATCAGCGGATCGGCCAACCCTCGACCGGTCTTGACGTGCTCGGCCACTTCGCCCAACGCGCCTGCCAGCACTTGGTTGCTCAAGGTCTCGCGGGCGATGGCCAAGGCGTTCAACATCGACACGCCGTTGCCAAGCAGGGTTCCCAGGGTCCGCGACAGTCGCGCGGTCTCCACCTTGGCGATCAGATCACCAAATAGCGGCAGCCGCAGAAACCAGTCGTCCCAACGGGCGCGGCTCTCCGGCTGGCTCAATTGCCGGCGCGCGATCGCCGACAGCAGCACGAACAAAATCGCCCCCACCCACCAGTAGTAGCGAAACCCATCGCCGACGGCGATCACGATCTGAGTCGCCAGCGGCAGCGCCTTGCCGGCATCGGCGAACAAACGCTGAAACTGCGGCACCACGAACGTGAGCAGGATAATGACCGACAGCGCCGATACCGACAGCAGGATGATCGGGTAGATCAGCGCCGAAGTCACCGTTTCCCGCAGCGCCTGCGACCGCTCCAGGAACTCGGTCAAGCGCTTCAGCACCACGTCCAGCGCCCCACCCGCTTCACCGGCACGGACCATGTTCAGGTAGAAACGCGAAAACACGCCCTGCACCTCCAGGGCATCGGCCAGGGACGAGCCGCCGCGCACTTTTTCCTGCACTCGCTCCAGCACGGGCTTGGCCTGCTCATCCTCGGTTACGCCGATCAAAATGGTCAGCGCCCGATCCAGCGGCATGCCGGCGTGCAGCAGGTTGGCCAGTTGCTGCGTGAGCAAGGCGATGGTCTTGCGCGATAATGTCCGCCTTTTGCTGAACAACGGCTGACCGAAACCGCCGCGTAGAAACCCGCTCTTGGCTTCGCTCACCGTCAGCGGCAGCAGTCCCTGATCGCGCAATCGGGCAATCGCCGCGTCCAGGGTCGCCGCGTCCAACTCATCGCGCACCACCTCACCCGCGCCATCCACTGCCTCGTAGCGATAACGGGGCATGGCTACCCCTCCTGCTCTTGCTGGCTGGTCACTCGCAGCACTTCCTCAATGGTGGTCAAACCAGCCACCGCCTTGCGCAACCCGTCTTCGTACATGGTGTCCATGCCTTCCTTCTGCGCCGCCGCCTGCAACTCGCCGGCATCGGCGTGCTTGAGCACCATCCGGCGTAGCGGGTCGCTCATCATCAGGAATTCCATGATCGCCGCCCGCCCACGATAGCCGGTGCCGCCGCATTGCTCGCAACCAATCGGTTTATACAAAGTGATGTCGCGAGTATCGGAAAAGCGGTGCAACCGCAATTCATCCGCCAGTTCCGGCAAGGCGGGATACGGCTGGCGGCATTGGGTGCAGAGTAGCCGCACCAACCGCTGCGCCAGAATGCCATTGATGGTCGAGGTCAGCAGATAATCATCCACCCCCATGTCGAGCAGCCGGGTGATGCTGCCGGCCGCGTCGTTGGTGTGCAGGGTGGACAACACCAAGTGGCCGGTCAGCGCCGACTGCACGGCGATTCCGGCGGTTTCCACATCGCGCATTTCACCGATCATGATTACGTCGGGGTCCTGGCGAACGATGGCGCGCAAGGCGTTGGCAAACGTCAGGTTGATCTGTGCCTTGACCTGAATCTGGTTGACGCCTTCCAGTTGGTACTCCACCGGATCTTCGACCGTCAGGATCTTGCGTTCCGGAGTATTGATGGTCTGCAAGGCGGTATAGAGGGTGGTGGTCTTGCCGCTACCGGTGGGACCGGTGACCAGGATGATGCCGTGCGGCTGGTGCAGCACGCCCAGGAAACGCTTGAGCGTGCGCGAGCTAAAGCCCAGCTTGGCAAAATCCAGCACCACGCTGGCCTTGTCGAGGATACGCATCACCACGCTTTCGCCGTACAGGGTCGGCACGGTGGACACGCGCAGGTCGATTTCCTTGCCCTGCGCCCGCAGTTGAATCCGCCCATCCTGCGGCAGACGCCGCTCGGCGATGTTCAGCTTGGCCATGATCTTGATGCGCGAAATCACCGCCGCCGACAGCCGCGACGGCGGGGATTCCACCTCCCGCAGCACTCCATCCACTCGATAGCGAATCTTGAGCCGGTTCTCGAAGGGCTCAATGTGAATGTCGGAGGCGCGCGACTCCACCGCGCGAGCGGTCATCAGGTTGACCAAGCGGATGACCGGCGCTTCGCTGGCCAGATCCTTGAGATGCTGGATTTGCTCCTCATCGGTCAGGTTGTCGGCCAGACCGATGGAATCGACGATCTGACCCATGGCCGAGCGGCCACTACCATACAACCGCTCGAAAGCCACTTCCCACTCCGACGGAATCGCCACCCTCGGCCAGACGGCCTTACCGGTCGCCAGTCGCAACGCCGCCAGCACATAATCGTCGGTGGGGTTGGCCATCGCTACCGTCAACCCCTGCTCGTCCTCGAACAAGGGGATGGCCCGCGACTCCTTGAGAAAGCGCGCGGAAACCCCACCGTTGGTCACCGGCGTGTCGGGATAGTCGGCGGGCTGCACCAGCGGCAGCTTCAATTGCGTGGACAGCGCCTCGGCCAGGTCCCGCTCCGACACCAAACCCAGCTTGACCAACAACGAGTCCAGATTCTCACCGGTGCCGTCCTGCACGCGCCGGGCGCGCTGCAGGTCGGCACCGGCCAGTTTCTGGTGCGCGACCAGCAATTCGCCCAGATCAACTGGCATACAGAGCAAACAGCATGGTGGCCAGTCCCTCCTGCCACGAGCACGGCTGGATACCGAATGCCGCAGCCAGTCGGGCGCAGTCCAGCACCGAATTGGTGGGTCGGGCGGCGGGGGTCGGATAATCGGCGGTGGCGATGGCGGTCACGGTCCGCACCGAAAGCGGCTCATAGGCCCGCGCCTTGTCGATGATCGCGCTGGCAAAACCGTGCCAGGTGGTGGCCGGTTCGCCGCAGTAATGGTAGGTCCCCCAACCGGCTCCGGTATCCCACATCGCCTTGGCATTCATCTCGGCGCCACGCCCGGCCAGAGCCAGCAGAGTATCGGCGATGTCGCCGGCGTAGGTCGGACAGCCGAGCTGGTCGGCCACCACCCGCAGTTCCTCGCGCTCCCGCGCCAGTCGCAGGATCGTCTTGACGAAGTTGTGACCCTGAATCCCGAACACCCAGCTCACCCGCAGGATCAGGTGCCGGGGCAGCAACCGACGCACCGCTTCGTCGCCTTCCCATTTGCTGCGGCCGTACACACCCAGGGGCGAAGCAGGGTCATCTTCGATGTAGGGACCGGTCTTGCGACCGTCGAACACGTAATCGGTGGAGATATGCAGCAGCGGGATATCCAAGCTGGCGCAAGCAGCGGCCAGATGCGCTGGACCATCGCGGTTGACGGCGAACGCCAGCTCCGGTTCCTGCTCGGCCCGGTCCACGGCGGTATACGCCGCCGCGTTGATGACCACGGCCGCGCCGCTGGCGGTCAGGGCCTGATCCACGGCGGTGGCATCAGTGATATCCAACTCACTCTGATCCCAGGCCAGTACCTCATGACCGAACATGGGCGCGCGGCGGGTCAGCTCCCAGCCCACCTGCCCTTTGGAACCGATGATCGCGATGCGCACGGCTCAACCCTCGTAAACCGGCAGATCTTCGGGACGCTGCGCGGCCAGCGGCCGGTTACGCTGGTCCTTGGCCGACAGCGCAATCCCCTCCCGCAGCGGCCAGGCGATGCCGATTTCGGGATCGTCCCAGGCGATGCCGCACTCCGAAGATGGATGGTAGTAATCGGTGCATTTGTAGAAGAAATCCGCTTCCTCCGACAGTACGCAGAAACCGTGGGCGAACCCTGGTGGAATGTAGAGCTGGCGATGGTCCACATCATCCAGCACGCAGCCGTACCACTGGCCGAAGCCCGGCGAGCCGCGACGGATGTCCACCGCCACATCGAACACCGCCCCGCGCGTCACCCACACCAGCTTGCCCTGTGGCTGCGTCAGTTGATAGTGCAAACCGCGCAGCACGCCGCGGCGCGAGCGCGAATGGTTATCCTGGACGAAACGCTCCGGCATACCGGCTTCGCGATAGCGCGCCGCCTGCCAGGTTTCCATGAAGAAGCCGCGCGCGTCGCCGAAAGCCTTCGGCTCCAGCAGCAACACGCCAGGCAGTTCCGTCGCAATCACGTTCATCGCACGCTCCTCCGTTCCAGCAAATCCAGCAGGTACTGGCCATAGCCATTCTTAGCCAGCGGCGCCGCCAGCCGGGCCAATTGTCCGTCGTCGATGAACCCCATCCGCCAAGCAATTTCCTCCAGGCAGGCAATTTTTAGGCCCTGGCGCTGCTCGACCACTTGCATGAAATTGGCCGCCGCCAACAGAGATTCGTGGGTACCGGTATCCAACCAGGCGTAACCGCGCCCCAGCAGTTCGACGTTCAGTGCGCCCCGTTCCAGATAGACCTTGTTGAGGTCGGTGATTTCCAACTCGCCACGCGCCGAGGGACGAATATTCCTGGCAATCTCCACCACCTCGTTATCGTAGAAATACAAGCCGGTGACCGCATAATTGGACTTGGGCTTTTGAGGTTTTTCCTGGATATCCACCGCCCGGCCCTGGGCATCGAAGCTCACCACGCCGTAACGCTCCGGATCGCGCACGTAGTAGCCGAACACCGTGGCTCCCTGCTCGCGGGCGGCGGCCCGGCGCAGCACCGCCGACAGACCCTGACCGTAATAGATGTTGTCGCCGAGGATCAGACAGGCCGGATCACCGCCGATAAAGTCCTCGCCGATCAAAAAGGCCTGCGCCAACCCGTCCGGACTGGGCTGCGCGGCGTAATGGAACGCGACGCCCCACTGGCGACCGTCGCCGAGCAACGCCTGGTAGGCTTCCTGATCGCGCGGGGTGGTGATCACCAGGATGTCGCGGATTTCCGCCAGCATCAGCGTGGCAATCGGATAGTAGATCATCGGCTTGTCGTAAACCGGCATGAGCTGCTTGCTAACCGAAACCGTCAGCGGGTGCAGCCGGGTACCGGAACCGCCGGCGAGAATGATGCCTTTGTATGCCATTCGTTTGTTCTTGATCGGTAGCTGTTAGTGAAAACCTGAGGCAGTCCTACTCGACTGTGACCGACTTGGCCAGATTACGCGGCTGGTCCACGTCGGTGCCCTTGAGCACCGCCGCGTGATAGGCCAGCAGTTGCAACGGCACGGTGAACACGATGGGGGCGATGGACTCGGGTACCGCGCCCAGCGACAGCACATGCGTGCTGACCCCGCTAAGATGGGTATCCACCTCACGGTCGGCGAACAGGAACAATTCGCCGCCGCGCGCCCGCACCTCTTGCAGGTTGGAGAGCACTTTCTCCAGCAGGTCGTCCTTGGGTAGCACGCAGACCACCGGCATGTCGGCATCCACCAGCGCCAGCGGCCCGTGTTTGAGTTCGCCGGCCGGATAGGCCTCGGCATGGATGTAGGAAATTTCCTTGAGCTTGAGCGCGCCTTCCATGGCGATCGGATACTGCGGGCCACGCCCCAGAAACAGGGCATGATGCTTTTCGGCGAAGTGTTCGGCCAGCCGTTCGATGGCGCCATCCAGCAGCAGGGCTTCCTCCAGCGCTCGCGGCAGCAGCTCCAGATCGCGGACCAGCGCCGCCTCGGCCTGCTCGCTTAGACCGTGCCGCCGGCCCAGCATCAAGGTCAGCAGACGCAATGCCACCAGTTGCGTCGTGAACGCCTTGGTGGAGGCCACGCCGACTTCCCGCCCGGCTCGGGTCAGCAGGGTCAGCGCCGACTCCCGCACCAGCGAGCTTTCGGCAACGTTGCAGATGGCGAGGGTGGATAGATAGCCGCGCTCCTGGGCCGCGCGCAGCGCCGCCAGGGTATCGGCGGTTTCGCCGGATTGGGAGATGCTGACAAACAGAGTGCCCGGCGGCGTCACCCCCCGGCGGTAACGGTACTCGCTGGCCACTTCGACCGCGCAGGGCACGCCCAGATTTTCCAGCCAGTAGCGAGCCACCAGCCCGGCGTGATAACTGGTGCCGCAAGCGATGATATGCACCCCCTGTACCTGATCGAACAAGGCCGCCGCCGCCGGTCCGAAACCGTCTTCCAGCAACCGGCCCTGATGCACGCGCCCTTCCAGGGTCTCGGCGACCACCGCCGGCTGCTCGAAGATTTCCTTGAGCATGAAATGGCGGTAACCGCCTTTCCCGGCCGCGCCGGTCATCTGCCCCGAATAGGACAGCGGCCGCTCCACGATCTGCCCTTCCCGGTCGTAGAGAGTGAAGGATTCTCGCCGCACGTCGGCGACGTCGCCCTCCTCCAGAAACACGAAAGTCTGGGTCACCGGCGCCAGCGCGAACACGTCGGAGGCGATGAAATGTTCCTCAATACCGATGCCCAGCACCAGCGGGCTGCCGACCCGTGCCGCGATCAGCCGTTCCGGATCGTCGCGACAGAGCACCCCCAGACTGTAGGCGCCGGTCAGCCGGGTCACGGTCTGTTGCACCGCCGCCAGCAGATCACCGGTTTCCCGCATCTGTTGGTCGATCAGATGGGCGACGACTTCGGTATCCGTATCGGACTCAAAGCGGTAGCCGGCGGCGATCAGTTCCTCCTTGAGTTCCCGATAGTTCTCGACGATGCCGTTATGCACCACCGCCACCGAGTCGTTGCTGACATGCGGGTGCGCGTTGCGCTCACTGGGCTCGCCGTGGGTGGCCCAGCGGGTGTGGGCGATGCCCAGCGGGCCGCGCACCGGCTCTTGCCGCAGCCGCTCCGCCAGCGCCTGCACCTTGCCGACCGTGCGGGTCCGGTGCAGGCGCTGGTCGCGAGGGTCCAGGGTAACGATTCCCGCCGAATCGTAGCCGCGGTATTCCAGCCGCCGCAGACCTTCGAGCAGGATGGGAGTCACGTTGCGTTCGGCGATGGCGCCCACGATTCCGCACATAGAGGTTCAACCGATAAATTCATGGAATGAGCAGGATGGACAGACTAGCCGCTTGTCTACCGGGTGACAAGCGGCGCGGGGATTAGCGCTCCAACACCAGCCGCCGGGTATGGCGGGCGATGACCAGTTCCTCGTTGGTGGGCAGCACCCACACCGCCACCCGACTGCCGGGTCGGTCGATCCGCCGCGGGTCGCGACCGGCGTTGGCCGCCGCATCCAGGTCGATGTCCAGCCACGCCGAACGGACGCAGACCTGCTCGCGCACCGCCGCCGCGTGCTCGCCGATGCCGCCGGTGAACACCAGCGCGTCCAGCCCGCCCAGCGCCGCCGCCAGCGAGCCAAGTTCGCGGGCGATACGGTAGCTAAAGTAATCCACCGCCAGTCTGGCGTTGGGATCGGCGCTGGCCAGCAGTTCGCGCATGTCGTTGCTGACGCCCGACAATCCCAGCAACCCGGACTGCTTGTAGAGCAGGTTGCTCAAATCCCGGACGCCCATGCCATGCCGTTCGATCAGGTAGAGCAACACGCCGGGGTCCAGCGAACCGCTGCGAGTGCCCATCGGCAGCCCCTCCACGGCGGTAAAGCCCATGGTACTGGCCACGCTCTGGCCGTCGCGCATGGCGCACATGCTGGCGCCGTTGCCGAGGTGCGCGACCACCACCCGGCCCGTGGCCGACGTACCCAGGGTTTCCGCCAGGGCGCCCGCGATGTATTCGTAGGACAGGCCATGAAAACCGTAGCGTTGCACCCCTTCCCGACGATAAACCTCCGGCAAGGCGAACAGGCGCGCCAATTCCGGTTGGCCGTGATGAAAGGCAGTGTCGAAACAACCGATTTGCGGCAGATCCGGTCGCACGGCGCTCAGGGCACGGATGCCGGCCAGATTGTGGGGCTGGTGCAACGGCGCCAGCGGCACGAAGGTTTCCAGCCGCGCCATGATTTCCGGGGTCAACCGCTGCGGGTCGCTGAACTCCTTGCCGCCGTGCACCACCCGATGGCCCACCGCGATCACATCGGGCAGGCCGGACATTGTGCCGAACCAGTCCAGCAGATCGCGCAACGCCGCCTGGTGGTCGTAAACCTCGCCATCCGACGACGAGGGCGTATCGTTCGCCCGCCGGCGATGATCCGGCCCCTGCTTGCGGTATTTGCCGGACGGTGGCGTCGGCCGAACATCGATCAACGCCTGCCCATCGCGACCAAACGCCGTGAAACGCGGGTCGTCCTCGCCGATGTTCTCCTGCAAGCCCCGACAGACCAGCACCAGATCGCCGCCGTCGTCCGGCAGGGCAAACACCGAAAACTTGATGCTGGACGATCCGGCATTCAAAACGAGCAGGCCCTGTGGCATCGCGGTTTCCTCCTCAGGAAATTGACAAGCCGAACTCAATCGTTGGCTGGCACCGAGCCATCGAATCGGCAACCGAACGCTTGCAGGTAATCGCGGAACCCGCTGCCCAATTCCGGATGGCGCAGGCCGTACTCGACCGTCGCGATCAGATAGCCGAGCTTGCTGCCGCAGTCGTGACGCCGGCCAGAGAACTCGTAGGCCAGCACCTGCTCCTCGGCCAACAAGGCGGCGATGCCGTCGGTCAACTGAATTTCGTTGCCGGCCCCACGCGGGACGTGGGTCAGCAGGTCGAAGATGCGTGGCGTCAGAATGTAGCGGCCCACCACCGCCAGATCGGATGGGGCATCCTCGGGCTGCGGCTTCTCGACGATGCCATCCACATTGCTGATCCGATTGGCGAACGGCAAGGGATGGACAATGCCGTACTTGTTGGTCTCCGCCTTGGGCACCCGTTCCACCCCCAGGATCGAGCACTGATATTTATTGAAATGGCGGGCCATCTGGCTCATCGTCCCGCCTTCGCGGGCGTCTTCCTCGATCAGGTCGTCGGCGAGAATCACCGCGAAGGGTTCGTCGCCGACCACCGGCCGGGCGCACAGCACGGCGTGGCCCAGGCCCAGTGCTTCGGCTTGACGGACATAGACGCATTCCACTCCGTTCGGCACGATGCCGCGCACCACTTGCAGCAGGTCGGTCTTGTTGCGGGCTTCCAGTTCCGCTTCCAGTTCGTAGGCCTTGTCGAAATGATCGGCGATGGCGTTCTTGGTGCGGCCGATGATGAAGATCAAGGTCTCCACCCCCGCCGCCACCGCTTCTTCCACCCCATACTGAATCAGTGGCTTATCGACGATGGGGAGCATTTCCTTGGGGCTGGCCTTGGTCGCCGGCAGGAATCGGGTTCCAAGACCGGCCACGGGGAATACCGCCTTGCGCACTTGCCGTTTCACCTTAGTTCACCTCGCGGGTTATGAGCGTGTTGTTATAGTCACGATTGGTTTGCATTGTCCGGCATCGAGTCCGACCGGACAAGTAAAAACCCTGCAATAGCAGGGTGTTTTGGATTAGTTATTGATTTACCATTTAGTAACAGGCTGCTCAATCCGCCGCCTCCTCATAGATCACCAGCAATCCCTCGTTCAGCAGATCCAGCAGCAGTTGCCGGGCATCGGGCTGCTTCAGCGCCTCGCGCAGCCGCGCCGGAGTCAGTGTGCGATACCGACACAGCAACGGCCCCATGAACGCCACCGCCGGCCCCAGCGCGAACTCCTGCCCATCCACGAACAGCACCGTCTCCCCTTCCGGCTCGGCGATGTAGTGAAAGCGCGAACCGGGGTTGCGCTCCAGCAAACCGCCGCCGCGCACCTGTTCCCGCAAATCGTCCTCGGTGTAGGACTTCGTCTCCGGCTCGGCGCGAAAACCCGGCTTGGGCTCGCTCAGGTAGCGGCCGAACCAGATCGCAATGGTTTCGTCGTCCAGGGTGATGGTCCGACGCAGCAGATTCCGCACCCTGGCCAGCGCGGCGGGACCGATCTCGCCGGGATGATCCTGCACGGTCAGATCGGAATCGGTGTAGCGCGCCTCGGGATCGAGGCCGTCCAGCAGAAACTCCAGAAATCCGCCGACCAGTTCCCGATGGCTGGGCGCGCGGAACCCGACCGAGTAGGTCAGACACGGCTCCAGCGCCACCCCGTAATGGGCGACGCGCGGTGGCAGGTACAGCAGATCGCCCGGCTCCAGCACCCACTCCTGTTCCGGGACAAACTCGCGCAGAATGCGCAATTCGGTATCAGGCAGCCCATTGTCCGGTTCCACCGGCCGATAGCTGATCTGCCAGCGCCGCCGCCCCTGCCCTTGCAGCAGGAATACGTCATAGTCATCGACGTGCGGCCCGACCGTGCCGGCCGGCGGCGCATAGCTGATCATCAGGTCGTCGATGCGCCAGTCGGGGATAAAACGGAACGGCTCCAGCAGCGTCGTCAAATCCGACACATGTTTTTCGACATCCTGCACCAACAGGGTCCAATGGCTGTCCGGCAGTTTGAGAAAATCGTCATCCACGAATGGCCCGTGACGCAGCTCCCACGGCTTTTCTCCGCCCCGCTCCAGCACCAGCCGCGACTCCACGCCCTCCTCGCAGGCCAACCCCGCCAGTTCTTCCGGCGTCAGTGGGTCCTGAAAACCCGGCCACGCACCGCGCACGATCAGTGGTTGCTTCTGCCAGTACTCAGCCAGAAATTGCGCCGGAGTGAGTTCGCCCAACACTTTCGGCATCATGACGGCTTCAGACCTTACGTGCCTGATCGGCGGCGTTGCCGGTATAACTCGCCGGCGTCAGCGCCAGCAGCCGTTGTTTGGCCGCCTCGGGAATCGCCAGATCGGCGATGAACGCGCGCAGCGTCTCCCGATCCACCCGCTGGCCACGGGTCAGTGCCTTGAGCTGCTCGTAGGGCTGTTCGATGCCATGGCGGCGCATCACGGTCTGGATCGGTTCGGCCAGCACTTCCCAGTTGGCATCGAGATCGGCATCCAGCGCCACCGTATTCACCTCCAGCTTGCCGATGCCCTTCAGGCAGGACTGATAGGCCACCAGCGAATGCGCCAGCCCGACGCCCAAGGTCCGTAGCACGGTCGAATCGCTCAGATCCCGCTGCCAGCGCGACACCGGCAGTTTGGCGGCCAGATGATCCAGCAGGGCATTGGCCACCCCCAGGTTGCCCTCGGCGTTCTCGAAGTCGATGGGGTTGACCTTGTGCGGCATGGTCGAGGAGCCGATCTCGCCGGCCACGGTCCGCTGGCGGAAATAGCCGATGGCGATGTAGCTCCAAAGATCGCGGCAGAAATCCAGCAGCACGGTGTTGACCCGCATCACCGTGTGGAAAAATTCCGCCATGTAGTCGTGCGGCTCGATCTGGATGGTGTAGGGATTCCAGTCCAGCCCCAGATCCTCGCTGACGAAGCGGTGGGCAAACTCTTCCCAGTCCACTTCCGGATAGGCGACCAGATGGGCGTTGTAGTTGCCGACCGCGCCGTTGATCTTGCCCAGCAGCGGCGCGGCCGCCAGTTGCGCCCGCTGGCGTTTGAGCCGATAGGCGACGTTGGCCATTTCCTTGCCCAGCGTGGTCGGCGAGGCCGGCTGGCCGTGGGTGTGGGCCAGCATCGGCTGATCGGCGTGTTGGTGCGCCAGCCGGGTGATGGCGTCGATGATCTCGTCCAACGCCGGCAGCAGTGTCTGGGTCCGCGCCTCGCGCAGCATCAGCGCATAGGCCAGATTGTTGATGTCCTCGGAGGTGCAGGCGAAGTGAATGAACTCGCCGACCGCTTCCAGTTCAGCGTTGCCGGCGATTTTCTCCTTGAGCAGATACTCGACCGCCTTTACGTCGTGGTTGGTGGTGCGCTCGATGTTCTTGACCCGCTGGGCATCCGCCAGGGTGAAGTTTTCGACCAGCCCGTCGAGGATATGGAGGGCGTGCTCGCTCAGCGGCGGCACCTCCGGGATGCCGGGATGCCGGGCCAGCGCTTGCAGCCAGCGTACCTCCACCCACACCCGGTGGCGGATCAGGCCGTATTCGCTGAAGATCGGCCGCAGCTCGGCGGTCTTGTCGGCATAGCGGCCGTCGATGGGAGAAATCGCGGTCAGAGCGGAGAGTTCCATGGGTGAAGTCCTTCACAAAGCGATTGGGGTGACCATATTAAGCGGGCGGCATCCGCCACGCACCCGTCAACGCCACGCCCGAAACATGACCGCGCCGAGAATGATCGTTCCCCCCACCAATGCCCAGACCCCTGGCGTCTCCCCCAACAGCAGGAACACCCAGACCGGATTGAGCACCGGCTCGATCATCGGAATCAGAATGCCCTCGACCGCTCGGACATGGCGCAACGCCAGCGCGAACAGAATGTAGGGCAAGCCCAGTTGCAGCACGCCCAGCAGCGACAAACCGATCCAAGCCGACAGATCGGGCATGGACTGAAACATGAACGGCAGACCGATCGCCCCCGCCAGCAGGTTGCCGAGTAACAAGGAGGACAGCGCGGAACCATCTTTTTGCCGGCGCATGAACAAGGTCATCCAGCCGAAGCAGAAGCCATCGACCAGGGCGATGATGTTGCCCCAGTAGCCGGTCAGGGTCAGCTTATCCAAAAAGAACAGCACCATGCCGCCCATCATCACCAGCAGGATCAGCCAGTCGCGGCGGCTGGCCCGTTCGCCCAGAAACCACGGGCTGAACAGGATGACGTAAACCGGCGCGGTGTATTGCAGCAAAACGGTGTTCGCCGCCGTGGTCATCTTGTTGGCGATCACGAACAGCACCACGGTACCCGCGTAGGCCACTGCCCCACCGATCAGCTCGAACGACGGGGCAAACCGCAGTTCGCGGCGGAACACCACGCCGATCAGCGCCGCGCCGATCAAGCTGCGCATCCCGGCGATGGCCACCGGGTTCCACTCGATCCACTTGATCAGCAGCCCGCCCGAACTCCACAGGATCGCCGCCGCCAGCAGCATCAGCACGGCGCGGTGGTGGACGGCGGCGGGTTCGGGCGCGGCCGTCGCCGGCAGCACCACCTCGGCCAGTTCCGGTTCAGGGATCAGCGGCGGCGCGGCAATCGGTGGTGGCTCGATGGCGACAACCGGCGATGCCGGCACCGGCGGCGATTCGTTCAAACCGTCACTCTCCGGCCGTCTGACCACCCAGGTAGGCGTTGCGAACCTCGGGATTGGCCAACAGCGCCTCGGCGCGATCTTCCAGCACGATTCGGCCGACTTCCATCACATAGCCACGATGCGCCAGCTTCAACGCGGCGCGGGCGTTCTGCTCGACCAGCACGATGGTGACTCCGGCCTCGTTGATCTCCCACAGGGTCTGGAAAATGACCTTAACCAGCAGCGGCGCCAGCCCGAGACTCGGCTCGTCCAGCAATAAAATCCGGGGGTTGGCCATCAATGCCCGGCCGATGGCCAGCATCTGCTGCTCACCGCCACTCAGGGTGCCGGCCAGTTGCTCGCGGCGCTGGGCCAGCACCGGAAACAGTTCGTGAATCCATTGCAGGGTCTTGGCCGTCCGGGTCCGGTCGGCTTGGGTAAAGGCGCCCAGATTCAGGTTCTCCTGAACGGTCAACGTACCGAAGATGCGGCGACCTTCCGGCGCATGGGCGATCCCCATGCCCACCAATCGATGCGCGGGCAATTTGTGGATCGGTCTGGATTCGAAGCGGATTTCGCCCCGCGAGGGACGCAGCAGGCCGCTGATGGCGTGCAGGGTGGTGGTTTTCCCAGCACCGTTCGCGCCGAGAATGGCGACGATTTCGCCTTGGCGGACGTGCAGGTTGAGGCCGTGCAACGCCTCGACGTTGCCGTAGTGAACGTGCAGGTTTTCGACTTCAAGCAGCATGGCGCGAGTATCCGGCACGGATGCGTTTCATGACCATAAGCCCGCCAGCGAAAAAGCCACTGCATCAAAGGGGACGGCGCGCACCTCGTCGTTTTCCTGATAAACGTGCTCCAGCGACCAATGCCCGTCGCGCAGCACGAACGCTTCCAAGGTATGCAACGCCGGATCGATCAGCCATAGAAACGACACCCCATATTCGGCATAAATGGGCATTTTATCCGCCCGGTCGATTCGGGCCGTGCCGGGTGAAAGCACTTCGCACACCCAATCGGGCGGTAGCGTAAAAAAGGCCGTATCCGGCATGGCGGGCAAACGTTCCCGCCGCCAACCGGCCAGATCGGGCACCAGGATATGCGGACCAAGATGCAGTTCCGGTTCGTCCAGAATCCACCAGCCGCCTGGACCGCCTCCCCGTCCTTTTTGGAATGGACCGACCAATTCCTCGCCGAGGACTGAACTCGCCACGATATGTTTCGGCGCGGGGCGCGGTTGCGCGATCAATTGACCGCGAATGATCTCGCCCACCAGATTTTCGGGCAGGTCGAACAGGTCTTCGTAAGTCGCGAATTTAGCGGCGGTTGCGGTCATGGGTCAGAATTTCTCCACGGGTTCGCGTTACGCCTCGTCCTCGGTGCCCAGATAAGCCTCGATCACCTTGGGATCGAGGCGCACCTGTTCCGGCGCGCCCTCGGCGATTTTGCCGCCGTTTTCCAGCACCACCAGTGTTTCGCAGGCGCGCATCACTAGGCGCATGTCGTGTTCAATCAGCAAAATGGTGATCCCGCGTTCTCGAATGCGGGCGATCAAACCAATCAACGCCTCGGTTTCCTGTTCGTTCATGCCGCCGGCCGGTTCGTCCAGCACCAGCAATCGCGGCTGGGTCGCCAGCGCCCGGGCGATTTCCAGTCGCCGCTGGTCGCCATAGGCCAGATTCTTGGCCAACGCCAGCGCTTGTTGGCGCAAACCGACAAATTCCAACTCCTTCAAGGCCCGGCCCATGGCGTCGTTTTCCTCGCGTCGCTGGGACGGCAACCGCAACATGGCGGCGAGAATTCCGCCCTGCATCCGATAATGGCAGCCGGCCAGCACGTTTTCCAGCACCGTCAGGCGCTGGAACAGTCGGATGTTCTGGAAGGTACGGGCGATGCCGAGAGCGATGATGCAGTGGGTGCGCAAACCGGCCAGCGACGTACCGGCGAATTCGATTCGCCCCCGGTCGGGTCGATAGTTGCCGGTGATCAGGTTGAATACCGTGGTCTTGCCGGCACCGTTGGGGCCGATCAGACCGACCACCGAACCTTCCTCGACGACGAAGGACACTGCGTTGACCGCGGTCAGACCGCCAAAGGTTTTGGTCAGTCCCTGGAGCGTCAGCAACGGTGTCGCAGTGGCGGCCAGCCGACCGGATACAACGGATGGCGCCTCCATCATCCGCGCCCCCTGGTCAGGGTTACCGGCGAAAATCGTCCTCCGCCCGCCGGCAACAAACCCTGCGGCCGGAACACCATCATCACGACCATCACCAGGCCGAACACCAGCATCCGGGCGCTGGCGAACTCGCGGAACAGTTCCGGCAAGCCGATGACCAGGAACGCCGCCAGCAGGACTCCGGCGATATTGCCCGCCCCGCCGAGAATCACGATCATAAACAGCACCACCGATTCCCAGAAATTGAAGGATTCCGGAGAGATGATGGTCATTTTGGCCGCGAACAGGGTGCCAGCCATGCCCGCCCAGGCCGCGCCCAGGCCAAATGCGGCCAGCTTGTAGTACGCGGTATTGATGCCACTACCTTCCGCCGCCACCTCGTCCTCACGCAAGTAGTTGAGCGCTCGTCCGAACCGTGACTGTTTCAGCCGCAAAAACAGAAAAATGGTCAGCGCCACGCAGCCCCAAATCAGGTAGAAAAACTCCTGCGGCCGGCGAATGACGACGCCGAACAGATGGGGACGGCTGATGCCAAAAATACCATTGGCGCCACCGGTCATGCCGAAGAGGTCGTTCACCAGGGCGATACGCACGATTTCGCCGACACCGATGGTGACGATCAGCAGGTAATCGCCGCGCAGATGCACCACCGGCCGCGCCACCACCAGCGCAAACAGGCCGGCGGCCAAACCGCTGAGCGGCAAGGTCCACAGGATCGGAATCTGATAGCGGGTGTTCAGAATGGCGGCAGTGTAGGCGCCCACCGCGTAAAAGGCGGCATGACCCATATTGAACAGGCCGGCCTCGCCCAAAATCAGGTTGAGACCCAGCGCCAGCAACCCGTATAGACCGATGCTGTTGAGTACGTCCACCTGATAGGCGTTGAGAAACAGCGGCGCGGCGGCCAATAGCGCGGCGACCAGTACGATGGCGAACGGCTTACCGTGCTTCATGAGCTCCATCCGCCATCATGATCTGTACCCCTATCTCTTATCCTCTTCATATCTTGTCCGCTACCCGCTCGCCTAGCAAACCGGTGGGCCGGACAATCAGGATCAGAATCAGCACCAGGAAAGCGATGGCATCCTTCCAGGCGATGGAAATATAGGCCGCGCCCAGCGCCTCAATCACGCCCAGCAACAACCCGCCCACCATCGCGCCGGGGATGTTGCCGATGCCGCCCAGGATCGCGGCGGTGAAGGCTTTCATACCGTAGACCCAGCCCATGGTGAAATTGATCTGGCCGTAGTACAGCCCCACCATCAGCCCAGCAGTCCCGCCCAGCGCCGGCCCCATCAGAAACACCAGCAGGATCACCCGGTTCACGTCGATGCCCATCAGTCGCGCCGCGCCCTGATCGATCGCCGCCGCGCGGATGGCGGCCCCGATCCGGGTCTTCTGGATGAACAGGTACAGAGCGGCCATCATCAGCACCGAGGCCAACACGATCAGCACCCGCATCAGCGGCAGGTACAGGCCGAACACATTCAGCGTGGCGGTGGGCAGGATGTTATCGGGATAAACCTGGAAGCGCGCGCCGTAAATCAGCATCAACGCATTTTGCAGGAAGATCGACGCGCCCAGCGCCGACACCACCGCCGACAAGCGGGGTGATTCCCGCAAGGGACGATACGCGGCCCGCTCCAGAATCGCGCCCAGCACCGCCACCAGCCCCATCACCATCAGCACCAGCACCAGCACGCCCAGGGCGAAACCCAAGCGGTCGGTTAGCGCCAGCGAGGTCAGCAGGGTCAAACCCAGATAGGCCCCGTAGGTAAACAGGTCGCCGTGGGCAAAGTTGATCAGCTTGAGTACACCGTAAACCATGGTGTAGCCCAAGGCGATCAGGGCATAGATGCCGCCCACGGCGAGGCCATTAGTGAGTTGCTGGAAAAATTCTTCCACGAGATCACTGGGATCCAGGTTGGAGGGGAAAGAAGCGTCGAGTGAGCTGCCGGTACTTGCGCGGTCGTGGCGGTTCCCCCCAAGCCGGGAGGAACCGCGCCAGAGACTTACAGCTTCTGCAACACGAAATTGCCTTCGGCATCCACCTGGTAGACCCGGTACACCTCGCCCTCGCGATCGCCCTTGGCATCGAAGGAGATCGGTCCGCTCAAGCCCGGATAATCCTTGAGATCCTGGTGCAGGTATTCGGCGATCTTGTCGCCATCGGTGGACTTGGCCCCCGCGATGCCGGCCACCATCACCCGGAAACCGTCCCCTGCCAGCATCGCCCAGATCGAGGGCGGCAACTCATTATATTTTTTCTGGTAATCGGCCAGAAATGCCGCCGCGTCCGGCGTATCCAGATCCCGCGGCTGCGGCGGGCTGAGGAAGTAGAAACCCTCGGCGGCCTCCTTGCCGGCGATCTTGACCAGATCAACATTGTTGGTGGCGTCGCCGCCCAGAAATGGCACCTTCCAGTTCATGTCCTTCTTTTGCCGCATAAGCAGACCAGCTTCGGGATAGTAGCCGGTAAACAGCACCACATCGGGATTGGTACCCTTCAGCTTGGTCAGAATAGCGGTGTAATCACGTTCGCCGGGAGTCAGCGCATCGAAAAACACCACCTCCGTACCTTTGCTGCTCTTCAGCAGGGCATTGGCTTCGTCCGCCAGGCCCTTGGCGTAGGAGGTATTGTCGTGCAGGATGGCAACCTTCTTGAAGCCCAGCTTGCCGATGGTCCGCGCCGCCATGCGGCCCTGCTCGTCGTCGCGCGGCGCGGTGCGGAAGAAATGCTTGAAGCCTTTTTCGGTCAAACGAATGGCGGTGGAGCCGTTGGCGATCTGAGGCAACTTGACTTCATCGTAAATCGCCTGGCTGGCTTCGGTCACCGAAGAACCGTAGGTACCGACCACCGCCACCACGCCCTGAGTGGTTAGACGTTGCGCGGCCAGCGAAGCGGTGCGCGGGTCGCCACCATCGTCCTCGGTCACCACAACAATCTTTTTCCCCAGCACGCCGCCTTTGGCGTTTTGCTGCTCGGCCAGCAGTTCGACGATCTTCTTCATGCCCTGGCCTTCGCTAGCCCAGGACCCGGTCAACGGCGCCATCAGGCCGATTTTGACGGTATCGGCTGCCTGCGCGGTTGCGCCGCCCACGACCAGACCAAGCGCCGCAACCAACGCCAACAATTGCTGCTTCATATTGTGTGATCTCCTCGTGTGAGGCCGGCTGGCGCGGAGGGAAAAATGCGATCCAGCAAAGCCGGCGTATTACAAACCGATGGATGAAACATAGCAGCGAATTTCAAATAGCGTCAAACCCGCCGCGTGGTCGGCAAGGGCAGGCATACTTCCTTGAGGTGCGGTTTCGTATTCATCTTGACCGACAACTCCTCATTTTCCTCCACATCCCATTCCGCAACGCCATCACCTCCGCCGGGCAACCACTCCGGCGTCCGGCCGCCGCCGCGCGCGCCCAACCCGGCGAAATCGAACAACCCGGTATCGGCCAGATGCGAAGGCGCCACGTTCCGCAGCGCGGCAAAGAGGTTCTCGATCCGCCCCGGAAACTGCTTTTCCCACTGCCGCAGCATGGCCTTGATCGCCTGACGTTGCAGCTTGGGCTGTGAACCGCACAGGTTGCAGGGAATAAGTGGAAATTGCCGGACCTCGGCATAGGTGGCCAAATCGTGCTCCCGGCAATAGGCCAGCGGCCGGATCACCACATGCCAGCCATCATCACTCAGCAGCTTGGGCGGCATGGCCTTGAGCTTGCCACCATGGAACAGGTTCAAGAACAGGGTTTCCAAAATATCGTCGCGGTGATGGCCCAGCGCGATCCGGGTCATGCCGTGCTCTTTAGCAAATGTATATAGGGCTCCGCGCCGCAATCGTGAACATAGCCCGCAGGTGGTTTTTCCCTCTGGGACCACCCGCTTGACCACGCTGTAGGTATCCTGCTCGATGATATGGAACGGCACACCGATGCCTTGGAGATATTCCGGCAGCACCTGCTCGGGAAAGCCGGGCTGTTTCTGATCGAGATTGACCGCGACCAGTTCGAAGCGCACCGGCGCCCGCGCCTGTAGCTTGCGCAGAATGTCGAGCATGACAAAGGAGTCCTTGCCGCCGGACAGGCAGACCATCACTCGGTCGCCGTCCTCGATCATGTTGAAATCCTGAATCGCCTGACCGACGTTCCGCCGCAACCGCTTCTGAAGTTTATTGAAATTGACCTGCTGTTTCTTGACCGCAACCGTCATCACTCCGTCACCTCGGAAACCGTGTTTAGCGAGCTGACTTTACCTGAAATCAACACGGTTGCGCCAAGTCGGACATCTTGCCGGTCGTTCGGCGTAGGACTAGACTCCCCGCTTGTAACCACGATCAGCGCCGCGCGTCGGGAACCTGTCCGGTTCCCGGTTTGTCGTGCCTGACAGAAAACCCGCCCTGCTTCGGAGAATTCCACAATGGAGAGCAGTGACATCGAACACTACAAACACCGGCTCGTCGAACTGCGGACAGAGCATCGCGATCTGGACGATGTGATCACCCGCCTAGCCAAGGACCCGCTGGTCGACGAGCTTGAACTGAAGCGCTTAAAGAAGCGCAAGCTTATGCTCAAGGATATGATCACACATCTGGAAAGCAGGCTCATTCCCGACCTCAACGCCTGAGACTGTCCCATCAAATGCGACCGCCTCGGCCTGATGGCGTGGCGGTCCTGGTTCCCGCCGCTCGTGCCGATTTACACGTCGCGGGTCGTTCCGTCCAAGATCGGCGCCCCGGTCGAACCAAGCCCTAGAGTGCTTCGCCCCCATATTTTCGAACGTATAAGGCCTTAGCCTGGCCGATCCAGCCATCGCGGCGAATCCGACCGCTGAGATGGATCACATCGGCTTCCAAGCCATTAATGTTGGTATCGGTCAGACTGGCGATCTGCCGGTAGGAGCAAAAGCTGGCGGCATTCAATTTACTTTCCAGCGCCGGGCCAATGCCGTTGATCATCTTAAGATTGCCTTTCTTTCTCACCTTCCCTGACCAACGCATCCATCAAATTACCGGTTTTCCGCTGTACCTCGCCCACCGCTGCCCTGACCGGACCGGTCATGGAGCCGGACTCATTCTTGTGGGTCTGCTCGCGCATGACATACTCTTTAATCGGCTATCACCTTAATATCATTTCGCTTTACACTTTCCATGGATTTCACTGTGGCAAGCGAAAGTAGTGCAAATACCCTAACCGGCCTCAAGATGGTTGCGACACGGCAATACGCGCCGCGGCAACAAGTCCGAGCCGGTATGCTAAAGTAGTCGGCATAATTAGCTGCCGGATATTGATCGAATCCACCCGAACCGGCAGGGCTTCACCCCACCCCCGAGCCATATCGATCTCCTCATGATCCTGAGCCGTTTCTTCAAACCCAAGTGGCAACAAGCCAACCCTGAAACCCGCAAGCAATCCCTGCGGGATCTGGACAGCAGCGATCCAAAACTGCTCGATCTGGCTCGGCGGGACCCCGATCCAGCCGTCCGCCGCGCCGCGCTGGAGCGACTCGACGATCTCGACCTGTTACGCCGCATCGCCGACGAAGATACCGACGCGACCCCTCGGGATGCCGCCCTGGCGCGCTATTATTCCTTGCTGGCCGGCAAAGTCGCCGGTGGCCCGACGCTGGCCAGCCGCTTGGAACGACTGCGGTGCGATCCGGATGCCAACCTTGTGGAATTTTTACTGCAACAGGCCACCGAGCCCGAATTGCGGTTGGTGGCGCTAGAGCGGATTAAGCTGGAATCCGCATTGGCCGACATCGCCATCGGGAATTCTCATCCAGACCTGCGGCTGGCGGCGCTGGAACGTGTGCGCGATCCTGAACTGCTCGATCGGATCGCCCGCCAGAGCCGTAACCGCGACAAGCGCCTGCACCGCCGGGCACGGGAACGCTTGGATGCCCTGCACACCGAACAGGCGCGTGCCTTGAGCCTGGAGCGACTGTGCGCTGAAATGGAATGTTTGAACTGGGATGGCGAAAGTGGCCTCAACGCAGGTCGGTTTCCCAAACTGGAACAGGAATGGCGCGAACAGGACATCGGCGCTCCACCCGAACTCCAGGCACGCTACGCGCAAGCTCGCGGTCGGTTTCTGGCCGAACGCCAAGCCAGCGCCAACCGCCGGACTCAACGACTGGAACTGCTTGCCACGCTGGAATCCCTGTTGGAACGGCTCCGCCAGCACAGTGAATCCAACTCAGAACTTGACGCGGCGATGCAGTACGCCACCACCGAGGCACCTACCGCCTGGACCCACCACGGCCCCGCCCAGGATAGCGAAAGCCGGCGGCAAACAGCACGATTCCAACAACTGCTTCAAGACATCCAAGAGCAAGAACGCCTCCTGCGGCGCAACCATAGCCGTACCGAACGCTTGCGCGAAGCGCTGGCGCAAGGCGAAACCTTGCTCCGACAGCCCAGCGAAGTACGCGACGCCGATCTCAAGCACCTGCGGCAGCGCTGGGAAGGACTGGAGCGACCGGAATCGCAAGCCCTCGCCAACGACCTGCAAAGCCATTTCGACGGTCTACTCGACAAACTGCGTGCCCGCCAACAACGACAGGCTCAGCATCGCGATCAGGAATGGCAAGACATTCAGGACCGGGTGTGCCAGCTCGAAACAGCCGTCGGGGATGGCGAATTGCAACAGGCCACCCAATTGCAGGAGCAAGTTCGCCACCAGATCAAACACAACATCGGCCTGAGCCGAGGACAAATGGCGGCGATCGAGGAGCGACTACAATCCTGCGCCGCGCGCATCGGCGAACTGCGCGGCTGGCGGCGCTGGGGCGCCAGTCAGGCTCGGGAGCAGCTTTGCGCCGCCGCTGAAAGCCTGATCGACCTCGACGCCGATCCGGCCGATATCGCTCAGCGCATCCAGCAAGTCCGTGCGGCCTGGAAAGAACTGGACCATCACGAAGGCGGTGCGCCCAAGGGACTATGGAAACGTTTCAACAACGCCTGCGAGCGTGCCTACGCCCCGTGTCAAGCCTATTTCGAGGCCCAGACCCGCGAGCGCCAGCACAATTTCGACCAAAAAACAGCGCTTTGCGAGCAACTGGAACAGTTTGAGGCGACCACCGACTGGCGACAGGTGGACTGGCGTGAAGCCGATCGGCTATGCCGCCGTGCCCGTGAACAATGGCACCAGCTCGGGCCGGTCAACCGCGCCGACCGTAAGGCCATCGATCGTCGCTTCCAACAGATCCTGCGGCGCCTGGACGCGCACCTCGATGTCGAACGTCAACGTGAACTGGAACGGCGCCAGCAATTGATCCAACAGGTTCAGGTTCTGGCGGACAACCCCGATCTGCGCATCGCCGTCGAAACCGCCAAACTCGCACAGGCTCAATGGCAGCCCACCGTGCAAGGCTCTTACCGGCAAGAACAAGCCTTGTGGAAGGCTTTCCGCACCGCCTGCGACGCGGTATTTGCCCGTCGTCACACTGAACAGCAAGCCGCCGACGCCGAACGTCAAGCCAATCTGACGCACAAGCTGGGCTTGTGCGAAGAGATCGAGTCGCTCGCCCTGATCGACCGTGAACAACTGGCGCGGGCGAACACCCGACTACAGGCGGCGCAACACGAGTGGCAGATCATCGGGTCGATACCCAGAACCGAACAACGTGCGACCGACCAGCGCTTTGAAGCAGCCGTTCGACAGTTCGCCCAACGGGAAAAACTCCTGCGCCAGGCCGATATCCAGGAAAGCTTCCAGCACTTGCGGCAGCGCGGCCAGTTATGCGCCCGACTGGAAGCCGCGTTGGAAACCCAGCGGGACGATACCCTGCTCTCATCGGTCCACCAGGAGTGGGCGGCCTTGCCGGATCTGCCGGCGGCGCCGGCAGCGGCACTGCAACAGCGCTTTGACGCCGTCTGTCAGGCACTGGTGGGCACTCCCGACCAAATGCAGGCCGCGCGCGCGCGTCTGGAGCATAACCTGGAACGCAAGCAAGCCTGGTGCGTATGCATGGAGATCGTGGCTGGCGTGGACTCGCCGCCTGAGTTCGTACAACTGCGAATGGAGTATCAGGTCGCCCGCTTGTCGGCCTCGCTGGCTGGTGCCGCCGTCGAAACCGAAGCGCTCTACGATCCCCATCAATTGCAGGAACGGTGGTGGCTCACCGGCGCGCTGCCGGCTGAAGCAGCAGCGGAACTGGATACCCGATTCCTGCACGCCGCAAGGGTCTGGTGGCAGCGGGAGGAAGCCTGAAATCGTTGCCCGGTAACGGCGCTCCGGCCCGTTACGGCATGCAACCTGGAGATCTGCTGCTAGCGCTACTCGCGAACACCGCTTGGGCGTTCAACTTTATCGCCGGCAAGGCGGGGGTCACCCACTTCCAGCCCTTTCTATTTACCAGCCTGCGTTTTGCCGTCCTGTTGCTGCTACTGCTACCGTTTCTGCGCCGGATTCCGGGCCAAATGGGCGGCGTACTGGGAATCGCCCTGGTGCAGGGCGTTCTGCATTTCAGCCTGATTTTCGCCGGTCTGGAGGCTAGCGGCGACATCGCCTCGGTCGCCATCGCCAGCCAGCTTTATGTACCGTTTTCGACCGTGCTGGCCCTGTTCCTGTTGGGCGAAACCCTGGATGCCCGGCAGGTGACCGGTATCGCCCTGGCGTTCGGCGGCGTGCTGGTCATCGGCTTCGATCCGGTGGTATTCCGCCATCTCGACGCTCTGCTGCTGGTCACCGCCGGCGCGGCGGCGATGGCGCTCGCCACCATTCAGATGCGGCGGTTGCGGGGGGTCGGCGTGTTCGCGCTGCAAGCTTGGATCGCACTGTGCGCCACGCCGGCACTGGCGCTGCTCTCGCTGTTGTTCGAGCAGGGACAATGGACCGCTCTGCGCACGGCGAGCACCCTGGAACTGGCCGCGCCGGTCTATTCCGCCTTGGGCGCGTCCCTGATCGGCCACGGCATCGTCTATTACCTGCTCGGCCGTTATCCGGTTGGGGTCACCACACCGCTACTGCTGCTGAACCCTGTGCTGGCGGTCGCCTTCGGCGTGTTACTGTGGGGCGATATCCTGACCTGGAAGCTGGCTTTGGGCGGCGCGATGACCTTGGCCGGCATCGCCGGCATCGCCATATCCCCACCGAGCCACGGAGGCGCGCGCGCCACCTGAGTGAACCCGCCTTCATAGTTCCCGGCGAACCAACCGTTCAATCAACGGTTGCAGGATGATTTCCATGGCGAAGCCCATCTTGCCGCCCGGCACCACGATGGTATTGCGGCGCGACATGAATGAGTCATGAATCATATGAATCATATAAGGGAAATTCGGCTGGGTTTTGCGAGCGTCCTTGAAACGGATCACGACAAAGCTTTCATCCAGCGTGGGGATATCGCGAGCGGTGAAGGGGTTGGAGGTATCCACCGTCGGCACCCGCTGAAAATTAATGTCGGTGCATGAAAACTGCGGCACGATATAGTGGGTGTAATCGTACATCCGCCGCAAAATGGCGTCGGTGACCGCCTCGGCGCTGTAGCCCCGCTCAGCGGTATCGCGGTGGATTTTCTGGATCCATTCCAGGTTGACGATTGGCACCACCCCGATCAGCAAATCCACATAGCGGGCGACATTGACCTTGTCGGTCACCACCCCACCGTGCAAGCCTTCGTAGAATAACAGGTCGGTCCTGGGCGGTAATTGCACCCAAGGCGAAAATGTTCCCGGGTCTTGGCCATAACGCTCGGCCTCTTCTCGGCTGTGCAGGTAATAGCGCCGCAGGCCGCTGCCACGCTCGCCATACTCCATGAACAGCGCTTCCAAGCGGTTGAACAGGTTCCCCTCGGGACCAAAGTGACTAAGATTGTGCCCCTCCCGGTAAGCTTGTTCGCATTGCCGTTGCATTTCCAGCCGATCATGGCGATGGAAGCTGTCGCCTTCGACGATGACGGCATTGATGCCATCTCGACGAAAAATATGCTCCATCGCGACCCGAACCGTCGAAGTGCCGGCGCCAGACGAACCGGTAATGGCGATAATCGGATGCTGTTTTGACATGATCGCCCTAGCAGTGACTGACAGGCAGCGAATGATAGCCCAACCTATATGACAGTGCGGCACATCAATGCGGAGGTACCCGATCAGGGGCTGACCTGTTTCAAATTAGCGAGATAGTCGGTTTGGCGAACGACGATAGCAAAAATGGGGGAACATAAGGAATATCAGAGAGAAGATCAGGGTCGGGTACTACACGAACATCGTCCGGCGGCGAAATGTCCGATTCAAATGCTTCCAGACATCATTGCCCACTCTGCTGTAGTAAGCGCCGCAGCTGGTGACGATAGATAAATCCAGGCATGGCGCTCACCGCAAACAGACACAAAGTCACCACATAAAACTCCCACCCCTGCGTATGCAGGACACCGGTCGTCTTGTATTCGAAACCAAAGCCTACACCAACGACCAAGCCGTAAAGCAATCCCCACTCGGCCAACCTCAGCCAAGAAGGCTTAGCCCGCTGACGCGGAATCGTGCACAGCCAGCGTTCACTCAGCCAAGGCAGGTTGGCGGCCACCACCGCCAACCCCAGCCAAAACCCAACCAGCAGGCCCTGCGACATGCCCAAACGATACCTAGTTCAGCAATGCCGTGGCGCACCAACTCATCAGCGCGGTCGGATACAACCCCAACACCACCAACAACAGCCCATTGGCGCTGATAACAATTTCAGTGTCACGGCTGATCTCGATAGGCGCGCTCTGTTCAGGCTTATCGAAGTAAAGGCACTTGACCACCCGCAGATAATAGAACGCACCGATCACCGAGAACACCACGCCGAGGACCGCCAACCACACCAACCCCACATCAACCACCGCCTGCAACACGACCCACTTGGCGTAGAAACCGGCCATGAACGGAATGCCGGCCATCGACATCATGACGACCATCATCAGGAACGCCAGCCACGAATTGCGGTCGTTCAGACCCTTGAAGTCATCAATATTTTCAGCCTCGAAGCCGGTCCGGCTCAGCATGATGATCAGACCGAAGGCACCAACCGCCATCAGTACATAAACGATGGCGTAAAACATGGCTGCGGCATAGCCCTCCGGCGTGCCGGCCAGAACGCCCAACAGCAGAAACCCAACATGGGAAATAGTCGAATAGGCCAACATCCGTTTGATGTTGGTCTGGACGATCGCGACCAGGTTTCCCAGCGCCATGGATAGCGCCGCCAGGATGATCAGCATCTGCTGCCAGTCGCCCTGCAACGAACCCAAGCCATCCACCAAGACCCGCATGATCAAGGCGAAAGCCGCCAATTTGGGCGCCGAACCGATGTACAGGGTCACCGAAGTGGGCGCGCCCTGGTAAACGTCCGGCAACCACATATGAAAAGGCACCGCGCCCAGCTTGAATGACAGTCCAACCACCAAAAACACCAGTCCGAACACCAAGACCAGATTATCCGCGCCTTGCCTAGCGACGGCGTCGGCCACCACTTGGAGATCCACGCTGCCGGTCGCGCCGTAGATCATCGAGATGCCGTACAGCAACATACCGGACGCCAGCGAACCCAGGACGAAATACTTCATGGCAGCTTCGGAGGACACCGGAGAATCCCGATCGGTCGCCACCAAAGCATAAAGCGACAACGACAGCAACTCCAACCCCAGATACACGCTGAGCAGGCTGTGGGCGGATACCATGACCATCATGCCGAGCACACCAAACAGACCCAGCACGTAGTACTCGCCCTTGAACAGATCGCGCTGGCGCAGATAATCGCGCGAGTAGAGAAAGCCGGCGGCGGTGGTCAGGTAGATGAACAGCTTCAGCAGATCACCCATCGCATCCTTGACGTAGTGACCGAACATCGTGGTCACCGGCGCCTGCGCGTAGGTCAAAAGCGTCAGCAGGGCCGCGCCCAGCAAGGTCAGTTGCGCCAACCCGTAGGTAATGTGGCGCTGCCGCTGTTCCAGGAACACATCGACGACCAGCACCAAACACGCCATGGCCAGCACGAACAGTTCCGGCAGCACCGGCAAGAAATCAGGGGCGACGAAGTTCATGGGGTTTCCCTATTCTCCGATTCTTCTCTGCGACAGGATGCCTTACAGCTTGGAAGCGGTGACATGTTGCAGTAGGTTCTCCACAGAGGCATGCATCACGGATGTCAGCGGGTCGGGCCAGACGCCGAGCAGTAACACCGCCACCGCCAGCAGGCTCAGTATGATAATTTCCCGGGTATTTACATCTTTCAGCTCGGCGACGTGACTGTTGCCGATGTCGCCGAAGATCACCCGCTTGATCAGCCACAGCGTGTAAGCCGCGCCGAGAATCAAGGTGGTCGCCGCCAGGAAAGCAATCCAGAAACTGGCCTTGAAACTGCTCAAGATCACCAGAAACTCGCCGATGAAGCCCGAGGTGCCCGGCAAGCCAGCGTTAGCCATGCCGAACAGCACCATGAACGCGGCGAACACCGGCATGGTATTGACTACCCCGCCGTAGTCCTTGATCTGGCGGGAATGCATCCGGTCGTACAGCACGCCCACACAGAGGAACAGCGCGCCGGAGATAAAGCCGTGCGATACCATTTGCACCATGCCGCCCTCAATACCCATGGCCGCGCCACTCAGGCTGCCGGTGTGGCGGTAGATGCCGAACACGATGAAGAAACCCAAGGTTACAAAACCCATGTGGGCGATCGAGGAATAGGCGATCAGCTTTTTCATATCCTGCTGAACCAGCGCCACCAAACCAATGTAGACCACCGCCACCAGCGACATGGTAATCACCAGCCAGTCCAGCATACCCGCCGCATCCGGGGTGATCGGCAGGGCGAAGCGCAGGAAACCATAGCCGCCGATCTTCAAGGTAATCGCCGCCAGAATCACCGAGCCGCCGGTGGGCGCTTCGACATGGGCGTCCGGCAACCAGGTATGCACCGGCCACATCGGCACCTTGACCCCGAAGCCAAGCATGAAGGCGAAGAAAATCAGCACCTGCTCGGTCAAGCTGAGCGGCAGCTTGTGGAAATCGAGAATCTCGAAACTACCGGCCTGGTTGTACATGTAGATCAGGGCGATCAACATGAACACCGACCCCAGAAAAGTGTACAGGAAGAACTTGAGGGTAGCGTAAACCCGGCGCGGCCCCCCCCAGATCCCGATGATCAGGAACATCGGGATCAACATCGATTCGAAGAAGACGTAGAACAGAATGGCGTCCAGCGCGGCGAACACACCGATCATCAAGCCTTCCATGATCAGGAAGGCGGCCATGTACTGGGCAATCCGATACTGCACCACTTCCCAACCGGCGATCACCACCAGCAGGGTCATGAACGCGGTGAGCAGGATCAGCGGCATGGAGAACCCATCCACACCCAAGTGATAATTGGCGTTGAGGGCCGGAATCCAGGGCATGAATTCCTGAAACTGCATCGCCGCTGTCGCGGGATCGAACGATGAGTACAAGGGGATGCTAATCAGCAAGCTCAGGATTGCCACCGTCAGCGCCAGCGCCTTGGCGCGCCCGGGGTTTTCATCACCCACGAACAACACCGCGACGCCGCCCAGAATCGGGAACCAGATGACAAGACTCAGCAAAGGCAGTTCCGACAGCATGGTTTTTCTTCTTCCAGGTTAGCGGGTGACGAACCAGGTCAACAGGACCAGCAGGCCGACGATCATGGCAAACGCATAGGTATATAGATAACCGGTCTGCACCTGCCGGGTGATGGCGCCGAACCAGCCCACCAGCCGCGCCGTGCCGTTCACCATCAGGCCGTCGATCAAGCCCGCGTCGGCGTACTTCCACAGCGCGGTGCCCAAGCTCCGACTGCCGCGCATGAACACCGCCTGGTAAATCTCGTCGAACAGATACTTGCGCACCATGATGTCGTACAGCGTGGCAAACTTCCGCTGGATCAGCTCCGGCAAATCCGGCCGCATCATGTACAGATAAAACGCCAAACCAAGCCCGGCGAGAACCAAGATGAAGGGCAGACCAATCACGCCATGCAAAGCGAGATCGAGAGATCCACCGACTTCATGGAAGTGTTCCTTGAAATGCTCCAGCACGTTATGTTCAGGGGATACCACGATGGGTCCATCGAACACCGTTCCGAACAACAATGGTCCGATCGCCATGGCACCGATCACCACCGAGGGAATCGCCAGCAGGATCAGCGGCACGGTCACCACCGCCGGAGTCTCGTGCAAATGCTCCTGGGTGTGATGGTCCATGCGCTCCTTGCCGTGAAACACGAGGAAGTATAGCCGGAACGAGTAGAGCGAGGTCACGAACACACCCAGCATCACCGCGAAATAGGCAAAGCCGGCACCGGCAATATGCGAGTAATGCACCGCTTCAAGGATACTGTCCTTGGAGTAGAAACCGGCGAATCCCGGAGTACCGATCAGCGCCAAGGTGCCCAACAGAAAGGTGAACCAGGTAATGGGCATATACTTCCACAATCCACCCATCTTGCGGATATCCTGCTCGTGGTGCATGGCGATGATCACCGAGCCGGCGCCCAGGAACAGCAACGCCTTGAAGAAGGCGTGGGTCATCAGGTGGAAGATGGCGGCGGAATAGGCGGACACACCCAGCGCCACCGTCATATAGCCCAATTGCGACAGCGTCGAGTAAGCCACCACCCGCTTGATGTCATTCTGGACGATACCGAGGAACCCCATGAACAGGGCGGTGATCGAACCGATGACCAGCACCACGCTCAGCGCCGTTTCCGACAACTCGAATAGCGGCGACATGCGAGCCACCATGAAGATACCGGCGGTCACCATGGTGGCGGCGTGGATCAGCGCCGAAATCGGGGTGGGGCCTTCCATCGAATCCGGTAGCCAAACATGCAGCGGTACCTGCGCCGATTTGCCCATCGCACCGATGAACAACAGGATGCAGATCAAGGTCATCAGCGACCAGTCGACGCCGGGGATAACCTGCACGGTCACATCGGCCATCAGCGGCGCGGCGGCGAATACGTCGGCGTAGTCGATGCTGTTGAAAGCCATCAGCACCGCGGCGATGCCCAATAGAAAACCAAAATCGCCGACTCGATTGACCAGAAAGGCCTTGAGACTGGCGAAAATGGCGCTCTCGCGTTTGTACCAGAAGCCAATCAGCAGGTAGGACACCAAGCCTACCCCCTCCCAGCCGAAGAATAATTGCAGGAAGTTGTTGGCCATCACCAGCATCAGCATGGCGAAGGTAAACAAGGCGATATAGCTGAAGAAGCGTTGATAACCATCGTCGTCGTGCATGTAACCGATGGTGTAGATATGGACCATCAACGACACGAAGGTTACGGTGGAAATCATCACCGCCGTCAGGTTATCCACCAAAAAGCCGACTTCCATGTGGATGCCTTCGATCACCATCCAGGTGTAGAGCGACTCGTTGTATGGCTCGGCGCCGTTCAAGACATGATGGCGAAGCACCACCAGCGACAGCAGGAAGGAAACCGCCACGCCGATGATGGTTACCCAGTGGGCGCCGGCTCGGCCGATTTTCCGGCCGAACAGACCGGCGACGATGGCGCCAAACAGGGGGGCAAGCACAATCCCGAGATAGACGTTTTGCATGCGGCTAACCCTTCAGCGTATCGAGGTCGGCGACGTTGATGGTACGGCGGTTGCGGAACAGCACCACCAGGATGGCCAAGCCGATAGCCGATTCGGCCGCCGCCACCGTCAAAATAAAAAAGACGAAGACCTGGCCGGTGGTATCGCCGAGAAACCGTGAAAAAGCGATGAAATTAAAATTCACCGCTAGCAGCATCAACTCGATCGACATCAGCAGGATAATGACGTTCTTCCGGTTCAGAAAAATGCCGGCCACGCTGAGACAAAAGAGGATCGCTCCCAGCACAAGATAATCAGTCAGCGCGATCATCTATTCCCCGCCTTGTATTTTTGAAATGGGTGAAAATCGGTCAGGCAAACAGGCGGGTACACGGACGACACCGGATCTCCCCGCCAACAAAACCGCACTACTTCTTCTCCGGCGCCATACGCACCAATCTCACCCGGTTATCGCGCGACGACACCCGAACCTGTTGGCTAGGATCTTGGGACTTGGTTCCCTCGCGGCGACGCATCGTCAGCGAGATGGCGGCAATGATCGCAACCAACAAAATCACGGATGCGATTTCGAACGGATAGACGTAGAAAGTGTACAAGACACTGCCCAATTCCTTGGTATTACTGTAATCGGCCGCGTGCGAAATCAGATGGTATTGTTCAGTGGCAAAATAGCTGGATCCGACCACCAATCCCATTTCGACCACGATCAGCAACGCCACCGTCGCACCGACCGGCAGGTATTTGATGAAACCCTCTCGTACCGGGTCGACATTGAGATCCAGCATCATGACCACGAACAAGAACAGCACCATCACCGCGCCCACATAGACCAGTACCAGGGTAATAGCCAGGAACTCAGCCTCAATCAGCAACCACAGGGCGGCGCTGGTAAAAAAGGCCAGCACCAGGAACAGCGCGGCATGTACCGGGTTTCGGACCGTAATCACCCGCACCGCCGCGAATATCAGGATCAGCGCGAAGACGTAGAACAGAAACTTTTCAAATCCCATGAGCGAACCTGTCTTCTTCTTTGCTTAGGCAAGTGGGAGTCAGCTAGCGATAAGCCGCGTCGGCGGCCCGATCGGCGGCGATTTGCGCTTCCCAGCGGTCACCGTGAGCAAGCAACTTCTCCTTGGTCATGATGTGCTCGCCGCGTTTCTCAAAATGGTAATCGAATACCCGGGTCTCCACGATCGAGTCCACCGGGCAGGCCTCTTCGCAAAACCCGCAAAAAATACACTTGAACAGATCAATATCGTAACGGGTGGTGCGGCGGGTGCCGTCCTCCCGCTGCTCGGATTCGATGGTAATCGCCAACGCCGGGCAGACCGCCTCGCACAACTTGCAGGCAATACAGCGTTCTTCACCATTGGGATAACGGCGAAGAGCATGCAAGCCGCGGAAGCGTGGCGACAGCGGGGTGCGCTCCTCGGGATATTGCACCGTAATCTTCTTGGCAAACAGATAGCGGCCGGTGACTCCCAAGCCGAGCAATAGCTCCCACAGCACAAAACTCTTGAAGTAATGCCGAAGGGTGTTGAGGGTATTCATCGCTTTCTCCGCTCAATCAAACCACGGGCCAACCTGCGCCAACACACCCAATCCAATCACCAGCAACCAGACCAGTGTCACCGGGATAAAGACCTTCCAACCCAAGCGCATGATCTGATCGTAGCGATAGCGCGGGAAGGTGGCGCGGAACCACAGGAAAAACAGCAGCAGGAATGAAATCTTGATCACCAGCCAAAGCGCGCCGGGCACGAAGGAGAACAATTCGCCGAGCACCGGGATACCCTCGAACGGCGACAGCCAGCCACCCAAAAACAAAGTAGCCGCCAACGCCGACACCAGGATCATGTTGGCATATTCCGCCAGGAAGAAAACCGCGAAAGCCATACCGGAATAATCCACATGGAATCCGGCCACGATTTCCGATTCTCCCTCGGCCACATCGAAGGGAGCGCGGTTGGTTTCGGCCACGCCGGAGATGAAATACACAAGAAACAAAGGCAACAGCGGCAGCCAAAACCAGTGCAACGGACTACCCTGCTGGGCCAGAACGATCTGATTGAGATTGAGGCTACCAGCGGCCATCAGCACTCCGACCAAAGCAAAACCCATGGCAATTTCATAGGAAACGATTTGAGCCGCCGAGCGCATCGCGCCCAGGAAAGCGTACTTGGAATTCGAGGACCAGCCGGCGATAATCACACCGTACACACCCAGCGACGTCAGGGAAAGCAGGTAGAGCAAACCAGCGTCCAAATGGGAAATCAGCATGCCATCGCCGAAGGGGATCACCGCCCAAGCCGCCAGTGCCGGCCCAAACGCGGCCACCGGCGCCAGCAGAAACAGGAATCGGTCGGCGCGGGTGGGGATGATGATTTCCTTGAACATCAGCTTCATGGCATCGGCGATGGGCTGCAGCCATCCCTTGGGACCCACCCGATTCGGACCGATCCGAACCTGCATGTAGCCAATGACCTTGCGTTCGGCGAAAGTCAGATACGCCACCCCCAGCAACAGGGGCGCCAACAGAGCAACGATTTTCAGCAGGATAATAACGACTGTCAGCAGCGTTTCCACGATCCAGGATCCTTGTTGTTATTGGATAGCCACCGGGCCAACCGCCGGACCAAGTGCCACGCTGGCGTACAATCCCGCCGGAATCCAGGCACAACCCTTGGGTACGCTCTCATCCAACACCAGCGGCAGATCGACCGCCGCGCCGTTCTGGCGTACCTGGACTTGTTCGCGCTCGGCCACGCCCAGATCCCGCGCCACATCCGGATGTAGCCGCACCTCAACCGGCCGCGCCAGCGGGCTTAGCTGCAGGGATCGTGCGCGCCGGACCAGCGAATCGGCGGCATAAATCGGCACTTCCGCCACCCGATGTAACCCTTCGGACTTAAAGGGGGCCAAGGATTTTCCGGAATCCAGCGTATTGTCAGGTTGGACTCGAGCGCAGGCGTTCTCGGCTTCGGCGCGTATTTGTTCGGAACTGACGTAATCAAAACCGGCCAAGCCAGATAGGTTGCCCAAAACTCGCAGCACCTTCCAGGCTGGTCGCGCCTCGCCAAACGGCTTGCTGGCCCCCGAAAAGCTCTGCCAGAGACCTTCGGCATTGACATAAGTACCGGAAGTTTCAGCGAAAGTAGCTACCGGCAAGACGACATGAGCATAGGCTTTGCTGGCGGCACTGGCGAATGGATTGAGCGACACCACCCATTCGGCCGCTTGCAGGGCCTTCAGTGCTGCGGCACCATCCCAGCAGTCCAATTCCGGCTCCACTCCCAGCAGCACATAAGCCTTGCGGGGCGACCCCAGCATCGACTGCGTATCCAGGCCCACCGCTGGTGCCGGCGCCCCCCCCGGCAAGCGGTGCGGCAGCGCGCCGGCCAGCCAGCCACCCGCCGAGTTGGCGGCTTCGGGCAGATAGCCCAAGCGGGCACCGCTGCAAGAAGCCACGAAGCCGGCCAGTGCCCGCAGGCGCGCGAAGGCTGGATGGGCAACGGCAAGATTGCCCAGCAGCACGGTGGCGGGCGCCTGATTGACCAGATGATCGGCAATGGCGCGTTCGGTTTCCCCGGCAGACACGCCGTCGACCAGGGCGGCGAGTTCCGTCGGCAGATCCTGGCCTTTCAATTCCGCGACCGCCCGCGCCACGCCAGCCAGCGCCGCCACCATGCCGGCGGGGTCGGCGATCACCTTGGCGGCAACCGGGAAAAGAAACTCGAAGTCACGGGGATTGATCAACAGGATTCGACTACCCGCCAGCGCCGCCTTGCGCAAGCGATGGCCAGCCAGCGGTTGCTCCATCCGTATGTTGGAGCCGATCAGCAATGCCGCTCCCACCTTCTCCAAGTCCGCTAATTCCTGCCCCAACCAAGGGAACACTGGCGCCGTATCCTGATCGCTGAAATCGGCCTGCCGCAGCCGGTGGTCGATATTCGTCACACCCAAGCCACGCGCCAGCTTCTGCGCCAGATACAATTCCTCCACGGTGGCGGTTGGCGACAACAGGAACCCAATCGCCTCGGCGCCATGCTGGGCGATCACCTTCTGCAAACCCTTGCTTGCCGTTTCCAAGGCCACTTCCCAATCGGCTTCCCCGCCTTGTACCCAAGGACGGCTCAAGCGGTCATCGCTGTAAATACCTTCGTAGCTGAATCGGTCGCGATCGGAAATCCAGGTTTCATTGATTGCCTCGTTCTCGCGCGGCACCACCCGCATGACTTGACCACGCAAGGTGTGAATGAAGATATTGGACCCGACGGAATCGTGCGGTGCGATGGCGGGATGCTGTACGTATTCCCAGGAACGACCCCGGTAGCGGGACGGCTTGGCGGTCAGCGCGCCCACCGGGCATAGATCGATGACGTTGCCGGACAGTTCCGAGCTGACACTGTGAGCCACGTAGGTTCCGATCTCCACGGACTCACCACGCCCGGTGGCGCCTAATTCGCGCAGGCCGGCGATTTCCTCGCCAAAACGCACGCAGCGAGTACAGTGAATGCAGCGCGTCATGTCGGTGGCGATCAATGGCCCGATGTTCTTATCCTTGACCACCCGTTTGCGTTCGGCGAACCGCGACACATCGGCACCGTAACCCAGCGCCATGTCCTGCAATTCGCATTCGCCGCCCTGGTCGCAAATCGGGCAATCCAGCGGATGGTTGATCAGCAAAAACTCCATGGTGCCCTTTTGCGCGGCGCGCGCCTTGGGCGACTCGGTATAAACTTTCATGCCTTCCATCACCGGCGTGGCGCATGCGGGCAAAGGCTTGGGCGCCTTCTCCACCTCGACTAGGCACATCCGGCAATTCGCGGCAACGGATAGCTTCTTGTGATAGCAAAAACGGGGGATGGCGATACCCGCCGCATCGGTGATTTCGATGAGCATCGCGCCCTTACACGCCTTCAGCGGGATGCCGTTGACTTCGATGTTGACCTGTTCCTCGCTCATCTCTTATCCACTGCAACCGTGTTATGGATTTTGTGGCTCAGGCGGCCAACGCCGTCGCGCCGGCGATCATACTGCGCTTGTGCTCAATGTAGTAGGCAAATTCGTGGCGGTAGTGTTTGACGAAGCTGCGAACCGGCATGGCCGCGGCATCGCCCAACGCGCAGATAGTGCGTCCTTCGATTCGGCTTGCCACGCTGTCCAGCAAGTCCAGATCCTCGGGCCGGCCCTTGCCTTCGACGATGCGGGTCACCATCCGATACAGCCAGCCGGTGCCCTCGCGGCACGGGGTACATTGGCCGCAGGATTCGGAGTAGTAGAATCGGGAAACACGCTGCAGCACCCGCACCATATCCGTGGTTTCGTCCATCACGATCACCGCGCCCGAACCCAGCATCGAGCCCGCCTTGACCACGGAATCGTAATCCATATTGACTTTCATCATAATCTCGCCCGGCACCACTGGTACCGAGGAACCGCCTGGAATCACTGCCTTGAGCCGGCGACCCCGCCAGATCCCGCCGGCCATGGCCAACAGATCGGCAAAGGGCGTTCCCAAGGCGATCTCGAAGTTGCCCGGTTTGTCAACATGACCGGAAATCGAGAAGATCTTGGTGCCTCCGGCATTGGCGGTACCAAGCTCGGCAAACCACTCGCCACCATTACGGATGATCGATGGAACCGAGGAAAACGATTCGGTGTTGTTGATGGTGGTCGGCCGACCGTAGAGGCCATAGTTAGCCGGAAACGGCGGTTTGAAACGCGGCTGACCCTTTTTGCCTTCCAGCGATTCCAGCAGGGCGGTTTCCTCGCCACAGATATACGCACCGGCGCCCAAGGTCGGGTACAGATCGAAATCGATGCCGCTGCCCTGGATGTTCTTGCCCAGCAATCCAGCGGCATAGGCTTCCTTGACCGCATTTTCGAAACGCTGGTAGGGCTCGTCCAGGAACTCGCCGCGCATATAATTGTAGCCAACCGTGGAACCGGTGGCAAAACCGGCGATCGCCATGCCTTCGACCAGGGCATGCGGATTGAACCGCAGGATATCGCGATCCTTGCAGGTGCCCGGCTCGGACTCGTCGGAATTGCAAACCACATATTTTTGGACGGGGGCGCTGCGCGGCATGAAGGTCCATTTCAAGCCGGTCGGGAAACCCGCGCCACCGCGACCACGCAGACCGGATTTCTTGACCTCGTCGATCACTTGGTTAAATGTCAATTCGCCGGCAAGAATTTTCTTCCATGCCTCATAACCACCCAAGCCAGCGTAAGTCTCGATCGACCACGGCCGGTCCAAACCGAGTGTCCGGTAACAAACCTCATTGGCCATCGCGGTTCACTCCAGGCTATCGAGCACCCGATCCACCTGTTCGGGGGTCAGATGTTCGTAATAGACATGATCGACTTGCATCATCGGTGCTCCGCAGCATGCGGCCAGACATTCCTCTTCTCGCTTCAGAAAAAACTTGCCGTCCGCCGTGCTTTCGCCCAGTCGAATGCCTAGTTTTTTCTCGATATGCGCCAGAATGGCGTCGCCTCCGCGCAACATGCAGGAAATATTGGTGCAGACCGAAATACTGTGCCGGCCAACCGGTTTCAATTCGAACATCGAGTAAAAGGTCGCCACCTCGTAGACGGCGATCGGCGGCATCCCCAGATATTCAGCCACCGCATCCATCAATTCAGTGGTGAGATAGCCGCCGTTCTCGTGCTGGACCTCGCGCAGGGCGGCCAATACGGCAGATTGTTTCCGATCGGCGGGATAGCGGCTAACCCATTCATCAATTTCCGCACGGGCATGAGCGGACAACAAATCACTCTTACGTGCGCTCATCAGCGGTCGACCTCCCCAAACACGATATCCTGGGTACCAATGACGGCGACGACGTCGGCCAACATGTGGCCGCGGGTCATCTCATCCATGGAGGACAGATGGGCGAAACCCGCCGCCCGCACCTTGAGCCGGTAAGGTTTGTTGGCGCCGTCGGAAATCAGGTAGATCCCATACTCGCCCTTGGGATGCTCGGTAGCCACGTAAACCTCGCCCTCGGGCACACAGTAGCCTTCGGTAAAGAGTTTGAAATGATGAATCAGTGCTTCCATATCCTCTTTCATCTTTTCCCGCGGCGGCGGCGCGACCTTATAGTCGTCCAGTATCACGGGGCCGGGGTTTTCCTTCAGCCATTGCACACACTGTTTGATGATGCGATTGGATTGGCGCATCTCCTCGACCCGCACCAGATAGCGATCATAGCAGTCGCCGTTGACGCCAACCGGGATATCGAAATCCATCTGATCGTAGACGTCGTAAGGCTGCTTCTTGCGCAGATCCCAAGCGAAACCGGATCCTCGCAGCATAGGGCCGGAAAAACCCAGTTGCAAAGCACGCTCGGGAGTCACCACGCCGATACCGACCGTCCGCTGCTTCCAGATGCGATTGTCGGTCAACAAGGTTTCATACTCATCCACACGACCTGGAAAGCGCTCGGTAAAGGCTTCGATGAAATCCAACAAGGAGCCTTGGCGGGTGGCGTTCCGCGCGTCCACGTCTTTCTTGCTATGGCATTTGGAATGCTCATACTCGTACTTGGGTATCGCATTCGGCAGATCGCGATAAACGCCGCCAGGCCGGAAATAGGTCGCGTGAAACCGCGCTCCAGACACCGCTTCGTAGCAATCCAGCAAATCTTCCCGCTCGCGGAAAGCGTAAATGAACATGGTCATGGCGCCAATATCCAGACCATGCGCGCCAATCCACAACAAGTGATTGAGGAGCCGTGTTATTTCCGCGTACATGACTCGGATGTACTGGGCTCGCGGCGGTGGCTGTATACCCAACAGCTTTTCGATGGCCAGCACGTAACCGTATTCGTTGCTCATCGCCGACATATAGTCGAGCCGATCCATGTAACCGATGCTCTGGTTGAACGGCTTGCTTTCCGCCAGCTTTTCGGTCCCGCGATGCAGTAGGCCGATATGAGGATCGGCGCGCTGTACCACTTCGCCATCCATTTCCAGTACCAGGCGCAACACGCCGTGGGCGGCCGGATGCTGCGGCCCAAAGTTCAGAGTGTAATTGCGAATCTCAGGCATCAGTGGTTTTCCTCAATGAGACTCGGACAGATAACGACTGTCATTGCGGATGACGCGGGGCACCAATACGCGCGGTTCAATGCTTACCGGTTCGTACACCACGCGACCGCGTTCGGGGTCGTAGCGCATTTCGACATGACCGATCAATGGGAAATCCTTGCGGAACGGGTGCCCGATAAAGCCGTAATCGGTAAGAATGCGCCGCAGATCCGGGTGACCTTCGAACACGATGCCGTACAGATCGAATGCCTCGCGCTCATACCAATCGGCTGCAGCCCACAGCCCCACCACCGAGGGCACCACCGGAAATTCGTCATCCGGCGCGAACGCGCGCGCGCGAAGCCGCTGATTGCGGGAAACCGACAAAAACTGGTAGACGGCGGCAAATCGGCCTTTACCGGCGAACTGGTGGCCACCGGTGGCATTCTGGATGGCTGTGGCGGCGCGTCCAGTCGCCCGTTCGACCACCCCACGACTGAATCCTTTGTTGGAGGACTCGCCGGTCGCCCATTCCACGGCACCGTAAGCCTGATAGTCGACACCGCAAATATCCATGACCTGCTCGAACACAAAATCTGGTTCGTCACGTAGCGCGGTAAATACTTCGATCAGTCTTTCCGGCGGAACTTCAATGGTCACTTCCCCATGATCCAGTTTACATTCCAATAGAATGTCGCCAAACCGGGTTTGGAGTTTTTCCACGAGATTTTGGAGAGCGTCGGCCATGGGGCATTATCTCAACGGGCTATGGTGTTGGTGCGTCGTATTTTATCGTGTAATTGAAGGATTCCGTACAGCAACGCTTCCGCCGTCGGTGGACAGCCGGGCACGTAAACATCCACCGGGACGATACGATCACAACCACGCACCACGGCATAGGAATAGTGGTAATAACCGCCGCCGTTAGCACAAGATCCCATGGAGATCACCCAGCGCGGCTCGGCCATCTGATCGTAAACCTTACGCAAGGCTGGCCCCATTTTGTTGCACAGGGTACCGGCGACGATCATTACATCGGATTGGCGAGGACTGGGCCGGAACACAATGCCAAATCGGTCCAGATCGTAGCGAGATGCACCAGCGTGCATCATCTCCACCGCGCAGCAAGCCAGACCGAAGGTCATCGGCCACATCGAACCCGTGCGTGCCCAATTGATCAGTTTGTCGGCCGTGGTGGTCACCACACCTTTTTCAAGAATGCCTTCTATTCCCATTCCAAGGCTCCTTTTTTCCACTCATAAATGAAACCGATCACCAGGATGCCGAGAAAAACCGCCATCGCCACAAAACCGAACAAACCGATTTTGTCGAGCACGACCGCCCAAGGAAACAGAAACGCAATTTCCAGATCGAAAATAATGAAAAGAATTGCCACCAGATAATAGCGGACATCGAATTTCATCCGGCTATCTTCGAACGATTCAAAACCGCACTCGTAGGCCGACGATTTTTCGCTGTCGGGGCGGCGTGGCCCGAGGAAAAAACCGAGGCTGATGGCAATCGTGGCGATTGCAATGGCGATGACGATGAAAATTAGGACTGGGAGATAATTGGACAACATCAGGATCGCACCTTCGACATGGCGGGCCGGAAGAAAGCGCTGCGGCGGCTAGTTAGGTCTTGGATCGGCGACGAAGGTTTCCGACAAGCTCAGCGACACGATCCCGGAATATTTCGTGGGCGCTATACGAAAGACGGTCGAGGCGTGGTGCTTATTGTAGTTAAAACGCCGCATCAATCATAAACCTCATGGGTGGTGGCCGCACTTCATTCCCTATCGTGAGCCAGTAAACAACATCAAGGTGTCCAGAAATATCGAAAGCATCTTGGCTGCGGTCCTAAGACACTTTCGCCCTATAATTTTGGTACCGATGGCCGGACTCGAACCGGCACGGCTTACGCCACTACCCCCTCAAGATAGCGTGTCTACCAGTTCCACCACATCGGCACGAGCAAGTCGTTATTTTCGCGGCAACTGAGGCACGTCCGCGGGGCCGCCACCCACATTAGGCTGTGGGGCTGTGGCTTCCTCAACCTGCAACCGTTCGACGACGCTCTTGGGGACGCTGGTTTGCGTGGCAAAGTAAGCCAGTGTCAGGCTAGTCAGAAAGAACACGGTCGCCAACACGGAGGTCGTCCGACTCAGGAAGGACGCGGCGCCGCGCGCTCCAAACATCGTCGCGGACGACCCACTGCCGAACGCCGCGCCCGCATCGGCGCCTTTGCCCTGTTGTAGCAGCACCAACGCGACCAAGGCGACGGCGACGATGATGTGCGCGACGAGAATCAGAGTGTGCAGCATGGCGGCAGTTTAACAGCCTGCCTTGGCAATCGCCAGAAACTCCTTGGCTTCGAGCGAAGCACCGCCGATCAAACCTCCGTCGATATCCGGCATGGCCAGCAGCTCCGCGGCATTGGCGGCTTTCATGCTACCGCCATACAGAATGCGAAGCTGGTTCGCCAGCGCAGAATCCAGTTGCGTCAACTTGGCGCGAATGAAGGCATGAACCTCCTGGGCCTGCCCAGCAGTGGCGGTCCGACCGGTACCGATCGCCCATACCGGCTCGTAAGCAATCACCGCATCGGCAAAACCACCAATGCCTTCCAGATCCAACACTGCCTTGATTTGCCGCTCGACCACCGCCTCGGTTACCCCCTGCTCGCGTTCCTGCAGAGTCTCTCCGACGCAGAGGATGGGCTTGAGTCCGACCTTACGGGCGGCGGCAAACTTTCGAGCGACAATCTCGTCGGTTTCACCATACAGGGTACGCCGCTCCGAGTGGCCGACGATGGCGTAGTCGCAATGAAAATCCTGCAACATCGAACCCGCCACCTCTCCGGTGTGCGCCCCCGAGGCGTACTCGGACAGATTTTGCGCGCCCCAGCCAACCGAGGAGCCAGACAATTGCTGCTCGACCAGCCCCAGGTATACGAACGACGGAAACACCGCCAGTTCGACGGCCGCAACCTCGGCGGCACCTTCGCGAACGCCTTGCAGCAACTCGCGAATGCTGTTGGCCGAGCCATTCATTTTCCAGTTTCCAGCCACGAACTTACGGCGCATATCGCTATCTCTCCCACTTTGAAAATCCCGGGGAGTTTACGTTTTTTACCCTCGAAAATCAATCACGCCGACAACGCATCCCGCACCACGCTGGCCAATTCGCGAGCGTGGCGCTCGACGGTTCCGGCATCCATACCCTCGACCATCACTCGAACCACCGGCTCGGTTCCAGAGGACCGCAGCAGCACTCGACCGTTGTCGCCCAACTGATTTTCGACGGCCTGAACCGCTTCCTGGATCGGCGCCCGCTGCAAATCCACACGCCCGGCAACCGACACATTGATCAGCGTTTGTGGACACTTGCTCATACCGGCCTTGAGATCGTGTAGACTCTTGCCGGAACGCAGCATCGCCGACAAGACTTGTAATGCGGAGATGATGCCATCACCGGTCGTGGTTCGATCCAAGCAGATAATGTGACCGGAGCTTTCGCCCCCCAGAATCAAATTTTCAGCCAGCAGGCATTCCATTACATAGCGGTCTCCAACCCGGGCGCGGCGCAGTTCGAGCCCCAGAGCCCGCAGCGCTACTTCAAGGCCCAAGTTGGTCATCAATGTACCGACCACGGCGTTGAACCGGGCGCCGATACGCAAACGGTCGCGGGCGATGATGAACAGCAGTTCGTCGCCATCCAGAATTTCACCGCGATGGTCCACCATGATCACCCGGTCGCCATCTCCGTCAAAGGCGATGCCCAGATCGGCGCTCTGTTCCTTCACGGTCGCGCATAACGCCGCCGGCTTGGTGGAACCACAGTCCAGATTGATGTTTAGCCCGTCGGGAGCGACGCCCAAGGGAATCACGGCCGCGCCCATTTCCTCAAAGACGCTCGGAGCAATGTGATAGGTCGCACCGTGCGCGCAGTCCACCACCATCTTGATACCCGCCAGACTGGTATAGGCGGGTATCGTGCTCTTGCAGAACTCAATGTAGCGGCCGGCGGCATCGACGATACGCTCGGCCTTGCCCAAGGCGTCTGGCTCGGCGGTTTCCAGCGGTTGCGCCAGCAATTCCTCGATTTGCTTCTCGACCGCATCGGGCAATTTTTGTCCGTCGCGGGAGAAAAACTTGATACCATTATCGTAATAGGGATTGTGCGAGGCACTGACCACGATACCCGCGCAGGCGTGCAGAGTGCGCGTCAAATAGGCGATACCGGGCGTGGGCATCGGACCCAGCAGAGCGATATTGACCCCGGCCGCCGACAGCCCCGCCTCCAGCGCCGACTCGAACATATACCCGGAAATGCGCGTGTCCTTACCGACGACGACTTTGTTGAAACCTTTGGTCTGGAGCACCCGTCCGACCGCCCAGCCCAGCTTCAACACGAACTCCGCCGTAATCGGATGTTCGCCGACCCGCCCCCGAATACCGTCCGTACCGAAGTAGCGTTTCTCCATTCCATATTCCCCTAAATTCAACGAAATAAAAAATTATTGTAGCGGGGAGTACGGGCAAAGCGCACTTCCCTGATTGACGGAGGCTGACTCCGCTCCCTAGCCAGCCGCCAGCACGGCGGCGCAGACGCGCAAGGCCTGGACCGTCTCCCGGACATCGTGGGCGCGGACGACACGCGCCCCCCGCCAAACGGCGATCGTCGCCGCCGCCAGACTGCCGGCCAGCCGCTCGCCCGCGGGCACATCCAGCAACGCGCCGATCATGCTCTTGCGCGAGATGCCGACCAGTACGCCAGCCGCCAGGTCGGTAAACCGATCAAGATGGCGGAGCAGGTGCAGATTGTGCTCCAAGGTCTTGCCGAAACCGAAACCGGGATCGACCAAAATCCGCTCGCGGGTAATGCCGGCCGCCTCGCAGGCACACACCCGCGCCGCTAAATAATCGCGGACCTCGGCAACCACATCGGCGTAAACAGGTCCTTGTTGCATGGTGACGGGTTCACCCCGCAAGTGCATCAAACAAACCGGCAGGCCACTGGCCGCCGCCACCGCCAGCGCCCCTGGCATTTGCAGTGCTCGCACGTCGTTGATCAGGCCGGCGCCGGTTCGCGCCAGCTCGCGCATGAGTTCGGGTTTACTCGTGTCCACCGAAATCGGCACCGGTAACTCGCACGCCAGCCGTTCCACCACCGGCAGCACCCGATCCAGCTCTTCCTGTACCGATACCGGCGCCGCGCCCGGCCGGGTGGACTCGCCGCCGACATCGACCAGCGCCGCGCCTTGCGCCACCATGATTTCAGCGCGACGCAACGCCGCATCCAGTTGCAAATATTGCCCGCCGTCGGAAAACGAATCGGGAGTGACGTTGAGCACCCCCATCACGGCCGGCCGGCTCAGATCAAGCGTTTTTCCCGCGCAATTTATTAGCATGGTTGACACACTCCCACAAAAAAACCTTCTCCCGCTAGCGGAAGAAGGTTTTCTCTGCGAGGAGCCCTGCTCCCGCCTGGGAGAAGGGCAAAAAAAGCCAGCGGAAAACTCAATGCTGCTGGGCAGGTCCGCCGATCGGCTTTTCGCCTCGCCGATCCTTGTCCAAACTCACCGGCGAACCGGTGCTGGGCGGGTCCGAATCGGTGTTCGAATCCGCTGGCTCGCGTGGCGGCCGACCGGCCATGATGTCGTCGATTTGCTCGGCGTCGATGGTCTCGTACTTGATCAGCGCCTCAGCCATGGCATGCAGCCTGTCGAGATTGTCGCGTAACAACTGTTCGGCACGCCGATAATTGCAGTCGATGATCGAACGGATTTCCTCGTCGATGACGTGGGCGGTTTCGTCGGACACGTTCTTGTGTCGGGTCACCGACCGTCCCAAAAACACCTCGCCATCGTCCTCGCTGTAGGTCAGCGGCCCCAGCCGGTCGGACAATCCCCATTTGGTCACCATATTGCGGGCGATATCGGTAGAGCGCTCGATATCGTTCTGCGCGCCGGTGGTGACGAAATCCGCCCCGAAAACGATGGCCTCGGCGATCCTCCCACCGAACAGGCTGGAGATCTGACTTTCCAGCCGCTGCTTGCTGAAGCTGTAGCGGTCGCCCTCCGGCAGAAACATGGTCACGCCCAGCGCCCGTCCACGCGGGATGATACTGACTTTGTATACCGGGTCGTGCGCCGGCACCAGCCGCCCGACGATGGCATGGCCGGCCTCGTGATAGGCCGTGAGCTTCTTTTCCTCCTCGCTCATCACCATCGACTTGCGCTCGGCGCCCATCATGATCTTATCCTTGGCCTTCTCGAAATCTTCCATGTCCACATCGCGCTTGTTGGCGCGAGCGGCGAACAGAGCCGCCTCATTGACCAGATTGGCCAAGTCCGCCCCGGAAAAACCGGGAGTGCCACGAGCGATGACCACTGGCTTGACATTGTCGGACAGCGGGACCTTGCGCATATGGACCTTGAGAATCTGCTCGCGGCCCCGCACGTCAGGCAAGGGAACCACCACTTGCCGATCAAAGCGGCCCGGACGCAGCAGTGCCGGATCGAGCACATCGGGGCGGTTGGTGGCGGCGATGACGATAATGCCTTCGTTACCTTCGAAGCCGTCCATTTCCACCAGCAACTGGTTCAGGGTTTGCTCGCGCTCGTCGTGACCGCCACCCAGACCCGCGCCGCGATGCCGGCCCACGGCGTCGATTTCGTCGATGAAAATAATGCAGGGCGCGTGCTTTTTGGCCTGTTCGAACATATCGCGCACCCTGGACGCACCGACGCCGACGAACATTTCCACGAAGTCCGAACCGGAGATCGAGAAAAACGGCACTTTGGCCTCGCCGGCAATGGCCTTGGCCAGCAGCGTCTTGCCGGTGCCGGGCGAGCCGACCATCAGCACTCCGCGTGGAATTTTGCCGCCGAGTTTCTGGAATTTGCCGGGATCGCGCAGGAATTCCACCAATTCGGCGACTTCCTCCTTGGCCTCGTCCACGCCAGCGACATCCGAGAACGTGATCTTGATCTGATCCTCACTCATCATCCGGGCGCGCGACTTGCCGAACGACATCGCCCCTCGGCCAGCGCCGCCACCCTGCATCTGCCGCAGGAAGAAGACCCAGATCCCGATCAACAACAGCATCGGGAACCAGGAGATGAAGATCTGCATCAACAGTCCCTGCTTCTCCGGCGGTTGGCCTTCAATATCGACACCGTGCTTGAGCAGCTCACCGATCATGGCGCTGTTATCCGTTTCCGGACTGTACGTGGTGAAACGCTCGCCACCACCGGTCCGGCCCTGAATGGCGCGCCCGTCGATCATTACCTGCGCGATTCGCCCTTCCTTGGCTTCCTGCAGGAACTGCGAGTAGGACATTTGGGCGGATGGCGCCACCTTCGGGCCAAAACTGTTGAAGACAGACATCAAGACCACCGCAATGACCACCCACAGAAGGATATTTTTTACCATGTCGTTCAAGGTGCGCACCTCAACACTGCAAAAGCTTGTGATCTGATACCGGAATGGGGAATCGCCCACCCCTTCCGGACTTAAGAGGTTCAAAAATCCAATATTTTTAGACTAGCTCATCCACGATAGTTCCTAGCCAACGCGTACTGTTCGGCACTACGGGCGCGTGACGCCTTGGGCTTGCGGGGCGAAACAGCGGCGAACGCGGCACGCAGTTCCCTGAGAAATGGATCGACGCCTTCACCCTGAAATACCTTGACCAGAAAATCCCCACCGGGCCGTAAACATTGTCGGGCAAAATCCAGCGCCAATTCGGCCAAATACATGCCACGTGGCTGATCCACCGCCTTGATACCCGTGGTATTGGGGGCCATATCGGATATTACAAGGTCTACGGGCCGGTTGTTCAGTGCATTCAGCAATCTTTCCAGCACCGCTGCCTCGCGGAAATCACCCTGGATGAATTCCACCCCGGCCAGCGGTTCAAGCGGCAGCACATCCAACGCGATCACCACGCCCCGTGGGCCAACCAGCCGCGTCGCCAGTTGCGACCAGCCTCCGGGTGCCGCGCCCAGATCCACTGCCGTAACACCGGGCCGTAACAATCGGTCCTTTTCCTGTATTTCCAGCAGCTTGTAGACCGACCGGGAGCGGTAGCCCTCCGCTTGGGCGCGACGCACGTATTCATCGCTGAAGTGTTCCCGCAACCAGCGAGTACTGCTTTTACTACGGGCCATCTGGATGCTGTTTCCGTGTACGGTTAAATTGAGCCATGACCCGACGGGCTCGAATGACGATCCAGACCAAACCCAGCAACCCGTAGCTCAGCAAGAGCAGCAATTGCAGCGACAGACTCTCCAGCGCCCGCCCCTGCACCAGCAGCAGCAACACGCCAACCGCCAGGATAATCCCCAAATCCAGCTTAACCTCATTCAGAGGGCTCGGAGCTACCGTCAGACCCTTACCGCCGGTTACACTGTTAGAATCTTTCGCCATGTCCGGTTATCCCGTGCTCACTCTGACCAACCCGCAAAAGCGTCATCTCAAAGCCCTGGCCCATCACCGCAAGCCGGTCGTGATTATCGGTGACAGCGGCATCACGCCGACGGTCACCCATGAGATCCTGCTGGCTCTCGACCATCACGAACTGATCAAAATTCGAGTCAACGCCGAAGATCGCGAAACGCGGGAAGCGATGATCGCGGAGATTTGCGCGACGACCGACGCGACGCTGGTCCAGCGGATCGGACACATCGCCACGTTGTTCCGCCGCAATCATGAAACGCCGCGCATCGAACTGCCGTGAACTATCCAAGGATTGTCAACGGTTCAGCAGCGTGGCGTCAATTGCGGATCGTGCGTTTTTACGCGCCAGCCTGAGCGAACCGACGAATAATTCAGGGTTTACGAGCAAGAACCGCTCTTTTTGAAGGATTATTCTATGAGTGCGACGCCCGTCAACGCCCAAATCGTCCAGCAGCTTGGCATGGCCCGGCAGGAACTGCTCGATCTGGGCCTTCGCAATCCACTGCTGAACTACCGAACCTCAAAGGCTCGTGGGGCTGACATTGTGGGCGGGCGCTCAGCCGATATCTTCGATTTGCTGATGCGCCAAGGCAAAGCCATCGGTTTCCTCGGTGTGCCCGAACCGCAAAACGACGAGGCAGGGCGACCAGAGCCAGGGAGCGACCAGGGTTCGAATCTCCTAACTCCCCACACCGAGAAGGTGCTGCAATCCCGCCTGCTGAAAACGCACTACGCTGCCAAAAGTTTCATCGAAGAGCGCGGCGCTAATGTCCTGTTCCTCGCGCTAGGGATGCTCACCTGGTTTGAAAATGAGAGCAACGAACAGCCGCGTAAGGCTCCGCTCATCCTGGTGCCAGTCGATCTGGACCGGAAAAACGTTCGCGGCCGGTTCCAAATCCACTATAACGACGATGATTTGGAACCCAACCTGTCGCTTGCCGGCAAGCTGAAAGATTTCGGTATCGTGCTGCCCCCTTTCCCGGAATCCGACGATTTCGATGTTTCAGCCTATTTCAACGCCGTTCGGAAGGTGATCGAACAGAAGCCGGGCTGGTCCTTGGCCGAGGATGAGGTCGCCCTCGGCTTTTTTTCCTTCGGTAAGCTCCTCATGTACCGGGATTTGGATGACAGCGCTTGGTCTGAAGCTGGAACACTGTCGGCGCATCCGCTCATCACATCGCTGCTCGGCGAGGGGTTCCGGGATGAACCGTCCCCGTTTACCGATGAGACCCATGTCGATCAGCATATCGATCCAGGCGCCACACACCAGGTCGTCGATGCCGACAGCTCCCAGTTGCTTGCGGTGCTGGATGTGGCCAGCGGTCGCAATTTGGTCATTCAGGGACCGCCCGGCACCGGCAAGTCCCAGACAATCACCAACCTCATCGCCGATGCCTTTGGCCGTGGCCAGAAGGTGCTGTTCGTTTCCGAGAAGATGGCGGCGCTGGAGGTCGTGAAGCGCCGTCTCGACGAGGTCGGCATTGGTGACGCCTGCTTGGAACTGCACAGCTACAACGCGCACAAGAAAACGGTGCTGGGCGAATTGAAGCGAGTGGTTGAACTGGGTCGGCCGTTGGGTCGGGATACAGACGGCCAGATCCAACTCTACCGGGAATTGCGGGACCGTCTCAACGCTTACAGTGAAGCGATGAACAGCCCACTGGGTGCGGCTCGCTGTACGCCACACCAGGCTATCGGGGCAGCGACTCGATTGCGCGAGCGGCTTACTGAGGTGGAACTGCCACAATTGCCTCCCGAGCATCTCTCGCCCGACTCGTTCCGGGCGACTTTGCTGAACTGGTCCAGGGATGACCTGCTTAAGAAACAGATGTTGGCTGACCGCGTGCAGGCCCATCTATTTTGGGAGATGGGCCCGCCAGCTCGGCACCTATTTTGCCAAAGCCAACTCCGCGTCCTGCTGCCAGCGGACAAGGAGGAAATCCGCAGGATGCTGACAGGGTTGCAAGACACGTTCATCAAGCTCGATGCCACCGCTCGATTGCTGGCCGCGACCATGGGCGTGGCAGTGCCCGCCAATCACCATGGCGTCGGTCTGCTCGACTTCGCTCGCCGTTTGCTGGACGCGCCGGTGCTGAAGGGAGTGGCGATCCGCAGTCGCCTGTGGGTCGAGGCGAGGGAACGAGTGGAAACGCTCCTACAGACCGGCCAGCAATACCAGAAACTTCAGGCACGCTACGAAGACGTATTGATCCCGGAAGCGTGGGACCAAGATCTGCTGGAAACCCGCCAGATACTGAACCGACTGGCACACAAATGGTGGCGCGGATGCTCCGGTGAGTATCGGCGGGCGCGTAATTACCTCGATGGTCTGTGCAAGGGTTCAGGGCCACGCGGGGCGGACCGACAACTTGAGTTGGTGGACGCTGTGCTTGAAGCCAACCGCGTGCGCGGGAATCTGCGGGAACTGGAGACGGTCGGGCGCGAACTGTTTGGTGCCGGTTGGCAAGGCGAGCGTTCCGACTGGTCGCAATTGGACGCGGTCATCCACTGGGTAGCCAGCCTGCATGCCGGTATTGCGGACGGAACCCTTCCCCCCGCCCTGATCGACTATGTTGAGGTCGGGATCGATCAAGACAAATTACAGCGCTTGGCGCAAGAAACGCGGACGCTGCTGGACACAGGGGGACACTACTACCAGCTTGCCATCCAGCGATTGGATTGCCGCAACGGAATGCTAAGCCCGACCAGACCCGACAGCGACTGGCGCACTCACGCCAGCGTCGTAGCGTCGATGCTCGAAAATCTGGACACCCTCTCCCAACAGATCGCCTTCAACCACTATGCGAGCGAGTTAACCGACGCCGGGCTCGACTGGCTCCTGCGGATTGCTCGGGATTGGCCTCATGCGGGTACGCATCTTGAGGCCATATTGCTTCACGCCTACTTCGACACGCTGATTCGCAAGGCGTATGAAGAACGCGCGCCGATCCGATATTTCGACGGCGGCAAGCACGAACTGGACATCGGCCAGTTTCGCGATTTGGACCGAACCCTCCTGAAACTCAACCGGATCAAGCTGGCTTCCCAGCACTGGGAAAATCTGCCACACAGTACGGGGGGCGGCCAACTGGGCGTACTGGCACGCGAGTTTGAAAAGAAAGCTCGTCACCTTCCTATTCGAAAGCTCATGACACGCGCAGCGCGGGCAATCCAGGCGATTAAGCCAGTGTTTATGATGAGTCCTTTGTCAATTGCGTCTTACCTGCCACCGGGGAGCGTCAGCTTCGATCTGGTGGTCTTCGATGAAGCGAGCCAGGTAAAACCAGTCGATGCGCTCGGCGCCATCGCACGCGGCAGGCAACTTGTAGTGGTCGGCGATAGCAAGCAGTTGCCGCCAACCCGTTTCTTCGACGCCATGATCGGGGATGGCGACGAGGATGAAGAGATCGAAAGCGCCACGGCCGACATGGAGAGCATCCTTGGGCTGATCGTAAGTCGAGGCGCGCCCCAGCGCATGTTGCGTTGGCACTACCGAAGCCGTCACGATTCCCTCATCGCTGTTTCAAACCATGAGTTCTACAACGACAGGCTGGTGATCTTCCCAAGCCCGCACGCCGAGCGGAATCACCTGGGTCTGGTGTTCCGGCCCCTGCCGGATACCGCTTACGACCGTGGTAAGACGCGCACCAACCCCCTCGAAGCCAAGGCGGTCGCCGAAGCCGTGCTGGATCATGCCAGACAACGACCCGACCTGACGCTGGGCGTTGCGGCATTCAGCTCGGCCCAGACGCAGGCGATTCTCGATCATCTTGAATTACTGCGCCGCCGCGATTCGACTTGTGAGGACTTCTTCAACCAGCACCCGCACGAACCGTTCTTCGTCAAGAACCTGGAAAGCGTCCAGGGCGACGAGCGCGACGTGATCTTTATCTCTATCGGGTACGGCAAGACGGCCGAAGGCTACGTCGCACACAACTTTGGTCCGCTCAACGGCGAAGGTGGCGAGCGACGTCTCAATGTATTGATCACCCGTGCTCGGCTACGCTGCGAAGTCTTCACCAACTTGCGCCACGATGACATCGATTTGGCGCGTACCCAATCTCGGGGAGTTGCGGCCCTGAAGACCTTCCTCAAATATGCGGAGACCGGTGTGCTTGATGTGCCACGGCCAACCGGCGGCGAAGCTGATTCGCCCTTTGAGGAGGCCGTTATGCAGGCAATTGCGTCCCACGGTCATCAATTGCACGCCCAGGTTGGTTCAGGCGGCTTCTTCATCGACTTGGCGGTTCTCGATCACGAGCAACCCGGACGCTATCTGCTCGGAATCGAGTGCGACGGCGCGACTTATCACAGTTCACGCTCGGCGCGGGATCGGGACAGGTTGCGCCAGCAGGTGCTCGAGGGTTTGGGGTGGCGCATTCATCGCATCTGGAGTACCGACTGGTTCACCTACCCGGATCGCGAGTTGCGCAAGGCGCTGGCGGCCATCGAGCAGGCCAAGGCTGGGCAAAATGCATCGACGCCCGTTATCGAAACAAAGCCCGAGCGATCCGAAGAGGCCACCGACATACCCCTTCAAAGGGCTGAGAGCGACGAAGCATCAGAGTCTATTCCCTCGGTCCCGGATTATCGGCTCGCGAGCCTTTCGCTGTCGCTTGAAGGTGAAGAACTCCATCGGGTATCGATGGCCAAGCGGGTGGAGTGGGTCAGGGGAGTCGTCGACGGTGAAAGCCCTGTGCATCGAGAAGAGGTCGTCCGCCGCATCGCCGAAGCGGCCGGAATCAAACGGCTGGGCAATCGCATCCAGAACGCCATCGACCAGGCAATCGAAATGGCACTCCGCAGTGGTCAGGTGTGCAGCAAGCGTTCGCAATGGCTGTGGAGCCCGCATATGACCACGGCGGTGGTCCGCAGCCGCGCCAAACTGCCGGCCAACATGCGTAAGTTGGATAAAGTCGCGCCGGAGGAGATCGAACAAGCCATCCTGTTGGTAGCCCGTGAGAGCTACGGGGTCGAGCGCGACGCTGTTCCGGCGTCTGTCTGCGAGAAGCTTGGGTTTGGCCGTGTCACCGAGGATATGCGCAACATCGTCTCGATCATTCTGGATGATGCCATTCAGCGTGGGGTCATCCAGAATGTGGCTGGACACATTGCTATAGCTTAAGCCCGGCCTGAAACAGCATCTTATGGAGTCCACGTTATGCAGGACATTCATGAAAAGCTTGTAAGTTTCGCGACAAACTGCATCAGTTGGGTATTTGCCTAACCACCTGATTATGGTGCTGGTGGTGGGACTCGAACCCACAAGGCCGCGAAGCCGCAGGATTTTAAGTCCTGTGTGTATACCATTCCACCACACCAGCGAGGGGAGGTTGGAGGCTAGGGTCGGAATCGAACCGGCGTCCACGGCTTTGCAGGCCGCTGCATGACCACTCTGCCACCTAGCCCGGTGACGAAGACTTATGCACCCAGCGGTATCAATGCCCGGTCGCATAAAAAAGCCTCGATTTTATTTCGAGGCCAGGGAATCTTGGAGCGGGAAACGAGACTCGAACTCGCGACCCCAACCTTGGCAAGGTTGTGCTCTACCAACTGAGCTATTCCCGCCGCGCAGAAGCGTTATATTAACGCAAAAAATTGGCTCGTCAAGCCCTCAGCGCCGGCCATGCCGCCAATAGATAATGCAACATGGACCAAAGCGTCAGTACCGCGGCAACCAGCAACAAACCCTGCCCCACCGCCAGGGTCGGGAAAAAACCGCCGAGTGGCTCCCGATATAGCAACAGCAGCACGGCAACCATTTGGGCGGTGGTTTTAACCTTGCCGATCATGGACACCGCTACTCGCCCATGACCGCCGATCTGCGCCATCCACTCCCGCAATGCGGAAATAGCGATTTCGCGGCCGATGATGATCATCGCCGTTACCGCCATCAATGGGGTGGGAATGGCCTGCACCAGCAAAACCAGTGCCGCCGCCACCATCAGTTTGTCGGCAACCGGGTCGAGAAACGCGCCGAAGGCGGAAGTCTGGCCAAGCCGCCGGGCCAGGTAGCCATCCAGCCAATCAGTCAGCGCCGCCAATCCGAACAATGTGGCGCATAGCAGATTGGCGCCGCGATATGGCAGAAAAAACACACCCACGAAAACCGGTATCAAGGCGATCCGCAGCAGGGTCAGAAAAGTGGGCAGGTTTAGTTGCATGGCTCGACGGGCGGTCAACTTTCATCGTGGAAAATATCGTAGATACGTCGCGCCAGGTCGGCACTAATGCCATCTACTTGGGTAATATCCTCGACACCAGCCCGTGCTAGTTGTTTCAAGCCACCGAACTGCCCGAGCAACGCCTGCCGGCGTTTGGTTCCGATGCCGGGAATGCTTTCGAGCGCGGAAGTGGTGCGCCCTCTGGCCCGGCGCTGGCGGTGGCCGGCAATCGCGAAGCGATGCGCCTCGTCGCGGATCTGCTGCACCAGATGCAGCGCGGCTGAATCAGCCGGCAGTATAATCGGGCGACTTTCCTCGAACAAGTAAAGCGTCTCCAACCCCGGCTTGCGTCCCGTCCCCTTGGCAATGCCAACCACCACGGGTCCGGTAACTCCCAACTCATCCAGTACCTTGCGGGCCTGAGTCAACTGGCCTTTGCCACCGTCGACGAACAGGACATCCGGCAATCGTTCCTGTCCATCACGCAGGCGAATGTAGCGTCGGGTCAGTGCTTGGTGCAGGGCGGCGTAATCGTCGCCCGGAGTAACCCCTTCGATATTGTAGCGACGATAGTCGGATTTGACCGGCCCTTCTGGACCGAATACCACACACGATGCCACCGTCGCCTCGCCGTAAGTGTGGCTGACGTCGAAACATTCCAGTCGAACCAGTTCGACTTCGCACCCCAGCGCTTCCTTTAGCGCCTCCAATCGGCGACGCATCCCGACCTGACTAGATAGGTGGGCGACTAGCGCGTGCTCGGCGTTTTGGAGCGCCATGGCCAGCCAGCGGGCGCGCTCGCCACGCGGGCGGTGGACGATTCGCACCCGATGCCCGGCCCGCTCCTGAAAGGCTTGGATCAACAGCGCTATCTCCGTCGGTTCGTGGCTGATCAACAGATCGGTCGGAATGGTCTTGTCGAGGTAGTACTGCGCCAGAAACGCGCTCAACACGGCACCCGCCTCCTCTTCTTCGGGCAGACGGGGGAAAAATGCCTGGTTGCCGAGCAGTCGGCCGCCGCGAAACATAAAAACCTGCACGCAGGCCACGCCACACCGCACCACGCAGGCCACCACATCAAGATCGCCGCTCTCGCCCTCGACATGCTGGCGCTGCTGGACCTGCCGTAAATCGGCAATCTGGTCGCGACAGAGCGCCGCCTGCTCGAAATCCAGCGCGGCGGCGGCGACCTCCATCCGCAGCACCAGATCGTCGATCACCTGCCCGCTCTTGCCTTCCAAAAACAGGATGGCATCGCGCAGATGGCGTTGGTAACCCGTTTCGTCGATCAAACCGACGCAGGGTCCGGTGCAGCGCTTGATCTGATATTGCAAACAGGGACGGCTTCGACCATGGAAAAAACTGTCCTCGCATGATCGCAGCCGAAAAGCTTTCTGCAGCAGGTTCAATGTATCGTGGACGGCATTGGCGTTGGGATACGGGCCGAAATAGCGCCCCGCCGCGCGCTTGGCGCCCCGATGCAGCACCATGCGGGGAAACGCACCGGCGGATACATGAATGTAGGGATAACCTTTGTCGTCGCGCAACAGAATATTGTAGCGCGGCTTAAACTGCTTGATCAGCGTACTTTCCAGAATTAGCGCCTCGACCTCGGTATGGGTCACCGTGACTTCGACGGCACGGATACGGGCAACCAGGCTGCGCACCTTGGCGGCTGTCTGGTTTTCCCGGAAGTAGCTGGAAACGCGCTGCTTGAGATTGCGAGCCTTACCGACATAAAGCACCGCGCCGCGCTCGTCCAGCATCCGATAGACGCCGGGCAACGCAGTGAGATGCTTGAGAAAAATCCTGGGGTCGAACGGCGGTGGTGGAGTTGCGGTCATCTTGGCGATATCGCGGCCCGCAACCTGGGCCACTCACTCAAAATGACCGCGCCAGATCAGGAATTATCCCGTCGGATATCGTATTTCTCCATCAAACGGTAGAGCGTCATGCGTGAAACCCCCAGTTCCTGGGCGGCGCGGGCGATGTTGAAGCGGGTTCGCAGCAAGGTCGATTGGATCGTTTCGCGATCGGCCGCCATCCGGGCTTCGTCCAGGGTCACAAAGCCGCGCCCAAGCGAGCGCCGTTCCAGTTCCAGGTCGTCGGGGGTGACATACGGCCCCTCGCTCAACAGCACTGCCCGGCGTACCCGGTTCATCAATTCCCGCACGTTGCCTGGCCAATCGTAACGATTGATGACCTCCAACGCATCGCGGCTCAAGCCCTTGGCGGAAGTCCTGGTTTCCGCGGCAAACTTGGTAAAAAATTGCTTGGCCAGCAATTCGACGTCGTTCTTGCGCTCGCGCAGAGCCGGTGCCCGCAGGTGCAACACATTGAGCCGATAGTACAAGTCCTCACGGAACCGACCGTCTCGGACCACCTGTTCCAGATGGGTGTTGGTGGCGGCGATCACTCGGACATTGACTGGAATCGGCTTGGTGCTGCCCAGGCGGCGGATCTTCTTTTCCTCCAGAAACCGCAATAGATTGGCTTGCAGTTCGGGAGCAAGGTCGCCGATCTCGTCCAGAAACAGCGTACCGCCATTGGCGGATTCGAGGTGGCCGACCCGGCGCTCGCCGGCGCCGGTGAACGCGCCCTTCTCATGCCCGAACAGTTCCGATTGAATCAGATTGGCGGGTAGCGCGGCACAGTTCATGGCGACGAACGGCGACACCACGCGGGCGGAATACTCATGAATGGCGCGGGCCGTTTGCTCCTTGCCGGTACCACTTTCACCGGTAATCAGCACCGGCACATCCACTTCCGCTGCTTTCTGAATGCCCCGAAACAGGGTTTGCATGACGGCGCTGTTACCGATCAATCCGTACTGGGATTCCGTCTCGCGCTGCTGGCGAAGAGCGGTTTCGGTCAGATTTACCATTCCGTAGGCGTGCCCAAGCGTCACCACCAGGCGCGCGGGATCAATGGGCAGGGTATGATAATCACAGCAGCGCTCAGCGATGATGCTGGACAGTAACTTGCGATCGAGGCACTGGCGAGACAGCGCCATGACCCACTGCATCTTTCGGCGGGCCAACATCAGGTCGATCACCCACTGGACCGATCGCTCGGGCTCGCAGCTAAAAAGGATAACCAAGCCCACCTCAAACGAATGCTCGGTGAGCAACGTTCTGGCCATGACGGGTTCTTGGGCCCAATACACTTCCCAGTCCGCCGCCGCGATTTTCTGGAGCAATGTCTCATCAACCGCTCCCGTGCTCAAAATCAGAAGCTTGCGCATCGAATCTCACCTACGTCGATTGGATGGAACACCGAGTTTCGCCTACCTGAGAAGGACACTCGGAATCATTAGTCGTCATACTCAAAGACACTCACGCTATACTGCGCCACCTTCAAAACATCCAATCCGACCAAATACCCTAAAGATGCCTCATAAATGTTTTATTTGTAATCAGTAACCTGCGATGAGCCAGATCGTATCAGTTTGAGAAATAACCTCAAAATCCCGACAAGGCTCCACCATGCATACAAAATCATGGCGCTAAACTTGGCTGACTTGTCATCCTTGATACTTGAAAAAGACACAGTAGTGTAAATATTATCCACTGAACCGTAGATATTGTCTACTACAATAGCCTTGGTTTCTCGAGAAATCTGTATTATGAACCTACACTATTGATATTTCTCTGTCAGGAAGGCAACACACCTGCCCTTTTCCGAGTAGTTCCCAGCCGACGTTTCATGTGACGATAGTCGCCCTATCCTCACGCTGGTGGCTTTTTTCCTCATCATTGAGCCCAAGGATAGTGATGCTCTATTTTCCGTTACGTACCCTGCTGTTTCAGCTCAACCCAGAAACCGCTCACAATTGGACGATTGGCTTACTACGTGCCACACCTACCTTAGCACTGGGCGCGCTATTCGGAGCGTGCGTACCATCCCAGCCGCGCCGGGTCATGGGACTGGATTTCCCTCACCCGGTTGGACTAGCGGCCGGTCTGGATAAAAATGGCGAATGTATCAGAGCGTGGGAAGCATTGGGGTTCGGCTTCATCGAGATTGGCACGGTCACTCCGCGCGCCCAGCCGGGCAACCCCAAGCCTCGAATGTTTCGGCTGCCGTTGGCACGGGCGTTGATCAACCGGCTAGGCTTCAATAACAAGGGGGTGGATTATCTGATCGAGCAAGTGCGGCGATCCGGCTTCAAGGGCGTGTTGGGCATCAATATCGGCAAGAACGCCGATACCCCGGTGGAGCGGGCAATCGACGACTACCTGATCGGCCTGCGCAAGGTCTACCCCTGGGCCAGCTATGTCACCGTCAACATCTCCTCGCCCAACACGCCGGGCCTACGCGACCTGCAATACGGCGCGGCGCTGGAGCAATTATTGGCGGCATTGCACGCGGAACGACAACGACTGTGCGATGCCCATGGTCGCTACGTGCCGCTGGCGATCAAGATCGCGCCGGATCTGGCCGACGCCGATTTGCTCACGGTGGGACAGACGCTGCTCCGGCACGGCATGGATGCGGTCATTGCCACCAACACCACCTTCTCCCGAACCGGCGTGGAAAGCTTGCCTCACGCCGGGGAAACCGGCGGCCTGAGCGGCGCGCCGCTGCGGGAGCGCTCAACCGCGGTGGTGCGGCGCTTGGCCGATATCCTGGCCGGCGAAATTCCGATCATTGCCGTGGGGGGCATCCTGAGCGGGGCCGACGCCGCCGCCAAGATCGAGGCCGGCGCTAGTCTGGTGCAAATTTACACCGGCTTTATCTATCGCGGCCCGGACCTGATCCGGGAAGCGGTGCTGGCATTGCGTTAACTTTTCCTCGGCTCGCTTTCTCACCATGCTCGACCGTCTAATCGCCGTCGCACCGATGTTGAACTGGACCGACCGGCACTACCGGTATTTCCTGCGATTATTGAGTCGCCATACCCTGCTTTACACCGAAATGGTCACGACTGGGGCGATACTGCGCGGCGATCGGGAACGACTGCTGGTCCATGATCCAATCGAACATCCGCTGGCCCTGCAACTGGGCGGCAGCGACCCCGCCGAACTGGCCCGCTGCGCCCGCATCGCCGCCGACTGGGGCTACGACGAGATCAATCTCAACGTCGGCTGCCCCAGCGATCGGGTTCAATCGGGCCGGTTCGGCGCCTGTCTGATGGCGGAACCGGATCTGGTGGCGGAGTGCGTGGCGGCGATGCGGGCGGCGACGGATCTACCGGTGACGGTCAAAACCCGCATCGGGATCGACCAGCGGGATTCCTACCAGGAACTGGCGGATTTCGTGCGCCGGGTCGCGGCGAGTGGGTGTACGGTATTCATCGTTCACGCCCGCAAAGCCTGGTTGAGCGGCTTAAGTCCGAAGGAAAACCGGGAAATTCCGCCGCTGCGTTATGAGATTGTGCATCAACTCAAGCAGGATTTCCCCGGATTGATCATCGTACTTAACGGCGGGCTGACCACACTGCAACAGGTGACGGAACAGTTGCGGCGAGTGGACGGCATAATGATCGGCCGCGCGGCTTACGAGAACCCTTACCTGCTGGCCGAGCTGGATCGACGGTTTTTCGGTTCGAGCGCGCCGCCACCGAACCGTCATCAGGTGGTTCGGGCATTGCTACCCTATCTGGCGGAACGACTCCGGGCGGGAACGCCGCTGCACTGCATGACCCGACCTATCCTCGGATTGTTTCAGGGCCTGCCGGGCGCACGGGCCTGGCGACGCGTCTTGAGCGAACGGGCCTGGCGGCACGGAGCGGGGGTGGAGGTGGTGGAAGCAGCACTGGAACGGGTGGCGGAAGCCGACCGAGAGACTCAAATCGCGGACGTGATTCCTAGCCACGATGCAGGATCGACGACAAGGGCGTAAAGTGACATCCGCCCGCATTAATCGCGGTTTCCCCAAGACCTATCCACCGTGACAAAATTTTCGGGCGCGAAACGCCACGACTCTGTAAAGGACCGCCACCGATGTACGAATTTCTGCAATATCAAATTCGCGACGTAATGACTGTCGACCCCATCGCCATCAGTCCAAAAGCCAAACTGCGCGAGGCCGAGGAATTATTCGAAACCCACGACTTCAACGGCGTGCCGGTGGTGGACAGCCAGCGCGACTTGCTCGGCATGCTAACCAAGTTCGACTTACTGAATGCGTTTCGTTTCGACGCTCACACCCTGGTCCCACATTACGACGACATCATGGAGCAGACCGTCGAAACGGTGATGACTCGCGAGCCGGTCACCGTCGCTCCACAATTGCCGCTCAGCCGACTGCTGCAAAAACTGGTGGAAATCCGCACCAAGAGCCTGCCGGTGGTCGAGGAAGGCAATCGATTGGTCGGGATCATCTCCCGCCAGGATGTTCTGAAAGCGCTGCGCCGCGCCACAACCAAACGCGAGGCATCTGCTCACGAGGACCCAGCGCCATGACCACTCTGCTCTACACTCATTCGGCTTGCCAGGAACACGACACCGGTTTCGGCCACCCGGAGTGCGCGGCCCGACTGACCGCCATCCTCAACGCTCTCGGCGCCGCCCCGTTCGCGGCGCTGGAGTGGCGCGACCCACCCGAGGCCACGCGCGAGCAACTCACCCGCATCCACAGCCAAAGCCACGTCGAGCGTATCCTCGCCCGGATTCCCAAACACAAACATTACGCCATCGACGGGGACACCGTTGTTTCGCCGCGCTCGGGAGAGGCCGCCCTACGGGCGGCGGGCGCGGTCTGCGCGGCGGTGGATGCCGTGCTGCGACAGGAAGCCAACAACGCCTTCTGCGCCATCCGGCCGCCCGGCCACCACGCCAAACCGGCACAGGCCATGGGGTTTTGCCTGTTCAACAACGCCGCCATCGGCGCCGCCCACGCCCGCGCCGTTTACGATCTGGAACGGGTGGCGGTGATCGACTTCGACGTGCACCACGGTAACGGCACCCAAGCGGCGTTCGAGCATGACCCCGGCTACCTGTACGCCTCCACTCATCAGGCTTACATCTACCCCGGCACCGGCCTCCGCGAAGAACGCGGGGTCGGCAATATCGTCAACGTCCCATTGCTGGCCGAGAGTGGCTCGGCCGACCTCCGCCACGCTTGGCATCAGGACATCGAACCCGCGCTACGGCGGTTCCAACCGGAATTGATTCTGATTTCGGCCGGCTTCGACGCCCATTACCTGGACCCGCTGGCCGAACTCAATTTCAACGAGGATGACTACGAGTGGCTGACCCGAGAGATTCTGACGGTCGCGGCCGACTGTTGCGAAAGTCGAGTGGTATCGGTGTTGGAGGGTGGCTACAACCTATCGGCGCTGGCCGCCAGCGTGGCGACTCACGTCAAGGCGCTGATGGAAGGCACCGCGCACGGTCCAACCCGCTTTGGTCAAGGACATCCTGGCACGGCAGAAGGCTAAACGGAACGCAAACGGCTCATGAACGTTCGATCACCGCCAAGGACGGTGGCTCCATGCCACCGTCCGCGAAACCATTGGCGGTTTCCGCCAGCCCGCCGCGCAGCCACCCCTCATACCCGCCTTGCAGCAGCGAAAGCCGCCCTTGCAACTGCTCCTTGAGCAGCTGATAGGCTCGCACGGCCCGTTCACCCCGCTGGCAGTAGAGCAAAAGATCGTCGTTTGGCCCCACCCGCGCGGGTAGGCTCTCGATCCGCTCCAGCGGTGCGTGTTCGGCCCCTGGAATATGCCCGGCGGCAAACTCGGCTTCGGTGCGGACATCGATCCAGCGTAATACGGGACACCGCCGACCAGCCTCCAAGCTAAGCCAGGGCAACTCGTCGATGGACATGGCCTGCTCCGTCGCGGGCCTCTCATCCGCCTGAAGTTCCGAAGTATTGGCGCAAACCCATTCGGTCTCGGTGAGCGCGCGGATCGTGGGCGCCCCGCCGCAAACCGGGCAACTCGGATCACGAGGCAATCGCGGTTTTTGAAAGCGCATCGTCAGCAAATCGACCGTGAGCAGCGCGCCGATCAACGGCTCTCCGATCCCCAGAATCAACTTGAGCGCCTCGTGGGCCTGCAAGGTTCCGAACAGGCCGGGCACCGTCCCCAGCACACCCGCTTGGGCGCAGGACGGTACCGTTTCGGGGTCCGGCATTTCTGGAAAAAGACAACGATAGCAAGGCCCCCCCGGCGCGGCGTAGACCGCGAGCATCCCCGAAAACGCGCGGATACTGGCGCCGACATAGGGCTTGCCCGCCAGTACGCAGGCGTCGTTCACCAGGTATTTGGTGACGAATCGATCAGAGCCTTCGATCAGCAGGTCATACGCATCGACCAGGCGCGCGGCGTTGGCCAGATTGAAAGCCTCGGGGTAAACCTCGATCTGGAGATGCGGGTTGAGCGCAAGCAGACGGGCGCGGGCTTGCTCGACCTTGGCCGCGCCGCAACCTGCCGTGTCATACAAAACCTGCCGCTGAAGATTACTCAGCTCGACCTGATCGGGATCGATGATACCCAAACGGCCGACCCCGGCCGCGGCCAAGTACAGCAAGGCCGGCGCGCCCAAGCCGCCGGCGCCGATCACCAGCACGCTCGCCTGTCGCAATTTCCGCTGACCGTCAAGCCCGATCTCGGGCAAAATCAGATGCCGGGCGTAGCGCAGTTGCTCTTCGATACCGAGCGCGCTTGTTGCGTCTGGGGACTGATGGAGAGGGTTGGACATCCCGAAGCGTCTCTATGCGGTTTTTTCGAAAGCTATGCGCGGGCCGCGGCGGCGCGGAAGAGATTCAGCCAGGCACGGACCCGCCCGTCCGGGTCTGGGGCGCGCAGCACGTCGGAGACGACCGCGATGGCGTCCGCCCCCGCCGCCAGCACCGCCGGCGCCCGTTCCAAGCTGATCCCGCCGATGGCGACCAGCGGACCACTAAGACGGGTTTTCCATTCGCCGATGCGCTCGAGTCCTTGCGGGGACCAGGGCATCTTTTTCAAGGTCGTCTCGTAAATCGGCCCCAAGGCGACGTAATCGGGCTTGGCGTCCAGGGCGTTCGCCAGTTCTTCGGGACTGTGGGTGCTGATCCCCAGCTTGATCCCGGCCGCCCGGATCGCTACGCGGTCGGCACCCGCCCAATCTTCCTGCCCCAGATGCAGCCATGCCGCGCCTTCCTGAATGGCTTCCCGCCAGTAGTCGTTGACGATCATCTGGCAGTCGTCGTAATCGGCGGCGATGGCCAAGGCTTCGCGGATTTGACGACGCACCTCCGTTTCGGGCCGCCCCTTGATTCGAAGCTGGATCGTCCGCACGCCCAGCGGCAGGAAGCGGCGCACCCAACTTACGTCGTCCACCACGGGATAAAAACCATGGCTACTGGCAGTCTTCATCAAATGTATTCCTATGACTGGTGCCAGAACGGCGTTCCGGTGACGGGTGTGCTCGGTTCAGCCATTTCCTGAACCGGCATCGCGCCGGCGAGGTAAGCCAACCGTCCGGATTCGACGGCCAGACCGAAAGCGCGCCCCATCTGGACCGGATCGGTCGCGCGGGCAACGGCGGTGTTGACCAGTACGCCGTCGAAGCCCATTTCCATCGCCGCGATGGCGTGGGACGGTTTGCCGATGCCGGCATCCACGATCAGCGCGATATCCGGGTAACGGGCGCGCAAGGTCCGCAGCGCATAGGGGTTGTTCAATCCTTGCCCCGAACCGATCGGCGCGCCCCACGGCATCAGGATCGAGCAGCCAGCCTGAATCAGCCGCTCCGCCACCACCATGTCTTCAGTGGTGTACGGAAAAACCTGAAAACCCCGTCGGCACAGTTCTTCCGCCGCCTCGACCAGCAGGAACGGGTGCGGTTGCAAGGTGTAATCGTCGCCGATCACTTCCAGCTTCAGCCACGCCGTCTCGAAAATTTCCCGCCCCATCTCGGCGGTGGTCACGGCTTCCTTCACGGTCTTGCAACCGGCGGTATTCGGCAGGACCTGTACCCCCATCTCCTTGATCGTGGACCAGAAGCGGTTTCCAGCCCGTTCGGTCGCTGACTCCCGCCGCAGCGAGACGGTCACGATCTCGGCGCCCGAGGCGGCGATAGCCTGTTGCAGCACCGCCAGCGACGGATAGCGGGCGGTCCCCAGCAACAGCCGCGAACGCAACTGGCGGCCCCCAATTTCCCAGATCGATGGGTTCGAATCGACCACCGCTAACCCCCCTGCATCGGAGATACGATTTCCAGACGATCGCCGTCCTGAAGCTGACGGGTGGTGTAGTCGCCACGCGGCACGAATTCATCGTTGCGCGCCACCGCGATCCGCGCGTCTTCGTAGCCCAAATCATGGATGGCTTCCGCCAGTGAACGGGGGCTTTCCAAGGTTTTCTTCTCTCCATTGACTTCGATGATCATGCACGACCTCAACACGTATTCTCGGGTTACCGTAACGGTGGGCATTCTAGCGCGGGGTGGGCACCTCCCAAAGCTTCGCCGTCTCGGCGGGCCGGCGCTGGTCGCAAATGAAGGTTGCGACGGTCTCCGCGACCAGCGGGCCAAGCAGATAACCATGCCGGTATAAGCCATTGATGCGCAATAAATTATCTTGCTGGACGATGCGAGGCAAATGATCGGGCAAGGTCGGTCGGCACTGGACATTCATCTCCACGATCTCCGCTTCGGCGAAAGCCGGATGCAAGGCGTAAGCCGCCGAAAGCAGCTCCAGGGCGGAACGGACGGTCGCTGGCCGCAACGAGTCGCTTTCGATGCTGGTCGCCCCGACCACGAAACGATCTCCGGGACGCGGCACGATATACAGCGGATAACGAGGGTGCATCATGCGGATCGGGCGGCGCAGGCGAACCTCGCTGGTACGCAGAGTCAAAATTTCACCCCGAACCCCCCGCAAATCCGTCATCTGGTCACTGGCCGCCAATCCCCGGCAATCCAGCACCCAGTCGAAGCCACGGCGTTCGCCCAGCACGGTGATCTCTCCCGGCGCCAAGTCTTCAACCTCGGTCATGAATTCCACTCTCGCGCCATCCCGACGCAGCGTCGCGACCAGGGCGGGCAGCAAGGAACGCGGGTCGATCTCGCCTTCGGGGGAAAGGTATAGCCCTTCGCCGAAGCGGCCTTCCAGTTCGGGTTCCAACTCGCGCAACTCGTCGCGCCGCAACCATTGCAGATGCGCGCCGAAGCCGGCGTGCTCGACCCGCTCGGCCAGATGTTGCATGCCCGCCCGGTCCCGATGATGCGCGACCACCAGCGTGCCCTCGCAGCTCATGTGCACGGCTTGCGCGAGCGTCGGCACGATTTGCCGCCACAACGCGAGGGCCGAGATGCCCCAGCCAGCGATTTCGGTTTCCGCCTCGCTCAGTTCGCAGTACGGAGCCAGCATCCCCGCCCCGACATGGCTGCAATGATGGTCCAGACGCCCGCCGCCGCGCTCGTAAACGCTGATTCGATGCCCCTGGCGCTGCAAGCACAGGGCATGGGTCAGACCGGTAATGCCCGCGCCGATCACGGCGATGTGGTATGGATGCACTTCGTCCTCTTCAAGCTTGGGGGGACACTCGCATTAACGGCCGCCGTCTCAAGGCAGCAGCACGGTGGAGCCGGTGGTCTTGCGTGCTTCCAGATCGCGATGCGCGGCGGCGGTTTCGGCCAGCAGATAGGTCTGCCGCACTTCGATCCTGACCGCCCCGCTGGAAACCACCTCGAACAGTTCGGCGGCGCTGGCCAGCAAATCCGCGCGCTCAGCCGTGTAGGCCATCAGGCTGGGCCGGGTCAGGAACAGCGAACCCTTGGCGGCCAGAATACCCGGATCGAAGGGCGGCACCGGTCCCGAGGCGTTACCGAAGCTGATCATCATGCCCAGCCGGCGCAGACAGTCCAGCGAGCCCATGAAGGTCTCCTGACCGACCGAGTCATAGACCGCCACCACGCCTTGACCGCCGGTGATCTCGCGCACCCGCTCGGTGAAATTTTCGCGGCTGTAAACGATGACGTGATGGCATCCGTGGGCGCGGGCCAATTCGGCTTTCTCGTCGCTGCCCACCGTACCGATCACAATCGCCCCCAGATGTCGCGCCCACTGACTGACGATCAGCCCAACTCCGCCGGCGGCGGCGTGCAGCAAAATGGCATCCCCCGCCTGCACCCGGTAGGTACGCCGCAGCAGATACTGCGCGGTCATGCCTTGCAGCATCATCGCGGCGGCGGTTCGATCGTCGATGGTGTCGGGCAGCGCCACGACCCGGTCGGCCGGCATCAAGCGGACTTCGGCGTAGGCGCCGACCGGCGGGCTGGCATAGGCGATCCGGTCGCCGGCCTTGAATTCGCTCACCCCCTCGCCCACCGCCTCCACTTGCCCCGCGCCTTCCATGCCCAGCGTCCAGGGCAGCGACGGCAAGGGATACAGGCCGGTGCGGTGATAGACGTCGATATAGTTGAGGCCGACGGCGCCGTGGCGCACCCGAAGCTGGCCCGGCCCGGGCTCCCCCACCTCCACCTCTTCCCAGCGCAGCACTTCGGGACCGCCGTATTCATGGATGCGGATGGCTTTGGGCATGACCTTCTCCTCAAATGGTGAATGGGGAATTATTCAAGTGTAGGCAAGCCTTCAACGGCTGCAATCCGCGATTCAACCGAGCCAGCGCCGGGCGTTGCGGAACAGCCGCAGCCACGGCCCGTCTTCGCCCCAGCCCTCGGGATGCCAGGAATATTGCATCGTGCGGAACAGCCGCTCCGGATGCGGCATCAGGATGGTGAAACGACCGTCGCGGCTGCTCAGGCCGGCAATCCCGCCCGGTGAGCCGTTAGGATTGGCGGGATAAGTCTCGGCGGGTTGCCCGCGGTTATCCACGAAACGCAGCGCGGCCACGCCCGCCGCCAGCGCCGCATCCGCGCCGCCCGCGTCGCGGAATTCCGCTCGTCCCTCGCCGTGTGCCACCGCGACCGGCAGCCGCGAACCTTCCATGCCGCGCAGGAACAGCGACGACGACGGCAACACCTCCACCAGGCTCAGCCGCGCCTCGAACTGCTCCACCCGATTGCGCACGAAGCGCGGCCATGCTTCGGTTCCGGCGATCAACTCATGCAGATTGGACAGCATCTGGCAGCCGTTGCAAATTCCCAACCCGAAACTGTCCGGACGGGCGAAGAACGCGGCGAACTGCTCGCGGACACGGGGGTTGAACAGGATCGACTTGGCCCAGCCCTCGCCGGCGCCCAGCACGTCGCCGTAGGAAAATCCGCCGCAGGCCGCCAAGCCGTGGAAATCCGCCAGAGCGACCCGGCCGGTCATGATGTCGCTCATGTGCACATCCACCGCCGCGAAGCCGGCGCGGTCAAACGCCGCCGCCATCTCGATCTGACCATTCACGCCCTGCTCGCGCAGGATGGCCACCCGTGGGCGCGCGCCGCCATTGGCGATGAACGGCGCCGCCACATCCTCGGCGGGATCGAAGCTCAGCCGCGCGCTCAAACCCGGATCAGCCGGATCGCAGGCGGCTTCGAGCGCTTCGCGGGCGCAGTCGGGATGATCGCGCAGCGCCTGTAGGTGAGTGCTGGTTTCCGACCACAATCGCCGCAATTCGACGCGGCTGGCGCTAAACACGGACTCGCCGGCATGGCGCAGAATCAGCCGGTCCTGGTCGTTCGGCGCGCCAATCACATGGCTATACTCGCCCAGTCCGGCGGCGATCAAGCGTCCCAATACCCCGTCGCGATCCCGCGCCCGCACCTGCACCACCGCGCCCAGTTCCTCGGCGAACAGCGCCGGCAGCAACTCCTCGCCCAGATCGTCCAGCAGCACCGTCACGCCGCGACCGCCGGCAAACATCATCTCCGCCAGCACCGCCAGCAGCCCGCCATCGGAGCGGTCGTGATAGGCCAGCAAGCGACCGGCCGCGTTGAGTTCCTGAATCACCCTGAAGAAAGCCGTCAGATCTTCCGGCTGGTCCAGGTCGGGAACGGCGTCGCCCAACTGGTTGTAAACCTGCGCCAGCGCCGAGCCGCCCAATCGATTTTTCCCACGACCGAGATCGATCAGAATCAGGTCGGTGTCGCCCCGGTCGGCGCGCAGTTGCGGCGTCAGGGTGCGGCGCAGATCCGGCACCGGCGCGAAGGCGGAGACGATCAGCGATAGTGGTCCCACCACGCTCTTGCGTTCGCCGTCCGCGTCCCAGACCGTTTTCATCGACAGCGAATCCTTGCCGACCGGAATGGCGATACCCAGCGCCGGGCACAGTTCCATCCCCACGGCCCGGACGGTATCGAACAGCCGGGCGTCCTCGCCGGGGTGACCGGCCGCCGCCATCCAGTTGGCCGACAGCTTGACATCGCCCAGCTTGTCGATCCGGGCGGCGGCGATGTTGGTCAGCGCTTCGCCGACCGCCATCCGGCCGGAAGCCGGCGCGTCCAGCAGCGCCAGCGGCGCGCGCTCGCCCATGGCCATCGCCTCGCCGGTATCGGCATCGAAGCTGGTGGCGGTCACCGCGACATCGGCGACCGGAACCTGCCAGGGTCCGACCATCTGATCGCGACAGACCAGTCCGGTCACGGTGCGGTCGCCGATGGTGATCAGGAAACTTTTGTCGGCCACCGCCGGGAAGCGCAACACCCGCGCCACGGCGTCGGCCAACCCGACCCCCGCCAGATCGAGCGGCCACAGCGCGGCGGGCTCCCGCGTCACCTCGCGCAGCAGTTTCGGCGGCTGGCCGAACAACACGTTCATCGGCAAATCCACCGGCCGGTTGCCGAACTGGCGGTCATCGACCGTCAAATGCGGCGTTTCCGTGGTCAGGCCGATCACCGCATACGGGCAACGCTCGCGTTCGCACAGCGCCTTGAAGCGCTCCAGCTCCTCGGCGGCGATGGCCAGCACATAGCGTTCCTGCGCCTCGTTGCACCAGATCTGCATCGGCGACATGCCGGGATCGTCGTTCGGTACATCGCGCAATTCGAAGCGCCCGCCCCGCCCGGCGTCGTGGACGATTTCCGGCACGGCGTTGGATAGCCCGCCCGCGCCAACATCGTGAATCGAGAGAATGGGGTTGTTCTGACCCAGCGCCGCGCAGCGGTCGATGACTTCCTGGACACGGCGCTGGATTTCCGGATTGCCGCGCTGCACCGAGGCGAAGTCGAGATCTTCGTGCGAGCTGCCCGCCGCCATGCTGGACGCCGCGCCACCGCCCAGCCCGATCAGCATCGCCGGACCGCCCAACACCACAATGGCGGCGCCCGGCGGCAGTTCGGCCTTGTGCACATGCGGTTCGCGGATATTGCCCAGGCCGCCGGCGATCATGATCGGCTTGTGATAGCCGCGTCGCTGCCCGTCGGGACCGTTTTCCTCGAAGCTGCGAAAGTAACCGGCCAGGTTGGGGCGGCCGAACTCGTTATTGAAAGCCGCCGCGCCGATGGGGCCTTCGAGCATGATCTCCAGCGCCGAGACGATGCGCGCCGGTTTACCGTAATCCCGCTCCCAGGGCTGGACGAAATCCGGAATGCGTAAGTTCGACACGGAGAAACCGCACAAGCCAGCCTTGGGTTTGGAACCGCGCCCGGTCGCGCCTTCGTCGCGGATTTCGCCACCGGAACCGGTGGCCGCGCCGGGGAAGGGCGAAATGGCGGTCGGGTGATTGTGCGTCTCCACCTTCATCAGGATATGCACGTCTTCCGGGTGATAGCGGTACTGATGGTCGGTCGGATCGGGGAAAAAACGCCCGGCGAAAAACCCCGTCATCACCGCCGCATTATCGTGGTAGGCCGACAGCACGTCGGCGGGGTGGCATTCGTGCGTGTTACGGATCATCGCGAACAGGGAGCGCTCTTGCGCGATGCCATCGACGATCCAGTCGGCGTTGAAGATCTTGTGCCGGCAGTGTTCGGAGTTGGCCTGCGCGAACATCATCAGTTCCACATCGCTGGGGTTGCGTCCCAGACGGATGAAGCTGTCGAGCAGATAGTCGATTTCGTCCTCCGACAGCGCCAACCCCAGTTCGCGGTTGGCGACCATCAGCGCGTCGCGCCCGCCGCCGAGCAAATCCACGCTGGCCAGCGGCATCGGTTCGGTCTGGGCAAACAGCACGGCGGGATCGTCGTCCGGCCCCAGCACCGCTTCGGTCATGCGGTCGTGCAGCAGCGGTTTGAGTTCGGCTGACTCGCCGTCGGTCAACGAACGTTCCGACTCCAGGTAATAGGCCACGCCCCGCTCGATGCGGCGGACATGTTGCAAGCCGCAGTTGCGGGCAATGTCAGTGGCTTTGGAGGACCAGGGCGAAAGAGTGCCAGGACGCGGAACGACCAGGAAAGCGGGTTCACCGCCGAGATGGCGCTGGGTCGCGGCGGGGCCGTATTGCAGCAGCCGGTCCAGCACCTCGCGATCGTGCGTGATCAGGCGACCGTCCACGAAATGGACGAACTCGGCGTAGACCTCGGTGACGACTGGCACCCGCTGGCGCAGCGCGGCCAGCAACTTCTCCAGACGGAATGGCGACAGGGCGGGGCTTCCACGAAAACGCAGCATCGCGAACACTCTCCTGGATCAGCGGGAAAGCGCGGATGATAGCAGCAATCGCCGATTTACCGGCCATGGTGGAGCGGTACGAACCCAGGGCAATCGCGCTATGGCAACCCTCTTTGAGTGGTGGAAGCGTGGACCGCCGAGACCAATCCCCTCTGCCGCTGGCGCGGCGCCCCCTTTGAAAAAAGGGGGGTTGGGGGGATTTCCGCTCCTGAGTCGGCCATAACTCATTGAGGAGAGTATATGTAGCCCTTGACAGAGGGACTTGGTAAGGCCAACCGCAAGCTTGCCTCGTTGGAGATGAGCGATACCGCCCGACCCTCATCCAGCTTTACCGGGCCGAGCGATAGCCACTGCCTGCTTTTTCTACTTCCCCACCCGTAACAGGCCGCTCAAGCCCTGCTGGTCGAGGAACAGATTGGCGTGCTCCCGGATGGCGGCGGCGTTATCCATCCGCATCGCCTCGGCGAGAACATCCTGAGCGGCGTCATGGCGAATGCTGCGGATCATCCACTTGATCTTGAGCAGGCTGCCCAGATTCATGCTCAGGCTGTCCACGCCCATCGCCATCAACAGCAGGGCGGACGCCGGATCGCCGGCCATCTCGCCGCACACGCCGACCGGCTTGCCGGCGGCCCGGACGCCCTCGATCACCTGGCGGATCGCCATGAGCACCGCCGGATGCAGCGGGTCGTACAGCTTGGCGACCCGGTCGTTGTTGCGGTCCACCGCCAATAGGTACTGGGTCAGGTCGTTGCTGCCGATAGAAACGAAATCCACCATCCGCACCAAGCGATCGATCTGATACACCGCCGACGGTACTTCCACCATGATACCCACCCGCGGCGTCCGAACCGGCACCCCGTCTTCCCGCAATTCCATCTCGGAACAACGCAGCAAATCCAGCGCCTCGCTCAACTCGCTGATGCCGCCGATCATCGGAAACAGGATCGCCAAGTTGGGATAGACCGCGCCGGCCCGCAGCATCGCTCGCAACTGCGTCTTGAACAGGTCGGGCTGATCCAGGCTGATGCGGATACCGCGCCAGCCCAGAAACGGGTTCTGCTCACTGATGGGAAAATACGGCAACGGCTTGTCGCCGCCCACATCCAGGGTGCGCAGCACCACCGGATGCGGTTCCATGATCCGCAGCACTCGGGTGTAGATGGTGGCCTGCTCTTCCTCGCCGGGGAAGCGATCGCGCAGAAAGAAATGCAGCTCCGAGCGATACAGCCCCACCCCCTGTACCCCACTGTTGCGGGCGGCGGCGATATCGGCGAACAAACCGGAATTGGCGTGCAGTTCCAGGCGATGGTCGTCCAGCGTCTCGGCTGGCAGATCGCGCAGATGCTGCAAGCCACGCGACAGTTCGGCTTCCTCGGCAATCAGCTTCAGATATTCCTGACGCAATGCCGAGCTGGGCTGGATGCAGACCCGTACCGTATAGCCATCCACCGCCACCTCACGGCCATTCAAGCGGCCCGGCGGCAGGTTGCTGACGCCGAACACCGCCGGCACCCCCAGCCCGCGCGCCAGCAAGGCGACGTGCGAGGCACCGGTGCCACGCACCGATACCAGCCCCTTGAGCTTCTCGGGCGGCACGTCCAGCAGTTGGGAAACGCTGATCTCCTCGCCCATCAGAATGGTGTGGTCGGGATAATGGCGGTTGACCACCTGCTCCTCCTGCAGGCGGTCCAGCAGACGCTGGCCGAGATCAAGGATGTCGGCGGCACGCTCGCGCAGATAGGGGTCGTCCATTTCCGTGAAGATATTGGCGTATTCCAGGACCGTGGCCCGCAGCGCGCCGGGCGCCCAGTTGCCAGCGGCGATCCGCTCCAGGGTGCCGTTGACCAGGCTGTCGCTGCTCAACAGCAGCGCGTAAGCGTCGAACAGCGCCCGGTCGCCAGCCGCCAGCAGCAGCCGCATCCGCTCGCTCAAGCGTTGCAGTTCGGCCAATTCCGCCGCCACCGCCTGGCGGAAGCGCGACGCCTCGGCCTCCGGATCGTCGATGTCCTTATCCGGTACCTGGTTCAGCGCGGTGGCCGGAAACACCACCACCGCCTCGCCGATCGCCAGACCGCGGGCGCTGGCGACCCCCTCCAGAAATAGCGTGCCCGACAGTGCGTCGTCGTCGAGTCGTTCCAGCGCTTGGCGAATTTCCGCCTGGTTGATGCAGCCGGCCAGTTGCGCCGCCAGCGTCACCAGAAACGACTCCTCGTCGACGGTGTACTTACGCTGCTCGCGATGCTGCGACACCAGCACGCCAAACACCTTGCGGCGGCGCACGATCGGCACGCCGATGAACCCACGGAACGGGGCTTCACCGGTGGCGGCGATGTAGCGGAAAGCGGGATGGGCCGGGGCGTTATCAACGTTGACCGGCTCGGCCCGGGTGGCGGCCAGCCCGGTCAGCCCTTGACCGAGTTTCAGCCGCACCTTGCCGATCGCGCCCGGCCGCAGGCCATCGGTGGCCATCAGCACATGTTCGCCACGGGTGTGATCGGTCATGTATACCGAGCAGACATCGGTGTGAATCGCGGCCTTGACCTCGACCACGATCAAGTTGAGCGCCTCGCTCAAATCGCGGGTAGCGTTGATGTCCTGCACGATACGCCGCAGGATGTCCAGCATGGAACCGTCCTCAACAGGCAGCGAATCGGGAACCGTCAGCGCCGGAACATGCGGTGCGGGCGCGAGACGGTCGGACGCGGCGAGCAAACCTCGTCCGGGGATGCCATGACGACTGGCGGCGGCTCCAGCGCCGGCACGGTGGGGGTTGCCTCCAATCCACTCAGGCGCCGTGCCGAAACCACCATGCGGGTGATGACGGGGTGCTGGCCGATCTCCACCCGTCGTAGTGGCAATACGACCACCTGCTTGACCACGGTGGTAGGTGATCGGGCCGACTCGGGCGGCCGGGGTCGGCCCGGCAACGACGGGTGGGATAAATCAATATCGTGCTGCCTGGAGTCGCGCGGCGCCCGTCGTGGTGGGCGGCCAGAAAACAGCAGCGGAGCCAGTTCGTACAGCGCCCGCCAGTAAACATGACGCTTAAAGGGCACCACGGCGCGCAGCGGGTACCAGTAGTCCACCCACCGCCAGTGGTCGAACTCGGGGCGTTCGGACAAATCCAGCCGCACTGCTTCCTCATCGCCCAGCATCCGCAACAAAAACCAGATCTGTTTCTGGCCGATGCAGCTCGACTTGCCGCCGCGCCGGATCAAACGCTTGGGCAAGCGGTAACGCAGCCAGCCCTTGGTGCAGCCGATCACTTGAACGTGCTCCGGCCGCAAGCCAACTTCTTCGGCCAGCTCGCGAAACATGGCCTGCTCGGGCGATTCATCCCGTTGGATGCCCCCCTGGGGAAACTGCCAGGACCGCTGCCCGATCCGCTTCGCCCAGAAAAGGCGCCCTTCTTCGTTACACAGAATGATGCCAACGTTCGGCCGATAACCCTCCGAATCGATCACGGTTGGAAACCGATAGGCTGCAATGAATAATTCATCGTATTTTTTCATAAGTATCAATCCTTGTTCCACTGGAATATCCATCGCAGTCACAAAATTTCTCGTGAGCCTTGCTGGCCGGGCAGGGGCGAGCACCGCATTTGCGCCCGACCAGCCGCTCTGGAACCCGCTATCATCAATACAATCAATCATAGCCCGCGATCGGGGCAAGTGTCGGAGCACGCTCGCGCCAGTCGCCCCCGCTGTCATGATTTCAAGGAGCCCGCGATGCGCCGTTTCCTGTTTCCGTTCTTCCTGCTGGCGCTACTGCTGTCGGTCGGCGCCCGCGCCTTCGACGATCCGACACTGGCGGTGGCCGCCGCCCAGTACCTGCAATCCATTCGCGACAACCGCGACCCCGCGAGTCAGCCAACCGCCACACTGACGCAACAAGCCGCGCAACTGGCCCGGCAAAACAATCTGAGCGCCGCCATCGAGCGCTACGAAACCGCCCTGGCCGCCAGCGCGCCAGCGGCGGTCTGGCTGGATCTGAGCCAAGCCTGGCGCGCTTTGGCGCAAAGCACCAAAGACGCGCAAACCCGGCGGCAGGCGCGGGAACGCACCCGGCAGGCGGCCTGGAACGCCCTCCAGGCGGCACGCGCGCCGTTCGAACGCGCCCGCGCCCTGTTCTGGCTGGGCGAACTGTACGACCAGGACCGGTCGCCCAAACAAGCGTTGGCCGCGTTTCGCGAAGGGCTGGAACTGGAAGACAACCCACGCATCGCCAAGCGTTATCAGGAACTAGCCGACGCCAACGCCTTCCAGATCAAGGGCGTCTCGGTCGAATCCGACAGCGCCGCGCCGAAAATCTGCCTGAACTTCTCCGACGACCTGGCCAAGGGCCGGCGGATTCATTACGAGGATTACCTGCTCGTCCAACCCGCCATCCAGGCGGTCGCCAGCGCCAAGGAACGGCAATTGTGCGTGGAAGGAGTCAGCCACGGCCAAAGCTACACCATGACCGCTCGAGCCGGCATCCCCTCCGCCACCGGCGAGAAAACCCGCGTCAGCCAGGAGTTCACCGCCAAGGTCGAGGATCGCGAGCCGACCCTGGGTTTCCGCGGCGCGACCTACGTGCTGCCCAAGACCGATGGCCAGCATCTACCCTTGACCAGTGTCAACCTGGACGCGGCGCGGCTGCGGGTGCTGCGGATCAACGACCGCAACCTGCCGCGGGAGATCGAAAACCGTCGCATCACCAACCTGCTGGACGGCTACGACCTCAACGCCATCGCCCAGCAATCCGGCGAGCAGGTGTGGGAAGGAACCCTAACCCTGGCCACTGGCGAGCGCAACCAGGAAATCACCACCGCCATCCCGGTCGGCGAGATCCTGCGCGACCCGCAACCGGGCATTTACATTGTCTCCGCCGAGCGGGTCGGCCAGGACCCGGACAGCTACGAGAACCGGGCCACGCAATGGCTGGTGGTTTCCGATATCGGGCTATTCACCCTGCGCGGCGACGATGGCTTGCATGTGTTCGCCCGCTCGCTGACCGGCGCCAAGCCGTTGCCAGGCATCGAACTGCGGCTGTTCGCCCGCAACAATGGCGAACTGGGTCAGGCGGTCACCGACCGCCAGGGCTACGCCCGGCTCGATCCGGGTCTGCTGCGCGGGGCCGGCGGCCGCGAGCCGGCGGCGCTGATGGCTTTCGGCAAGGGCGACTACAACTTTCTCGACCTGACCAAGCCGGCCTTCGACCTCAGCGACCGGGGCGTCGGGGGCCGCGCCGCGTCGGGGCCGGTGGACGCCTTCCTGTATACCGAGCGCGGGGTCTATCGGCCCGGCGAAACCGTGGAACTGATGGCGCTGGTGCGCGACAGTCGTGGTTACGCCCTCCCCGAGACGCCGCTGACCCTGAAGGTGTTCCGCCCGGACACCGTGGAAATCGCCCAGTTGCGGCCAGGCAATCCGGCGCTGGGCGGCTACCATGCCCAGTTGCCCATGCCATTGAACGCCCGTACTGGAACCTGGACGATCAAGGCTTATAGCGATCCCAAGGGCGAACCCGTTGGGCAACTGAGCGTTCAGGTCGAGGATTTCGTACCGCAGCAGTTGAAATTGGAGCTGAACTCGGCGGCAACGGTGCTGAAGCCGGGTGAGCCGGCGGTGATGGACATCGACGGCCGCTTCCTGTACGGCGCGCCGGCCGCCAACCTCAAGGCCGAGGCCGAACTGGTGCTGGACGAGGACGCCAACCCCTATCCGGCCTTCCCCGGCTATCGCTTCGGGCTGGCGCAGGACAGTTGGACCGCGCAACGTTTCCCGGTGGCGCTGGCCGGCACCGACGCCCAGGGCAAGGCGCAAGCGTTGATCGCGCTGGACCAGACGCCCGACACCACTCGGCCGCTGCTGGCCAAGGTGCGGGTATCGCTGTTCGAGCCGGGCGGGCGGCCGGTGAACCGCAGCCTGGATCTGCCCTACCGGACCCAGCCGTTCGCCATCGGCATCAAGCCGCGTTTTGGTGATGGCGGCGTCCAGACCGGGCAGGAAGCGGCGTTCGAGGTGATCGCGCTCGACCCGCTGGGCCAGCCGCAGGCCAAAAGCGGGCTGCGCGCCGAACTGGTGCGCGAGGAGTACCAGTATTACTGGTATCACGACGATGGCCGCTGGAACTACAAGATGATCATCCGCGACAGCGCGCCCGCCGGCGGGCAAACCCTGAACCTCGCCGCCGACCAGCCGGCCGTCGTGACTCAGCGGGGGCTGGACTGGGGCCATTACCGGCTGGACGTGCTCGATCCGGCCACCGGCGTCGCCTCCAGCGTGCGCTTCACCGCCGGCTGGTTCGAAACCCCCAGCGAGGGCGACACCCCCGACCAGATGAAGGTGACGCTGGACCAGCCACGCTATCAGGCCGGTGAAATCGCCAAGATCTTCGTGCGCGCGCCCTTCGCCGGCGAGGTGCTGCTAAACGTGGTCGGCGACCGGCTGTGGCTGAGCAAAACCGTCAGCGCCAGCGCCGACGGCGCGACGGTGGAACTGCCGATTCCCGCTGAGTGGGGTCCGGGGGTATACATCGCCGCCACCGCGTTCCGCCCGGCGGACAGCGCCAAGCAGCGCGGACCGGGCCGGGCCATCGGCGTGGCCTGGGTGGGGCTGGACCCCGCGCCGCGCACCCTGACCGTCACCCTGGACGCGCCGACCGAATGGAAGCCGCGCCAGACCGTGGAACTGCCGGTCGCGGTCGCGGGACTCGACGCGGGCCAACCGGCCTGGCTGACGGTGGCGGCGGTGGATGAAGGCATCCTGCAACTGACCGATTTCGCCACGCCGGACCCGGTGCAATACTTCCTCGGCAAGCGCCGGCTGGGCATGCAGGTGCTGGACCTGTACGGCAAGCTGATCGAAGCCGGCGGGCGACCGGGCCAGCTCCGGGCCGGCGGCGACGCCGGCAGCCGGCAACTGGACGCCTCCGGCATCCGCACGGTGAAAACCCTGGCGCTGTTCTCCGGGCCGGTGGCGCTGGACGGCGACGGGCGGGCGCGCGTGCCGCTGGCGCTGCCCGACTTCAACGGCCAGTTGCGCCTGATGGCGGTGGCCTGGAACCACGACCGAGTTGGCCAAGCCGAAGCCAAACCGCTGGTGCGCGATCCGCTGGTGGCGCAAGTCTACCTGCCGCGCTTTCTGGCGCCGGAGGACGAAAGCCGGATCACCGTAACCGTGCGGAACCTGAATGCCCCGCCGGGCGATTATCAACTGCGTCTGAGCGCCGAGGGCGCGGTGGCGGTGGACGAACCGGCGACCTTCACCTTTACGGTGGCCGATGCCGCCACGCAGAATCAGGACAGCCGGACCTTCACCCTGCGCGGCCGGCAACCGGGCAAGGGCCAGGTTCACTTACAGATCACGGGACCGAACGGCTTCCAACTGGCGCGGGAAGCGGATATCGGGGTGCGGCCGGCCCAGACCCTTGTCAGCAATCGCACCGCGCAACGCCTGAATTCCGGCGAAACGCTGCGGCTTGGTGGCGAGGTGTTGAGCGGCTTTCTGCCCGGTACCGGCCAGGCGCGATTGAGCGTCGCCAGTCGGCCCAATCTTAACGTGCCCGAACTGCTGGCCGAACTGGACCGCTATCCCTACGGTTGCCTGGAACAAACCACCAGCCGCGCCCTGCCGCTGCTGTATTTCAATCAGGTCGCCCAAGCCTGGGTCGGCCAGAACGCCACCGAAGCCGGCCTGCGGGCGCGGGTGCAGGAGGCGATCCAGCGCATCCTGAGCTTGCAGGACGCCGGCGGCGGTTTCGGGCTGTGGAGCCCCAGCAGCAATATCGAGGACTGGTTGTCGGCCTACGCCATGGACTTCCTGGTCCGCGCCCGGCAGGAGCAGTATCTGGTGCCGGAAGTGGCTTATCAGAGCGGCTTGAAACGCTTGCGGGAGCGGGTAAACGAAAGTGATTTCGACACCGAACAGCTTGGTTGGCGGGCCTACAACCTGTACGTGCTGGCGCGGGTGCAGCAGGCGGCCATCGGCGATCTGCGCTACCTGCACGACAACTACTTGCAGAAACTGCCGAACGCGCTGGCGCAAGCCCAACTGGGTGCGGCGCTGGCCCACTACGGCGAACTGGGCCGGGCGCGGGAAGCCTTCACCGCCGCGCTGAACCGGACCGAACGGACGACGACGCGCGATTACGGCAGCCCGCTGCGCGACCGGGCAGCGCTGCTGGCGCTGCTGGCCGAGGTGAAGCTGCTGCCGGAGCGGGTGCCGGACCTGGCCGGGCAAGTAGCCGCCGACTACAACACCCGTCGCTACAGCAGCACTCAGGAACAGGCCTGGCTGCTGTTGGCGGCGCGGGCGCTGCTGCAACAGCCGGGGCAACTGCAACTGGCGGTGGACGGGCGGACGATCAGCGCCGATCCGTTTTACCAGTCGCTGGCGGGGGAAACGCTGACCCAGGGGCTGACCGTAACCAACCAGGGCGGACAACCGGCCTGGTACACCCTGAATCGGAGCGGAGTGCCGGTCACGCCGCAACCGCCGGCCCAGGAAGGCTTTAGCATCAGCCGCCGCTATTACACCCGAACCGGCAAGGCGGTGGACCCGACTCAAATCCATCAGAACGATTTGCTGGTGGCGGTCATCAGCGGCGAAGCGGCGGGCAGGGAGCAGCAACAGGCGCTGGTGGTGGATCTACTGCCGGCGGGGCTGGAAATCGAGAATGCCCGGCTGGCGCACAACGCCTCGACTGCTGAACTGGCCTGGTTGCCGGAACTGACCGAAACGCTGCACACCGAGATTCGGGACGACCGCTTCGTGGCGGCGCTGGACCTCGATGCGGGCGACAAGCGGCAATTCACTCTGGCCTATCTGGCGCGGGCGGTGACGCCCGGCGTCTACCGGCAGCCGGCGGTGTATGTGGAGGATATGTATAAGCCGTGGCAGTTCGGGCGCGGCGTGATGGGAACGGTGAAGGTGGAGTAAGCCGGCGGACAGGCCGGGTTGCCGGGCCAGGGATCGGCCCGCGCCCGACTGTCGCGCCGTCGATGTGCCCGAGTAACCTCGCTCGGGTGCTTCCGGCGATTCCCGATCATATTTTTCTCGCAACTTCATACTGATAGGAACAGTACGTTGGGAACCTTCCAGAGGGGCAATATCGATGTCACCAAACAACACGGAGTGTCCGGGTTGTTTCCGTAAGCGCACGACGACAGATGAGGAATGTCCACGCTGCGGATACAACCCCAAGGACAAGCGCTCGGTATCGCTATTGCCTATGCAGACGCAATTGAGGCGGTATGTGATCGGCGAGAAGCTGGGACAAGGCGGTTTTGGCATCACCTATCGCGGTTTCGATCTGAAGCTAAAAATGGAAGTGGCCATCAAGGAGTATTTCCCGAGCGATTTCGCCAATCGAGCCGACGACCGGAAAACGCTGGTTCTGCTCTCGCCGGAAAATACCGAACTGTTCGACTATGGCTTGAGGGCATCTACTGAGGAAGCGCACACCCTGGCCAAATTGCAGCATCCCAACCTGGTGCGGGTGCTCAATTTGTTCGAAATGAACGCCACCGCCTATCTGGTGATGGATTACTACGAAGGCGAAACGCTCCACGACTATCTGGTCCGGCAGCCGGGCAGGAAATTGCCTTGGCGCGAGGCAATCCAGGTGTTGTTACCGGTGCTGGACGGTTTGCAGGCAGTGCACGACCAAGGTTTTTTGCACCGGGACATCAAGCCGCGCAACCTCTATCGCACGCACCAGGGTCAGATCATCCTGCTCGACTTCGGCGCGGCCCGGCAAGTGGTCAGTGATCGCGGCCACAGTATAGCGATTTATACCAATGGCTATGCGGCTTACGAGCAGCATACTCAGGGTGAGCAAGGCCCATGGACTGATGTGTACGGCGCGGCGGCCACGCTCTATTTTCTGCTCACCGGACAGACTCCACCGGCGGCGGATGCCCGCGCAATGGACGACGCGCTCAAGCCGCCCCGGCATCATGTTCCCGAACTGCCGCCCGCTTCTCGACAACATCCTGCGCCGCGCCCTGGCGGTGACCTCGGAACAACGCCTGCAATCCACCCAGGAACTCAAGCAACAACTCGAAACCGTGCTGGCGACGGAGGCAAAAAAACCCTCTTCGAACGGGCAAGGAGCGCGCAAGCCACCCAGGAAATTGAACGCACGGGCCGCCGCGATTGCTTTGTCGTTGGCAATTCCGGGGTGGGGTACATGGCTGGTCTTTTCCAACGGGACCACACCGCCCGCTCCACCGACACCGACCACTGCCCCCATCGCCGAGCCTGTGCCCCGACCGCCAGTTCCGGTCAAGGGCACTCTGGCGGTTTGCAGCGAGCCACCGGGAGCGACGATTCGGGTGAACAACGCCTTGCTGGGTTTGGCGCCGCAAGACTTCGTACACCCCGAGGGGCGGGTTACGGTCGAGGCGATCCTGGAGGGCTATCAGCCGCGCCAGGAATCGGTCTGGATTATGGCGGGGCGACGCAGCGATGTGGTGATCCGGTTGGAGCCGGTCCCGCCGCCGGCGAGCATGACCCCGCCGGTCGCCGAATCGCCGCCGGTGGTGGAACCTGAGCCCATTGTGGAGCCACGCGCCTATCTGACGGTCAAGGCCACGCCGGCGACCGCTCAAATCCGCATCATGAACATTGGCCCGGCGTATCGGGACGGGATTGAACTGACGCCGGGCGATTTTGATCTGGAAGTCAGCACCCCCGGCTATCAAACCTACCGGGCGTGGCGCCATCTGGCGGCGGACGTGCAAAAACTGCCGATCGCGTTGCCAGCGGAACCGCCAACCCCCACCACGCCGCCCCCGGACCCGGAAGGCATGGCCCGCCGGCAGCAACTCGATCTCCAATTGGCGGTGGCCAAAAAATTGTTGGAAGCGCGGGAAACGCAAGCGGCGCGGCGGGCTCTGGAGGATGCCAAGGCATCGGATCGGGAAGGACGGGTGGAAGCATTTCGGCGGGAACAGGCCACGATCATGCAAGCAACGGCGCTGGCCTTTCTAGAGCAGGGCCAAAGAGCGCTGGCCGAACGGGTAGCGGAGGACCTAAGCCAGTGGGACCCGCAAAGCCCCGAATACCTCGCGCTGCGAACGCGCTTGAGCGACGGACGGTAAGACACCGCCCACGAACATGAGGGAGAACATGATGCAAAGCAGGTGGCATTGGATCGGACTGGGGATTGTATTGGGGCTGAGCCACTGGCCGGCATGGAGCGCGGACCCGGACCCGGAGGCGGTGCGGCGGCTCATGGAAAAGTACCGGCGGGAAGCCGAGGCGGAGAAACACCCACCGGCCCACAAATCTACGGCCAAGCCGGCCCCCAAGCCCACGCCCAAGAAGCCGACGGTGAATTACGATCGTGAAGCCTGGAAATCGGCGGAGAACTGCGGAACGGCGGCGTGTTTCGAGGCATATCTAGCCGATTATCCGAAGGGGCAGTACGCCCGGATGGCGCGGGCGCGGTTGAAATCGGAACCAATACCGCAGACATCAAAAATAACAACTGTGCCAGTGGCGTCCCCAGCCGTGGAACAGGTTATAGAACGACCACTTAGCTGGCCGATGACAGTAACGGTGGTCGAATTCGCGATGCGCGGCGGCCTGATTGAACAGGCCGGGGCGATCATCGCCGATGTGATGATGTCGGCGATCGCCAACACCGGCCGCTTTACCTTGAAAGATCGCTTGCCGTTGTCGGCGGCGGCCAAGATCGCCAAAGCTCAGGAATTCGGCTCCACCGGCCTACTCGATCCCAAGACCGCCGCCGAACTGGGGCGGCTGTATGGGGTGGATGCCGTGGTGACCGGTGGCGTGTACAAGCTGGGCGACCTGATCACCGTCACGGCGCGGCTGATCGATACCAAGACGGCTTCCCTGCTGCGCAGCGGCCAGATCCAGGGCAAGGATATCGACACCATTCTGTTTAAGATGAGCGAATTGGTGACCATGATCATGGTTCCACCAGAACCACCAGCGAAGTAGAGATGGAGTTCATCTGGCTCCCACGCTCCGGCGTGGGAGCAGGTCCAGACGCTCCAGCGTCGCGGTTTCGAAGACCACCCGCAAGAGCCTGAGCTATGGGTCGAGACCGCTACCGTAGTACTCGTTCATCTGATACTAAATGCCTCTTGAATCCTTCATTATGTGCAGGTCGATACAAAATAATATCTATTAAAAACAATATCTTGTCATTAAAGTAACTGCTGGTTTTCAGACGCGTTTGGTATGACAACCGTGGGTCTTGATGTAAAGTTTGTGAGCCATCGGTAATTTTTGAACAATAACATCGGCGGGGAACTATAGCATCGTCGTTGGGGGCTGCTAGGTAATACCAATTCTGCATAGATTTTACGCTATTGCCTGTAGGTCGTAGGTTGGGCAAAAGCGCAGCGTTGCCCAACAATGAGCCTGGATGCTGGGCTAACAGCTCAATTCTATTCAGAAACGGTATAAGGAGTTTGTCGGCGTCCGCAGCGTTCGGACTCCTCCCTCTGGCCCCCTCTCGCTGGGAGGGGGATGAATGGTGAGGCTTGTGGAAAAATTGGGCTGTAGCGGCGGGTTTGCGACGGACGGCGATTGGGCTTTTTGATCGGGTTTCCACACTGGAGCACGGCGACGATCAAGGAGCTTTTTTGACTACGAATCAGGCCGACGGGCGACGCCGGGGCGTTTTGGGGAACACCTCATCGAGGGTGGCGGCGCTCAACAGCCGCAGGCTCCAAGTCCGCAAGTCTGCTTCATCGGCCTCAGCCAGGCGTTGCTGAATCCGTTTCGGCAGCGCCCCGAACTTGTGCTCCAGTAGCTCCCGTAACAGTTTGGCTTCACCCTCGCGATGGCCACGTTCGTAAAGTTGCTGCGCAGCGGTAAGCATGGCGTTCTCCAGCTCAGGTCGGGAATGGGTCAGCAGACCGCGCACGGCGTCGGGGGCCAGCGGGGTCACATGGAACAGGTAGGTCAGTAAAGCATGGACGATGCGCGCGCCGTTGCGTTCCCCATACAGGCCAACGGCCAGTTCGAGTAGGCGTCGGGTGCGTTCGGGATCGCCGCTGGCGGCGTTGCGCAGGGCTTCGATAAACAACTGAATCGCCAGCGGCGGTTCGGTGGGCGGTTGCCAGTCGCTCAGATCGTAGAGCAGGTAGCTGAAGTCCGGCAGGTAGGGCCGCAACAGGGCCTGTTGCGCGGCGGTCAGGGCAAACTCGTCGCCGAAGCGGAGTGGGAGAGTGAACGACGCCGCGCCGTGATAAAGCACCAGCGGGAGGATCGGCGTCCGGACGGGTTGTTTGCCGTACAGACGACCCAGATAACCGAGTAGTTGGGCGAGTAGCCCCGGGTCCAGATAAGACTTGTGCTCGAACAGCAGGTACAACTGACGCAGTTCGCCGGAACGGGTGGTTAGCGAGAACAACAGGTCGGATTGCAGTTCGTTGAGGGTTTCGTCGATCAGGCTGGTCGGTTCGGCGGCGAGCGTGTCAAGGTTGAATTCGGTTTGGAAAGCGGGCGGCAGGAGCAAACGAAAGAAGGCCCTCGCTTGGTCGAGATCGGCAAGGAAATCGCGAACGAAGACATCGTGAGGATGCGGAACGGACATGGCCGGGTCAGATCGAGCGGTGGGGTTGGCGCAGTATCGCCGGCATACCGAATTCGGTCAACGCGGCGAGTGCGATGCGCGGGTAGTCAGGGGTTCGATTTTCCCGGTTCCCGCACCCCGGGTCGCCGTCGCGCGGCAACGAAAAGAAGCGCCCACATCGAGCGTCTTGGAAAACGGCGCTATCCTATTGCCCTGATACAATAATCGTACAACCGTATTTATCGAGGGAGTTTGCCGCATGACCGCGCCATCGGAAGAAACCCGCGTCCAGCCGGTCGAGGTGACCTGTCCGGGGTGTTTCCACCCGCGCGAATGGGACGCGGCCGGAGTGTGCCCGATTTGCCATTACCGCGCCGGTCTGGAGGGGCGATCCGCCGCGCTGCTGCCGGTCGGGACGCAACTCAAGGGCTACGTGGTCGGGGAAAAGCTGGGCCAGGGCGGATTCGGGATCACCTATCGCGGTTTCGACATGACCCTGAAGATGAAGGTCGCGGTCAAGGAATACTACCCCAGCGAATTTGTCGGGCGCTCGACCAATCGCAAGATGGTGGTGCTCAACGCCCACGAGCATGAAGACCTGTTCCAGTACGGACTACGCACCTTCCTGCAGGAAGCGCAAACGATCGCGCAATTACGGCATCCGCATCTGGTGCGGGTCGTGAACTTCTTCGAACTGAACGACACCGCCTATCTGGTCATGGACTACTACGAGGGCGAGGACCTGGGGCGGCATCTAAAACCGCCCCGGAGAGGACAACCGGGAGTCCGCTTGCCGTGGCGACGGGCGATCAAGTTGCTGCTACCGGTGCTGGACGGCTTGCAGAAAGTGCATCAAGCCGGCTTCATGCACCGGGACATCAAACCGGGCAACCTGTATCTGACTCGGGACGACGAACTGATCCTGCTGGACTTCGGCTCGGCCCGGCAAGTGAGCGGCACCCACACCCGCAGCCTGCTGATCTTCTCCGAAGGCTTTGCCCCCTACGAACAATACCTGCAAGGTCATCTAAACCGACAAGGGCCATGGACCGACGTCTACGCCGTCGCGGCCACCCTGTACTTCATGCTGACCGCGCATCGGGTGCCGTCGGCGCTGGAGCGGAAGGAGGCCGAACTGCTGCAACAACCGGACTTGCTGAAACCGGCTCGTCATTTTGTCCCCGACCTGCCGCCGGCGCTGGACGCCGCCCTGCTTCGGGCGCTGGCGGTGGAACCGGAACAGCGGCTGCAATCGATTACAGCATTCAGGCAGCACCTGGAAACCGTGCTGGCGGAAGAGGACAAACCGCGTCCGACCTCGCTGCCCGAACCGCCGACCCAGCCCCGAGTCGCGCCAAAACCGCCGATTCCGCCCAAAGCGGTCCCGGTACGGCCGGTGAAGCCGCTCCCAGAAGCGCCGTCCCCGCCTAAAACGACTCTGGAACGGTCCGGCCAGCCGAACTGGCGGGTTGCGGCGGTGGTCATCGCCATGATCGGGTTGATAGCGTGGGGCGGGTGGTCGATTGGGTTGAGAACTTCGCCGGATTCGCCAAAGCCGCCAGTGATCGTGACGCCGCCGGTCGCCGAATCATCACCGGTTGCGGCGACGCCGCCGGTGGTGGAACCTGAGCCCATTGTGGAGCCACGCGCCTATCTGACGGTCAAGGCCACGCCGGCGACCGCTCAAATCCGCATCATGAACATTGGCCCGGCGTATCGGGACGGGATTGAACTGACGCCGGGCGATTTCGATCTTGAAATCGGCGCCCCCGGCTATCGAACCCACCGGGCGTGGCACCATCTGGTGGCGGGCGTGCAAGAACTGTCGATCGTATTGCCAGCGGAATCACCCGCGCCCGCCACGCCGCCCCCGGACCCGGAAGGCATGGCCCGCCGGCAGCGACTCGATCTCCAATTGGCGGTGGCCAAAAAATTGTTGGAAGCGCGAGAAACGCAAGCGGCGCGGCGGGCTCTGGAGGACGCGAAAGCATTGGATCGGGAAGGGCGGGTGGAGGCGTTCCGGCGGGAACAGACCACGCTCATGCAGGCTGCGGCGCTGGCCTTTCTAGAGCAGGGCCAAGAGACACTGGCCAAGCGAGTGGCGGACGATCTGGGCCAATGGGAGCCGCAAAGTCCCGCATACCAGGCATTGCAAGCGCGCTTGAGCGGCGGACGGTAAGACACCACCAACGAATACGAAGGAGATCACGATGCAAAGCAGGTGGCCTTGGATCGGATTGGGCATTGTATTGGGGCTGACGGTTTTGCCAGTGTGGAGCGCGGACCCGGACCCGGAGGCGGTGCGGCGGCTGATGGAAAAATACCGGCGGGAAGCCACGAAGAAACCACCCCCGACCCCCAAGCCGGTGACGAAGCCGGCGCCCAAACCCAGGTCGAGACCGGCGCCCAAACCCAGGTCGAAACCCACGCCTAATCCCGTGTCCACGCCGGTGATGTCCAGCCGGGTCGATGTGCCCGAGATGGTGCGCATCCCTGGTGGGTGTTTCCAGATGGGCAGCCCGAACTGGGAGGAGGGGCGATTGAGCGACGAGCGCCAACACCGGGTTTGTGTCGAGGCGTTCGAGATCGGCGTTTACGAAGTGACCCAAGGGCGATGGCGGGCGGTGATGGGCGACAACCCGTCTCGTTTCAAGGACAGCGACAACTACCCGGTGGAACAAGTCACCTGGAACGACATTCAGACGTATCTGCAAAAGCTCAACGCCCGAACGGGGCGGAACTACCGCCTCCCCACCGAAGCCGAATGGGAATACGCCTGTCGAGGTGGAGTTACAGGACAACGCTACTGTGGTGGCAACGACCCCGAGCGGCTGGCTTGGCACGGCGATAACAGTGGTGTCCGAACCCACCCGGTGGGTCAAAAAGCCGCCAATGGCTTCGGGCTTTATGACATGAGCGGGAACGTCTGGGAATGGACCTGCTCGTCATATGATGAAAGCTACGGCGGCGCGGAGATCCGATGTGCCGATAGTAATACAGGCGGCCCCTTGGCGGTGCGGGGCGGCTCCTGGTTCCACACTCCCGCGTGGGTGCTTTCCGCCGCCCGCTTCGGGAACACGCCGACCAGCCGCAACAACACCATGGGGTTCCGCCTCGCCAGATCCTTATAACGCTTTAGATCTTTGATCTTTTACCCTTTATCCCCGCGCGAAGCGCGGGCGATTTTTTGAAAAGTTATCCACAATGACCGATGAAAACGCGCGCGATGCGGTCCCCCGGGCAGTGCAAGCCTGCCACGAGTTGCTGGCCTGGCTGATCCCGCAACTGGATTTGTTCCCCCGCGCCCGGCGGTTTACCCTCGGCGAGCGGCTGGAAAGCGGCCTGCTGCGGGTGCTGGAAGCGCTGGTCGAAGCCGCCTACAGCCGGGAGAAACGGGCGGCGCTGGCCACCGCCAACCGCACCCTGGAAGTCGAACGGCATCTGTGGCGGTTGGCCCACGAACTGCGCGTCATCCCGCTCAAGCGCTACGAACACGGCGCCCGGCTGATGGACGACCTCGGCCGGCAGATCGGCGGCTGGCTGCGCGCCCGAACCGCCCCATGAAGCGACTGCACAACCTCTGGCCGCAGCTCATCACCTTCGATAACCTGTGGCGAGCTTGGCGACAAGCCCGGCGCGGCAAATCCCGCAGTGCCGGCGCGGTCGCCTTCGAGCTGGCCCTGGAACGGTTGCGCCCGCACCCGCGCAAGGCCCAGCTCAGTGACAGCATGATGATCATAGATATAAAATGTATCTATATGACCAGATAAGGAACCCATTATGCAAACCGCCAAGATCTTTCGGCACGGTGGAAGCCAGGCAGTGCGCCTGCCCGCTGAGTTTCGGTTTGACACGAGTGAAGTATTTGTCTGGCGCGATACCGCCACCGGCAACGTGGTGCTCTCAATCCACCCGGCATCCTGGACGGATTTTCTGGCGCTACGCGACCAAATGCTGGCCGGGGACCGGGATGAAATCGAGCGTTTTTCGCTGGATCGACGCGACTCGCCAACAGTTGACCGCGATCCTTTTGTCGGGTGGAGGGAATGAGTTCCCGTTTTCTGCTCGATACCGACACCTGTAGCTACATCATCAAGGGCAACCATCCGGCGCTGGACCGCCGCTTGCGGGACTTGAATCCCGGACAGGCCGCCATTTCCGCCATCACTCGGGCGGAATTGCGCTTTGGCATCGCGCTGCGCCCGGAAGCCACCCGACTGGCCATACTCGTCGAAGCCTTTCTGCAATTTGTGGTGACCTTACCCTGGGATGCCCCCGCCGCCGACCAATACGGGGCTTTGCGGGCGGCGCTGCAACAGATCGGGCAACCCATCGGCGATCACGACACGATGATTGCAGCCCATGCCCTGACGGCAAATGCAACTCTGATCACCCACAACCTGGCACACTTCGAACGAGTAAGTGGGCTTTCCTGCGCTGATTGGACATAAGCAATTCGGGCTCAAGTCTTGTCTTTTGTATCTCCGATATCGCCAACCTGACTCAGAAAATCGTTGCCATGGGAGTAAGCCGACAAAAAAACCAGGCTTGACCACCAAAGCTTCCCAGTCCCCCCGAAATCGGCTTGTCCTCAAAAACAGGCATCTTTCTTGCTAATCTCCTGCATGGACGCTCCTTCCGAACGCCACATAAATCTCCGCGCAACTGGCCCTAAACCGGTTACGCTTATTTATTCCCAACTCACCCCTCGCAAAACTTCATGCACGACCTCATTCCCCTGACGATCGCCGTCATCCTCCTGGTCGGCGTCGGCGCGCAATGGCTGGCCTGGTGGCTGGGTCTGCCCGCCATTTTGCCGCTGCTGGCCGTTGGCATCATCGCCGGCCCGGTCACCGGCTGGCTCAACCCCGACCACCTGTTCGGCGAGTTGCTGTTCCCCATGGTCTCGCTCGGCGTCGCCGTCATCCTGTTCGAGGGCGCGCTGACCCTGCGCTTCGCGGAAATCCGTGGCCGGGCCCGCGTGGTCCGCAATCTGGTTTCGTTCGGCGCACTGATCAACTGGCTGCTCATCGCGCTCGCCACCCGCCTGTGCATGGATTTGCCCTGGTCCATGGCCCTGCTGTTCGGCGCGCTGGTCACCGTCACCGGCCCCACCGTGGTGGCGCCGCTGCTGCGCAGCGTTCGTCCCCAGCGTGAAATCGCCAGCATCCTGCGCTGGGAAGGCATCCTGATCGACCCCATCGGCGCCTTGCTGGCGGTGCTGGTGTTCGAGTTCACCATTTCCGAGCAGGATCAGATCCAGAATACCCTGCTGCTGTTCGGCGCCAACATCGTCGCGGGCGCCCTGCTCGGCCTGGCCGGCGCCTGGCTGCTCGCCAACCTGATCCGCCGGCAACTGCTGCCCGAATACCTGCACCGCATCGGCAGTCTGGCGCTGGTATTGAGCGTGTTCGCCTTGTCCAACGCCCTCGCCGCCGAATCCGGCCTGCTGGCGGTGACGGTCATGGGCATGCGGCTGGCCAACACCCAAAATCTGATCATCGAGGACATCCTCAACTTCAAGGAAACCCTCACCCTGCTGTTGATCTCGATTTTGTTCATCGTGCTGGCGGCGCGGCTCGATCCTCATGCCTTTGCCGGAATGGGCTGGGGCGCGTTTGGCGTGATGTTGGCGATTCTCTTCGTCGCCCGCCCCGTTACGGTGTGGTTATCCGCCATTGCTTCGAAGCTCGACTGGCGGCAAAAAGCGGTACTGGCCTGGATCGCCCCGCGCGGCATCGTCGCGGCGGCGGTCTCCGCGCTGTTCGCCCTGCAACTGGAACGGCTGGGCCATGCCGAGGCCCGCACCCTGGCGGCGCTGACGTTTTTGGTCATTCTGGTCACGGTCATCCTGCAAAGCCTCACCGCCAAGGCCGTGGTGAAAAAGCTGGGACTGGCGGCGCCACCACCGCGCGGGGTGCTGCTGGTGGGCGCCACTCGAGTCGGACATGCGATAGCCAAGGCGCTGCACGAAAGAGAGATTCCGGTCATTCTGGCCGATCCGGTCTGGCAGAATCTCCGCGCCACCCGCATGGCCGGCATCCCCGTCTACCACGGCAATGTCATGTCCGAACACGCGGACACCTATCTGGATCTCACCGGTATTGGCAAATTGCTGGCCATGTCGCTGTGGATGGAACGCAATACCCTCGCTGGCCTGTACTACCGACCGCTGTTTGGGGCCGACCAAATCTACACCCTGCGCCTGGACGAGGAGCGGGACAACATCAACCGCAACCGGGTGATTGCGTCCTATCGTACCGCCCGGTTGTTCGGCGAGCAGGTCACCTTCGCCCGACTGCAGGACCGGCTGGATCAGGGCCACACCATCCGCGCCACGCCGCTGACCGCCAATTTCGACTTTGCCGCCTTCCGCGAAAAATGGGGCGAGCAGGCCATTCCGCTGTTCGCGCTCGACCCCAAGGACAAGCTCCGGGTGTTCTCGACCCGGGAAACGCTGCAACCCGCGGCCGGCTGGACCGTGATCAGTCTGTTGCCACCGGCGGAACCGAACCGCGGCGGCAACGGCAAGGACAACGCTAAAAACAAGGACAGGAAGGAGAACGGCTAAGGAGCAGAGCAGCGGGAAGGCCGGTTAACCACCCCGGTGAACGACCGGCCTCGTTTCGACTCGTTTCGAATTAAGCGGCGGTCGGCGGCTCCGAACGAGAGGCTGCTTTCCGCGGCCGCAACTGCTCCAAGCGTTGCCAAGCCTCCAGCACGCAAGCCACCGACCAGGCTTGGGCCGGTGCGCCGCGCGGATGGTGCGGCGGCGCGCCGTCGAAGATTTCGCTGACCGTGCCCAGGCCGGCATCGAACAGATGATCGCGGATCGGCTCCAGCCAGGCTTGCGCCGCCGCCGCGTCGCCATGCACCCGGTATTCGGCCAAGGCGTAGTGCCCCAGCAGCCAACCCCAAACCGGCCCTTGATGGTAGCCGCCGTCCCGTTCCATCGGGTCGCCCAGGTAATGGGGCCGGAATTCGGCATGGCACGACGCCAGGGAACGCAGACCATGGGAGGTCAGTAACTCCCGACCGCAGACCCGCACCACCGCCTGCCGCACCGCCGGATCGAGCGGACTATGAGGCAGGCTGACCGCCAGCAACTGATTGGGGCGAATGCTCGAATCGTTGCCGTCGGGTCCGTCCAGCACGTCGAACAAGCCTTCGCCGTCGGGCCGGACGAAGCGACGGAATCCCATCCGCGCCTGCGCCGCCAGATCATCGTATAGCGTCGGCGACTGCCGCAAGCGCCGGGCGAAGCTCGCCAGACAGAGCAAGGCGTTGTACCAAAGCGCATTGATTTCCACCGGCTTGCCGATACGCGGCGTCACCACCCAGTCGCCGACCTTGGCATCCATCCAGGTCAACTGCGTCCCCGGCTCGCCGCATCGCAACAGGCCATCGACCTCATCCTGGCCGATACCGTAGCGGGTCCCGGCGACATGCCAGGCGACGATCTCCTGCAAGACCGGAAACACCTCGGCCAGGGTTTTGGTGTCGGCGCTCGCCTCCAGATAGGCCCGCCAGGCTTCGACATACCACAGCGCGGCATCGGCGGTATTGTAAGCCAGCGGCTCGCCTTCGGCGGAAAACAGATTGGGCAACATGCCCCGATCGGCGAAACGGGCGAAGGTCAGCAGGATGCGGCGGGCAATATCACAGCGACCGGTCGCCAGCGTCAGCCCCGGCAGCGCGATCATGGTGTCGCGACCCCAGTCGCCGAACCAGGGATAACCGGCGATCACCGTCTCGCCCTCGGGCAAATCCGGCAATGGTCGGGCAACCAGGAAGCTGTCCGCCGCCAGCACCAGTTGCCGGACCCAGTCCGGGGCCTGTCGCAGTTCGGGAACCTGGGTGGTGGCCTGCTCCAGCAAGCGGGCTTCACGCGCCAGAAATCGCCGCCGCGCCGCGTCCAGATCGAGTTCTACCTCCTCGTGCAGGCTGGCGACGACGCCGGTCCAAACGCCTGGACGCAAGGTCAGCACCGCTTCTCCCAGGCAAAAATGATGGTCGCGGTGCGCCAGGCCGCGTTCGTGCTCGACCGGTAGGTCGTAATTCTCGAACCAGTTGGCGCCGTCCACCATAACGCCGTCGCGAATCCACAACCGCAGGGTGAAATCCGGGGTGCGCACCCGCCGCGACGCGGGATCGGGCGCCTCCAGCACCGGCTGGAACTCGTTCATCCGGGTTTTGACGTGATGGTCGCGGCCGTTCACCAGCAGGCGAACCTTCAGCTTCAGGTCGCGGGCGGTGCTCTCCGCCGCCAGCCGGTAGGCAACGTAGCTGGTGTTGGCGCCCGGCTCCAGCCAGATGCACTGCTCCAGCACGATATCGCCGATCGCGAAACGCCAGACCGGCATCCGCCCTTCCAGGTGGAACGATTCGAGGTGAACATGGCCGCGCGGACTGACCATATCGATGCCGGCCCAGCGGTTGCTGAACAATGGGATTTCCCGGTCCCGGTCCACCAGAGTGGCGTCGGCTTTGGCGAATACCAGCCAGCGACCGAGCGGCGGTTGCACCGGCGCCACCAGCAGGCCGTGGTAGCGCCGAGTCAGGGTACCGGCCACGGTGCCGGCGGCGTAGCCGCCCAAGCCGTTTGCCAGCCACCACTCGCGCCGCTCAGCCTGCGGAAGATCGCCGCACAATGCCCGGCCGCAGCGAATGAAACGCGGGATATCACCGTTCATGGGATCACTCGTCGGTTGGCTAAAATCGCGACATTTTGCAGTAAGTTCCAGACCCGGCATAGGGAAAACAACGCCCATCCCGCCGGCTCATTCCACTCGCAACCGGTCGCCGACCCGGATGCCACGCCGGGCCGCTTCGCCGGCGTTGATCTCCAGGATATAGCGGACCTCGCTGGTATCGCTGGGATACGATGGACAGTTCGGCGTCGCGCAGGGCGGCACGTCGGCCTCGATCTGCGATAGCCAGCCATTAACGTCGAAATACAGCAAATCCAGGGGAATATAGGTGTTTTTCATCCAGAACACCGCCGGACCCGGCGACTGCACGAACAGCATGCCCTGGTCGCGCGGCAGCTCCCGGCGGTACATCAGGCCGCGCGCGCGCGCTTGCGGCGTTTGCGCGATCTCGACTTGAAACGTTGCCGGGCCGACCGTGACCCGTTGCGAGTCGAGCGCGAAGGTGGGCGTGGCCACCAGCGCGATCAGCCAGCATGACAGGAGAATGGCACTGCGGTAAGGCTGCATCGTGAATCTCACCTTATATGCTTCGAACAAGAGCAAAAGCCCGGCTTCGCGGCGCTGAAGCGGCCGTCTCAATCGAGCCATCGGTAAACCCGGATTCTGGAGATTCCGGTAAACCGACGCAACACGCCTTGCCAGTCCAGCCCCTTGCCGCCAAGATAAGCGCCCCGCAATCCCACCGCACGGTTCGCCCTATATCCATGCACTTTCAGCGACTGCAAACCGATGGCGCCGCCCGCCGTGGCCGGTTGACCTTCCCCCGTGGCACGGTGGAAACCCCGGCTTTCATGCCGGTCGGCACCTATGGCACGGTCAAGGCCATGACCCCGGAGGAACTGCGCGCCGCCGGCGCCGAGATCATCCTCGGCAACACCTTCCATCTCATGCTGCGCCCCGGTACGGCGATCATCGAACAGCACGGCGATCTGCACGACTTCATGCACTGGGACGGGCCGATTTTGACCGACTCCGGTGGCTTCCAGGTATTCAGCCTGGCGGCGATCCGCAAGATCACCGAGGCCGGCGTGAAATTCCGGTCGCCGGTGGACGGCGGAATGGTGTTTCTGGGGCCGGAGGAGTCGATGGCGGTGCAGCGGGCGCTGGGCGCGGACATCGTGATGATCTTCGACGAATGCACCCCTTACCCAGCCACCGAAATCGAAGCGCGAACGTCCATGGAACTGTCGCTGCGCTGGGCGCGACGCAGCAAGATCGCCCACGACGACAATCCCGCCGCCTTGTTCGGCATCGTCCAGGGCGGCATGTACCCACCCCTGCGCCGTATCTCGGCCGAGGGGCTGCGCGACATCGGCTTCGACGGCTACGCCATCGGCGGGCTGGCGGTCGGCGAGCCACTGGCGGAGCGACTGGCGATGCTGGACTGCACCGTGCCGCTGCTGCCGGAGGCCGCGCCGCGCTACCTGATGGGCGTCGGCAAGCCGGAAGATATCGTCGAGGCGGTGTGCCGCGGCGTGGATCTGTTCGATTGCGTGATGCCGACCCGCAACGCCCGCAACGGCCATCTATTCACCCATCACGGCGATATCCGTATCCGCAACGGCCGATATCGAACCGACACCCGACCGCTGGACGATACCTGCGGCTGCTACACCTGCCGGCACTACAGCCGTGCCTATCTGCGCCATCTGGACCGGTGCAACGAGATTCTCGGCGCCCGGCTCAACACGATTCATAATCTGTACTACTACCTGGATCTGATGCGCGAGCTGCGAGCGGCCATCGCCGAACAACGGCTGGCGCGGTTCGTGGAGGTTTTCCACGAGAAACGTAGTCTGGGGCGCGCTCACCCGGTATGATTCGACGCTGGCCTACGGCTCCAATGTCTCCGCACCACGCTCTCAACCAAGAGACCCCATGTCCCTGGAAATTTTGCCAAGCTTTATCACAACCAACTACGAAATCCACGAATGGCGCCATGCCTGCGCCATTCTCGCTCAAGATTTTCCGGTCGAACTGAATGAATTGATTGATGTATTGACCCGCTTCCGGCTCAGACAAAGCTGGATCGTTATCGGCGGTGGCAATAAATCCCAAGTGTCCAATTGGATCGACAGCGAACTTGCCGCAAAAGGCTGGATGCCGAAGAATTTCGATACCCGAATTGTCGTTGACCAAGTGTCACTGGATTCACCCACACACGAAGTTGACTGCTTCAAGAACCGGATCGCTTTGGAAATCGAATGGAACAACAAAGATCCATTCTACGACCGGGATTTGAATAACTTCCGATTGCTTTTCGATCTCCGGGTAATTTCGGTTGGCATCATCATCACTCGCTGTGACGAACTCCAGGATCTCTTCAATAGTTTGGGAAGAGGCAAATCCTACGGTAATTCGACCACACACATATCCAAGCTGTTACCGCGCATTCAGGGCGGTGGCGGCGCGGGTTGTCCATTGCTGGTTTTCGGTATCAGGCGCTCATTGTATGAAGAAGACTGCTGACAGCATCCAGACAACCGCCGCCCAGGACTTAGCCGCCAAGGTCGCCGGAACCTATGCGACCATCCTGGCCGACCCGCCCTGGCGTTTCCAGAATCGCACCGGCAAGATGGCGCCGGAGCATCAACGGTTGCTGCGCTACCCAACGATGACTCTGGAGGAGGTGTGCGCGCTCCCGGTGAAACCCCTTCTTGCCCCCAACGCGCATCTCTACCTGTGGGTTCCCAACGCCCTGCTGGCCGAGGGGCTGGAAGTCATGCGTTGCTGGGGCTTCACCTACAAATCCAACCTGGTTTGGTACAAGGTGCGCAAGGACGGCGGCCCGGACGGCCGGGGGGTCGGCTTCTACTTCCGTAACGTCACCGAACTCATCCTGTTCGGCGTGCGCGGCCACATGCGCACGCTGCAACCGGGTCGGACTCAAACCAACGTGCTGATTTCGCAAAAACGCGAGCATTCCCGCAAACCCGATCAGATTTACCCTATCATCGAATCCTGCTCGCCCGGCCCCTACCTGGAATTGTTCGCCCGCTTCCGCCGGCCCGGTTGGGATCAGTGGGGCAACGAGGATGTCGAGGCCAATTCGCTGAACGGCATCGCGCTCCGGAAAGGGCATGTGGACCCGCGGGCAGACCCGCAAATCCGCCTACTCGAAGTCCCGCGCCAATATCGCGGGCCATCCTGAAACGGCGGCCAGAAAAAAGGGGATTGCGTCCTCGCAATCCCCGCAAGACCTCCAAGCGATGTGTAGAGGTCAATCAGACAGCAAGTGCTCTTACAGATAGTCGCCCTTGTAGCTTTCCAGCGTCTTGATGTAGTTGGCGCGCTCGAACGCGGTCGGATCGGCGACGTTACGCTGACTCATCGAACCTTTCATCTGCTTCACCGACGTGTAGCGGTGCAGCTCCATCCAGGTCTGCAAGCCGTTGTGCAGGGTGCCGATATAATCGATGCCGTTCTTGAGCAGAGCCGAGGTAGTCATCACCACATCAGCCCCCGCCATTAGATACTTGACCACCTCGGTCGCGCTTTGCACGCCGCGGGTCGCGCCCAGCGAGGCGCGCAACCGTCCATGCAGAATAGCGATCCACAGCAACGGCAGGCGAATCTCGTCCGGCGTGCTCAGTTGCAGGTTCGGCGCCACCTCCAGTTTGTCCAGATCGAAATCGGGCTGGTAGAAGCGATTGAACAATACCAGGGCGTCGGCGCCGGCATCGTCCAGCGCCTTGGCCATCGAGCCGATAGCGCTGAAAAACGGGTTCAGCTTGACCGCCACCGGCACGGTCACCGCCGCCTTCACCGCCTTGACGATCTCGATGTAGCGTGCCTCGACCTCGCGGCCGCTGGTGGTCAGATCGGCGGGGATGTAGTAGATGTTCAGTTCGATCCCCTTCGCCCCCGCTTCCTGCATCAACTGCGCATATTCGATCCAACCGGTATTGGTAACGCCGTTGAGGCTGCCGATGATCGGGATATCCACCGCCGCCGACGCCTGCCGCAGCAGTTCCAGGTAGTTGTCCGGGCCAACGGTGTAATCGTCTACCTCCGGGAAATAGTTCAACGACTCGGCGAAGCTCTCGGTACCGGCGGTCATCAGATACTCCAGCGCCGCGCTCTCGTGTTTCAACTGCTCCTCGAACAGCGAGAACATGACCACGGCCGCCGCGCCGGCGTCTTCGAGGCGCTTGATGTTGGCCACGCTCCCCGACAGCGGCGCGGCCGACGCCACGATGGGATGCTTCAGTTCCATCCCCATGTAACTGGTTGTTAAATCCATGATAATTCCTTCTGCGTGCAGAATGCCGATGGCTGGCGGTTCCGGCTCACCCGAAACCGCCATGCGCCCTTAGGGTTTGTATTTCGGTTGGAACGTGTCGCCGCTGCGGGCCGCCATGTCCTCGTACACCGACCAGCGCCGGTTGATCCCCTGCTGGGCCAGATCCATGAGACGCGTGGCCTCCTTGGGGTTGGTATGGGCCAACACCTTGTAGCGCACTTCGTTGTAGGCGTAGGTCTTGAGCGGGATCTTCGGACGCCCGGAATCGAGGACGAACGGGTTCTCGTTGGATTCGTGCACCATCGGGTTGTAGCGGAACAGCGGCCAGTGTCCGCACTCCACCGCCAGATGCTGCTGATCCAGTCCGCGCTGCATGTTGATGCCGTGAGCGATGCAGTGGCTGTAGGCCAGAATCAGCGATGGCCCCCGGTACGCCTCGGCCTCTCGAAAAGCCAGCAGAGACTGCTGCGGGTTGGCGCCCATGGCGATGCGCGCGACATAGACATTTCCATAGGAAATCGCCTGCAACGCAATGTCTTTCTTACCGATTTGTTTGCCCGCCGCCGCAAACTTGGCGACAGCGCCCATCGGAGTGGATTTCGACATCTGGCCGCCGGTATTGGAATACACCTCGGTATCCATCACCAGAATATTGACGTCGCGACCACTGGACAGCACATGATCGACACCGGACGAGCCGATGTCGTAGGCCCAGCCGTCACCACCGACGATCCAGACACTGCGCCGCACCAACTGGTCAACGATGGACAGCAATTGCTGGGCGCGCGGGTCGTCGATCTCGCGCAAGCGCTGTTTCAGCTCGGCCACCCGGCCCCGCTGCCGGCGGATGTCGGTCTCGGTGGTCTGATCGGCGCTGAGTAACTCACTCACCAGATCTTCACCGATTCGTCCAGCCAGTGCCTTGAGCAATTCGCCGGCGTATTCCAGATGCTTATCGGCGGTCAGGCGGAAACCCAAGCCAAATTCGGCGTTGTCCTCGAACAGCGAGTTGGACCAGGCCGGGCCGCGCCCTTCGCTATTGACCGACCACGGGGTGGTCGGCAGGTTGCCGCCGTAGATCGAGGAACAGCCGGTGGCGTTGGCCACCAGCAAGCGGTCGCCGAACAATTGCGACAGCAACTTGACGTAGGGGGTCTCGCCACAGCCGGCGCAGGCGCCGGAGAATTCGAACAGCGGCGGCAGGAACTGCACCCCGCGCACCGTGGAGAAGTCCACCCGGCCACGATCCATCTCCGGCAGGGTCTCGAAAAAGCTCACATTGGCCTTTTCATCCTCCAGCACCGGTTCCTTGAGCGCCATGTTGATGGCCTTGCGTCCGGTCTGTTCCTTGCTCTTGGCCGGGCAGACCTCGACGCACAGCCCGCAACCGGTGCAATCCTCCAGATACACTTGCAGGGTGTAGCGAATATCCGGGAAACCCCGGGCGTCGATAGGCGCGGTCCTGAATGCCTTCGGGGCGCTTTCCAAACTGGCTTCGTTGTAGAACTTGGAGCGGATGACGCCGTGCGGGCAGACCATGCTGCAATTGCCGCACTGGATGCAGACGTCCGGTTCCCAGATCGGTATGAAGTTGGAGATGTTGCGCTTTTCCCATTGGGTGGTGGCGCTGGGATAGGTGCCATCCACCGGCAGGGCGCTGACCGGCAGTTCGTCGCCGCGCCCGGCCATCATCATCGCCGTTACGTTCCGCACAAACTCCGGCGCATTGGCCGACACGGTCGGCGGTAGTTCGATGGTGCTGGTCGCCCGAGCCGGCACGGGGATTTCGCGCAGGTTGACCAGCGTGTTGTCCACCGCCTCGAAGTTCTTGCGCACGACCTCCTCGCCCTTGCGCATATAACTCTTTTTGATCGAGTACTTGATCTTCTCGATCGCCTTATCGCGCGGCAGCACCCCCGAAATGGCGAAGAAACAGGTCTGCATAATGGTGTTGATCCGCGTCCCCATGCCGTTGTCACGGGCCACCTTCTCGGCATTGATACCGTAGACCTTCAGCTTCTTGGCGACGATCTCTTCCTGCACCGGCCGGGGAATTCGCTCCCAGATCTCCTCCGGTTCATGCGGACTGGTATTCAACAGGAATACGGCGCCCGGCGCGGCGTTCTTGAGCACATCGCCACGGTTGAGGAAATTGAACTGATGGCAGCCGATGAAATTGGCCGACTGCACCAGATAGGGCGAGCGGATCGGTTCCGGCCCAAACCGCAGGTGGGAAACGGTCTGCGAGCCGGATTTCTTGGAGTCATAGACGAAATAGCCCTGGGCGTAAAACTCCGGGTCGTCGCCGATGATCTTGATCGAGTTCTTGTTGGCGCCGACCGTACCGTCCGCGCCCAGTCCGTAGAACATCGCGCGCACCACCTTGTCGGACTCGATCATGAAGCTGGCATCGACATCCAGACTGGTGTGGGTCACGTCGTCGATGATGCCGACGGTGAAATGGTTCTTGGGCTTGTCCTTGCGCAATTCGTCGAACACCGCCTTGCACATTGCCGGCGTGAATTCCTTGGAAGACAGTCCATAACGGCCGCCGATAACTCGGGGCATGACCGGTGAGGGCAAGGTCCCGGCGGTCTGCGCTTCCACCAGGGTATTGACGACTTCCAGGTACATCGGCTCGCCGGTGGTGCCCGGTTCCTTGGTGCGCTCCAGGACGGCGATGGACTTGACGCTGGCCGGCAAGGCCGCCAGGAAATGGCTGGCCGACAGCGGCTGGTAGAGACGCACCTGGAGCACCCCCACCTTTTCGCCGCGCGCATTCAGATAAGCGGCGGTTTCGCAAGCGGTTTCCTGACCGGAACCCATCAGGATCACCACCCGATCGGCGTTCGGATCACCGACGTAGTCGAACAGGTTATATTGGCGGCCGGAAATACCCGCGAATTTGTCCATGGCCGCCTGCACGATGCCGGGTACCTTGGCATAGAACGGGTTGACCGTTTCGCGGCTCTGGAAATAGACATCGGGGTTCTGGGCGGTGCCGCGGATGAACGGCCGGTCGGGGTTCAACGCCCGGGCACGATGCGCCAACACCAGGTCGTCGCGAATCATCGCCCGGATGTCGTCATCCGACAGCAGGGTGAGCTTGTTCACCTCGTGCGAGGTACGGAAGCCGTCGAAGAAATGGATGAAGGGCACCCGCGCTTCCAGGGTGGATGCCTGGGCGATCAGCGCCATGTCGTGAGCTTCCTGCACCGAACCGGAGGCCAACAGGCAAAAACCGGTCGGGCGCACCGCCATCACGTCCTGATGGTCGCCGAAGATCGACAACCCCTGTGTTGCCAGCGAACGGGCAGCGACGTGAAATACCGCCGAGGTCAACTCGCCGGCGATCTTGTACATGTTGGGGATCATCAGCATGAGCCCCTGCGACGCGGTGAAGGTGGTGGTCAGCGCACCGGTCTGTAACGCACCGTGCGCCGCGCCGGCCGCGCCACCCTCGCTCTGCATTTCCATGATCATGGGGACGCTGCCCCAGATGTTCTTGATGCCTTCCGAGGCCCATTGATCCGCCAACTCGGCCATGGTCGAGGACGGCGTGATGGGGTAGATGGTGCAGACTTCGTTGACCCGGTAGGCGACGTAGGCCGCGGCCTCGTTGCCATCGATGGTTGTGACTTGCCGTTCGGTCATTTTACGCTTCTCTCTAAGCCCGCTGGATACTGCGGACGATGGTTTCTTGTTGTCAAACCGTGGGTTCCGACGTTTCGGCCGGCGGTTCTGGGATCATCTCGATGGCGTGGCAGGGGCATTGCTCGAAGCACACCGCGCAGCCGGTGCAGAGATCGTAGTCGTAGCGGTAGCGGTTGCCCGGCCCCAGCTTGATCACCGCGTCTTCGGGGCAAGCACCGTAGCAGCCGTCGCATTCGTAGCAGTTGCCGCAGGACAGGCAGCGCTTGGCTTCGTACAGCGCCTCTTTTTGGTTCAGGCCGCCCACCACTTCCTCGAAGCTGCTCTGGCGGACTTTCATATCCAGATGGCTCTGCGGGCGCTGGGCGGCGTCGGTGTAGTACCAGACGTGCAGCTTGTCGAAGGTGGCCAGCGCGTGCTTGGACGACTTGACGTAGCTTTCGCCCGTTCGCAACCAGGCGTCGATGTTGCGGGCGGCCTTCTTGCCGTGGCCCACCCCGATGGTCACGGTACGGTCGGAGGGCACCATGTCGCCGCCGGCGAACAGGCCCGGGTAGCCGGTCATCATGTTTTCGTTGACCATCACCACGCCGTCGCTCTTGAGTTCCACGCCCGGCACCCGGGTCATGAAGCTGGTGTCCACGTCCTGGCCCAGCGCCATGATCAACGCATCGGCTTCCAGAGTCTCGAGTTCGCCGGTCGGGCGCGGTCGGCCCTTCTCGTCTATTTCCATCACCTCGACCGTAAAGGTGGTTTCCTCGATGTTCTTGATGGTGCGCAGCCAGTGGATCTTCACACCTTCTTCCAGCGCCTCGTCAGCCTCGAACTCGAGGGCCGGCATGTGAGCGCGGTCGCGGCGGTAGATGATCAACGGCTCGTAGCCCAGCCGCTTGGCGACCCGGGCGGCATCCATGGCGGTATTGCCACCGCCGTAGATGGCGACCCGCCGGCCCAGCTTGGGAGCGTTGCCGGATTCCACGTCCTTGAGGAAGGTCAGTGCGTCGAACATTTTTCCGGCGTCGCGGGCCGGGATCTCGGTGCGCTTGCTGATGTGGGCGCCCACGGCGACGAACATGGCGTCGAAGTTGCCGGCCTGTTTCTCGGCCAGCAGGTCGTCAACCCGGTGGTTGAGCACGATCTTGACGCCCATGTTCTCGATGCGCTTGATCTCGGCGTCCAGCACGTCGCGCGGCAGGCGGTAGGCGGGAATACCGAAGTGCATCATGCCGCCGGCCATTGGGCCAGCCTCATGAATTTCGACGGTATGACCGAGACGGGCCAAATGGTAGGCGGCGGACAGGCCGCTGGGACCGGCACCGACCACCAGCACCCGCTTGCCGCTGGAGGGAACGGTGATTTCGAACTGCCAGTTTTCCCGCAGCGCCATCTCGCCGAGAAAGCGCTCGACGGCGTGAATGCTGACCGAGGAATCCAGCTTGGCGCGATTGCAGTTGCTCTCGCAGGGGTGGTAGCACACGCGACCATGCACCGACGGCAGCGGGTTGTCTTGGGTCAGCGTTTGCCAAGCCTCCTTGAAACGCCCCGCCTGCGCGTGCGTCAGCCAGCCCTGAATGTTTTCGCCCGCCGGACAGGCATTGTTGCAGGTCGGCAGCAGATCCGCGTAGATCGGCCTTTGAATGCGCTGCGGACCTACGTTGCGTTTCTCGTGAGTCAGGTCCAGCGGGCGCGTCATGTTGATTGGCTTGTCTGTCATCGTGCTTCTCTTGCAATCGTCTGGTGGTGAAAGATGACCCTCGGCCTGGAAGGGCGGTGAGGGTCCGAGGATACAACCAGTCCCGTCGGTCGCGGTCATGATGACGGTTTTTTAAAGGTAGTATGGGCAAGGCCGAGAGGTTGTACAGGGCTGGCTGTCGCACGGTCATGTCGGGAGGCTTGCATGGATGGAGCCGGTCGCCCGCGCTATGCTCGCTAGTAAAGTTAGAACATTTTACTGGAAAGTGAATATAAGGTCGGCCATGAGCCCCCTCCGCCGCGCGCCCGACCGTAACCCCGACTCGACCGCCCGAAAGGAACATGCCATGAAAGCCCTGATCCTCCCGCAACTTGGTGGCCCCGAGCAGTTGCGCATCGATGAAATCGCCACGCCGGAACCTGGTCCCGGACAGGTCCGCGTGCGCCTGAGCGCCATGGCGCTCAATCGTCGCGATGTCTGGATTACCCTCGGTCAGTATCCCGGCATCCGCCTGCCGTGCATCCTCGGTTCGGACGGGGCCGGCACGGTCGACGCGCTCGGCCCCGACGCCCCGGTGGAGCTGCTCGATCAACCGGTACTCCTCTACCCCGCCTACGATTGGGGCGACGACCCTCGCTTCCCCAGCTCGACCTTCCGGGTCCTGGGGATGCCGAATCCCGGTACTTTCGCCGAATACCTCTGCGTTCCCGCCCGTCACGTTTTCGCCAAACCGGCGCATCTGAACTGGGAACAGGCCGCCGCCATCCCTCTGGCCGGGCTGACCGCCTGGCGGGCGCTGATGACCCAGGCCGCGGCGCAAGCGGGCGAAACCGTGCTGATCACCGGCATCGGCGGCGGGGTGGCCACCTTCGCGCTGAAGTGGGCGGTGGGGCTGGGGGCGCGAACTTTCGTCACCAGCGGCGACGACGGCAAACTGGAACAGGCCCGGCGAATGGGCGCGGCCGGCGGCGTCAACTACCGCGACGAGCATTGGGCCAAACGACTGGCCGAACTGAGTGGCGGCGTGGACGTGGTGATCGACGGCACTGGCGGCCCCGCTTTCAAGGACTGCTTTTCGCTGCTGAAACCGGCTGGGCGGCTGGTGGTTTACGGCGCGACGGCCGGCAATCCGCCGCGAGGGTTGGAAATGGCCAAGCTGTTTTTCCGGCAGGCGCGCATCATTGGCTCCACCATGGGTTCACCCGCCGAATTCGCCGCCATGCTGCACTTCGTCGCCGAACACCGCATCGAACCGGCGCTCGACCGGGTTTTCCCGTTCGAGCAGGCGGTCGCGGCCCACCAGCGGTTGCTGGCCGGCGAACAGATGGGCAAGATCGTGCTGCGGCATGGATAAGGTGGCCACCGAAGCTGGGCCAGCGGACCAGCCGGGTGGTACATTCAAAGCTAATCCAAAATAGTCGATTGATTTTTCACATCAAAAAATACCTAGCAAAACGCTTGACGCGGTGCAATACCCGCCTTATACTGCAATGCAACATTCCTAGTGAATGTTATCTCCAAATCCTCCTTTGGTGGTTTTTTGCCGGGTCAGATCCATTGCCCCGGCATTTTTTATTGCGGCCGCAAAAAAATCTTGACGCACTGCAACAAAATCACTTAGGCTGTAGCTGGCATCGTGAGATGTCGTTCTTCTCCACACCTTCCTTTGGTGGTTATTTGCCGGAGCCCGCAAGCTCCGGCTTTTTTTATGCGCGCGACCCGAACAGGCATGAGACCACCCTCGCCCAGGCGGGGAACTTTCCCGACGCATGGGTTCCATAGGCAAGCGGACCACGCGACCGCCCGTCCATCATCCGAACCATCCAGCCACCCCGAAGTCCGCCCACCATGACCGCGCGCCCATCTCGCTTCCCCCCTTATGGAAAACTTCTGGTCTTCTGCGCCAGCCTGTTACCGCTGGTCTGGCTGTGCTGGCTGGCATGGCAAGATCGATTGGGCGCCAATCCGGTCGAAACGCTGAGTCATCGCACCGGCGACTGGAGCCTGCGCTTCCTGCTGCTGACGCTGGCGGTGACGCCATTGCGGCGGCTGAGTGGCTGGAACGGGCTGCAAAAGTTCCGGCGGATGCTGGGCCTGTTTGCGTTTTTCTATGTTTGCCTGCATTTCAGCGTGTACCTGATTTTCGACCAATTCTTCGATCTATCGGCCATTTTCGCGGACATCGCCAAGCGCCCCTACATCACGGTCGGTTTCGCCGGCTTCCTGCTGCTGGTCCCGCTGGCGGCGACCTCCACCAACGGCATGATCAAACGGCTGGGGCGAAACTGGCAGCGCTTGCACCGACTGGTCTACCTGATCGGCGTGCTGGGCGTGGTGCATTACTGGTGGCTGGTCAAGGCCGACATCAGCGAACCGCTGCTGTATGCCGGACTGCTCGCCGCATTACTGGGGTATCGAGCCTGGTGGCGGAACACTCACTCCCCCACCACCGCCCGCTCCACTCGCTGAAAGCCGCGCGGCAACAGCTTGCCCCGCCGGCCCCGCTCACCGGCATAACCGTCCAGATCGGCCGGTTTGAGCTTCAGATCCCGCTTGCCGGCGGTCAGCATCAGACACCGTTCCGGCGGCACGATGGCCAAGGCTATCAGCCGCTCCTCGCCCGGCAGATCGAGAATTTTGTTGCCCTTGCCCTTGGGCAAGCGCGGCAGATCTTTCACCGGGAACACCAACAACCGGCCACCGCCGCCGATGGCCGCCAGCCGGTCGCCATCCAGGCTGGTGACCGGTAGCGGCAACAATATCTTCGCCTTTTCCGGCACGGTCAGCACCAGCTTGCCGGCCTTGTTGCGGCTGAGCAGGTCGTCGAAGGCGCAGATGAAGCCGTAACCGGCATCGGTGGCCAGTAGATACAAATCCTCGGGATTACTCAGCAACAGGCTCACGAAGCTGGCCCCGTCCGGCGGGCTGAGCTTGCCGGTCAGTGGTTCGCCGTAACCGCGCGCCGAGGCCAGTCCCGCCACCGGCAGGGTATAGGTCCGCCCGGTGGTATCCAGGAACACCGCCGACTGATTACTGCGCCCTTGCGCCTGGGTCAGAAAGCCATCGCCGGATTTGTAATTCAGCGCCATGGGGTCGATCTCGCGGCCCTTGGCCGCCCGCACCCAACCCTTTTGCGACAGCACCACCACCATCGGCTCGCTGGGGGTCAAACTGGTTTCGTCCAGTGCCTGCGCCGGCCGTCGTTCCACCAGCGGGCAGCGGCGCGGATCGGCGTAGCGTTGGGCGTCCTCCTGGATTTCCTTGCGGATCAGCCCTTTCAAACGCTGTTCCGAGCCCAGTAATTGTTGCAACTGCGCCAGTTCCTTGCGGAGTTGATCCTGCTCGCCCCGCAGCTTCATCTCCTCCAAGCGGGCCAGATGCCGCAGCTTGGTCTCCAGAATGGCCTCGGCCTGGATGTCGGACAATTGGAAGCGGGCCATCAGCACCGCCTTGGGCCGCTCTTCGGTGCGCAGAATGCGGATCACTTCATCCAGATTGAGATAGGCGATCAGCAGGCCGTCGAGGATATGCAGGCGCTGTTCGACCTGATGGCGCCGATGTTCCAGCCGTCGCCGTACCGTGACCAGGCGATATTGCAGCCATTCCTCAAGAATCTGTCTGAGGTTCTTGACCTGCGGCCGGCCGTCCAGACCGATCATGTTGAGATTCGCCCGGTAGCTCTTCTCCAAATCCGTGGTGGCGAACAGGTGGTCCATCAGCAAATCCCCGTCCACCCGGTTGGAACGCAGCGCCAGCACCAGCCGGGTCGGGTTTTCGTGGTCGGATTCGTCGCGCAGATCCTCGACCATCGGCAACTTTTTTTCCCGCATCTGCGCGGCGATCTGTTCCATGATCCGTGCTCCGGACACCTGATGCGGCAGGGTAGTGATCACCACATCGCCGTTTTCCCGTTCGAAGCGGGCGCGCAACCGCACCGAACCATTGCCGGTCTGGTACAGCTTGCGGAGTTCCTCGCGGGGGGTGACGATCTCCGCGCCACCGGGATAATCCGGCGCGGGCACGAGCTCGCAGAGCGCGTCCAGGTCGCCGTCGGGATGGTCCAGCAGGTGGATGCAGGCAGCGGCGATTTCGCCAAGATTATGCGGCGGGATGTCGGTGGCCATGCCGACGGCGATGCCGGTAATGCCATTGAGCAAGACGTTCGGCAGGCGGGCGGGCAGCCGCACCGGTTCGTCCAGCGTGCCGTCGAAATTGGGTATCCAGTCCACCGTGCCCTGGCCGAGTTCGGATAGCAGCACTTGGGCGAACGGCGTCAGCCGGGCCTCGGTGTAGCGCATGGCGGCGAACGACTTGGGATCGTCCGGCGAACCCCAGTTGCCCTGCCCGTCCACCAGTGGATAACGGTAGGAGAAGGGCTGGGCCATCAGCACCATGGCCTCATAGCAGGCCGAGTCGCCGTGCGGGTGATATTTGCCGAGCACGTCGCCGACGGTGCGGGCGGATTTTTTGTGCTTGGACCCGGCGCTCAGGCCCAGTTCGGACATCGCGTAGATGATGCGCCGCTGCACCGGCTTCAAACCGTCGCCAATGTGGGGCAAGGCCCGGTCAAGAATGACGTACATGGAATAATCCAGGTACGCCTTTTCGGTGAAGACTTTCAGCGATACACGTTCGGTACTGTCGGCGGTAAAGGCTAATTCGGTCATTCAGAAACGTCGCTCAGGAGTTGGGAAAGAGTTCGGCTAGATCGATCACGGCGTCGGGACACAAAATCGGCGCGATCTGGCCGACGCGGCGGCAATCTCGCTGCCGGTACTCGCCGTTGATCGGCTCGCGGTGGATTTCCAGTTGTCGATTCTGGATATCCAGTAACCAGACTTCGGGGATACCGTTTTTTGCGTACAGAGGAATTTTGACATCGCGATCATAGCGGAGCGTGCTGTCGGATATTTCGATGAGCAGCAAAACATCTTCGGCATGGGGATGAGCGGTTCTGTAATAGTCGTCCCGCCAACGCAGTAAGGCAATATCGGGCTGAGGTTCTTCATAGCCGCCAAGTATGACTGGATTTTGTCCAGCTACGACTGCCTTGCCATACAAGCGGTGAGCAAGGAAACTCATTAAATAATTATTATGGCCGGCATGTTCACTGCCAATCGGCGCCATTTCGATAATCTCCCCATCGATCAATTCCACTCGTGAGTCTTCATTCAGCAAACCGACTTCCGCCATACGGTGATATTCGGCGACGGTCCAGCGATGATGAGGTTGGGAGTTCAGCAATTCGCGTTCCGCCAAAGGTGTTGACATGGTTCGTCCTCCCACCAGAAAGATTTGAATGCGAAAACGGCTATTTGGTTGGCGTGTGATTCAGCAGCTTTTGCACCAACGGCATGAGCAGTGCTTTATCGGTCGGCTCTTTGACGATCTCGATGCCAAGCAATCATGCAGCAAGGATTTCCAGGTCTTCATCAAGGTAGCTACGATCTATACGCTTGTGATTGACCAGCAGAGTGGTGACGGTACGTTCGGAAACCCCAAAATAATGCGCTGCATCTTCTCTCACATCAGCCGAATAATCGCCGTCCATCTGCTCTTCCAATGCTTCGAACGGGCACAACAGTTCAGCGGCAAATGCCCGCTGAAACTTTTGCCGATAGGTATAAGCCCGCGTTGCAGACAGTAACCGCTCGTTTAGACAGCCGGTGGTCAACCTGTCACCTAGGTAGCCGTTCTCCCCCCTCTACCGGGGCAAGGGGGCGAGAGGCAGTCCGGCGCGGCGGTCGGCGATGGCGCGTTCGAGAGTGCGCCAAGGGGAGTGGCCGCGCTGGCGGCAGGTATCGATGACGCTGGCGAGCAGAGCGAAGACCCGCGAACCCACCGGGGTGCGGGTACCGTGACTGATCTTGCGCGCGATCACCCAATGGCGTAGTGCCCGCTCTGCTACATTGTTGGTCAGTGGCAGTTCGGGATGACTCAGCACCTGGAAGATGGCTTCCCAGTCGTTGAGCAACTCCACCGCCAAGGCGTGGGTTTTGGCGTGGGCGTGACCCTGGCGCCGTTCGCAGGCCGCGCGCAACGCGGCCAGTACCATCATGTGTTGGGTCGGCGGCGCGACCGGCGGCGGACCTTCGCGGGCCGCGTAGACCGCCGCCATCAGCGCCTCCAAGGTCTCCAGCACGAACCGGCCAAAGACACGGGCCTCGCGGTCGCCACTCTCGGCCAAGCCCCGCGCCTTGCGAATCAGGTGTGCCCAACAGCGTAACCGGCGCGGGTGGTTGCGGTAGGCCATCCAGCCATCGCTCATCAGCCAGCCGCTAAAGCCGTCCAGCACGTTCTCGACCCGCTCCTTGCCGCGCCCGGCCACGTAGTACAGGGTCGCGGTCGCCGCGACAAACACCCACAGCCACAGCGGCCGGCCGTGTTCGGGCCAGGAGGTTTCGTCGGCGTGCAGCAGATGGCTGTCCAGAACCGCCTGGACGAGTTCGTCTTCCGCCGGCGCCACGGCCGCGCCGGCTTCGTGGAGCGTCCGATGGATCGTGCCGGTACTCAGCTTCAGTCCCAGCCACTCGTCCAGGAATTCGCGAATCCGCGCCCGCGACAGCCGGAACCGGAAAGCCAGTGCCACGATCAGCGCCGCCAACCCCGGCCCCACCAGCCGCCATTCGCTGAGTTCAATCCCCGCCAGCAGTGGGTCCACCACGCCCTGGCCGGCCACGGCCCGGGTCCGATGGCCACAGGCGCAGGGGGCTTCGTCATAGCGATGGTCCACGACCCACAGCGTCAACCCCGGCCGCGCCGGATCGCCCCAGTGCAGGTCGACCGCCTGAAACCCGGTGTAGGCCACCGCACCCACTGGGTCCAGCGGCCGGCCACAACCGGCGCAGGTGTCGGGGTAATGGGCCTGTTCGGCATTCGCCTGGAACACCTGAGTCCGGCCGATCCCCGGCGCCCCCGGCTGCTTACCCGGTTTACGGGCGGGTTTCGCGTCCGCCGGTTTCGCCTCGGCCGACGGCGGTTCCGCCGGCACCGGCTTCGCGTCTGCCGGTGCCGACTCGGGTCCCTCGTCCGCCGCATCGGCGGCATCCGATTCCGGCCCGTCACCCGGTCGGTCCCACGGCGCCCGACTGCTCGGCGGCCGCGAACTGTTGTCCGGTCCCTGATTCAACCGGTCCAGCGCCTCCTTCAAATCGTCCAGCAGCTTGCCCGACAGCGCACGCACCTCGGCCTCCCCAGCGAATCCAGGTAGGCGTGGTCTAATTGGCGCAGGCTATGTGGGCTGAGGTGCATGGCGGTTGATCGTGGGGCTGGACTCTAGTTTTCCATACCTACTCCCCGAGGGGAAGTTAGCCATTACCGGGAGGGGTGTGAAGAGTTACTCACCTAGCAGACGTGCCAATTCGAAGCGCCGCCCCGTTTCCCATTTCGGCCGTAGTACAATGCGGCCAACCTTGCCGGATTCGTCGTCCAGGCTGAAAGCGAAGGCACGATCGGCCGACGGAGACGCTGCTAGCACCTGCACCGAAACACCCGAAAGATCCGCAAGACGTTGATCTGGGAGCGGTCCCGATTGGAGGCCACAAGCAACTCGCAGTGCACGGGCGGTCTCGTATCCATGTCGCCAAGCAGGAACTTGATCGCGTGGAGGTAGTTCGGTTGCCGGGAGCAAGGGCATGTCTCCGGGCCGCGCCTCCATTCCGATAGTGGCCGCCAGCGCGGTAAAACCACTCATTCGGGGGGTGGATCTTCCAGGTTGATGATCGGCGGCCAGTTCCTGAATCGCATCCCAACCGAAGCCCTCGGTGTCGGCAAACAGGCGCTCGATTTCTTCCGCGGGAGCTTCATCGGGGTCATAACCAGGGAGCGCCTCCAACTTCCGGTAATCAGCCATTTTTAAGTCGGCGCGTTCCGCCTGCAACTCGTCCCAGATTCGATCAAAGTTGGTCAGAGAAATCGTCTTTGCCCATAGTTGCCCCTGAATCTGTTCCATGAATCGGTCTACAACTGCAATGAATTGCCTTGAATCCATCTATCCTTTCCGTCAAAAACCGATTCCCTTGACGGATCGTGAGCAACCCGAAACAAGCACATTCTTCGACCGTGCCTTCATCCAGCCGCTCCCCACTGACGGCAATATCCAATGCTTCTGTCATCGTAGCCTCCACCGATGCCTCTGGCCAGACCGCCGGTATCCAGTTCTGGGGCACCAGCCTCATCGTCGGCCCGCGGGGCGAATGGCTCGCCTCCACCCCCACCGACGGGCCGGCCACCCTGGCGGTGGAACTGGACCTGGGTCGTTCCGAACCGGTGCGGCGGCTCTGGCCCTACCCGCGCGACCGGCGGATCGATGCCTACGACGGGTTGCCGCAACGCTACCTGGACCGCTGAGGTGCTCCCGCGAACCCCCATCCCCGCAACAGCAGCGCCGCCGCCACCGGCTCTACCATTCCGTCGAGATCCCTCTTTGCCCGGCGCGGGGCAACCCGCGCGGCGACTTCAAGTGGATTTCCGCCCTGGCGCGGCTTCCGGTGCGTCCGCGTCGCCCGGATCGGGTACGGTCACGCCGAACCGAGCCGGGATATGCGCGTAGAACGCCCGGATCTTCTCTTCCCGCAACAGATCGAGCAGGCCCCGTGCCTCGGCGTCGGTGACGATGAACTCGACTTCCACCGTGAGCGTCCCGGCCAACTCGAAAAAATGATCTTCATGCAACGCATGATGGCGGCCGAAACCGGCCATCGCCCGGAAGGCCGAACCGCCACGAATACCCCTCCGGTTGGCCTGCTCCAGCAGCCATTCCCACAACAGCCTGCCGCGATGTCGCTGGTTCTCGCGCAGGTAGAATCTGAGAAACGAACCTTCCATCGCCGATCCTCCCATCAGTGCTCTGTTTGCGGGCCGCGATCAGGTCAGCCCGATCATCGAACGGCCAGCCCCTCAAGACCGGGGCAGAAACATGCGTACCGTCAGGATGCCGAGCGCGGTCAGCGCCAGCGACCCGAACAGATGCACGCCCGCCGTCGTTATCGCCCAGCCGACCTGACCGCGAGCGATCAGGGTGACCACTTCGGCCGAGAAGGTGGAAAAAGTGGTCAATGCGCCCATGAAGCCGGTGATCACCAGTAGCCGGATTTCCGGGGGCAGGCTGGTATTGATCGAGAAATAGGCCACCGCCACTCCGATCAGATAGCCACCGAGCAGGTTCGCGGCCAGCGTGCCGAGCGGCAGGGTCGGAAAAACGGGGTTGAGGGCGATGCCCAGCCACCAGCGCAAGCAGGCACCGAACCCCGCACCGCAGAACACGGCGAGAAACATGTAAGCATTCATTATGTTAGACCTTATTGGTCAACAATCATCCCAGCGGCGCGCGCGTCCCATCCATCCGGGAAAGGGAAGTCTGTCCGCTCGATTGCTTGAAGATTCGAGCCCGCGCTCATCACCATTTAGGCTTAACTTCGCGCTAACTGAGCGTTGCGGCGCAATGTTTCCCCAATTGACCACTCACATTTTTGTTGAGCCGCCGGTTTTATTTTCGCATCCTTTGACCGGCTCTCGCACTCGACAATGCCGGCGCACACCTATCCACTTACTGGAGAAAACCACCATGCTGGATTTCTTGAACGATCTATTGTGGGGCAAGGTACTCATCACCGTCCTCGTGATTCTCGGGCTCACCTTCACGATTCGCTCGCGCTTCGTCCAGTTCCGTTATTTTGCCCGGATGTTCCGAATACTCGGCCAGGCTTTCAAGCACCAGGCCGGTCATCTCAGCTCCTTCCAGGCACTCACGTTGAGCGTGGCCGGACGGGTCGGCGCCGGCAACATCGCCGGAGTGGCCGTGGCCATCACTCTTGGCGGTCCGGGCGCTATCTTCTGGATGTGGATCATCGGCCTGATGGGCATGGCCACCAGCTATTTCGAATGCTCGCTGGCTCAGTTGTTCAAGCAGGCCGAACCCGACGGCACCTATCGCGGCGGCCCGGCCTATTACATCGAACACGGGCTCGGACAAAAATGGCTGGCCGTGCTGTTCTCCGTGCTGCTGCTGGCTACTTTCGGTTTTTCGTTCAACGCCTTGCAATCCTACACCGTGGCCACGTCCTTCAGCGACGCCTTCGGCATACCGACCTACGTGACCGGCATCGGCCTGGTCGCGGTGCTGGGCTTGATCATCTTCGGCGGCATCCGCCGCATCGCCGAAGTCGCCGAGATCGTGGTCCCCGTCATGGCCCTGGGTTATTTCGTCATGGCCATCGTCGTCATGGTCACCCATTTCGACGCCATTCCCGCCGCCCTGGCGCTGGTCTTCAAAAGCGCCTTCGGCCTGGAGCCGGCGTTTGCCGGCGGCATCGGCGCGGCCATCATCATGGGCGTCAAGCGCGGCCTGTTCTCCAACGAAGCGGGCCTGGGCAGCGCCCCCAACGTGGCGGCCGTCGCCTACGTTCCCCATCCGGTCAATCAGGGCATCGTGCAATCCTTCAGCGTGTTCATCGACACGATCATTCTCTGCACCTGCACCGCCTCCATCATTCTGCTGTCGGGAGTATTCCAACCCGGCACCGAACTGGGCGGCGTGGCCCTGACTCAGGCGGCTCTGGCGAACGAGATGGGCGAATGGGGCCGGTCGTTCGTCAGCCTGGCGCTGATGCTGTTCGCCTTCACCTCGATCATGTACAACTACTACCTGGGTGAAAACAGCCTCAACTTCTTCAGCCCACACAACAAAACCCTGTTCACCGGCTATCGCGTCCTGACGCTCGCGCTGGTGATGTGGGGCTCGTTGCAAGATCTCGGCACGGTGTTCGGCTTCGCCGACGTGGCCATGGGTTTCCTGGCGCTGGTGAACCTTGTCGCGCTGGCCCTGCTGTTCAAGGTCGGACTGCGGCTGATGGATGATTTCGACGCGCAGATCGCCAGCGGGATCGAGCGACCGGTGTTCGATCCGGCCAAATTCGCCGATCTGAAACTCGATCCGCAATCCTGGGTGCTGGAGGAACCCAGCCTCGAAATCGCGGCCGAACCCGCTCCCGAACCGGAAGGCTGAACCGATGGCGCGGTCCGGTCAACGCGCTCATGACCGGGCCGCGGTCGCCGCCTGAATATCCTCTGGAGCGAACCTCATGCAAAAGCGCATCCTCATCGCTTACACGGGCGGCACCATCGGCATGCGCCGCACGCCCCAGGGCTACGTTCCCGAATCCGGCCTGGACCGGTTGCTGGCGCGGATGATCCCGTCCGATCTGGCCGAGGACATGCCGGATTACGTGGTACACGAATGCCGCCATCTGATCGACAGCGCCAACCTCCATCCCCGCGACTGGTATCGGATCGCCGACCTGATCGCCGGCCACTACCGCGAATACGACGGTTTCGTCGTGCTGCACGGCACCGATACCATGGCCTACACCACGTCGGGCCTCTCCTTCGCCTTGCCGGGCCTGACCAAGCCGGTCATCGTCACCGGCTCGCAGATCCCGCTGCGGGAGATGCGCAACGACGCCCGCAACAACCTGTTGACGGCCCTGTTGCTGGCCGCCAGGGACCCGATTCCCGAAGTGTGTCTGTACTTTAACGGCCGGCTGATGCGCGGCAATCGCGCCGTCAAACTCAAGGGCGAGGCGCTGGATGCGTTCGATTCGCCGAATTACCCACCGCTGGCGAAAGTCGGCATCCACATCGAGATCAACCGCGCCGCGCTGCTGGATCGAACCGGCGCCGAGGTGTTTCAAATCCTCCAGCCCACCGATGGGCAGGTCGCGGTGCTGAAAGTGTTCCCTGGGCTTTCGGCCGGCCTGCTCGCCAAGGTGCTCGAACCGCCCCTGCGGGGCTTGATTCTCGAATCCTACGGCATCGGCTCCGCCCCAATCGAGTCGCCGGGTTTTCTGGCAACGCTGGCGGCGGCGACCGCGCGCGGCGTCACGATTGTGGCCATCTCCCAATGCATCGAAAGCCGGGTCGATCTGAGCAAATACGCCGTGGGCACGGCGCTGGCCCGGACAGGCGTGCTCGGTGGTTTCGACCTGACGACCGAAGCGGCCTATGCCAAGCTTAACCATTTGCTGTCGTTGGGCATCCAGACGGAAGAGGTGCGCGGGAACATGCAACTGAGTTGGTGCGGGGAATGTTCGGCGCCGGACGAGCCGTTCGGCCGGGCCAGGAGCCTTTACTGAAGCTGCGGCAACTCGAGCCGCTCGTGTCGGGTCAAACGGGCGTTATCCGCCTGAAACTCCTTAGAGTTGACAATTCGCAACCAGTCCCAACGATCCATCGGTACAATCCTTGAGTATCCGTCCACCCTGGAGAACGAAACCATGAACATCGTCAAGAATATCGGTTCGGCCGACAAGATCGCCCGTCTCGTGGTCGGCGCCCTGCTGATCGTGCTCGCATTGATGGGGACGATCGGCTGGTGGGGCTTGATCGGCGTGGTGCCGATCGCCACCGCGCTGATGAACTGGTGCCCGGCCTACAGCCTGCTCGGCATCAAGACCTGCCCGACCGACAATCCCCCAACGCCCTCGAACTAAGCCGCCAGATCGTCTCGCGTCGGACGCCGGCCGCCTGGAGCGGCCGGTTTGGTTTTTGCCTCCTTGCCACGCCTCACCGGCCCGCTTTCCGATGCCCGCCGGTCTTGGGTCGGCCGCCCCTCGTCAATGTGGGCTTATAGGGATTGTCGCCGCCCCTGAACTCGATTCGAATCGGCGTACCCCACAGGTCCAGCCGCTTGCGGTAGACGTTGGTCAGATAGCGCCGGTAGCTTTCCGGTACGTGCTCGATGCGGTTGCCGTGAATGACGATCATCGGCGGATTCTGCCCGCCCTGATGCGCATAGCGCAGCTTGATGCTGTGACCATGCACCAGCGGCGGCTGGTGGGCGGCCAGCGCGTCCTCCAGAATCCGGGTCAGCTCCGGGGTGGCCAGCTTGCGGGTGGCGGCGGCGTAAGCCTCCCGCACCGAAACCATCAAATCGCCGACACCGGTACCATGCAGGGCGGAAACGAAATGGATTTTGGCGAAATCGAGGAAGTTGAGCCGCCAGTCGAGATCGCGCTTCACTTGGGCGCGGATGTCGGGATCGAGCCGATCCCATTTATTGACCGCCAGCACCAGCGCCCGGCCGCTGTCCAGCACCAGACCCAGCAGGCTGGCGTCCTGATCGCTGATGCCCTGGCGGGCATCCAGCACCAGCACCGTCACATGGGACTGCTCGATCGCTTGCAGCGCCTTGATGACGCTGAATTTCTCCACCACCTCGCTGACTCGTGAGCGGCGGCGCACCCCGGCGGTATCCATCAGCACATAGCGCTGACCGTCGCGTTCGAAGGGCGCGGCCACGCTGTCGCGGGTGGTGCCGGGCAGATCGCAGGCCAGCATCCGCTCCTCTCCCAGCAGGCGGTTGACCAGGGTGGACTTGCCGACGTTGGGCCGGCCGACCACCGCCAGCTTGATGACCGGTTCCTCCGGTTCCGTCGTCGCTTCGTCTGCCTCGTCAGGGGCTGGTAATACGGCCAGCACCTCTTCCATCAAGTCTTCGACGCCCTGATTGTGGGCGGCGGCGACGACGTGCAGGTGGTTCAGGCCGAGGATATGAAACTCGGCGCTGAGCAGGTCGGGATCGCGATGTTCACCTTTGTTGATCACCAGATGCAGCGGCTTGCCGGCGCGGCGCAACTGGCTGGCGATTTCCTCATCGGCGGCGGTCAACCCGGCGCGGCCGTCCACCAGCAGCAGCACCAGGTCGGCTTCTTCGATGGCCCGCCAGACCTGACGCGCCACCAGGCCGTCCATTCCGGCGTCGTCGCCGGTCAAGCCGCCGGTATCGACCAGCACGCAGGGTCGCGGGCCGCGCTGACTGATGCCGTACTGGCGGTCGCGGGTCAACCCCGGCATGTCGGCCACCAGGGCGTTGCGGGTGCGGGTCAGGGAGTTGAACAGAGTGGATTTGCCGACGTTGGGCCGGCCGACCAGGGCGATAACGGGGAGCATGGGAAACACTTCGGAGGTGGCGAAATCAGGAAGATTGCGCCGGATTATGCCTGAAAGTGCGTCCCCGGCCGTAACTGTTCGGGTGCGACCGGTTCAAATCGCCGTCTTGCGGGGATCGAAGGCGTCGCGGACCGCCTCGCCGACGAACACCAACAGGCTAAGCAACAGCGCCAGCACCACGAAGCCGGAGACGCCCAGCCACGGCGCTTGCAGGTTGTCCTTGCCCTGGCGCAGCAGATCGCCCAGCGAGGCCGAGCCCGGCGGCAGGCCCAAACCGAGGAAATCCAGGGCGGTGAGGGCGACGATGGAACCGGACAGGATGAACGGCATAAAGGTCAGGGTCGCCACCATGGCGTTCGGCAGTACGTGCTTGAACATGATGCGACCGTCGCTCATGCCCAGGGCGCGGGCGGCGCGGACGTAATCGAAATTGCGGGCGCGCAGGAATTCGGCCCGCACCACGCCGACCAGCGAGGTCCAGCCGAACAGCATCAGGATCAGCAGCAGGGTCCAGAAACCCGGCACCACCACGCTGGATACGATGATCAGGATGAACAGTTGCGGCAGTCCGCCCCAGATTTCCAGAAAGCGCTGGAACAGCAGATCGAGCCGGCCGCCGAAGTAACCCTGCACCGCTCCGGCCGCCACGCCGACGACCGAGGAGGTCAAGGTGAGCAGCAACCCGAACAACACCGAAATCCGCAGGCCGTAGATCAGCCGGGCCAGCACGTCGCGGCCCTGGTCGTCGGTGCCCAGCCAGTTTTCGGCGGACGGCGGGGCCGGGGCCGGCACTGGCAGATTGTAGTTGACGGTGTCGTAGCGGAAGTGGACCGGGGGCCAGAACATCCAGCCGTCCTGGCCGATCAGGTCGGCGAGGTAAGGGTCGCGGTAATTGGCGGTGCTGGGAAACACGCCACCGAAATCGGTTTCGGCGTAATCCTTGAGCACGGGGACGTAGAGCGTGCCGTGATGGTAAACGAGCAGTGGTCGGTCGTTGGCGATGAATTCGGCGCTCAGGCTCAGGCCGAACAGCAGCAGGAACAGCCACAACGACCACCAGCCGCGTCGGTTGGCTCGAAATTGCGTGAGCCGACGGCGGGTCAGAGGGGTGAGGTGAAACCGGGATTGTTTCATGCGGCGGCAATGTTAACGGTGGGATCGAGAACGGTCCAGAGGATCGGCAACACGCATAAGGTAGGCAAACTTGGGAAACCATTTATGTAACGCTATACTTGTGACATAAGTCTAGATAGTAACGCGGTCACTAACGATAACACGGCCGCCACCCAGGCAGCATATTCCGCCATATCCACCAATCTCGTAGCAGTGGGTAATCTTTGGAGGGACAATAAACATGTCGCGATTTTTAGGGCTCCGTAGTCCGCGATGAATGTTATACAGCCAATAAAACCCTGCATAATCAACCAGTTTCTATCAGAGATAGCGAAATATGGTTGATAGGCGGAAACCGTATAATCATTTGTTTCGCGGACGCTTCGCGCCCGCGAAACGGGGCGGCGGATAGGCATCCGCTGGTTGCTTGGCGCTTCGCGCCGCACAACCACGCGGATCAAGCCGACATCGGCCGTCAAAGCCTTCGGCTTTTCCGTCCTCGCGGCTTATCCGCCGCCCCGTTGGGCATCACGAGACGCTGAGACATCCGGATGACAAGCTCACATGTCAGCGCGAAGGCATAATACATGGGGACCTCAATTGAACTGTGCGTTGGCGACGTTTCCCTATCATACTCCAAGAACTTCATGGGAGATGATTATGGGTTTCTATTCCAGGAAACGGATCTAACCCACCGAAAGACGGATTCAATAGATTACAACTATTACGAAGAACATCCTGAAGAGCACGAAGACCTTGGCATTGCTGAGGAACGTTTCACAAGGAAACTCTCTCGTGTCTTGCCTCGTCTCAATATGCTCGGGTCCAGTCTTGAAGTCGCACGAGCCGAGTATCAAGCCCTGGTTTCCGAAGCCGTCGAGATAGCAAGCTATGATGAATCGGAAGACCCAAGACCGGAGTATCTCTCATTCGAAGAATTCTGCGATCTGGCTTGCCGCTATCCGCTGAACGACCTGAAGAACGATTACGTCGAATACGACACACCGGACCGAGAAACGCTTTCACAGGGACGGTTCGCCACTGATATCGACATTATTGAGCGGATTCCATCAAACGACGATTCGGATCTTTATTGGTCCGAAGCCAGCTTCCTTTCCGCGAGGGTTTGCATTCTAAGCGCGCAATCAATGCTACAGGTCTTTGGTCTTAGTGCGGCCAATGCTGAAGCGGAGGTGACATGGGAGTTTGGCCCAATCGTCCATGCTGGTTGGGTTCCACGAGAGGCGTTCCGACCAGGGGCAAGGAAAACGCAAAAAATTCTCATCGCCACTGAAGGAGCATCCGACGCACGAATTATTCGGCGATCGCTGGATATTCTACGTCCAGATGTGGCGGACTTTTTCAACTTCGTTGATGTCGATGAACGGCACCATTTCTGGGGAACTGGCAATCTCGTGAAGTTTGCGGAAGGGCTTTTGCGAATTGACGTTTTGAACCAAGTTTTATTCGTATTGGACAACGACGCGGAAGGGGCCGGGGCTTTCCGCAAACTCGAAAATCTGGAACTGCCGGGCAACATGCGAGCGATGATCTTGCCCGAGCTTGAAGAGTTCAGAACATTCTCCACCCTTGGTCCGGAGGGCGTCAGCGTTTCTGACATCAACGGTCGGGCTGCCGCGATTGAGTGCTACCTCGATCTTCGTTTGGGTCCATATCCCGCGCCGCAGGTCATATGGAGCAACTTCAAGAAAGATATTGGCAAATGGCATGGCGCGTTGGATTCTAAGGAATCCTACTCAAAGAATTTCTACAATACTTCAGACGAACGGCTACAGAACGGCAGCTATGATACATCTAAACTTTCGGCGTTGATTGATGCACTGATTCAAGAGGCGGAGTTGATAGCTCCAGTGGTGTGAGGGGAGAACTGGGACAGGCTACTATCAATTCGCCCGGCCAATGAATCGCCCAACAAGCGCATACAGCCGACCCCAAAAAGCGCCGCTCGTTCCTCGCTCTGCTTTTCGGGTCCGGTTATGGCTGTCGTTTCGTGGACGCTTCGCGCCCGCGAAACGGGGCGGCGGATTGCAATCCGCTGGTTGCTTGGCGCTTCGCGCCGCACAACCACGCGGATCAAGCCGACATCGGCCGTCAACGCCTTCGGCTTTTCCGTCCTCGCGGCTTATCCGCCGCCCCGTTAGGTCAGTTCCGAGCTTTTATTTGTCGCTCAAAGCGACACAATCTGTACCGAGGAGATAAGAATGAACCTGCAAGAACTTCTGGGGGTACAGCTGCCAATCATTCAAGCCCCCATGGCGGGTGTAGCGGGCAGCGAGCTTGCTATCGCTGTCTGTAATGCAGGAGGGCTTGGTTCTCTTCCCTGCGCAACGCTCAGCCTGGATACCATGCGCCAGGAGTTGCAGCTCATTAGAGAGCACACTACTTGTCCATTCAACGTGAATTTTTTCTGCCATTCAGAACCAGAGCCAAACCCTGTCCGCGAGGAAGCCTGGAGGGCCATAGTTTCACCGTACTTTGATGAGTACGGCATAAACGACATCGCATCGACTTCCACCCCAAGCAGACTTTCAATTAGCTGGGAAGCAATTGAGGTATTGGCTGAATTTGAGCCCCCAGTTGTGAGCTTTCACTTTGGGTTACCACCAGCCGATATGTTGGCTAAAGTGCGTAGTTGGGGCGCTAAAATTCTGTCTTCGGCAACGACCGTGAAGGAAGCACTCTGGCTTCAAGCAAAAGGCGTAGACGCCATTATTGCGCAGGGTCTTGAAGCGGGTGGCCATCGCGGCATGTTTCTTTCCGATGATCTCAATACCCAAGCAGGAATCTTCGCATTAGTACCACAGATAGTGAGGGCCGTGAAAATCCCAGTCATAGCAGCAGGTGGGATAGCAGATGCCAAAGGTGTAACAGCAGCATTGGCGCTCGGTGCTACGGGCGTTCAAATCGGGACTGCTTACTTGCTTTGTCCGGAAGCCAAAACCAGCAACTTACACCGCACGGCGTTGAAAAGCGATGCAGCGAATGTTACAGCGATCACAAATCTCTTTAGCGGCCGCCCCGCGCGCGCAATAGTCAATCGCCTTATGCGGGATTTAGGACCCTACAATGAGACCGCGCCTGCTTTCCCTTTGGCTGGAATCGCTATTGCTCCATTAAGGAGTAAAGCCGAAAGCCAGGGAAATATCGATTTTTCGCCATTATGGGCAGGACAGAACGTGTCAGGATGCAAAGAGGTTCCTGCAGCCATGCTTACGAAATCATTTGTTAATTCACCGAATGAGGTTTAACAATCAGATCATGTCGCCCGCAAAATACATGATATGGGACGGCTTTTGCTTCGCTCCAGCCGCCCCATATCATGGGCATTGGCAGTAGTAAAACGAAACCCTATGAGGTGACATCATGAAAAATAAATATACCGCGCTCGTAAAGCAAGAAGATGATTGGTGGGTAGGTTGGGATGCATGGCTCACGGTGACACCTATGAATCAGTATCAGCAAATGCCAAAGAAGTCATCCAGCCATGGATAGATACCGCGCGAGAATTTGGTGATCCTGTTCCAGAACCAAAAGGCGAAATCCGTATTCTTCGATGAAATATGCGGTGCGGTATTTTGATGAAGAGCATTCCTCCGAAGAAGACCGCTTCATCATGCCTGGCATGAGCAACCAAAGCCGCGTGCTGATCGTCTGTCACCGCGAAAGAGAGGGTGGCAATACCATTCGCATCATCTTTGCGCGAAAAGCCCATCCCAATCCCTTCAGGCACCCGCTTCGTGCAACACCCCCACCGGTTTGGCTTCAACTCGGCGCTTGGCGCGGGCATCGAGCACGTTCTTGACGGCAATCAGGCAACCCAGACCGATAAACGCCCCCGGCGGCAAAATCGCCAGCAAAAAACCACGGTAATTATCGATCAGATGTAGAGTCAGCCCCTTGCCGAACTCCCCGAACAGCAAATCGGCCTGCGCGAACAGCGTCCCCTGCCCCACCACCTCCCGCAGCGTGCCCAGCAACACCAGCGCCAACAGAAACCCCAACCCAGTGGCAATCCCGTCCACCGCCGCCTTCGCCACGCCGTTCTTGAACGCGAACGCCTCGGCGCGGCCGATCACACAGCAGTTGGTGACGATCAAGGGGATGAAAATGCCCAGCACGGTGTAAAGCCCCGGCAAAAAGGCGTGCATCGCCAATTCCACGGTGGTCACCACGCAGGCGATCACCATGACGAACACCGGAATTCGCACCTCCGGCCGCACCAGATTGCGGATCAGTGACACCGTCACGTTGGAGGTCAGCAGTACCAGCAGGGTCGCCAAACCGAGTCCCAGGCCGTTGACCACCGAGTTCGACACCGCCAGCAGCGGGCATAAACCCAGTAACGCCACGAAACCCGTGTTCTGGGTCCACATGCCATCCTTGAGAATCTTCCCATAACTCGTTTCGCTCATGATCGCTCCTCTCGCACAACTCGTCCCCGCGCGCTCGACTCTTTCAGGGCTGAGACGACTGGCTGACCGTCTTCGCGCCAACCGCCGGGGCAAACAATGGCTCGCGGTGAGTCTGGACGTACTCCAGAAACTTATGGGTGGCCTTGACCACCGCGCGCGGGGTAATGGTCGCGCCAGTGAACTGGTCGAACACGCCACCATCCTTTTTGACCTTCCATCTTTCCGGCGTTGGATTGCTCAGCGAGCGACCCGCAAACGCCAGAATCCACGGTGAACGTTTTTCGTCGATGGCGTCGCCCAGACCGGGGGTTTCCTTATGCGCCAGCACTCGTACTCCGGCCAGGGTGCCGTCGGCATACACCCCGACCAGCAACTGAATCGGCCCGCCGTAACCGTCCGGCGCGGTCGGCGTGGCGAACAGCGCCACCGGCTGGCCGTTGCGGCGCGCCCGGTAAACGGTCACCGGCTGGTCGGTGCCCAACCACTCCGGCGCCACCACCTCGATGTGATCATCGATCACGCGGTTGTCGTAGCGCTCGGCCGGCACCAACCGGTTCAGGCTCACTTCCAGCGCCGCCCGATTGGCCGCGGCGATGATGTCCTTGGTGCCGCCATGGGTCACGGCAACCAGCCCGGTGCCGACCACGGCGAAGCCGGTCAGGATCAGGGCGGCAATCCCCATGCTGCGCGCGGTTTTCATCCGCGTCGCGCTCCAAACACCCGAGGTTGGGTATACAAATCGATGGTGGGCGCGGCGATGTTCATCAACAACACGGCAAAGGCCACCCCGTCGGGATACCCGCCGAACGCCCGAATAACGTAGACCAGCACGCCGATCCCGGCCCCGTAAATCAGTCGGCCACGCGGCGTGGTGCTGGCCGTGACCGGGTCGGTGGCGATAAAGAAAGCACCGAAAATCGCCGCGCCGCTCCAAACGTGAAACCAGGGCGGTGCGTAGTGTTGCGGATCGACCAGGTAGAACACGGTGGCGATCAGCGCGAGCCCGCCCAGCATCCCGGTCGGAATCCGCCAATCGGCGGCGCGGCTGTAGACCAGCCACAGCCCGCCGGTCAGAAAACCCAGCGCCGCCCATTCCCAGCCGCTGCCGGACACGATCCCGAACACCGGGCTGTCGCGGATCTCGGTCACCGTCAAACCCAGGCCCAATTGGGTACGCAACACATCGAGCGGCGTCGCGCCGGTCAGTCCATCCGCGACGAGGCGTCCCGCGCCACCGAACACGATCTCCAAGGTTTCCGGCAAACCCAGCGCATGCGCCTGCCCGACCCCGTGGGGAATCGGCCAGGTGCTCATCTCGCGCGGAAACGAGATCAGCAGCACCACGTAGCCGACCATGGCCGGATTGAAGGGGTTGTAGCCCAAGCCGCCGTAGAGATGCTTGGCGACCACGATGGCGAAGACGACGCCCAGGGCCGTCAGCCACCACGGCGCCAGCGACGGCAGCGCCGCCGCCAGCAGCCAAGCGGTGACCACGGCGCTACAGTCGCCCAGATGCAAGGCCAGTGGCTTGCCGCGCACCGCCAGCATCAGCGTCTCCGCCGCCAGCGCCACCACGGTGGCAACCGTCAGATTGACCAGCACACCCCAACCGAAAAACCAGGCCAGCGCCACGATGCCGGGCACCATCGCATACAACACCCGGCGCATGACCTGGCCGACACCGGTTTCGCGCAGAATATGAGGAGAAGTCGCGGTCTTGAAGCGCATCGCCGCTCAGCCGCCCCGCTCGGCGCCGTCGGCGGCAACCGCAACCGATGGCTGTGGCTCGTCCACCGACACGGCGACCCGACCCGGTTTGGCGCGGGCGACCGCCGCCTCGATGGGCAACTTGTCCACCTCGGTCACCGCCGCCGGAGCCGGGCGGGGCGGGGCTTTCTGGCGCAGCTTGGCTTCCCGTTCCTTTTGCTCGCGTTCCAAGCGCTCCAGGCGGGCCTGATGCCGCTGTCGAGCCAATTCGGCCTTTTGCTTCTCTTTCTCCTGCGCCCAGATTTCGTTCTTGGCGTAGCGGTAGAACTGCACCAACGGGATGTGGCTGGGGCAAACGGTGCTGCAACAACCGCATTCGATGCAACTGAACAGGTGGTAATCCTGCGCCTTGTCGAACTCCTTGGCGCGGGCATGCCAGTACAACTGCTGCGGCAACAGCTTGGCCGGGCACACATCGACGCAGGCCCCGCAACGGATACAGGGCATCGGCGGCTGTTCGGGCGTCAACGCCTCGGCGCCGGCGGCGAGGATGCAGTTGGTGGCTTTGGTCACCGGTACCCCGTCGTCGTGCAGGGCAAATCCCATCATCGGCCCGCCCATGATCAGCCGCTCGACCCCATCCCGATAGCCGCCGCATAACTCGACCAGCGCCGCGAACGGCGTACCGAGCAAGACCTCGACGTTGCCCGGTTGGGCGACTTGACCGGTCACGGTGACGATGCGGGACAGCACCGGCTCGCCAAAATCGATGGCGCGATGAACGGCATGGGCGGTGGCGACGTTGAAACACTGGACACCGATATCGATCGGCAAGCCGTCGAACGGGATCTCCTTCCCGGTCAGCAGCCGGATGAGCTGTTTCACGCTGCCGCTGGGATAGCGGGTCGGTACCACCCGGACCTGATAACCGGTTCCGGCACAGGCCGCGGTCATGGCGGCCACCGCGTCCGGTTTGTCGTCCTCGATGCCGATCAATACCTCACGCGGCTCCAACAGATGCACCATGACGTGCAGACCGGCGACGATTCCAGCCGCGCGCTCGCGCATCAGTCGGTCGTCGCAGGTGATCCAGGGCTCGCACTCGGCGCCGTTCAAGATCAAGGTTTCCAGCGGCTCGTCATGGCCGCCCGGATTCAGTTTGACCGCGCTGGGAAACACCGCGCCGCCCAGCCCGACCACGCCGGCATTGCGCAGCGCGCCGCGCACCTCGCTCGAATGCAGCCGACGGTAGTCCAGCGCTTGCCGCTCGATCCAGCGCTCCTCGCCGTCGGTTTCGATGATCACGCACGAATCCGGCAGGCCGGAGGGATGCGGCACCGGCCGCGATTCCACCGCTATCACCACGCCCGAGGTCGGCGCGTGCACGGCGGCGCTGATATAGCCGTCGGCCTGGCCGATCATCTGACCTTTCAACACCCGGTCACCGGCCTGCGCCAGGGGCTTGGCGATGGCGCCGATATGCTGGCGCAGCGGCACCGTCAACTGGCGGGGCAAGGGACCGGCCAGGATTGGTCGCTGGTTGGATTCGGCCTTGTGACGGACGGTCTTGAGCCCACCATGGAATGGAAACAGCGCGCTCATGCGGCGGCCCGGTCCGCCGGTTGGTGGATCGTGGAGGCGGCGGGATAAGTCCACTTCCAGTTTGTGATGGTTTGCGCGACCGGTACCATATCGATGCAATCGACCGGGCACGGCGCCAGGCACAATTCGCAACCGGTGCACTCCCGGCTGATGATCGTATGCATCTGCTTGGCCGCGCCGAGAATGGCATCCACCGGACAAGCCTGGATGCACAGCGTACAACCGATACAGTTTTGCTCGTCGATGACCGCGACCATTTTCGGTTTCTCGATCCCATTGTCCGGATTGAGCGGCTTGGGATCGCGACCCAGCAGTTCGGCCAGGGCGACGATGCCGTTCTCGCCGCCCGGCGGGCACTGATTGATGTCCGCCTCGCCGGCGGCGATGGCCTCGGCATACGGCCGACAGCCGGCATAACCGCATTGACCGCACTGGGTCTGTGGCAGGATGGCGTCGATCTTGTCCACGATGGGATCGCCTTCGACCTTGAAGCGCACGGCGGCAAACCCCAGCAGCAGGCCCGAGATCCCCGCCAGAGCGCTCAACACCACAATCGCCGCAATCATCGTCTCAACCTCTGGCCAGACCGGAAAAACCCATGAACGCCAGCGACATCAGCCCGGCGGTCACCAAAGCGATGGCCGCCCCACGAAACGGCACCGGCACATCCGCTACCGCGATGCGCTCGCGCATGGCGGCGAACAGCACCATCACCAGCGAGAAACCGATCGCCGCGCCGAAGCCGTACAAGCCCGACTCGACGAAGCCGTGCCGGGTCTGCACGTTGAGCAGCGCCACGCCCAATACCGCGCAGTTGGTGGTGATCAGCGGCAGATAGATCCCCAGCACCTGATACAGCAGGGGACTGGTCTTGTGCACCACCATTTCGGTGAACTGCACCACCACCGCGATCACCAGAATGAAGGCGATGGTGCGCAGATATTCCAAGCCCAGCGGCGCCAGCAGATACTCGTCGGCCAGATAGGCGCAGATAGCCGACAACGTCAACACGAAGGTAGTCGCCAACCCCATGCCCATGGCGGTTTCCAGCTTGCGGGAAACCCCCATGAAGGGGCACAAACCCAGGAATTTCACCAGCACGAAATTGTTGACCAGGATCGTCCCAATCAGAATCAGCGCATATTCTTTCATGGCGCGCGATGTCCGGACAGTAACATTCCGGGCCGTGGAAAAAAGCCCGCGAATCTGGAGAAGAGCTTGCAAGAAACGCCCGCGGTTGCGAATGCGACCCTGACAGGCGATGGCGGCGGGAACAGCGCAGGCACGCAACAGGGCGAGAAACAACGACAATTCGCGCGGGCTAATCTACCAGATTCGCCCGCGCTTTCGCCAGACGGCTTCGGCGCAAGCTTATAGCGTCCGGCTATGTGGGCCGCCGCCCCACTCGCGCGGTCGCTGACCAGACGCAGAAACCGCGACGGGTCCGTTTCAGCCATTTCAAGCGGAGACCGACACATCCGACAACAGAAACTCCATCAGCGCCTTTTGGGCATGCAGGCGGTTTTCGGCCTCGTCCCACACCTGGCTTTGCGGCCCATCGATCACCTCGGCGCTGACCTCCTCACCTCGATGCGCCGGCAGGCAATGCAGGAAAATCGCCTCGGGCTTGGCCTGAGCCATGATCTCGGCGTTGACCTGATAGCCGCTGAAATCCCGCAGCCGCTGTTGCTGCTGCTCCTCCTTACCCATACTCGACCATACGTCGGTGGCGATCAGATCAGCGCCTCGGGCGGCGACCAGCGGATCGCGCAGCAGCACCACCCGGCCGGCGGCGCGCTCGAGTAAATCCGCGTCCGGCTCGTAACCGGCCGGAACGGCGATACGCAACTGAAAATCGAACTGACAGGCGGCGCTGAGGTAACTGTTGCACATATTATTGCCGTCGCCGATCCAGGCCACGGTCAAGCCACGAATGTCGCCGCGCTGCTCGATGAAGGTCTGGATATCGGCCAGTAACTGGCAAGGATGGTTGTAATCGGTCAGCCCGTTGATCACCGGTACGCTGGAGTACTTGGCGAAACGCTCCACCTTGGCGTGTTCGAAGGTACGGATCATCACCAGATCCACCATGCTCGACAGCACCCGCGCGGTATCCTCGATCGGCTCGCCCCGACCCAGTTGCGTATCGCGCGGCGACAGGAAGATGGCGCCACCTCCCAATTGCACGATGCCGGCCTCGAAGGAAATCCGGGTGCGAGTCGAGGCTTTTTCGAAGATCATGCCCAGCACCTTCTGGGGAAACGGCGCGTGGCGCTCCCCCCGCCGGTGTTGTGTTTTCAACTCGCCGGCGCGCCGCAGTACGTGCCGCAACTCCGCGGGCGCCAGATCGAACAGGCTAAGAAAATGGCGTGGTTTCATGAATAGGGATCGCTGAAAATACGGATTGCCGGCAATCCGTTCTGGTGGCCGCACAGCAGCTTGGGGAACATGCGCTCCGGCCCGGTGCGGAAATTCCGCAAGCTGCTTTCCAAAATCAAAACGGCGACACTGGTGAGCCGCCGTAAAAAATATTATAAGTCAGAAGTCGATCTTTTGGCGGGTGGGTGCCACCTTCCTCCACATCACCGGATGATTCGCGATGCCAGTCAATTTCTGCCCGCAATGCGGCAACTCCTTGCAAACCGCCGTCATCGATGGCCGCTCCCGACAACGCTGCACCGCCGCCGACTGCGGCTACGTGCATTGGGACAATCCGGTACCGGTGGTCGCCGCCATCGTCGAATTGGACGGCGCGGTCATTCTGGCCCGCAACCGGGGCTGGCCGGAGAAAATGTATGGGCTGATCACCGGTTTTCTGGAGCGGGACGAAACCCCGGACGCCGCCGTCCTGCGCGAGGTGCGCGAAGAACTGGGCCTGGAGGTCACCACCGCCCACTTCATCGGCTATTACCCGTTTTTCGAGATGAACCAGTTGCTGCTGGCCTTCCATGTGCCGGCGCAAGGGACTATCGCCCTCGGCGAGGAACTGGCCGGCATCAAACGCGTGCCGGTCGAACGGCTGAAGCCGTGGACCATCGGTACCGGCCCCGCCGTCCGCGACTGGCTGGCGAACCGTTGATCCAGCGTCTAGGCCGGATCTTCCACCGCTGCTCGCCATCCGGTCGGTGACGGCCTGAAGGCAAGGATCAATTCTCGGCGACGCTCTTCAGCGCTTCGGCGTATTTCTCGGCGTCGGTGGTGCGCAGCAGGCGGCGGACCACCGGGGTCAACTCGGCAACCTCGCTACTCTGAATGACCCGCTTGATCTCCAGCAGCGTGGTGGGATGCATGCTGAATTGGGTCAGGCCCAACCCCAGCAACAACCGGGTATAGCGAGGATCGCCGGCCATCTCTCCGCACAGGCTGACCGGAATGCCGGCTTTGCGGCCGGCGAGGATGGTGTTGTGAATCAGCATCAGCACCGCCGGATGCAAGGGATCGTAGAGATAGTTGATCTCGTCGTCCACCCGGTCGATGGCCAGAGTGTACTGGATCAGATCATTGGTGCCGATCGACAGAAAATCCAGATAGCGGGCGAACTGGGGGGCGCACACCGCCGCCGCCGGCACTTCGATCATACCGCCGACCGGCATCTTCTCGTCGAAGGCCAGACCCCGATCGCGCAATTCCTGCTTGGTCTCCGCCACCAGCCGCAGCACCTGGAAAACCTCCTGGATGGCGGACAGCATCGGAATCATCATGCGCACTGGCCCGTGCGCCGAAGCCCGCAGGATGGCGCGTAACTGCGGGCGAAACATCACCAGATCCTTGAGACACATCCGAATCGCCCGCAAGCCGAGGGCCGGATTGGTGCAGACCGGGCCGCCGCCGCGGCCGCCGTCCACCTGCTTGTCGGCGCCGAGATCGGCGGTACGGATGGTGATGGGGCTGCCTTCCAGGGTCTTGATCACATGCAGGTAAGACGCCAGATGCTCTTCCTCGTCCGGTACGTCGGGGCGATTCATGAACAGGAATTCGGTACGGTACAAACCAACCCCGTCGGCCACTACGTCCCGCACCGCCGCGGCGTCTTCCGGCAATTCGATGTTGGCGTACAACTCGATCGTCAGCCCGTCGCGGGTGATTGCCGGCTTGCCCTTGAGCTTGTTCAACTCGCGCTGCTGCCGGCGCTCCTCCTTTTGCTTGTGCCGATAGTAACGCAGGATGCGCTCATCCAAACCAAGTAGAATCACGCCATGGCGGCCATCGACGATCACCGGTTCGTCGTGGCCCAGGTAGGCGCGGGCATTGCGCGCGCCGACCACCGCCGGGATGCCCAAGCTGCGCGCCAGAATGGCGGTGTGGGACAGCGGACCACCGTACTCGGTCACGAAAGCCAGTACCCCCTGATGCTGCATCAGGATGGTGTCGGCCGGGGTCAGGTCGTCAGCGACGACGATGCGTCCTTCCAAGCGGCTGGACGCCAGGTCGGTGTAATCGGGGTCGTTCAGATAAGACGGGTCCTCGGTCACCAGCACGCGCTGCACCCGCCGCACCACATGCTCCACATCGTCCTTGCGGGTGCGCAGATACGGATCGTCCATGTCTTCGAACACCTGGACCAGCAGATCCCGCTGGATCTTCAACGCCCATTCGGCGTTGCATTTGCGCGTGCGAATCAGCTTGATCGGCGCTTCGGTAAAAGTCGCGTCTTCCAGCATCAGCAAATGGGTGTCGATAAAGGCGGCAACCTCCGTCGGCGCCGTCGGGGGAACCTGCACCCGGACATCGCGCAACTGCCGCCTGGCTATCTTCAGACTATTCAGAAAACGCTGGACTTCATCCTCAACGATGGCGTCGGGGATGGTGTACTCGGTGATTTCCGGCTGGTTACGCTGCAGCAGGTAGGTTCTGCCGATCGCATACCCCCGGGAAACCCCGATGCCATGCAGCGAAAACGGCATGCGGAAGCCCTCTCATTCGCTCTCGTCGAAGCGGCGGCGCACCAAATCTTCGAGGTGTTCAAGCGCCTGTTCGGCCTCGGGGCCGCTGGCGCACAACTCCAATTGAGTGCCACGCGCGGCCGCCAGCATCATGACGCCCATGATGCTTTTGCCGTTGACTTCGCGCCCGTCGCGCAACAACCGGATCTCGGCGTCGAATCCGGCCGCCAGGGTCACGAACTTGGCGGCGGCGCGGGCGTGCAACCCCAGCCTGTTGATGATGACAATTTCCCGCTTCAGCACCCTGACGCTCCCTCTATTCCCCAGCCGATCCAATCGCAATCGCTCATTGGGCTACACCGTCAATTTTAGTTCTCGATGACGGACCATGACATGGTCGCGCAGTCCGCTGAAATGGCGAGCCAGGGCCTCGGCGACGAACACCGAGCGGTGCTGGCCGCCGGTACAGCCGATGGCGACGCTCAGATAACTCCGCTCGCCGCGCTCGAATCGCGGCAACCATCCCTCCAGAAAATGGCCGATGTCGGCGATCATCGCGCCAACGTCCGGCTGACGACCGAGAAAATCGATCACGGCCGCGTCCAATCCAGTCAGCGGACGCAGCTGCGGCTCCCAGTGCGGGTTGGGCAGGCAACGCACATCGAACATGAAATCGGCGTCGGCGGGCACGCCGTTCTTGAACCCAAACGATTCGAACAGCAGCGACATCGCCTCGCCGGCCGTCTCGTGCACACGGGCGCGAATCAGCTCGCGCAATTGGTAGAGATTGGTGTCGCTGGTATCGACGATCAAATCGGCGCAGGCGATGATCGGCTCCAGCAACCGCCGTTCCCGCTGAATCGCTTCCCGCAGCGGAATGTCGCCCAACGCCAGGGGATGCCGGCGCCGGGTTTCGCTGTAGCGCTTGAGCAGAGTCTCGTCGTCGGCTTGCAAAAACAACACGTCCACCCGCAGGTCGCTGGCGCGCAGCTCGGTCAAGGTGCTGGGAAACTGGTGCAATTCATCGATGAAATTGCGCGCGTCCACCCCCACCGCCACGGTCGGCGGCAACAGGTCGCTGGCGGCGGTGATTTCCCGCGCCAGGGGTAGAATCAGTTTGAAGGGCAGATTGTCGACGCAGTAGTAGTCCAGGTCTTCCAGGGTTTGCAGCGCGATGGTCTTGCCGGAGCCGGACAAACCGCTGACGATGATTATTCGCACGGAACGGCTCCCGCCATGGTCTTTTCCATGCGCGCCATCAGATCCTGCTCGGCGTGATATCCGCTTAACCGCAGGATGTGATCACGCACCGCGCATTCCACCAGCACCGCCAGATTGCGGCCGGGCGCGATCGGCAGGGTGATCGCCGGCACGTCGACGCCCAGAATCACTCGATTTTCCCGCATACCCTGCAGCCGGGCATCGGCCGGTGGCGATATCTCCTCCATCTTGACCAGGTGGAGAATCAGCCGGATGCGCTTGTTGCGTTTGATGGCACTGTCTCCAAACATGCGGCGGATATTGAGGATGCCGAGCCCGCGCACTTCCAGCAGATCGATCAAAGCGGGCGGGCAGGTCCCTTCCAGGACCGACGACGCCACCCGGGTCAAGGTCGGGGTATCGTCGGCGATCAGACGATGACCGCGACTGATCAGCTCCAGGGCCAGCTCGCTCTTGCCGATACCGCTACCGCCGGTGATCAGCACCCCCAAGCCAAACACTTCAAGCAATTCGCCGTGCACCACGGTGGAGGCGTCCAGACCATGCCGGTAATGATTGAGCTGCTCCAATACCACTTCGGGCGTGGCTGGACTGGACCAGAGCGGAATGCCGGCCTTCTCGGCACCGGCCCGCAGCGCCTCGACCGGCTCCCCACCGCCGCACACCAGCACCGCGCCGGTGGGAAATGCCAGCAGATCGCGGATCAATGCCTCCCGCACCGTCGATTCGAGCCGCCCGAAAAAACCGCTTTCCTCGGGACCGCAGATTTGCAGCCGGGGCGCATGAACCCAGTTCAGCCGGCCGTACAGGGGAACGCCGGCTTCAGCCAACGGCCATAGAATGCGTTCCGCCCCCGCCGCGCCACCAGCCCAGTGCAGGTTCAGCGCGGTTTTCAGCGCCTGAAATACATCCTTCGCCCGCGCCGGCTGGTTCATGGCAAGCTCATGACGGCCGGCTTCCAATCCCGGAACCGGCTAAACAGCATCTGGTCGGAGTCGGTTTCCCGCAATTGCTGGCAAAACGCCTGATCACTGAACATTTCCGCCAGATAGGAAAGAATCTTGAGATGCTCGTCGGTGTAATGATCCGGCACCAGCAGACCGAACACCAAGTCCACGGGCTGCCGGTCGATGGCGTCGAAATCCACGCCCTTCTTCAGCTTGACGAACGCGCCAATAGCCTGCTGGCTGTGCTCGAAACGACCATGGGGCAGGGCGACCCCATGGCCCAGACCCGTACTCCCCAAACGCTCTCGACCGATCAGGCTATCGAAGATCGGCCGGACCGCCAAATCGGGCTGACCGGTGGCAAGCAGCTCGCTCATTACCTCAATGACCCTTTTCTTGCTGGCTACTTCGCTGTCGCAGACGATCCGGTCGGAGGTAATCAGGTCTGTAATATCCATAAGACTCACTCAAGGCTGGGAATAGCTGCGCGCCTTTTCGTCACGATGCTTGTCCGTCAGTTTTTCCTTGTGTTTCTTGATCTGACGGTCGACCTTATCGATCAGGGCATCGAGCGCGGCATACATATCTTCGTCGATGGCATCGGCGAAGATTTCGTTACCGGCCACATGGATCGTCGCTTCGGCCTTCTGGCGCAGTTTCTCGACGCTGAGAATCACCTGGGCGCTGGTCACGTTGTCGAAATGCCGCTCGATGCGTTCCAGCTTGTCGTGCACGTAGTCGTGCAGCGCCTGGGTGATTTCCACATGGTGTCCGCTCAGTTTGATTTGCATGACATGGGCTCCTGACTGGCAGGTCTCGTTTGGGTCGGGCGTCGGAACCGTCGATCGGCGCGCGATCCATGGCGGTCGTTCGACCGTTGCGGATTCGAACCGTCCGGCATCCCCGGACGCCCATTGCGATGCCCCTTGCGGGGCGGGTATCCCCCGTCCGTTCAGACGAGGCGTTTACGATCCGAAGAAGAGGGAACAGACATGGCTTCCCGATATTTTGCCACCGTGCGCCGGGCCACATGAATACCCTCGGCCTCCAGCAGCTTGGCGATCTTATCGTCGCTGAGCGGCTTACCGGGGTTTTCCGCCTGGATCAGCTTGCGGATCATGGCACGGATGGCGGTGGACGAACACTCGCCGCCGTCACTGGTACCGACATGGCTGGAAAAGAAATATTTCAGCTCGTAGATTCCTCGCGGCGTATGCATGTATTTCTGGGTGGTCACCCGCGAGATGGTCGATTCGTGCATGCCCAGCGTCTCGGCGACATCCCGCAGAATCAGCGGCTTCATGGACTCGTCGCCCTGTTCCAGAAATTCCCGCTGACGCTCGACAATGCAGGTGGCCACCTTGAGCAGGGTTTCGTTGCGATTTTGCAGGCTCTTGAGAAACCAGCGCGCCTCCTGCAGATGGTTCTTCAGATAGGCCGTGTCGCCGTTCGGGTTGCTTTGCCGCGCCAGGGCCGCGTAGCGGGTGTTGATACGCAGCTTGGGCATGTTATCGGGGTTCAGCTCGACCCGCCAGGTATGACGCTGGCGGTAGACCAATACGTCCGGAACGACGTACTGCGGCGCGGCGTTGGACAGGCGGGCACCCGGGCGCGGGTCCAACGACTGAATCAGGCTCACGATACCCTGTAGCGCCTCGCGCGTCACTTTGAGCCGGCGCATCAAGCCGGTGAAATCGCGATCAGCCAGCAGTTCCAGATGATGCTCGACCAGGCGGCGCGCCTCGACCAGCCACGGGGTATCGGCCGGCAGCACCTCCAGTTGCAGCAGCAGGCATTCGGCCGGGCCGCGGGCACCGACGCCCTGCGGATCGAATCGTTGAATCTGCCCCAAGACCTTCTCGGCCTCGGCCGGCGTCATCGCGATTCCATCGTGCAAACCCTGGCAAATCTCCTCCAGCGACGAGGTCAAATAGCCGGACTCGTCGATCGCGTCGATGATGGCGGTGGCGACCGCCAGTTCCCGCTCGCCGAACGGCGTCAGCCGCATCTGCCAGTACAGATAGTCACGCAACGATTCCCCGGCACCGGCATAGCGCTCGTAGGGGTCCCATTCCTCGTCCTCACCGCGGGAATAGTTGGTCGCGCCGTCATACGATTCGTAGACATCCTCCCAGGCACTGTCCACCGGCAGTTCGTCCGGCAGGGTGCTGGCCGTCGCGTCGATTTCGGTTTCGGAGCCGTCCGCCGTCTGCGTAGCCGAGGCTTCCGGTTGCACCGGCGGATCCTCCGGTTCGTCGGCCTGCTCCAGCATCAAGTTGGAATCGAGGGCCGCCTGTACCTCCACCTGCAAGTCCAGGCTGGACAATTGCAGCAGGCGAATCGCCTGCTGCAATTGGGGGGTCATGGTCAGTTGCTGACCCAGGCGTAGCTGTAATGACTGTCTCATAAGCATTCAAGCCTGCATCAAGCCGCTTCACTTAACCTAGCTATAATCCTAGCGGGTTTTCGGCTAGAGTGGCTAACGTGGCGGACATTTGCCAGCCGACCAGCACCCGCCAGGTCAAAGCTGGAACGATTCGCCCAGATAAACCCGACGGACCTGTTGATCGGCGAGAATCGTGCCGGGATCGCCCTCGGCGATCACCCGGCCCTCGTTGAGAATATAGGCTCGGTCGCAAATCCCCAGGGTCTCCCGGACATTGTGATCGGTGATCAACACGCCGATCCGGCGCTCGCACAGGTGGCCGATGATGCGCTGGATATCCAGCACCGACAACGGATCGACTCCGGCAAACGGCTCGTCCAACAACATGAACGCCGGCCGGGCCGCCAAGGCCCGGGCGATCTCCACCCGCCGGCGCTCGCCGCCCGACAGGCTGATGCCAGGGCTGTCGTGCAGGTGGCCGACATGCAGCTCGTGCAACAGCTCCTCGGCCAGCGGCCGGCGCTCGGCCTTGCTGAGATCCACGCGGGTTTCCAGAATCGCCATCACGTTTTGCAGCACCGTCAGCCGCCGGAATATCGACGGTTCCTGTGGCAGGTAGCCGACTCCCAGCCGCGCCCGCGCATGCATCGGCAGATGGGTCAGGTCGCGATCGTCCAGCAGCACCCGCCCCTCGTCGCAATGAATCAGGCCAACCATCATATAGAAGGTTGTGGTCTTGCCGGCACCGTTCGGCCCCAGCAGACCGACCACTTCGCCGCTGGCGACGGTCAGTGAGGCGGCATCCACCACCACCCGCTTGCGGTAGTGCTTGACGACCTCCTTGGCAATCAATTGGGCCATGATCAGGGCTTCTTGGCGGCGGGGAGTAGGCTTTGCCCGCGCGGCTGGATGGTGAACTGGATGCGACCGTTCGTACCGGCGCCGCGCGCGCGCACCACATCGCCCTTGAGGTCGTACTCCACCCGATCACCGGCAAACACATCCTGTCCCTGCACCAGCCGGGCATTGCCGCTCATGACGACCTTGGCGCTACCGACGTTGTACTCGACCCGCTGGCTGGTGCCCAGGATTTCCGGCTTGTCGACCGCCGGCTTGTAGCGCAGGTTGACGGGCTTTCCCACCGCTTCCATCCGTTCGAAGCTGCTGTCCTTGACATGGATGGTGGCGGTGTCGGCGGTCAACCGCATCGAACCCTGACTGATCACCACGTTGCCTTCGTAAACGCTCACGCCGGTCTTCTGATCCAACTGGCCGCGGCTGGCCTCCAGATGAATCGGCTGTTCGCGATCCTCCGGCAGGGCAGCGGCCGAGGACGCCACCAGCGCCAGCGCCAGCGCCAGCCCGAACTTACGGCTTGGGGGGTTCATAGACACCTCGCACTTCGGAAAGCAGTTCCAACCGCTCCTGATCCAGATAGGCGCGTACGCCGACAGCGCGCAATTCGCCACCCGGCGTCACCGCCCGCGCCGGCGCGGCGGTTTCGGCGTAACGGCTGTCGGGCCGCACCAGCACGTCGCGGGTGGTCATGGTGACCGGTGGCTGGCCGCTCTCGGCGGTACGGATCATCACCACCTCGCCCTCCAGCCGAATCTGTTCCTGGTTGGGAGCGATCCAGCCTTGTTCGGAGCGCAGCCGCCATTCGCGGGTCTGGCCATCTGGCTGATACCAGTCCATTCGCGGTTGTTCGACCTGAGTACCGAGCTGACCCGGCAGTTGCTGCAATAGAGGCGCTTCGAGCAGGTATTCCCGCAGACCGGCAACCGTCATCCGCACGGCCCGAAACCGCTCGATCACCAACACCGGCTCCTGGCTTTCGACCGCAACCGGCTCGCGCAGCGAGGACTCCACCCAGCGCAACAAGCTGTAGCTCAAACCAGCCAACAATGTTAGACCGGCCAGGTACAGGCTGCCGCGTACCGTGAAACCACCGTGCGCCGCGCCGCCTCTTCCCACCAGGTCATCGCTCCCTACAGATAGCGGTCACGCAGGGCCGCCAGTTGGCCGCGCGCTTCCAGCAGCAGCTCGCAGACATCGCGCGCCGCGCCGCGCCCGCCGCGGCTGGGTGTCTGCCAGTGGGCGTGCTGTTTGACGAACGGGTCGGCGTCCTGCACCGCGATGGCCAAACCGACCCGGGTCATCACCGGCAGATCAATCAGATCGTCACCCACGTAGGCCACCTGTTCCGCGTCCACACCCAGTCGCGCCCGCAGGCTATTGAAAACCGCCAGCTTATCCTGCACGCCCAAATAGGCATGGCGGATGCCCAGATCGGCCATGCGCCGCTCCACCGAGGCGGCGTGGCGACCGGAAATGATGGCTACCTCCACGCCAGCTTCGAGCAACATCTTGATACCGTGGCCGTCACGGATATGGAAGGCCTTGTATTCGTTGCCGTCGTTACCCAGATAAAGATGGCCGTCGGTCAACACGCCGTCCACGTCGAAGATGACCAACTGAATCTGGGTGGCCTTACTCAGGATATCGCGCATGATCGATCTTCCGCCGGATGGAGATTACAACACACCGGCGCGCAACAGATCGTGCATGTTGAGGATGCCGGCCAGCTTCCCGGTGGAGTTTACCACCGGCAGGGCGTTGATCTTGTACTGTTGCATCATCCGCAGCGCCTCGGCGGCCAGGGTGCCGGGCGCGATGGTCTTGCAGTCGCGGATCATTACTTCGGCGACCCGGGCGGTATGCACGTCCACCTGCCGGTCCAGCGCCCGGCGCAGGTCGCCGTCAGTGAACACCCCCAGCACTCGCTCCTCGCCATCCACCACCACGGTCGTACCCAGACCTTGGCGACTCATTTCCAGCAGGGCGTCTTTTAGCAGATCGTCGGGCGCGCTGCGCGGCATCTGCGCGCCGGTATGCATCACGTCGTCGGTGAGCAGCAGCAGGCGGCGACCCAGCCGGCCACCGGGGTGGGAGCGGGCGAAATCCTCGGCGGTGAAGCCGCGCGCTTCCAGCAGTGCTACCGCCAGGGCGTCGCCCATGGCCAGCGTCGCGGTGGTGCTGGAAGTCGGCGCCAGCCCGAGCGGACAGGCTTCCTGGGAAACGCTGACATCGATGTGCACATCCGCATTGTTGGCCAGTGTCGAAGCGGGATTGCCGGTCAGGGCGATCAGCGGCACGCCCAACCGCTTGAGCAGCGGCAGGAGGGTCAGGATTTCGTCGGTTTCACCGGAATTGGACAGCGCCAGCACCACATCCTGAGCGGTGATCATGCCCATGTCGCCGTGGCTGGCTTCGGCCGGGTGAACAAAAAACGCCGGACTGCCGGTACTGGCCAGTGTCGCCGCGATTTTGCCGCCGATGTGCCCGGATTTACCGATGCCGAGTACCACGATGCGGCCCTGGCAGTGCAGCATGAGATCGCAGGCACCGACAAAGTTGCCATCAATGCGGCTTTTGAGTTGTTCCACCGCTTGGGCTTCAATCGTCAAAACCTGGCTGCCCAGTTGTCTTAATCTATCGGGGTGCATGGTAATTCTAAAAGGCTCCTTTCATCTTCGCGCCGATCAGGTTTGCTCGCGCTTTTTCCTTGGTGTAACCCCGTGCATTAGCACCGGGTATTTCCGGGCAACAAGCAATGAGCCATTTTTCATCGCTGTCGATAATCACCATTAATTGCATTAGCCCATAAAAAGCCTCGGCTTCAGTCGATTATCAAACCCAAAGAAGCCTGGTGGACTCGACACTTGCCTTTACACGAAAAAAGGGCGGCCATCGCCGCCCTTGGCATTTCCGACAGCGGCACCGCCCGAAGCGGTGCCGCCCGTTCTCAGCCTCTTGTCGCTGGCTTGAACTCCTCTTCCAGCAATTTGGCGTGCGCCGCCGCCAACCGGGCAATCGGCACCCGAGGCGACGAGCAAGACACGTAGGTCAGATTAGCATAGTGGCAAAAGCGCATCGAAGCCGGATGACCGCCCTGCTCGCCGCAAATGCCGACCTTGAGACCATCGCGGGTCTTCCGGCCATTTTCGACCGCAAACTGCATGAGCTGGCCGACGCCCGCCGTATCCAATGCCTCAAACGGATTATCCTTGAGAATCCCGGCGGAGTTGTAGAACGGCAGGAATTTGTTCTCGGCATCCTCGCGCGAGAACGAGAAGGTGGCCTGGGTCAAGTCATTGGTGCCGAACGAGAAGAACTCGGCCACATCGGCGATTTCGCCGGCGCGCAGACAGGCCCGTACCACTTCCATCATGGTGCCGAACTCGAAATCCACCTTGACCGCGTACTTGGCCTCGACCTGGGGCAACACCTCGTCGACCAACGCCTTCACCCGCTTCAGCTCTTCCACGGTGCAAACCTGCGGCACCATGATTTCGGGATGAACGTTGACCTTCTCCTGAATACATTCCGCCGCCGCTTCCAGAATGGCGCGGATCTGCATCTTGTAGATCTCGGGATAGGTCAGACCCAGGCGGACGCCGCGATGACCGAGCATCGGGTTGATTTCGTGCAGGGCGCGCGCCTTCTGCAGGATTTCTTCCTTCTTGGCCAGCACGTCGGCCACCAGGTGGCTGTCGTTGAGAATACCGAGTTGCTCGACGGCTTTCGGGTTGACCTGGCCGAGAATCTGGCTGATCGCCTCCAGACCCTGCGCGGTTTGGCGCAGATGACGCAGATGCTCAATGTCGTCGATCAGGGTCTGCTCGGAGGGCAGGAACTCGTGAATCGGCGGGTCCAACAGGCGCACGGTGACCGAACGCGGCGCCATCACCCGGAAAATTTCCTTGAAGTCACTGCGCTGCATCGGCAGCAATTTGGCCAGGGCGGCTTCGCGATCCTCGGTGGTCTCGGCCAGGATCATCTCCAGGACGAGCGGCAACCGCTCCTTGGCATTAAACATGCGCTCGGTACGGCACAGGCCGATACCCATGGCGCCGTAGTTGGAGGCACGCTGAGCAGCTTCCGGGGTGTCCGCGTTCGCCATCACCTTGAGGGTGGCAATTTCGTCAGCCCAGCCCAGCAAGGTGCGCAGTTCCGGAGTGAACTCCGGTTCGACGGTGGGAACGGCGCCCAGATAAACCGCGCCGGTACCGCCGTCAATGGTGACCACATCGCCTTCATGCAGAACCTTGTCGCCGATGATGGCCTGGCGCTGATGCACGTTGACCAGAATATCTTCCGCGCCGACCACGCAGGGCTTGCCCATGCCGCGCGCCACGACCGCCGCGTGGGAAGTCTTGCCGCCGCGGCTGGTCAGAATACCCACGGCGGCGAAGAAGCCATGGATGTCCTCCGGCTTGGTTTCCTCGCGCACCAGAATGATTTTCTCGTTGGCGCCGCGCCCGCGTTTTACCGCGGTATCGGCGTCGAACACGATCTTGCCCGACGAGGCGCCGGGAGACGCGCCCATCCCGACCGCCGCCGGCGCCACTTTTTGCTTGGGATCGAGCTGCGGGAACATCATCTGTTCGAGCGACTCAGGGTCAATCCGCAGCAACGCCTTTTCGCGGGTAATCAAACCCTCATTGGCCATTTCCACCGAGCTGCGCACCATACCCTGGGCGTTCATCTTGCCATTACGGGTTTGCAGGCAATACAGCACACCCTTCTCGATGGTGTACTCGTAGTCCTGCACCTCGTGGTAGTGGCCTTCCAGCTTATTGCGCAGCTCGACCAGTTGCCGGTACAGATCCGGCATCTCGTCCTTCATCTCCGCCACGGGCTTGGGCGTGCGGATGCCGGCCACCACGTCCTCGCCCTGGGCGTTGACCAGGTATTCGCCGTACATGACATTTTCGCCGGTGCCGGGATCGCGGGTGAAACCCACGCCCGTCGAGCAATCGTTGCCCATGTTGCCAAAGACCATGGTCACGACATTGACCGCGGTGCCGCTAGCCTGCTCCGGAGTGATCTTGAACTCGCGGCGGTAATCGACGGCGCGCTGACCCATCCACGAACCGAACACGGCCTTGACCGCCAGTTCCAACTGCTCATAGGGGTCTTGCGGGAACGGCCGCCCAGTCTGCTCCTTGACGACTTGCAGGAATAACTGGCCGATGTCGCGCAGGTCTTCGGCGCTCAGGGCCACATCCACCTTCACCCCGGCGCGGCGCTTGATCGCCTCGAAGTGTTCGTCGAAGTAATGATCGTCCACGCCCAGCGCGATCTTGCCGAACAACTGGATGAAGCGACGATAGGCGTCATGGGCGAAACGCGCGTTGCCGGTCAGTTTGATCAACCCGGCCAGAGTGGTTTCATTCAGGCCCAGGTTCAGAATAGTATCCATCATGCCCGGCATGGACATGGAGGAACCGGAGCGCACCGAGACCAGCAGCGGGTTGCCGGCACCGCCAAACTGCTTGCCGGTTTCCTGCTCCAGCCAAGCCATGTGCTCGCGCATATTGTCCACCAACCCCTCGGGCAGACGGTTGTTGGCGATGTAATCCAGACAGGCTTCGGTGGAAATCACGAAGCCCGGTGGCACCCGCAGGCCGATCTGGGTCATCTCGCAGAGGTTGGCACCCTTGCCGCCCAGCAGCATCTTATTCTTGCCATCGCCTTCGGTGTATTTGTAAATGTACTTCTTCGCCATGATCCTACCTTCACAAGTGGTTGGGAGAGTGTCGGACTTATCCGACTTCGCAACAGCATAGACCATCCCGCGCCGTCCTGAACGGTCCACCGGACTGGTTTCCGTCGTCGGGATTGCGCGTGCGGAAAAATGGTGTAGCTAGTATAAGGAATACGCTGGCCGGTCGATCAACCGACCTGTATCGCTCTCAAAGATAGCCATATACCTCGGAAATTGCCAAGAACATCTGGGGCGGCGACGGCCCGGAGCCGATAGCGGTCATTTGACTTGCCAGCGGCTTGGCCGGAAGATAGTGACCTTTTTATCTAGTTGCCACAACCGTTATTTCCAAGCTTAACAAAAGGATGCTTGCAATCATCGCCCGCTCAGACACCGCGACGACCCGCAACGACCCCCTGGTGACCGTGCACCGCCTGTCGTTTAGCCGCGGCGAGCACCGCATCTTTCGAGAAGTGGATCTGGTCATCCCGCGCGGCAAGGTCACCGCCATCATGGGGCCGAGCGGTACCGGCAAAACCACGCTACTGCGGTTGATCGGTGGCCAGATCCGTCCCGATGCCGGCCGCATTGAGGTTGATGGCATCTGCGTCCATGAACTCGGCCGCAAGGATCTGTACCAACTGCGCAAGCGCATGGGCGTGTTGTTCCAAAGCGGCGCGCTGTTCACCGACCTGAGCGTGTTCGACAACGTCGCCTTCCCGCTGCGCGAGCACACTCGCCTGCCGGAGCCCCTGATCCGAACCCTGGTGCTGATGAAACTGGAAGCGGTCGGTCTGCGCGGCGCCCGCGCGTTGATGCCGGCGCAACTGTCGGGCGGCATGGCCCGCCGGGTGGCGCTGGCCCGCGCCATCGCGCTCGACCCGACGATGATCCTGTACGACGAGCCGTTCGCCGGTCAGGACCCGATCTCGATGAGCGTACTGGTGAAATTGATCCGCACCCTCAACGACGCGCTTGATCTGACCAGCATCATCGTCTCGCACGATGTCAAGGAAACCGCCGCCATCGCCGATTATCTTTATCTGATCTCCGACGGTCAGGTGGTGGAACATGGCACGCCACAGGACCTGAGCCACTCCGCTTCGCCTTGGGTGGATCAATTCATGCATGCCCTGCCCGACGGTCCGATGTCCTTTCATTATCCGGCGCCGCCCTACGAAACCGATTTGCTGGCGGACCCTCCGACATGATGGCGTTGCTGGCGGAATTGGGACGCTTCGTACTGGACAGATTGGCTCGGCTGGGCCGGGCCAATCTGTTCCTGCTGCAACTGCTGCGCGCGCTGTCGTTTCTGTTCGGCCGCCCCGGATTGCTGGTCAAGCAACTGCACGCGGTCGGGGTGCGGTCGCTGCCCATTATCCTGGTCTCGGGCCTGTTCGTCGGCATGGTGCTGGCCCTGCAAGGGTATGCCAACCTGGTGGATTTCGGCGCGACCTCCTCGCTGGGCACGGTGGTGGCGCTGTCCTTGATCCGGGAGCTGGGGCCGGTGCTGACCGCGCTGCTGTACGCCGGCCGGGCCGGTTCGGCGCTGACCGCCGAGATCGGGCTGATGCGGGCGACCGAGCAACTGGCCAGCATGCAAATGATGGCGGTCGATCCCTTTCCCCGGGTGCTGGCCCCGCGGTTCCTGGCCGGCTGCATCGCGGTACCCCTGCTGACCGGCATTTTTACCGCAACGGGCATCCTGGGCGGCTACCTGGTCGCGGTGGTGCAACTGGGTGTGGACGGCGGTTCGTTCTGGGCGCAGATGCAGGCGAAAGTGCAATTGTTCGCCGATGTCGGCAACGGCGTCATCATCAAGAGCGCCGTGTTCGGGCTGGTGGCCAACTGGATCGCTTTGTTCGAAGGCTATCAGGCGGAACCGACCTCGGAAGGCGTCAGCCTCGCCACCACCCGCACCGTGGTGGACACCTCGCTGGCGGTGCTGGGACTGGATTTCCTGCTGACCGCCCTGATGTTCGGAGTGTGGTAATCATGAAGCAAAAGAATCTGGAGCTGGCGGTCGGCCTGTTCGTCGCGCTGGGGCTGGCGGCGTTTTTCATACTGGCGCTCAAGGTCAGTGACCTCACCAGCCTGGGAGACGACAAAGGCTATCGCGTCACGGCCCACTTTGAAAATATCGGCGGGCTCAAGGCTCGCGCCCCAGTCACGCTGGGCGGCGTGCGCATCGGCCGGGTGATCGGCATCAGTCTGGACCCGCAAAGCTACGAAGCCGTGGTCACGATGTCCATCGATCCCAAATACAACCAACTGCCGACCGACTCCAGCGCCAGTATTCTGACCTCGGGATTACTGGGCGAACAATACGTCGGGCTGGAACCTGGTGGCATGGACGACACTCTCAAGGACGGCGGAACCATCAAGCTGACCCAGTCGGCGCTGGTGTTGGAAAAGCTGATCGGCCGGGTGTTTACCAATATGGCGTCGGGCGACTCCACGCCGCCCAAAACGCCCTGACGGCGCCGCCCCCGATCCAGGCGCTCCGGCACGGATATGCGCTGAATTTCCCGTAACGACGCGGTCAGCCGCATCTCCGCGAACGCTGCCCCCTAATTTTCAGATGAGGAGTAAGTGAATCCGATGAAACGAGTGATCGCTCTCGGCCTGTTGCTGCTGACGTTGGGTGGTGGCGCCATCGAGGCCGCCGTTAGACCCCCGCAGGACGTGATCCAGGACACCTCGGGGCGGATGATCCATGCCTTGCGCCAGAACCGCGCGATGCTCGACCGGGACCCAGGACGGATTTACGGGCTGGTCGATCAAATCGTGTTGCCCAATTTCGATTTCGAACTGATGTCGCGCTGGGTGTTGGGCCGGTCCTGGCAGCAGGCGACTCCCGACCAGCGCCGTCGCTTCACCGAGGAATTCCGCACCCTGCTGGTCCGCACCTACGCCAAGGCTTTGCTGGAGTATTCCAACGAAGAGATCCGGGTGCTGCCGCAACCGGCCGTGGGGAACGGCAGCGAGGTGACGGTCAAAACCGAAGTCCGGCTGAAAACCGGCCGACCGATCCAGATCAACTACAACATGCATCTCAACAACGATGGCTGGAAAGTCTACGACGTTACGGTGGACGGAGTCAGTCTGGTCACCAATTACCGCAGCACCTTCGCCAGCCAGATCCGCGCCAGCGGCATGGACTCGGTCATCGCCGATCTCCAGCAGCGCAACAACGCCCAGGGGCCACGCTGATGGCCTCGGCGCGGGTCAGCCGTGACGGCGACATCCTGCGCGTCCAGGGCGAGCTGAATTTCGACTCCGTCGCGGATCTGTGGGAAACCAGCGAAGCGCTGTTCGTAAGCGACGCCCCGCTCCTCCGCATCGATCTCAGCGGGGTCAGCCGCTCCAACAGCGCGGGAGTGGCTCTGCTGGTGCAATGGCTACACCAAATGCGCCGCCGCCAGCGGGAACTGCTCTTCGTCGGCATCCCAACGCAGATGCGCGCCATCATCCGAGTCGCCGATCTGGAAACGGTGCTACCCGCCGCCTGACGGCGAACTTCCCCGCGCTCCGCTCCTCACGTTCCGACACCACCGCTTCCCCAAACACCCTTTTCATCCAGCCAGGATTGACCACGATGCAAGCGCAAGACCTCGAACGTCTGATCGAAGAACAACTGCCGGACGCACGGGCCAAGGTCCGCGGCGATGACGGTGTCCATTTCGAGGCGGTGGTCGTCAGCGCGGCCTTCGCCGGCAAGTCGCTGTTACAGCAGCACCGGCTGGTGTACGCGGCGCTGGGAGGGCGAATGGAGCGCGAGGAGATCCACGCCCTGTCCCTCAAGACCTACACGCCGGACACTTGGCAAAAACTGCAACCCTAACCCCGGCGGACCCTGCCTTCATGAGCAAACTCATCATCAATGGCGGCGTGCCGCTGTACGGCGAATTGCGCGCCTCCGGCGCCAAGAATGCGGTGCTGCCGATTCTGGCCGCCACCCTGCTGGCCGACGAGCCGGTCACTATTCGCAACGTCCCGCACTTGCAGGACGTTACCACCACCATGGAACTGCTGGGCCGCATGGGCGTGGACCTGGTGGTCGACGAGCGGATGAACATCCAGGTGGACCCACGCACGATTCAGAGCTTCCAGGCCCCTTACGAATTGGTGCGTACCATGCGCGCCTCGATCCTGGTGCTGGGACCGCTGCTGGCCCGCTTCGGTCAGGCTGATGTGTCGCTGCCGGGCGGCTGCGCCATCGGTTCGCGACCGGTCAATCTGCACATCAAGGGATTGGAGGCGATGGGCGCCGACATCAAGGTCGAGAACGGCTACATCCGCGCCCGTTCCGGCCGCTTGCAGGGTGCGCACATCGTACTAGACCTGGTCACGGTGACCGGCACCGAAAACCTGCTGATGGCCGCCACTCTGGCTCGGGGCACCACGGTGATCGAGAACGCCGCACGGGAACCCGAAGTGGTGGATCTGGCCGACTGCCTGAAAGCGATGGGCGCGCGGATCGACGGGGCCGGCACCGATACCCTGGTGATCGAAGGGGTCGAGCGCCTCGGTGGCGCCCACTACCAGGTGCTGCCGGACCGGATCGAAACCGGTACCTACCTGCTGGCGGGGGCGATCACCGGTGGCCGCGTCAAAGTGAAGGACACCCGTCCGGAAATCCTGGAAGCGGTATTGCTCAAACTGGAAGAGGCCGGCGCCCAGGTCAACACCGGCCCGGACTGGATCGAAGTCGATATGAAGGGTAATCGACCTAAGGCCGTACGCATTCGCACGGCGCCCTACCCGGCTTTTCCGACCGACATGCAGGCCCAGTTCGTCGCCCTCAATGCTGTTGCCGAGGGCACCGGCATGATCACCGAGACCGTGTTCGAGAACCGCTTTATGCACGTCAACGAACTGCAACGGATGGGCGCTCAAATCGAGTTGGAGGGCAACACCGCCGTCAGCATCGGGGTGCCGCGACTGACCGGCGCGCCGGTGATGGCCACCGACCTGCGCGCCTCGGCCAGCCTGATCCTGGCGGCGCTGGTCGCCGACGGCGATACCATCCTCGACCGCATTTACCACATCGACCGCGGCTACGACTGCATCGAGGAAAAGCTGTCGCATCTGGGCGCGCGCATCCGCCGGACGCCGGGCTGAACGCCGATGCCCACGACGCTGACCATTGCCCTGTCCAAGGGCCGCATCTTCAAGGAAACCCTGCCGCTGCTGGCGGCGGCGGCCATCGTGCCGACCGACGATCCGGAAACCAGCCGCAAGCTGATTCTCGACACCAACCAGCCCGACGTGAAGCTGGTGATCATCCGCGCCACCGACGTGCCGACCTACGTGCAGTATGGCGCCGCCGATCTGGGCGTGGCTGGCAAGGATGTGCTACTGGAACACGGCGGCGAGGGGCTATACGAACCGCTGGACCTGAAAATCGCCCGCTGCCGGTTGATGGTGGCCGGTGATCCCGACCACCAGCCGCGCTTGAACCGCCCACGCATCGCCACCAAGTATGTGAATACGACCCGGCGCTGGTTTGCCGACCAAGGTCGGCAGGTGGAGGTCATCAAGCTGTACGGCTCAATGGAACTGGCGCCGCTGGTCGGGCTAGCCGATTACATCGTCGATGTGGTGGATACCGGTAAGACCTTGCAAGCGAACGGTCTGGCGCCGCTGGAGCACATCGCCGATATCAGTTCGCGCCTGATCATCAACAAGGCGGCCATGAAGATGAAACACGCCCGGATCAAGGCGATCATGGCCCGCATGGCCGCCACCGTTGGCATTTGAACAATACCCCCTCTCCCGCTGGCGGGCGGGGGGAGCATCCATACCGGAATGCCGCTCATGCCGAATATCCAACGCCTGAACACCGCCGATGCCGATTTCTGGCCACGCCTGGAAGCTCTGACCGCCTGGGAAGGAGTCGCCGATGAAGCCGTGACCACCGTGGTGCGCGAGATCCTCGCGCGGGTGCGCACGGAGGGCGATGCCGCCCTGCTGGATTACACCCAGCGCTTCGACCGGCTGGATGCCGCGCGCGCCGCCGATCTGGAAATTCCCGCCGAGCGACTGCGGCAGGCGCTGACCGCCCTCCCCGTCGAGCGGCGCACGGCGCTGGAAACCGCCGCCGGCCGCATCCGCGCCTACGCCGAACGGCAGAAACTGGAATCCTGGACCTTTACCGAAGCCGACGGCAGCGTGCTCGGCCAACAGGTGACGCCGCTGGACCGGGTCGGGCTGTATGTGCCCGGCGGCAAGGCCGCCTATCCGTCTTCGGTGCTGATGAATGCTATTCCCGCCAAGGTGGCCGGAGTGCCGGAAGTGGTGATGGTGGCACCGGCACCGGGCGGCGAAGTCAACGATCTGGTGCTGGCCGCCGCCGCCGTGGCGGAAGTAGATCGAGTGTTCACGCTCGGTGGGGCGCAGGCGATCGCCGCGCTGGCCTACGGCACCGCCACTGTACCGCGAGTGGACAAGATCGTCGGGCCGGGCAACATCTACGTCGCCGCCGCCAAACGGCAGGTGTTCGGCGCGGTGGGCATCGACATGATCGCCGGACCGTCGGAAATTCTGGTGGTCTGCGATGGCCTGACCGACCCCGACTGGATCGCCATGGACCTGTTCTCGCAGGCCGAACACGATGAGGACGCCCAGCCGATTCTGATCAGTCCGGAAGGGGCATTTCTGGAGCAGGTCACCGCCAGCATCGAGCGCCTGCTGCCGGAGATGGAGCGGCGGGAGATCATCGAGGCTTCGCTCAACCGGCGGGCGGCGCTGATTCAGGTGCGCGACCTGGCCGAAGCGGCGCGCGTAATCAACTTCATCGCTCCAGAGCATTTGGAACTGTCGGTGGAAAAACCGGAGGGACTGCTGCCGCTGATCCGCCACGCCGGCGCGATCTTCATGGGCCGCCATACCGCCGAGGCGCTGGGAGACTACTGCGCCGGCCCCAATCACGTACTGCCGACCTCGCGCACCGCGCGTTTTTCCTCGCCGCTGGGGGTGTACGACTTCCAGAAGCGCAGCAGCATCATTCATTGCTCGCCGGCCGGAGCGGCGGCGCTGGGCCGCACTGCCGCGGTATTGGCGCGCGGCGAGGGCCTGACGGCTCACGCACGGTCGGCGGAGCTGCGGCTGAAAGCGGCACGCTAATCCACGAACACCTTCAGCTGCTTTCCGCGTCCCGCCCCGTCAGCCGGCTGAATATTTCCCGCACCAGTTCGGGGCCGGGTTGCGGGGGCGTTTCATCCGGACGGGCGTCCGCCTGTTCCAAGGCCAGGATGAGGGCTACCCAGCGGGGTGTGGAGGGGCTTTTCTCGGCATCCAGCGCTCTCAGCGTCCTGGCGACCCGGACGGCGAGCTGCACCGGTTTGATCGAGTCCACGGTCGGCCGGGCACAGTTTTCGGCCGGGCTCACGACCAGATACTCGCGACAGGCCAGGGGGCGCTCCTCATAAATCGAGCACGACTCGTCCTCCAGGAACGGACAGGCGATTCCTTGCTGGAAATAGGCCAGTCCAATCGGATCGACTTCATCGTCGCCAACACGGTTCGGCTCGCGCAGCTTCTCCAGCAGCCCGGCTTCTTGCAACCGTTGTCTTGCCGCCTCGAAACGGGCCAGGATGGTGGATTTCCGGGGTTCCGGCATCTGCTCCACCACCGCCCCAAGCCGCCGCGCCTCGATCGCCGAGATCGGCACCAGTTGCCGGCAGCAGGCGCCGCAACCCTTCCGGCACGACACCGTCAACCCCTCCATCCGCGCGTTCTCCACCGAGAAATCGACGAATTGATCGGTTAAATAGCGCAGGAAAGGCAGCAAATGGCTCAAGCGCGTCGGCCCGGCCGGCACCGGCATTTCCAGCCGGATCTTTCTTCCGGCGATGGTCAATTCGGCGGCGGCGTTCAAAAGCTCACCGGAATCTTCAGGATAAGTGGCCATTATCGCTCCCGAAAGCCTGAAATAACCCACATTGGCTGGTCAGACTGCTTCCACTAAAGCCATCCAGGCAGCCGACCCGGACCTGGCGTTCGACAAAACCCAAGCGAAACTACGACGCGGCATTGGCTTCCAGATCCAACAGGCTATGCAAGCGCCGTTTTGAGCGTTCCTGCCGAGCGGCTTCCTGGTCGAGTTCGCGCAAGGTGGATTCGACGAAGGCCAAATGAACGTGGGCCGCCTGCCGAGCGGCTTCCGGGTCGCGTTCCAGCACGGCATTCAGGATGGCCTGATGTTGGGCATGGACCAACGCATAACTGCTCTCACGGGTATAGAGCCGCTCCAGCGAACGACAGATATTACTGAGCAGCAAATCGAACAGACCGCGCATCACATGGATCAACGCCACGTTGTGGGATGCGTCGGCGATGGCGAGATGGAATCCCGCATCCACCACGGCATCGTGTTCGGGCTCGCGCTGGCCCCGTTGTATCTCCTCCAACTCGGCGAAGCGACACCGCAGGATTTCCCGGTCGGCATCGGTGGCGCGAAGCGCGGCAAAATACGCCGCGACTTCCTCCAGAGCATGGCGTAGCTCAAGCACGTCGAACATCGCCTTGGGATGATTTTTCAGTAGTGCGATCAAGGGATCGGTCAAAGCAGGCGCGATGACATCAACCACAAAATTTCCCCCGCCCCGCCGGCTTTGCAACAGCCCTCGGGACTTCAGCGTCGTGATCGCCTCCCGCAGGGAAGGACGGGATACGCTCAATTCCTGAGCCAGTTCCCGCTCTGGTGGCAACCGTTCGCCGGGTTTGAGAACGCCTTCCAGGATCAACTGCTCGATCTGGCTGACGATGGCATCCGAGACTTTCGGAGGGTTAATCGTTTCGAATTGCATGATCTTGCCCAAACGTTGAACTCAATAATCATCGCTATTGTGCCACACGGCGCTCGTTTTCCTGGCGCCCAAACATCACGACAACCGCATTGTTTGTGGCATTAATCCTAGTTTATCAAAATTTTGGTCAGACCACATGACCAAATACTTGCAATCCAAAAAACAAGCTGCTATAAATTTGGTCAGACCACCTTACCAGAAATGCCAGCCCCAGATTGGCCCGGTACGGTGGATAAAATGAGAAGCCACCACACCGCTGGTCAGGACCGGGCAGCGGCACTTAGGCGGCACCAACCACCAAAGTCGAAGAAGGTATAACCATGCCCACCCGCCCCGAGAAGGTGTATTACTTCGGCACCTGTCTGATCGATCTGTGTTATCCCCAAGCCGGCATGGCCGGCATCGAACTCCTTCGGCGAGAAGGTATCCAGGTCATTTATCCCCAGCAACAATCCTGCTGCGGTCAACCGGCTTACAACTCCGGCTTCCCCGAGGAAGCAAAAAAAGTTGCCAGACAGCAGCTTAAAGCCTTCCCCAAGGACTATCCGATCATCGTTCCGTCCGGCTCCTGCGGCGGGATGCTGAAACACCACTATCCCAAACTGTTCGCCGACGCACCCGAAGCCGCCGAGGCGCAACGCTTCTCCGAGCGGGTTTTCGAACTGAGCGAATTTCTGGTTCGGGTACTCGACATCAAGCTGGAGGATCAGGGTCAACCGATCAAGGTTACCTGGCACTCGTCCTGTAGCGCGCTGCGCGAGATGCGGGTGATCGAATACTCGAAATCGCTGGTTCGCCAGTTGAAAAACGTCGAGATGATCGAACTGCAACGGGAACGCGAATGCTGCGGATTCGGTGGTTCCTTCTCCGTCAAGCAAGCCGATTTGTCCTCGGCGATGGTGGCCGACAAGGTGACCGATATCGAGCAAACCGGCGCTTCCCTGTTGCTTTCCGGCGATTGCGGTTGCCTGATGAATATCGGCGGGGCGCTGGAGCACCGCCAGATTCCGATTCCGGTCAAGCACGTCGCCGAATTCATCCTGGAGCGCGCTCATGGCTAATCCCGTTACCGTCGATTTTCCCAGGAATTTCACCAAGGCTCTAAACGACGGGCAATTGCGTCGCAATCTCCGCGCCGCCATGGACACCTTGGGGTTGCGGCGTCGGAATCTGTTCTCCGACCCGGAAGCGTTCGAGCAACTGCGGGCGCGCGGCGACGCCATCCGGCGGCGGGCGCTGAGCAAGCTGCCGCAATTGCTGGAGCAACTGGAGCGGAAATGCACCGAGAACGGCATACAGGTGCATTGGGCCGAGACCCCGGACGAAGCCAACCGGATTTGCCTGGAGATCATGCAGCGCCACAACGCCACCCGCGTCATCAAGGGCAAGTCGATGGTGTCGGAGGAAATGCACCTCAATCATTTCCTGGAGGAACGCGGCATCGAGGCGCTGGAGACGGATCTTGGCGAGTACATCATCCAACTGGATCACGAAACGCCGTCGCACATCATCGTGCCGGCCATCCACAAGAACCGCGATCAGATCGCCCGGCTGTTTCACGAAAAGATACCCAACACGCCGTACACCGAAGTCGTCGAAGAACTCAACGCCATCGCCCGCAAGATTCTGCGCGAAAAATTTTTCGCGGGTGAAGTCGGGGTCAGCGGCGTCAATTTCGCGGTGGCCGAAACCGGCACGCTGTGTCTGGTGGAAAACGAAGGCAACGGCCGCATGTGCACCACCGCGCCGCCGGTGCATATCGCCGTCATGGGTCTGGAAAAAGTGGTGGAGCGTTTGGAGGACGTGCCGCCGCTGTTGCGCCTGCTCACCGGCTCGGCCACCGGCCAGTTGATCACCACCTATTTCAATATGATCAGCTCGCCGCGCAAGCCGGACGAGAAGGATGGCCCCAAGGAAGTGCATCTGGTTCTGCTCGACAACGGCCGCACCCAGATCTGGGCCGACCCGGAACTGCGGCAGACCTTGAAATGCATCCGCTGCGGCACTTGTCTGAATCACTGTCCGGTGTACACCCGCCTCGGCGGTCACGCCTATGGTTACGTCTATCCCGGTCCCATCGGCTCGATTCTGACCCCGCAACTGGAAGGTTTGGAGAACGCCGGCGCGATGGCGACCGCTTCCACGTTTTGCGGGGCCTGCGAGGAAGTGTGCCCGGTCAAGATTCCCATCGTCGATATCCTGCGCCGCCTGCGCATCGAAGCCTACAACAAGGTGGATTCTCCCCATGCGGTCAAAGGTCACGGCTATAAAGTCAACGCGATGGAGAGCCTGACCTGGAAAGGCTGGGCGTTGAGCAACGCCACGCCCTGGGTCAACGCCCTGAACGCCAAGCTGTTGGGCCTGCTGGGGCCTCAATTACCCAGGCTGCCAGCGCCGGACATCGTGAAAAAGTGGACTCAGTCCAGAACCCTGCCCAAGTTCGCCAGCAAGAGCCTGCATGTGCTCGCCAAGGAAAAGGGGTTGAGCGATGAGTAACGCCCGCGCCAACATTCTCGCCAGACTGCGGGAGGTGGCGCCACAAGCCGACACCGCCGTTCCCGAACCCGCCGCGCCGCCCATCGAGGCACTCAGCCACGCCGACCAGGTGGACCGGCTCAAGCGGCTGATGGAAGCCATGCACGCCGAGGTGTACCTCACCGATAGCGGGAATTGGACGGCCGTTCTCAAGGACGTGCTGCGCCAGCGCTCGCTGAACGGTCTGTTGTATGCCCCGGCTACTCCCATCGGAACCACGCTCTCGGAAAGCTGGGAAAGCGATCTGCCGCCGCTGGTCGGTTACGACCAGGTGGTGGAGCAGAGCAAGGAACGCCTGTTCGGCATCGACGCCGGCATCACCTCGACCAAGGGCGGTCTCGCCGACGTGGGCGCCTTGATCCTTTGGCCCACCCCGCACGAACCGCGGTTGATGTCGCTGGCGCCAGCGGTACACATCGCGGTTTTGGAAGCCGCCAACATCCACGATTCCCTGGCCGATGCCATCGCCCGTGAACATTGGCAAGACAAGATGCCAACCAATGCCTTGTTGATTTCCGGTCCATCCAAGACCGCCGATATCGAATTGGTCCTGACCTTTGGCGTTCATGGCCCCAAGGAGTTAATCGTGCTGATTCTGGACGATTAATCCGCTTCTCTCTTCTTAAATTTCAAGCATGATCCTCACTCCTCTCCCGCTTGCTGGAGAGGGGAGTGAACAGTTACACAAAAAATAGCGTGCTGCTTCGTTCAGCGCGCCCACCACCAAAACGAGGCTGAATAAAAATGTTATCAACGGCCCATGAACACCTTCACCGCGACCTTCAACAATTCATCCCGGCAACACGCCTGATCAGCGACCCACTGCGCACGCTCGCCTACGGCACCGACGCCAGCCTGTACCGCCTGATTCCCCAACTGGTGGTGCGGGTAGACAGCGAAGACGAGATGCGGCGCATTCTGGCGCTGGCTCATCAGCACGGTACCCCGGTCACCTTTCGCGCCGCCGGCACCAGTTTATCCGGTCAGGCAGTCACCGACTCCGTGCTGCTGCAACTGGGCGATGGCTGGCGGAACTGGCGCATTGGCGAGGGTGCGGCGACCATCAGCTTGCAACCCGGCATCATCGGTGGTCACGCCAACCGCTATCTGGCGCCTTATCAGCGCAAGATCGGCCCCGACCCCGCGTCGATCAATGCCTGCCAAATCGGTGGCATCGCGGCCAACAACGCCAGCGGCATGTGCTGCGGCACGGCTCAAAACAGCTACAAAACCCTGAAAAGCATGCGGGTCATGCTGGCTGACGGCACACTGCTGGACACCGGCGACCCGGCCAGCCGCGAAGCCTTCAGCGCCAGCCACAATGCTCTACTGACGCAGCTGACCGAATTGGGCCAGCGTACCCGCGCCGATGCCACGCTGGCCGAGCGTATCCATACCAAATTCAAAATCAAGAACACCTGCGGTTACAGCCTCAACGCCCTGGTGGACTACGAAAATCCCTTCGAAATCTTCCAACATCTGATGATCGGTTCCGAAGGCACGCTGGGCTTCATCGCCGAGATCACCTATCACACGGTCGAGGAACACACGCATAAAGCCACGGCGCTGATGATTTTTCCCGACATCAAGATCGCTTGCGAAGCGGTGGCGGCGTTGAAAAGTCAGCCGGTGGCCGCGGTGGAATTGATGGATCGCGCTTCGCTGCGTTCGGTGGAAAACAAGGCGGGTATGCCGCCGTACTTCAAGGAACTGCCGGAAACCGCCGCCGCTCTGTTGGTGGAAACCCGGGCGCTGGACGCGACGACCCTAAATGCTCAGGTCGAAATCATTACCGCCACCATCGCCGATACGCCAACCCTGCTTCCCTTCCAGTTCACCGACCGGCCGGAAGAATTCACCCAGTTGTGGGCGATCCGCCAGGGACTGTTCCCCTCGGTCGGTTCGGCGCGGGCCACCGGCACCACCGTCATCATCGAAGATGTCGCCGTCCCCGTACCTCAACTGGCGGCGATGACTCTGGATTTGCAGCGCTTGTTCGACCAGCACGGCTATGCTGGCTCCATCATCTTCGGTCACGCGCTTGAAGGGAATTTGCACTTCGTCATCACCCCTGATTTTGCCAAACCTGCCGAAACCGAACGCTACAAAAAATTCATGGACGATGTGTGCCACATGATCGTGGATCAGTACGATGGCTCGCTAAAAGCCGAGCATGGCACGGGCCGCAACATCGCGCCGTTCGTCGAACTGGAATGGGGACAACAGGCGTATCAGTTGATGCGGGAAATCAAGGCACTGTTCGATCCGCGCAATTTGCTTAACCCCGGCGTCATTCTCAACGACGATCCGGAAGCCCATCTGAAAAACATCAAACCGATGGCCGCCGTCGATCCGTTGGTGGATAAGTGCATCGAGTGCGGCTTTTGCGAACCGAATTGTCCGTCCCGCGCCCTGACGCTGTCGCCACGCCAGCGCATCGTCGGTTTGCGTGAAATCGCGCGGCTGCAAGCCACTGGCGAAGAGGCCCAGCAACTGCAAATCATCAATGCATCGTATCAATACCAGGGGCTGGAAACCTGCGCCGCCGACAGCCTGTGTTCGCTGACCTGTCCGGTCGGGATCAACACCGGCACGATGATGCTGAAGGTTCGCGGTCAACAGCGTGGTCAAACCGCGCAACGTGTCGGCCACTGGGTCGCCAATCACTTCTCCGGCGTGACCACGGCGACGCGTTTCAATCTGGCTGCCGCCAACCTCTCTCACACGGTCTTTGGCTCCACGCTGCAAGGTGGTGTGACCGGGGCCATGCGCAAACTGTCCGGGAATCGGCTGCCGCTGTGGAACCGTTATATGCCTTCTGCCGGCGCGATGCCCAGGCCAGAAACAAATGCCGCGCCGGATCGTCCGCGTGTGGTCTATTTCCCCAGTTGCGCCAGTCGCACCATGGGTCCGGCCAAGGGCGATCCCGAATCGGACGCCTTGCCGGTCAAAACCGCTGCGCTGCTGCGCAAGGCCGGCTTCGAGGTGATCTTGCCCGAGAACAGCAGTTCGCTGTGTTGCGGCCAGCCCTTTGAGAGCAAAGGCTTGCCGGAACAGGCTGACGCCAAGCGGCGGGAAGTCGAGCAGGCTCTGCTCAAGGCCAGCCGCAACGGACAAGACCCGATTGTGTTCGATACCACGCCCTGTGTGTTTCGGGTCAAGAAAAATCAGGCGCAAACCCCGCTCAAGTTATACGACATCACGGAATTTCTGCACGATGTCGTGCTGGAACGATTGACGATCCACAAACAGCCGGAAACCGTCGCCATTCATCCCACTTGCAGCAATATCAACATGGGCTTGCAGGCCAAACTGAAGGCCATCGCCGAAGCTTGCGTCGAAAAAGTCATCATCCCCGACCGGATTTCCTGCTGCGGCTGGGCCGGAGACAAGGGGTTCACCCACCCGGAATTGAACGCCAGCGCCTTGCGAGACTTGCCGGCGGCGCTGCCGGAGGACTGCACGTCCGGGTATTCCACCAGCCGCACCTGCGAAATCGGCCTATCCCTGCACAGCGGGCGTTATTACCGCTCCATCGTCTATCTGGTCGATCGCTGCTCACAGCCGAATACCGGCTGATTCCCTAGCACTCTCAGGTCGTTCAAGGACACCCACGCGGGTGGGTTAGGGGCTTTTTGCGCCCGTAATTCCCCCAACTGGGCTTTCAGGAAGAAAAAAGCACGGGAACCGGCCAATCATCACTCACAAAAAGCTTAGTCGAAACCGCAAGTTGCCCCGGTTCGTCTTCGCTCATACCCGGCTTCCGCCTGTTGTTCCATGGGCAGCGCGTGCATCTCTCCCGGTAACACGCCGGAGTTGGATGCTGTTCATTCATCCCAAACTCTTCACCAAAGGAGTTTCCCATGTCGTTAGGTTTATTGGCGCTTATCGCCTTCCTGCCTATCGCAGTCGCGCTGGTTTTAATGGCGGGAATGCGTTGGCCGGCCACCAGAGCGATGCCTCTGGCCTGGCTGGTGTGCGTCCTCGGCGCGCTATTCGCCTGGAATTTGCCCATCGGCTATATCGCTGCCCTGTCCATTCAGGGCGTGATCACGGCGGTCGGTATTCTGATCATCGTCTTCGGCGCGATCATTATTCTGTACACGCTCAAATATTCGGGTGGCATGGAAACCATCCAGCACGGGATGCAGAATATTTCCGGTGACCGCCGCATTCAGGCCATCATCATCGGCTACATGTTCGCGGCCTTCATTGAGGGCGCCGCCGGTTTCGGCACACCCGCCGCGCTGGCCGCGCCGTTGCTCTTGAGCCTTGGATTTCCACCTCTGGCCGCCGCGGTTATCTGTCTGGTGTTCAACTCCTTCCCGGTGACTTTCGGCGCGGTGGGTACTCCGGTCATCCTCGGCATGAAGTATCTTCAGCCCCTGACCAAGACGGCGATTGCCTCAGGCGCACCCGGTCTGAACTTCGCCACTCCCGAGGGCTTTAACATGCTCATCGGTCAATGGGCGTCCGTGCTGCACTTCCCGATGATCTTCATCCTGCCGGTGTTCATGCTGGGGTTCATTACCCGCTTTTTCGGCCCGAACCGCGCTTGGACCGATGGTTTCAAGGCATGGAAATTCTGCATCTTCGCCGCCGTGTCCTTCTCGGTGCCGTATATGTTCTTCGCCTGGTTCGTCGGCCCCGAGTTCCCGTCGCTGATCGGTGGTTTGGTGGGACTCGGCATCATCGTCGCTGGCGCTAAAAAAGGCTTCTGCGTTCCCAAGGAAACCTGGGATTTCGGCCACGATGATCAATGGGACCCCGACTGGACCGGTGACATCAAGGGTTCCAACACCAACGAGTTCACCAGCCACATGAGCCAGTTCAAAGCCTGGCTGCCCTACATCCTGATCGGCCTGATTTTGGTGTTAACCCGGATTCCCGATTTGGGCCTCAAGGGCTGGCTCGCCGCGCAAAAGATCAGCTTCGCCAATATCCTGGGCTATCAGAGTGTCAGCGGTTCCATCGACTATCTGTATTTGCCTGGCACCATTCCGTTCATGCTGGTGGCACTCCTGACCATCCTGATCCACGGCATGCGTGGCGAAGCGGTCAAGAAAGCCTGGAGCGAGTCCATCGTCAAAATGAAGAACCCGTCCATCGCCCTGTTCTTTGCCGTGGCGCTGGTGGCGATCTTTCGCGGTTCCGGCATCGCTGACCCACTCTTGAATCCCCACACTTATCCATCCATGCCACTGGCCATGGCTCAGGCGGTGGCGGGTATCGCGGGCAACGCCTGGCCGATGGTGGCGTCCTACGTGGGTGGTCTGGGGGCATTCATCACCGGCTCCAACACCGTGTCCGACCTGCTGTTCGCCGAGTTCCAGTGGGGTGTCGCGACCCAGCTTGAGCTGCCCCGCCAGATTATCGTGGCGGCTCAGGCGGCGGGCGGCGCCATGGGTAACATGGTCTGCATCCACAACATCGTGGCGGTGTGCGCGGTGGTCGGTCTCTCGGGTCGGGAAGGGATTATCCTGCGGCGCACCGTGTGGCCGTTCCTGCTGTATGGCATCGTGGTTGGTATCGTGGCCAGCCTGATGTCCTTCGTGTTCTTCCCCAACTTGTTCTAGGGCGGGCAAGACGATCAGTCGCCAGGGATTGGCGGCTGATCCTTGATTACAATCCAATACATGGATTTGCGGGATTAAGTCGGCTGGTGCCTCTCGGGCGCGCCATTTCCAGTCGCGCACCCGATTCGTCGGCTCGAAGTCAACGATGGTGATACCGGCCCAGTCGCCGCTCCAGCCACCCGAACAGCCGCGCCAATCCGAAACACAGCAGAAAATACAGCGCCGCCACCGTCAGCCAGACTTCGAACACTCGCCCCGAAGACACAGCCAGTTCCGTACCGGTGAAAGTCAATTCCTGAATGGAAATCAGCGAAATCAGCGAGGAATCCTTGATCAGCGCAATGAACTGCCCGGCCAGCGCCGGGACCATCTTCTGCACCGCCTGCGGCAACACCACCTCGCCCATCACTTGACCGGAATGCAGCCCCAGCGCCCGCGCCGCTTCCCACTGTCCTTTGGGAACCGCCTCGATGCCGGCACGGACGATTTCGGTCACGTAGGCACCTTCGAACAGCGCCAGGCAGATCAGCCCGGACAGGAAATTCGGCAGCAGCTCCGGCGGACCGAACAGCCAAGCCAGCACCCGCAAGGTTTCCGGTGCGACCCCGGCGATCCAGTTCTCGATATCCAGCAAGGGCATTAACTGACCGCTGATGAAAAAATAGAAGATAAAGATGAATACCAGCGGCGGGATATTGCGAATCAGTCCGACATAGGTCCAGCCGAGCAGCCGAAAAAACAGAACGTGGGTCACTCGACACACGCCCATCATGCCGCCGATCAGCGCCGCCAGCACCCCACCCCACAACGCCAGTCGCACCGTCGCCAGAAAGCCCTGGCCCAGCAGATTCAGCACCCAATCGCCCTGCTCGGTATCGTAGCGGATGAAGTAGCCGGGAATCAGCCGCCAGTCCCAGTTGTAATGAAAATGGCTTTGCGCCCGGTACAGCACGTAGCCGATCAGGCCGAACACCACAGTCAGCACCAGCGCATCCAGCCAGCCGAAACGAAGTTTGGGTGGAGACATGATTCAACCGCGCCCGGCGCCATGCACCGGCAGGCGGCGTTCCAGCCAACTGACCAGCAGCGACAAACTGACGGTCAGCACCAGACACAGCGCCGCCACGGTGAACCACGGCTCGAAGTTCATTGTCATGATTTAATTCAATTTAATTTCATAGTGCTTGAAAGTCCCCTCAACTCTCCTTTGACAAGGGGAGTGGCGAAGCCGAGGGGATTTCTCACTCACATTCAACCACGCCCGGCACCGTGCATCGGCCAGCGGTGTGCCAGCCAACCGGCCAGCGGCGATAAGCCATGGATCAAGCCATGGATCAAGGCCGGTTTCCGTTTTTCCGCTAGAGCCCACCCTTGCGGGCGGTGGAAAACGACCGGTAGCGCGGTCAGGAATCCATGGTTGGAGGAACGGTCGCGGAGCGAATGCCGTACCGGCGTCCGTCCGCCCTGATGGCGCCGATGTCATTGAAGATAGCCACATGGTTGATGGTCTGGCCCTTGGCATCGCGCAGCAGGGTCAATCCCAGCCATTCAGGATAAATCTCGCCGTTCTTGCGTCGGTTCCAGATTTCTCCCTGCCAATGACCCACTCGTTCCAACTCCACCCACATCGAAGTGTAGAACTCCCGGTCGTGCCGGCCAGAAGACAGAATATTGGGATTCCGTCCACGTACATCTTCCAATGAATAACCCGTCACCCGGGTGAAGGCCCGATTGACCGAAATAATGCGGTTCTTGGCATCGCTGATCAAAATCCCCTCGGTGCTTTGTTCGTAAACCGCGGCGGCCAGCAGCAGCTCCCGCTCGGTCCTTAACTGAGTGGTGATATCGTGGGCCATGATCATTTTGGCGCGGCGTCCGCCCCAATCGAGGGTGTGGGAAACGATTTCGACATCGATCCGCATGCCGTCTTTCTTGCGATGCTTGCGCGCTTCGGACCGCACCAATCCCTCTTTAACCTGGGCGATGCTTTCCAGCAGGCCCGGAACATCCTCGGGCGGGCGGATATCGGCGATGGTCATCGCCAGGAATTCGGCGCGGCTGTAACCATAATGATCGATGGCGGCATCATTGACGGCCAGGAACCGCAAGGTCTCCAGATCGTACACCCACATCGGTACCGGATTTGCCTCGAACAACAAGCGGTAACGGCTTTCGCTATCCCGCAACGCCGCCTCGGCCTGCTGGCGCTGGCGTTCGCGTTCGAAACTATCCAGCGCGAAGGAAACTTCGGCGACCATCTCGTCCAGTAGCGCGGTCAACTCCAGATCGAAGAAGTCAGGCTCGGAGGCAAACAGATTAAGCGCGCCCACCACCACGCCCGCCCGCTTCAACGGGAAAACCGCGCAAGACCGCACTCCGGCGGTCGCCATCAGGATCTGCCAGTCGGGCGCTTCCTCGCCGCTATCGTAGAACAAATCGTTGCCGACCCAGTGCGAGCCGCTGGCCAACACCACTTGCGCCGGCCGGTACGGCAGGGCGGCGCCGTCCGACTCGATCATCGGGTCCAGCGACGCCAGTCGCCCGCGCAGCTCGCCGTAAGCCGCCACCACGCGCAACTGCTGGGTATGCGGGTCCCGCAAACCGATCCAGGCCCCCTTGAGGTCGCCACACTTGACCGCGATGCGACATACTTCCTCGAATAATCCGTCGGTCCCCTCGTTGTGCAGGATGGTCTGACTGGTCAAGTTCAGCGCCGCGTAAAATCGGGTGATCCGCGCTAGGCGCTGCTCGGCCAATTTGCGGCTGGTGATGTCGTCGATCACGCTGATGAGGTACTCCGGCTGCCCGCCGGCGTCCCGCACCAACGACACCGTGAGATCGATCCACACGACCGTGCCGTTCTTATGCAGATAGCGCTTTTCCATCGAATAGGTCTGAATCTGACCCGACAGAATCTGGTTCACCAAATGCTGATCCTTGTCCAGATCGTCGGGATGAGTAATGTCCTGAAAGTTTTTTTGCAGCAGTTCCAGACGCGGATAACCGATGATCGCGCACAGTCGGTCGTTGACCCGCAACCAGCGGCCGTCGGGCGCGACATGGGCAATGCCGACCGCCGCCTGCTCAAACGTGCCGCGGAAACGCCGCTCCCGCTCGGCCAAGGCGGCTTCCGCCTGCTTGCGCTCGGAAATATCGCGGACCACGGACTGATAGTAGCGGTGTTCCCGACTGGTCAGGGGGCGCGCGCTGACTTCGACCGGGAACGTGGCACCACCAACCCGTCGCTGGTGCAAAACCTCGAACAACGCTCCGCCGGCGGCGGCCACCCGACGATAATCGTGCTCCACCGCATCCCGATGGGAGGGCGCCCGCAGCACACTGACGTGCTGTCCCTTCAACTCCTCCGGACGGAGGCCGTAATAATTCCACACCTGGTCGTTGGCTTCGATGATGGTGCCGTCCTCGCCCAACAACAGCACGACATCCAGCGATTGCTGGGCGAGTTGCTCGTAGCGATGCTGGAGATTGGCGCGTTCGAGTTCGTCACGCAGGTGCTCCAGTTCGAAGCGTGACTTGGCGTTCTGCCACCACAGCAGAATACCGGCGGCACCGGCGCTCAGCGCGAACAACAGCACGAAACCAATCCACAGCGCCAGCCAGCGGATACGAGCCAATTCGTCGTAACTCAGGTTCTGGATCGCTTCACGGTAGGCCATGGCACCCAGTATCGCAACGATCATGATCAGGGCCACCGGCACCACGACCAGCGTCAAAGCGGTTCGAAGAGTGGAAATGGCCCGGCCAATCCGGTCGCCCGCCACATCGCGTTCGACTTCGAAGCGGTGCAAGGTCAAGTACAGCAGCAGAGCGGTCACCGCCACGAAAAACCAATCCTTGGCGGTTTGTATGCGAGTCAGCGCCACCGGATCGACGCTCAACCACAGAACGAGCTGATCGGACCCGAAGATCCAGAACGCCGCGACCAGCGCGTAAGTAAATGCCAAAAACAACGATTGCGACATACCTATCCACATGCAGAGACAATGCTCGATCCATCACGGATCATGCCGCCCGGCGGCGGGCGGAATCCTGTGACTATAGACAATCGTGGAAAGGGTTGCCGCCCACCCCTTGCCAATCCGACGCGGCAAGGATTCGCGTCACCGCCTCTTCGGACCCGCCCGGCACGGCCGAACCCACCCGATCGATCTTATGGCGACTCCCGATATCCGCTCAACGCTTGCCGGAAATAGACCCGGAACCCATAATTCTTACCGACGAAACTGTCGGACGCTGGCCGGATGCTCGCCACCATCGTCCAGCCTTGCCGGCTCATCGGGAAAACACCGCGCCATGCGGCAACGGGTTCATCGCTTCAAACCGCTGGTAAAATGGAACCGACACGCACGGTAGCGGTATCCCGCATGCAGCGCGGATTGCCCGGCGGCGACCGTAATATCGTTTCCCGATAGGTTTTGTTCTTTTCGGAGGCCAATAACCACCCTGTTCGTCATACCCGCGAAAGCGGGTATCCCGTTTTTCAGCGGCGGCCTGGATTCCCGCATTCGCGGGAATGACGAAAACCTATTCAGAATTGGTATAACACCCCCTCACGGCGGCATGCCTCCAACGGAGCTTCCCCATGCAACGCAGCGACATCCTGGCTTTTCTGGTTTCCATCGGCATCACCGGCTCGCTGCTCTGGGGATTGGTGTACTTCATCGACGCATGGTGGACACGACTGCCCAAGGTCGTCGCCCTGAGCATTTGCATCCTGCTGGCGGTGGTGACGATCGGCTACCCCATCTACGCGCTGGCGCGCTGGTCGGATCGCTATCTGGCGCGGACGCGGGAAACCAAGGCACAAGGGGAGCGGAAGGATTAGGCGGGAACCTCGCCACACCTCGACAACGCCGAGCGACCTGATGTTTGCCCTGTTGCGGAGCTGGCTGCGCCGCCGCCGGCTGGAGCGAAGCCGCATTCCGGCAACCACATGGCGGGCGGCCGTGGCGACACTGCCGCTGGTGGAGCGTTTGAATCCGCCGGAACGGGAACGGCTGCGCGATTTGGCGACACTGTTCCTGCACGAGAAGGCGCTGGACCCGGCCGGCGATTTGGAACTGACACCCGAGATGGGGCCGCGCATCGCCGCCCAAGCCTGTTTGCCGATCCTGAATCTCGGACTGGACTACTACCGGGGTTGGAGTTCGGTGATCCTCTACCCCGAAGGGTTCCTGGCCCGGCATGAATACACCGATCCGAACGGTCTGGTCCACAGCGTCCACCGGCCGCTGATCGGCGAGGCCTGGGAGCGTGGACCGGTGATCCTGTCCTGGGCTGACATCGCGGCCAGCGCCACGGAGCTGGGCCACAACGTCGTGATCCACGAAATGGCCCACAAGCTGGACATGCTGACCGGCGAGGTCAACGGCCTGCCGCCGCTGCACCGCGACATGAAAGTGTGGGACTGGAGCCACGCCTTCAACGAGGCGTACCAGCGGTTGTGCCAGGAGGTGGAGCAGGGCCAGCCGACAGCGTTGGACCCCTACGCCGCCGACAGCCCCGGCGAATTCTTCGCGGTGATCAGCGAAACCTTTTTTACCGCGCCCGAGCGGGTGATCGAAACCTACCCGGAGATTTACCGGCAGCTTCAGGCGTTCTACCGGCAGGACCCACTGGCCCGACCCGACGGCTAGCGGGTACTTTCCAGCCGTACCCGGCCTTCCGGGTCCAGCACCGCGATCCGCGCGAACGGCACGGCCGGAACCTTGAGCGCAAGGCAGGGGCTGGTCACGACCTGCGCTTGCCGATAGCCCGGCGGCGGCTCGCGCCAGTCCACCCGCACCGACAGCACGCCATCCCGCACGGTCGCCGATTCGCCCGCCAGGCTCAGGCCGTAACCGGCCGACGGCCGCGTGCCCATCGCAACCAGCAACACCCCCTCCCGGCTGAAATCCACCGGTGGCGGGGACGACTGGTTCATTTGCGGGCTGGTGATCCGCCCATGCCAGGACCGCCACTCCGCCGCGCTGACGATCCAGATCACGGCGGGGCGTTCCAGGCCGCCGCACTGGCCGCTGCCGTATAACGAGGCCACCGACAACGCCACATCTTCCCCGGCGCCGGTTTGGGCACAACCCGAAATCAGCGCCAACGCCGCCAGCATCCAGCCCGACCGACTCATCGCGAGCCACCGACTCGCTTGCCCGCACCGCGCCGCATCCCGGTTTCGCGCCCGGCGGTCTGGGTGCCCGGCAGCTGCACGGTGAACCCGCTGACAAAATCCAGGCCGCTCAGATCCCGATCGACCTCGATGATTACCGGCGCGTCGAGAGTGAGATAGGCGCCGCAGGACTCGCCCGCATCGCAAATCAACAGATCGTTGTTGACGTCGGAACCGGTGAAGAGCTGGTAGGCGCCGGCCGGGATGTCCGACAGGCTGAAGGTGTAACCACCGTCCGGCTGCAACTGCCCGGCCACATCCTTCACGGTCTCGCCGCTCTCGGGCTTGACCAATAGCACATATTGCTGCCCGACCGAACCGGCGCTCAGATGGTGGGCCACCTGCATGATGACGTTCACCGGAATCGTATTGACATTGGAGCGAAAGGTCATGGTCGCGCTGTACACGCCATCCGCCAGATTTTCGCGCTGTACCGCAACCGTGTAGCTGCCGGTGCCGTCGGCGTTCACCTGAATCGGCGTCACGCTCAGCCAGCCGCCGGAATCTTCGCTGGGCGGGTTCACGCTCAAATTGCCGCCGCCGCCGTTGAGCACCGTCAAGGTCTGACTATCGAGGCTAATGCCAAAATTCAGCGCCGCCGGACTGATCGTGAGAATTGGCATCGGGTCCACGGGTCGCCCCGCGCTGTCGGCGGCGGCAATCACCGCCTTGTAGGCATTAACCAAGCCGTAACCGAACTGGTCGTCCCGGCCCGGCGCACCCAAATCCTCGGTCAGCGCGCCGCTGGCCAACAGCGTGTCGATGTCCTGGGGCCTCAGATTCGGCGCGGCGGATTTCATCAGCGCCAGCACCCCGGCCACATGCGGCGTCGCCATCGAGGTTCCCTGCCAGATGACGTAATCGTTGACCAAGGTGCCGCTGCTGTCGCTGGCGACCGTGCTAAGCACGCCGTCCGGCTTGCCGTCGCCGTTCACGTCGCGGGCGGTATTGCCGCCGGGCGCGACCACACTAACGGCGGTTCCAAAATTGGAGTATGGCGCCCGCTCCTTGTTGATATCCACGGCACCGACCCCCAACACACTGGGAAAGGCCGCCGGATAGAACGGCGTGCTGCTGCCATCGTTGCCAGCGGCGGCGACGATGACCACACCGGCGGCGCGTGCCTGATCGTAAACCGCTTGGGTGGCCGTGGAGAAACCGGGACCACCGACGCTAAGGTTGATCACATCGGCGCGGCGCGGCGGCACGGTGCCGGAGTCGTTGGGCAAACCGGCGGCGTAGCGCACGGCCTGTTCGATATCGTAATCGGTGCCACCGAAGCGCCCCAGGGCGCGCAAGGGCATGACCTTGGCCCCAAAGGCGACACCCGCGCCACCAACGCTGTTATTAGTGGCGGCCGCCACCGTGCCGGCAATGTGAGTACCGTGGAAGGAACTGCCGCCGCCGGGATTGGAGCGATCGCCCGGATCGTCCGGATTGGAATCGATACCGTCGCCGTCGCCGGCGTTGCTGGGATTGCTGATGAAGTCGTAGCCTTCCACTAACTGCCCTTGCAGGTCGGGATGGCTGAGCACAACGCCGGTATCGATCACCGCCACGATCGCATCGGTACCCGTGGTCAGATCCCAGGCTTGCGGCAAGTTGATCCGCGGATAGTGCCACTGGAATCGGTATAGCGGATCGTTGGGGACGAACTGCGCGCGGCGGATGTAGTTGGGTCCCACGTCCGCGACCTCTGGATCGCGCTTCATTGCCTTGATCGCATACAGGGTTTCCAATTTCTCCCGCGGAAGCGGATCGGCGATCTGGAAACCGCCGGGGAAACGGGTCTGAGTGACGCTGGCCCGCTTTTGATAGGCCACGATCCGCTTCAGTCCCGCCAAATCGACCAGGGCATTGCGCGGTTTGGATTCCGCCGGCCGATCCCCCATCGAGCCCAGCGCCCGCAGCTGAGCCCGCAAACCATCGCCTCGCACCGCCGCCGGCCGAAAGCGGGTAATGGCCTCGCCCGCGATGAAGGGATCGCTCAACCGCATCCCTGTCGCGGTCGATGCCAGCGCCTGACCGACGGTCAACACATAATTCGACGCGCCGCGATCCGCGGTCACGACCAGCAGATAATCGCCGCTCGTAGCCACCGTCAGCGATTCCACCCGGTTCTGGCTGATCGCCGCGTCGAGGATGTTGCCGTCGAGATCGGCCAAGCTCAAATCCAGATCGTTCTGGATGCCGTCGCCGGCGATTTGCAGGCTGATCTGCTGACCGGCCAACAGCTTAATCTTGTACACATCGCTCGCATCGCCGCCGCCGCGCGATCGTCCCGCCGGTCCAGCGCCGGGCTGGTTGGCGTAGCCACCGAGGGTGACCGGGTTGGGAATCGGCTGGGGATCGGCGACCGAATCGTTGGAATGGTAGGGCGCCAGCGGATCGTTGACATCGCTGTCCGTGGCGACGCCGGAAGCCGGCCGCACCGTACCGCTCAAGGTGAACCGGGCGGCCGGCGGCGTAGGCGTAGTAGGCGTAGGCGTAGGTGAATCGTCACCCCCATCGCCCCCGCCACACGCGTGCAGCAAAACCGCCAATCCCACGACCCGGAACGCCCGTTTTAAACGTTCAGGTTTCATGCTTGCTCTCTCTGATAACGAGCGACGCTACCAAAAATCGTCCAGCTTCGCCCGCTCCCAAGTGGCGTGCAGAACCTGCCAATCATCCCGGCCTCGACGGATCAGCGCGAAGTCGAAGCGGTAAAGATCGGCATTCAGATCGATCAGTTGGTCGGCGCTGGCCACCGGCCGACCGGCTAGCGCCGCCGCCACACTGACCGTGGCATGATCCGGGTCCGTGAGCACGATGTCGCGAATCCGGGTGAACAAATGGATGGACTGATGGCGCAGGACGTGCAGGCGGATCAGGCTTTCCACCGCCTTGCGGTCGAGACCCTGGGCATCGCTGTAATCATCCGCGATCAGCGCGCGCAGATCGCGCATGTTGCGCTCCTCAGCCGCGACCTGAGCCCGGGCGATGAATTGGCGGATTTCGGTCTCGGGGGAATCGGCCGGGCGCGAGCAGGCCGTCATCGCCAGCACCAAGACCACCCAGACCCATGACCGGCCACCGTATCGAGTTATCATTGCCATTCGGACCTCTCCGTTACTCTTGGCCGGCTGACCGCCGGCGACAAGCTGGGCCATTCTTTCCATCCGCGCGGGACCTGCCATGAATCACCAATTTACCATCCTCGACAAGATCCTTTGCTATCGCGGTTTTTTCCGCATGGAGCAATACCGGCTGAAACACGAACTGTTCGCCGGCGGCTGGAGCCCGGAAATTACCCGCGAGTGTCTGGAACGCGGTCATGCGGTTGCGGTCCTGTTGTTCGACCCGGATCGAGATCAAGTGGTTTTGCTGGAGCAATTCCGGGTCGGCGCGATGGAGTTTCCCGGCGGTCCCTGGTTGCTGGAGATCGTCGCCGGCATCATGGACGATCCCGCCGAAACCACCGAGGAAGTGGCGCGGCGCGAAACCGAGGAGGAAGCCGGCTGCGAGTTACTGGAATTGATGCCCATCTGCCACTATCTGGTCAGCCCCGGCGGCACCTCCGAAAGCATCACCCTGTTCTGTGGCCGGGTGGACACTTCGACCCTCGATCCCGGCATTCGCGGGCTCGCTTCCGAGCATGAAGACATCCGCTTACACCTGGTCTCCCGTGCCGAGGCGCTGGAGTTGCTGCATACCGGCCGCATCAACTCGGCCGCGCCGATCATCGCCCTGCAATGGCTGGAATTGAACCGGCCGAAACTGCTGGCACGTTGGGGACTGGCGCCGGCCTAGATCCCCAACCGGCCCAGGTCGGGATCGGGCCGTGATCGCTCCCAGATCAGGCGAAACAGCTCCAGCAATTCCTTCATGCGCTCGCGGGGCTCTGGCTCATAGCCGCCGAGCAGGCGACGCGGATCGCTGAAACGCAGCAGCGCCCGTTCGTCGGCGATGACGAACGCCTGGCTCAGTTCCGGCCGGTCCGGGATTTCGGGCCGGTTCGGGGTACGCAGCAACAGCGCGCTGCTCAGTCGCTCGCTCAGTCGCACCAGCCGGGGACAATCGCCGCGCCATTCCCTGGCGGGCGGCAACACCAGATGCAGGCGTGTCTTGGGCTGGCTCACCACCCGATCGCGGATGGCGTCGAGCACGTCGGGATCGTCGTACAACTCGGGACGCACCAGAGGCGTGTACCACACCAGCGCCCGCCGCAGGCCGCCAAGCAGGTCCAGCAGGGCGCGCCGGCTGTCGTCCAGTCCGTTCAGCATCGTCGGGGCAAATCGTTCGTCATTCGCCATCGCCGTTACCTCGCTGTTTGGGATCGTGAAACACCACCTATCCGAACACTATCGATCAATACCGGGTATCGCTCGAACTGCCTGAGCTGTCGCGGGTTACCCCGCGCCATATCATTCCGACATCGACCGCGATCCGGTAAACGAGACAATCACAAAGTTCTGATGGGGCTCGGCCCAGCTCAAGACGACGCTGCCGCCGGCTTGCGGGAAATCAAGCAGGCGATACAGACCGCTGGCCCCTTGCAGGAACTCCACGCCCAGGGTGGTCACGGTGAAGTTCACATTGGCGAACTCCACGCCGTCGGCGAAGGCCCGCAGATTGTGGTTGCCGTTGCCCAGCCGGTTCCAGTTGAAGGTGTAGCCAAAGCCGTTGTTATCGTCACCGCAGGCCGCCACCGTGTCGGGTCGGGTGGTACCGTAGGCCACCCGTTGCGACGCACCGCCGTCGATCTGGATTTCCACGGTGCTGGCCTGGCAGATCCAGCCCCGGATCAGGCCAATGCCGCTTTCGAAGGAACCCTGTTGCGGGCTTTCCAGATGAGCGGATGACCCGGCCCGTGTGGTGACCGTCGTCGTTGATACCGTGGCTGCTTTGCTGGCCCCGGAAATAACGAAGTTCTGATGCGGTTCGGCCCAGCGCACGGTGACAGTACTGCCGGCTTGCGGGAAGTTGGGCAGGGTGTATTCGCCGCTGGCTCCTTCCAGATACTCCACGCCCAGGGTAGTCACGGTGAAGTTGACGTTGGCGAACTCGGCGTCGTCGGCAAAGGCTCGCAGATTGTGGCCACCGCTACCCAGGGTGTTCCAGTTGAAGGTGTAACCAAAGCCGTTGTTGTCGTCGCCGCAGGTTGCGACCGTGTCAGGCCGGGTGGTGCCGTAGGCCACCCGTTGCCGCGCGCCGCCGTCGATCTGGATTTCCACCTTGTTGGCTTGACAGGCCCAGCCCCGGATCAAACCGATGCCGCTCTCGAAGGAATCCTGTTGCGGGCTTTCCAGATAGGCGCCGTTACCGGACGAATCCAACCATTGACTGACTGAAGGGTAAGTCAAATCGAAACGGCCATACCAATCGGGCGCTGTCGAGTCCGAGCACGATGAAGCGCCGCCATGCAGATTTCCGACAAAAAGTTGCTGGTCGTTTTGCTCACCAGTTATAGCGAAGATGCCGGACCCGCTACTCCCCTGTTCGGTGACACCCTGCGACCAAGTCACCTGAATGTGGCTACCAGTGCCATTGACTGGAAAACCAAGGGGCGCATATCCGTCGGCGCTGCCTTGACTCCATTTTTTCAAGTCACCGCTGGGATGGTGGATGCCCGTGACCGTCAGCCCGGTCGGATTGGTCGTGCTCCAACCGGCAAATTGTATGCCCGGCAAGTTGCTGATTTGAGTATCCCGCAAGCGCAGGAAGGTGAAATCGCTGTTGGCGCCGGTGGCGAGCAGGTCGGCGCCACCGGTAAAATGAGTGACGGAAGTGGGGTCCGGTCCTCCGCAGACCGCGCGTTCGAAAAACCAGTAGCTATCGATAGTATTGGCGATGGATTGCGTCGACAGGCAGTGGTTCGCCGTCATGAAATAAGGAATCCAGCCACTGGAATCGTTATCGTTGAGCAAGGTTCCCGTACATAAATAGCTGCCTTCGGTATCGCTGAACAGGATTTTGGCCACTGCGGCGCTTAAATTGTCGGGCACCGTGTCGCGGCATTTGATGTCGATGTTGCAAGAGCCGGAGCTTCCAATTTGAGAAAGAATCTTGGTCTCTGGATATTGGAGCGAATAAGTGAGATGTTGTATCTTCGGCGCCCGAATCGGAAACCCGCCTTCAACCGAAGCTGGCAGGTAAATCTCCACCCCGGCGGTTTCCCCCTCGATGACCGGTGACCAGAACAGAGCCGGCGCCGATTCGGTATCCGCTGAATTTCCCACTGCCTGCTGAGCACGGATGGATCGAGTCGTAAAGGGTCCGAAGGTCTCGGAATCTTCGCTCCCGAAAAAGCGCAGTTCCGCGTTCTCGGGCAGCCCATTCAGCTCGATCCCCACCCGAATCGCCCGCGCGCCCGGCGAGGTGACCGAAAACGCCGCGACCTGCCCACCGCCCGGCAGAGATGCCCACGAGAGCGACGGAGACAAATCCTCCTGGTAAGGCTGCGGCATCGCGCGCGCAAACCCAATCTTCAAGGGCTGATCCTTGCGCTGTGTCGCGAGCGCGGCTTTCTCCTCCGTCACCGTGACGGCATCCAGCACAATTTGCAGTGGAATCGTGGTCACGCTGTAATCCTGCTTGAGTTGCTTATCGAGAACACTCATGGATGCCTTGCCCGCTATCGGCGGCGAACCTCCGCCCACCGAGGCGGCGTAACCTTCGGACACGATCAGCGCCAACAACACGAACGCGGCTATCGCATGCAATAACCGCGGGGGGCATTCGAAGGGACTGTGCTTTTCTGCCGTACTCACGACCATCTCCTGTCCGCTGCACGCGCGGAATCGCGCGAAGATTGGGAACTTTAACAGACTCACCTTAACAGCAGCTTATGGCCGCTGGCACAGCCAACCGGGATCAATCCGCGCGGGACTCTCGCCTGCTCGCTGCTTGATTCAAGCGAAAGTCCCGGTTGCGAAGCTCGCCCTATTTTTCCAGCCGCACACCGCCCTTGCCGAACGTCAATCCCTCCTGACCGGCGTCCACCGCCACCGTATCGTCCGGCCCAAACTCGCCGGCCAAGATCCGCCGCGCCAGCGGATTTTCCAGCTCCTGCTGGATCGCCCGCTTCAGCGGCCGAGCGCCGTAGACCGGATCGAAGCCGGCCTCGCCCAAGCGGTCCAAGGCGGCCTCGGACACCTCCAGCCCCATTTGCCGGTCGGCCAGCCGCCGGCGCAGATAGCCGACCTGGATACCGGCGATGGCCCGAATCTGTTCGCGATCCAGCGGATGGAACACCACCACCTCATCAATGCGGTTGATGAACTCCGGCCGAAAATGATCGGCCACCTGCGCCATCACCATGCTCTTCATCAACGGGTAGTTGTCCTGCGCCGCCATCTCCTGAATCATTTGCGAACCGAGATTGGAGGTCATCACGATCACGGTGTTGCGAAAGTCCACCGTGCGGCCCTGCCCGTCGGTCAGGCGCCCGTCGTCCAGCACCTGCAACAGCACGTTGAACACATCCTGGTGGGCCTTTTCGATCTCGTCCAACAGGATCACGCTGTAGGGCCGCCGCCGCACCGCCTCGGTTAAATAGCCGCCCTCCTCGTAACCGACATAGCCCGGCGGCGCGCCGATCATCCGGGCCACGGAATGCTTCTCCATGAACTCCGACATGTCGATCCGCACCATCGCTTCCTCGGTGTCGAACAGGAATTCGGCCAGTGCCTTGCACAGCTCGGTCTTGCCCACCCCGGTGGGGCCGAGAAACAGGAACGAACCGTTGGGCCGGTTGGGATCGGACAGGCCGGCGCGGGAGCGGCGAATGGCGTCGCACACCGACTTGACCGCCTCGCCCTGACCCACCACCCGCCGTTGGATGGCCTGCTCCATCCGCAACAGCTTGTCGCGCTCGCCTTCCAGCATCTTGGAGACCGGAATGCCGGTCCACTTGGACACCACCTCGGCAATTTCCTCTTCCGTGACCTTGTTGCGCAGCAGCTTGAAGGTGCCGTGCTCGGCGGCGCTGACTTGGGTGAGCTTCCGCTCCAGTTCCGGAATGCGGCCGTAGCTCAGTTCCGACATCCGCGTCAGATCACCGGCGCGGCGGGCGGTCTCCAGGTCCAGTTTTGCCCGCTCCAACTCCTCCTTGACCTGGGCCGCGCCGTGCAGCGCCAGTTTTTCCGCCTTCCAAACCTCCTCCAGGTCGTTGTACTCGCGCTCCAACCGGGCGATTTCCTGCTCCAGCAGGTCCAGGCGTTTTTTCGACGCCTCGTCGTCTTCCTTCTTTAGCGCCTCGCGTTCGATCTTGAGCTGGATCAGGCGCCGGTCGAGCCGGTCCATTTCCTCCGGTTTGGAATCGATCTCCATGCGGATGCGGCTGGCCGCCTCATCCACCAAGTCAATCGCCTTATCGGGCAAATTGCGGTCGGTGATGTAGCGATGCGACAGCGTGGCGGCGGCGACGATGGCCGGGTCGGTGATGTCCACGCCGTGATGGACTTCGTAGCGTTCCTTCAAGCCGCGCAGAATCGCAATGCTGTCCTCGACGCTCGGTTCGTTGACCAGTACCTTCTGAAAACGCCGCTCCAGCGCCGCGTCCTTTTCGACATACTTGCGGTACTCATCCAGGGTGGTGGCACCGATGCAGTGCAGCTCGCCGCGCGCCAGCGCCGGCTTGAGCATGTTGCCGGCGTCCATCGAACCCTCGGCCTTGCCGGCGCCGACCATGGTATGCAACTCGTCCATGAACAGAATGATCCGCCCCTCCTGCTTGGCGAGATCCTTGAGCACCGCCTTCAGCCGCTCCTCGAACTCGCCGCGAAACTTGGTTCCGGCGATCAGCGCGCCCATATCCAGCGCCAGCACCCGTCGATTCTTCAGACCTTCCGGCACCTCGCCGTTGACGATACGCTGGGCCAGACCTTCGACGATGGCGGTCTTGCCCACGCCGGCCTCGCCGATCAGCACCGGATTGTTCTTGGTGCGGCGGGCCAGTACCTGGATGGTGCGGCGGATTTCGTCGTCGCGACCGATCACCGGATCGAGTTTGCCCTGCTCGGCCCGCTCGGTCAGGTCGATGGTGTATCGTTCCAACGCCTGACGCTGCTCCTCGGCGTTTTGCTCATCGACCTTCTGGCCGCCGCGCATGGCTTCGATGCCGCGCTCGATCAGACTCTTGGTCGCACCGGCCTTACGCAGCAGCGCACCCAGCTCGCCCTTGTCCTCCAGCGCCGCCAGCACGAACAGTTCGGACGAGATATAAGCGTCCTTGCGCTGCTGGGCCAGCTTGTCGGTCAAATTCAACAAGCGTGACAGGGCGTTGGAAATCTGCACGTCGCCGCCAGCGCCTTCCACCCGTGGCAGGCGGTCCAGCGCCTCGCCGAGCTGGGAACGCAGCAGGTTGACGTTGACATCGGCCTGGGCGAGCAGCGGCCGCACCGTGCCGCCATCCTGGTCGAGCAGGGCCACCATCACATGCGCCGGCTCGATGAATTGGTGATCGCGGCCCACCGCCAGACTCTGGGCGTCGCTCAGGGCTACCTGGAATTTACTGGTCAGCTTGTCCATACGCATGGATGCTTTACTCCCGTGACAATACAATTTGCCTATGAATTTGGCGGTGGTTTGGGGGAATTCAAGGGCGACCGGCATCGCCGGCACGCTTCTTTTCCAGCACGCTCGCGCGAAAATCCACGGACTGATGCCCTCCACGCCACCGGCCGCCAACAGCCATCAGCGCCGACCATCACCGGAGGTCCTTATCCCATGCATCAACAGCTCCATTTCAGCACCCGCCAAGCCCAGGAACTGCTCGATATCACCGAACAAGTGCGCGCCGCCGCGCGCGACAGCGGGGTCGCCAACGGTCTGATCAATGTCTACGCCCAGGGGGCGACCGCCGCCATCATGATCCAGGAAAACTGGGACGCGAGCGTACCGACCGACGTGCTCAACCTGCTGCGCAAGCTGATTCCGCCGGGCGTCTGGCTGCACGACCAGCAAGACGGCAACGGCGACGCTCACCTCAAGGCGGGTTTGGTCGGCCCGTCCGAGACCATCCCGATCATCGACGGCAAGCTGGGGCTATCCACCTGGCAGGGGATTTTCTTTTGCGAGTTCGACGGTCCCCGTTCGACCCGGACCGTGGTCTGTACCGTGCTGGCGGCGGATTGAACCCGCTCGGCGGGGTCAGCCCAGCGCCTGCTCCAGATCGGCGACCAGATCCTCGACCGCCTCGACCCCCACCGATAGCCGTACCAGCCCGTCGTCAATGCCCAACTCCAGGCGCACCTCCGGCGGCACCGAGGCGTGGGTCATGATCGCCGGATGCTCGATCAGGCTTTCCACCCCGCCCAGGCTTTCAGCCAGCACGAAGATTCGGCAGCGTTCCAGAAATCCGGTGACTTCCGCCAGATCGCCGCGCACCACCGCGCCGATCATCCCGCCGAAACCGCGCATCTGCCGCCGCGCCAGCTCGTGCTGGGGATGGCTGAGCAGGCCGGGGTAGATCACCCGTTCGATCTTCGGATGCTGTTCCAACCAAGCGGCGATATGCAGGGCGTTGGCGCTATGCCGTTCCATCCGCAGCGCCAGGGTTTTCAGGCCGCGCAAGACCAGGAAGCTGTCAAAGGGGCTGGCGACCGCGCCGATGGCGTTTTGCAGATAGCCCAGCCGCTCGGCCAATTCCGCGCCCCGGCAGACCGCTATTCCGCCGATAACGTCGGAATGGCCGTTCAGATACTTGGTCGCCGAATGGACGACGATATCGAAGCCGTATTCCAGCGGTCGTTGCGCCCAAGGCGTGGCGAAGGTGTTATCGGCCACCGCCAGAATGCCGTGCTGGCGGGCCACGGCGGCGATCATCTCCAGATCCACCAGTTTCAGCAGCGGATTGCTGGGCGTCTCCACCCAGATCATCCGGGTGTCGGGCGTCAGCGCCGCTTCCAGCGCCGCCCGGTCGCGCAGGTCGGAGTAGGTGAAGCTCAGCCCGGCGCTACGCCGTCGCACCTGCTCGAACAACCGCCGGGTGCCACCGTAAATGTCGTCCAGCGCCACCACATGCGCGCCGCTGTCGAGCAATTCCAGCACCGTCGAGGTCGCGGCCAGCCCCGAGGCGAAGGCGAAACCGGCGTGGCCGCCCTCCAGGTCGGCCACGCAGCGCTCGTAGGCGAAACGGGTGGGATTCTGGCTGCGGGAATATTCGAAGCCCTGGTGGACACCGGGGCTGGATTGCACGTAGGTCGAGGTGGCGTAAATCGGCGTCACCACCGCGCCAGTGGTCGGGTCGGGCGACTGGCCAGCGTGTATGGCGCGGGTGGCAAAACCCAACGGATGGAAGTTGTCGGTCATGGTTGAAACCTTGGAGCACTGGGCTACCATCATTATTAGGTACAAGTTACTGATTATAACGTAAGTCCATTTTTCGCCGTTAAAGGGTGCGGAATGTCGGTAATAAGTTCGTTGAACGTCATTAAGCAATGAGGGAACGTGGATGACTATTCGAATCGCGGCCGCATTCACGGTAGCGGCCTTACTCGCCGGCTCAGCCTTGGCGCGCGCCGAAACCACGGTCACCATCGCCACCGTGAACAACGGCGACATGATCCGGATGCAGAGGCTCTCGGAGACGTTCGAGAAAGCCAATCCCGACATCAAGCTCGACTGGGTGGTGCTGGAAGAGAATGTGCTGCGCCAGCGCGTCACCACCGACATCGCGACCAAAGGCGGACGGTTCGACGTCCTGACCATCGGTATCTACGAAGCCCCCATCTGGGCCCAGCGCGGATGGCTCGTGCCACTCGACGATTTGCCGGAGGACTACGACGCCGATGATCTCCTGCCGCCGATTCGCGAGGGCCTGTCGTTCAACGGCACGATGTACGCCGCGCCGTTTTACGGCGAGTCTTCATTCACCATGTACCGCACCGATCTGTTTAAGCAAGCCGGGCTCGAGATGCCCGAAAAGCCCACATGGGCATTCATCAAGGACGCCGCCCGCAAGCTGGCCGATAAGAGCAACGAGGTCTATGGCATTTGCCTGCGTGGCAAGCCGGGCTGGGGGGAGAACATGGCGTTCCTGACGGCCATGGCCAACTCCTACGGTGCTCGCTGGTTCGACATGAACTGGAAACCCCAGTTCGACGGTGAAGCCTGGAAGGCGACGATCACCGACTATGTCGAACTGATGAAGGAAGTCGGCCCGCCAGACGCGGCGGCCAATGGCTACAAGGAAAACCTGGCCCTGTTCCGGTCGGGCAAATGCGCCATCTGGATCGACGCGACCGCGGCCGGTCAGTTCGTGACCAACGCGGACTCCGATGTGGCCGACCGTGTCGGCTTCGCGCTCGCGCCGAACAAGGGTCTGGGCAAGAGCGCCAACTGGCTCTGGGCCTGGGCGCTGGCGGTTCCCAAGGGTTCCGACAACCAGGATGGGGCGAAAAGATTCGTCGCTTGGGCCACCTCGAAGCACTACCTGGAACTGGTCGCCTCGAAGGAAGGCTGGTCCAACGTGCCGCCGGGCACTCGCACCTCGCTGTACGAGAATCCCGAGTACCAGAAAGTGCCGTTCGCGAAAATGACGCTCGACAGCATCGACGCGGCCGATCCCAACAAGCCAACGGTGGATGAAGTGCCCTATACCGGAATTCAGTTCGTCGCGATCCCGGAGTTCCAGAGCATCGGCACCGCGGTCGGCCAGCGGTTCGCGTTGGCGCTGTCGGGAACGATCCCGATTGATGAGGCGCTTGAAAACGCCCAATGGGTGACGGGGAAGGTCATCGAGCGCGCCCGCTTTCTCCAATAGGGGCGGGTCGAACAACAGCAATTTGGGAGGGAAACATGGCCAACACAGCCATCGATCAACGACAGTCCATTGCGGATATGGACGACGAACTACTACCGGTGCCGCAACACAGACTGCATGGACCCGGTCACTTCCTCGGCCTCTATGGCGCCGAACACGTTGCTGCAACCGAATTCGTCATTGGCGCCGCATTCGTGGCCATGGGCGCCACGATCCACGACATCCTGATCGGGCTGCTCATCGGCAATATGCTTGCCGTGCTGAGCTTCTGGCTCATCACCGCGCCGATCGCGATCAAAACGCGGCTAAGCCTGTACACCTATCTCGATCACAACATGGGCGAGCTGTTCTCGCGGCTCTATAACGGTGCGAATGTGCTCATCTTCGTGGCCATCTCGGCCGCCATGATCACCGTGTCGGCGACAGCGGTTCGGGCGCTTTTCGATATCCCGCCCCAGATCTATCCGTATCCCACCAATGTCTACTTTGTACTCATCGCCGCCTCGGCAAGCGTGATCGCGGTGCTGGTGGCCTATTATGGTTTCAATGTGGTGGCCGAGTTTGCCACTATTTGCACACCCTGGCTGATGGTGATGTTCACGGCCGGTGGCATGGTGCTGATCCCTTCGTTGAACGAAACGCTGACTGGTTACACGACGCTTTCGAGTTTCTCGGATTTCGTGAATTTGGCGGGAACCACCGTGTTTACCGGCACCAATGCCGCGGGGGAACCCGGTATCGGATTGTGGGAAGTGATCGGCTTCGCATGGGCGGCGAACACCTTCGCGCATTTTGGCCTCGTCGACATGGCGCTCCTGCGCTACGCGAACAAACCGATCTGCGGCCTTTGCACCGCAACCGGCATGATGTTCGGCCACTACATTGCCTGGATTTCCGCGGCTCTCATGGGAGCGGCGACGGCCTATATCATGAAATTAAGTATCGCTGTGGTTTCACCGGGTGATGTTGCCTACTACGCGCTGGGCGTCACCGGTTTTGTGATCGTCATCATCGCGGGATGGACAACGGCCAACCCCAACCTCTATCGCGCCGGTCTTGCGGCCCAGGCCGTATTCCCGAGCATCGCACGCCAAAAGGTCACGCTTGCCGTCGGGGCCGTGGTCGTGGTCGGCAGCTGTTTCCCGTTCATCTACCGCAGCATCCTGCCAATTCTGGCCTACGCGGGACTTGTTCTTGTACCCATCGGCGGCATCGTATTCGCCGAGCAGCACATCTTCCCCCGACTCGGCTACAAGAGCAATTGGCGCCGCCTGAAAGGCGTTAAGGACAACATGCCGGCGCTGATCACCTGGGCGATCTGTCTGGTGTTCGGCTTCGGATTGAATTTTATCAACATCATACCGTTCGTATATCTGTTCCTGCCAACCTGGGCTCTCTCGATTATCCTCTACACCATCTTGGCGAAGAAGGCCGGCGCTGATAAGAGCTATCCTGAGGCCGAGAAACGAGAGCAGGAATTCGATAAAGCGGTTGCGGAGTATCATGCTGAACTGGCGGCGAAGGAACAACACGAGCCCGCCTGCGGCACGACCGTATCGATCAAGATCATCCGAGCGGTCTGGATCGTGGTTGGCCTGATCGTGCCGGCCGTGCTCGCTTGGCGTGTTCTGTTCAACAGCCCCGATCTTTACGCCTACTACGTGAACCGTGAGTTGTTCTACAACCTGACCATCTGGTGCACCGTGATCTATTTCGCGTTTGCGTGGTGGGATTTGCAGCTCTCCAAGAGGATGCAACGCTCCGGACGGTCATCCGGTGCCGAGGTGCCCGCAGTTTAGCAACGTGCAACCACGGCGAGCGAGACGGGGTGAAGCCATGCCGGTGCGGCCGTCTTCCTGGTCTCTACCGATCGTGACTTGTCGTCGCCCCAACTCTCCATGTCAACGGCGGCGCCGGGGTGAGTTGAGGACGGATGGTTTAAGGAGAGGGTTATGAATGAACGATTTACAGTCGCCGGGATCGGGGAGTTGCTTTGGGATGTGTTTCCGAGCCACAAGCGTCCCGGTGGCGCACCGGCCAATTTTGCGTTCCATTGCCACCAGCTCGGCGCCGAGGCCTATCCGGTGAGCTGTGTGGGGACAGATGAGCTGGGACGACGTATTCGCGACGAATTACGGGAAATCGGCGTGGATACCCGCCATGTGCTGGAAAGCGACGCGTTCCCGACCGGAACGGTGCAGGTGACCCTGAATGACGAGGGCAAGCCCTCCTATCAGATTTTCGAAAATGTGGCCTGGGATCATATTCCGCTCACCAGCGGGCTCGAGGGGCTGGCGGCGAAGCTGGATGCGGTGTGCTTTGGATCGCTTTCGCAGCGCTCGGCGGTTTCGCGCGAAACGATTCACTCGTTCGTGCGGCACATGCCACGGGATGCCTTAAAGATCTTCGACGTGAATCTGCGGCAGTCGTTCTTTTCAAAGGAACAGGTTGAGGGATCGCTGCGGCTCGCCTCCATTCTGAAGCTCAGTGACGAGGAACTGCCGGTACTGGCCGGCTACTTCGGCCTGCGGGGCGATGTGATGGCTCAGCTCAACGGGCTGCGTGAATGTTTTGACCTGAAACTGGTGGCCTACACACGCGGCTCGGACGGTAGCGTGCTGGTACGGAGCGACGAGGTGGATGATGCTCCTGGAGAGAAAGGGCTTGTGGTGGTGGACTCGGTGGGCGCCGGGGATTCATTCACGGCGGCGCTCTGCATGGGCGCTCTTAAGGGCTGGCCGCTGAACAAGATGAATGTATTCGCTAACCGGGTAGCCGCATTTGTCTGTTCACAAAAGGGAGCAACCCCGACTCTGCCCGAACATTTGATCGCATTTTGAGCTAAAGGCAAAACGATGCATCGGACCAAGGCGCTCAACAAATAGCCCGAGAAAATAGCAATAAGGCTCATAGGGAGAGTTCGTCATGACAGAACCCGTTCAACTCACGCAGGACAACCTTCACCGCCTCGCCGACGAAATCGTGCGTCCATCCTATGATCGGGGCAAAATCAAAGCCGGCATCGTCCATATCGGGGTCGGCGGATTCCATCGATCGCACGAAGCGTATTACACCGATGCGCTGATGAACGACTCCGATGCCTCCGACTGGGGCATCTGCGGCGTGGGCCTGCGCGAGGCCGACCGCAAGATCGGCGATACTCTGAAAGCGCAGGATTATCTCTACACGTTGATCGTGAAGCATCCCCAGGGAAAGATCGAAACCTGCGTCATCGGCTCCCTGATCGATTTCATGCTGGGTTGCGACGATCCCGGCGCCGTCATCGACAAGATGGCCAGCGCGGACACCAAGATCGTTTCGTTGACCATCACCGAAGGGGGCTATAACTTCAACCCCGCCACCGGCGAGTTCGACTTCGGCAACGCCGATGTGCGGCACGATCTGGAACAGCCCGACAGCCCGAAGACGGTGTTCGGCTATCTGACCGCCGCGCTCAAGAAACGCCGTGCCCAGGGACTCCCGGCCGTCACCATTCAGTCGTGCGACAACATCCAGCACAATGGAGACATGACGCGCAAGATGGTGCTGGCCTTCGCGAACAAGCAGGATGCCGAGCTTGCACGGTGGATCGAGAGCGACGTGTGCTTCCCCAATGCCATGGTGGACCGGATCACTCCCGTGACAACGCCGGAGGATATGGCCTACCTCGCCACCGAAATGGGATTGAAGGACCAATGGCCGGTCACCTGCGAACCGTTCACCCAATGGGTCATCGAAGACCATTTCTCCAATGGCCGGCCCGCGTGGGAAAAGGTCGGGGCGCAGTTTGTCGCCGATGTCACGCCGTATGAGAAAATGAAAATACGGCTGCTCAACGCCGGGCATTCCGTCCTCGGTCTGCTCGGGTCGATCCATGGACACAAGACCATCGATGGCTGCGTGGCCGATCCGCTGTTCGCGACCTACCTCCGCCGATTCATGGATGTGGAGGCCACCCCGGTGCTCGATCCGGTGGAAGGGATCGATCTGGAAACCTACAAGGACAGCCTCATCGAGCGGTTCGGAAACCCGAACATCAAGGACAGCCTGGCCCGAATCTGCCTGGAAAGTTCAGCCAAACTGCCGAAGTTTCTGATCTCAACGATCACCGAAAACCTGGCACGCGGTGGCAGTATCCAATATGCCACGCTGGTCATCGCCGCATGGTGTTTCTATAGCGACAAGGGCGTCGACCAGCATGGCGCACGGCTCGATATTGTCGATGCCATGAAAGACGAACTGCATCAAGCCGCGAAGGGGACCCCGGATGACACGCTGTCCTTCCTTAAACTCGAACCCATTTTTGGCGATCTCATCCACAACGAAAAATTCACCGCGTTGTATACGGATATGATCCAAGCCCTCTATGAAAACCCTGACATCTCGTCGCGGATGAGAAAGCTCCTGCAAGGCACGCAATGACAGTGGGCAGGATTACCCATCCATATCTGGGCGCCGGTAGACCTTGATCGCGTTCTTGCGTAGCGCGAAAGCATGGCCTTCGACGATGGGAAAACGAATTTCGTAATGCCGGCGCGCATCGTCCGCGCGGACGTGATGCTTCCACCAGCACGAAACCGGACACCAGCCAGGGAAAAGGCGAACCTTCGATATGGCTGCTGCTGGCGAGATAAAACGGGTGGCGGACAGATCCGGTCACCAAGCGGACAGCCACACGCCTGATGGATGAGCTTGACCGCCACCCGTCGGTTCTTAGCGGCGGCGAAGGGCAGCGATACGGTGCCGGATGCTCTGTCTTCCTCTTCCACACATGCCGCCGTCAAAATAGCGGACGCCTCCGCCTTCATGCTAAGCCCGTAACACACCGCGCGCTTGTGCAGGCGAGCCCGCACTTCATCGGGCAAGTTGTGGATCACTGAGTACAGCCATTTGTCCTCCTCCTCGTCATTGCCTATTGACAAGAAATTTACTCAAGCCAAATCAAACTCGCCATCCGTCCGGTGCGCTGTTCCCGGCGATAGGAAAAAAACCGTTTCGACTCGCTGAACGTGCAGCAACCGCCGCCATAAACCGCCGAAATCTCCAGACCACGCAACTGTCGCCGCGCCAATTCATAAATATCCGCCAACCAACGCCCCGCTGGAGACGGCTGAAAACACGCGGCATTGTCCGCGTCCAGCGCCAGGAAAACCGCGCGCACTTCCTCCCCCACCTCGAAGGCATCGGGACCAATCGCCGGCCCCAGCCAAGCCAGCAGTTCCACCGGCGGTACCTCCAAGCGCGCCACCGTGGCGGCGATCACCCCGCCCGCCAAGCCGCGCCAGCCGGCGTGGGCCGCCGCAACCACCGTACCGGCCCGGTCGCACAGCAGCACCGGCAAGCAATCGGCGGTCATCACCACGCAGGGCCGGCCCGGTGCGCGGGTCCAGGCGGCATCGGCGGCGACCGGCGCGCTCACCGTTTCCGCCGCGACTATATGAATCCCGTGGACCTGTTCCAGCCAGGCCGGTTCGGCGGGCAATCCGGCCACCGCCGCCAGCCGTCGCCGATTTTCGGCAACGCAGGCTGGATCGTCGCCAACGTGCCCGGCCAGATTCAGGCGGGCATACGGCGGCGGGCTGACACCGCCGTGCCGGGTGGTGCTGACCGCGCGCACTCGGGCGGGCGCGGGCCACTCGGGGATCAGCAGATGTTCGGGGAGGAGTTCATTCATTTTTGTGGCCCGCATCTTCGCCGAGTGCCCCCAGCAAATCCGCCAGATCGGCGGGGATTTCCGCCCGCCACTCCAGCCGCTCGCCGCTCACTGGATGGCTCAACGCCAGCCGCTCCGCGTGCAGGGCTTGCCGCCGGAAGTTCTGGATCGCCGCGATGCAGGCCGGCGAGGCGCCCGGCGGAACTCGCGGCCGACCGCCGTACACCAGATCGCCCAGCAACGGAAAACGGATGTGGGCCATGTGGACCCGGATCTGATGGGTACGACCGGTTTCCAGTTTGACCCGCAACAGCGCGTGGGCGCGGAAGCGGCGCCACACCCGGTAATGCGTCACCGCCGGCCGGCCGCCCGGTGTCACCGCCATGCGCTGGCGGTCCACCGGATGGCGGCCGACCGGGGCATTCACCGTTCCACCCGCCACCGGCACCCCGTTGATCACCGCCAGATATTCCCGTTCAATGGCCCGTGCCTGCATCTGTGCGACCAGCGCGGTGTGCGCCCGCGGGCTGCGCGCCACCACCAGCAGGCCGCTGGTGTCCTTATCCAGCCGATGCACCAGACCGGCGCGCGGCAGTGCCGCCAGTTCCGGCGCGCGATGCAGCAGGGCATTGACCAGCGTGCCATCGCGGTTGCCGGCGGCCGGATGCGCCACCAACCCGACCGGTTTGTCGATCACCAGCAGATCGCTGTCCTCGTACAGGACAACCAGCGGAATCGCCTGGGGCAGAGCGGTGGTTTCAATCTCGAACTCCAGATCGCCACTCACGGTTTCGCCGCCGGCGACCGGGTCGCGTGGTCGGCGAACGGCGCCATCCACTCGCAAGCGGCCGGCTTTGAGCCACTGTTGCAGGCGATTGCGCGAATAGCTCGGCAGTAGCTCCGCCAGCGCCTGATCCAGGCGCATCCCGGCGCAGGTGGGGGGAATCTGACAGTCGATCCGTTCGGTCGGGGGCATGATGGCTTTTGGCGGCTCGGGGGTTATACTCACTTTGATCATGCATTCTACTCCCGACAACCGCCGCTCCATGCCATTATCCATGCACCGCATATCAAAACTGCTGCTCGCCGGTCCGCTCATGGCCGTGCTGTTGATCGGCTGCTCGCTGCTGCCGGAAAAGATCGACGAAACCCAGGGCTGGTCGGTCCAACAGCTCTATAGCGAAGCCAAGGACTCCATGAGTTCGGGCAACTACAAGATCGCCATCGAGTATCTGGACAAGATCCAGGCCCGCTATCCGTTCGGCCGCTACGCCCAGCAAGCCCAGCTCGACACCATTTATTGCCAGTACAAAGACAACGAGCCGGACGCCACCATCGCCGCCGCCGACCGCTTTATCAAGGCCAACCCGCGGCATCCCTACGTGGATTATGCCTATTACATGAAGGGTCTGGCGAACTTCAATCGCAGCAACAGCCTGCTGGAAAGACTCGCGCCCACCGACCGCGACAAGACCGACACCAACACCGCCCGTCAGGCCTACAGCGATTTTGCCGAACTGACCCGCAAGTTTCCCAACAGCAAGTATGCCGAGGACGCCCGGCAGCGCATGCTGTTCCTGCACAACAGCCTGGCGGCTTACGAAGTCAACGTGGCCGATTTTTACATGCGGCGGGGCGCCTATGTCGCCGCCCTCAACCGCGCCACCTACGTATTGGAAACCTACGCGCGCACTCCGGCCGCCGAGGATGCGCTCAGCATCATGACCCAGGCTTACATCAAGATGGGCATGCCACAGTTGGCCAACGACAGTCTGCGAGTGCTGGAGCGCAACTATCCGCAATCTCCAGAATTACCGAAGTTGAACGCACTGCTTAAGGGCACCGGCTAACGATCCGTTTTTCCCTCATCCCTTCACCAATTCCGCGGGGGCAGGAGTATTTTCAACGCCTCCGAACGATGTCTGCTCGATTGCCGCGAGGGTCGCACCATGTGGGATTTCTTCGAAACCGTCCGCCACCGCCATTCCGTGCGCAAGTACCAACCGGATATGCCGGTCGAAACCGAAAAACTGCATGCCATTCTGGAAATGGCCTGCGCCGCCCCATCGGCCGGCGATTTGCAGTCTTACCGCATCGTGGTGGTGAGCGACCCGGCCGAGCGGGAAGCGCTGGCCCAAGCCTCTCGTGGGCAATCCTACATCGCCGAGGCCCCGGTCTGCCTGGTGTTCTGCGCCGATCCGACCCGCTCGGCCACCACCTTTGCCGAGCGCGGCGCCAAACTGTATGCCCTGCAGGACGCCACCATCGCCGCCGCCTACGCGCAACTGGCCATCGTCGCCGCCGGCATGGGTTCCATCTGGATTGGCGATTTCGAGGAAGGGCGCGTCCGCGAGATCCTGCAACTGGAAGCGGGGCTGACACCGCTTGCCCTGCTGAGCCTGGGCTATCCGGCGGAATTGCCGGAACCCAGTCCGCGTCGGTGGCTGGATGAAGTCGTGGCGTGGCGGTAGCCCTGTCCGTCGTTAGGGCGGCCACCGCGAGGCGCAAATAGCCTATTTCGCTTGATCCCGCGCGGCGATCACCCGTAAGCCGGTGAAAATCAAATCCGGTTCCCACCGGTACTCGCCTTGCAGGTAGGGCAGCACGATTTCCGCATCGCCGCCGGTCAGCAGGCACAAGCCGGAACCGTGATCGGCCATCATCCGCCCGGTGATACCGTCTATCGCCGAGGCAACCGCATACACCGCTCCGCCCCAAACGCAATCGCGGGTACTCTGGCCGAACAACCTCGCCTCTCCCGCCTCCGGGGGAATCTGCCGGGTTTCCCGATACAGCGCCTCGCGCATCAAGCGCATCCCTGGAATGATCACCCCGCCCAGATGCCGGCCATCCGCCGCCAGGGCATCGATGGTGACCGCCGTACCGCAATCCACCACGTAACAGCTCCGATCGGTCAACACCCGCGCGGCGATCATCGCCACCCAGCGATCCGCGCCCATCCGTTCCGGTTCGGCGTAGGAATTGCGAATACCGCAAGCCGCCGCCGTCGAGGCCACGAACTCCGCTTCGATCCCCCAACGCTGCCTGATCCATTCCGTCAGACCGGCATAAGCCTCGGGTCCAGCCACGCTGACGATCACTACCCGCGCCGGTCGCGGCAAACCACGCCATTGGCTTTCCGCCAAGGCAACCCAACTTTCCTCATTGTGGCTGGCCTGACCGCGCCTCGAAAACTCGCCTCTCTCACAGCTCACCCACTTGATCCGGCTGTTGCCGACATCCGCCAGCAGAATCACGCTTCGAGCCTCAAGCTGATCTCTCCACCCAGATAGGTATTCACCCGGCCATCGGCGCTTTCCAGCAACAGCGCGCCGCTGGCATCCACCCCACGCACGACACCGGTCACGGCGGCATTCGGCAAGTGCAGCCGCACTCGACGACCGACGGTCAGATCGAGGCACGCCCACTCTTCGGCCAAACCGGCAAAGCCGCCCTGCTCGAATCGACCAAAGATCTCCATCAACTCATTGATCAACAGCGCGGCCAAACGATTGCGGGACACTCCTTCCGTGCCCAAAATTTCCCGCAAATCGACCCAGGGCTGATCGATGGCCAGTGCCGCCTGTCGCGGCAGCGCCACATTCAGGCCGATGCCGGCCACGACATGCAGGGTTCCCGCGCTAGCGCCGGATTCCAGCAGGATTCCGCCCAGCTTGCGCTCCCGCCACAGTAGATCGTTCGGCCACTTCAGCCCGACCTCCGCCACGCCCAGCGCCCGCAGGGTCCGAGCCACGGCGATGCCGGTCGCCAGACTCAAGCCGCTCAGCGCCGCCGCCGGCCCGTCGAACCGCCACAGCAGTGAAGCGAACAGCCCGGCGCCGAACGGCGACACCCAGGAACGCCCCTGACGACCTCGCCCCGCTTGCTGCCGCTCAGCCAGGCAAACCGCGCCGCCCGGCCATTCCTCACCAGCTCTGGCCAGCAAATAAGCGTTGGTGGAATCCAGCAGCGGATACACCTCCAGCCGACTCAAGCGGGTCCGGGCCTCTTCGCTCAACCCGGCGGCGATCCGCTGGCGGTCGAGCAGCTCCAGCGGTTCCGCCAAGCGGTAACTATCGCCTGGCAAGGTGCGTGGCTCCAGCCCCAGATCCCGCAAGGCCCGCACCGCTTGCGCCAGCGTTGCCGGCTCCGCCGACAAACGCTCGACCAGTTCCCGTTCGGCGTGCGCCGCGCCATCCGCCAGAACCGCCAGCAGCGCCTGTTCGAGTTCCGTATCCGTCATGGTTCGCTACCTGTTGCCTCGTTACCACCCTCGATGCCGCAACGAAAAACCGCCTTGCCCGGCGAGGAGAAAGGCGGCGGTTTTGCGGCGGATTATCCGAACGGCTCGCGCGGCGCGCCGTCCAGTGAAAAATTGTGGAAGGCTTAGAACAAGGTGCTCCAGGGCACGACCGATAGAAAGCTCAGCCAGGCGGCGATCAACAACGCAATGATGATGACGAGCGGGAAGTTCTGAAAGCTAAACATTGTTGTTCTCCTTGCGGTTTCTATCGAAATATTAAATCAATTTTCTCTATCATCCAATGACTTATTATCATCTTGTCGCCGACCGCACTGGGGAATGCGCGGGTCGTCGTCGTCCATCAGGATGCGGTGGGCCGGCCCTTCCAGATCGTCGAACTGCCCGGTCCGGACCGCCCACAAAAAGGCCCACAACGCCACGCCGATCACCCCCAGCGCCATCGGGATCAACAGATACAGGATTCGCATGACGCCATTCTCCTCTCAGGATTGCCGGAGCCGCAGCGCGTTCACCACCACCAGCAGCGAACTGAACGACATGCCCAGCGCCGACATCCAGGGCGTCAGCCAGCCGCCGGCCGCCAGCGGCAGTGCAATCAGATTGTACCCGATCGCCCAGGCGAAATTCTCCCGCATGATTATCAGGGTTCGCCGCGCCGTATCCACGCCGCGCACCAGATGTTCGAGTCGTTCCGACAGCAGAATCATATCCGCCGTGGCATGAGCCAGTTGCGTGCCGCTGCCCATCGCCAGCGACACCTGGGCCGCCGCCAACACCGGGGCATCGTTGACACCGTCGCCCACCATCGCCACCACCGCGCCCTGGCGTTGCAACTCTCGCAGTCGCTCCAATTTGTCCTGTGGGGAAAGCCCGCCCGCCGCCTCGGCGATGCCAACCTCGCGGGCGACATGGGCCACCGCTTCCGACCGGTCGCCGCTCAGCAGCAACACTCGCAACCCGCGCGCCTGCAAGCCCGCCACCGCCGCCGCCGCGCCAGGCCGCAAGGTATCGGTCAATTGGAACCAGGCCAGCAGCCCCGTATCGTCGCCCAGCGCCACCCAGGTGCTGGCGGCGTCGAGATCGGCGCGCCCGACGACCGCCGCGCCGCTCGATCCAGCGGCAAACTCGACACGGCCAACCCGATAGCATCGGCCCTCGATCCAGCCCTCGACCCCGTCGCCCGGACTGTTGCGCAGATCCGTGGCGATCAGAACCGCGACGCCGGCGGCTTCCGCCAGGGCACGACCGACCGGATGTTCGGAACCGCGCTCCAACGCCGCCGCCAGCGCCAGACAGCGCCGCGCCTCCAGGCCGCTTTCCGGCTCCACCGCCGCGACCCGCGGCCGACCGTAAGTCAGGGTGCCGGTCTTGTCGAAAATCACCAGCGTGGCCCGCGCCAGCGTTTCCAGCGCATGCCCGCGAGTCGTCAGCACGCCCAAGCGGGTTAATGCACCGGTCGCGGCCACAATGGCGGTCGGCGTGGCCAGCGACAGGGCGCAGGGACAAGTGACCACCAGCACCGCCAGGGTAATGCGAAAGGCGGTATCGAAATCGCTCAACGACCACCAGACCAGCCACACCACCGCCGCCACCGCCAGCAGCGCGGCGACGAACCAGGCGGCGATGCGGTCGGCCAGCAGCGCCAGTCGCGGTTTTTCGCTCTGCGCGCGATCCAACAAGCGGACGATAGCCGACAGCACGGTCTCGGCGCCGACCTTTTCGATGCGCATCACCAGCGGGCTTTCCACATTGAGCGCGCCGCCGATCAGCGCGTCGTCGCGCCGGCGGGACAGCGGCAGACTCTCGCCGGTCAACAGCGATTCGTCCACGCTGCTGGCTCCCTCCTCCACGCGCCCGTCGGCGGGGATGGTCTCCCCCGGCCGCACCAGTACCCGATCACCGGGCGCCAGCTCCGCGACTGGCACCACCTGCTCGACGCCATCGCTATCCAGCCGGGTGGCGCTGGCCGGCAGCATCCGCACCAGTGCTTCGGAAATCTGTCCGGCCCGATGACGGGCGGTCATTTCCAGAAAGCGGCCGCTCAACAGAAAGAACACGAACATCGTGACCGAGTCGTAGTAGACCTCGCCATCTCCTTGCCAGGTGTGCCAGATGCTGGCGACGAAGGCAGCGAGCACCGCCAGCGATACCGGCACGTCCATACCGAGTTGCCGGCGGCGCACATCGCGCCAGGCGGCACCGAAAAACGGCTGGGCGGAATAGGCCACCACCGGCACCGCCAGCACCAGACAAATCCAGCGCAGAAAGTCGCGCATCCCGATTTCCATTCCCTGGTATTCACCGGCGTACAGGCCCACCGCCAGCATCATTACCTGCATCGAACCCAGCCCGGCCACGGCCAGTCGCCGCAGGGCCACGGCGCGCTCGCGCTTCTGCAGGGCCTCTTGCCGACTGGGATCGAAAGGATGCGCGATGTAGCCGATGGCGGCGATGGCTTCCAGGATTTGACTCAGTTTGATCTGGCGCTCGTCCCAGCACAGCCGGGCGCGGTGGGTGGAGTAATTGACCCGAAATTCCAGTACGCCGGGCAAGGCGTTGACGTGGCGTTCGTTGAGCCAGACGCAGGCGGCGCAAACGATGCCTTCCAGAATCAGCGCGGCCTCGCGGGTATGTTCGCCGTCGGCACGGACGAAACTCTTCTGTAGATCCGGCCGGTCGTACAACTCCAAACCGCGCAACGACTCGGGAATGAGATCTTCCGGGCGGCGCGAGGAGGTGGTGCGATGGCGGTAGAAGTCGGTCAAACCGGCGGCCACGATGGCCTCCGCCACCGCCTCGCAGCCGTGGCAGCACATCGGCTGACGTTGACCATCGATCACCACGGCGTAAGGCGCGCCCGGCGGCACCGGCAAACCGCAGTGGAAACAGGCGGTTTCGCTTGAGCCACTTGGCGCCTGCGACTCGGCGGTTACGGACATCGGGGCGGTCATTCGGGTCGTTATGCGAGACAGGACGACGAGCGACGAAGCATCGGCGCGACTGGGCTAGCGATCCCGCACCTGAGTGTTGGCCTGGATTTCGTGCAACTCCTCTCCCTTGCGGATTTGTAACACCAAATCCCAATGACCCGGAACCGGTAAGTTCACTTGGACTTCATAGCGACCCGGCGTGGTTTCGGTCAGGCTAAAATCCACATCCAGCGTGCTGGTGGAGGGTCGCAGAAACCGCCCGCCCAGGGTCGCGCCGCTGACCGGATCGCCGTCGCGGGTTTGCACCGTGACCCGAAACAACGCGGGTTGGCCGACGATCGGCTCGTTCAACCAACCCTTGTGAACTTGCCAGCCGCGTTGCCGCTGGCGCTCGACCTGCTGCAAGTATTGGTTGTACAGCGATTCCTTCTTATGAAAATCGCGCGCGATCACACCGGGAAACATTGAGGTGACCGTGTGTCGGTCGCCAGGCTCGGGAAACAACCAGCTCCACAGCGTGGAATTGAGTCCACGCTCGGCGACCGAAACGAACACCGCGCCCGACACCGCCACGAAAATGAAGAAACCAATGATCGCCGTCGGCCCCCAATGCAGCCCCCGACCAGCGGCGCGGGTACCGAGCAGCATTCCGCAAGCCAGGGAAGCAAGCAGATAAATCCCCAGATGGATCGCGAATACATCGCCGCCCGGCCAGCGGATGATGCTGTATGGCACGTACAGACCCACGGTCACCAACGCCACCACGGCGGCGGCCTGCTTTGCTTTCCAGCGCGCGAAACGAACCAGTCCGAGGTTGGCGCATACGATCAGCCCCGCGCCGACCCCGAGGCTGAGCAACAGATGGCTCATCGACCGCCTTCCGGAGTATAAAACGGCACTTGCCGCCGGATGGGTTCGGCCCGCACGCCCGCCAACGGTTCGATAATGAAGGTCACCTGGTCACCGGGCGAGTCGTTTCTTCCGACCGGCGGAATTTGGACTCGGGCCAATAATTTGATGCGCTCCTGCGGCTCCAATTCGAGCCGCTCCATGCCGTCCATGTTCAGAGTCGCGCCGGTCAGCCCTTCGATACGAATGCCGACGGTCATCGGCGCCGTGAGTTTGTTGTTCAGCTTGATTTCATAGCTATTGCGAATGCTGCCATCCGACAACTGGGTGTACAGTGGCTGGCGAATTTGTTCCACCGTGCCGGAATAGGGCGCGCGGGTCAGCACGCTCCAGATCAGAACGGTGGTCGCCGCCGTCAGGATCACACCATAACCGATGGTCTTGGGCTTGAGCAGGCGCGTCTTCTTGCCGTTCAGCGCGTTCTCGGAGGTATAGAGCACCAAGCCGCGCGGCCATTTTAGATTGTCCATGATGGTGTCGCAGGCATCGACACACAACGCACAGGAAATACATTGGTATTGCAATCCCTTGCGAATATCGATACCCACGGGACAGACCTGAACGCAGTAACCGCAATCGATGCAGTCGCCCACGCCCCGCGCCTGCCGCTCCTCACGGGTTTTCAAGCCCTTGCCCAGCTTACTCCGACCCTGGGTGCCCTCGCCCCGCCGTTCGTCGTAGGAGACGATCAAGGTGTCGTGGTCGAACATGGCGCTCTGAAACCGCGCATAGGGGCACATGTAGGTACAAACCTGCTCGCGTGCTAGGCCGGCCATGACAAAGGTGGTCGTCGCCAGGAAGAAGGTGGTGAAATAGGCCGCGTAGGGTGCGCTCCCCAGCAACATCTCGGTCACCAGCGTCGGTGCATCGACCCAGTACATGACAAAGGTCAAACCGGTCCAAAGCGAGATCAGTAGCCACAGGGCATATGTTCCCCCTCTCTTCAGCAGCTTTTCACGATTCCACGGTCCCTTGTCCAACCGCATCCGCGCCGGGCGTTCCCCCTGCACCCATTGCTCGACCATCATGAACAGGTCGGTCCACAAGGTCTGAAAGCAGAAATAGCCGCACCAAACCCGACCGGCGATGCCGGTCACGAAAAACAGCAGGATCGCGAAGATGATCAGCACCCCGGCCAACCAGAAAATATCCTGTACCTGGATGACCAGATCGAAAATATAGAAATGCCGCCCCGGCAAATCGTACAAGATCGCCTGATTCGGCGCGTTCGGCCGCTCCCAACGCAACCAGGGCAACAGATAATAAACGACGTACGCCAGAGCCAGAATCCCAGTCTTGAGATTACGGAAGCGCCCCTTGACGGAGCGCGGATAGATTTGAATACGCTTCTGATAAAGCGGGTTGCTTTCTTCGGACATGGTCCACCCAACTGACGGTTGAAACGGCGCAAACAATGATGTTGGCCGCTTCCAAAGTCCAGCGTCATTGCGATCCATCAACCATGGCGGTTCGCAACGGTGCGAGAAAAAATCGGGATGCCGGTAAAAACCGGGGCCATAAACGCTTCACCCCCCAGCGCGGGGGGTGAACTTCGACCGATCACTGCGTATCCGCCGCGATGCCTTACTGGGCACCGCCCAACTGATGCACGTAAACCGCAAGCAACTTGATATCGGTCGGAGACAGGCGATCCTTCCACGCTGGCATGATACGGGTATTGTTTACACCCTTGGCGACGAAGTTCTTGATCGCCGCCTTTTTGTCCTGCACGGACTTTTGCGCCGGGACATCGGCGATGGCCCAGATCCTGTCGGTCAGGTTGGCCGCGCCCTGCGACTGGAGACCCTTGGCGTCAGCACCATGGCAGTAGTAGCAACCGCCGACCTGACCCTGAAAGATCGCTTGGCCACGCTCGGACGCTTCGCTCGGCTGCGTTTCACCCGACAGAGTCAGCACGTACTCGGCCACATCGTCCAGTTGATCGGGTTTGAGCACGGCTCCGAACGCAGGCATGAAACCCTTGCGGCCCTGCACCAGGGTCTGGTGGACCTGGTCCATGCCGCCACCCCACAGCCAGTCGTCGTCAGTCAGATTCGGATACATGCCGACCACACCCTGGCCGCCGCGACCGTGACAAGCCGCGCAGTTATCGCCGAACAGGCCCTTGCCGACCGAACGGACGAACTCCATCATTTTGGGGTCCTTGACGATCTGGTCGTAACTGGCCGCCCGCACGTTCGCCAACATGTCCTTGCGGCGCGGATCATTGGTGGCGGCACCCAGATCTTCCAGTAACAGGGCACGGGTGTTCCAGCGATACTCGCGCTCTTCTTCCTTGCCAGTCACCTTATCGGTCACGGCGTAACTTACCGTGCCAAAGCCCTTGATCCAGGTATCCCCCACCGGCCAGGACGGATAGATGAACCAATACAGAACCGAAAACACCGCGGTGGCGTAAAAAGACCACAACCACCAACGAGGCAGCGGGTTGTTATACTCTTGCAGGTCGCCGTCCCAGGCATGGCCCGTCGTCTGAACCGCGCTGGATTGTTGTTGTACATTGGGGGGGGTGTTGTCACTCATTGTCCATCACCTTACGGGATTGGGAATGGTGCTCGGCCTGTGATGTGCTGGGCTGCAACGGGCCATCATCGTCAAGCGGAATGTATTTGTAGGATTCCAACCGATTGGCGCGGCGCTTGCTGGCAAAGACATAAATCAAGACGCCGCAGAAGGCTCCGAAAAACAGCACCAGCGCCAGTGGCTTGGAATTCTCCATGTGAGTGAACCACATCAGCCAGTCAAACATCAGGCAGAGACTCCATCCGGCCCCTTGAGAGGGGGCACGGTTCAGATCGTTAGCGGAACGTAGTGAAGTAGCCTTCGTCGTACTTGGTGAAATCCACCATGGTACCCAATACCTGCAGATACGCGACCAGCGCTTCCATCTCGGTGATCCGACCGGGAATACCGTCGAAATCCTTCTCGTGCGCTTGTTTCATCAGACTGTCCTGCGCTTGGCTGATATCCAACTGGTCGGCAACCTCCTGGCCAAACCGCTCGACATTGGCGTCGTATTCCTGCTGGGTGAGCGAATACGGCACTCCGGTTACCCGCAGAGCGCCCATTCGAGCGGCCAAATCGGAATAATCCAGATCGGTCTCAAGCAACCACGGATAGTTGGGCATGATGGATTGTGGCACCACCGAGCGCGGCGCCTTCAAGTGCTGCACATGCCACTGGCTGGAATACTTGCCGCCCACCCGCGCCAAGTCGGGACCGGTACGCTTGGAGCCCCACTGGAACGGATGGTCGTACTGCGATTCCGCCGCCAGCGAATAATGGCCGTAGCGCAGCCACTCGTCGCGGAACGGGCGGATCTGCTGGGAATGGCACAGATAGCAGCCTTCGCGAACGTAGATGTCGCGGCCGCGCATCTCCAGCGGGGTGTAGGGACGCACTCCGTCCACCTTCTCGACCGTCTCATTGATGTAGAACAGCGGGACGATTTCCACCAGGCCGCCGATGCTGATCACCAGCAGGATCAGCACGATCATCAGGCCAGAATTGGTTTCGATATGTTCATGTCGCATCGCTGATTATCTCCGCTATCATCCGCTCAGGCTTTCGCCATTTTCGCGGCCAGCTTGGCCTCGATGGCCGCCTGCTCGCGCTGGGCCACCCGCAGGGTCATCACCATGTTGTAGACCATGACCAACACCCCGGCGACGAAGAACGCGCCGCCCAAGGCCCGCCACACATACGGGGTATGCATGAACTCGACCGTCTCGATGAAGGTGTAGGCCAGGTTGCCGTAGTCGTCGAAACTGCGCAGCATCAGTCCCTGGCCAATGCCGGCGACCCACATCGAAGTGATGTACAGCACGATGCCGATGGTGGCCAGCCAGAAGTGGACGTAGACCAGGGTCTGGCTATACATCTTGGCGCCCCACAAGCGCGGGATCAGGTGATAGAAAGAACCGAAGGTGACCAATGCCACCCAGCCCAGCGCGCCGGAATGCACATGGCCGATGGTCCAGTCAGTGTAGTGCGACAGGGCGTTGACGCTCTTCAACGACATCAGCGGACCTTCGAAGGTGGACATACCGTAGAACGACAGCGAGGTAATCAGGAACAACATGATCGGGTCGGAACGCAGTTTGTCCCAGGCACCCGAGAGGGTCATGATACCGTTGATCATGCCGCCCCAGGAGGGCATCAACAGCAGGATGGAGAAGGCCGCGGCCAGAGTCGAAACCCAATCGGGCAGTGAGGTCCAATGCAAATGGTGACCACCGGCCCACATATACAGGAAAATCAGCGCCCAAAAATGGATGATCGACAAGCGGTAGGAATAGACTGGCCGACCGGCCTGCTTGGGCACGAAGTAGTACATCATGCCGAGGAAGGCGGCGGTCAGGAAAAAGCCCACCGCGTTGTGACCGTACCACCACTGAGTCATGGCGTCCTGCACGCCGGCAAACAGGCTATAGGACTTGGTCAGGCTCACCGGCACCGCCAGGTTGTTGAAGATGTGCAACAGGGCGACGGCCAGAATGAACGCCAGATAGAACCAGTTAGCCACGTAGATATGCGGCTGGCTTCGGCGACGCAGGGTTTCCACGTAGACCGCGAAGTAGGATACCCAGACCAGCGTGATGGCGATGTCCAGCGGCCACTCAAATTCCGCGTATTCACGGGCCTGCGTGATGCCCAGCATGTAAGTCAACGCGCCCAGCGCCACACCGCCGGTCCAGCCCCAGAAAGTGAACTCGGCCAGCCAGGGAAAGGCCAGCCGCGCCTGGCAAGTCCGCTGGACCACGTAATAAGAGGTGGCAAACAGCGCGCTGCCGCCAAAACCGAAGATCACCAGTGTGGTGTGAACCGGACGCAGCCGGCCGAACGTCAGGGCGGGAATATCGAAATTAAGGAAGGGCCAGGCCAGTTCGCTGGCGATAAAAACGCCGACGCTCATGCCGAGCACCGCAAACACCATGGCCACGATGGTGAACTTGCGGACGATGTCGTAATTATATTGCTCGACCGGCAATGCTGAGCTTTGGGCCATCTCCAAGTCTCCTTAGCAAGCCATAAGTTAGAAGCTTTTCGGGTGTTTTCCGATGCTTATCATTGTTGTGGAAGTGGGTCCAGTGGGTCTGGACGGCGGTCTATTCTACTAATGAGCAAAGGGTTTATTCAATCAGCATTAGCTAATATTACGAAAAATAACCGGTCTTGGGGACCCAACCTTGGGAAGCGGCTTGTTTCGGAGCTAGAGCCACTCGAACAGAAGGGAGGAGTAGTGGTCCAGCATCAGCGCGGCGAACAACCCGAACAGATAAACGATGGAAAACCCGAATGTCGGCAGCGCGAGCCGATCGTCGCCGGTCGCGAACAAGCGGGCCGCATAACTGAGAAAACGGATGCCCAACAGGACGGCGCCAGCCAAGTAAATCCAGCCGCTCATGCCGGTCAGGAAGGGTAGCAATGTGACCAGAAACAGCAGAATGGTATACAGCAGAATGTGTAACCGGGTGAAAGCGACACCGTGCGTCACCGGCAACATGGGGATGTCGGCGTCGGCATAATCGCGGCGGCGATGGATCGCCAACGCCCAGAAATGCGGGGGGGTCCAGACGTAGATGATCAAAAACAGCAGCAGCGCGCCCGAATCGACCTGACCGGTCACCGCCGTCCAGCCCAGTAGCGGCGGGGCCGCGCCGGCCGCGCCGCCGATGACGATGTTCTGCGGCGTCGCCCGTTTGAGGAACAAGGTGTAAACCACCGCATAACCGATCAACGAGATAAAAGTCAGCACCGCCGTCAATGGGTTGGTGAACGCCAACAGCAAAGCCAAACCCAGCGTGCCGATGGCCAGGGCGAAGCTCAGCACCTGCCATGCCTCCAACTGGCCGCTGGGCAAAGGCCGGCGACAGGTACGCATCATGATGGCGTCCACCCGCCGATCCACCAGATGGTTGATGGCGGCGGCGGAGCCGGCCATCAGCGCGATACCGCTTGACCCGAACAGCAGGATCGGCCACGGAACCATCGTCGGGGTCGCCAGCAACATGCCAACCATCGCGGTGAACGTAATCAGGGCAACCACTCGCGGCTTGGTCAGTTCCAGATAGTCTCGCCCATGGCGGCGGAATCCAGCACGCAGGGTCTGAATAGTGGTGGACATCATCGGGCGGTTTCCGGCCGGAGCAAATAATTAAGCGTCACCAACGCCAGCAACAGCAACGCGGCACCGCCGTTGTGGGCAACCGCCACCGGCAGCGGCAGCCGCATCAGCACATTGGCGATTCCGAGGCCGAGTTGGACACAGAGCAAAACCGCGATCGCCAAACCGATCATCCGCAGGTTTCGACTTCGGGATGGAGCCAGCAACCGCCAGACGAGCCAACCGAGATAGAGCAGCACCGCCAAGGCACCCAGACGGTGCATCATATGAATGGTCACCCGGGCATCGTTACCCAGCACACCACCTTCGTAGGAAATCCCCAGTCCTCGCCACAGGGTGAACGCCTCCCGGAAATCCAGCGGCGGCCACCAGTGAGCTTGGCAGGTCGGAAAATCCGGGCAAGCCAGCGCGGCGTAATTGGCGCTGGTCCAACCGCCCAGTGCAATCTGCCCCACCAGCAGCAGCAATCCCAGCGCGGCAAAACCCCGCAGTGCCCGATCGCCGACAGTCAGCGGGTCACTTGTCCCGTAGCGACCCTGCCGTAAAACCAGCCAGGCCAGCAGGCTCAACGTTGTCAGGCCGCCCAGCAGGTGCGCCATGACCACCACCGGTTTCAGCTGCCAGGTTACCGTCCACATGCCGAGCAGCGCCTGAAAGACGACCAACCCCAGCAAGGCCAGCGGTAGTGCGACCGGCTGACCTGGCTCGCGCCGCCGACGCCAGGCCAGAACCGCCAACGCCAGAATCAACAACCCCAGGGTGCCGGCAAAATAACGGTGGATCATTTCTTTCCATGCCTTGTCAGGCTCCACCGGCCGATGAGGATAAACCGCATTGGCCGCGGCGATCTGTTCGACTTGGTCCGGCACATCCAGGTGCCCGTAGCACCCAGGCCAGTCCGGACAGCCCAGACCGGCATCCGACAGCCGCACATAGGCACCCAGCACCACCACTACGAAGGTCAGCGCCAACGTGACCCAAGCCAAACGCAGGAAAGTCATTGACCGCATGTGTCATCCAATCTCGGATAAGCGCAGCAACCGTTTCAGATCCTTGAGTATGCCGCTCGGATCGACCGTAATCGGGTAGCGCATCAGCAGGTTGCCCAGCGGATCCAGCAAATAGACCCAATCGCCGGACAGCCTCGGCTGGCCGAACGCTTCGGGCAGGGAGTTTCGGATCTTGGCGTCGGCCCAACCCAGCAGCATGGCTGCGTGTTCGGTGCTCAGCCACCGGCGCAATCCATCCTCGGGCATTGTATCCAACAGCAACAGGGTGACTACCCGGCTCATATCCTTGCCCAGCGCCAAGCGTACTTGCCGCATGTCGTATAGAGCGGTTTGGCAGCGCGAATCGCATTGCTCGGCCGAACCGAGATAAACCAGTGCCCAGCGGCCCCGCAACGTCGCGTTGTCGACGCGATTTTTCTCCGCCAGATCAAACCGCAAGTTCAGGGGATGCGCCGGATCCAGCAATTCACCGTGCTGCACGGAACCCGCGGGCCGCCAATGGTCAACCAGCAACCAGGCAGTCACCAGCGGCAGCGCAAAACAGGCAACGACCAACAGCAGGAACAACCGCTGCCGCCAAGACGCTGGACTTGAAGGGGGATTGACTGAAACCGAATCGACACTCATCGCAGGGCTCATTCCGAACGCGGCAACCGGCGCACGCTGGCAAAGATGTAAAGAATAATCAAGGCCACCGCCAAAGCAAACCATTGTACGGCATAACCGCGATGGCGTTCCGGTCCAAAACCGCCGAACTGGGGTCGCCAGTCACGCCAGTAGCCTCCTGGGGCTTCCGGAACCAGAAGAATCACCGCCGGTTGCAACGGATATCCGAGGATTGCGGATAATCGTTGGTAATCGACATAAGGCACCACTCGCGGCCAGTGCTGGTCAGCTCCAGCCGCATCGCCCAAGCGCAAGCCCGGGGACGGAGGCTGCGCCAGCCAACCGCCGATGGTTATGTCGTCCGTGGACGCTCCGATATCCGGCAACACTTGCCGGGACTCTCCCAGCGGCACCCAACCACGGTCGATCAGGATAGCGTCTCCAGCCATTCGCAGTGGAGTCAGCACATGGTAACCCGGCTGACCGTCATGCACCTGGTTATCCAGCAGCATTTGATGCGCGCCGTCGTAACGACCGCTAGCGACCACATGGAGGTAACGATTGCTGGAATCGGCGGGGTCGACTCCGGTCAGATCCACCGGCGGCTGTGCAAACCGCTTGGCGAAAGTGGTCTGAAGTTCCGCTTTCTGCGCCGCTCGGTCCAGCTGCCAGTAACCCAACATCAGCAACACGGGCAACAACAAGAGCACGGCGATGGTGGACGCGCGGCCCGGACAGAAATGCCATGCTCCAAATCGCATTCCGCGTCAAACCCTCGCTGTGGGACGCGCCGTCAATGGCTCGCCCGTTTCGGGTATACTCGCGACAATTATCCCCTCCCCGACCGGAACAGCGCCATCCATGATATTCAAGATCATCGTCATCCTCATTCTGCTGATGATTCTCGCTAGTCTGGGGTCCGGGTTGGTCTTCCTGATTCGCGATGGAGGGCGGCGCAGCCCCCGCACGGTCAAGGCGCTGACCGTGCGGATCGTGCTATCGATCGGGTTGTTCGTCCTACTGATGCTGGCCTACGCCACCGGGATCATTTCCCCGCATGGCCTGTAGCCGGAAACACCGCGACTTACAACCAATAGACGAAGATAAACAATCCCAGCCAAACCACATCCACGAAGTGCCAGTACCAAGCCGCCGCCTCAAAGGCAAAATGCCGCTGCGGGGTGAAGTGTCCAGCCAAACTACGAAATAGCATCACCGCCAGAATGATCGCCCCAATGGTCACGTGCAAACCGTGAAATCCGGTGATCATGAAGAAGGTGGACCCATAGATACCGCTACCCAGGGTCAGGTGCAAGGCATGGTAGGCATGGCTGTATTCGTAGGCCTGAAGGCAAAGGAACAGCACGCCCAAAGCGACTGTCGCCGCCAAGCCTTTCAGCAATTGCGAGCGATTCTCCTCGATCAGTCCCCAATGCGCCCAAGTGAGCGTCGCGCCACTGCTGAGCAGGATCAGGGTGTTGATGGCCGGTAATCCCCAAGGATGCATCGGCGCGAAGAAACCACCGACATCACTCGGCCCGTTGGTGGGCCAAACCGCTTCGTAGCCGGACCAGAGCAGGCCGTGGGTCAGCACGCCGTGGTTGGTTTCCCCGCCCAGCCACGGTACCGAATAGGTGCGTGCGTAAAACAGGGCGCCGAAGAATGCCGCGAAGAACATCACTTCGGAAAAGATGAACCAGCCCATTCCCCAGCGGAAGGATCGGTCCATCTGGTCACTGTAAAGCCCCTTCTCGCTCTCGCGGACCACCGTGCTGAACCAGCCGAACATGGTGATCACAATGAGTGCAAACCCGGTCAGCAGCAGCGTGCTGCCCCCTCCATTCAGCAGCGTGGCCCCACCCAACATCAATGTAAACAGACTGATGGTGGCAATGATTGGCCAGTGGCTTTGTGTGGGTACGTAATAGTGGTCTGGCGCATGCTCCGCGTGCGTCATTGGCATCTCCCCCTTATCAGGTATGGCATTCATTATGCAGTCGGGTGATCGTCCATCAACCGCCCGCGTCGTCAATTCTGAAAAAAGTATAGGACAGCGTCACCGTGCGCACGTCGGGCGGCAAATCTGGATCGATGCGAAATGTGACCGGCATCTGCCTGCTCTCTCCGGCCTGGAATCGCTGGTGGTTGAAGCAGAAGCACTCGATCTTCTGAAAATGCGATGCCGCCAATCCCGGCGCAACGCTAGGTATCGCCTGACCGGTCATCGGCTGGTTGGCCAGATTCTTGGCCCAGAAATGGGTCTGGTAGAACCGACCGGGATGCACCTGCATGTGAGTGACCTGCGGCGCGAATTCCCACGGCGCGCCCAAGTTCAAGCTGGCGACGAACTCCACGGTCACCGTGCGCGATTCATCGACCTTCATCGGCTCCACCACCGCCACCGCGCGGCCATCCGTCTTGCCGTTCAAGCCGGTGACCTGGCACAGCACATCGTACAGCGGCACCAGCGCGAAACCGAAACCAAACATCGCCGCCGTTAACAAAAGCAGGCGTCGCACCATCCGCCGATTGGCAACCGCCAAGCCCGCTTCCCGGGTTTCCATCGTCATCGCCCCTCCATGATCAAGAAGAGACCGCCATCATCAAAATGAAGCCAATGTAGAACACCGCGGCCAGCACGGCCAGCGCAAGCGCCGTGCGGCCAACCCGCGCGGCACGATCGTTGGCGCCGACGGATTTGGCCGCGTTTTTTGGCTCTGCTTGCACGCTGCTCACTTGATTTCTGGCGCGGTGGTGAAGGTGTGGTACGGTGGCGGCGAACTCAGGGTCCATTCCAAACCCTCCGCGCCTTCCCAAACCTGATCCGTCGCCTTCGCGCCACCGCGAATGGTCTGGATGACGTTATAGAGGAAGAACAGTTGCGAGAAACCGAACAGGAACGCGCCGACCGTGGATACCATGTTGAACTCGGTAAACTGCAAGGCGTAGTCGGGGATACGGCGCGGCATGCCGGCCAACCCCAGGAAATGTTGCGGGAAGAACAACACATTGACCCCGATCACCGACAGCCAGAAGTGCAGCTTGCCTAGTGTCTCGTTGTACATGTGGCCGGTCCACTTCGGCAACCAGTAATAAGCCCCGGCCATGATTGAGAACACCGCGCCCGGCACCAGCACATAGTGGAAGTGCGCCACCACGAAATAGGTGTCCTGGTACTGGAAATCGGCCGGCGCGATCGCCAGCATCAGCCCGGAGAAACCGCCGATCGTGAACAAAATCACGAAGGCGATGGCGAACAGCATCGGTGTTTCGAAGGTCATCGAGCCCCGCCACATGGTCGAGATCCAGTTGAACACCTTTACTCCAGTCGGCACCGCGATCAGCATGGTCGCGTACATGAAAAACAGTTCGCCAGCCAGCGGCATCCCCACCGTGAACATGTGATGCGCCCAGACGATGAAGGACAGAAAGGCGATCGAGGCAGTCGCATACACCATCGAGGCGTAACCGAACAACGGCTTGCGGGCAAAAGTCGGGATAATCTGCGAGATGATCCCGAATGCCGGCAGAATCATGATGTAAACCTCGGGATGGCCGAAAAACCAGAAGATATGCTGGAACATCACCGGGTCGCCACCACCGGCGGCGTTGAAGAATGAGGTACCGAAAAACTTGTCGGTCAGTAGCATGGTCACCGCACCGGCCAACACCGGCATCACCGCGATCAGCAGGAACGCGGTGATCAGCCAGGTCCACACGAACAGCGGCATCTTCATCAGGGTCATGCCAGGCGCGCGCAGGTTGAGAATGGTGGCGATGATGTTGATCGCGCCCATGATCGAGGAGGCGCCCATCATGTGGATCGCCAGGATCACGAACGGAAAAGCGCTACCGGTCTGCAACACCAGCGGCGGATACAGGGTCCAACCACCGGCCGGGCCGCCACCGGGCATGAACAACGTGGATAGCAGCAGCGTGAAAGCGAACGGCATGATCCAGAACGACCAGTTGTTCATGCGCGGCAGCGCCATGTCCGGCGCGCCGACCATCATCGGGAGCAGCCAGTTGGCCAGCCCGACAAAAGCAGGCATCACCGCGCCGAAGATCATCACCAGCGCGTGCAGGGTAGTCATCTGGTTAAAGAAGTGTGGATCGACAATTTGCAGGCCCGGCTGGAACAACTCAGCGCGGATCACCAGCGCCATCGCGCCGCCGATAAAAAACATCATCAAGGAAAACAGCAGGTAAAGCGTGCCGATATCCTTGTGATTAGTGGTCAACAACCAGCGGCTCAGGCCGTGCGCCGGTCCGTGATCATGATCGTGATCATGATCGGTGGTATGCGATGCCGTGCTCATAGAGTCTGACCTCCAGGAACGATGGGGGAGCGCGAGTCGTTTTGCGCGGTTTGCGGGGTTGCATCTTTCTTCATCTGCTCCAGCCATTGCTGGAACTCCGCCTCGGGCACGGCCTTGACCACGATCGGCATAAAGCCGTGATCCCTGCCGCACAGTTCGGCGCACTGGCCGCGGTAGATACCCGGTTTCTCGATCTGCGTCCAGACCTCATTGATGAATCCGGGAATCGCATCTTTTTTCCAGCCCAATTCCGGTACCCACCAGGAATGAATCACATCGGCGGCGGTGGTCAGGATGCGCACCTTTTTGCCGACCGGCAACACTAATGGATTGTCTACCTCCAGCAGATAATGCTCGCCCTTGGCGGCGAGATTGCGGATCTGGGCCTGGGGGGTGGAAAGCGTACTGAAGAACTTGACGCCATCGTCCAGATAGTCGTATTGCCAACGCCACTGATAGCCGGTGACCTTGACCGTCAGTTCGGCATCGCGGGCGTCGTACATACGAACCAAGGTGCCGGTGGCGGGAACCGCCATGCCGATCAGAATCAGCATCGGGACAATCGTCCACAACACTTCGACCAAGGTGCTCTCGTGGAACTGAGCAGGCACCGCGCCGCGCGATTTGCGGTGGTGATAGATTGACCAGAACATGACTCCGAACACCACGATGCCGATGGCCACGCAAACCCAGAAGATCAGCATGTGCAGATCGTAAACATCATGGCTGATGGTGGTGACGCCCCGCGGCATGTTCAAGGTCAAATCGGCGCGCGCGCCCATGCTCCACGCCAACAATAGTGCTGCACTCAAGGCGATACCGCCTCCGTGCGCGATGCGACTGGTTGCCATACTCCTCCTCATCCGGATAGTTTGACGCGCCCGGTCTTGCGGATGCCGGCGGCGTCTGGTGTAAAACGCACAAAACAGCCGGATTGACTCCGACTGTATCAAAAGGTAGAGAGATTTATGGATTGGCGCGAAGGCAACGGCTTAGTTCCCGGGCCAACTCGCACCGTTCTTCTTCGATCAGAAAACGACCAACCTCGACAACCCGACCTTGGGCACGGATCTGCAAGCGGCTCGGATACCAGCGCCGGGGACAATCCGTCAGCACTACCCGCGCCCAATGCCGGGTCAGCACCCAGCTCTGCTGGGGACGTCGCCGCCCCCGTTCGATCCGGATGCTGTCCGCCGCAACGCAGATCACTTCGCATTCATGACAGCGACAGGTCACGTAGTACAGCCCGATCCCCACCGCCAGCAGTTCCAGACCGGCGAACGGCAACACCAGCCAGAACCCCATGGCGACCAGAGGAGCCACCAGCATCAGGGTCACCAGGCACAAACCGCCGAACACCCCCAGATTTTGCCGCCACGATAGCGATCGGTTGGGACGAAGCACATAACAATATTGGCACTCTGCCATACCGCTCTCGACCGCGACCATAATTCGGCAATTCCCCTGCTTTGCCTTGCCTTATTAACAAGTAACGGGATACGCGGCTCTTGTCAATACCCTTGCCTAAAACTAGGGATTTGTACGTTAAGAGATGCTGCAAAGACGGCGAGATCCGGGTTCAGTCTTCTTTCCAGCCGCGGTGGCGCAATTGCGATAACGGGAATACCGCCGGACTCGCCGTCCGAGCGCGCGACGGGCTGGAGAGCGGTCCCCAGGCATGGCCATAAACCACCTCACAGGTGACTGGCAGCAGACCATCGGGGCGGCGATATCGTTCGTAGCTCTCCCGCATGGCTCGCATCCGCCTCCTGCTCGTCAGGCCGCGGGGTCGGCCGGCGGTTACATTGCCAGCACCGAGCGCCCTGAGGTCGTTGATCAGCCCATCCACATCCCGATAGGTGAGCGTCAGCCGTTCGGTATCCATCACCGGTTCGGCCAGACGGGTCCGCATCAGGGCATCACCGATATCGTGCATATCGAAAAAAGCGTTGACATGGTGATAAGCATCGGCGGCTGCCCAACTACGGCGCAGTTCGAGCAGAGTATCGGGTCCCAGCGTGCTGAACAGCAGCACACCGCCCGGCTTGAGCACCCGTTGAAACTCGGCGAACACGCGGTCCAGATCCAGCGTCCATTGCAGGGCGAGGTTGGAAAAAATTAAATCGCAACTGGCGTCGGCCAGCGGCAGTGCTTCGGCTTCGCCGACCACGCCGCGCAAGGTACGCAGCCAGGGCGCGCGTTTTCGGGCGGCCGCCACCATGGCCGGCGCCAGTTCCAGTCCGATCACCCGCGCCTTGCGATATTTCTTCAACAACATCGCCGTGATCGCCCCGGTTCCGCAACCGATATCGATGATCGATTCGGGCTTCAGCTTGATCAGGTCCAGCCGTTCCAGCAGCCGACCACCGATCTCGCGTTGCAAAAAAGCAGCTTGGTCGTAGCTGGCCGCCGCCCGCTCGAATGCCCGGCGCAGCCGCTTCCGGTCGAGTGTAAAGGGGCTATCGGAAGGTTCATGCATCGAGAAACGCCCGCAGTTCGGCCACGAATTCCGGCAAGTGCGAAAAGAACGGCGCGTGACCAGCGCGGGGAAAGACATGCAGGCGCGCGTCCGGCAGCACATCCCGCATGGCTTCGCCGGCCGCCGCCGGCACCAGTTGGTCGCGCTGCCCCATCAACAGCAGGATCGGACAGGCGATGCGCGGTAACTCGGCGCGCAGGTCGCTGGTTTCGAGCATCGTCAGCCCATCTTCCAGCGCCGCCACGTCCGGCTGTCCGTGCTGGAACAGCATGGCCTTAAGGCGGTGTAATTGCGCGCTTGCATGTTCGCTGCCGTGCACCTCCAGGGCGATGAAGCGCTTGAGCACGGCCTGGTGGTCCTGCCGCAACTCCTCCGCAAAGCGGTGCAATACCGACCGGGCAATGCCGCGCGACCAGTCGGGTCGTTGCACGAAACAGGGCGTGCTGTTGACCAGCACCAACCGACTGACCCGCTCCGGGGCAGCCAGCGCCACCTGTTGCGCGACCAACCCACCCAGCGACCAACCTACCCAGGCGGCCGGCGCCGGCGTCGCCGTCGCCAGCGCGGAAGCCAGATCGTTCAGGGCATGACCGGCAGCCGTCGACCGGCTGTAGCCATGCCCCGGCAAGTCCAATAGGGTCACCCGATAGTGATCGAGCAGAGATTCCACTACGTCTTCCCAGACGCCGGAATGCATGCCCCAGCCATGCACCAGCACCACATCCGGCCCGGTCCCGATGGTTTCGGTGTAGAGCGAGGATGCCATGGGGCTCGTTTCCGACACCCCATCGCCATCAACGGATAAGTTCATCATGCGGGTTGTTCCAAGCGTTCAAGCCTCCAAGTTAGCGACCCTGCCCCGTAAGCAACACCCGATCCGACCCGATGCCGGCCGTATCGAACGGGGACCGCAATCACCATACCGGGTTCAGCGGGTTCGGTGCGATTTCCGGCGGGAGGCTACAATGCCCACCATTCCGCCGATCTGAGCTATCGCATGGTGCCATGACTTCGACCGCATCCGCCACGGGCTGGCAAGCCCATCTAACCCTCGGTTTTCAGCGCCAGGCCCAGCGCACCATTCTAGGGCAATGCGCGCATCGCGGCCCTTTGCAAGTGCAACGGCCGTTCTATCCCGAAGGAAAAGCTGTCTGTCACGTTGCGATTCTTCATCCCCCCGGCGGTGTGGTCGGCGGCGATCAACTGCGGATCGATGCTACTCTCGATCCGGGCACCCATGCGCTGCTGACCACCCCGGCCGCCGGCAAATTTTACCGCAGCGCGGGTCCGTTCGCCCGACAACTCCAACACTTGACCGTCGCCACCGGGGCGACGCTGGAATGGTTGCCTCAGGAAAACATCATCTACCAAGGCGCCCGGATACACGCCTCGACCCGGATCGACTTACAGGGCAATGCGCGCTTTCTGGGTTGGGAAATCCTCTGCCTGGGCCGACCGGCGGCTGGCGAGCGGTTTGAATACGGCGAATGCCGGCAGAATTTCGAACTATGGCGCGATGGCGAACCGCTCTATCTGGAGCACGGCCGCTATACTGGTGGAGACCCGGCGCTCACCGCTCACTGGGGACTGCAAGGTCAACCGGCCAGCGCCACCCTGCTCGCCGCCGGTTCGCCGCCGGGTCTGGTTGACGATGTGCGCGCCGCCCTGGAGCCGGCCGCTGGCGAGGCCAGGGTATCCGTCAGTCAGTTGGACGGCGTGCTGGTGTGTCGCTATCTGGGTCCATCGGCGACCATGGCCCGCCAGCTTCTGACCCTGGCATGGAGCTTGCTCAGACCGGCGCTATTGGACCGTCCGCCCTGCCCTTCCCGTTTCTGGACCACCTGACCTCGTGCGAGAACGTTCATGGAACTCACGCCCCGCGAAAAAGACAAGCTGCTGCTGTTCACCGCCGGCCTGCTGGCGGAACGGCGCAAGGCCAAGGGCCTGAAACTCAACTATCCGGAAGCCGTCGCCTATATTTCCTGTGCCCTGCTGGAAGGCGCGCGGGAGGGTAAGAGTGTGGCGGAACTGATGAGCCACGGCCGTACCCTGCTGAGCCGCGACGACGTGATGGAAGGCGTCCCGGAGATGGTCCCCGACGTGCAGATCGAGGCTACTTTTCCGGACGGCACCAAACTGGTCACCGTGCACCACCCGATTCCCTGAGGAGAACGCCCATGATCCCCGGCGAAATCGTCACCGCCGATGGTGACCTCGAACTCAACGCCGGCCGCCGTGTGCAGCGGCTGAGCGTGGCCAACACCGGCGACCGGCCGATCCAGGTCGGTTCGCATTACCATTTCGCCGAGACCAACCCGGCGCTGCGCTTCGACCGGACACTGGCGCGCGGTTGCCGGCTGGACATCCCCGCCGGCACCGCCGTGCGCTTCGAGCCCGGCCAGGAACGCGAGGTGGAGTTGGTGGATTACGCGGGAGCACGGGAGGTCCATGGTTTCCGCGCCGAGGTGATGGGGCCGCTGGAGCGGCGGCCATGAGCCACATCGACCGCCGCGCCTACGCGGACATGTACGGCCCCACCACTGGCGACCGGGTACGATTGGGCGATACCGAACTGTGGATCGAGGTCGAGCGCGATCACACGACCCATGGCGAAGAGGTGAAGTTCGGCGGTGGCAAGGTGATCCGCGACGGCATGGGCCAGTCGCAGCGAACTCAAACCGAGGGCGCGGTTGATACCGTGATCACCAATGCGCTGATCGTCGATCACTGGGGCATCGTCAAGGCCGACATCGGCATCAGGGAGGGGCGCATCGCCGGCATCGGCAAGGCCGGCAACCCCGACGTTCAGCCGGGCGTAAACATCATCATTGGCCCCGGCACCGAGGCCATCGCCGGCGAGGGCTTGATCGCCACCGCCGGCGGCATCGATAGCCATATTCATTTCATTTGCCCGCAACAGGTCGAGGAAGCGCTGATGTCGGGCGTGACCACGATGCTCGGCGGTGGCACCGGCCCGGCCACCGGCACCAACGCGACCACCTGCACGCCCGGTCCCTGGAATCTGCGGCGGATGCTGCAAGCGGCGGAAGGGCTGCCGGTCAATCTGGGCTTCCTCGGCAAGGGCAACGCCAGCCGCCCGGCGGCGCTGGAGGAGCAACTCGAAGCCGGGGCGATGGGTTTGAAACTGCACGAGGATTGGGGCACCACGCCGGCGGCGATCGACAACTGCCTGAGCGTGGCCGAACGTTACGACGTGCAGGTGGCGATTCACACCGATACCCTGAACGAATCCGGCTTCGTCGAGGATACCCTGGCGGCGTTCAAGGGCCGGGCGATTCACACTTACCACACCGAAGGGGCCGGCGGCGGCCACGCTCCCGATATTATCCGCGCCTGCGGCGAGCCGAACGTGCTGCCCTCCTCCACCAACCCGACCCGACCGTACACGGTCAACACCGTGGACGAGCACCTCGACATGCTGATGGTCTGCCACCACCTCGATCCCGGCATCCCCGAGGACGTGGCCTTCGCCGATTCGCGCATCCGCCGCGAGACTATCGCCGCCGAGGACATCCTGCACGACTTGGGCGCGTTCTCGATGATCGCGTCCGACTCGCAGGCCATGGGTCGGGTCGGCGAGGTGATTAGCCGCACCTGGCAGACCGCGCATAAGATGAAGGTGCAGCGCGGTCATCTCCCCTCTTCCCTTGGACGAGGGGCAGGGGGCGAGGGAGGCGAGGACACCGACAACTTCCGGGTCAAGCGCTATATCGCCAAATACACCATCAATCCGGCCATCACGCACGGCATCGGCCACCTGGTTGGCTCGCTGGAAGTCGGCAAACTGGCCGACATCGTGCTGTGGCGACCGGCGTTCTTCGGGGTCAAGCCGGCACTGATCATCAAGGGCGGCTTCATCGTCGCCGCGCCGATGGGCGACCCCAACGCTTCGATCCCAACGCCGCAACCGGTGCATTACCGGCCGATGTTCGGCGCTTTCGGCGGGGCGCTGGCCGCCACTTGCCTGACCTTCGTTTCCAAGGCCGCGTTGAACAGTGGCGCACTGGACGCGCTGGGTTTGAACCGGATACTGGCGGCGGTGCGAGATACCCGCGCCATCGGCAAGCACGATCTGATCCACAACGACTCTTTACCCCATATCGAAGTGGACCCGCAGACTTACGAGGTACGGGCCGACGGGGTGTTGCTCACCTGTGAGCCGGCCAAGGTATTGCCGCTGGCGCAGCGATACTTTCTGTTTTGAAGTCGTGCTTCAGATCAGGTTGCGGTTGATTGCATCCACGTCCGAAGTACTTGAACGGGGCCATGCCTCAAGCGACGAAAGCGGGTCCCTGAACCCGCAAGGTCCCACTACGCCCTGGAACGGTTCCATCAACAATTTCATATCGGGGCAAGGCATCCCGCGACATCTCGCCGGCCAGCGTGCGCAGCGCGCCGAGGCGATAGCCCTGAGTGCGCCAACCGGTCAGCAGTCGGTCGAGAATCGGCAGAAATTTTAAGCCCTCAAGCTCGGCGTGCAGGGTAAACACATGGCCGGTCGCGCGTGGCGTTTGCGTGATCGCCAACAAGCGGTCGCCGACATGATCCGGCGTTATTCCGTCCACACCGATCAACTCATCCAGCGTTGGCAAGGTGGTCGGCAATTGCGGGCAGCGGATCACCTCACCGTCAACCACGGGCAGAAAGGGATGATCGCCGCGTGAATCGGAGCACCAGGCAAAACCGAACGCCTCGGCGAACCGCAGCGCGTGACCGTTCATTTGCCAACCGGCCGCGCCATGCCCGGTCGCCGCCGTGCCGAAAATCTCCGCGTAACGATCCACCGCCTTCCGCATTTGCCGCGCCGTCCATTCGCGGTCAGCCCCGGCGACATGATCCTGCCAGAGCACATGATCCCAACAGTGAATGCCCGTTTCGAAACCGGCATCGCGCACCCGCCGCATCACGTCGCCCGCCCGCCGACCAATGTCTGGACCGGGCAACAGTGTTCCGTACAACAAAGTTTTCCAGCCGTAATGCTCAATGACCGAGGTCCGCTTGACCTTGCCGAGAAAGCCGCGCCGGAAGACTCGCCGAATCGCCCAACCGGTGTGATCGGGTCCCAAACTGAATAAAAACGTCGCATCGATTTGCTGTCGGCGGAATAATTCCACCAGTCGCGGCACGCCCTCCAGCGTCCCGCGCAGGGTATCGACATCGACCTTGAGAGCCAGCAATGGCACTGACATGGTTTAGTCGACCAGCGTGCCGGCATCGGCCACATGGGTGCGATAGGCCTCGAAAATCCGCCGCAACGCCTCGTCCATGGTAACTTCGGGTCGCCAGTCGAGATCGGCGCAGGTGTTGGCGATCTTCGGCACCCGCTGCTGCACATCCTGATAGCCCTTGCCGTAATAGTCATTCGCGGTGGTTTCGATCAGTTGCACCTTGGCCGCCTGGTCCCGGTATTCCGGGTACTCCGCCGCCAGTTCCAACATGCGGACCGCGAGTTCGCGCACTGACAAGTTGTTGCGCGGATTGCCAATATTGTAAATCTTGCCGCTGGTCACGCCCTGCTCGTTGGCGATGATCCGCATCAGCGCCTTGATACCGTCGTCGATGTAGGTGAACGAGCGCCGCTGGGTACCACCATCGACCAATTTAATCGCCTCCCCCCGCGCGATCTGACCCAGAAATTGGGTGATCACCCGGGAGCTGCCTTCCTTGGGGGTGTTGATCGAATCGAGACCGGAACCGATCCAGTTGAAAGGGCGAAACAGGGTGAAATCCAATCCCTGCTCCATACCGTAAGCCCAGATCACCCGATCCATCATCTGCTTGGCGCAGGCATAGATCCAGCGGGGCTTGTTGATCGGCCCGTAGACCAGCGGCGAATCCTCGGGATCGAAGTCCGGGTCCGCGCACATGCCGTAAACCTCGGAGGTCGAGGGGAAAATCAGCCGCTTGCGGTACTTGACGCAGGACCGCACGATCGGCAGGTTGGCCTCGAAGTCGAGTTCGAACACCCGCAGCGGCTCGCGCACGTAGGTCGCGGGCGTGGCGATGGCCACCAGGGGCAGCACCACGTCGCATTTCTTGACGTGATATTCGATCCACTCCCGGTTGATGGTGATATCGCCCTCGAAAAAGTGAAAGCGCGGATGGTCGAGCAGATCGCGGACGCGCTCGTCCTGCATATCCATGCCGTGAATTTGCCAATCGGTGTCGGCCAAAATGCGTTGGGACAGATGATGACCGATGAAGCCATTGACGCCGAGAATGAGGACTCTTTTCATTGCGGAAAGGGTTCCGATGTTTTGACGATGAATGTAAAGCGGGTGTTGCCCGGTGATCTCAATCGCCCAAGCGCCACGGACCGGGACCGAGCTGCTCGGTCAGTGACGCGGACGTCACCCGTTCCCCGGCCATCTCCAATGTGGAAACGAACAACGCGCCACCGCCGGCACAATGCGCAATCAGCCGATCGCCAACCCGTTCGAGCACGGCCGCTGCCGCCGGCATGACCGCTTCGATCACCCGGGTACCCAGTATTCGGGCCGGCTGCCCGGCCACGACGGTGAACGCGCCCGGATACGGCGGCGCGACCGCGCGGACCAGATTGTGAATCCGCGCCGCCGGCCAGTTCCAGTCGATGCACCCGTCCTCGGGCGTGCGGCCGGAGAAGTAGCGGCCCTTGGATAAATCCTGGGTGATGCGCGGTGCCGTGCCAGCAAGCAGCGCGGGCAGTACATGATGCAAGGTCAATTCGGCGGCGACGGTGACTTTATCGAACACTTCCTTGGCGGTGTCGTCGGGCAGAATGGGCACGGCGGTCTGGGCCACGAGGTCGCCCGCATCCGGCTTTTCGACCATGTAATGCAGGGTTGCCCCGGTTTCGGTCTCGCCATGAATGATCGCCCAGTTGACCGGCACCCGGCCGCGATACTTCGGCAGCAGCGAACCGTGCATATTCAGCGCGCCGCGCGGGGCAGTGGCCAGCAGTTCCGGCGCCAGCATCCGCCGATAGTAGAAGGAGAACAGAAAATCGGGAGCCAGTTCGCGAATGCGCCGCAACTCCTCCGGAGCGTTCGGGTCCTCCGGGGTGATAGCCGGAATGCCGTATTCGGTCGCGGTGGCGGCGACGCTGTCGAACCAGATTTGCTCGCCGGGATTGTCGGTGTGGGTGAAAACCAGCGCCACGTCAACGCCGTGCGCGAGCAACACCTTGAGGCAGCGCACTCCGACATTGTGATAGGCGAACACGACAGCGCGGGTCATCGATTCATTCTCCCTCCTCGCGCCGTTCCAGAATCCCCTGGATGGTGAAGCGCGGACGCTCGCGCACCTGCTGGTAGATCCGGCCAATGTACTCGCCCAGTAACCCGATGCCGAACAGCAGGATACCCATCAGCAGGAAATTGATGTCGAACAGGGTGAACACCCCCTCCGCTTCCGGGCCGACAATCAGCCGGCGAATGGCCAGGTACACTCCGAAGGCAACCGCCGCCAACGACAGCGCGACTCCGGCCAGCGAGAACATCTGCAAGGGCACCAGCGAGAAACCCGTCACCAGATCAAAGTTCAATCGGATCAGCTGGTACAGCGAATACTTCGACTCGCCGGCGGCGCGCTCGGCGTGGGCCACCGTGACCTCGGTCGGGTTGGCCGCGAAGGTGTAGGCCAGCGCCGGGATGTAGGTGCTCACCTCGCGAGTGGACACGATGGCTGTGACGATATCGCGGCTGTAGGCGCGCAACATGCAGCCCTGATCGGTCATGCGGATTTTGGTGATCCGCTCGCGTACCCGGTTCATCAGCCGCGAGGCAACATGCCGCCACAGGCTGTCCTCGCGTTTTGCCCGGATACTGCCCACATAGTCGTGGCCCCGATCCATCGCCGCCAGCAGCTTGCCGATTTCCTCCGGCGGGTTCTGCAAGTCGGCGTCCAGGGTGACCACCCGTTCGCCCCGGCAATATTCGAAGCCGGCCATGATCGCCATGTGCTGACCGCAGTTGGCGGTGAACAGAATGACCCGCGTCACGTCCGGTCGAGCCAGAAACTGATCCTTCAGCAGCGCCGCCGAGCGGTCGCGGCTGCCGTCGTTGACGAACAGCACCTCGTAGGACACGTTCAGCGCGTCCAGCGCCGGGTAAAGCCGGGCGAACAACGCCGGCAGGGTCTCCTGCTCGTTGTAGACCGGAATGATGACGGAAAGCCGTGGCGCGCTCATTTCAAATCCTCGCCTCCGCCAGCACTTCGGCGACCGCCGCGCAAACCCGTTCCACATCGGCGCGGGTCATGGCCGGAAACAGTGGCAGCGTCACCGTTTCGCGGGCGATTCGCTCGGTATTCGGCAATTCCCCTTCGCGATGGCCACGGCGGCGGAACAGCGTGGTGAGATGCGCCGCTTCGTAGGAGATGCCCGTCCCGATGCCGCGCGCCTCCAAAGCCGCGCGAAACTGCTGGCGATCGATGCACAGCCGGTCCAGCGGCAATAGCGGCGCGAACATGTTCCAACTGTGCCCGGCTTCGTCGCCCGGATAACCCGGATGCGGCAACAGACAGGGGGGATCGGTGCGCAGCATCTGGAAATAATCAGCCACCCGTTCGCGGCGGCGGGCGTTGAACTCTTCCAGCCGGGCGAGCTGACCCAGACCGATCCGCGCGTTGACATCGGGCAGATTGAACTTGCCGCCGGGGAAAGTTACATCGCGGGTGCCATCCGGCCAGCGGGTGATGCCGTGGAAACGCAGCGCTTCCACCTCGCGCGCTTCCGCTTCGTCGTTCAGCACCAGCGCCCCGCCCTCGATTGCGGTCATGTTCTTGTTGGGATGGAAGCTGAATACCGTGAGATCGCCGAACCCGCCGATCCGCCGGCCGCGCCAGCTCGATCCGATGGCCAGCGCCGCATCCTCGATCACCCGCAATCCGTGCCGCTCCGCCAGCGCGTACAGGCGGTCCATGTCCACCGGCAACCCCGCGAAATGGGTCGGCATGATCGCCCTGGTGCGTGGGGTGATGGCGCGCTCGACCGCATCGAAATCGAGGTTGCGGCTGATCAGTTCGACATCCACAAAAACCGGCGTCGCGCCGACTTTGGCGATCATGTTGGGTGCGGCGAAAAACGTCTGCGACGGGGTGATCACTTCATCGCCGGGACCGATACCGCACAATTGCAGGGCGACTTCCAGCGCGGCGGTGGCGGAGTTGAGCACGCGCACCGGCCGGCCACCCAGATAATCCGACAGCGCCGCCTCGAATTTTTTAAGCTGCGGGCCGGTGGTGATCCAGCCGGAGCGCAGCACTTCGACCACGCCGGCGATGGTGTCCTCGTCCAGCGTCGGCCGGGCGAAAGGCAGATAGGGAAGCATTCTCCCCTCCCCCTTTGCGGGAGAGAGGTTGGGGGTGAAGGGTGGAAGCGATGCCATTCAGGATCTCACAAGTAGATAAACGCCGATGATGATGAAAGCGATGCCCAACCCGCGCCCACCGGTAAGCGCCTCGCCGAACAAGTACCAGGCGGCGAGGGCGTTGACGACGTAACCGATGGACAGCATTGGGTAAGCGATGCTGACCGGTACCCGCGACAGCGCCAGAATCCAGACCAGGACGCTGATCCCGTAGCAGGCGAAGCCCCCGAGGAAATGCGGGTTGGTGGCAATCGCGCCGGCCAGCGGCAAGGCATTGGCGGCGGTGGGCGTGATCACCCCGAGCGTGTTGGCGCCGGCCTTGAGCAACAGTTGCGCGATGGCGTTGAGCAACACGCCGGTCAAAATCAGCCCGAAGCTGGCGGTGCTCATCGGCGGCTCACGATAACCCGACGCGGATCGCGGGCCAGCACTCGCATGGGCAAGCCCTCGGCGGCGATCTGCTGGTAATTGCTCGAAGAGAGGATGGCGTAACCCTGCTCCAGCGCCACCCAGCGCTTTTTCCAGTCCTCGACCCGCCGAATTCCCTTGTCGGGTTCCGCATCCAGGCCCAGGGCGAACTCGTCAATGTACTGCACCAGGGTAAGCGGCCGTTTCAGATAAAACGGCAGGGTCTGATCATACATTTGAACGCTGTAGAAGGGAAAAGTCCGGTCAAGCGGCCCTTGCCTCGCTTCGATCTCGCGAACGATGTGATACGAAGACGAGAGGCGGGACAGTTCGTCGTAACCGTCCAGCGCCAGGATGCCGGCACCGAGGCTGCCAAACGCCAGCGCGACGATGCCGGCCGACCGGACGTGGCGGCGAAACAACCAGGCCGCTGCTACCGCGCCGATGGTGAAGGCGAAAACCGAAGCTCCGATCCAGGGCACGATGTTGCGCACGATCTCAAACGGCGACGATTCCTTCGAAAATATGCGGGCGATCCGTTCGCCGCCCATCAGGACCACCAACAGCAGCACACCGCCGGTCGCCGCCATTCCCCACGCGAGGCGGCTGAGCGTTGCTGGCGCCATCCGCTGCATCTCCACCGCCGCGAACAGCGCCAGCGCGGGGAATGCCGGCAAAATGTAGGATGGCAGCTTGGAGCCCGACACGCTGAAGAACAGAAAAATGAATGCGGCCCAGATCAACAACAACCGCCGTGGTTGCAGCGTTCCCAATTCCCCCTCGTGTCGCCAGCCGTCGCGGAGCCGAACCGCGATGAACGGCAGCCAAGGCATCGCCCCGAACAGCAGGATGGGGACGAAGTACCACCAGGCGCCCTCTCGCCGATGCACCTTGGTCAAAAAGCGCGCGAAGTGTTCGTGAATGAAAAAGAAGCGGGCGAATTCATCGTTGGCCAGCGACACGGCGACGAACCAGGGGACGGTGATCAATAGCAGCACCACCAGACCCTTCCCAATATGCAGGCGGGTCAGCAATCGCCAGTCGCGCTCAATCAGAATGTAGATCGCCAGCACCGCGCCGGGCAGCACGACGCCGATCAGGCCCTTGCTGAGCACGCCCAGCCCCATCGCCGCCCAGACGACCAGCATCCAGTTGCGATTCTCCACCGGCGTTGCGCCGGGACGCTGGGCAAGCAGAAAACCGAGCAGGCTGACAGTGAGAAATGCGGCCAGACCCGCATCCAGGGTGTTGATATGGGCATTGATGACGAACCCGGTACATCCTCCCAGCGCCGCCGCCGCCGTCAAACCGACCTCCTCGCCGAACAGGCGACGCCCCCCCCAGAACATCAGCAGCACACAGCCGAAGGCGGTGGTCGCCGGCCACCAGCGCGCGCCCCATTGGCTGTCGCCGAAGACCCGGAACGCCGCCGCTGTCGCCCAGTATTGCAAGGGCGGCTTCTCGAAGTATTTAAGGTCGTTCAAGCGTGGCGTCACCCAATCCCCGGACAGCACCATCTCACGGGGGATTTCGGCGTAACGCCCTTCGTCGGGGTTGGCCAACTTCCGGTATTCGAGGTTACTGAACCAGATCAGGGTAAAAATCAGCAGCAAGCCCAACAGGAGCCACCGGGAAAAACCGGGAGATTTCAGGGAATGCGAATCCATGGTGATTTTTGTGCTCACGATCACAAAACAAAAGTTTCAGACGCGATGAAGGCGCTGATCATTTTTCATGTCCCTGGCGATAGCGAAAGACCAGGCCAGTTCCGCCGGGCCGCTCATGCAGACTCAACACGCCTCCCAGACGGATCGCCGCTTCCCGGGCAATCGCTAATCCAAGCCCGCTTCCTTCGCCTTCAGCGCCGGGCACTCGATAGAAGGCATCGAGCACCCGTTCGCGTTCCTGGATTGGAATCCCGGGGCCGTTATCCATGACCTCGATGACATCACCCCTCTCATCGGATAGCAGTCGCAGCGTCACTTCACCGCCTTCCGGCGTGTACTTCAGGGCATTTTCCAGCGCATTGCTCACAATCAGGCGCAGCGCTTCCCAAGAACCGTGGATAAAAAGCGGTGTGGTTTCCTCAAGGCCCAGATCGATACTCTTGGCCTCGGCCAATGGCAGGCGTTCGGCCATCAGTTCGCGCGCCATCACCGAAACATCGACCACCGATACTTCGGCGACGCTGACCTGGGTTCGGGCCAGGCTGAGCAACTGTTCGCTCAGATGGCGGGCGCGCTCGATCCCCTCCCGCAGCGGAACCACACGCTCACGCACGGCATCCAGCGATTCAGCGTGCAGCAGATTCTGGGCCTGTAAGGACAGCGCGGTCAGCGGACTGCGAAGTTCATGAGCGGCGTCCGCGATGAAACGCCGTTGCTGCCCGATCAAGAGGTTGACCCGCGCCAGCAAGCGATTGATGGCATGAACAAACGGGGTGATTTCATCCGGGAGGCCATCATCGGGGATGGCCTGAGGTCGATCCGCCGGCTGCTCGTCCAGACTTCTGGAGAGCCGGGTAATAGGCGTGAGTTCACTACGCACAATCCGCACGATCAGCCCCGCGAGCACGGGAATAAGGAGCAGCAAGGGGATCAGAGTCCGCAGGCCGCTGTCGATGGCGAGCTCGTCACGCGCCTCGGTGAGTTGGGCGACCACCACGCGCGCCCCTGTTTCCGTTTCTTGAACAAATACCCGAAGATCCCCGGAACCGGTGTTCAGGGTATGGAAGCCCGGCAACAGATCGCCCGCAAACCAGGCGGGCATGGAGTCTCGCGGCAGATGTATCCAGGCCGGCATGGAGTCTCGCGGCAAATGAATGACGACGATGTGGGATTCGGGATCGCTGATCGGGATTTTCTCGGTATCTCGATGCGACAACTCCGGCGATGGAAATTTGCCCGTGTCGCGGATATCAAGCATGGCAATCTGCCGTAGCATGTCGTCCTGAAATTCTTTTGCTTCGGAATAGGCAAGGCCAAAAGAGGCTAAAGCCGCCGCCAGACCGGCGAGCACGATGGTGCCTCCCAACGTCATCGATAGATGCCGCTGCAAGGATCGTTTCATCTCGGTTTTTCCACCATCCAGCCCGCGCCACGGATGTTCTTGATACTGTTGGAACCCAGCTTTTTGCGCACACCGTGAATCAGAAAGTCCACCGCGTTGCTCTCGACCTCCTCGTTCCAGCCGTAGATGCGCTCCTCCAGTTCGGCGCGCGCGAGAATCGCGCCGGGCTTCAGCAGCAGCGCCTGCAACAGGGCAAATTCACGCGCGCTCAGCACTTCCACCACAGTACCGCAGCACGCTTGGCGGGTGGTCGGGTCGAGGGTTATCTGGCCATTGGTGAGCAACGGCGCGGCTTGCCCGCCCTGACGACGGATAATCGCGCGCAGCCGGGCCAGAAGTTCATTGATATCAAAGGGCTTCACCAAATAGTCATCGGCTCCGAAATCCAGCCCCTTGATCCGATCATCCACCCCGTCACGCGCGGTGATGATGATAACCGGCACCGTGTTACCCGCCTGGCGCAGGCGACGCAGCACCTCCAAGCCATCGCGCTTGGGCAGGCCCAGATCGAGCAACACGGCCTGGTGCCCGGCGCTTTCGAGCACATTGCCCGCCGTGGCGCCATCCTTCACCCAATCCACGGCATAAGCGGCGTCCTTGAGAGCAACGGATACCGCCTCACCGATCATCGAGTCATCCTCGACCAGCAGGATACGCATCATTCCCCCAATAGTGATCCGGACTCAGGCGGCCATGCGAGACCCGCCAGGGTCATCATGCAGAAAGTTGCGCCGGCATAAAACGTGACCGACGCCCCGAGTCGATCCCACAAGAGGCCGGCAACGACGCTGGCCAGCAACATGGCCATGCCGCTGACCAGATTGAAGAAACCATAAGCCGTACCGCGCAGATCGGCCGGCGCGGTATCGGCCACCATCGTCGCAAGCAACCCTTGAGTCATGCCCATGTGCACGCCCCACAGCGCAACTCCAACCAATACCACGCCCCAATGATCGTTGCTGGCGAGCACCAGGTCCGCCGCGATCAGCACGACCAGCCCGAGCGCCAACAGCTTGCGGTGGCTCATGCGGTCGGAGAGCTTGCCGAAGGGATACGCCGACAGCGCGTAGATCAGGTTCATCGCCACCATCACCAGTGGCACGAATGCGACCGGCACGCCGCCTTGTTGGGCGCGCAAGACCAGGAACGCCTCGCTGAACCGTGCCAAGGTGAACACCGCGCCGACGCCGACCACCCACCAGTACGACGCCTCAAGTCGTCGCAGATTTTCACGGCGAATCGGATGGGTGTGCTTCACGACCTGAATCCCTATTGGCTCGCGCAAACCCAAGGCCAGCAGGGCAACGGCCGCCAGGCCCGGAATCACCGCCACCCAGAACACGGCCCGGAAATCGTTGGCCCACAACAACATCAGGCCGACTGCCAGTAGCGGTCCGAGAAAGGCTCCCACGGTATCGAGCGACTGTCGCAGGCCAAAAGCGGCACCGCGCAAGTTCGGGGGCGTAATGTCGGCCACCAACGCATCGCGCGGTGCGCCACGAACGCCTTTGCCAACCCGATCCAACAGTCGCGCCGCCAGCACGACGCCGATGGTCGGCGCCAAGGCAAACAGAGGCTTGGTCAGCGCGCCCAAAGCGTAGCCGAACACCGCGAGTCCTTTGCGCTTGCCCAGATAGTCACTCAACACGCCGGAGAAGATTTTGACGATCAGGGCGGTGGACTCGGCCAGCCCTTCGATCAAGCCGACCGCCAACGCACTGGCCCCCAGCGTCGTCACCATGAACAGCGGCAGCAGGCTGTGGATCATCTCCGATGAGATATCCATCAACATACTGACAAAGCCGAGTATCCAGACCCCGGCCGGAATCTGTTTCAGGGCGGAGTTAGCATTTTTTGTTTGCATTCTTATATCGTTTCCCGATAGGTTTTGTTCTTTTCGGAGGCCAATAACCACCCTGTTCGTCATACCCGCGAAAGCGGGTATCCCGTTTTTCAGCGGCGGCCTGGATTCCCGCATTCGCGGGAATGACGAAAACCTATTCAGAATTGGTATTATCGTTTCGCTTCACTTAGAGGATCGTAGGAGCGCGAATCAACGGCCACTGTCAATCAACAGGACGGTGCGGCTCCAGCGAGCGGATTCTCCGTTCTCCCGAGCCGGATATTGCACCGCTTTCCATTTCACGGTGGTGAGGGTGGACTCCAGTGCCGTCAGTGCTGAATCGTAGCCACCGCTCGAACGCGGAAAGCGGATCAGTGGCAAGCGGGCGATGTGTTGTGACGCGACGGTGCCAATCCATACCGGAATGTCGTTCGGTTGTAGCCGCAGCGTCGTCGGCCACAACCGTATACCATTTATGATTAGATTTTGTTATCATACTTATTTAACCTACTTTTATTGATCCAGTCATGAGCCGCTCATTACAAGTCGAAATCCACGAATCCTCCGAAGAACTAAAGCGCATAATGAATGAACAAACTCACGCCAAGTTTCGAGAGCGATTACAAATTCTATATTGGATTAAAAGTGAGATTTTTCATTCTTTACAAGATTTAGCCGATCATTTAGGGCGATCGAAATCCGTCATTGTCAAGTGGCTCAAAGTATATCGTACCCAAGGCTTAATCGGGCTGTTGCAGTGGAATTATCATGGCGGCCGTCGTTCGAGAATTACCGAAGCTATGAGAGAGGCACTCCAGCGCCGTCTGGACGATCCGACTCATGGATTTCATAGTTACGGACAAATCCAGCAGTGGCTTCTCCAGGAATACGAGGTCGATATTCCTTATTCAACAGTGCATCAAGTCGTTCGTTATCAACTCAAAGCAAAACTTAAAGTGGCGCGGCCAACGAGCGTTCATCGCCATGAAGAGGCGGTGGTTTCTTTTAAAAAAAACTTCCACGACAACTTGAATTAATTGATATTCTTCAGCAAGTTGAAAATGAAGCAGTCCGGCCTTTACGGTATTGGTGCCAAGATGAAAGTCGCTTTGGATTAAAAACGATCACCCGGCGGGTCATCACCGCACTGGGGATTAAGCCAGTTGGTCCAGTTCAATGGACCTTTCAATCATTTTGGCTCTATGGTGCCATTGAGCCACTGAGTGGCGAAAACTTCTTTTTAGAATTTTCCCATTTAGATGCTGATTGCTTTCAGTGGTTTTTGAATGAATTTTCTAAAACTTATCCGCACAGCCTCAACGTAATTCAATTGGATAACGGTCGCTTTCATTCTGCCAAAAAACTCGTAATCCCCGATAATGTCGTCTTATTATTCCAACCGCCTTACAGTCCCGATGTGAACCCCATTGAGCGTGTTTGGCAATCAATGAAAGATCAATTGTGTTGGATCAATTTAAAAACCCTAGATGAACTACGTAAAAAAGTGGATGAACTCATTCAATCGCTTCTCCCAAGCGAAGTGGTTTCTTTGACCAGTTTTGATTTTATCTTATCCGCACTAAAGTAGTAAAATCTATTAGTAATCGGTAGTAGAATCCACTGCTCGGCGGGATGCGTCTCGCCCGGTCTTTCCTGGGTCAGCAGCAGCGATTCGTATTGACCATTGTGCAGTTGCGGCAGCACGGGAAGCTGTTCGAGCGCCGGCTTGGGCAGGAACCAATGCAACGCGGTACTGGCACTGAGCGCCGGGGGCTCATGCCAGCCGCGCGATAAGAGGTGCTGTCGCACTGAACCCAGGTCGCCTGCCCACCGCACATTCAACGGCTGCTCGCGCTCGCCTTGCAGATCGCGCCGCCAAACCGGCAAACTCCGCCCGTCTTCCCGCCACCATTCCGGCGCGGGCATCACCATTACTGGATGACGCACGGCATAGCGTTCAAGGTCCTGCGACATGCCGTTGTGAATATGCCAGCCGGCGGCACCGAGAAATCCCAGCAGGGTCACCGTGGCGAGTCCGCGAATCGAGACCGGCGCTGCTGGCTGACGCCGCGCGCGCGCGATGGCCAGCAAGGCCACCCACGCCGTACCCAGGGAGACCCCCGCCGTGACATCGGCCAGCCAATGCGCCCCCAGATAGAGTCGGGAAAAGGCGATCCCGATAATCAGGAGCGCGGCGGTCGCATAGGGGGTCCAGCGCCAGCGCGGGCCGAATGTGCCGGCCACGAGCACCGCCAGAAACCCGTAGATCACCGTACTCAGGGTCGCGTGACCGCTCGGAAAGCTGTAGGTTTCGGCCCCGGCATACAGCGCCACCGGCCGTGGCGCCTTCAGCGCCACCTTGATGATCTTTACCGCCAGCGCCCCGAAACCAATCGCGGTCAGCCAATACAGCGCATCGCGCCAGGCGCGCCGCCAAAGTAGCCAGACCAGCACCACGGTGGCGACCGGAATCGTGACGGCCGCGTCGCCCAGCTCCGTGAGCGCGACCATGATCCAATCGCCGAGCGGTGTGCGCAGTTGTTGCAGCAGGTGGTAGATCGCCTGCCCCGCGTACACCAGCGGGTCCTGGGTGAGTACGTCCTCCAACACCCCCAGAAACAGCCAGCCCGCCGCAATCAGCACCACCAGCCAGACGAGCAGGGCACGCGATGCCGGGCGCGCCGGATCGAGCAGATCGGCAACGAGCCATGCAAGGTGGCGATGAGTACGGCCCCAGGCCATGGCCTGGATCGTCCAGCGGGCGACCCGCGGTTGCAGTTGGCGGTAGCTCAAGCGGATCAGCGAGACAATCAGCCAGGTGGACGCCACCAGCACACCGAGCAACACAGCTAATCTCGTGGCCACTTGGCCGGCGAGCACCAGCGAAGCGCCGAATGCCATGCCCGGCAGCAAGTGCGCCGCCGCCCAAATCAGCGCCGAAGACAGGTTGTAGAGATAGAAACGCGCTGGGGCCATGCCCAACATGCCGGCGACCACCGGGATGACCGGTCGCATGGGACCGACAAACCGGGCGAACAGGATGCTCTTGCCGCCGTGGCGATGGAAAAACGCCTCGCCACGCGCGAGCCATTTCGGGTGACGGCGCAGCGGCCCCAAGTCGCGCAGTTGCTCCTGATAACGATGGCCGAGCCAGTAACTGAGGCCGTCGCCCACTACCGCACCGCCCGCCGCCCAGGCGAAGGTGCTCCAGAACGCCATGGCGCCGGCGCCCACCAGCGCGCCAGCCGCGAGCGTCAGCGTGGCGCCGGGCACCACCAAACCGATGAAAGCCAGCGATTCGGTGCAGGCGATCAGGCCCACGATCAGGCCGGCAAGGTGAGGATGCAGGCTGGCCCACTGCATGGATTCATTGATCAAGCTACTCACGCCAATACGCTCCGGACCATGCTAATCGGCTCAGGGATAACATGTTAATCACCGTGCCAATTATCGGGTCATCTTCGACCAGCAGAACACGCACGATGATTCTCGTAGTTGACGAGGCCCTCAGAGGGTTTCGTTGGCCGGTTGCCCGAGCACGTCCCGTCGAGTGATGCTCAGATAAATCTCCAATTCACTAAAGAGAAAAGCCGGGAAGCGATGCTGCCCCGGCATCACAGCGGCTGATGCCCGATCAATCGTCTGTCTCATCGTCCTCATTGTGATCGGCTTTATCCTCGTTGTGATCGGCCTTATCCCCAGCGGACGCGATGACTTGGCCGCTTGTCGGGTCGACCTTCACGTCCATGACGCTCTGGCCCTTGACCACTTCCACCTCGAACACCGATTGACCTTTTTCGTGCTCGTACTCAGCCCGGGAAGCCTTGCCACCGACATGCTGCTCGGCGGCGGCCACGGCCTGCGTCAAACTGATTTTCGCGTCGGCGATGGCCAAGGCATCGTTCCCGGCGGATTCCGCCGCGTAGGCGCTGCCGACGGCAGCCGTGGAAAGCGCGGCAATGACCACTAGATAGATTTTGCGATTCATGAGGATTACTCCTTCAGCTCACGCGGATATTCGCGTTGTGCTCAAGGTAGCGATCAAGAATTAGGGGAGAGTTAGCTGACGGGTGTCAGCAGATGTTTTCTGAAAGAGAGGGAAAACGGTGATGACCGATCAGTCTCCGATAACTGCTTTATGTGGAACATTTTTTTTCAGCGCGTCGCGCAATCGTTCCAGCACCATTTCCGGCTTGATGACCCGCAGGCACACATTATCGGCACAGGGTGTCCGCCGATGGTTTGCGGCGCTCACGCAGGGCGAACAGGCGAGCCCGGCATAAATCGGCGTGCTGTTGCCCAGAGAGCCGTACAGTCGCGGCGTCTCGGGACCGAAAATAACAAAGGTACGCAGGCCGGTCACCGCGGAAAAATGGCCAGGCCCTGAATCGTTGGTCAGCATAATTTCGGCAATTTGGTATAGCGCCGGCAATTCTTGCAGCGAAAGGCGGCCTGCGAAATTAACGCAGCGCTCGTGTCCTACCTGCTGTTTCAGCCCTCCCGCCTCGCCCCGTTCCGCCGGAGCCCCCGTAATCAAGACCAACAGATCCTCATTATCAGCCAGCAAGCCACGCATCACCGCCACGAAGTAATCGGGCATCCAGCGCCGCTGCGGTAATAGATCGCTAGCATTAGGATTAATCAGCACGACTCTGAAATGCTTTTCATCGTAGGCAGCGTATTCGCTACGGATACGATCATTCATCGTTGATAGCGCACTTTCGCTGACCTCAGCCTTGGCCAAATCGATTTCGCTATCGGATATCAGCGTCTTGGAAAAAGGTATCTCTTCTGAATCCGCTAAAGCCGCATTAACCAACGCTATAAAATTCTTGGCGATATGCAAATGCGGGTTATAGGCTACCCGACGGGTCAGCATCCCTCCTCGATAAAGTCCTTCATTGTGAAAGGCATGGAAGCCGATTCGATTTGCCGCACCAGACAAGCCTGTCAACAGGGCCGTGTACCGCGAGAACAATTCCAAATCGATGACGGTGTCGATCCCGCGACGGCGTACCCACAACAGAAAACGGAGAGTATCCACTACCAGATTAAAAAAGCGATCTTCTCGAATAACGCAGATGTTGGCTCTTGGGATAGTCTTTAATAGATACAAACTGGCTACGTTAGTCTTGAAAATCAGGAAATACAGTTCTGAATTACCTTTTTGTTGCATTTTTCTCATGGCAGGATCCGCTAAAATCGTGCTGCCCATTTCCGACAATTCAATAAATAATACTTTTCGAGGATATGCGTTTTTTTGCTTACCGAAAAAACCGATGAAGCGAAAAAATCCGGTCATCAAGAAACAGAGCGGAACCCCAACCAAATAATCGACTTTTCGCATGACGTCGATTTTCATAACATCCACCAATTTATCCTTGTAAAATAGACCATTTGGCACGCTCAAACTACACGGTGACGACCTTTAAGGTAGATAAGCAATCCAGGTAAACTGATAATGATCAGCGTAAATCCATATATAATCGACATCACCAAAACTGTTGATTTATCAGCGCCGATCAAGGAAAACAAGCCTACCAAAGCCCCCTCACGAACTCCCCATCCAGCTACGGAAACAGGGATAATCGTCAAGTAAATTGCCGGCGGCACGATGACAAAATAGGTCATTGGATCGTATCGTAAATCCAGTGCCCAGCCAATAATAAAAAAAACCAATATTGCAAGCAACGGAATCAATAGTGACGATACTGATAACAGTATACGATTACACAAAAACGCTTGGTGCAGCCTTGCGGAAATAGCCTTTGCGATAGCTAGTTGAGGGTAGTTATCAAGCCAATGAAGATATTTTAAAGAAGCGATAAATATAACGACAATCATGCCAATGATTACCAAGGCTAAAGTCACATGATAAACCTGAAGTGGCAGCAACTCTGGATTAGATATGTACGCTAACAAATTCAGGAACATCAAAGCAGCCAGACCTAAAACCCTATCTAGAACGATGCCATATAATGCATCTCTTTTACGAAACCCTTGGTCAGCGACATCAAGTACTCTCAAAGCATCGCCCCCAATGCTGGTCGGCAATCCTTGATTGAAGAACATGGCTTTGAAATAGCTACGCCAGTAGAACAAAAAGGATTGGCCAAATTGCAGGTTGTGCATGATCAGTTGCCAGCGGTAGGCTGCTATTGTGGTGCTGGCGAATTGTACCAAGATCGCTACTGCCAGTACATCCAACCTGATTTGTTTCAGCATTGCCCATACTTGCTGGATATTGATCGAGTGCAGGACCAGCATGAAAATCGATAATGTCACCAGAACTCTGATCAATAATTTGATGGCGTTACCAGAGAAAAAAAGCTGGATATTTTGCTTGCTGATAAACACAGAATATTGAGTCAATCGGCGAGTTAATTATTAGCAGAGTTTTTATCGATAGTTGGTTGGCTTCGATAGCCTTTCACCATTCGATAATAGTAAAGACCAACCTGCTGGCCATTTTTGTTGATCTTAATCTCCTTGATCTCCTGTGCTTGTTTTATATGAGAAAAGACACTCTCACTAGCCAAATCGGCTCTATTTCTACCGACTAATAATAAGGTCTTATCCTGTTGTCGGTCTATGGGAAACCAGCGCTCATACATCAAACCGTTACCACCAAACAGGTGCCAACTGGAAGTTTCAACTGCAGGATTAGATACCAATTTCTCATTGGAAGACTCGATTGCCTTAGTACGATAAAAAGCAAGACCACTGGCTACTCTATTTCTATCCATGCCGACGACTAATATCTTTTCACCTGTTTCATACTCAACCCGATTTACCAGTGCTTCAATTTCATGCCCAAAATCGTTCCATCCCAACAAATGATAGTTGTATGGATAAGAAACCCCTGGAAATCCCAGTGCTAAGTAATGCAAAAAAACACCATAGAGCAACAGGCAAATAATAATCGTCGCTGGCCAAGCATGCTGGATCCATCCAAAGAGTCTATTCAAACCGAATCGCAACTTACCTGTTACAGTCAGCGCCATATAAGGCACAATACCTAGCCAACATGGTGCGGTCCAGTGAAATTTTGTTTCCCTGAATAAACTGAGTAATACAAACACTGAAACCGGCAATAAAGTCAGGGTTGCCAATAAAGTGTAACCGCGCCTCGCTTGCGTATCCACCGGACGATTAAGAACCGCATCGCCTCCTGACAAAATGGTTTTCCTATATAACAAAATCGCAATTAGCGACAAAAATCCAGTGGGTGTAATAATTAAAATTATCGTCCCCATCAGATAAGGCAGAGAAAACTCAAACTGATCGGTCACCCTGCCACGACTCTGATACAAAAACGAGACCCACTCATGATTAGCATTCCAAATAATAACCGGTAAAAATATTATCAGGGCAATAGCAATTGCAGCATAGGGCTCCGGTCGCATTAGCCATTTTCTTGCATCACGGTCAATCAATATAAAAGCACATGCGGCAATACCCAACAAGGCGATCGTGTATTTTGCCAACATTCCTAACCCAATCGCAAGACCAATCCCTATCCAAGCTACTCGTGATTCGCGAATCAGTGCTTGATAAAAAAAATAAAGAGCCATCGCCCAACAGGCCACTAACGGTGCATCGGGGGTCATCGCCCAACCTACCGCGAAGTAGGCAGGTAGCACAGCGATCAGCAGGATTGTTTGAATATCTTTCGATTTATTACAGGCAAGACCAGTGAGTTTGTATAAAGAAATGGCCGTTATAAACCAGCATATAAAAGCGCCAAACCGAACCGCAAATTCATTATTACCCATCAGCTTCGTAAAGAGCGAAATGATCCAGGCAACCATTGGCGGATGATCTAAATACCCTATATCCAGATGCATCGCATAATTCCAATAATAAGCTTCCTCGTAAAAAAGCTCTGGCGCACTCAAATATAGCAATCGCAAAATAATTGAATATAAAATCAGTCCAACATAATAATAACGCCACTTATTAATAGATTTTTTTTGATTATTAAATTCTAAATGTAAAGCAGCAAAATTAACAGAGAAATACAATATTGAAGAGATGAAAATACAAAAATACATAACTGATACAGAGGGTACATATGAAAAACTTACCAAAGAAGATAGAATCCCACCACGCAAAAAAAGCATTAATAAAGCGATGACAAAAAACTCTATTGTCCAAGCTGATTTTGATCGAAAATCATTAGCTCTTGTTAACCAAAATTGAATCAATACATATTGAATGGCTGCCGCCGAGAGAAAACCTGTGATATGTGCAACAACCAATGAATGAGACTGCTTAAAAAAACCAAAAAAGATTACCAAGTCAACGATGGATGCTAACAAGCCTATCAATAATAGCCAGCTTTCATTAATTGATGGCTTCTCGGTTTCTGTCGGCACTTTTAACAGCCCTATTATCTGTTCTATTATCAGATGCGTTCTAGACGCGAAAAAAACCAGCAACCTATTGAATTAATATTCATTCTTAGCTCAGCACCCACACCCGAAGTACTGCCCGGCCACTCTCGAAGCTGGCTACGCCAGAAACGGCGGCGCCAGTCACCGATCAGTTCCCCCAACAGCGACAGCAAGGCGGCTGATAATAGCCCGGCGGTGGCGGTGGCGGATAGTAATAACCCATCAGATGATGAAATAATCCCGCCGCTGCTGGGTCCCGCCGCGTCGAATGATACAGCCCACCATCGTACCGGCGACAACAGGCCCGCCGGCACGGGCAACACGCCTTGCCCGCGCAATCAACACTCACGACAATCCGGCAAATCCGATGCTGTACGCCTGAAGCATAACCTGCCTCCACAAGCAAACCAACGCTGACGCCAAATCGACCGTCCGCGGTGCTCGGCCGGATTTCCCGATCGGGAAAGCTCTATAATTTTCCAGCCTTCGGGCTGTGATTTCGCGGGTTGAGCGAGTCATCCACTTGGAAGAGATCAATGGCAATGCACGGTTTCAATGACTCCGTTTCTCGGCAGGATGGCCCCGCCAAGGTAGCGCTTGCGGAAAAACCCGCAAGTAGCCGGTCAACGGCTTGGCTGCCGGTCACCGGCCTCGCGCTTTGGGCCTGGGTTGCCATCGCAACCGCCGCCACCAACACAGAAACCGGTACCCCCTACCCCCTCGCGGCAAGCAAGTACGAACGCGCGGAGGTATTGGTGGACGGACGAGCCATTCTCAGCGTGCGGGGCGTCGAGGCCTTCCCAGCGCAAAAGCGCGCCGAGGAAATTGCCGGCAGAATCGTAACCGCCGCCAGGGACCCCACCATTCCCGCCGGAGCGGTGCGGACGGAAGACAAAGGCGACCGCACCGACCTGCACGCCGGAGACCGCTTCCTGTTCAACCTGTTCGATATCGACGCCGAGCTGGAGGGGGTCAGCCGGAAAATTTTGGCCGAAGCAACCCAGCTTCGACTCATCGAAGTGATCGCATCCTACCGCCGCGACCGCAGCCCACGCGTGTTGTTGATCAACTCGCTGTACGCCCTCGCGGCCACGCTGGCGGCCATGGGGCTGTTGTTCGGTTTCCACCGGGGCTTTAATCGCCTGGATAACATCGTCGCGCTACGGCTACAGACCCATCTTAAGGCGCTGGAGGCGCAATCGGCGCGGTTCTTGAGAGCCCAGCAGTTGGCGAACGCGTTGCGTGGCGCCCTCAAGGTGATTTTCGTGCTGCTCAAGGCGGTGCTGGTATTCCTCTCTCTCAATTTCGTCCTCGGCCTGTATCCCTGGACGCGATCGTTCGCGGCATGGCTGCTCGATCTGATTCTCAACCCCTTGCACACCATGGCTCTGGCCGTGCTCGACGCAGTGCCGAATCTGATCTTTATTGCGCTCCTGATCCTGGTGACTCGCTATATCCTGAAGATGATCGAAACCTTCTTCAACAGCATCGACCAAGGGGCCATTCGGCTGGCGTCCTTCGAACGGGAATGGGCGTGGCCGACTTACCGGATTGCCCGCCTGCTGGTCATCATTTTCGCGGTGGTGATGGCCTATCCCTACGTGCCGGGCTCGCAATCCGACGCCTTTAAGGGCATCTCGATCTTTCTCGGTCTGATCATTTCTCTCGGTTCGTCCTCGATCATCGCCAATATCATCGCCGGCTACAGTCTGGCCTACCGGCGCCCGTTCAAGATCGGCGACCGGGTCAAGATCAACGGTACCGTCGGCGACGTGATGGAGATGCGGGTGCTGGTAGCCCGGCTGCGCTCGCCCAAGAACGAAGAGATCGTCCTCCCCAGCACCACGATCCTGAACGGCGAAGTCATCAACTACAGCACCCTTGCCAGAGAGCAGGGGCTGGTGCTGCACACCACCGTCGGCATCGGCTACGAGACGCCCTGGCGGCAGGTGGAAGCCATGCTGCGACTGGCCGCCGACCGCACGGTGGGCCTGCTCAAACAGCCAGCGCCGTTCGTGCTGAAAACGGCACTCGGGGATTTCGCCGTGACCTACGAACTGAATGCCTACTGCAAAGACCCCCAAGCCATGGCCCGGCTTTACTCGACGCTGCACGAGAACATTCTCGATATCTTCAACGAGTACGGCGTGGCGATCATGACCCCGGCCTACATCAGCGATCCGCCGGAACTCAAGATCGTGCCCAAGGATCAGTGGTACGCGGCGCCGGCGACACCGCCCGCGCAAAGCGCGCGGCCGAATCCAGCCAATCCAGCTTAAGCGCTGTGCGTCGATGTCCTGACACACCAGCCCGTTGCTTCCATGAGCGCTGACTCCGTTTGGCGGAGCCACCGCTTCGTCACGCCGGGGTTTTGGAAGTGGCCACCGTGGTTGGCGATATCGGGGAGCACGATGGCGGGAGGACACTCAAACTCCGGTGGGAGGATTTCCAGCCTTACCAGCCTTATGGGAGATTCCCAGCAGTTGCGCCGACAAGCTGTTCGACCCCTCGGGGCTGCTTGGCCACAGCCTCCAGGAACACCAGTGCCCCGCGGGGCGACGGCTCCGGCTGGACATACAACTGATTGATTTCGTGTTCTGCCTCTAACCAGTCTTCCATGGGACACCCCCCCTGGAAACCCCGGCGCTCGGCGCGGAAATAGGCGGCTTCCGCAATCATGTGATGCCACTGCTCAACGGAAATTTTCTTCCGGGGGGTTCTTTTCAGCTTCGACACGGCTGGGCTCCAGAAAGTCGTAAAGGCAATGATTTCATGCTACCAGATTGAAATTTCGTCAGGCCAGCCACGCTGTACCGTGGACCAACCTCCGATTGAAACTCCACCTCACGCTATTTGAACAGATCGTAGCCGACAGTGAACGCCACCGCCGCCGTGCCGAGCAGGTTGAGCTGCACGTTGAAATCGCCGAACCGGTAACCAAGCGCCGGCACCACGCCCGGCGCCACGCCATTGTGATTGTATGGGATCTTATTCTCGTAAGGTTCCTTGTAGCCGAGCAGCACGCCACCAGTCAGCTTGAAGTACAGGTTGCTGTCGATGGATTCCAGCGGCCAGGATTTCCCAAAGTAAAAATACTGGCTTTTCTGATTGAAACTGTTATTGAAGTAGGACGCGCCGACCAGCCAGCGCGAAGGGAATTGCCACTCCGCGCCAACTATCCAGGAGTAGTCGGCGTGTTCGGAGTCATGATGATAATGAATGACGCCCGGCGCGCCTTGTACCATCAATACGTCACCTTCCTCGAAAATGTCGGCCCGGACGGTGACCGTCGCCGGCAACGCCAGCAGCGCGAACCCGAGCATCGCCCAAGCGACCGCGCGCCGACGCGAACGAATCGGAAACTTTAGTGTTGGAATCATGTTCAATCCAATGAGTCGCTCAAGGGTCAGCATGGGGCTGGACGAAGCCATCGACGAGAATCCTTTTGATCAGGCGCGTCAGACGCGAGCAATTCGCAAACCGCGCGATTATGATGGATTGAGTGTGCCTTGACCACGATGACCCGAGAAATGAACGCCAACGAAAATCCGGAACTACAGATTACCGAACGCCTGCGCGAACCAATCGCTGCCCAGGCCACGCTGACCCTGCCGTTCGAGCAACGGCAGAAGAGCCGGCTGCGAACGCGGCTCGATAACGGCCGGGACGCTGGGCTGTTCCTGCCGCGCGGCACCGTGCTGCGCCACGGCGACCGCTTGCGCGCTACCAGCGGCCTCATCGTGGAGGTGCGCGCCGCCCCGGAAACCGTCTCCACCGCCCGCGCCGACGACGCCCTGCTGCTGGCGCGCGCCGCCTATCACCTCGGCAACCGCCACATTGCCCTGCAACTTGGTCCCGGCTGGCTGCGTTATTCGCACGATCACGTACTGGATGACATGGCGCGGGAACTGGGGCTGACGGTAAGCCGCGAGCAAGCGCCGTTCGAACCGGAAGCGGGGGCCTACGGCGGCGAACGCCACCACCATGCCTAGACCGGACGCAGCCGGCGTTCGATCTTCATCGAGCGCCGGCTGGCTTGCGGGGTTTTGCGCGAATGCCGGACACGTCCTTATCAAACAGGAATATAATCCCATATCGAACAGGGATATAATCCCATCTGACACAGGAGGTGCGCGTTGCGAAATTCCATGGCCGGCCAGCGGATGATTCTACCGCCGCCGACATCCCCCGTAACCTGCCTGCAAGCGAGACCAGCCATGATCCCGACCTTCGGCGAACATTATCGTTTTCAGTGGGACGACCTCGGCGATATCGAGCTGGGGCGCCCCAATCTCGGCTCGCAACTCCCGGTGGCGATCTACCGGCTAGCCCAATATACCCTGCGGGAAACGCTGGCCCAGCGCTACGGCGACGACACGGCGGGCGACATTTTGCGGGATGCCGGCTGGATCGCCGGCCGCGAGTTCTGCCTGAACGTCCTCGACCGCAACCAACCACTCAACGCCTTTATCGCCGAACTGCAGAACCAGCTTAAGGAAATGGGGATCGGCGTGCTGCGCGTGGAACGGGCCGATCCGGAAAAGCTGACATTCATGCTCACCGTCTCGGAAGATCTGGACTGCTCCGGCCTGCCGATCATGGGCACCACGGTCTGCGATTACGATGAAGGCTTTATCGCCGGCCTGCTGTATGCCTACACCGGCCAGTCCTTTTCCGCCAAGGAAATCGACTGCTGGGCCACTGGCGACCGTACCTGCCGCTTCGATGTCAAGCCCGACGCCCTCGCCGCATGAACGAGGATGACCGCCGTTATCTGACGGCGGCGGCCGGCAGGATCGAAAAACTGCTGGCCGCGCGGGGCACCAGCCCGCTGCGGCCGGTCGGGCTGACCCCGGAGCTGCAAGCCTTCGCCGAGCATTTCGACCGCCTCCTGGACGCGCTGGAGGCGTTACGCCGCTTTGCCATCACGCTGGCCAACGGTGATCTGGCTCAGGACGCGCCGCCGGGCGTCCATCTGCTCGGCCCGCTCAAGCACCTGCAATCCAGCCTGCGCCATCTGACCTGGCAAACCCAGCGGGTGGCGGAGGGCGATCTCGATCAGTATGTCGATTTTCTCGGGGAATTTTCCAATTCCTTCAACCAGATGATCGAAGCACTCCGGGAAAAGCGCGCCGCCGAGGAAAAGGTTCGCTATCTGAGCGTGCACGATTCCCTCACCGGCTTGTACAACCGCGCCTACTTCAACGAGGAACTCGACCGGCTACGTGCGGCGGGCGACTACCCGGTCAGTTTTCTGATCGCCGATCTGGACGGTCTCAAGACCGCCAACGACACCTGTGGCCACCAGGTCGGCGATCTGCTGATCAAGAAGGCCGCGCAGGTGCTCCAGCACGGCATGCGGGCCGAGGACATGGTGGCGCGCATCGGCGGCGACGAATTCGCCATTGTCCTGCATGGGACCGATGAAGAACGGGCCGCCGTCGCCATCGCTCAAATCCGCGCCACCATGGCCACCTTCAACCAACGGGACATGGTTTTCCCCATTTCCATATCGCTGGGCGCCGGTGTCGCCACCAGCCACTGCTTGCTGGAAGACGCGCTACATCGGGCGGACGAGGCGATGTATCAGGATAAAATCCAGCGCAAGGGGTACGCGCGCAATGCGCCCGCCGGCCTCGGCCAGCGCCGTTAACCGGTCACCATCGCCCGCGCCCTCGGCTGCTACCCGCCCATCCCCGCATGTCGCTAACGCTTTCCAACCTGCCACGCTTGCTGCAACTGTGCAGCCCTTCCCTACCGGTGGGGGCTTACGCCTATTCGCAGGGACTGGAATGCGCGGTGGAGCGCGGCTGGGTGCGGGACGCGGCCAGCGCCGGCGCCTGGATTCTCGGCCTGCTCGGCCACAGTATCCGACATCTGGATCTGCCGGTGTTCGCTCGCCTATACCAGGCTTGGAACACTGCCGACCCAGACACGGCGCGGCGCTGGAACGCCTGGCTCTACGCCTCGCGCGAGGCAGCGGAATTGCAGAGGGAAGATCGCCATCTCGGCACGGCGCTGGCCCGCTTGCTGACCGATCTGGGCATCGCGGAAGCGGAACCGTGGCGGAACGCGCCTCGGGTGTGTTTCGCCACCCTATTCAGCTTGGCGACGGTCAGATGGAATATTCCGCTGCCGGAGGCCACCACCGGCTACGCCTGGGCCTGGACTGAGAATCAGGTCGTCGCCGCAACCCGCCTGCTGCCGCTCGGTCAGACCGCCAGCCAGCGCCTGTTGACCGCCGCCGGCCCGGTCATCGCCGCCGCGGTGGAACAGGGCCTGAAGCTGGCGGATGAGGATATCGGCGCCGCCGCGCCAGGGCTGGCGCTGGCCGGAGCACTGCACGAAACCCAGTATTCGCGGCTGTTCCGGTCGTGAGCGGCTCCCAGGCAACCTCGGGTCAAGACGAATACCATCGAAGCGACAAATGACCCAGCATGGTTCATTTCAGCCCAGCCACGGCCGGATTGGACCGTTTTGCGCACACTGGCCAGCGATGCTAGCAAGCGCGTTTGCGCTCGATATGATCACGCGCCAAGTCAAGCAGTTCGAGTGGCGGTTCGTAGCCGGCGCGCCGGCAATGCCGCAAGTATTCGCTCAGGCGTGGCTCGACATCGTGCCGATCGGCGAGCGCGATGAGTTCCAGCAGTTCGATCATGCAGGGCGTGGGGACAGTGGCGACGGTTTGTAACATGTGGAGCTTCCTCGGATTGGAATATAAGCCTTAAAAAAATCAAGGCATGAAATATGCCAAAAACTCTTTCGGAACGCTCCGGAATCCCGGCGGATCACCGCGCCCTCAGCAACTGCTCACATTCGGCGCCGCGATCTGGCCGGAGGCGATCGATTGGGTCACCCGGTTGCGGCCCTCCCGCTTCGAGCGATACAGCGCCTGCCCGGCACGCCGTAGCAGATCTTCGGCGCCCTCCCCTTCGGCTCGCATCGCCACGCCGAAACTGGCGGTAACCGGCCCGTGCAGCGACAGGATCGACCGCCATTCCAGCCGCTGCCGGATACGCTCGGCGCCGACCACCGCGGGTTCCAACAGGGTTTCCGGCAACAACACGACAAACCTCTTCCCGTCGGATCGCATAACTAGAGCGCCTTGCCGGCTGTGTTCGCGCAACAGCGCCGCAAAATCGCGCAAAACCTCAGCGCCGGTCGCGCGCCCCCAACGCTCATTGACCTGCCTGAAATGATCCAGATCCGCGATCAGCAGACAGAGTGGGTGACGCTGGCGGCGGCTACGTTCGACTTCCACCGCCAGCACCTCTTCCAACCGCCGCCGATCCGTCTCCGTCGGCGAATCGAAATGCGTCGGTTTCCCGACCTTCGCTTCGCTCCGCGGCGACTCCCGGTTGGCGCGCGACCACTGATGCTGGATCCTGGCCAGTTCAGTGTTCAGTTGCAGCACTGTCGCCCCTAGCGCTTCCAACCCTTCCACATCGCACTCGGCCGCCACCAGCAGCCGCCCCTGCGGCCAGCGGTAGATATGACCCTGCATGGAATGGTTTTTTCGGTCCGCGCGGGCGATGTTCAGCATACCCCGATACAACAGCAGCGCGCGCCCCTGATACGGTACCAGCGCCTGCACGTCCTCCAGGTGGGGACTGATGAACAGCGCGCGCGCATCCCAGGATTGGCCACCCCTTGCCGACGGCGGCATCAGTCGCAGGAAGCTGCGGTTAGCGGCCAAAATGCGACTGTTTTCGTCCAACAGCGCGATCATGACGCTGTCGAGTTCCTGCAGGAACGTCGACAGGCCGATACCTTCCAGCGAAAGAATCACATCGTTCATGATCATTGCTCAAAAGACCCAGGTGGCCATCGCCGCGCCGATCCCGCCGAGAGACGGCGCCGAAGGCCGGTGTCAACCTCCCTGGGATACGACGGTGCCAAGCAGCGGATGACCTTCGTCGTTCAAGGGAATATCCATCCATTCATCGCGATGGATACGCCGCAAGTCCATAATGGACCAGGGAACCAAGACCAGGGCCGCCAAAATCCAGGCGATCAGATGCCAAATCCAGCCGCTGCCGGGAATGAAGGTCGCGATCACGATAAAAAACCCGGTGACCCCATAAAAGCGATAGGCCGCCTGCTGGGTGTAATACCCCACCTTCGGGTTGGGATGATGGCGATTCATCGCGTATACCAGCATCGAAGCGCCGAACCAGAAAATCAGCAGGGGAAACGGCACGAGAATCGCGATCAGATTACCGTAATTCATCAGGGCGGAAGCCCGCTTGGCGGACGAACCGCGCGCCACCTTGCCAATGACCGTATTTTCGCTTTGTTCCAGAATATGCATCACAACACCCTTGCCATGAAGAACGAACCCGCGCCTCACTGGAAAAACCAGCGGCTCCGGGAACCTGCCGCGACGCGGCCAACCCAGGACAGCGCGCCGTGACTTTCGCCTGGCCGCGCGCGCTGCGGCATGGACTCCTGCCGCCAATCTGCCTGCTGTGCGGGGCCACCGGCACGGCGGACCGCGATCTGTGCGCCGGCTGCGACGGCGACCTACCGCGCAACGCATGGGCCTGTCCGGGTTGCGCCCTGCCGCTGGCGGCCGGTGCCGATGGCGACTGCGAGTATTGCCGGGCGCGGTCGTTCAGCTTCGATCGTGCCTTCGTGCCTTTTCGCTATCGACCACCGGTGGATTTTTTAATTCTCGGGCTGAAATTCACGCATCGGCTGAGTCACGCCCGGCTGCTGGGCGAGCTGTTCGCGGCGGCGCTGGCCGAACGGAACGCGCCACCGCCCGATTGTATCATTCCGGTACCGCTGCATCCGCTACGCCTGCGGGAACGCGGGTTCAATCAGGCGCTGGAATTGGCGCGCGCCAGCGCCCGACGTTTCCGCGTGCCGCTGCTGGCCGACGGTCTGCGCCGCGTGCGCCACACCCCCCCGCAAACCCAACTGGACGCCAGCCGTCGCCACGACAACCCGCGGGGGGCATTCGCCGCCAACCGGCTTTTATCGGGACGGCGGGTGGCGCTGATGGACGACGTCGTCACCACGGCCAGTACCGTTGCCGAATGCTCCCGCATTCTACGGGCCAGTGGCGTGGCGGATATCGAAATCTGGGCCATCGGCCGCGCCGCCACCGATCCGTAAACCGTCCGCCCGCACCGCAAACCCACCCATGCTCGGCCGACGATCGGTAATAACCGTTACTTCCACGCCTGAAATCTCGTAGAATGCCGCGCCAATTTGTTTCCGGACAGCATGGGCACCATGAAAACAACCGTTCCGGCTTTCGATCAGGCCATTCGTTCTCACGACGAGCTCATCAAACGCCGCGATCTGGCGATCTGGATCGGCGCCGAACCGACTTTCACCGATCGTGCTTCCGAAGCGCCGGAGTGGCTGCATAATGCCCTCGGCTCGACCAAGGAAGCGCGCGCCCGGCAAATGCTGGCTCAGGCCCTCGGGCAAACGCCGGGAACGGCGATCCTGCGAACCTTGGGCCGACAATACTCCAAGGAAGACCGGCCACGCTGGAGCCTGGGATTGTACCGACGGCGCGACGGCCAAGCCGTCTGGTCCGGCCCACCCGATCCCCTGCTGGACAGCACACCCACCGCCCTGCCCACCGGTCAGCTTGAGGACTTCTGGGAACAACTCGCCCAGCGGCTCGGCGCATACGGCTGGCCCGCGCTACTGTTCGCGGTCGAAACCTACCCTGAACTGCGCATCGCGTTCCGCCGCGACCGACTGCCGCTACTGGCCAATCCCGAGCGAGACCCGCGACTGGCCCGCCCCAGCCCGCACGGCCAAGCGATTCCACCGCGGGGACCGCGCGACGAGCTGGCGGAACAGGGCACGTTCCTGCTCGGCATCGGCTGGCCCGGCCCGGAACAAGGTCTGGAGGCGGTCGCCGCGCCCTGCGTGGAGTTGCCGGCCTGCCCCGATGGCGAAATGTTCCAACAACTGCTGACGGCGGTCGGCGCGGCGGCCAACGCCGCCGGGCTGCCGGGGCTGATCCTCACCGGCTTTCCCCCGCCGGTGGACGCCAGCGTGGCCTGGACCACACTGACGCCGGACCCCGCCGTGGTGGAAACCAACATGGCGCCAGCGGCCGATGTCGCCACTTTCCTGGACGAAACCCGAGCCTGGTTCGCCGCCGCCGCTTCCGTCGGCCTTGCGCCCTACCGGCTGCACTACAACGGCCAGATCACCGACTCCGGCGGCGGCGGCCAACTGACCCTGGGTGGCGTCAACCCAGACCGCAGTCCCTTTCTGAGCCACCCTCGGTTGCTGCCGGCGCTGCTTGCTTATTTCAACCGCCACCCGGCCTTGTCGTTCTACTTCGCCGGCGATTTTGTCGGTAGCTCCAGCCAAGCACCGCGCCCCGACGAACGGACCACCGATATTTTCGAGGAAATGGCGCTGGCGCTGGCGCTGCTCAAGCGCCAGCGCAACCCAACGCCGGAACTGCTCTGGCAAAGCCTGTCGCCCTTTCTGGCCGATCCGGCCGGTAACCCGCATCGCGCCGAAATCAACATCGAAAAGTTGTGGAACCCTTACCTGCCTGGCCGCGGCCAGTTGGGGCTGGTGGAATTTCGCGCCTTTCGCATGCCACCCACCCCGGAACGGCTGGCAACCCTGGCGGCGCTGCTACGGGCCATCGCCGCCATGCTGGCCCAGACACCGGATTATCCCGAACCAACCCGTTGGGGCCAGGAATTGCATGATCGCTTCGCCCTGCCCTACTACCTGCGCGCCGATCTATGGGAGGTGCTGGACGAACTGGCCCGCGCCGGTCTGGGGCTGGGCCAAGCGCTGATCGCGGAACTGCTGGACGACAGCTACCACTGGCTGGCCGAGGCGACGTTCGGCGGCTGCCGGCTCACCATCCGGCGCGGTCTGGAATTCTGGCCATTGCTGGGCGACGCGCTGACCCAGGAACATGGCCATTCCCGGTTGGTGGATGCCAGCAGCGCGCGGCTGGAAATCAGTCTGCGCGCCGATCCCGACACCGAGCAACAGGATCTGGATCTGGATCTGGCCGACTGGCAGTTGACGGTAAACGGCTACCGGCTGCCGCTACGCCGGGAAGACGAGATGGACGGAAAGACTCGAGTGCATGGGCTGCGCTACCGCCGCTTCAAACCCTGGACCGGCCTGCACCCCACTCTGGAAGCCCAGGGTCCGATCGAACTGCTATTGAGTCACTCCCGCCAACCGGGCGCGCTGCGGCTCACCCTGCACGAGTGGCAGCCACAGGGCGGCGGTTACGACGGCCTGCCCCGGGATCTGGAGGAAGCGGCATGCCGCCGGGCCGCACGCTTCGTGACGGAACGGCTCGAAACCGCTCCCACCGCGCCGCCGCTGGAACCGCCGACCACCGCCCTGACCCCCTACACGCTCGACCTGCGCCGCCTCTAGGCGATTCCCCATCGGCCACCGCCTCTTATTCAATCCTGTGACCAACAGGTGCATAATGCGCCGCATCCCGAAAAACCCCAAGGAGAGTCCTGAATCATGAGCGTCGAAACCATCGCCAGCCAACCGTTCCAGGATCAAAAACCCGGCACCTCGGGGCTACGCAAGAAAGTCAAGGTGTTCGAAAAACCGCACTACCTGGAAAATTTCGTGCAGAGCATTTTCGACACGCAGAAAGGCTACCAGGACGCGCCATTGGTGGTGGGTGGCGACGGCCGCTATTACAATCGGCAGGCAATTCAGAAAATCCTGCGCATCGCCGCCGCCAACGGCTGCGGGCGTGTCTTGCTGGGTCAGGGCGGCATTTTCTCCACTCCCGCGGTTTCCCACATGATCCGCAAGCACGGCGCCTGCGGCGGCATCATCCTTTCGGCCAGTCACAATCCCGGCGGACCGGACGAGGATTTCGGCATCAAGTTCAACACCCCGAACGGTGGACCGGCCGCGGAGAAAGTGACGGAGGCCATTTACACGGCCACCCTGCACATCAACCGCTACCATGTACTGGACACGCCGGACATCGACCTGGACCAGATCGGGACTGCCTTCGTCGGCGACATGCGGGTTGAAATCGTTGATTCGGTGTGCGATTACGCTGATCTGATGGAGCAATTGTTCGACTTCGACCGAATCCGCGCGCTGTTCCAATCCGGCTTCCAAATGCGCTTCGACGCCATGCACGCGGTGACCGGCCCCTACGCCCGCGAAATCCTGGAGCACCGCCTGGGCGCGCCGGCCGGCACGGTGGTCAACGGCGTACCGCTGGAAGACTTCGGCCACGGCCACCCCGATCCGAATCTGGTGTACGCCAAAGAGCTGGCCGATCACCTGTTCGGCCCGGACGCGCCCGACTTCGGCGCGGCCTCGGACGGGGACGGCGACCGCAACATGGTGCTGGGCCGGCATTTCTTCGTCACGCCCAGCGACAGCCTGGCGGTGATCCTGGCCAACGCCGATCTGGCGCCCGGCTATCGCTCCCGCGTGACCGGCGTGGCCCGCTCGATGCCGACCAGCCAGGCGGCCGACCGGGTCGCGGCCAAATTGGGGCTGAACTGTTACGAGACCCCGACCGGCTGGAAGTTCTTCGGCAACCTGCTGGACGCCGGCAAAATCACCTTGTGCGGCGAAGAAAGTTTCGGCACCGGCTCCGACCATGTGCGCGAGAAGGACGGGCTATGGGCAGTGCTGTTCTGGCTGAACATCCTGGCCGAGCGCCGGCAATCGGTGGCGGAGATCGTGCGCGAGCACTGGCGGAACTACGGACGTAATTATTACACCCGCCATGACTACGAAGCGGTCGACAGCACCGCCGCCAACGGCCTGATCGATGCGCTGCGCGCCGCCTGCGCGACCCTGCCGGGTCAGCCACTCGGTTCGTATACGGTGGATTACGCCGACGATTTCCGCTACCTCGACTCCATCGACGACAGCGTGAGCGAGAAACAGGGCATCCGCATCGGTTTCAAGGACGGCTCACGCATCGTCTATCGTCTGTCCGGCACCGGCACCGAGGGCGCGACTCTGCGGATCTACATCGAAGCTTACGAAGCCGACCCGGCCAAGCATGATCTCGACACTCAGCAGGCGCTGGCGGAGCTGATCGGCATCGCCGACAGCCTGGCCGGCATCCGCGAGCGCACCGGGCGCAACGAACCGACGGTGATTACCTAGCCCTCGCCTCGCCCCCGCCCAATCTCGTTCTCTTCCATGGAGGGAAGAGCAGCGGCTGAGCTGTCGGTACCTTCAACCGCGGGAGCCGACGACTTCGACGGTGGAGCGCGACGGAGCGTCACGCCGCAAGATGGCCGGAAGCGCTCGCGACGATAATGAAAAACGCGGGCAAATTTCACCGCCTGTGTATAATGGCGAGTTTTAAATCAGACCCCCTGCCCGTCCCCGTGCGAACTCCGCTGCCCAGCACCGCTAACGGTCGCCCCGATTCTCGCCAGCGCGACCGCCAATCGAGACCGGCAAACCAAGAGGAACTACCGTGGAAAGCATCTTGAACGTCCTGATCCCCGCCGCCATGGCCCAAACCGGCGCTCCCTCCGGCGGCGAGCTGGGCCTGATGAACCTGCTGTTTCCCATTATTCTGATCGGCGCCTTCTACTTCCTGCTGATCCGTCCCCAGACCAAGCGTGCCAAAGAGCACAAGCAAATGGTGGATACGATCAAGAAAGGCGACGAAATCGTCTCCGGTGGCGGCGTGCTGGGTCGGGTCACCGATGTGGGCGAGAATTTCGTGCAGGTCGAAATCGCCGAAAACGTGCAGATCAGGATTCAAAAGCAATCCGTCAGCTCGCTGATGCCCAAGGGCACCTACAAAGGCACTCTGTAACCACGCCGCCTGGCGCCACGCGGGAAACGCCGTTCCATGGCCACGCCTTACACCCTGAATCAATACCCCTGGTGGAAATACCTGCTGATCGGCCTGGTGATCCTGTGGGGCCTGATTTTTGCGCTGCCCAATCTGTTCGGTGAGGATCCGGCGGTGCAAATCTCCGGTGCCCGGGCCAACACCGCCATCGATCCGGCGTTCCAGGATCGGGTCGCCGCTTTGCTCGACGCCGAAAAGCTGCCCCACAAGCGGCTGGAATTGGAGGCTGATCGCCTGCTGGTCCGCTTCGCCGACCCGGAAGAACAGCTCAAGGCCGCCGACCTCCTCAAGGATCGATTGGGCCGCGACTACATCGTCGCCCTCAACCTGGCTTCGTCGGAACCGGGATTTCTGCGGGCGCTGGGCTTGAGCCCGATGTATCTCGGCCTGGATCTGCGCGGCGGCGTGCATTTCCTGATGCAGGTGGACATGGACGCCACCATCAAACAGGTCGAGGACAGCTACGTCGAGGACATCCGCGCCCAACTGCGCGCCGAGAAGGTGTTGTACGCCTCCGTCGGCCGCGCAACGAACGGCGGCGGCATCCGCATTGAGTTCAAGGATGGCGCCGAACGCGACAAGGCCGCCCAGGTGCTGCATAAGCAACTACCCAGTCTGCAACAAAGCGAACCGGACTCGCTCAGCCTGAGACTGACTCTCGGCGAACCGGAAATCCGGGAAAAGCGCGCCTTCGCCCTGCAACAGAACATCACCACCCTGCGCAATCGAGTCAACGAACTGGGCGTGGCCGAGCCGATCATCCAACAGCAGGGCAACGACCGCATCGTGGTGCAACTGCCCGGTGTGCAGGACACCGCCCGCGCCAAGGAAATCCTCGGCGCCACCGCCACCCTGGAATTCCGGCTGGCGGACGAGGAAAACGACTGGGCTCAAGCCGCCGCCACCGGCCGCATCCCGCTCAACTCGCGGCTGTACAAGGATCGCGAGGGTCGCCCGGTGCTGCTGCAAAAACGGGTCATGCTGACCGGCGATTCCATCGTCGACGCCGCCTCCGGGCTGGATCAGCAAAGCGGCGGGGCGGCGGTGTTCGTCACTCTGGACGGCAAGGGTGCCAAGCGCTTCGAGGACGCTACCAAGGACAACATCGGCAAGCGCATGGGCGTGGTGTTCATCGAAAACAAAACCGAGACCAAGCAGGTGAACGGCGAGTTGAAGAAAACCGCCTACACGGTCGAGGAAGTCATCAACATCGCCACCATCCGCGATCGGCTGGGCCGACGCTTCCAGATCACCGGGCTGGACAGCACCCGCGAGGCCCGCGATCTGGCTCTGCTACTGCGAGCCGGCGCGCTGGCCAGCCCAATCGAAATCATTGAGGAGCGCACCGTTGGTCCCAGCGCCGGCAAGGAAAACATCGAGCAGGGCTTCCGCGCCGCCATGGTCTCGCTACTGGTGATCGCCGCGTTCATGATCGGGCGCTACCGCTGGTTCGGTGCCATCGCCACCGCCGCGCTAGCCGCCAACGTGGTGCTGATCGTGGCCGTGCTGTCCATGCTACAAGCCACGCTGACCCTGCCCGGCATCGCCGGCATCGTGCTGACCATGGGCATGGCGGTGGATGCCAACGTACTGATTTACGAACGTATCCGTGAGGAACTGCGCAACGGCAACAGCCCGCAGGCGGCGATTCACGCCGGCTTCGACCGGGCCTTCGACACCATCCTCGACTCCAACCTGACCACCCTGATCGCGGCGATCATGCTGTTCGGCTTCGGCACCGGCCCGATCAAGGGTTTCGCGGTCACCCTCAGCATCGGCATCCTGACGTCGATGTTCACTGCGGTGACTGGCTCGCGGGCGCTGGTCAACTTCATCTACGGCGGCCGCAAGCTGCAAAAACTGGCCGTCTGATCCGTCGGCACGGGAAATGGCTCCTATGTGGCGTTTGAACCTTTACAACACCAATATCGACTTTCTGCGTTGGCGCAAACTGGCGATGGGCTGGTCCGTCGCCGTGCTGCTGATCGCGCTCGGCTCGTTGCTGATCCGGGGCATGAACCTGGGACTGGATTTCACCGGCGGCACGGTGATCGAAGTGCAATACCCGGAATCGGTGGAAATCCCCATGGTGCGCGCAACCCTGGCCAAGGCCGGTTTCGGCGACGCCCAGACTCAGCACTTTGGCACGTCCAAGGATGTGCTGATCCGCATCCCGCCGCACGACCAGCGTAACGCCGCCACCCTGAGCAACGAGGTGCTGCGCGCCTTGCAGGATGCCGAGGGCGGCGCGGGCGCCACGCTGGCGCGGGCCGAGTATGTCGGGCCACAGGTGGGTCAGGAACTGGTCGAACAGGGCGGGCTGGCGGCGCTGGGCGCGCTGCTGGGCATTCTGGTCTACGTCATGTTCCGCTTCGAATGGCGGTTGGCGGTCGGCACCATCGCCGCCACCGTCCACGATGTGATCTTCACCGTGGGTTGGTTTTCGCTGCTCCATCTCGAATTCGATCTGACGGTGCTGGCGGCGGTGCTGGCGGTGATCGGCTATTCAGTCAACGACACCGTGGTAGTGCTGGACCGAATCCGCGAAAACTTCCGCAAGCGGCGCAAGGGATCGGTGCTGGAGATCATGAACCGTTCGATCAACGAGACGCTCGCGCGCACCATCATGACCAGTCTGGCCACTTTGCTGTCGGTCATCGTCCTGTACTTCCTCGGCGGCACGGTGATGCATGGTTTCTCGATCGCCATGATCGTCGGCATCCTGGTCGGCACTTACTCGTCCATTTACATCGCCAGCGCCACCGCGCTATATCTAGGTATCAACCGCGAGGATTTGTTGCCGAGAGCGAAAGACACCGCGGATGAACGCCCCTGACCCACGGCCAGGGAAGCCGTAACCGCCTTGGCCGTCTGCTCGCGCGCCACGCGCTTAGGAATTGCTCCGAAGTTGGTGAAACGGGTCCTCGTCGGCCCGCGGTTCCACCTGGTGGGCTTGCGTACTGTCCGCGCGATGGTGCAGATCGCTTTCCACTCCCCGGATCACCAAGCGCGCCCAGGCGGTGGCGATCAACCATAACAGGACACCGGCCGCAATCAGGAAACCCGGGCCGAACAGACTGCCCAGCGTGCCGCCGGCCAAGCCGTAACCGATGCTGGCCAGGCTCCCCAACCAGAATACGCCGATCGGCGCCGCGGTGCAGGTCACGCAACCGTAACGGGCGACTGCCGCGGGCGGGGCGATCAGTGCGAGCAGGGTTCGTTTCATGGCATGGTTCCTCCAGTGGAATTATTAACGTATCGTATTGGTTCAAGGTTGGATCGTTCCCACGCGAATCCTTGCCCGTGCATTTCGTGAAGATCCGACTATAACCATAGTCTCAATATTCAACTGTTGCATAACGACCGCAACGGATCGAAAACACGTTCTCCAGTCCCAATACTCGGGACACACCAAGATTATTCGACGATTCTCATGCCGTAGGAGGTCTGCATGAACATCAAAAAGGCGCTGGTGGTGGATGACTCCAAAGTCGCCCACTTAACCTTACGCAAGCTGTTACTTGAGCGCGGCATCGAGGTCGACTGGGTCGGATCGGGCGAAGATTGTATCAAGTACCTGGAAACCAAGAAGCCGGACATCATTTTCATGGATGTCATGATGCCCGGCATGGACGGCTTCGAAACCACCCGCGCCATCGCCGGGCAGCGTCAGGATGCTTCCCCCATCGTCATGTGCTCCGCCAACGCCACCGACGAGGACAAGCGGGACGCCAAGGAAAGCGGCGCGGTCGGGTTTCTCTCCAAACCTTACACCCCGGACCAACTGGATACGGTCATGCAAACGGTCAGCGAGGGTACCGCGGCCATTTCCGTGGAAGAAACCGTCGCGTCCACGACGGCCGTCCCCACGCCCAGCGTGGTCGAAAAAGCGCCGGCGGTGCTTCCCGAGTTGGCCGCGCCCCCCGAAAAAGCGGCTCCCGCCGCCGAGGCGCCGATCCGCGTCCCCGCTGGAATGTCCGAGACTGCCTCGGAAGTCGAACAAATCGCCGAACGCGTGGCCTGGGCGGCCGCGGAGAAGGTGGCCCGAGACATCATCCAGGAACTGGTACCCAACCTGACCCGCGAGATCGCGGTGCAGACCGCGCGTGGCGTCGCCGAGGATCTGGGTCGACGGGCGGCGCATGCGGCGGTGCGCGCCTCGCAGGAGGCCGCCAAACAGGTCGCCACCGAAATCGCCCGCGGTACCGCCGAACGCACGGCGCGCACCACCGCGCAGGAAAGCGCCCGAGCCGTGGCTGAACAGGCCGCCCGCGAAATCAGCGAGGGTGTTTCGCAGCGCAACGTCGCCCACGGTCTGGAGATCAACCGGGAAGGACTGCTCAAGGAAATCGAGGCCCGGGTCGACCGACACAGCAAGGAAACGTTGACCTTGGCCATAGACAGCCAGGAATTCAAACAGCAGATCATTCAGATGGTTCGCGGCGGCATTCAGCCGGTCATCGAAACCATCGCCCGGGAAAGCTCGGAACGCGCGGTCCGGCAAGCCACCGCCAACCTGAGTACCGAAACGGGCGGATCATCGGGAAACCGCGGCACCGTGGCCATGGTGATCAGCATCATCGCCCTGCTAGGAGCGGCCACCGCCCTGATCGGCTCCATACTCAAGCTATTCTGAGCCTTCTTGATCGGCGTTTCGTAACCCCCGCCTGGCGTTCGAGCCCGGCGGGCCGCGTCGTCAGTGTCCTTCGCCACCTGCCAAAACGCCGCCATGCACCTCTCATCCTCCGTTTTCCGCGTGTCCGCTCTGCTGCTGGGATTATGTTGCCTGCCACCCGCCGCGGCCGTGGCCGAACCCGCAATCTTCTCCCCTCGCGACCGCATCCATCCGGTCTTCGCCCCGAATGGCATGGTGGTCAGCCAGGAAGCGCGGGCCAGCGGAATTGGATTGGACATCCTCAAAAAAGGGGGCAGCGCGGTTGACGCGGCGGTGGCGATCGGCTTCGCGCTGGCGGTCACCCTGCCGCGGGCCGGCAATCTGGGCGGCGGTGGCTTCATGCTGACCTACAATGCGCAAACCCGGCAGGCCGAAGCCATCGATTTCCGGGAAACCGCGCCGGCCGCCGCCGGTCGGGATTTGTACCTGAACGAGCAGGGCAACGTGGACGAAGCGCGCATTCGCTTCAGTCATCAGGCCGCCGGCGTGCCAGGCACGGTGGCCGGACTGGCGCTGGCCCATGAACGCCACGGTCGCCTGCCGTGGCGACAACTGATCGAACCGGCCGCGCAACTGGCCGAACAGGGTTTTCCGGTCAATGCGGAACTGGCGCGGTCGCTGCGGGAAGCCCAGGAGCGGATGGCGCCCTGGCCGGCCAGCATGAGCATCTTTTTCAAGACCGACGGTTCCGCCTACCAGCCCGGTGAAACCCTGAAGCAACCGGATCTGGCCGCCTCGCTCAAGCTGATCGCCGAACAGGGCGCCAAGGCGTTCTACGAAGGGGAAATCGCCCAAAAACTGGTCGCCGACATGAAAACCCACCAGGGCTTGATCAGCCTGGACGACCTCAAGAGCTACCGGGCCTTGGTCCGTGCCCCGGTGCGGGGCAGCTATCGGGGTTACGAGATTGTGTCCATGCCGCCACCCAGTTCCGGCGGCGTGCATCTCATCCAGATCCTCAATATCCTGGAAACCTGGCCGCTGGGCGAACTGGGTCACAACAGCGCCGCCACCATCCACCGCATGGCCGAAGCCATGAAACTCGCCTACGCCGACCGCGGCGAATATCTGGGCGATCCGGATTTCGCCAAGGTACCGGTCGCCGGCCTGACCGCGAAAGCCTACGCCAAGGAGTTGGCGGCGCGCATCGAGCCGAATCGAGCCAAACCGGCGACGGAGATCAAACCCGGTCAGCCGCAACGCCACGAAAGCGATCAGACCACGCACTACTCGGTGGTGGATCGGGACGGCAACGCCGTCGCCGTGACCTACACCCTGAATTTCGGCTACGGCTCCGGCATCGTCGCCGCCGGCACCGGCATCCTGCTCAACAACGAGATGGACGATTTCGCCGCCAAGCCGGGCGTGCCGAATGCCTACGGCTTGATCGGCGGCGACGCCAACGCGGTCGGTCCCGGCAAGCGCCCGCTCAGTTCGATGACTCCGACCCTGGTGTTTCAGGACAGCCGACCGGTGTTGATCACTGGTAGCCCCGGCGGCGGCCGCATCATCACCACCGTGCTGCAAATCCTGCTCAACGTCATCGACCACGGCATGAACATCGCCGAAGCCACGGTCGCCGCGCGCGTGCATCACCAGTGGCTACCCGACGAACTGCGGGTCGAGGAAGGACTCAGCCCGGACACCGTGCGCTTGCTGGAAGGATGGGGACACAAGGTCGTGGTCAAGGATGCGATGGGCGACACCCAGAGCATCGTCCGCGCGCCGGAAGGGCTGTACGGCTTTTCCGACACCCGCCGGGCCGGCGGATCGGCGGCGGGGTATTGAAGCGATCGGAGCGAGCGTCCCGCAAGCCCCGGCGGAACCCGCGCCCGCATCGCGCGGTTCAACTCGACAGTTCACCTTGCTTATAGGTAGACTTTTTAATCCGCCCGGCAATCGCCGCTCTTCCCGCTGGCCTCCGGCCCGAGCGCGGACCGCCCGCCGGAACCCCCGTGATTCAGCCCCTGGAAATACACTCTTGAACGCCGACTTCCAACGCATCAAACGCCTGCCGCCTTATGTCTTCAACATCGTCAACGATCTGAAGGCCAAGGCCCGCGCCCGCGGCGAGGACATCATCGACTTCGGCATGGGCAACCCCGACCAGCCGACCCCGAAACACATCGTTGCCAAGCTGGTCGAAGCCGCCCAGCGCCACGACACCCACCGCTACTCGGTGTCGCGCGGCATCCCGCGCCTGCGCCGGGCCATCTGTAACTGGTACAAGACCCGCTACGCCGTCGAACTCGACTTCGACAGCGAGGCCATCGCCACCATCGGCTCCAAGGAAGGGCTGGCCCATCTGGCCCTGGCGACCATGGGGCCGGGCGACGCCGTGCTGGTGCCCAACCCGGCCTATCCGATTCACCCCTACGGTTTCGTCATCGCCGGCGCCGACATTCGCCATGTACCCCTGATTCCCGGCGTGGATTTCTTTTCCGAACTGGAAAAGGCCATCAAGGATTCATGGCCGCGCCCCAAGATGCTGGTGCTCAACTTCCCGGCCAACCCCACCACCCAGTGCGTGGAGCTGGATTTCTTCGAAAAGGTGGTGGCCATCGCCCGCGAGCACGGCATCTGGGTGATCCACGATCTGGCCTACGCCGATCTGGTGTTCGACGGCTATGTCGCGCCCTCGATCCTGCAAGTACCGGGCGCCAAGGAAGTGGCGATCGAATCCTTCACCCTGTCCAAGAGCTACAACATGCCCGGCTGGCGAGTCGGCTTCATGTGCGGTAGCCCGACGCTGATCGCCGCGCTGGGCCGGATGAAATCCTACCTCGACTACGGCATGTTTACGCCGATCCAGGTGGCCGCCATCACCGCGCTGGAAGGCCCGCAAGAGTGCGTTGCCGAGATTCGCGACATGTACCGCAAGCGCCGTGACGTGCTGTGCGACAGCCTGAACGCCATCGGCTGGAAAGTCGAAAAACCCAAGGCCACCATGTTCGTCTGGGCGAAAATCCCCGAACAGTACCGTGCATTGGGTTCGCTGGAGTTCTGCAAGAAACTACTGGCCGAAGCGAAGGTGGCGGTTTCCCCCGGCATCGGCTTCGGCGAGTACGGCGACGATCATGTGCGCTTCGGCCTGATCGAAAACGAGCACCGCACCCGGCAGGCGGTGCGCGGTATCCGCGAGATGTTCCGCAAGGATAGTCGCGACCTTGCCGCCCCTCCGCTGGCGCGGGCGGCGGGAGTCTAAGGACCATGAGCAGCTATCCTCCCGTCAAAATCGGTTTGCTCGGCCTGGGCACGGTCGGCGGCGGCGTCACCCACGTCCTGGCGCGCAACGCCGGGGAAATCAGCCGCCGCGCCGGGCGCGAGATCGTGATCTCTCACGCCGCCGCCCGCAATCTGGACAGCACCACCGCTCGCACCGCCGGCATCAAACTGACCAGCGAGGCGCTGGAGGTGGTGGACGATCCCGAGATCTCGATCATCGTCGAACTGCTGGGCGGCTACGAACCGGCGCGCAGCCTGGTACTGCGGGCGCTGGCCAACGGCAAGCACGTAGTCACCGCCAACAAGGCGCTGATCGCCAAACACGGCAACGAGATCTTCGCCGCCGCCCGCGCCGCCGGCACGATGGTCGGCTTCGAAGCGGCGGTGGCCGGCGGCATCCCGATCATCAAGGCCATCCGCGAGGGGCTGGCCGGCAACCGGCTGGAATGGGTGGCGGGCATCATCAATGGCACCGCCAACTTCATCCTGACCGAAATGCGCGACAAGGGCCGCGACTTCCCGGACGTGCTGGCCGAGGCCCAGGCGCTGGGCTACGCCGAGGCCGATCCGACCTTCGACGTCGAAGGCATCGACGCCGCCCACAAGCTGACCATTCTCGCCTCGATCGCCTTCGGCATCCCCTTGCAGTTCGACAAGGTCTACATTGAGGGCATCAGCCGCATCACCCGCGAGGATGTGGCCTACGCCGAACAACTGGGTTATCGCATCAAGCACCTGGGCATCGCCCGCCGCGATGAACGGGGCGCGCAACTGCGGGTGCATCCGACCCTGATCCCACAGCGGCAACTGCTGGCCAGCGTCAGCGGGGTGATGAACGCCGTGTTGGTCAGAGGCGACGCGGTCGGTCAGAGCCTGTTCTACGGCGCCGGCGCCGGCGCCGAGCCGACCGCCTCGGCGGTGGTGGCCGACATCATCGATGTGGTGCGTACCCTGACCGCCGATCCGGACAACCGTGTCCCGCACCTGGCCTTCCAGCCGGATGCCCTGTCGGACCTGCCGGTGCTGCCGATGACCGAGGTGGAGACCTGCTACTACCTGCGTTTGCAAGCCGTGGATCGGTCCGGCGTGCTGGCCGACGTAACCCGCATCCTCGCCGACCGTGACATCAGCATCGAGGCCGTCCTGCAAAAAGAACCAACGCCCGGCGCCCGCGACGTGCCGGTCATCCTGCTGACCTACCGGGTACGGGAGCAACGGATGAACGAAGCCATCGCCGCCATCGAGGCGCTGGACAGCATCCATGCGCCGGTGGTCCGCATCCGCATGGAACACCTCGATTCGGACTGAGCACCCGGACCGACGAGCTTCGTGGCCACTCTCCTGCACTTGCTGGTCCCCGGCCTGCCGCAACGGCCCGACGGCACCGACCCGGCGCTGTTCCGATCGACCGCGCCGGCACTGCAATGGCTATTGGCTCGCGCCGATGCCGGCCCAGTGCCGGCCGCCCTGGATGCAGTGCTGTTCGGGCTATTCGGCCTGCCCGTTCCCATCGACGCCGACCTGCCCGTCGCGGCACTCACCCGCTTGGCCGACGGCGGCGAATCTAACAGCGGCGACTGGTGGCTGCGCGCCGATCCGGTGCATTTGCGGGCCGATATGCACGGTGGCGTGTTTCTGGCGGACGCGCGAACGCTGGCTATCGAAACGGGCGAAGCCACGGCGCTGGTCGCGGCGTTCAACCAGACCTTCGCCGAAGACGACCTGCGGCTCGAAGCCCCCTGCCCCGAGCGCTGGTATCTGCGGCTGCCGACCGATCCCGGCTTCCGCACCCAAGCGTTGAGCGCCGCCGCCGGCCGCAACATCAACGCGCTGTTACCCACCGGGCCGAACGTTCGCCGCTGGCACACTCTGCTGACCGAAGTCCAAATGCTGTTTCACGGCCACCCGCTCAACCAGGCGCGGGAACAGCACAACCAGCCGATGATCAATGGCCTCTGGCTCTGGGGCGGCGGTCTTTGTCCAACGGGCGCCCGCGCGCCCACCGCCGGGCTGTATGCTCGCGATCCACTGGTCCGGGGGCTGGCTCGCTTGAGCGGGGCAGCCATCGACCCTCTGCCCGAACGGGCCGAAGATTGGCGGGAAGCCGCCGCCACGGAAACGGACAGCCTGACGGTGCTGGAAGCGACCCGGCACGACGCCGCCGACGGTAACCTCGCGCGCGGGGTCGAGCATGTCGCCATGCTGGAACGGGACTGGTTCGCGCCCTGCCGGCGCTGGCTGCAAACCGGCCAGCTGACAACACTGCACCTCTATCCCGGTAACGGCCGCCGCTACACCGTAACCAGCGCCGCGCACTGGCGTTTCTGGCGGCGCGCCCGGCCGCTATGACCCCTCATTCGCGCTGATTGCTCCCACCGCCCGGCCCCAAGCGGGCGCTCGGCCACCCGACTCGAATCCACCTCCGCCGACTCGCCATGCCCACTTTCATCGTCCGCCGTGCTTCACCTCCCGCCAGCGATTTACCCGTCGCCCCCTTGTTGCAACGTATCTACGCCGCCCGCGGCGTGCATTCCGCCGATGAACTGCAACGGGAACTGCGGCGGCTGACCTCACCCGACGCCTTCCTGAGCATGGAAAAGGCGGTCGATCTGCTGCATACCGCGCTGCGCGAACGCTGGCGCATCCTGATCGTGGCTGATTTCGATGCCGACGGCGCCACCAGTTGCGCGCTGGCGGTGCGGGCGCTGCGAGCCATGGGCGCCGCCTGGGTCGGCTACCGAGTGCCGAACCGCTTCGAGCACGGTTATGGCCTGACCCCGGAAATCGTGGCGGTCGCCGCCGAGGAGCAGCCCGATCTGCTCATCACCGTGGACAATGGCATCTCCAGCCATGAAGGCGTGAAAGCTGCCCAGGCGCGGGGCATGCGCGTGCTGATCACCGACCACCACGCGCCTGGCCAGACCTTGCCGGCCGCCGAGGCGATCGTCAATCCCAATCAGCCGGGCGACGGTTTTCCCAGTAAAAATCTCGCGGGCGTGGGCGTGATCTTTTATGTGCTGATGGCGCTACGGGCGCGGTTGCGGGAGGTCGGCTGGTTCGCCGAGCGGGGGCTGGCCGAGCCGAATCTGGCCCAGTTTCTCGACTTGGTGGCCTTCGGCACGGTGGCGGACGTGGTGCGGCTGGACCATCACAACCGCATCCTGGTCGAGCAGGGCTTGCGACGGATTCGCCAGGGCCAGTGCGTCCCCGGCATCGTCGCCTTGTGCGAGATCGCCGGTCGCTCGCGGGACCGGCTGAGCGCCAGCGATATCGGTTTCTATTTGGGTCCCCGTCTCAATGCCGCCGGCCGCTTGGAAGATATGAGCCAGGGCATCGAATGTCTGCTCAGCGACGAGCTGGACACCGCCCGGGGCATCGCGCGCCGGCTGCATGAAATCAACCGGCAGCGTGGCGAGTTAACCGCCGAGATGCAGGCGCAGGCCTTGGCGTGGATCGACCGGCTGGCGCCGAACATGGCGGATCTGCCCTTCGGACTTTGTCTGTTCGACCCCGAGTGGCATCAGGGCGTGGTCGGCATCATCGCCGGCCGCCTGAAAGAACAGTTGCACCGCCCGGTGATCGTCTTCGCGCCGGATCGGGACGGCAATATCAAGGGGTCGGGGCGCTCGGTGGCGGGGATGCATCTGCGTGATGCCCTGGCCTCGGTAGCCACCCGGCATCCCGGTCTGATCGGCCATTTTGGCGGTCATGCCATGGCCGCCGGCCTGACGCTGGCCATGGAACACTTCGAGTCCTTCAACCAGGCGTTCGATGCCGAGACCCGCCAGTGGCTGAGCGACGACGACCTGCATGGCCGCTTGCTGAGCGATGGCGAACTGGCACCGGCGGAATTTTCCCTGGAGATCGCCGAATTGCTGCGCGAGGCCGGCCCCTGGGGGCAGGGTTTCCCCGAACCGCTGTTCGACGGGCTGTTCGAGGTGACTTCGCATCGCATCATGAAAGACCAGCACCTCAAACTGTGGCTGCGGCCACCGGGAACGTCGCTGGCGCTGGAAGCGATCGCCTTCCGGCGGGCGGCCGGGTTCAACCCCGCCACGACGCGGGTGCATGCCGCCTACCGCCTGGATGTGAACGAGTGGCGCGGCGAGCGCCGGCTGCAACTGTGCATCGAGCACCTGGAAGCGGTCTAGCGCTCGGGCCGGTCCCGCTCACGACGGCTCGGAATCGACCGTCTCGGCGAGCCGCCAGGCGTTCTTGCCGGCCCGCTTGGCGGCGTACATGGCGGCGTCGGCCTGGCGCAGCAACGTCATCGCCAGTTCGAGACTGTCCGGTGATCCCGGTCGGTACAAGGCGATCCCGACGCTGGCCGTCACCATACCGATCGCCTCTCCCAGCGGCACCGGCTCCGCCAAACATTCGATGATCTTCCGCGCCACGGCGATCACGCCGTCGATTTGTTCGAGATCGGGCAAAACCACCGTGAATTCATCGCCACCCAGACGGGCCACGGTATCGGTGGCCCGCACGCAACGCTGCAGGCGTGCGGCGACTTGCCGGAGCAACTCATCGCCCATATCGTGCCCGAAGGTATCGTTCACCGCCTTGAAACCATCCAGATCGATCAACAGCAGCGCCAACAACCGCCGCCGTCGCCGCGCCTGCTGTAAACCCTTGCGCAGATGTTCGAAGAACAGATTGCGATTGGGCAGGGAGGTCAAGCTGTCAAAATTGGCCATCTGCCAGTTGCGCTTGCTCAATTCGGTCAGGGCACGGGTACGCTCCGCCACTTCGGCTTCCAGTGCCTGGTCGTAATTCCGCAGCAGCGCCTCGGCCTTCTTACGGGTGGTAATATCAACGGTGGTGCCGCGATAGCCCAAAAACTCGCCATCTTCGTCGAACATGGGTAAACCGCTATTGTGCGTCCAGGCCGACTGCTCCCGCCCCGGCAGGCGAACTCGCAGCACCATGTGCCGGAATGGCCGCCGCTGCCGAATCGTCGCTCGCAGCACGGCCAGATCGGTATCCCGTTCCTGCTGGACCACGTACTGGCTCCAGTGTGTCCGCGACTGTTCCTCCCGCACGGAAGTGATCCGGGCCAATTGCCCGCTCAACTGGTACAACCGGCCGCTGGCATCAAACTCCCACAACAGGTCATTGGACACTTCGACCAGATCGCGAAATCGCGCGATACTGGCCAACCGAGACTGGGAAACCGCGCCAGCCAACAAGCCGGACGCCACCATGGCCACCATCACCACCTGATACTGAAAGGTCAGCTCGGCTTGGCCGAACAACGTCACCATCGTCACGATGCCCAGTTCGTACAGCAGCACGACCACCAGGGTACCGCGGATACCGCGAGTCGCCACGGTCCAGATCAGCACCGGCAGCAATAGCAGGGTCATGAAAGGGTACGGTTGGTTCTGCCAGAAGCGATGCGGGATCCAGAACAAGCCTCCCAGCAGCAGGATCGCCACCAAGCCCTGCAACAGCACCAGGCGTATCGACGGCGGGTCGACCGCCACCCAGGATTTGGGCAGGCGCGGCGGTTCCCCCCGACCGAACTGCCGGGCCAACGGCGCGGCGAAAATCAAAGCCAGCGGCGTAAAAATAACCACCCCGATAAAGTCGCCAACCCACCAACCCAGCATCGCCTGCGGTAACGATGTCCGCGATGGCAGCAGGCCGGCGAAATTCAGAATCTGGGCACCGATCAGCGCCGCGAACAGGGAGCCACCGACGCTGGCGGCGAGAAAGACCGCTACCCGCTGCGGGTCGTTGAAATGCCACCTGCCATGGGAACGCGGATCCGGATAACCCCGCAGGATGTGGGCGGCCACGGCGTAGCCGAGCGGAGGAACGAACACGCTGAGCAGATAATAGGGCCACTGCTCCCAGGACCAGAGAGACAGACCGGCCAGCAAGGCGGCGGCAACCGGCAAGGGCAACGCACGCGCGCCATGCTCCAGCAGAACGGCGAAGCTCAAGCCGGCCGACGGATACCAAAGACTGATCCCGCCGATGAGATTCAGCGCGGTCGATACATGCCAGAAACCCACCCAGACCGCCACGTAAAGCAGCGCCAGCACCACCTTGCGAACTCGCAGGCGATTCGCCATCGCCGCTGGGTTGGGCGTCGCGGTCGGAACCGCCATGCGAGTTCGCGGGCGATTCACTTCCGTGGCATTGTTCGTCCCCCTCGTCGCAGCCATGATTGGCGCTTTCTCCAGTAGACATAATTATTATACAACTGTATATATAATTATACTACAATCCGAGTCGCCGATAGTACCGAAACTCAGTAATGCTTGACCGCATACAGCGTTTTGTCCCGCAGCACTACGGCCAGAATGCTGCTCAGTATCGTCGCCCAGCGCTCGCGACCGGCTTCGTCGGCCAGTAAATCCTGGCGAATCTCCACCTCCACATGCGGCAGACCGGCCGCGCCGCCGTGGGTATCCATGGTGAAACCGACCTCGCGCCCGGAATAGGGCTCGTTGTCGCCGACGCACAGCTCGGGATCGACACGGAACCGGTCCAGTAGCGGTCCCGCCAATCGCGAATCGCGGTTCCACAACACGCCAAGATGCCACGGGCGGCGGAAGCCGTTCATCGCCGGCGTGAAGCTGTGAATGGCGATCAGCGCCGGTGCCCGGCCATGACCGTGCCGCCAGTGTTGCGCCAACATCTGGGTGATCGCCTGGTGATAAGGCCAGAATATCTCGTTCACCCGCGCTTCGACGGCGACATCGCCGAGTGCGCGGTTGCCGGGAACAAAGGTGCCATCACTGATCTCGGCGATCGAAGTGGGGTCGCCGGGAGGACGGTTGCAATCAATCACCAGTCGCGAGTAGCCGCACAACACCGCCGGCGCGTCCAACCGCGCCGCCAGCCGTCGGGTGACGTCGGCCGCGCCGATATCCCAAGCGATGTGCCGAGCCAGTTCCTCCTGCCCCAGGCCGAGCTGGTCCAGCGCGGCGGGCACCGCGTTGCTGGCGTGGTCGCAGACCAGCACCAGTGGAAACCGACCATCCGGATTGACCAAGCTAAACGGTGGCGGGTCCTCGGGATCGAGCAAGCGTGGAACCGGTGAAGGCGGAAAAGTGGGATCATTCATGGCAACACAGTCCAGCTTGGACAACGAGAAGAATCGAGCGGTGGGAAAATCCGCGGCGGGCGGCCGGAAATTGTCAACGTGTTGTAACTCCGTCAAGGCGCGGCGTATTCTTGGCAACCACCACAATCCGCAACCCACGCAAAAATAGCAAAGACCCTCGCATACCCCATCATTTCACCTCGCCCACCCGCCGCCATCCTGGCCCTGATCCTCGCCGACCCCACCTTCCCGCCGCCAACCCCTGCGGGATTCATGCATGGAAGGAGGTTGAAATTGCTGGGTTGAGGTGCTATTGATCGGCGCATGCGGCTCGCGCAACCAACAAGCCTCCCGGATCGCTAAAGCGCAACGCACCGTGGGTGGACGACGGATAACGCTCGTCAACGGCGGACCTGCACGGATCGAGTCGATTGAATTGAAAAGGTAGACGAACACACGATCCGTTTCACCCTCAACCGCCCCGAAACCCTCTTCATCGCCCATCTGGCGGATGATAAACGACGCCTTTACCACCCTCCCAGTTCGCCCCTCATTCCGTATTTATCGGGGATGATCATCGCGTTATCCGTACCGTACCCTGGTTCCGATCAGGGCTGGTTCTTGCGTCGCAACGCCTGTTCCAATTCTCGCTCCGGATCGAACGGCGAGTCGGGTTCCAACCTCGGGGCGGGATCGAATGGCGATGTGAGCATCTTTTCCAGATTATGCTGGATCTCCAGTTGACCCGGCGACGGCACGGGCCGAACTGGCGCGGAAACAATCGGCGTGAGGAGCGGAGACGGCGGTGATTCCGGCAATTTCCGGATGGACTCCAGCGCGGATGGAGGCATCGGCGGTGATACCCCTGTGGCAGTGGGTGGAGCATTCATGACTGGCTTCGACGGTGCAACCGCCCGAACCGGCACAAGTGGCGTGGCCTGACCAGGAACATCGCCAAGCATGGCGGGTTGGGCGGGTTGGGTGGAGCCACGCCAAGTTGCGAGCGCTTGGCGCATGGTCTCCAGCGAAGGGAATCCCGAAAGCCAGGCCCAAGCCACCAGCAGCCCCGCACCGATGATAACCGTCCATCCAAGCAACAGAACCGGCCAACGCAATCTCGGTGTATTGCTTTCACGCGCTTGGGCCAGTGCGTCGAGCAATTCCCCGGCGGTAGCGAAACGTCGGTCTTGATCCTTAGCCACTGCCTTGGCTACCAACTTGCGGAGCGCCGCTGGTATCTGGGAAGGCAAATTCAGCACATGGTTCTTCGATCCATGCAGTTGCCTGGCAATGATTTCTTGCTGGGTCAGTCCGCTGAAGAGCCCGCGCCCCGTGATCATCTCGTACATCACCAGGCCCAGCGAAAAAATATCAGCGCGCCCGTCCACGGTTAGGTCGCTGCGTATTTGCTCGGGTGCGCCGTAGGTCAGCGTACCGATGAAGACGCCATTGGCTGTGTATTGAATTTTCTGTGTGCCCAATAACTTAGCAATACCAAAATCCATCACCACCACGCGACCCGTATCGTCTTCGATCAGGATGTTTTGGGGTTTGATGTCGCGATGGACGATGCACGGCTGACAAGCATGGGCGTAAGCCAGAGCCTGCCCAACCTGCTGGCTGATGGCCAGCACCCGCGAAAGCGGCAATGGGCCTTCCCGGTCAAGGATTTCTCTCAGGCTGCGCCCCTGCACGTATTCCATGACGAAATAATGGCGGTCGCCGTCCCGGCCGACATCGAACACCTTGACGATGTTGGGATGACGCAATTGCGCGATGATCCACGCTTCGTGGTAAAACCGTCCCACCGCTTCCGTCTCTTCGGTGAGCGTGGCACGCAAGGTCTTCAGGGCAAAGACCGCACCCAACTCTCGATGACGAACCTGGTAGACAACGCCCATGCCACCGCGGCCCAGTTCACCCGTCACCTCGTATTTACCGGCTATGATCATCATTTTGCTTGGGATGCGCACCACATATGATTCACACCGCGCGGGAAAGCCTATTGTCAGAACAGAATGCATTTTCTGACATCCTCTCCAGACAGGGTTGTGCCCGTCCGCTCCATCCTAAGTTATGGCTCTGATGGATATTACATATAGACCACGACCACAACCGTACCCATTATCTTTTCCTTGGGATCATACCTATGTCCGATTTCAAACCCGATGCCAACCTTCCAGCCACGTCCGAAACCCCGGAACGCAAGAAAGCCAGCCTGTTCGAAGTCCTGAACCGCCCGATTCACCTCCCGTTCCGCAAGGATCGCGCGCCCGAGGCGATGATCGAGCCCACCGAGCCCAAGCCCGAACGTTTCGCCCGTTTGCGCGACCGGTTGCGGCGCACCCGCCAAAGCCTGGTTTCAGGGCTGTCCGGCCTATTCGCCGGTCGCAAGCTGGACGACGAGGTGCTAGAGGAACTGGAGAGTCGCCTGCTACTGGCCGATGTCGGCGTGGACGTCACCAATCACCTGATGAAAAGATTGGGGGAGCGGGTCTCGCGCCAGCAACTGCACGATGTACCGGCGCTGCTGCAAGCGCTGCGCGAGGAATTGCTGGACATCCTCACTCCCTGCCAGCAGCCGTGGCAACCCAGCGAATCCCGGCCCTACGTCATTCTCACGGTCGGGGTCAACGGGGTCGGCAAGACCACCACCATCGGCAAGCTCGCCAAAAAGCTGCAAGACGACGGGCATTCGGTACTGCTGGCGGCCGGCGATACCTTCCGCGCCGCCGCCATCGAGCAATTACAAGTCTGGGGCGAGCGCAACCACATTCCAGTCATCGCCCAGCACAACGGCGCCGATGCCGCGTCGGTGATCTACGACGCCATTCAGGCCGCCAAGGCCCGGATGGTGGAAGTGATCATCGCCGACACCGCCGGCCGGTTGCACACCCAAACCAACCTGATGGAAGAACTCAAGAAGATCAAACGGGTCTCTGGCAAGGTCGATGCCACGGCCCCGCATGAAGTGTTGCTGGTGGTGGATGCCAGCACCGGCCAGAACGCGCTGAACCAGGCCATGCAATTCCACGAAGCGGTCGGCGTGACCGGCCTGGTCCTGACCAAGCTCGACGGTACCGCCAAGGGCGGCATCGTATTCGCCATCGCCCGCCGGCTGGGCCTGCCGATCCGCTTTATCGGTGTCGGCGAGAGTATCGAAGACCTGCGGCCGTTCGACGCCGCCGAATTCGTCGCTGCCCTGCTGGACGAAGAAGCCGGCGCTTGATCGAAGCAATGCGGCGACACTGGAACTTCTCAGTAATTTTGGCACTCTTAGGTCGCGAGTGCTAAAATTGCCAATAATGAAAATGCCGCAAGGGTGGAGTGAATGAAGATGACAACGACCGCACTGGTTCCTCGCATGCAAAATCTGCCGGTACCGGTCGACAGTCTGGAGAGCTACATCCAGGCGGTCAGCCAGGTGCCGATGTTAAGCGCCGAGGAAGAACAGGAGCTGACTCAGCGTTTGCGGCTGCGTAACGACCTGGAAGCGGCGCAACACTTGATCGTGGCGCATCTGCGCTTTGTGGTGCATATCGCGCGCGGCTACCTGGGGTACGGTCTGCCGCTGGGCGATCTGATCCAGGAAGGCAACATCGGCCTGATGAAAGCGGTCAGGCGTTTCGATCCGGCGCACGGTGTGCGGCTGGTCTCGTTCGCCGTGCATTGGATCCGGGCGGAAATCCACGAATTTGTCCTGCGCAACTGGCGCATCGTCAAGATTGCCACCACCAAGGCCCAGCGCAAGCTGTTTTTCAAGTTGCGTGGCTCCAAGAAGCGGCTGGGCTGGCTGAACAACGAGGAAGTGAACACGGTCGCCCGCGAATTGGGCGTCAGCCCCGACAACGTGCTGGAGATGGAATCGCGTCTGAGCGGTCACGATGTCTCGTTCGACCCGGCACCGGAAGCCGATGGGAACGACGAGACCGACAGCTATGCCCCTTCGGCCTACCTGCGCGACGAGCAGGCCGATCCATCGGAGACGCTGGAACGAGAGGACTGGGAAGATCAAACCGTCAGCCGACTCGGCGCGGCGCTGGAGCGGCTGGACCCGCGCAGCCGGGACATCGTGCAACGCCGCTGGTTGAACGACAACAAACCGACCCTGCACGAGCTGGCGGCGGAATACCAGGTATCGGCCGAGCGCATCCGCCAGTTGGAAACCAATGCCATGAAGAAATTGCGGGCCGCGCTGCCGGTGGCGGCCTGAACCCGACCGGATTCCCAAGACCCGCCTGAACGGCGGGTTTTTTGTTGCATGGATTTTCATAATGCGCTGGAAGGGATTACATTTTGTATTTCCAGCTTGCCAAACCGGTCTTTCATGAGTCAGTCAACTGCGGTTTTATCGCGCAACGTGGCGCTGCGATCCTTCAACACCTTCGGGTTGCCAGCCCGCGCCGCCTGGTTTGCCGCCGTCGAGACGCCAGCCCAGCTCGCCACGTTGGCCACCACGCTCGAATGGCGGTATTTGCAGCGCTTCGTGCTGGGTGGCGGCAGTAATGTCGTTCTGACCGGCGATTTCGAGGGGCTGGTACTGCATGTGCGGATTCCGGGGCGGGAGTTGCTGGCGGAGGAGACCGATGCCTGGATCGTGCGCGCGGGCGCGGGCGAAATTTGGCACGATTTCGTGCGCTGGACGCTGGAACGCGGCTGGCCGGGCCTGGAAAACCTGTCACTGATTCCCGGCACGGTCGGCGCGGCCCCGATCCAGAACATCGGTGCTTACGGCCTGGAAATGGCGGAACGGTTTCATCAGCTGGAGGCGGTGGATCTGGAAACCGGCGCGACGATGACCTTCGACCACGCCGCCTGCCGATTCGGCTACCGGGACAGCGTGTTCAAACGGGAAGCGGCCGGGCGCTATTTGATCAGCAACGTGACTTTCCGGTTGCCGAAACACTGGCGGCCGGAAATCCGTTACGCCGAACTGGCGCGGGAACTGGAACAACGGCGAATTACCCACCCGACGGCGCGGCAGATTTCCGATGCGGTGATGGAGGTCCGCTCCCGCAAGCTGCCGAACCCGATGTGCTTGGGCAATGCCGGCAGTTTTTTCAAGAACCCGGTGGTGGACGCAACCACCTTTGCTCGCCTCTCGGCACGGTTTCCCGAGTTGCCGCACTACCCGCAGGCGGACGGAACCGTGAAACTGGCCGCTGGCTGGATGATCGAATGCTGCGGTTGGAAGGGCCGTGATCTTGGACCGGTGAGAGCTTACGAAAAGCAGGCGCTGGTGCTGGTCAATCGCGGTGGGGCGTGCGGCGCGGATGTACTACGGCTGGCTCGGGCAATTCAGGAATCGGTGTGGGCGGCGTTTGGCGTCGAACTGGAGCCGGAGCCGGTGGTGTTGTGATTGGAAGGTTTAGCTTGCGACTGGCCGGAATGTGGCGACCGGCCAGCCGATCGAACTGACAAGCCACCAAACGATAACGCTGCCTTATCGACGATCCAGCTCTTTAGGGTCGCTGAATTGATGCAGTGGAGCACATTGCTCACTCACTCCGATCTGGCGTCGGCGCCGTGCTCATGCAACTGAGCGCCGAACCAGCGATGCAGTGCGGTCAACAAGTGGTGATCGGTCGTTTCAAAGGTCATTTCAGCGCCGGCGGGGAGCGCCGCATACGAGACCTTGATGCGTGAGGCTCCGGCTTGAAGGTCCTTGAGCCCCGCCATGTCCGCGCCGTGCAATTTTGCCGGGTCCGAATAGTCGCCCTGCTGAAAGCTCTCGGCTTCGTGCTGAAGATGCCGTTGAATGAGCGCTATCTGATCGGTCGCGGCTGGATCTTTGGCGATGACCTTTTGCACGCCTCCAGATTCGGTCATCTTGAAGATATGCACGGTCTGTGACATATCGAAGGGCATGACGCCATGCGCCATTTGATGTACATGCTCCTGTTGGGTTTCCGCAAACACGGTGGCGCTAACGATCAACGCAAAAATCGCGGTCAATCGCGCCAAAGAGGAAAGATTTTTCAAGGCCCAGCTCATCATGCGACTCCCTTGGCAGGCTATTCGAAGACGCTCAGGCATCGGTCGGTTTTCGCGTTATCGTCAACGCGGGTGGTCGTGCCAGCGTTTGGTACACCACACAGTATCGCTCGGTCAGGCGCAGCAGCGTGTCGATCTGTTCTTGCGAAGCATCGGTGTCGAGTGCGACTTGCAGGCGGATATTCTGGAAGCCAACCGGAGCTTCCTTGGACAGACCCAGGGTTCCCCGGAAGTCGAGTTCGCCTTCGGCCTGGAGCGTGGCCTCTCGCAGAGTGATGCCCAGCGCCGTGGCGACCGCGTTCAAGGTGACTCCGGCACAGGCCACCAGCGCCTCAAGCAGCATGTCGCCCGAGCAGGCACTGAGCCCGTTGCCGCCGGTGGCGGGATGCAAGCCGGCGGTCACAAGTCCCTTGCCCGTCTCGATCTTGCATCTGACCCCTTCGCCGAGGCTTCCTTGCGCGCGCAGCGTGATCAGTGCTGCTTCCGGTGCTTCGCGGTAGTGCTCTTTCAATGGAGCCTGGATCGATCGCAAGTCTTCCGCATTCATGACAATGCCCTCCTTTGATTGCTGCTTGATCACGCCACGTCGCGCGGCCCAATCCAAAAGTGAGGATTGTGCGCGACTTCCCATAGATGACCATCCGGGTCTTTGAAGTATCCGCTGTACCCGCCCCAAAATACTTTCCGTGGTTTCTTGACGAGGGTTGCGCCGGCTTTAATGGCTTGGTTGATGACTTCATCGACTTCCACTTCCGACTGGACGTTGTGGGCCAGTGAGAATGACGCAAAGCCATGTCCTTGCGCGGATACCGTGGCATCCTCAGCCAATGCCTCGCGTCCATATAACCCCAGCCAGGTGCCGTTGAGCGTGAAGAATGCCACCGTCAGGGGAGATTCCATTCGAGGAAAGCCAAGGCCCTCTTCATAGAATTTCACGGCTGCCGCAAGATCGCGAACACCTAGGGTAATCATGCTGATGCGAGATTTCATGGGTGGCCACTCATTTTATGAGCATTAAGATCTTTACTCGCCGAGGCCACGCTGCCTAGTCAGGCACCAACTTTCTCGACTTGGCTCGGCGCAACACGGTTTGCAGCCTCCAATATGCTGGTAATGTGTGGGGCAAGATCCGCAATACGATTGGAACGAGCACATACAACCACAATACCGAAAGGTAACACCTTGATGTTCTGCTGAAATTCCAAATTACGATCCAAGGTGACGAATACTTCGCAAACGCTATATGCGCGACGAAGTAATTCACCGTTTTTGATACCTGCCCAGCCAAGGCTATGAACATGAGTAACTGCAACTTCATTCCCGATTAATAGTTTAGCGAAGTCAATCGGGAAGTTTTCGTCAAGCAGGATGCGCATCTGCCGTGACCGATTCGTAAGCCGCATCAAGCACAGCAATGGCTTGCTCACGTTTAACTGAAGGGAATTGATGGAGAAACTCTTCTAAAGTATCGCCTCCCTCTAGATAATCAAATAGGGAGCGAACTGGAACACGAGTGCCTACGAATACGGGTACGCCACTGAGTATCTCAGGATGGCGATGTGTAATACCATCAAGTGTAATCATGTGAATTCTCCAACCTACTCTTTACTATATGATTTTAGGTACAATAATACCAATTAGACAGGCTCTACTTCACTCTAGCCATCCTACGCATAGATTGGAGGTGATTAGCGATTATTGCGCAATAACTAACCCAGAGAAAGTTTCAAAATTGTTTTCCTAGCGCTCAGGTCTGGCTTTTTACAAAAATCACCAATAATATTCAGAGCTTCGGTTTGATACGTGACTTTAATCGAAGCTAGTTTGTGATCCACTTTAAGTTCATACATCATATTTGGTCGCTGTGCGAGTTCTGAGAAGCCGATGCCTCCAAGTGGTACATTATCAATAAACACAGTAGGTTCTTTGGCTTTCATGGCTCGACGCAGTGGAGTATCAATTTTGTTGACTCCGTGCTTGACAAGAAACCCTTTGTCTATATTTGCCACAGTCTCATCCAGTGCAATAAGTGTTCTATATTGATTGATAATAATCGAGAATCCATCGCTATCCACAATCGCATAACGAAGCATGAAGCCACGTTTTAGGTACTTGAGGAAGTCAGCAGCGATTCCCGGTCTCTTTTGCTCATCTAACTGATTTATAAATATATTTTTTATTAAACACTGATAAATTTTCGAGAAAAAACCATTATTAATCAAAGACTAGGAAAGAGACCGGGAATCGCTGGGAAGTCAGTGTTCAAAGCACTACTCAGATCAGGAAAAAGCTTCTCGACAATCTGAATGAGCCCCGAATCAAGATGTTTCTTCGAGTAATATTTTTTTACCGCGAGAGCAGCCTTCAAATACTTCTCTACGGCAGTCGCTGCTACCACGACCCCTTGCGGAAGGAACCCGGATCGAAGGAGAAGCCTGGCGGCAACATAGTCGTCCTGTGCCAGATCTAGGAAATCCGTAGACTTATGATGATATTTGGGGCTACTCATCTCTTATACTCAATGTTAGGCAGACCTCATGAAAGGTGCAATAAATCACACCGATAAGAGTGTCTGCATCAACAGGCTTTATAACCCATCGATTTTAAGCTGTCTAATCCAGCAACAACGCTCCCATAGCACCCAATCTTGATACCCACCACGCCCCGGCGGAACGGTTCGGTGGATGGTCCAGCGCAAAATCCCGCAAACCCCATGGTGGCATCCTGCCATTACCAAAGTAATGGTAGCCTATCCGATCAAATCCGTGCTAACGACATCCAAAAGGAGTCCGAACTCATGAACCTGCGTTCCATCCTACTGGGCGGTCTATTACTACTGGCGCTGGGCGCCTGTTCCAAAGAGCACGACGCGCCGAAATCCACCGCCAAACCCGACAATCCGCTGCGTGCGCAAACCGAAGCGTTAGACAAAGCGCGTCAATTGGAATCGCAAATCCAGGATGCCGCCCAGCAACAACGCCAGCGCATCGACGAACAAGCACGATGAGAAAACGCCCTCTCCGCTAAGCTCGGGAGCAATCGACGTATTCCATCATGACCGGCATGGATGGACCGCCTGATAAACCGTCACGACTTCAACTCCGGCTCCAGCACCGCCCAAACATTGTCCAGAATGCGCGGCTGCGCCTCGGCGCGCGGGTGCAAGCCATCGTCCTGAATCAGCGCCGTATTGCCCGCCACGCCGTCCAGCAGGAATGGAATCAATGGGATAGCGTAGTGCTGGGCCAGTTCCCCGAACGTCGCCTGAAACTTTTGCGCGTACAGAGGGCCATAATTCGGCGGAATACGCATCTCCGCCAGCAACACCCGCGCGCCGGCCTGTTGGGCTTGTTCGATCATCCGTGACAGATTGCGGCTCATCGCCATCGGCGGTTGGCCGCGCAAGCCATCGTTGGCGCCCAGTTCCAGAACGACGATGGCGGGGCGATGCAGTTCCAGCGCCGCCGGCAATCGGCTCAGACCTCCGCTGGTGGTGTCGCCGCTGATGCTGGCGTTGACCACCCGGTATGGGAAACCGCGTTCCGCCAGCCGGCCTTGCAACAGGTTGACCCAACCCTTCTCAACCGGAATCCCGTAACCGGCGCTCAGACTGTCGCCCAACACCAGAATCACCAGCGATTCGGCGCGGGCCACGGGACCGAGCAGGACCGTCAGCCCCAACAGCAAAATGGATAAGCAACGTGAGCGATTCGTTTTCATCATCGGAGAACCTGGCAATGCGCGTGGACAATGACCTGGAAGCGGCCAGCGGCATAAGCGTAACCGCCGCGCCAGCGGCGGACAACCAGGCCGCCAGTGGTATCGTGCGGGCCGAGCGGCTGAGTAAGCAAGTTGTCAGCCCGGAAGGTCCACTGCTCATCCTCGACGACATCAACTTCACCATCGTCAAGGGCGAAAGCGTGGCGGTGGTCGGCGCCTCCGGTTCCGGTAAATCGACCCTGCTGGGCCTGCTGGCCGGTTTGGATGTGCCCAGCGAGGGCCGGGTGTGGCTGGCGGGGGTCGATCTCGGCGGCTTGGACGAAGATGGTCGCGCCCTGCTGCGGGCGCGACGGGTCGGCTTTGTGTTCCAATCCTTCCAACTGTTGACCGGACTGACCGCGCTGGAAAACGTCATGCTGCCGCTGGAGCTGGCCGGTCAACCCGACGCCCGCCGGCAGGCGCTGGATCTGCTGGAGCGGGTCGGCTTGCAGGCCCGCGCCCGGCACTATCCCTCGCAACTGTCCGGCGGCGAGCAGCAGCGGGTAGCCATCGCCCGCGCTTTCGCCGGCAATCCCGACGTGCTGTTCGCCGACGAACCGACCGGCAATCTGGATCAGAAAACCGGCCATCGCATCGTCGAACTGCTATTCGCGCTGAATCGAGAACAAAGCACCACCTTGATTCTGGTCACTCACGATCCTGAACTGGCCGCCTACTGCGACCGGGTGTTGGAACTGGATGACGGCCGCTTGCGCGCGGAGCGGGCACGCCAAGCCCTCAAGGTTTGAATCATGCCGAAAACCGCGACCCTGAATTCCCCGCTCGAAACCAGCGTCCCGAACTGGCGCAACGTCGGCCGCATGGCCTGGCGCGCCCTGCGCCGCGACTGGCGGTCCGGCGAACTGCGGGTGCTGGCCGTTGCCCTGCTGATTGCCGTCGCCAGCGTCGCCGCCGTCGGCTTCTTCACCGACCGCATCCAGCAGGCCATGGAGCGCAAGGCCAGCGAGTTGCTGGGCGCCGACTGGGTAGTGTCCGCGCCAAACCCGATTCAAGCGCTGCTGGCCGAGGAAGCGCGCCGGCAAGGTCTGCGGGTCGCGGAGACCTTGAGTTTCCGCAGCGTGGTGCTGGCCGGCGACCTGACCCAACTGACTGAAGTCAAGGCGGTCGGCCCCGGCTACCCGCTGCGCGGCGTCTTGCAGATCAGCGACCGGCCGTTCGGTCCACCCCGCGCCGTCGCTGCCATCCCCGATCCGGGGCAGGTCTGGCTGGACGAGCGGCTGTTGCAGGGGCTGAATCTTCAGGTCGGCGACGCGGTGAACCTCGGCAACCGCGAGTTCCGGGTCGGTCCGGTGCTGGCCTACGAGCCGGATCGGGCCGGCGATCTGTTCAGCATCGCGCCCCGCCTGATGATGAATCTGGCCGACATCCCTTCGACCCAACTGGTACAGCCCGGCAGCCGGGTCGAATACCGCCTGCTGCTGGCCGGCGAGCCGGCGGCGCTCGACGCCTTCAAAACCTGGGCGCAACCCCGGCTGGCGAGCGGCGAGAAGCTGCAAGGCGTGCGTGATGCCCGCGCCGAACTGCGGGCGGCGCTGGAGCGGGCGCAACGGTTTCTGAGTCTGGCGGCGCTGGTCAGCGTGATCCTGGCCGGGGTCGGGGTGGCCATCGCCGCCCGCCGCTTCGCCGCCCGCCACTGGGACAGCGTTGCCATCCTGCGCTGCGTCGGTGCCACCGAAACGCTGATCGTCCGGCTGTTTCTGCTGGAATTGCTGGCGCTGGCGCTGCTGGCCGGCGCGGCGGGCCTGCTGGTCGGTTACCTCGCCCAGTACGGCCTGAGCGGCGTGCTCGGCCAACTGGTCGGCACCAGCGAACTGCCGGCACCGTCCTGGCAACCGGTCCTGCCGGCGCTGGCGACCGGTTTCGTGACCCTGCTCGGCTTCGGCCTGCCGCCGCTGCTGCGGTTGCGGGAGGTGCCGCCGTTGCGGGTGCTGCGCCGCGATCTCGGTCCGGTCAACCCGCGCCTGCTGGCGCTGTACGGCCCCGCCGTGGCGACGACGCTGGCGCTGCTGGTCTGGCAGGCGGGGGAATGGCGGCTGGCGCTGTACGTCTGCGCCGGCGTGGCGGGAACGGTGGTGGCGCTGGCGCTGGCGGCCTGGGGGCTGGTGAAAGCCTTGGGCCTGCTGCGCGGGCGGGTCGGGGTGGCCTGGCGCTTTGGGCTGGCCAACATCGCCCGGCGGGGACCCGGCAGCGCGGTGCAGGTCGTCGCGCTGGGTCTGGGCTTGATGGCGCTGCTGATGCTGACCCTGGTGCGCACCGATCTGCTGACCAACTGGCGGGCCAGCCTGCCGGCCGATGCGCCCAATCACTTTTTGATCAACATCCAGCCCGGCGAGGTGGCCGGGGTGCGCGCCTTCCTGCGCGAGCACGGCTTGCGCGACGCGGAATTGTTCCCGATGGTGCGCGGGCGGCTGACGGCGATCAACGAGCGGGCGGTGGGACCGGACGATTACGACAACCCGCGCGCCAAGCGATTAGTGGAGCGGGAGTTCAACCTGTCTTGGACCGACCGCTTGCAGGAGGATAACCGCATCCTCGCCGGCCGCTGGTGGGACGCGGGCGATCAGGGCCAGGGCGTTGCTTCGGTGGAGATCGGGCTGGCGGAGGAACTCGGCATCGCCGTGGGCGACACCGTGCGCTTCCAGATCGCCGGTCAGGATTTGCAGGCGAAAGTCGTCAGTTTGCGCAGCGTGGAATGGGATTCGTTCCGGGCCAATTTCTTCGTAGTGTTCCCGTCTGGCGTGCTGGACAGCTATCCGGCGACCTGGATCACCAGCTTTCACCTGCCCGCCGGACAGAAGCCGCTGCTGGCGGACTTGGTGCGCCAGTATCCGTCGGTGACGGTGCTGGATGTGGATGCGCTGATGAGCAAGGTCCGCGAGATCATGGACCGGGTGATCTCCGCCGTCGAGTACGTGTTCCTGTTTACCCTGGCGGCCGGGCTGGTGGTGTTATACGCGGCGATTCAGGCCACTCAGGACGAACGCCGTTTCGAAAGCGCCGTGCTGCGCACCCTGGGCGCGCGTCGGGCGGTGGTGCGGCAAAGCCTGCTGGCGGAATTCGCCACGCTGGGGCTGCTGGCCGGGATACTGGCCGCCGCCGCCGCGACCGTGCTGGGCTACGTGCTGGCCGTGCGGGTGTTCGAATTCCCCTATCAATGGAATCCATGGATCTGGCTGCTCGGCGGTGGCGTGGGGGTATTGGGAGTGGGTCTGGCCGGACTGCTGGGCGCGCGTTCGGCACTGAGCCACCCCCCCTGGCGCAGCTTGCGGGAACTTTAGGAGGCGCTTTGATAGAGTGGAGCCGTCGGGAAACCGCTCTCCACGAGTGCCCGTTCGGTCAAGGCCAGAGCCTGGTCGAGATGGGCATAGGTCAGGGCGAACGCGGGGACCGAACTCACCCAGCGGGTCAGGGTGTTCAGCCGGTCCGGGTCTAGGGTGGAAATGACCGGTTCCGCTTCGACGATCCTCTGCAACACGGCTACCGGCTCCAATGGTTCGAGAGTAGGTCCGCCGCTGGGCCGATAATGGGGGAACAGAAAGACACCCATAGGAATCGGTCCCCGCATCACCGGCCCCGGCGGCGGCGAAAAGCGTACCTGTTGACCGAAGCGCTCGATAAGAGGGGCATGGTCGAGGTTGGGCAGGCACGATGCCAAAACCGGCCAACTGCCTGACTTCAGGCACAAGCTCATGCCGATACCGACCAGTTGGCCATCAAGGTTGACCGGGATCACGTCATCGCCTAGCAGGCCGAACCCTTCGGCATTGAGCGCTGCGGCCAAGGTAGTTTTGCCAGAACCACCCTGACCGATCAACAGCACGCCCCGACCAGACTGGCTGAGCCCAGCGGCATGCAATACCAACAGACGACTATTGATATCGCAACCCCACTCCACCAGTTCGGATACAGTTCGAGCGATGGCTTCGTCGAATGCATCGCCGGCAGCGATGGGGGCACCGTCCACAGCCAGCCGCCAGCCGCTGGCGATTCCGCTGAGTCGGAGGCGATGGTCGGGGAAAAGCCCCGGTTCCACACCCAGATGATCGATGATTCGGGCCAGCGGTTCGGCGAGAGCGGGATCGTCCACGACCAGCGCCATCCGCCGGTCGGCCAGTTGCAACATCCAGGTTGAAGCAGCGGGCGGTGGGGGGTCGGTCGGGAACACGTCCTCGACAGTGGTTTGCGAGCCTTCGGAGTTAGGCATTGCCGTTTCGGGCTCACTCGCATGGCGCCAAGCTTCGAGCAACGCCACGACATCGGCGCGGGCCTGACCCAGAGATAAACCGAAGCGCGTCGCCAGCAGTCCCGCTATCTCGGCGACGCGCAAACCGGCGTGGTAACTTTGCCAAATCCAACCGGCCAGCGGGTCCAGCACCAGCAGCTTTTGTCCGCGCTGTGGGCCAAGCCGGGCCAGTACCAGATGGTCGGCGATGGACGCCGCTAGCCAGCGTGCGGGAAGCGTCATGCCATTGCTTTTCCCGGATCGAGTGGCGTCGCGTTGCCCATTTAGCCGAGAAATCCCCGACCCTGCTTCAACTTGGGGTTGGGACTGTGGTCAGCAGTTGCCACCTGGGTCTGGGGGTAAACCGCCCGGACAAGAAGCGGCGCTCGCTCGGTCAGAGAGCAGCAAGGTTATCAGGACCGGTGTGGTGTAGGCCAGCTTGCCGAGTTTTTCCAACGCTTCACGGCGGTCGATGGCGGGAGCGGTTTCATCCGAATTGATTGGCTTGGCGGTGGAATTGACCGGATTCAAGGATTCATCATTTTGCATTGGAGGTATCCTGGGTTTGGCCCCTTCCCCCACGCGGGGGAAGGAATCCTGGGCGTGGGAGGAACACAGAGTTAACGACCGGACGAGCGACCCGCGTAGCGCCAGGTGAAATGGCGTACTGGGGTGGTCATGGTGACGGGGATGCCATCCTCAACATAGCGCTGACGGCTAACCTTGTAGCGAGCGCCGGTATCCTCATCGAGCAACTCGGAGCGGCGCAGTACCTCCAACGGACCTTCCCAACGCAGTTGCACGATGCGACCGGCGGTATCGGTACGGATTTCGAAGCGCCAATTCGCGGCGGGCAAGCCTCGACCCCTGCCTTCTCGATTGGAGCGGTAGTCGCTGGCGTAATCGCCGGCCTGAGAATCCCAGTCGGGATGGGGGAAAACGACGGAGAGGTAGGGACTGCCAAAGGGCGCCAGTTTCAGCAGGTCGTGGGCGTCATAGCCTACTTCGCTGTCCGGTAGTTGGCCGAATACGTTATTACGGCTCCGCATGTTCAGCGTTGGTTCCTCGGCGATCAGGCGAACGTACCAGGCCTGGCCTTGTTGAATGGCCCGGCCGTTGTCGTCGCGTCGAGCGTCGCGACCGCGCCGGCCGCTGGCGCGGGCATAGTCGTCGGACGCGGCGACGGCAGGAGCGAGCAACCAATCCAGCGCATTTTGCCACCCCTCACGAGCCGGAGCCACCGCAACCGGATCGGTGGGAGCGGAGCTTTGGCTGGTTTTGGGTAGTGCGGGAATCAACAGGTTGACCGTTTGGCCGATGCTGCCAGGCAACACCTTGACCCATACCCCTTGCCAGGGTTGCAGCATCCCAACCAGGCCGGGGGTGGTGGCGTCGTAAGCGTCGTAGTCGGCGCCGTCCCAGACCCAGTAGCCGGGATCGACGTAGGTATTGGCCTCGGTGCTGCCCAAGTCATAGGCGATGCCATTGACCTCGACTTGCACGTCCCACCAGCCGACCGGATAGGGGAATGGCATTCCGACCAGGTTGTAGCGGTCACCGCTCGCCGCCGCAGTCAGGGGAATAACGTAACAACCCACGGCGGAAGGACAGTTGGTGGTGGTCAGCGGGGCGGTCGCCGTGCCAGCAGCAGCAGCGATGCTCAGTGTGGTATCCCCGGTGGTGTTTTTGATCCAGTAGCCGGTTTCCTGGGTGACCGGATCGCTGAGCGCCAGTTGCTGGTACTGGAGAGGCGCGTAATTGCGCCGATACAGAACCCAGTCAGCGGGATAGTTGAGGCCGAGCGCGTCGCCGAATACGCCCGCCACGGTGGGAGTGGTCGGCACCGCCGGCAATCCGATCATGGTCCAGCGATCATCGGTCAAGCTCAGGCTGTCTCCCCAGGGACAGGCGCTGGTGAGGATTGTGCCAAAGTAACCCACGGCCACGAACCGACTGCCCGACCAGGCGACATCCTGAAGTTGTTGCGATATCCCGGAAACTTGGGGGGTCCAGGTCATGCCGTCGGGACTGGTGAGAATCGTGCCAAGGTTGCCTCCCGCAACGAATTGGCTGCCCGACCAAGTGACGCCAAAAGGAAACGCCATCCCGGGAGTTTTGGAGGTCCAAGTCACTCCGTCGGGACTGATGAGAATCGTGTTAGGGCTGACCGCCACGAACTGGCTGCCCGACCAAGTGACGCCAGTGAGGGTGCTCGTCGTCCCGGAAGCTTGAGGGGTCCAGGTCACCCCATCGGGGCTGGTGAGGATCGTGCCAGTCTCGCCCACGACCACGAACTGGCTACCCGACCAAGAGACGTCGTAAAGCACTTTCGTCGTCAGTCCGGAAGCTTGGGGAGTCCAGGTCACCCCGTCGGGGCTGGTGAGGATTCTGCCAAAGTAGCCCACGGCCACGAACTGGCTGCCCGACCAAGTGACATCCTGGAGGAAGTTCGACGCCCCAGAGCGGGTAGTCCAAGTCGCCCCATCGGGACTGGTGAGAATCGCGTCGGTGCCCACCGCCACGAACTGGCTACCTGACCAAGCGACGCCCTGGAGGCTGCCCGGCGCATATCTTCGGATAGTCCAAGCCATCCCGTCGGGACTGGTGAGGATCGTGCCAGTCCCGCCCACCGCCACGTACTGGCTGCCCGACCAAGTGACACCGTAAAGGGCTTCCGCCGTTCCGGAGCGGGTAGTCCAGGTCATCCCGTCGGGACTGGCGAGGATCGTGCCAGTCCCGCCCACCGCCACGTACTGGCTGCCCGACCAAGTGACACCGTAAAGGGCTTCCGTCGTCCCATAGCTTCGGATAGTCCATGTCACCCCGTCGGGGCTGGTGAGGATCGAACCAGTGTTGCCTACCGCCACGAACTGGCTACCCGACCAGGTGACGTCCTGGAGGGTGTACGGCATCCCGGAGTTTCGGATAGTCCAAGTCGCTCCGTCGGGGCTAGTGATGATCGAGCCACCATTGCCCACGGCCACGAACTGGCTGCCCGACCCGGTGACACTCGTAAGCATCTGCGTCGCCCCGGAAATTTGGGTGGTCCAGGTCACGCCGTCGGGGCTAGTGAGGACTGTGCCACCGCCTACCGCCACGAACTGGCTGCCCGACCAGGTGACGCCATAAAGCACCTGCGTCGTCTCGGAGTTTCGAGGGGTCCAAATCACCCCATCGGGGCTGGTGAGGATCGAACCAGTGTTGCCTACCGCCACGAACTGGCTACCCGACCAGGTGACGTCCTGGAGGGTGTACGGCGTCCCGGAGTTTCGGATAGTCCAAGTCGCTCCGTCGGGGCTAGTGATGATCGAGCCACCATTGCCCACCGCCACGAACTGGCTGCCCGATCCGGTGACACCTTGGAGGATGCTCGTCGTTCCGGAGTTTCGGACAGTCCAAGCCACCCCGTCGGGGCTAGTGATGATCGTGCCTGAGGGGCCTACCGCCACAAATTGGCTGTTGTCGTGGGTCACGGCTTGCAGCGTATTACTCTGCGGCCGTGGGTTGACCAAGGTCCAGGTATCGCCACAAGCCCCCAGCGCCAGTCCTGGATTCAGCAGCGCCAGCCAGAGCCACAGCCAGCCTAATACACTGGCACGATTTATACGCAGCCATGGAGGGGGACGACCATGGCGAGATAGACGAGGGTTCTTGTTCATGAGTGCTGGCCTCCTCGATTTAGCCGAAAACGCTTTTCTCTACCTCAAAAAATGTTGCGGCATCGCAACAAGAGACGCCAAAAACTCCGCCTCCTTACCTCGCCGCTGTTCAAATTTAGATGCATCGCTCTTTGATGCTCGTTAATTATAGTGAACATTTATTATTGAGAAAGAGACATGCCTCTTATTTCAATCGCCACAATTTTGCGAATAACTCGCAAGCCAGTGGATTGAACTCAGCCGGAGCACTCACCATCAGAAATCAGGTTTCGGCTTTCCCATGGCCACCGCGGGTACCAGCTTCGCCCAACTAGCGCCACGACCGGCCGGGGACCACCGAACTCAGCACGAACAGGGCGGCGGCGGCCAGCACGACCGAAGGTCCGGCCGGCGTGTCCCAGCGCAGCGAAGCCCACAAGCCGAGCCCCACCGCCGTACAGCCCAGCCCGCTGGCCAGCAGCGCCATGCCTTCCGGCGAGCGGGCGAACCGCCGTGCCGCCGCCGCTGGAATGATCAGCAGCGAGGTGATGAGCAGGATGCCGACCACTTTCATCGCCACGGCGATGACGATGGCAACCAGCAGCATGAACGCCAGTCGGATGGGAAAGACCGGCACGCCTTCCACCTGCGCCAATTCCTCGTGCACGGTGATCGCCAGCAGTGGCCGCCACAGCCGGGCCAACGCCCCCAGCGCCAGCAAGGCGCCGCCCCAGATCCAGTACACATCGATTCGGCTGATCGCCAAAATATCGCCGAACAAATAAGCGGTCAGATCGATCCGCACCGTTTCCAGAAACGCCAGCGCCACCAGTCCCAGCGACAGCGCGGTGTGGGCGAGGATGCCCAGCAGGGTATCCGTCGCCAGCCGGCGCTGCCGTTGCAGCAGCACCAGCACCAGCGCCACCACCAGGCAGGTGATCGCCACACCCAGTTGCAGGTTGAGATTCAGCACGGTACCGAGCACGATGCCCAGCAGCCCCGAATGGGCCAGGGTATCGCCAAAATAGGCCATGCGCCGCCAGACGATGAACGCGCCCAGCGGGCCGGCGGCCAGCGCCACGCCAACGCCGCCGAGCAGGGCGCGCGCCAGAAAATCATCCATGATCCTGCTCCACGGGCGGACGGTGGACATCCTCTCCTCCCCGCGTGGGAGCAAGGAGTGGATCGGGCACCACGGCGCCGTGCAGGTCGTGATGGTGGTTGTGGTGGTGGTGATAGACCGCCAGCCGCCGCGCGCCGTCAATACCGAATAGTTTCAGGTAGGCGGGATCGCGGGCGACGTGGTCGGGATGACCGGAACAGCAGACGTGCCGATTCAGGCACAGAACATGGTCGGTGGTGGCCATCACCAGATGCAGTTCGTGCGAGACCATCACGATCCCGCAGCCGCGCTTGCGACGCAGGCCGCTGATCAAGTCGTACAACTCGTATTGACCGTTCAGGTCCACGCCCTGAATCGGTTCGTCCAGCACTAGCAAATCGGGCTCGCGCAGCAGCGCGCGCGCCAGCATCACCCGTTGCAGTTCGCCGCCGGAAACCGCTTGCACCGGCGAGTCGAGCACATGAGGGGCGCCGACTTCCGCCAGCGCCGCTTGCACGCGCGCCCGCGTCGCCGGGGTGCCGAGGGTGACAAAGCGCTGCACGGACAGCGGCAGGGTGTCGTCCAGCGCCAGCCGTTGCGGCATGTAGCCGACCCGCAAGCCGGGCCGTAGCCAGACCCGGCCGCTGTCCGGCCGCAGCAAGCCCAGCAGCACCCGCGCCAACGTGGATTTGCCGGCGCCGTTCGGGCCGATCAGGGCGATAATTTCTCCGGCCGCGACCCGCAGGTTGACGCCTTGCAAGATCGGGTTACCCCGGATGGCCAGGCTGATGTTTTCGGCCGTGAGCAGTAGTTCAGCCATGACGTGTCGCTTCATCCAGGCAGTCCGGGCAGCGGCCGAGAATCTCCACGATCTGCGCCAGCGCCTCGAAGCCACAGGCATCGGTTTCGGCGCGCAGCAGTTCGTCGATTGCCGGGTTGCTCAATTCGCTGACTCGGCCACAATCCCGGCAGATCAGAAACTGACCGCTGTGGTGGCCGCCCGGCCGACGGCAGCCGGTGAATACGTTCAGCGAGGCCAGCCGGTGGATCAAGCCCTGCGCCAACAGAAAGTCCAAGGCCCGGTACACGGTGGGTGGCGCACCCTGGCGACCGTCGTCGCGCAGCACGTCGAGAATGGTGTACGCACCCAGCGGCTTGGCGCTGTTCCAGATGATTTCCAGCACGCGCCGGCGCAAGTCGGTAAGGCGGGCGCCGCGCTGCTGGCACAAGGTTTCCGCCCGTGCCAGTGCTTGTTGCGCGTCGGCCGGAGGTGGACAGAAAAAATCCATGGCTTGCCGCATAAGGGCTCCGTCACTTCAGCTTGACCGAATGTTTAAAATGTTATTCTATAACAAACGTTATTCTATAACATAACAGAGGAGTAAGGCGATGCCGTTTAATCCGAAGGGATCGGGCGTACTGAAAAAACTGTTGGGAGGACTGCTGTTCCTGCCGCTGATCGCCCTGGCCACCCAGCCCCAGATCGTGACCAGCATCAAGCCGGTGCACTCGTTGGTGACCGGCGTCATGCAGGGCGTGGGCGAACCGCTGCTACTGGTGTCCGGCGGGGCTTCGCCGCACGACTACAGCCTGAAGCCGTCGGAGGCCCGCGCCATCGACCAGGCTCAAGTGGTGTTCTGGATCGGACCGGACCTGGAGAACTTTCTGATCCGGCCGCTGGATAATGTCAAGGACAAGGTCCGCGTCGTGGCGTTGCTGGACGCTCCGGGCATGACGGTACTGCCGCTGCGGGAGGGCGGCGCCTGGGAGTCGCATGGGCATGACGATCACGATAAACCGGAAGCTGGCGACCATCATGATCATGGGCACGATCACCGGGCCGATCGCGACCCTCATGTCTGGCTGGACCCGGTCAACGCCATCGCCATGGTGCGCCAGATCATGGCCGTGCTGGGCGAGACGGACGTTGCTCATCGTGCCGATTATCAACGCAACGGCGCGGCGCTGATCGAGCGTCTCGACCGCTTGAACCAGCGACTGGCCACGGAACTGGCGCCGGTCAAGCAGCAACCCTACCTGGTATTTCACGACGCCTATCAATATTTCGAACGGCGCTACGACCTGGATGCGATCGGTTCGGTGACGATGAGCGCGGAGCGGCGGCCCGGCGCCCGGCGGGTGGCGGAAATTCAGGCCCGTATCCGCGATCTTCAGGCGCGCTGCGTGTTCAGCGAGCCGCAGTTTCAGCCGGCGCTGGTGGAAACGATCATTGCCGGCGGCGCTGTTCGCCGAGGCGTGCTCGATCCGCTGGGCGCGGAGCTACCGCCGGGTCCCGACGCCTATTTTCAGCTTCTGCAAGGGCTGGCCACCTCGTTGCGGGCCTGTCTGAGCGGTATCTGAACGGTCGATCCCGCAAGTTGAACGCTGGCGTCACAGTTTCCTTCTAGAATAAACCGTGCTTGACGCATAAGCGCCGACCGTTACACCGGATAGCCAGGTGCGGCCGGTCGTTGGATTTTTGAGGCACTCTAAAAAGCTAAAGGCGGATAAACAATGACTGAAACGCTAGCGGGCTTTACGGCTTATCGCGTGGACAAAGGGGAGGAGTACATGAACGATCAGCAAAAAAACCACTTTCGCGCCATTCTGTTGGCCTGGAAACAGGAATTGATGGAAGAGGGCCGACGCGCCGTAACCAGCATGCAGGACGAACCCTTGAACCTGCCGGACCCGAATGACCGGGCCAGTCAGGAAGAGGAATTCACGATCAACCTGCGCGCCCGGGACCGGGAACGCAAGCTGTTGCACAAGATCGACAAGGCGCTCGGCCGGCTTGCCAGCGATGACTATGGCTACTGCGAGGGCTGCGGCGTGGAAATCGGCCTGCGCCGGTTGGAAGCGCGGCCCACGGCGGAATTGTGCATCGACTGCAAGCATCTGGAAGAGGAAAAGGAAAAAAGCCAGGCGGCGTAAACGACCCATTGACCATGCCGCCGGAACTGCGCAAACGCACCGCCATCTCGACCATGTCGTGGATGCGGTCCACGGCGGCACGATATTCGCCGGCGAGGCGGAACGGGTGGCATTTTTGTTCGAGCGTTATCGGCAACTGACATCATTGTTGCCGGAGGAAAGATCCAAGCTAGGGAGAAGGCCTAAAAGCCACTGAGCCAGCAGGAGGTATTGCGATGTCCGCCGTGATGGAAAAAGCGACGTATTCCGATGAGTTGTATACCCAACTGGAAGCCTTGCCGGAAAACCTGACCGGCGAAATCATCAATAGCCGGCTGTATACCCAACCGCGCCCGACCAATCCACATGCATTAGCCGGTTCGGGCTTGGGAATGGATATTGGCTCCGCCTATCATCGGGGGCGTGGTGGACCGGGGGGATGGTGGATTTTGGACGAGCCGGAAATCCATTTCATCCGTGACACCGAGGTGCTGGTTCCCGATCTCGCTGGATGGCAACGAGAGCGGATGCCGCGCTTGCCCCGCGATCATCGGATCGAAGTCGTGCCGGATTGGGTCTGCGAAATCTTATCCCCGTCCACGGCTCGCAAGGACCGGGTGGTCAAGATGCCGGTGTACGCCCGCCACGGCACGCCGTACCTCTGGCTGGTGGACCCGCTGGCTCATACCCTGGAAGCGTTTGCCCTGCATGAAGGACGCTGGACGGTGATCGGGCTGTTTCAGGAACAGGATGCCGTCAGTGTCGAGCCATTTATCGAGATTGCCCAGGAACTGGGCGCGCTGTGGGCAGACCTGGAAGAGTCATAAGCTGATGTTGACTAAACCCGCCAGCAGGGCCTGGCCGGGCGGGGAGCGGGGTTCCAAGCGGCAGGCGCGGCCTTCGCCGGCGTAAGTGAGAGCGATTTCCAGGTCGGCCGGCGGCAGTTCGCCGGGGCCGTGTTCCGGCCACTCGACCAGCAGCACCGCCTCGCCGTCGATCTGATCGCGCAAGCCCAGATACTCCAACTCCTCGGGATCGGCCAGCCGGTACAGATCCCAGTGAAACAGCCGCCAGCCAGCCAACTGATAAGGTTCCACCAGTGTGAAGGTGGGGCTTTTCACCGTACCACGATGGCCGAGGGCGCGCAGCAGACCCCGCACCAGCGTGGTCTTGCCGGCGCCCAGGTCGCCACTTAGGGTGAGAACGCAGCCGGGCGTCAGCCCGCCGGCCAGCCGCGCCCCCAGCGCTTCGGTGGCGGCGGCGGAATCGAGATAGTGTTCGAACATGGTTTAGGCATTCACCAGTTGCCGCAAACAGGGTAGCAGATCGGTCGCCAACAGGCCCCGCTCGCCGCCCGCTCGCGCCGCCAGATCGCCGGCCCGCCCGTGCAGATAGACGCCGGCCCTGGCCGCCGCGAACGGCGACAGTCCCTGCGCCAGCAGCGCGGCGATCACCCCGGTCAATACGTCGCCCATGCCACCGCTGGCCATGCCCGGATTGCCCGCCGCGCAGAGCGCCACCAGCCCATCCGCCTTGCTGGCGATCAGCGAACCGGCTCCCTTGAGCACCGTCACGCCACCGAAGCGCAACGCCAGTTCCTCGACGGCGGTGAAGCGGTCGGCTTCGACCTCGGCCGGGGTCATCTTCAGCAACCGGGCGGCTTCGCCGGGATGCGGCGTCAAAACCCAGTGGTCGCGAAAAACCGGCTCGGCGGCCAGCAGGTTCAGCGCGTCGGCGTCCACCACCAGCGGTTTGTCGCTGGCGAGGACGGCGTGCAGCAGGGTCCGGCCCCAGACGGCGCGACCCAGTCCCGGCCCGATGGCAACCACCGTCGCCCGGTCCAGCAGCGGAACCAATTCGGCCGGCGTTTCGACGCCGTGAAACATCAGTTCCGGCCGGGCCGCCGCCTGCAAACCGGCGTGGGCGGCCCGGGTGGCGATGCTGGTCAGCCCCGCGCCGCAGCGGGCGGCGGCTTCGGCCGCCATCCGCGCCGCGCCCGCCATCCCCAGCTCGCCGCCGACCACCAGCACATGACCGAAGTGTCCCTTGTGAGCGCTGCGCGAGCGGCGTGGCAGCAGCGCCGGCAAATCCTCGCCGCCATAGCGCCAACAGGCGGGGTGCAGTGCCGGGTAGATATCCGGTGGCACGGCGAGATCCGCGAAGCCGATATCGCCGCAACAGGCCGGTCCCTGTCCAGTGAACAGACCCTGCTTGAGGCCGATGAAGGTCAGAGTGGCCGTCGCGTGGACCGCCGCGCCCAGGATCGCGCCGGTGTCGGCGTGCAGGCCGGAAGGAATATCAAGCGCCAGGATATCGGCGGGGTTGGCGTTCATCGCCTCAATGGCTTCCCGCCAGAGGCCGCTGACCGCCCGTTCCAGGCCGGTGCCGAGAATGGCATCGACGATAAGATCGACATCATGCAATTCGGCGGTATTGAACGGCACGATCACGATCTCGGCGGCGCGGGCATCCCGCCAGGCGGTTTGCGCGTCGCCGCGCAGGGTGGCCGGGTCGGCAACCGTCAGCACGCGGGCGTCGATCCCGGCCTGACGGGCCAACCGTGCCACCACGTAGCCATCGCCGCCGTTGTTGCCGCCACCGCAGACCACCACAATCCGCCGTGCTTTCGGCCAGCGCTGGCCCAACAGTTGGAATGCCGCTTCACCGGCCCGACCCATCAGGGTATAACCGGGAATGCCGCGCTCCGCGATGGCGATGCGATCCAGTTCTCGCACCTGCGCGGCGCGATACAGTTCGACGGGCAGTTCACGCATGGGAAACTCCTTCGCCGCCTCGATTGGAGGCACAATAAGCCAAGCTTCTCCTTTCAATTCTAGTCGCCGCCATGACCGTTGCCCCAGACGATGCCCAACTTGCCGAACTGGCCACCGCCATCAAGGCGTGGGGGCGCGAACTCGGTTTCCAGCAGATCGGCATCACCGGTATCGAGCTGGGCGCGCCCGAGGCGCGGCTGCTCGACTGGCTGGCCGAAGGCTTTCACGGCGAGATGGAGTATATGGCCCGGCACGGGCTCAAGCGCGGCCGACCAGCGGAATTGGTGCCGGGCACGGTGCGGGTGATCGCGGCGCGGATGGATTATCTACCGCCGGCCGCCGCCGCGCCCCAGCAGGTGTTAAACCAGCCCGAACTCGGCTATGTGTCGCGCTACGCCCTGGGCCGGGATTATCACAAGGTCTTGCGACAGCGCCTGCAACGGCTGGCCGAACGCATCGCCGCCGCCATCGGCCCGTTCGGTTATCGGGTGTTTAGCGACAGCGCTCCGGTGCTGGAGAAAGCGCTGGCGGAGAAGGCTGGGCTGGGCTGGATCGGCAAACACAGTAACCTGCTGGACCGCCGCGCCGGTTCGTGGTTTTTTCTCGGCGAGATTTACGTGGATTTGCCGCTGCCGGTGGATCGACCGGCCCGCGCGCACTGTGGCCGTTGCACCGCCTGCCTGGCTATTTGTCCGACCCAGGCCATCGTCGCGCCGTACCGGGTGGACGCCCGTCGCTGTATTTCCTACCACACCATCGAACTGCATGGACCGATTCCGCTGGAATTTCGCCGCGCCATCGGCAACCGTATTTACGGTTGCGACGACTGCCAGTGGGTCTGCCCGTGGAATCGCTTCGCCCAACCGAGCGTCGAACCGGACTTTCGCACCCGGCATGGGCTGGACGCGCCGGGGTTGATCGCACTGTTCGGCTGGGACGAGGCGGAATTCCTGCGCCGCACCGAGGGCAGCGCCATCCGCCGGATCGGCCACGAACGCTGGCTGCGCAACATCGCCGTGGCTTTGGGTAACGCGCCACATTCGGCGGCGGCGGTGGCCGCCTTGCGGGGCCGGATGATGCATCCGTCGGCGCTGGTGCGGGAGCATGTCGCCTGGGCGCTGGCGGAACAGGGGAGTAAATCAGCCACGCCAAACAGGAAGTGAAGCCGTTAGGATATGCGCAACGCTCTTTTAGAAGCCGTATAAAAACACCAGACCGTAAATCAACGGGTTATGCGTGGAAGTCCGTTTACGCGCGATTTTTGCCGAATATCACCAGAAGTTAGTCTTATATAATCAATAAGTTAGTTTTCATACAGTCTCTTAGAAGAGACATAACACGGGACTTCTATACTATGCGCTTTTTCAACACAGCAGGTCCGATCAGACTGGCCAAACATTACGCGTTGCCACCACTGTCCCGTTTTGATTTAACGGAAATTCTGGCGCTGATCGAGCAGGAAAAGTATTTCGTGCTACACGCGCCCCGGCAGAGCGGCAAGACTTCCTGCCTGCTGGCATTGATGGAATATCTGAACCGGCAGGGCAAGTATCGCTGCGTGTACGTCAACGCGGAAATTGCCCACATTGCGCCCGAGGATGTCCGCCGCAACATCCGCACCCTGATGGACGAGATCGTCGCCAGTGCGCGGGATTACCTGCGGGACGGCTATCCCGAATCGATAGCCATGGAGCTGCTGAGGCATTACGGCGAGGAGCGGGTTCTGGGAGAGATGCTCGGCCGCTGGGCGGCGCACAGCCCCCTGCCGCTGGTGCTGTTGGTCGATGAGATCGATGCATTGAAGGGCAATACGCTAATCTCGATTCTGAGGCAGTTACGGACCGGACACGCCAAGCGTCCGCGCCTGTTTCCGCAAAGCGTGATTCTGTGCGGGGTTAGGGATGTGCGTCATTACCGCATCCATTCCGACCGGGAGAAGGGTTTCATCACCGGCGGGAGCGTGTTCAATTTTAAGGCGGAATCGTTGCGACTGGACAATTTATCGTCGGATGAGGTCACCGCGCTGTACCGCCAGCACACCGAAGACACCGGCCAGGATTTCGCCGCGGACGCGCTGGCGCGGGTTTGGGAACTGACCCGTGGGCAGCCGTGGCTGGTCAATGCGCTGGGCTACGAGATGTGCTTCGCCACCAAATCGGGCCGGGACCGACAGTGCGCGATCACGATGGAACAGGTGGAAGCCGCCAAAAAGAATCTGTTGCAGGGGCGGAGAAAACCGCATTTCGACCACCTGGCTGACAAGCTCTGGCGCGACGAAATCCGGCGGGTGCTCGAGCCGCTGCTAACCGGCGCGGATCTGGCCATGAGCTTTCGCACCGACGATCTTGCCAGCGCGCGGGACCTGGGATTGATCCAGCAAAATCCGGATGGCGGCATCGAGATCGCCAGTCCCTTTTATCAGGAACTGATCTTTCGCTGGTTGTGCTGGCCGCTTCAGTCCGGGATGAGCCACAGGCTGGAAACCTATCTCCGGCCCGACGGTTGTTTGGATGTGCCCACCCTGCTGGACGCTTTCCAGGCGTTTTTTCGGGAGTACTCCGAAAACTGGATCGCAGAGATTCGCTACCAGAGGGCCGGTCCTCTGATAATGCTGCAGGCCTTTCTGCGGCGGGTGGTCGATATCGACGGCCAGATCGAGCAGGAGTGTGGGCTGGGACGCTGGTGCACCGATATGCTGCTGCTCTGGCCGCATGCGGGCGGCTGCCAGCGGACGGTGATCGAGGCCCGCATGCTGCACGGCGACCTCGAACGGACGCTGGCAACCGGCTTGGCGCAGACCTGCGCCTACCTCGATCGCCGCAAGGCGGAACAGGGGTATCTGGTGATTTTCGACCGTGTGTCCGGCAAGCCGTGGGAGGAGCGGTTGTTCCGCCGGGAAATCGCCGCATGGGGACGAACGGTTACGGTGTGGGGGATGTAGAAGAACCGCCCGTGTTCCGCCGACGCGGTTTTTCCTGACCTACCGGCGCAAGGATCATTCGTCGTCGTCGAACTGGTAATCCTTGAGGCGACGCTTCAGCGTGGACAGCGGAATGTTCAACTCGCGGGCGACCGCCGCCTTGTTGTTTTTGTTGCGTCCCATGGCGTCCAGAATCATCTGCCGTTCCATTTCCTTGAGGTGGGCGCGAGCATCGGCCGCACTCGGCTGCGGCGGGGCGGAGATCGGCTCGGCCCGGACTGGAAAGGGGTCGGGGGCGACGGGCGCCGCTTGCGCCGTTGTCTCGCGCGGCAACCGCAGATCCGCCGGGCCGATCTCCCGCTCGCCGCACATCACCGCCGCCCGCTCCAGCACATTGCGCAGTTCCCGCACATTGCCCGGCCATGAGTAGTCCTGTAGCGCCGCCATGGCCGTCGCCGAAAGCTGGCAGTTCAACTGCAACTGCTTGCACAGATGGCGGGTGATCTGCGGAATGTCCTCGCGGACCTCCCGCAGCGCGGGTAGCTCGATCGGCACCACCGACAGGCGATAGAACAGATCGGCGCGGAAGGCGCCGGTACGGACCATGGCCGTCAGGTCACGGTGGGTAGCGGTGATGACGCGCACATCCACCCGGGCGGATTTATCGGACCCGATCGGCGTGACCTCGCGGCTTTCCAGCACTCGAAGCAGCCGCGGCTGCAAATCCAGTGGCAGCTCGCCGATTTCGTCGATGAACAAGGTACCGGTGTGGGCCTGGCGGAACGCGCCCTCGCGCGAACCGGTGGCGCCGGTGAATGCGCCCTTGATATGACCGAACAGGTCGTTGCGCACCATCTCGGGTTCGGTCACCGAGGCGTCGAATACCACCAGTGGCCCGGTGCGGCCCGACAGGGCATGCAGGGTACGGGCCACCAATTCCTTGCCAGAACCCGACTCGCCGTGCAAATGCACGGTGGTCGGCGTGGCGGCCACGGCTTGGATCATGCCGTACAGCTCCCGCATCCGCTCGCTTGCGCCCACCAGTTCGCCCAATCGGTCCTGGCGCGATACCGCCACCTTGCGTTCCTCGGTGTGCTGGCGGATCAACAGCCGGGAGTAACCAAGCCGGCATTCGGCGTTCGGGGGGATGTAGGCTTCGGTGATGCGTACGTCGTTGATGAACGTGCCGTTGGTGGAATTGAGGTCGCGCAACATCAACCCGTTCGGCGTCATGCGGATTTCCGCGTGCCGACGAGAAACCGCGCGGTCGCTCAGCACGATATCGTTGTCCAGCGCGGAACCCATGCATACCGTCGGCAGGCCGAGACTGGTTTCCAGGCCGGCGTCCGGGCCGGCGATTACACGCAGTTCGATCGCCTCAAACTTGACCCGCAGCCGAGACTGGGCGGAGGCGACGATGATCTCGGTGCCATTGCTGGACGGAAGGGATGAGGACATTGCAACCACCGGAGGAATCGTTGATGTGCTTATATTAGTTCAATCCAGGCTGTGGGCAATCGGCAATCCGCTAAGACAACGGGCGGCGCACCCGATTACCAACAATCTTTTTATACTTAACAAGCAATTAGTTAGCCCGTTAAACGCAGCGCCAATCGTCGAAAACCCCCGCTATTGAAGGGGTTCTCGCAAGTTTACTGCTTTCCGGCACTTCGATGGGCCAAAAACGTTCGAATTTTTTACATGTCAGTGCAATCATAACATTAACCTTATGATTTTACTAAATATAAATCTAATGCACTGTAAAAATATGACACAACTTACTGAATATAAAGGATAACAAAGAAACAAGCGATCGAATGTTGGCGGCGGCGCCGTGTGTAAGCAGCGACACGATCCGTTTCGATTGGCGCGTTGGTGAGATATCTAGAAATAATTTGATTTCAACGACGAATACGAGTTTACTTTAAAATTCAGGGTGGTTAACTAATTGAGAATATTGTACAGGACAAAAATAACTTGCTGAAAATTAAGATAAAAAATAACAGCTATTTTGAGGGTAGTAGGATCGCGAGGTTGCTGTTATCATAACTAATTGATTGATAACATTAATTCTAAAACAGGCGAGGTTAATTCCGTGAATTCCCCTTTTTTAATACCCGGCACTTTGCAGAAATGCTTCATCATCATTTTCACTGGAACCGAGCGCGTATCTCTTGCATCGTCTATTTAATTATCGGAATCATCCAGATGGGAACGGTCAATCTCGCAAAGATTGCTGTCACCTTTCCTGGGCGTGCGCAACCGGCCTCTCATTACAAACGCCTTCAACGACTTTTTTGTCAATTTTCTCTAGATCTGAATCAAGTCGCCCGGTTCATTGCCAGTCTCATTCCTGTGCTTCAGTTCAAATTGACACTCGATAGAACCAATTGGAAATATGGTGATGTCAATATCAATTACCTTGTTTTAGGAGTCGTCTATCGCGGATCTGCTTTTCCTATACTATGGGTTGCTTTAGATAAAAAAGGCAACTCAAATACCCAAGAAAGAATAGCATTAATGAATCGATTCCTTACGATTTTCGGCCCGCAAATGATCGCCTGCTTGTTTGCGGATCGCGAGTTTATTGGGATTCAATGGTTTGGTTATCTTATTGAAAATCAAATTAAATTCGTAATACGCATCAAAAAGAATACGCAAATCTCTAACTCCCGAGGGGTCCCCGTCTCCGCCGAAAATCTTTTTCGAGGCCTACCCCGTGGCAGCGCTCTGGTTTTATCGGGCCAACGAACCGTGTGGGGGCACTCTCTTTATGTGATTGGTCTGAAAATGGCCAACGGTGAATTCGTTATTCTCGCAACGCAAGAACAACCGGAAACCGCGTTGGAAAATTATAAGGAACGCTGGCCGATCGAAACGCTTTTCATTTGCTTAAAAACTCGGGGATTCGATCTGGAATCCACCCATATAACTGACCCCCAGCGACTTGAAAAATGGATGGCTTTTCTCGCTATTGCATTTAGTTGGGCGCATATTATTGGTGAATGGCGCCATGAAATTAAACCGATCAAGATCAAAAAACATGGCCGTCCCACCCAAAGTCTTTTTCGCTATGGATTAGATTATTTGAGAAGTTGTTTATTTCATCACCAAGAATCCGCCCGGCAATACGCTTTTCATCAGGCACTGGAGTCGCTCTTTAAACGGTTGGGATCGAGCCCTCAAAATCGCTGTTTTCTACCTCTAACCAATACGCCACCCGGCAGAATTTTAACGTAAATTCATTTGGTTAGATGATTTTGTCCTGTACAATGAATTGAGAAGAAATGAGTCATGGTTATGACGGAAGATAAATCCGGGTTCTCGCTGAAAATCTTTCACAAGATTCTACTGACGATGATTGTGGTGGCACTGATTCCGCTCGGCGGTTTGCTTTATGTCAGTGGGCACCAGCTCGAACGGGACTGGCGCGAAAATACCAATTTGAGCTTGAAGCTGACCGCCAACGACCTGGTCGGCAGGGTGAACGGATGGACGGACATGAACCTGCGTGCCCTGCGCGAAAACGCCGCGTTACCCGAACTCGTTTCCATGGATGCAACGCGGCAGAAACCGGTTCTGAAAGCCATTCAGGATACCTACGAGTGGGCCTATCTGGTTTTTACCGTTGGGCGTGACGGCCAAAACGTCGGGCGCAGCGACAATAATCCGTTGCAGTACTACGGTGATCGCGATTATTTCAAGCAGGTATCGGCGGGCCAGCCGATCGGTCAGCAAGTGGTGATCGGGAAAACCTCCCAGAAGCCGGCCTTGATTCTGGCTAGCCCGATTCGGACCGCCGCTGGTTCGACCGTGGGAGCCTTGGCCATGGCCATGCAGTTGACGGATGTTTCCCAAGTAGTGACCCGCACCAGGATCGGCACGACTGGATTCGCGATTTTGGTCGACCAAAACAACAAGGCGATCGCCCACGGCAGGCCGGAGCAGGTCGCCGAAGCCTTGCAGGATCTGAGCGCGCATCCGGCGCTAAAATCGCCGGAATCGGCCCAAGCCCCGATCATCTACCAGGAAGCGGGCCAGAGTGTGGTCGCCTATACCCAGAAAATCAATCTGGGCTGGACGCTGATCATCCAGCAGGACTACGACGACGCCTTCGCGCCATTGCTGGAGGCGCGGCAACGGGCATTGTTCCTGATCGCGGGCGCGCTGGTGTTGGTGATCGTCGTGGCCTATTTGCTGTCGCGGCAACTGGCGAGCCCGATTTCGGAACTGACGGCCGTCGCCGAAAACATCAGCCGCGGCAACTTCGACCGGAAAATCGTCGGCACCGAACGCCGCGATGAAATCGGCGCCCTGGCCCGCGCCATCGAGCGGATGGCGGCCAGCATCAAACTGGCTTTCGAGCGGTTGCGCAAGAAGCCCTAAACTTACACATGATCGGCGCGCCATCGGCGTTTGCGGTTGGGGCGGCCCGTTCCTGAGAAACTGAACATGGCCAAAACACAATTTCCCCATTTCGCCAGATACGTGGATGAAGAACTCCAGACGCTGTGCCGGGAAAAGCGCACCGGTACGCTCTTTATCGCTTTCGCCAATAATTGGTTGGCCCAAATTGGCTTGAACAACGGCGAGATCATTGACCTGACCTTCCAGAGCAAGCATGGACAAGAAGCCTTGGAACTGTTGCGGGGATTTGATGCCCAGATCCGCATTTCGCGTTTTGCCGAAGGACCGCCACCCATTCAGCGAGCGGCGTTGCCACCCACCGATCTCATCCTGGAACAGCTCAAGGTTGCGCCTGGTTCGTCTGGAAAAGCGGCTGAACCGGTTAGCGGCCAAGAACTGAGCGATCGGGTCAAATCCGTGCTGGAGCAGGAGTTGATGGAGTTTATCGGCCCCATGGCCGCGATTCTCTGCGAGGAAGCCTGGGAGTCGGCGATGGATTTGGATACGGCGTTGACGATTTTATGTCGAGAACTGACCGGCGCCGGACAAGTAACCCGTTTCCGTCAGAATGTCCTCAAACGGTTGTCGTTGGCGTAACCAGCGATTACCCGGCGTAATGGCAGACCATCGCCCGTCCCCGGTCGCGATCCAGGGCGCAACCGCCAGCGCTGACTGGCGGCGAACCGCGCGGCTGTCACCCTCGTGGGTCTACTGACATTGATGGAGGAGCCGGGAACCGTTGTGGACGAATGGTGAGCGCGCAATGGCCGCGAGATGACTCTCCCGATACGTGTGCGTCGTGCTGAACCCTTGCCCTCGCCCGCTGCCCAATGACCGAAATCGAAACCTTGGAATCGGCCAAACCCGGAGTTCTCATGTCGCGCAGTCGAACCCTCATCGCAGCCTTCTGGCTGTCCGTGACCCCCGCCGCCTTCGCGGCCGCGCCGGTCCACGAATTCACCCTGGACAACGGTCTGAAAATCCTGGTGCGCGAGGATCACCGCGCGCCGGTGGTGGTCTCGCAGGTCTGGTACAAGGTCGGCTCCAGCTATGAACCCAGCGATCTGACCGGCATCTCCCACCTGCTGGAACACCTGATGTTCAAGGGCACCCCAACGGTGCCGGGCAGCGAATTCTCCCGCCTGATCGCCGCCAACGGTGGCGACGAGAACGCCTTCACCAGCCGCGACTACACCGCCTATTTCCAGACCCTGGAAAAGGAACGCCTGGCACTCAGCTTCCGGCTGGAAGCCGACCGGATGCGCCACCTGCTGCTCAAGCCGGAGGACGTCAGCAAGGAAGCCCAAGTGGTAACCGAGGAACGCCGCTTGCGCACCGAAGACCAGCCCGAGTCGCTGACCAGCGAGCGGTTTTACGCCGCCGCCTACCTCACCAGCCCCTACCGCAACCCGATCATCGGCTGGATGCAGGACATCCAGGCCCTTTCCCTGAACGATCTCAAGCGCTGGTACCAGCAATGGTATGCCCCGAACAACGCCACTCTGGTGGTAGTCGGCGACGTGGACCCGGCCCAGGTCCGTGATCTGGCCCAGAAGCACTTCGGGCCGTTGCCGCCCAGCGAACTGACTCCGCCCAAGCCAGCGGCGGAACTACCGCAACTGGGCGAGCGCCGGATCGTGGTGAAAACCCCGGCGGAAGTACCTTACGTCCTGCTCGGCTACAAGGCCCCGACCCTAAAAACCGCCGCTGAAGAGTGGGAGCCTTACGCTCTGGACGTGCTGGAGGGTATTCTCGACGGCGGCAACAGTGGCCGGATCAGCCGCAATCTGGTGCGCGGCTCCCAGATCGCCGCCGCCGCCGGCTCTGGCTACAACCCGACCTCGCGGCTGGAAGAACTGTTTCTGCTGGCTGGAAACCCCGCACCGGGCCACAGCACTACCGAACTGGAACACGCCCTGCGCGCCGAAGTAACCAAACTGCGCGAGGAGCCGGTCAGCCCCGAGGAACTGGCGCGGGTGATCGCTCAGGCGACCGCCGCCGATGTCTACCAGCAGGATTCGCTGTTCTACCAGGGGATGCGGCTGGGTATGCTGGAAACGGTTGGCTTGGGCTGGAACAAACTCGATGACTATGTGCAACGCCTCCAGGCCGTCACCCCGGAACAAGTGCGCGAGGTCGCCCGCAAGTACCTGACCGACGACCGGTTGACCGTGGCCACGCTGGAACCGCTGCCGCTGGATGGCCGCCGTCTGGCCGCGCCCAGTGCCGGGATGGATCATACCCTTCGCTAAAACCCCCTCATTCCCAACCCCTCTCCCGCATGGGAGAGGAGCGCCAAGGATTCTCCCCGCCATGCCTTACCTGAAATCGTCGCTATCGGGTATTCTTGCCGCCGCGCTGCTGCTCATCTCCAGCCTGGCCCAGGCCATCCCCGAAATCCAGAACTGGCGCACCGCCAACGGCGTGCCGGTCTACTTCATCGCCGCCCGGGAACTGCCGATGGTGGACGCGCAAATCCTGTTCAGGGCCGGCTCGGTTCGCGATGGCCAACAACCGGGCTTGGCGAAACTGACCAACGGACTGCTGGAGGAAGGCGCCGGCGACTGGTCGGCCGATACCATCGCCGACCGCATGGACCAGGTGGGCGCCCGACTGGCCACCAGTTCGCGGCGCGACTCGGCCTCGGTGGCGCTGCGTAGCCTGACCGACCCGCGCTACCTGCAACCCGCCGTCGAAACCGTCGCCCGCCTGCTGAAAGACCCCACCTTCGCGCCCGACGCGGTGGAACGGGTCCGCCAGCAAATGCTGACCGCGCTTCAGGAACGTGCTCAGTCGCCCGGCGCCATCGCCCAAGACACCTTTTTTAAGGCGCTATACGGCGATCATCCCTACGGTTCGCCATCCGATGGCACCCCGGCCAGCCTGAACGCCATCGCCCGCGCCGACATTCAGCATTTCCATCGCCGCTATTACACCGCCGCCAACGCGGTCGTCGCCATCGTCGGCGATCTCGACCGGCCCGCCGCCGAGCAACTGGCCAACGCCCTGGTCGGTGGCTTGCCCAAAGGCGAACCGGTCCCGCCGCCCCCGCCGGTCCCTGCCCTCACCGCCAGCCAAACCATCCGCATCCCCCATCCTTCCAGCCAGAGCCATATCCTCATCGGCCAGCTCGGGGTCAGCCGCGACGACCCCGACTACTACGCGCTCTATCTCGGCAACCATGTGCTGGGTGGCAACGGCCTGGTTTCGCAACTGTCCCAGGAAATCCGCGAAAAGCGCGGGCTGGCTTATGGCGCCTACAGCGCCTTTTCCCCGATGCAACAGGCCGGCCCCTTCCTGATCAACCTGCAAACCCGCAACGATCAGGCCGACACCGCGTTACAGTTGGCGCAAAGCACCCTGCGCCAGTTCAGCGCCGATGGACCCGACGCCCAAACGCTGGAGGAAGCCCGCCAGAACATCACCGGTGGCTTCGCGCTCGATCTCGCCGGCAACGGCAAACTGGCCAACTATCTGGGGCTGATCGCGTTCCATGGCCTGCCGCTGGATTACCTGCAAACCTTTATCGGCACCATGAACGGCATCGACCTGGAACAGGTCAAGAGCGCCTGGCAACGGCATGTTCAGCCCGACCGGCAAATCGTGGTCATCGTCGGCGGCCAGAGCGCGTCGACCCCGCCCGCTCCATCCGGCGCACCCGCCCCCCCGACCCCGCCGGGACCAGCCGGCACATGAACCGGCGCGGCGGTCACGCCAAGCAGTTGCGCGTCATCGGCGGGCAATGGCGCGGCCGGCGGTTGACCTTTCCGGATCTGCCGGGCCTGCGCCCCACCCCGGACCGGGTGCGGGAAACCCTGTTCAACTGGCTGGCGCCGGTCCTGCCCGGCGCCCGTTGCCTGGATCTGTTCGCCGGCAGCGGCGCGCTCGGTATCGAGGCGCTGTCACGCGGCGCGGGCGAAGTCGTGTTCGTCGAACGCCATCCGCTCGCGGCCCACATCCTGCGGGGTCACCTCGACCGGCTGCACGCGCAAAGCGCCCGCGTCGAACAGGCCGACGCGCTGGCCTGGTTGGGCCAGCCGGGAACACCGTTCGAGATCGTGTTGCTCGACCCGCCGTTCGGCGCGGGCTTACTGGAACCGGCGTGCGCGGCCCTGGAAGCGGGCGGCTGGCTGGCGGCAAGCGCCTGGATTTATCTGGAAGCCGAGGTGGCAGCGGGAGCGCCCACCCTGCCCGCGCCCTGGACCCCGTGGCGGGGAAAAAACCGCCGGCGCGGTCACTTACCGGCTGGCGCGGAGAAACGGAGATGAAGGCGCCACTGATCCCGACAAGCGTCGAGATCATGACTTATCTATTAGCGTCCGAACCGATTAACGGCTATCGCCGACCGCCGCGCCGGACGGTCTTTCGCTTCCTGACTCCAGCAGAGGGGAATGCGCAGTTAGCGGCCTGATAGGTGATTGCTCATTAACTGCGAGTAAGTCGCCCATGGGTAATTTATAACCTGTTGAAAATATTTAAGTATTGTTTCGATACGCGCCGATTTACCCGCAGTTGCCGGTTTACCCGCGGTTAATGGGAACTCACCCTGATACATCACGAGGCTTTCCAGAAAGGCGATAATCCGGTCCTGTTCGTCAGCCGACATTCCGGCGTACAGCGCGGCACTGGCGGCGGCGGCACCGCCATGGGCGGCGATCGCGTCCGCCAATGTGGTCGCGCGCCCGTCGTGAAGCCAGGGGCCGGTCGAGGCGACGCCGGCCAGCGAGCGGGTGAGGAACATCGCCGCGCCCAGGCCGAGCGGATCGTCGGGATCGGCCAGAGCTTCGCCCATGTCATGACGCTTGAAGTCGCTAAACCAGCGGGCGACCGCCACGCCTTCGGGAGTGCGCTCGACCGCGCCGAGCCGGTGGAGTGCACCGTTAGCCCTCTCGATCCGGTTTTTGGGCTGATCGGCCGTCAAATCAAAGGCAATGGCGGAGGCGCGGATCAGGCCGCGCGTTGCCGGATCCGAGCCGTCGGGGAACATCGCGTCATAAAAGCCCCGCACCTGGCTGGGCTCTCGGAAAGTCGGGTCAGTCAGCGTCATCGCGGGTACATGGCACGATGTACACCGCGCTTTGCCGAATAAAAGCTCGCCCGCCCGGATTTCGGCTCGGGCTTTGGCGGTCAGGTCCATCAAGCCGAGATCGGCCAGTTCCAGGGTGCTGACGGGGCGTTCGAGACCGGCCATGTAAATCGTAAGCGCGGTCATGTCGCCTACGGAAAGTTCATTGATGACGCCATCGAAATCGCCGTCCTGATCGCCGACAAGTTCGACTGCCTGAAGCCCGAGTTCATTATGCGCGGCACCGCGAGTGAAGGCACGAATCGTCGCGTGATTGCCTTTCCAGCCGAACGGCTTGATCACCAGGTCGGCGTCGATACCGGAGAGCTTTGAGCTGTCGATGGCAACGGTGCAGGGGGTCTCGGTGGCGCGGGTCATTTCGAGTATGCCGTAGCTGACACCCTTGGCGCGCAGTACCGCCGAAGCGCGGCCGTTGGTGCAGGCGCGGGCCTTGGCGGCGTCGCGCTGGGCGTAAAGCTCGGTGCTGATTTCTTCCGCCAGGCGCTGGGATGCCGAGGGCAAAGAGCGGTAGCGTGTTGCGTTCGAGGTATTGGGTGGGGTCCCCGGTATGGCCGGGATCGACCACTGCGTTCAGCGCGACATCGCCGGCGCCATTGGCAAAGGGCGCGTTGTGGCAAGCGATGCAGGACGTCGCGTTCGCGCCACCCTCGCGTTTGGGAAAGTGGCTGGCCCATTCCGTCGGCCCATTCAGATCGGCGCGCGGAAAGCGGGTGAAACGGCGACCCTCGCCGATATTGGCGCCGATGCCGCGACTGGCGTCAAAACTGACTTCGCTCAACTTGTCGCCGGCTTCAAAGGCGTGAAGGAATGCCTCGCCCGCCGCGCCTTCGGTGACGAGGCGGTTCAACTCATGCTGGTCGACGGGAGCGGGAGCGTTTTCGGCCAGTGCGGCGAGCGGCAAAAGACTGGTGAAAAGCAGGTAGTCAGTAAATCGCATTTGGAGATCCTGTCGTTTTGATTGGTAGTCGAACGCCTGGTCTAGGCCCAAATGGAGCGCGAGTTGATCGCCGAGCGCACCAAAGCCGGCTTGGCCGCCGCGCGCCAGCGGGGGCGGCCAAGCCGGACGAAAACGGCGGATGCCGCCCAGCAAGGCGCAATCGACTCGGCCACTGCTCCTGAATGGCGTGTCCTCCGAAAAGTCGCCCGGAATCCGAGGGTGTCTATTTCCACGCCGTATCGCTGGATACCGGATTCAACCCGTTGATAATACGAGAATACAGATGGATCGGAGTGCGGCCACTAGCGCCCCTTTCAGCAACAATTTACGCAGTGAATCTGAAATGAGCGGGGAGAAAGATGAAAGAAATTGTGAAGTTCGATGGGACCCGTTGTGTCAGGCGGAACTGGCTGCAATCCTGCGGAAGCCCTCACCCACCCATGATCCGTGTGGTGAGGGCTCAAGGTCTTCAAGCTCATGCGTATCGGTCTCACACTCAAGCTCTTGGTAATACTGGGGCTCACCAGCGCCGTCTCGGTAATCGCCATGGGGCTTGCCGCCCGCTGGAGCTTTCAGTACGGCTTTCTGGACTATCTGGGGCAACAGGAGCTCAAGCGTGTCGTGCCTCTCGAAGAGGCTTTGGTAAAAACCTATCAGGAGCACGGCTCGTGGGATCTCTTCCGTCGTCATCCCGGTGACTGGCCGCGGTTCATCGACGATGCCTTGGCGCCGAGCCACACTGGTCAATCCCGGAACCCCCGGCCATCGTCCGACGCCGCGGGAGGCGGGCCTGTGCGGGAGCCGAGCCCACCGATACGGCCCCCCAGGAACCCTTCCCAGCCCGGCCCGCCGGGTCGTGAAGGCGCACCGGCATTCCCGCCTCCAGGCGGTCTTCCACCCGGTTTCCACGGAGAGCGGTCCGTCGCTCCATCGCACGCTCCGCCTCCGGGTCCAGGTTTCGCTCCGGCTCCAGCTGAGCCGGGTTTCGGTCAATCCCCCCCGGGACCGGGAGGTTTGGCCGGTCGCCTGCGTCTGTTGGACGATCAGCGCCGCTGGGTGGCGGGAGAGCCTCGGAATATTGGAAAAGAACTGCTCGTTTCCCTGGAATCGGACGGTGTTGTCGTTGGTTGGCTCGGACTGTCGCCGCCCCTCTGGTTAGAGGACGAGCTGGCGCAACGCTTCCACAGCCAGCACAACCGCTCCCTCCTTTGGATCGCCGTGGGCGCGTTGACACTGGCTATCTTGCTGGGCTGGGTCTTCGGAGAAGGCATGCTGCGGCGCGTCCGCGCCGTGGCCGGGGGAGCCCGCCGACTGACCAAGGGGGACTACGGAACGCGGCTCGCGCCCCAAGGTCGGGACGAGCTGACGGCACTGGCGGAGGATTTCAATCACCTGGCCGTTGCGCTGGAACGCAACGAGGACCTTCGGCGCCGCGGCATGGCCGATATCTCCCACGAGCTGCGCACACCCGTTGCGGTGGCCAGGGCCGAGCTGGACGCGCTGATCGACGGGATAAGGCCTTGTACGAAGGAGCGCCTGGAGCAGCTCCAGGGCAGACTGCTCGCTCTGGTTCGACTGCTGGACGATCTTTATGACCTGGCCCTGTCGGATGCGGGCGCGCTCGACTATCGCCATGGCCCCCTGGACCTGGGGGAGATTCTCGAAGTCGCGGTTGGCGAGTCGCGGGCCGCCTTCGCCGACAAGGGTGTCGAGCTGCGGTTGGAGAGCGACGAGGAGCTGCCCATGGAGGGTGACCGGGGACGGCTGCGCCAGGTCCTGGACAATGTGCTCGGGAACAGCCTGCGCTACACGGACCCCGGCGGATTCACGCGGGTCGTGGCAACGCGAGCGGGGGCCGAGATCAGGGTATCGGTGTCGGACACGCCGCCGGGCGTTACCCCGGAAGCCCTGGAGCGCCTGTTCGACCGCTTCTACCGAGTGGAGTCCTCCCGCTCCCGGGCGAAAGGGGGCGCTGGGCTGGGGCTGGCCATCTGTCGCAGTATTATCGAGGCCCATCGCGGTAGTATCTCCGCGGGAGCCGCGGACTCCGGCGGTCTTGAGATCGAGATCCGCTTGCCCGCATCGGACTCGTGACCCTGATCGCGCGGGGTGATCGTCGGAACCCCGGAGTTTGCTTCCCGGAGCAGGATTTCGATTCCGAAAGCGCTATTGAAGATCAAGAGATGGGTTTCGGATGCCCCACCGCGGGCTGCACAATTTCTTCAATTTTCCTTCAAATCCGCTCCTTACTCTCTCGATAGACTGTCGGCACTTCAACGTCAACGAGATCAAGGAGCCTCACATGCCACGACATCGAGCCATTCTGTCAATACCCCTGTTTCTCCTGCTCTGCGCCGCCGCGCCGCTTTCGAGCGCGCAGCCCGATAATCGCGGAGGCAGACGCCCCCCTCAACCCCCGCCCGAGGCCCTGCAGGCCTGTGAAGGCCAGCAGGAAAACGCCGTTTGCAGTTTTTCCGGCCGTGGGAATGACCTTGTGAAGGGCATCTGTATCACACCGCCTGGACTGGATACGCGGGCATGCGCACCCGAAGGTGGCCCACCGGACGGCCCACCTCGTTCGGGCCGGAGGGATTGAGGTCGATACCTTCTCCATCCCGCCGCGAGTCTGCCCCGGTATCCGGACGATGTCCGGATTACTCGGGCTCGAAGCGGTAACCCACGCCGTAGACCGACTGGATGAACTGCCGACCGTCGAACTCAGTCGCCAGCTTCCGGCGCAAATTCTTGACATGCGTATCGACTGTCCTTTCGGTCACGATACGTTGGTCGCTGTACAGATTGTCGATCAATCGGGTGCGGGAAAAAATGCGACCGGGATGGCGGCACAGGGTATCGAGCAACCGGAACTCCACCGCGGTGAGGCGCAGCGCCCGCTCGCCCATGCGCGCTTCGAACCTGTCAGCGTCCAGGTACAGTCCGTGCTCCTGAACTTCCATCTGTGGATGGGTCAACAGATCGACCCGGCGCAACTGCGCCTTGACCCGCGCGACCACCTCCGCGGGGCGAATGGCTTGCAGATGTAGTCGTCCGCGCCCAGCTCGAGGCCGAGGAGGCGATCGATCTCCTCTACCCGGGCGGTGACCATGATGATGGGTACGGAAGTGAAGCCACGCAGATCTCGACAGATATCCAGGCCATCGCGCCCGGGCAGCATCAAGTCCAGCAAGAGCAGGTCCGGAGGACGCTTGCGCACATGGGGAACGACAGCATTGCCGTCCGCAATCCGGTCAACCGCGAAGGCCGAGGCCCGCAAGTATTCTTCAAGCACATCCCCGAGGGGGATCTCGTCCTCCACGATGAGCACTGTTTTAGAGGTGGCGACGTTCATGACCCATCGATAAAATCAGGAGCCTGTCGAATTAACGCATCAAATAACATACACACGATCCAAAAATAACGGCATCAGGGCGACAGAAGGATTTTTTGGGGTCCAAATCAATCGCATTTACCTGATTTCCTCTCGGTTTATTGGGCTATCAGAACGCAATAACACAATCATTCAACCGACATGGACGCTTTAAGTTGAACCCCAGGCACGCGAGTCGTCGTGCGCTTTTCAGCGTCTCCTCCCCTCGCTCCAGGCTCGAACACCTTTCAGGAATTCTACCCCGGCTTCGCCCCCATGTCCGACAAGCTTCCAGGTCCGGTTGCCTTGCCGCTTGGCTTTTCCGATAATCGGCGCAACCCTCGCACCCAGGAAACGCCCATGTCCGTCGTCGCCATCTATCCGGGCACTTTCGATCCCATCACCAATGGTCACGCCGATCTGATCGATCGTGGCGCACGCATGTTCGAGCGGCTCATTGTCAGCGTCGCCGCCAATCCCAACAAGCAGCCGCTGTTCTCACTGGAGGAGCGGGTGGCGCTGGTAAACGAGGTGGTATCGCACCTACCCCACGTCGAGGTGCGCGGTTTCGACATTCTTCTGGTGAATTACGCCAAGAGCGTCGGCGCCAACGTCATCATGCGTGGCCTGCGCGCGGTGTCCGATTTCGAATTCGAATTTCAGTTGGCCAGCATGAACCGCCGCCTGAACCCCCAGATCGAATCCATTTTCTTGACCCCCCGCCGAGCAATACGCCTTCGTCTCCTCCAGTCTGGTGCGCGAAGTCGCCAAGCTGGGTGGGAACATCGCGCCGTTCGTCCACCCCAAGGTGGAGGCGGCGCTGGCGGCAAAATTCGCCTTGCGCCATTAATTGAGTAAAATACTCGGAAATTCAGCCTGGCCGCTCCCGCTCGGACGGGCTTGAGTTGCTTTTGCCGGTGCCGCGAACCGGCCGTGAATTCACAAGATAGAAACCGAGGAGCCAGCCATGGCACTGATGATCACCGACGAATGCATCAACTGCGACGTGTGCGAGCCCGAGTGCCCAAACGAAGCGATCTATCAGGGCGAAGAAATCTACGAGATCGACCCGAGCCGCTGCACCCAGTGCGTGGGCCACTTCGACACACCACAATGCATCGAAGTCTGTCCGGTGGACTGCATCATTCCGGACCTAAACCATGCCGAAACCGATGAGCAACTGCAAACCAAGTACGAGAAGCTGACCAGCACGGCTTGAGAAACTGATCCATGGGTGGCCTTAGCCGCCCTGGTAGGTAGGTCCCCCGGCACACGGTTCCGGGGGTGGTGAGTTGGGATCGCTCGACCAATCGATGCCAAGCGCTTTGATCCGATAGTCGCCAAACCCCATTTCAACATGTGCCGCGCTTTGATTGAGGGCGGAGCAATGTTCCGCCCTTGGTCTTAAGCCGCCACCATGCGCGCTCGTACACCGGTAACGCGCCTCGCCCACGGCACAGTCTGGAATTCGGCGTTCTCCGCCATGGAATAGACCCTTCGGCGACGGAGATTCACGCATTCGGTATCATTCCGACCGATTTCTCATCAGTCGCGCGGCTTGCTCCTGGTCGGTGGCAGTGGATGCCGATCGCTCGCGCGATTTGGGAAAAGCCAAACGACGACTATGCTTTAACAGGTATCCAGCGAATAGTTCGAAATCCGGCCAACACCGGATCTCGCGTCAAACATTCAGCGACAAGAATCCAGTTGCCAAGATCGGGAGCACCAACATGGGGGAACAACGACAATCGGCAATCCGCGTCCTGCTGGTGGGAGCGACCGGCCTGGTCGGAGGGCATTGTTTGACCCAATTGCTGGCGGACGACGACATTGGCCAGGTCACGATCTTCGCTCGCCATCCGATGGAACAAACCCACCCGAAACTCACCGTACACCTCGTGGATTTCGACCAACTGCGCGATCACGCCGGCGCCATCGACGCCGATGTCGTCCTGTGCTGCCTGGGTACCACCCACCGGGCGGCCGGTTCGCCGGAAGCGTTCGCCAAGGTCGACCACATTTACGTCGCCGAACTGGCCCGGTTGGCGGCGGCGCACGGCGTACCCTGCTTCGTGCTGGTCTCGGCGGTCGGCGCCGACCCCAGTTCGCCGGTTTTCTACAATCGGGTCAAGGGCCGAGCCGAAGCGGCGGTCAGCGAATTGCCGTTCAAGACCGTTCACCTGCTGCGCCCTTCACTGCTGTTGGGCGAACACCGTGAAGCCCGGCCGGTCGAAGACTGGAGCCAACGACTGGCGCCGCTCTGGACACCTCTCCTGTGGGGACCGTTCAGCCGTTACCGGCCGGTGCCGGCGGAAACCGTCGCCGCCAAAATGGTCGAACTGGCCAAAAGCGGCCAGGAAGGCGTACACATCCACCATTTCACCCCCTGACCACGATCCGAATGGTTATCGCGCGAACAAGCTTCCAAGCACCGGGTCCGACGGCGATCGCGTTGCTGGCCTTGCTCGCCTTGCTGGAATCGCAACCAGCACTGGGTAAAAAACTCTACAAATATCAGGATGCCAACGGCGCCTGGTCGTTCACCGACCGGCCGCCCGCCACCGATGTGCCGGTCGAGATCAGTCAGTTGGCGGTTCGCGATCTACCGGCCAGGATCAGCATCCGTAACCGCGGCACCCCGGAAACGCCGGTGCTGGCGGCGGTCAACGACTATTACGGCCCGGTGGAGGTGGAAATCAGCGCCGAAGCACTGAAAAACATGCGCGCCGAGCCACCGTTGCCGGTGCGGGTGGTCGTCCCGGCCCGCATGGAACTGACGGTGGTCGCACTCAAACCGACGGGTGCACGCTGGAGCTACGGTTATCGAGTACGGGCGGTGCTGGGCGACCCCACCGCCAAGCATCGACCCGAGCAACCCTACGCGCCACCGTTCGCGCCAGGGCAACGGTTCCGCGTCAGCCAGGCATTCGACGGCGGCTTTAGCCACCAACACCCGCAAAGCCGTTACGCGGTGGACATCAGCCTACCGCTGGGCACTCCGGTGCGCGCCGCGCGAGCCGGAGTCATCATGGAAGTGGCCGGCGATTTCTTCGATGGTGGCACCGACCCGAAATATCAAAGCCGAGCCAATGCGGTGCGCGTCCTGCACGACGACGGCACCATGGCGATATACGCTCACTTGCATCCCGATTCGATCCAGGTGGCGCCGGGGCAACGGGTGCAACGTGGCACTTGGTTGGCCAACTCCGGTAACACCGGCTTTTCCACCGGCCCACACCTGCACTTCGCGGTCCAGCGCAACGCGGAGATGGAACTGGTCTCGATCCCCTTCGAGTTCGCCGGGTCCGACGGACAAGGAATCACCCCGGTCGCTGGCATGTCGCTGACAGCGTACTGAGCCGCATGTCGTCCCTTTTCCGTCTTGTCTCCAGGGGCTCGGAGTGTTTCAAAACGGGCGCGCGTCGCCCACGCCATGGCTTCTTCCCGGTCTCCATCCACGCGACCCCTCACGTCGGGCACGACCCTACCTGACGGCATTCCCGGTTATCAGCCGGCGGCCGGAACCCAGGTCCAGCCGATCGTTTTTGTTCGTTCAAATCTCACTTAAGGAGGAATCCCATGTCCTTTCGCTGGCTAATCCTTTTGGTTCTTGGATTACTGACACAGAGCCTGCACGCCCAGCCGGCCACCCCCCCCGCGGACACCACCCCCGCAACGCAAGCGCAACCCACCGTCGCCGCTCCATCACAGGAAGAGCAGTTACGGACATTGCTCGACACTATCCAGGAAGTCGAGAACGATCGCGCTGATCTGAACCGGCAATTGAAACGCACCCCAGCCCCCGCCGAAGCGCAGCAACTGAACGAGCAAGTGGCACAGACCTCCAGTCGGCTGAAGGAGTTAAAGGCCTCGTTCGAGGAAATTGCCACCGGCGGCTCCAGTAGCGCCGAACTCCAACAAGCAACCGAGACCACCTTCGACTGGCAACAGGAAATCGAGGACGTGATTCGACCCCTACTCGACGAACTGAAGCGACTGACCGAACGGCCGCGGATGATCGAACGCCTGCGCAGCGAGCGGACCTTGTATGAGAACCGGCTGCAAACCACCGACGAGGCCATCGCTCATATCGAGCAAACCCTGGCGATGGTGAAGGAACCCCCCGTAAAAAAGGCGTTGCAAGCGACGCTGGAGCGGTGGCGAGATCATCGCGAGGAAACCGCGAGCCGCTTGCAGCGCATCAATGCCCAACTCGAACGACTGACGACGCCAAGCGAACGAAGCAACCAGAGACTCACTCTCACGCTTCAGGAATTCGCCAGCGGCCGAGGCCTCAATCTGGTACTGGCGCTCGGCGGTTTCATACTGACCTATCTGGTATTGAGCGGATTCGGCCGACTGGTCGGCCGAATCACTGGCCGGGGTCGCCAACGGAAAACACGCCGGCTGGCGCGGGTAACCGCGCTATCCTTCAAGGCACTCACCTTGATGCTGGCTTTTTTCGCATCCACCCTCATCCTATACACTCAAGGCGATTGGCTGCTGCTTGGCCTGCTGATTCTGTTGGCGATCGGCATTCTATGGGGCCTGCGGCAATCGCTGCCGCGCTACATGGCGGAAATCCGCATCCTGCTCGGCATGGGCAGCGTCCGGGAAGGCGAACGGATCGTGTATGCCGGCGTGCCTTGGCGGATCACCTCGCTGAATGTCTATTCGACCCTGCATAACCCACTGCTGCGCGGCGGCACCCTGCGTTTGCCGCTCGACCGGCTGGTCGATTTGCAGTCGCGTCTTCATGCGCCGGAGGAATCCTGGTTTCCCAGCCGGGAGAACGACATCGTCATTCTGGATGGCGACATCTACGGCAAGGTGCTGGTACAGACCCCGAGGTGGTGCAGCTACAGGTCATCGGAGCGGTCAAGACCTTTACGGTCGCCGATTATCTCGGCAAGAACCCGCGCAATCTGTCGCTGGAAGGCTTTGCGGTACCCGTCATCTTCGGGCTGGACTACCGTCATCAGGGCGAAATCCTGAGCGAAATCGTGCCCCGGTTGCGCGCGTATCTCGAAGAACACCTGGAACAGCAGCCGTTCCGTCCTCACCTCAAGGATCTGCTGGTGGAATTCAACGAAGCGGCGGCGTCCTCGCTCAACCTGTTGATCGTTGGGGTGTTTACTGGTGCCGGAGCCGAAAGCTACTGGCCGATTCGCCGCTTCCTGCAACGCACCACCGTCAGCGCCTGCAACCAATACGACTGGACCATCCCGTTTGAGCAGTTGACCGTGCATCTGCCGTCGGCGCAGCCCTGACGCATCGTCCGCCGATCAGCGAGCGCCCTCTCACCCCGATAGCGGCTGCGGCGGGGACTCGCTGCTCGGGTCCTCGTGAATCAGCACATCGGCGTTGGGAAACACCGCCAACAAGGTGGCCTCCACCTCGTCGGCCACCCGATGCGCTTCCACCAGGGGCAGATGATCGTCCATCATCAGATGCAATTGGATAAAGTAGGTTTGCCCGGAGCGGCGGGTGCGTACCTCATGATGCATGCCGCGCACCTGCGGATGGGCACGAATGATCTCCTTGATCCGGGCGTGCACCTCGGGAGGCAATTCGTGATCCATCAGTAATTGAATGGATTCGTAACCGATATGCCCGGCGCTGTAAAGAATGTACAGCGCGATACCGATCGCGAATATCGGATCCATGCTTGGCCAACCCAACATCGCCAGTCCCAGCGCCACGATGGTGGCGGCGTTGGTGAGCAGATCGGTGGCGTAGTGCAGCGCATCGGCGCGGATCGCCGTGGACTGCGTGTGACGGATCACGTAGCGCTGGAACAGCAACAGCGCTCCGGTGGCAACCATGGCGAATAACAACACGCCAACACCGATCAGGGCGTCCCTGATCGGCTGTGGGTGTAGCAGGCGATCCACCGCATGCAGGATCAGAAACACCGCCGAACCGGCGATGAAGGCCGCCTGCACCAGCCCCGCCAGCGGTTCCGCCTTGCCGTGACCGAACCGGTGCTCGCGATCGGGGGGTTGCAGGGAGTAATGTACCGCCAGCAGGTTGATGATCGACGCCGCCACGTCCATCATCGAATCCATCAGCGACGCCAGTACGCTGACCGAGCCGGTCAACAACGCCGCCACCAGCTTGCCGACGATCAACATCGTGGCGGTAAACACCGAAGCGTAAGTCGCCCGCCGCATCAAGCGGGCGGTTTGGGCCGGATCGGCGGTCAATGGCGTTTCATCGCATAAGCCTTCATTCCCGGTCATTCGAAAACGATCTATTCTAACGGGCTTCCAGCCGACGCGCGGCGCGAACTCTTGGGGGCATTGGTAACCTTAGTCGTATAAGGTGTACTCACCCACCCCGGAACCTTCGCGATCGCGCATCTCATGGAGCCGTCAACATCTTGAATCACCACGTCATAACGTTTGCTTACCTCGCGCTATCGCAGTCCATTGTGGTGGCGTCCCTCATGCTTCGAACCGTTTCCAGCCGGAAGGAATCCCGCCACATGCTCGAAACTCTGCGCCGTATCGTTCAGGATGTCAGCGCCGCGCCGGATTTGCCCAGCGCGCTGGCGATCACGGTCAATCAGATTCGGGATGCGATGCACGTCGCCGCCTGCACTCTCTATCTGGCCGACGAAGACAATCGCGAGTACGTGCTGATGGCCACCGCCGGCCTGAATCCGCAGGCCGTTGGCCGGGTGCGCTTGAACCGCCAGCAAGGACTGATCGGGCTGGTGGCCGAACGCCAGGAGCCGCTGAACCTGGAAGACGCGGCCCGCCATCCCCGGTTCTATCAGGTCCAGGACGTGGACAAAGAGGACTATCACGCTTTCCTCGGCGTACCGCTGATTCAATATCGCCGAGTACTGGGTGTGCTGACCATCCAGCATACTGTCTCCCGCCAGTTCCAACCCGCCGAGGTGGATTTCCTGGTCACCATCGCCGCCCAACTGGCCAGCACCTCAATCACGCCATTCTCAGCGGCGCCACCAGGAACCGCTCAACCCGCTGGCAACCGGCACCCGCGCCCTGCAAGGCATCGCCGGTGCGCCGGGTGTGGCGATGGGCATCGTGACCATCCCGCACCTGCTGGCCGAACTCGACGACGTTCCTGATCATCCGGCGCTCGATCCCGTCGCCGAGGAGGCGGCGTTTCGGCCGCCATCGCCGCCGTCGATGACGAGCTGCGCGGCGCTTGCGAACGACTGTCGCCGCTGTTGCCACCGACCGAACAGGCCTTGTTCACCGTCCACCGAATGATGCTAGGCAGCGACAGCCTGATCGGCGACACCCTGGCCGGCATCCTCCAGACCGGCCGTTGGGCGCCGACCGCCTGGCGCGACGCGGTGCTGGCCAGGGTCCGGCTGCTGGAACGGGCCGAGGATCCCCACCAGCGCCCGCGCCGAGGATATCCGCGACCTGGGCCGCGGGTGCCGCATCATCTGCGCGGGTCCGGGCCGGCGAAACTGAACCCACCGCCGAGCGCTGCGTGCTGGTGGCCGAGGAAATGAGCGTGGCGCACCTGGCGGCGGTGCCGCCGGAACGACTGGCCGGTCTGGTCTGTCTGCGCGGTTCGGCGTTGTCCCATGTCGCCATTCTGGCCCGGGCGATCGGCATCCCGGCGGTCATGGGCCTGGGCGACCGGGCCGATCGGCCGCTACGAGGGTTGCAAACCATCATCGTGGACGGCTATCAGGGCCGGATTTACATCGAACCGGACCCGGCGGTGTGCGAGGAATACCGGCAACTGATCGCCACCGAGGCCGAACTGTCGGCCGAGCTGAACGCCTTGCGCGACCAACCGGCCGTCACCCGTGACGGTCATCCGCTGTCGTTGTACGCCAGGCGCCGGGCTGTTGACCGACATCGCCACCGTCCGCGACAGCGGCGCCGAGGGCATCGGCCTGTACCCGCACCGAATCCGCCTTCATGGTGCGCGAGTCGTTCCCAGCGAGGACGAGCAGTACCAGATCTACCGGCAAATGCTGGCCGCCCTCACGCCGCGACCGGTGGTCATGCGCACCCTGGATATCGGCGGCGACAAGATCCCGCCCTACTTCTCGATCGAGAAAAGAATCCCTTCCTCGGCTGGCGAGGGATGCGCTTCACCCTCGATCACCCGGAGATTTTTCTGACGCAGTTGCAGCGCCATGCTGCGCGCCAACGCCGAATCCAACAATTTGCGCATCCTGTTCCCGATGATCACCACGTCGAAGAAGTGGAGGAGGCGCTGCGACCGCTGGCCAGGCCCATCTGGAATTGCGGTAAGTAGTCCGTGCCAGCGACGCGCCCCGATCGGGGTGCGATGATCGAGGCGCCGTCCGCTGCCTGGCATCGCGCAACTGGCGCGGAAGGTGGACTTCCCATCGGTCGGCAAACCAGAGAGAGGCAGACCCAGTCTGACCCAGCATGCTGGTGGATCGCGACAACGCCCATGTCGCCGTTTATACGACAATCGCCAGGTACCCGGCGATGCTGAAAACCATCGCTTATATTATCGAAGAGGGGCATCGCGCGATCGATCGGTCAATTTGCGGAGATGGCGGCGACCCGGTTCGGCGGTGTTGCTGCTGCGGATGGGCGCGGATAGCCTGAGCGCCAGCACCGTCAGCCTGCCGCGGGTCAAGCGGGCGATCGTAGCTTCACCCAGGCTGAACGCGGGAACTGGCACGGCAGGTTCTGCAACTGGATACCGTCCGGCGGGTCCGCCGGCGTCAACGACGCTCTCCGGCGCGCGGGCCAGGGCGAAACGTGCACGATCCATTGATCGCGTCCACTGCGCAACGACAGCGCGGGCAGAAGCCCGCGCTGTTCGCACTATCCACCGAAACGGAGCATGCCCCGCCACCCCCGTGGTTACCGAATCAGCTTTCGATGGCGATCCGTCGCGGTTGCGCTGCTTTCGCGCTTGAGCACGATCAAATTTCAGCACGCCACATCCTTGCACTTGGCGCTCACCTTTGTCGGCATCGGCTACATCCGGCAAAGCGGTGAACTGCCGCAGGAAGGTTCCGCGCACTCGCTCGACCCGGCGATACCGTTTTGTTTCTTCCTTCTTCTCGGCGCTCCGCTGGCCTTTCAGGTCAGAACCCCATTTTCCAGGGTGATCTCGATATCCTGCTCTCCGACACTCGGCAGATCAGCGTGGATGATGAACTGATTCGGCTCTTTCCTTGATATCCACCGCTGGCGCCCAGTCAGCCAAAACATTACTGACTCTCATCGCCTAAGCGACTCAACATCCAGCAGCCGGTTCATTTCCCGCCGCAACTGGTTCAACAGATTGAAAGGTTCATAGCGCATCAGAGCCATGGTCAAACCTCCTCTATGTTAGGTTTCGGCGTTTTATCAAACGCCCCTTACTGTTACCGTTAAGATGGGGTTAAAAACCCACGCTTTTCTTCAAGAGTTCCATGGGGTATTTTTGCGCTAACATCCTCAGTGGATCCGACACCTTTCCGGAGTCGCACGATGGCCACCGCCTCCATCTTTATCTGCCATGCCCATGCCGATGTTTTCGCCCAGGACCTGGCCCTGGCCCTGAAACCTAACTCGCCTGAACATCTGGCGCGATACTCCACGGCCTGCGCGGCGGCGGTAGCGGCTGGCGCCCGATCCGCTGGGCCATCGAGCAGGCTCGCCAAGTCATCGTGGTGCTCAGCCCGGGAACACCGGCGTTTCCCGGCCCGGTTGCGCCGTGGGGAGATCGAGATCGCGCAGGAAACGGAACGGCGCGCGCGAGTAGCTATCGGGTCATTCCCCAATTGCCGCCCGGCGTTGACCTCAGCATCCTCAACCACTGGTTTACCTCGCCACCGCGAACCGCCCCAGTTCAATTATCCACCGAAGGGCTGGGCGTCGTGATGCCAGGCCTGCTGACGGCGCTGGGGCGAGCCGCTTCGGCGAAACCGCCACCGATCGCACCTGCTCATCGCCGTGGTGGAACTGGAACTCACTTTTAGTCAGAGCAACCGATGGCTCCGGGATGGCTGGCGGCTCGCCGCAAGGCTCAACCATCATCCCTTGCGAACCCTGGACCATCGTAAAGCACGAACATCGGTCCGCTACCCCGGCCACCTGACCCACGAATTCTGCGTTGGTACCTACAAGACCACCTCTGCTGGCCAATCGGATACCGTTCGCCAGCTGTCTTCGCCACGCCGATGTCTTCTTGAGGTTCCGGCCGCGCCCTCTACCAGGCCGCACCGGCGCGCCGGATTTGCGGGCCGGTGGCGGCTTGGCGCGACGATCCGGATGCTCGCGACCGCCGCTTGGTGGTGCGAACGGAAGTTGCTCCGGCAACCGCCGCGGTGCTCGGCCTGCCTTGGAAT